>NZ_ATVD01000001.1 GCF_000420545.1 Arenimonas oryziterrae DSM 21050 = YC6267
AGCGCGGAGTCGGCGACGATCAGGCGATCGAGATCGTCGTAGCCGAGGTCGCGAGAAGTCAGGCCAGCCTGCGCGGCATCCGTGATGTAGTCCACATTGCCGTTTTCGTCGAAGACGTAGTTGTCATCCAGGATCGTCTTGCCTGTCACCGGATCCAAATCGATGTCCAGACTGCGACTGGGCATCTGTCGCGTGTTCTGGGCCATCGTGTGCTTGACGCCGTTGCCATAGAAGAAACTACTGATCGCGCCATTCGGGTAGTAAGTGATTGCGTTGGCAAAGACTTGACCGCCTGGCACACGGACTTCGGTCGCACGACCCAGCGCATCCGGGGTATAGGCAATTTCCCAGCCATTCGGATATTTGAGCGATGACAAGTGCGCGTTGGCGTCGTAGTAGTAAAAGATGGAATGCTGCACGCCAGCATTGTCCGACAGCTCGTCGGTGGGAAGGCGTCGTTTGTTGTAGCCGTAAGTCGTGGTAACCGTCTTGTTGCTCGGGTTCGCGGCCGCAATGGTTGCGAGCAATCCGTCCGGCTTGTATGTCATTGCCATGTTGGCCGTATTGCCCGGCGTGGTCACGGCAGTCACGCGATTCATGCTGTTGTACGTGCGCGTTGTCTTGGCGGTTGCAACTACGGCATTGCGATCGCACGTCAGGCTCGTGAGCGCGGTTCCATCGGCGCTCCAGTCGATGTTGCCCGCCGCGTCGTAATTCACCAAGGCCGCTCCCGACTCTGGATTGACCGTCTTGCACAGGCGCTCGCCTGTGTCATACACATAGCTGCGCGTCGCGGTTACGGCGTTGCCGCCATACGTACCACTGCGCGTGACAGCCAGCGGCTTGCCGAAACCGTCGCGTGTGATACTCGTGGTCACGCCCATCGGCAGACTGACGGTCACCGGCGCGTCTGTGCTCGGGCTGTCTTCCGCACGGTAGCTGGTGGTCGTCTGCTTGCCGCGAGGATTTGTGGTGCGGATCTGAAAGCCGGTCAGATATTCCGTAGTCGCCACCAACTGACCCGGAACCGCCTGCCCAGGAAGAATCAGCTCGGAATCCTGCTTGGACTGTGTCGCACGTCCAATGGCGTCGTAAACGGTCGTCACGCCTTTCAGCGTGTCGTCGACCGTGGTCAGGCTGCCCTGCGGGTAGGACGTGAATACTTCCCGGCCCGCAGCATCGTAACGCTTGACCACATACGACTTCGTCGCGGCATTCGCCGTGTCCTCGGTCAGGATCAGGCGCGGACGCCACTGGGCGTCGTAGTACGTCGTCGTCTTGCCATTACCGGTCTGGACGACCTGCTTCCAGTGCCCTGCGCCGAGACCGAATTCCGTCGACGCCACCGGCACAAAGCTGCGCGTGGTGTTGTTCCAGGCCGTGGTGTCACCGGTCGGATACGTAATGCCCGTCATGCGACCGAGGGCGTCGTAACTGTAGCTGGTGACGTAGGTGTTCTGATCTTCCGTCGTCAGCAGGCGGCCGATCGCATTGACCGTTGCTTTCTGGGTCGTGGCGTCGGCGTAAGTGATCAGTCGCGGGATGCCGCGATACCAATTTCCGACCGTCGTGGTGTTGTTCAGACCATCCTTGACGGTCTTCACGACACCGTAGGCATCGGCGACGGCGAATTCATAGGTCAGCTTTTGCTGCAGCACGCCGAAGGTATAGAACTCAATCGGCAGCAAGGACGTCGAGTCGTAGACGACCTCGCTCTCTACCTTGCTTGTCGCCGCATCGGTGACCGTCTTGCTCAGCCCCAGCACCCATTTGAGTGTGCTGTTCTCGTAAGTCAGAAGGTCAGTGCTCGTGTACGTCGATACCGGACCGCCCGCCAGACCGGCGCTGGTGCGCGTGATCTTGGTCGGATTGGCATAGACATCAAAGCAATACGCCGCCGACCCACCCTTCAGGCAGCTATTCGGCACCTGCCAGGTGAACGTCGCGCCTTGCTGGGTGATCGTGCGCACCGTCGTCGGCGTCAGTTTTTCCGACGTGCGATCGCCCTTGAAATACGGGCTCGAGCCGATCAGCGTCGGATAGATCTGCCCGGTCGGGTCCAGCAGATAGGTCGTGTCTTCCGTGGTCAGGATGCCGGTGGGGCCACTGCCCCGCTCGACCTTGAGCAGCTTGCCTTCGTTGACCAGGAACTTGTTGCCAAAGGTGTAGCGGATGTATTCGCCGGCCGGCGCGCTGACTTCCACGGTGCGCGTGGTCGGGCAACCGCTGGCGCATTCGTCTGCGAAGCTGGCATTGGCGGGGCCGTAGGTGTACGCCCACTGCGCCGTCGTCATGCCGGGACCCGAGATGGTCTTGGTCTTGAGGGCGATGACGTCGTACCACTTGGGATAGACGGCGAAATTGGAATAGGCCGGATCGTAGGTGTCGCACACCTTGGTGACGTAGGAGCGGCCATGCCGCTGCGCTTCGAAATAGAACGTGCCCGTCGCGCCCGAGGGATGGGTCATCGTGCCGGTGCGGGCACTCGGGTAGAGCGCGCCCATGTTCTCGCAGGAGAAGGGCTCGGGATCGGTCGTGACGAAGGCGTAGTCCAGATCATCGAGATGGATCTGCCAGGCACTATTGTCGGGCAGCGTGACGCTGGACAGCGTCACCATCGGACCACCAGTGACATAGGTGTAGGTCCAGGTGCGCGTGCCGTCGCTGACGGTCGAGACCTTACCCGCCGCGTTGTAGGTCAGCGTGATCTTGCGGCCGTCGCCGACGTGCGTGCCCCAGTCGGTCTCGATGCTCTTCAGGCGCCAGGGATTGGCGCTGTCGTAGGTGTAGTGAACGGTGTTGCCGTGCCGATCGGTGATCTCGGTCGGCATGATCCAGAACTCCTGCCGGGGCAGGATGTAGGAGTTGGCGATGACGTTCGGCTCGATCTCGCCCGGACCGTCGACGCTGGCCTGCGAGGACTGCGCCATCATCAGCTCGGGCAGCTGCGTGGTCTTGGTGATCGCGGCGTAGTCGCGCTTGACCACCCAGTCGAATTTGTAGGTCGTGCCATCGGGCGCCACGGCGAGGAAGGCTTCACCCGCGACGCCATTGGCCGTGGCGGACAGGCACGAGAAGTACCACTGGTTGTTCGTCACCCAGTAGTAGGTCTTGCCGTCGGTCGGGCCGGTGGGATTGTTGGTGGCGTTGGCCGACAGCATTTCCTGACTGCCCGCACCCGGGACATAGAGGGTATTGCCGCTCCAGTACTCGGTGCCGCTCCAGGAAATGCTCTGATGACTGACCGTCGGCGGCTGCGCGTTATTGGCGCCGACCGAGCAACGGGAATTGGGCGAGTTGTACTTCGAGCTTTGCCAGACGTTCTTGGCGAAGATGCCTTGCAGATGCGGGATGTCGAGGTCCCAGTCGCCAAACGCGCCGTTGAACAGCGGCTGGCCCATCTTGTCCATCGTGAAGCGACGGCCGACGGAGACGGGAACCGAGTAGTTGCCGGGGAGCGAAACATCGGTCGCACGGAATTCCGTGGTGCCGGTGTAGAAGTTGGTCTCTTCGCCGAACATGTCGGGCCCAAGGGCGCCTACCTGTTCCGCGGATTTGATCTGCTTGCTGTATTCGTCCTTGAACTCAACCGCGTTCGAGGACACCGACACCAGACACAACAACACACTGGCCAACACGGCCGACTTCTGCAAACGCATTCCATTCCCCTGAGGAGGTTTATCCGGCAACCACGGGAGTATTGAATCACGCGGCAGTATCACTAACTGCGACACGGAGCACGGAGGACCACGCGTCAGACAAAGTTACTAACTAGGCCAACTGGGCTAGGTTGCTGCACTGCCGCATGACCGGACATCGGGCAGCATGGCTATACACTTTTGGCCATTATGACTGCCTACGGCAGTATCGCTAACTTCCTGCCTGCCCCACCCGCCTGGCAGCTCACGACCCGCGCTTCGACGGCCTCACCCGATAAACCAGCACATACACCCCAAACACCCACGCACAGGCCGATGCCCAGCCCGCCAGAATGTCCGATGGATAGTGCACGCCCAGGTACAGGCGCGAGGCCGCGATCAGCAGCACCAGCGCGAAACTGACCGACACCACCAGCCAGCGCCAGCGCGTTGGCCAGCACAGCAGTACGACCGCAAGCGCGAGCGTCATCGAGCCCATCGCATGGCCGCTGGGGAAACTGAAGGTGCTCTCGGGGGCGATCGACTCCCACAGGCTCGGGCGCTGGCGCGCGAACAGCTGCTTCACGCCGAGATTGAGCAGGGCCGAGCCGGCGACCGACAGACCGAAGAACAGGCCGTCGCGCAGGCGACGCGTCCAGGCGAAGTAGCCGACCAGGATCAAATCGATCGGCACCACGCCCCAGGCGTAACCAAACGCCGACATCGCGATGAAGAACGCATCCAGCCTCGGCGCATGGCGCGCATGCGCCCACAACAGCACCGGGTCGTCGAACAGGAAACGCTCCTGCCGGTGCACGTCTTCGGCGATCTCGGTGAAGCCCCACAGCGGCAGCAGCACGCAGACGAACAGCAGGACCATCGTCCCGCCGTGCTTGCGCGCGAAGTCCAGGCCGAAGCGCAGTTCGTCCGCGAAACGCGACGCAAAGGTTTTTACCGGCTCAGTCGGGCCGGGGGACATAGCGCCTAGCGACGTAATCGTCGATGACGGCAACGAACTCCTGCGCGATGTTCTCGCCGCGTAGGGTCATCGCCTTCTCGCCATCGATGAACACCGGCGCCGATGGCGCTTCGCCTGTGCCCGGCAAGGAAATGCCGATATCGGCGTGGCGCGATTCGCCCGGGCCATTGACGACGCAACCCATGACGGCGAGCGAAAGATTCTCGGCGCCGGGGTTGGTGATTTTCCATTCGGGCATTTTCGCGCGCACATGTTCCTGCACGGTCTTGGCCAGTTCCTGGAAAAACTCCGAAGTCGTGCGGCCGCAGCCGGGGCACGCGGTGACCAGCGGCGTGAATGCGCGCAGGCCCATCGTCTGCAGCAGTTCCTGCGCAACGATGACTTCCTGCGTGCGCGAGGCGCCGGGTTCGGGCGTCAGGGAAATGCGGATCGTGTCGCCGATGCCTTCCTGCATAAGCACGGCGAGCGCGGCCGCCGACGCGACGATGCCCTTGCTGCCCATGCCCGCTTCGGTGAGGCCCAGGTGCAGCGGGAAATCGCAGCGCAGCGCGAGGTCGCGATACACGGCGATGAGTTCCTGCACGCCGCTGACTTTCGCCGAGAGGATGATGCGCTCGCGCGCCAGACCCATCTCGACAGCGCGCTCAGCCGAATCGATCGCCGAGCGCACGAGGGCTTCACGCAGCACGCGACTGGCTTCCCAGGGTTCGGCGCGCGCGTGGTTCTCGTCCATGAGCTCGGCGGCGAGTGCCTGGTCGAGCGAGCCCCAGTTCACGCCGATGCGCACGGGCTTGTCGTACTCGATGGCTTTTTCGATGATCGCGCCGAACTGGCTGTCGCGTTTCTTGCCGAAACCGACATTGCCGGGATTGATGCGGTATTTCGCCAGGGCGGCGGCGCAGGCCGGTTCCGCGGCGAGCAGCTGGTGACCGTTGTAGTGGAAGTCGCCGATGATCGGCACGTCGATGCCCATCATCGCGAGCTTCTCGACGATGCGCGGCACGGCGGCGGCGGATTCGGGGTTATTGACGGTCACGCGCACCATTTCCGACCCGGCGCGCCACAGGTCGGCGACTTGTTTGGTCGTGCCGGCGATGTCCGCCGTATCCGTGTTGGTCATCGATTGCACGACGACCGGGGCATCGCCACCGACTTTGATCTTGCCGATGACCACCTGCCGCGAGGCGCGTCGCGCCCGCGTTGCCGCTTCGCTCATGCCAGGGCTCCGTTGCCGGGCGCGGGTTCGCTCGCGGCCTCCGAGGCCATGACCAGATCCTGACGCAGAGGACGCAGCACGGAGTAGTCGCCGGCGTTCATCAGAACGTCCACGCCGGCCAGCAGATCTTGTTTCAAGGATTTCGCCTCGTAAGCATAGGGGTCGCCGTCGCGCACGACGTCGAGTTGCAGGGGTTCGCCATTGGGCAAGCTGGCCGCGACGAAACAGCGTTCGTCGCCACCGTCGAGCGAATCGATTTCCAGTCCGCGCATCGCCGGGCGGATGCTGCCGTCGCGCTCATGAATGCGCAGGCCGACGGCGACAGCATTGCGCGACATCAGTTCGACGCCGGCCGACAAGCCGCCATTGGCTTCGTAGCGCAGCCAGCGCACGACACCGAGCATCCATTCCGGGTCTTCGTCGCCTTCGGCGAGCGTGATGCCGACGAGTTCGCCGACGCGGGCGCGGATCTGTTCGGCATTGTCCCAGGACATGCGGTAGCCGCCGAGGCTCTGGTCGCGCACGGTCGCCGAATACACGGGCACGCGCGCCAGATCGGTGCTGCCACCGCTTGCCCACTCGGCGCGCGTGACGGTATGCACGACGTGTTGCGCGCTCTGGCGCATGAAGGTGTCGAAATCGCGCAGGCCGGCAAGATGGAAATGCAGACTGCTCAGGCCGATGACGGTGCGCAGTTCGTGCCCGGCCGTCAGGCGCTTGTGGCTGCGCGCGGCGGCGAGGCCGAAGGCGCGCTTGAGGCGCACCAGCATTTCGGCACTGACGCGGATGCCGACGCCGCGCGCGGGCACGAGTTCGGAAAAGCCGTCCTGCTGGCGTGCGATCGCCGAGTCGACTTCCTGGCTGAAAGGACGCATGTCCAGCCACTGCGAATGACTTTCGCCGGCGGCACCGGGGCCCGGGCCGCGGTCGGCGTCTTCGGGCACGACCGGCGCGTTTTCTTCCGGCGCCTGCTTGAGCAGGGCGCAACGCGGCGCGTAGCTGCGCGCGATCTGCCACAGGCTGTCCTGCTCGGACTGGCTGAAAGCGAGCGGATTGGTCACCGCCATCAGCAGGGTCTGCACGTACAGCGCGCGGATCTCGATCGAGGTGCCGGCGACCTTGTCTTCGACCGCCTTGTTCTCGAGCTTCTGTTCGACGGCGAAGCTGTGCACACGATGCAGGCCCTGCCAGGTGCCGACATGCGGCGCGCGATACACGCGCCAGGCCACGGACAGGGCGCGGCTGTAGTGGAAGGCCGCGCGTTCGAGCGCCTGCCCCACGGCGCCGCCGCGCAGCATCGGGATATTGCCCGCCGGTGCGCACAGCTCGACCGCGGCCTTGCGGTAACCGTGCGCCAGCGCGAGGTGGAAGGCTTCGGCCTGGTAGGCCGCCTGGGCTTTCGGGGCCGGCAGGGGCAAGGCACTGCCGGCGTATTGCTGCTGCAGCAGGCCGATGGACTCGACCACGGCGCCGCGGATTTCTTCCATCGCCGCCAGGCGGGAGCCGCCGTCCAGGCGCTGGCCGGACAGGCTGTCGAGGGCTTGTTCGAGTTCCTGCTGGGCGGCCTGGGCATTGGCCCGGGGCAAGGCGGCGACCCAGGATTTGACCTTGCGCGCCTCGGCGTGAAAATGCCCCGCGCCGCGCCCCTGGGGATCGGGCATGCCTTCACGCAACAGTCGATAGGCCTGGCTCATGGGGTCGCTCCTTGCGAGGGAGCAGTTTAGATCAACCTCGCGGGGGAGTGGGCGATTGCCGGGTCGGGGCCCAGGGGCCGCCGGGTTTAGAGGCTAAACCACGGCGTCCGGGAAATTGTCGTTCACGAAAGCGAGCACGAACTCGTAGGGGTCGATGGCCGTGCCATGGTCCTGCGCGAGCGACACATTTTTTTGCCAAATCGCGCGGACCTGAGCAGGAAAGGAGTCGGGGAATTCCATCTGGTCGGCAACGATCTCCGTCCAACTTCCGTCCACGCCGAACGTCGAAGCCAGATTGGGTTCCATGGCCTCAAGCGCCCCGCGTTGCAGATCGTCGAGATGGCCGATGGCATCCAGCACGTAGCAGTCCAGCAGTCGCAGGAAGGGTCGGCCGTCGTACCTGCTCATGAATGGCTTTCCGCTCCTTCGATTATCGGTAGCGCCACCCCGGAAGGTCGCTCCGGGGTGGCGATCACAGTCTACTTCTTGTTCGCGGGCGCGCCGGCAGGCACGGCCCATTCGGCGTAACCGCCTTTCGCGCCGGCGTCCGGATGCAAGGTCCGCCAGAACGGTGAACTCGGCGTGTGCTGGGCCGAAGGCACCAGGCGCATGACGCCCGACTGCCCGAATGCCGTCGACGACGACGCGTGTTCCCAGGTCCAGCCCGCAGGCGTCTTGCGTCCACCGACCGAGGATACCCGCGCGCTGATACCTGGAATCTGCTCTTCCATCATTCGGGCATAACTGGGGTCGGCCTTCATCGCCGTATCCAACGCCGCGTTGGCGCGATTGAAATGCACGCTTCTTCGTCGACCGAAATCCGTCGGGTCAAGCTTTGTCTCGAAAGCGACGCTGTAGGCACTCGGTTTGGTGGGCGTGGACTTTGCTGCCACCGTAGCCGCTTCCCTGCCCGTCTTGGCGAGCAAGGAAGACCCTGCCTCGCGCGCCGCAATCTTCGCCGCCGCCGCCGCACCATCGCCGGCGACCGGGATGAAGGTCGCTGCGACACCGACCGTCGCGAGTCCCACGTCCGTCCACGTCGATTTGCCAAACGGCACTTCGACCGCGGTGAACACCAAATCCACGACATCCGGAACGATGCCCAGCCCCGGGATCACGCCAGCTACGCTCAGCGTGCGATGCGTCCACTTGCTGAAAGTGTCGTAGGCACTTTCGGGATTTTCGGCTTCGAAACCGGACGGGTCGACGAGATTGGTCGGGCTGTTGTTCGCGTACGCGTAGCGGTTGAGGGTCTGCGGACGCTCCGGATCCGGTGCGCTGCTCGGGTCGGGCGTGACGAAAATGCCGAGCGACGGATTCATCTCGCGCGCGCCCATGTGGTACAGGCCCGTCGCATCCAGACGTTGTCCGGCCAAGCCGATCGGATCGGACGGATGGTCGGATGCCAGACGACGACCGTAGGGCGACAACACCTGGCGGCCCAGCAGCTGGCCGGCGAAGTTGCTCAGCGTCGTGGCCGAATTGAGCTGGTCACCGTGGTAGTAGGTGCCGGCCGTTCCCTTGGCGCTGGCCAGGCGCACGCCGTTGAAGAAGTAATAGCGCGTCTGCGTTGCGGTCGCGAGATCGTCCTCGTAAAGCTCGCCGGCCTGGATCGTGTTGCCGATCTTCATGCGCTTGCCGTTGGCGTCGTATTGCATCGCGATGCCGCCGACCGAGATCGGGCGATTTTCCGCGTCGTAGAAGATCGACGTGGAGCCGTCCGAGGTCATGTTGCCGTTGGCGTCATAGGCCAGCGTGGTCGTGTTGCCGGAATAGCCGATGCTCGACGGCGCATGCAGCGGGCGGGTCGGACCCGGCGCGTAGGCATACGGACCGAGGCGACTGCTGGATGTCATGCGACCGATTTCGTCGTAGCCGAACGACTCGGACCAGACCGAAGCACCGCTGTTGGTCGCCGACGTGAGCCTGCGCAGATCGTCGTAGAGGTAGGCCCAGTTGTCGGTGCTCAGCAACGCGTTGCTGCGCGAGGTCACTTCGCCACGCGCATTGCGCGGGAAGGTGACCGAATGCAGCGTCGACCCGCCCGACACCACGGTCACGCCCTTGAGCCACAGGCGATCGGCGTCGTAGGTAAACGTCTCGACCGCGCCGCTGCCCAGGGTGCGACTGGTCATATGTCCGCGCGCGTCGTAGGACGTGGCGGTAACCAAGGGCGTCGCAAACAGGCTCGAACTCAGCGTTGTCACGCGACCGGCGACATCGTAGCCGTAGGTGAGGACTTCGTTGTTGGGATAGGTCTGCGTGCGTACCCTGCCCGCCCCGTCGTAGGACGTGAGGAAGTTGTAGCGGCGCACGGCCGGCCCTTTCAGCATGACTGCGCCGGCCGAGCGCCCCTGCGTGTGGGAAATATCTTCACCCACCTGCAGGGTTTCGCCCGTCACCCGGCCCATCGCATCGTAGCCGTACCAGTTGTAGACATCACCGCGGCGGGCGAACCAGACTCGGCCGATGGTGTTGGTGCACAGGCCCGCACAGTCGTAGGTGAATTCGGTGAGGATGGCGCCGGCGCTTTGCGTGCTGAGAACCCGGCCGATGGCATCGTAGTAGAACTCGATGACCTGGCCCTTGGCGTCGGTCTGCGTGGTCATGCGACCCGCCGCGTCGTAGGTGTAGCTCCACGCTCCCATGTCCGGATCGGTCTTGCTGGTACGACGGCCGAGGCTGTCGAACACCGACTGACTCAGATTGCCCTTGGCATCGGTATAGGCCACCTGTTGGCCGAGCAGGTCGTAGCTGATGGTGGTGTCGAACATGTCCACGCCCAAGGTGCCGGCCGGCGCGAGTACGCAGGTCTTGCCGAGGAACTCGCGGACCCTGACCACCCTACCAGCGGCGTCGCGATAGCGGGTGCGCGGCTTGCCGAGTTCATCGCAGGTCGTGGTGAACCAATCGCCGAAGAGGAAGCGTTGCTGGCTGCCGTCGGCGAACGTCACGGCGGTGACGCGACGCATGGAATCGTAGGTGTACGTCGTCCATTTGGGCGTCTCGCCCGTCAGATGCGGGGCGGACGTCGCCGCCAGCAAACCACGCGCGTCGTAGGTCGACTCGGTGATTTCTGGGACATTGTTGTAGGCCTGCCACTCGCGGCCGAGACCGTCGAAGTAGCTGACCTTCCATTGCGCGCCACCCTGCCCGTCGAACAGGGTCTCCGACAGGTACTGCCCGCCCGCACTTCCGAAATTGACGTAGCCATAGTCGGTGTAGCCGTTGTCGGCGCGGGTTTCGCGAGACCGGCGACAAAGCATGTCGTATTGCGAGGAGGTCGTCGCCTGATTGGGGTCGACCTCGCTGGCCTTGGACGCACAGACGTCGAGCCAGGTGTAGTTGGTGACATGACCCAGTGCGTTGGTACTCGACGAGGGATACAGCGCCCAAGGCGTGGCCCAGGCCGTCGAGGAGGTGTTGCCCATCGGGTCGGTTTCGGTGAGCCGGTTGCCGACGCCGTCGTAGGTGTAGGTCGTGGCGACGTAGCTCGCCGTGGTGTTGAGCCAGCGTTCCTCGCGCGTGACATCGCCCTTGGTGGGCATGACGCCGTAGCCGCCGCCATCGAAGAAATAATGCGTCTGCTTGAGCATCAGGCCATTCGTGCCGTTGCCCGCATAGACGGTCTCGTTTGCCGGTTTGGACACGATGAAGGAGCCCCAGTTGCCGGCGAAATCGTAGATCGTCGTCGTTTCGTCGCCCGCCTGCGCGGTATCGCCCAGGTCGACGACTTTGATGACGTTGCCGAAGAGATCGTAGGTGAAGAGCTTTCCTCGCTCGCGATGATCGGCGTCGCCGTTGTATTCGTGATCATGATCCTGGGTGACATTGCGGACCCAGGGGCCGTTGGGAAGATCGGGTCCGAGACCTTCGACCAGGCGGTACTTCACCGCTGTCACGGCGTTGGCGGCGTTGTACTGATTGCGCTGCATCAGTTCGCCGACCTGGAATTCGCGACCCTGCAGGAAATAGCTGTCGTCGTGCGCGCCGGTCGGATCGACCACCGAGACCTGGCGGAAGCCCAGATGCCTGCGTTCCAGGGGATCCCAGGCGCCGCCGGCGTAGTAGTAGATCGTCGCCATCGACCAACCGCGACCGTCCTTGACGGTCAATCGACTGACGGTCTGCGACTGCGGCGGATTGCCGGTCACCGGCCAGGTCGGGCCGACGACGGCCGGCCATGTGGCGGAAGGCAGGTAGTCGACTTCCGTGATGCCGCCGTAGCCGTTCTGGATCGACGTGACCTGGTTCGACAAGGCAGACGATCCCTTGAGCACGACATGCGGTGTCGCGAACGCGCCGTTGTAGGCGTGCACAAGCACATCGTCGTCGCCGTCGCCGTCGTAGTCGGCGATGCGGAAGTCGGCGTAACCCCATCGGTTGGCGGTCATGCCCGAGACGGTGGTGATGTCGACCGCCGGGCGAAAGCCGTTGCCGCCAATAGAGGTGAGCTGGTAGGCGGCAGCGGGATACGCCGTGACGTTGTTTCTCGCCAGAAGGTCGGTGCGGCCATCGCCGTTGAAATCGCCGGCAAAGACCGGGCCGCGTCCCCATCGCTCCGCATTCATGCCGTAGAGGTTGGTGACGTTCACCGCCGCGTCGAAATACGCGTGAGGCGGACCCGTCGCCGCGTCCGAACCTTGGGCGTACAACAAGTAGGACGAGCCCGCCGGGGCCGCCCAATGATGAATCAGAATGTCACCGCGACCATCCCCGTTGTAGTCACCGACGATCAGCTCGGCGTCGTACCAGCTGATGGCGCTTAGACCGTAGTTGGTACTGATCTCGATGAGGTTATTGAAGCCGCCCAGCGGGTTGGCCATCAACAGATACGTGTGATAGATGCCCGCGTAGATTTCTCGCACCACTAGATCGGTCCTGCCGTCGCCATTGAAGTCGCCCTGGGTGAGCACGGCATGCCAGCGACGCCCCGTCATGCCATAGGCCTGGGTCACATCCACGGCGTTGTCGAATCCGCCGCTGGCGTTGGCGTAGAGGATCGAGGCGTTCGGCAGACCTGACCAGTAGTACAGGGCCAACAAATCGACCCGGCCGTCACCGTTGAAGTCCGCCGGCACCAGGTTCGAGCTGTACCAGCGGATGGAGTCCATCCCTGAGGTGTTGCTGATATTGACTGCCGTCTGGAAACCGCCCGTCGTGTTGGCCAGCAGTTTTTTGGTGATGTAGTCCGACCCCCAGAGGTAGCGAATGAGAAGATCCGCGCGCCCATCGCCATTGAAATCGCCGGTCAGCACACTGGACTTGCCTGCCGTCCAGTCGATGCTGGTCATGCCGGATTGATTGGTGATGTCCACAGCGTTGTTGAATCCGCTGGCATTGGCCAGCAGGAGATAGGAACGCGTCAACGCGAGCTCGCCGCCGCCAAAGGTGTAGACGAGCAGGAAATCCTTGCGACCGTCGCCATTGAAATCGTCGGTGTAGAGCTCGGAGTTCTGCCAGATCTGCAGAGTGAGGCCGTAGCTGTCGGACATCTGCAGAGGCGCGTCGAATCCCGTCGCTGCATCGGACCAGGCCATGGTCGTGGCCGGCAGGGCGGTGCCGCCCGTGACGACACCCGAGATCACCGTTGCGTCGCGACCGAACTGCTGCACCTTCTGCAGCAACGAGCGCGAGGTGCGGACGCTGGTGATGTAGCTCAGACCATAGGCGCGGGCGCGGGCACCGCCCACCACGACGTCGACAGACTTGAGCAGCCGCTTGCGCTTGCCCAGCGTGTAGCCAGTCGCAAACGTGTCGATATCGGTGCGATCGGCGCGGTTGAGTGTGATCGCGACATTGGCGTAGGTCACGCTGGCCGGATAGCACTCGACCGTGATCGCGCTTTCCTTGTCGCAGAACCAGTTGTAGCTGACCGTATTACCGTGGGTATCGACGACCGTGCTCAGGCCCCAGCGCAAGGTCTTGCTGTTGTTCACGAAGGTCGGCAGATAGGTCATGACCGTGCCGTCGGGCTGGGTGACCGTCCAGACGCCGGCGGTACCGGTGATCCGCATCGGGCGCTGACGCAAGGTCACGTGCGTACCGCCCAAGGCGGTGGAGACGACAAGCTCTTCGCCGTCGAGCAGAAAGATGTCGCTCGACGAGGGCAGCGAGAAGCGCGGCGAGCCACGGCGCGGCGCGGCGCGTTCGATCGTCGAGAATCCCTGGAGATCCCAACCGACACCGGCAAACCCGTTCGCGCCCGACGAACTGTAGGTCAGGGCCAGTTTGGGTTCGATGCCATGGAAGGCGGGCGCGTCGAAAGCGATGGAACTGGTGAAGGCGCCGTTCTGCAGGGCCACCTTGGAATCAGCGAGTGCGCGTATTTGCGGCGTCTGTTGGGTCGTTTTCCCGACGGGAGTGTCCGCAGCCGTCGCAACGGCGGACGCGGCCAAGGTCGCGCACAGAATCAGCAGGATGCGAGTCGGGCGTGCGCCGATTCGCAAAGCGCAGTCAAGGAATCCGCGAACGGCGGCGATGGTCGGCATTGGATGTTTCCCCGGTGTTGGTTAGCGGGGCTACCCCTGCCCGCGCCCGTGACTTATACGGGGGCGCCACACCGTACGGCTATCTTGCAAATTGTGAGCAACTGCTCATAACCGATGTCGCTATGCACAAAAAGTAAGCAGCCCCCTTCAAGTAGAGGACTCTAAGTTTCGATGGAGTTAGCAATATTCAACAGGCAAAAAAGGGCGGGGATCGCTCCCCGCCCTCTGTTCGACGCCGGTGTTGCGAATTACTGGTTGATGCCGAAGTTCACGTAGAAACCGCGCATCGAGATGTCGTCGTTGCGGTCGCCCATCGCGGCGTAGCCGGCGACGTACTGCGCGCCGAGGTTCGGGCCAGCGAGATTGGTTGCCGTGGTCTGGGAGGTGTCGAGACCGCCCTGGCGCTGATCCTGATAGCCGAGGCTGATCGTGGCCTTCTGGCCGCCGAAGAGGAAGTGCTTGCCGATCTCGATGCGGGCCATCTGCTGGGTTACGCCGACGTGGTCATCCGGACGGATGCCGTAGAAGAAGCCCGGCGGAAACGCGCCAGGATACTCAAGCACGAGGGCACGGTCGCGCTTGCCACTGGCGTGCGCGTGCTGCAACTCGGCACCGAAGAACCAGGTCTGCGCGAACTCGAGGTTGTAGCGACCGCCGATGACGTAGCCGATGTGGTCGAAATTGGTCTTGAGCTCCTGGTCCTGCACGAAGCCGCCGAGATCGTCGCGGCCAATGCGGCGATCCTGGAACTTGATGCGACGCGCACCGATGTACGGGCTCAGGGTCGAGGCCGGGCTGAGCTTGAAGTCCCAGCCGGCGATCAGGTCGACATTGCGGCTGCGGTATTCGCCGGAGAAGTCGCTGCGCAGCGAGCACTGGCCCCCGAAAAAGTTGCCCGAGGCCGGGCACGGCGTGAAGGGTGAACCGGCGATGGTCGGCTCATGTCCTTCGGCTTCGGCACGCGAGACGATGAGCTCGACGAACAGCGGGTTGGAAAAATGCGCGCCGATGGTCAGGGCGCGGTTGTCCGCCGAGTCGAAATCCGACGGCGGGTACGGGGGGAAACTGCCGGGGAACGCCGCCAGGAATTCGTAGTTGTACTCGCCGCCGCTGACCTGGTTGGCGTGGCCGAACTCGAGGTTTGCGTAGAAGGTCGGGGTCGAGGCAAAAGCGGCGGGAGCCATGAGGCAAAGGCTGAGGCCGAGGGCAAGAGTCGATCGTTTCACTATGCAATCTCCTGAGGCGAGAAATGAAGGAAAGCGCGGGAAGAGGTTCTGATTGGAACGGATCCACGACCCCGAGAAAGGCCAAATGCGACGTGCCCCGCCGGGGTTGTCCGGGGATGGCGAGCCCAACCTTAGCAAAAAAATAACGTTTGGGACGACTTCCGCGCTGCCCGGCCCCGGCGGCCGGCCAAAAAAAATGGGCGGGGAAATCCCCGCCCATCTTCGACCGCGATGGCTTGACCGCTTACTGGTTGATACCGAAGTTCAGGTAGAAACCGCGCATCGAGACGTTTTCATTGCGATCGCCCGAACCGCCCAGGCCGATCCCGTAGCCGATCGACGGACCGATGTTGAGCGTGTTGATCTGGCGCGTGTCCAGGCCGCCGTGGCGCTGGTCCTGGTAGCCCAGGCTGAGCGTGGCCTTCTGGCCACCGAACAGGAAGCGCTTGCCGACTTCCACGCGGGCCATGCGCTGGGTCACACCGATGCTGTCGTCCGGACGGACGCCGAAGAACGTACCCGGAGGCGCGAAACCCGGCAGTTCGAGCACGGCCGTGCGGTGACGGTCGCCGCTGGCATGGGCCTGCTGCAGCTCGCCGCGGAAGAACCAGGTCTGGGCGAACTCGAGGTTGTAGCGACCGCCGACGACCCAGCCGATGTGGTCGAAATTGGTCTTGATCTCGGTGTCATAGGCAATGCCCGGACCGGCAGCGAGCATGTCGCGGCCGACGCGGCGGTCCTGGAACTTGATGCGGCGCGCGCCGATGTACGGGCTGATCGTGGAGGCTTCGCTGAGCTTGAAGTCCCAGCCGGCGATCAGGTCGACGTTGTGGCTGATGTATTCGCTCTTGAAGTCGCTGCGCGTCGAGCAAATCGGCCCGAACATGTTCAGCGAAGCGAAGCACGGCGCCGCCGGGGCACCGACCAGGGTGGGCTCGCGGCCTTCGGCCTCGCCGTGGCTCACGTTGAGCTCGATGAACAGCGGATTGGAGAAATGCGCGCCGATGCGCAGACCGCGGGAATCGGCGGAATCGAAATCCGACGGCGCGGCGTTCTGAAAGGTGGGCGGCGTGACGACGGCTTCGTAGTTGTATTCGCCGCCACTGACATGGTTCGCATGACCAAACTCGAGGTTGGCGTAGAAGGTCGGGGTCGACGCGAACGCGGCCGGAGCCAGCAGGCAAAGACCAAGACCCAGGGCGAGGGGTGACTTTTTCACGGTGACATCTCCAGGAAGCAAAGTGGGCTAGATAAAGACGAGCAAAGAATCTTGTTGCTTTTGTTTGCGACGAGGCCGGATCCTCGGCGCGCCCGCAGGCCGCCGCGAGGCTCCAGACCGGACCCGCGGGAGGCAATTTAGCAAAAAAATAACGTCTAGCGCTCCCCGTGCCGCAGCCACAGATCGGCCTGGCCCTCGTCCTCAAATACCTGGGCGTCCAGGCCCGCTTCGCTGGCATAGATCTGGCAGTACTCCACCAGTTGCAGCCCCTGCGGTTTGACGTGGGCAATACGGACCTGCTCCAGCCCCTGCCCGCGCATCGCTTCGACCAGGGACTGCCACTGCCCGGCGGACAGCGGGTCGCCGCTCATCTCGTCGATCAGCAGCACCCCGCCCGGCTTGCGCAGGCTGGTGCGGACTTCCGCGAGGATTGCCTGCCAATAGGCGATGGTGTTTTCCAGGCTGCCCTCGCCGCGCACACGCACGCGCAGACCGGCGGGATGGGGAGCGATGAGGATGTCGAGTTCGGAGCTCATGATCGGCCTCCTAATTACAGACAATCGGGCACGGAACATCGCGCGGGCACCGGCGTGCCGCCATGGTCGCCGCGCACGGGTTCGCGCAGGTTCCGGGCCGCCTGATTTTCATAATTTACTATGACATTGCGTTCTTCGGCGGTGTCGTACTGCGCATCGACAATCGCCGTGTTGGTCGTAAATGCGCCATCGAGTTCGTTGACCGCGTGCTCGACTTCGTGGCCCATCATCAAAGCCGGCGACAGCGTGCCCTTGACGCCGGTGGTCGCGTCGGTGACTTCGACCGCGCCGCGATCGGCCCAGGTGATCACGTTGCCGAAGGCGTTGTAGCGCGTCTGGCTGGCATCGGTGGGATCGGCCGCTTGGCGAATCGTGAGCACCGCCGGATCGGCCTGCAGCTTGGCGAAACCGTCCGCAGCGCCCTGGCTGGCGAGATATTTGATCGCGGCCTGGACGTTGTTCTTGAACTCCTGCGTCGTGCCGGGCGCGAATTCGATGACGCGTCCGTCCGGGTCGGTGAAGGTGTAGGGATTGTTCGCGGCGTAGGCGTAGCGATTGAAGTTCCAGCCGCTGCGCGGATCGACTGCCATCGGATCGACCGACAGGAACCGGCCGAGGCGCGGATCGTAGTAGCGCTGCTGCAGGTAGCTCAGTCCGGTGGCCGCATCCATGACGTGGCCGGCATAGCCTGTGTCGTCGATGGCCGCGTTCAGCGCTTCGCCAAACGGCGCATAGTCGGTGCGGCTGACCACCGCACCGGTCGCATCGGTTTCGGCGACGGGACTGCCGAGCGCATCGGTGTGCCGATAGCGGATCGTGATCGCCCCCGAGCCCCAGGCCACGCTGCGCGTGGCGACCTGCGATTGGCCCAGATAGAGGTAGGCCGTGTTGACGCGGCGACGGCCGTCGGAGACATAGAGCAATTGTCCCTGCTCGTTGTATTGCCAGAGCATCACCGCCCCGTCGCGGCCGGTCGCCTGCACCCGGCGGCCTTGCCCGTCGTAGCGGTAGTGCTCCACACCGATGGCGGCATTCAGGCGATTGCGACTGTCGAAGGCAAACGCGAGGGTGTCGCGACGCGTGATGTTGCCGCGGACATCGTGCTCGACAGCGACCTGCTGCAGACCCGCGGGGGTGCCGATCGCGGAGAGCTGTTGGCGCGCGGCATCGTAGTGATAGCGATAGCGACGCTCACCGACATCAGCGAGACGCAGATTGTCCAGCGGGTCATAGGCATAGTCGGCGATGCCCCACAGCTGGGGGGCGCTCGCGCTGATCAGCCGGTCGAGCGCGTCATAGGTCAGGCGGCGATTGGTCCGCCCGGCATGTGCCAGATCGATCAGGCGAGTGACATTGCCCCTCGCATCGAAACTTATCGCGTCGTCGAGAACGACGAGGGATTCGCCGGCATCGCGCGAGCGTGCCGGCAGATGTCGGGCGTTCTGCGTCATCGCATGCGTGAGGCCGTTGCCATAGGCAAAACCGCGGATCGCGCCATCGGGGAAATAATCGATGCCGCCGACGTAGTCGCCGATGCGAGTCGGACGGCCGAGCGCATCCGGCGCCAGCCAGACGGTCTGGCCATCGGGATAGGTCAGGCTTTCCGGATGGCCGTTGGCGTCGTAGCGCGTGCCTAGCACGAGCTGATAGTTCGGCAAGGTCTGCGACGAGGCCTCGCGCACCAACAGCCGACGCGGGTTGTACTCGTAGTGCGTCGTGACACGCGCGTCCTCGGGATTGTTGGCGACGAGGGTGTCGATTCGTCCGTCAGGCGTGTAGACGGTGTCGACATCCGCGATCCCGTCGGGGCTGCGCACGTGGGTGACCCGGTTCATCGCATCGTAGGTGTAGCGCGTCGTCAACTCGGTCGCGACGAGTTCGCGATCGCAGACAGGCTCGGCCAGGGTGGGCGCACTCGCCCGCCAGTCGAGGTTGCCGGCGGCGTCGTAGTCGAAGAGCGTGGCACCGGATTCCGGCTCCAGCGTTTTGCACAGTCGCTGCCTGCGATCGTAGATCCAGCGCCGGGTCGCGGCGAGCGCTTGCCCCAGATACGTGCCGCGCCGCGTGATGGCGAGGGCCTTGCCGTAGCGGTCGCGATCGATCGCGATCTGCACCGACAGCGGCAGACTCAGCGCGACCGGGTGCCCTGAGTCGGGCTCATCGAAGGCCTGATAGCGCGTGACGCGTTCGTTGCCGCGCGCATCGCGGGTGCGCGTGGCGAACGCCGGCAGATACTCGGTCGTTTCCGCGAGCACGCCGGCCTCGCTGTCGATCTCGGTACGGATCACGCGACCGAGCGCGTCGAAGACCCGGCGCGTGCCTGGCAAGGGATCGTCGATGCGCGCCAGGGTCGCGACCGGATAGGACACGAACACCTCGCGCCCCTGCGCATCGTAGCGACGCAGCACGAAACTCCGGCTCGCGGCGCGGCTGGTGTCTTCGACCTGGGTGAGCACCGGCTGCCAGCGACCGTCGTAGTAAGTCGTGGTCCGCCCCTGCCCCGTGCTCGTCGTCTGCCGCCAGTGACCGGCCGGCAAACCGAACTCCTCGCTCGCGACGGGGACGAAACTGCGCACGGTGTCGTTCCAGACGGTGGTGCCGCCCTCGGGAGGAATCGCGCGTGCCAGGCGCCCCATCGCATCGTAGTGATAGCCGGTACGAAAACCGTTTTCGTCGGTGACCGAGAGCAGTCGTCCGGCGGCGTCGACCTCGGCGCGGCGCTCGGTGCCATCGGCCTGCTGGATCCGGCGCGGAATGCCGCGAAACCATTGCGTCAGTGTCGTTGTATTGCCGCGCCCGTCGCGGATGGATTGCAGGCTGCCGTCGCCGGCATACGTCAGCGTCTGCTCCAGCACGCCGAACGCGTAGGTCTTCCACGGCATCGCCCGGGCGTCGTAGTCGATGCGTCGGATCGGCTCGCCGGTCGCCGTGTCGTTCACCGAAGCGATCTGCCCGAGCACCCAGGCGCTGCGGTCGTCGAAATAGGTCGTCGTGTCGCCCCGCGTGTAGCCCAGACTGCTGGCCTGGATCACGCGCAACGGACGAGCGAACGCGTCGAAGGCATACGCTCCATTGGCGTCGCGTGCGACCTCCCAGCGAAAACTCGTGCCTTGGCGGGTGATCACGCGCGACACCGGCGGCGTGAGCCGTTCGCCGGCGCGATCGCCCTTGAGATAGGGGCTGACGCCGACCTGCGCAGGAAACGCTTGGCCCCGGCCGTCCAGCAGGTACGTCGTCTCCTGCGTGGTCAGGATCGCGTCGGGACCACTGCCCTGTTCGATCTTGAGCAGTTTCCCTTCGTTGTCGAAGAATCGATTGCCGAAGGTGTAGCGCGTGAACTCGTTCCCGGGCCCGTGTACGTCGACGGTTTTCGTGCCCGGACAGGGCTCGGTGCATTCGCCCGCGTAGCTGTCGTTGGCCGGGCCGTAGTCGTAGCTCCATTGCGCCGGTGCCAGCCCCGGCCCGGTGATGGTCTTACGCAACAAGGCGAGCGTGTCGAATTGCTTGGGATACCGCGCATGCGCGGCGGCATAGCTCGCGCCCGAATACACGCACTGTTTTTCGACCTGGGAACGTCCGTGGCGCACGGTGTCGAAGACGAACTCCGCGCTCGCGCCCGAGGGATGGGTCACAGTGCCGGTGAAGGCTTTGCCGAGGACCTGACCGAGGGCGTCGCAGGTATTGGGCTCGTCGGTGACCCAGGGCGTGGCCGCCGTCAGACGACTGAAATCGTAGGTCCAGCGACTCGCGTCGGGCAGTACGACCGCGACCAGTCCCGTCGACGAGTACAGGTAAGTCCAGGTTCGCAAACCGTCGGACACGGCGACGATCCGCCCGCCGGCGTCGTAGCTCAGCGTGATCTGGCGGCCATCGCTGGCGATGAGGCGCAGCAGTCGCCAGGGATGCGCGGCATCGTAGACATAGTCGACGGCATTGCCGAAGCGGTCCTGCACGCGCGTGGGATAGATGTGCACTTCGCGTCGCGGCAGGGTCGGCGTCGCGGCGATCTGCGGTGCCGGGCCTGTCTTGCGACTCGCCACCGCCGCGAACGACGGACCAGGCGCGGGCTTGCTGAAGGACGCGGTCGGTCGCGACACGATCCAGTCGAAACGGTAGCTCGTGCCATCGGGTGCGACCGCGAAGAAGCCTTCGCCGGGCACGCCATTCGCGGTTGCCGGCAGACAGGATAAATACCATTGGCTATTGGTGACCCAGAACCAGCGCCGCCCGGCCTGCACCGGCTGCTGAGGATTGTCGGTCGCCGACGCCGTCAGCATTTCCTGCGTGCCGCTGCCGGGCACGTAGAGGCTGTTGCCGCTCCAGTAGTCGTCGCCAGAAAACCCCACGCCCTGATGGACCACGGTCGGTGGCACCGCCGTGTACTGGGATACGGAACAGCGCTGATCGGGCTTGCCCGCGACCTGCCCTTGCCAGCCGTCGCGGCCGAAGGTGCCCGACAGATGCGCGATCTCGATATCCCAGTCCATGAACGCGCGATCGAGACCGTTCGTGTCGGCATTGCCGACGCTGAAGTGACGACCGATTTGTACGGGCAATGCCTCGTTGCCGGGCACCCGAACATCGATGACGGCGAACTCGGTTGCGCCGGTGTAGAAATTGCTGCGATCGCCGAACAGGTCCGGCCCGAGTACGCCGATCGCTTCGGCGGATTTGATCTGCCGCGAATATTCGTCGGCGACATCGACCGCGTGCACGAAACCGGCGATCGCGCAGGCGGCGATCGCAAACATCAGCCGCGTGAAGAAGCCTGGGCTTCCCGGCGTGCCGGTGACCGCCGGCGCATCGGCGCGACCGCGCGGATCCCATCCCCTTCGGCTGCGTCTGCGTAAAGAAAATTCAACGTCTGGCGCAGGATTCCGAACACCCGAAATCCACGCCGTCGCCGGGCCCGATCCACCCCTGTCCGTTGCGAACATTCGATCCCCCTGAATGCTTCGTCCCGCCCCTGCGTGCCGCTGTTTTCCGCAGTCCGGCGCTCGAGACTAGCCACATCGGGGAAGAAAGTTTTGATGTAAGCCGTTCATTTGATGTAGTTTCTGCGCAGCGGCACTGCCGCCCGGGCGGCATAACAGGGAGGAAACGCGCCAGCCCGCAGAATGGTCAGTGCAACCGCGCATGTTGTTGTTAGTTTTTGCTTCCTGCTCACACGTACTAACGAAGTCAAAAAAATACAGATAAATGTTCTTTTATTGCCTGGGAAACGCTCAACATGAAAACGCTCACCAACAGGATCAGACAGGCGCGGCGCGCCGCAAGTTATTCACAATCGGAACTGGCGCAACAGGTCGGCGTACAACGAAGCGCCGTGGCGCAGTGGGAACGCCAGGGCGGCTCGAGGCCGACGACGGAAAATCTGTCCAAGATCGCGCTGGCGACCACGATCAATTTCGAATGGCTGGCGACCGGTCGCGGCCGCATGAAGCTGCAGCTCGATGGCGGCGACGACGGCGACGAGGGCCCGGCCCTGCTGCTGCAGTACTTCGCGCAGGATGAAGTCGAGGAACGCATGCTGGTGGCCTTGCGCAAACTCGACTATCGCGAGTGCATGGCCCTGGTGGAAATGACCGAAACCCTGGCGCAGGTGCGTGCGGGCAGCTGACCTCGCTGCGGCCGCGTTCCGATCCAGCAAAAAGAAGCCGCCCTTTCGGGCGGCTTCTTCATTTCTGCGTCGTGCCTTCGGTCAAATCAACCGATGCCTTCGGCCTTGAGTGCGGCCTGCACCGACGGGCGCGCCGCGATGCGCGCGTGGTGCGCGGCGATGACCGGCCACTGGTTGATGTCGAGCTTGACGAACTTCAGCCAGTTCATGACGACGAACAAATAGACGTCGGCAACGCTGAAGGTGTTGTTGGCGATGTAGTCCTTGCCCTCGAGCTGCGCGGACAGCTGGCTCAGTCGCGTGTCGATCTTCTCGGCCGTGGCGGCGCGCGCCTCGTCGCTGAGGTTCGGCGCGAACAGGCTGCCGATGATCTTGTGCAATTCGGAATTGATGAAACCCAGCGCCGACTGCACGCGATAGCGTTCCAACGTGCCATTGAGCGGCGCGAGCTGGTTGCCCGGCACGAGGTCGGCCAGATACTGCACGATGGCCGGACCTTCGGTCAGGATCTCGCCGTTGTCCAACTGCAGCACCGGCACATAGCCGTAGGGATTGAGCTTGAGGAAATCCTGGCCGTCTTCGGTGGTCTTGGTCTTGGTGTCGACCTTGACCAGATCGAAGGCGATGCCGGCTTCGCGCAACACGATATGCGGCGAGAGCGAACAGGCGCCGGCTTTGTAATAGAGCTTCATGGGGATCTCCGTCAGGTAAGGGTCGATCGGGCCCGGCATCATGTGCCGATGACGGGCGCGAGCCTAGCGTCACGGCTGCAACGATGCGTGACGAAAATCCGCCGTTGGTTAAATTCCGGCAAAACTACGCCGCTCAGGCGGGCTTCAAGCGCTCGCCGAAATACGTTTCCAGCTTCTCGACCTTGGGCATCGACACGAAGCGGATGTAGGACTGTCCGGGATTGAGCCGGGCGTAGTCGTGGTGATAGCTCTCGGCGACGAAGAACGCTCCCAGCGGTTCGATCGTCGTGGCGATCGGCGCGTGATAGATGCCGGCGGCATCTAGCTGGCGGATGTATTGCCCGACGACCTCGCGCTGCGCGGCATCGAGCGGAAACACCGCCGAGCGGTATTGCGTGCCGACATCGTTGCCCTGGCGGTCTTTCTGCGTCGGATCGTGCGCGACGGCGAAGAACACCTTCAGCAATTGGCCATAGCTGATCTTGACCGGGTCGTAGACGATCCGGATGACTTCGGCATGGCCGGTGCTGCCGCTGCAGACGGCTTTGTAGTTCGCCGCATCGGCCGCGCCGCCGGCATAGCCGGGCTGCACGTCGGCGACGCCGTCGAGACGGCGGAACACCGCTTCGGTGCACCAGAAACAGCCACCGGCGAGCACGGCCTCGCCGATGTCCTGGGCAGGCGCCAGGTCCTGGGCCGGATCGGGGACGTCGCGCGGGGCGATGCGCAGGCCTTGGCCGGGGATTTCGCAGACTGTCATGGCGGTTCCTTCGTGATTGGCCTGGCTAATGAGGCATCGGGTGGGGCGAAGGATGCGCGAAGAGCCTCCCCTCATCCGGCCTGCGGCCACCTTCTCCCCGGTGGGGAGAAGGAACTTCCCCCTCATCCGGCCTGCGGCCACCTTCTCCCCGGTGGGGAGAAGGAAACCTTGCCGCGGCAGCTGACTCCCTCTCCCGCCTGCGGGAGAGGGACGGGGTGAGGGCCGCCTACTCCTCGGCCGGCATCAACGCTTCCGCATCCTCGGCATAAATGGTGTCTTCCCAGCTGCCCATCAAGGCCAGATACAGCAGTTTCTCGAACTCCGGCCGGAAGCGGCGAATGATCGCGTCGGGATCGGGAATGAGCTTGGCGTCGCCGATCAGGCCGAAATGCACCTTGCCGTTGTAGCTCATGATCGAAATGCCGACGCCGATGCTGCCGTTCTGCGGCACCCAGAACATCATCTCGTGGATCTTGCAGCCGCCCAGATACAGGGGCAGCTGCGGTCCGGGCACATTGGTCGCAACCAGGCTGGCCTTGCGGCTGAACATTTCCAGCGCGATCGACTGGATGCCGGCCGGCGCCATGCCCACCGCCGCCAGCGCGCCGAAGGTCGCCGCGGCCTGGCGCGAGGTCTTGAGCATGCGCATATGCGCCGCGACGCGTTCAAGACGACGCGCGGGATTGTGTTCGCCCACGGGCAGGTCGAGGAAGACCAGACCGAAATGATTGCCCAGCTTCTGTGCATGCTCGAGCGGACGCAGGTTCACCGGCACGGTCGCGCGCAGGGTCACGCCATCGAGTTGCTCGCCGCGTTCGAGCATGTAGCTGCGCAAGGCACCGGCCGCCGACGCGAGCAGCACGTCGTTGACCGTGCAGTCGAACGCGCGACCGACGGCCTTGACCTCTTCCAGATCCAGCGGCTCGGCCCAGGCGACGCGTTTGCTGATGCCCAGCCGGCCCTTGAACACGGTGTCGGGATCGTCGCTCAGGCTCAGCGCGAGCGCGAGTTCGCGCGCGATGTCGGTGCCCTCTTTCGCCAGCACGGTCGCCAACGACGGATCGCGGTACATCTCCATGCCCTTGCTGAGCAGGTTCTCGGTCATCTTCATCGCGCGGTCGACGGTACCGAAACGGCGTTTTACCTTCTCGCCGTCTTTCTTGAGCCAGGCTTTTTCCAGGGCGCTGCTCTTCTTTGCTTCGGCGGTGGTATCGGTCAGCGACAGCAGCACCTGCACGAGGGCGATGCCGTCGGCGTAGCAATGGTGGATGCGCGTGACCAGGGCGGAACCGCCGCCGTATTTCTCGACGAGATGGAACTGCCACAGCGGTTTGGTCTGATCGAGCGGCGAAGACGCCATCTGGCTGGTGAAACGCTCGAGCTCGCGCTTGCCGGCGCGGCCGGGCAAGGCGGTCAGGCGCACGTGGTGGTCGAGATCGAAATCCTGGTCGACTTCCCAGAACGCGGCAGCACCGGTATCGACGGCTTTCTGGGTGAAGCGCGGAAACGCGAGGAAGCGCTGCTTGATGACTTTCTTCAGGCGCTCGAGCGACATCGGCGTGTCGAACATCATCACGCCGGTGATCATCATCAGGTTGGTCGGACGCTCCATGCGCAGCCAGGCCGTGTCGACCCGCGTCATCGGTTCGCGACGGCTCTTGCTCGGTGCTTCGTCGGTCATGGCGCATCCCTCTGGATTGAGGGGATGGTGCATCGCCGACTGCAAGCGGTCAACGAGCCGGCGGCGAGGCGTCGGTCAGATGCCGCCGTGCCACTGATAGCCCTGGTCGTCTTCCCAGTAGCCGCCGTTGCCCTGGCCGATACCAGACAGGTCCGCGACCAGTTCGATGGCCAGCAAATACTTGGCCTGCTTGTAGCCGAGCTTGCGCTCCACGCGCAGGCGCAGCGGCGCGCCGTGCGGCACATCCAGGGCGGCATCGTTCAATTCGTAAGCGAGGATCGATTGCGGGTGCCGGGCTTCGTGCAGGTAGATGCTCTCGTAATAGCGGTTTTCGTCGCCGTCCAGGCTGTCGGCGCAGCGGAACACGACGTAGCGTGCCTCGGGCAAGGGACCGGCGCGATCGATCAGCGGACCGAGCGTGGCGCCCTTCCATTTGCCGATGCAGCTCCAGCCTTCCACGCAGTCGTGGCGGGTGATCTGCGTGCGCGACGGCAAGGCGCGCAGTTCCGGCAGGGACAGGCTCAGCGGCGTGCGCACCAGGCCGCGCACCTGCAGGCGGTAGTCGGCGAACCCGTTCTGCAGCAGGGCGAGGTATTCCGGCGTTTTCGGGTTCACCGAGCCATTGGCCTTGAACACCGGCGACAGGTCGGCCTCGGTGAACTCCTGCGCGAGCGAATCTTCCGGCGTCAACGCATGCAGGGCGGTATCGGTCGGGCCGTCGGCGCGCTTGAGCAGGGCCTGCACGGCCGGCATCTTGTCGAGGCGGTCGCAGCCGCCGAGCAGGACCGCGCCGCTGGCCAGCGCGAGTTTTTCCAGAAACCGGCGACGATCGCTCTTGCTCATGCGCCCTGCTCCTTGTTCTCGACCGGCGCCGGCTTGGGCGCCGGATCCTCATGCCAGGCATAGCGGCCGGTGATCATCGAGCGGATCTGGTTGAGCGGTCCGCTGACCAGGACCATGAAGACATGGATCGCGATAAAGGCCACGAAGGCGAACGCGATGATGAAATGCCAGGTGCGCGCCGACTGCCGGCCGCCGACCAGGTCGACCATCCAGCCCAGCACCGAATCCATATGCGGTGACATCGCCAGCCCCATCAGCACGATGCCCGGTCCGAACACGACAATGACCGCCAGATACGCGAGCTTCTGCAGGATGTTGTAGCGCAGGGCTGCCGCGCCGGTCGGGTGGCGGAATTTCAGATGCTCGACGATCGAATGACCCAGACCGCGCCAGTCGCTGCCGGTCGGCGCGAGATCCGCGCTCAGGTGTTTCGAACGCCAGCTCCACAGCCAGTAGCAGGCGCCATTGATGACGAACAGCCAGGCGAAGAAAAAATGCCAGCGCCGGCCAGCCGCCAGCGATTTGTAGCCCGGCAGGGTCGACCACATCGGAAACCCGCGCGCGCCGATCTCGCCCGACATCTTGACCGAGGCGCCGAGCACGCCGGTCGTGTCGAACCGCAGCGTGCCGATCTGGGTCTCGCCGCGCAGCTTGCCGTCGGGCCCGGGCTTGGCGGTCATCGACAAGGCAGGCCGGTCGAACGTGGAAATGTTGCCCCAGTACAGGGCCGGATGCGCGTTGAAGATCGACAGGCCGCTCATCAGCAGGACGAACAAACAGACCACGTTGATCCAGTGCATGATCCGCACCGGCAGACGATGGCGATAACTCAGTCGGGTGGCGGACTCGGACATGCGCGATCCCGGGGGACGACGATGGCCACAGCCTACCCCGAATCGCTCGCAGGCACTACGCCATCGCCGGAATCGCGTTTCCGCCCCTAGCGGCTGGCACTGAGCGCCCCGAGCGCCGCTTCGCGCGATGCCTTGAGATCGACGAAGGGCTGGGTCGGATAGGCCGGCGCCAGTTCGCGCGCCAGTTCCGCGTGCTCCCAAGGCGCGAACAGGGCCGGCACCGGCATCCGCGCCAGCTCGGGCACCCAGCGACGGATGTAGGTGCCCTGCCCGTCGAAGCGTTCCGACTGCGTGACCGGATTGAAAATGCGGAAATACGGCGCCGCATCCGCGCCGGTACCCGCGGTCCATTGCCAGCCCTGCGTGTTGTTGGCCAGGTCGGCGTCGACGAGCGTGTCCCAGAACCAGTTTGCGCCATGCAACCAGTGGTAGCGCAGGTTCTTGCACAGCACGCTGGCGACGATCATGCGCACGCGGTTGTGCATCCAGCCGGTGGCCCAGAGTTCGCGCATGCCGGCGTCCACGATCGGAATGCCGGTGCGCCCGCGCTGCCAGGCCGCGAGTTTTTCCGGGTCCGGATCGGCCCAGCGGAACGAGGCGAACTTCGGGCTCAGGTTCTCGTTGCTCGTCTTCGGATAGTGGAACAGCAGGTGGTGCGAGAACTCGCGCCAGCCCAGCTCGCTGATGTAGTGGTTGATGTCGATTTCGTATTTCACCGGCCAGTTTTCCGCGCGCAGGCGCTGCAGGATCTGCCGCGGCGAAATTTCGCCGAAGTGCAGGTGCGGCGACAGCTTCGAGCTGCCGGTGCGGTCGGGGAAATTGCGCTGATCCTTGTAGCCGCGCGCGGCGCCGTCGATGAACACGTCGAGCAGTTCCTGCGCACCGGCCTCGCCCGGTCGCCAGTGCTCCCAGAACGTCGTGTCCCAATCGCGCGTCGGCGCCAGTCCCAGGTCGTCGACCGACAGCGAGGACACGGCTTGGGACACCGCCGGCAAACGGGTCGGTGCCGGCGTCGCGAGTTGCGCATCGATGCGCTGCACGGCGTTGCGCCAGAACGGCGTGAACACACGATACGGCTCGCCGGCGCCGGTCGCGATGGTCCAGGGTTCGATCAGCAGCGCGGCGTTGTGGCTCTCCGCCAGCAGGCCGCGGTGCCTGAAATGTTCCTTGACGCGGGTGTCGCGGGCGATGACCGCCGGTTCGTACAGGCGATTCCAGAACAGGGCCTCGGCCTCGGTTTCGGTCGCGAGCCGATCCAGTTCGTCCAGGCTGTTGCCACGACGAATGACCAGGCGCGAGCCCAGCGCCTCGAGATCTTGCTGCAGCGACTGCAGCGACCGGTGCAGCCAGGTGTGGCTGGCCGCGCCGGGTGACCACGGCGCTTCTTCTTCCGGCGCGTGCACGTACACCGGAACGACGGCGTAGCCGGCCTCGAGGGCGGCACGCAAGGCCGGATTGTCGGCCAGCCGCAGATCACGCCGAAACCAGACGATCGCGGTCGCCATCAGCCGCCCCTTACGAGTGGACGTACGGCCGAGAAGCCGCCGTCCAGGCCGATCACCTGCCCGGTGATCCAACCCGCTTCCTTGGACAGCAAAAACGCGGCGAGCGCGGCGGCGTCATCGGCTTCGCCGTGCCGGCCGAGCGGATACTGCGCGGCGAGCTGTTTCGCACCGGCTTCGTTGGCGACCAGGCGCTCGGTCATCGGCGTGCGCATCAGACCGGGCGCGATGCAGTTCACGCGCAGACCGATCGACGAAAAATCAGCTGCCAACGACCGCGTGAGCGCCTCGACGGCGCCTTTCGCCGCCGCGATCGCGGCATGGTTGCCGACCCCGGTGCCAGCCACGACCGACGAAAACAGGATCAAGGCCCCGGCCTGTTTCTCGGCGGTCAGGGCATTGGCGTAGGCCTTGCTGGTAAAAAACGCGGTATCGAGATTGGCGGCGAGCACGGCACGGTACTGCACTTCGCTGGTGCGCGAGATCGGCGCGATCAGGGTGCTGCCGGCGCAATTGATCACCGCGTCGGGTGGCTTGCCGAAGGCCAGGGTCGCCGCTTCCACGGCAAGCACGGCACCGGCTTCGGTGCTGACATCGGTGACGACGAGATCGCCGATGCCGGCCTCCATCTTGCCCGCGTCGCGACTGGCCAGAACCAGACGCCAACCCTGCGCTTTCAAGCGGCGCGCGAGGGCCCGGGCGACGCCGCTGGAGGCGCCGGTGATCAGTGCAGTCTTCATGCGCGCAGAGTAATCGGCTGCCGCGTCCACGGATCGTGAACCCGGTCGCGATGAGCGCCACCGCCCGCCCTCGGTGTCGCGATCCGTGACGGGCTGCCCACCGTAGAATGCGACACCGATCCGCCGGAACGATGCCCTCGAGGCCTGCGCATGACCCTGATCCGAGATTTGCACACGGAAGACATTCCGGCGCTGACCGCGCTCGCCCACGTCAGCGTGCCGCTCGCCTGCCCGCCCGACACGAAACGGGAGGACATCGACCAGCACCTCGATGCGGTCTATTCGCCCGGCAATCTCGCGGACTGGCTCGCGAATCCCGCGCTCGAACTACGCGGCGCGTTCTCCGACGAACAATTGGTCGGTCTGCTGATGCTGGGCGCCGAGGCGTCCCCGGTTCCCGTGCCCGCGTCACGCTCGGCCCGCGAACTGTCCAAGCTATACGTGCATCCCTCGGCGCACGGCCAGGGCATCGCCGCGACGCTGCTTGCCGATGCCCGTGCGCGGGCGCGCACGCAGGGCCACGACGCCCTGTGGCTGAGTACCTCGAAGAGCAACGCCCGCGCTCTCGCCTTCTATCGCAAGCAGGGCTTCCGCGAATTCGGCGAACGCCAGTTCTGGGTCGGCAACGATCCGCAACCGGACTGGTTGCTGGTGTTGCCCTTGGATTGAGTCGGGTGGGTCAGCAGGCGCTGGCGTTCGCCGTCTTGCCGTTGCCCAGCATGATGCCGACACTGCAGGTGTACTCGCCGCGCGTCGTATCCATCGTGCACTGCAAATCACCGGCCTGTTTGCTCAGCAGACCGGCGTCGCAGACGCTCTTTGCCGGACGCGCCGGCATCCTCGCATACATATCTCGCGCCGTAGCGCCGTCGAAATAGAACAGCACCCGATCCGGTCTGTCATCGGGGCCCGGGTCGGTGAGATTGTCCGACGCGATCGCGTAGCTCCCGACGATCTGCTTCGTGTCCAGGGCCAGTGCGACACCTGCTGCAAAGGCGCAGCCCAGCAGGAGCGCAGCCAGGAATGACGTATTGCGCATGGTTTTCTCCAGGGGCTTTACAGCGAAATTTCGGAGCGCGAGGTCGCCGGCGAGCCGGCTCCTACAAGTCGGAGGGGCGTTGGGTGCGGGTGGCGGAGGTGTCGTCGTTGTCGATCTTGCCCATGCCTTCGCCGCGGGCGATGCGCGCACCGAGGACATTGCTGACCTGGACGCGGAACACCTCGTCAGCTTCGACCTGACTGTCGCCGTACACCTTCACCGAGAACGTCGCCGTGGTCTGTCCCGCCGGGATGACCAGGCCGAGTTGCTGCACGGCACCGTAGTCGCGGCCGGCGATCGCGCCGTTGTTCGCATCGGTATCGGCCGTGGCGATGTTGAAGCTCACGCCGCCCGGCGGCGCCGGCGCCGACAGGCCGATCGTGAAATTGGTGGGCTGCCCGCCGATATTTCCCTCGAGCACTTCCATGTCGTAAACCGTCAGGGCCGGCCGGCCATCGAGGATGCGCAAGGCGTCCACGCAATCGATGAATGGATAATTGCGCGCCGATACCGGATCGAACACCGTCGTCGGCGCCAGCTTCATCGCGTCGATGCGCTGCGTCACCGTCGAGGCCGGCATCGCCTGCTTCAAAGCCGCCGCACAGGCCGCGACCATCGGTGCGGCCTGCGAGGTGCCGCCATACGTCGACGTGCCACCGGTATGGCCCGCAGAGGTCACGAACGCGCCCGCGCCGTAGATATCGGTGGTCGTGCTGCGGTTGGTGAAACAGGTCGGTTTCTTCGGCGCCGTGCTTGCCTCGGTGCAGCTGAGAAAGGTCACGCTACCGCCGGTGAAATCCCAGGTCGCGCCGACGCTCATGGCCGTGCTCACGCACGCAGGCGCGCTCATGCCATTGCTGTTGGCCTGGTTGCCGCTCGACACCGTGACGACAGCGCCTTTCGAGATCAGGGAATTCACCGCCGTCGCCAAGGCGATGGTGTACGCCGTAGCCGTGTCGCAGTCGCCGGCGAAGTTCGCGCCCGTGCCCAGGCTCAGGTTCACCGCGTCGACGTCGGGATGATTGGTCGCCACCCAGTCCATCGCGGCGACGACATCGGAACTGCAGCAGAAACTGTTGTTGGCATCGAGCACCTTCACCGCCACCAGCTGCGCATGCGGCAAGGCGCCGCGCGGTGCGACATTGCCCTCGCCCAGGATGATGCCGCTGACATTGGTGCCGTGACCGTTGTTGTCCTCGGCCGACCCATAGCCGCCCATCGTCGCCTGGCCGTTCGGGCAGCAGCCACCGATACCGCTGGAATTCGAGCAGAAGCATTGCTGCGACACGAGCCGCGCATGCAGATCGCTGTGGTCGGTATCCACACCCGAATCGATCACCGCGACTTTCATGCCGGTGCCGTCCAGGCCCAGGGATTGCAGCGGACTGACCGCATTGAGCACGGAGGCGGCATCGGGATCGGCATGACCGCGGCCGGGCACGTCCGGATCGATGCGCAGCACGGCGGGATCGCTCTGCAGACGACGCAAGGTCGCCAGATCGACGTCGAGCGCAAAGGCCGGCACCAGCACGAAGCGCCGTCGCAGGGTGTAGCTGCGTAAGGGCAATGCGGCGAGCACCGCATCGACGCGGGCTTTGACTTGCAGACGGCGGATCAGGCCGGCGTCGCCCTTGGCCGTTGGCAACGCGGTGAGTTTGTCGGTCGCCGGCGCATCGCGCAGCGCCACGAGCACGCGCAAACGGCCCTGCGCGCGTACCGCCTCGACCGTCTGTGGCGAGACCACATCCGCCGCTTGCGCAGTCCATGCCACGAGCAGCAGACACAGGACGGCAACGATGCGGGACAGACCTGCGGACATGCGGGCTCCGGATGGGTGCGGGGGATCGGCTCGCCGAGTATAGAAGCTCGGGCGCCCGGACGGCGCCATGTCTTGGCTAGGCGGTGAAAAGCAGGCTGCAGCAGGTCACGGCGCCTTCGGCTTTCTGCAGCTCGGAGACATCGACGGTGGTCACGGCGATGCCGGCCGCCGCGAGACGCGCCTGCGTGCGGGGGAAACTATCGGGATAGACGATGCCCTGCCCGGCGCGCACGGCATTCGCCGCGTGTTCCTCGCCGGGATCGATCTCGATCAGCCGGTAACCGGCGAACACCGTGGTATCGACCCAGCCCGGATGCACGAGCAAGGTGTCGTCGGCGACCGCGGTCACGGCGGATTTCAGGTGCAGGCAGTCACGCATCGGCACGCTGCGTACCGAATAGCCATAAGGCGCGATCAGGGCGCGCAGCTGCGCGACGCCGTCGGCATTGCTGCGTGCGGAGTCGCCGACGTACACGTCTCGTCCCAGACGCAACACGTCGCCACCGTCGATCGTGCCCGGCGCGACGATGTGCCGCAGCTCGCGATACTTGCCCAGCTCGTCGGCGACCGATGCGCCCTCGCGGCGACGCGATTCCGCGCCGGGCCGCGTCATCACCGCGATTTCGTCGAATACCAGCGCGACGTCCTCGACGAACACGGCATCGGGCAGATCCGCTTCTGCAGGCAGGGACAGCACCCGGCAGCCCAGTGACTCCAGTGCGCGCTGATAGGCCTGGTGTTGCCGGCGTGCGAGCGCGACATCGATCGGCGCGCGGTCGACGAAGGACAGTTCGCAGGCAGCCATATCGGGGCTGACGTCGCGGGTGATAGCTAGCTGCATGATGGGAGAATCCGAAGAGAGAGTTCAAAGGGTAATGCGTGGCCGATGCGGAATCAGGCGGCGGGATCAGCCAGGCTCGCCAGTTCGGTGGCATCGACGAACACCAGCGATTCGGAGTTCACGCAATAGCGCAGTCGCGTCGGTGCCGGCCCGTCCGGAAACACGTGACCCAGGTGCGCGTCGCAGCGTGCACAGAGAATTTCCGTGCGCACCATGCCGTAGCTGCGATCGACGTGGTTGACCACGTTTTCTTCGGCGATCGCCCGGAAAAAACTCGGCCAGCCCGTGCCGGAATTGAACTTGGACGTCGATTCGAACAACGGCAGGCCGCAGCACAGGCAGGCGTAGACGCCGTCGCGCTTGTTATCGAGCAAGGTGCCGCAGAACGGCGCCTCGGTGCCTTTGCCCCGCGCGACCTTGAATTGCTCCGGCGTGAGCTGCGCCTGCCACTCGGCATCAGTCTTGGCGACGTGCGCGCTTTCGACGGGACCGACGAGTTCGCCTTGCGGGTTGAATACCTTGACCTTCATGAAGGACCTCGACTGTGGTTCATGCGCTGAATGGCGTACAGCTTATCGCGGTCGGGCCCGCTCCCACGAGATGCGGTACCATGGGGCGTTGTCCGTCGCTCGTCCGGCGTTTTCACGCCGCTTCGCTCCTTCATCGCGTCATCGCCCGTCCTGCGGGCGACGCTTACAGGAGCGCCCATGCCGGGCTACGTCACCCGAATGCTCACCGTCCGTCTGGGCGGACACGATTACCGGATCCGGGCACTCAGCGACCTGCAGCAATTCGCCGATCCCAACGGCCTGGCCGAACGCGCCGGCATCTCTTCCGCCCTCTGGAGTCTATTCGGCCAGGTTTGGCCCTCGGGTCGCGTGCTTGCCGAAGCGATGTCGACCTTCGATGTCGCGGGAAAACGCATACTCGAAGTCGGCTGCGGCCTGGGTCTGTCGAGCCTGGTGCTGCAGCGCCGGCGCGCCAATGTCGTGGCCAGCGATCATCATCCGCTCGCGAAGTCCTTTCTCGCGCACAACGCCGCGATCAACCATCTGCCCGCGATCGCCTACCACGACCTGCCCTGGGCCGTGCCCGATGCGGGACTCGGCAAGTTCGACCTGATCATCGGCAGCGATATCCTTTACGAGCGCGATCACTCGGCGCAGTTGGCCGCGCTGATGCATCGCCACGCGACGCCGGACGCCGAAGTGCTGATCACCGACCCGGGCCGCGGCAACAGCAGTCCGTTCACGCGCGCGATGGCGACCCAGGGCTACGGCCTGAGCGAACGCCGCAGCCGCTTCAACGCCGACGATGTCGAACCCTTCCGCGGCCGCCTGCTCAGCTACCGCCGCGGCGGCGAGCCGGTGCACGCATGAGCATCGAGATGCGCGACGATGATCATCGGGTCGATCCGAGTATTTCCTGCGATCACTGCGACGCCGTGTGCTGTCGCCTCACCGTTGTGCTCGCCGGCGATGACGTGATTCCCGAGCCTCTGGTCGAAGTCCGCGCGGACGGCGTGCGCCTGATGGCGCGCGCTGCCGATGGCTGGTGCGCCGCACTCGACCGCGCGCACATGCGCTGCGGCATCTACGACCACCGTCCCGGCATCTGCCGGAAATTCGCGATGGGTGGTGCCTACTGCCGCGACGAACGCGAACGCTACCGGCTCGCTCCGCACACGATCGACTCCCACCTCCTGCCCTGACCCGACTTCTCACGCAAGGAACAGCCACCATGGCTCATGTACACGCTCCCGGGCTCGTCCTGCACATGTATCCCGAAGAACTGCTCAAGCACGGCGCCGGCCACACCGTCGAACCTGAAGACGCCGTCTCGGCGCAACACTATTTCGTCTGTCTCTCCAGCGATGCCAAGGAAGGACTGTGGGTGCCCTTGTTCCAGGCGCCGGGCAAGGATTTGAAAATGATTTCGGAAAGCGCGAAGTCCGGCCACGCCCGCTGGACGCGCGGTCCGTCGTACTACGACCTTGAACAGCTCTGGCGTATTCCGCACAAGGCGGCGCAGCGCGGTGCGGCGGCGGCGATGGATCAGTCGCTGACGAAATCGCCGAATACGGTGGCTCTGACCGCCCTGCCCCAGCGCGAGGAATTTCCGTCGGCGACCGCGTTCCGGCCCGCCGCGCGCTGAAACGACACTAGGCTTCGACGCGCTCGGCGATCGGCACGGTCGCCGACGCCGAATCGCCAACCACACGATTGCGGCCCGAGCGCTTGGCCGCATACAGCGCACGATCGGCACGACCCAGCGCGGCGGCGACACTGCCCTGGTTCGCGCGCCACTCGGCCACGCCGATGCTGACCATGACCAGCACGCCGACGAAGTCGCTGCCGGCGATCGCCACGCGCAGCCGCTCGGCCAAGGCCAGCCCGGTGCCTTCGTCGGCATCGGCGAGCATGATCGCGAACTCCTCGCCGCCGTAACGGAACAAGGGCACGCCCGGATCGAGCACGCGCCCGAGCTCGGCAGCGACCTGGGTGATCACGCGGTCGCCGACCAGATGACCATGCTGGTCGTTGATCGCCTTGAAATGATCGATGTCGATGAGCAGGAACGTGCAGCGACGATCGCCGCCCGATGCCGTCAGGCCGGCGATGGCCTCGTTGAAGGTGCGGCGGTTGAAGCAGTTGCTGAGCGCGTCGTGATCGGAGTGGTAGCGCAGCATCGCCGCGGCGCGTTCCTGCAGCAGCGCATAGGTGTACATGAAGCACACGAGCAGGCCGTAGCCGCTCGCGAAGCGCACGACCTCGATCAGCGGCACCAGGGCTGAAGTCACCCAGGACACGTAGACGCCGTAGATCACCATGCCGACCAGGGCGCGCGAGGAACGCATCAGGAAAATCAGCACCGGCGGCAGGATGTAAGCCCAGTGCTGCATCGGCCGGCCGTGCTCGTAACCGAAGGCGACCGCACCGACCAGCAGCGCCGCGATGGCGGTGAAGAAAATCGTGCCACCGATGCCGCGCGGCAACACCAGCAAGGCGACGGTGCAGCTGGCCGATACGCCGAGCACCATCCAGGCGAGCAAGGCCGTGTCCTGCAAACCGAGCCGCGTATTGAGCGTGCCCAGTGCCACCATCAATACCGTCACCAGAACCGCCAGGACGAGCGCGACCCGCCAGCGCATGCTTTCGCGCAGCAGCGAGAACGAATCCCGGCGCATTGACAGCATCTATGACCTCCCCCGGCAAGCTGGACAGTCTAGCGCAAGCGGCCGCCACTGCCAGCGGCGCTTCGCGGGAAACCGACGCGCGCATTCCGTCGCAGGCCCAGGCAGCGAAAGCGATCAAACCCGCTGAAATCAGCCGTTTGCCGAAGAATGGCGCAAACACAGCGCCGCACACGGCGCCGCCACGGCAACCCGATAAGTTATCGTTCCTATCCTTGTTATCGCAGCTCACTTGAGCCGGGCAAGCCGATCAGACCCGACGCGCGGACGCCACCGGCACATGCCAGACCGCGTAGTCCGGCGCCGTCTCGATCGCATGGATCATCGTGTCGAAGTCGGCGGCGACTTCCGCGGCGCGGCGGCCGGAGGCGCCGGCCAGCGCTTCGGTGTAGCCATCGCGCCAGGCGCGGATGATGCCGGCGAAGGTCGCCCGCGGCACGCGCAGGGTGTCGACGGTGAGATAGTCCATCGCGATTTCGCGATAGCCCGCGCGTTCGAGCAAGGGCGGCGTGTGCCGGCCGATGCGGCCGTCGCAGCCGATGCTGCCCAGGAAAGCAACGGCATTCGCGTTCCAGAAACGATCGGCGTCGAACACGGTGGTCGGCATATGCAGCATGCCGTAGTCCTCCGACAGCAGATGCAGCCAGCCGCCGGGCTTGAGCACGCGACTGATTTCGCTGAGCACCAGCGGAAAATCCGGCACCGCCTGCGACATGTGCCGGCACACGACCAGATCGAACGTGGCGTCGTCACTGGCCAGCGCGAACGCATCGCCGACCTCGTAGCGCACCTGCTCGCCGAGTCCGGCGCTGTCGCGGCGCGCGAGCCGCAGGTTGGATTCGAGAATGTCGATGCCGAGCACACTGGCCTGCGGATAGAGCGCGGCCAGGCGGCGCGAAATCTCGCCGGTGCCGCAGCCGAGGTCGAGAATGCGCAAGGGACCCGACAACCCGTAGCGCGCAAACAGCGGCGACTCCTGCGGCCAGATCGCCTGCGCCTGGTGCGCGAGATTGCGCACCATCGACTCGTCGCCCATCTGTTCGGCCTGGGGATTGCGGTCCTGGGTCATGGCGGAGCTCCGGTCGCGGGACAGAGCCGGCATGGTCGCGCAATCTCCGCGTCCCGGCGAGCGCCCGCTCAGGGCATCGAATCTGCGTCGGCCGCCGCGTCGGGATGTCGCGTCAACCATTGCGCCAGTTGCGCGTCGTAACGCGCCAACGCGTCGTCGTAGAGGTCGAAGATGCAGCGTACGCAGCCGCTGCCGCAGCAATCGGCCGGATCCGGCGGCGGCGGTGGCAAGGGGCGAGGATCGGCGCTCATGGCGATCGCAGCAGCACCTAGGCGACCGGCCGGCCCTCGGTGATGGCCAGCAATCTGTTCACCGTCGCCTGCATGTTGCGAATGTCCTCGCTGCGCGGATGCTCGGGGAAACGGGCCGCGAGCGTATCCAGCAACACGCGCGCCTCCGCTTCCTTGCCGAGCTTGTCGTAATACAGTCGCGCGACAGTCAACTGCACGTCGACGATATCGGGACTGCGCGGGAAACGGCTGTCGAAGGCATGCGCAAGACGCACGGCGACCTGGCTCTGCCCGCGTTCCGCGGCCAGCGCGACCAGACGCACGATGTCTTCGGCCTGGGTCAGCGCGAAGGCCGGATCGTAGGCCAGGCACTCGCCGGCGATCGCGAGGGCGCGCTTGTCCTGGCCCTGCGCCATCAATTGCGGAATGTAGACGCGGCCGTGTTCGCACAGCCTTTCGCCGTCGCGCAGGTCGACCAGCAGCTTGCGATAGCGGTCATGGATCGGGGCCGTGGCGCCGCGGCCCATCACCAAGGTTTGCAGCGGTCGCGTCGCGGCGTCGAGATCGCCCTGGTCGACCCCGACCTGCGATTGCCGCATCGCCTCGTCTTCTTCGGCATTGGCGAAGGTCGGGCGCACGATCGTTTCGGTCAGGTCCAGACCGAGCGCGACATGATGTTGGTAGATCAGGTAGCCGATCAGGTGATAGCCCGTCACCAGCGCAAGCAAGGTGATGACACTGCCGACCGGGACGGCGATGAAGCCCGGCGCGAACGCCAGCACGACGTTCGCGATCACCACGACGATCTGCAGCACCCAGATCAGCGCGACCGCGACGACATAGCCCATGCCCACGCGTTGCATCAGGGTGAACCAGGCCTGCGGGTTCAGCGCATACCAAAGGCTCTTGTCGATCGCGAGCAAGGCGACGGCCGCCGGCAGCACCAGCGTTTCCACCAGCAGCACGGCCAGGGCCGCCCAGATGCTGATCCAGTAGCCGACCGCAAGCGGCGCGAAGAAGAACAGCACCAGCAGCAGGATCTGGTCGCGCGCATCGCCATCGGTCGCCCAGGAATTGCCGCCCTTGCCAGGCGTGAGATGACCGCGCGCGGTGTTCTCCAGGGCTTCCACGGCGATCTTGAACGCCATGATCCAGAACACCAGCGACACCAGAAAGCCGGGAATGGGCAGGAAATTCAGCACCATGCGCCCGACAGCGAGCATCGCGATCGGGAACAGCACCTCGAGGTGGAAGGGATAGGCGAGGATCTGCGGGAATCGCTGCCAGAACGGAGCGATGGGTTGGCGCGGGGGCGTCATTGCGGCGGTATCTCGGACGGCATTCGATGATCGTCAGAGTGCCCGAATCGACCGCGGGGGTCGATGGGTGCCTAGCCGCTGAGCTGTTGCAGGAACTGAATGAGCTGGGCGCGCTGGTTCGCCGACAGCAGACGGAAAATCGGCAACAGGCGATTGAGGATCTGCGGCATTTTTTCCAGTGCCGGCTGTTTGTTGCCCAGGCGCACCTGCTCGAGCAAGGGATCGAGCGCGACCGGCTCAGCTGCCGGCGGCGCGGGAGCGGCTGCGGGTGTTTCGACCGCCTTGGCTGCGACCGGGGCGGCCGGTTCGGGGGCTTTGACCGGCACTTTGACCGGTGCTTTCTCGGTCGTCTGCGCGACTTTTCCGGCGCGGCGCGCTTCCAGCTGGGTCTGGCAACGTTCGAGTGCTTCCGGCGCCGTCGGTCCGAGGTGGACCTCCGGACTGTAAACCGCCGCACTCACGGTGATCGGCACGATCTCGCCGTCGACCTCGGGTGGATGCGCGGCGATTTCCGCACACAGGCGCTCGACCATACCTTCGATGCCATCGGGCTTACCCGCCGGCAAGGACAAGGCAAAACCGCCCAGACCGATGCGGCCGGCGGTGTCTTCCTTGCGGATGCGCTCGCGCAGCAGGCGCGCGACATGCACCGCCAACGGTTCGGCGACGGTTTTACCGCGCTTGAGAAAAATATCGCGGAAGCCATCGATTTCCAGGCAGACGAGCGTCAGCAAATGGTCGTGACGCCGCGCGTACGCGATGTCCTGCTGCAGCCGCTCGAGGAACCCAGACTTGTTCGCGAGCCCGGTCAGGGCATCGAGCGTGGTCTGCGCCTGCAGCTGTTTGGTGATGCGCTGGTAGTTGGCATGCGCACGCGCCCGCGCGAGCAGATCGACGCTGGTGAAAGGCTTGGTGATGAAATCGGTGGCGCCGCCGTTCAGGGCCTGCAGGCGCGCCGATTCGTCGTTTTCCGCGCCGGTGACGACGATGACCGGCAGATGGCTCAGACCGGTGTCGCCGGCAGCGCGGATCATGCGCAGCAGTTCGTAACCGTCGCAGCGCGGCATGGTCAGATCGGTGAATACGACCTGGATGCTGTCGTCCGCCTCGAGCTGGGCCCAGGCTTCCAACCCGTCGTTGGCGATGACGATGTCGAACTCGCCGCCCAGCATCTTCATGGCGGCTTTCTGCATGAGCTTGGAGTCGTCGACGACGAGGACCCGCGTCTTGGTACTTGCCTCGTCGCTCATCGGTTTCTCGCCGGCGGGGGGTCGGGGTCGAACTGCGGCCTGCCACGGGCCGGGGCCCGCGCAGGGGTCCAATCTAAACCAAACCCGGGGCGGCCGTTTGCGACGCCCTTCTCATCCCGCCGGGGCGGGCCCGCACGGTGGTGGCACCCGCTATTTCGCTTGCAGTCCGCGCAGGCCGGATTCCGCTTGATGGGCCACGAATTCATCATCGGGCTTGTTCAGATCGACGGTTTCGATCGCCTTGCGGAAAGCCGTCATCGCCTCTTTCTTGTCGCCGCGCACCACGGCCAACTGCCCTCGCAGCAGCCAGCCTTCTGCGAGGCCGGGGAAATCGGCGTTGAGGCGCGTCACCTGCGCCCACCCCCTTTCGGCCTGGCCCGACTGAAACATCATCCTGACCACCTGAAGCGGCGCCAGCTCAGCGAATTTGGGATCCTTCGATGCGATGAGAAACGCTTTTTCCGCCGCTTCGTTTTTCCCCAAGCGGAAGAACAGATCGCCCAGGAGATACTGGTCCTCGGTATCCATATCCGGCATCCCAGGCAAGGGAGCGATCACCTTGGCAGCCCACTCGATTTCGTGGGCGTTGACGAGCGCATTGGCCAACATCAGTTGATGGAAACTTTCGCGCGACCCAAATCGCGTCGCCTCCAGCAGATACATCGCCGTCGTCCATCGGTCGGGACTTCCCGATAGCAGCATGGCCTCGCCAGTATGTATGGTCAGCTCCGTATGCGTGGACGTCCTGATCAACGGCTCGAGCAGGGCGATGACCTCGGCATACCGCCTTTGTTCCAACAATCTTTCGGCGATGGTCACCTGTGGCCAGATGGTATTGAGAGCGAGCAAAGGCCTCTCGGCGACATGCGGCTGCAGTTCCGCAGACAGCGCCATCATTTCCTCCAGGCTGCCGCCCCATTGAGGCTCCAACGACTCCATCAGGTAGCCGGTGATCGCCCGGCACCAGGGATCCTGTTTGCGGCCCTTCTGCACGGCATCCATGACGACGTCCGGCCGGGAATCGAGCTTGCCCAGATCGATCAGCCCCGCATAGGACTGCATCAGTCTCGGCTCGATCGCCAAAGCGCGATAGTTCAATTCGATCGCCTGACCGACGTACTCGCTCATTCGTCGGAAGTTTTCCCTTGGCGTTTTCGACGCCAGCTCTCCTCCTCGAGCCCCGTGCGCCTGCAGGCGCAGGTACTCGGCACGCGAAGCCAGGGCGAAGGCACTCTGCGGCGCCATCTCCAGCCAACGGGCGGTCGTTCGATCGAAATCACCGGCATCGCCGGGATGGAGCAGCGCGCCGTGAATCGACTCGTCGAAATCGTCGTGCGAGAAATGGCGTTCCATGTACCCGCGATAGATGGCGTCGAGTTCGGCCAGTGCCTTGCGATCCAGATAGCCGTCGATCTCCGACAATGTGATCTCGCGGCCGAAAACCATTTCGCAGCTCGCCTTGGCCAGATCGCGAGGCCACGCGTTGCCGGGAAGATCGGGATAGGCCAGGCAGCGTTCGAGGGGGTCCGCTAGCGCATCGGCGGCCTTGGCCTTTGCGAAAAACTCCGCCACGGCCGGCGGCGGTGTGGGACTGACCTGTCTGACTAGCGGCACGACAGCGGGTGCCGCGGGAGCCGCGGGAGCCGCCAAGGGATTGCCGGAGGATGATTGGGCGCTACATCCCGAGGCAGCGATCAGCACTGTCCAAGAAATGCAGAACAGGAAGCGATGCCGCGTGGTCGATCGTGGAAAATTCACTGACACGCTCTCCGGCGCGGAACAAGGCCGCCAGAGTGCCTGAGGATGACGGCCGTTCCAAGGAACGCCATCCCGGCGCATGCAGTTCTGCCAACCGCCTCACGCTTTGTTTCCGAAACCCAGGCAAGATCTTCGGCCAGTTACCGTTCTTGTCGTCGCCGACGAGACGCATGAAAAGGCAGCGTTCACCGCGAATACAAATCGATGATCGTGCTGACCGCATCCCGGCACACCTGACAGAACGCATCGGATCGGTCGAACATCAGGCACTGCATCTGCGAACGGTAGTAGCCGTGCGCTTCGTAGTTCGCGCCTTCGAATGCGCCAATCACGCGGTAGTTGGGGTCGGGCGAGAACAGTTTGTTGGTGTAGGCGCGTTCGCGCTGGAACAGGGCGCTCATTTCCGATTCCGGACGCTGCGCCTTGCGCAGGGCGGCGCGCTCCTTCTGATAGTCGCGCTGGAAGGCTTCGTAGGCGGCCTTTGGCCAAGTTGTCGGTAGCGGCGTACCGGCGGCGACGTGTTCCTTCCATTTGAGGGCGGCCGGATCGCGCAGGGTCGTGACATTCGGCTCCCAGGGCTCGGGGCGCACATCGCCGGTCTGGTAGGCGACCGCGGAGGTGTAGTACTCGTCGGCGAGACCGGCGAAGTGATGGCCGAACTCGTGTACGAACAGATAATTCGCCCAGTCGTTGCTCGCGGCCGCCGTGCTGAACTGGCCGAAGATGCCGCCCCCGCCGTAGGTCACGTTGTTGACGAGAATCTCGACGAATTCGTAGGGCGCGTACTGCGCGAGCTCGCGGAACGCACGATTGTCGAGCGTGAGCACGTAGCGCTCGCTGCCGAAAATGTCGTAACGCGCACCCGTCGCCGACGGCGTGTTCTTGCCTTCCGAGGGACGCGGCACGCCGGACGCGCCGGTCGGCACGGCCAGGGCCCAGACGTTGAAATCGTTCGCGCGCTCCTTGAACGGCGAGACGGAAAAAAGATGATCGCTGAGCCGGCGCACGTCGGCTTCGAACTTGCCCATTTCCGCTGCGGTGTAACCATCGCCGATGATCAGCAGATCGACCTTCTGCGCAGACGGACCGTTGTTGCGAATCGCGATGGGCTGCACCGGCGCCGGCGGCAACTCGCGTACGACGTCGAGCGCCGCCGGATCGATATCCACCGACCAGACCGGGGCGAAGGCATTTTGCGCATCCCGGGCCAGCACGCGGACACGCACCGGTTGCGCGGGCATCGGGAATCGCAGGGATTCCTGGAAAGCGCGGTCGACCGTCCTGGCCTCGTCGGTCGTACGCCATTCGCCGAAGATCGTGCTGTAGCCCCGCGAGTACAGCAGCTGGCCGGTTTTCGCATCGCTGACTTCGAACAGGTTCATGCCGCGATTGCTGTCGTCGAGCGGATGCGCGGGATTGCCGGGCCAGGGCAAGGGCTCGACGACCACGCGCTCGAGCGCGAAATGTTCGGCCTGGGCATTGCCCGAGTGCTGGAAATCCACGCGCAGTGTCGCGGGGGTTTCGGCATTCGCCAGTGGGCTGGCCAGGGCACACACCAGCGCCAGCCAGAATCTCAAACCCGCCGCGTTCATGCCCATGCCCTGCCCTCTGTCTGTGGTGGTTGGATGGCGTCGCCGCCGAGCCCGCTCAGATCGATACGAAAACCTTGAAGCCGCCCCAGAACATGCGCTTGCCGTCGAAGGGCATGGATTTGGGATCCATCATGCAGGCCAGGCGCGGATCGGCCATCGCCTTCTTGTTGACCTTGTCGCGGTGCGCGCGCGACTTGTAGACGATCCAGGAGAAGACCACCGTTTCGCCGGGCTTGAGCTTGACGCTCTGCGGGAACGAGGTGTGCTTGCCGGGCGAAACATCGTCGGCAACGCATTCCTTGTAATCGAGGGCGCCATGATCGCGCCAGACCTTGCCGGCCGTGCGCGCCAGCTTGCGATACGCCGCGAGATTCTTGGTCGGAACCGGCACCACAAAGCCATCGACATAACTCATACGTCCTCCTGCCAAGGATGGATTGCACGGACAGCGTCCGCCTGTCGTGCATGGCGGTCAAGTCGGTGCGGGAACCGCCTTCAGGCGAGCGGCCAGCGCGCCAGTTCCCGATAGGCCTGCTCGTCGGCGAGGCTGTGCACGAGCCTGAGTTCATGGGCGCGCCAGGAAATTGGCGCGATGGCCCGGGGGACCGCCTCGCGGTCACCGTAGCAAAGCGTCACGTGCGGTTCGAAAATCGCGCTCAGCTGCGCGGCGAAGCCCGCGTGCACGAGGGCGTGATGCAGTTCCTTCCACAAATGACGCAAGGGCGCGTCGCCGCTGAGGCTGCGCAATACACAGGGCGGCCGACGCCCCGGAAAACTGCCGAGCGCATCGAGGCGAACGTCGAACGACACCGGATCGAGGCTGTCGGCCGCCGCGCTGGCCGCGGCGACCTGGTCTGCCGCCAGCGGGTCGTATTCGCCCAGAAAATGCAGGGTCAGGTGACGGCGCTCGGGCCGGACCCACTGGCAGCGGCTCGACAGGGTCGGTCGCAGTTCTTCGGCGACGCGCTCGATGCGCTCCGAGGCCGCCGCATCGGGAAAAAGCGCAAAGAACAGGCGATGGATCGGCCGCGCTGCCTCGACGCCGAACAGACCGGGTTGCTGCGCGGCGTGGGTCCAGCGGGAATGGATGGGCGGCATGGGCAGTCGATTGGGAATTCGCGGCATCTTACCGGTTGCCAAGATGGAACCCCGGCCCCAGGCCCTTTTCGAATCTGTTTCACCCCCGTTTCGGGCCGTCCCGTCTTCCCATGCCCGGTTTCGTCGCATCATGCTGGGCGCCGTCCCATCGGCTTCCTATGCTGCCCCCACGTTCCGACACCGGCATGCCCGCATGATCTCCAGCTTCGTCTTTCTTGTCCGCCTGACCTTCGCTTGGCTCATGCCGCTGATGTTCCTGACGATGTTCATCGGCAGCCTCGCCAATCCGGGAACCGACGACGCACCCTGGCCGATCGTGCTGAGCGTGACCGTGGTCATGATCTGGGTGATTACCAAGGCGTTTTCGCATGTCCGCCGCGTGCGTCTCATCGCCGGCGAGGTCAACAACAGCACCCTGTCCAATCGCCAGCGGCGCAAGATCGAAGTGCCGTTCGAAGCCGGTGAGTCCTTCGACCTGCTCGATGCGGCGATCCGCGAGCTGCCCGGCACCGAACAGATCGAAAGTGCGCGCGACAGCCTGCAGGTCCGCGCCAAGATCAAACGCGTCGATCCTTACGGCGACTTACCTGCCAGCCTCACGCGCTGGATGTGGTGGGGACCGTCGCGCAACCAGATCCTCGCGACCGTCACGCCGGGCGACGGCATCGGCAGCCTGACCCTGATCTGCGAGCCCGAAGCTGGCGCCTGGAGCGACTGGTTCCGCGTTGACGACGGCACCAATCTCGAGAATGCCGAAGCCATCACCCGTGCGATCACCCGCCGCGTTTCCGAACGCCGGCGCGGCGAGCAGGCCAGCGCGCGCCAGACCGTCACCGAGAAAGAACTGACGGTCGCCAAACTCAGCCTGCTGCATGCACAGGTGGAACCGCATTTCCTCTACAACACGCTGGCGAGCGCGCAATACCTCACGCGCAGCGATCCGCCGCTGGCCGACCAGATGCTCGGTAACCTGATCACCTATCTGCGTCATTCCCTGCCGCGTACCGATGATTCCCTGTCGACGCTGGGCGAGGAACTCGAACGGGCGCGTGCCTATCTGGACATCCTGAAGATCCGCATGGGTGCCCGCCTGACCTTGCAGATCGAGATTCCCGATTCGCTCCACGCGATTCCCTTCCCGACGATGATGCTGCAGACCCTGGTCGAAAACGCCATCAAGCACGGGCTGGAGCCGAAAACCGGCGGCGGCACGATCTGGATCCTCGCCCGGCGCAACGACGACAGCATCGCCGTCACCGTCGCCGACGACGGCCAGGGCTTCACGGCCCAGTGTCAAAGCCAGGGCACCGGCATCGGACTCAAGAACGTGCGCGAGCGCCTGCGTCTTTCCTACGGCAATGCCGCGTCTTTCGTCATCGTCGCGAATTTCCCCAGCGGCGTCGCCGCCACGATCACCCTGCCGGTGAACGGAGTCGATCATGCCTAAGTGTGTGATCGCCGAAGACGAAGACCTGCTGCGCGCTGCCCTCGTGGATCTGCTGCGCGAGACCTGGCCCGAGCTCGAGATCGTCGCCGAGTGCGACGACGGCGGCAGTGCGCTGGACGCCATCGAAACCTTCCAGCCTGAGGTGGCGTTCCTCGACATCCGCATGCCCGGCCTGACCGGCCTGGAGGTTGCAGGCGCGATCCCGATAACGAGCCCGACGACGGAAGTAGTCTTCGTGACGGCCTACGACCAGTACGCCATCGATGCCTTCGACAAAGGCGCGGTCGACTACCTGCTCAAGCCCATCGCACGCGGACGCCTGATCGCCACCGTGCAGCGCCTGAAGTCACGACTCGCCGCCGGAAGAACCGACACCGGCGCGTTGACCACCTTGTTGCAACAGCTCGCGACGGCTTTGCCGGCAGCAACGAAACCGCCGCCGCTGGGCTGGATCACCGCCAGCACCGGCAAGGAAACCCGGTTGATCATGATCGAGGATGTCGTTTATTTCCGCGCCGACAACAAATACACGGTCGTGATGACCGCCGCTGGCGAAGCCCTGTTGCGCAAGCCGATCCGCGAGTTGCTCGATGCACTGGATCCGGCGGTCTTCCGGCAGATTCACCGCGCCACCATCGTCAATCTCAAAGCCATCGAAGCCATCACCCGCGACGACACCGGCAAGAGCCTGATCAAGCTCAAGTCCCGTCCGGAAACGCTGACCGTCAGCCAATCGTTCATGGCGGTTTTCCGCAGCATGTGACGGCAGGCGGCACCTCGGCCACCGATTCTTCAAGGACACTCCCATGCGCAAGTTATTCGCCTTGCTGCTGTTCGTGCTCAATCTCAACGCCTGCGATTTGGATCCGTCAAAGACGACGCGCGTCAGCGCGATCCGCGAACTCAGTCTTCCCAAGGGGCGCATGCACGAACTGCGCGACCTGCCGAAAGGCTTCCAATACTGCCTGACGCATGGCGCGAAACCGGTCGCCCCGGCCTGCCGGTTCGCCAAGGCCTGAGCGGCGCGGCTAGGACGCGTCTTCGGCGGCGGCTTCGCGGCCCTGCTGGCGGATGATCGCTTCCTGGCGCGCGTCCTCGATCGACATCATCACCGACTGCACGTCGGCGCTGTGCTCGTCGAATTCGAACTCGCCGGTCAGCACGGCATCGGGCTTGAGCTCGCCGCGCTCGAACAAGGCCCACATTTCCTCGCCGTAGTGCGTAAGCGCCAGTTCGGGCGCGAAACGGGCGAGGCAGTCGCGCAGGTTGTGCACGTCGCGCAGCAGCATCGTGCGCGCGGCGTTGTTGCCCGCGGCACTGACGACCTGCGGAAAATCGATGATGACCGGGCCGTCGGGCGCGACCAGCACGTTGTATTCGGACAGATCGCCGTGGATCAGGCCCAGGCAAAGCATGCGCACCACGTCGGCCATGAGCTCGCGATGGAAATCGCGCGCCTGTTCCGGCGTCAATTCGACTTCGCCCAGGCGCGGCGCGCTGTGGCCGTTTTCGTCGGTGACCAGGGCCATGACCAGCACGCCGTGAAAATAGCCGTACGGCCGCGGCACGCAGACGCCGGCATCGGCCAGGCGATAGAGCGCGTCGACTTCGGTGTTCTTCCAGGCGGTTTCCTGCTCGCGGCGACCGAATTTGGTCGCCTTGCCGATCGCGCGGGTCTCGCGGCTGCCGCGGACCTTGCGCCCTTCCTGGTATTGCACGCGCGCCTGGAAACTGCGTTGCGCCATGTCCTTGTAGACCTTCGCGCAACGAATGTCGTCACCGGCGCGCACGACGTAAACCGACGCTTCCTTGCCGCTCTTGAGCGGCCGCAGCACCTCGTCGATCACACCGTCATCGATCAGGGGCTGCAGACCCTTGGGGGTTTTCATCAGGGACGGCGCGGTTCGCAAACAGGGGGCGGCCATTATGACCTGTTTCCCGGGGGCGGACCTACGCGGTGGGCTCCCAGCGGGCTTCGTCGACGATCGTGCGGTTGCGGCCTTCGCTCTTGCTCCGGTACAGCGCCGCATCCGCACGCGCGAGCCACGACTGCCAGTCTTCGCCGCGACGCAGGGCGGCACCGCCGATCGACACCGTCACCGGGCCGTCGTCGCAGCGCAGGCGGTCGGCGATGCGCACGCGCACATGCCGGTCGATCGCCAGCAGGGCCTGGGCATCGGTGCCGGGCATGAGCAGGACGAATTCCTCGCCACCAAAACGGAAGCAACGATCGGCCTTGCGCGTGCAGTCGCGGATCAGACCGGCGAAGCGCACCAGCACCTCGTCGCCGGCCTCGTGGCCGTAGTGGTCGTTGATGCGCTTGAAATGATCCAGATCGAGCATCGCCAATCCGAAGGCGGAGCCGTCGCGTTTGCTGATCTCCACCGCCAGCTGCAATTCGCGTTCCATCGCGCGCCGGTTCTGCATGCCCGTCAGCGGGTCGAGCGTGGCGAGCAGTTCCAGCTGCTCGCGCTGCGTCTCGGTGCGGTACGCGAACACGAATGCGACCATGCCCGACACCGCCGCCGTAGCCAGGAACATCGCCAGCTGCATATTGGAATCGTAAGCCCGGTGCTGCACGGTCAGGATCAGCATCGCGATCGCCGTCACCAGCACGGCGACGTTGCGGCTGAGCAGCAGGAAATTCCCCAGCAGCGCCGGATACATCCAGTACAGCCCCGGCGGACCGAGCACCGTCGCGCTGGCCAGACAGCCGACCGTGTTCACGATGGCGACGAACAGGCTTGCCGCACGCCGGTCCTCGTTGCGCCAGGCATGCGCAACCGCGGCGAGAATGCTGATGACGATGGCGAGATCGAGCGTACCGGCGACCGCGTTGCCGCTGACGAACCGGTAGACCGCGAAAGGCAGGATGCCGAACAAGGCCGCGCCGCCGAACGATGTGATGATCGTCAGCTGGAAGTCGGTCCGCAGCCTCTGCACCAGTGCGCGCATCCCTCCCCCCCGGGTGGCTTGCCCCTAGCCTACGCCTAAAGAAGCGGCGAATCCCAGCCCGGCCCTCGACCAACCCCGGTTCAGGCCGACAGGGCCTGCATCGCCAGCGCGAACGAATGCAGTCGCGCGGCGTGATCGAAGATGTTCGCCGTGAGCAGAAGCTCGTCCGGGCGATGACGTGCGACGAACGCGGCGATACCCGCGCGTACCGTGTCCGGCGCACCGACCACGGCACAGGCCAGCGCCCGGTCGACGCCGGCCTTCTCCACCGGCGTGCAGAATTCGCGGATCGCCCCGGCCGAGGCCAACGGCGGTGGTATGAGTCCCGGCCGGCCGCGGCGCAGGTTCACGAATGCCTGCTGCTGCGTGGTGAAAAGACGCGCGGCCTCAGCGTCGTCGTCGGCGGCGACCACGTTCAGCGCCAGCATGACGTGGGGCGTCGACAGGCGCGCCGACGGCTGGAATTCACGGCGGTAGAGCGCGATCGCCTCATCAAGCGCCTCCGGCGCGAAATGCGAGGCGAAGGCATACGGCAGTCCCAGGGCAGCGGCCAGGCGCGCGCCGAAAAGACTCGATCCGAGGATCCATGCTTGCACGTCCGTGCCGGCACCCGGTACGGCACGCACCGGCTGGTCGTCGGTGGCCGGTTCGAAATAGCGCAGGAGTTCGACGACATCGGCCGGAAATTCATCCGCGCCCTGGTAATAGCGACGCAGCGCGCGCGTGGCCGCCTGATCGGTGCCGGGCGCGCGACCCAGTCCCAGATCGATGCGCCCCGGATACAGCGATGCCAGCGTGCCGAATTGTTCGGCGACCTGCAGCGGCGCGTGGTTGGGCAGCATGATGCCGCCGGCCCCGACACGAATCGTCGACGTCCCGCCAGCGACATGGCCGATCAACACCGCCGTCGCCGCACTCGCGATGCCGGGCATGTTGTGATGCTCGGCCAGCCAGTACCGGCGATACCCCAGCCGCTCGCCCGCCTGCGCGAGTTCGAGCGTATTGGCGAAGGTCTGCGTCGGCGTACTGCCCACGGTGACCGGCGCGAGATCGAGGATGGACAAGGGAATCATGCAAAGCCCCACGAACACGGGAGCCTCCTACATGGGGTCGAACCCACACGACACAATCGCCGGGCCTAGACCAGGCTTGCGACGAACGGTCCAGCGCCCTTGCGTCCGCGTTTCGACCAAGCCGGTAACGTGCGGCGACTCGAAACGCGGGCGCAAGGGCGCCAACGCGACGCCCTCCGGCAGTCATGCGCTTACACTGACGAACATTCCCACAGGTTTCCCCCATGTCCGATCCGGTTCGCCTCGCCAAACGCGTCATCGAACTGACCGGCTGCTCGCGCCTGGAGGCCGAGCAATACATCGAGGGCGGCTGGGTGCGCGTGGACGGCGAACTGATCGACGAACCGCAGTTCATGGTGTCCGGGCAACAGGTCGAACTCGATGCGAACGCCCAACTCGCACCCACCGAACCGGCCACCCTGCTGCTGCACAAGCCCTCCGGCTTCGACTCCGTCGACGGCCCGCAACCGGCGGCGCCGCTGTTGAATGCCGATTCGCGCTGGCAGGACGACCCCACCGGCATCCGTTTCCTGCGCCGGCATTTCGCCCGCCAGACGGCCGTCATGCCCCTCGAACGCGACGCCAGCGGCCTGCTCGTCTACACCCAGGACGGCCGACTCCTGCGCCGCATCGGCGAAGACGCCGATCGCATCGAACAGGAATTCGTCGTCGAAGTCGCCGGCGAAATCAAACCCTACGGCCTGCGCCAGCTCGCCCTCGGCCTGCACTACCAGGGCCGCGCGCCCGCGCCGGCGAAAGTCAGCTGGCAAAACGAAACCCGCCTGCGCTTCGCCATGAAAGGTGTCCGCGACGGCCAGATCACCGCGATGTGCGCCGAAGTCGGCCTGCAGGTCGTCTCGATCAAACGCCTGCGCATCGGCCGCGTCTCGCTCGCCAAGATGCCCATCGGCCAATGGCGCTATCTGCCTGGGAACGAGCGGTTGTAGAGCGGTTGTAGAGCGGGGCTTTCGCCGTAGGCGGTCTTGCATTCGCGCTCCGAGTCGCCGCACGGTACCGGCTTGGTCGGAGCGCGAACGCAAGCCCGCTCGACCAAACGCAGAAAATTTATGGGAAAAGCAAAAGCATCAAGCAGAGCTTTCCCGCCGTGATGTACCTCAACCGATCGAGCGCCCTTGTGCTCGCGATTCAACCAAGCCGGTAACGTGCGGCGACTTGAAGCGCGAGCACAAGGGCGCCCTCAGCGTCGCAGCATCGATGTGCGAGCTTGGAATCATCAAGAGATCAAAATCGTCCATGGCGAAGGCGGTCTTGCCTGCGCATTTCGAGTCGCCGCACGTTACCGGCTTGGTCGAACTGCGCAGGCAAGACCGCCAGACCAACCGTAGAAAATTGAATGAAAAACCGACGGTTTTGTAAGCAATGATGTACCTCATCCGGTCTAGCGCCCTTGTGCTCGCGATTCAACCAAGCCGGTAACGTGCGGCGACTTGAAGCGCGAGCACAAGGGCGCTTTCTGCGACGCAGCATCGATGTGCACGCTGCGAGCCGAAACATCATGCCAAGCCAAGAAATCGTGTTCACCTAAATGAACCCGAAAATATTTCATTAAAAACCCATCGCAAACAGCCGTTTTTGCTGACCGCCAGCTGAAGCGGTGCTTACATGTTGACCGCTGTGGCTGTTAGCCTCGAAAGCCCCCCGCTGCTCAGAGGCCACTGCCATGTCCATCTGGAAAGATCAGTCCCCCGCCAAGCCCGCACCGACGCCTGCGCCCGACACCAAAGAGGCCAACCGTCCCAGTTTCGTTCCGCCCGAACCCGAACCCTTCCGCGCCGCCCCCACCCCGCCCGCGCGTACCGAGCCCGACGTCGTGCGCAAGGAATCCACCATCGCCGCCGACATCACCATCGAAGGCAAGATCGATGGCGCCGGCAGCGTCCGCATCCACGGCAAGTTCAAGGGCGACGTCAACGTCCAGGGCGACTTGACCATCGAGTCCGGCGCCAAGGTCACCGGCGGCGTGCATGCCGACAAAGTCATGGTCTCCGGCGAACTCGAAGGCAATATCGAAAGCGCCTCGCGTGTCGAACTGCTTGCGACCGGCGTCATCATCGGCGACGTCAAAGCCACCTCAATGACTGTTGCCGCCGGTGCCCGCATGCGCGGCCAGGCCGATTTCGGCTGGGACGACAAAGCCGGGAAGTCCGGCCGCAATGGCGGCCACGCGGAGAGCGGTTCGAGCTCATGAGCAATCTGCGCCCGGGCACTCCAGGGGCAACCCGCGAGTGCCCGCATTGCAAGGAAGCCATCCTCGAAAGCGCGGCGATCTGTCCGGGCTGCAAGCATCATTTGCGCTTCGAGCCCGGCGCAATCGCGACCGACCCCGGCACGCTGACGCCGCTGCGCATCGAAGGCAGCATCCGCCACCCGCCCGATGGCGACCCCTGGGAATACAACGTCGTCGTCTCGATCCGCAACGATCGCGGCGAGGAAATCGCCCGCAAACTCATCGGCGTCGGCGCGATCAATCCCAACGAAATGCGCACGTTCACCCTCGCGGTGGAAGTGATGCCCGTGAAATCCAAAAAACCGCTGAAGGCCGGCACAAGGCACTGAGCTTTCTTCGCGAAGGGCGGTCTTGCCTGCGCATTTCGAGTCGCCGCACGTTACCGGCTTGGTCGAACTGCGCAGGCAAGACCGCCAGACCAACCGCAGACAATTTATGGGAAAAGCAAAAGCACCAGCCCATGCTTTTCCGCAGTGGCGTACCTCAACAGACAGAGCGCCCTTGCGTCCGCGATTCAACCAAGCCGGTAACGTGCGGCAGTTCAGAGAGCGAACGAGAGGGCGCCAATCGCGACGCAGCATCGATGTACGAGCTTGGAATCATCAAAAGATCAAAAGCGTCCATCGCAATGGCAGTCTTGCCTGCGCATTTCGAGTCGCCGCACGTTACCGGCTTGGTCGAACTGCGCAGGCAAGACCGCCAGACCAACCGCAGAAAATTTATGGGAAAAGCAAGGGCATCAAGCACAGCTTTCCCGCTGTGATGTACCTCAACAGACAAAGCGCCCTTGCGTCCGCGATTCAACCAAGCCGGTAACGTGCGGCGACTTGAAGCGCGGACGCAAGGGCGCCAATCGCGACACCGTTGCGGAATGCGAGCTTCCCCTCAGCGCAACTGACTATCCTTGCTCCCCCGCCGGTTGTACCCACTGAACCCATCCCCTTCCGCATCGTGGATTTCCTGACAGGAAACGCAGCGACGCACGCCCGGCACAGCCTTGCGCCGTGCCGCGGGAATTTTTTCGTCGCAGTCTTCGCAGCGCAGCAGTCCCGGGCCTTGCGGCAGCTGGCTGCGCACCCGCTTGATGCCGTCCTTGATCGTCGCATCGATCTGGTCTTGCACGGCGCCGTCGCCGGCCCAGCCGGTAGCCATGGCTGTCTCCGCAAATCCTGAAGGGGAAGGCGATTTTACGCCTTCCGCCCGAAAAGGTCCGCTGAACCGCGGCCAGCCGCGTTCACCAAAGAGGTTTGAGGACCATCAGCAGCCCCACCAACCCCGCCGCCCAGATCACCGTGCGCAGATACGGAATGCCGGCCGCATACACCGGCACGTAGGCCACCCGCGCCCAGAAATAGATCTGCGCACCCAGCGCCGTTTGCCCGTCGTTCTTCTGCAACAGCGTCACCAGGAGCACCGCGACCGCGAAAAACGGGAACGTCTCCAGGAAATTTTTCGAGGCCCGATCCAGCCGCCCGGCCACGCCGGTCAGCGGTGGCGGCACGCCATCGCGCGGGCCGGCATTCCAACCCAGGCCACGCTGTTGCGTGGTCAGTGTCGCGGCCAGGCCGATCTGCACCAGACCCAGCACCATCGCCCACACCAACATCTTCAGTTCGATGCTCATTCCTACCTCCCGTCGTGATTGCGTTCGCCACGTCGCCTTCCCCGGCGGCGTGCCCCGGCCCAGCCTACGCTACAGACCGGCTCAAGGACGAACGATCGGCTCGAGCTGCAGTTCCACGCGCGTGGCACTCGCACGCCCCGGCTTCGCCGGCACGCCCGCGACGACAATGCGTTTGTTCGCCACGCCGGCATCGGCGAATTGCCGCGCCAATGACAGCGCCCGCTGTTCGGCCAGGCGCGGATTGCTCAGCGACGCGGCATCCACCGGGCTGACCCGCACCGAAACGAGCACATTCCGGTACTCAACCAGCACCTTGTTCAGGGCCGCCATCGATTCGCGCGTGCCCGGACCCAGCTGCGATCCCGTTGGTTCGAAACTCACCTGTCGCGACAGATCGAGCACGAGGCGCTCACCCTTGCGCGTGACGACGACATTCCGGCCCGCGACTTGCCGCAGACGACCTTGCAGCACATCGAGGTAATAGCCGACCTCGGACGCGGCCAGCGCTTCGCGATCGTTTTTCCCCAGCGTCTGTCGGATGCGCCGTTTTTCCTGCTCGTAGCTGGCCGGCGCGAGTACGACGAAGGCCGGCGCCGGCTCGGCGACCGGGGTGACCGGCACGACTGCCGGCGGCGGCCGCGGCGTCGGCGTTGCCGGCGGCGGTGTACGCGCGGGCATCGTCGAGCAGGCCGACATCCACAGGATCGTCATGGCGAGCAAAGGAAGCCAGCGATAACGGGCACGGCCCCGGGGCGCAGACTCAGGGATGGGATCGACGATTGGCGCGGAAGAACTCAATGAACGCTCCTGCAGGCAAGGGTTTGCTGAAGATGAAGCCCTGTCCGTACGACACTCCGTGCGCCAGCAGCCAGACCACCTGATCGGGTGTTTCGACACCTTCGGCGACCGTCGCCAATCCTAGGGACTTGGCCATCTCGATGACGTGAACGATCACCTGGCTGGTCGCCGCCTCCGTGCCGATCGCGTCGACGAAGGATTTGTCGATCTTGAGCACGTCCAGCTCGAAACTCTGCAGGTAGGAAAGGCTGGAATAGCCGGTACCGAAATCGTCCACGGCCACCTGGTGCCCGCGATCGCGGAATGCCCGGATCAGCGCGCGCGAGGTGTCGCTGTTGACCAGGGCGCGTTCGGTGATCTCCAGTTTCAGCGAATTCGTCGGTAGCCCGGCAATCTCCAGGCAACGCGCGACCTCGGTCCCGATGCGGTCGTTTTTCAGATCGTCCGGCGCGAGATTGAGGTTGATGCTGATGGCGGGAAATTCCTTCAGCACCTTGCGCATCTCGCGCACCGTGGTGCGCAATACCGCGATCGTCAGATCCTGGACCTGACCCGACTCTTCGGCGACGGGAATGAAAACATCCGGGCTCACCGCCTCGCCGCCGTCGCGCTCCCAGCGCGCCAGGGCTTCGGCGCCGACGCAGCGACCGGTCTTGAGTTCGATGACCGGCTGGTAGTGCACGCGGATCTCGCCTTCGGCGAGGGCATCGCGCAACTCCGTGGCGAGACTGAGCTGATGGCGGGAATAACGCAGGATCAGATAGATCCACGCCGCCACGAGCACCAGCCCGACGCCGGCGCCGATCGCCAGCGACTGCGCGTGGCGATGCCAGAAATCGTCGATCGGTTCGATGGCGACGATATCGATCGGCAACAGGCCATTGCGCGCGAAATGCGAGACGACGCGGCCCTGCGCTCGATCCATGGTCACGCCCACGGGCAGGGTTTCCGGCAGCGGCAACTGCGCGCCGACCGGGCTCGAGGCCATGCGCAGTTTTTCCACCCACAGGCCTGCTTGCCGGCGCTCCATCGGCCCCAGGTCAAGTAGCAGGCTCGGGTCGATCGCCACGTCGTGGTCGCCAAAGCGCATCAAGAACAATTGCACGCCGCCGACATCGGTCTGCGGACTCGGCCACCAGGCGATCACGCCGGTGTCGTAGATGCGGTCGGCGCGCGTGGGCTTGAGGCCCTCGCCGGGCACGAATCCCACGCCGCATTGCCGTTGCGCCGCGTGCCAGTAGCCGATCGCTCGCACATACGGGCGCGACACGGCGGCGTCCTGCAAGGCGCGCAGGTGTTCGGGCGAACAGCGCTCGGCGGTCAGATGATCGAAGCCTGCGAGCATGTCGCGCGTGTCGAGGAAAATATGCTCGGTGCGCCGGCCCAGGGCATCGGCGAGACCGCCAGCATTGGCTTCTTCGGCGTTGACCGATTCGTTCCAGAGAAACCAGACGATCGACCCGAACAACAGCGCAACGCCCACCAGCGCCGCGAGCGCCGAGCCGAACATGATGCGGCGCCGACGCAGCATGCGTGCCTAGTGACCCGAGGGAGCTAGCAGGAAGCTGGACGCGAAGGTATCGCCGGGCAGCGGCCGGCTGACTAGGAAGCCCTGCATCTCATCGCAGCCCAGACGGCGCAGGATCTGCCGCTGGGCCTCGGTCTCGACGCCCTCCGCAACCACCTTGTGCTGGAAGGAATGCGCCATGTTGACGATCGTCGACACCAGGGCCTCACCCTGCGGCGTGGCCGTCATGTCGTTGACGAACATGCGGTCGATCTTGAGCGTGTCCATCGGCAGCTTCGACAGATAGCTGAGCGAGGAGAATCCCGTGCCGAAATCGTCGACCGCGATCGTCACGCCCATGTCGCGTACCGCCTGCAGGATCGCGATGTTGTGGGCGACGTCCTCCATGACCAGGCTTTCCGTGATTTCCAGTTCCAGCCCCGCCGCGGCGCGCGGGTCGACCGACAAGGCCTGCCGCACCTCCTCGACGAAACTGCGCGAACGCAGTTGCAGCGGCGACACGTTGACGGCGATGCGCACCGAGGCCAGGCCGGCATTGAGCCAGCGCAGGTAGTCCTCGATCGCCTTGTGCATTGCCCAGCGGCCGACGTCGAAGATCAGGCCGGTTTCTTCGAGCACGGGAATGAACAGCCCGGGCGGCACCAGGCCCGTCTGCGGATCGTTCCAGCGGATCAGGGCTTCGCCGCCGGTCAGCGCTCCATTCACGAGATTGATCTTGGGCTGGTAGTAGAGGACAAACTCGTTGCGCTCCAGCGCCTGGCGCAGGCGCCCCTCCAGCGACAGGCGCTCGGCGACGCGCTCGGTCATCTTGTGCGCGAAGAACAGATAGCGGTTGCCGGTGGCCTTGGCCTTCTTCAAGGCCGCTTCGGCATGGCGCAGCACCTCATCGGCATCGCTGCCGTCGTCGGGATAGATGGCGATGCCGAGCTTGATCGAGACATGCAGTTCGTTGCCGCCGACGTGGAAGCTTGGACTGAACACCTTCGCCATCCGCTCCTCGACATAGCGGCCGACCTGCTCGACATTGCCCATGCCCGGCGCGTAGATGGCGAAGCGGTCGCCACTGATGCGCGCGAAGCGATGAATGCCCTCGCCGTCCAGCCGGCCGAAACGCGCCGCGAGTTGCCGCAGCACCTCGTCGCCGGTCTTGCGGCCCAGGGCGTCATTGATTTCCTTGAAGCGCTCGATGTCGACCACGAAGACCGCGGTCTTGACCTCGCTGTCCCCGGTGGCATGGATCTTCTGCTGCAAGCGCTCGAGGAACGAGGCCTGGTTGCCGAGGCCGGTCAACTCATCGTAACGCGCGAGATAGGCCAGGCGCTCGCCCCGTTCGATATGTCCGATCGCGAACGCGATGTCATCGGCCAAGCCGGTCAACAGCGCCAGCTCCTCGCTATCGAAGAAGCCCGCGCCGGCGGCATAGAGCACCAACACGCCCACGGCCTCGCCATTGACCAGCAAGGGCAACACGATGCGCGAATGCGCGCCCGCCGCGAACGGTTCGTGCGCCAGCATCACGCGGGAATCGTTGCGCAATTCATTGGATACGATCGTCCGCCGCTGGCGTACGGCCTGCGCCACCGCCGTATTCGCACCGGTGGCATCTTCGCGCAGCGGAAAGCTGTCGTAATTGTCGGCCAGGAAGCTCGCCGAGGTGCCGGCCGATGCCGCTGGAATGACCTGCCGCTGCCGGCCGTCGACCAGGCCGATCCAGGCGACGCTGTACTGCCCGAGTTCGACCGCGATACGGCAGGCGTCGCGGAACAGTTCCGAACGCTCGTGCACGCGCACGGTCAGGGCATTGATGCCACTAAGCACGGCGTAGACGCGATTGAGTCGCTGCAGGCGCCGCTCCGCTTCCCGCCGCTGGGTGATGTCGCGGATGAAGCCAGTGAACATCGGCGTCGCCGTCTCGCCGATCGGCGCGATGGTCAGCTCCATCGGAAATTCGCTGCCGTCGGCACGCATCGCGTCGAGTTCGATGCGCTTGCCGAGCACGGGCCCCTCGCCCGTGGCGAGGTAGTGCGCCATGCCGCGGCGATGCGCGTCGCGAAATCGCAGGGGCACGATCAACTCGTCCATTGGCTGGCCCAGGGCCTGCGCGCGCGTATAGCCAAACGTCGTTTCCGCGGCGGAATTGAATTCGACGATGTGGCCTTCGTGGTCGATCGCGATGATGCAATCGAGCGAGGATTGCAGGATCGCCGCCTTCAGGCCCTCACTCTGGCGCAGCCGTTCCGCCGCCTGGGCCACGGCGGCCTCGGCCTGCCGCTGCTCGGTGATGTCCTCGCCGATGCTGGAAACGCCGACGACCTCGCCGGTTTCCGAACGCAGCACGCAGTTGTTCCAACGCAACAGGCGACGCTCGCGCGTGCGCGTGTACATCTCGTTTTCGACGTGCCAGGCCTCGGGAGCGTTTTCCAGCAGGGCCGCGAACGTCGGCTTCCTGTCGCCGAGTTCGGCCGGCATGAAGGTCTCGAACCAGTCGCGCCCCAACACCTCCGCCAGCGTCCACCCGGTCAGGCGCAGCAGGTACGGATTGCAGTAGGTGATGCGCGCCTCGCGGTCGAGCGTCACCGAGGCCAGGTGCATATTGCCGAGCATGTCGCTGAAACGGCGTTCGCTCTCGCGCAGCAATTGCATGGCACGGCGTTGTTCGGTGATGTCGCGGGCCAGTACCGCGATGCCGATGACCTGCCGCTGGTCGTCGAAATACGGCACCTTGTCCAACTGCAGCACGTGCTCGCGTCCGTCCTCGCCGGTCAGGGTCTGCACGATGCCCAGCTTGGGCCGGCCCGAGGCAATCACTTCCAGGTCATCGGCGTAGAACGCATCCGATTCATTGGGATAGATCTCCGCGGCAGACCGACCCTCGATCTCGCAGACCGCGCGACCGGCCGCAGCCGCGGCGAACTGGTTGATGCGCAGGATGGTGTTCTGCGTGTCCTTGAACCAGACCATCGCCGGCATCAGGTCGAACAGGACACGCAGTTCGGTCTGCTGGCGGCTCAGCACTTCCGCGATGCGCATGCGCTCGCTGATATCCACATGCATCACCACCACCCCGGCTGGCTGCTCCGGGCCGATGGGCGTGACCGTCAATACGAACCAGCGCTGCATCGCCGGCGAATGGCAGGGATATTCGAGCGAGTAATGCGGCGCTTCCCCGGAAAGCACGGCGCGGATACCGGCGGCGGCATGCCGGGCGAGCAAGGCATCGTCGCCTTCGGCCTCGTCGCAGATGTCCAGGTAGTTCGTGCCGACTTCATGCCCGGGGCTGTGCCGGCGGTTGGCGTCGCCGAAATCGCGCCAGGCCTGGTTGACCGACGTGATGACGCCCTCGGCATCGAGCAGGGCGATGTGCGCAGTCAATGCGTCCAGGATCGCCTGGCTTCCGATCTCGGCATGGCGGAGCGGACGCAAATCTCTCATCGGGGTCCCCAGCGGGTTCCGGGTGTTGGACACCGCCGAGCACCAGCCTACGCCGGTTGCGTGAACTTGGCGTGGGCCGATCGCGCCCGTCGTCCGCCGGTCGTGTGATACGGCGCCCGGTTCGGTCAAATTGCCTGATGCCGGCACGCGTTGCCGGTCTGTGGGACAATCGCGCCCCCTTACTCCCACCCGGAACTCGCCATGAAGAAGGCTCGCAACCGCCGCCGCGCGGCTCGTCTGCTGAAGTCGCGCTAAACCCGCGCTGCACGGACGACCAGGGGCCAGAGGAGATTCGCGACAGCGCGGGTCCCCTCTGGCCCCTTCTCTTTGGCTCCGGCGGCCGTTGTTCGGCTTGAAAATTGTGGGAGCGCTCCCACAGGGTCCGCTCCTGCAAAAAGCGAAAACCCGGCACACTGCGACGATGCACCGACCGCACCGTCTCCGCCTCTGCCTGCTGCTCGCGCCGATCCTCGCACTCGCCAGCTGCGATACCGCCGAACCGCCGCCCAGCCCCGATCAGGTGCGCGCGCAGATCGTGCGTCTGTTGCCACCAAAGCTCGCCGACCGCCAGGGCTGGGCGACCGACATCTACGCCGCATTCGAGTCGCTGGAAATCCGTCCGGTCACGCCGAACCTGTGCGCCACACTCGCGGTCATCGAGCAGGAATCGGGCTACCGTGTCGATCCCGTCGTGCCGGGCCTGGCGAAAATCGCGCGCGACGAAATCGATCGCCGCGCGACGCGGATGCATATCCCCTTGTTCGTCGTGCAAGGCGCACTCGGCTTCGACTCGCCGAACGGCCAGACCTACGAAGCCCGCCTGGCTGCCGTGCGCACCGAGAAAGACCTCAACGATATCTTCGAGGACTTCATCGATTCCGTGCCGATGGGCCGGCGACTGCTCGGCGGCGTGAACCCGGTGCATACCGGCGGTCCGATGCAGGTCAGCATCGGTTTCGCCGAGCAGTACGTGAAAGCGCGGCCGTACCCGTATCCACTCGCCGAGGACGACACGGTGCGCGGCGAGGTGTTCACGCGACGCGGTGGCGTGTATTTCGGCGTCGCACATCTGCTCGGTTACCAGACCTCGTATTCCTCGCTGCGTTATCGCTTTGCCGATTTCAATGCCGGGTTCTACGCCAGCCGCAATGCCGCGTTCCAGCAGGCCGTGAGCATCGCGGCGGATGCGCGTCTGGATCTGGACGGCGACCTGATCGGCTACGGCCGCAAGAAGAAGGACATCGGCGCGACCGAAACCGCGCTGCGTTCGCTGGCGCCCGCCCTGAACCTGAGCCATGCGCAGATCCGCCGAGCGCTGCAGCGGGGCCAGACACTGCGCTTCGAGAAGACCGAGCTCTACGAACGGGTCTACGCCCTCGCCGAACAGAAAACCGGCAAACCGCTGCCACGCGAGATGATGCCGCGCATCCGCCTCGACAGCCCCAAGATCACGCGCCAGCTGACCACCGAATGGTTCGCCACGCGTGTCGAAGGTCGTTACCGCCAGTGCCTGGCACGCGCGCGCAAATAACCGGCGGGATTACAGGAATTTCGCGACGCCGAGCTGGAGGCCCTTGCCCGGCAAAGCCATCAGCGTCGACGTGCCGTGCGCGATCAGCTCGTCTTTTTCGTCGAACACGCTCGCTTCGGAATAGCTGATCTGACGACCGGCGCGCAGGCAACGTCCTTCCGCGCGCAGCTTGCCGCCGGCAACGGCTTTCAGATAATTGAGCTTGAGGTCGACGTTCACCAACCCGGCGTCCTCGGGCAAGCGCAGGAAGCCGGCCCAGAAGGTCGCGGTATCGATCAGGGTCGCGAGCACGCCGCCGTGCACGATGCCGAAAGGCTGCATATGCCGTTCGCCGAGTTCGAGCACAATGCGGCAGGCATCGAATTCGATCGAAGCGATGCGCATGCCGATGAGGTTCGGGTACGGCGACTGGCGCACGCTTTCCTGCAGGGCATGGAGGTAGACGGGGTTCGGGCTCATGGCGAGGTCGCTGCAAGGGTCGGTAGCGCAAAGTTTACCGCGAGTCGCTAAAGTGCCGTGCACGCGTCGCACTCCCTGCCCTCACTCCGGATCGCCGATGAAATTTCTGCCGCAGATCGCCCTGCTCTCCTTCGCGGCCCTGCTGCTGCCGGTCACCGTCGCAGCGGCCGATGCCGCTAACGCGGCGGACCCCTTGCTCGAGCGCATGGCGGCACTCGACGGCGCGGTGTTCGACGCGTTCAATCACTGCGACGCGCCCGGTGAGCTGGACAAGCATGCGGCGTTCTTCGCGCCCGACGTCGAGTTCTATCACGACACCGGCGGCGTGACCTGGACGCGCGACGCGATGATCGCGAACACGCAGAAATACGTTTGCGGCCATTTCCGTCGCGAACTCGTGGCCGGCAGCCTGCGCGCGTACCCGGTCAAGGATTTTGGTGCCATCGTCCAGGGCACGCATCGCTTCTGCCAGTTCGACACCGGCGCCTGCGAAGGCATCGCGGATTTCTCAATGGTCTGGCGCGAAAAGGACGGCCAGTGGCAGATCACGCGGGTGCTCAGCTACGGCCATCGCGAGAATCATTGACTCAAGGTTAGGGGCGGCACGGCCAGGCTGCGGTCCATGTCGGCGCTGGTGCCGGTGAGCATGTTCGGCGGCAGATGGCCGACGTCGCCGGCGGCGATGACCTGCATGCTGCCATCGGCCTTGATGCGGATCGTGGTGATACTGGCGTGGCCGACCGACATTTCCAGCCAGGCCTGGCTGTCGACGCCGAGCGCGCGCGTGATCAGGTAACGGATCACGTTGCCGTGGCAGACGAACAGATCGGTCTGACTCTTGCCCTGCGCTGCCCGGAAATACGTCGCGAAGATCCGGTCGAGCTGCGCCTGGCAGGCGGCCAGGTCCTCGGGCGTTTCCTTGGCCATGATGTCCGCACGGCGCGTGGGCGGCGTGCATTCTTCCAGATCGTCGACGACGGTGAACGGGCGGCCGGGGAAATCCTCGCCAATCACCGCCGCCGTATCGCGGGCGCGCTGCATCGGGCTGACATACAGCGCATCGAACGCCAGCGGACCCCGGGCCAAGCGCGCGCCGGTCAGGTGCACCTGCGCCACGCCGAGCGGTGACAGGCCGGGCCCACGCGCGGGATCGGCCGCGGGATCGGCCACGTAGTGCCCGTGGCGTACCAGCACGATCGTATGCACGACGGGGGCAGGCGCGGGTTTGTCCGCGGCCTGCGCCAGGCCTGCGCTCAGCAGAAGCAGAACACCGATGAGTTTTTTCATGCCCCGCTCAGCCCGCCAGCATCGGCGTCTCAGTCCCCGGTTGATCCCTCACGGCGTCGCTGCCGTACTGCATCCAGCGATACGCGACGATGCCGGCGAGCCAGACGACCGGGCCGGCGAAGATCAGGCCGATGAAGCAGGCAAGCATGCCGGCCATGACGATCAGGAAACTCAGCAGGGCCAGCACGAACAGATTCACGCGGCTGTTTTCCGTGAGCGTGGAGCTGTATTCGAAGGCCGCGATGACGCCGAGGTCGCGGTCGACGATGGCGGTGAGGAACTGGCCGTAGCGCATCGCGATGTAGATGCCCGGAAAGATGAGCAACAGGATGCCGATCATGAAGGCGATGCCGAACAGCAGCGAGGCGCCGATCGCGCGCAGCAGCTTGCTGCCTTCGCCAAATAGCATGCCGACCGAAACTTCCCGGCCCGAGACCAGATTCAGGCCCACGCGCACCAGCCCCAGCTGCAGGAAGATCGAGAACACCTGCAGGATGATCTGCACAAACATCGACAGCACGATGCGCACCGCACCCGGCTCGACAGGGCCGCCCTGCTCGCGCGAGGTCGCCACCGTGATCATCATGTCGATGATTCCCCAGATGAAACCGGGGCCGGACACGCAGATGAAATACACCAGGCCGATCAGGAAAATATTGAGGTAATAGCGCTTGGTCAGATCGAAGCCGCGACGCACGCATTCCATCGCATCGATCGGCTGGCTGCCCGGCACGATTTCCGCCAGACCAATCGTCGAGGCATAGCTTGGGTCGTCCCAGCGGCTTTGCGGCGCGGCATAAGGATTGGCGCCGCCGGACGCCACGGGCTGCGGGTGCGCGGGCGCGTCGAACAGTTCGCGCATTTCGCCGGCCAGCTTCCAGCCGGACATCGTCGAATTCCACACGCTGTCCACCGCCGGATCGATGCCGCCGGTCCGCACGAGATGCTGCAGCTGTTCGAAGCTCACCGGGCCGTGCTGCTGGCCGCCGCGGGCGTAGTACCAATCGGTCATGGAAGAGCCCCTGTCTGGAATGCGTCGCCGAAAACGAGAAAACCGCGCCCGATCCTGCGGCCGGCGCGGTCTGTTCGACGGGGAGTATTGCGCAGAACGGCGGCGGCGGCCAAGCACCGGCCGCGTGGGGAATCAGTCCTCGGTGCCGGGCTTTTTCGGGGGCTGCAGCTGCGGGTGGACCTCGGGAATCATCATCGCGGCGGCCGAGCCGTACCAGACGTGGTATTCGGCGACCATTTCGCCATTGATGATGACCGGGTCGGTGGCGACCAAGCGCTTGGCTTCCTCGATATCGGTGACCGCGAACAGGAACAGACCGCGCCAGCCCGCCGGGTCGTCGGAGAACGGACCGGCGGTGACCAGTTTCCCTGCCTTGGCCAGCCGGCCCATGTTGGCGAAATGCCCCGCGAACATCGCATCGCGCGCCTCGCCGTCCGGTACGCGCGTGGGTCCGGTTTTCAGGATCACCAGGATGTAGGCGCGCATGCCGCGTTCGTCGGCACCGAGGCGGGTGGCGAGGTCTTTATCGTAGGTGGGTTTTGCTGCGGGGACCGGGTCGGCGGCGGACGCGGCGAAGGACAGCACGAGCAGGCAGCTGGTGGCGAGGGATCGGATCATGAAGAGCGTTCCTTGGTTGATCGATCTTGGGTTTTGCAACGGCTTATCGCGGTCAGGCCCGCTCCCACAAGCTACGCAAGATCCTGTGGGAGCGGGCCTGACCGCGATGCTCTCTCTCAGCTCCTGGCATCCGCATGCCAAGCCGCCAACAACTCCGCTTCGCGCTCGCGCGTGAGTCCATCGCGCAGTTTCGCCTGCCGTTCCGCCGGCAAGCTGCCGAACCAGGCGAGCAGATCGGTGACTGTCGTCGCCAGCGGCCGGAAGGTCAGGCCGGTCGCGATTGCGCGTGCATTGCTGACATCGCCATAGCCTTCGAAGGCATTGTTCTTGGCCGGCACCCAGATCGGCGTCTCGACTTTCTGTTCGTCCAGGAAATCTGCCGACACATGCGTCATCGTCACGCCGCCGCCGGTGACCGCCTGGCAGCCGTGCAGCATCGCGTCCATCGACATCGTGTAGTTGGGGCCGACGGCGTTGAACACGCCGGTCGTGCCGGTTTCGGCCAGACGCACCATCCATTCGGCGAGATCCCGGCCATCGATGATCTGGATCGGATCGCTGCCGTCGCCGGGCACGAGCATCTCGCCGCCCTGCGCCACGCGATGCGGCCAATAGGTGAAGCGGTCGGTCTCGTCGCGCGGGCCGACGATGTAGCCAGGTCTGACGATGGTTACATTTTTGCCGAACTGTTTATGCGCTTCCGCCTCGCTCAAGGCTTTCAGCGAGCCATACAAATGTTCGATATCGGCGCGCAGCGTTTCCTGCGTCTCGGCCATCGCGTCCTTGCCCGGATATTTCGCGAGCGGCGCGTCCTCGGTCATGCCGTGTTTCGTGCCGTCTTCGTAGACCGAGATCGTCGAGATGAAGAGGTAGTGCCCGACCTTGCCCTTGAGCACCTTGCCGGCATCGCGCACCCAGCGCGGCAGGCTGGTCGGGTTGTCGATGCAGACATCCCAGGTGCGACCTTCGAGCGATTTCAGATCGCCGGTATTGCGATCGCCATGCAGTTGCTCGACTTCGCCCGGCCATTCCGGCGATGGCCGCTTGCCGCGATTGAACAGCGTGATCTTGTGGCCACGCGCGAGCGCGTAATTGACCTGGAACGGCCCGGTGAACCCGGTACCGCCGAGGATGAGGATGCGCAGTGGTTTCGCCGCGCGCCCGACCGGCCCGGGCAGACCCGCGGATGAGAGCGTCGGCACCATCGTGGCAGCAGCGGCGAGCGCGCTGATCTTGATCAGTTCACGGCGGGTCAGCGACATGCGATCTCTCCCTGGCGGCATCGAACCCGACAGATACCACTTTCCGCCCCCACCCACCTAGGCCAGAAGTCGTGGTTGTGGGAGCGGGTCTTGTGGGAGCGGGACTTGTGGAAGTGGGCCTTGTGGAAGTGAATCTTGTGGGAGCGGCCCTTGTGGGAGCGGGCCTGACCGCGATGCCTTCAATTCAAATCAAGGCAACTTCTTCTCACCCACCAAATCCCACCCCTTCCACTCGCCGGTGCCCAAATCCACCGACACCAAATGCGGAACCCGACTCGTCACCCCGTCTTTCACCGACTCCTCGTCCCCCATCACCACCAACCGCCCCGGCAACAACCACGTCGACACCGGATTGATCGTCCCCGTCTCACTGAGCGGCAACCTCGCCTCCCACACTGGCTTCAACTCGGCATCCAGTCGCGTCAAGGCCAAGCGCCCCGCCTGATCGATGCGCGTGCTGTGCCAGACCATCAGCCCGTCCGGCGCCGTCATCGTCAAGGCTGTATCGATCTTGCTGGGATCCTTGAAGAAGCGGCCTTTCAGATACACCGGCGCACCCGCGATCGGCTCCAGCTTGCCCAGCCGCGGAAAGCGCTCATCGAAACGCTGCGCCTGCACCACGGTGCCGCGATGGAACGTACGCCGCGCCTGCGCGCCTTCATCGAGCACGGTGTACGGATAGCGAAAGCGCGTACCGAATTCGTCATGCAGCGCATCGGCGGCTTCGCGCTCGGTGTACAGGCCGAGCCACTGCCCGCCCAGCGTCGCCGTACGCGCGGGCACCTCGCCGATCGGCGGGCGCATCGGCACGATGCGCTCGCGGCCATTCGCCTCGCGCTCGGGCTCCGGCGCCACGATCGCCCGCGCCACATAGTCGCTGGCCTTCAGGTCCGCGCCACGGATCACCATCTGACGCGCATCGGCCGTCATCAGCACCAGCCCGCCATCGAACCCGAAATACTTCGACTCCACCGGCAACAGACCCACCAACGCGGGATTGTTCTTCTCAATCGCCACGGCATCACCGACCACATGCCCGTCATGCGCACTCACCGCATACGGCGCATTGCCGATCAGCAACCAGACCAGCTCGCCGTCCTGCCCGAGCATCTGCGCCTCGACATCGGAGCCGATCACGCGCGACGGCGTGGTACCACGCGCCTTCGCATCGCCCAGCGTCACCAGCCGCTGCGTCCACGCCGGCTGCGCCGTCAGCGGATCGAACGCCTTGATCGAAAAATGGAAATACGTATCCGTGCGCCAGCGCCCGCTGCTGCGATTGCTCCCGCCGACACTGACCTGCCGCGATTCTTCCTGCTTGCTCAGCACCCACAGACGCTTGTCGCCGGCGTCGTCGACCAAGGCGGGGCGGCCTTGGATTTCAGGGGGATCGAAGTGGGATGTAGTGCAGGCGGAGAGGAGCAGAGCCAGGCCCAGGAGCAAGATGTCGCGGATATTCATCTGTGGCATCGGGGCGTTCTCTCGCGGTGGCCGAAAAGTGGGCAGGCTCTGGGGACAACGGAAGCGCGACGAAAGTGAGGACGAAAGCAGGAAAAGCCACGCACTCTTACCTGGCGCCCCGCTTTGCCTCCTACTTCGATGCGCTTTTCACGCCGAAGTCGTCGTCCAGTGCATCTGCCAGCAACATCTCGTAAGTATCCAGTCGCAGGGTCGTCAATACCGACCACCAACCGATGCCATACAGGGCAATGAGAACCAAAGCTGCGAGCAATTCAAGATAGTTGGGAATGCCTTCCCACTTGAAGCTGCGGAACTGAAGGAACAAGGCCGCGAGGAGAGGAAGTATTCCCAACCGCTCCACACCACCGCTCAACAGGCCGAGCTTTCGCTTCATTCTCTCGCCGCGACGCCGCACGTACCCCAAGCATCCTCGAAGAACCGGCGAGGGATATCCTCGCAGCCATTCGATGAACTTTCGATGGAGCGAATAGTCAGCGTCCATGTCGCGCGCAAAGTTGATCTTGCCATTGCGCAGGCTCTGCCACTCTCGGCGGGCAATGATCGTTACAAGTACTGCGAAAGCAGCCAGCTCCAGAATGAAGCCGCCGACCACAAGCACCACTTTCCAATTGCCGACAGGAAGGAAGACACCTAGGTAGGCGATGAGCGCACCCGAAAATCCCGCGAAGAAGGAGTACTTCTCCCACTTCGTCTCGAATACCGGGATGTCAGGGGAATATTTGGCGACTTCCTGTTCAAACAGGACGAAGGTGAATTCTGGGCGGTCGGGGCGCATAGGCGCAGTGTGTTCAAAAGCCGGCGATGGCACAACCAGCCCCCACGTCAGCCCCTACCTGGTAACCTGGCAACAGGGGTGCTTCGGCCATGACCAACGCTGTTTTTACAATGTCAGAAAGTTCGGCTTATGACGATCAGCCGGAACTGCGCTATCACTTCCCAAAAACCTATCTTCGCCAAGTGCAACTGGCCCTAGGCGACGGTATTGTTTACTACGAACCGCGTCGCGACGATGGACCAAGCAGCTCCGGCGGCCGGCAAGCCTATTTTGCGACGGCATTTGTAGATCGCATCGAACCGGACGAGCGCCGGGCAGAACATTTCTATGCCTATCTGAAGAATTACACCGAATTTGATTGCGCCGTTCCGTTCCGGGAAGGAGATATCTATAGGGAAGCACTGCTCCGCAAGGATGACGGCAGCACCAACAAAGGGGCATTTGGCCGATCGGTGCGGCAACTACCTCGCAACGAGTTCGAAGCAATCGTTCAACTAGGACTTTCGCATCAGGCTGAGCCTTGGGAGCTGACATCTGGCGTCAATGAAGATGTCGTTCCGGAGTATGTCACTCGACCGATTGTCGAACGCCTGGTCTCGCGCAAGTTCCGCGACGAGGTGTTCCGTCGCCATGTGCGCGCCGCATATGACAACTCCTGCGCCGTCACAGGTCTCAGGCTGATTAATGGCGGAGGGCGACCGGAAGTTCAGGCAGCCCATATTCGCCCAGTGGAAGCTGATGGGCCAGATACCGTGCGCAATGGCCTGGCACTAACAGGCACCATCCACTGGCTGTTCGACAGAGGACTACTATCACTCGATGATCAGTGCCGCGTAATGCTATCGCCGCAAGGTCTGCCCGACGACCTGGATCGGCTAATCCCATCCAATCGCATGTTGCGACTGCCTGCGGCTCCAGAGCTACGACCTCATCCCACCTATCTCTCTTGGCATCGCGAATTTCGTTTCAAGAGATAGCCAGAGGAGCCGGATGAAACTCTACTCTGACCCCGGTTTCCCTGCTTCCGTGTCTACAAGGGTCGGAAAAAAGTAATGATACCGCTGGAGAACAACGCACCGCATCTTATCCTCGCCTACTCTGCGTGAGGCTGAGGGTCAACGACTCGACGCCAACTAGCGCCTTTCAGTGGACCCCGCTAGAGCATGCGCGACCGGGAGCAGGAATCATATCCCGCGCGTCAAGACTGGGCACTGCGCGCGGCTCCACATCCCCAACTAGTCCGAAGCCATTCACGTCATCGCGCAGGCGACTGTCCATAGAAACAATTATCTTGCGGAAGCTTCTAAAAACCGTCCGAGCTACAAGCACATCGGGCGGATTGCAAGTGTAGTGATAGTGCCTATCCATTCCCTCGAACGCAGCGAGAGTCGCCTTGTTTATCTTGGCGTACCTACCTTCTTTGACCAAAGATTGCAGAAGAGCCGCCACAAACGAAGACCCCTGCCCAGAGTATTCGGTCAATAGGCGCTGGGACACGCACAATGACCCGCAGCAATTCAGCCAAACAAATAGCGCCTTTGCGCCACGAGCACCAGAGGCCCCATAGAGCGCCATGATGTTTGTATCAACCACAACATCATTCTGAGGCATGGTCGTCGTCCCCCATCACCGTCATGGCTAGATTGAACGTGTCTACGGAGTATGTAGAAAAGAACTCCTTCGGCATGCCTGAAAGGGTTCCATCTCTCTTCATTGTTACTTTGCTTACACCCGACGGATTCTGCGTCGTTTCCGATCCGCAATAGTAGATAACGACATCACTTTCTTGAAGCTCATTTCTGGCAACCAGAAGACGAAGTCTATTGATCAGATACTCGCTGTGAGTCTCTACAACGTACTGCCGTTTTTTAGAACGCGACGAGAAATAATTCCCAAGCAGCGCCTGACTCGATGGGTGCAGATGGATCTCTGGTTGATTCACCATGAGCATCCCGCCATCCTCGAGCGCGGCGTCTGCCACGAGCATTGGCAATACTTGCGAAACTCCAAAGCCAACATCAGCAATGGTATCCGGGAACTGCCTCCCCTTCGGTTTCACCAGCAACTTTAGGAACTCTCCAAGCTCTAACTCTGCATTGAGATCAGTTGCCAGCTCAAGATTTACCAACGCCTGCTTCACTTCAACGAACCGGGGATTTCTATTTTCCTTCCAGAGAGCCAGCGTATGAGACATGGATTCGCCGTAAGGATCAGCGGTGAAATTCTGCCGTGCTACGGAGTAGTACCGCGAAGGATGAGCTCTAACGGGGCCCAAGTAGCTGGATTGACCGCGAAGAACGTCAAGGGCTTTGTAAACTTGATTTCGGATAGGAACAAAGAATGGCCTCCCTTCAAATTCTGAAAGTGACAGACCAGCATCTGCCGAGGACGACTTTATTCCCTCTCGCCCTATCTCTACGCTCTCAGAAAGCAGGTCTACTAGCATCCCAGTGGCCGGCCCGCTGTCCTCTCTAATGGCGGAGACTAGCTGCGCGACTGACTTCTGATCACTTGGCCTGTTGACCTTGGCGAGCTCAATAAGCGTATCGATGAGTCGCTTTGAATTTCCTGCCAATAGTGATTGTGTCGGATCTATCTTCAATTTGAACTTTCGATCTTTCTGATTCCATTCAATTGATATCGATCCGGACTTTCCTGTTGAACAGCTGATGCTTCGAGGAAAGAGGTTTGGTGAGTCGTCAGCCACCTTGAAGGTGCCGCCAGCTGAATATTCTTCGCCCCCCAAACTAAATTTAATGTGTATTCCGAAGGAGTGTTTCGCGTTGTGTCCATGCACAACATTTCTATAGCTTCCCAATTGGGTTAACTGACCGTTGAGAACAAAATCAAACGGAAATCCTCTTTCACTTTTTGACTGAAGGACTCCATTTATCGCTTGCAGAATGCTAGATTTTCCGGAGCTGTTCGCACCAGCAAGGATGGTAATTCTTGAAAAGTCGATTGTTACCTGCCTGAATGCCCTGAAGTTTTCTAGCCGCAATTGCTTGAGCATTGTCGCCATCCCCTTCCAATTCTGGCCAGCACCAATGTGCACACGCTTACCACTCCACTACGCTTGAGGCTTCCGCAGGGCGAGTGCGATTAAGCCCGCCTAAAACCCGTGAGCTTGAACGGATTGTTCGTGGGACGCAGTTAGCACCCACAACTCCCCTCAACCCCCACCCCAACCCGCTGCCCCTCCGCCTCAACATCCACCTCACACTGGTACGACGTCGATTCGCAGCTCTCGCTGGTGCTCTCGGCACAAGTGACGGTCGCCTTGCAGTCGATAACGGCTTTTGTCCGGTCACCGGCCAGGGTGAACACGGTGCGGTCGCCTTTCTTGAGTTCCTGATCGGCGTCGGTGTTGTCGGGCGTGACTTCGCTGACCAGTTCTAGGCGGCGCGTGCGGCCATTGAGCTGGATGGGGACGTGTTTCTCTTCGCCGAACTCCCAGCCGATGACCGTGCTGCCGCCGCCGGGGCTGCGCTTGGGAGCATAGAAGTTGCAGCTGCAGCCTTGGATTTCTTTTTCGACGAGGGGCTGCGGGAGGAGGCTTAGCGTTAGGGTGCCGTCTTCGGAGCTCGCGACTTCGTCGCCGCTGAGGATGACTGGGGTGGTGGTCAGGGCGAGGAGGAGGATTAGGGGGTGCATGGGGGCACCATCGCCAATTATTGGGGGTGGTGCAAGGTGGGAGGGTTATCGCGGCCGGGGGGGCGCTCCCACAAAGGCTGCTCCCGCAAGAGGCGGTCCCACAAAGGTTGATTCCAGCATCAGTTGCCGGTGGTGGGGAGGTTGCGGACGTCGGGGATGGGGATCTGGTGCCAGGGCTGGTCGAGGTGGTCTACCGATTGCCATTCGACGTGGTAGTCGCCGAGGGCGCTGCCGGGGTCGGGGATGTCGATCTGCCAGATCGTCGTGGTGATCGCGCCCATCGTGCCGCTGTCTTCGGGGCAGCCCCAGGGTTTGCCGGTGTCGTCGGTGCTGGTCGTGGAATCGGCGCGGCTGATGACGGGTTTTTCCTTGACCGTGCGCCAGGGTTGCACGAGGCGCGCGCAGATCGGGCGTGTGTGCAGATTGCTGAAATACGTCGGCACTTCGCGGCCGTGGTTGATCCAGTTCGCGCGGCGCAGGCGCACGCCTTCGAGGCGCGCGACGGCGGCTTCGTCTCCGGGGTCGCGCACGGGCCAGCGATACCAGCGTGTGCGCGTCGTGCGGCCGAGTGAAATGCTCGGACTGTCGCCCCAGCCGACGCTGCTTTCGTAGCTGACGGTTTCGCCAACGATCAGCGCGCCGCTCCAGTCCTGGCCGAGGCGCAGTTTTTCGTAGCGGAAATCGTCCTCGCCCACGTCGTCGCGCGCGTAGCTGTATATCCAGCCGTTGCGGCAGTAGTACTGCGCGTCTTCCTTCAGCGTGATGCTGTGGCCGAGGCCGCCGAACCGTCCTTCGCCTTTGGCCTGTTCGCCACGCGCGGCGAGCATGCCCTTGGCATTGAGACCGAGGTCCAGACGCAGCCAGGAGCCGTCGTCGGCCTGGGTGATGCGCGCATGGTGATCGCGCCAGCGGTCCATCGTCGAGCCCACGCCGAACATCACGAGGAATTCCGCGTCCATGTCGGTGTAGTCGCCCTCGAGGTTCGGGCAGGACACGCCTTTGCGGCCGATCAACATGCCTTTCTTGCCGGGCCAGTCGTCGGGGTATTCGTCGCGGCTGCAGCCGGTCAGCGCGGACATCACCACGATCAACGCGCCCACCCGCCGCCAGCGCGGCGTGCCGGAGCGTGGTGCCCGGTGCGTGGATTCCAACGAGGGATCGATCGATCCGCCCTGCTCCGGTGTTCGCATGCATCCCCGCTTCGGATCGATGTAGGTCGTCGTCGGAATCATAACCAAGATCGGTGCGCGTTCACGGTGGCCGTCACGCTTTCGACGCGACGGGACTGACAGACGCCGGGCGCGCCTGCTAGCGTTCCGGTCCAGCCCGATTCCCGCCGCGAGGAGATGCCCCGAATGACGCCTGCCCTGTCCTGCCGTGCGCTCGCCCTGGCGGCGTTGATTGCCATGATGTCCCTCGCGCCCGCCCACGCGGCGACTGCACCCGCCGCACCGCGATCCGAAACGCGCGTCGGCCTGAGCGAGGCGGACTTCAAGGCCGCGAATGCGCAGTTGTTTGCGCAGGGCCTGCGCCTGGTCGACATCACCGTCGCCGAAGTCCAGGGCAAGCCGGTCATCGGCGCGACCTGGTGGTGGAACGAAGGCATGGCGGCGGGATCGACCGAGCGGGCCAAGCTATTGCAGCAGCAGATCTATCTGAAAAAAAGCGAAGACGAGATCCACGCGCTCGCGCAGCAGCGGCAAAGCCAGCCGGAAGTCATGGACAGCTACAGCGCGGGCGGCAAGGTCTGGTTCGCGGCCGTGTTCGCGCCGCCCGGCGAAACGCCGCTGCAGCCGGTCGGCCTGTTCCTGACCGATGCACAGGTCGGCGCGATGCGCGACGAGGCGCGGCCGGCCGGGTTCGACGTCATCCGTCTGGAGTTGTACGCCGGTGCCGGCGGCGCCCGTTACCTGCCCGCCTTCGCGCCGCGGCCCGCAGCCGAGCTGGACTTCGCCCAGGAATCCACGGCCCTCGGGATGCAGGCCCGCGCGGCGGGCATGACGATCGCCAACAAGTCGCCGCTGTCGGTGTCGGTCCTGGAAACCAAACCCGGCGACCGCAACAGCCTCGCGTTCGTCGCGTCGTTCGACCAAGTCATGGGGCGCAAGCTGCTGCTCATGCAGACCGTCGCGGAGTTCCGCCAGTCGCTGGCCGAGGTCGGCATGGTCTCGGACCTCGACAGTTATGCCCTGCCCGAAGGCGTGCGCTATTCGGCTGTCGTGGTCCCGGCCGCGAAGAAGGTCAACACCGACGCATACAAGACGATGGGCGACGGCCTCCAGCAGATCATCAACCGGCAGTAGCACGTCGCAAATCCGGAAAATCGCGCGCGTTTCCGGATTTGAGGCGCGCGGGCACGGGGGTGGCGGGCAAGGTGACTGGGAATCTCACCCTGGAGCCGTCATGACTCGTCTTCTCGCTGTGGCCCTCGCGGCCCTGTTTCTCCTTTTCCCGGCGCTGGCTTCAGCCACCGCCCCCGCCCGCCTGACACCGAAACAGGCCGCGCGCGAACTGCGCCTACTCGAACGCGCGCTCACCGATCTGCATCCGGGCCTGTATCGCTATCAGACCGAGGCGGGATTGGCCGCGGAATTCGCGGCGGCCCGCGCGCAGGTTGCCGAGGGCGCGGAGCCGGGCGAGATGTTCCTGCTGGCCACGCGTCTGACCGCATCGGTGCGTTGCGGGCATACGTGGACGAACCCGCTCAACCAGAGCGAGGCGATGCAGGCCGTGCTCGCAGACCTGCCCGCCTTGCCGGTGCGCGTGCGACTGCTGCAGGGGCGCTTGCTGGTGACAGCGAGTGCCGATGCGGCGATGCATCGCCACGACGAGATCCTGGCGATCGACGGGCGTTCGGTGACGTCCCTGGTGGCGGAGCTGATGCCGTATCTGCGTGCGGACGGCAGCAGCGACGGTAAGCGGCTGTCGCAGATCGACTCGGTCGCCGAGGGCGGCGTGCTCGATCGTTTGCTGCCGCTGCTGCATGCGCCGCAGGACGGCGTCTATGTGTTGCGGCTGCGCGCTGCCGCGGGCGGCGTCCGCACGGTGCACGTACGTGGCCAGCATGTTGCCGATCGCGAGAAGACCTTGCTGGCCGCGGGCCTCGCCGAAGAAGACATCCGCTGGCGACTGACGTTCGCCGGCGACACCGCGACGCTGACCTTGCCGACCTTCGCGTTCTGGAACAGCGAGTTCGACTGGCGCGGCTTTCTGCAGCGCAGCTTCGACACGTTGACCGAACGGCATGTCACGCGCCTGATCATCGATCTGCGCCAGAACGAGGGCGGCGATTCGGCTGTCGGCAATGCCCTGGTGTCGTATCTGATCGCGGCGCCGCATGCGCTGCCGGTCGGGCGCGTCGAGTCGGCGTACGAACGCGTTCCGTATGATCTGGCGCACTATCTCGACACCTGGGATTTCAGCTTTTTCGATCGCACGGGCCTGGTCGAGCGCTCGCCCGGGCAACGCAATTGGCGCCTGAAAGCACAGCCCGCGCCGGTTGTGCTGATGCCGCGTGCACCGCGCTTCGCCGGCAAGACGATTGCACTGATCGGACCACGCATGAGTTCGGCCGGCTACCTCGTCGCCCGCGACCTGCAGGCGAGCCACGCCGCAACCCTGATCGGCGAACCCACCGGCGGCAACCGCCGCGGCCTCAACGGCGGCGAGCTGGCCTGGCTGACACTGCCGTATTCGGGCGTGTCGATCGACATCCCGCTGATCGCCGCCGTCTACGAGGGCGCACCGGATACCGGCGTCACGCCAGACCGCGTCGTGCCCACGACGATCGAAGACGTGATCGCGGGGCGGGATGCGGTGATGGCGGCGGCGCGGCGGTGATGGCGACGGCGAGCGCTGAGGGCCACGTCGTGCTCGCGACCTGAGCTAGACTCGCGGCACCTCCTGCCAAGGAACACCCGATGAGCCTGCATCGCCTGGTTTCCCGCCGCAACCTCGCCCTGGCGTCGACGTTCGCCCTCGCCTCGCTCTCGCCGCTGAGTTTCGCTGCCGACGCACCCGACCTGGCGCCGGTGCGTGCGCAGCTCGCCGCGCAGCACGATGCCAATGTGCAGCGCCTGCGCGACTGGATCGCGTTGCCGTCGATCGCCGCGGAAAATCTCAACCCGCAGGAAGGCGCCGAGTACATGGCGCAGCTGTTGCGCGATGCCGGCTTCGACCACACCGAGATCATTCCCACCGACGGCAAGCCCGGCGTGTTCGCCACGCTCGATGCCGGTGCGCCGAAAACGCTCGGTGTGTACTTCATGTACGACGTCAAACAGTACGACCCGGCCGAATGGAGTTCGCCGCCGCTGGCCGGGGAACTCGTCGACAAACCCGGCATCGGCAAGGTGATGATGGGCCGCGGTGCGGTGAACCAGAAAGGCCCGGAAATGGCCTTCCTCTCGGCCCTGCATGCGATGCGCGCGGCGGGACGCAAGTTGCCGGTGAACCTGGTGCTGGTGGCCGAGGGCGAAGAGGAAATCGGCTCGGTGCACATCAGCCAGATCGTGCGCACGCCACGCGTGCAGGCCGCACTGGCGAAGACCGAGGGCGTGTTCATGCCGTCGGCTATGCAGGACCTGGACGGCATCATCACCGTCAGCCTCGGTGCGAAAGGCATCGTCGAACTCGAACTCATCGCCAGCGGCGAGGCCTGGGGTCGCGGACCGAGCAAGGACATCCATTCTTCGCTCAAGGCGATGGTGGACAGCCCGGCCTGGCGACTGGTCAAGGCACTGGGCACCCTGGTGTCGGAGGACGGCAACACCATCACCATCGACAACTATCCCGTCGCGCCGCCGATCAGCGCCGAACACCGTGCGATGGTGCTCGCGGCCTCGCCGCAGTCGAGCGATGCCGAGGCCAAGAAGACCTTCGGCGTGCAGCATTGGATCGACGACCTGCCCTATGCCCAGGCGCAGGAGCGCCTGGTCTCGCAGCCGACGGTCAATATCGAAGGCCTGGTGGGCGGCTACACCGGCGCCGGCGGAAAAACCGTGCTGCCGCATCGCGCCGTCGCCAAGATCGACATGCGTCTGGTGCCCGGCATGAAGTTCGACGACGCGGTGGCCGCGCTCAAGGCGCATCTGGCCAAGCGCGGTTATGGCGACATCGAGGTCAAGGTCACCGGTGGCTACAACCCGACGCAGACTGCCGCGAACACCGCGCTGATCCAGTCGGCGCTCGCCGTGCTGCGCGGCCGGGGCATCGAGCCGCTGCTGTGGCCGCGCAATGCTGGCTCGTATCCGGGCTTCGTGTTTACCGATCCGCCGCTGAGCCTGCCGTCCGGGCATTTCGGCCTGGGCTACGGCACGGGTGCGCATGCGCCGAACGAGTTCTTCCTCATCGAATCGGCGAACAAGAATCTCGACGGTTTCGACGGCGCGGCGCTGTCGTACGTGGAATATTTCTACGAGCTGGCCAAGTAGGACCGAACGACGCATGCGAACGTTTGTCTTGAGAGCCCGTGCGGCACCGACCGACAGCCAGAAACTGCTGGCATCGGTCGGTCAGGAAGCCCACGCCGAAATCCTCGCGCATACGCTGATGAACACGATCTTCGTCGCGCAGTCGCACCGCCCCGATGTGACGGTCTATCTGGTGCTGGAAAGCACGCAGGATTTTTCCCGCACGATCCGTTTCGAAGCCAACGCGATGCACGAGATCGGCGGCTTTGACGAGCGCGCCCTGCTGAGCAAGGTCGCCAAGGCCCTCGACGCCTCGCGCGGTATGGGCAAGGAAGAAACCTGCCCCGTGGAATCGGGCGTCACCGTGCGCACGCAGAGTTTCGAAAAACTGGTGCAGGCGCTTGCCGAAGACCACCAGCTATTCGTCATGGACCGCAAAGGCACGTCGATCCGCGAACAGGCCTTCGCCGGCAACCCCTGCTTCCTGCTCACTGACCACATCCCCATGCCGAAAAACACCTTCCACACCCTCGACCGCCTGGGCGCGAAACGCATCACGCTCGGGCCGACGATGCTGTTTGCGTCGCAGTGTGTGGTAGTCATCCACAACGAGCTGGATTTGCGATAGCAAGGAAGCCGTAGTCGCGCTGCGGACCCGCCGCGCGTGGCTCGACACCTCGGCCGCCATCGTGCTGGTCTCGATGGCGCCGGTCTTCATGTCGAAAGGCGAATGCGAGGGTACCTGTTGCGGCATGGATTGGTGTGCGAGCAGTCGGACGCGGGGATCGCGGCCAGGTCCGCTCCCACATCCGATGCTACATGTTGCGGCGGTACTCGCCGCCCACGTCGTACAGCGCGTGGCTGATCTGGCCGAGGCTGTGGGTTTTTACGGCTTCCATGAGGGCGGTGAAGATGTTTTGGCGGGCACGGGCGGTGGATTGGAGGTTGGTTAGGCCGGCCGAGGTGACGGGGCTGCCCTCACCCTGCCCTCTCCCGGGGGGAGAGGGGAGCACGAGGTTGTTGCGGAGCGACTGATAGGTTTTGACGTTGTCGATCTGCTGGTGTTTTTCCGGCTCGGTGCTGCGGATGAGCTCGATCGTCGTGGCGATCTCGCCGCCGTGTTCCTTGGGCAGGAAGGTGTTCACGCCGATCAGCGGCAGGCTGCCGTCGTGCTTCTTGTGCTCGTAGTACAGGCTCTCTTCCTGGATCTTGCCGCGCTGGTACATCGTGTCCATCGCGCCGAGCACGCCGCCGCGTTCGGACAGCGCTTCAAATTCCTTGTAGACCGCTTCTTCGACGATGTCGGTGAGCTTGTCGACGATGAAACTGCCCTGCCAGGGGTTCTCGCAGAAATTCAGGCCCAGTTCCTTGGTGATGATCATCTGGATCGCCACCGCGCGGCGCACGCTCTCTTCCGTCGGCGTGGTGATCGCCTCGTCGTAGGCATTGGTGTGCAGCGAGTTGCAATTGTCGAACAGGGCGTACAGCGCCTGCAGCGTCGTGCGGATGTCGTTGAACTGGATTTCCTGCGCGTGCAGCGAGCGGCCGCTGGTCTGGATGTGGTACTTCATCATCTGGCTGCGCGGATCGGCACCGTAACGCTCGCGCATCGCGCGTGCCCAGATGCGGCGGGCCACGCGACCGATGACCGTGTACTCCGGGTCCATGCCGTTGCTGAAGAAGAAGCTCAGGTTCGGCGCGAAATCGTCGACCTTCATGCCGCGCGCGAGGTAGTACTCGACGATGGTGAAGCCGTTGCTCAGCGTGAAAGCGAGCTGGCTGATCGGGTTCGCGCCGGCCTCGGCGATGTGATAACCGCTGATCGACACCGAATAGAAATTGCGCACCTTGTGGTCGACGAAGAACTGCTGGATGTCGCCCATCATGCGCAGCGCGAATTCGGTCGAGAAGATGCAGGTGTTCTGCGCCTGGTCTTCCTTGAGGATGTCGGCCTGCACGGTGCCGCGCACGGTCGACAGCGTTTCGGCGCGGATCTTCGCGTAGACCTCGGGCTCCAGCAGCTGGTCGCCGGTGATGCCGAGCAGGGCCAGACCGAGACCGTTGTTGGTCGGCGGCAGCTCGCCGTCGTAGGTCGGGGCCTTCTTGCCCTTGAAGAAATCCTTGATCTTCTTCTCGGCCGCGGCCCAGCGCGCGGGCTCGGCCTGGAGATATTTCTCGACCTGCTGATCAACGGCGGTGTTCATGAACATCGCCAGGATCATCGGCGCCGGGCCATTGATCGTCATCGACACCGAGGTCGTCGGCGCGCACAGATCGAAGCCCGAATAGAGCTTCTTCATGTCGTCGAGCGTGGCGATGTTGACGCCGGAGTTGCCGACCTTGCCGTAGATGTCCGGACGCATCGCCGGGTCTTCGCCATAGAGCGTGACCGAGTCGAACGCGGTGGACAGACGCGCGGCCGGCTGGCCGACCGACAGGTAGTGGAAACGGCGATTGGTACGTTCGGGCGTGCCTTCGCCGGCGAACATACGGATCGGATCCTCGCCGACGCGGCGATACGGATACACGCCGCCGGTGTAGGGATATGCGCCCGGCAGGTTTTCCTTCATGAGGAAGGTCAGCAGCTCGCCCCAGCTCTTGTAAGTCGGCGCGGCGATCTTCGGAATCTTCTGATGGCTCAGCGATTCGCGGTAGTTCTCGACCTTGATGGCCTTGCCGCGCACTTCGTATTCGGTGACTTCGTCGGTGATCGACTTCAGGCGCGACGGCCATTCGATCAGCAGATGCACGGCTTCGCTGGTGAGCGCCTTGACGGCGTCCTGGTAGCGCTGGCGCAGCAGCAGCAGCGACCGGTCGATGGGTGCGGCGGGTTCGGCGGCACCGGCCACTGATGTCGGAGTCGAGGCCCCACCGACGCTCGCGTCGAGGCGTTTTTCCCACTGGAACTTGGGCTTGCGACGGTCGCCCTGACCGGTGCGGCGATCGCCAGTGTCCGGATAATGCGTGTCGCTGGTTTCGGCGACGCGGCGTTCGACGGGCGCGAGCGAAGGCGCGATCTGGGCGGGATCGTACAGACCGAGCATCGACGGCAGCTGCGGATCGCCGATGTCCTTGAGCGACTGCCAGTAGGACTGGGCGCGATCGGCGGCTTCGGCTTGCTTTTCGATCGAGCTGTTGATCGCTCGGCCCTGTTCGGCGATTTCCGCGAGGTAACGCGTGCGTGCCCCGGGAATCAGGATCGTCGCGCGCGGCTCCTTCAGCGACGTGTCGAGCACCGGCTTGAAATCACAGCGCAGGTCCGCGCCTACGACGTCGCCGCCGAGACCCAGCTTCTCGCGCAGCAATCGGCAAAGGTTGACGAACATCCAGGTCACGCCCGGATCGTTGAACTGGCTGGCGATGGTCGGATACGCCGGCACGTCCTCGTCCTTGACCATGAAGGCGACGCGGTTGCGCTTCCACTGCTTGCGCACGTCGCGCAGCGCGTCTTCGGCGCCGCGCTTGTCGAACTTGTTGAGCACGATCAGCTCGGCGTAATCGATCATGTCGATCTTTTCGAGCTGGCTGGGCGCACCGAAATCGCTGGTCATGACATAGACTGGGAAATCGACCAGATCGACGATTTCCGAATCGGACTGGCCGATGCCGGCGGTTTCGACGAGCACGAGGTCGTAGCCCTGGCCTTTCAGAAACGCGATGCAGTCCTTGAGCACGACGTTGGTCGCGACATGCTGGCGACGCGTGGCCATCGAGCGCATGAAGATGCGCGGGCTGCGCAGCGAATTCATGCGGATGCGGTCGCCGAGCAAGGCACCGCCGCTGCGGCGACGCGTCGGATCGACCGAGATCACGGCGATGCGCATCTCGGGAAAATGCTGCAGGAAGCGATTCATGATCTCGTCGGTGACCGAGGATTTGCCGGCGCCGCCCGTGCCGGTGAGGCCGACGATCGGCGTCTTGCCGCCGGCGAGCTGCCATTCCTTGCGCAGGGTCGCGAGTTCGTTTTCCTCAATGAGGCCTTCTTCGATTGCGGTGAGCATCTTGCCGACCGAAATCTCGTCGTCCTTGGTCACGCGCGCCGGACGACCGGCGGCGACACGGTGCTTGCGCGTGCGCGCGACGAGATCTTCGATCATCGCGACCAGGCCCATCTGCATGCCGTCGTTCGGGTGATAGATGCGCTCGACGCCGTAGTCCTGCAGTTCCTTGATTTCTTCGGGCGTGATCGTGCCGCCACCGCCGCCGAACACGCGGATGTGCGAGGCGCCGCGTTCCTTGAGCATGTCGACCATGTACTTGAAGTACTCGACGTGGCCGCCCTGGTAGCTCGACAACGCGATGCCGTCGGCGTCTTCCTGCAGCGCGGCGCGCACGACGTCCTCGACCGACCGGTTGTGGCCCAGATGCACGACTTCCACGCCCTGCGCCTGGATCAGGCGACGCATGATGTTGATCGCGGCGTCGTGGCCGTCGAACAGGCTGGCGGCGGTGACGAAACGTAGCGGGCTGCGCTCGTTCTGGGAATCGGAGTCGGCGAGAGTGCTGGCGGGGCTGCTCATGGTGTCGTTGCCCCGGCGAGGGGGACTTGGATGCGGGCAAGTCCCGATTGTAGCGCGCAGGGAAAATGGGAAGCGCCCCTCATCCGGCCTGCGGCCACCTTCTCCCCGTGAACGGGGAGAAGGAGAGGTGTGGCGCAGCAGACGACTCCCTCTCCCCGCGAGGGGAGAGGGCCGGGGTGAGGGGCGCTCCCATCCCATCACCGGTATAGTCGGCGCGGGGGATACTTTTGCGTATGGAAAGAACGGTTCCATCGACCGCTTCTGCCAGGGGACTGGTGCTGCTCTTGGCAGCGCTGTTCGCCGCGCCGCTGTGCGCGCGCTCTGCCGGCCCGATCGATCTCGAACAGATCAGCCAAGTGCCGGCGCAATTGTTCGACGAAGGCAGCGGCCTGCCCGATCTCACCGTGACCGCCGTGGAAACCGCGCCCGACGGCTTCGTCTGGGTCGGCACGATGCGCGGCGTCGCGCGTTTCGACGGGCATCGCATGACCGCGGTGCCCGGTCCCGACAACGCCCTGACGGGCCCGATCCGCGATCTCAAGATCGAACCGACCGGTCAGGTTTGGGTCGCGACCGCGCGCAACGGCGTATATCGCTGGGATGGTCACGACTGGCAGCGCTTCGACGAGAACGTCGGGCTGCCGGCGCAGAACGCGATTCGTCTGCGCGTGTTCGCCGCCGAACAGGGACCGCGATTGTTCGCGACCGGCGCCGGCTTCGTCGCCGAGTGGGACGGCAAGCGCTGGCATCCGCATGCCTTGCCCGACGCGCTCGCGGACGTCGAAATCTTCGACGTGGAACTGCTCGAACAGGACGGTATCCAGACGCTGTGGATTGCCAGTTTCGGTCAGGGCCTGCTGCGTTGTGTGGCGCGCGCGCCGTGCACGTCGGTCACGATGCCGGGACCGGGGCCGCGGTTTTTCGAAGTCAGCTCGCTCGCCAGCGTCGCCGAAACCGATGGCAGCACCAGTCTGTGGGTCGGCAGCTACGGCGGCGGTCTCGCGCGGTTGAATGCCGGCCAATGGACGCGCTTTCATTCCGGCAACACCGCCTTGACCGGCGACTACGTGCTGCGCCTGCAGACCCTGCCGCGCACTGGTAAACGTCCGCAATTGTGGGTCGGCCTGCGCAGCGGCCTGGCGCGCCTGCGCCACGGCGAATTCGAGATGGTCGCGCCGGTCGGGCAATGGGCGAACGGCCGCATCAATTCGCTGTCGGTGACGCGCGACGCGCAGGACAACGCACAATTATGGGTTGGCAGCGACGCCGGCGCGGCGCGCATGCGCCTGCAAGGCAACTGGCGGACGATCAGCCGCGCCGGACAACGCGGCAATGGCGTGTGGTCGGTGCTGTTCGAAGCCGACGGCGCGGGCAACGAGCGTCTGTGGCTGGGCACCGACGGCGAGGGCCTGCTGCGCTACGAAGGCGGCGAATGGCAGCAATACGGGACCGCCGAAGGCCTGCCGACGATGACCGCACGCACCGTGGTGCGCGTGCCCGATGGCAGCGCGCTCGGCCAGTTGTGGGTCGGCACCTGGGACGGACACATCGCGCGTTTCGACGGCGCGCGCTTCCGGGAAATGCCGACGCCGTGGCCGAAATTCGATCGCGAGGCCGTCGGCGTGATCCTGCCGGTGTCCGAGAACGAGGTGTATGTCGGTCTGCGCGCCGGTGGCGTCGCGCACTGGATCGATGGGCAATGGCGGCGTTTCGATCCGGCCGATCCGGTCAATCCCGCGCGCGTGCCCGATCTGCAACTCACCGGCACCGACGGCGACCGCGTGCTGTGGGCGACGACCTATGGCCGCGGCCTGGCGCGACTGCGCGACGGCCAGTGGCGATATTTCTATCGCGACATCGGCTTGCCCGCCGACGATCTGGGCGGCATCACCCTGATGCCCGATGCCAAAGGCCGGCAGATCCTGTGGATCGGCTCGAAAGCCCACGGTGTGCTGCGCATCGACGTCAGCGAGCCCGACGCGCCGCGCATGGTGACCACGCCTGCCCTGCCCGATCCGCCGGATCGCTATGTTTATGGCGTCGAACGCGACGGCGCGGGCGATCTGATCGTGTGCACGAATTACGGCGCGGCGCGCTGGCGGCCGCGCGCAGACGGCAGTTTCGATGCGCTGACCTTCCATCGCAGCGACGGCCTGCCGCACGACGAATGCAACGGCGGCGCACTGACGATCGACTCCCTGGGTCGCGCCTGGATCGGCACGATTGGCGGTGCGGCGGTGTATCTGCCGCGGCCGCCGGGCAGCGAAGGCGCACAGGCGCCGCTGCGCATCGCGCGCGTCACGGCCGATGGTGTCGACCGCACGGCCGATGTGCTCGCCGGGGCGATCCGGCTCAAGGCCGATGCCCGCAGCTTCGACGTGCAATACAGCCTGCTCAACGGCGACCGCGAAGCGCTGACGCGTTATCGCACGCGCCTGGAGCCGGTCGAGGCGCAGCCCGGCGACTGGTCGGATGCGCATAGCCGCTCGTTCACCGGATTGCCGCCGGGCAGCTACGTGCTGCATGTGGAAGCGCGCGATTACGCGGGTGTGCATGCCAAACCGCTGGCGGTGAAATTCGACATTCCGCTGCCGTGGTGGCGCCAACCGCTGGCAGAGGCGGCGTTCGCAATCGTGGCGCTCGGCGCCGGCCTGATCCTGCTGCGCTGGCGCGAGCGGCAGTCGCGCCAACGCGAACAGCAGCTCATCGAACTCGTGCGTCTGCGCACGCACGAACTGGAAACACGCGGCCTGGAACTGCGCCGCATGAACGAGGAACTCACGCGTCTGTCCTACCACGACGCGCTGACCGATCTGGCCAATCGCCGCATGCTGCTCGAACGCCTGCACGGCGAGTGGGAGCTGAGCCAGGCGCGCGGCACCTCCCTCGCCTTCCTGCTTTTCGATCTGGACCAGTTCAAGGCCTACAACGACCATCGCGGCCATCTGGCGGGCGACGATTGCCTGCGCGACCTGGGACACCGCATCGAAGCGGAACTGCGCAAGCCCGAAGACACCGCCGGTCGTTACGGCGGCGAAGAATTTGGCGTGGTCCTGCCCGGCCTGTCACTCGACCAGGCGATGGTGGTGGCCGAGCGCATCCGCCGCGCGGTCGAAACCGCCGGGCTGTCGCATCCGACAACGCCACAGGGCGTGGTCACCATCAGCGTAGGCGTCGCCGCGATGCAGCCGCGCCCCGGCCTGAGTGCGGAACTGTTGATCGCCGCCGCCGACGCCGCGCTCTACCGTGCCAAGCAGACCGGCAAGAATCGCGTCGAAGCCGCGAGCCCCGATCATCCGCGCAACCCGGCCAATTCCTGACGGTGCTCGCTGGTCAGCGCTCCGGGTTCTGGCGCAATCGTTCGATGTCCGCCTGCAATTGCGCGATGACTTGGTCTTTTTCCTTCAAGGCGGCCAAGACATCTTCGGCTTCGAAACGCACGGGGATGTGCTGGGGGCAATTCGCATCCCAGGCGCTGACCTGGAACAGCAGTATCTGCTCAGGTTTTGCCCGATAGCCCTCGGGCATGAGGCGGGCAAGCCAGGCTTCGTCCGCTTCGGCAGTGCGTGCCTGGCCCCATATCTTGACGCGCCGGCGCTGCCGGTAGTCGATCAGGAACAGATGCGCCTTCGGATTCTCCAGCAGATTTCCGCTACTGATGTATTGGCGGTTTCCGACGAAATCGACGAAGGCCAGCGTGTGCTCGTCGAGCACGCGCAGGAACCCCGGTGGACCGCCGCGGTGCTGGATGTAGGGCTGTCCTTCCGCATTGACGGTGGCGAGGAAGCAACTGCGCTGCGCCGCGATGAAGTCGGCGAGCTCCGGCGTGATGCGCGTCTGCCAGGACCCGTTCTGCTCCATCCGCGCATAGGCCGACCGCGAGCCGCGGGCCGTCTGCAGCCCCTTGACGGTCTCCGTGAATGCAATATCGCTGGAAGGAATGTCCGCCGTCATCGCAGGTCACAAACCAAGGTCGCTCAATGACGGCGCGCTGTCGGGGCGCCTGCCCATCGGCCAGCGAAACAAGCGCTCATCCTCGTCGATCGACAGGTCATTGATGCTCGCGAAACGCGTGCGCATCAATCCATCCGCATCGAACTCCCAATTCTCGTTGCCGAAGCTCCGGAACCAGGCGCCCGTCGGGTCCCGCCATTCATAGGCGAAGCGCACGGCAATGCGGTTTTCGCGGAACGACCAGAGTTCCTTGTTCAGGCGATACTCGTGTTCTTGCTGCCACTTGCTGACGAGGAAGGCCTCGATGGCTTCGCGACCTTGCAGGAAAACGTTGCGATTACGCCATCGGCTGTCGAGGGCATACGCCTGGGCCACCCGAACAGGATCGCGGGAATTCCAGCCGTCCTCCGCCAGGCGCACCTTCTGCAAGGCGGAGTCGAGGTCGAAGGGCGGGAGCGGAGGACGATGCATGGCGGTATCCGGTGGTGCCGAAAAGTCGGGTCATGGCCGCTCAGCGGCCGTGCGAGGCACGGCCGGCGAAAGCGATCGACGCAGGCTTCAAGCCGCCTGTCGCAGCGTGACCACGGGGAAGTCGATGTCGGTCTTGGCGACTTCGTTGATGTAATTCGTCCAGGTGTTCAGCGCGACGTGCTGCACGATCTCGATGAGCTGAGCATCGCTGTAGCCGGCGGCTTTCACAGCATCGACATCCCCGGCACTGACCTTGCCGCGTTGCTGCGTGACCTTGGTGGCGAATTGAACGGCCGCAGCAGCCTTCGGATCGTTGGAACTCCCGGCTCGGTTGGCGGCGATCTCGGCGTCGTCGAGCTTGGCCAAGTTCTTCCCGAGGAAAGCATGCGCCGACAGGCAGTACGCGCAGCCGTTGACTTCGGCCACGGCCAGCGCGATGCGTTCGCGGGTCGCGGCGGGCAGGCTGCCTTTTCCGAGGGCGCCGGACATGCCGAGATAGCCTTCCAGTGCGGCGGGACTCAGCGATACGAGGCGGAACAGATTCGGCACGGAACCGATCTGCTGGTTCACGGCCTGCAACAGGGGCTGGGAGGCGGCGGGAGCGGAGGCGATATCGGCGGGAATGGCGATGCGGGACATGACGTTTTCTCTTCGGTGGATGGGCGCTCGGCCCGGTGAAGAGAGCGTATTTAGTTCCACCTGACGAAACTAGCCGGCATATAATGAATCCACCCTTCCATTAAATGGAATATTCTAGATGGACCGACTCGAAGCAATGAGCGTCTTCTTGCAAGCCGTGGAAGGCGGAAGCCTGTCGGCCGCCAGCCGAAAGCTGGATATGCCCCTGGCCACGGTCAGCCGGAAGCTGTCCGACCTCGAAGGCCACCTCAAAGCGCGTCTTCTTAATCGATCCACGCGTCGCCTCACGCTCACCGACGCTGGTCGCGACTATCTGGTCGCCTGCAAACGCATCCTCGAGGACGTCGACGATGCCGAGCGCTCGGCCGCGGGGGAATTCAGCGAGCCACGCGGCGATCTGGTGGTGACCGCGCCGATCGTGTTCGGTCGCCTGCACGTCCTGCCAGTGATCACCGAATTCCTGACTGTTTATCCGCAAGTGGATGTGCGCCTGGTGCTCGGCGACAGGATCGTGCATTTGCAGGAGGAACACGTCGACGTGGCCGTCCGCGTCGGAGCACTCCCGGACAGCCGCCTGGTGGCAACACGCCTCGGCACGACCGCGCGCGTGGTCTGCGCCAGCCCGGACTACCTCGCCGCCCGTGGACTTCCCGCTGCGCCGTCCGACCTGGCAGGTCATCACTGCATCACTTTCGATGCGATGGGTTCGACCGATAGCTGGAGCTTCCTCGTCGATGGCGCCGAGGTCCGCGTTCCGGTGCATTCGCGACTCGGGGTAAACACCGCCGAAGCCGCGATTGACGCGGCCATTGCCCGCGCGGGCGTGACCCGCGTGCTCTCCTACCAGATCAGGGAAGCGCTGGGTCGCGGGCAATTGCAGACCATTCTTCGTGACTTCGAATCCGCGCCGCTGCCGGTGAGCCTGGTGCATGCCGGTCAGCGACGCCTGGCGTTGAAACTGCGCATGTTCCTGGACTTCGCGACACCGCGACTGCGCGAACGCCTTGCCGAAATCCCATGATGCTCAATTCCCCGGGCTGGGTGCCCGGGATCGGCTTCGGATGATCGCTGGCAGATCTCCCTCCTGAGCTAGAGCGTCTCAATCTCCCGATGCATCGGCGCCAGCTTCGCCAGCAGCTTGTTCTGCGCCGCGAACGGAATCTTGCGTTTGTTCATCGCGATTTGCAGATCCTCGACCAGCGCATTGAAGCTGCCACGATCGATACCCAGATTCGCGTGCGAGCTTTTCATGTCGCGACCCGTGTACGTGCACGGGCCGCCGAGAATCACGCAGAACTGCTCGACCAAGTGCTTCTTGATGCCCGCCTGATCGGCGTTCTCGAAAAATGGTCGCGTGCGCTCGTCGGCGAGCAACAACACCATGAACTCGTCCATCAGCGCGACCAACCCCGCTTCCTCCCCGAACTGCCGGTAGACCGGCAATAGCGCAGGATCGGCCTTCGCCGGGTCGGCCGCCGTCGGGTCGCGCATCGGCAGCGTTGACGCGGGCGTGGCCGGCGTCGCCGGAGTTTCCTCAGTCGCATCGTCTTCGGCGATGACTTCCTCTTCCGGCGCTGCCTGCGTGGCCGGCGTCGGTGTTTGCTGCGCCTGCACCGGGGCGATCGCCGCGAGGGCGAACGCCAGACCGAGTAGCAGGCCGATCGATTTGTTGTTCATGCACCTCTCCTTAGAAACCGACCTGCAGCGAGGCATAAAAACCGCGCTGGTTGTCCTTGATGACGATGTTGCCGAGATCGGCGTAGGCCAAGGTCAGCGACACATTCTTGTTCGGGGCGTAGGCGACGAATAGGTCGTACCAGTCGTCTTCCTTGGCGATGCCGAGGTTGTCGGGCTTCATGCGGTACTCGGCGCCGATCGCGACCTTGCGGCTGAGCAGCCACGCCGCCGACAGTTCCAGTTGCGGCTTGTAGCTGTCGTTGCGGTCGCCGCCAAAGCCGAGGATGCCGATCTGGTTGGCCTTGGTGAAGCGCAGCGTGCCGTTGAGCAGCAGCCCCTGCCCCAGGTACAGCTTGGTGGCCGACACGTACAGATCGGTGCCGGAATCGCTCTCGGCGCCGATGAAGGCGAGCACGCCGCTGCGATTGTTTTTTTTGTACTGCAGACCGACCGAGATCTGCGGCATCGCACTGTCGCTGTCGAGTACGGCTTCGCCGGCGACGCGCACTTTCACGCCGAGCACGTTCTGCTGGAAGGTGTAACCCTGGCCCAGGCCGAGCGCAGCGCCGACGTCCTCGGTGTCGAATCGTTGCTGGGCCAGGCTGATTTCGACGCGGTCGCGGATGCCGATCATTGCGCCGTAGTCGTCGAGATGGTAATCGCCGACCGTGACGCGCGTGTAGAACGCGTTCGCGCCGATCTGGTCGCGCGTACCGTTGCCGCCGATCACGGCCCAGGGCGTCAAACCGCCACCGGCCGCGCCTTCGAGCTGACTGACGCCGCCGGTGAGCAGCAATTTGCCGCTGGTGCCGACGCCGATGTCTTCTTCGGACGCCGCGTCCTGCGCGAATGCAGGCAGCGACAGCGCGCACAGGGCGAGAAACAGCGAGGCGCGACGCGGGCGCGTCGCGCGATCAGAGCGATGCGACATCGCGGCGATCTCCCTGTGGCGACTCATCGGATGCCCTGCCCGTCGGCGCGTGCCGGCGTTGTCGTGGTCGCGGGTTTCGGCGCCGCCGCCGTCACACGCACCAGATGCCAGACGCCGCTGACGCCATCGCCGCCGGCATCGCCGCGTTTGTAATCGGAGGCCCAGCGGTACAGCGGCTTGCCGCGATACGCCCACTGACGCGTGCCGTCGTCACGAACGACGAGGGTGAACGGCGGCTTGGGCTGCGCGTCGGCCTCAGCAAGAATCGGCGGCCACAGCAGTCGGCACTGGTTGTTGCAGCTGCTGCGACCGGGCGTTTTGTCGCCGTCGAAGGTGTACAGCCCGCGCCCCTTGATGTCGACGAGAATGCCGGCGCGCTGGCGGATCGGCGGACTGCCCGGCGCGGGTTCGGCGGCCTGCAGGCAGGCGGTGGCGCCGGCCAGGATCAGGCAAAGAAGAAATTTGCGATGCATGCGGATCCCCTGGACTCGCGACAGGCCCAAATGGCCTCGATGTTGCTTACGCAGGGATCCACGTCGCCGGATGCAGCACTCAGCGCGGCAAGCGCGCCAAAACGGCCGGATCGGGAATCGGCTCACCGCGGATCAGGAACAGCGCGCCTTCCGGCGCTTCGAAAACCCTATGGCTTTCGCCGGCCCGTGCGAGCAGGTAGTCGCCAGAGAAATAGGAAACGCCGTCGTGGACGATGCGGCCTTCGAGCACAAGGCATTCTTCCTCGTGCGCATGCACATGCGGCGGCACGCGGCCGCCGGGCTGCACGCGCCACAAGGTGGTCTGCGTCTGCGCATCGCGGCGCAGGGTCTTGATCTGCACGCCGGGCAACAGATCGCGCCATTCGCCTTCGTCGCGGCGGATCACGTTGATCGGGGCGGCGCCAGCGCGCTGCAGGATGTCGACGCGCAATCGCTCGCGCACGGCGTCGGCAGGACCTTGCTCGGGCAACAGGCCCGCCATGGCCGCCAGCAGGAGCGCGTCGTGGGTCGAACGCTCGCTCATTCCGGCTTCCATGCCGCCAGAACCTCGCGCAGCGCGGCCAGGCCTCGACGCGCATGCGATTTCACGGTTCCGAGTGGCAACTGGGTCAAGATGGCGATGTCCTGGTGGGTCATGTCTTCGTGGAAGGCGAGGGTCAATACGCGGCGTTGTGCCTCGCTGAGCGCGGCGAAGGCCCGTTGGATGGCCTGCGCCGAGGTCCAGGCTTCGGTCGCCTGCTCGGCGTTGAGGCTTTCACAATCCGTATACGCCTCTTCCCCGTCTTCCGGATGCAGCGAGATGTCGCGCGCGCGGCGCAGGCCGCGCCGCTGCCGGTCGACCGCGCGGCTCCAGGCCATGTTGAGCATCCATGCCATCACCGTGCCACGCGTCGCCTGATAGTCGCGGGCCTTCTCCCAGACCTGCAGATAGAGATCGCTGACGACTTCCTCGGCGTCTTCGGGTTGCCGCAGGACGCGCAGGATCACCGCATAGGTTCGCGCCAGCGTGCGGTCGTACAAGGCGCCGAGGGCGGCGGTGTTGCGGTCGGCGATCTGTTGCAGCAGCTGCTGCAGGGCCGTTTCGTCGGCGAAGGCGGTGGGCAGTTCGGCAGCGGAGGTAGTCAAGGCGGGGCGCAGGAAGAGGTCCGCCGCCATTGCAACATTCCCGACGTGCACGACGATGTGAAGGCAGTTTGCAATCCCGACCGGGCCGCTCTGCGGCGGCGCACAAAAAAAGGCGGCCGGAGTGCGGCCGCCTAATCCCTGCTCAAGGGTCTGTGCCGGCCGGTTTCCGGGGAGAGACAAATCGGCCAGGCAAGAAAGGGAACGGGCGGTCTTCACAAAAGCGGACAGCGATCGCGATGGCAGCCGATTTCCCGTGCCGGCACCCCGGTTAGAGCGATTGCTTTACACTACGGCGCGCCGACGGCCCTGCCCGCCCCGGCCTGGTTCGAACTATCCTTTAAATTACATACACTTGCGGACGTTTTTTGAAGCCCAATCGCACTGTCAGCGGTTGTCGTTTCAGCGCACGCGAGCACGGAGCTCCCCATGATTTTCGAAACCCTCGCCCAAACCGGTCACGAAGAAGTCGTCTTCTGCCATAACAAGGACGCTGGCCTGAAGGCCATCATCGCGATCCATAACTCGGTGCTCGGCCCGGCCCTCGGCGGCCTGCGCATGTGGCCGTATGCGACCGAACAGGATGCGTTGAACGACGTGCTGCGCCTGTCGCGCGGCATGACCTACAAGGCGGCGGTGTCGGGCCTGAATCTGGGCGGCGGCAAGGGCGTGATCATCGGCGACCCGAGCAAGGACAAGTCCGAGGCGCTGTTCCGCGCGTTCGGCCGCTTCGTCAATTCGCTCAACGGCCGCTACATCACGGCCGAGGACGTCGGCATCGACGTCAACGACATGGAATACGTGTTCCGCGAAACCGAATTCGTCACCGGCGTGCACCAGGTGCATGGCGGCTCGGGCGACCCGTCGCCGTTCACCGCCTACGGCACGCTGCAGGGCCTGATGGCCGCGCTGCAGGTCAAGTACGGCAACGAGGACGTGGGCAAGTATTCCTACGCCGTGCAGGGCGTCGGTCATGTCGGCATGGAATTCGTCAAGCTGCTGCGCGAGCGCGGCGCCAAGGTGTTCGTCACCGACATCAACAAGGAACTGGTGCAGCGCGCGGTCGACGACCACGGCGCCGAAGCCGTCGCCCCGGACCAGATCTACGACGTCGACATGGATGTGTATTCGCCTTGCGCGCTCGGCGGCACGGTCAACGCCAACACGCTGCCGCGCCTGAAGTGCCAGGTCATCTGCGGCGCGGCGAACAACCAGCTCGCCACCGACGAGATCGGCGACGAAGTCATGCGCAAGGGCATCCTGTACGCGCCCGACTACGCGGTGAACGCCGGCGGCTTGATGAACGTCTCGCTCGAGATCGACGGCTACAACCGCGAACGCGCGATGCGCATGCTGCGCACGATCTACTTCAACCTCGGCCGCATCTTCGAGATCAGCAAGCGCGACAACATCCCGACCTACAAGGCTGCGGACCGCATGGCCGAAGAGCGCATCACCACGATCGGAAAGCTGCGCCTGCCGCACCTGGGCCAGACGGCGCCGCGTTTCCAGGGCCGCCGCGGCAACTGATCCACGCACCAACCATGTAGGAGCGGACCTGGCCGCGACAAACTGCTGATCGCTTGCTTCGAACGACAAGCGATCGCGGCCAGGTCCGCTCCCACGTGGTGCTGTTTCTTTCTCAACTCACGGACGAACCATGCGCGCATTCCCCCTCGGTGACGACATCGACGCCCTCCGCGACGCGGTTCGCCGCTTCGCCGACAGCGAGATCGCGCCGCGCGCCGCGCAGATCGACCACGACAATCTCTTCCCCGCCGACCTGTGGCCCAAGCTCGGCGAGATGGGTCTGCTCGGCATCACGGTGCCCGGCGAATACGGCGGCAGCGATATCGGCTACCTCGCGCATCTGGTGGCGATGGAAGAGATTTCTCGGGCGTCGGGTTCCGTCGGTCTGTCCTACGTCGCGCACTCCAACCTGTGCGTGTCCAATCTCTACGCGAACGGCAACGAAACGCAGCGCCGGAAATACCTGCCCGGCCTGTGCAGCGGCGAGTCCAAGGGCGCGCTGGCGATGAGCGAACCCGGCGCGGGCTCCGACGTGGTCGGTTCGATGAGCTGCCGCGCGGAAAAGCGCGGCAATGCCTGGGTCGCGAACGGCAACAAGATGTGGATCACCAACGGCCCGGAAGCGGACGTGCTGGTCGTCTACATGCGCACCGCCGGCAAGGACGCGGGCAGCAAGTGCATGACCGCCTTCATTGTCGAAAAGGGCATGAAGGGTTTTTCCACCGCGCAAAAACTCGACAAGCTCGGCATGCGTGGTTCCAACACCTGCGAACTGGTGTTCGAGGACTGCGAGATTCCCGCTGAGAACGTGCTCGGTGAGGTCAACGAAGGCGTCAAGGTGCTCATGCGCGGCCTGAACACCGAACGCCTGGTCATCACCGGCGGTCCGCTCGGCCTCATGCAGGCAGCGCTCGACATCGCCCTGCCCTACGTGCGCGAGCGCAAACAGTTCGACCAGGCGATCGGCACCTTCGGACTCATGCAGGGCAAGATCGCCGACATGTACACCGCGCTGCAGTCTTCGCGCGCGTTCGCCTACCAGGTCGCGCGCGATTTCGACGCCGGCCACGCCTCCCGCATCGACCCGGCCGCCTGCCTGCTGCACGCCTCCGAGGCCTGCGTGCAGGTCGCGCTGGAAGCGATCCAGTCCCTGGGCGGCAATGGCTACATCAACGAATACGCCACCGGCCGTATCCTGCGCGACGCCAAGCTTTACGCGATCGGCGCGGGCACCAACGAAATCCGTCGCATGCTGATCGGTCGCGAGCTGTTCGAAGGCAAGCACTAGCCCCACGCTCCTCATCGCGAGCTTTTGCGATGGTGTACCTCAGCCCATCAAGCGCCCTTGCGCTCGCGTTTCGACCAAGCCGGTAACCTGCGGCGACTCGAAACGCGAGCGCAAGGGCGCCGCTGCGAGGGCGTTTCAGCCAGGCCTGACCGAATCCCCTCTCCCCGCCGCCCGCGCTCGTGGGATAATTTCGGTTTACCCGTATCGGCCGCTTCCACGGCCAGCCACTTTCCGGAGTCGCCATGTCTTCTGTCGTCATCGTCGGTGCCAAGCGCACCGCCCTCGGTTCCCTGCTCGGCCAGTTCACGGGCGTCCCCACGCCGGCGCTTGGCGCCACCGCGATCCGCGCGGCGATGGACCAGTCCGGCCTGCCGGCCGAAGCCGTTTCGGAAGTCATCATGGGCTGCGTCCTGCCGGCCGGTCTGGGCCAGGCCCCGGCGCGCCAGGCGGCCATCGCCGCCGGCCTGCCGCTGGCAGCGGGCGCGACCACGATCAACAAGGTCTGCGGCTCGGGCATGAAGGCCGTCATGATGGGTGCCGATCTCATCAAGGCCGGATCGGCCGAGGTCGTCGTCGCCGGCGGCATGGAAAGCATGACCAATGCCCCGCACCTGCTCAACGGCTCGCGCACCGGCATCCGCTACGGCAGCGCCGAAATGCTCGACCACATGGCCTGGGACGGTCTGACCAATCCCTATGACAAGCAGGCCATGGGCGTGTTCGGCGAACTTTGCGCCGGCAAGTACCACTTCACCCGCGAAGAGCAGGACGCCTTCTCCGCCGAATCCGTGCGCCGCGCGCTGGCCGCCCAGGCCAATGGCGACTTCCGCGACGAGATCGCTCCGGTGACCGTGACCGGCCGCAAGGGCGACGTGGTCGTCGACACCGACGAACAGCCCGGCCGCTGCGACATCGCCAAGATCCCGACCCTGCGCCCGGCGTTCAAGAAGGACGGCACGATCACCGCCGCCAGCTCGTCGAGCATCAACGACGGCGCCGCCGCCCTCGTGCTGATCGGCGAAGACCAGGCCCAGGCGCGCGGCTTGACCGCGCTGGCCCGCATCGTCGCGCACAGCACCCATTCGCAGGAGCCGGAGTGGTTCACCACCGCACCGGTGGCGGCGATCTCCAAGGTGCTGGCGAAGGCCGGCTGGGACGTCGGTTCGGTCGATCTGTTCGAGGTCAACGAGGCGTTTGCCGCCGTCGCGATGGCGCCGATGCGCGAACTGGGCATCCCGCACGAAAAACTCAACGTCAACGGCGGCGCCTGTGCGCTGGGACACCCGATCGGCGCCAGCGGCGCCCGCCTGATCGTGACCCTGATTCATGCCCTCCAGCGGCGTGGCGGAAAGCGCGGCGTGGCGGCTCTTTGCATCGGCGGTGGCGAGGCGACGGCACTGGCGATCGAACTGCCCTGACCGGCCGTTCCGGGCCCGCAAGGAATCGCTTGACTAAAGCAAAGATATTGTCATCATATCCAGCACGTGCGCCTTCGCGCACGTTTTGTTATTAACAAACGTTAACGTCTAGACGAGGAATCACCCATGTCCCTGAACAAAACCCTGCTCGCCCTGGCTCTTGGCCTGGCCCTGACGGCCTGCACCAAGCCGGCCGACGAAGCTGCTGCCACCGCCACCGACGCCGCCGCCACCGCGACCGACGCCGCTGCCACCGCTAGCGACGCCGCTGCTGACGCCGCTGCCGCCGCTACCGACGCCGCCGCCACCGCGACCGACGCCGCTACCGACGCCGCTGCTGCCACGACGGACGCTGCTGCGACCGCCGCTGACGCCGCCACCACCGCCGCTGGCGCTGCTACGGACGCCGCTGCTGCTGCGACCGACGCTGCCGCCGCTGCTGGCGACGCAGCTGCTGACATGAAGGCCGAAGGCGACAAGAAGTAATATCGCCTTTCGACTTCTGTCGAAAACGAAAGCCGCCGACGCAAGTCGGCGGCTTTTTTCATGCCCGCGATTCGGCACCGCCGCACCCGTCCAGCCAGCGCAGTGCTAGGCGCATCCGGAGCCTGCCTTTAAACTCGCCCGATCAGCCAGGAAGCGATCGCCCATGCCCGTCCTCCCGTCCCAGATCGACCCGCGCAGTCCCGAATTCCGGGACAACGCCGACACCCTGAAAGCCCTGGTCGCCGATCTGGACAGCACCCTGGACCGCATCGCCCTCGGCGGCGGCGAAAAAGCCCGCACCAAGCACACCGAACGCGGCAAGCTGCTGCCGCGCGAACGCATCAGCGCGCTGCTCGATCCGGGCTCGCCGTTTCTGGAGTTTTCCGCGCTCGCCGCCGAAGGCATGTACGAGGGCCAGGCGCCCTGCGCCGGCATCATCACCGGCATCGGCCGTGTGCACGGACAGGAAGTCGTGGTCGTGGCCAATGACGCCACGGTCAAGGGCGGCACCTACTTTCCGACCACGGTGAAAAAGCATCTGCGCGCGCAGGAAATCGCCCTGGAAAACCGCCTGCCCTGCGTCTACCTCGTCGATTCCGGCGGCGCCTTCCTGCCCCTGCAGGACGAGGTGTTTCCTGATCGCGAACATTTCGGCCGCATCTTCTACAACCAGGCACGCCTGAGCGCGCTCAACATTCCGCAGATCGCCGTGGTCATGGGCAGCTGCACGGCGGGCGGCGCCTACGTGCCGGCGATGTGCGACGAGAGCATCATCGTGCGCGACCAGGGCACCATCTTCCTGGGCGGCCCGCCGCTGGTAAAAGCCGCGACCGGCGAGATCGTCGACGCCGAATCGCTGGGCGGTGCCGAAGTGCATACGAGCGTGTCCGGCGTCGCCGACCATCTGGCCGAAAACGACCCGCATGCGCTGGCGATCGCGCGCGACATCCTCGCGCATCTCAATCGCCAGAAGACCCTGCCCGTCGCCGTCCAGCCGGCCACCGAACCGGTGTACGCGGCCGACGAGCTGTACGGCATCATTCCCAAGGACACGCGCCGCCCGTTCGACATCCGCGAGATCATCGCGCGCCTCGTCGACGGCTCGGAGTTCCAGGAGTTCAAGGCGCGCTACGGCAAGACCCTGGTGACAGGCTTCGCGCATATCCACGGCTACCCGGTCGGCATCGTCGCCAACAACGGCATTCTGTTCGCGGAATCGGCGCTCAAGGGCGCGCATTTCATCGAGCTGTGCAACCAGCGCAATATTCCGCTGGTGTTCCTGCAGAACATCACTGGCTTCATGGTCGGCAAGAAATACGAGAACGCCGGCATCGCCAAGGACGGCGCGAAGATGGTCACGGCGGTCGCGTGCTCGCATGTGCCCAAGTTCACCGTGGTGATCGGCGGCAGCTTCGGCGCCGGCAACTACGCGATGTGCGGTCGGGCGTACGGCGGCCGCTTCCTGTGGATGTGGCCGAACGCGCGCATCAGCGTGATGGGTGGCGAACAGGCTTCGTCCGTGCTCGCGACCGTCAAGCGCGACGGCATCGAAGCGTCCGGAAAAACCTGGAGCGCCGAGGACGAGGAGGCCTTCAAGGCCCCGATCCGCGACCAGTACGAACGCCAGGGCCATCCCTACTACGCCAGCGCACGTCTCTGGGACGACGGCATCATCGATCCGGCCGATACCCGCCGCGTGCTCGGACTCGCGCTGTCCGCTTCGTTCAATGCGCCCATCGAACGATCGAATTTCGGCGTGTTCCGGATGTAGTCCACGCTGCACGACTGCCTCCCGCGCTACGCGCCACCTGCCTGCCGTCGCCCGGCGCGGCGACCACCTCCACCGGATTTGTCTGAATGCTCGTCGGTATCGATCTCGGCACCACCCACTCGCTGATCGGCGTCTATGGCCCCGACGGCCCCCGCCTCATCCCCAACGCCCTCGGCGAATTCCTGACGCCGTCGGCGATCAGCGTCGATCCCGACGGCACGGTGCTGGTCGGGCGCGCCGCACGCGATCGCCTGGTCACGCAGCCGGGCAACAGCGTCGCGGCCTTCAAGCGCTGGATGGGCACGCCGAGGGAAACCCGCCTCGGCAAAAAGTCCTTTCGCCCCGAAGAACTGTCGGCGCTGGTATTGCGCAGCCTGGTCGCCGACGCCGAGGCGCATCTGGGCGAAAAGATCACCGAGGCCGTCATCAGCGTGCCGGCCTACTTCGGCGATGCCCAGCGCAAGGCCACGCGTGCGGCCGGCGAACTCGCCGGACTGCGCGTCGAACGCCTGATCAACGAACCCACGGCCGCGGCGCTTGCTTATGGTCTGCAGGAGCGGCTCAGTGGCTCGACTTTCATCGTGCTCGACTTGGGCGGCGGCACCTTCGACGTCTCCATCCTGGAGATCTTCGACGGCGTCATGCAGGTGCATGCCAGTGCCGGCGACAACCACCTGGGCGGCGAAGATTTCCTCGAACTGATGCTGCAGGCTTGCTGCGCCGACTGGCAGCTCAAGCCCGAATCGCTCGCGCCGCCCCTGCGCGCGCAGTTGCTGAGCAAACTCGAGCGCGCCAAGCGCCAGCTCACTGGCAAGGGCGATGTCGCCATCGAAGCCGAGATCGACGGCCAGACGCGGGAATGGCGCCTGGGCAGCGAGCGCTTTGAAGCCCTGGCCGAACCCTTGGTGCAGCGTCTGCGCCAGCCGATCGAACGCGCGATGCGCGACGCCAAGCTGCGCCCTGACCAGCTCAATGAAATTTTGCTGGTCGGCGGCGCCTCGCGCATGCCGGTCGTCGCACGTCTGGTCGCGCGCATGCTCGGTCGCCTGCCGATGCGTCACGTCGATCCCGACCAGGCGATCGCGCTCGGTGCCTGTGTCGCGGCCGGTATGAAGGCGCGCGATGCCGCCCTCGAAGAAATCGTGATGACCGATGTCTGCCCATACACCTTGGGCGTGGAGATCAGTCGCCGCGATGCCGACGGCCGCATCACGCCGGGCGTGTTCTCGCCGATCATCGAGCGCAACTGCTCGGTACCGGTCAGCCGCGCCGAAACGTATCAGCCGATGCAGGCCAACCAGACCCTGCTCGAACTCAATGTCTTTCAGGGCGAGAGCCCGCTGGTGGCCAACAACATCCGATTGGGCCAGTTGCAGATCAAGCTGCCGCCCAAACGCGAGCCGACCGACAATATCGTCGAGGTGCGCTTCACCTACGACGTCAACGGCGTGCTGCAGGTCGAAGCGACGGTGCTGTCCACGGGAGGCAAGCACGAGTTGATCCTGCAGCAGAACGCGGGCGTGCTGACCCAGGCCGAGATCCGCAGTCGGCTCGACAGCCTGGCTGCGCTGAAAGTGCATCCGCGCGACCACCAGGAAAACCTCGCCCTGATCGCCCGCGCCGACCGTCTTTACGCCGAGAGCCTGGGCGCGACGCGCGAACAGGTGCAGCAATGGCTGGTGCAGTTCATCGCCGAGCTCGATCGCCAGGACATGGCCAGCATCGCCCGCCATCGCCAGGATTTCAGCGCGGCGCTGGATGCGCTGGAGGCGAGCTTCGACGAATGAGTCCGTTCCGGTATCTGGGGCTGACCAAGCGCGCGACGATCGTGGAGATCAAGCGCGCGTATGCCGCGAAGCTCAAGCAGACCCGACCCGACGACGACGCCGCCGGCTTCCAGCGCCTGCACGAGGCCTATCAGGCCGCGCTGGAACAGGCCCGGCATCGTGATCTGTTGAACGAAGCCGGGCTGCTCAACGCCGACACCGATCCCACCGGCGAACACGAAGGCGAAGACGCGTCGGTCGACCTGTGGCCGGTGTTCGCTGCGCCCGAGCCCGCGGCGGAAATACCCGCCATGGAAGCCTTGCCGGAGACTTCGCCGCCTGCCGAGCCCGCGCTGGCCGACGACGGCGAAACCGAAGTCCTGACCTTCGATTTCGCGCGCTTCATCGCCGAGCTGCACCAGGCCGCCGACGGTGAACTCCCGGCGTTCCAGCATTGGCTGGACAGCCATCCGGATCTGTATTCGCTGTCGCTCAAAGACCAGCTGGCCTGGCCGCTCATGGAATATCTGGCCAGTGCCGAACGCCCGCTGTTGCCGAAATGGCTGGCCGCGCTCCTGCATTTTTTCCGGCTCGACACCGTCGGTTCGCGCAGTTACGAACTCGACCACTTCATTGAGGCCGCGCAGCAGCATGCCGAACGCTACTGGCGTCCGAATGCGATCGCGCACCGCTACCGCGACGGTCGCGGCTCGGTGATCGACCGGCTGCTGTTCCGCGAACTGCAACGCCCGCTGCATGCCGGCCGCCGCGTGTTCGTGACCCTGGTTCCGGGCCTGCCGACGCGCATCTGGGAAATCGCCGCCGAGCTCAATACCGTGCCGGTTGACTACCAGCAACGCGTCGCCGATCCCGAGGCCGTGCAGTTCTGGCTGGACCAAGCCGACCCTTCGCGCATTGGTGCGCGCCGGGCGATCGCGGGTGCGCTGCAGATCCTGCTCGTCGTGGCCTTGATCTGCCTGCTGCCCGATTCGGCGACGCTCGCGCTTCCGGCTTTTATCGTGCTGTATGCGCTCTGGTGGCTGGTGTCCTGGAACCGGACCCGCGTTTTCCGCAAGCAACAGGCCATCGCCGAAGGACGCGCGGCACCGGGGTCGGGCTTCGACTGGCGGTGGCTGTGGCTGGTGTTCCTGGCCGCGCAATTGGCACGACTGGCGGCGCAGTAGGACGCCGCAAGCTCAACCTTGCAGACGGATGTGCAGGGGATTGGGTTTTTCGACCGGATTGGTCGCGCAACCGCCGCAGGTCGAACAACCGCTGCCACAACCATCGCCGGTCGCGACTTCAGTCGGGCGCAGCCAGTGTCCGAACGCACGCGACCACGCGGGCCGCCCTTTGCGTTCGAAGAAATACGACAGGCCCGCCTGCGACCGCCATGCGGTCTTCGGCGCGTAGCGCTTGATCGCACGCCAGGCGCATACCGCGACGATCAATCCGACGATCAGCAGCTGCAGGGAGTCGCTCAAGCCAGCGCCCTCGCTACCTGGTAGGTGATGAACGAGGCCAGGTAAGCCAGCGCGAACAAATAACCCGCCGCGATGAAGACGTTGCGCCAGGAATTGGTCTCGCGCCGGATCACCGCCAGCGTCGACAGGCATTGCGGTGCGAACACGTACCAGGCCAGCAGCGACAGTGCCGTCGCCAGCGACCACTGGCTGCCGATGATCGTGCCCAGCTGCTGCGCGGCAACCTCGTCGGCGCCGGAAATCGCGTACACCGTCGCCAGCGACGACACTGCGACTTCGCGCGCCGCGAGACCCGGAACCAGGGCGATGCAGATCTGCCAGTTGAAACCGATCGGCGCGAACAGCGGTTCCATGAAGTGGCCGATGCGTCCGGCGAAGCTGTAGTCGATCGCGGGCAGCGTGGCGTCGACCGGCGCGCCCGGGAAGTTCAACAGGAACCACAGCAGCACAGTCAGCGTCAGGATGATGCCGCCGACGCGTTTGAGGAAGATCATCGCGCGCTCGTACAGGCCGATCGCGACGTCGCGCGCGTTCGGCACGCGATACGAGGGCAGTTCCATCAGCAACGCATGTTCGCTCTTGTCGCGGCGCAGGGCTTTCATGACCCAGGCCACCGCCATGACGCTGAGGATGCCGAGCACGTACAGCGAAAACAGCACGATGCCCTGCAGATTGAAAATGCCGGCGACTTCCCGCTGCGGAATGAACGCGCCGATCAGCAACGCGTACACCGGCAGACGCGCCGAGCACGTGGTCAGCGGCGCGACGAGGATCGTGGTCAGGCGATCGCGTGGATCCTGGATGCTGCGTGTGGCCATGATGCCCGGGATCGCACAGGCATAGCTCGACAGCAGGGGGATGAACGAGCGCCCGGTCAGGCCCGCCGCGAACATCGTGCGGTCGAGCAGAAACGCCGCGCGCGGCAGATAGCCCGATTCTTCGAGCACCAGAATGAACAGGAACAGGATCAGGATCTGCGGCAGGAACACCACCACCCCGCCGAGGCCGGCGATGATGCCGTCCACAATCAGACTGCGCAGCAAACCATCGGGCAACAGACCGCCGACTAGATGACTGATTGCGCCCGTGGCGACTTCGATGCCGTCCATGAGCGGTGCCGCCCAGGAAAAAACCGCCTGGAAGATCAGGAACATCACCACCGCGAGCATCACCAGGCCCCAGACCGGATGCAGGGCCCAGCGATCGAGCGCGTCGTCGATCTCGGCTGTGCGCCGCGGCATCACGACGGTGTCGTCGATCAGCGCGCGCACCTGCGCATGCAACTCGGCATCCGAATCGGTATTGACCGCGGGCGCCGCGGGCAGGTCGCCATCGAGCTGCCTGACCAAGGCCTCGGCCCCGCCGCGTTTGACCGCGATCGTTTCCACGACCGGCAGACCCAGACGCTGCGACAGCGCGGCGACATCGATCACGATGCCACGCCGGCGTGCGGCGTCCATCATGTTCAGCGCCAGCACCATCGGCCGGCCCAGCCGGCGTACTTCCAGCACGAAGCGCAGGTGCAGACGCAGATTGGTGGCATCAGCGACGCAAACGATCAGATCCGGCACCGCTTCGCCGGGGAAGTTGCCGTGGCAAACGTCGCGCGTGATCTGTTCGTCCGGGCTCGCCGCGTCGAAGCTGTAGGCACCCGGCAGATCGAGCACCTGGATCACGCGACCCGAGGGCGCGGTGATGCGGCCTTCCTTACGCTCGACGGTGACGCCGGCGTAGTTCGCGACTTTCTGGTGGCTACCGGTGAGCTGATTGAACAGCGCGGTCTTGCCGCAATTCGGGTTGCCGACCAGGGCGATGCGCATCGTGCTCATTCGCTCAGGCCTCGAGCACGATGCGGATGCGCGCCGCTTCGCTGCGGCGCAAGGCGAAGCGCGTATAGCCGATCTGCACGAGCAGCGGCTCGGCACCGACCGGGCCCTGCGCGACGATGCGCACCGGCTCGCCCTTCACAAAGCCCAAGTCGCGCAGACGCTTGGCGATCCCGTCGACGGCCGCGACGTTTTCGACCCCTTCGACGACGGCAGCAGCCCCCTTGGCAAGCTCGGAAAGGCGCACGGGCGAACATCCACGAATAAGAATTGTTCTCATTATACGCAAGACCCGGGTCTTGGCGACCGTCCGGCCCCGTCCGGGCCGACGGGGAGGAATCGCCAATCCGGCTATCATTCGAACTTTCCAGCGCGTGGGGCCTGCATGTCCGACACCGTCCAGATCTCGCGCCAGGGCGGCGTCGCCCGGGTCACGATGCACCGCCCGGAAGTCCACAACGCCTTCGACGAGGCGCTGATCGCCGATCTCACCCAGGCCCTGCTCACTCTGGACGCCGATCCGGGCGTGCGCGCCGTCGTGCTGACGGGTGCCGGTTCGACCTTCTCCGCCGGTGCCGACCTGAACTGGATGCGCGGCATGGCCCGCGCCAGCGAGGCCGACAACCTCGCCGATTCCCTGCGCCTGGCCAAGCTCATGCGCACGCTGAATTTCCTCAGCAAACCCACCCTCGCCCGCGTGAACGGCTCGGCCTACGGCGGCGGCGTCGGGTTGGTGGCTTGCTGCGACATTGCCATCGGCGTCGACGGCGCGAAGTTTTCGCTCAGCGAGGTCAAGTTGGGGCTGGTGCCGGCGGTGATTTCGCCGTACGTGATCGCCGCGGTTGGGCAACGCCAGGCGCGCCGCCTGTTCGTGACGGCGGAAGTATTCGACGCCGGCGAAGCCGAACGCATCGGCCTGCTGCACCAGCGCGTTGAAACCGGCGCCTTTGACGACGCCGTCGATCGCGCCCTGCATTGGCTGGGCAAAGGCGGTCCGGTCGCCCAACACGAAGCCAAACAGCTGGCGCTGCGCATGTCCGGCATGGACGCCGCGAATGCCGAACGCATCGATGCGGAAAACGCCGCCCTGATCGCACGCCTGCGCGTGTCGTCGGAAGGCCAGGCCGGCCTCGGCGCCTTCCTCGCCAAACAATCCCCGCCCTGGACCGACTGAGGAGTTCCGCATGATCGATCACATCGGTTTCCCCGTGTCCGACTACGCGCGCAGCAAGGCGTTCTACAACCATGTACTTGCCCCGCTCGGTTACGGGCTGGTGCTCGAAGTGACGCCGGAAATGACCGGCAGTCAGGACTCGCACGCCGGCTTCGGCCTGCGCAGTCGCCCGCAGTTCTGGATCAGCTCCGGCGACGCCCTGCGTGGCCGCATGCACATCTGTTTCCAGGCGAACACGCGCGCACAGGTCAACGCCTTCCATGTCGCCGCGCTCGCCGCCGGCGGCAGCGACAACGGCGCGCCGGGCCTGCGCCCGCATTATCACGAGAACTACTACGGCGCCTTCATCATCGACCCCGACGGCCACAACATCGAAGCCGTCTGCCACACCCCGGCCTGACTCCACGGACCCTCACGTCATGAGCAAACCGATACTCAACCTCGACGAGGTCGAACTCGCACCCATGGGCTTCCCGGTTCCGGACGCGCAGGCCGCGCGTTTCGGCGCGAGCTTCGGCCAGATCGGCACGGTGGTCGGCGCACAGAAGCTCGGCTACAACCTCACCGTCGTCCCGGCCGGCAAGCGCGCGTTTCCGTTGCACAACCACCGGGTGAACGAGGAGATGTTTTTCATCCTCGAAGGCCGCGGCGAAGTCCGCATCGGCACCCAGACGCACCCGATCCGCCGCGGCGACGTCATCGCCTGCCCACCCGGCGGCGTCGATACCGCGCATCAGATCATCAACACCGGCGACAGCGACCTGCGCTACCTCGCCGTCAGCACGAAAATGTCGCCGGAAATCTGCGACTACCCCGACTCGGGCAAGTTCGGGGTCATGGCGATCGCGCCCGGCGCCGACGGCAAGCCGGACATCTTCCGCTACGTTTCCCGCCCGGGTACGAGCCTCGACTACTGGGACGGCGAATAAACGCATGTTCGACAAGATCCTGATCGCCAACCGCGGCGAAATCGCCTGCCGGATCATCCGCACCTGCCGACGCCTCGGCATCCGCACCATCGCCGTGTATTCGGACGCCGACGCCCGCGCGCAGCATGTACGCCAGGCCGACGAGGCGTTTCCGATTGGCGGCCCACGTCCGCAGGACAGCTATCTGCGCGGCGATGCGATTCTCGCTGTCGCCAAGGCGACCGGTGCGCAGGCGATCCATCCCGGGTACGGGTTTCTGTCGGAAAGTGCGGAGTTCGCCGAAGCCGTCGAAGCGGCGGGCCTGGTGTTCATCGGCCCGAAGGCCGCCTCGATGCGCAAGATGGGCAGCAAGGCCGGCGCCAAGGATCTGATGGCCTCGCATGGCGTTCCGGTCGTGCCCGGCTATACCGGCGAAGACCAGGACGTCGCACTATTGCAGCGCGAAGCCGACCGCATCGGCTATCCGCTGATGATCAAGGCCGCGCACGGCGGCGGCGGCAAGGGCATGCGCATCGTGCGCGCCAGCGGCGAGTTCGCTGCGTCGCTGGAATCGTGCCAGCGCGAGGCGAAAAACGCCTTCGGCAAGGACCGGGTACTGCTCGAGCGCTATATCGAACAACCGCGCCATATCGAATTCCAGGTTTTCGCTGATTCCCGCGGGCAGACGATCCACCTCGGCGAACGCGAATGCTCGGCGCAGCGCCGCTACCAGAAGATCATCGAAGAATCGCCCTCGCCCTTCCTCACGCCCGAGCGTCGCATGGCGATGGGCGCGGCGGCCGTGCAGGCGGCGCAGGCGATCGACTATGTCAACGCCGGCACGGTCGAATTCATCGTCGGCGCCGACGGCGATTTCTATTTCATGGAGATCAACACGCGCCTTCAGGTCGAGCACCCGGTGACCGAACTGGTGACAGGACTGGATCTCGTCGAATGGCAGTTGCGCGTGGCCGCCGGCGAAGCGCTGCCACTGGCGCAGGACGCGATCGTGCATCGCGGCCATGCGATGGAAGTACGCCTGTACGCCGAAGATCCGGAAAAAGGCTTCCTGCCCGGCTCCGGCAAACTCGACTCGCTGCGTCTGCCCACGGCCGACGCGCACGTGCGTCTGGACGGCGGCGTGATCAAGGGCGATGTCGTCAGCATCTTCTACGACCCGATGATCGCCAAGCTCATCGTCTGGGACGAAGACCGCCCGCGTGCCCTCGCCCGCCTGCGCGAGGCCCTCGCCGACAGCGAGATCGTCGGTCCGAAATCGAACATCGAGTTCCTCGAACTGCTGATCCGGCACCCGGTCGTCGTCGAAGGCCGCATCGATACCGGCTATCTGGACAAACATCTCGACGAAGTACTGCCCGTTGCCGTAGCGCCAGATGCGGAAACCCTCGCTGCCGCGACCACCGCCTGCCTGCTGTTCGACGAGGCCGCGACGCGCACGCACGCACGCGCGTCCGGCGATCCGACCTCGCCCTGGGCGATCGCCGACGGCTGGCGTCTGGGCCATGCCGGGCAGCGTCTGCTGTGCTTCGGCCACCGCGACCAGCGCATCGAAGTGATCGCGCACGGCAGCGGCGGCAACTACCACATCGACGCCGGCGGCATGGGTCTCGCGGTCGAACGTGCGCTGATCGGTGCGGGCAAGCTCTCGCTCGAACTCGGCGGCGCGACGCGCCGTTACCGCGCGCACGCCGACGCCGAGCGCGTGTTCCTGCATGACGGCACGCGCCGCACGACGTTGCTGCGCCTGCCCGCGTTCCAGGCCGACACCGCCCAGGCGGCCGGCAGCGGCCACCGCGTCGTCGCCCCGATGCCTGGCCGCATCGTGCTCATCAAGGTGAACGCCGGCGACAGCGTCAGCGAAGGCCAGGAACTGGGCGTCATGGAAGCGATGAAGATGGAGCTGTCGTTGAAAGCCCCGCGCGCCGGCCTCATTGATGCCATCCAGGTCGCTGCTGGCGATTTCGTCGAGGCGGATGCGGTGCTGGTCAAACTCAAGGAGTGATGCCATGAATGCCGGAACACGGATCGCCGCTGTCCTGATCGCGCTCGCGTCCCTGGGGCTCGGTGCCTGTTCGACGACGCTCGTCGAAACACTCCCGGCCGGCAAGCGCACGACCTGCGATGCGTCGTGGCCTGGACGCTGGGAAGCCAGTTCGCCCGCGCCGAAGAAGCCCGACGAGCATTACTTCCTGGAAATCAACGCCGATTGCTCGGAGTGGAATTTCATCGACACCGAAAAAGCGGACGTCGAGAAACATACGATCACACTGATCTCGTCGAAAGCCGGCGACTTCATCTCGATCTCCAGCCCCGACGACAAGCCCGAGTGCTTGGGTACTGACAGCGCCAAGCGCTGCGGCGTCGAACTGATGCGCTACGAGCGCACGGGCGACGAAATCCGCATCTACCAGCCCGATCACGTCAAGGTGAATGCGGCGATCGCCGCAAAAACCGTGCAGGGCCTGACCGAACAGACCGGCATCACCAAGCCTGCAGAAGAACTAGTGGCCAGCGACAAGCCCAAGCAAGAGGCCAGCGAAGCACCGGATGCGACGCCGCCCGCGACGGACGCCGCCGCCACCGGCCCCGCCGAAGCGCCCGCCACGCCGACCTATCGCAATCTGTTGCTCGGCAATGGCGCAAAAATCGCCGAAGTACTCAGAAAGCACCCCGAGTTCTTCGAGTCGACGCCCTGGCTGATCCTTCGCCGCGACACGAAACCCGCCGAAAGCAATAAACCATGATCGACTCCCTTCGCATCGTCGAAGTCGGTCCGCGCGACGGACTGCAGAACGAAAAAACGCTGATCGCGGCGGCCGACAAGATCGCGCTGATCGACCGGCTGTCCGAGACCGGGCTGCGCTCGATCGAGGCGACGAGCTTCGTCAGTCCGAAGTGGGTGCCGCAGCTCGCCGATGCCGCCGAAGTGTTCGCCGGCATCGCGCGCAAGCCCGGCATCCGCTATCCGGTACTGGTGCCCAACGAGCAAGGCTACGAACGTGCGCGCGCGGTAGGGGCCACGGAGGTTGCGATCTTCACCGCCGCGTCGGAGGCTTTCAACCGCAAGAACATCAATGCCTCGATCGACGAGAGCATCGAGCGTTTCCTGCCCGTCCTGGAGCGCGCGAAAATCGATGGCGTGAAGGTGCGCGGCTATGTCTCCACCGTGCTCGGCTGCCCTTACCAGGGCGAGGTCCCGATCACCGACGTGGTTCGCGTCGCGAAACGCCTGCACGACCTCGGCTGCTACGAAATTTCCCTTGGCGACACCATCGGCGTCGGCACGCCGGCAAAAGCCCGCGCGATGCTCCACGCCGTCGCCGCCGAGGTTCCGATGAGCGCGCTGGCGGTGCATTTCCACGACACCTACGGCCAGGCGCTCGCAAACATTCTTTCCTGCATCGAAGAAGGTGTGCGCGTCGTCGACTCGGCCGTGTCGGGCACCGGCGGCTGCCCCTATGCCAAGGGCGCCAGCGGCAATGTCGCCAGCGAGGACGTGGTCTACATGCTGGAGGGGCTGGGCCTGTCCACCGGCGTCGATCTCGACCGTCTGGTCGATACCGGCCGCTGGTTGTCCGGCCTGCTCGGGCACGCCACCGGCAGCAAGGTCACGCGCGCGCGCAGCGAGGCCTGACCGCCGCCACCGGGGCCTCACGTTGGTGCTAACCTGAGCCCAGGTCGATGGCGCCAGCACCATGAGCGGAAACGGCATCCGATTCCAGGACGAAGTCCCGAGCGACCCCGGGATGGCCTTGTCCCGCGCCGAAGCCGCTCTCGCCGATCTCCTCCTGCTCTCGACTTCCCCCGACCTCGCCAACGGCGCCGCCGAACGACTGGCCGCGGCCATCGCCGCGCTGCAGTCGGTCGTGCGCGATGCCCAGGCCGAACGTCTGCGTTACGAGGGTCTGTTCAACGCCCTGCCCGACCCGATCAGCATCCTCGACGACGAAGGCCGCATCCTCGATCTCAATGTCGCGGGCATGACCGCCTACGGCATGGCGCGCGACGCGCTCGTTGGCAAGCTCGTGCACGTGATCAATCCCGATCTGCCGCGCGATCACATGAAACCCGTGCTCGACGTACTCAATCAGGGCCAGAGCTACGTCATCGAAGTCACCAATATGCGCAGCGACGGCAGTCGCTTCCCGGTCGAGGTGCATTCGGCGGCCTTCATCGATCGCGGCGAGCGCCACATCGTCGCGGTGGCGCGCGATCTCAGTCGCCGCCACGAAGCCGAGCGTCGCTACCGCCAGCTGATGGAGAGCATCGACAAGGGCATCCTGATCCAGGACGCCAACGGCCGCATCCTGTCGGGCAATCCGGCGGCGATGCGCATGTTCGGCATCGACGACGGCGACAGCCTCGCCGATGCGCTGAGCCTGGACAAATGGCTGATCGTCGACGAACGCGGCCAGCCCGTGCCCTTCGAGGAACTGCCGCCGGTGCGTGCGCTGCGCAGCGGCCTGACCATCGAAAGCACCCTGCTCGGCCTCTACCACCATCGCGACAAGCAGCTCACCTGGCTGTCGGTGACCTCGGTGCCGCAGTACGCGGCCGACGGCAGTCGCCCGCACATGGTGATCTCGCTGTTCAGCGACGTGACCTCGCTCAAACGCGACAGCGCGCTGTTCGACCGCGCGCAATCGCTCGCCAGCATCGGCGGCTGGGAATGGGATGCCGCGCGTGGCGGCCTCTACCTCACCAACGAAGCCCTGCGCATCATGGGCCGCGAGGACGACCCGCCCAGCGATCTGCCCGAGGCGCTGCGCCTGGTTGCGCCGCACGATCGACCTGCCGTCGAACAGGCAGTTTCGCGTTTGCTGCGCGAGGGCGGCAGCTTCGATCTGGAGGTGTTCGGCCATCGCCCGGACGGTCAGGCCCTGTGGGCGCGCATGATCGGCGAGGCCGAGCGTCGCGGCCCGATGACCACGCGCATCACCGGGACGGTGCAGGACATCACGCAACGCAAGCTCGAGGAAGACCGACTGCGCGTGCTCTCGCGCACCGATCCACTGACCGGCCTGCTCAATCGCGACGGCATGATGTCCGAACTCGCCACGCGCCTGGCGCGCGAGGACGGCGACACCGCGCTGTTCTACATCGACCTCGACCGTTTCAAGATGGTCAACGACGTGCTCGGCCACGGCGCCGGCGATCAGACGCTGATCGCGGCCGCACGGCGGTTGCAGCGCGCGGTCGGCGACGGCGCGGCGCTCGCGCGCTTCGGTGGCGACGAATTCCTCGTCGTCGCCGACCCGACCTCGCTCGATGACACGCCCGAGCGCGTGGCCGCACGCATCAATGCCGCGTTCGCCGACAGCTTCCGCGTCGGCGAAGAGGATTTCTCGATTACCGCCAGTGTCGGCCTGGCCTGTGCGTCCGACGCCGGCCGGCATCCTGAAGAACTGCTCAGCAATGCCGACGCCGCGATGTACGACGCCAAACGCCGTGGTCGCAATACTTGGCAGCGCTTCAATCCCGGCCTGGCGCGCCGGCAACAGGATCGCGTGCAGATCGAATCGCAACTGCGTCGCGCGCTCGACGACGACGAATTCCATCTCGTCTACCAGCCGATGGTGTCCCTGCACGACGGCCGCGTGCGCGGCGCCGAAGCCCTGCTGCGCTGGCGCCATCGTACGCTCGGCGAAATCATGCCGGACAACTTCATCGGCCAGGCCGAGGCCACCGGCGACATCGTGCGCATTGGAGCGTGGGTGATCGGTCAGGCCTGTCACCAGATCTGCGCCTGGCGCAAGAGCGGCCTACCGATCGAACGCGTGTCGGTGAACGTGTCGCACCGGCAGTTCCTCGGCGAGGAGCTGCCGCAGATCGTGGCAGCGGCACTCGGCAAATGCGATCTGCCGGGATCGATCCTCGAGCTGGAAATCACCGAACGTGTGCTCATCGAGGAAGCGCCGGACATCCTCGCCACCTTCGCAGCGCTGCGCGCGCTTGGCGTGAGCCTCGTCATCGACGACTTCGGCGAGGGCTACAGCGCGCTCAACTATCTGCGCCGCTTGCCGATCCAGGGCATCAAGCTCAGCCGGCAATTCCTGCAGGGCGTGCCCGAGAACCGCTCCGATGTCGCGATCTGCCAGGCGGTCGCGGGCATGGCCAAGGGCCTGGGGCTGTCGGTCGTCGCCGAGGGCGTCGAGACCATCGCGCAACGCGATTTCATGCTCGACCTGGGCATCGAACAGGGCCAGGGTTTTCTCTACAGTCGCGGCCTGCCGCCACTGGAAATGACCGAGTACCTGCGCAGACCGTCGCGCTGAGGGCTTCGCATCCGTCGGCATGGCTGGTTAGACTTGCGGCATGGACTTCCGCATCCGCCCCATCCGTCCCGAAGACGACGCCACCATGGCCGCGGTCATCCGCACCGTCATGCCCGAGTTCGGCGCGACCGGCGACGGCTTCGCGATCAACGACCCGGAAGTGGACTGGCTGTCCAAAGCTTATGCCGAACCGCGCTGTGCGTATTTCGTCGTCGAACGCGACGGTGTCGTCATGGGCGGTGGCGGCATCGCACCCCTGGTCGGCGGCGAGGACGATGTCTGCGAACTGCGCAAGATGTATTTCCTGCCAGCACTGCGCGGCGTCGGCGCTGGCGCGGCGATGATGGCGCAGTGCCTGGATGCCGCCCGCGCGATCGGCTTCCGCCGCTGCTATCTGGAAACCCTGCGCGGCATGGACGCGGCCATGCGTCTGTACGAACGCACCGGCTTCCAGCGCTTGCCCGGCCCGATGGGCGCCACCGGCCATGGCGGCTGCAACGCCTTTTACCTGCTGCCCCTGTCGCCGGCCTAGGCGCGACATCGCGGCTGAGGCCGCTCCTGCGGTAAAATCACGGCTTTCCTGATTCCGGGATATCCCATGCAGCTTTCCCATACCCGCGCCGTCATCACCGGCGGCGTCTCCGGCCTCGGCTTTGCCGTCGCCCAGCACCTGGTCAAGCACGGCGGCAAGGTCGCCCTGTTCGACATCAACGATCTCAAGGGCGACAGCGCGGTTGCCGAACTCGGCGCGGGCCAGGCCCGCTACTTCCGCACCGACGTCACCGACGAAGCGAATGTGCAGGCCAATCTCGCCGCGGCGAAGGAATTCCTCGGCGGCCTCAATGCCGCGATCAGCTGCGCCGGCATCCTCGGTGCCGGTCGCGTGCTCGGTAAAGAAGGCGCGATGCCGCTCAAGCAGTTCGCCGGCACCGTGATGGTCAACCTCGTCGGCAGTTTCAACGTCGCCAAGGGCGCAGCCGAACTGATGCAGCACAACGAAGCCGGTGAAGACGGCGAGCGCGGCGTCATCGTCAACACCGCGTCGGTCGCGGCTTACGAGGGCCAGATCGGCCAGGCCGCGTATTCGGCCTCGAAAGGCGGCGTGGTCGCGATGACCTTGCCGATGGCGCGCGAGCTGTCGCGTTTCGGCATCCGCGTGATGACGATCGCGCCCGGCATCTTCTGGACGCCGATGGTCGATACGATGCCGCCGGCGGTGCAGGAATCGCTCGGCGCTTCGATCCCCTTCCCGTCGCGCCTGGGCCGGCCGGAGGAATTCGCCGACACCGTCGCCTTCATCCTCGGCAACCGCTACCTCAATGGCGAAACCATTCGCCTCGATGGTGCCGTGCGCCTGGCTCCCAAATAATCAGAGACTGCAGGAACCCCAATGAAAGCCTCCGAAGTCAAGAAAGGCAACGTCGTCGAGCACAACAACACCGTCTACCAGGTGCGCGACATCGAACGCAGCGCGGCCCAGGGTCGCAGCGGCAACATCACCTTCCGTTTCATCATGTACAGCGTGCCGGGCGGCAACAAGTTCGACCTGAGCCTGCGCAGCGAAGATGAAATCCGCGAAGTCGAACTGGTCCGTCGCGAGGCGACGTTCTCGTACAAGGACGGAGAGGCGTTCGTTTTCCTCGACACGGAAGATTTCACGCCGTATCAGCTCGACGCGGACGTCGTCGGCGACAATGCCGGCTACATCACCGAAGGCCTGGAGAACTGCCAGATCCAGCTCATCGACGACGCGCCGGTCGCCGTGCAGCTGCCGCCGAACGTGATCCTGGAAGTCGTGGAAACCCCGCCGGAACTCAAGGGTGGCACGGCCACCAAACGTCCGAAGCCCGCGCGCCTGAATACCGGTCTGGAAATCCAGGTGCCGGAATACATCACCAACGGCGAAAAGATCTACGTCAGCACGATGACCGGCGAGTTCAACGGTCGCGTCTGAGCAACCAACGCTGCGCCATGCGGCGCAGCGATTCGTCCGTCCGCGGATCGCCGGCGATGTCGGCGATCGGTCGCCACGCCAGCGCCTGCGATTCCTCGTTGAGCACGAAGGCTTCGTTGTCCGTCGCCCGCACGACGAAACGCACGTCGTAATGCCAATGCTCGGCTTCGGCACCACGCGCCGGAATCGCATGCCGGTCCAGATCGAAAACGGTTGGCTCCACGCGCAGCCGGGTCAGGCCCGATTCTTCCTCCGCCTCGCGCAAGGCCACACGCGCCAGGTCGCTGTCGCCATCGGCATGGCCGCCCGGTTGCAGCCAACGGTCGAGCTTGCGGTGGTGCATCAGTAGCGCACGCTCGCCGTCGGCCGAGACCAACCAGGCGGAACCGGTGAAGTGACCGCTTGCCTGCGAGCGCTCGCAGGCATCCGGATGCGCCCGGGCGAAGCTCAGAAAATCACCGACGACGGCGGCGTCGAAACCGGCGCGGCCGAGCAAAGGTTCCAAAAGATCAATCACTTGCCGCTGAGCGTCGTTCAGCATATCGGTCCGGGAGGGGTGCCCTTGCTGGTCTGCGGGCGGGTCGCGTATGGTACCGGGGCCTTATACAGCCGCGACATGACAGCGGCCCATCGAAACATCCCCGGGGAGAACACAATGCTATTTCAGCGCGTAAAGCCGCTGGACCAGATTCTTGCGACGGCAGAAAAGAAAGGACTCAAGCGCCAGCTGGGTGCCTTCTCGCTCACGATGCTCGGCATCGGCGCAATCATCGGTACCGGTATCTTCGTCCTGACCTCGGTCGCCGCCAACAAGGCCGGCCCGGGCATGATGTACAGCTTCGTCATCGCGGGCATCGTCTGCGCCCTGACCGCCTTGGTCTACGCCGAAATCGCCTCGATGGTGCCGGTCTCCGGCTCCGCCTACACCTATTCGTACGCCGTGCTCGGCGAGATCCTCGCCTGGATGGTCGGTTGGGCCCTGATTCTCGAATATGCCGTGGCCGCAGGCGCCGTCGCCGTCGGTTGGGCGGGATACGCGAACGGATTCTTGGCCGCAAACGGCTGGGGACTGCCGCACTTCCTCACGGCCGGTCCTTTCGATCCCGTGATCCTGCCGGACGGCACCGCCGCAAAGGGCAGCTTCAACCTGATCGCGTTCCTGCTCTCCCTCGTCGTGACCTGGCTGCTGGTCATCGGCACCTCGAAGAGCGCAAAAGTGACCTCGGTGCTCGTGCTGGTGAAGATCGCCGCGCTGACGGTCTTCGTCATCCTGGCCCTGCCGGCAGTGCAGAGCGCCAATTTCCTGCCGATGCTGCCCAATGGCTGGGGCACCCCGCTTTCGGGCGTGGGCGTGCTTGGCGCCGCGGCGTCGATCTTCTTCGCGTACGTTGGCTTCGACGCGGTCTCGACCGCCGCCGAGGAAACCGAAAACCCGAATCGCAACATCCCGATCGGTCTGATCGGCTCGCTCGCGGTCTGCACGGTGTTCTATCTGCTGGTGGCCTACGCGGCCGTCGGTGCGATCGGCGCCCAACCGGGCGGTCCGCTGTCGCTGTCGAAAGAACCGCTGGCGTTCGTGCTGCGTGAACTCGGCCACGGCCAGATCGGCAATTGGGTCGCCGCCGCCGCCATCATCGCGCTGCCTTCGGTCGTGCTGATGATGATGTTCGGCCAGACGCGCATCCTCTTCACCATGGCCCGCGATGGCCTGATGCCGAAAATGTTCGCCGATGTGCACCCGACCTACTTCACCCCGCACAAGGTCACGATCATCACCGGCGTGCTGGTATCGCTGTTCGCCGCGATGTTCCCGGTCGGCGCGCTCGCTGACATCTCCAACTCGGGCACGCTGTTCGCGTTCTTCCTGGTCGCGCTGGGCGTGATGATGCTGCGCATCCAGCAGCCTAATCGCGCGCGTCCGTTCAAGACCCCGCTGATCTGGATCGTTGGACCGCTGGCCATGGCCGGTTGCGCCCTGCTGTTCGTCAGCCTCGGCCTCTACACGATCAAGCTGTTCCTGGTTTGGGCCGTCATCGGCATCGTCGTGTACTTCGCCTACAGCCGCAGCCGCAGCCACCTGGCAAACGGCACCTCGCACGACTGACGTTCCTGCAAGCAGCTACCAACCAACGGCGCGGATCATTCCGCGCCGTTGTCGTTTTCGGGGTCCGATTCGGCGTCGGCATCCGCCTCGGGAAGGCCGAGGGCGCCGCCGAGCAGACGCTGGCTGTCGCCTTCGCTGGCCGCTTCCACGCCGCGCAGCTTGCGTTCGATCGCGCGCGTCCGGATGTCGGCCTGGTCGATGACATTGGTCGCTTCGGTGAGCTTCTTGCGCGTCTTTTCCAGCACGCCGGCGAACTTGCCGAACTCCGTCTTCACGGCGCCCAGCACCTGCCAGACCTCGCTGGAGCGCTGCTCGATCGCGAGCGTGCGGAAGCCCATGCGCAGGGAATTGAGGATCGCCGACAGCGTGGTCGGACCGGCAACGACGACGCGATGGTCGCGCTGCAGGGCTTCGACGATACCGGGCCGGCGCAGCACTTCCGCGTACAGACCTTCGGTCGGCAGGAACAGGATCGCGAAGTCGGTCGTGTGCGGCGGCGACACGTATTTGCCCGCGATGGTTTTCGCCTCGTCGCGGATGCGGCGCTCAAGCGCCGCGCCAGCCAGCGTAGCCGCCTCGGCGTCGGCGCGTTCCTGCGCATCGAGCAGGCGCTCGTAATCTTCGCGCGGGAATTTCGCGTCGATCGGCAGCCACACCGGCGCGTCGGGCCGGTCGGCCGCGCCCGGCAGGCGGATCGCGTATTCCACGCGTTCGTTGGATCCGGGCACGGTCGCGACATTCGCCGCGTACTGGTCGGCGGTCATGACCTGTTCGAGGATGCCGCCGAGCGCGACTTCGCCGAAGATGCCGCGCGTCTTGACGTTGCCAAGCACGCGTTTGAGGTCGCCCACGCCGGTGGCCAGGCTCTGCATCTCGCCGAGACCGCGCTGCACCTGTTCCAGCCGTTCGGAGACCAGACGGAAGGATTCGCCCAGGCGCGTTTCCAGCGTCGACTGCAATTTTTCGTCGACCGTCTGCCGCATCTGTTCGAGCTTGGCGGCGTTGTCGGTCTGGATATCCTTGAGCCGGCCTTCCAAGGTTTGCCGGACGTCGCCCAGACGGCGCTCGGTCGTCTCGTTGAGCTTTTCCAGGCGCGCCTGCAGGGATTCGCCGAGGCGTTGCTGGCTGGCTGCCGATTCTTCGCGCGACCGGCGCGCGTCGTCGCCGAGATTCTGGCGCAGGGCGCCCAGTCCGACTTCCGTGCGCTCGGTGAATTGCCCCAGTCGCGTCTCGAAACCGCTAAGCGTGGTTTGCGCCTCGTTGCGGCCCGTGCGTTGCTCTTCGCGGACATTGCGCTCGACACGATCGATATCCGCACGCAGCAAGGCTAGCTGCGATTCCAGCTCGGCCGCCAGCCGGCGCGCAGGGTCGCGGCGCCAGAGCAGGATCTGGAAAACGACGGCGACGAGGGCCAGGCCGATCAGCAGGTAAAGCAGGAGTTCCATTCCGTTTCCCGGTCGAGGCCACGGCGGGGCGATCGCCGGCGGCCCAAAAAAAACGGCCCCGCCTGTCCGGCTGGGGCCGATTCTACGGGGCCGTGCGTCTCAGGGGTCGAGATGCCGCCCGGTCAGGCTTTCTTGGCCCAGGCGCTACACCAGCCCTTGGTGTTCACGCTGAAGCCGGCGAACAGGGTGCAGGCGCCGGTAGCCGCCGTGAAGAACTGGCAGTTGCCGCAGATGCTGCCCGGTTTGTGGGCGGCTTCGGTGGTCTTGCTGGCGTCCTCGACGTACTTGAGCGCGATGGCTTGGGGATTGCTGGCCGGCAGTTTCTTGAGTGCCTGGGCCTGCGCGGTCTCGCTGCCCAGAACGCCCAGCAGCGGCAGGGCACTGGTCGCGATCGCGGCCTGGATCAGGAAGCGGCGGCGGGGAGGCTGTGGGCTGTTCATGGCAGGTCTCGGCGGGGAACTGGGCGAACTATATGCCCGTTCCGTGAACGCCGCGTTGATGTGAATCAATCGCAGGCGGGCCCGCCGACCCCGCGCTAAACTGTGGCCATGACGACCCTGCCCTACGACCCGGCCCGCCTGAGCGTCTGCGCCGCCGACATCATCGCCAACACCCGCGAGCTGGCCGCGCTGGGCTGGACTCCCGCGACCAGCAGCAACTTCTCGATGCGCCTGGACGATCGCCATGCCGCGATCACCGTCTCCGGCCGCGACAAAGGCAAGCTCACCGACGCCGACATCATGGTCGTGGATTTCGACGGCCAGCCGGTGGCCACGCCGCATCGCCCGTCGGCGGAAACCCTGCTGCATACGCAGCTGTACCGTCGCTTCCCGGAAGTGGGCTGCGTGCTGCACACGCATTCGCTGAACCAGACGCTGGCGTCGCGCCTGTACGGCGGTGCCGGCCACATCCGTTTCGAGGACTACGAGCTAATCAAGGCGTTCCGCGGCCAGAACACGCACCAGACCTCGATGGACGTGCCGGTGTTGCCGAACAACCAGCACATCCCGACGCTCGCCGCGCAGGTCGACGTGCTGCTCGATGCCGGCTCGATCTGGGGATATCTGATCAACGGCCACGGCCTGTACGCCTGGGGCGCGGACATGGCCGAAGCCCGGCGCCACCTGGAGGCCTTCGAATTCCTGCTGGCCTGCGAACTGGAAATGAGGAAGCTGCACCGATGAGCCGTTTGCGCATCTTTTCCGAACAAGACCCGTCGAGCCCCCTGCTGATCGCCTCCACCCACGAATACATCGCCGAACAACTGGCGAAGATCGGCGTGCGCTTCGAACAATGGCGCGCCGACCATCCGGTCGAGCCGGGCGCCTCGCCGGATGCGGTGATGGCGGCGTATCGCGGCGACATCGACAAGATCGTCGCGGAAAAAGGCTTCCGCACGGTCGATGTGGTCAGCATCCATCCCGAGCATCCCGACCGCGAAGCGATGCGCAAGAAATTCCTCGACGAACATTTCCACAAGGAAGACGAGGTGCGTTTCTTCGTCGCCGGCTCGGGCCTGTTCACCTTGCATGTCGACGATCGCGTCTACGAGATCAAATGCGAATCGGGCGACCTCATCGGCGTACCCGACAGCACCAAACACTGGTTCGACATGGGGCCGGCGCCCTACTTCATCGCGATCCGCTTCTTCACCGAGCCGGACGGTTGGGTCGGCCATTTCACGGGCAGCGATTGGGCGCAACGCTTTCCGCGCTATGAAGCGGGACAGGCGGGCTGAGGCGCATGAAAAAAACCATTCTTACCGACATCGAAGGCACCACGAGCTCGATTTCCTTCGTCAAGGACGTGCTGTTTCCGTACGCGCGCCGCGAACTGCCCGGCTTCGTGCGCGAACACGCCGACGACCCGAAGGTGCGGCACTGGCTGGAACAGGTGCAGCTGGAACTGGGCGGCGAAGACTTCGGCGACGACCTCCTGGTCGCGACGCTCATCGACTGGATCGATGCCGACCGCAAGCACACTGCGCTCAAGGCCCTGCAGGGCATGCTGTGGAAGCGCGGCTATGCCGACGGCGACTATGCCGCGCATGTGTATGCCGATGCGGTGACCGCGCTGCAAGCCTGGTATGCCGCCGGCCATCCGCTGTACGTGTATTCGTCGGGCTCGGTGCCGGCGCAACGTTTGCTGTTCGGCCACACGACGGCCGGTGACTTGACGCCGCTGTTTTCTGGCTTCTTCGACACCGAAGTCGGCGGCAAGCGCGAAGTGCGCAGCTACCGCAACATCCTCGATGCCCTGGCCCTGCCCGCCGATCAGGTGATCTTTCTTTCCGACGTCGTCGAGGAACTCGATGCCGCGCGCGAAGCCGGTCTCGACACGGTGCTCATCGATCGCCGCGAGGACTATGCCGAACCCCGCCTCGGCGAAGCGACGCACGGGCATGCGCGCAGCGTGTCGTTCGACGGGATCGTCGTTTGAATGCGAGCGACAACGACCTGCGCGGGAGCGTTCGACTGCTCGGCCAGGGATTGTCGCTGGCGCTGTTCCGCCGGCCCGATACCCGCATCGCAGCGGTGGATTTCAGCGGATTTCTCGTGCTGATGCTCGTGTCCTTGCTGGCCTTCGAAGTGCAGGACTGGCGCCTGACCGAGGGCACGCATCATTTCATCGCCGACAATCTGGGCCTGCACGGCGGCTGGTTTCTGGCCGTGCTGATGGTTGCCTGGCTGTCGGCCAAGCTGCTCCTGCGACCGGCGATGTGGCTGAGCCTGGGTAGCGTGATGCTGGCCGCGAGCCTGCCGTGGAGCGTGCTGCAACAGGAACTGGCCTATCGGTTCGTCGACGCCGAACCCATCCGGCTCGGCGCCTGCCTGCTCCTCATCGGCGTGGCCCTGTGGGCGGTCTTGCTGCGCGTGTTCGGCACGATCGCCGGCGAAGCGTCCTTCGCACGACGCCTCGCCGTCACCTGTCTGGCCTGGGGGCTGCTGGCGGCGCCCTGGAACCAGCATCAGGTCGCCTGGTTGTGGTTTTCCGACGAGGACGTGGCGACGGAAGACGCGCCCCTGCCTGCCGACGCGTTGCCCGACTCCGCGCCCTCGCCCACCAAACCGCCGATCTCGCCAGCCGAACTCGCGCGCACCGGCCTCAGCGAGAACGACCGCCGCCTGCTGGCCGAACAACCGGCGCGCCTGAAAGCCGCGACCGGCACACTGCGCGCGCAGACGCCGGGCAAGGTCGATCTGTACGCCGTCGGCTTTGCCGGCGACGGCGAGGAGGCGGTGTTCCGCAACGAGGTCGAGTTTTTCGACAAGCTCGTCTCCGCGCGTTTCAATGCGCAGGGACGGATCCTGCCGCTGATCAACTCGCCGTTGACGACCGACCAAGTGCCGCTGGCGACGCTCTACAATCTGCGCACGGGTCTGGCCGACGTCGCCCGTCGCATGGATACGCGCGAGGACGTGCTGCTGCTTTTCCTCACCAGCCACGGCAGTCGCGAGCATGAACTATTCGTCCAACTGGGCGACCTGCCCCTGCAGCAGATCACCCCGCGCGATCTGCGCAGCGCGCTCGACGATGCCGGCATCCGCTGGCGCGTCGTGGTCGTGTCGGCGTGTTTCTCCGGCGGTTTCATCGATGCGCTGCGCGATGCGCATACGCTGGTGATCACGGCCTCGCGCCGCGACCGCAGTTCGTTCGGCTGCGGCAACAGCTCCGACATCACCTGGTTCGGCAAGGCCTTCCTCGCCGACGGCCTGAATCACAGCAGCGATTTCCGCGAGGCCTATGCCATCGCGAGTCGCCGCGTGCGCGAGTGGGAACTGGCCGAGGACTACACGCCGTCCTCGCCGCAGATCAGCGAGGGCGCCCTCATCGGCGCGCGTCTGGATGCCTGGCGGGCCACGCTGGCGCCGTCCGAACCCGTGCCTTTCGTGCCGGCTGTGCCGGCGTCGAAAATCGAAGACGACAGCAAGTCGAACGAAAAACGCTAGCGGTTACCCGCTCCGGCACCGGTCTCGTCCAAGCGGTAGCTTGAGCTCGCGCGCACTTCGCCGCGCCAGCGATCGAACGCGCGCACCTCGATGCGATGCTCGCCGGCGGCCAGCGTCGTCGGCAAGGCGCCGCGCCACAGATGCACCGAGGCTTCGGCTTCCGGGCTGCGGTCGAAACCGCGCAGGCCCGGCGCGAGATCGTCGGCGATGTTCTCGGCGAGCATCGCCGGATCGGCCTGCACGACGCGGACCATCGGCTTCCACTCGCCCTCGTCGATGCGGTATTCCACGCGCGACTGCGCATCGCCCATGTAGTAGTTCGCGAACACGCCGTAAGCCGGATACGCGCCGCGTCGCAGCACCTTCGGCGCGTGCAGGCCGATCTGGGCCGATTCCGGACCGCGTGCGGGGAACCAGCGCAGACGGTAGTCCTTCGCCGTGAGCGACAGCACCGCGTAGCCGTTGGGCGTGCCGTCGGCCATCGTCGCGGACGGGATGCCGTCGGCGTCCTTCACGCCCGACCAGTAGGCGCCGCAGGCGGCGCCGACATTGAACTCGTGCAGCGGCTGCGCACCCAGCCAGCCGTTCTCGGGACCGTGGAAATAATGTTTCTGCGCATGCGTATGCGCACTCAGCAACAGCACGCGTGGAAACTTGCGCAGCAGTCCGAACAAGCGTGTGCGGTCCGCGCGGCGGAACGTTTCCACGCCGGGGGCGGCATCGTCGAAGAACGGGATGTGCACCGAGATCACCAGCAGCCGGCCGGGATCGGCGCCCGCGAGATAGGCTTCCAGGAACGCGAACTGATCCTCGCGCAGCCCGCCGACGTACGCCGGCTTCTGTCCCGGACGGTAGATCACGTCGTCGAGCACGATGAAGTTCGCCTGCGGCTCTTCCCAGGCATAGGTGTCGGGACCGAAGGCCTGACGGAAACTCTGCAGCGAATCCTCGTCGCGAACAGCATCGAAATCGAGATCGTGATTGCCCGGCGTATGCAGCCACGGCAGTCCGAGCTTGGCATCGACCGCCTTGAGCGCGGGATACAGCGACAGGTCGTCGTTGACCAGATCACCCATCGTCAGGCCCAGGCGGGCCGGCGTATGTCCGACCAGCGGCGCGACGATGTCGCGTTCGTAGTAGCCGACGTCGATCGTGGATTTGGGCTGCGGATCGCCGAACAGCAGCACGTCCATCGCTTTCGCGGGCTTGCGCTCGCGCTGCAGACCGTAGTCGCGGCACATCGGAAAGGCCTGCGGCACGCCGCCGAAACGAAGCGTCGGTGGCGTCTGGTACTGGATCGTGCGCCAGGTGTCGGGCAGGCCGTCCGGACGCAGCGCGGCGCGATACCCCGCCGGCTTGATCACGAAACTGCTGCGCACCCCATCGACACCGAGATGGTAGGCGCCCTGCGCGTCGGTGCTGACGATGTGCTGGCCATCGGAAACCCGGATGCCGGCCAGACCATGCTCTCCCGCATCGCGTTGTCCATTGCCGTTGCGATCTTCGTAAACGGTGCCGCTGTTGCAGGGTGGCGCCAGGGCAAAGGCAGGCGTGGACAGACAGACAAGGCAAAGCGACAGGAATACGCGCATGGATCCTCCGGGCAGGCGGCGATTATCGCCGCCCCGGGCCGGAGTTCCTACCCAAGTCCACCCAAGGGCCCGGGGCCGGCGTGCCTAACGGTGACGGCTGTCGAGCACCTGCACCGCATCGGCCAGCGCCAGACCGCGTGCGCGCAGCAGCACGGCCAGGTGATAGACCAGGTCCGCGGCTTCGCCCAGCAAGGCCGCATCGTCCTGGACGACACCCGCGAGCGCGGTTTCGACGCCCTCCTCGCCGACCTTCTGCGCAATCCGGCGCACGCCGGCCTCGAACAGGCGTGTGGTGTAGCTGCCCTCGGGCCGTTCGCGTTCGCGCTGCGCGATCAGCGCATCGAGATCGGCAAGGAAGTTCGCCGGCGCGTGTTCGAAACAGCTGACCCGCGCGAGATGGCAGGTGTCGCCGCGGGGCGTGACCTGAACGAGCAAGGTGTCGCCGTCGCAGTCCGCTTCCAGCGATACCAGCTCGAGGATGTGTCCGCTGGTTTCGCCCTTGGTCCACAGCCGCTGACGGCTGCGGCTGAAAAACGTCACGCGACGCTCGGCGATGGTTTTCGTCAGCGCTTCGGCATTCATGTAGCCGAGCATGAGCACGCGGCCATTGCCGGCGTCCTGAACGATCGCGGGCAAGAGGCCGCCCTGCTTGTTCCAGTCGAGGCGGGCGATGTCGTCGAGGGTCATGGGAACGTCCCGGGAGAATCAGTGCGGATGTGGAAGCCTTCGCGGCGCAGATAGTCCTTGAGCACGGGAATCGGCAAGGCGCCACTGTGGAAAACGCTGGCGGCGAGCGCAGCATCCACATCGGCCTCGGCGAAGACCGCCGCGAAATCCTCTTTCGCGCCCGCCCCGCCCGACGCCACCAGGGGCACCGCGCACACGGCCCGCACCGCTCGCAGCTGCGCGATGTCATAGCCTCGCCGTTCGCCATCCGAGCCCATGCAATTGAGCACGATCTCGCCGGCACCGCGCGACACCGCCTCGACGATCCAGTCGAGCGTTTCCTTGGCCAGCGCGCGCGTCTTTTCCGGATCGCCGGTGTACTGACGCACGCGCCAGACGCCATCGGCATCGGCGAGGCTGTCGACCCCCACGACCACGCATTGCACGCCGAAGGCCGTGGCCAGCTCGCCGATTAGCGCGGGGTTCTCCAGCGCCGGCGAGTTGATCGAAATCTTGTCGGCGCCGGCCGCGAGGACCTCGCGCGCCTGCTCGACACTGCGAATGCCGCCCGCCACGCAGAACGGGATATCGATGAGCCGGGCCACGCGCTCGATCCAGCGCCGGTCGACCGAACGACCCTGCGGACTCGCGGTGATGTCGTAGAACACCAGTTCGTCGGCGCCTTCGTCGCGATAGCGCAAGGCGAGGTCCTCGATCGCACCCATGACCACATGGTCGCGAAAGCGCACGCCCTTGACGACCTCGCCATCGCGCACGTCCAGACACGGAATCAGCCGGCGACTCAACATGCCAGGGCCTCCGTCAGCGCAAATTTTCCTTCGAGCAGACCGCGGCCCAGGATCGCGGCACCCGCGCCGGCCGCTCTGGCCGCACGGATGTCGTCGAGACTGCGCACGCCACCCGATGCCTGTATCCGCAGGGCCGGCCAGGTCTGCGACAGCCAGCGATACAGCGACAGATTGAAGCCCGACAACATGCCGTCGCGCGCGATGTCGGTGCACAGCAAATGCACGAGCCCGGCATCGGCATAACGTTGCAGCAGGTCGGCCAGACGCCAGGGCGAGGCTTCCGTCCATCCCGCCGCCGACAACCGCCATTCGCCGTCGTCGTCCGCGCGCGTGTCCAAGGCCAGGGTGATGCGCTGCGCCCCGAAGCGCGCGATCCAGGCGAGCACGCGCTCGGGTTCGCGCACGGCAAGCGTGCCCACGACCACGCGCGCCGCACCGGCCTCGAGCAGCGCTTCGACATCGGCCTCGCTGCGCACGCCGCCTCCGGTCTGGACCTGCAGATCGGCGCCGATCTCTCTGAGCAGAGGCAGCAGCGTGTAGCCGCCGGCCCGGGCCGCGTCGAGGTCGACCAGATGCAGCCAGCGCGAACCCGCGGCCGCATAGTCCTGTGCCAGCGTCAGCGGCGATTCGCCGTAAACGGTCTCGCGGGCATAGTCGCCCTGGTTCAAGCGCACCACGCGTCCCTGACGGACGTCGATCGCAGGCAGAACAAGGAAGTCGTCGTTCATAGCGCGAGGAAATTCCGCAGCAGGCGCGCGCCGGCGCCGCTGGAGCGTTCGGGATGGAACTGCGCGCCCATGACCCGGTCCGCCGCGACGACGGCACTGAACGCCGCACCATGCGTGCAATCGGCCACGGTGGCGGCCGCCGTCGGCGCGGCATAGCTGTGCACGAAATAGACCCAGGCGGCATCCAGACCCTCGGTCAGCGGATGCGTGCGCGTGGTTTGCAGCTGGTTCCAGCCCATGTGCGGCACGCGCACCCCCGGCTGCGCGCGCAGATGCGCCACGCGGCCGGGCAGCAGGCCCAGGCATTCGGTGTCGCCTTCGTCGGAGGATTCGAACAGCAGCTGCATGCCCACGCAGATGCCGAGCAACGGTTGCGTCAGCGTCGGGATGAGCTTGTCCAGGCCGTTCTCGCGCAATCGCGACATCGCGGCAGCTGCGGCACCGACTCCGGGCAGGATCACATGCGTCGCAGCACGGATCGTCGCCGCCGTAGAACTCACCGGCGCGTCGACGCCCAAGCGCGCAAACGCGGCCTGCACCGAACCGAGGTTGGCACCGCCCGAATCGAGCAGGACCAGACGCGGCGTCACAACACGCCCTTGGTGCTCGGCAGATCACCACCCTCGCGCCGCACCGCCTGCCGCAGCGCGCGTGCGACGACCTTGAAACAGGCTTCGACCATGTGATGCGCGTTTTCGCCGCGCACTGCAAGATGCAGATTCAGGCCGGCGGTCTCGCACAAAGAGCGGAAGAAATGCGGCACGAGTTCGGTCGGCAGTTCGCCGACGTTGTCGCGCGGAAACCGGCCTTCGAACACGAAGTACGGACGACCGGAAAAATCCAGTACCGCACTCGCCACCGTCTCATCCATCGGCAGCGACAGGCCGAGCCGGCCCGCGCCCGGCGTCATCTGTTCGGCATCGGTGTCCGGTGCCGCGCCATAGCGACCGATGCCGCGTTTGTCGCCGAGCGCCTGGCGCAGAGCGGTGCCGATCGCGAGGCCGCAGTCCTCGACCGTGTGGTGTTCGTCGATGTGCAGATCGCCGGCGCAGCGCAACTGCAGGGCGAAACCGCCGTGCTTGCCGAGCTGTTCGAGCATGTGGTCAAAAAAACCCAGGCCGGTGGCGACAGTCGCGTCGGCCGCGCGGTCGAGGTCGATTTCAACTTCGATGCGCGTCTCTTTCGTCTGCCGTTCGCTGCGGCCGATACGCGGCGCGTCGGCCAGCGCATGGGCGATCCCGGCCCAGTCGTAGGCCCCGGGCCCGAAACGGAACCCGCGCACACCGAGATTCGTGGCGAACTGCATATCGGTCTCGCGGTCGCCGACCATCGCACTGCTCGCCAGATCGATGTTCCGATCGCGCAAATAGTGCATGACCATGCCGATGCCCGGCTTGCGGTTCGGGGAATTGTCGTTGGGAAGGTGCTCGTCGATGAGCACCTCGCGAAACACGATGCCCTGCGAGGCGAGAATCTGCAGCAGCAGCGCCTGCGGCCCCTCGAAGTCCGCGCGCGGGAAACTCGCTGTGCCCAATCCATCCTGATTGCTGACCATGACGAAGGCGAAACCGGCGTCGCGCAGTTTCAACAGCGCCGGCACGACGCCTTCGACCAGGCGGAACTTTTCGTAGCGATCGATCTGGAAATCCGCGGGCTCCTCGATCAGGACGCCGTCGCGATCGATGAAAAGAATCCGGTTCATGCCGCCCTCCCCGACTTCAACGTGGCGAGCGCCGCGATCAGGGCCTCGTTCTCGGCGGGACTGCCGATGCTGATGCGCAGCGCATCGGCGAGCACTGGGTTCGCGCGCATGTCGCGCACGACCACGCCGGCGGCGAGCAGGCGCTGGAAGGCCGCCTCGGCATCCTGAAATCGCAGCAGCAGATAGTTGCCGGCAGACGCATAGACGTGCGTGACGCCCGGCGCCGAGCGCAAGGCCGTTTCGACACGACCACGCTCGGCGATCGTGGTCTGCACGCGGCTGCGCGCGGCGGCCGCCGCTTCCGGTTCGAGTGCGGCCAAGGCCAGGGCGGCCGAGGGTGCCGGCACCGGGTACGGCGCCGCGAGATTGCGCAGCACGCCGATCAGGTCCGGCGCAGCGATGACACTGCCCACGCGCGCACCCGCCAAGGCGTAGGCCTTGGACAGCGTGCGCAGCACGACGAGATGGTCGAACTCCGCGAGCAGGCCGATCGCAGAATCGACCGGCGAGAATTCCGCATAGGCCTCGTCGATGACCAGCACGGCGCGTCCGCGCAGCGCGAGCGCCAATCGCCGGATGTCGGCGGTCGGTAGCGCCTGGCCGGTCGGGTTCGCCGGCGAGCACAGAAACACCAGCCGGATGGGCTGAGTGGCGACACGTTCGATGACCCGCTCGACGTCCAGCGACCAGCGATCGCCATCGTCGATCAGTGCGACCTCATGCAGCGGCGCATTCTGCACACGCGCGCAGACGGCATACATGCCGAAAGTCGGCGGCGCAATCAGCACGCCATCCTGGCCGGCGCGACAGAACGCGCGCACCAGCAGGTCGATGCCTTCGTCGCTGCCGCGGGTGATCAGCAGTTGCGGCGTGGCGACGCCATACAGGCGTGCGAGTCGTTCGCGCAGCAACACCGGTTGCGGCTCGGGATAGCGGTTCAGCGCCAGTCCCGGATCGGCCGGCGACACCCAGGGCGATTCGTTGGCATTGAGCCAGATGCTGCCGCTGACGGTCGTGCGACGCGCGGACGAGTAACCGGCGAAGTCGCGCAGGTCGTCACGCACGAGATCGAGCACCGGGCTCATACACGCTCTCCCAGCCGGATCAGCACCGCCTGCGCATGCGCTTCCAGGCCTTCAGCGCGCGCCAGGGTCACCGCGCAGGGTCCGATGGCTGCCAGACCGGCACGGCTGACTTCCTGCACGCTGATGCTGGTCTGGAAACTCGCCACGGACACGCCCGAATAGGCGCGTGCGGCGCCATTCGTCGGCAGCACGTGGTTGGTGCCCGAGCAATAGTCGCCGAGCGATTCCGGCGCATAGTCGCCGAGGAACACCGAACCGGCAGCCCGCACCTGCGACAAGCCTTCGCGCGGCCGGCGCAGGGACAGGATCAGGTGTTCGGGCGCATAGCGGTTGCTGATCGCGAACGCCGTTGCCAGCGTATCGACAACGATCAGGCGCGCATGGTCGAGCGCGCGTCGCGCGATGTCGGCACGCGGCAGCGCCGCGAGCTGCGATTCCAGGGCGTGCTGCACTGGCGCGATCAGCTCGGGCGCATCGGTGAGCAGCAGCACCTGCGAGTCCGGGCCGTGTTCGGCCTGCGACAGCAGATCGGCGGCGACATGTGCCGGCGGCGCTCCCGCATCGGCGATGACCAGCACTTCCGACGGTCCCGCCGGCATATCGATCGCCGGCCCGCCGGACACCGTCGACACCTGCCGCTTCGCTGCGGTGACGAACGCATTGCCCGGGCCGAATAGTTTGTCGCAGGCGGGAATCGACTCGGTACCGAACGCCATCGCTGCAATTGCCTGCGCGCCGCCGCATTTGTATACGCGCGAAATGCCGCACAGGCGCGCGGCAACCAACACGGAAGGATCGGCGCGGCCATCGGCGCGCGGCGGTGTGCACAGCACGACGTCCTCGCACGCGGCGAGCGTCGCCGGCACGCCCAGCATCAGAGCCGTCGAGGGCAGCGGCGCGGAGCCGGCCGGCACATACAGACCAACGCGCCCGATGCCGCGCAGCAGGCGCCCGCAGCGCACGCCCTCGGCCGTGTCGATCTCGAACTCGCTCGCCATGCCGGCGCGGTGCCAGGCCAGCAGGCGCTCGCGCGCTTCGGTCATCGCCTGTTTCAGCGGCGCGTCGACCTCGCGTTCGGCATCGGCGAATTCCGCGTCGGTGACGCGGAAGTCCGCGATCTCCACGCCATCGTAGCGACGCGTCAGCGCCCGCAACGCCACGTCGCCGTCGGCACGTACCTGCTCGATGATGCGCGCGACGGCGGCATCGAGTTCGGCGGACGTCGTCGACGCGGGCCGCTGCAACAATCGCGTCTGCGCGTCCGCCTCCAATTGCGACCAGATCACCGTCTTCATGCCAGCATTTGCTCCACGGGCAGGACGAGCAGGCCCGAGGCGCCGGCGCGTTTCATGTCTTCCAGCCGCTGCCAGGTCATCGCAGTGCGGCACAACGCCTGCAGCGCGACCTCCTCACTGCGGCCCTCGATCGGCATGACAGTCGGCGGTTCGGCATCGGGCAGCAGCTTCATGATTTCCGACAGCGCGCTGCGCTTGGCCTGGAACAACAACAACTTGCTGGCCTTGACGCTGAGCACGCCGTCGAGGCGGCGCAGCAACATGCTCGCGAGATCTGCGCGGACATCGGCGAAGGGTTTGGCCGGACCGGCCAGCACCGCTTCGCTCTCGAGGATCACCGCGACTTCCTTGAGCTGGTTCGCCTGCAGCGTGGCGCCCGAAGACACCAGGTCGCAGATCGATTCGGCCTTGCCCAGGCGCGGCGCGATCTCCACCGACCCCGACAGCACGACCGCCTCAGCCGCGATGCCCTGCTCGCGCAACCAGCGCGTGAGCAGGTTCGGATAGCTCGTCGCGATGCGCGTACCGTCGAGACGGGCGTTGCCCGACCACTCCCATTCGTTGGGCACCGCGACCGACAGGCGGCAGCGACCGAAGCCCAGGGAACGAACGATCTGGTAAGCCTCGTCCTGACCCGCGGCTTCGCGTTCGGCCGCCTGTTCGGCGAGCACGTTCTGTCCGACCACGCCCAGATCGCACACGCCTTCGGCGATAAGTCCGGGAATGTCGTCGTCGCGTACCAGCAACAGGTCGATCGGCAGCGACTCGCCGTAGCAGAACAGGCGATCGCGGCTCTCGCGGAAGCTCAATCCCGCCCGCGCGAGCAGGTCGCGAGCGGGATCGGACAGACGTCCGGATTTCTGGATGGCGATGCGCAAACGGTCGTGCGTCCGCATGACGCGGTGTCCTTGTACGAATGAATCAGTGGGAAGAGGAGTCGTCGAGAACGCGGTCGGCGGCGATGCGGTAGCCACCGGCCCCCAGGTCCAGACAGCGGGCGATGCGCCCGATCGTCGTCACGCTCACGCCGGTGCGGTCGTGGATCTCGCGGTACGGCACGTCCTCTAGCAACAGAGGAACGACGCGCCAGCGGTCGGCGATGGCCTCGAGTTCGGCCGGCGTGCACAGGTCTTCGAGGAAGGCCCGCAGTTCCGCCGGCGTGCGCAGCGACAGCAGCGCGTCCAGCAGGCGATCCAGTCCCTCGGGACCGCGTTCGCGGACCGCAGGGGACAGGGGGGCATGGCCGGTATCTTTGCGTTTCATTGTATTAATGTAACAGCGCGTTATTACATTATCAAGCTCGGAACCTCCCGTAGCCAAGCCACCCGGCCCCCGTTAAGGTGTGCGCAGGGGGGAATCGCGTGCTTTTCAGAGACTTGTTGCGGATCGCCGGCGTGATCGTCCTGGGGCTGCTGTGCTTCAGCGCCCCCGTGCGGGCGGACGATATCCCGCGGGCCGAGCTCGAGGCCGGGCTGACTCATCTGCCGCTGTCTCCCTACGTGGGCTATCGCACCGACCCCGACGGACGCGCCGACGCCACCACCTTGTTCCAGCTGGCCGCCCAGGGCGGATTCCAGCGACTGCCGAAAGGCGATGCGACCTTCGGCTTCCGCGACGAACAAGCGTTCTGGTTCCATTCGCGCCTGTTCAACGAGAGCAATACCGAACAGCGCTGGCTGCTCGTGCTGCAGTACCCGCTGCTCGACAACATCGACGTCTACCTGCGCTATCCCGACGGCCGAGTCGATCACCTCGCCTCGGGCGACATGCTGCCTTTCACCTCGCGCGCGATCCGTTTCCGGCAGCCCAATTTCTGGGTCGATCTGCCGCAGCGCACCGAAGTGGAATTGCTGGTGCGCGCCTCGAGCAAGAGTTCGATGCAGGCACCGCTCGCCCTGTACACGTTCAGCGCCTTCGCCGAGATGGAGCGCGATGCGCAGCTCGGCATCGGCCTTTACGACGGCATTCTGTTTGCCTTGTTCTTCTACAACCTCGTGCTGTGGATCTCGCTGCGCGACAGCAGCCACTTCTGGTACATGTGCCACATCTCGGGCTTCGGCCTGGTGCTGTTCTGCCTCAACGGCTTGGCGTTCGAATACCTGTGGCCGAACCAGCCCAAGCTGGCGAACCTCGCGATCCCGCTGTCGATGTGCTTTTCGCAGATGGCGATGCACCAGTTCGCTCGCGTGTTCCTCGAACTCAAGGAACGCTGGCCGCTCGGCGACTGGATCTCGCGTGGATTCATCTACTGCTACGCGATCGCCGCCGTCGCCTCGCTGTGGGTCGACTATCGCGTCGCCGTGCAGCCCCTGACGTACAGCGTCTTCCCGGGCGTGCTGATCGTGCTGTACCAGGCTTTCCACGCCATCCGCAACGGCTACCGCCCGGCGCGCCTGTTCCTGGTCGCCTGGGCGATGCTGCTGCTGGGCACAGCGATGTATGCGTCGGTGTCGGCCGGCCTGGTGAGCAAGGTGTTCGTCACCGAATACGGCATCCAGGTCGGCTCGGCGATGGAGATGATCCTGCTGTCGTTCGCCCTCGCCTACCGCTACGCGAACCTGCGCACCGAAAACGAACGCGTGGTACGCGAGGCCAATGAACAGCTCGAGCGCAATGTCTCGCGGCGCACCGCGGAGCTGAGCTCGGCGCTCGAACAACTGGCCGACGCCAATGCCCGCCTGCGCGAATCCAACCGCCGCGACGTCCTGACCGGCGTGTTCAACCGCCGGCATTTCCGCGAAGTCTTCGAACACCTGTTGCACCAGGCTGCCGAGACGCGACAGCCGATGGGCGTGCTGCTGATCGATCTGGATCATTTCAAGAAGGTCAACGACACCTTCGGCCATCTCGCCGGCGACGAATGCCTGCGCGTGCTGTCGCAACGACTGCAGACCGAAGTCGCGGCCGACAACGCCGTGGTGGCGCGCTTCGGCGGCGAAGAATTCGTCGTGGTGCTGCCGTCGGCGACGGCGGCGCGCGTGCAGGAAATCGCCGAACGCCTGCGCCGGCGCATCGGCTCCGAGCCCGTGCGCTACGGGGGCAAGGAAATCGTCATCACCGCCAGCATCGGCACCTTCAGCATCCCGCTGGGCTTCAGCTTCAACCCTGACGACGCCCTGCATCAGGCCGACGACGCGCTTTACGTGGCCAAGAACAATGGTCGCAATCGCGTGCACGCCGCCAACAAAAGCTGACCCGTCGATTGCGTAGGAGCCAGCTTGCTGGCGATCACATCCAATCGCCAGCAAGCTGGCTCCTACACCGACGGGCGGGAATCAGGTCGCCGCGCGGGCCGCGCTCAGCAGCTCACCCTGCTCGACCAGGGACACGGCTTTCGCCACATCGCCGTCCATCGCGCGGTCGGTGCCCATGAACGCGATGTCCTGGCGCAGGCGCACCAGAGCGGCGTTGACGGCTTTCGCGGGTTGGAACTCGGGCGCCGCCGCCAGCTCGACGCGCAAGGCTTCGACTTCGGCCAACAGCACCGTGCGATCGGCACTGCCCGGCAAAGGCGCGCCCTGCACTTTCGCTGCCAGCGCTTCGGCGTCGCCGACACGGGCAAGCTCGCGCGCGGCATTGATCATATCGCGACGATAGTCGAGCGCCTGAGCGGCGGTGTAGATCTCCAGCGCGAGCACGCGCGACAGATCGGACACCATGTCGAGCACGTGACGCGCCTCGTTGGCGCCCATCGAGACGTGGTCCTCGGCATTGGCGCTGGTCGGAATCGAATACACCGACGCGGGATGCGCGCGACTGCACAGATCGTTGACGATGGCGGCCGCGGTGTACTGCACGATCATGAAACCGCTTTCGGTGCCGTCCTCGTTGCCGATCAGGAACGGCGGCAGGCCGTCATTGGTCGCCGGATCGACGAGCTTGTTGAGGCGTCGCTCCGAGATCGAGGCGAGCACCGGGATCGCCGCCTTGAGATAGCTCATCGCCAGGGCCAGCGGCATGCCGTGGAAATGACCGGCGGAAACCACCTGGTCTTCGACGAAGCGCGCGCCCGTCATGTCGGGGAACAGCAACGGATTGTCGGTGACCGAATTGAGCTCGACATCCAGCACGCGCTGCGCCTGCGCGAGGGCATCGCGCACCGCGCCGTGCACCTGCGGCACACAACGCAACGAATAGCTGTCCTGCGGCTGATGCTTCTTGCCGCCGCGGAAAGGTTTGAATCGCTGATAGAAACGCTCGCGGCCATGGCGCTGCGACAGCGGCACCCAATCCCAACCGATATCGAAAGCCAGCGACTGCTGTTCCGGCGTCGTCCAGCTGCCCGGCAGCCAGGAACGGAAGCGCGGCACGAGGTGGTAGGCGATGTCCGCCAGCGTCGAGCCTTGCAGCAGCTCGCGCAGATGTGCGGCGGCCGCGACCTGGCCCGGATGCGGACGCAGGGCGTGCACCTGTTCGTCGAACGCGCGCACGCGGCCGGCGAAGGCATCGATGGTCATCGCGGCGGCGAGATCGGCGGTATCGCACAACTCCTCGAGCTTGTTCACCGCGAGCACGCCGGTGGCAAGCATCTGGGCGGTACCGTTGTTCAGTGCCAGGCCTTCCTTGTGCGACAAGGTGACCGGCTGCAGGCCGGCGCGCTTGAGCGCCTCGGCCCCCGGCATGCGCTCGCCCAGATAAAAGGCTTCGCCGCCGCCGAGCAGCACGATCGCCAAATGCGACAGCGGCGCAAGATCGCCGCTCGCACCGACCGAACCCTTCTGCGGTACCACCGGCACGATGCCGGCATTGAGCAGGTCGGCCTGCGCCTTGAGCGTGCTCACGCGGATGCCGGAATGCCCGCGCATCAGGGTGTTGATGCGGATCACCAGCATCGCGCGCACGACCTCGGGCGCAAACGGCTCGCCCACGCAGACCGCGTGGGTGATGATCAGGTTGCGCTGCAGTTCGTCGAGCAGGCTTTCTTCGTTCGCCGTCGCGCCCGGCAGACCGTCGCGCACGCGGCGCGAGCCGAGCAGCTTGTCGGCATTGCTGCCGAAGCCGGTGGAAACGCCGTAGATCGGCTCCTGCAGACGCACCTGTTCCGCGAGGAAGTCGGCGGCGCGCTGGACTTTCAGCAGCTGCGCGGCGTCGAGTTCGACGGACGCGCCGTACGCGACCGCAACGACCTGCTCGCGCGTGAGGGAACGACCATCGAGATGGATCGGCTTCATGTCAGCGTCCTTGCAGCGCACGCTGCTGTTCGAGTTCGACTTTCAGGGCCGCGACGAGCTCGCCGCGCGGCACCTCGAATTGTTCCTGCCGGCGCAGGTCCTTGACCGTAACCACGCCGCGTTCGGCCTCGGCCTCGCCATACAGCACCATGAAGCGGATGCCGGCACGATCGGCGTACTGGAATTGCTTGGCGATCTTTTTCGCCTCCAGCTGCACCTCGGTGTGGATGCCGCCCGCGCGCAGCAGACCGGCGATTTCGAGCGAATCGCCCAGGCGCGCTTCGTCCATGAGGCCGACCAGCACTTCGACCGAACTGTCGGCGGTACTCAGGATGCCCGCTTCGCGCAGCTGCCAAAACAGTCGGGTCGCACCGATCGAAATGCCGACACCGGGCAGTTTCGACTTGGTGTAGCTGCTCGCGAGATTCTCGTAGCGGCCGCCCGAGCAGATCGAGCCGATCTGCGGGTAGTCGTCGAGGATGGTTTCGTAGACGGTGCCGGTGTAGTAATCGAGGCCGCGTGCGATGGAGAAATTCAGCGCGTAGTTTTTTTCCGGAACGCCATAGGCCTTGAGCAGCTCAAGCACGTCGCGCAGTTCGGCGATGCCTTGGGCGAGCATCTCGCTGCCCTGCCCCAAGGCCGCCAGACGCGCCAGGGCATCGGCATGCGAAGTCGAACGGACCTGCACGAAGGCCAGGATCTTGTCGGCCACCGCGTCGGCCAGCGAAAAGCCGTCGCCGACCAGGGTCGCACGCACCGCCTCGGCACCGCGCTTGTCGATCTTGTCGACCTCGCGCAGCACCAGCATCTGCTGCTCGCCTTCGGCAATGCCCAGGCCTTCGAAGAAACCGCGCAGCAGCTTGCGGTTGTTCAGATGCACGGTGAACGGGCCGATGCCCAGTTCGGAGAACACGGCATGGATGACAGCCGGCATTTCCGCGTCGTAGCGCACGGACAGCGTGTCCTTGCCGATGACGTCGATATCGCACTGGTAGAACTCGCGAAAACGACCGCGCTGCGCACGTTCGCCGCGATAGACGCGCTGCATCTGGTAACGACGGAACGGGAACGCGAGATCGTGCTCGTGCTCGGCGACATAGCGCGCGAGCGGCACGGTGAGGTCGAAGCGCAGCGCGAGTTCGGGCGTGCCGCCCTGTTCCAGGGCACCGGTCGACTGCACGAAATACACCTGGCGCTCGGTTTCGCCGCCGGTCTTGGTCAGCAGTACGTCGGTGAGTTCGAACACGGGCGTCTCGACCGGCAGGAAGCCGAAGCGCTCGTAATTGCGGCGGATCACGTCGAGCATGCGCTGGAAGGCGATCTGGTCGCGGGGCAACAGCTCCATGACGCCGGGCGGGGTGCGGGGCTTGATCAAGTCCGAAACTCCTCGAATGCGGGACGAGCCTGCCGACCGCGCCACCGGCACGGACGCCGGGCAACGCAGGAGCGGGCAAAGACGGGCATTTTAGCCACCATCGCCTCATCGTGGCGGCGATGCCCAAACCCGCTTGCCTGAACCGGGTCCGATCCTTACAATACGCGGCTTCCCTCGGGGTGTAGCTCAGCCTGGTAGAGCGCTACGTTCGGGACGTAGAAGTCGCAGGTTCGAATCCTGTCTCCCCGACCAATAATTCGACAAAAAGCCGCCCTTGGGCGGCTTTTTTGTTGGCGCGACCCTCGCGTCCCCGACGCGCCGGACCTACAGGTCGGACAGGCGCGACTTGAGCATCTCCAAACCCAACGCGGCCGCGGCACCGGGCGAGACCCGCGCGGCCAGGCTGGCTTCGGGATCGGCACCGTGCTGCGGCAACGGCTGTTCAGCCGCCTGCTTGTAGGCCTCGCGGAAGGGCAGGCCCTGCCCCGCCAGCTCGATCGCACGATCGGTCGCGTACATGCCGTCGTCGATCGCCGCGCGCATCTTGTCGGCGCGCCATTCCATGCGGGCCAGCAAGGGCGGCACCAGGGCCAACGCCGCCAGGCCGTGGCCGAACGCGTGGATCAGCGAGCCTTTGCTGTACTGCAGATCGCGGTGATAGCCCGAGGGCAGCGACAACAGGTGTTCGATCTCGCTGCGCGCGGCGGCCACGGGCGCGTAGCTCGCACGCAGGAGCTCAACGACATCGGGATTGCGCTTGTTGGGCATCAATGAACTGCCGGTGGTGTATTCGGCAGGCAGTCCGACGAAACCGAATTCCCCGGTCGTGAACAGGGACAGGTCCCAGGCCAGACGACGCAGGTCGAGCATCGCCGCACCGAGGGCGTCGATCGCCGCGATCTCGAACTTGCCGCGCGAGAGCTGGGCGTAGATCGGATTGAGCTGCACGCGCGCGAAACCCAGCGCCTGCGTCGTGTGTTCGCGATCGAGCGGCAGGCTCACGCCATAACCGGCGGCCGTACCCAAGGGATTGGCGTCGATCCAGTCCAGCGCCTGGCGCGCGCGCAGGGCATTGTCGATGAAGGCTTCGGCGTAACCGGCCTGCCACATCGCGGTCGAGGACACCATCGCGCGCTGCAGATGCGTGTAGCCCGGCATCGGCAGGGCCGGATCGGAATCCGCGCGAGCCAGGCACACCGCCGCGATGTCGCGGCAGATCGCGTGCACCTGCTGCAAACGATTCTTCAGCCACAGCCGCGAGGCCACCAGCACCTGGTCGTTGCGGCTGCGACCGGTGTGGATCTTGCGGCCGGTGTCGCCCAGGCGCTCGGTCAGGCGCGCTTCGATCGCAGAATGTCCGTCTTCGTAGCGGTCGTCGAGCACGAATCGGCCGTCGGCAACATCCGCCGCCAGGACATCGAGTTCGCGCAGCAGGTCGGCGGTTTCCTGCGCGGAAAGCAGCCCGATGCGTCCCAGTCCTTCGGCATGCGCCTTGCTCGCCTCGATGTCGTAAGGCAGCAGTTCGCGATCGAGCAGCACGTCGCTGCCGGCCAGGAAGGCCATGATCTGGGCGTCCACGCGCACGCCGTCCTTCTGCCAGAGCAGGTCGCTCATGGTGATATCCCCGTCAGTTCCGGCAGCCCGAAGGCCAGGTTGAGATTCTGCAGCGCCTGCGTCGCCGCGCCCTTGAGCAGATTGTCCAGCGTCGCCACCACGACCAGGCGCTGGCCGTCCTCGGACAGCGTGAACCCGCCGATGTCGACGTGATGGCGTCCCGCGATGCGGCTCACCCAGGGCGCCTCCTCGAGTACGCGCACGAGCGGTTCGGATGCATAGAACTCGCGATACCAAGCCAGGACCGTCTCGCGCGTCGTCGTCTGCGACAGATGCAGGTTCACGGTCATCGTGATGCCGCGAAAATGCGCGGCGACATGCGGCATGAATTCGACCGGATGCCGCAACTGCCGGCTGACCTCGCGCTCATGCACATGTCCGGTCAGGGCATAGGGCATGAGGTTGTCGCGCAGTTTTTCCGGATCGTTCTTGTCCGACGTGGCCGTGCCCGCGCCCGAATAGCCGGACACGCCGAAACACTGGGCCGGCCCCGCGAGCTGCGCCAGCATCGGCGCGATCGCCAGCTGCATCGCCGTGGCATAGCAGCCGGGGTTGCTGATGCGTCGGTGACCGGGCGCCTGCGCGCGGGTCAGTTCGGGCAAGCCGTAGTACCAGTCGTCGTCGAACCGATAGTCGGCCGACAGGTCGAGCAGCACGGTGTTCGGTGCGGCGAGCGCCGTGGCCTCGGCGAATTCGGCGGCCTTGCCGTTTGGCAGGGCGAGCACGAGGGCATCGGCATCGGCGGCCGCAGCGTCCTGCGGTCCGAACGAGACATAGCTCATATCGCCCGAATACCCGTCCTCATGCTCGGCAAGGCGCTGGCCCACGCGTTCGCGCGAAGACACGAAGGCGAGCTCGAATTGCGGATGTGCGCCGATGAGCCGGATCAGCTCGCTGCCGACATACCCCCGCGCGCCGACAAGGCCGATGCGCAGGCTCATGCCGGCGTCGCCGGTTCGTCGAGCTTGTATTGCAGATGCTTGCGCACGGCCGGCCATTCCGAATCGAGGATCGAGAACACCACGGTGTCTCGGCGGGTGCCGTCGGGCATGATCATGTGATTGCGCAGCACGCCGTCCTGTTTGGCACCGAGACGGGCGATGGCGTTGCGCGAGCGATGATTGAACCAGCTCGTGCGGAACTCCACGGCGATCGCCCCCAGCGTCTCGAACGCATGCGCGAGCAGCAGCAGTTTGGCCTCGGTATTGAGCGCCGTGCGCTGCACGCTCGCCGCGTACCAGGTCCAGCCGATCTCGACGCGACGGTTGTCGGCGTCGATATTGCCGTAGCGGGTCGAGCCGACGACCGCACCCTGCGCGTCCTTGACCACGAAGGCCATCGCCTTGCCGAGCTCGCGCTGTGCAAGCGCGGTTTCGACATAGGTCTGCGCCTTGTCGGGCGACGGCACGGCGGTGTACCAGAGCTTCCAGAGGTCGCCGTCGGTCGCCGCCACGCCAAGCGTCTCGACATGCTCGAGCGCAAGCGGCTCAAGGCGGACATGCTGACCGGCCAAGGTCACCGGCTTCACCCAGGGGGAATTGCCTGCAGTCATCGTCAGCCCTTCAGCGTGGCCGGGCGCGCCCGGCAATGGTCGACAGCGAAGCGGATGTCGTCGAACGATTCCAGTCCGTACCAGAATACATTCCACTTCTCGCCTTTGTGGCAGCCATCGGCTTCATCGAAATAGAAATCGTTGATGGCATTGTCGGCGCGCGAGCGCCAGAACAGACGCTCGACCTCGTGGCGCATGACCTGCCAGGCGGCGCGACCGAGGCCTTCGCCCTGGGCATCCTCGCTGACCGCGAACTTGTCCAGGTGAGGAATACCCTCCTCCAGCGTGAGGATCAGCGCGGCGCGGTAGTGCTCGCTGTAGTAGATGCGATAGGGCTGGGTGGTCTCGAAATAGTCGAGCTTGAGCTTGCGCCCGAATCCGGACTCGACCAGGGTTTGCAGGCGATCGCGATCCACCTGCGACCAGTCCGTCGCGCACAGGATCTTCTCGCCACGACGCACGAGGGTGCCGGAGCCGCGGTGGGTAAACAATTCCTTCGCCAGCTCGTCGGGCTTGGTGATCGACACCGACGACGACGGCGGCAACGCCATCAGCAGATCGTGGATCTGTTCGATCTTCACGCGCATGCCCGAATGCAGCCAGTCCTGCTGCATCAGTTCCTCGTATTCGGTGCTGAGGTTGATCGAGTCGATGAGGCGGCCGTCGCCATCGAGCAGGCCGCCGGTACCGGTCAGGAACACGATCTTGTAGGGCTGCAGCTCCTTGACCAGGTCGTTCGCGGCCCAGTCGGCATTGATATTGAGGATCTGCCCGCTCGCGGTTTCGCCCATGGACGCGATGACCGGGATGGACCCGTTCTTGATCGCGGCGTGGATGGCTTCGGTATGCACGGCATTGACCTTCCCGACCAGTCCGTATTTCTTGCGATTGAGAAACACCGATTCGAACACGCCGCCGATGACCGAGGTCGCGCGCACGCCATCTTCAACGAGGGCGTCAACGAGACGACGGTTCTGCTGCTGGAATACGCGGCGCACGACCGCCAGGCCTTCGGGCGAAGTGACGCGCAGGCCGTCGGCGACCTGTTTCTCGATGCCGGCAGCCTGCATTTCCTCGTCGAGCTGCGGGCCGGCGCCGTGCACGACGATCGGCGTCAGACCGACCTGCTGCAGGAACCCAAGCGAGGACACCAGCGCGTCGAGCTCGTCGCGCAGGATCGCGCCGCCGACCTTGACCACGGCGAAGCGCGCGGCGTCCAGCTGCGAGAAGCGCTTGAGGTATTGCTGGATCTCCTTGGCACTGGCCATGTTGGAGAGCAGCCGGACGATGGTGGTGCGGGTGTCGTTCATGGCATCAGCCGAAAATGCGTTGATAGGTGGCCGCCACGGCGGCGAGCTGGTCGAGCGCGACCCACTCGTCGGCGGAATGCGCTTGCGCGATGTCGCCCGGGCCATAGACAAGCGCGGTCAGGCCAGCGGCAGAAAACAGCGAAGCCTCGGTCCAGAAGTCGACGGCGTTGCCAATCGGCAGGCCAAGCGAATCGGCGAGGTCGCGGGCCTCGAGGCGACGGTTTTCCGCGTTCGCCACATCGCCCGAGGGCAAGGGCGGACCCCGGAAGGTTTCCTCGTACTCGGCCAGCGCGGCCAGGTCGGCGAAGCCGCGAAAATTCGCGTGCAGGGTTTCGAAATCCTGCGATGGCAGCGGCCGGAAGCCGAAGCGAACCTCGGCCGAGGGCGCGATCATGTTCGCCTTGATGCCGCCTTCGACGCGACCGATATTGAAACGCAGACCGGTCAGTCCGCCGAAACGCTGATGCGACAGCGCGCCGACATGATCGAGCGCCATGCCACCCCAACGCATCGCCTGATGCAGGGCGCTCAGCTCCATCGCATTCGCGTTCGATGCGTGACCGGCCTGGCCCTTGAACGCCATGCGCACGGAAACGATGCCGCGATGGGCGAGCACCGCTTCGGCCATCGTCGGCTCGGCCACGATAACCTCACGAAAGCCATGATCGGTCTTGAGGAACCCAGGAATGCAGCGCGCGTCGTTGGCCTCTTCGTCCGTACTGAACAGGAAGGCCGCCGGACCCGTCGTCGCTTCCGCCGCGGCGAGCAGGCAGGCCGCGGCCCCTTTGATGTCGCAGGCGCCCAGGCCGATCGCACGATCGCCCGTCACCCGCAATTTCAGCGGATCCGCCGTCCACGCCGGCGAACTCGGCACGGTGTCCAGATGCACGTTGAACAGCCTCGGTGAGTCCCCCCGCACGGCCAGCAGGGACACGGCGCCGGCGCCGTAGTCGACCACGTCGATGCGGAAGCCCGGCAGGCTGGCGCGCAGATAGTCGAAAATACCGCCGGTGCCGATCGCGCGCGGCGGATTGCGGGTGTCGAATCCGACGAGGGCTTCGAGGTGCTTGAGGACAGGGTTCAACATGACATTCCTTACCGGTTGACCTCGGCCCACAAGGTGCTGCTCATGCCGTACAGGCGGATGAAACCTTCCGCCTCCGCCACGCCCCAGTCTGCCGATTGCGCATAGGTCGCGCCCTTGGCATTGAGAATATGCGGCGACGACACAGCGACGGCCTGGACGCTGCCGCCCTGCGATTCCAGCGTGACTTCGCCATTGACCTTGCGCTGGCTGGAGGCCAGGAAGGCTTCCAGATCTGACTTCAACGGATCGTGGTAGAAGCCTTCATAGACCAGCTCGACCCACTGCTTGGCGACGGCGGGCTTGAAGCGGTTCTGTGCCTTGGTCAGCACGGTTTCCTCGAGCGCGCGATGCGCCGCGAGCAGCGAGACCAGACCCGGCGCCTCGAAAATGATGCGGCCCTTGAGACCGATCGTCGTATCGCCGGTATACATGCCGCGGCCTACGCCGTAGCGGGCGAACAGCTGATTGAGTCTGGCCAGCATGAGATGACCGGGCAGGCGCTCGCCATCGAGCGATACCGCTTCGCCGTTCTCGAAACCGATCTTCACCTGCAAGGCTTGCGTCGGCCACTCGGCACGCGGCGCGCACCAGCCGCGTGCCCCCTCGCCCGGCGCCTGCCAACGATCGATCTCGCCGCCGGACATGGTCAGGCCGAGCAGGTTCTCGTTGATCGTGTAGGCCTTCTGCTTGGCGCGCACGCCGAAACCGCGTTCTTCGAGGTATTGCTGCTCGTAGGCGCGCGTCTGCGTGTGTTCCTTCTGGATTTCGCGGATCGGCGCGACGATCGTGTAGTCGCCGAGCGCCTTGACGGCGAGATCGAAGCGCACCTGGTCGTTGCCCATGCCGGTGCAGCCGTGCGCGATGAGCTTCGTTCCCAGTTCCCGGCAGCGTGCGATCGCCGCTTCGACGATGAGATAGCGATCCGACACCAGCAAGGGATACTGCCCCTGGTAGCCCTCGCCCGCCCAGACGAAGGGCTTGACGAAACCGGCCCAGATCGCCGGCCCGCCGTCGACGGTCACGTGCGAGGCGACGCCCAGCTCTGCGGCCCGCTGCTCGATGAAAGCGCGCTCCTCGGCATCGACGCCGCCGGTGTCGGCGAACACCGTATGCACGGCATACCCGCGTTCCTGCAGGTAAGGCACGCAGAAGCTGGTGTCGAGGCCGCCGGAGAAGGCGAGGACGATGTCTTTCTTGTCGGTCATTTCAACATTTCCTGAAGAGTCCCCTCGCCCGCCTGCGGGAGAGGGTTAGGGTGAGGGCATGCAGCACTACTGATTGGCCAATGCCGCCATGATCGCCTTCTGCACATGCAGGCGGTTCTCCGCTTCCTCGATGGCGATACAGGCCGGCGAATCCATGACGGCGTCGGTCGCCTTGATATTCCTTCGCAGCGGCAGGCAATGGCTGAAGACGCCGCTGTTGGTGAGAGCCATCTTGGCTTCGTCGACGATGAAGTGTTTGTACTGGTCGCGGATCGGCTTTTCCTGCTCCCAGTTGCCGAAATACGGCAGCGCGCCCCAGCTCTTGGCGTAGACGACGTCGGCGCCGGCGTAGGCGCTCGCAATATCGTGGCTGACCTGCAGCGAGCCGCCGCTTTCGGCGACGTTCTGTTCCGCCCAGCCCATGTAGCGTTCGTCGAGGATGTAGTCGGGCGTCGGGCACAGCAGGGTCACGTCCATGCCCATCCGCGTGGCGATGGTCAGCGCCGAATTCGCCACGGCGGTGTTCAGGGCCTTCGGATGATAGGTCCACGTGAGCACGTATTTCTTGCCGCGCAGATCGCTCGTGCCAAATTTTTCCTGCAAGGCGAGGATGTGCGCGAGCTCCTGGCAAGGATGGGTGATGGTCTCGAGATTGATGACCGGCACCGTCGAATATTTCGCGAAACCACGCAGCACCTGGTCCTCGCGATCAAACGACCAGTCCTGGAATTTCGGAAACGCGCGCACGGCGATCAGGTCCACGTAGCGCGACAGCACCCGGGCGACCTCGGCGATATGTTCCTCGGTCTCGCCATCCATGACCGAACCGAGCTTGAACTCGATCGGCCAGGCATCCTTGCCCGGCTGCAGCACGACCGCATGGCCACCGAGCTGGAACGCGCCGAGCTCGAAACTCGTGCGCGTCCGCAGCGACGGATTGAAGAACACCAGGGCGATGCTCTTGCCCTTGAGCTGATCGCCGGCCTTGCTGCGCTTGAACGCCGCGGCCTGCGCCAGCAGCGCGTCGAGCTCGGAGCGGGACCAGTCCTGGGTGTTGAGGAAGTGCTTCATTGGGAATTCCTGAGGATAGAAAGCAAAAAAGCCCAGCGCGAGGCTGGGCTTTTCCGGTGTACGCGTGATGACGTCCGGTTACCCAGCTGGCGTGTGGGGTTCCGGTCGGCGAGCGCGCGAGGTCATGCCTGCCGCCATGTAGGCAGAGGTCAGGACGTCGGCGTTGGCCAGGAGGGTCTTCATTGGGGACGAAGTATTGCAGCCTTCGGTTAGAGCCGCAACTCAGCGGTAACCGATCGACGAGATTTCGGGCGTGACCGAGACCCGCACCCGCAGGCGGTTTCCGGGGTCGTAGGGCAGTCGCGACATGTATTTTTCGCCCTTGTACACGTATTCCACGTCGTAGCCGACGACGCGCCGCTCCTCCCGCTCGACCTCGACCGTGCGGCAGCGGCCGCTGCTGGCCGAGCCGTTGTTGCGGTCGATGTTGCGGCCGATCACCGCGCCGGCCACGGCGCCGGCGACCGTCGCGGCCTTGCGGCCATCGCCCTTGCCGACCTGATTGCCCAAGGCGCCGCCGACCACCGCACCGGCGACCGTGCCGCCAGTCGGGTTGCCGCCATCGCGAACGGCTTGCCCCTCGCACCGTTGTTCCGGCGTGCGGATGCGGAAGGTCTCGAACGCCGGACGTGCGCGCAGGACCTGCGCATAGCCGTAGGTCACGTTCTCGTCGGGACCGCGGCCCTGCCCTTGCGACTGCGCCGCGGCCATACCCGACGATCCGGCCAGCAGGACCAGGACGGCGACACGGGCAAACAAGCGTTCCATGGATTTCTCTCCTGAATCTGGGGCCGGGCAAATGTGATCAGGTTCCAGGGCCCATCGGCGGTGCGTCCCGTTTCCCTTCGGGTAGCGCAGCGGCATGCACTGGATTCAAGCACCCCCTCACTGAACCCGAACCCAAGATTTCCGTTAAGGGCAAGGCAAGCCTTGCTAAACTGCCGACATGGAACTGCGCCTCTACAACAATCTTCATCGCCGCCTGCAAACCTTCGAACCGCTCGATCCCGAGCGCGTGACGATGTACCTGTGCGGGCCCACCGTCTACAACTACGTGCACGTGGGCAATGCCCGCGGACCGGTCGTGTTCGACGTGCTGGCCAAGATGCTGCGTCGTCGTCATCCCAAGCTGGTCTTCGCCCGCAACATTACCGACGTCGACGACAAGATCAATACCGCGGCGCAGGAACTGGGCGTGCCGATCGCCACGATCACCGACAAGTTCACCGCGATCTATCGCGAGGACATGGCGAAGCTGGGCATCGTGCCGCCGGATGTGGAGCCGCACGCGACCGCGCACATCGGTCAGATCATCGCGATGATCGAGCAGCTCATCGCGCGCGGCCACGCCTACGTCGCCGAAGGTCATGTGCTGTTTTCGGTGGGAAGTTTCGCGGCCTATGGCGAGCTTTCTCGTCGTTCGACCGAAGACATGCTCGCCGGCGCGCGCGTCGAAGTGGCGCCGTACAAGAAGGACGCCGGCGATTTCGTGCTCTGGAAGCCGTCCACGCCCGATTTGCCGGGCTGGGATTCGCCCTGGGGCGTCGGCCGACCGGGCTGGCACATCGAGTGCTCGGCGATGGCAGCGGCCCACCTGGGCGAGACCATCGACATTCATGCCGGCGGCGTCGACCTGCAGTTCCCGCATCACGAGAACGAAGTCGCGCAAAGCACCTGCGCCCATGGCGGCAAGGTGTTCGCACGCTTCTGGGTGCACAACGGCATGCTCAATTTCGGCGGCGCGAAGATGTCCAAGTCGCTGGGCAATGTCAGCGTCCTGCACGAGCTGCTGGCGCAACAACCCGCGGAAGCCGTACGTCTGGCCCTGCTCTCCGCGCATTACCGGCAGCCGCTGGACTGGTCCGATGCCACGCTCGAGCAGGCGATCCGCACGCTCGATCGCCTGTACGGCACCTTGCGCGACCTGGCTTCGGTGACGGCCGACACGGTCGCCCTGCCCGCCAGCGTCGAAGAAGCCCTGTGCGACGACCTCAACACACCGGCGGCGCTGGCCGAAATTTCCCGGATCGCCGGCGAAGCCCGCAAGGCCGACACGCGCGAGGCGCAGCGACGGCTGAAAGGCGAGCTTCTGGCTGCCGGTGAAATCCTCGGCTTGCTGCAGCAGGATCCCGCCGCATGGTTCTCGCGCGGCAGCGCCGAGGGTGACGAAGCGCGCATCCAGGCCCTGGTCGACGAGCGCAATCTCGCCAAGCAATCGCGCGACTTCGCGCGTGCGGACGCCATCCGCAAACAGCTGGCCGACGAAGGCGTGCTGATCGAGGACACCGCCGCGGGCGTCCGTTGGCGCCGCGCGTGATGTCGTTGCGCCGACGCAGCCCATGATGTCCAGCCCCTTCCCCACCGAAGCCACCGCGGCCGAGGCGCAGCGCGCCATCGCGGAGGAGTTCGCGTTCTTCGGCGACTGGTCCGAGCGCTACCAGTACCTGATCGACCTGGGCAAACGCTTGCCCGCACTGCCCGACGAATGGAAGATCGAAGCCAATCGCCTGCTCGGTTGCCAGTCGATGGTCTGGATCGTGCCCGAAGGCGATGCCGGCAAGCTCGTTTTCCACGCGATCAGCGATTCGACGATCGTCTCGGGACTGATCTACCTTGCCCTGCGCGTGTATTCCGGACGCAGCGCCGCGGAAATCCTCGCGACGACGCCCGACTACATCGCCGACATCGGCCTGGCCAAACATCTTTCGCCCACCCGCAGCAACGGCCTGGCATCCTTGCTGCAATTCATCCAGCACACCGCGCGGCAGCACCTGCCCGCCTGACCGGAGTTCCATGATGCGCCTTGCTCCCCGTCTGTTGACGTTTTGCCTGGGAGCGGCGCTTGCCGGTCCGATCGCCGCCGCCGACAACCCGATCGCCGTGCCCTCCCTCGCCGCGATGCCGGTCAATGCGCAGCGACTGGCACCGGTGTTGCTGCGCTTCGAAGCCGACCTCGCCAGTGTCGAGCACACGCACGACGTCACCGCGGGCCCGCAACGGGAAGCCGCATTGCGCTCGTTTTATCAGGGCTGGCAGCTTCGCCTGCGCGAATTCGACTATGCGACGCTGGCGCTCGAGGACCAGATCGACTTCGCCCTGCTCCAGCGCGAATTGAACTACCGCTTGCAGCAACTGGATTTCGAACGCCGCCGCTACGACCAGGCGGCCCCGCTGCTGCCCAAGGTGGACACGCTGATCGCGCTTGCCGAGGCGCGCCGCGCCCTGCAGTACGCCGACGCCCGGCACAGCGCGGCCACCCTGGATGCCGCACGCAAGACCTTGGCCGACCTGCAGTCGCGCATCGACCATGATGCCAAGTCCGCGCCCGTGCAGAGCCCGATCGTCGCGTACCGTGCCGCGCGCCTGCTCGACGGCGTGCGCGAAGATCTCAAGGATTGGTACACGTTCTACAACGGCTACGATCCGGAATTCAGCTGGTGGAACAAGCAACCTTACGAGGCCCTCGACCGGCAGATGGAAAGCTACGCCAAACTGCTGCGCGACAAGCTCGCAGGCGCGTCCGATCCCGAGACCATCATCGGCGACCCGATCGGCCGCGATGCGCTGGAAGCGGGATTGCAACACGAGATGATCCCGTACACGCCCGAGCAGATCATCACGCTCGCCGAACGCGAACTCGCCTGGTGCCAGGGTGAGATGAGCAAGGCGGCCAAGGACATGGGCTACAGCGACTGGCATCAGGCGCTGGAGAAGATCAAGCTCGACAGCCCGCCACTGGGCGAGCAGCCGAAACTGGTCGTGCAACTCGCCGACGAGGCGATCGACTATGTGACGCGCAACGATCTGGTCACCGTGCCCGAGTTGGCCAAACGCGACTGGCGCATGACCATGCTCACGCCCGAGTACCAGTTGCAGGCGCCGTTTTTTCTCGGCGGCGAAGATGTCTGGGTCGCGTATCCGACCGACTCGATGCCGCAGGACAAGCGGCTGATGACGATGCGCGGCAACAACCGTTATTTCTCGCGCGCGGTCGTGCATCACGAGCTCATCCCCGGTCACCACCTGCAGTATTTCTACAACCAGCGCTACCAGCCGCAGCGCCAGCTGTTCGATACGCCGTTCTGGACCGAGGGTTGGGCCCTGTACTGGGAGTTCCAGCTATACGATCGCGGCTTCGCCAAGTCGCCCGAAGAAAAGCTCGGCATGCTGTTCTGGCGCAGCCATCGCGCCGCACGCATCCTGTTCTCGCTGTCGTTCCACATGGGCAAGATGACGCCGCAGCAGGCGGTCGATCTGCTGGTGACGCGCGTGGGCCACGAACGCGAGAACGCGGCCGCAGAAGTGCGGCGCAGCTTTGCCGGCGACTACGGTCCGCTGTATCAGGCGGCGTACATGCTCGGCGGTCTGCAGTTCCGCGCCCTGCATCGTGAACTGGTCGAGTCCGGAAAGATGAGCGACCGGCAGTTCCACGACGCCATCCTCATGGGCGGTCCGATGCCGGTGTCGGTGGTGCGCTCGCGACTGCGCGGCGAAGCGCCAAAAGCCGACCTGCCGGCGGAGTGGAAGTTCTACGAAAACCTCTAGGGCTTGAGGTTGATCCAGGTCGACTTGAGCTCGGTGTATTTGTCGAAGGCGTGCAGGGATTTGTCACGCCCGTTGCCTGATTGCTTGTAGCCGCCGAACGGCGCGGTCATGTCGCCGCCGTCCCAATAGTTGACCCAGACGCTGCCCGCACGCAGTTTGCGCGCGACGCGGTGCGCGCGCGACAGATCGTTGGTCCAGACGCCCGCGGCCAGCCCGTAAGGCGAATCGTTGGCGATGCGCAGGGCCTCGTCTTCGCTGTCGAAACTGATTGCTGCCAGCACCGGCCCGAAGATCTCCTCCCGCGAGATCGTCATCTCGTGCGCGACCTCGTCGAAGATCGTCGGCTCGATGTAGTAGCCGCCGCTTTCCTGCAGCACGCGACGGCCACCCAGGGCCAGCCTGGCGCCTTCGGCCTGACCTTTGTCGATGTAGCCGAGCACGCGCTTCATCTGGCCTTCGTCGACCATGGCGCCCATAGGCGCACCCGGTTCGAAAGGATGCTTGGGCTGCATGCGCTTGCCCGCTTCCACGACCATGGCCAGGAATTCGTCCTTGATCGAACGCTCCACCAGCAATCGCGACGCCGCCGTGCACACCTCGCCCTGGTTATAGAAAATGCCGCTCGCCGCCGCGACGGCCGCGGACTTCAGGTCAGGCGCGTCGGCGAATACGATGTTCGGGCTCTTGCCGCCGCATTCCATGTACGCCCGCTTCATGTTCGAGCGACCGGCGCATTCGAGCAGGAACTTGCCGACCGCCGTCGAGCCCGTAAAAACCAGGCCGTCGACATCCATGTGCAGCGCCAGCGGCTCGCCGGCACCCTTGCCGAAGCCAGGCACGACGTTGAACACGCCCGGTGGAATACCCGCCTCCATCGCCAGCTCAGCCAGTCGGATCGCGGTCAGCGGGGATTTTTCCGACGGCTTGAGTACGACCGAATTGCCCATCGCCAACGCCGGCGCGATCTTCCATGCCGCCATGAGCATCGGGAAATTCCACGGCACGATCGCGCCGATCACTCCCAACGGCTCGCGCGTGACCAGACCGAGCTCGTCGCGGCCGGTCGGCGCGATTTCATCGTAGACCTTGTCGATTGCTTCGCCGGTCCAGTTCATGCAGCGCACGGTCGCGGCGACGTCGACCTGGAGCGCGTCGCTGACCGGCTTGCCCATGTCCAGCGATTCGAGCAGGGCGAGTTCTTCGCCGTGCGCTTCGATCAGCTGGGCGAACTTGATGAGGGTGCGCTTGCGATGCACGGGCGAGCTTGCCGACCACAGGCCCTTGTCGAATGCGCGGCGCCCGGCTTCGACGGCGCGATTGATGTCCTCGGACTCGCATTCGGCGACCGCCACGATCACGCGTCCGTCGATCGGGCTGATGCAATCGAAGGTCTTGCCCGAGGCCGCGTCGGCATAGCCGCCGTCGATGAAGGCCTGGCTGCGGATTTCCAGCGCGTTGGCGCGGGCCTGCCATTCTTCGCGGGATTGGGGCTTGCTCATGGCGGACTCCGGGGATGGTTGCGATGGGGCGGCCCTCACCCCGGCCCTCTCCCGGCGGGAGAAGGAGAACAGCGTTAGAAGGTGGGCGGCGTGCTGGCGCTGACCAGGATCGCGGGTTCGCTGCCGACATTGCGAAAACGATGCGGCGTGCGGCTTTCGAAATAGTAGGCTTCGCCCGGACCCAGCACGCGGATGCGGTCGCCGACGGTGATTTCCACCTGTCCTTGCACGATCACGCCGCCTTCCTCGCCATCGTGCGCGAGCATGGTTTCGCCTGTGTCGCTGCCCGGTGGCATGACTTCGCGGAGGATGCACATCTGGCGCGCACCGCGGCGCTTGCCGACCAGGAAGTAGTGGATATCGTTGTTGCCCAGGTCCGGCAGATCGTCGGCCGAATAGAAGGGGCCGTCCTGGCTGTCGTTGTCCATGTCCAAGGTGAAGAAGTCGGCCAGCGAGATCGGAATGCCGTCCAGCACCTTCTTCAGTGAACTTACCGACGGACTGACCTTGTTCTGCTCGATCAGGGAGATCGTGCTGTTGGTGACACCCACACGTTTGGCGAGCTCGCGCTGGCTCAATCCCTTGCCAGTACGTACCGATTGCAGACGCGAGCCGATGTCCATGGAAAGCCTGATTTTTGTGATGCGGAATATTTAACACCCGGGGCCCGCATGGTCAATTATTCAACAGAACGCATCGTGTTGTAAATTTTATTCAACACTGATAGCTTGCCCCAAAACACGCGCCGAGCCCGTCCGATGAGCATGAATTCCGCCGATTCCCCGTCCGCGCACGCCGCCCTGGGAGACGCCTACGAGGCGCAGGCCCGGAGCGCGCCGGAACGACTGGACGCCTTCTGGATGCCGTTCACGGCAAACCGGCAGTTCAAGCAGCATTCGCGCCTGCTCGCCAGCGCCAGGGACATGCATTACACGACCGTGGACGGGCGCCAGGTGCTCGACGGCGTTGCCGGCCTTTGGTGCTGCAATGCCGGCCACGGCCGGACACGGATCATCGAGGCCGTCAGCCGGCAGATCGCAACCCTGGATTTCGCGCCGACTTTCCAGATGGGCCATCCCCTGCCCTTCGTCCTCGCCGAACGCCTGGCCGCCATCGCGCCCGATCCGCTCAAGCATGTCTTTTTCACCAATTCGGGCTCCGAATCGGTCGATACCGCCCTGAAAATCGCACTCGCCTATCACCGCGCGCGCGGCGAGGGTCAGCGCACCCGCCTCATCGGTCGCGAAAAGGGTTACCACGGCGTCGGTTTCGGCGGCATGTCGGTCGGCGGCATGGTCAACAACCGCAAGTTCTTCGGGCCCATGCTGCCCGGCGTGGACCATCTGCGGCATACGCTCGACATTTCGCGCAATGCGTTTTCGCGTGGTCTGCCCAAGCACGGCGCGGAATTGGCCGATGACCTCGAACGTCTCGTGCAACTGCACGACGCCAGCACGATCGCGGCCGTCATCGTCGAGCCCGTGTCCGGCTCCGCGGGCGTGGTTTTGCCGCCCGAGGGCTACCTCAAGCGTCTGCGCGAGATCTGCGACAAACACGGCATCCTGCTGATCTTCGACGAAGTGATCACTGGCTATGGCCGCGTCGGCAATGCGTTTGCCGCGCAGCGTTTCGGCGTCACCCCGGACATGATCACCACCGCGAAAGGGCTCACCAACGGCAGCGTGCCCATGGGCGCGGTGTTCGTGTCGAACGCGATCCACGACGCCTTCATGCAGGGCCCAGAGGGCGTCATCGACCTGTTCCATGGCTACACCTATTCGGGCCATCCGCTTGCCTGTGCCGCCGCCCTGGCTACGCTCGACACCTATGCCGAAGAGAAACTATTCGACAAGGCGCTCGACATCGGAGCGTTCTGGGAAGAATCCATCCACGCGCTGAGGGACCTGCCCCACGTCATCGACATCCGCAATTTTGGCCTGATCGGCGCGATCGAACTGGCGCCGCGCGAGGGCAAACCGGGTTCGCGCGCGTTCGATGTGTTCACCAAGTGCTTCCACGACAAGGACTTGCTGATCCGTACGACGGGGGATGTTGTCGCGTTGTCGCCGCCGCTGATCCTGGATAAATCGCATATCGGACAGATTTTCGGCCGCCTCGCCGAAGCGATCCGCGAAACGGCTTAGTACAATGGGCGGCCCGGTCCTGCGGCAGGCTGGAACCTGGACCGGCGAAAACGAACAACAACGCTTCGTGCCCCGGGAGGGCAAATCATGCTTATCGGCGTCCCCAAGGAAATCAAGAACCACGAGTACCGCATCGGCCTGACGCCTTCGGGCGCGCGCGAGCTGATCGCGAACGGCCACAAGGTCATCGTGCAGCGCGACGGCGGCAAGGCCATTGGCCTGACCAATGAGCTGTACGCCAAAGCCGGTGCCGAGATCGTGGACACGGCGGAAGAAATCTTCCGGCGCGCGGACATGATCATCAAGGTCAAGGAACCGCAGCCGAACGAATGCAAGATGCTGCGCCCGGGCCAGGTGCTCTATACCTATCTGCATCTCGCGCCGGATCCGGAACAGACCAAGGCGCTGGTCGCCTCGGGCGCGACCTGCATCGCGTACGAAACCGTCACCGATCGCAAGGGCGGCCTGCCGCTGCTCGCGCCGATGAGCGAAGTCGCCGGTCGCATGTCGATCCAGGCCGGCGCGCATGCGCTGGAGAAAGCGCAGGGCGGTTCCGGCGTGCTGCTGGGCGGCGTGCCGGGTGTGAAGCCGGCGGAAGTGCTGGTCATCGGCGGCGGCGTGGTCGGCATCAATGCCGCGCGCATGGCGATGGGCCTGAACGCGCACGTGACCATCCTCGATCGTTCGCTCGATCGCCTGAAGTATCTCGACGAGGTCTATGGTGACCGGCTCACCACGATCTATTCGACGCACGATGCGATCGAAGAGCGCCTGCCCGATACCGATCTGGTCATCGGTGCGGTGCTGATTCCGGGCGCGGCTGCACCCAAGCTCGTTTCGCGCGATCAGCTCAAGCTGATGCGTCCGGGTTCGGTGCTCGTCGACGTCGCGATCGATCAGGGTGGCTGCTTCGAGACCAGCAAGGCGACGACGCACCAGAATCCGACCTACGAAGTGGACGGCATCATCCACTACTGCGTCGCGAACATGCCCGGCGGCGTTGCGCGCACGTCTACGTTCGCTCTGACCAATGCCACCCTGCCCTTCGCCGTGCAGCTGGCCAACAAGGGCGCGAAAACGGCCATGCTCGCCGACGAGCATCTGCTCAACGGCCTCAACGTGCATGCTGGCAAGCTGACCTACGAAGCCGTGGCCAAGGATCTGGGCTACGAATACGTGCCGGCGGCAAAAGCGCTGGCGTAACCGACAACTTCCCTCTCCCGTCAGCGGGAGAGGGAATCGATGTTTCGTTCAATGTTGCTTCCGGAAGACCCATCGCCATGACTGAAACCCCCGCCACCCTTGCGCACTTCATCCACGGAAAGGAAGTCGCGGGAACCAGCGGGCGTTTCGGCGACGTTTTCGATCCAGCAACGGGGCGGATCACCGGGCGCTTGCCGCTCGCCTCGAAAGCCGAAGTGGAAGAAGCGATTTCGATAGCATCGGCCGCGTTTCCCGCCTGGGCCGCGACCACGCCGCTCAACCGCGCACGCGTGCTGTTCCGGTTCAAAGCCTTGCTAGAGCAGCATGCGGACGAAATTGCGTTGGCGATCACGCGCGAGCACGGCAAGGTTCTGTCCGACGCGCGCGGGGAACTGACCCGCGGCATCGAAGTCGTCGAATTCGCCTGCGGCATTCCGCAATTGCTCAAGGGCGAGCACTCGATGAACGTCGGCAGCGGCGTCGACAGCTACAGTGAATATTCTCCGCTCGGCGTCGTCGCCGGCATCACCCCGTTCAATTTTCCCTGCATGGTGCCGATGTGGATGTTTCCCATCGCGATCGCCTGTGGCAACACCTTCATCCTCAAACCATCCGAGCGCGATCCGACGCCGACGATGATCCTGGCCCGGCTGCTCAGTCAAGCCGGCCTGCCCGACGGCGTGTTCAACGTCTTACACGGCGACAAGGAAGCCGTCGACACCCTGCTCGACGATCCGCGCGTGCAGGCGGTGAGCTTCGTGGGCTCGACGCCGATCGCCGAATATCTGTATGCCCGCGGCAGCGCCGCCGGCAAACGCGTGCAGGCACTGGGCGGCGCCAAGAACCACATGGTCGTGATGCCCGATGCCGACATGGATCAGGCCGCGAATGCACTGCTGGGCGCGGGCTATGGCTCGGCAGGTGAACGCTGCATGGCGATTTCCGTCGCGGTCTGCGTGGGAGACGCCACGGCGGACGCACTGGTGTCGCGTCTCAAACCGATGGTCGAAGGATTGCGTGTCGGTCCGGGCTGCCAGGGCGATCCCGACATGGGCCCGCTGGTCACTGGCGCACATCGGGACAAGGTACGGGGCTACGTCGATCTGGGTGTCAGCGAAGGCGCCGAGCTGATCGTGGATGGCCGGGCACTGAAAGTCGCTGGTCACGAGGCCGGTTTCTACCTGGGCGGCTGCCTGTTCGACCGGGTCACGCCGGAGATGCGCATCTATCGCGAAGAAATATTCGGACCGGTGTTGTGCATCGTCCGCGTCCCCGATTTCAACCGCGCGGTGGCCCTGGTCAACGAACACGAGTACGGCAACGGCACGGCGATCTTCACGCGCGACGGCGATGCCGCACGCCAGTTCGCCCATGGCATCCAAGTCGGTATGGTCGGCATCAATGTCCCGATTCCGGTGCCGATGGCCTTCCACAGTTTCGGCGGCTGGAAGCGTTCCCTATTCGGGCCCCTGCACATGCATGGTCCGGACGGCGTGCGTTTCTACACGCGGCTCAAGACGATTACCGCACGCTGGCCGACCGGCATTCGCGCCGGCGCCGAGTTCAGCATGCCGACAATGAAGTAGCACGCTTCGAAAGACCGGTGACGCTCGTCCCGGCGACTGCGCTCTGCAGGGAACGACGAGTGGACTGCTTGCTCCGGAGCCCACCATGTCCACGAACGAAAAATCCTCCGCCACTGCCAGCCATGTCGACTTGGCATTCACCCGCGAATCGCCGTACGGAACCCGAGCCGAACCGACCTATTCGGGTGCACTGAGCTTTCTGCGTCGGCGCTACAGCAAGGAACTCGCGGGAGTCGATGTCGCCGTCGTCGGTGTGCCTTTCGACCTGGCGACCACCAATCGTCCTGGAACACGCCTGGGTCCGCGCGCGATCCGCGCGGCATCGGCCTCGTTGGCCTGGTGTCCTCCCTATGCCTGGGACTTCGACCCGTTCGATCGTTTGCAGGTCGTCGACTGGGGCGATGTCTTTTTCGATCCCGGCGAGCCGCACAAGGCGCCGGAGGCAATCGCGGCGGCCTATCGGCATTTCGTGGCGAGCGGCGTCGTGCCGTTGACCCTGGGCGGCGATCATTTCATCAGCTTTCCGATTCTGCAGGTGCTGCACGAACGCCACGGCCCGCTTGCCTTGATTCATTTCGACGCCCATTCCGATACCTGGCGTGATCGCGAAGGCCGTATCGACCACGGCACCATGTTTTTTCATGCGGCTCGCCTGGGTCTGGTCGATCCGGCCCGTTCGATCCAGTTGGGCATGCGCACGCACAACGACGAGACGCATGGCTACGAGGTGCGCGATGCGCGTTGGCTGCATGCGCAGGGCATGGACGCGGCGATTGCCGCCATTCGCGCGCGCGTCGGAAAAGCGAAGTGCTACGTCAGTTTCGACGTCGACTTCCTCGATCCTTCCTTTGCCCCCGGCACCGGCACGCCTGTCGTCGGTGGATTCAGCACGCAGGACGCGCTCCGGCTGATTCGCGGTCTTGCCGGCCTGGATATCGTCGGTATGGATGTCGTGGAAGTGTCGCCACCGTACGATATGAGCGAGTTGACGGCACTCGCGGCCGCGTCGATCGCCCAGGAATTGCTGGCGGCGCACGCCAGCCGGTTCCCATCGCGCTGAGGATTCGGCCGGGCACCCGGACGCGGTATCCTGTACGACCCGCGATACCGAAATCCGCATGTCCTCCCTGATTCGCGAACGCGCCATCCTCAAGCCCGCCCAGCTCAATGCGCTGGCGCGCGACTTGCTGGAAGGCAGTTTTGCGCAGGTCTGGGTCGAGGGAGAAATCAGCAACTTCTCCCGGCCCGCCTCCGGCCACCTGTACTTCACGCTCAAGGACGAACGGGCGCAGGTACGTTGCGCATTATTCAAACAGAAGGCCATGTATCTGCGCTTCGTGCCGCGCGACGGCGCCCAGGTGCTGGTGCGTGGCCGGCTGACGCTGTACGAGGCGCGTGGCGACTACCAGCTCGTGCTCGAGCACATGGAGGAAGCCGGCGAAGGCGCTCTGCGCCGGGCTTTCGAGGAGTTGAAGGCCAAGCTCGCGGCCGAGGGCCTGTTCGCGCCTGAACGCAAGCGGCCGGTGCCGACCTTCGTGCGCCGCCTCGGCGTCATCACCTCGCCGCGCGGCGCCGCCGTTCGCGACGTGTTGAGCGTGCTGGCGCGACGTTTTCCGCTGCTGGATGTGGAAATCCTGCCTGTTCCCGTGCAGGGCGACGGCGCTGCCGTCGAGATCCGCGCGATGTTGTCCCGGGCATTGCATTCGCGACGCTACGACGCCTTGCTGCTGACCCGCGGCGGTGGCTCGCTGGAAGATCTGTGGAGCTTCAACGACGAGGCGCTGGCTCGCATGATCGCTGAGGCGGATATCCCGATCGTCTCCGCCGTCGGTCACGAGGTCGATTTTACCCTCGCGGATTTCGCTGCCGATCTGCGCGCCCCGACGCCGTCGGCGGCGGCCGAACTGCTCGTGCCCGACCGCGGCGAATTGCTGACGCGCCTGGCGAATGCCCGTCGTCGACTGGAGACGGCGCTCGCGCGCCGGCTCACCGCGGCCGCACAGCGCAACGACCAGGCCTGGCTCCGCCTGCAGGCATTGCGGCCGCAAATTCGCGTGGAGCGCGGCGCCCATCGCCTGGCCAACTTGCGCGCCCGACTCGATGCCGCCACCACGAAAGGCCTGGTTGCCCGCGTGGACCGTCTGCGACAACTTGCGCAACGGCTTCAACATCGGCATCCGCGCGAAAATCTCCTGTTGCAGCGCCATCGCCTCGACCTGCTCGGCCACCAACTGCACACCCAGATGCGTCTGCGCGTGGAGCGACAGTCCACGCGTCTGCAGGGACTCGCACGAGCGCTGCACTCGGTAAGCCCATTCGCGACGTTGGCGCGCGGTTACGCGATCGTGCGGCGCGAGGACGGCAGCGTGCTGCGAAGCGCGGTCGATGCTCGCGACGGCGAGCCTGTCCGGACGCAGTTGGCGGAAGGCGTCCTGGCGATGATCGTGAAAAAGCCGGCCGATTGACCGACGCGATCAGCGAGATTCGCCCGATTCCGCAATCGCCAATTCCACACCATGCCCCTGACCTTCGCCGCGCTTGGCCCGATACATGGCCGTGTCGGCCTCGCGCAACAAAGCGGCCGCATCCTGTCCGTGCTTTGGATAAGCCGCTACTCCGATGCTCGCACCGACGTACAGCTCCTGTCCCTGGATGCGGATCGGATTGGCCAACGCCGCACGGATGCGCTGTGCGTACGCAAGAAGGCGTTCGTCGCTGATCGCATCAGCGTCGTTGACCAGCAACAAGAACTCGTCTCCGCCCATACGCGCAATGGTGTCGCTGCCGCGCACGGCCTGCTTGAGGCGAAACCCAACCGCGGCCAGCACTTCGTCTCCCGCCGCATGGCCCAGGGTGTCGTTGATCGGCTTGAATCCGTCCAGGTCGATGCACAGCAAGGCGAACACCCGCTGATTGCGTTGTCCTCGCCCGATCAACTGATTGAGTCGGTGCAGGGCCGCCATGCGGTTGGGCAATTGCGTCAGCGGGTCGACGCCGGCCATCGTGCGGATGCGCAGACGATCGCGCAGGATCCGAAAGACCGCCAGAACCGTCATGGCGGTGACGAACAATCCGATCAGACCCGCTTGCGTGAGGAACCAGACAGGCTCGCTCCAACCCGCATTGGGCATCGCCGAAATCAGCCAGCTGCCGCCGGGAACGAACGCCGGGACGCGCACGGCAAGCTTGTCCATGCGACTGTCGTCGCCGTAAATACTTGCACCCGCCGGCCCCATCGCATCGCGTCCACGAATTTCCACGCGCAGCTCGCTCTCCAACGCAGGCATGCCGGCGTCCTCGAGTAGGGCCTCGAAATCCAGATGCAGTGTCGTCGCTCCCCAAAGCCTCGGTACGCCTTCGCGCGACACCCACACCGGCAGGACGCAGGTGAGCGCCTTTTTGCCGCCGGGAGCCGGCCACGGTCCGGCCACGACAGCATTGTCGAGTTGAATGGCATTGAGCATCGCGGGCTTGTAGGCATCGGCCGCCATCAGGTCGGTGCCGAGCAGATATTCGTTGTCGCGCTGCGGATAGATCGTACTAATGCGATAGCCGGGCGCCAGCGTGAGCGCCAGCATGTACGGATCGCTGATCTTGAGTTCTTCGGCGATACGCTGGAAATCGTCTTCGCTCATGCCCTCGCGAATGACCAGGTCGGCCGTCAGTCCGCGCAATTGGGCGACGCTGGAATAGATGCGGGTTTCCAGGCGTGCACGGAAATCCGACAACTGCATCTGGATCTTGGACTGTTGCTCCGTCAAACCGCGCTGTTGCGACAAGCGACCCGCCTGCCAACTGAGCAGCAGGCCCAGCAGCAGGACAGCGAGCGTCGTCAGCCACACCAGCCGCATGCGATGCGGCGGCAGCTTGGGCAGCGGGTGGCGATCGAAATCGGCCATGACCTGACGGGTTGAGAGCGACCTCGCCAGTATCCCACCTAACCCCGTGAATCCGGCCTATCCGTTCCGGAATACGCCCACCCACCACGGAGTTCCGCCATGCGCCCGTCCGCCCTCGCTTTCGCCATTTCCCTGGCCTTGCTGGCCGCCTGCAGCCAGACCCGCCCCAACACCGCGGCAGACACGACGAAAGCCGAAGAGGCGCCTCGGGATCGAGTGGCGCAGCTTGCCGTCGCTCCCCAACCTGTCTCCACGCCCGAAACCGGCGCCATCGCCGCCAGTACGGCCGATCCCCGCCGGGCCGAAAGCGATGCGATTGTCTACGAGGCAACGGATCAGGCCGCTGCCGTGAGCAAGGTCGCCGGCAACATCGCCAGCCCGATGTCGATGCCTCCGCCGCCGCCGGGCATTGGGGGCATCGTCGGCTATGCCGCGCCAGCCAATACCGAGCACTACGCGGAGCACCAGGACAATCCGACGCAACTCGTCGCCGAGAATTCGGTCAGCACGTTTTCGATCGACGTCGATACCGGCAGCTACAGCAACGTGCGCCGCATGCTCATGTCGGGCCAGCGTCCGCCGGCCGACGCCGTGCGCGCGGAGGAGATGATCAACTACTTCGACTACGGCTATGCCGGTCCCGCCTCGCGCACGACGCCGTTCCGGGTCAGCACCGAAATCGCACCGGCTCCCTGGAATGCGAAACACCAGTTGCTGCAGATCGGCATCCAGGGCTACGACGTCGACCGGGCCGAGATCCCGGCGTCCAATCTGGTCTTCCTGATCGACACCTCCGGTTCGATGCAGAGCGAAGACAAGCTGCCCTTGCTCAAGCAGAGCTTCGCCGAGTTGGTCAAGCAACTGCGCCCGCAGGATCGGGTGTCGATCGTCGTCTATGCCGGCAGCGCCGGTCTGATCCTCCCCCCGACGACGGGCGACCAGAAACAGACGATTCTCGCCGCGCTCGATCGCCTCGAAGCAGGCGGCTCCACCAATGGCGGCGAAGGTCTGCAATTGGCTTATGCGATGGCCAAACAAGGCTTCATGCGCAATGGCGTGAATCGCGTGATCCTCGCTACCGACGGCGACTTCAACGTGGGCACCGTCGACCAGAAGGCACTGGAGACGATGATCTCCGATCAGCGCGCCAGCGGCGTGGCCCTGACCACCCTGGGCTTCGGAACGGGCAACTACAACGACGCCATGGCCGAGCAATTGGCGGATCTGGGCAACGGCAATCACGCCTACATCGACACCCTCAACGAGGGCAAGAAAGTACTGGTCGAGGAAATGTCGTCGACGATGCTCACCATCGCACAGGATGTGAAAATCCAGGTGGAATTCAATCCGGCGGTGGTCGCCGAATACCGGCTGATCGGTTACGAAAATCGCGCCCTTCGCCGCGAGGACTTCAACAATGACAAGGTCGATGCAGGCGAGATCGGTGCTGGCCACGACGTGACAGCGCTCTACGAGATCACCCTCGTCGGAAGTGGCGGCGACAGCGTCGACCCCTTGCGCTATGGCCGCAACACCGCTGCGGCCGCCGGCAAGGCGGACGAGATCGCCCTGCTCCGTCTGCGCTACAAGCAGCCCGGCGCGGACAGCAGCCGACTCATTGAGACGCCCCTGTCGAAACGTCAGATCCAGACCCAGGCCAGCGCCCGCCTGCGTTGGGCAGCGGCCGTTGCCGCCTATGCCGACCTGCTGCGCGGCGGGAAGAACGTGGGTCGATTCGGTTGGAACCAGGTCCATGCGCTGGCCGCCTCGGTGCCGGGCGACGATCGCTGGGGCTACCACGCCGAATTCCTCCAGCTCATCGACCGCGCTCGCGGGGTGACCCAGGGCGATGCCCCGGTGGCCGTCAGCGAATGACCGCCATGTGTCTAGGCGAAATCATGAAAACTACGTACGCTCCGCCTCATGCAGGCGGAGCAACCCGACGAAGAACTCATGCTGGCCTACGGGGCCGGCAACGCGTCGGCTTTCGAAGTGCTTTACTCCCGCCATCGCGGTCCGCTGTTCCGTTTCATGATGCGCCAGGTTCGTGAACACGGCACGGCGGAAGAGCTCTACCAGGATGTCTGGCAACGGGTTATCACCGCCCGGGAGCGTTATCGGCCCGAGGCCAAGTTCACCACCTGGCTCTATCAGATCGCGCACAATCGGCTTACCGATCATTGGCGAGCGCAGTCGCACCGCCCGCCTGCACCGGAGGACGCCGTCGAACGCGCCGAACGCGAGCCCGATCCGCACACTCCCGAACGACAGCTGTCTGCATTCGAGGAACGCCGGCGCCTGCAATTGGCTTTGGAGGAATTGCCCGCAGAACAGAGGGAAGCGGTGATGCTTCGCCTGGAACAGGAATTGTCCCTGGAAGAAATCGGTGAAATCACCGGCGTCGGCAGGGAGACGGTCAAGTCGCGATTGCGCTATGCCCTCGACAAGCTTCGGCAACGATTGAACACATGAATACTCACGAGCCAACCCGGGAACCGCTGGACGAGAACGAACGCGAGTTTGCGCGCGTCGTCCGGGCGTTGCCGGGCGGCGAGCCCTCCGCCAGCCTGGACGCCCGCATCCTCAAGGCAGCCCAGGATGCCGTCGCTGCCGCCCCGTCGCGACGGGCGCGCAGTTGGGCCGCGGGCGGCGCGTTGTGGGGTATCGGCTCGGCCGCTGCCGCTGTGCTGGCCATTGGCGTCGGCTGGCAAGTGCTGGCCCCGCCGTCGTCGACCTTGCCGGTGCCGGCAACCCGTACCAGCAGTGCGCCCGCGGCGATGGAAGAAAGCGGCACGACCGTCGAGTTCAAGGACGAAGCGCCGCGCGCGTTCGACAACTCGCCGCCGCCGCCTCCAGAAGCCGCCGCTGCACAACCGCGTCCCGCACGCGCTCCGATGCCGCCACCACCGCCTCCGGCGGCGCCGCCGCCAACCGCGATGGAAGCGCCCTCGCCCTTCATCGACGAGCACGTTGCCGCCAACAGCGCCGCTGCCGCCAGCGATGCAGTCGCCAGCGCAGAATCGGACGCCGCGGCGACCGCTGCCGAACCGGCACTAGCCGCTCGGAGCAGCGGGTTGGTCGGGAAAGCCGCAGAAACCGAAAGCCGTCGCGAACGCGCGATGGATCAGGCCGTCGTAGGTGCCGCCGCCCCGACCGCCGTAGCTGCGCCGGCACCGGCTGCAACGCGCCCTGCATCTCAAGCCGCGGCGGCAAAAGCCGACTACCGCGGCAAGCCCGCCAACTGGCTCGCCCACATCCGGCAGCTGCGTGATGCGGAGGACCTGGCGGGCGCTCGCGAAAGCCTGCGGAATTTCAAGAAACGCTATCCCGACTACGTCATTCCGACCGATCTCGCGCCGCTGTTGCGCGAGTGAGCCTCTGATGAGCCTGCACACGCTGGCGGCGCCGGCGAGGTTCACTCTGGAGGTCAAGAAGAGCCGCTTTCTCGCCCAGGCGGCTCCTGCGGAAACGCCCGAGGCGGCTCTCGCCTGGCTCCGGCAAGTCTCGGATGGGGACGCCACGCACAATTGCTGGGCCTACCGCATCGGACCGGCCTATCGCTATTCCGATGACGGCGAACCTGGCGGCACTGCCGGGCGCCCGATCCTTGCGGCTATCGAAGGCCAGGCACTGGACGGCGTCATCGTCGTGGTCACGCGTTGGTATGGGGGCATCAATCTCGGCGCAGGTGGACTGGTACGCGCGTACGGTGGCTCAGCGGCCGAATGCCTGCGAACCGCACCGCGACAGGCCCTCATCGCCTGGGTCGAAGCCCGTCTGGCCTGCGACTTCAGCCTGGCTTCGAACGTGCATGCGCTGATGGTCGCCGTGGGTGCAGAAAAGCTGGGGGAGAGCTTCGACGAAACCGGCCTGCGCTTGCATTTGCGTCTGCCGGCACCCATGTTCGACCGGTTCGCCCTACGCCTTCGCGATGTCAGTCGCGGCGCGGCCCACCTGCTCCGGATCGAGACCGACATCGAATGAACACGCCCGCCGAGTCGCCACGACAGCGTCTGGTCTCGCTCAAGGGAATCCTCCCTTTCCTGTCGCCGCATCGCCGACTGTTGATGTACTGGCTGGTCGCACTCGCGATCTCTTCCACGGCCACCCTGTTCTTCCCGGTCGCCATCAAGGAACTGATCGATCAAGGTTTCCGCCAGGGAGGCGAAGTCGATTCGCGCTTTCTCCTGCTGTTCGGCGTCGCCGTCGTACTCGCGATGGCGACCGCAGCGCGCTTCTATTTCGTTTCCCTGCTCGGCGAGCGGGTAATCGCCGATCTGCGCACGAAACTCTATGCGCATTTGCTCGGACTCGACCAAAGCTTCTTCGAACGTACCCGTAGCGGCGAACTTTTGTCGCGGCTGTCCGCCGACGCCGAATTGTTGCGCAGTGTCGTCGGTTCGAGCATGTCGATCGCTTTGCGCAGCGGCATCACCGTCATTGGCAGCGCGGTGATGCTGTTCATCACCAGTCCGCGTCTGGGCGGCATGGCCTTGATCGGCATTCCGCTGATCGTCATGCCGATCGCCCTGTCGGGCCGGCGCGTACGCGGTGCCGCTAAGGACAGCCAGGACCGCGTCGCCGACGCGAATGCCCGGGCCGGCGAGACGTTCAATGCCATGCATACCGTGCAGAGCTACGCCCGCGAGCTGTTCGAACGCGATCGGTTCGCTGAAGCCGTCATGCGCTCGCTTGGCGCAGCACGCAAGCGCATCCGCATGCAGTCCCTGCTGACGGCCTGCGTGATCGTGCTCGTGTTCGGCGGCATCACCGCCATCCTGTGGACCGGCGCCCGCGATGTCATGGCCGGAACCTTGACGCCCGGAACGCTGCTGCAGTTCCTGCTTTACGCGATGATCGGTGCCGGCTCGGTCGGCGCGCTCACGGAAGTCTGGAGCGAGGTGCAGCGCGCGGGGGGCGGCATGGAACGCATCAACGAGCTGCTCGGCGAAACGTCGACGCTGCCCATTCCTGCACAACCCGCCGTGCTGCCTCGCCCATTGCGAGGCGAGGTGCGACTGGACCACGTACGTTTCCACTATCCAAGCCGACCGGATGCCGCCGCGCTGGAGGACTTCAGTCTGCAGGTGGCACCGGGCGAGACCGTGGCCCTTGTCGGCCCGTCGGGCGCAGGCAAGAGCACGGTGTTCCAGTTGCTGCTGCGCTTCCACGATCCCGAATCCGGTGTCGTCTCCGTCGACGGCCTGGACCTGAAGACATTGGATCCGTCAGCCTTGCGTGAGGCGATCGCCCTGGTGCCGCAGGACCCGGTGATCTTCGGTACGACCGCGCGCGAAAACCTGCGCTACGGCAAACTCGACGCCAGCCCTGACCAGATCGAAGCCGCCGCACGCAGCGCGGAAGCCCACGAATTCCTGCTGGCCCTGCCCCAGGGCTACGACAGTGAACTGGGCGAGCGCGGTGCGCGTCTGTCGGGTGGGCAGCAACAGCGCTTGGCGATCGCTCGCGCCCTGCTCAAGGACGCTCCCATCCTGCTGCTCGATGAAGCAACCTCGGCACTGGACGCGCAAAGCGAGCGCGCGGTGCAACAAGCCCTCGAACGGTTGATGGAAGGCAGGACGACCCTGGTGATCGCGCATCGTCTCGCGACGGTTCTCAAGGCCGACCGCATCATCGTCATGGACCACGGCCGGGTCGTTGCCCAGGGAACGCATGCCGAGCTGGTCGCACAGGGGGGGCTCTACGCCGAACTCGCCCGACTGCAGTTCGATCACTGACGAACAGGCCCGATCGCCGAAAGCCACGCTTCGTCCACGTCTTCCAAGAAAAAACCCCGCCGAGGCGGGGTTTTTCCTGAGCAGGGATCGGAGTTGTCAGGCAGGCGCGACGTTGGCCGCTTGCTTGCCCTTCGGGCCCTGGACCACCTCGAAACTCACGCGCTGGCCTTCCTTCAGCGAGCGGAAGCCGGTGGAGGCGATCGCGGAGAAATGGACGAAGATGTCCTCACTGCCGTCTTCCGGCGCGATGAAACCGAAGCCTTTCGCGTCGTTGAACCACTTTACGGTGCCGAAACTCATGTTCTACCTCGGATGCTGATCTGGACGGAATGCCACGGCCCCGTTTGGAAGCGTTTCCACCACACAACCGGCGCGTGCGCGGCCCGAGTATGAACAAGCCCTAAAGGCTTGACAACATCACCGAAGCATCGCTTCCAGCAGGTTCGGCAAGGGCGCCGTCGCCGCTTCGACGTTCGCCAGCACTTCTTCGAGGGTGATCTCGCCGGCGTCTCCACAACCGGCCGCCCAATTCGCGACCAGGGCCAGGCAGGCGTAGTCCAGACCCAGCTCTCGCGCCAGGCCGGCTTCGGGCATGCCGGTCATGCCGACCAGATCACAACCGTCGCGACGCATGCGCGCGATCTCCGCGCGAGTCTCCAGGCGCGGCCCCTGGGTTGCGCCGTAACAACCGCCATCAACCATCGCTATCCCGGTGAGCGACGCTGCCGCCAACACGTCGCGGCGCAGACTGGCGGTGTAGGGCTCGGTGAAGTCGACGTGCAAGACCTCGGTGCCGGGTTCTTCGCACAGCGTGCTGATCCGACCCCAGGTGTAGTCTATGATCTGGTCGGGGCAACCGATGACGCGTGGACCGTAGTGGTCGGTGATGCCGCCGACGGCATTGATCGCCAGCACCCGGGTGGCACCGATGTCCTTGAGCCTACGTAGGTTGGCGCGATAGTTGATCTTGTGCGGCGGCAGGGAATGACCTTCGCCATGACGCGCGAGAAAGGCGACACGCTTGCCGGCGATGCGGCCGATGCGCAGCGGCCCGGACGGCTTGCCGTAGATCGTTTCGCCCTCGAGCGCGTGCGCGCCCTCGAGAGCGGCCAATTTGTACAGTCCAGTGCCGCCGATGACGGCGAGCGCGATGGGATCGGTCATTATTTCAATGCATACAAGGCTGGCAGGTTGCGACCCTGCTCGTGGTAGTCCATGCCGTAACCGTAGACATAGCGATCGGGCACTTCCAGCGCGACATAGTCGGCGGCGATGCCTTCGACGCAACGGTCGTGTTTTTTCACCGCCATGACAGCGATGCGCACGTCCAGCGCGCCCTGGTCTTCGCACCAGTTGCGCACGGCCTTGAGCGTGTGGCCCTCGTCGAGAATATCGTCGGCAAGCAGCACGCGACGACCTTCCAGCGGTGTCGCCGGACGATGCAGCCAAGCCAGACCCGATCCGGTCGTCGCGCCGCGATAGCGCGTGGCGTGCAAATAGTCGAATTCCAGATCGATGCCGACCGACAGCGACAGCTGCGAGGCAAAGAGCATGCCGCCGTGCATGACCGTCAGATAGACCGGCTTGGCGCCCGCGTAGTCGTTGCGGATATCGACGGCGATGCGCGCGATGGCGCGATCGATCTCGACGCGCTCGAAGAGGCATTCGGAGTTCTGCAAGGCGACAGCGAGATTGTTCGGCATGGCAGTCACGCGAGTTCCGGGCCGGACAGACGGGTCCGGGCGCCATCGTAGCGCGCCTGGGCCAGCAAACCGCGCCAGCCGTCGCCACCCCGCCCCATGAGGGCCGACAACGAGGCGGTGTTGCCCGCCGGGCGTCGATCCATGGCGGCCAGCGAATCGGCGACCAGCGTCGGCGGACAGACCAGGACAACGTCGCAGCCCGCGTCGAGATGCGCGTCGATGCGTGCGGCAACGCCGCCGGCAGATTCTGCGGCGGCCATGCCGATATCGTCGCTGAAGATCACGCCGCGGAAACCCATCTCGTCGCGCAGAATCTCGTTCATCCAGCGCGGCGCATAGCCGGCCGGTTCCGGCGCGACGGCCGGGTAAACGACATGCGCCATCATCACCGCATCGGCGCCGGCGTCGATGCCTGCCACGAAGGGCATGAGGTCTTCCGAACGCAGGACCTCCAGCGAACGCGGGTCGATGGCGTCGTCGAAATGGGTGTCTTCGAGCACCGAACCATGCCCGGGAAAATGCTTGAGCGTCGCCGCCATGCCGGCCGCGTGCATGCCGCGCACGTAAGCACGGGTGAATTCAGCGACGATCGCCGGCTCGGCATGGAAAGCCCGGTTGCCGATCGCGCGATTGCCGCGTCCGAGATCGACGACCGGCGCAAAACTCAGGTCGACGCCGGTGGCCCGGATTTCGCTGGCCATGAGCCAGGCATGTTCTTCGGCGAGCGCCAGCGCACCCGCGGGATCGGCTGCGTAACGCGCGCCAAACACCTCCAGCGGCGGCAGTTCGACGTAGCCCTCACGGAATCGCTGCACTCGCCCACCTTCCTGGTCCACGCAAATCAGTTGCGGGCGAGGCGCGGCGTCGCGGATGGCCTGGGTCAGCTCCGCCACCTGGTCGCGCGAGGCGAAGTTGCGGCTGAACAGGATGACGCCCGCACAGGCGGGGTTTTGCAGCCAGTCGCGCTCTTCGGCCGTCAGCGTCTTGCCGGAAATACCGATCACCAACATCAACGTTTCTCCTCGTCCGCCCACTGCGCATAGGGCCGTTCGGCCAGGGCCAGATTGTAATAGCGCAATTCATCCGTGACTTCACGACCCGCCCAATCGGGCCGCGCGAACTCGGTGTCGGCCGAAGGCAATTCGATCTCGGCGACCGTCAAACCGGCGTTTTCACCCTCAAACACGTCTATTTCCCAAAGAAAGCCGGCGTGGCGTACGTAATGGCGCGTCTTGTCGATCAACCCGCCGACGCACAGACGCAGCAAGGCCTCGGCATCGTGCACAGGAATCGGATAGTCGAATTCCTGGCGAGTGTGGCCGAGTTCGCGCGACTTCATGTTCAGGAATGCCATGTCGCCGGCGATGCGCACGCGCACCGACGCTTTCTGCGTTCCGTCGCGCAGGGCGGCCATGTCGTTCAAATAGCCCTGGGCCATGCGCACGGAATTTTCCACCTCGCTGCGCCAGCGATCGTCGACCACGGTAAACTTTCTTTCTATCTCGATTCCCATCGCTTCTTCCGTAGGCGCAGCCCGAGCCGCGGCAAGCCGCCGATCATTTTTCGAACAGCGCAATCGACTCGACATGCGCAGTGTGCGGAAACATGTCCATCGCGCCCGCCGCCTTCAGCGTATAGCCGCGCTCGCGCACGAGAAAACCTGCGTCTCGCGCCAAAGAAGCGGGATGGCAAGACACGTAAACGATGCGGCGAATGCCCTTCAGCGGCAACTGCGCGAGCACTTCGGCCGCTCCCGCACGCGGCGGATCCAGCAGGAGCTTGTCGACGCCCTGCTTCATCCACGCCTCGCCGGAAAGATCCTTGGCCAGATCGGCCGCGTGGAACTCGACGTTGGTCAAGCCATTGCGCTGGGCATTTTCCCGCGCACGCGCCACCAGCCCCGCCTCGCCTTCCACGCCGATCACCTGCCCCGCCCGACGCGCGAGCGGCAAGGTGAAGTTACCCAGACCGCAGAAAAGGTCCAACACGCGATCGGTCGGCTGCGGATCGAGCAGGTCGAGCGCACTGGCGATCATTTTCTGGTTGAGGCCGTCGTTGACCTGGATGAAGTCGAGCGGGCGAAACGCCAACGACAAATCGAAGGCCGGAATCGTGAACGCCAAGTCGACCGATTCCGGCCACAGCGCGCGCACGGTATCGATGCCGCCAGGTTGCAGGAATATCGCGAAGCCGCTGGCCTTGGCGAAATCGACCAGGCGCTGGCGATCCGACTCGCCAAGAGGCTCCAGGTGCCGGAACACCAGGGCGATCGGGCCGCCGCCGGTAATGAACTCAATCTGCGGAATCGTGCGTTTGCCATCCAGCGCATCGACCAGGGCGGCGATGTCCGGAATCTTTTCGCCCAGGGCCGGAATCAGCGTATGGCAATGCGCGAGCTCAGCGACGAAACGCGGATTCGTTTCGCGAAAACCGACGACCGTTCGTTCCTTCTTCTCGACGAAACGTACTGAAAATCGGCCCTTGCGGCGGTAGCCCCAGGCCGCATCGCTCAGCGGCGCCAGCACGCGCGAGGGTTCGACGTGACCGATGCGCGTGAGATTGTCCATCAACACCCGTTGCTTGGCCTCGATCTGTTTTGGCTCGGCCAGATGCTGCAGCACACAGCCGGCACAGACACCAAAATGCGCGCAGCGCGGCGCGACGCGATCGGGCGACGCGACCAGCACTTCCAGCGTTTCGGCTTCGTCGAAATGGCGGTTGCGGCCGGTCTGTTTGACGCGCACGGTCTCGCCGGGCAGGGCGCCCGTGATGAACACGGCCTTGCCTTCCTGACGACCGACGCCGCGCCCGTCATGACTGAGGCCGTCGACTTCGATCTCGAATTCGCGGTGGAGTTTGGTACGGGATCGGGCCACGGGCGGGAACACAAAAGAAAGGGCCGCGGATTGTCGCAAATCCGCGGCCCCAAGGCTCGTTTTCTACCGTCCCGACGCAGGCCGGATACCGTCAGGTCGAGTTATTTCTGCTTCCAGACACCGTCCGAGGACTGGTACCACCAGCCGCGGTGAGCGCTGGACACCCACTGCTTGGCGAACGTCTGGCGAATCTGGTCTTCCCACTCGGGATGGCCGTTGGCGACGGCGATCTCGCGATAGACCGCCTTGCGGTCGCGATTGTCGTCGGCGACGAACTGATTCACCGACACGCGGTCCTTGAGCGCGATCTTGCTGGCATCGCGCACGACGACCAGACCGTCTTTGCCGAAGCCCAGCGCACCGGAGTCGAACTGTGTCTCCAGCGAGCTCTGGAAGCGCTCAGCCATGCGGTCCTGGATCGCCTGGATCGCTGGCGTGCGGATCGTGATATCGACCGTATCGGCTGCCTGCGCGCTGCTGATGAACAGCGACATCGGATCGAAGCGCGGACGCTGCCAAGCCGAGGGGTTGCTGCCTTCGGGCTTCGGTGGCGGCTGCTGGGCGGGCGCACCCTCGTCGCCGATGACCTTGTCGACGAATTCCTTCGCCGCTTCCTGCGCCTCGGCGGCCGGGAAGTAGACATTGATGGTCACGCAGGAAGCCAGAATCAGCGCGCCGGCAACCAGGCAGGGACCGGCCAACAACCGGGACATCGACTTGCGCATACCACTCTCCTTATTGAATGACCGGGGTCTGGCCTTCCGTCGCCGCTTCCAGGCGCGAAACCAACGTCGGCCAATCGACCCGACGACGAAAGCCTACCACCTGAATTCGCGGCAGGCCCGACCCTGCGACGATGATATAGCCGTCGCCGGCTGAACCCAGGCCTGTCATCTGGCAGACGTTGTCCTTGAGCTTGCAGCCGATACCCAGCCGCTCGTAGCCAAAGTCGTCGAATATCTGCAGCACCTGCGCCTGCAAACCTGCCACCAGGCCGCCACCGCCGACATTGGTGATGTCCTTGACCGCGCGCTGGCTCAAACGGCGCTTGCCCTTGAACGAGCGGTCGGTTTCGAAATACGCGTCGAAGGCGACCGGCGACCAGTCGACCAGGCGCAACTGGTTGATGTGCCCGTCCAGTCGACCCGTCATGGAACCGAAATCGAAGGCCTTGGTCATCGGCTCCAGGTCCATGTCCTGCAGTTCCACGTCCGCCGACAGCGTCGGCGCGATGCCCAAAGGCCGTTCCATGACCAGATCGGCCAGCGTCACGCTGCCGCCGAACACGTCCATGCGCAAACCGCCGTCGAGCGTGAGGATGCTATCGGCATAGCGCGCCGATGGAATCTTGCCGCCGATGGTACCGGTGAACGGCGGCCAGCCCAGGCGCTGCGACAGACTGCCCAGATCCAATTGCTGCATGCCGAGACCGAACTGGAAGCGCGCGCCGATTTCGCCTTTCGGAGCCTGCCAGCGCATGTGATCGAGCGTGATCCTGCCTTCGAGCATTTCCATCGCCACGGGCGAATCGAGGCGCAATTCGCCGTCCTTGCTGGTGAAAGCGAACTTCGCCTGCCCCAGACCGATGCCGTAGAGCGCACCGCTGCTCCACCCGAATCGGCTTTGCACCGGCGAGGCACCGCCATTCCAGCGCAATTCGCCGTCGACGCCGGCGATGGTGAAACGCGCCTTGTCGTCGATCGCATTGACGCCGGAAAAGTTCGCCTGCATCGCGTCGAGTTCGCCGCCGCGCAATTGCAGTCCGGCGACCACTTTTCCGGTCAGCAGCAGCTCGGGAAAACCGGCGGGCGCCAGAAATCCGCTCAGATACCGGTCGCGCGCGATCGTGAGGTTGCCCATGTCCAGCGCGAGATCGAGATCCGAAATCGAGGCGTCCTTGGCGAGCGTCGCTTTGCCGCTGGCTTCGAACACGCCGGGGTCCTGCCAACTGAGCACCGGCAGACGCCATGGCGCGGTGCCCTGGTGTTCAGCCAGCACGCGAATGTCGACGGGCGTCGACGGTAGCTGGGCATAGAAGTTCTGCGCGAGGAACTCGCCGCCGCGCAGGGTCAGTCGCGTGTCGACCGACTGCTTTCCGGCAAGATCCCGATAGTCGACCAGCAACCGCCCTTTCAGGCCCGCTGCCGCCAGCCAACCGGTCGGTGTTTCCAGGCCGAGCGCGTCGACGGTCAGGTCCGTACGCACCTCGAAGGGGCCGGCCTTGGGCGTAAGCACATCCACCTGCCCGCTCAAGCTTCCCTGGGTCCAGCGACCCTCCGCCCACAGGCTGGCCAGGTAGGCCTTGAGCCAATCGACGGGAATCTTTTCCACCAAGACCCGCGAACGATCCGGCGCGGCCGCCAGCGCCTGGTACTGGATCCGGCTCTTGCCTATGCGCAAGTCGGCCAGCGTGGCGCCCGCGGAAATATCGAGCGCCAAGGGAAAGCCGCCGGAGCCGTTGGCCCGCACCGGGCCGACGCACCGCCACCCGCCGGCCGCCGTGCGCGCCAGCGGACACTGCCAGTCGACATTGCGCGCGCGATAGGAAAGCGTCGGAAAATCCAGGCTCTGCGCGCGCAAGCGCATCGTGCCGGTAGTGCCGCCATCGGGCCAGTCCAGAGACAACTGCACGCCCTGCAGCGATCCGGCGCCCGTGCTCAATTTCGCAATACGCGCTTCGAGTTCCTTCGCCTGCGCGCCGGCGGCCGCGCACAGGGCGGAGAGCCAGAGCAGCTTGATGATCCAGTGCGTTGTCCGCATGCTCGAAGGATAGTCGGTTTGGCTGGCCACCGTGAGGCATGCATCAGACGATGGAACCCATGAACCTGCGCTTGCTACTACTCGAAGACGATGCCGTAAGCCGCGCCTTTCTGACCGATGCGCTGGCGGCCTTGCCCGCGCGCGTCGATGCCGCCGAGACCATCGCGAGGGCTAGCGATCTCGTCCTCGACCGGCCCCATGACCTGTGGCTGATTGATGCGCATCTTCCCGATGGTGACGGCGTTGACGCCCTGACGGCGCTGCAGCATCTCTCCCCCGGCGTTCCCGCGCTTGCGATCACGGCCGAACTGCACCGCGACGGCTTCGACCAGCTATGTGCCGCAGGCTTTCTGGAGGTCCTGCAAAAGCCCATCGCCATCGCCGCCTTGCATGCGGCAGTGCAGCGCGCACTGACGGGGACGACGGCGTTCCCGGCAACACCCGCCACAGGAAAATTGCCGGTTTGGGACGAGCAGCGCGCACTCGCCGCGCTGGGCGGTCGTCGGGAATCCCTGCAGGCGCTGCGCGCGCTGTTTCTCGACGAACTGCCGCACCAGAGCGAAGAGGTGCTGGCCGCCTGCGCGGCCAACGACGCCGATGCCGCGCGGGCCGTTCTGCATCAGCTCAAGGCCGGCTGCGGCTTCGTGGGTGCGACGCGCCTGCTTGCCGCCGTCGAAGCCCTGTCGCGATCGCCGCTCGACGGCGCGCAACGGCGACTGTTCGAGTTCGCGGTCGCCGATCAGCTGGCGACCATCGAGGTTACGGGCGATCGCGAGGCTTGATGCGCGCCAACTCGCCGAGCAGACCCCAGGAACGCAAGCCCTGTGGACCGAGATGCGAGGCGAGCACGTCGCGCAGCGCCTGACGCAGTTCCGGCAACAGATCGTTGCCCGGGAACCGGTCCTCGGCCAGGGCCAGCAAAGCCGCCCCAGTGACACTGTCGATGCCGCGACGCGGGTCGCGGATCGGACCATGCTCCGGATCGAGCCGGTAGCGCGCCGACGGATCCAGAGCTTCGCCGTCGGCCGTCGTGCCCCAGGGCAGTCCGTAGCCCAGGACATCGAGCAGGTCGCGCTCGAAGCGCCGCAGCGTCCAGCCCAGCGAATCGTGAAGGCGCAGTTCGTCGCGCACGCGCGCGTAGAGCTCGTAGACGGTCGTGAGCGGATCGTTTCGCGGCGTCAGCTTGAGCAGGAGCTCATTGATGTAGAACGCCGCCATCAAGGTGTCGCCGGTGAGCAACGGCGCGGCGTCGCTCGCTTCGGCATGCAGAAGGCGGGCGAGTTCGCCGCGAGGCATGTAGTCGATGCGGATCGATTGCAGAGGCTGCAGGCAGGCACGCAGCGGGTGGCGCTTGGCGTGCGTCAGTCCGCGTGCCACGACACCGACGCGGCCGTGATCGCGCGTGAGCAGTTCGACCAGCAAGCTGGTTTCGCGCCAGGCACGCGCATGCAGGACGAAGGCCGGTTGGGCGTCGACGCGCACGGAAGCTAGTTTCGGGGGTCGACGGCTGGACCGGGACGCATCTCAGTCCGTGTAGCCGAACCGGCTCAACGCAGCCTCGTCGTCCGACCAGCCCTCGCGAACGCGGCACCAGGTTTCCAGGAACACCTTGCGATCGAACAATCTCTCCATGCCCATGCGGGCACCGGTCGAAATCGCTTTCATGCGCTCGCCGCCCTTGCCGATGACGATGGGCTTCTGGCTTTCGCGTTCGACCCAGATCACGGCCGCGATACGCAGCATCTCGCCGTCGACTTCGAATTTCTCGATTTCCACCGTCGCCGCATAAGGCAGCTCCTCGCCCAGACGCAGCATCAGCTGCTCGCGGACCAGCTCGCCGGCGAGAAAGCGCTCGCTCTTGTCGGTGATCTCATCATCGGCATAGTGCGGCTCGGACTCGGGCATCATTCCGATCAGGGTCTTGACCAATGCGTCGGTGCCTTTGCGCTTGGACGCCGAAATCGGATGGACGGCGGCAAATTCGCGCTCGCGGGTGACCTCGGCGATGAAAGGCAGCAGGCTGCCCTTGTCGACGATCTTGTCGACCTTGTTCACGACCAGCACGCAAGGCACGCCCGATTCCTTGAGCGCGGCATAGGCCAGCGCATCATCGTCGAACCAGCGCCCGGCCTCGACGACGAGCACGGCCGCATCGACGTCCGACACAGCGCCGCGGGCAGCACGGTTCATATAGCGATTCATGGCGTTCTTCTGCTTGCCATGGATGCCCGGCGTATCGACCAGCATCAACTGGCCTTCCGGGAACGTGGCGATGCCGAGCAGACGATGGCGCGTGGTCTGCGGTCGCGGCGACACGATGCTGACCTTGGCGCCGACCAGGCCGTTGATCAGGGTCGACTTGCCGACATTAGGACGACCGACGACCGCGATGGTGCCGGCACGGTAGGGAGTGTTCATTTGTTCGTCTCGAGTTGGCCCAACACCAGTTCCGCGGCAGCCTGTTCGGCCGCGCGAAGCGAGCTGCCTTCCGCTTCGGCCGACAGCGCCGGTTCGGCAACGGTGCAGCGGACACGGAACACACGCTCGTGTTCCTGACCGAGGGTCTCGATCAGGGAATAATTCGGTCGCTCACGCTGGCGCGCCTGCAGCCATTCCTGCAAACGGGTCTTCGGGTCCTTGTCCACCTTGCCCGCCGGCAATTCGGCCAGCATGGCATCGAACCAGGGCAGGACGACTTTCCTGCAGGTTTCGAAGCCGGCGTCGAGATGGATGGCGCCGACCAGCGCTTCCAGGGCGTCTGCGAGAATGGAGTCGCGCCGGTGACCGCCGGTCTTCATCTCGCCCATGCCGAGCTCGATCTGTTCGCCCAAGCCATGGGCCCGGGCGATGCTGGCCAGCGCGGATTCGCGCACCAGACTGGCGCGGGCGCGGGTCAGCGCCCCTTCGTCGGCCTTGGGCCAGCGCGCGTGCAGCGCTTCGGCGACGATCAGGTTGACCAGCGCATCGCCGAGGAACTCGAGGCGTTCGTTGTTGGGAACTCCGGCGCTGCGATGACGCAGCGCCTGGCGCAGCAACTCGGGCTTCAGGAATTGATGGCCGAATTCTGCTGGCACCGAATCAAAGTTCTACGCTGTAATCGAACTTGACCACGAAGTCGACGTTGTAGACGAACGGCGTGCGCACTTCGTAGTTCATGTTCAGCTTCTTGGTGCCGGCGCCCGGCGCGAAACGCAGCTGCTTGGCATTGATCGAAGTGACGTAGTCGATGTCGAAACGACGCTGCAGCATCACCTGGATATCGCCGATGTCCTTGTTGCCGACGCCTTCCTTCGCGACGCTGTTCATCGCGGACTTCACGCTCATGTACTCGCTGTAGATGGGCACCAGCTTCATGCCGACCGCGGCGAAAACGCAGACCACGAGCAGGACCATGATGAAGCCGATCAGCGTCATACCCTGTTGTTTCTTGTCCATGACCTATCCCCTGGGTGGATGTGGAAGTGCCGGTTACCGGATGGTATCGCCAATCCGCGTGTAATCGAAACCATCGCCGCAGAGCGAGCCGGGGCTGTCGCAATTGAGCCAGATGACCATCGCCCGCCCGACCAGGTTGGCCTCGGGGACCAGGCCCCAGTCGCGGCTGTCGGCGCTGTGGTCGCGGTTGTCGCCCATGACGAAGTAGTGGCCGGGCTCGACAGTCCACTCCCCCGGGGGGAAGGGGCTGCCGGGCTGGTCGAGGATGACGTGCTCGCGACCGGGCAGGAGTTCCTTGTTGATCGGCGACCCGGTCATTTCCATGGATGCGCCAGTCCCCACGAAGACGCCCTCGGGGGCGTATGCCACGGCCTGGCCGTTGATGGTGACCTGGTCGTCGTTGACCGAGATCGTGTCGCCGGGCAGGCCGATCACGCGCTTGATGTAGTCCACGCCCTTCTCCGGATCGGTCTCGGAGCGGCCGGGATAGCGGAAGACGATGACGTCGCCGCGCTTGGGCTCGCCCAGCGGGACAACCTTGGTGTTGAGCACGGGCAGGCGCAGGCCGTAGCTGAACTTGTTCACCAGGATGAAATCGCCCTGCAGCAGGGTCGGCATCATGGAGCCGGACGGGATCCGGAACGGCTCGGCGATGAACGAGCGCAGCACCAGCACGAAGAACAGCACCGGGAACAGCGATCGCGCGTAGTCGACGATGACCGGTTCGATCATGTCTTCGCCTTCCTTCACCATCAGGTTGCGGCTCTTGGCGAAGAACAGGCGGTCCACCAGCCAGATCACGCCGGTCACGGCGGACAGCACGGTCAGGATCAGGGCGAAATCAAATTTCACGGGGTACGGTCCTTGCAGGGATCGGTCGGGTTATTTGTTGTCTTGCTGCAGCACGGCAAGGAAAGCTTCCTGGGGAATCTCGACCTTGCCGAACTGTTTCATGCGCTTCTTGCCTTCTTTCTGCTTCTCGAGGAGCTTCTTCTTTCGAGTCGCATCACCGCCGTAGCACTTGGCCAGCACGTTCTTGCGCATGGCCTTGACGGTCGAACGGGAAATGATCTGCGCACCGACCGCCGCCTGGATGGCGACGTCGAACATCTGGCGCGGAATCAGGTCCTTCATCTTTTCGCACAGATCACGACCGCGACGGTCGGCGTGCGCGCGATGCAGGATCATCGACATCGCGTCCACGCGGTCGCCGTTGATCAGCACGTCCACGCGCACGAACGGACCGGCGTCGAAGCGCAGGAAGTGGTAGTCGAGCGAGGCGTAGCCGCGTGAGACAGACTTGAGGCGGTCGAAGAAATCCAGCACGACTTCCGCCATCGGCAGCTCGTAGCTGATCTGAACCTGGCTGCCCATGTAGTTGATGCCCTGCTGCGCGCCGCGCTTTTCCTCGCACAGGGTGATGATGTTGCCGACGTATTCGGGCGGCGTGAGGATGGTGGCGAGGATGATCGGCTCGCGAATTTCCTGGATCTTGTTCACCGGCGGCAATTTCGCCGGATTATCCAGCGGCAGGACCGCGCCGTCCGTCGTCAGCACCTCATAGATCACCGTCGGCGCCGTAGTGATCAGGTTGAGGTTGTACTCGCGCTCCAGACGCTCCTGCACGATTTCCATGTGCAGCATGCCCAGGAAGCCGCAGCGGAAGCCGAAGCCCATCGCCTCGGAGCTTTCCGGCTCGAAGTTCAGCGCGGCGTCGTTGAGCTTGAGCTTTTCCAGAGCCTCGCGCAGCGCCGGATAGTCCTCGGCATCGACCGGGAACAGGCCCGCGAACACGCGCGACTGCATTTTCTGGAAACCGGGCAAGGGTTCGCTGGCCGGATTGGCCAGCAGGGTCAGGGTGTCGCCGACCGGCGCGCCGTGCACGTCCTTGATCGAGGCATTGATCCAGCCCACTTCGCCGGCACCGAGCTTGGCCAGGGACTTGCGTTTGGGCGTGAACACGCCGACGTCGTCCACGAGGTGCCAGCGACCGGTCGACATGACCAGGATTTTGTCGCCGGGCTTGATCTCGCCCTGCATCACGCGCACCAGCGAGACCACGCCGAGATAATTGTCGAACCAGGAGTCGATGATCAGCGCCTGCAACTGGTCGCTGCCGCGCGGCGTCGGCGGCGGAATGCGCTTGACGATCGCTTCGAGCACTTCGATGACGTTCAGACCGGTCTTGGCACTGATCGCCACGGCATCGTCGGCATGGATGCCGATGACCGCTTCGATCTCGGCTTTGACTTTCTCGATGTCCGCGGTCGGCAGATCGATCTTGTTGAGGACCGGAACCACTTCCAGGCCCTGCTCCACCGCCGTGTAGCAATTGGCCACCGACTGCGCCTCGACGCCCTGCGCGGCGTCCACGACCAGCAAGGCGCCTTCGCAGGCTGCCAGCGAGCGCGAGACTTCGTAGCTGAAGTCGACGTGTCCGGGGGTATCGATGAAATTCAACTGATAGGTCTTGCCGTCGCGCGCGGTGTACGGCAACGACACGGACTGGGCCTTGATGGTGATGCCGCGCTCGCGCTCGATGGGATTGGAGTCAAGCACCTGGGCTTCCATCTCGCGCGCCTCGAGGCCGCCGCAAAGCTGGATGATGCGATCGGCCAGCGTGGACTTGCCGTGATCGACGTGGGCGATGATGGAAAAATTGCGAATGAGCTGCATGGGGGCGGCGCGGGGCCGTCTTGATATGTAAACGCGCCATTATCGCACAGCGTCCCGGGGCGCGACCCGCCCTGAACAGGCCGGCCCGGGACGCTGACGACTAGACGCCTTAAGGCACGACTACCGTCGCCAAGCCGGTGCTTTCGGCATTGCGGACAAGCAGACGTACGCGATCTCCGGTCTTCGCCCCTTTCAGGGCCGCATCGAAATCGGACGGACTGCCGACCGGGGTCTTGCCGACCTGCAGGATCACGTCTCCGGGGCTCAGGCCCGCCTGCCGCGCCGCCAGACTGGCCACGCGACCGATCTTCACACCTTCGCCCGCCCCCAGACCCAGCTTGCCGCGTGTCGGCGCATCGACCGGGCCGACCACGAGGCCCAGCGCATTGACGTCCGGGCCGCTGCCGCCAGGCATCTGCGGTTTCTCCGGACCGGCGACCGCCGCATCCAGGGCCGTCAACACGACCACCAGATCCACGGGCTTGCCGTCGCGGATCAGTTTGACGCTGGCTCGGCTGCCGGGGGCCATCGCGCCGACGAGCGGAGGCAGCTCGGACGCGTTGCCGATTTCCTTACCGTTGAAAGCGATGATCACGTCGCCCGGACGGATGCCCGCGCGCGCGGCCGCACTGTTGTTCGCGACCGAACCGACATAGGCGCCGCCCGTGCGGCTCAGGCCCAACTCGGACAGCTGCTCGCGGCCGACATCGCCGATTCCCACGCCGAGCTGGCCGCGTGTGACCTTGCCGCTGGCCTTGAGTTGCTGCACCGCATTCATCGCAACTTCGATCGGAATGGCGAAGCTCACGCCCATGTAGCCGCCGGAATTGCTGAAGATCTGCGAGTTGATGCCGACGACTTCGCCGCGCGTGTTGAGCAGCGGACCGCCGGAATTGCCGCGGTTGATCGCGACGTCGGTCTGGATGAAGGGAACGTACTGCTGGCTGCCGTCGATGCTGGGACGACCCAGACCGCTGACGACGCCTGCAGTGACCGAGTGGTCAAAGCCGAAAGGCGACCCGATCGCGAGCACCCATTGACCGGGCTTGAGATTGCGCGAGTCGCTGATGTGCAGCACCGGCAGGCCGCTGGCCTCGACCTTGAGCAGGGCCACGTCGGACATCGGATCGCTGCCGACGATGCGCGCTTTCAGTTCGCGCCGATCAACCAGGTGCACGATGACTTCGCTAGCACCGTCGACGACGTGGTGGTTGGTCAGCACGTAGCCGTCGGCAGAAATGATGAAGCCGCTGCCGAACGAGGTGCCGCGTCGCGGCGAGTCCGGTGCGGGTCCCGGCATGCCGGGACCGCCGGGCTGGCCGAAGAAGCGCTTGAAGAATTCGGGCATGTCTTCCGGATTGGCGGGCGCCTCCTCGTTTTCATCGGGCGCCGTGGCGGCGGCGCGACGGCCGCCACCCACGAGGGCTTCGATGTTCACGACGGCAGGACCGGCTTGCTCGACAAGACGGGAGAAGTCCGGGAGGTTGACCAGCGGGGCATCCGTGCTCGCGGCCAGGGCCTGCATGGCCGGGGCAGTCGGTTTCGATGCGAGGGCCGTGGCCTGAGCGGGGCCCTGGAACTCGGCAAAAACGAGACCGGCCAAGGCGAAGGTGGGAATCAGGAGGGCAAATCGGGACAGGGATTTCATGGCGTCGTTCGTTCGCAGTCCGATGGAATTTGAGGGTAGCAGCCAGCCCCAGGGGCGAGCTCGTCCTTCGACTAGGTGTTGTGCGCTAAGTTCCCGCCCGTCGCGCCGGCCCAGGGCCGGCGAGTCCCGGACGCCGGGCAAAAAAAGGGGCGGATCGCTCCGCCCCTCGTTTCGTCACTGATGCGAATCGGATCAGTTGTTGATGCCGAAGCTGAGCATGAAGCCCTGCGTGGTCACCGACTCGTTGCGCACGCCACGGTTGCCGCCGAACGAGGCGGCCATCGACGGCGCGATGGTGTCGATGCGGGTGTCGTAGCCGTTGCCGCGCTGAACCTGGTAGCTCAGGTTGATCGTCGCCGGCTGGCCGCCGAACACGAAGCGGTGGCCGATGCCGAAGCTCAGCGCTTGCTGGCGGACGCTGATGTCCTCGGTGATGCCGTGATCCACCGCGATCAGGGTCGCGCCGGTGTTGTCGACCAGGGCCGAGTGGTAGCCGCGGACGCGATCACCGCTCGCCTGGGCGTGCTGCAGGTCGCCGGTCAGGTAGAACGACTTGAATTCCTGGTCGTAGCGAACGCCGATGAGGAAACCGTATTCATTGAAGGACGAGATGTCGACGCCCCGGTCGGTGAACGGTGCGCCCAGCGGCACATTGTTGATCTTGCGCTCGTCCTGCAGCTTCATGCGGCGCACGCCGGCATACGGGCTGAAAGTCACGGTCTCGGTCGCCTTGAAACCCCAACCGGCAACGAGGTCGACGTTGTTGTGGTCGACGCGGGTAGCCAAGCTGGCGCTGGCCAGGCAGTACGGGATCGCGGCTTCGAACGGCACGCCGCAGGGCGGCGCCGGAATGGCGCGCGTATCGGTCTGGACGGTCGTGTTGGTCAGCGAGTCACGCGACACGCTCAGCTCGATGAAGAGCGGATTGTCGAAACGATAGCCCAGGGTCAGGCCCACGTTGCGGCCCGAACCGTAGTCCGTGGTGCGCGTGCGCAGCGACGGGTAGTCCATCGAGAACGGGATCGCGGAGTCGTCCGCGTTCTGCACGCCGGCTTCGAGGCTGCCGTAGAAGTGCGAATTGGCGGCGGATGCCGACGAAGCGGCGAGGCTCAGGCCAAGAGCAGCGAAAACGCTAAGGGTCAGTTTCTTATGGTTGATCATCGGAGCAAATATCCTTGGTTTCGTATTTTTTGGATCATTCAAGAAAAAGGGCGGATGTCTCCGCCCTTCCTCCCCCTGGTCGGCGCCAGAAATTAGTTGTTGATGCCGAAGTTCACGAAGATGCCACGCGCCTTGGCGGAAGCATTGTTGCTGCCCAAAGCATTGGGGGCATAGTCATTGTTGTTGGTGATACGCGTATCCAGGCCATTGGCATAGGCTTCCTGGTAACCCAAAGTCACCTTGGCCTGCTGGCCGCCGAACAGGAAGCGCTTGCCGATGCCGAGGCGGAACATACGGTTGTTCACGCCGCGGCGCTCGGTGATGAAAACCTCGGCGTCATCGACGGTGGCGCCGTCATTCATGTGGAAGCGGTGATCGCGGATGCCGCGGGTGCGATCGTCGCTCGCGTGTGCGTACTGCAGCTCGCCCGAGATGAAGAAGTGGGTGAAGTTCTGCTCGTAGCGGGCACCGGCGACCCAGCCGATGTCGCTGAAAGACGTGAAGTCGGTGACGCTGTCGTTGAAACCGGGAATGTAGCGGTATTCGACGAGACGGCGCTCGTTGTACTTCATGCGGCGCATGCCAGCGTACGGGCTGAGCTTGATGGCCGGCGTCAGGTCGAAATTCCAGCCGGCGATCAGATCCTGATTGCGCGAGGTATAGCGACGCGTGATTTCCGCGCGGTTGAAGCAATCGTTGAACAAGCCGAGCGTCGGGGAGATATCGCAGGGGCCGGCGGTGTTGGCGACGCCAGGGCCAGAGATCGCGCTCTGGTCGAGGTGGGAATTGGTCTGGCTGAATTCAATGAACAGCGGCGAGCTCAACTGGAAGCCGAGTTTCAGGTTACGGATATTGCCGTCGCCCAGATCGGTACGGGACACCGGGAAGCTCGGCTGACCGTTGTCGTAAGAAAAAACGACATCGCCGCCCGAGTTCGAGCTCAAGCGTCCGAACTCGACGCTACCGTAGAACTTCGGACCGGCCATCGCCGTGGAAGCGAGAAGGGACAAGCCGACCGCGCTGGCAAGCTGGAGGCGACGGATGGCGTTTTTCTGGGTAGCAGTCTTCATCTTGGCAAATCCTCTGGATCGTCGAACGAAGTAACGCCCCTCGTACGGGGGCACCGTGGCGAATTAACGGAATATTTGCGAATGACAGGACATTAACGCGGCCGGGACCAAATTCCTACTGGTTCAGCGCAGATTTAGCCCAATTTTGCACAAAACCGCCCGTCCCGAGGGGTCCAACCCGGGTGCGACGGTCGAAAACCATTGAATTGACTAGGAAATGACCAGCACGGCCGAAGGCCGGCGCCGGCGAGAGGCTCAGCCGCCGGTCTTGATGCCGGGGGCCGCCTGGACGTTGCGGGCAAAGTATTCCGCGGTCTGGGCCGGGACTTTGCCGATGGCCACCACGCGGCGACCGCCCTGCCAGACCGAATGGGCGTTCACGGCGCCGCGCCGCATCGCCGACTGACCGGCCTGATTGGCGGGCATGGGCTCGATGTAGACCGACACACTGGCGAGCCCGTCGCTGTAAAGAAGCTGGACCGAATCGCCGAGCCGGCGACCGGCTCGCAGGGCGAAGCCCGGGGGCGGAGCAACAACGCGCCAGCCCGGATCCGAGTCCTTGCCTGGGCTCAGAGTCTGGATACGACGCAGGCCCTGCTCGGTCGAGGGGCGCAGGTCGATCGGATCGGGAACGACCCCCAATTGCAGGTCGGTGAAGACCATCTGCTCCAGCGGCTGGCCGTTTTCGCCCATCAGCGCCATGCGCAGTGGCAAGGCGGTTTCCTTGTCCAGCCAGAGCCGGTGTCCGTAACGCCAGTTGTCGCGAGCCTGGATATCGATGATCTGCGCATCGCGATTGGCGACACGCCCCACCGAGCCGAGCTTGGCCCGGTAGCCGTCGAGACTGGCCGCCATGGCGAATTGCTCGGCGGGATTCCAGCGACCGCCAGTATCGGCGTCGTAGCCCACCGGCCCCAAGCCCGTGCCGATGCACATCACGAGCTTGTCATCCTGGATCACTTCCCGTCGCGGGCCGGTCAGCGCGACCAGGCGCATGCGCTCGATGCCGCCCTCGAAGGCGTGGAAGATTCCGAGGGTTTCCATGTGCGCGCCGGACACCATGACCAGGGTGCCCTGGTAATTCTGTTCGGTCAGGGCCGGTCCGATGCGCTGCAACCAGTCTTCGGCCCCCTTGCCCCACAGGCCGGTGACCCAGGACTTCGCGTCCTGATACCAGCGCGCCGGCGCCGAGGGTTCGTCCGCCCAGGCGGGCTGAGTCAGACTTGCGGCCATCAAGAGGGCGAGCAGGCGGGGCTTCACTGCTTCGCGTCTCCGTTGTCATCCTGATTGGCGGCGTTGGGATCGTTAGCGACCACATCGACGTAAGGGACGAATCCGCTGAGGCCGTCATCGCTCATCATCTGGTTGTGGCGGACGAGATAGGCCTCGAGCGCGGGATCATTGCTCGCGCCGGACAACGGCGAGCGCGGCCAGGCCTTGCTGCCGGCCGCTTCGACCAACGGGAAGTCCGCAGGCGACTGTCCGCCCGTGCTCGCAACCACTGGGGCCGACGAGGTCGGCGGCGCCGGGGTGCCGCGATCGGTTGCAACCGGAACCTCGACGGTGGCGCCCGACGAGGTCGCGTCAGTGCTATCGACCGCGACCAGATCCGCAGACGCAGGCGTGGCATTGACGGGCAGCGCCGGCACGACCGGCACTTGGACATCGGCGACCGGCACGGTCGCCGGCGTTGCGGGCGCTCCCAGCCATTGCGGCACAAGGGCAAGCGCGAGCAATCCGACCGAGGCCGCCACCGCCCATGCGATGAGCGGTCGCCAGGCCCGACGCGACGGCGCCGCTTCGACGGCGAGCGCAGCCGCGATGTCGTCCGGCAAGGTTGCGCGCATCGGTCGCAGTGGCTGCCCTTTCAGGCAGGAAGACGCGACCTGCATGCGCTCCCAGAGCGCGCGCAAGGGCGGCTCGTTCGCCAGGCGCCGCTCGAGGAAACGGGCCTCGTCGGCTGTCAGCTCGCCATCCATGTAGGCACTGAGCTGTTCGCGGAGTGTTTGGTCGAGGGTTGTCATGGGCGTACTCGTTCGCTGTCCATCAAGGGGCGCAAGCGGGCGTCAATCGCCTCGCGGGCGCGGAAAATTCGCGAGCGCACGGTGCCGATGGGGCAATCCATCGTCTCGGCGATCTCTTCGTAACTCAGGCCATCCATTTCGCGCAGGGTGATCGCCTGGCGAAGTTCTTCGGGAAGTTCGGCGACGGTGTCGCTGACTTCGCGGGCGATTTCCTGGCGAAGCATTTCGTGCTCCGGCGTGTCGTGGTCGTGCAGGCGCTGGGCACCGGTGAAGTGTTCGGCCTCGTCCGCCTCGATATCCGAGGTGGGGGGGCGGCGTTTCATGGCGACGAGGTGGTTCTTGGCGGTATTCACGGCAATCCTGTAGAGCCAGGTGTAGAACTGGCTGTCGCCGCGGAAATTGCCGATCGCGCGATAGGCGCGGATGAAACTTTCCTGCGCGATGTCCTGGCTCTCGGCATAGTCGGGCACGAAGCGACCGATGACGGCGCCGATCCGGTGCTGGTACTTGCGCACCAGCAGATCGAAAGCCGACTTCTCGCCACGCTGTACACGCTTGACCAGTTCCAGGTCCAGTTCGTTCTCGCCCATCAGGGCCGCTACTCCATGCAGCCGACGGGGCCGCTCGAAAGACCGTGGTCTCGGGAAAAAGTTCAGGGGCTCGTGCAAACTCGTTGACCGCGCCACACCCTGCCCCGATGATACGGCCATCCCACCCTACCCTGACGTATGGAACCGCCATGTTCGACGGTCTTCGCCTTGCCCACTGGAAACCCGAGCGCCGCCCCGACGGGTTTCTGATCCTCACGCTCGATCGCGCCGACGAAAACGTGAATGCGCTCTCGCGCAGCGTCATCGACGAGCTCGATTCGATGCTCGAACGCATCGCCCTGGATCTGCCGAAGGGCGTCGTGATCCGTTCGGGCAAGGCCGCGGGCTTCATTCCCGGCGCCGACATCAAGGGCTTCGAAGCGATCGCCGCGAAAGGCCAGACCGAAGACTGGATCCGCCGCGGCCAGCTGATTTTCCAGCGCCTCGCGGAGTTGCGCTGCCCCACCGTCGCCGCGATCCACGGCCATTGCATGGGCGGCGGTACCGAAATCGCGCTGGCCTGCCGCTATCGCGTCGCCAGCAATGACGAGAAAACGCGCATCGGCCTGCCCGAAATCAAACTGGGCATCTATCCGGGCTGGGGCGGCAGCGTGCGCCTGCCGCGTCTGATCGGTGCGCCTGCGGCGTTCGACCTGATGCTCACGGGCCGCGCCCTGTCGGCAACGTCGGCGCGCGCCATGGGCCTGGTCGACAAGGTCGTCGAACCCTCGATGTTGCTGGAAACCGCGCTCGGTCTCCTGCAGCGCGGTGCAAAACGCCCGCTCAAACAGCGCTTCCTGGCCTGGGCGACGAACACCTGGCTGGCGCGCCAGATTCTCGCGCCGCAGATCACCAAGGCAACGGCCCGCAAAGCCCGCAAGGAGCACTACCCCGCTCCCTACGCCCTGATCACGACCTGGCAACGCACGGGCGGCCAGCCGATCCATGCCGCGCTGAAGGCGGAAGCGAAATCGGTGGTGAAGCTGTCGCAGACGCCGACCGCGCACAACCTCGTGCGCATTTTCTTCCTGATGGACCGCCTCAAGGGTCTGGGCGGAAAGGAACACGGCATCACGCACGTGCACGTCATCGGCGCCGGCGTGATGGGCGGCGACATCGCGGCCTGGTGCGCCCTGCGTGGTTTCGACGTGACCTTGCAGGACCGGGAGATGCAGTACGTGCAGCCGGCGATGGACCGCGCCGAGAAGCTGTTTGAGAAGAAGGTCAAGAACGAGGCCAAGCGCGCGGCAACGGCGGCGCGTCTGGTCGCCGACGTCGAGGGCACCGGCGTGGCCAAGGCCGACCTGGTCATTGAAGCGATCTTCGAGAATCTCGACGCCAAACGCGCGCTCTACGCCAAGCTCGAAGAAGAGATGAAGCCCGATGCGCTGCTGGTCTCCAACACCAGCTCGATCCCGCTGACCGACCTGCGCGCGAACCTGAAGAAACAATCGCAGTTCGCCGGCCTGCACTATTTCAATCCGGTCGCACTGATGCCGCTGGTGGAAATCGTCAAGCACGATTTCATGGCGCCGGAAGTCGAGCGTCGCCTCGCCGCCTTCTGCCGCGCGATCGATAAGTTGCCGGTGCCGGTCGCCGGTACGCCGGGTTTCCTGGTCAACCGCATCCTCGCGCCGTACATGCAGGAAGCGATCATCGCGTTCAGCGAAGGCATTCCCGGCGCCGTCATCGACAAGGCGGCGCTGAAGTTCGGCATGCCGATGGGTCCGATCGAACTGGTCGACACCGTCGGTCTGGACGTCGCCGCCAGCGTCGGCCGCATCATGGCCGACTTCCATGGCCAGACACTGCCCGATGCATTCAAGGTCGAGCCGGGCAAGCGCGGCAAGAAAGACGGCCAGGGCCTGTACAAATGGGAGAACGGCCGCGCGGTGAAACCCGAGGTTCCGGCCGGCTACCAGGCTCCTTCCGATCTCGAAGAGCGCCTGATCCTGCCGCTGATCAACGAAGCCGTGTCCTGTCTGCATGACGGCGTCGTCGCCGATGCGGACCTGCTCGATGCCGGCGTGATTTTCGGCACCGGTTTCGCGCCTTTCCGTGGCGGCCCGATCGCGTACGTGAAATCCGTCGGTGCCGCGAAGCTCAAGTCGCGACTCGAAGAACTGAGCGTGCGCTACGGCGATCGCTTCAAGCCACGCCAGGGCTGGGACGCGCTGTAGTCAGGCGCATCGCCGACGTCTAGTCGGCGAGAAATGCTTCCAGAGCCGACGAATAGTCGGCCTGGGCCGAGATGTCGTTGTGCCCGGCTTCGGGCACCACGACGACCTCGGGCCGCTGCGTGAAACTGGCGACCAGCGCATCGGAATTTCCGCGCGGAATCACCCGATCCTTCGCTGCGATCAGGACGAGGGTCGGCATCGCCAGGGCGGGCGCCCGCCGCCAGGATTCGTACTTGTCCTTCAGCAACAGTCCGATCGGAAACAGCGGGTACTTGCCCTGCGCGACCTTGGCGATGCTGTCGTAAGGCGTGACCAGCACCAGGCGATGAACCGGACGATGCGCCGCGACATACGTCGCCACGCCTGAGCCCAGACTCCGGCCCATGACCACGACCTGGGCATGATCGACGCGAATCCGGTCGAACTCGATCAGCGCATCGGCGTACAAATCCTTTTCCGTCGGCATGCCCGGGTTGCCGCTATAGCCCCGATACGGAATCAAATACACGGTGATCTCCGGCAGCGTGCTGCGGAAAAAATCCGCATTGCGCTCCACCGCTTCGCCGTTGCCGCCGAAATACAGCAGGGCGCGTGGCTTTCCCGGATTGACGGCCCAGCCGTGCAGGGTCAGGCCATTCGACGTCACCGAGAACGAGGGCGCTTCGACGGCAGCGGCGCGCGTCGGGAAATACAGCAGCGAACGCTGCTTCGAGTACAGCAACCCCGCCAACGCCAGGTACAGCAGCACCGCGATCACCAGCACGATGATCAGCAAGCGGCGCAGCAGCATCCACACGACCGAACGCGTGGTCACCTCGGCTTCGCTCATCGGATGCGATTCCGGCCGTGCGCCGGGCTCATTCCTCGCAGCTCTTCAGCTTCAGGCGCTGCCCCGGTCGCAGGGCGTAGTCCGGCCCCTTGATGCGGTTCTCGCGGGCGAGCGCGGCGAGATTGCAGCTGTGCTCGCGTGCGATCGCCATCAGGCTGTCGCCGCGACGCACGCGATAGTCGCGTGGCTTCTTGCGGGACGTCGCCGACTGTCGCGCCACGGACGCCTGCGCGCCGGCCAGCGGTGCGCTGGCATCGACCGGATTGTTCGGGCTCGCCGCGTACGCGGGAACGATGTACTTGTTCGCGCGCATCAGCGTCGACGCCAGTTCGGCGCGCGGACCCTGTGTGCAGTTGTTCTTGTACAGGGCCGTCACGCGTTTGGGCGCTCGCAATACCGTGCCGGCGAAAATCGTCGCACCCGGCTCATAGCGCGGATTGAGATTGCGCAGCACGCGGAACCAGCCGTCGCGGCTGCCCCCGTTGCCCAGGCAGATCGTCAGTTCGTTGATCGAGGTGTCGCGGGCGAGCGTGAACTGGTCCGGCGTCGTGTCGATCTTCGGGAATTCCAGACCGTATTGCTTCGGATGCAGGAACAGCCACGCCGCTGCGATCACCATCGGCACGTAGTCGCGCGTTTCCGGCGGCAGCTGGCCATAGGCCTCGGGCGACCAGAAACTCTGCCCGCCCGACGCGGCATACAGACGCGCGGCACGGCCTTCGCCGCCGTTGTAGGCCGCGACGGTGTATTCGAGGTTGCGGTTGAGCTCGCGGAAACGCTCGTTGATGTAGGCGGCATTCGCGCGCGCCGCGTATTGCGGATCGAAACGCGTGTCGAAGCCGCTGCTGTCCTTGCCCAATCCGAAACGCATGCCGGTGCCGTACATGAACTGCAGCGGTCCGCTGGCGCCAGCACGGGAAACGGCATGCACCTTGCCACCCGATTCCTTCGCCATGATGCCGAACAGCAGCGCTTCCGGCAGCCCAGCCTTCTCGTACTCGGGGTACATGAGGTAGCGCATGTACTGGTAGTTTTCCCAGGCATCGATGAGGAACGCGCGCTGCGTGGTCAGCCACTCGCGGATGCCAGCCTGGACCGGCTCATTCATCTGCACCATCTGGTCGAACGCATGGTCGTTGCGCAACAACTGCATCGTGCGCGCCGCTTCCGGGGAGTTGGCAACGACCGGCGAAATCATGTGATCGGGATCGGCCCCGGTCTCGCCCTGTGCGGTCACCTCGGGCGCCATGCCCTGCTCCTTGAGCAGGATTTCGTAGGTGGTGATGACGCGCGTGGGTTCGCAGCCCTTCTGCTTGAGGCACTGCTGGGCGAGGTCCTCGATATCCTCGAGCGCCTTGCTCATGCGCGCCATCGCGGTGTCGTCGCCGTTCTGCAGTTGCACCTGCGCCTCGCGATAGCGCTGGCTGGCGGCATCCATCTGCTGGTAGAGCGGCTGGAACTTGTCGGTGCGGGCGGCGTTCGCGGCGCCCGAGCAACCCAGGCCGATGGCCAGAGCGAAAAATAGGGAGTTTCTGAATGCGGGCATCTTGCTTCCTTACTGGAAAAGCAGGGTATCGGTTCCGGTCCACTGACGGCAACCGTTTCGCGGCTGCAGCCAAGGCCCTATGATCGGTTCATCTTCGGAGGCCCCATGAGCGAAATCCTTGTCGGCAAAGGTGATATCCCGGTTTACCTGCTGGGTAAATATGGCAACCGTCACGGTCTGATCGCCGGCGCGACCGGCACCGGCAAGTCGGTATCGCTGATGGTGCTCGCCGAAGGCTTTTCGCGCATGGGCGTGCCGGTGTTCATGGCCGACGTGAAAGGCGACGTCAGCGGCCTGGCGATGCCGGGCGTCACGAATGAAAAAATAACATCTCGCGTGCAGCAGATCGGCATCGAGGGATACACCAATGAAGCCAGTCCGGTCGTGTTCTGGGACCTGTACGGAAAACTCGGCCATCCGGTGCGCACCACGGTGTCGGAGATGGGCCCCACCCTGCTCAACCGCATTCTCGAATTGAACGAAGTGCAATCGGGCGTGCTCGACATCGCCTTTAAGCTGGCCGACGACGAAGGACTGTTGCTGCTCGATCTCGACGATCTGCGCGCCTTGCTCAACTACGTCGCCGAACACAAGAGCGAGATCTCGCAGAAGTACGGCCTGGTCAGCCCGACCTCGGTCGCCGCGATCCAGCGCGCGCTGCTGCGCCTGGAACAGGAAGGCGGCGAAATGTTCTTCGGCGAGCCCGCGCTCGAACTCGCCGACCTCATGCGCCAGGACATGTCGGGGCGCGGCATCATCAACCTGCTCGCCGCCGACCAGCTGATCCTCAAACCGCGGCTGTATTCGAGCTTCCTGCTGTGGCTGCTTTCGGAACTGTTCGAGAACCTGCCCGAAGTCGGCGATCTCGAACAACCCAAGCTCGTTTTCATCTTCGATGAAGCCCACCTGCTGTTCGCCGACTGTCCGCCGGCCCTGCAGCAGCGCGTCGAACAAGTCGTGCGCCTGATTCGCTCCAAGGGCGTGGGCGTGTATTTCTGCTCACAGAATCCCGACGACATCCCCGACGTGATCCTCGGCCAGCTCGGCAATCGCATCCAACACGCGCTGCGCGCCTACACCCCGCGTGACCAGAAAGCGGTGAAAACCGCTGCCGAAACCTTCGTCGCCAACCCCAAGCTCGATGTCGCGAAAGTGATCTCCGAGCTCGCCGTCGGCGAGGCGCTGACCTCGATGCTGCTCGACAAGGGCATCCCGATGCCGGTCGAGCGCGCCTACATCTGTCCGCCGCGCTGCCGCATGGGCGCGATCACGATGGAAGAGCGCGCGGCGGTGCGCGGCCGCAGCCCGGTCGGCGGCAAGTACGACACGGCGGTCAATCGCGAATCGGCCTTCGAAATGCTCAACAAGCGCGCCGACGAAAAAGCTGCGAATCCGGAACCTGCCAAAACCACCGGACGCGCATCCGCCGCGAAACCCGAGGCCGAACCGCCGTCCAAGCTCAACGAATTCCTCTGGGGAACCAAGCGTCGCCAAGGCGCGGTGGAAGCCGCGGCGAAATCGGCGACGCGCACGGTGGCCACCGGCATCGGTCGGCAGATCGTGCGCGGACTGCTCGGCGGACTGCTCGGCGGAAGGCGCTGACCCGCGCTATTCGCCGTCTCGACCCCTGCGACACCGGTGCGGGATGATGTCCGCCTGCCCCGCTCCCCTCTTTCGTGGACCCCTGCCATGCCCATTCAGGCCGCACTGATCAAACCGCTCGTCGATGCGATTCTCGGCCTGGTCGGCCAAGGTCGCGACGTCAAACTCAAACGCGACGCGGCCAAGGCCGTGCGCGAAGCGATCCGCGAGCTGCTGCTCGCAGATCCGAACGAGAACGAGGTCGAGGCCAAGCTCGCCATCGCCAAGGCGGCCGGCATCATTTCGCAGGACGTGCTGCTCGCTGACGAAATGCTGCGCAAGGTCAAGGCCACGCCCAAGCATGCGGCGAGCAAAAGCGTCGGCAAGAAATCGGCGGCCAAACCGGCGTCGGCAAAGCCCGGCACCGCCAAACCAGCGAAAAAAGCTGCGAAGAAACCTGCAAAGAAGTCCTGACGTGTCGCGTTGGCGTCCCCCGTCCGAAGCATCGACCGCGATCATCACGCGCGAGGGTTTCGAGCGGCTGCGCGACGAGCTCAACCATTTGTGGAAGGAAAAGCGCCCTGAAGTGGTGAAAGCCCTGGCCGCCGCTGCGGCCGAAGGCGACCGCTCGGAAAACGCCGAATACACCTACCGCAAGAAACAACTGGGCGAGATCGACCGTCGCGTGCGCTATCTGAGCAAACGCCTGGAATCACTCAAGGTCGTCGACACCTTGCCGGCCGATCGCGAGGCGATCTATTTCGGCGCGCACTTCGAGGTGGAAAACATCGCCAACGGCGAGATCTCGCGCTACCGCATCGTCGGGCCCGATGAAACCGACGCCCGGCTCGGCCTGATCAGCATCGATTCGCCGCTGGCGCGCGCCGCGTTGAAGAAGCGAGCCGACGACGAATTGGAGGCGCTGCTGCCCGGTGGGCTCACGCGCTTCGCTGTTCTTTCGGTGTCGTATTCCTGATCGGGCGGTCGCCAGCGAGCTGGCTCCTAAGGGTGTGTCATCCGCCGATGCCCAGGGTGTCTTCCGCCACCGGCGCGGTCTCCAGATACAGCTTCTGGACCTTGACCTTGGTCTGCTTGGGTTTTTGCGGGACGTAATTCTCGCCCGTCAGTTTGCGCACCTGGGTGATGCGGGCACCGGTCACGCGATTGGTGCTGATCTCGATCGCGTCGTGCTGATTGGTGCGACTGTAGTAGGTGACGTCGTCGCCGATCAGTTGCATGCGATCACTCGCCGCGTCGTAGCGATACCGGTATTTAGAGAAGACCGCCGATGTGCCGCCGGTCAGGTCTTCGATGAGCAGCACGCCCTTGGGCGCGGTCAGCGTGGCGTTCCCCAGCGGGTAGGCGTCGATCTCGCCCAATCCGACGCGACGCAGGCCCTTGCCCTCGCGTACCGCCACGAGCAGGTAGCGCACGTCCTCGCCACGAATCACGGCCGCGGTATCGGCGATGCCGTCCTTGTTGAGATCCGCCTCGAGCTGCGTCTCGATCGTCATGCCCGCGGGTACGAAGACCGGCAGCGCATCGGCGCGCTTGGGAAATTCAACCGCGGCAACCGGGGCGGCGACCGCGAGAGCGGCCACGGACATCAGCACGACAGTGGCAAGGCGCATGAGCAAGACTCCGGGTTTCGCGACGAGGACGAACTATAAGACGGAATCCGGCCGGCGCGCGGGCCGGCGACTCAGGCCTCGACCAGTCCGAACAGATCGTGCTCGTCGGAGCCCATGATGTGCACGTCGACGAACTGACCGGGCTTGAGACCCGCGGACTCGCCATCCTGGATCTGCACCAGGCCGTCGATCTCCGGCGCGTCGGCCATCGAGCGGCCGATTGCGAGCTCGCCATCGATCGAATCGACCAGCACACGCTGCACCGTGCCGACCTTGCGCTCGAGCTTGGCCGTGCTGATCTCGGCCTGCAGCTCCATGAAGCGCGCCAGGCGCTCCTGCTTCACGTCCTCGGGCACCGCATCGGGCAGGTCGTTGGCCTTGGCGCCTTCGACCGGCGAATAGGCGAAGGCACCGACGCGATCGAGCTCGGCCTGGTCGATGAAATCCAGCAGCTGTTCGAATTCGTCCTCGGTCTCGCCGGGGAAACCAACGATGAAGGTGCTGCGGATCGTGATGTCGGGGCATATCTCGCGCCAGCGCTGGATGCGTTCGAGCGTCTTGTCGACGGCGCCGGGGCGCTTCATCAACTTGAGGATGCGCGGACTGGCGTGCTGGAACGGGATGTCCAGGTAGGGCAGCAGCTTGCCTTCGGCCATCAACGGAATGATGTCGTCGACATGCGGATAGGGGTAGACATAGTGCAGGCGCTGCCAGACACCGAGCTCGGACAGACCTTCGCACAAGGCCTTCATGCGCGTCTGGTAGGACTTGCCGCGCCATTCGCGCTCTGCGTACTTCATGTCCACGCCGTAGGCGCTGGTGTCCTGCGAAATCACCAGCAGTTCCTTGACGCCGCCCATGACGAGTTTTTCCGCTTCGCGCAGAACCTCGTCGACCGGTCGCGAGACGAGGTCGCCGCGCATCGAGGGAATGATGCAGAAACTGCAGCGATGATTGCAGCCTTCGGAAATCTTCAGGTACGCATAGTGCTTCGGAGTCAGCTTGATGCCCTGCGGCGGCACGAGATCCAGGAAGGGATCGTGTTTGGGCGGCAATGCCGCGTGCACCGCGTTCATGACCGTGCCGTAGTCCTGCGGACCGCTGATCGACAGCACGCCCGGATGTGCCTCGCGGATCACATCCGCGCGCTTGCCCAGACAGCCGGTGACGATGACCTTGCCGTTTTCGGCGAGCGCCTCGCCGATCGCATCCAGCGACTCGGCGACCGCCGAATCGATGAAGCCGCAGGTGTTGACCACGACCACGTCGGCGTCGTCGTACGTCGGCACGATGTCGTAACCCTCGACGCGCAACTGGGTGAGGATGCGCTCGGAATCGACGAGGGCCTTGGGGCAACCGAGGCTGACGAAACCGACTTTGGGCTGGGACAGGGACATCGATGGCGACCACGGGGAAGGGGCGCGGATTATACCCCTGCCACCGGGCCCGGCCCGGGCGTATGCTTGGACCGGGGCTATCGGGGGGACCGCCATGGCAAGCATCTCGTTGAGCACGCGGCACGGCCGCATTTCGGCCTGGAAAGCGATGCCGCGCATCACGCCGCGCGGCGCGGTGGTCATCGTGCAGGAAATCTTCGGGCTCACCTCGCATATCCGACAGGTCGCGGACCGGTTCGCCAACCACGGCTATGTCGCGGTCGCGCCGGCTCTGTTCGACCTCGTGCACCCTGGCGTCGAGCTGGCCTACGACGAGGCTGGCGTCGCCCGCGGCCGAGAAATCGTCGAGGAGCTGGGCTTCAACGGCGCGCTCGACGGTGTCCGCGCCGCCTACGATCATCTTGAGGCCGATCACAAGGTCGCCATCGTCGGCTACTGCTGGGGCGGCACGGTGGCCTTCCTGGCCAATACGCGTTTCGGTGCGCCGGCGGTCAGCTACTACGGCGGCCGCACGGTGCCCTTCCTGCGCGAACGGCCGAAAGCGCCGCTGATGATGCATTTCGGCGATGCCGATCCGATCATTCCGCCCGAAGATCTGCAGAAGACCCGCGATGCCCAGCCCACCGCCGAGATTCTGGTCTGGCCGGCGGGCCATGGCTTCAACTGCGACCAGCGTGCCGACTACAACGCCGAGGTCGCGCAGCAGGCGATGACCCGTACGCTGAATTTCCTGCAGAAGATCCTGCACTGACCATGCCCGACGCGTTCGATCTCGACGCCCGGCTGGCATCGGATTCCCATTTCGTCGCCGACGGCCCGCTGTCGCAGCTGCGCCTGATCGACGACACGCGATTCCCGTGGCTGGTGCTGGTGCCGCGTCTGGCCGGCGCGAGCGAATGGCTGGACCTGCCCGGCGATGCGCAACGCCTGCTGCTCGCCGAGATCAATCAGGCCGGCCGCCTGCTGCGCGCGAGCGGCCGCTGCGACAAGATCAATATCGGCGCCCTGGGCAATATCGTGCGGCAGCTGCACGTGCATGTGGTCGCCCGCGTCGAGGGCGACAGCGCCTGGCCTGGCCCGGTCTGGGGCTGGGGCTCCATGCAGCGCTTCGGCAACGAGGCCCGCGACGCCCGACTCGCCGAACTGCGCGAAAAACTCTCTTGGGAGCGGACCTGACCGCAACGGGATGGATCAGGTGCGCGGCAGCGTGACGCCCGTCTGGCCCTGGTATTTGCCGCCGCGATCCTTGTAGCTGGTCTCGCACATTTCATCGGATTCGAAGAACAGCATCTGCGCCACGCCTTCGTTGGCGTAGATCTTCGCCGGCAGCGGCGTGGTATTGCTGAATTCCAGCGTCACATGCCCTTCCCACTCCGGCTCCAGCGGCGTGACGTTGACGATGATGCCGCAGCGCGCATAGGTGCTCTTGCCCAGGCACACCACCAGGGTCGAACGCGGAATGCGGAAGAATTCCACGGTGCGCGCCAGCGCGAAACTGTTCGGCGGAATGATGCAGACATCAGCCTCGACGTCGACGAAGCTGCTCGGATCGAACGCTTTCGGGTCCACGATGGTCGAGTTGATGTTGGTGAAGATCTTGAACTCGCGCGCGCAGCGCACGTCGTAGCCGTAGCTGGACGTGCCGTAGGACACTATGCGATGGCCGTCGGCCGCGTGCTTGACCTGGCCAGGCTCGAACGGGGAAATCATGCCCTGCTGTTCGGCCATGCGACGGATCCACTTGTCGGACTTGATGCTCATGCGTTTTCCGGAGTCTTGGGTTGATTGGAAGGCAGACGGCGGCGCGGCCACAACAGCCAGACCACGATCAGGTTCACCAGCAGCACGCTGAAGGTGCCCCAGCTGGGGCCCTTGATGAAATAGTAGAGCTCGAACGGCACGTACATGCCCGAAGAAATCAGGCCCAGCCAGCGCGCCCAGTCGCGCGTGAACCACAGGCCGTAAGCCTCGACGAAACGCAGCAGCGCGTAGATCGACGCGGCGAGGCTAAGCAGGCCATGTTCGTCGTCCGCGGCATGCAGGAACGCGAGGAACTTGCGCGGTGCGCCCAGTGTGGGATCCAGGTCGAGCAGGCGCAGCAAGGACACGCCACCGTTCTCGAGCACATGGCTGTGGGCGCTGAGGATGCCCAGGGTGATCGCGATGATCACCACGCCCTTGAAGATGTCGATGCAGGCGACGATGCGCAGGCGGCGACGCGGAGTGAGTTCGATCTTCTTCATCGGGTCGCCCCGGCCGCGACCGGCGTCGCCGGCCAGCGGTAGTGGCCGACCTGGCGCCAGTCGAACAGCACGTCTTCCTCGCGCGCGCCGGCGCCGATGTTGTGCACGACCAGCGGCCGGCCGCCGAACAGGCTGCGGCGCGCGGACACCACGCCGATGTGCGCCAGACCATTGGGCAGGCGCCAGCTGACGATGTCGCCCGGCCGATAGTCGGCGGCCCGATCGGAGACGGCCAGCGATTGCGCGCGGCGAGCGAAATAGCGTTCGAGATTGGGGACGCGACGATGGTCGATGTTGCTGTCGGGCTTGCTCAGGCCCCACAGGCGCGGATAGACGGCGAAATTCGCGCGCATGTCCTCGTGCACGAGACGTTGCAGGTCCACGCCTTTCGCACGCAACGCACGGATCACGACATCCGAGCACACGCCGCGGTCCATCGGCACGTCGCCGCCCGGATAGGCCAGCCGCACATAGGCCGGGTCATAGCGCAGGGTCACGCCGACCTGCGCCTGGGCGGCCTGGGCGAGTGCGGTCGCGCCCGCGCAGGGCGCAAAGAGCGCGACGAGCGCGAGCAGCACGCCTGGGGGTCGGGAAGCGCGCATCTCAGGTGTTCTGGATGACGATGTTGGGGAAGGCGATCGACTTGTTCTTCGCCTGCTGCGACAGGCGCGCCGCCGCCTGGCGCGCGATCGAACGGTAGCTGCGCGCGATGTCCGACTCCGGCTGCGCCACCACGGTCGGTGCGCCGGCATCGGCCTGTTCGCGGATCGCGATGTCCAGCGGCAGCGAACCCAGCAACGGAACACCGTATTGCGCAGCCATCTTCTCGCCGCCGCCGGCACCGAAGACATGTTCGGCGTGGCCGCAGTTCGAGCACACATGCACGGCCATGTTCTCGACGATGCCAAGCACCGGCACTTCGACCTTCTCGAACATCTTCAGCGCCTTCTTCGCGTCGAGCAGGGCGATGTCCTGCGGCGTGGTCACGATGATCGCGGCCGACACCGGCACGCGCTGCGCGAGCGTGAGCTGGATATCGCCGGTGCCCGGCGGCAGGTCGATGATCAGGTAGTCCAGTCCCTGCCAGAGCGTCGTGGTCAGCAACTGCTGCAGGTACTGCGTGGTCATCGGGCCGCGCCAGATGGTCGGCGTGTCCTCGCCCAGGAACAGGCCGATCGACATCGCCTGCAGGCCATGGCTGAGCTTGGGCTGGATGTTCTTGCCATCCGGACTTTCCGGTTTGCCCTGCAGGCCGAGCATCATCGGGATGCTGGGGCCGTGGATGTCCGCATCGAGGATGCCGACCTGCGCGCCTTCGGCCGCGAGCGCCAGGGCCAGGTTCACGGCGGTCGTGGACTTGCCGACGCCGCCCTTGCCCGAGGCGACGGCGATGATGTTCTTCACTTCCGGCAGCGGCGTCAGGTCTTTCTGGACACGGTGGGCGCTGATCCGCGTGCCGATCGCGACTGTGACGGCCTCGACGCCGGGCAAGGCGCCGACGACCTGCCGGACCTGCGCTGCGAGCGTCTCGTGCCAGCTTGCCGCCGGATAGGCCAGCTGCAGCTCGACCGCGACCTTGCCGCCGTCCACACCGACGCCGCGCACGGACTGGGCGCTGACAAGATCGGTCTGGACATGCGGATCGATGACCTGCGCGAGGGCGGAACGTACAGCGTCGGGGCTCAGGCTCATGCGAGGGGGTCTGATAGCGAGGCGCGAATTGTACCCTCAAGCCCGTGACCGAGGCCTTGCAGCCCGTCCGACTACGGCCCGGCCCCCGCCGTCTGCGATAATCGGCGCATGAAACCCGCCCCCGCCCTCGTTACCACCGCCCTTCCCTACGCCAACGGCCCGCTGCACCTGGGCCACCTGGTCGGCTACATCCAGGCCGACATCTGGGTCCGCGCGCGCCGCCTGGCCGGCGGCGGCGTGCATTTCGTCTGCGCCGACGACGCCCACGGCACCCCGATCATGCTCGCCGCGGAAAAGGCCGGGCAGACCCCGGAAGACTTCATCCGCGCGATCCAGGTCGGGCACGAGCGTGATTTTGCCGACTTCGGCGTCGCCTTCGACCACTACCATTCGACGCATTCGGAAGAAAACCGCGCGCTCGCCACCCTGATCTACACGCGCCTGCGCGACGGCAGCCACGGCGAGAAGGTCATCGCCCGGCGTTCGATCCAGCAGTTGTTCGACCCGATCAAGCAGATGTTCCTGCCCGACCGCTACATCAAGGGCGAGTGCCCGAACTGCGGCAGCCCCGACCAGTACGGCGACAACTGCGAAGTCTGTGGCAAGGCGTACTCGCCGACCGACCTGAAGAATCCGCGCTCGGTGGTCTCGGGCGCAACGCCGGAATTGCGCGACTCCGAGCATTATTTCTTCGAGCTCGGCAAGTTCGAAACCTTCCTGCGCAGCTGGCTGACCGGCGAAGTCGCGCACAGCTCGGTCAAGGCCAAGCTCGGCGAATGGCTCGAAGGCGGCTTGCGCGACTGGGACATTTCCCGCGACGCGCCGTATTTCGGCTTTCCCATTCCCGACGCACCCGGCAAGTTCTTCTATGTCTGGCTCGATGCGCCGATCGGCTATCTCGCCAGCTTCCGCGCGTACTGCGACGCCAACGGCGGCGATTTCGCCGCGTACACCGACGCCACGCGCAACGCCGCCGGCGAAACCGAGATGCATCATTTCCTCGGCAAGGACATCATCAATTTCCACGGCCTGTTCTGGCCGGCGATGCTGCACGGCGCCGGCTTCCGCACGCCGACCAAGCTGCACGTCAACGGCTACCTGATGGTGAACGGCGCGAAGATGTCGAAATCGCGCGGCACCTTCATCATGGCGCGTACCTTCCTGGACGTGGGGCTGAACCCGGAGACGCTGCGCTATTACTTCGCCGCGAAATCCGGCGCGGGCGTCGACGATCTTGATCTCAACCTCGAGGACTACACGGCGCGCGTGAATGCCGACCTGGTCGGCAAGTTCGTCAACATCGCCAGTCGTTGCGCGGGCTTCATCGGCAAGCGCTTCGACGGTCGGCTCGCGGCAACGCTGCCGGACCCGCCGATGTACGCCCGTTTCGCCGCTGCATTGCACGAGGTGCGCGATTTCTACGCTGCCGGCGAATTCAATCTGGCCATCCGCCACGTGATGACGCTCGCCGACGAAGCCAACCGCTACATCGACGAAAAGAAACCCTGGGTCATCGCCAAGCAGGAAGGCGCCGACGCCGAACTGCAGGCTGTCTGCTCGCAGGGCCTGAATCTGTTCCGCGTGCTCGCTGCCGGTCTCAAACCCGTGCTGCCGACCCTCTGCGCGCGTGCCGAAGCGTTCCTCAACGCGCCCGTCGCGCACTGGGACGACGTCGCGCAACCACTGACCGCGCACGTGATCGCCCCGTACGAGCCCCTGCTCACCCGCATCGACCCCCAACAGATTGAAGCCATGATCGACGCCTCGAAAGAAACCCTCAAACCCGCCGATGCCGCCGTAGGAGCGACCCCGGTCGCGACCACGGCAGGCGTGCCGGCGGCTGTCGCGACCAAGGTCGCTCCTACAGGCACGGCGGGCGCGGTGATCGGCATCGACGACTTCGCCAAGCTCGACCTGCGCGTGGGCAAGGTGCTCGAGTGCGCCTTCGTCGAAGGCTCCGACAAGCTGCTGCGTTTCCGGCTCGATGCCGGCGACCTGGGCGAGCGGCAGATTTTCTCGGGCATCCGCGCCGGCTATCCGGAACCGGAAAAACTGCTCGGGCGCCACGTCGTGTTCATCGCCAATCTCGCACCGCGGAAGATGCGCTTCGGCGTCTCCGAAGGCATGATCCTGTCCGCGGGTGGCGACGACGGCCTGTTCCTGCTCGACGTCGATGCCGGTGCGATGGCGGGCATGACCGTCAAATAACGGCAGGCCATGACCGATCTGCTGCTCCTCTTCCTCGGCGCTGCCTTCGTCAACCAACTCGTGTTGGTGAAACTGTTCGGCCTGGCGCCGTTCGTAGGCGCGTCGCGGACGCTCGAGGCGGCGCAGGGCATCGCCGTCATGACCGGGATCGTGCTGACGATTTCGGCCGTGTTGAACTGGGGCCTGCAGCAGGGCCTGCTCGCGCCGCTCGGACTGGCGCATCTGCGCATCCTGGTCTTCCTCGTCGTGATCGCCGCGGTCGCCTGCGGCTGCGATCTCGCCCTCGCCCGTCGCCGTCCGCCACAGCATCGCGCGCTCGGTGCCTATCTGCCGCTGGTGCTCGCCAACTGCATGCTGCTAGGCGTCGCACTGGTCGACGCGCAGACGGCGCGTTCCCTGCTGGCCACGCTCGTCCATGCGCTCGGAGCGGCCTTGGGTTTCGCCGTGGCGCTGGTGTTATTTTCGGCAATGCGCGAGCGCCTGGAGACAGCGGACGTGCCGGTGGCGTGGCGCGGCCTGCCGATCGTCTTGACGACAGCCGGCCTCCTGTCGCTGGCCTTCCTGGGCTTTGCCGGCATGATCCACGACACATGAGCCTGACCGCACTCGCGCTGGCGATGTTCCTCCTGGCGATGCTGGGCTTCCTCGCGAGTCGTTGGATCGGTCGCGCACCGCCGCTCGGAACCGACGCGGTCCCGCTGGACGAACAGATCAACCGCCTGCTGCCGCAGACGCAATGCGGACAATGCGATTTCGCCGGTTGCCGTCCTTACGCCGAAGCGATCGCGCGTGGCGACGCCGACATCAATCGCTGCCCGCCCGGTGGCGACGCCGGCATCCGCGCGCTGGCGCTATTGCTCGGACGCGAACCGAAACCGCTCGATCCCGCGCACGGCATCGAAAAACCGCCGGTGGTCGCTTTCATCCGCGAAGCCGAATGTATCGGCTGCACCAAATGCATCCAGGCCTGTCCGGTCGACGCGATCATCGGCGCGCCCAAACTCATGCACACCGTGCTTGCCGATCTGTGCACCGGCTGCGAGCTGTGCATCCCGCCCTGCCCGGTCGACTGCATCGATCTGATTCCGCCGCGCCGCCATCCGGGCGCGACGGCGGTCCGCTACAGCCTTTCGACCTTGTAACCCTTGGCCTTGAGCTGGGCGACCAGTCCCTCGCGGCCGAGCAGGTGCAAGCTACCGACTACGACCAGGGTGTCGGTCTCGGATTCCTGATCGAGCATCGCGTGGATCTTCGGCAACCAGGCGTTGTTGCGATCGACGTCGATGCGCTGATACAGGCCCGGGTACTCGGCCTTGAACTTCGCGCCCATCTCGGCGTAGAGCGCCTTGTCATTGCCGGCTCGCCACTGTGCATGCAGCCTGTCGATTTCGGCCTTGAAGTCATCGGCGGTATCCAGCGCTTCGGCCAGGGCCTGCTGCTGTTCCTGGGCACTCATGCTGTCGAGGGCGGCGATCTGTTCGTCGGCGGTTTCCAGGCCGAGCGTGGCCTTGTTCGCTTCGGCGGCGCGCGCCATCAAATGCCGGTCCAGACCCTGCTTGGGATCGAGGCCGGCCTGCTGCATCTCCATCGAACTGATCACCAGCGACATGAACCAAGGTTCCAGACGATCGTAGTTGGCCAGATTGAGATCGTGCTTGCTCGCGTAGGCCTGCAGCTGGGCGAATTCCGCCGGGGTCATCTGCTGCTGCAAGGACGTGCCGGCCGGCAACACGGCCGCCATCATCATTTTTTGTACCAGCATCGGCGACTGCAGCTCTTCGGGCGACAACTCGAACGCGACGCGTTCAGCATCGGCGAACGCCGCTTCGACCGAGTCCGCGAGCGGATAGTCGTCGGGCTTCAGCGCATGGAACGAGCCGAGCAGATAAACCGAATTGTTACCGTCACTGACTTTCCACAGCAAAGGCTTCGGCGGTTTTGCCTGCACGCACGAGCAGCACAGCGCCAGCAGCACCAGCGGCAAAAGTTTTTTCATGGTTCTCTTCATTGAGCGACCGCCGCGCCGAGCTTGCGGGGTTTCTTTTCGCCGGCGGTGATCGCCAGGTCCAACCGGTTCGACAAGGGCGGCATCGGACAGGTGGAGTAAGGCGTGAACGCGCAGGGCGGGTTGTAGCCCTTGTTGAAATCGACCACCGTCGTGCCATCGGCGCCGGGATAGTCGGCATAGAGGAAGCGCGCCGCGGCATAGCTCTCGTGGCCGCTGGTGCGGTCGGCATAGATCAGGAACAACTGATGGTCGCCTTCATCCACTGCCTCGAGCGTGTACGACTTGCCGTCCTTCTCGAAGGTGACCGTGCCGGGATTGTCCATCGGCTCGACCTGGCTGAGGATGTTGACGATGTCGATCTTCTGGCCGGCCGGGTGCGGCGTGAATTTGGCCTGGAAGCGGAAGCTCTGGTCGATCGGGAAATAGTCGATGCCGGTGAACCCCGTGCGCGTCGCCGCCATCGCATTGCGCACGCGCATCGCATAGCGGCCGCCGCGTTTGATCACGATGAAACTGGCGTCGCCCTGGTTGAAGCCCACCACGGTCGGTCCGGCATCCGGACCGGCGTCGGCATCCGACACCAGCCGGGTCGGCCCGGTTGCGGGCACGCCATCGATGGTCACGCCGGCATCGCTTTCCGGACGGAAGCTCAGCGTGCCGTCCTTGGTCAGGGTCAGCATGCCCAGCAGGGACGGGCCCACGGCCAGCGGCGTGTTGAATTTCGGATTCGTGCCCACGCGCGACGTGCCGACTTCGATCCAGTGCATGCCTACCAGTGACAGCCAGCCGTCGACTTTCTGCAGTCGCTGCACGCGCTCGTTGCGCCAGTCGCGGATGGTTTTCTCGTAGGCCTGCTTGGCAGCCGTGGCAGCCGGATCGGCCGTCGCGACGGTTTCGTCCTTGCCGCAGGCGGCGAGCAGGACGGTGGCGGCCAGGGCCGCGGTCAGGATCAGTTTGCGCATCGGCTAGCGTCCCCGCAGGAAAAGTTTGTCGAGTTCGGATTTGGACAATTGCACCCAGGTCGGACGGCCATGATTGCATTGTCCGGAGCGTTCGGTGGACTCCATGTCGCGCAACAGTGCGTTCATCTCGGGGATCGTCAGACGCCGGTTGGCGCGCACCGAGGTATGGCAGGCCACGGTAGACAGCAGTTCGTTGCGCGCCTGCTCGATGACGCGGCTGCTGCCGTGCTCGCGCAGATCGTTGAGCACGTCGAGCACCAGGGCCTTCGGATCCAGGTCGGCCAGCAGCGCGGGCACCGAGCGCACGCTCAACGCCTGCGGACCGGAGCGCCGCAGTTCGAAGCCCAGTGCCGCGAGTGCGCCGGCGAATTCCTCGGCGATATCCGCCTCGCGCTCCGCCACCGCCAGGGCCAGCGGCACGAGCAAGGGCTGCGCGCGGATGCCCTCGCCGTCTTGCGCCTGCTTGAGGTGCTCGTAGGTGATGCGCTCGTGCGCCGCGTGCATGTCCACGAGTACGAGGCCGTGTTCGTTTTCGGCGAGTATGAAAATGCCGTGCAACTGCGCCAGCGCGAAACCCAAGGGCGGCGCCGTCGCCTCGTTCGCGGCGGGCCACTGGGTGGAGCCGACGGGAATCGGCTGCGAGCTCGACCCGCCGCCGCGATACAGGGCCGCGTAATTCGCGACGGCCTCGCCGCCGCCGAGCGGCAGATTCATCGCACCCTGCGGCGCCGTCTGCCAGGACCCGTAAGACGACGTCGCCTCGCCTACCGCAAACGCCGGCTCGGAGAGCGCATTCGCGCCGGCGCGCGTGCCTGCGAGGGCTTCATGCAAGGTCTTGAACACGAAATCGTGCACCAGGCGTCCGTCGCGGAAACGCACCTCGTGCTTGGCCGGATGTACGTTCACGTCCACACGCCGCGGATCGAGTTCCAGGAACAGCACGAACGCCGGATAGCGGCCATGGAACAACACGTCCGCATACGCCTGGCGCACCGCGTGCGCGACCACCCGGTCTTTCACCGCGCGGCCGTTGACGTAGAAATACTGCTGGTCGCCGCTCGAACGCGACGCCGTCGGCAAGCCGACCCAGCCATGCAGACGCAGGCCGGCGACGCCGTGGTCGATCGTCAGGCAGTTGCCGACGAATTCCTGTCCCAAGGCTTCGGCAACGCGCTTGAGCTGCTCGTCTTCCGCGACCACCGGCCGGTAGTGTTTGGCGAGCTTGCCGTTGTGCGACACGCGCAATTCCACCTGGGGCCGAGCGAGCGCGAGGGAGCGCAGCCATTCCTCGACGTGGCCGAACTCGGTGCGTTCGGCGCGCAGGAATTTGCGCCGCGCCGGCACGTTGTAGAACAGATCGCGTACTTCGATCGTCGTGCCGGTCGGATGCGGATGCGGCTGCACGTCGCCGGTCTTGCCGCCTTCGATGTCCAGACGCGCACCGTGCTCGCTGCTCGGGGTTTTCGAACTCAGGGAAAACCGGCTGACGGACGCGATCGAAGGCAGGGCCTCGCCGCGAAACCCGAGGGTCGCGACCTGTTCGAGGTCATCGAGCGAGCCGATCTTGCTGGTCGCATGGCGCGATACCGCCAGCGCGAGATCCTGTGCCGCGATGCCGCCGCCGTCGTCGCGAATGCGGATGAGGCGGATACCGCCCTCCTCCAGATCGATGTCGACGCGCCGGGCGCCGGCATCGAGGGCGTTCTCGACCAGTTCCTTGACCACGGAGGACGGACGTTCGACCACTTCGCCGGCGGCGATCTGGTTGATGAGGGTGTCGGGAAGCTGACGGATCGGCACGGCTTTGGCGGTCTCCAAAGCCGGAATCATAGCAGCGGCGCCGTGCCGCCCCGGGGGCCGCCCTTACTCGGGCGCCGAAGCGATCAGCGGGATCTTCAGGCGCTCGCCGACGCGCACGCGGTCGGTGTGCTTGTTGTTGGCTTCCCGCAGCGAATTGACCGGCACGCCGTGCTGGGCGGCGATCAGGGTCAGGGTCTCGCCGCGGCTGACCACGTGCTGGCGGGTGGCGGAGCGCACCGGCTTGTCCGGCACCGAAGCCAGGACCGTTTCGCCGTCCGCCTGCTGGGCGGCGTACCAGGTGCCCGGCGGCGGCTGGTCGGTGAAGTACTGGCGCACGCCCGAGGCGATCGCGCTCGCGAGGCGGCGACGATAGTCGGGATCGTTGAGCTTCTTTTCTTCGCCCGGATTGGTGATGAAGCCGGTTTCGACCAGCATCGAGGGCACGTCCGGCGAGCGCAGCACGACGAAATTCGCCCGCTCGACGCCGGCCTTGTGCGCCTTGCCGACATTCTTGAGCGAGGCGAGCACCTGGCTGGCGATATCGTCGGACGCGCGCATGGTCGCGCTCTGCGACAGGTCCAGCAGCACTGCGGACAGATTGCGATCCTTGTCGTCGAGCGACACGCCGCCGACCAGATCGGCCGCGTTTTCCTTGTCCGCGAGCCAACGCGCGGCCTGCGAAGACGCACCGCGCGTGGACAGCACATACACCGAGGCACCGGACGCGGAATTGTTCAGCGCGGCATCGGCGTGGATCGAGATGAACAGGTCCGCCTGCGCGCGGCGCGCGATCATGTAGCGGTCCTGCAGCTGTACGAAGCTGTCGCCTTCGCGGATCAGCACGGCCTTCATGCCCGGATCGGCATCGATCTGGCGCGCGAGTTCGCGGGCGACGGCGAGAGTCACCACTTTTTCGTTCAGACCGCTCGGGCCATGGGCACCGGGGTCCTTGCCGCCGTGGCCGGCATCGATGGCGACGATCAGCTCACGCTGGCTGCCGCCGATGACGTCACGCAGGGTCCGCGCCGGCGCGGCGCGCGGCACCACCGGTTCCCGCGGTTCCAGCACCGGTGCAACGACCACCGGGGCTGGCGTAGACGGAGCCACCGATGGCGGAGACGAGACCGCCATCGATGTCTGCTGCGAAGGGACGATCGGCCGGGCTTTCGCCCCCGGCGGCGTCAGGTCCAGCACCAGCCGGCTGCCGCCGCCCTCGCGCTCGAGCCGGCCCTGGGCCGTGACCGTGCGACCGAGTTCGAAAACAATGCGCAGGGTGTCGGGCGTGGGTTTGCCGGTGCGGACATTGGTGACCACGCCGTTGGCGGCGGGCGCGCCATAGCGGCCATCGAGGCGGCCGCCCTGGATGTCCAGGACCAGGCGCTCGGGGTTCTGCAGGGTGAAATACTTGTATTCGACCGGGCCGGACAGGTCAACGACCGCGCGCGTGCCCAGGTCGTTTTCCATGAGCTTAACCGCACGCAGGTCCGCCGCCGACGCCGCCGAAACCGGCAACGCAAGCGCAGCGAACAGCGTGATCAAGGACGGCATCGGGCGCATGGCCGGGATTGAAGCACCCGTTTGATCGGATTGCAAGGGCTTTTCCCTTCAAAATCCGCGACCTGGCCGATCTTCCTCGGATTGGCCTAAGAAGAGGCTCCGAGAGCCGCCAATTTGCTGAGGCCGGCCAGCCAGGCCTCACCCGCCGGGCTACGGGACTGCAATCGGGCCCGGCGGCCGGCGCCGGACAGGTCCAGGGCAATGTCCAGGTCCGCCGGCGGCAGGCTCTCGCCGCCCCGTTCGGGCCACTCCACCAGCCAGAGCCGGGCCTGCGCCGCGAGGTCGTCTAGCCCCAGAAAATCCAGCTCCCCGGACTCGGCGATGCGATACAGGTCCAGATGCGCGGCCTCGCCCGCCGGCAATACATAGCGCTCGACCAAGGTGTAGGTCGGGCTCTTGATCGCGCCGCTCACGCCCAACTCGCGCAGCAAGGCGCGCGCCAGCGTGGATTTGCCCGCGCCCAGTTCGCCGCGCAGATACGCGATCGCACGCTCGGGCAGCGCGCGCGCCAGCTGACGCCCGAGCAGATCGGTGGCCTCGGCATCGGCGAGAAACATCTCGAGCGTCATTCCGGATTCGCCATGCGCCGCAGATGCGGAAACAGGTCGGACGGCAGCAGGCCGCGTTCGCCGTCGACACGCGCCGCGATGTCGCCGGCCGCGCCGTGCAGCAGCGCGCCGAACACCGCCGCATCGAATCGCGACAGATGCTGCGCATGCAGCGCGCCGATCACGCCGGTCAGCACGTCGCCCATGCCGCCTGTGGCCATGCCGGGATTGCCGGCATCGATGACGGCGGTGATTTCTCCCGGCGCACCGACGAGGGTGCCGGCGCCTTTGAGCACGATCACGCAGGCGAATTTTTTCACCAGCGCATCGACAGCCGCGTAGCGATCGGCCTGGATCTGGTCGTTGCTGCAGTCAAGCAGGCGCGCCGCTTCGCCCGGGTGCGGCGTGAGAATCGCCTGCGGCAATTCGCGCGGATGCAGGGCGAGCAGATTCAATGCATCCGCATCGAGAATCAGCGGCTTGCCCGACAGCGCGGCGGTTTCGAACAGCGAGCGCCCCCAGGGTCCCTGCCCCAGGCCCGGGCCGACCGCGAGCACGTCGGCTTTGCGGATCAGATCGTGCAGAGCGTCGGCGTCTTCGACGGCATGCGTCATCGCCTCCGGTCGCGCGGCAACGAGCGCGGCGACGCCTTCGCGACGGGTCGCCACGCTTGCCAGGCCCACGCCCGTGCGCAGCGCCGCTTCCGCGCATAAACGCACGGCGCCGCCCATGCCGACTTCGCCGCCGACGCAGAGCAGATGCCCGTACTCGCCCTTGTGCGCATTGGCATGCCGCGGCGCGAGGCCGGCGGCAAGATTTTCCGCGCGGTACAGGCGCGCCTGCGTGTCGAACCCTTGCAGGACATCCGCTGGCAGGCCCAGGCCATCGATGAAGACCTCGCCGACATAGTCGCGCGCCGGCCCGGTGTGCAGGCCGCGTTTGCCGGCGATGAAACTCAGCGTCGCCTGCGCGCGGATCGCCACGCCCTCGGCATTGCCGCGATCGGCATCCAGTCCCGAGGGCAGATCGAGCGCCAGCACGGGCAGTCGCGTCGCATTGATGCGTTCGATCATCGCCTGGGTCGCGTCGCCGGGCGCCCGCGTCAGACCCAGACCGTAGATCGCATCGACCCAGATTTCCGCCGCGGGCAGGTCGCCATCGAAGATACGCGTCACGCCGCCGGCCGCACGCCAGTCGCGCGCGCAACGCTGGGCATCGGGCGTCCGCGGATCGGCACCGGGCGCGACCAGCACCTGCACACGACAGCCCGCGGCTTTCGCCAGACGCGCGAGCACATAGCCGTCGCCGCCGTTGTTGCCCGGCCCGCAGGCGACCGCGATGCTGCGTGCCTGCGGCCAGCGCTTGCGCAGCAGGGCCCACGCCGCGGCGCCGGCGCGACCCATGAGTTCGTAGCCGGACAGACCCAGCTCGGTCAGCGCACGGCGGTCCATGTCGCGAACCTGGGCAGGTCGATACAGCGGGAGAGGCAAGTTCATCGGTCAATTCTATACTTGCGCCATGCCCAACCTGCCCGCCCTCGCCGAAGACATCAAACGCTGGGGCCGCGAACTGGGCTTCCAGCAGGTCGGCATCACCGGCATCGAGCTGGCGCCCGATGAGGGCCATCTGCAGGACTGGCTGGAACAGGGCCAGCACGGCGAGATGGACTACATGGCGCGCCACGGCGACAAACGTTCGCGCCCGGCCGAACTGCAGCCGGGCACCCTGCGCGTGGTCAGCGTGCGCATGGACTACGGCACCGGCGAAGACGAGGAAGCCTGGCGCACGCTCGCGCAGGGCGAGCGCGCCTACGTGGCCCGCTACGCCCTGGGCCGCGACTATCACAAGGTCATGCGCAACCGTCTGCAGAAACTCTCCGACCGCATCGCCGACGCGATCGGACCGTTCGGCTATCGCGTCTTCGTCGACTCCGCGCCCGTGCTCGAACGCGCGCTCGCGCGCAACGCCGGCCTGGGCTGGATCGGCAAGAATGCCTGCGTGATCAACCGCAACGCCGGCAGCTGGTTTTTCCTCGGCGAAATCTTCATCGACCTGCCCGTGCCCGTCGACACACCGGCGAGCGCGCACTGCGGCACCTGCACGCGCTGCATCGACATCTGCCCGACCCAGGCGATCATCGCGCCCAATCGCATCGATGCGCGCCGCTGCATCAGCTATCTGACCATCGAACTCAAGGGCTCGATCCCGGAAGAGTTCCGCGCGGCGATCGGCAACCGCATTTTCGGCTGCGACGATTGCCAGCTGATCTGCCCCTGGAACAAGTTCGCCACGCGTTTCGACGAACCGGATTTCCGCGCGCGCAACGACCTCGATCGCGCGACGCTCGTGGAGCTGTTCGCCTGGACGGAAACGGAATTCCTGCAGCGCACGGAAGGCTCGGCGATCCGCCGCACCGGCTACGAAGGCTGGCTGCGCAATATCGCGGTCGCGCTGGGCAATGCACCACGCAGCGCGGAAGTGCTTTCGGCGCTGGAATCACGCCGCGAGGATGCCTCGGAGATCGTGCGGGAGCATGTGGCGTGGGCGCTTGCGCATTCCACGCAGAAAGACTGACGCGCCTCGATGGGACCACGCCCACGAACTAGCGCCGCGCGCGAATCTCGTCGAGCAAGGCGCGCGTCACCGGATCGTGGATATCCGCGCCGGCGGTGCCTGCCAGCGCCGGCAGCAACTGGTTGGCAATGCGCTTGCCCAGCTCCACGCCCCACTGATCGAAGGCATTGATGCCCCAGACGACACTTTGTACGTACACGCTGTGCTCGTACATCGCGATGAGCGCGCCGAAGGATTCGGGCGTGAGTTCGTCGAGCAGGAACAAGGTCGAAGGTCGGTTGCCCGGATAGCGCTTCTGCGCATCGGCATCCTCTGCGCCATTGGCGAGCGCTTCGCCTTGCGCGAGCAGATTGGCGAGCAGCGCCTCATGGCTTTCCGCATACGAATGCGCAGGCCGGACTACGCCGACGAAATCCGAGGGCACGGTGTCCGTGCCCTGGTGCAGTGCCTGGAAAAAGCTGTGCTGGCTGCTCGTGCCGGTACCGCCCCACAGCATCGGCACCGTTGCCACGGGCGCCGGCGTGCCGTCGGGACGCACGGATTTGCCGAGGCTCTCCATGACCAACTGCTGCAGATACGCCGGCAACAACGCCAGGCGCTCGTCGTAAGGCATCACCGCATGCGTGTCGAAGCCCAGGCCATTGCGGTTCCAGATCACCGACAGCGCATGCCAGACGGCGAGATTGTCGGCGAGTGGCGCCGACAGCACGTGCGCGTCCATCGCCGCTGCACCCGCCAGCAAGCGCTTGAAATGCTCGCCGCCGATCGCGATCGCGACGACGAAGCCCACCGCCGACCACAACGAATAACGTCCGCCGACCCAGTCCCACATTGGCAGCACGCGTTCGGCTGGAACACCGAAGGCCGCGGCTTTCGGGACATTGGCGGTGACCGCATACAGACGATCATCGCTGCCGAGCCAGTCTTTCAGGATCGCGCCATTGAGCAGGGTTTCCTGCGTGCCAAAACTCTTCGAAACCAGCACCACCGCGGTGCGCGCCGGATCGAGCCCGCGCAGCAGGTGCTGCACCGCACTGGCATCGGCATTGTTGAGGAAATGGATGCGCTGACGGCCATCGGAAAAATCGCGCAGCGCATCGACCGCCAGACGCGGACCCAGATCGGAACCGCCGATACCGACATTGATGATGTCGGTGATCTGGCTGTCGCGAAGGCGCTCCGCCATCGCCAACATGCGTGTCTGCGTGGGCAGGACTTCGCTGCGCGCTGCGCGGGCCGCCTCGCCCTGCCCCAGATCGGAGCGAAGTGCGGTATGCAAGGCCGGTCGCGCCTCGGAGACATTGACCTTCTCGCCGTCGAACAGGGCACGAAACGCGGCGGGCACGCCGGCTTTCTGCGCCAGATCAAGCAGGACCGCACGCGCGGCAGCGTCGTAACGTTGCCGGGCGAAGCTGGCGTATACGGGGCCGACGCGCAACGAGAATTCGCGCGCACGATCGGCGCGGGAGGTGGTGAGCTCGCTCAACGGCGTCTGGATCAGACGCGCTGCTTCGACGCTCAGTGCCTGCCAGTCAGGGTCGATCCGCATGAAAAATCCGGGGCTGAAGTTGATCCGAGTCTAACCGGCGGACGTGACCGGCGCTGCCGCCGTCCGTCACGCGATGTCGAATTCCAGGTTGTCGATCAGCCGGGTGCGGCCCAATCGCGCGGCAATCAGGGCCAGCAGGCCCTTTTCGTCGCTGGCGCGCGGGCGCGACAGGTCGCTGCGGCGGATTTCCGCGTAGTCGACCGTGAATCCGGCCATTTCCAGGCGCTGGCGCGCCTCGGCCTCGATGCCGCCCGGCGGCATGCCCAGCGCTGCCTGGTCGCGCATGAAACACAGGGTCTGGTAGATGAAGGTGGCCGTCTGTCGCTCTTCGCCCTGCAGATACTGGTTGCGCGAACTCATCGCCAGACCATCGGTCTCGCGCAGCGTCGGCGCCGGCACGATGCGCACGGGGAAACTCATTTCCGTGGCCATGTACCGGATCACCTGCAACTGCTGGTAGTCCTTGCGCCCGAACACCGCGACATCCGGCTGCACCATGTTGAACAGGCGCGCGACGACCTGCGCGACGCCGTTGAAGTGACCGGGCCGATGCGCGCCGCACAGGATGTCGGTGATGCCGGGAACGTGCATCTGCACGCAGCCCATCGTGCCGAACGGATACATTTCCTCCACGCTCGGCAGCAGCAGCGCGTCGCAACCGGCGCCACGCAGTCCGTCGATGTCGGTGTCGGGCGTGCGCGGGTAGCGCGCGTAGTCCTCGTTCGGACCGAATTGCGTGGGATTGACGAAGATGCTCGCGACGATCTTGTCGGCATGCTGCCGTGCCAGCTCGACGAGCGCGAAATGACCGGCGTGCAGGTTGCCCATCGTCGGCACGAAGCCGACGCGCAATCCCGCGCGGCGCCAGTCGCCGATCTGCCGACGCAGGTCGGCCACTTTGCTGAAACTGAGCATCAGTCGTATCCGTGTTCGGCAGTGGGGAAGGCGCCGGACTTCACCGCGTCGACGAAGGCGCGGATCGCGCCGTCGATCGAGCCGCCCTGCTCCAGGAAATTCTTCACGAAACGCGGCCGACGGTGCCCGGAGTTGATGCCGAGCAGATCGTGCAAGACCAGGATCTGGCCATCGCAATCGGGACCGGCGCCGATGCCGATGGTCGGAATCGCGAGGCTGCGGGTGATTTCGGCAGCGAGCGCACTGGGTACGCATTCGAGCACCAGCAGGTCGGCGCCGGCGTCCGCGACCGCGTGCGCGTCGGCGAGCAGCTTTTCCGCCGCCGCTTCTTCACGCCCCTGCACCTTGTAGCCGCCCAGGCGCAGTACCGATTGGGGCGTCAGACCCAGGTGCGCACAGACCGGAACATCGCGCTCGCTGAGGAAACGGATGCTGTCGAGCAAGGCGCCCGCACCTTCGAGCTTGACCATGCTCGCGCCGCCTTCGGCGAGCATCGCGGTCGCGGCGTCGATCGCGCGATCGGGCGTGGCATAACTCTGGAACGGCATGTCGGCGATGAGCAGGGCAGACTTCAGACCGCGCGCCACGCAGGCGCTGTGATAGACGATGTCCGACACGGTCACCGGCAGCGTGCTGGCGTGGCCCTGCACGACCATGCCGAGGGAATCGCCGACGAGCACGACGTCGATGCCGCAGGCGTCCATGGTGCGCGCGAAGCTGGCGTCGTAGGCGGTCAGCGAGGCGATGCGCTGGCGCTCGGCTTTCATCTGCCGCAGCTTGGGCACGGTCAGGGCGGTGCGCGTGGTCTTGGTATCCGTTGCGGCGTACATGCGTGGCCCGAGGCTCGTGGATCCGGAAAGTCGCTTACGTTACCGCGTGGACGCCATCGGTAGCCACCATCGTCAGCAAGGCATCGACGCGCCCGCGACCGGGAATTTCCAGCGACGGGGCGATTTCCGCCAAAGGCACCAGCACGAACGCCCGCTCATGCAGGCGCGGATGCGGCAGGTGCAGACCGGGCTCGTAGACGGTCTGGTCGCCGTAAACGAGCAGGTCGAGATCGAGCGAACGCGGTCCCCAGCGGTCTTCCTCGCTGCGCACGCGGCCGAAGCGCTGTTCGATACTGAGCAGGTGATCGAGCAGCACGCGCGGCACCAGGCGCGATTGCAGTTCGACCACGGCATTGAGGAAATCGGGCTGGTCGGTCCGGCCCCAGGCCGGCGTCCGGTAGAACGCCGACTGCGCGCGCACCGAGGTCTGCGGCAATTCATCGAGCGCGAAAATCGCTTCGTCCAGCGTTTCCGCCGACTCGCCCAGATTGCTGCCCAGGCCGACGAATACACGTACCGGCGGATCGGGCGGCAAGGTCATTCGGGCGTTCCCGCAGCAGGCGCGGCTCCGGCACCCGGCGGCTTGCGCCGGCGGCGGCGACGCTTCTTGGGCGCATCGCCGACACTGCCTTCGACGTAGTCGCTCTCGATCTCGCCTTCCCCGCGATCGCCGCGTGCGGACTTGCCGGGCAGGCGCTCGGCGAGCTGCTCGGGCGACTGCAGCTGCGCCTCGCGCCAGAAGACGACGTCATCGGCGACTTCCGGCGATCCGGATTGGCGCAGTTCGAGGAAATCAAACGCCGCGCGGAAGCGCGGATGCGCGAGCAGGCGGAACACGCGCTTGCGCACGCGCTGGGTGAAGCGCGGTTGCAGCAACCAGATTTCCTGCATCGGCAGCGAGAACCGGCGCGGCAACGCGATGCGTTCGGCCTGGTGCAAGGTCACGCGATCGGCGGCGCGCTGCTGCGCGACCAGCGGATCGGTGCCCGCTTTCTGCAGGACCGCGAGTTCGCGGCAATACGCAGGCCACAGCAGCGCGGCGAACAGGAAGGCCGGCGTGACCGGCTTTTCGTCGGCGATGCGCTGATCGGTATTGCGCAGCGCCTGGATCACCATCGTGCGCAGGGCGCCGCTGCGATTGGTGATCAGGGCTTTCGCCGTTTCCGGGAACAGCACCGGCAACAGACCGTTCTTTTCCAGCGCGAGGAAACTCTTTTCGGCGTGCCCGGCGAGGAACATCTTCAGGCATTCGTCGAACAGGCGCGCCGGTGCGGCGCCCGACAGCAGCGGCGCCAGGCGCGCGATCGGCTCGGCCGCGGCCGGGTCAATCGAGAAATCAAGCTTCGAGGCCAGGCGAACCGCGCGCAGCATGCGCACCGGATCTTCGCGATACCGCGCTTCCGGATCGCCGATGAGCTTGAGCACGCGCGCCTGCACGTCCTCGAAGCCGCCGACGTAGTCGCGGACGGAAAAATCCTCGACGGTGTAGTACAGCGCGTTCGCGGTGAAGTCGCGGCGGATCGCGTCGTCCTCGATCGTGCCGTAGACGTTGTCGCGCGACAGGCGGCCTTCGTCGACGGTTTCGCGATCGCCGCTGCCATCGTCGGCATTCGAACGGAAGGTGGCGACTTCGATGATCTCGCGACCGTAGACCACGTGCGCCAGACGGAAGCGGCGACCGATCAGACGGCAGTTGCGGAACAGCGACTTGACCTGCTCGGGCGTCGCATCGGTGGCGACGTCGAAATCCTTCGGATGTCCGCCAATCAGCAGGTCGCGCACGGCGCCGCCGACCAGGTATCCCTGGAACCCGCCTTCGCGCAGGCGATACAGCACCCGCAACGCATTCGGACTGATGTCCTTGCGGGAGATGCCGTGCGCGTCGCGCGGCACGATGCGCGGGACGAGCTTGAGGGGTGAGGTGGTTTCCGTCATGGGATCTCGAGGCCGGAATCCTTCCGGCCGGGCGGAGCCGCAGGCAAAGCCTAGGCGGCGGGCAAGTGAGCCGCTATACTAGCCTCTGCCATCGGCGCAATCCATGCGCTCCCTTCGTCTAGTGGCCTAGGACATCGCCCTCTCAAGGCGAGAACACGAGTTCGAACCTCGTAGGGAGCGCCAACGCCCTTCTCCCGTCGGACGCAACATGCCCTTCGTCGTTACCGAGAACTGCATCCGCTGCAAGTACACCGACTGCGTCGAAGTCTGCCCGGTGGACTGCTTCCACGAAGGTCCCAACTTCCTGGTCATCGATCCCGACGAGTGCATCGATTGCACCCTGTGCGAGCCCGAATGCCCGGCCAAGGCGATCTATCCCGAAGACGACGTGCCGGCCGGCCAGGAAAACTACATCGCGCTCAATGCCGAGCTGGCCAAGGCCTGGCCGGTGATCACCACGCGCTCCGAACCTCTGCCCGATGCCGCCGAATGGGATGGCAAGACCGGTAAGCTCGACCAGCTCCAGCGCTGAATTCCACGGAACGCAGACCAACTCCACGGAACGCAGACCAACAAAAAGGGCGCCATCGGCGCCCTTTCTGCTTTGCGGCGACGGCAGGCTTAGAGCTTGCCGCGCACCTGGGTCAGCAGTTCCGCCGCCGGACCGGAGGTCATTGGCAGGCCGTCGGCGCTGATCGCGCTGACGCGGCTCTGACCGCCGCTGGCTTCCACGCGGATCAGGAAATTGACCTCGCGATAGCTCACGTCGTAGCTGGTGATGGCTTCCGCGCGCCCGGTGATGGTCGCGCCATCGATGCCTTCCAGCGCGCTGCCGACCCGGCCCCAGACGGCCTTGGTGTCGCCGTCGACGAGGAATCCACCGGTGTTGGCCGGGCTATGCGGGCCACCCAGCAGGGAGGCGGCCGGCAGGGCCGTGGCACCGGAGGTATCGGGCACATCGAGGTCCGGCGGCACTTCCAGGGGACGGTTCTCGACGCTGGTGGCGTAGGAATTCTTGTTCGAACGGCTCTTGAGCCAGCCGCAGCCGGTCGCGGAGATCATGGCCAGGGCCACGAAGGCGACCAGCACGGGACGGGTGTAACGACGGACGGAAATCATCAGTTGCTCCTGCGGAATGAGGCGGGCGGCCAGGCCGCGGATTGAGTAGACAGTAGACCAGTCGGCAAAGTTCGTCACGACAGGCCCGATTCCAGCCGCGTGCAGAGGGTAGCCATGGCGTCGGCGGCGGCGCCGTGCGCGGACGACAGCGTCGTCAGCGGCAGGCGCAGGCCCTCGCCGATACCCAGGCGCTGCAGCAGCGCTTTGAGCGGAATGGGATTGGATTCGATACCGAGGAAGTCGTACAGCGGCGCCAGACGCGCATCGAGTGCCGCCGCCTCATCGCCCTTGCCGGCGCTGACCAGACGGCACAGCTGCGCGAATGCGGCAGGAACCGTGTTCGACGCCACCGAAATCACGCCGACCGCACCGCCGCGCATCGCGCGCACGAAGGTCGGATCGTCGCCGCTGAGCAGGGCGAAATCGGCCGAACCCAGCGGATACAGGGCGTTCCAGCGCGCTTCGTCGCCGCGCGCTTCCTTGAGACCGACGATATTGGCGTGCGTGCACAGCTGCGCGACGGTGTCCGGCTGCAAATCGCAACCGGTGCGCCCGGGCACGTTGTAGAGCACGACGGGCAAGCCACCTTCTTCGGCAACGGCGGTGTAATGCGCGAACAAACCCGCCGGCGTCGGACGCACATAGGGCGGCGTGACCACGAGCGCGAAGCCGGCCCCGCCATCGCGTGCCAGGCGCGTCTGGGCGATTGTCTTGGCAGTGTTGGACTGGCCGGTACCGGCAAGCACGAGCATGCGCCCGTCGATGTGCTCCACCGCCGAGCGCAGCAGGCGGCTGAACTCCTCGTCCGACAGCGCGGCAGCTTCGCCGGTCGAACCGGCGACGACCACGCCACGCGTGCCGCCGGCGATCTGCCGGTCGAGCAGACGCCGCCATGCGGGAAAATCGATCTCGCCCGACGCCGTGAACGGGGTCGCCAGGGCCGTGATGCTGCCTGAGAGGTGCAAGGGAGTGGCCTTCAGAAATCCATGTGCGATGTTACTTGCGGGGGGAAAGCGGCGGCAAGTATGCTGGCTTGGCATTTCAGGCGCGAAACCCTCCGCGCCGCCGCTGGAACATCGCATTGACCGACGCTGCCGCTCGACCCGCTGCCAACGAAAACCACCTGCTGATCAGCGCATACACCACGCATCCGCAGTCTCCCCTGCTGGCGGTCACCCGTCGCATCGCTGATTCCGGCTGCAATATGGTCGACGCCCGGCTGTCGACGGTCGGTCGCGACGTGTCCGTGATCGCGCTCGCGGTCGGTTCCTGGGACGCGGTCGCCAAGCTCGAAGCCCAGCTCACGCGGCTCGAGCGCGAGGAAGGTTTCAAGCTCGTGTGGTACCGCACCGGCCCCAAGCCGATGCAGTCCAACCTGCTGCCCTACATCGTGGAAGTCGTCGCCGCCGACAAACCCGGCATCCTGTTCCAGCTGGCCGATTTCTTCGACCGTCAGGGCATCACCATCGAAACCCTGCAGAGTTCGCGCTACCGGGCGATGCAGACCGGCGCCGAGATGTTCACCTGCCAGGTAACCGTCGGCATCCCGGCGAACATGCACATTGCTGCACTGCGCGACGATTTCATGGAGTTCTGCGATCACCTCAACCTTGACGCCATCATGGATCCGATGAAATTCTGAGCGCGAATGCCCGAACGCCTATCACCCGCCCTCGCCGATCCGCCCGTCCGTCGTCACGGACACCCAGCCGCCCTCCGCTTCGGCTGCCTGCAATGACCGTCCCTCGTTTTCACCCCACCCGCCGTCTCGCCATGCGAGCCACGGCGGCATATCGCTGTCCCTCTGTCAGGAACCATCAATGACCAGAAGCAAGCGCATCTATGTGTTGGACACCAATGTGCTGATGCACGACCCGACTGCGCTGTTCAAATTCGAGGAGCACGATGTCTTCATACCGATGATGGTCCTGGAGGAGCTCGACAACGGCAAGAAAGGCCATTCCGAAGCCAGCCGCAACGCCCGCCAGGTCAGCCGCTTCCTCAACGAGCTGATCGAGGCGCACGGCAGCAACAATCTCGACGGCGGTGTGTCGCTGGCGCCGCCGAAAGGCCTGCAACTGCGCAGCGCCGAGAGCGTCGGCAAGCTGCTGTTCCAGCTCAAGCCGGTCGAAACCGGCAAGCGTTTCGGCACCGTCATGCCGGACAACCTGATCCTCGGTTCGATCCTGCAACTGCGCGAGGACAATCCCGGCATCCCGGTCGTGCTGGTGTCCAAGGACATCAACCTGCGCATCAAGGCCTCGATCTGCGCCGTGCCGGCCGAGGACTACGAAAACGACCGCGCGCTGGACGATTTCAACCTGCTGTTCACCGGCGCGACCGAACTGCCCGGCGATTTCTGGGAACGCCACGAAGGCAACCTGCGCTCGTGGACGGAAAAGGGCCGCACCTTCTACGAAGTGCGGCGCATGCCCGACGACGGCTGGTACGCCAACCAGTTCCTGTACCTGCCGGGTGAGGACGAAGTCGAACTCAAGGTCGCCAAACTCGATGGCGATCGCGCGATCCTGCAGATCGTCGACGACTATCGTTCGCACCAGCACCAGGTCTGGGGCATCAACGCGCGTAACCGCGAACAGAATTTCGCCTTCAATGCGCTGATGGATCCGGAAATCGATTTCGTCACCCTGCTCGGCACCGCCGGCACCGGCAAGACCTTGCTGGCCCTGGCCGCCGGTCTCGCACAGACGATGGACGTGCAGCGCTATCGCGAAATCATCATGACCCGCGCGACGGTCAGCGTCGGCGAGGACATCGGTTTCCTGCCCGGTACCGAAGAGGAAAAGATGACGCCGTGGATGGGCGCGCTGACCGACAACCTCGAAGTGCTCACGCACACCGACGACCACGGTGCCTGGGGCCGCGGCGCAACCAATGACCTGCTGGCGAGCCGCATCAAGATCCGCGCGATGAACTTCATGCGCGGCCGCACCTTCCTCAACCGCTGGGTCATCGTCGACGAGGCGCAGAACCTCACGCCCAAGCAGATGAAAACCCTGATCACGCGCGCCGGCCCGGGCACGAAGATAATCTGCATGGGCAACGTCGAACAGATCGACACGCCCTACCTCACCGAAACGACCTCCGGCCTGACCTACGCCGTGGACCGCTTCAAGAACTGGGCACACAGCGCGCACATCACCTTGCGTCGCGGCGAGCGCTCGCGCCTGGCCGACTACGCGTCGGAAGTGCTGTAGTTCCATGGCCGAGCGGCTGGCCACGTGGGTCTGGGTCGGCGCCGCCGCCCTCGCCTGCGTGGCCGGCATCGTCAATGTCGTCGGCTTCCTGGGCTATCAGCACCAGGCCATCACGCATCTCACCGGCAATACCAGCCTGCTCGCGGCCGCGCTCGTCGACGGCGATGCCCTCGGCGCCAGACATCTGTTCGGCGCGTTGGCGGCGTTTGTCGGCGGTGCGATGCTCAGCGGCCTGATCATCCAGGACAGCACCCTGAAACTCGGCCGGCGCTACGGCGTGGTGCTGACGCTCGAATCGCTGCTGCTGCTGGCGGCGGTGCCGCTGTTCCAGCGCCAACAACCGGCCGGCGCCTTGTGTGCGGCGATGGCCTGCGGACTGCAGAACGCGATGGCGACCACGTACAGTGGCGCGATCGTGCGCACCTCGCACGTCAGCGGCATGTTCACGGATCTCGGCATCATGCTCGGCCACGCGCTGCGCGGCATGCCGGTGGCACGTCGACGGCTGGGCCTGTGCACGCTGGTGATCGCATTCTTTTTTTCCGGCGGCCTGCTCGGTGCCTGCTTGTTCGCGCGTTATCAGTACGCCGCCCTGTATCTGCCGGCGGCGCTGACCGGCATCACCGGCCTGGCCTACGTCGCGTATCGCCAACGGCAACGTTTGCGCGAGGGTTCCGGGTCATGAGCAACCAGCGGCGTGCGATCTGCGCGCTGACCATTGCCGGCTCCGATTCCGGCGGCGGTGCCGGCATCCAGGCTGATCTGAAGACATTCGCGGCGCATGGCGTGCACGGCCTGTCGGCGATCGCGGCGCTGACGGCGCAGAACACCCGGGCCGTCACTGCGGTGAACGTTCCGCCGACGGCCTTCCTGCACGCACAGATCGACGCCTGCTTCGATGACTTCCGCATCGGCGCCGTGAAGCTGGGCATGCTCGCGAATGCGCGTGTCATCCACGCCGTCGCCGATGCGCTCGAACGCCATCGGCCGAAACACGTCGTGCTCGATCCGGTCATGGTCGCCAGCTCCGGCGCGCGCCTGCTCGATCCTGCGGCGCTGAACGCCCTGCGTTCGCGCCTGATACCACTCGCCACGGTGATCACGCCGAATATTCCCGAAGCCGAATTGTTGCTCGGTCACACCATCGTCAGCGGCGCGGACGCGGACCGGGCCTTGGCCGAGTTGCGCGCGCTTGGCGCGCGCGCGGTGCTGCTCAAGGGCGGGCACCTCCAAGGGCGCGAGATGACCGACCGTCTCGATGACGGCCGTCGTCGCCACGCGTTCGTGCATGCGCGACTGAAGGTCGAAGGCCACGGCACCGGTTGCACGCTGGCGTCGGCGATTGCAGCGCAGCTCAGCCTGGGGCAGTCACTCGCGGGAGCCTGCGCGGCGGCCGCGGACTATGTGCATGGTGCGCTCGTGCACGCATCGCGACCGGGCAAGGGCAAGGTCGCCGTGCTCGATCATTTCTGGAAACTTCGCGGCTGACCAGGAAAAGGGCGCCATCGGCGCCCTTTCTCTTGCGACAGCGGAAGCCTCAGTTGCCGGTCGCTGTGACGTTCGCGGTCACGGTGAAGGTGACCGTGGCGCCGCTGGGCAGCGTGGGAATGACCAGACCGCCGCCTTGTAGCAGGACCACCGTCACTGTCGCCGGGCAGACCGCACCACCCGTCGTGCCGGAACAGACGACGCCGGTGACGCTCAGACCGGTCACCGCCGGATCGGCGAGCACGGCATTGTTCGCACTGCTCGGGCCCAGATTGCTTACGACCAGGGTGTAGGTCGTGGTACCGCCGGCCGTCACGTTGCCCGTGCTGTCGGTCTTGGTCACGCGCAGGTCGGTGCTCGTGGTGATGCGCACGCGCGTGACATCCGGAATCGCCGTGCCGTCCTCCGGCTGGTTGACCACGTCGCCGGGAATGAGCGCGCCGTTGTTGTCGGTCGTGATCGCCGCGCCGAGGCCGGTCGCAGTTCCGCTGCCCTGGTTGTCGAGATTGCCCGAGATGTTCGCGTTGACTGTGGCGTCGATGTTCGCAGTGATGGTGGCGCCGGCAACCAGGGATTGCGCCGCAGCGAGCAGATTGCCGCTGCCGGCGTAGCCGCCAAGCGCGGTCGCGCCCGTCACCGACAGGCTGGAGAACGTCAGACCAGCAGGCAAGGTGTCGGCGATCTGCACGTTCGTCAGCGTCGTCGCACCCGCCGGCAGCGAATAGCTCAGCGAATAGCGCAGCGTATCGCCCGTCGACGGGCCGGTCGGCGCGAGATCGGTGAGCACGCTGACGGTTTTCACTGGGCACAGCACGGCCACCGACGCGGTCGCGCTGTTGGGCTGGAACACATAGCCGGCATTACCCGCCACGCTGGTGCCCTCAGCGAGCGCATCCGCGCCGGTACCGGTCGCGGTGGTCGCGACGGTAGCGGCATTGCTCGACAGCGTCTGGCAAGACGCGCCGGCCGACGCCAGCACGGTATTGATCGTGTAGGTCAAGGAACCACCGACCGGCATCGCGGCCGTCGTCGGCAGCGCACCCGAGCCGCTCGCGGCGGAACACGTCGCGCCCCCGGCGGCGACGCAGGTCCAGGCTCCGAGGGTCAGGCCGGTCGGCGTATCGGACACGGTGACGGCGCTGACGTCGTGCGCGGTCAGCGGTGCAAGCGTGAGCACGCTCGGCGTGACATTGCTGTAGGTCAGGGTGAAGACGGCCGCCGCCCCGAGACCGCCAGCGGCGACGTTCGAGGTCTTGGCCACGCGCAGATCGACGTCGTCATCGATCAGGGTATAGGTCGACGTCGTGCGGCCCGCGCCGCCGCAAGTGGCGATCGAGCTGATGTTGTAGGTGGCGCCGGCGTTGACCTGGAAGGTGATCGTCTCGTTGTTTTCGATGATCGCTTCGTTGGTCACGGTGATCGGCAACGCGAACGAACTGGCGGTGACGCCGTCGTAGTTGCCGGCGGGAATCGTCATCGTGAACGCCGCGACGCCGGTGGGCGTTGTGTAATCAGTGCCGAGCGTCGCCGTGCCACCGGTGACCGTGATCGCGACGACGACACCGCCCACCGGCACGATGCCCGAGACATTGATGCGCGGCAGACCGGTGCCCACGGCTTCACGGCCGGAGGACGCGGCAGCTTCGAACTCCACCACCGGACGCAGCGTGACCACGAATTCGTCGAGGAAGTTGCCGGAGGTGATGCCGCCTGCCGCCGACACCGCGGTCAGCGCCAGACGATTGACGCCGCCCGCGCCCGTGTAGACGAAGGTGCCCTGGTACTGGCGCCAGCCATTGCCGGCGAGCGCGTTGGCGCCGAGGACTGTGCTCGGTCCGGCGACTGGCGCGGCAGACGCCGTGCCATTGGAAGTCGTGGATACGCGCACGATCTGCTGGACGAGCGCGCCGGCGGTGCTCAGGACCTGGAAGTCCATGACGTCGCCGGTGGTCGTGCTGCTGCGGCCGCGATGCAAGAAACTGTAGGAGCCGCTCTCGCCGTTGACCAGGCAAACGGTCTGGTACTGGGTCGCGGCGCTGTTGGAATTGAGCTCGGCGTATTGGTTGCCCGCGCCGGTCGCGGTCGCCACGCCATTGAAGCCCGTGGTCCACATTTCGATGACCGGTCCGGGCGTGGTCAGCGCCGGCGGGATCGTGCAGCCGCCGAAGACGGTCCAGGCCGTGGTCGGCTCGGTCGTGTTCCAGCCGGGAATGAACTGGTCGGGGATCCAGTACGCGCAGTTCGCCGGCAGCACCGGCGTTTCGAAACCGGAATTGAGGAATGAGCGCTGGATCTGCGCCTGCGCCGTGCTCGATACGAACAGACCGAGCAGCATCGACAGCGTGACCCATGCCATGGCCCGCCACAGGCGCAGACCGCGATTGAAAGCCTTGAAGCCCATGCCCTGTTCCCCGCGGCGCAAGCCGCTCAGTCTTGCCTGTCGCGCATCATGCCCTGTTCCGGGGGTCTTTCGGACCGGTTTGCCGGTCGCCAGGCGTCCGGCGCCGGTCCGTCTCAGGCACCCAGGCGCGAGGCGATGGCCGCCGCGAACGACATCGTCGTGCCCTGGCCGCCGAGGTCCGGCGTCAGGTTGTCCTTGGCCTGCAGGGTCTGGACGATCGCGTTGCGCAGACGCCGCGCCTCGTCGACCTTGCCCAGATGGTCGAGCATCTGGCCCGCCCCCAGCAGCAGGGCGCAGGGATTGGCGATGCCCTTGCCGGCGATGTCCGGCGCGGACCCGTGCACGGCTTCGAAAATCGCGGCATCGGTACCGATGTTCGCCCCCGGCGCCAGACCGAGCCCGCCGACCAGGCCGGCGCACAGATCGGAAATGATGTCGCCGAACAGGTTGGTGGTCACGATGACGTCGAACTGCTCGGGCTTCATGACCAGCTGCATGCAGGTGTTGTCCACGATCATCTCGTTGCACTGGATGTCGGGGTACTGCGCGGCGACTTCCCGCGCGACCTTCAGGAACAGACCCGAGGTCGACTTGAGGATATTGGCCTTGTGCACGATGGTGACTTTCTTGCGACCGACCTTGCGGGCGAGATCGAAGGCATAGCGCACGATGCGCTCGGAGCCCTTGCGGGTGATCTTCTGGGTCAGCAGGGCGGTCTCGCCGTCGGCGGACAGACTCTGGCCTTCGCCGATGTAAGCGCCTTCGGTGTTCTCGCGCACGGTGATCAAATCGATCGCTTCGTAACGCGACTTGGTGTTGGGGAAGCTGATCGCCGGACGCACGTTCGCGTACAGGTCGAAGCGCTTGCGCAGCTCGACATTGATCGAAGAGAACCCTTCGCCGACCGGCGTGGTCAGTGGACTCTTGAGCGCGATGCGGTGCTTGCTGATCGCGGCCAGGGTGGCGGCCGGCAGCAGTTCGCCGTGCTTCTCGTAGGCCACCAGGCCGGCATCGACGAAGTCGTAGCTCAGGCCGAGGTTGAGCTGGTCGAGCACATGCAGGGTGGCGTCCATGATTTCGGGGCCGATGCCATCGCCACGGATAACCGCAATCGTCTGAGTCATAAAGGCTTGTTCTTCTTGAGGATTCGAGGGCGGGAAGGTCACCGCCAGAGGGGCCGCATTATGCCAGATCGGGGGTCCGCCTTGGGCCTGTGCCAGCGGCAACAACGCAGCTTTCCACCGGCGGCGACTGGAAACGGCAGCGCCCGGTCCCATTAGCACTAACAGTTCCGCGACGAAGAAGACCATGACCGCGCTTTCAGACCACCCGATCACCCGCCAATGGCCGGCCAAGCATCCGGACCGGCTGCAGCTGTATTCCCTGCCCACGCCCAACGGGGTCAAGGTCTCGATCTTCCTCGAAGAAACGGGCCTGCCCTACGAGCCGCACCGGGTCGATTTCGATACGCAGGAGCAGCTCTCGCCCGCCTTCCTGTCGCTCAACCCGAACAACAAGATTCCGGCGATCCTCGACCCGGACGGCCCCGACGGTGTGCCGCTGGCCCTGTTCGAATCCGGTGCGATCCTGCTCTACCTCGCCGAGAAGACCGGCCTATTGCTGCCCGCCGATCCGGCCCGTCGCTACGAAACCATCCAGTGGCTGATGTTCCAGATGAGCGGCATCGGACCGATGTTCGGCCAGGTCGGCTTCTTCCACAAATTCGCCGGCAAGGACTACGAGGACAAGCGCCCGCGCGATCGCTACGTCGGGGAATCCCGACGCCTGCTGGCAGTGCTCGAACATCGCCTTGCCGGTCGCGACTGGTTGATGGGCGACGACTACACGATCGCCGACATCGCGACCTTCCCCTGGGTGCGCAACCTGATCGGCTTCTACGAAGCACGCGACCTGGTCGGCTTCAACGACTACCCGAACGTCAAACGCGTGCTCGACGCGTTTCTTGCACGGCCGGCAGTGATCCGCGGGCTGACGATTCCCCAGCGCAGCTAAGGCGTTGGATCAGGCGTGGTCGTGCGAAGGCTTCGTCGCGTGGATGCCCTCGCCTTCGATCTGGTCGAGGAAATCCACCGCGCGGCGTAGGTGCGGAATCACGATCGAGCCGCCGACGACCAAGGCCACGCTGAAGGTCTCGAAGAACTCGTCGCGGTTCACGCCTGCTTCCTTGCACTGCGCGATGTGGTAGCTGATGCAGTCGTCGCAGCGCAGCACCATCGACGCGACCAGGCCGAGCAGCTCCTTGGTCTTCACGTCCAGGGCACCGTCCTTGTAGGTCTGCGTGTCGAGCGCGAAGAACCGCTTCACGACCTGGTTGTCGTGACCGAGGATGCGCTCATTCATGCGCTGCCGGAATTCCGTGAACGCCTTCACGCGATCGGCTTCGTCGATGTGGCTCACGGCGTGGTCTCCAGCAGGGGTTTCAGGCCGCCGGCGCGGTCGAGCGCGACCAGGTCGTCGTAGCCGCCGACATGCGTGTCGTTGATGAAGATCTGCGGCACCGACGTGCGCTTGGATTTCTCCATCATCAACGCCCGCGCGACCGGGTCGATGTCTACGCGCACCTCGGTGTAGCCGGCGCCGCGCGACTTCAGAAAATTCTTGGCCGCCACGCAATAGGGGCAGACGGCGGTGGTGTACATGATGACTTCGGACACGCGGTTCTCCTGGCTGACCCGGTTCAGATGGGGATGCCGAGGAACATTTTACAGGGCACGGGGTCCGTTTCCGTAGAAAGTTAATTCCCGATTCACTCGTTGCCCGACCGGCTGGCGCATGCTTGACCGATCTTATGGAGTCATCCGTGCGCCGAATCGCTGCCCTGTCCCCCGCTCCCCTGGCTGCCGCCCTGGTCTTCGCCCTCGGGCTGAGTGCCGGCAGTCGCGCCCAGGAAAACACCCTGCCCGACATGGGCTCGTCCGCCGCCACCCTGCTGACCCCGGCCGAAGAGAGCGAATACGGCGCCTACACCCTCTACCAGCTGCGCCACTACGGCTACGTCCTCGAAGACCCGCTGATCGACAGCTGGCTCGACGGCATGGGCCATCGCCTTGCCGCAGTCAGCGACCGGCCGCAGCAGGACTTCACCTTTTTCATGATGCGCGACCGCGACATCAATGCTTTCGCGACCCTGGGCGGCTACATCGGCGTGAACGCCGGCCTGGTGCTCACCGCGCAAAGCGAAGACGAAGTCGCCGGCGTGGTATCGCACGAAATCTCCCACGTCACCCAGCGTCACGTGCTGCGCGCGGTCGAACGCGCCAAGCGCGACCAGCTGCCGATCATGCTGGCGATGCTGGGCGCGATCGTCGCCTCGCAAAGCTCCAACAGCCGCAACAGCAGCGACGCCATTCCGGCCGCCGTCGTCGGCGCGCAGGCGCTGGCGATGCAGCGGCAGATCGACTACACCCGCTCCAACGAATCCGAGGCCGACCGCATCGGCATCCAGACGTTGTATCGCTCCGGCTACAACGTCAACGGCATGGCCGATTTCTTCGAACGCATGGATCGCGCCACGCGCGGCAATTCCGGCGGCTACCAGGTTCCGTCGTACCTGCAGTCGCATCCGGTCACCACCACGCGCATCAGCGAAGCGCGCGATCGCGCCGCGCGTCTGCAACGTGAATCGCCACGCCTGGTCAGTGACACGCGCCCTGCCTACAGCCCCTTGCTGCCGGCGAGCCTGAGCACGATGGGCGGCGGCTCCGCGAACGCGGCGCCACCGCCGCCGATGTTCCATTGGGCGCGCGAGCGCCTGCGCGTGCTCAGCGCCACCAGTCCCGGTGCGGCGGTGAAGGAATACAAATCGCTCTCCGACCTCGCCAGCGGCCGTCTGTCCGATGCACAACGCTACGGACTGGCACTGGCGCAGATGAAGGCAGGGTTCCCCACGGCGGCGGAAACCGCCTTCCAGTCGCTGGCAAAGGAACACCCGGACAATCTGTGGATCGCACTGGCGTTGGCCGAGACGGCCCACGTGGCCAAGAGCGACGATATCGCCCGGGCGCGCTTCGAGGAACTGCTGCGACGCAATCCGCAGGACCGTGCGATCAGCCTCAGCTACGCCCTCGTCCTCAACGACATCGGCACGCCGCAGGCCGGCCGACGTGCGCAGGCCGTGCTGCGACCGCTGCTGACTTCGAGCGCCGACGACCCCCTGTTCCAGAAAAACTTCGGCCGCGCCAGCGAACTGGCCGGCGACCTGCCGCGCGCCTCCGAGGCCTATGCCGAGTCCGCCTTCCTCAACGGTCGCGCCGAAGATGCCTTGAGCCAGTTCAACAGCCTGCTCAAGCGCGAGGATGTCGACTACATCCAGCGGGCGCGCATCGAAGCACGCATCGCCGCGATCACGCCGATCGTGCTCGACATGCGCCGCCAAGGCATGAAACCCGAGGATCAGGGGCCCGACAGCGGTTAGGAACCTGTCAGGCTGGTCACTGAACGGTCACAAAAGTTTTATCTACTTGCACGCAGCCCCCACCAGTGACAGGGTACCGCAGTGCAAAAACGCATCCTCATCGTCGACGACGAACCCGCCATCCGCGACATGGTCGCCTTCGCCCTGCGCAAGGGCGAATACGAACCGGTGCACGCCGGTGATGCCCGGGAGGCCGCCTCGGCGATCGCCGAACGGGTCCCCGACCTTATCCTGCTCGACTGGATGTTGCCCGGCAGCAGCGGCCTGGAGCTGGCCCGGCGCTGGCGCCGGGACGACCTGACCCGCGACATCCCGATCATCATGCTCACTGCCCGCGGCGAGGAGAACGACCGCGTCAGCGGCCTCGAATCCGGGGTCGACGACTACGTGGTCAAGCCCTTTTCCGCCCGTGAACTGCTCGCCCGCATCAAGGCCGTACTGCGCCGCTCGCGCGAGGACGAAGACGACGGTTCTGTGACAGTCGGTAAACTGCGCATCGACGGCGGCGCCCACCGGGTCTACGCCGGCGACCAGTCCATCCACGTCGGCCCCACGGAATATCGCCTGCTGCATTTCTTCATGACCCACGCCGATCGCGTCTACAGCCGCACCCAGTTGCTGGACCATGTCTGGGGCGGCAACGTCTATGTCGAGGAACGCACGGTCGACGTGCATATCCGCCGGCTGCGCAAGGCACTCGAACCCACCGGCCTGGAAGAAATGGTCCAGACCGTCCGCGGATCGGGCTACCGATTCTCCGCGGCGATCCATTGATCCGGGACGCAGGGATGCGCCGCTCGCTACTGCTCCGGCTTGCGTGGCGACAATCCCTGATCCGGCTGCTGGTCCTGTATGCGTTCGCGGTCGCGCTCGGCCTGCTGCTGCACCAGCTCGCCTGGGTGCTGCTGCTCGCCACGGCCGGCGTGGCGGCGCGCGCGTACTGGCGCCTGTACCGCGTCTCGCGCTTCCTCGACTGGCGCCAGCAACTGCAGACCGTGCACGGCCAAGGACTGTGGGCCGCGCTGGAAACCCTGATCTTTCGCCGGCAGACGGAAAACCGCGCGCGCAGCCGCCGTCTGGTCGGCCTGTTGCGCGCGTACCGGCAGGCCGCGACGGCGATGCCCGATGGCGCCCTGATCCTCAACCGTCGCGACAACCACCTGATCTGGTTCAACAAGTCCGCTCGCCGCCTGCTCGGCCTGAACTATCCGCAGAGCCTGGGCCAGTCGTTTACCGACATCGTCCATGCGCCGGCCGTGAAGGAGTGGCTGGCCGCCGGTGTGACCGACGACTCCCTGATGGACGTCGCCAGTCCCGTCGACGAGAACCAGCGCCTGAGCCTGCGCCTGATCGCCTATTCCGGCCGGCAGTGGCTGCTGGTCGTGCGCGACGTGACGCAGCTGATGCGGCTGGAACAGGTACGTCGCGATTTCGTCGCCAACGTCTCGCACGAACTGCGCACGCCGCTGACCGTCGTGCACGGCTACCTCGACATGATGGAGCCCGCGGACAATCCCGAATGGGCGCCGATGGTCGAGGAAATGCGCCGGCAATCGCAGCGCATGACCCAACTGGTCGAAGACCTGCTGACCTTGTCGCGCCTGGAAGCGCAGGATCATCTGCCCGAAGAATCGATCGGCATGGCCTCGTTGCTGGTCACCCTGCGCCGCGAGGCGGAAGCGATCAGCCAGGGCCGCCATGAAATCAGCGTGCTCGACGACGCCGCCTGCGACCTGTTCGGCTCGGCCAAGGAGCTGCACAGCGCCTTTTCCAACCTGGTCAGCAATGCCGTACGCTACACGCCGAACCAGGGGCGCGTGGAGGTCCGTTTCGAACGCACCGACAACGGCGGCACGCGATTGAGCGTGAAAGACAGCGGCTACGGCATCCCGGCCCAGCATCTGCCGCGCATCACCGAACGTTTCTATCGCGTCTCCACCAGTCGCTCGCGCGAATCCGGCGGCACCGGCCTCGGCCTGTCCATCGTCAAGCATGTATTGAGCCTGCATCAGGCGCGTCTGGAAATCGAAAGCGAGGTCGGTCGCGGGAGTACCTTCGCCTGCGTCTTCGGCCCCGAACGCACCCGGCCGCGCAACCACTGACCCATCTCATCGCCATGACCTCGAGAATTCCCAAGCCCATGACTTCCAGTCTCACGCCAATCGAGCCGTCCGATGGCGAGCTGTTCCTCAACCGCGAGCTGTCGCAGCTGGAATTCAATTTCCGCGTGATGGCCCAGGCCGAGGACACCAGCCTGCCCCTGCTCGAACGCCTGCGCTACCTGTGCATCTCGTGCACGAATCTCGACGAGTTCTTCGAGATCCGCGCGGCGACCGTGCGTACCGCACTGCAGTTTGGCGGCCCGCTGATTCCCGATGGCATGGCCCCCGCGCGTGCGCTCGAGCTGATCCATGCCAAGGCCAGCAAGCTCGTCGAGGCGCAGTACCGCTGCTGGAACGAGATCCTGCGTCCCACCCTCGCCGACGCCGGCATCCGCGTGCTCACGCGTGCGAGCTGGACGGAAACCCAGCAGCGCTGGCTGCACGACTATTTCGAGAACGACATCCTGCCGGTGCTGTCGCCGCTCGGCCTGGATCCGGCGCATCCGTTTCCGCGCATCCTCAACAAGAGTCTCAATGTTGTCGTCGTGCTCGAAGGCAAGGACGCGTTCGGCCGCAAGGGCGGCATGGCCATCGTGCGCGCGCCGCGCTCCCTGCCGCGCATCATCCAGTTGCCCGAAGAGATCTCCGGCGGCAAGCACGACTACGTATTCCTGTCCTCGGTCCTGACCGCGTTCGTCGACGACCTGTTCCCCGGCATGAAGGTCAAGGGCGCGTACCAGTTCCGGGTCACGCGCAATTCCGAGCTGTTCGTCGACGAGGAAGAAGTGGAGAACCTCGCCAGCGCGCTCAAGGACGAACTGGTGAGCCGCGGCTTCCGGCCCGCCGTGCGCCTGGAAATCGCCGAGGACTGCCCGCCGGCGATCCTCAAGACCTTGCTGGCGAACTTCGATCTCGGAGAAAACGCCGTCTATCGCATCAATGGTCCGGTCAATCTCAGCCGCGTGCAGCAGGTCTATGACCTCGCCAACCGTCCAGAGCTGAAATTCCCGCCGTTCAAGTCGCGCAAGGGCCAGCTCGACGAGGATTCGCCGTTCGACACGATCCGCGAAGGCGATGTGCTGCTGCACCATCCCTACGAAAGCTTCTCGCCCGTGCTCGACCTGCTCGCGTTCGCCGCAAGCGATCCCAACGTGCTGGCGATCAAGCAGACGGTGTACCGCACCGGCAAGGACTCGAAGATCATCGAGCACCTGGTCACTGCCGCGCGCAACGGCAAGGACGTCACCGTCGTCGTCGAGTTGCGTGCGCGTTTCGACGAGGAAGCCAATCTCAAGCTCGCCGACCGTCTGCAGGAGGCCGGCGTGCAGGTCATGTACGGCGTGGTCGGTTACAAGACGCACGCGAAGATGCAGCTGATCGTTCGCCGCGAAGGCAAGGTGTTGCGCCGCTACGTGCACCTGGGCACCGGCAATTACCATTCGGGCACGGCGCGCACCTACACCGACATCGGCCTGATGACCTGCAATCCGGAGATCGCCGCGGACGTGCACGGCATGTTCCAGCAACTGTCGGGACTGGCGCCGGCGATCAAGCTCAAGCGGCTGCTCGCGTCGCCGTTCACCCTGCACAAGAACATCCTGAAAAAGATCGAACGCGAGATCAAGCACGCGCGCGCCGGTCGCCCGGGTCACATCATCGCCAAGATGAATGCGATCAACGAGGCGACCGTGATCCGTGCGCTTTACGAGGCCTCGCAGGCCGGCGTGAAGATCGAACTGATCGTGCGCGGCGCCTGCTGCCTGCGCCCGGGCGTGCCGGGCATCTCGGAGAACATCACGGTGCGCTCGGTGGTCGGCCGCTTCCTGGAACACAGCCGCGTGTACTGGTTCGGCAACGACGGCGAGCCGGAAATCTTCTGCTCGAGCGCAGACTGGATGGAGCGCAACCTGCTGCGCCGCGTCGAAACCTGCTTCCCGATCCTGGACCCCGCGCTGGCCAAGCGCGTGTTCGACGAGGAACTCGCTAACTACCTCACCGACAATACGCAAGCCTGGCAGCTCGATGCCAAGGGCAATTACACTCGCGTGCCGCCGCAGCCCGAGGTGGCGCCGTACTCGGCCCAAGGCGCCCTGCTCGCCCGACTTTGTGGATGATCGATGACGCCTGTTGCCACCCAGCCGCTGCAAGACGGTGACCTGCTCGCCGCCGTCGACCTGGGTTCGAACAGTTTCCACATGGTGGTGGCGCGTTACGTGCTGGGACAGCTGCGCATCGTCGATCGCATCAAGGAACACGTGCGACTGGCCGAAGGCCTCGACGGCCACGGCGGGCTGAGCGACGACGCGCTGATGCGCGCGCTCGACTGCCTGTCGCGTTTCGGCCAGCGGCTGGCGACGATTCCGTCGCAGCACGTGCGCGCGATCGCGACCAATACCGTGCGCCAGCTGCGCGCGCCGCACAACTTCCTCATGCCGGCCGAATCCGCGCTCGGCCATGACATCGAGATCGTCGCCGGTCGCGAGGAAGCGCGCCTGATCTACCTCGGCGTCGCCCACGGACATCCGCCACGCGGCAAGCGTCGCCTGGTCATGGATATCGGCGGCGGCTCCACGGAATTCATCATCGGCGAAGGCTTCGAGGCGATAGAGCGCGAAAGCCTGCAGATGGGCTGCATCGCGACCACGCGACGCTTTTTCGCCGACGGCAAGCTGTCGCGCAAACGCTGGAAAGAGGCGCAGACGGAAATCACCGCCGAGTTCCAGCAGTTCGCCGCGACCTACCGCAGCCTTGGCTGGCAGGAAATCTTCGGATCCTCCGGCACGATCAAGGCTATCGGCGAGATGGCGACCAGCATGAAACTCACGCGTGGCGCGATCACCGACGGCGCGCTCGCCACGATTCGCGACAAGCTGCTCGACTTCGATCGCATCGAAGACATCCGCTTGCCCGGTCTGCCCGGCGACCGACGCCCGGTCATCGCCGGCGGCCTGCTGATCCTCGACGCCGCCTTCGCCGAACTCGGACTCAAGCGCATGCTGGTCAGCGAAAACGCCCTGCGCGAAGGTGTGCTGTACGACATCGTCGGCCGCGGCGGCGAACGCGATCCGCGCGATGCCTCCATCCTGGCCCTGTGCGAACGCTACGGCGTGGACCGGGAGCAGTCCGCACGCGTCGAGCACACCGTGCTGGAATTGTTCGACCAGGTCGCCGAACACTGGCAGCTCGATGCCGAAGATCGCCGCCTGCTCGCCTGGGCCGCGCGCATCCATGAGATCGGCCTGGTCATCGCGCACAGCCAGTACCACCAGCATGGCGCTTATCTCGTCGAGCACTCGGACATCGCCGGTTTCTCCAAGACCGAGCAGCAGTTCATCGCCGCTCTCGTGCGCAACCAGCGGCGCGGCCTGCATCTGCCCAGCGTCGAATCCCTGCCCGACCGCCTGGCCAAGGCGGCCCTGCGCTGCGCCTTGCTGCTGCGCCTGTCGGTGCTGCTGCATCGTAGCCATGGCCGCGAAGAAATCCCCCTGCACGCGCTCAGCGCGCGCTCCAGCGGCCTGGCCCTGCGCCTGTCGCCGCAATGGCTCGCCCAGCATCCGCTGACCGAAGCCGATCTCGACAGCGAACGCGACTACCTCAAGGATATCGGCCACAGCCTCGAGGTCGAAGCCGGCTGAGCTTCGTCACCGGCTGACCGATGGTCATGCCCGCGTCATCGCAACGTCATCGCCCGTGCATACCGCCGCGCCAAGCTGCGCGGCATGAACGCCAAACTGCACATCGAACTGGTCACCGAAACCTACCCGCCGGAAATCAATGGCGTGGCCTTGACGGTGCAATCGCTGGAACAGGGCCTGCGCGGCCTGGGCCATCGCGTCGCACTGATCCGCACCGAACAGGCGGAAGAAAGCACGCAATCGCTGCCGGACCTGATGCTGGTCGACGGCGCGCCGATTCCGCGCTATCCCGGACTGCGTTTCGGCCTGCCGGCCGGCCGGCGACTGCAATCGCGCTGGAACGCGCAACGGCCTGACGCGATCTACATCGCAACTGAAGGCCCGCTGGGCTGGTCGGCGCTGCGCGCGGCGCGGCGACTGGGCATTCCGGTGGCGACCGGCTTCCACACCCGCTTTGACGACTATGTCGGTCGCTACGGCGCCGGTTTCCTCGCGCCCTGGGTCTTCGCCTGGCTGCGCCGCTTCCACAACCGCGGCGACGCAACCCTGGTGCCGACCTTGGAGTTGCAACAGCAATTGCAGGATCAGGGCTTCCGCCATGTGCAGCGCCTGGGCCGCGCAGTCGACACGCGTCAGTTCCATCCCGGCTGGCGCGATGCTGCCTTGCGCGCGTCCTGGGGACTGGCCGACGACGACATCGCGGTGCTCAGCGTCGGCCGACTCGCACCGGAAAAGAATCTCGACCTGCTCGTACGCGCCTTCCGCGCGCTGCAGGCGCAGCGTCCGAACGCGAAGCTGATCTTCGTCGGCGACGGCCCGGGGCGCGCGGCCTTGCAGGCGGCCAATCCTGACGCGCTGTTCTGCGGCATCCAGCGCGGCGACGAACTCGCCCGCCATTACGCCAGCGCCGACCTGTTCCTGTTCCCTAGCCTGTCGGAGACCTTCGGCAATGTCACCCTCGAGTCGATGTCGAGCGGACTGGCGACGGTGGCCTTCGACTACGGCGCAACGCGCGAACATCTGCGCGACGGCGAACACGGCGCGGCCGTACCCTTCGGCGACGAAGCCGCCTTCATCGCCGCAACCGTGCAAGTCGGCACCCAGGCCTCGTTGTTCCGCCAGGGCGAAGCCGCGCGCCTGGCGGTGCAAAGTCTGCATCCCGAGGAAGTCGCACGCGCCTTCGCGCACTTGCTCGCCACCCTCGCGCCGACGCGCAAGGTCGCATGACACCCGTCGCGCCGCGCCTGCATCATCGCGAACAGGCCTGGTGCCTGGCCGCAAATCGCTGGGGCGGTCGGCAGGTCGTGCGCGCGTATTTCCGCGCGGTCAGCCGTCTTGGCGACGGCCTGTTCTGGTACGCGCTGATGGCCTTTTTCGCGCTGTTCGATGGCTGGCGCGGCCTGTCAGCCTCGGGACACATGCTCGCGACCGGTGCGATCGCCGCCTTGCTGTATCGCAAGCTCAAGCGCTGGACGAAGCGACCGCGTCCGTTCGCCGCCGATGCGCGCATCCAGGCCTGGGTCGCGCCGCTGGACGAATACAGTTTTCCGTCCGGCCACACCCTGCACGCGGTCTCGTTCACCCTCGTCGCGCTGGCGTATTACCCGATGCTGGGCATGCTGCTGGTGCCGTTCACGCTGAGCGTGGCGCTGTCGCGCGTGGTGCTGGGCATGCACTATCCGAGCGACGTGCTCGCGGCCACCGTCATCGGCGGCACCCTCGCGTCGGTGTCCCTGTGGCTGGTGCCGGGTGTCAGTCTGTTCTTCTGATCCGGTCCTGAAATGATCCGGTCCTGAAACGAAAAAACCCGGGCCGGGAAAACCCAGGCCCGGGTCCGCTCTCCCCGTAGGATGCGGATCAAATCGATTCAAGGTGCGATGCCGCCGTCCGTGGCGGTATGGCTTGGGGCCGGGTCCGCGGCCGTTCCATATCGCTGCTTGCGACAATGCAAGGCGAGGCTAGCCGCTGTTTCCAGGCATGGGAAGGCGCGAAAACCGCGCGCAATGCAGCATTTGTGTTAGCGATGATCACGATAAAATCAGCGCGCTTGTCGGGCGGCGCTGGGCCATTCGCCGGTTAGTGATTCTAACCATTGTTAAGTGAATATTACTCACCTAGTTATCGAATATCACCCAGCCGATCGACTCAGGCGGCGATCGCTTCGAGCAATCGGCTATCCAGGCCCTGTTGTCGCTGCCGGGGCATCACATACGGCCCGAAAGCCGGCAGATCGCCCTGGACCACCAGCCCGGTGCCTAGCGGGCGCCAGCAGGCGCCCACCAGGGTGTAGCCCTCGAACGCGAGCGCGGCTTTCGCTTCCTGCGAGCGCAGCGCGAGACCGATGGCGTTCGCATGCTTGGCCAGTTCGGCGGTGTCGGGCAGGCGCCAGCCGTTGCAGCATCCGATTTCCAGCAGGGCCATTTCCCAACGCCAGGGCCAAGCCTGGCGAAGGGAGAGCACGCAGATGCGCGAGGGCAGCTGGCTCACGGCTTTCCTGCGCCGGCGGACGCGGCCGGCAGCGGCGGCGGTTCCGTGCCGTTGTTGCCCAGCGCGTACCAGTCGATGCGGCGGGTCACCAGCATGATCGCGGCGAGGATCACGAACAGCATCAGCGAGCCGAGCACGAGCGCGTTGTCTTCCGACACCAGCAATCCGTACAGAGCCGCGTACAGCAGCGTCAGCATCGACGCGAAACTCGCGCCGCGCACCGCACTGTGCAACACCGCCGACAGGTAGACGCCGAGCAATCCGATGCAGGCGATGCTGGCCGCGAGATAGGCGATCCAGAACTCCATATGCTCGGACAGGCTGATCAGCAGCAGGAAGAAGATCGCCAAAGCCAGGCCGACCAGACCGTACTGGATCGGGTGGATCGCCAGGCGCTTGATCAGTTCGAACATGAAGAAGCCGACGAAGGTCAGCATCACGAACAGGAATCCGTATTTGCTCGCACGATCGGCCTGCGTGTAGATGTTGACCGGGTCGACCAGGCTGATGCGCAGCCGGTCCATGCTGTCGCCGGTTTTGTCATGCAGATATTGCGCCTGCGTGCTGGCCGCGAGCGAGGAAATCTCCCAGAGCGCATCGAAGCCCTTTTCGCTGACATGGCGGCTGCGCGGCGAAAAACTGCCGCCGAACTGCGGATGCGGCCAGGCCGAATCGATCGTGATGCGGTTGCTGTCGGCGATCGGGACGATGTTCAGCGCCTCGGTTCCCTTCAGCACCAGGTCCAGTTGCACGCCCAGATCGAGCTTGTCGCCCGGACGCGCCGCCGCCAGCGGCGCATGCAGCCCGGTGTCCTCGCGATACGCGCCCGCGCCCTGCAGCAGCGCCGTGCGTGCGCCATTGACGGTCAGCACGGGCGTGCCGACCACGCCGCGCACGTCGGCCACCGAGAGGCTCAGGTAGGGCCGGCCGACGGTGCGCGTCGCACCATCGGTCGCGACCGGCAGTTCCTGCAGGAAGCGCGCCTGCAGCTGCGAGCGCAACTCGTAGACGCGGACGCGGTGCAGCCCGAGCTTGAGCTCGTCGGGCTGCATGCGGCCGGTCATCGCCAGGGTTTTCGGGAAGAAGGTCCAGTGTTGTTCGACCTTGTTCCGGGTGAGCGTCTGGCGGCCTTTTTCGTCGGTGACCACACTGGTGTATTCGTCGGTGTAAGGCACGATGAGCACGGGTCCGGCCAGCGACTGCGCGCGTGCCGTGGACTGTGCGATCGTTTCGATCGCTTCCTCACGATAGTTCTGACGCTCGGCGATCGTGCCGTTGATCATCGCCAGCGGAATCATCAGCAGCAGGGTCAGGAAGCCGACCGCGAGTGCTTTCAGGAAAAAAGTCATGCGGCTCATCGGCAGGTCTCCTTGCCGATCCGCAACCCGTCCGTGCGTTGAAACCTTTGCAAGCTCATGCCCTGTCTCCCGCCGGGAACCGCCCGGCTGATGGATGCAGGCTAGGTGCGCGGCGTGAAGGGTCGAGGGAGGGATTGTGTGGTGGGAGTGAACTGCGCCCTCCCCTCATCCGGCCTGCGGCCACCTTCTCCCCAAGGGGAGAAGGGAATCGGTGCGAGGGCCAGGGTGAGGGCGCCTTTGACTACGCCAAAACCGGCACCCGCAACTCCGCCACCGCCCCACCGCCCTCGCGATTGCGCAAGGCGATCGTGCCGCCGTGCAGCGTGGCCACTTCGCGCACGAAGCTCAGACCCAGGCCGCTGCTGCGCGCGCCGTCGGGTCGCGGCAAGGAATAGAAACGCTCGAATACCCGGTCGGCCGCGAAATCGGGCACGCCCGGACCGGCGTCGGCCACCGAGAGGCAGACCTCGCCGTCCTCGCGCCGCAGTCCGACCTCGATGGTCGAACCGGCCGGCGCGAAATCGATCGCGTTATCGAGCAGATTGGCCAGCGCCTGCCCCAGCAGGAACCGATCGCCGGAGACCGTCTGCGTCGCGCCCGTCGGTGCCATCACGAGCGATTTTTTCGCCAGGCGCGGTTCGGCCGCCACACGCGCGTCCTCGATGAGCACCGCCAGATCGACGGCCTCGCGCTGCTCCAGTCGCTGCCGGTATTCCACCGATGCCAACGCGAGCATCTTGTCGATCATCTGCGCCAGGCGCTGCGATTGCCCGTCGATGTTGCGGATGAAACGCAGGCGGTCGGCTTCGGGCGGATCGCCCTCGAGAATTTCCGCAGCGCCACGGATCGCCGCCAGCGGACTTTTCATTTCGTGCGCGAGCGTGTGCACATAGCTTTCGACGTATTGCTTGCCGTCGAGCTTTTCGCGCATCGTCTCCAGCGCGCGACCGAGTTCGCCGAGCTCGCCGCCACCGACCGAGGGCAGACTGGTTCGTTCGCCGCTGGCGACCGCGTGCGCATAACGGTTCAGGCGCTCGACGCTGCGTGCCAGCCACCAGGTCACGCCCAGGCCGATCAGGAACGACAGGCCGAGCAGGATCCAGCCCTGGCGCAGGATCGCGCGCTGGCTGGCGACGATGAACGGCTCGGTCTTCTTGTTGGCTTTCGCCACGGTCAGCACGCCGATGATGCGCCCGTTGTCGCGAATCGCCGCAGCGACGTGCATCACGCTGCTGGTGTCGTCGGCAGGATTGCTGCGCGTGGACCGGGCGCCGTACTGGCCACGCAAGGTCAGATAGACATCGTTCCAGCGCGAGAAGTCGCGGCCGACATCCTGTTGCTCCGAATCGTAGACGACAATGCCGCGCGCGTCGGTGACGTAGATGCGGTAGTCGAAATCGGTCTTCGGCACGCCGGCGATGTTGGCGTCGAGCGCCTCGCGGCGCAGCCCGTTCACCGCCTGCGCGAATCGGCCGTCGGCGATCGTGCCCGCGCGCAGTTCCGGCGCCGCCAATGCCGCCAGCGCCGACGAGGTATCGACCAGGGTCGCTTCCATCGCCTGGCGCACGCCGGGTTTGACCTCGTTGACGAAAACGCGCATGACAAAAAAGCCCGCGAGTCCGACGATGAGGAAATAACCGAGGAAGATCCGGAGGCCGATGCGCATGCGATCAGGCCTTCAGGCTGTAGCCCAGACTGCGATGGGTCTGGATCGGATCGCGGCTGGCATCGGCCGCACGCAGTTTGCCGCGCAAGGTCTTGATGTGGGTGTCGACGGTGCGGTCGACGGTGTCCGGTGCGTCCTGCCAGACATCGGACATCAGCCGTTCGCGACTAAGGATCGCGCCGGGGCGTGCGAGCAAGGCGGCGAGCAGCAGGTATTCGTAGCGCGTCAGCGCCAGTTCCTGACCCGCGAAACGAATGCGCTGGCCCGCGACGTCATGCGCGAACGCACCGATCTCGCGCCAGCGGCCTGCATCGCCGCCGGGAGCGCTCACGCGGCGCAGGCGCGCGCGCACGCGGGCGACCAGTTCGCGCGGCGAAAACGGTTTGACCATGTAGTCGTCCGCACCCAGCTCCAGACCGAGCACCTTGTCGATCTCGCTGCCGCGCGCGGTCAGGAAGATCACCGGCAAGGCCGAGAACTCCCGGATCGAACGGCACAGGTCGAAGCCGGTCATGTCGGGCAGACCGACGTCAAGAATCGCCAGATCGATATCGCCGGCGCGCAGCCGCGCCAGTCCCTCGCGCCCGAGCAGGCAGTGCTCGGCAACGTGACCTTCGGCGCGCAGGGCGTAGAGCACGGCATCGGCGATCGCCGCCTCGTCTTCGATGATGAGTATCGTCGCCATAAGATCAGTCCAGAGGTTCGACGCGGGCGCGCGCAAACGCCGCCGCGCGCTGGCCGGGCCAGTCGCGATCGTTGGCGACCTGGGCCTGCAAACGACTGGCATCGAGCGCGTCGAAATCCAGGTGCGCCAGCGCCCAGACCTGGTCGCCCTGCGTCTGCGCAAGGACGCCGTCGTCGGGCAGGCCGCGGTCCATCGGCGCATAGATCGCCGCCTCGCCGGTGTTCAGGTCCAAGGCCGGACTCCATTCGACGCCGCCCGTCGTCACCGACTGCGCGACGAAGCAGCGGTTTTCCAGCGCACGCGCCAGACAGCCCACCCGCACGCGCGTCGCACCGGCGGCGGTGTCGGTGCAGCTGGGCACGACCAGCAGCCGTGCACCGGCTTCGGCCTGCGCCCGCACCGGCAGCGGAAACTCGCTGTCGTAGCACACGGCGATCGCCGTCCGCCGCCCGCCCAGTGCGAACACTTTCAGTGTGTCGCCGCCATCGATGACCCCGGTCTGTTTTTCGAAGCCGGTGAGCTGAAGTTTTTCCTGGAACCCGGTCCGACCTTCGGGCGTGAACCAGTACGACCGGTTGCGATAGCGTCCCTCGCCGTGCTCGATCAGGAAACTGCCCGCGACCACGTGCAACTGCAGACGCTGCGCGAGATTGCCGAACAGTTCGCACCAGGCCGCGTGCAAGGGCTGCAGGGCCGCCAGCGAGGCATGCAGGTCGGCGCGTACGGCCGGCCCGAAACCTGCGGCGAGTTCCAGCGCCAGGTATTCGGGCAAGACGGCCAGTTGTGCGCCCTGGGCTTTCGCATCGCCGAGCAGACGGGTCTGCTTCTCGGCGAAGGCGCGGAAGTCGGCGGGTGCCTCGATCGGATATTTCGCAACGGCGACGTCCATCAGGTCTGCTCCAGCGCACGCAGCCAGAACGTCAGCGGCTTCTCGGTCTCTTCGCTCTCGCCGACTTCGCGCCAGGCCAGGTGCATCGTCATGCCCGGTTGCCGGACATAACCGCGCTTGTGCCAGAACGCGTCGTTGCCGCGATAGTCGGCTGGCTGCCGCGGGTCGCTCGGCAGGCGGTCGACGGCGGCGAATCCGGTCCACAGGAACCGTCCCAGCGCCCGTGCATGTGCTTCGCGTTCGTCGAAGAAGCGGTGGCCCAGACCCAGGCCGCGATAAGCCGGCAGCAGCACCGACTCGCCGAAATAGAACACGTCCGACACCGGAATGCCGCGCGCCTGTACCGGCGCCTGGAACACCTCGCTGTCCTGCGCGAGTGGAATGCCCGTCGCGGCACCGATCACGCGATCGCCATCACGCGCCAGCACGAAGACGCTTTCGGGCGAATCGGCGTACGCCGCGAGGTATTTTTCCTCGAACTGTGCGTCGCCGTCGTAAAGATAGGGAAAATCGCGGAATACCGCGATGCGCAACGCCGCCACCTCGTGCAGGTGCGCGACGACCTCCTGACCGCGCAGGACGAGGATCTTCGGGGACGGTGCGGTCGTCATGGCGTGCCGGTCAGGCCGAGACCTGATCGATCCAGTCCTGCAGGTTGTAGTAATTGCTGACGCGCGCGATGCGCCCGTCGACGAGGTCGAAGAATGCACCGCCGGGCAGCACGTATTCCTGGCCGCGTGCCGGCGGCAGGCCGTCGTCGTCGAACTTGTAGTTGCCGTGCACGACGTATTCCGCGGCAGCGCGGCGACCATCGGCGGTCGCCATCACGACGATCTGGCGGAGCTGTTCGCCATAGCAGCGATCCATGCGCGCGAGGAACGCGCGGAACGCATCGCGACCGACTTCGCGCTCGCCCTGGTTGAGGTCGTGCGCGACGTCCTCCGACAGGCAGGCCAACATGGCCTCCCAGTCGCCGCGATTGAACGCGGCGTAGTAGCGCTGGATGAGTTCGATGGCTTCCTGCATGGCTCTCCTGCCGGCCGGCGCGGGTCGAGGGATGGCAGAACTTTGGCGCTGCCTGCGGCAAGTCTATATCCTGACCCGATGAACTACCGCCACGCCTTCCATGCCGGCAACCACGCCGATGTCCTCAAGCATATCGTGCTGATCGCCCTGCTCGAGGCCCTCAAACGCAAGGACACGCCTTTTTTCGTCCTCGACACCCATGCCGGTCGCGGCCAGTACCTGCTGCAGGGCGAGCATGCAGACAAGACCGGCGAGGCCCGCGGCGGCATCTTCCGCCTGTTCGTGCTGCACGGCCTGCCGGCCCTGGTGCAGCGCTATCTCAAGCGCGTGCAGGCCGACAACCCGGTCGGTGCCCTGGTCAACTATCCCGGCTCGCCCCTGCTCGCGGCGCAAATGATGCGCGACGGCGACCGCCTGGCCGCCTGCGAGCTGCAGCCCGAGGAAGCGCGCGCACTCGCGGCTCTGTTCAAGACCGACAGCCGCGTCGGCGTGCACGCACGCGACGGCTACGGCGCAGTGAAGGCGATGCTGCCGCCGAAGGAAAAACGCGGCCTGGTGCTGATCGACCCGCCCTACGAGGCCCAGGAAGCGGAGTTCGGCACGATCTTGACCGCGCTCAAGGAAGGTCTGGCGCGCTGGCCGACCGGCATGTTCGCGGTGTGGTATCCGATCAAACAGCGACGGACGCTCAATCCGTTCTTCCGTAAAGTCGCCCACCTGCCCTGCAAGTCCGCGTTCACGGTCGAACTGCTGGTGCGTGCCGACGACTCGCCCCTGCGCCTGAATGGCAGCGGCATGTTGATCGTCAATCCGCCCTACCAGCTCGACAGCGAACTGGCGCCGGTGCTGCCCGTGCTCTCGCGCCTGCTCGGCGAGGCGCATGCGAACGCGCGCCTGGACTGGATCATTCGCGAAGGAACCTGAGCCATGGCCCGGAACATCGCGGCGCTAAGCCTGCTCGTGCGTGACTACGATGAAGCGATCGCCTGGTACACGACGGTGCTCGGCTTCGATCTGATCGAGGACACGCGGCTGGGCGAGGACAAACGCTGGGTACTGGTCGCGCCGAAAGGCTCGGGACAGACGCGATTGCTGCTGGCGAAGGCCGTGGGCCCGGAACAAACCGCCGCGATCGGGCATCAAGCCGGCGGTCGCGTGTTCCTGTTCCTGCATACCGATGATTTCGCCGGCGACTACGCGCGCATGCAATCGCTGGGCGCGCATTTCCGCGAAGCCCCGCGCACCGAGGCCTACGGCACCGTCGCCGTTTTCGAGGATCTCTACGGCAACGCCTGGGATCTTCTGCGACTCGCTTCCGACCCTTAAAAACAGCGAGGCCGCGACCACCCAAGGGGCGGCCGCGGCCTGCGCCACGCCAGCTCAGGCGATCAATCGCCCTGGAAGCGCGTACCGAAGATGATGCTCGCGTTCGACACCATGTTCGTCTGACCGGTCAGGCCGGCTCGGATGGTGATCTTGCGGTTGAAGAAGTTGTTCGCCTGCGCCGGCGTCAGACCATAGGTCTCGATGAGCGAGCGCTTGCTGACCAGACCCGAGATGCAATCGCGCGAGTACTGGATGGTGTGCGTCGCATTCTGGCCCGGCTCGATCGAACGGTAGTCGCGATAGGTCGGAAGCAGGACGTCGAAGCCGCCATTGAACGGAAGCTCGGTGGTCGGATCGATCAGGGCCGGGTTGTTCAGCACCGGGCTCTCGATGCGGAACTTGCCGCGCACCAGGAAACGCGCGTTCTGGCGCACGCCGGTCGGATTGTTGAACGTGTAGGTCATGATCGGCGTCGCCCAATGGCAGAGCATGCTGTTGCTGCTGTTCGCCGGCAGGGTGATGCGGCCCAGATCGGGATAGTCGAACGAAGTGACGACGGCGTCGGGATTAACCACGAGGCAGCGATCGTCCACGCCCAGCGGGAAATCCGGGTCCGGCGTGCAGTCGCTGGTCAGCAGGACGCTGCCGGTCGACACCACGCCGATCCAATGCACGACACGGCCGAAGGAATCGGCATCGCCGACGGATTCGTCGGTGACAGCGGCGTAACCAAGCCCCACGACGCCAAGGCTGGCGGCGGTTGCCAAAAGAAGGGTGGCAAGATTGCGTTTCATCGAGAGTTCCTCTGGGTCATGAGGCGCGCCACCATAGGCGCGCGACGTGGCCTTCAGGGCGGCCACGAATGCAGCGAACGTGCCGATGTCGTCCCGGCGGACACGGACGGCCCCGACAAATGTTTTCTTAACGCCTTTCACGGTCGGCGAAGCCTGCTAGGCTGATCCCGCCGCAGGGGTGCGGCCCCCAGCCCGATGATCGCGGAGACCGCCGACGCATGTTCCTGTCCTCTCGCCCTGCCGGAAAACGTCTGCTCGCCTGCGCGGGCCTGCTGCTCCTCCTGCTGACGCCACTCGCGTCTGCCACGGGCACCACCGCGACCAAGCCGGCGACAGCGGCGGCGGTGGATCGCCGCATCAGCATCACCATCGACGACCTGCCCTGGGCCACGATCAACGACGGCAGCTGGCCCGTCGCGGAAGGCAAGTCCATTTCCGCGGAATTGTCGGCGCATCACGACCGACTGATGGCCGCGCTCGCACAGGCGAAGGTGCCGGTCGTCGGATTCGTCAACGAAGGCAAGCTCGTCGCCGGCACGCGCGTGGACACCGCGCGCGTGCACATGCTGCGCGACTGGCTGGACGCGGGCGCGGACCTGGGCAACCACACCTACGGTCACGACGATCTGCACGCGGTCGGGCTGGAAGCGTTCGAAGGCGAAATCCTGCACGGCGAAATCTTCCTGCGCCCGCTGCTCGCCGAACGCGACAAGACGCCGCGCTGGTTCCGTCATCCGTATCTGCGTGCCGGCCGCACGCCCGAGGACAAGGCCGCGCTGGAGGCTTTCCTCGCCGAGCACGGCTATCGCATCGCACCGGTGACCGTCGACACCTCCGACTGGGTCTGGGCGGCCGCGTATCGCAAGACGCTGGCGAATCCCGGCATCCAGGACGGTCTGCGCGAAGAGACGCTGGCGCGGCTTCGCCACGACTATGTGCCGTACATGATCGCCAAGATCGACTATTTCGAGCAGCAATCGATTGGCCTGCTCGGCTACAACCTGCCGCAGATCCTGCTCATGCATGCCAATGAGCTCAATGCCGATACCTATGCCGAGCTGATCGCCGCGATCCGCGCGCGCGGCTACCGTTTCGTCACGCTGGAGGAAGCCGTCGCCGATCCGGCCTACCGGCGCGCCGATGCCTACACCGGCAAATGGGGCCCTAGCTGGATCCACCGGTGGGCGATCGGCGAGAAGAAGCCGAAGGAATTTTTCGCCGGCGAGCCGAAAGTCGCCCCCTGGGTCATGGAACTGGCGGGCGTGGATTCGGAATAGGTTTTGCTGTCAACGGAACCGGCGATCGGGCGTTGAAGGGACCAATGCCCGATGAGAGAGACCCCATGCGCTTTCCGCCCCCGCTGCTGACCGGCTTGCTGTTGTCGCTGATCGTTCTTGGCGCGACGGCGCGTCCCTTGGGCGCGCGTCTGGGCCAGGCACGTGGCAACACGGGCAGTGAAACAACCATCGAGCTACCCGCTGGCGCCCGCATCCAGCGCAACCTCGCCTATGGCAGCGATCCGGCCCAGGTCATGGACGTCTATCTGCCCGCCGGTGCGAAGAACGCGCCGGTCATTTTCATGGTGCATGGCGGTGCCTGGCGCGTGGGCGACAAAGGCGCGGCGAACGTCGTGCAGAACAAGGTCGCGCGCTGGCTGCCGCGCGGTTTCATTTTCGTGTCGATCAACTACCGCATGCTGCCTGCGCAGGATGCCTTGCAGCAGGCCGACGACGTCGCCCGCGCGCTCGCTTTCGCGCAGGCGCAGGCGGCGTCCTGGGGCGGCGATCGCGACCAGTTCGTGCTGATGGGACATTCGGCCGGCGCGCATCTCGTCGCCCTGCTCGCTGCCGCGCCGGCAAGAGCAAGCGCCCTGGGCGCGCGCCGATGGCTGGGCACCGTGTCGCTCGACAGCGCGGCGATCGACATCGTCGCTGTGATGAACCGGCGTCACCTGCCGTTCTACGACCAGGCCTTCGGCGCGGATCCGGCGCGTTGGCAACAGGCCTCGCCGATGCAAATGCTCGCGCGCGGCGCCACGCCGCTGCTGGCCGTGTGTTCGAGCCAGCGCCGCGACCAGCCCTGCACGCAGGCGCAGGCCTATGTCGACAAATCGAACGGCCTGGGCGCCCGCGCCGCCCTGCTACCGCAGGACCGCACGCATGCTCAGATCAATGCCGACCTCGGCGAGCCGGGCGGCTACACCGATGCGGTGGAAAACTTCATGGCCTCGCTCGATCCCGGGCTCGCCCAACGACTGGGCGATCGCGCGTCCCGCTAGGCGCCGCTAATTCGGCGCCTGCGCCGTTGGCGGGCGCGGTCGAAGCACGAGCAAGGCCAGAATGCCGGCGACCAACCCCCAAAACGCCGAGCCGATGCCGAACAGACTCACACCCGAGGCCGTCACCAGGAAGGTGATGATCGCCGACTCGCGTTCGGATTCGCGCGCCAGCGCCGTCGCCAGTCCGTTGCCGATCGTGCCCAGCAAGGCCAGACCGGCGATGACGGCGATCAACTCTTTCGGAAAGGCCGCGAACACCGCCGCGACGGTAGCGCCGAATACGCCGACCAGGCAGTAGAAAACCCCGGCGAACACCGCCGCGACGTAGCGCTTGCCCGGATCCTCGTGCGCTTCCCGGCCCGTGCAGATCGCGGCGGTGATCGCCGCGAGATTCAGCGCGTATGCGCCGAACGGTGCCAGCAGCAAGGTCGCGACCCCGGTCCAGCCAATGGTCGGCGAAATCGGCACGGCAAACCCGGAGGCACGTTGCACCGTCACGCCCGGTACGTTCTGCGACGCCATCGTCACGACGAACAGCGGCACCGCGATGCCGATGATCGTCGACACGGAGAACGCCGGCGTCGTCCAGATCGGTCGCGCGAAATCCAGGGTCAACCCTTCGAAACGCAGCAAGCCCTGCGCGGCGGCGATCGTCATGCCAAGCGCCAGCGTCAGCAGCACCGCGTAACGCGGCGACAGGCGTCGCATCAGCAGATAGGCCACGAACATCGGCAAGGCCATGCCGAACTGCGTCTTCATCGCGACGAAGGCGTCCATGCCGAAACGCAACAGCACCCCCGCGAGCATGCCGGCGCCGATCGCAGCGGGAATGCGATCGATGAGCCGCTCGAACAGGCCGCTGAAGCCCGCGATCGTGATAAGCACGGCGGAAACCACGAAGGCGCCGATCGCCTCGGGCAGCGAGGCGCCGGCCGCGCCGGTGATCAGCATCGCCGCACCGGGTGTCGACCAGGCCGTGACCACCGGCATGCGATAGCGCAGGGACAGACCGATGCAGGTCAGCCCCATGCCCCAGCCCAGCGCCCACATCCACGAGGCGATCTCGGCTGGGTTCGCGCCGACTGCCTGCGCACCCTGGAAAACGATGACCGCCGAACTGGTGAAACCGACGAGCACCGTGACGAAGCCGGCGACGAGAGCCGACACGGAAAAATCCTTGCGCAGCGACATGCCTCGTTCCTTCATCCGATACCGTGCACCCGCCACGCCGGGAATTCGCTGCCCGGCGCCGGATCGGACACGAGCCCGCAAGCCAGCAAGCCATCATCGCTGCCGGCCTCGCACAGGTAGACCGCGATCGCGCCGTATTGCTGGTCGGTGCGCACCAGGGACCAGCCTGGCGGCAAGGGACGACGCTCGGCGCGATAGTCAGCCTCGAGGTTCGTCGCCGCATCGGCTTCGAGAATGTCGCGACCGGCGATGCTCGCCACGCCGCGCACGATCGCGATCTCGGCATCGAGGGCCGGTGCGACCGTCGGCGTTTCCACACGCAGCCCATGCCGCGCGAGATGCGCGGCAATCGCCGGCGGCACCGCATAGGCCAAAGGGCGCCGCACGATCTGCTCGCCGACGAAATTCCCGATGTACGGCACCTTCACGCTGATCGGACCGCCCTGCAGCGTGTACGGCTCGCGCGTGAGCACTTCGATCTCGCGATCGGCGAACGCTTCCAGCCGGTAACGCACGGCGATGTCTTCGCGCGGCTGCGTGCAGGTCGCCAGCAAGGCGACGATCTGCTGGCCGTGCGCGGCGACATGGGCCAAGGTCTCGCGCAGGAAGGCATAGGTCACCAGTACACGCTCGGCGAAGCTGATGTAGGCATAGGTCTCCAGCAGCAGGTCGAGTCGGTTGGTCAGGCCGCGATAGTTGCCGCCGAAACGCGGATGGTGCGTGTAGGTGATCCAGCCGGTGCCCTGCCCGCCTTCGTCGCGCTGGAAGTTGCCGTAGTAGGACGTGTCCAGACCTTCGCGCGATTTGACCGCGGCCGTCACCGCCGGCAGGAGGGTCTCGCGCATGTACGCGATCGGCTCGGGGCGGCCGCTGAGCACCGTATGCGGAATGTCGTAGGTCAGCGCGAAACGGTGGATCGAACCATTGGTCGCGTGGCAGTCGATCACCAGGTGCGCGTTCCAGACGTGGCAGACGCCGGTCTGCAGCAGGCGCATCTCCGCGCCTTCGTGACGCATGTAGTCGCGATTGAGATTGATGCCCGCGGCATTCACGCGCGTGCCCACGCCGGAATCCGGGCCGAGCTGGCCGCTGAACTTGGTGATGTCCAGACGACGGTTCTCGGGGCTGATGCGGTCGTTGCCGTCAGCATTGAACAGCGGAACGACGACCAGGGTCATGCGCTCGAGCAGGTCGCCGTGGTGGCCGGCGAGGATGTCGCGCACCAGCATCAGGCTCGCTTCCTTGCCTTCGACTTCGCCGGCATGGATGCCGTTGATCACCAACACCACGGGCAAGCCCGAGGCGTGCGCGGCGGCCGGCGTGAAATGTCCGTGCGCCGACAGCACCAGCAAGGGCAGCGATCGACCTTCGGGTGTCGTGCCGAAATCGGCGATATGCAGACGCGGATCGCCCAGTGCGCGCAAGGCCTCGACGAAGGCGACGACATCGGCATGGCGCGAGGTATAGGTGTAGTCGCTGCTTTCGGCGCGGGTCAGCGGTGGCGTGGCGGCAGGCAGGGGCATCGGCGGTCTCCGGGGTGACCTGCGGATTCTAGCGGACTGGACTGCCTGCCCCGACAGCACGGGCGACCGTGCGTGGACGTCCGCGCTCCCGCTAAAATGAGCCATGACGACTTCCGACACGTCCATTGCTGCGCAGCTTGCCCACGAAGGCCACGCCTTCGTGCCCGCGACGACGATGCGCGAACGGCTTGCCGCGACCGGCGCCCTGTCCGACTGGAGCGCGTTCACCGCGAGCTGGAATGACCTGGGTCTCGACGAATACATGGCCGACCACGGCCGCTACCGTCGTCGACGCCACGCCGTTTTCGTTGCCGGCGCCGATGGCACCGTCCGGCGCGCAGCGCATCAGCCGCATTACCAGGGTCTGGACTACAACCCGCTCAACGGCGGCATCGAGCGCTGGTTCGAACCCATCGCGGACGCCATCGGGGACGGCGCCAGCCTGAGAACCATCCTCGCGTATTGCCATGCCTTGTTCGGCGGCCTCGCACCGGCCGTTGCCCGTTGGCAGGTCGAAGTGCATCAGTTCCGCATCGAAGCGCGTCCCGGCGAGCCCGGCCAGCCGACACCGGAAGGCATGCACCGCGACGGCGTCGACTATGTGCTCGTCCTGCTCGTCCAGCGCATCAACATCGCCAGCGGTACGACCCTGATCGGCACGAAACAAGGCGGCTTCACGCACAGCTTCACCTTGACTGCGCCTTTCGATGCCGCGCTGGTCGACGATAATCGCGTGCATCACGGCGTCACGCCGGTCGAGCCGCTCGATCCCGCCCTGCCCGCGTATCGCGATGTCCTGGTCGTGACCTTCCGTCGCGCCTAGGCCGGCGCGACATCGGTGCCGGTGTAGCGCGTCAGTCGCTGGTCGCGCGCAAATCCGATCAGGCTCACGCCGGCCTCCGTCGCCAGGCGCACGGCCAGCGCGGTCGGCGCCGAAATCGCCGCGACCAGCGGGCAATCGATCTGCGCCGCCTTGTGCACGATTTCGTAGCTCGCGCGAGAGGTCACCAGCAGCGCCCGTGCCGACAACCCTTGCCGGAGCACGTGCCCCGCGACCTTGTCGAGCGCATTGTGGCGACCGACGTCCTCGCGCACATGCAACTGCCCGTGTTGGTCGAGAATCGCGGCCGCATGCACTGCGCCGGTTTCGCGATTGAGTGGCTGCCGGGTTTCGAGTTCCGCGAATGCGGCCAGCAATCGCGAAGGATCCAGCTGCGCTGTCGCAGACACCTGCCGCACCGGCCGGATCGCCGCCGCCAGCGTGCCGGCTCCGCACAGTCCGCAGCCGGTGCGTCCGGTCAGATTGCGGCTGCGCGCCTCCAGGGCCTCGAAGCGCGCCTGCGGAATCAGCATCTCCAGCGACAACCCTTGAGGCGTTTCGATGCGCTCGATCAGGCGGATTTCGTCGGCGCCGCCGACGATGTCCTCGGTCACCGAAAAGCCGACCGCGAAATCCTCGAGATCCGCCGGCGTCGCCATCATGACCGCGTGCGAGAGGCCGTTGTAGACGAGCGCGACCGGCACTTCCTCGGCCAGCACTTCGGTCTGGCGCGACAGGGTCTCGCCGTCGAGGCGAAGCGCGGACACGCGATGGCTGATCTCGATGCTCATGCGTGTTCCGCCAGCCAGGCACGGCCGCGTGGGCTGGGTCGCAGCAAGCGGCGCGAACCCGCGTCCTCGATCTCGACCAGTCCCAAGCCCCCGACGGCGACGTCGTCGCCAAGGATTGCCAGCAGGCGCAGCAGCTCGCTTTGCGACAGCGTCAGTTGCCGGGCGACTTTCGCCAGCGACGCCGGTTCGTGCTCGGCGACGAAGCGCAGCACCGCGGCAAGCCGGGCTTCGATCACGGCGACTGCAACCGCAGGTCGATGTTTCGCGACGCCTGCAAGCGCACGGGAATCGACTTCGATGCCGGTGTGCCGGCGCGCTCGGCGACGCTGTCGAGCGGCACGAGGGGATTGGTTTCGGGGTAGTAGGCCGCGAGACAGCCGGGCGGAATATCGTATTCCACCAGCAGGAAACGCTTGGCGACGCGCTCGCCGTCATGCCAGACCGAAATCAGATCGACCCAGTCGCCGGCCGCGAAGCCCAGTCGCTGCAGATCCATCCGGCTGATGAAGCAGACCCGCCGCTCGCCGGACACGCCGCGATAACGATCCTCGAGCCCATAGATCGTCGTGTTGTATTGATCGTGGCTGCGGATGGTCATGAGCGTGAGCAGCGCCGAGTCGTCATGGCGACGCGGCACCGGATGCGCGAAGAAACGCGCGCGCCCGCCGGCCTGCGTCCAGCGCCGCTCGCGCGCGGCGTTGCCCAGATAGAACCCGCCCGGACGATGCACCCGCGCATTGAAATCCGCGAAGCCCTCGATGACCTCTGCGATCTTGTCGCGAATGCGGTCGTAGTCCTCGACCAGCCAGCGCCAGCGCGTCTTGCTCTGGCGCAGGGTCGCTTCGGCCAAGCGCGCGACGATCGCCGGTTCGCTGAGCAGGTGCTCGGAGGCGGGCGGATTCATGCCTGCCGAGACATGCACCTGGCTCATCGAATCCTCGACCGTCACACCCTGCGGACCTGCGGCCTGCAGATCGATCTCGGTGCGCCCCAGGCACGGCAGGATCAGGGCCTGGCGCCCGTGCACGAGATGCGAGCGGTTGAGCTTGGTGGCGACATGCGCCGTCAGTGCACAGCGGCGCAAGGCCTGGGCCGTACGCTCGGTGTCGGGCGAAGCGGCGGCGAAGTTGCCGCCCATCGCGAAAAAGACCTGGCACTGCCCGCGCAGCATCGCGTCGATCGCGCCGACCACGTCGTGGCCGGGTTTGCGCGGCGGCGAAAAATCGAAGGCCGCGCCCAGCCGGTCCAGAAACGCCGCCGACGGCTGCTCGTAGATGCCCATCGTGCGGTCGCCCTGCACATTGGAATGCCCGCGCACCGGACACGCGCCGGCGCCGGGCTTGCCGAGATTGCCGCGCAGCAGGAGAAAATTCATCAAGGTCTGGATCGTCGCCACGGCATGGCGATGCTGGGTGATGCCCATCGCCCAGCACAGGATCGTGGCCTTCGATGCGGCATAGACCCCGGCGGCTTCTTCGATCTGCGCGCGCGACAAACCCGACTCGGTTTCGATCAGCGACCAGTCCTCGGCGAGCGCATCGGCCCGCACCGCCTCGAATCCCTCGGTGTGTTCGGCGATGAAATCGCTGTCCAGCGCGCCGGACGCGATCACTGCCTTGATCATGCCCTTGACGGCCGCGAGATCGCCGCCGGTGCGCAACTGGTAGTAATGCGTAGCGATCGGCGTGCCGCCGCCGGTGAGCATGTCGCCCGGATTCTTGGGGTCGGCGAAGCGTTCGAGCCCGCGTTCGCGCAAGGGATTGAACACGACGATCCGGCAACCGCGCCGCGCCGCCTCGCGCAGTTCGCCGAGCATGCGCGGATGATTGGTGCCGGGGTTCTGTCCGAACACGAAGATCGCTTCCGCCTGCTCGAAATCCTCCAGCACCACCGTGCCCTTGCCGACGCCGATCTGTTCGGTCATCGCCACACCCGAGGGCTCGTGGCACATGTTCGAACAATCGGGCAGGTTGTTGGTGCCGAACTCGCGCACGAACAACTGATACAGGAAGGCCGCTTCGTTCGAGGTACGGCCCGAGGTGTAGAACAAGGCCTGATCGGGATCGGGCAAGGCCTGCAGATGGCGGGCGACGATCGCGAAAGCCTCGTCCCAGCTCACGGGCCGGTAGTGGTCGTCCTCGCCTTCGTAAAACATCGGCTCGGTGAGACGGCCCTGCCCTTCGAGAAAATAATCATCCTGGCGCGCCAGCGCGGACACCGAATGCTCGGCGAAAAATTCGCGCGTGACCCGACGCCGCGTGCCCTCGGCCGCCACGGCCTTGACGCCGTTTTCGCAGAATTCGAAGGTCGAGTGCGGGTTCTTGTCGGGCCAGGCGCAGCCGGGGCAGTCGAACCCTTGCGGCTGATTGGCCTGCAGCATCGTCGCTGCGCCGCGACCGACGATGCCCTGCTCGCGCAGATGCCGGAACGAACTCGTCAGCGCATCCCAACCACCCGCCGGTCCCGTGTACTTGCTGATGCGTTTGGACATGCGCGCAGGCTAAGACTTCGGCGCAGGCGTGGCAAGCCGCGATGCGCGCCTGATGCCGCACGCGCCGCGACCGACGCTGCGTCTACATCGCGAGCGCGCGATCGAGTAGGTACTGCACCGGCGCGCCGGCCGGCAGCGTGCCGAAAGCCAGACCATGTGCCGGACCCAGTCGGGTTTCGCAGAAACACGCCGCGATCGCCTCCTGGCCGGCGCGCAGCAGGATCGATGCCTGCAGCGCCAGGGCCATGCGCTCGACCAGCCAGCGCGATTGCGCTTCCAATCCGGCCGGATCGCCGGCGAGCCAGGTGCGCAATCGCGATACTTCGGCGTCAAGGAGCGCGTGCGCACCGCGCGCGGCGTCGAGTTCGGCGAAGAACGCCTCGCAACTCGCCGGCTCGCGTTGTAGAGCGCGCAGCACGTCCAGACACTGGATATTGCCGCTGCCTTCCCAGATCGAATTCAACGGCGCCTGCCGATAGAGCCGAGGCAGGTTCGACTCTTCGACATAGCCGGCCCCGCCCAGACACTCCTGGGCTTCGTTGACGAAGACCGGCGCACGCTTGCAGACCCAGTATTTTCCCAGCGCCGTGACGATGCGCGCGAGCGCGGCTTCCTGCGGATCGCGCGCGCTCGCATCGACGGCGCGCGCGACCCGGAAGGTCAACGCAGTCGCCGCTTCCGATTCCAGGGCCAGATCGGCGAGCACTTGCCGCATCAGCGGTTGCTCGGACAGGGGCTTGCCGAACGCGCGCCGATGCCGCGCATGATGCACGGCCTGCACCAAGGCCTGACGCATCAGGCTGGCGGAGCCGATCAGGCAATCCTGGCGCGTCAACGCCACCATCTGCAGGATCGTGGCGACTCCGCGTCCCTCCTCGCCCACCAGGAAGGCCTGCGCGCCGTGGAATTCGACCTCCGCACTGGCATTGCTGTGATCGCCCAGCTTGTCCTTCAAACGCTGGATACGGATGGCGTTGCGGCTGCCGTCGGTGGAAAAACGCGGCAACAGGAAACACGAGAGGCCCGCCTGGGTCTGCGCGAGCACGAGGAAGGCGTCGCACATCGGCGCGGAGAAAAACCATTTGTGCCCGACCAGTTCGTACTGCCCGGTGCCCGCCGACAGCGCCTGCGTGCGGTTGCTGCGCACATCAGAGCCACCCTGCTTCTCGGTCATGCCCATGCCGACGGTATTGCCGGCCTTTTCGCCCGCGGACACGTGACGCGCGTCGTAGTCGCGTGCGGTGATGCGCGGCAACCAGTCCGCCGCGAGCGCCGGCGCGTGGTTCAGCGCCGGCACGCAGGCATAGGTCATCGTCAGCGGGCAGCTCGTGCCCTGGTCGGCCTGGTTGTGCAGGAACATCAGCGCCGCGCGTGCGACATGCGCGCCGGGCGACTCGGCGTGACGCCAGGCGAAGTTGGGCACGCCGTGACCGACGCCCAGGCTCATCAGGCGATGGTAGGCCGGATGAAATTCCACTTCGTCGAGACGATGGCCGTAGCGGTCGAAGGGCTTGAAGACCGGTCGGTTCGCATTCGCCAGGCGGCCGAGCTCCATCATCTCGCCGCCGACGAGGGGGCCGTAGGCCGCGACCTCCGGTTCGGCCCAGCCGCCGCCTTCGCGTGCCAGCGCCTCGCGCAAGGGCAGATCGGTCGCATAGGCGTCGTAAGGCGTCAGCGCAGGCGGCTGGTTGTCGACCTCGTGGGTGCGGAAGCGATCGCTGACGGTCACGGCCTGGCTCCGGAAAATCGTGTAGCAGCCGCCGGCGTCAGTCGCGCTCGACCAGGCGGAAAGTACGGCGTCCTGCGGCTTTCGCCGAATACAGGGCTTCGTCGGCGGCGGCCATCAGGGATTCGGCGTCCGGTGTATCCCAGTAGAACGCGATGCCGACGCTGGCGCCGACATCCAGCGACACGCCTTCGACACGCATCGGCGCCTGCATCGCCAGCATCAGCTTGCTCGCGATCACGTCGCCGACTTCCGGCGAGGGCGCGTCGTCGATGAGCACGGCGAATTCGTCGCCGCCCAGTCGCGCCACCAGGTCGCCGTCGCGCACGCAAGCTTTCAGTCGTGTCGCGAACTGGCGCATGACGCCGTCGCCGACGGAATGGCCGTAGCTGTCGTTGATGCTCTTGAAATGATCGATGTCGACGTACAACAGCACCACCGGCGTGTGATGACGCTGGCTGCGTGCGAGCACGCTGGACAGGCGCTCGTCGAACTGGCGGCGGTTCGCGATGCCGGTGAGGCTGTCGAAGCGCGCGAGCTTCTCCAGCTCGATCTCCGCGAGCTTGAGCTTGGTGATGTCGAAGGTCAGCGCGAAGAATCCGTGCACCTTGCCGTCGGCGTCGATGTCGGGAACGTAGTTGGCCTGGTAGTGATACTGCTGGCCGCCGACCAGGCCGTGGCCCTCGAAGGTCTCGCGTTCGCCGCGCAAGGCGGCGGCCGCGTGCTTGCGCACGCCGGAATACAGGGCATCGCCGACCGTCTCGCGCACCGTGTGCCCGATCATGTCCTCGGGTTTCATGCCGAACACGTTGGCATATAGGGCATTGGCGAAGCCGTAGCGCTCATCGGTGTCGATATAGGCGATCAGGGCCGGAATATTGTCGGTGATCGCACGCAGCATCTTCTGGTTTGCGGCCAGGGCCTGCTCGGTGCGCACGCGCGCACTGATGTTGCGCCCCGAATAGATGATTTCAGGCGCGCCGCCGGTCACGGCGGCCGGCACGGACCGGGCCAGCGCCTCGATCCAGACATAGTGGCCATCGGCATGCTGGGCGCGATAGGTCACCGAGCGCGTGCCGCCCTGCTCGGTCAGCTGACGGATCGCGTCCACCAGCGTGGCGCGATCATCCGGATGCACGAGATCCCAGCGCGGCTCCATGAGCTCCGCCGGCTCGCGTCCGAGCATGGTCTTAGCCGAGGGCGAGACGTACAGGCGGCGACCATCGGGCCGCATGCGCACGACCATGTCGCTGGAATTGTCGGCAAGCACGCGATAGCGCTGCTCGCTTTCGCCCAGGCGCCGGTTGGAGCGCCGCTGCAACACCAGGAACACGGCGAGCACCACGACCATCGCGGCACCGAGCATGATCAGCCACCAGGTCAACTGGTTGCCGCGCGTCAGCGCTTTCGCGCGCTCCTGCGCCAGCAGCGCCTCGCCTTTCAAGCGCACGAGTTCGACCTCGCGCTCGGCATACTTGAGGCGGGCATCGAAATCGTCCGAGGCCTGCGCACGTTCGGCCTGGTCGAGTTGCTGTTCGAGTTCGAGGAAACGCTGCACCATCGCCGGATCGATTTCGCGACGGCCACTGCCATTGCCGAGCATCGTGCCGACGAGCTCGCGCAGCACGCGCAATTCGTCGCGGCCCTGGTTCAGCGAGCGGAAGGAACGTTGCGCGATGCGCAGTTCGCGTTCGGCCTCGGCCAGGTCGCCGGCGTCGCCGGCCGCCACGCCCAGCACCTCGTGCCCCAGACCCACGAGCTGCGAATTCTTCAGTCGGTCGGCCATTTTCAGGATTTTCTCGCCGCTGGCCTTCTGCCCGGCCACGTCGCCGTTCAGGTGCGCCTGACGCGCCCATTCCAAATACAGCTCGGCACTGAGCTTGGGGTCGTCGACGCGCTCGGCGAGCGTCTGCGCCTGCGCCAGCGTGCGCTTGCCGACATCGGTCAGGCCCAATTGGGACTCCGCGCGCGATCGATTGCGCAGCAGACGCACCTGCATCGGCAGCGCCTGCCCGGGCTTGAGCACGGCCAGGCCGCGGTCGGCGTATTGCGCGGCCAGCGCATGCTTGCCCAGCGAATAGCTCAACGAGGAATAGGCCAGGTACACATCGGACGACAGTTCCGGCGACGGCGTCGTCTTCAGCACGACCTGCGCATCGCCGAGCAGCTGTTCGCCGCGCGTGAAGTCCTGCATCGCAATGCTCGCGCGGCTTTCGGCGATGAGCCCGCGCACGACCAGAATCGGCTGCCGTGCAATCAGGGCCACGCGATGGGCTTCGGCGCCGGCATCGCGTTGGCAGCTCCAGTTGGCGACGACGCGACAGGCGTTGGCCTGGGCCAGGTAGAGCAAGGCCAGCTCGCGCGAATCGTTTCGTTCCTTCGCCTGGGCGATTTCCGCCGGCAGCTCCTGCAGCACGGCTTCGGGCTCGATGAGCGCGCGCGCCTCGAGCGCATGTCGGGGCACGTCCGAACCCTCGGCCAGGCGTGTCGCGGTTTCGGGACTGGCTGCCAGCGTGAGGGGAGCGAGCGCCCCGCCCAGTCCGAAGACCAGAACCCAGCATGCGACGCGGCAGGACCGGAGCGGTCGGGGCATTGCCATCCTCGAAACGACCCTACGGGGGCGGTGCCAGCCTAGCGAATGCAGGCCGTGAATGTCACCCGTTGCGGCGGGTTCGACTCAATCGGAGTCGTCAGGCTCAAAGAAGCACCACTTCACGTCGGGGAATTGCGCCTTGAGCGCGGCCTCGGTGGCATTCATCAGGGCGATCGTCTCGGCCGTGCTCAGGTCGGGATTGGCCATCTCGGCCTGCACGGCGACCATGATGTCGTTGCCCATCTGCAGGGTGATCAGGCTGAAGAGGCTCTTGACCTCCGGCCGTTGCTGCAGGAAGGCGCGAATGGCCTCCCGAGTGACGGGCTCGACGCTCTGGCCGATCAGCATCGCCTTGACTTCGACGGCGACGAACACCGCCACCACCACCAGCAGGATGCCGATGCCCAGGGTGCCGATCGCATCGAAGACCGGGTTGCCCGTGATCATGGTCAGCACAACGGCGGCCAGCGCGAACACCAGGCCGAACAAGGCGGCCAGATCCTCGCCGAAAATCACCACCAGCTCGGCCTGCCGGCTTTCCCGGAACCAGCGCCACAGGCTCTGCGTGCCGCGCGCCTTGTTCACTTCCACCAGGCAGGCGCGCATGGACACGGCCTCGGCGATGATGCCGAACGTCAGCACGCCGACCGCGATCCAGGGGTAGCTCAGCGGCTCGCTCGAATGCAGTTTGTGCCAGCCCTCGTACAGCGAGAACACGCCGCCGACCGAAAACAGCATCAGCGCAACGAGGAAGGACCAGAAATAGATCTCCTTGCCGTAACCCAGCGGATAGTCGGGTGAGGGCGGACGTTTCGCGCGCTTGATGCCGAGCAACAGCAGGCCCTGATTGCCGCAGTCGGCGAGCGAGTGCACCGCCTCGGCAAGCATCGCGCTGGAGCCGGTGATCCACGCGGCCACCGCCTTGGCGACGAAAATGGCGAAATTCGCGCCCAGGGCGTAGAAGATGGTCTTGACGGAGTCGCCTTTGCCGGCCATTCGAAGCTACCTGGGTCGCGTTGTTTCTGGACCGCCAGTTTATCATTGCCCCGTTGCCAACCCGCATCGCCAAGGACCGGACCATGAGCACCCTCGTCAACAAGGCCACCAGCGTGTTGTTCGTCGAGCACATCGTGCCGTCACTGGCGCTGTGGGAGAACAAACTCGGCTTCAAGCGTGTCGCCGAAGTACCCGAAGGCGATGAACTCGGCTTCGTCCTGCTGGTGCGCGACGGTGTCGAGATCATGCTGCAGTCCCGCGCCAGCCTCGCCGCCGACCTGCCTGCCGTGGCCGCCCAGCATCGCGATTCGGCCAGTTTCGTGTTCATCGAAGTGCCCGATCTCGACGCGATCCTGGCAAGACTGGGCGACAGCGAGGTCGTCAATCCCGTGCGCGATACGTTCTACGGCTCGCGCGAGATCACCATCCGCGAGCCGGGGGGCCATTTTGTGACGTTTGCGCATTTCACCCCGCCGCCGGGCTGAGGGCGCGCCTTCGGTCCGGCGAAATCGGGTTTAGAGCACCCCGCCGGGCCAGTCGTGGCAGTCTAGGCCCGTGACCGCCGTCTTCCGCACCCGCCGCTCCGACCTTGCGGACCTGTACCGCATCGAGACGCTTGGCCTGGCCAATGGCCGCCGCGTGCAGATCCGGCCGATTGCGCCGCTGGATGCGGTGCCGATCGCGTCCTCGTTCCACCTGCTGAACGAGGATGAAGTGCGCAAGCGCTTCCTGCATCCGATCAAGGCGCTGAGCGAAGAGCATCTGTATCAGCTCACGCATCCCGATCCCGATCGCGCCTTCGTCGTGGTTGCTTCCGAGCCGCTGCCGCCGGGCGACGCGATGATCGGCGCGGTCGCACGGCTGGCGCGTGACGACGACAACCGCAGCCGCGCGGAATTCGGACTGCTGGTCACGCACTTCGTCGCCGGTATGGGCCTGGGCCGCGTGCTGATGCAACGCCTGATCGAATGGTGTGCACGCCACGGCGTGCGCGAGCTGTGGGGCGACGTCATGGACGACAACGAGCCGATGCTGCGCCTCGCCGCCTCGCTGGGCTTCCATCGCGAAGCGATCCTGGGCTCGCCGGGACTGTTCCGGATCACGCTCGCCATCGCCTGATCGTCGCGGCCTGCCTGTCGCGGCCTGATAAACTGCGCGGCCGATGACCTCCCGCCCCTCCCTTCCCGCCCCGCCCCGGCCGCGTGCCGGCCAGCAGCGCGCCTATTGGCGCGCGCCGTCCAGTGCGAGCGCGATGGCCCTCGGCCTGGCCGAAGCTGCACGCCGCCACGACGGTCTGGTACTCGCTGTCGTGCGCGACACGCACACCGCGCAGTCACTGGAAAACGATCTGCGAGTATTTCTCGCCGGCGACGCCGGTGGTGATCTGCCCGTGCTGCATTTTCCCGATTGGGAAACCCTGCCCTACGACTTGTTCAGCCCGCACCCCGACATCGTTTCGCAACGCGTCGCGGCCTTGTACCGCCTGCCCGGCACGCGACGTGGCGTCCTGGTCGTGCCGGTGTCTTCGCTCATGCAGCGCCTGCCGCCGCCCGCCTGGATCGCCGGCAATGCGCTCGACCTGAAGAAGGGACAGAAACTCGACCTCGACAGCGAAAAACGCCGTCTCGAAGCCGCCGGCTACCGCAACGTGCCGCAGGTGCTAGATCCGGGCGACTTCGCCGTGCGCGGCGCCTTGCTGGACCTGTTCCCGATGGGTTCGGATGTGCCCTACCGCATCGAGCTGTTCGACGACGAGATCGATTCCCTGCGCAGTTTCGATCCGGAAACGCAGCGCTCCGAACATCCCGTCGCGTTGGTCAAGCTGCTGCCCGCGCGCGAGTTCCCGCTCGACGCCGCGAGCACCAAGCGCGTGCGCGAAAAACTCAGCGAACGCTTCGATTTCGATCCGCGACGTTTCCCCGTCTACCAGGATCTCAAGGAAGGCGGATCGCCGGCCGGCATCGAGTACTACCTACCGCTGTTCTTCGAGCACACGGCGTCCTTGTTCGAACACCTCGACCGCAACGCGCTGGTCGTGCTTGGCGAAGGCGTCGATGCGGCGGCCGTGGCGTTCTGGGCGCAGACCCAGGATCGCTGGGAACAGCGCCGACACGATGTCGAACGCCCGATCCTGGCACCGGACGAGATCTTCCTGCCGCCGGACGCGTTGCGTGCGGAGCTCAATCGCATCGATCGCATCGAGATCTGCGGACCGGAGCATCCGCATCTCGACAAGGCCGTCGCGATGGCCGAACAGCCGGCGCCGCGACTGGCCTGGAACGTGAAGGGCGAGGAACCCGGCGCGGCGATGCGCTCGTTCCTGGACCACTATCCCGGCCGCATCCTGATCGCCGCCGATTCGGCTGGACGTCGCGAGGCGCTCATCGAGGTGCTGGCCGCCGGCGCCCTGAAGCCGGCGACCGTCTCGGGCTGGAACGAATTCCTCGTCGGCAAGGCTTCGCCGAGTTCGGACGCGTCGGCCGAAGGTCTGGCGCGCTTCGCGATCACCATCGCCGCGCTGGAAGACGGCTTCGCGCTGACCGAGCCGGCGCTGACGGTCCTCACCGAGCGCCAGCTGTTTCCCGATCGCACCGATCAGAGCCAGCGTCGCAAGCGCGCGGCACGCGATCCCGACCAGGTGCTGCGCGACCTCAGCGAGATCACGATCGGTTCGCCGATCGTGCACGAGGATCACGGCGTCGGTCGCTACCAAGGCCTGATCACGCTCGAGTCCGGCGGCGTGCACGGCGAATACCTGTGCATCGAATACGCCAAGGGCGACAAGCTGTACGTGCCGGTGGCGCAGTTGCAGCTGGTCAGTCGCTATTCGGGCACCTCGCCGGAATTCGCGCCGCTGCATTCGCTCGGCGGCGACGCCTGGGAAAAGGCGAGAAAGAAAGCCGCCGAAAAGGTACGCGACGTCGCCGCCGAAATGCTCGAGATCCAGGCGCGCCGGCATGCGCGCGTCGGGCTGGCACTCACGGTGGACCGGGCGATGTACGAGCCGTTCGCGGCGACCTTCCCGTTCGAAGAAACCCCCGACCAGCTCGCCGCGATCGATGCGGTCATCAAGGACCTCGGGCATCCGCAGCCGATGGACCGCGTGGTCTGCGGCGATGTCGGCTTCGGCAAGACCGAGGTTGCGGTGCGCGCCGCGTTCGTCGCTGCGGTCGCCGGCAAGCAGGTCGCGGTGCTCGTGCCCACGACCCTGCTCGCCGAACAGCACTACCGTAATTTTCGCGACCGCTACGCCGACTCGCCGATTCGCGTCGAGGTGCTGTCGCGTTTCAAGACCGCGAAAGAGATCAAGGCCGCGCTCGCCCTGCTCGCCGAGGGCAAGATCGACGTGATCGTCGGCACCCACCGCCTGCTGCAGGGCGACGTGATGTTCAGCGACCTCGGTTTGGTCATCGTCGACGAGGAGCAGCGTTTTGGCGTGCGCCAGAAAGAGGCGCTGAAAGCGCTGCGCGCCGAAGTCCATCTGCTCACGCTGACCGCCACGCCGATCCCGCGCACGCTGAACATGGCCATGAGCGGCCTGCGCGAGCTGTCGATCATCGGCACGCCGCCCGCGCACCGCCTGGCGGTCAAGACCTTCGTCACGCAATGGGACAACGCACTGCTGCGCGAGGCTTTCCAGCGCGAACTCGCACGCGGCGGCCAGATTTATTTCCTGCACAACGAAGTCGACACGATCGAGAAGATGGCGCGCGAGCTGGCCGAACTCGTGCCCGAGGCGCGCATCCGCGTCGCCCACGGCCAGATGCCCGAACGCGAGCTCGAGCAGGTCATGCTCGACTTCCATCGCCAGCGCTTCAACGTGCTGGTGTGCACGACGATCATCGAATCGGGTATCGACATCCCGAGCGCGAACACGATCATCGTCAATCGCGCCGACCGCTTCGGCCTGGCGCAGCTGCATCAGCTGCGCGGCCGCGTCGGCCGCTCGCATCACCGCGCCTATGCCTACCTGGTCGTGCCGAACAAGAAGGCGATGACCGGCGATGCGGAGAAACGCCTGGAAGCGCTCGCGTCGCTGGAAGAACTCGGCGCGGGGTTCACGCTCGCCACCCACGACCTGGAAATCCGCGGCGCCGGCGAACTGCTCGGCGAAGGCCAGTCGGGACAGATCGCCGAGATCGGCTTCTCGCTGTACATAGAACTGCTCGAGCGCGCGGTCAAGTCGATCAAATCCGGAAAGATTCCCGACCTCGATCCCAGCGTGCGCCACGGCGCCGACGTCGAGCTGCATATCCCCGCGCTGATTCCGGAAGACTATCTGCCGGACGTGCATGCCCGCCTGACCCTGTACAAGCGCATCGCCTCGGCACGCGACGAAGACGCGCTGCGCGACCTGCAGATCGAGATGGTCGACCGCTTCGGCGTGCTGCCCGATCCGAGCAAGCAGTTGTTCGCTGTCGCCGAACTGAAACTCGAAGCGACCCGACTGGGCCTGCGCAAGCTCGAACTCGGCGACAAGGGCGGTCGACTGCATTTCATCCCGCAGCCGAAGGTCGACCCGATGTCGATCATCCGACTGATCCAGTCGCAGCCGAAGATCTATTCGATGGACGGCCCCGACAAGCTGCGCGTGCGCATGGACCTGCCCGATGCCGCCTCGCGTCTGCGCACCGCACGCGGCCTGCTGACCTTGCTCAAGTCGTGACGCGCTAGACTCGCGCTTTCCGCTCCGGATCACGCCATGCGTTTCTTCCTGCCCATCCTGCTGCTGATCGCGTTTGCCTCAGCCGCCGCGGTCGCGGCCACGCCCGATACGGTGGTCATCGTCGTGCGTCACGCCGAAAAGGCCAAGAGCGACAGCACCGACCCGGGGCTGAGCGAAGTCGGCGTGCTGCGTGCGCATGCACTAGCCGCACGTCTGGCCGAACATCCGGTCAACGCGGCCTACGTGACGCAGTACCGTCGCACGCAGCTCACCGCTGAACCCACCGCCCGTGCCAATCATCTACAGGCTGAAGAGCTTGCGGTCGATGCCGACAACGCGGCGACGTATGGCCCGACGCTGGCGGGCCTGATCCGGAAGAAACATCGCGGCCAGACGGTGCTTGTCGTCGGGCACAGCAACACAGTGCCGGATCTGGTGAAGGCGCTGGCCGGCGTGGATATCGCGCCGATCGAAGAGAACGAGTTCGATCGTCTGTATGTGATCACCCTGCCCACCAAGGGCGACGCCAAGGTCCTCGCCCTGCGCTATTGAGCTTGGGCGGCGAGGCGAGCAAACGCAGCGTTGCGCTGGCCCTGACTGCAGGCGTCCGCTTGCCGTGGCATGCTTCGCTTCTCTTTCACGGAACCGCCGCCATGACCGTCATCATCGCGCCCCGCATGCACGACCTCGGCGGATTCACCGTCGGACGCGTGCTTCCGAGCATCGAGCGCCGCAGCGTCGGTCCGTTCGTGTTCTTCGACCATATCGGTCCGGCCGTGCTCGCCGGCGAGCAGCCCGTGGCCGTGCGTCCGCATCCGCATATCGGCCTGGCCACGGTCACGTATTTGTGGGACGGCGCGATGATGCATCGCGACAGTCTGGGATCGGTACAGGAAATCCAGCCCGGCGATGTCAACTGGATGACCGCCGGTCGCGGCATCGTGCACTCCGAGCGCACACCGGAGCGCCTGCGCAATGTCGATCATGCTTTTCACGGCTTGCAGACCTGGGTGGCGCTGCCGAAAGAGCACGAAGACACCGAGCCGAGTTTCGCCCACCATCCCAAAGCCACGTTGCCGACGATCGTCGGCGACGGCGTGCACATGACGGTCGTCGCCGGCCATGCCTTCGGCGAACGTTCGCCGGTGCGCGTGCTCAGCGAAACCCTGTACGTCTCGATCGACCTGGAAGACGGCGCGGAAATGGTGATCCCGGCCGAACATGCCGAGCGCGCACTGTTCCCGGTGGCCGGCGAACTGTGGCTGGACGATCAGCACCTGCCGAACCAGCATCTGGCCGTGATCGACACCGACGCCCTGCCGCTGCTGCGTTCGGTCGGTCATTCGCGGGTGATGCTGCTCGGCGGCGAACCGCTCGACGGCCCACGCCATATCTGGTGGAACTTCGTCAGCAGCTCGAAGGAGCGCATCGAACAGGCCAAGACCGACTGGCGCGAATCGCGCATCGGCCAGGTCCCCGGCGAAACCGAATTCATTCCCCTGCCCGACAAGTAGCGCGACGTCCTCAGCTCAGCGTGGTCGGTATCTCGACGGTGCCGGTGAGAATCTTGTGCACCGGGCAGGCGTTGGCGACCTGCAGCAGACGTTCGCGCTGCGTGGCGTCGAGCGCGCCTTCGATGCGCACGTCGCGCAGGATGACGGTCTTGTTCTTGTCGTCTTCGCCGTAGGACACCGCGACCTCGATGCCGGTGAGCGGCCATTGCTTACGCTGCGCGTACATGCGCAGCGTGATCGCCGTGCAGCTGCCGAGCGCGGACAGCAGCAGTTCGCCGGGCGTCGGGCCGGTATCGCCCCCGCCGACGGCAGCGGGCTCGTCCGCCGTCAGGACATGCGCACCCACTTCGATGCGGGTCGCATACGCCGCACTGGCGGCATCGAAACGGACGCTGACGGAACGGTCGCTCATGTCTCACTCCCTCTCTGGGTTTGCGAGGCGCGACCTGCATCGCGCCCCGCAGACGTGGCTCAGAACCGGCCTTCCTGGTAATCGACGAAGGCCTGCATGATCTGCTCTTTCGTGTTCATCACGAACGGACCATAGCGCGCGACCGGCTCGTTCAGCGGCCGACCCGCAACCAGGATCAGGCGCGTCGGCGCACCGCCGGCGCGCACCCGCACGCCGTCGCCAGCGCCGAAGACGAGCAGGTCGCCCTTGGGCACAACATCCTCGCCGTCGACCTGCGCCGCGCCTTCGTAGACGTAGGCGAACACATTGTGTCCCGCTGGCAAGGCGTGTTCGAAGGCCGCACCGGCATCGAGCGCGATGTCCAGATAGGTCGGATCCGTCGCGGGCTGGCTGACCGGACCGACGACATCGCCAACCTGTCCGGCGATGACCTTGACCCGCACACCCTCGCCCGGCTGCGCTTCGGGAATACGTTCGGCGCCGAACTCCTGGTACTGCGGCGCCGACATCTTGTCCTTCGCCGGCAGGTTCACCCACAACTGGAAGCCGCGCATCAGTCCCTGTTCCTGCTCGGGCATTTCCGAATGCACGATGCCGCGACCGGCGGTCATCCACTGCACCGAGCCCGGGGTCAGCAGGCCTTCGTTGCCGTGGTTGTCCTTGTGGCGCATGCGGCCGTCGAGCATGTAGGTCACCGTCTCGAAGCCGCGATGCGGATGCGAGGGAAATCCTGCGAGGTAGTCGCCGGGTTTGTCGGATCCGAACTCGTCGAGCATCAGGAACGGATCGAGATCGGGCAGTTGGTTCGTGCCGATGACCCGGGTCAGGCGCACGCCGGCGCCGTCCGAAGCCGGCTGGCCGCGAAGGCGACGGGCGATGGGGCGTGGGGTAACGAGACTCATGCGGGATCTCCTGTGATGTGACTGTCCCAACAAGGTAAGGGCGCCGACGAGTGTCTCAAACGGCACGGGCGCAACCCAGCGTTGCCTCCATGAGCTGGCGCACTGACCGGATTCCGTGAAATTTGCCGTAAACCTTCTAGTCGACCCCGGACACGCGAGCGCCATGACCCTCGGATTGTCCCGTCCCGCCCTGCACGATCCGCTTACCGCCTCGCTCCAGGCCCAGGTCGGCCTGCCCAGCCTCGCGGCCGGACGTCTGTGCCTGCGCTGGCTCGACCAGGACGATACCGAAGCACTGTATCGAATCTTTTCCGACCAGGACGCCCTGCGCTTCTGGTCGCACCCGCCTTTCGACAGCCGGGACGACGCCAGCATCTACCTGGAGACCATCCACCGCGGCTACGAACGCGGCACCCTGTTCCAATGGGGCGCGGTCGTCGCGGGCGACAACGAGGTCATCGGGACGTGCACGCTGGCGCAGATCGACCCGATCCAGGGCCGGGCCGACGTCGGCTTCATGCTGGGGCGGCCGCACTGGGGCCATGGCTACGGTCGGGAAATGGTCGGCGCCCTGCTGCTGCACGCCTTCGCCGATCTCGGTCTGCGTCGCCTGGAGGCGGATGTCGACCCGCGTAACCTGCCGTCCCTGGCCTTGCTCGAACGCCTGGGGTTCAAGCGCGAGGGCTACCTGCGCCAGCGCTGGCTGGTCAATGGCGAACTGCAAGACAGCGTGGTGCTCGGCTTGCTCGCCGGGGACTTTCCCCCGGCCGACTAGGCCTCAGCGCATCGAACGCGGCGTCATCGCCCGCGATACCCGGCGCGTGTAGACATACACCGTTGCCGGCGGCACGTTCCACCAGGTGAAGCTGGCGCGGCGCGCGGTGAGCTCCAGCGCGTCGATGACCTCGCGCGTGACCGGATTCGCCGGACCGTAGGTGAACTGCACGAAACGGCCGTCCGGCTGCAGGCTGTCGAACGCTGCCGACATGATGGTCTGCTGCAGCTGCCGCGGCATCGACAACAGCCCCAGTCCCGAAATGATCGCATCGGCGCGGGTGTCGTCCGCGAAACCGTTGTCGGCCGCGATCGCCCGCAGGTTGCCCGCATCGCCGCAAACGATCGCGATGCCGGGGAAGCGCCGCTGCAGGTGCTGATGCAATTCCTCGTTCAGTTCCAGCACGAGCATGTCGGCCGGGGCGATGCCATGGTCGAGCAGGGCCTGGGTAAACACCCCGGTGCCGCCGCCGAGCTCGATCACGCGCCGGCAGGACTTGGGCAGCTGCGACATCATCTGGCGCGCCAGCTGCGGACTGGACGGGGAAATGGCGGCGACGCCGAGCGGATCCTTCAACCACTGCCGAAAAAAAGTCCAGCCTACGGGCAGGGTGCGGGTCGGGTCGTCGGGAGATTTCATGTGGCCAGCATAATGCCTGTGGCGATATTTCGCCCGCGTTAAGCCGCCCGGACATAATGATGAAGCCCCGCCCCCGCCCGGAGATTCGCCATGCGACCCCTACCCCTCGTCCTGCTGGCTTTGGGCCTGACCGTCGCCGGTCCCCTGGCGATCGCCGAGGATGTCGTCATCAAACCCCGCGAGCCGCTCAAGGGCAGCGAGTGCCTCGACCCCGGCCAGTCGCGCAGCTGGACCCAAGTCGATGACACCCACATCCTCGTCGACGGCGGCCGGCATAAGTACCGCATCGAATTCGACGCGAGCTGCGCTTCGCTGCGCAACGACAACGGCGTGAGCTTCCGCGGCGACCCGATGTCGGGCAAGTTGTGCGGCGCCATCAACGATGCGGTGATCGCCCGCGACTACAGCTGCCGCGTGGCGCGCATCGACCTGCTCGACACCGAGCAGTACAAGAACGCGATGCACGAACACGAAGCCGCCCTCAAGGCCGAACGCGCCGCGAAGCGCTCATCGTCCTCGCCGTAATTCCCAGGCGCGATGGATGCGCGGATTGCGTTCGAAGTCCGGATCCAGGGTCTTCGGACTGATCTCGCGGATGGTCGCGAATTCCGACACCGCCGCTTCGTCCAGACGGAAGCGGCGGTAGTTGTTCGAGAACAGCAGCAGCCCATTCGGCGCGAGCCGGTCGACACAGGCACGCAATAAACGGACGTGGTCGCGCTGGGTGTCGAAATCCTCGGCGCGCGCGGAGTTGGAGAACGTCGGCGGATCGCAGAAGATCAGGTCGTAGGTGCCGCGATCGGCCTCCAGCCATTTCATCGCATCAGCCTGCACCAGACGGTGCTTTGGCCCGGATACGCCATTGAGCGCAAGGTTTTGCGCCGCCCAATCCAGATAGGTCGCCGACAGATCCACGCTGGTGGTCTGGATCGCGCCGCCGACAGCCGCCTGCACGCTGGCGACGCCGGTGTAACTGAACAGGTTCAGGAAACGCCCGCCCTGCGCCTCGTCCGCGATGCGCAGTCGGATCGGCCGGTGGTCGAGGAACAGGCCGGTATCGAGATAGTCGAACAGGTTCACGCGTAATTTCGCGGCGCCCTCGCGCACGACGAAAAACTGCCCGGCCTGATCCATGCGTCCGTACTTGCTGCCGCCCTTGCCGCGCGCGCGCGTCTTGGTCGCGACCTGCTCGCGCGGAAGCGGGAACACCTCGCGCAAGGCCGCCAGCAATTCGCCGAAGCGACGCTTGGTATCGGCTTCGGGAATCGTCGCGGGCGCTTCGTATTCCTGCACGTGCAGGAACTGCCGGCGCTCGCCCTCGTCTTCCTGATAGATGTCGACGGCGGCGGAGTATTCCGGCAGATCCGCATCGTAGACGCGATAGCAGCCGATCTGCTGACGCTCGCGCCAGGACTTGAATTTCTTCAGGTTCTTGCGAAGTCGGTTCGCGACCATCTGCGCGCCTTCGGTGAGCGGTGCCGGCGCGCGCGCTTCGCGCACGGGCGGCAAGATCGGATCGCAAAGGATCAGCGCGCATTCGAGCGCACCGTTGAACAGGGCGTATTTCTTGGTGGCGCGCAGACCGGTCGCGAAAGCCAATTCGGCGTCGCCGCACAACAGGCTGGCGCGCCATTCCGGCACGGCCTTGCGCAGGGCGTCGCCGAGCTCGCGATACAGGGCCTCGTCGGCGGCCAAGCGCTGGTTGTAGGGCGGATTGCAGACCACCAGACCCCGCGCAGCACCCGGCGCCTGCAAGGCGGCAATCGCCTTGCGATCGAAACGGATGAGCTCGGCGAGGCCGGCGCGATCGGCATTCGCCATCGCGGCATGCAAGGCCGTCGGATCGTTGTCGGCACCGAAGAACACCGGCTTGAGAGCGGCGCGTCCGGCGTCGGCACGTTGTCGGGCGTCGGCGACCAGCGTCTGCCAGAGCGCGACATCGAAACCGAGCCAGCGACTCGGCCGCACGCCGCGCCAGCGCAGCAGACCCGGCGCCTCGTCGGCAGCCATGAGCGCGCCTTCGATCAACAGCGTACCGCTACCGCACATCGGATCGAGCAAGGCGCCGCCTTCGGCATGGATCTTCGGCCAGCCGCCGCGAATCAGCATCGCCGCCGCCAGGTTCTCCTTCAGCGGCGCATCGCCCTGCGATTGCCGCCAGCCGCGCCGGTGCAGCGGTCCGCCGCCCAGGTCGATCGACACCAGGGCGCGGCCCTTGCGTACGACTACGTTGATGCGCAGATCCGGGTCGTCGACATCGACCGAGGGCCGCGTGCCGTGTTCGGCGCGGATGCGATCGACGATCGCATCCTTGCTGCGTTGCGCGGCGTAGCGTTCGTGCGTGATCGCAGGACCGGAGACATGCGCGTCGACGGCGAGCGTGCCTTCGGCGGCGACATGCGCGGACCAGTCGATCGCGTGCACGCCCTGGTACAGGTCCTGCTCGTTCTCGCAGGGGAAATCCGCGAGCGGCCACAACACGCGACTGGCCAGGCGCGAATGCAGGATCGCGCGATAGGCCAGCGCGGGCTCGGCTTCGACATTCACGCCCGCCGTGGCGGCCGTGGCTTTTCCCGCGCCGAGCGCGAGCAGTTCGTCGGCCAGAAGGTATTCCAGACTTTTCGCGCAGGCGACGAAGAATTTCATGCGAGCGTCTTCAGCAGGCGACCGAATTCTTCGGCGCAGAACTCCACATGCGCGGCGAGACGGTGGCTGTCGTTGACGAAGACCGTCGTATCGCGGCGCTCTGCAGCCCAGCGCGCGACTTCCATCGCGGGAATCAGTTCGTCGTCCCAGCCATGCACGATGCGTGTCGGCACGCGGGCGGCCTCGAGACGGATGTCGAAGCCTTCCAACTGCGTGGGCGGCGCCATGAGGAACAGACCGATCACCGGCAGCACCAGCGACACGCGCGCGGACACGAAGGCACCCATGCTCGATCCCGCGAGCACCAACGGCCCGCGCACCTGGCTGGCGAGATCGTGCAGGCGGGCGATACGCCCATGCACGTCACCCAGGCGGCTACGCGAAAAATCGTTATCCCACACGCGGTAGTCCGGCCGCTCCTGCGACCAGCCCAGCGATTCCGCGATTTTCGACAAGGCTGTGGCCTTGGTGGCATCGGGACTGCTCTCCAGCCCGTGCGAAATGATGACGTGACCCTTCAAACCCGACTCTCCGTAGTCTCGGCGAGGGCGACGACGGCGTCGCCAATGCGCAGGCGTCCGCCTTCGAGGATGCGTGCACACAAACCACCGTGGTTGCGCATCGCGTTGTAGCCGCCCGGGCCCAGGGCCGCTTCCATACGCGAACACGGATCGCAGTCTTCGGTGCCTTCGAGCACGACCTCGCCGATCCGGAACCGCCGCCCCTTGAGCGCGACCAGCGGCAACCCGGATACCACCAGATTGCGGCGCAGCCAGGCGGGATTCACCGACGCATGACCGGCCAAGGCCGCGATCACGGGCAGATGCTCGGCCTGGATCAGGGTGATGCCGCGCTTGCCGCTGCCGCTGGCGTAGCGATCGCCGACCAGGCCAACGCCGGTCCGGGCCTCGGCCTCGTCGACCTCGTGCATGAGCACGTCGCGTTTGGGTCGCAAGCCGATCCATTCCACGCGGCCGGCGCGCGGCAAGGTGGCCATCAGCTGGCCGAGTGCGGAGTCGGCGGGAGGCAGGGTCATGACGGGCTCCGGAAGGCGCGAATGTTAGCATGCGGCCATGAGCCCCGATCTTCCGCCCGACCTGCCCCTGCACTCCTGGCCGCTGCCCTACGAGGAGCGCCTGGACGAGCGTCCGCCGACGCAGATCGACCTGGTGGTGATCCACTGCACCGAACTGCCGGACATGGCAATGGCGCGCGAGTACGGCGAGCGCCAGCTGTACGACGCCGGCACCGGCAACAGCGGTCATTTCTACATCGATCGCGACGGCACCGTGCACGTGTTCGTGTCGCCGACGCGCGTGGCCAACCACACCCGCGGCTACAACCCGCGCTCGATCGGCATCGAGCTGGTCAATACCGGCCGCTATCCCGACTGGTACGACTCGCGCCGGCAGACGATGGCCGAGCCCTATACCGAAGCGCAGATCCGCTCGCTGTCGACCCTGTTGCTGACGCTCAAGCGCGACCTGCCGCAACTGGCCCTGATCGCCGGTCACGAGGACCTCGATACCGCCAAGGTCAACGCCAGCGACGATCCGAACCAGCAGGTCTGGCGCAAGCGCGATCCGGGTCCGCAGTTCCCGTGGCCGCGGGTACTCGAAGAAAGCGGCCTGCAACGCCTCAAGCCCTGAAAACAGATGCCGGCGAAGCCGGCAACGGGGCGGGGCTCGGTATAATCGCGGCCTGTCCCGGAGTGCCCATGACCCAGCCCGTCGTTTCCGAACTCGTCACCCTGCTCACGCTCGAGCGACTTGAGGACAACCTGTTCCGCGGCCAGAGTCGCGACATCGGTACCAAATACGTGTTCGGCGGCCAGGTGCTCGGACAGGCCCTGTCGGCCGCGCAACAAACCGTCGACGACGAGCGCAGCGTGCATTCGGTGCACGCGTATTTCCTGCGCGCCGGCGACATCACCGCGCCAATCATCTTCGATGTCGATCGTGCGCGCGACGGCCACAGTTTTTCGGTACGCCGCGTCACGGCGATCCAGCACGGCCAGCCGATCCTGGTGTTCGCGTCCTCGTTCCAGAAATCCGAACCGGGCGTCGAGCATCAGTTCCACATGCCGGAAGTGCCCAAGCCCGAAGACGTCGAACCGACGGTCGCGCCCTCGGCCGAAATCATGGAAAAACTGCCGGCGAAAATGCAGCGCTGGCTTTCGCGCATGGGGCCGTTCGAAATGCGCCCGATCTATCCGCGCGACGAGGTCAAACCGCCCAAGCGTCCGCCCTATCAGCAGGTATGGCTGCGTCTGACCGACAAGGTCGGCGACTCGCCCGACCTGCATCGCGCCCTGCTCGCCTACGCGTCCGATTTCTATCTGCTGGGCACGACGACCTTCCCGCACGGCATCAGCTACTACCAGCCGAACGTTCAGATGGCCTCGCTCGATCACGCGATGTGGTTCCACCGGCCGTTCCGCGTCGACGACTGGCTGCTGTACTCGCTCGACAGCCCGACCGCCGGCAATGCGCGCGGCCTGGCGCGCGGCCAGATCTTCACGCGCGACGGCGTGCTTGTCGCATCGGTCGCGCAGGAAGGCCTGATCCGCGTCCTGCCCGAGACGCCGGAGGCGGTGTAATGCGCCAGATGTTCACCTCGGCGCGTTTCGAGAACGTGCAACGGGTCGCCGACATGCTCAGCGAAGCGGGCATCGAGAACCGCATCATGGGTGGCCCCGGCTACAAGGGGTACAGCCGCCGCCAGTTCAGCTACGCCGACAAGAAGGCGCAGGCGCAGGAAACACAGGCCTCGGTCTGGGTCATCAAGTCCGACGACTACAAGCAGGCGCGCGAGCTGATGCAGGACCTGGGCCTGCTCGACAAGACCGATGTTCCGGCCAGCTATGTGCCCGCGCCGATGCAATTCGCCGACAAACCGGGCGCCGATCCGGCCAAGCGTCTGATGCGGATCAAGGTGACGATGCTGTTCGCGATGGTCGTCATCGTCGGCGGCATGATGGCGCGGGCGTACCTGGCCCGCTGACCGGTCACATTCGCCGCACCGGGTCGTCTTGATTTGTGCATCAAGCAACGATGCTCAACTGGAGCCCGTCATGACCCGCATTACCTTCCATCGCCGTGCTGCGCTCGCCCTGGCCCTGGTCTGCGGATTGCTTGGCCTCGCCATCGCCGCGGCGGCAGCCATGAGTCAGGCCTCGCCGGTGGCGATCGGCCAGAGCTTCGGGCTCCTCGGCGCGATCGCCGGCCTGACCGCCGCCACGCTCGGCATTGCCTGGAACCATGTCTCGCGGCAGTCTGTCGCCCCATGAGCGCCGACGTCCTCGATTCGATCATCCAGACCCATCTGCCCGCAGCGTCGCGCGGCGACCACGTCGCCTACGGACGCATCGTCAGCAGTTGCCAGGGCATGGTGACCTCGATCGCGCTGTCGATCGTGCGCGACGTGCCCGCCAGCGAAGACATCGCCCAGGACGCCTTCATCAACGCCTGGCAGAACCTGCGCAAACTCGGCAATCCGTCCAGCTTCCTGCCCTGGCTGCGCCAGATCACCCGCAACCTGGCGCGCGACCATCTGCGCGCACAGGTTTATCGCGCCAATCCGGCCGGCGACATCGAAGCGGTCATCGCGGCGGTCGCCGACCCCGGACTGGATCCGGAAGAATCGCTGGCCGAATCGCAGGAGGCGATCATCGCCGCGGAAGTCATCGATGCGCTGCCTGAAGAATCGCGCGAAGTGCTGTTGCTGTACTACCGCGAAGGCCAGAGTTCGCGTCAGGTCGCGGCCTTGCTGGGCATGCAGGACGCCGCCGTGCGCAAACGCCTGTCGCGTGCGCGCACCAGCATTCGCGAAGAACTGCTGCAGCGCCTGGGCGAGTTCGCGCGCGCGAGCGCGCCGGGGACCGCCTTCACGGCGGTCGTGTTGAGCACCTTGACGCTGGCGAGCCCACCGGCCGCCGCCGCCGCGCTGACCGTGACCGGCGGTGCGCTCGCCGGCAAGGGCCTGCTGAAAGTGCTGATCGGCTCGCTGGGCGGCATCGGCCTGGGCCTGGCCGGCGCGCTGGGCGGCGTCTGGTTCGGCATCCGCAAATATCTGAGGAATCCGCTGGACGCGAGCGAGCGCCGCAGCCTGCTGCGCTACGGCACGAGCATGAGCCTGCTGGTCATCGTGTTCATGGGTGCGTTCGTGGTCATCCACGATGTGCCGGGCTGGATCGCGCCGGTGGCGGTCACCCTGGTCTATGCCATCGGCATCATGACCATGTCGACCGTCTGGCTGCCGCGCATTCTCGCGCGACGGCGGGCGCTGGAAGCGCGTGCGGATCCGGTCAAGGCGGCGGCGGCGCGCCGCAAGGAACGCATCCGCGCGTGGATCGGCTGCGTTGTCGGTCTGTCCTTGGCGACGGGGGCACTGGTGTACGCGCTGATCGTCACGGGGCGGATGTAAGCGCGGATCCGGACTTACTGACTCGGACGGATGTAGTACACCGCACTGCCGGCCAGCCAGCAGTCGCCTTCGCGGCGTTTGCAAAAGACATCGACGCGTTTGCCGACGTAATTCTCAATCGGCTCGAGCGGTGCGACCTGGCCCCAGGTTTCCCGCGACCAGCCCATGCCGAACACGACGCGACGGCCGTCGATCTGCATGTAGCACATGCCGTCGGCAAAACACCCGGTGTCGACCTTCTCGACGACGCCGGAGAATTTTTCCTCGCCGCGCGTCATGCCCGCGGGACGATGCGCGCAGGCCGTGGTCAGCGCGAGCAGGGACAGGAACAGGCCGAACTTGTGCATCGCCATCACATCGTATGCGTGTGCTTGTCGGCGTCGAGCGAGCCGGCGAGCAGGGTTTCGATCTTGCCCTTGACGGTTTCGGCCTCGGCCGAATCGGCGAACTGCACGCCGATGCCGGCGGTGCGATTGCCCTGCGCGCCCGGTGGCGTGACCCAGATGACCTTGCCGGCCACGGGCAGACGCTCCTTGTCTTCGAGCAGGGACAGCAGCAGGAACACTTCGTCGCCGAGCGAATAGCGTTTCGTCGTGGGGATGAAGATGCCGCCGGCGCGCACGAAGGGCATGTAGGCGCTGTAGAGCTGCGCCTTGTCCTTGATCGCGAGCGAGAGAATGCCCTGCCTTGCGCCTGCGCCACCGATCATCGTCGTGCTCCTTGGCTCCGGCCGCGTGCCGCCTGCCTCATGGGAACATGGTACGCCATTCCCGCAACAGCCCGGCCAGGACCAGGTCGTTGCGGATCGGCGCCTTCAATTGCTCGCGCGTCCGGTTGATCGCGTCGAACCACGCGGAGAGCTTCGGGAAATCCGCCGGGACCGTCAAGCCACCGCGCTCGGCCGGCGCCGCACCGACCCGACGCGATGCGGCATCGAGGGCGAGATCAGCGGCGAATCGCAGGCGCAACTCCCCCTGTTCGTCGCCCAGCCAGCGCTGGGCCAGTTCGATCGGGCTGAGCTTGCCGGTGCCGACGGCATTGAGTTCGGTGATGACCTCGCGGCGTAACGACAGCCCGCCCTGCCCCAGCCATTCGGCGGCCAGGCCCGGCTGACCGCGCGCGGCGTCGAGCGCGGAATCGATATCGGCGTCCTTGAAGCCCTGCGTCACGAGCCAGGCGCGGGCATCGCTGCGCGCTGGAATACGGAACTCCAGACGCTGGCAACGACTGCGGATCGTCGCCGGCAAGCGGCCAGGACGCGAGGTGACGATCAACAGGAAGCGGTTGGCCGACGGCTCCTCGAGCGTCTTGAGCAGGGCATTGCTGGCGGCGACGTTCATCGCGTCGGCCGGCGCGATGACCGCGACCTGCGCGCCGCCGAGCTGCGGGGTCAGCGAAAACCACTGCCCCAGGCGGCGGATCTGGTCGACGGTGATCTCCGTGCGCAGCTTGTCGCCCTTTTCGTTGGGTTCGAGCGTGACGCGCTGGATATCGCCGTTCGTGCCGGCGGCATAGAGCGTGCAACTGCGGCAGCGCCCACAGGCGAGGTTGTCGGTCGTGGGTGCCGAACACAGCAACCGTTGCGCGAGCACATCCGCGACCGCGGTCTTGCCCATATGCGCGGGACCGACAAGCAGCAAGGCATGCGCCAGCCGGCCTTCGGTCAAGGCGGCGAGTGCGTTGTCGAGAACCGAACGCTGCCAGGGCGAGTAGCTCATTCGCGATCCAACCAGTCGTTGAGCGCAGCGCGCACGGCCGTCACGACGGCATCGGCGGACTGACTGGCGTCGATCACGCGAAAACGCGCCGGCTCGGCGGCCGCGCGGGCCAGATAGGTGCCGCGCACGCGTTCGAAGAAATCGCCACGCTCGCGCTCGATGCGGTCGGGCTCGCCGCCGCGCGAGCGCGCGCGCGCCAGGCCTTCGTCGACGCCGACATCGAGCAGGAAGGTCAGATCGGGCTTGATGCCCGCAGCCCAGCGTTCAAGCTCGGCGATGCGCCCGGCGTCGATGCCGCGACCGCCGCCCTGATAGGCGAAGCTGGCATCGGTGAAACGATCTGTCACCACCGCCGCACCCCGATCAAGTGCCGGCAAGATCACCTCGCGTACCAACTGCGCGCGGGCGGCAAACATCAGCAGCAATTCGGTTTCCGGCGCGAGCGTGCGCGCCGGGTCGAGCAACAAGGCACGGATCGCCTCGCCCGCCGCCGTGCCGCCCGGTTCGCGCGTGGCCACGACGTCCCGGCCGCGATCCGACAAGGCCTGCACGATCGCGGCGATGACCGTGGACTTGCCGGCGCCTTCGCCGCCCTCGATAGACAGGAAGGTCCGGCGCATCAGCGACCCAGCTGGTATTTGCGAACGGCGGCGTTGTGCTCGGCCAGCGTCGCGGAAAAATAGTGGGCGCCGTTGCCGCGGGCCACGAAATACAGGGCGTCGCCGTCATCGGGCTGCGCGGCGGCGGTCAAGGCCGCTTTGCCGGGCATCGCGATCGGTGTCGGCGGCAGGCCGTCGCGTGTGTAGGTGTTGTACGGCGTGTCGGTGGTCAGGTCGGTTTTGCGGATATTGCCGGCGTAGCGACTACCCATGCCGTAGATCACGGTCGGGTCGGTTTGCAGACGCATGCCGGTCTTCATGCGGCGCACGAACACACCGGCGATCTGCGGCCGCTCGCGGGGCTGCCCGGTTTCCTTCTCCACGATCGATGCCAGCGTCAGAAGTTCCTCGGGCGTGGTGAGCGGCGAATCCTTCTTGCGCGATTCCCAGGCAGCGGCGAGTGCCTCGTCCATGGCCTTTGCCGCACGATCGAGAATCGCCAGGTCGCTGGTGCCGCGCGTGTAGACATAGGTCTCGGGCAGGAAGCGGCCCTCGGGGAACACCCCCTTGCGATCGAGTTTGGCCATGACCTCCTCGTCGCTGAGCGCATCCATCTCGTGCGTGAGCAGCGCGTCCTTGGCCAGGCCTGCGCGCAGATCGCGCATGCTCCAGCCTTCGATGATCGTGAACTTGCGCTGCAGGACCTCACCGTTTTCCAGGCGCTGCAGCAAGGTGCGCGGCGTCATGCCGGAGGTGATCAGATAGTCGCCGACCTGCAGGCGCTGGGCGACCTTCATGCTGGTCGCAAGCGTCTTCCATTCCAGATCGGTGCCCTGCGTAACGTTCAGCGCGCGGATCTTGTCCAGCACGCGATTGAATCCGTCGCCGCGCTCGATCACCAGCACGCGTTCGGCATCGTCCAGCACCATCGGCCGGTCGGCGAATTCCTGCGTACGCAACCAGAACAGTCCGGCAAAAGCGACTGCGGCCACGAACAGGACCGAGAACAGCAATTTGATTCGTCCGATGCGCTTGCGGGGCACGTGCTACTCCTGGAAAGCAAAAGCCGGCTGCGCGGCGGCCAGGCGGCGGCGCAGGTCGGTGGTCACCGGATCGACGGGCCAATGCCGCGCCCCGAGCCGAGCCACGGGCAGGATACCGCGCACGGCATTGCAGAGAAAAACCGCATCGGCGCTTTCCACGGTTTCCCGGCCCATGACCGTGACTTCCATACGGTCCTCGTGCGCGAGCAACCAGTCGCGGGCGATGCCGGCGACGCCGGCCAAAGCCAGATCCGGCGTGCGCCAGATGCCGTCGATACGCGCGAACACATTGGCCGCCGTGGCGCAGACCACCCGTCCGGCGGTGTCGCACAGCAGCCCCTCGAAAATATCCGGATCCGACCACTCGGACCGTGCCAGCACATTTTCGAGGCGATTGAGATGCTTGATGCCCGCCAGTGCCGGCTGCACTGCCATCGGCGTGTCGCACCAGCGCAGCGCGATGTGCGCAGGCGCGGGCGGCGGTAACGGATGCAGGGACAGCACGCAGGTCGGTCGCGGATCGGCGGGCGGCGCATACCCTCGCCCGCCGCTGCCGCGGGTGAGCACGAGCTTGAGCACGGCGCGATCCTGCCCGGCGCAAAGCGACCGCGCCTCCGCCAGGAGCGGCGCTTCTTCCGGCAGAGGAATGCCGAGTCGCTGCGCGCCATAGGCCAAACGCCGCCAATGCTCGGGCCACCACACCGGCTCGCCGGCATGCACAAGGATCGTTTCGAACAGGCCGTCGCCATAGTTCAGGCCACGATCATCGGCGGCGATCGCGTCCACGCGCTCGTGACCACGGAAAATACGCACGCTCATTCGCCGACTCCCAGCGCGCGCAACAGCCCGCGGGCCTTCGCACGCGTTTCCAGCAATTCCGATTCCGCCACCGAATCCACGACCAGGCCCGCGCCGGCACGCAGTTGCAGATGCACGCCCGACAACCAGGCGCTGCGGATGAGGATGTTCAGGTCCAGGTCGCCATCGCGATTGAGATAGCCCAGCGCACCGGTGTAGGGGCCGCGGCCTTCGTCCTCGAGCTCGGCAATGATCTGCATGCAACGCACTTTCGGACAGCCGGTGATCGTGCCGCCCGGGAACACCGCGCGAATCACCTCGCCGGGCGTGACCTCGTCGCGCAGATCGCCGCTGACGTTGGACACGATGTGGTGGACATGCGTGTAGCTCTCGACGGTCATGAGCTCGTCGACATGCACGCTGCCTGCCGTGCAGACGCGACCGAGATCGTTGCGTTCGAGATCGATCAGCATCACGTGTTCGGCACGCTCCTTGGGATGGCCGACCAGTTCGCGGATGCGCGCCTGGTCGTCGTCGCCGGGAAAACGCGGTCGGGTGCCGGCGATCGGGCGCGTCTGCGCGACGCGGCCGCGTACCGACACCAGGCGCTCGGGCGAGGAACTCGCCAACGCCCAGTCGTCGAAAGAGAGCAAGCCGGCGAACGGCGCGGGATTGGCTTCGCGCAGTCTCGCGTACCAGGCGGCGGCTTCCGGCGCTTCGGCGAACTCCGCGCGCCAGGCACGGGAAAGATTGACCTGGAAAACATCGCCGGCGCGCAGGTACGCGTGCACGCGCGCGACGCCATCGAGGAAGGCGCTGTCGGCATCCTCGCGAATGCGGACCGGCGGCTGCCAGGGCGCCATCGGCGGCAATTGTCGGGCGGCGGCCATATCCTCGAGCAAATCATCGAGCAGAGATTCGAAGCCCGTTTCCGCGACCGCGAAACACTCGCCATTGGTGCGATCGCGCAACAGCGCGCCGGGGCATCGCAGGGCCAGAGCGACCGGCAAAGGTCCGGGCGCGACCGGCAGGCGCAACACCGGCTCGACCTGCGCGGCCAGCTCGTAGGAAAGATAGAGCGCCCAGCCGCCGCGGAACGGCGCGGAGCCGTCGCCGTGCGCAATGCGCTGACCACGCCAATCGGCATCGAGCGCATCGAGGAAATCCCCCGCCACGGCGCTGCCGTCCAGACGACGCACCTGGGCGTCGCCGTCCAGGCGCAGTCCCTCGCCGTTGGCGATGAGCAACAGATCCCAGCGCGACAACGCGTTGCCGCCCGCGACGCTTTCCAGCAGCAAGGGGTAACGCTCGCGGCGTGCGCGATGCAGGGAGAGAAAGTCGACCTGCGCGGGCAGCGCGCGCCGGATCATCATCGCGGGCCGCCCGGATTCCTGACGGTCAGACGCGCTTGAATACCAGCGTGCCGTTGGTGCCGCCGAAACCGAAGCCGTTGGACATGGCGACGTCAATCTTCTTTTCGCGCGCGATGTTCGGCACGTAGTCCAGGTCGCAACCTTCGCCGGGATTGTCGAGATTGATCGTCGGCGGAATCACGCCGGTGTGCAGGGCCATGATCGAGAACACCGCCTCCACGCCGCCCGCGGCGCCGAGCAGATGGCCGGTCATGGATTTGGTCGAGCTGACCATGGTCTTGTAGGCGTGATCGCCGAGCGCGCGCTTCATCGCCAGCGTTTCGGCCAGATCGCCGAGCGGCGTGGACGTGCCGTGGGCGTTGAGGTATTCGACCTGATCGGGATTGATGCCGGCGTCGCGCATCGCCATCGCCATGCAGCGCGCCGGACCGTCGCCGTTTTCGCTGGGCGCGGTCATGTGGAACGCGTCCGAACTGGCGCCGAAGCCGGCCAATTCGCAATAGATGCGGGCACCGCGCGCTTTCGCCGATTCGTATTCCTCGAGCACGAGGATGCCGGCGCCGTCACCGAGCACGAAACCGTCGCGGTCCTTGTCCCAGGGGCGGCTGGCGCGCGTGGGATCGTCGTTGCGCGTGGACATCGCCTTCATCGAGCAGAAGCCCGCGACCGAGGTCGGCGTGCAGCCATGTTCGGCGCCGCCGGCGATCATGATGTCGGCGTCGCCGTACTGGATCATGCGCATGGCCATGCCGATCGAGTGGTTCGACGTGGCGCAGGCCGATACGGCGGAAAAATTCGGGCCCTTGATGCCCTTGATGATGCACAACTGGCCGGAGACCATGTTGATGATCGTGCTCGGCACGTAGAACGGCGAGACCTTACGCGGGCCGCCCAGGTGCAGGTCGACCGCCGTCTCTTCGATGCCGCGGATGCCGCCGATACCCGAGCCGATGAGCACGCCGGTGCGCTCGGCATTGTCTTCGGTGATCGTCAGGCCGGCGTCTTCCATCGCCATCAACGAGGCGGCCAGGCCGTAGTGGATGAACGTGTCCATCTTCTTGACGTCTTTCGGACTCAGCCAGGCTTTCGGATCGAAATCCTGGACCTCACCGGCGATGCGCGTGTTGTAGGCGCTGGCGTCGAAATGGGTGAGCGGACCGATGCCCGAGCGGCCGTTGACGATGCCGTCCCAGGCGCTGGCGAGGGTATTGCCGACCGGAGAGACGATGCCCATTCCGGTGACGACGACGCGACGTTTGCTCATGGCTTGGCTCCGCTGGGATAGTCGCGCGGCACGCCGCGCGTTCGACGCAAAGTACAGACGGACGGTGCCGACTGCAGGGCATACGCACCGGCACGGTCGCCGGATGCCGGAAATACGCAGGGCCGCGCATGCGCGGCCCCGGGTATTCGACGCTGCTCGGCGATCAGGCCTTGACGTGCGCCTTGATGTAATCGATCGCCTGCTGCACGGACGTGATCTTCTCGGCTTCTTCGTCCGGGATCTCGCACTCGAACTCTTCTTCGAGGGCCATCACCAGCTCGACGGTATCGAGCGAGTCGGCGCCCAGATCGTCGACGAACGAGGCGTTATTGGTGACTTCGTCTTCCTTGACGCCAAGCTGTTCAATGACGATCTTCTTGACGCGTTCTTCGATGGTGCTCATGGATCAATCTCCTCCCGGAGGGATACGAACGGGCGCATTGTAATCATATGCCGGCCCCGGCGAGCGCCTTTTGCCGCCGGGCCCCTGATACTAGGGCGGTTATTTTACCTTAATTCGTTCGCATGCAATGGCTTAGGCCATGTACATGCCACCGTTGACGTGCAGGGTCTCGCCGGTGATGTAGGCCGCGGCCGGGCTGGCCAGGAAAGCCACCGCTTCGGCGATGTCGGACGGGGCACCGAAGCGGCCCAGCGCGATCTGGCCCTGCATGGCGTCCTTCTGGGCTTCGGGCAGTCCCTGGGTCATGTCGGTTTCGATAAATCCGGGTGCGACCACGTTGACGGTGATGCCGCGGCTGCCGATTTCCTTGGCCAGCGATTTGGAGAACGCGATGATGCCGGCCTTGGCCGCCGCGTAGTTCGCCTGGCCGGCATTGCCGGTCAGCCCGATCACCGACGCGATGGAAATGATGCGGCCCTTGCGCGCCTTCATCATGCCGCGCATGACCGCCTTGGACGTGCGGTAGACCGAGCTGAGATTGGTGTCGAGGATCGCGTTCCAGTCCTCGTCCTTCATGCGCATCAGCAGCTGGTCGCGCGTGATGCCGGCATTGTTGACGAGGATGGAGACCGGCCCGAACTCACTGCCGATCGCGTCGACGAGGGCTTCGACGGCCGCGCCATCGGTGACATTGAGCACGCGCCCGGCGCCGCCGGACGCCGAGAGGCGCTCGTCGATCGCTTTCGCGCCAGCGTCGGTGGTCGCAGTCCCGATGACTTTCGCGCCGCGCGCCGCCAACAGATTGGCGATCGCGGCGCCGATGCCGCGGCTCGCGCCGGTGACCAGGACGATTTCGCCGGAGAGTGAATTGCTCATTGGATTGCTTCCTTCTTGATGCCGTCGCGACCTGGATCGCTCTTGCTTACCTTCTTAAGGGGCTGCGAATGCGGCGAGTGCCGCATCGAATTCCGCCGGCGTGCCGATCGCGCGGGCATCGAGCGACTTGTCGATGCGCTTGGCCAAACCGGCGAGCACCTTGCCCGGACCACATTCGACCAAGTGTGTCGCACCGCCTGCGACCAGCGTCTGCACGCATTCGGTCCAGCGCACCGGAAGATAGAGCTGGCGGACCAGCGCATCGCGAATCGCCTCGACCGAGTCATGCGCACGGGCATCGGCATTCTGCACCACCGGTCGGTCCGGACGCTGCCACGACATCGAGGCCATGACCTCGCCCAACTGCTGCGCCGCTTCGCGCATCAGCGGCGTATGCGACGGCACGCTGACGGCCAGCTTGACGATCTTGCGCACGCCACGCGCACCGAGTTCGGCGATCGCACGGTCGACCGCGCCGGCGCTGCCGCCGATGACGACCTGACCGGGCGAATTGAAGTTGGCAGGCACCACGACGCCGTCGCCGGAGACCTGCGCGCAGACTTCCGCGACCAGTGCATCTTCGGTGCCGAGTACGGCCGCCATCGCGCCCGTCCCTGCCGGCACCGCGGCCTGCATGAGGCGGCCGCGTTCGCGCACGAGCTTGGCGCCGTCGGCCAGCGAAATAGAACCGGCGGCGACCAGCGCGGCGTACTCGCCGAGGCTGTGCCCGGCGAACTGTGCCGGCGATGCACCGCCCTGAGCCGACCACAGGCGCCACACGGCGATACTCGCGGCGAGCAAGGCGGGCTGGGTGAATTCGGTCTGGTTGAGCTGTTCTTCCGGCCCCTGCTGCGACAACGCCCACAGGTCGACGTCGCAACCGCGCGACGCTTCATCGAAGGTTTCGCGGATCGAAGCATGCGCGGTGGCAAGCTCGGACAGCATGCCCAGGCTCTGCGAGCCCTGGCCGGGGAAAACGAACGCGAGGGTCGGAATCATCGGAAACTTCGCCGTGGAAGATCGCGAATGATACGGGTCAAAACGGGAGATCGTCTGTACCGGGGCGTAGGGCGGCCCCGGTGCGAGGGCGGGCTCAGTAGCGCAGCAGCGCCGAGCCCCAGGTGAAGCCGCCGCCGAAGGCCTCGAGCAGCAACAGCTCACCGCGCTTGATCTTGCCCGAACGCACGGCTTCGTCCAGCGCCAACGGCACCGAACCGGCCGAGGTATTGCCGGTGCGATCGACGGTGACGATCACGCGATCCATCGACATCTGCAAGCGCTTGGCGGTCGCTTCGATGATGCGCAGATTGGCCTGGTGCGGAATCAGCCAGTCGAGATCGGACTTGTCGAGACCGTTGGCATCGAGCGTTTCGTCGACGACCGAGTCCAACGCCTTGACGGCGTACTTGAATACGTCGCTGCCGCTCATCATGACCTTGACGCCGCAGTTGGGCAGCGAGGCATCGAAACCGACCGAGACGCCGACCGGGTTGTACAGCAGATGCTTCTTGCCGCCGTCCGCATGCAGGTGCGTGGACAGAATGCCCGCTTCGCTGTCGGCCTTGAGCACGACGGCGCCGGCGGCATCGCCGAACAGCACGCAGGTGGCGCGATCGGTCCAGTCGACCATGCGCGTGAGCGTTTCTGCGCCGATGACCAGGGCGTTCTTCACCGAACCGGTCTTGATGAACTTGTCGGCGACGCTCAGCGCGAAGATGAAGCCCGAGCATGCGGCATTGACGTCGAAGGCCGCGCAGCCGTTGGCGCCGAGCCGGTGCTGGACCAGGCAGGCGGTGGACGGAAAAATGATGTCGGGCGTCGTGGTGCCGACGACGATGAGTTCGATGTCGGCGGCATCCAGGCCCGCGGCTTCCAAGGCGCGCGTGGCCGCATGGAAGGCGAGATCGCTGGTGGTTTCGCCTTCGGCAGCGACATGACGCTCGCGGATGCCGCTGCGGCTGACGATCCATTCGTCATTGGTGTCGACCATCTTTTCAAGATCGGCGTTGGTCAGCACTTTCTCCGGCAGATAGCTGCCGGTGCCCGCAATGCGCGAATAAATGGTCATCAACACCGCTCCCACGTCGTGGCCGGCTTCGGACCGGCCAAAAAGCACGCGGCGGGACTGGGCCCGCCGCGTTCAGGATACTGCCAGCCCGCCTAGGCGGACAGCGGCATCACTCTTCGACTTCAACCGCCGACTTGACGTCCACGACCTTGCGGCCGCGGTAGAAGCCGTCCTTGGTCACGTGGTGACGCAGGTGGGTCTCGCCCGTGGTCGGGTCGGTGGCCAGCTGCTTGGCGGTAAGGGCGTCGTGCGAACGGCGCATGCCGACCTTGGACGGGGTTTTGCGGGACTTTTGAACGGCCATGGGCTTTCTCCAACTACTTGTTGCGGTCTTTCAACGCGGCGAGCGCGGCGAAAGGATTGGGTTTTTCGTCTACTTCGAATTCTTCCGGCCAGTGTTCGGCCTCGATTTCGATCGAATCCGGGTTGATCGGCACCACCGGCAGCGCGAGGATCAATTCATCCTCGATCAGATCGATGGCACGCAACTCACCGTGTTCATTTACCAGCAGCGGTTCCATTTCCTCGGGCAGCGCGCTTTCCTGCGCTTCCTCGGTGATCAGTCCCAAACGCTGCACCACGCTGACCGGCTGCAGGTAGCGCTCCAGGGTGCGCTGACACAGCAGGGGCAGCTCGGCGTCGGCGCGAACCTCGACATAGGCGAGATTCAGGTCGTCACGACCGAATTCCAACTGGAAACGGCAGTTACCCTCGGTGTCCACCAGGCTCTGTTTCAGCCGGGGGAATGCAGACAGAGGAAACGTACCTTCGAAACTCCGCCGGGCCGTCACCATGCGCCAAGCGTCGAGCACAGGGGGCATGGGTGCGGACATAAGCGGCGCATTGTAGGTGCGGCCAACCGCCCTGTCAAACCAAAAACCCCAGGACTGGCGGGGGCTTGGAAGGGGTTTGCGGGGCTTGCTCGGGCTGGTGCAGACTGCCGGCAGTTCTACGGAAACCCCACATGCTCGTCCCTCTGTTGATCCTCGGCCTGGTCCTCGTGGCCGTCGCCCTGCCCCTGTGGCAGCGGCGCCGACGCCTCGTGCACCGCCAGGGCACCCTGACCCGCATCCTGGACCTCGCCGACGAGGTCGAACGCCTGCTCAACCGCAGCCAGGAACGCATGACCGCGATGCAATCCCTGCTGCATCGCGTTCCGGACGACATCGGCGCGATCGCCCAGGCCTCGCTGGAAAGCGGCCTGCCGATCCGGGAAGCCAAGCGCGACGTGCTCCAGCACCGCCTGTGGATCCAGAAACACGGCGAAACAGCGACCCAGGCCGAGCTCGACACCGCCTGCGCCGCGCTGGACCGGGCCAGGCTGCGCATCAGCGGCGAGCTCGAGGACCTTGAAAACGCTGGCGCGGAACTGGCCATCGCCACCAAGGCCGCCGAAGAAGCCGCCCAGCGCGAGCCGGCCGCCCTGCGCCGGCAACAGGAGCCCTGAGTGCTGGTTCTCGCCTCCACGTCGATCTACCGTCGCGACCTGCTCGCCCGCCTGGGCCTGCGCTTCGACGTCGCCCGGCCGGAAGTCGACGAAACGCCGCTGCTCAACGAAAGCCCGATGAGCCAGGCGCAGCGCCTGGCCGAAGCCAAGGCGCGCGCGGTCGCCGAACGCAATCGCGACGCCTGGGTGATCGGTTCCGACCAGGTCGCCGAGCTCAACGGCCAGTCCCTGGGCAAGCCCGGCAGCTTCGAACGCGCCGCCGACCAGCTCGCCGCGGCCTCGGGGCAGCGTGTGCTGTTCCACACCGCCGTCAGCGTCTTCCGGCACAACGACAAACGCACGATGCGTTTTTGCGATCTGACTGTCGTGCAGTTCCGCAGTCTCGGCAGCGCCGAGATCGAACGCTACCTGCACGCCGAACAGCCTTACGACTGCGCCGGCAGTTTCAAGTCCGAAGGGCTGGGCATCACCTTGTTCGAGTCGATCGAATCGCGCGATCCCACCGCGCTCATCGGCTTGCCGCTGATCGCGCTGGCCAAGGCCCTGCGTCAGGCGGGACTGACACTGCCCTAGGGCCGGTCCGCCCCCGCCGCGATGCGGATCGTCTGCGCCGGCCAGACTTCGACACTGCCGTTCTTGCCGTACAGCACCAATCCCAGGCGGTGCTTGCCTGCGGGCAGCGCACTGGCATCCACGACGGCATCGAAGCCGACTCGCGGCTGCTGCGGATCGGTGGAGATTTTCCAGTAGCCGGCGACCTGCGGCATCGCGCGGCCGTAGTCCGCGTCCGCCACCGGCTGTCCGTCGAGCGTGATCACCACGCGATCGATTCCCGCCCCGTCCTTGAATGCCCAGCCGGAGACGGCGAAGGAACTGCGCAAGACCTGCTTGCCCGTCGGCGCATCGATCCACGCGAGCGCCGGCGTGATGCAGTGCTGCTCAGTACGCGATGCCGATGCCGGTGGTGCGAACAGCAGATAGCGTTGCCGGCCGCGATCGAATTCGATGACGTCCGCCGCCGTCAGTCCGCCCATCTGCGCGCAGAGCGCGTGATAGGCCTGCAGACGTTGTTTCATCGAGACGGCCCCATCGTCGACGACCAGCCAGGTCGGCGGTCCTGATACGCGGTCGGCCGCGTTCCATTGCACTCGCCATTGCGCCAGTTGTGCGGCGCGTCCGTGTCGATGGTTGTGCGGGTGATCGAGCACGAGGATGTCCGCGCGATCGAGCGCGAACGCGAGCTGGGCGGCGATCTCGAAATTGTCGGCGACGATGCGCGCATCCGCGGGCAGGGATTTTTTTCGCAACGCATCCACGACCGGCGCGATGCCGGCGAAATCCTGCGGATAGAACCCGGTCGTGGCGAGACGTTTGCGCCATGCCGGCACGCTCGCCGCCATCAGCCAGACCAGTACCGAGGCCAGCCCGAGTCCGGCGACCGCGTTCGTGGCGACGGCCCATCCGCGCGTGTGCGGACGATCCAATCCCGCCAGCGCGATCACCAGCACCAGCCAGCCCGCCAGCGGCCAGTGAAAACTCACGCGTTCGGCGTCGGCGAAAAAACCCAGCACGAAATAACCGGCAACCGACACCAGGCCGATGCCGAACAGCAGTCCCCACGGACCGTCGGGATCTTCGCGCCGACGCCGTTGCAATCCGACGCCCGCCAGCAAGGCGAATACGAACAGCAGCGGCGTCACCACCAGGGCCTGGATCGGCAGCCAGGTCAGCGCCGAGAGATGCCAGGACCAGGGATTGCGTTCGAGCACCTGGAAGCGCCAGCCGGCGCCGGCATGATCGAGATTCCACAGCAGCAACGGCAACCAGGCCAGCGCGCCGACGGCGAGCGCGAGCCACAGGCGGGCATCGCGCAGCAAGCGGCGCGAGCGCGCATCGCAAACCAGACCAAGCAATCCGGCCAGCACGACGATCGCGAACCGGTAATGGCTGAATCCGCCAACCACCAGACCCACGGTCAAGGCCAGCCAGCCCGCCACCGAAACGCGCTCACGCAGCTGCGCGATGCCGTCCAGGCACAACAAGGCCGCCAACAGCAAGGGCACATCCGGCATCGCCAACACACCCGTCAATCCGGCGAGCGGCATCAACAGCGCCCATAGACCCGCACGCCATCCCGCTTCCGTGCCGAACCAGCGCGCCGCGATGCGCACCACCAGCCAGGGCAAGGCCGCACCAATGACCAGAAACAACGCGCGCACCGCCAGCACCTGCCCGCCGGCCATCGCACGACCCAGTCCGATCAGCCAGGCGGTCATACCTGGCAGGTCGGAATACGCCCAGGCCGGATGACGCGATTCCCAGGCGTAGAAAGCCTCGTCCACGAATAAGGGCAGGCGCGCGGCCAGGGCGATTTTCGCCAGACTCAACACGCTCCACAGCGCGATGAACTTCACGCGCAAAGAACCACGATTCATGCCAGCATCCCGTCACCATCCCCGTCGATCGATCCGGATTCCCATGCCCGCGCAGGCCATCCACGCCGCCATCCTAACCGACCCCCTGCGCGAGGCCCTGACGGCCGCGACCGCGCAAATCAATTCGCTGGTGCTGGGCAAGCCGCGGGAGGTGCGGCTGGCCCTGACCACCCTGCTCGCCGGCGGTCATCTGCTGATCGAGGATCTGCCCGGGCTGGGCAAGACGACGCTCGCGCGCGCGATGTCGGCGACCCTGGGGCTGGATTTCCAACGCATGCAGTTCACCTCCGACCTGCTGCCGGCGGACATCCTAGGCGTGTCGATCTTCGATCCGGTCGCGCGCGAATTCCGTTTCCATTCCGGTCCGGTGTTCACGCAATTGCTGCTCGCCGACGAAATCAACCGCGCGCCGCCGCGCACGCAAAGTGCGCTGCTCGAAGCGATGGCCGAACACCAGGTCACCGTCGATGGCGTCACGCACTCTCTTCCGCAACCGTTTTTCGTGATCGCCACGCAGAACCCGGTCGATCTCGCCGGCACCTTCCCCTTGCCCGATTCCCAGCTCGATCGCTTTCTGCTGCGCCTGCAGTTGGGCTATCCCGATGCCGACGCCGAGAAGGCGATGCTGTCGGGCAGCGACCGCCGCGAAATGATCGCGCAGGTAATGCCGAAGCTGTCGACCGACGAAGTCATGGCGCTGCGCCAGGCAGTCGGGCACGTGCATGCCAGCGAGGCCCTGGTCGCTTATGTGCAGGCACTCCTCGCCGAGAGCCGACGTCATCGCGGCGTCCGGGTCGGTCTGTCGCCGCGTGCCGGCCTGGCCCTGCTGCAGGGTGCGCGTGCGCATGCGCTCATCGGCGGACGCAGCCATGCCTTGCCGGAGGACGTGCAGGCGCTGTTTACCCAGGTCGCGGCGCACCGCATCGTGCCCGAGGCCGAATCGGACTCGCGCGACAAGCTCGCCAGCTCGATCCTCGTCTCGGTCGCCGTGGACTGACGGTGGCGGCGATGCGCGATGGCGTCGAGCGCTTCGGCGATCGGATGGCCGCGTTGGCGCTGGTGCGGCCCAAGCAGCCGGAATCGCTGCCGGTGCGCATTCACCGACGGCGCATCTACATCCTGCCCACGGGCTTCGGGCTGTTCATCGCGGTCGCGCTGGCGACGATGCTGATCGGCGGCCTCAACTACAACAACAATCCGGCCCTGCTGCTGGTATTCGTGCTCGGCGCGGTGGCGCACAACAGTTTCGTGCATGCGCATCTGATCCTCTCCGGCGTGCGCCTTAAAGCCCTGCATGCCGAACCGGTGTTCGCCGGGCAGGCGATGCAGCTCAAGTTCCGCTTCGATGCCGACGGCGCGCGCGAACGGCCGGGCCTGGAATTGTTGTGCGGCGAGACGCACAGCGTCTTCGACCTCGGTGCGAACGAAGAAAAAGAAGTCGTGCTCGAGATTCCTGCGCCGACACGCGGCTGGCTGGAAGTCGGTCGCCTCCGGTTGAGCACCCTGCGGCCACTGGGCATGGCGCGCGCCTGGAGCTGGCTGCGCCCGGACACTCGCCTGCTGGTGTATCCGGCACTCGACACCGACGCACCGGACCTGCCCGAATCGCTCGGCGACGGCGATTCCCCGCGCACGCGCGCGCACGGCGAGCAACCGCATCATCTGCGCGAATACCGCACCGGCGACACGCAACGGCAAATCGCCTGGAAGGCCTCTGCACGCGCCGATCGCCTGCTCGTGCGCGAATACGAGGCGGCGGTTGCGCGCGACATCACGCTGGACTGGACCACGATGCCGCCCCTGCCCTACGAACAGAAAATCCGTCGCCTCGCACGCTGGGTCGTCGAGGCCGAGCGCAGCGGCAGCCGCTACACGCTGCGTTTGCCCGGCCAGCAGGTTCCGGCCGGGCGCGGCGCGGAACATCGTCACGCCTGCCTGCGCGCCCTGGCACTGCTGCCGACAGAAACCGAATCGCGCGCGCCGGAGCGTCCGCGATGATCGAGTCCTTGCCGCGACCGCTGCGCGGGGCCTGCCTGACGGCTGCGGCGGCCTGCGCCTTGCCCTTGCTGATCCAGATGCCCGTCTGGCTGATTCCCGTGCTGATCGCCGTCGGCGCGCTCGGTGCGTGGTCGCAGAAAAAATGGCCCACGCCGCTGCGCGTGCTGGTGATGATCATGATCGGCGGTCTGGTGTTTGCCGCTTTCGGTTTCCGCATCGGGCGCGATACGGCGAGCGCCGGCCTGCTGGCGATGCTGGTGCTCAAGCCCGCGGAAACGTTCAGCACGCGCGACGCGCGCAGCCTGCTCGGCTTCTCGCTATTCGCGCCGTTCACCGCCTTCCTGCAGGATCAGGGACCGCTGACGTTGGCGCTGTGCGTGCCGGCGATGCTGCTGATGCTGATGGCGTGGTCGCTCCTGGTGCAGGACGGTGCCGGCCTGCAGCTGGCGACCCTGCCTCGCCAATTGAAACAGTCGGGCTTCGCCCTGCTCATCGCCGCACCGATGGCCTTGGCGGGCTTCTGGCTGTTTCCACGGCTGGCCTCTCCGCTGTGGGGCCTGCCCCAACTTTCCGCCAAGCGCATGGGCCTGGGCGACCGAATGACGCCGAACGAGTGGCTGGACGTGCTCGTGGACGACTCGCCCGCGCTTCGCGCGCGCTTCCTCGGCCCGGCGCCGCCGCGCGAGCAGATGTACTGGCGCGGCCCCGTGCTCAGCCGCTTCGATGGCGAAGCCTGGACCCGCACCTCGGCGACCGCGTTCGCCGCGCCGCCGGTCCTGCGGCCCGACGCGGCGACGGTTCGTTACGAAGTCATGCTCGAACCGACCGAAAGCCGGGATCTGGTGCTGCTCGACGTGCCGCTCGGCGCCCCGGCGGAAAGCCACCTGACGCGCGAGTTGAGCGCGGTGCGCGACGAGCCCGTCAACAACCTCATCCGCTACGTCGGCGAATCCTCGCCGTCGGCGCGGTTCGAAGGATCGCTCAACGCCATCGAGATGTCTTCGTTGCTGAGCCTGCCAACCGGCCGCGATCCGCGCCTGCGTGCGCGTGCAGTCCAATGGCATGCGCAAACCCCCGATCCCTTGCAGCTGACCGAGCGTTTCCTGCAATGGGTGCGCGCGGATTTCCAATACACGCTGTCGGCACCGCCGGTCGGTTATCACGCCAGCGATGATTTCATGTTCGAGACGCGGCAGGGTTTCTGCCAGCATTTCAGTTCCGCCTACGTGGTGTTCATGCGGGCAGCGGGCATCCCGGCGCGCGTGGTGACCGGCTATGCCGGCGGCCACTACAACCGCGTCGGCGACTACTGGCTGGTGTATCGCAAGGATGCGCATGCCTGGGCGGAAATCTGGATCGAGGGCCGCGGCTGGGTACGCGTGGATCCGACTGCCGCCGTCGCACCGGAAAACATCCTCGACACCATCGACGATCTGCAGGCACAGCAGGGCCTGGGCCCGGACATGCTGCAACCGATGTTCGACATGAGCGACATGCTGCGCCGGGGCTGGAACGAACTCGTGCTGGGCTTCGATTCGGTGCGCCAGCGCAATCTGTTGCGTCCGCTGGGCATTCGCGATGCCGAGGCCTGGCAGCTGGTGCTGGCGTTTGCGGTCGGTGCGGCGCTGGCGTTGGGGCTGACGCTGTGGCTGCTGCTACGCGAGCACAAGGACCGCAGCGATCCGCTGGTCCAGGCCTGGCGGGCGTTCGCCAAGCGCCTGGGCCGCGCCGGCATCCGCAAGGCGCCCAACGAGGCGCCGCTGAGCTACGGCGAACGGGTGGCTGCCTTGCTGCCGGCCAACGCGGACACGGTCCGCCGACTCAGCGGGCGTTATTGCGAATGGCGCTACGCTGGCACGGAATTGTCGGCGACCGAACGCCAGGCACTGATCCGCGAACTGCGCCGCTTTCGGGTCGGCCGCACTCCTCCTGAACAAAGGTGATCGCCATGAAACGCCTGCTGATTCTCGCCCTGCCCCTGCTGCTGATCGGCTGCGTGACCGCGCCCAAACCCTTGCAGGGACAATTCTCGACCCTGCTGCCCGACGAAGCGGTCACGCGCCAGGCCGCGGGCGAGCGCGTGCGTTGGGGGGGACGCGTGGTCAAGGTCGAGCCGCAAGCGGCGCGCAGCTGTTTCGAAGTCGTCGGCGCACCGCTCGATGCTGCCGGACAACCGCGCAAGGTCGATCGCAGCGAAGGCCGCTTCATCGCCTGCCGGACCGGCTTCTACGATCCCGAGGTGTTCCAGGCCGGACGCGAAATCACCATCGCCGGTACGATCGAGGGTTTCGAAACGCGCAAGGTCGGCGACTTCGACTATCGCTATGCGCGCGTCGCCGCCGAGGTCGTCTATCTGTGGCCCGAACGCAAGGATGTCGACGTGATCGTGCATCCGGTGCCGATCTACTGGTAACCGCCCCCTCGGCTCAGCCGAAGTGGGAATCCAGCGGACGACCGGCCAGCAGGTGCAGATGGATGTGGAAAACGGTCTGGCCGCCGTCGCGATTGCAGTTCATCAACACGCGATAGCCGCTTTCGGCGAAGCCCTGCGCCTTGGCATAGGCTGCGGCCGCGAGCATCAGCCGACCCACGACGATGGCATCGCCCGCCGCGACATCATTGAGCGTGCGCACGCCGCGCTTGGGCACGAACAGCACGTGCACCGGCGCCTGCGGCGAAATGTCCTTGAACGCGATCAGGTGCTCGTCTTCGAACACGATGTCGGCGGGAATTTCGCGGCGGATGATCTTGTCGAAAATGCTGTCTGTCGTCTCGGTCATGGCGGCGATCACTCGTTCGCGGAAGCGGAAGGCATGGGCTTCGGCGGCTCGTCTGCCGGCGGTATCGCCGAGCAGTCGCCACCGAGCAATTGACTAAACCCCTGCGCGCGGTAACCCAGCTCGCGCGGATTCTCGTGGGCCACCAGGTATTCGATCAGATGCGCCTCATCGGTGCCGGCATCGAGCACCCAGGCATCCACCGGACCGTCTGGCGTGGACACTGACTCGGTGCCTTTCACGCGCACGATGAATTCGCCCATCCCCTTGTCGTACTGATAGCTCGGCACGCGGTACTCGCCACGTGGTGCGAGCGGCAGCGCGGCGAACATGACGCCGAAGAGATTTCCTTCCCAGACGGGCTGCGGAAGCGCAACGTCGACGGGTTCGGAGACGTCGCCAGAGCCGGTCTTGCTGCCTTGAACGCGATCCGCCGAGTAGTCGAGCACGACGTGCTTCTTGCCATTGCGCACGTTTTCGAAATGGATCGGCTGCAAGGTCTTCGCATCAAGCACGAAGCTGTCGCGCATGTCGAAGCCGCCCTGCCCGACCTGATGCACGAGCACGCGAAGCACGTCCTTGCCGTCCAGGGTCGCGCGCCGGACCGATTGCCGGACCTGTCCGAACGCGCGGGTCTGGCCATCGCGCGTGAGGTTGATGGTGAAACAGGCTTCCTGGGGCGCCAGACGATCCCCCGACGGCAGCGCCGGCGATGAAAGGGCGAGCATGAGCGTCATCGCGATCATCCGAATCTCCGGGTGGTGGTTACAGTCCAGCGTCGGTGCGCGAACCGAACGCATGCGCCAAGGTGCCGCGGTCGACGTATTCCAGCTCGCCGCCCAGGGGCACCCCATGCGCCAGACGGCTGGGTTGCACCTGGAACTGCCGCGCGAGTTGTGCGAGGTAATGCGCCGTCGCCTCGCCTTCGACGGTCGGATTCGTGGCGATGATCAGTTCGCGTATTTCATCCTGCGCCAGGCGCGTGGCAAGCAGGTCCAGACCCAGTTCGCGCGGGCCGATGCCGTCGAGGGGCGAGAGCCGTCCCTGCAGCACGAAATACAGACCGCGATAGCCGGTCGCCTGCTCGATGACCAGACGATCGGCTGGGCTTTCCACAGCGCATAGCAGATGCCGCTCGCGCGACGAGCTCGCGCAGGTGACGCAGAGCTTTTCTTCGCTGAAGTCGCGGCACAATTCGCAGTGACCGATGCGCTCGATCGCTTCGGCCAAGGCACCGGACAGCCGCAGTCCGCCTTCGCGATTGCGCTCGAGCAGGTGATAGGCCATACGCTGCGCGCTCTTCTGACCGACGCCCGGGAGACAGCGCAGCGCATCGATCAACTGATCGAGCAAGGGCGAGCTCAAGCGCGGGCCTGGTCGTCGACCGCGAAAGCCGAACGCAGTTGCATCAGAACAGGCCTGGCAGCTTCATTCCCGGCGGGATCGGCATGCCGGCCGTCGCGGCGGACATGCGCTTGCTGCTTTCGGCATTGGCCTTGCCGACCGCGTCGTTGAACGCCGCGGCGATCAGATCCTCTAGCATTTCCGCATCGGCAAGCACGGAAGGATCGATGCGCACGGCGCGCGTTTCCATCTTGCCGGTGATGGTGATGCTGACCATGCCGCCGCCGGACTGACCGGTGACTTCAAGAGCGGCGAGCTCGGCTTCGGCGCGCTTGAGGTTTTCCTGCATGCGCTGGGCCTGCTGCATCATCTGGGCGATATTGCCACGCATAGTTGTTCTCTCAATCCAGGGGTCGAATGGAATCGGGGACGATGTTGCCGCCCTGCCCGATCAGTTGGCTGACGACGGGGTCAGCGAGAAACGCTGCCTCGGCTCCGGTCAGGCGTTCGCTGCGCTGACGTTCGTTGCGGTTGTGCAAGGTGTCGCCGCTGGCATGCGCCGCCGCCTCGAAGCGAATCTGCGGCGCGGCACCGAGCAAGCTTGACAGCGACTGCGCCAGATTGCGCACCAGGTTGTCGGTGCGCAGATATTCCATGTCCTGCGGCAGCGAGAGCTTCAGCAGGTTGTCGGCATAGCCGACGAAAACGCTGTGCGAAGCCAACTGCAGGCCCGGGCCTTTCAAGCCAGCTTGCGCGATCAGATTCAGCCAGTCGTCGACCGACTGCAGGGCGACCGCAGGCGTCGCCGCTGCGGGCGGCGATGTCGGCGCGAGCTCGCGAATGGCGGGCGCAGGCGCGGCGGGAGCGACGCTCGCCCGCGCCTCGGGCGCGGATCGGGTCGCGGCCGGCGTCGATGCCTGCGCGGCGGGACGCGCGATGACCGCACCCGATGCCTCCGCCGGACGAAACGCCAGCATGCGCAGCAAGGCCATTTCAAAACCGGCGCGCGGACTGGGCGCAATGCCCAGGTCGCGGCGTCCGCCGACGGCCATCTGGTACCACAGCTGCACGAGTTCGGGCGACAGACGGCCTGCGAACGCCGGTGCATCGATGCGCGAGGGCTCGCCCTCGAAACCCGGCACGAGCTGGTACAGCTGGATGCGATGCAATTCGCTGGCGAGGTCTTCCAGGACATGACCGAAATCGGGCGAAAACTGCGCCATCGCTTCGACCTCGGCGATGAGTTTGGCGCCATCGCCATCGCTCAACGCCTGCAACAGTTCGCCGACCTGGGCGCCTTCGACGGTGCCGAGCATCGCGTTGACGCCCGCTTCCTCCAGCTTGCCGCCGGCATTGCTGCTGCCGGTATAGGCGATCGCCTGGTCGAGCAAGGACAAGCCGTCACGAAGGCTGCCGTCGGCCGCGCGTGCCAACAGGTTGATCGCCCCGGCGTCGGCAGCGATGTTTTCCGCCTGCAGGATGCGGGTCATCTGCCCGGCGATTTGCGTCACTTCCAGTCGGCGCAGGTTGAATTGCAAGCAGCGCGACAGCACGGTCACCGGCAATTTCTGCGGGTCGGTGGTTGCCAGCAGGAACTTCACGTGGCCCGGCGGCTCTTCCAGTGTCTTGAGCAGCGCATTGAACGCGCTCTTGGACAGCATGTGCACTTCGTCGATCAGGTAGACCTTGGTGCGGCCGCGCGCAGGCATGTATTGCGCGTTTTCGATCAGGGCGCGCACGTCGTCGACACCGGTATTGCTGGCGGCATCGATTTCCAGCAGGTCCACGAAGCGGCCGGCATCGATGTCCACGCAGGCATTGCACTCGCCGCAAGGCTCGGCACCGGTGCCGCGTTCGCAATTCAGGCTCTTGGCGAAAATACGCGCGATCGTGGTCTTGCCGACGCCACGGGTACCGGTGAACAGAAAGGCGTGATGGACCCGGCCGGTATCGAGGGCATTGGTGAGCGCGCGCACCACGTGTTCCTGCCCGACCAGTTCAGCGAAGCGCCGGGGGCGCCATTTTCGGGCAAGGACGAGATAGGACATGGGGATACTCGACGGGAACCGGGGCATTGTGCCAACCGCCCGCCCCCCGGCCAAGCGCCGCGAAAGCGCGGCTTGTCCGGACTGCCGCGCTCAGGTACAATTTCGCTCTTGTTTCAGGCGCTTACCTCGGTAACGAGACGCGCGGCGGAAACAAATGCGGTAAGAAACGGAGAGGTGTCCGAGTGGTTTAAGGAGCACGCCTGGAAAGTGTGTGTACGGCTTAACCCCGTACCGAGGGTTCGAATCCCTCTCTCTCCGCCAGTTCCTGCAATGACGACTGTTCCAGCAGTTTGCATGAGTTCCACCTGGCGAATTCCCAGTCGCCCGATTTCTATGGTGGCCCTTGTCGGCCCCTCGCGACGATAGGTCGAAAACCCCGCCAGGGCCGGAAGGCAGCAACGGTATTGACTGATTCGGGTGCCGAGACCCGCCGGCAAGGGCTGCCACCCATGCTTACCAGAGACCGCCGCTACCCCAGAGCTTAATAGCTTGCGGGAAAAATGCGCTCGCGTGGTCCGCTACTCTTTCTCAAGCGGATGCAACCAATCCGCTGCCCCATCCGCATAGTGCTCGTGCTTCCAGATCGGCACGCGCGATTTCACCTCGTCGATGATCCAGCGACAGGCTGCGAACGCCGCCTCGCGATGGCCCGCGCTGACGCCGACCCATACCGCGAGCTCACCCAGTGCCAGACGTCCGACGCGATGCACGCAGGCGGCGTCGACGATGGCGAATCGCTGCCGTGCTTCGGCCAGCACTTTCGCGCCCTCGCTTTCCGCCAGCGCCACATAGGCTTCGTAAGTCAGCGCCGCGACCGGTCGCCCCTCATTGATGTCGCGCACCCAGCCTTCGAAACTCGCATAGGCACCGGCCTGCTGCGCCAGCAGTTGCGCGCGCAGGGGCGCGATGTCGAAGGCCGTGTCGGAAATCGAGAAACCGGACATCCCTAGCCTCCCGACACCGGCGGAATGAAGGCGATTTCCGCACCGTCGTCGACGTGATCGTTCCAATCAGCGAAGGCGCCATCTACCGCAACACGCAGCCGCTCCCGGCCCAGCGAAAACCCATGACGGGTGCGCAACTCCTCGTACAGGGCCGCCAGCGACACCGGCGTCGGCAGCGCCTCCGAGGCCACGCCCGCGGCATCGCGCAGGCTGGCGAAATACAGCACGGTCACGCTCATGCCGGTCCCATGTCGCGTTTCCCGCCGCGCTTGGCCAGCAACTTCGCCGGTCCGATGACCAAAGCATGCGACAAGGCCTTGCACATGTCGTAGACCGTCAAGGCCGCGACAGTGGCGCCGGTGAGCGCTTCCATCTCGACCCCGGTGCGATGAACGGTGCGCACGGTGCATTCGATGCGCAGCACCGTGTCGGCGTGCCAATCGATCTGGAACCGGCAGCCGTCGATCGGCAGCGGATGGCAGAACGGAATCAGCTCGTGCGTGCGCTTGACGGCCATCGTGCCGGCGATGATCGCCGTATCGACGACCGGCCCTTTGGCCGTGCTGAGTCCGGATTTTTTCAGCTGCGTCGCGACCGCCGCGGGGAAACGCACGCGACATTCGGCCGTCGCCGTGCGCGCCGTCGCGACTTTCGACGACACGTCGACCATGGCCGGACGACCGGCGGCATCGACATGGGTGAGTTTGTTTCTGGCCATTTATCCGCCGATGAAGAACATTTCGATTTTCTTGCTATCGGCATGCGGCTGCGCGCGGATCTCGCTGTAGCGGTCCGCACGACGCTGCCACAGGTCCGACACGCGGCGCGCCAGGGCGAACTCGCCCTCGGCAATCGCTGGCCGCAGATCCTGGCCCGTCGAAGCAAACAGGCAGGTGAACAATTGTCCGTCGGCCGACAAGCGGGCGCGGTGACAGTCGCCGCAGAAAGGCTCGCTGACCGAACTCACGAAACCGACTTCGCCCTCGCCATCGACGAAGCCATGCCGCGATGCGACTTCGCCACGATAGCTCGGCGACAAGGCCTGCAGCGGCCAGCGCGCCGAGATGAGGTCGCGCAGCTCCCTCGACGGCACAACGGCCTGCGGTCGCCAGCCATTGCAGTTGCCGACGTCCATGTATTCGATGAAGCGGATGACGTGCCCGGTGCCGCGAAAGCGTTCGACCAGGGGCAACACCTGATCTTCGTTGACGCCGCGCTGGATCACCGAGTTCAGCTTGATCGCGCGGAATCCGGCCGCTTCTGCCGCCGCGATCCCGCGGAGAACGTCGCCGACCTCGCCACGCCCGCCCGACAGCGCGCGGAACACCGCCGGATCCACGGCATCGAGACTGACCGTCAGCCGATGCAATCCGGCCTCGCGCAAGGCCACGGCCTGGCCCGCGAGGAGAGAACCGTTGGTCGTCAATGCGAGATCGTCGACGCCGGGAATCGCCGCGAGTCGCGCCACGAGCTGCGCGATGTTCTTTCGCAACAAAGGCTCGCCGCCAGTGAGGCGAATCTTGCGCACGCCCAGGCGAACGAAACCGCGCACGGCGGTTTCGATGTCCTCGAAGGACAGCCGGCGCGCACGATCGAGCGTCGACTCTTCCGGGGTCTGCCCTTCGGGCATGCAATAGGGGCAGCGGTAATTGCAGGTTTCGATGACCGACACGCGCAGGTCGCGCAACGGACGCGCGAGGACGTCGACCGGGGCATCGCTCCTGACGTCGGGCATCGCGTTCACGGCGCGACCGCCGGACCGCTCGGCTCGGCCAGGGCAAGCCGCTCGCCCGCTTCGGCCACGCGATGACCGCGGGCACGCAAGGCCTCGCCGTCCGCTTTCGAGGCGTAGTGGTAGAGCACGCAGCGCGCCAGCAGGGCCGGGGCGTATTCGCGCTCCAGATCCTCGATGCCGCTGTGCGAGGGATTGCCGTGCAAGGCGCAGTCGTGTGCGATCAACTCGCCGGCGTCGGCGTAGCGCGCCAGCATTTCCGGGATCGGCCGTGTATCGCCCGTCCAGACGAACGCACCCGGCAATCGCAGGGCGAAGGCCGTCTCGGGCTGGTGATGGCGCACGGGAAACACGTCGTACCAACGCTGCTCGTGCCAGAACCCGCGCGTCACCGGGATCAGCTGGAAGCCGTCCCACCAGTTCGCGCCGCCTTCGGCGATCACACCCGGATACTCGGCCAGACGCGATTGCAGATGCGGCACGACCGTCGCAGGCACGTACAGGCGCACCTTGCCGCGCAGCGCCGGATCGAAATAGATCTTGTAGAACAAGCGTTCCAGACCAGCGACGTGGTCCATGTGCACATGCGTGATGAACACCGCTTCCGGCGCGCGTTCGTAGTGCGCCAGATAGGCGGTCAGCGCTTCCTGCCCGCAGTCGATCATCAGCAGCGGTCGCTCGTCGCATTCCACGACCGCCGACGCCGATCCCAGCTCGACGGCCTGCGAACTGCCCACGCCCAGCATGCGCAGGGACCAGCTCATGTCCGCAGCTCCTGGTCGTGCGCCTCGCGCAGGATGGCCATGCCCTTGTCGATCATCGGCGAGGAAACGTCCTTGCATTGTTTGCGCAGCGAGCGCTCGAGCCGATCGAGCACGGCATCACACCAGGCACCGGGCGCCACTTCGCGCCGGCCCTTGTCCCAATCGATCAGCCAGAGCCGGTGATCGGCCGCGACCAGAATATTGTGCGCGTTCAAATCGGCGTGATGCGCGCCGTGGTGATGGCAGCGCGCGATCGCCTTGCCGGCGGCCGCCCAGGGCGCCTGCACCTGTGCGCGCGAGACTACCTCGGCGAAGGCGCGAACGTCGGCGATGCGCTCGACGAGGATCGCCGCGCGATAGCCCGAGCCCTGCCGGCGATACATCGCCGCGATCGGCGCCGGCACCGGCAGGGCCGCGGCATGCAGTTCGCGCATCAGGGAGAATTCGCGCAGGCTGCGCACCTGCGCCTCGCCTCGCCACCAGTAGACATCGGCGCTCAGGCGCGCCATCCAGCCGCCGCGACGGTAGTGGCGCAGGACCGCCGCGCCGAAATCGCCGCGCACGAACCAGGCCGCGCCGCGCCCGCCCTGCCCTTGCACCGCCTGCGCGTCGGCGCCGTAGTGCTCGGCATCGAACAGCGCCGGCGTCGCTTGCCGCAGCCGCACCGGGTCGAACACAATCGCCCCCTGCCCGCGTTCGTCGCGGAATGGCTGTCTGGCGTCGCTGGCGGCCGGGTTGTTTTCCATCACGGTGAAGTCTAGCAAGTGAGCCCACCCGCCGCGCCGCGATCGATCTGTCTGTTGCGTCTGTCCGCGCTCGGCGACGCCACGCATGTGGTACCGCTGGTGCGGACCCTGCGCCGCGCCTGGCCGGACGTGCCGATCACCTGGATCATCGGCAAGGGCGAAGCGAAGATGCTCGAGGGCCTGGAGGGCGTCGAGTTCATCGTGTTCGACAAGCGCGCCGGTCGCGCTGGTATCCAGGACCTCCGCCGGCAGCTTGCCGGTCGCCGCTTCGAGGTGCTGCTGCAGATGCAACTGGCCCTGCGCGCAAACCTGTTGTCGGCCTTCATCCGCGCCGACCGCCGCATCGGCTACGACCGCGCGCGCAGCAAGGAAGGCCACGGCCTGTTCATCAACCAGCGTATCGATGTCGGCGGCCACCATGTGCTCGACGCGTTCGGGAAATTCTGTGAGCCGCTCGGTCTCGTGCAGGATCGCGTGGAATGGAATTTGCCGGTACCGCAGGCCGCCCGCGACTGGGCGGCCGAACAGTTGCCCGGCGATCAGCCCACCTTGCTGGTGTCGCCGTGTTCGAGTCACGCGCTGCGCAACTGGGCGCCGGAGCGCTACGCCGCCGTCGCCGATCACGCCGCGGCGCAAGGCTGGCGCATCGCGCTTTGCGGCGGCCGCAGCCAGCTTGAACGCGATACCGGCGATGCGATCCTCGCCGCGATGCGCGCGCCGGCCATCGACCTGATCGGCAAGGACACGCTCAAACAATTGCTGGCCCTGCTCGAACGCGCGACGCTGGTGCTGTCGCCCGACTCGGGACCGGCGCACATGGCGAATGCCATGGGCACCAAGGTCATCGGCCTGTTCGCCTGCACCGATCGCGAACGCTGCGGCCCGTATTCGGACCTGCGCTGGTCGGTGAACCACTATGACGAAGCCGCGCGCCGTTTCCTGGGCAAGCCCGCCAGCGAGATCGGCTGGGGCAAGCGCGTGGAGTTTCCGGGCGTCATGGACCTGATCCCGGTGACGGAAGTCATCGAGCGATTCGACGCCTTCCGTCGCGATGCCGGGATGGCCTAGGGCGTCGAACCGCTGCGGTAGTCCTGATAGGACTTTTCCTCGACATAGGCCGAGCCCAGGGCAAGGTTGATGTCTTTCTTGATGCGCGCGCGCTCGTCGTTCTCGAAATAGACCGCCCGCGCCAGACGGATGAACTCCGGACCGAAATCCTGGTTCTTCTCATTGACGCGGATGTCGTCCTCGATCACCCACAGGCGCTCGTTGACGGCCTTGAGTTCGGCGCGCAATTTGCCGATGTCGGTCCTGGACGCGGCATGCGCCATCCAGGTGGTCATCAAGGCGTCGCGTTCCTTGCGCACGTTCGCCAGCTTGGCCGGATCGGTCATGCGCTCGGACTTGATGTCGAGAATGGCGATCTTGTCGAGCAGTTCGCCGAAGGACACGGGGACAAGGATTTCGGACATGGCGGCCTCGCGGAAGTAGACCGCGAGTTTAACGTGCCCGGTCCGGGCCGGTGCGTTCGTGCCTTACTTGCAGCGCAGGAGCGGAGCCGCACCGGTGTTGGCATAACGACGCTCGGACGCATAGCCGCTGCTGGCGCCGTAGCCGATGCCGAAATCGCGTTCGCGGTAGCGGCGCGAGGCCTGGGCCTGGGCGGGAGTGGTCGGGGCCGTCGACGGGTAGCTGACGGCGACGAGGCGGGAGGTGGCGTTGGTGTTCATGGGCAAGCCCTTCGTGAATTGGTGTGTTGGTAATGTAATACACCAAATCAAGAAGTGAATGGGCCGGAAGTCATGCCCGCGAAAAATTCCTTAAGCCTCTTATATAAAAGGGTTTTTTGACGAACAACCGAGGGGCGGCGTATGGCGCGCCGCCCCCGATCGGCTCAGCGCCGGGTCCAGAGGAATCGCCGGGTCACGTCCGCCGCGTCCACCGGACGATAGAAATCGCCCAGGAAGACCATGTTGTACGCCGTGGGACGCAACTGCTCGCTCTTCTGGCAGGCGGCCTTGCCGGCCAGACCGAACCAGCTGTTTTCGAAGCCGTCATGCCAGGGGAACGCCTGCTTGGCCTGATCCACGGAACCGTCGATCAGCAACGCATAACCATTGGCGATGCGGTACTTCTTTTCCTTGCACTTGAACTGCAGGGTGTACAGCAGAAAGTCGTTGGCACCGGGTTCGGCCGGGTCGTCGCTTTCATGCAGATGCGCGACGTCCATCTCAAGCAGATTGGCGTTGCCGGGTTCGGGATTGCGCACCTTCAAATCCAGCATCCACAGCTGGCGCACGGGTGCCTCGTTGATCGCGAAGAACAGGTACCAGCAGCGCGGCATGCTCGATGCCTTGCAGTCGCGATGTTCGACGGTGCTGGCTTCGAGATCCCAAAGCGCCCGGTCGGCGGCCGTGGACTGCGCCATGGCCAAGGGGCTACCGAGGGCCAACAGCATCGTGGTGGCGAGGACGAACGAACCGCGGCTCATTGCATTTCTCCCAGGGCGGTCACGGTGCGGTCGGCCTTCACTTCCACGAGCTTGAACACCCGGTGTTCGAGATCGGAGGTGGCGTTTCGGTAGTCGTAGACTTTCGAAGTGACCGAGCTGGCGCCGATGATGTTGTAGCCGTCGGTGGTGATGGTGGTGTCGGTGCGGGTTCTACCGGTGTCTTCGCGGATCGTGACTGCGGCTTCATAGGGCACGGTGGTGGACAGCAGATAGCGGCCCGGCTTGAGTCCGCGGAAGTGGAATTCGCCGTTGGCGTCGGTCAATGCGCGCGCCGTGTAGTTGCCGAGTTCGCCGAGCGAGCTCAGGACCGGGAACGGATCGCCGTTGTACTTGAGCACGATCGCTTCGACCCGACGCGTATAGGGAATCAGGATGACCGGCTGGTTCTGCGTGTAGACGCGTTCGCTCTTGGCGCCGCGGCTGAAGAGCCCCCTGCGCTTGCCGGCATCGGCGAGGGCGGCGCGGGTGGCGCCGGGACGTCCGGTCAGGGTGTGAGGGCCCATCTCGAGCTGGGCGATGGATTCGGCGATGTCCGCCTGGGATTGCGCCTGGGCGGGCGAAGGTGCGGCGAGCAGGACGAACATCGCCGCGGGGGCGAAGAACAGGGAAAGTAGTCGCAAGGGGGGAACTCCGGGAAATCAGGGGGGCCGGAAGACTGGCCGCCCGATTGTGGCCTGTCCCCCCGGGGGGACCGCAACCGCGACGGTGACGAAGATCCGTTTGCTGTGGACCAAATGAAAAGGCCCCCTTGCGGGGGCCTTTGCATTTTTGGCGGAGAGGGTGGGATGCATTCGGGGCATCCCTGCCCCTCACCCCTGCGGGGCGGCTTCGCCGTGCAAAACGGCAATCCTGCCGTTTTGTCGAACCGGTGAGTTCTCCGAACTACCTAGCCGCTCTGTCAAAAATGAAAAGGCCCCCTTGCGGGGGCCTTTGCATTTTTGGCGGAGAGGGTGGGATTCGAACCCACGGTTGGCTTACACCAACGCCTGATTTCGAGTCAGGTACATTCGACCACTCTGCCACCTCTCCAGCAGTCGAACGACGATTATAGCCGGGCCGAACGGTCCGAATCCAGCCGTCCCGGCGCCGACCCTTACGGACCGGCGGCCGTCGCGCCCTTGGGCAGGAAGAAGTACTCGCCGCTTTCGTGGCCGGCATAGCGGATCGGGGCGTATTGCGGATCCTGCGGCAGCGGGGACTTGGCGGCGTTCAAGGCCAGCGAGGTCGACACTTCCCGGAACACGCGCTGCGCTTCGAGCAAGCGGTTGTTGTCCTGAAGCACATTCAGGAAAGCCCGCGCGAAATAGCTGTGGTTGCCTGCGCCCACGTCCGGCACCGGCTGTTCGCCGCCCGAAGTCAGCGCGGTGCGCGAGCGGCCGTTGGCCATCGTCTTCACCCAGGTGCCCCACTTGTCGGCCGGCATCGACCCGGCGTCGAAGCTCGGCGCCGACGCGCGCGTCATTGCGCCCGAGTAGCAGGAGTCGGCGACCACCAGCACGTGTTTGGCCGGCATCGTGTTGAGGATGTCGCTGATCGCGGCGTTCGAGATCCAGGTCTTGGGATTGCTCGCGGCGGCATCGCTCGGAATCCAGTAGCCCTGCTTGCTCGTATCGATCTCGCCGTGGCCGGCGTAGTAGATCAGCAGATTGTCCTGCGGGCCGAGCTTCTCGCGCATTTCGTTGAGTGCCGTCAGGATTTCCAGACGGCCGGCGTTGAGCAGCAGGGTCGTCTGGTAACCGTAGCGGTCACGCAGCACGCTGTTGACGGCCGTGGCATCGCTGGCGGCGCTCTTGAGCGGCGCGAAACCGCCGTCGCGATACGTGTTGTTGCCGATGACCACGGCGAAGAACCGGCCGAGCTTCACGTCACGCGGCAGCACGCCGGAGGTCGCCGGTCGCGATCCGGCGGCCGTCGATGCCGCGCCACCCGCGGCCGGAATCATCGTGAAATCGAGTTGCGCCTTGGCGCCGCGCGTGTCCACTGCCGCGACCTGCACCGGGGTTCCACCGGGGGCGACATTGATCTCCGCGCTAAACGTGCCATTGGACGCGACCGGCGCGGCGACGCCGTTGACGGTGATGCGCGCGATCGCTTTCGGCGCGCTGACGCGGCCGACCAGGGTGCGCTTGCCGGCGCCGCGCACGACCGCAGTATTGCGACCACGCGTAGCGACGAAGGTCGGATCGAGAATTTCCATCGTGACCGGCGTTCCGGCGAGGATCTGGCCGCCGGTGCCGCTGCTGCCACGCTGTTCGAGCGACGCGATCTGCGAACGCTGCGAACTGATCTGCTGCTCCTGCGTCAGCATCTGGTTTTCCAGGAAGCGGGTGAGTTCGCTGTCCTTGGCCTGCTTGGCCTGCGCGAGCTTGTTCTGCGTGTCCTGCAATTCGCGCTGCGAGGTCTGCAAGGCACGGCGGCGTTCGGCCAACTGCTGTTCGAGCTGACGCACTTGTTCGCGCAATTGCGCAGAGTTGGCCTGCTCGCTCTGCACCTGACCCTGCAAGGTACCGATCTGTTCGTCCTTGGCTTTGAGCTGCACTTCGACGGTGGACGCGTACAGCAGCTCGTCGGTGATGCCCGAGGCTTCGCGATAGAGATTCAGAGCGGCGGCGGTGTCCTGCGGAACGCCCAGTCCCGACTCGTACAAGTAGCCAAGATTGATCTTCGCGCGGCCATAGCCCTGGTCGGCGGCTTTCTTGAACCACTGAAATGCCATGCCGTAGTCGGGCGCCGTGCCCAGGCCCTTGGAATAGATTTCGCCGACGTTGTTCTGTGCTTCGGCGCTACCGGCCATCGCCTGGTCGAGCCAGACCTTCAACGCCGTCTGGTAGTTCGCGCGATCGTAGGAAACGTATTCGCCGCCGCGGATCTGGCAGTCGGACTGGGTGGTGCGCACCGGCCGGCGCGCGCTCAGGAAAGTGGCTTGGCGACCCAGCGACCGGATTTGCCCGGGCAGCAGGCAATCGACGATCAGCAGGTCTTCGGCATTCTTGACCGCGGCCTTGGGAGCCTGGACCGGGAGGCCCGCTCCGATGACGATGAGGGCAGCGGCGCAAAAAACGTAAAGCCGGCTCAGAACAGGACATTCGTTTGACGCATTCATCGTACGTGGCTCCTTGAAAGCTGCACGGCACGCGCCAGACCCCTTGCAGCGGCGCGTCTGCCGCTATACTCGGTGCGGGATTTATAACCGCATTTCAGGGGAAAAGCGATGACCGCCAATACCGTTGGTTGCCAACAGACACGCGGATCCGGGTCGACACAGGTCAGCCGGTTCACTCGCTTCCTGATAGCGACGCTGCTGTTGCTCGGCGGTTTGTGCGGTCAGGCGTTTGCACAGACGTGCGACTTCGTCGCCATCAGCCCGACCACGGCAACCGGCGCGACCAACGGCTCTGTCGGTTTCATCCTGCAAGGACAGACCGCCTGTTCGCCGACGATCACCGGCACGCTGGCGATCACAGCCGACACCACGGGTGGCGCGTCGATCGTTCCGCCGACGACATTCACCGCGACCCTCGATACCGACTACAACTTCAGCGTCAATCTCGGACCGACGGCCGGCGGCAGCGGCACGGTGCTCGCGACCTGCACCTCGGGCGGTTGCACGGGCGACACGCTGACCTTCACTTTTGCGACGTTCAACAATCACACCTATGTGATGACGTCGCCGGCCGCGACGACGATCAACGTGCAGACCTCGACGACGCTGAGCGCGAATCTGCTGACCAACGGACTGCCGGGCACGTACCAGACCAACTTCACCAACATCACCACGAGCACCAACCTCGGCAACACCGCGCCCGATGGCGCTGGCAACACCAGCATGCTGTTCAGCTCGGCGATCGCCGGCACCTACACGATCCGCGCGACGGTCGTGTGCCCGGTCGCAGCGCCGGATCCGTCCTGCCCGCCGATCCCGCCGCTGAACTTCGTCGTGACCGTTGAAAACAGCGGCATGTCGACGGTCAGTCCGGCGGCAGTCAGCACGCCGGGCGCATTGACGGTCAACCTCACCGCGCACCAGGGCGGCGCGACCGTGCCGGCACCGAACGGCAGCGTGATCAACTGGTCGATCACGCAACCGGCCGGCGGCGATGGTGTCCTCGGCAGTCCCACCTCGACGACCACCGGCGGCGACGCCACCAACACCTTCATCGCGACAGTGCCGGGTGTGTATACGGTCACCGCGATGACCTTCTGCACCTTCTGCTCGCCGAACACCGCGACGTTCACGATCACGGTCACGGCCATCGTGCGCACGCTGACCATCGTCAGCGGCGACAACCAGACCGGCGCACCGGGTGCCACCCTGCCCGCCCCGCTGACAGTCGAAGCCCGCAACAACGGCACCGTGGTCGGCGGCGTGGGCATCGCCTACACCTTCGCTTCGGGCACCGGCACGCTGGCGCCGGCCACGCCGACGACCAGTGGCACCGGCATCGCGTCGAGTTCGCTGACCTTGTCGGCGACGCCGGGCACGGTCACCGTGAGAGCCGAACGCGTTGACGACCCGACCGTGTTCGTGACCTTCACGACCAATGCCGCGCGTCTGCGTACCCTGCCCACGCTGACGCCGGCCGGTCGCGCGGTCGCTGGCGCAATCGACGACTTCTGCCCGCGACTGGGCACCGGACCGACCACCGATCCCGGCCTGGCCGATCTGCGCGCGCGCTGCAATGAACTGATCGGCTCGATCAATACGGATCCGGCCGGTGTCGCCGCCGCGCTGGAAGAACTCTATGCCGACGTCGCCCTCGTGCAGTCGAAGTCCGGGCTGCTTGCCGCGCAGGCGCAGTTCGACAACATCAAGGTGCGCATCGCCGCCTTGCGTTCGGGCACCAAGGGCATCAGCTTCGGCGGCCTGGCACTGAACAACGGACGTGGCACGGCGCCGATCGGCAGCTTTGTCGAATCCCTGCTGCAGGACGGCAACAGCGGTGAAACTGGCGCCGATTTCGGTCGCTGGGGCTTCTTCGCCGCCGGCACGATCGGACGCGGCGACGCCGATGCCGGCGTGGTCGATCCGGCCTATGACTTCGACATCAAGGGCCTGACGGTCGGCGCGGACTACCGCTATTCGGACAAGCTGATCTTCGGCGCGACCCTGGGCTATACGCGTCAGGGCAACGACCTCAAGGGCGCCGAGGGCAATCTCGACACGACCGGCTGGAGCGTGTCGGGCTATTCGACCTACTACCAGGCCAACAGCTGGTACACCGATGCGGTGCTCAGCTACGGCCACAACAAGTTCGACATGCTGCGCCGCCTGCACTACGCGTTCTCCCTGCCCGGCGGCGGCACGACGGTCGTCGACCAGTTGGCCACGGCCAATTCCGGCGGCGACAGCCTGACCTTTGCCGGCAGTTTCGGCCGCGATTTCAACAAAGGCGCTTGGGGCTTCGGGCCGTATGCGCGACTGATGTACACCAAGCTCAGCTTCGATTCGATGACCGAGCACTACGCGACCGGCGTGCCCGGCAGCGGCTGGGCCCTGGTCATCGACACCCAGGACGTGACCTCGATCAGCAGCGTCATCGGCGGCAAGATGACCTTCACGCACAGCGCGAGCTGGGGCGTGCTGATCCCGCACCTGCAGCTGGAATGGCAGCACGAGTTCAAGGACGATCCGTCCGCGGTCGAGGCGCATTTCCTGCATGATCCGTTCGCGGTGCCCTTCACCATCGAGGGCGACCCGATCGACACGGACTTCTACCGGCTGGGCGTGGGTCTGTCGCTGGTGATGACCCATGGTCGCTCGGGCTTCTTCTTCTATGAGAAGCTGATCGGGCGCGACGGCGTCAGCCAGGACAACCTGGCCCTGGGTTTGCGCATCGAGTTCTAAACCGGAATGATGTCGGTCACTAGCGACAGAGGGATCATCGGATGATCGAGTTCGGCCATCTCAGTCACGTCGGCCTGCGTCGGGAACTCAACGAGGACACCTATTACGGTGATGCCCAGCTCGGGCTGTGGCTGGTCGCCGACGGCATGGGTGGCCACGAGTTCGGCGAGGTCGCCAGCGCCCTGGCCCGCGATGCGGTCGTGCGCGAAGTCCGCGCCGGCCATTCGCTCAAGGACGCGATCCGCAGCGCGGACGAAGACATCATCCGGCAGTCCCGGCGCCGCGCCGAAAGCCTGCCGATGGGCACGACCATGGTCGCGCTGCGCCTGGACGAGAACCGCTTCGAACTCGCCTGGGTCGGTGACAGTCGTGCGTACTTGTGGAACGGCCAGCTGCGTCAGCTTTCTTCCGACCACAGCTACGTGCAGGAACTCATCGACCAGGGCGCAATTACCGCCGAACAGGCGCGCACGCATCCGCACCGCAATGTCGTCACCCAGGCGCTCGGCGTGACCGATCCCGAAAACCTCAAGGTCGAAACCATTTCCGGCGAACTGCGCCCGGGATTCCAGATTCTGCTGTGCAGCGACGGCCTGACCGAAGAAGTGAATGACGCGACCATCGCTTCCTTACTCGCGCAGAACGAATTGTCCGCGCAGGAATGCGTCGACCATCTGGTCTCGGCCGCGCTCGACGGCGGCGGCTCGGACAACGTCACCGTGGTGTTGCTGCGCCGGACGTGACCGGCGCGACGACTAGTTTGCCGGCAACACTGGCAGCGTCGGTTTTTCCCCGCTGTCGCCGAGACCCGCAGCCTCACTGAGCTTGATCAGGGTCGGATCTGACGGATCGATCGCCAGGCCGTTGTTGGCCGTCACCAGACACGACTTCCAGCGTTCGCTCGAGCACAGCTCGTGGGCGATGCGCCGGTAGTAGGCGACGATCGCGGAGACGCCGGCTTTCGCGCGCGCATTCGCCGGATCCGAGGCCAGCACCTTGCGATAGAGCCCCAAGGCGCTGTCGTCGTCGGGGAACGTCAGCTGCCGGCCGGCATTTTCCGGATCGGTACCCGTCTTCAGGTAGACGTCGGCCTGCGTCAACGTATTTTCGAGTTCTTCGGGCGTCATCGCCTCGGCGACCGCCGTGCTCGGGAACGACGTGATCAGGCCCGTGCTGCCGTCCGGCTGGACCGGCGTGACCACCGACGGGTCGACCGCCGTGCTCGTCCCCGGGGTGGTTCCGTCCGGCACGTCGGCGCGCGGCAGGAACTGCCAGGCCACCACCGCCACGACCAGAACCACACCGCCAACCGCAGCGGGCATGATCCAGCCCGGACGCGCGCTCTTCTGCGAGAGGCTCACGCGCGTGCGTTGCTGCGTCGCGGAACTGCCGGCGATGCGATTGCTGCCGCCGGGCTTGCGCGACGTCGACGCGTGCAGATTGGCGCCGGGCGGCGCGCTGTCCATGAGCTTGTGCAGGGCTTCGACGAAAGCCGCGCCGGTGTTGAAGCGCTCGGCCGGCAGTTTTGCCATCAGCCCGGTGATCATCGGCTGCAGCCATTCGAACTCGACCGGCAAGGTCGGCACTGGATGCGTGACGTGCATCAGTGCGACGGTGAACGGATCGCTGGCCTGGTACGGCGGCGTGCCGACCAGCATTTCATAGAGGACCGTACCGAGGCTGTACAGATCGGAGCGGCCGTCGACGGATTCGCCGCGCGCCTGTTCCGGACTCATGTAGTCGGGCGTGCCAATCGACGCGCCGGCGACGGTCGAGCTGTTGCTGCCGTCCATCGCCTTGGCGATGCCGAAATCGGCCAGTACCACGCGGCCGTCGTTGCGGAACAGCACATTGCCGGGCTTGACGTCGCGATGCACGAATCCTTTCTGGTGCGCGAAGTCCAGACCCTGGGCGATGTCGCTGGCGATGTCGAGAATCTCCGCGACCGTCAGCCCGCCTTCCGTGATGCGTTCCTTGAGCGTGCCGCCGGGAATGTATTCGGCAGCGAGGTAGTACACGCCGTTGTGGCTGCCGATGTCGAAAACGGTCACCAGGTTCGGGTGCTGCAGCTTCGCGGTGATCTTGCCCTCGACGACGAAACGGCTGGCGAATTCCGCGTTCGCAGCGAGCACCGGAGACATGACTTTCAGCGCGACTTCGCGGTCGAGCGATTCCTGCACGGCGAGAAAGACCGAGGCCATGCCGCCCTCGCCGATCGGCCGCAGGATGCGGTAGCCGGGGATGTTGATGTCGACGGCGGTGAGAAGTACGGTCGCGTTCACGCTAGCCCCTGGACGACGTTCTTGGGTCGATTATCCATAAAAGCGCGAGGGCTGCGCTCACGTGGCCGCCGACGGCTCGTCGGCCTGCGGCCAGAGCGCGCGACCGCCAGCCTTCTTGGCGATGCGGGACAGACGCGCCGCATGTGCGGCCTGCTCGTCGGCACTGGCCCGCAGCACGCGACGCTCACCGACGACCATCTCCACCGTCACCACACGCTGCGCGGGCGTAGCGCCGGCCGCCAGGCTCAGGCCCAGGTCGCCCTGACCCGCCGTCATCGACAGATAGACCTCGGCTAGCAGCTCGGCGTCCAACAGGGCGCCGTGCAGCTTGCGGTGGCCGTTGTCGACGTCCAGTCGCTTGCACAACGCATCTAGCGAATTGCGCTGCCCCGGGTAGCGCTCCCGCGCCAAGGCCAGCGTGTCGAGCACCGCGGCATGGTCGCGAATGCGGCCGAAATGCGCGCCCGCCAACGACAATTCGTAGTCGAGGAAACCGACGTCGAAGTTGGCGTTGTGGATGATCAGTTCGGCGCCACGAATGAAATCGAGGAACTCGTCGACGACCTGTCCGAAGCGCGGCTTGTCGGACAGGAAATCACGGGTGAGGCCGGTGACTTCCTGCGCACCCGGCTCCATCTCGCGGTCGGGATTGAGGTAGCGCTGAAAATGCTTGCCGGTGGGCCGGCGTTCGAGCAATTCGATGCAGCCGATTTCGACGACGCGGTTGCCCTTTTCCCAAGACAATCCGGTCGTTTCGGTATCCAGGACCACCTGCCTCATCGCACCGCTTCCTTGTTGCCGATTTTCTGTGCCGCGAGGCGCGCGAGGGTATCGACGCGTTCGTTGTCCGGGTCGCCGGCATGGCCCTTCACCCAGCGCCACTGCACTTTGTGCGGTGCGGCCGCCGCCTGCAGACGCAGCCACAGATCCTGGTTTTTTACCGGATCGCCGCCGGCGGTTTTCCAGCCGCGACGAATCCAGTTCGGCAGCCACTCGCCGATGCCTTTCTGCACGTACTGCGAGTCGGTGTAGAGGGTGACTTCGCAAGCGTTCTTGAGTGCTTCCAGCGCCATGATCGCGGCGAGCAATTCCATGCGGTTGTTGGTGGTGTCGGGCTCGCCGCCGGAAAGCTCGCGCTCGGTGTCGCCATGGCGCAACAGGGCGCCCCAGCCGCCCGGACCGGGATTGCCCAGGCAGGCGCCGTCGGTATGGATGAGGACCTGTTTCATCGTCGCGGTCGTCATCAGCTGGGGCTCATGCCGGTGCGCAGGCCGACCGCGGGCATCGGCTTGCGTTGCGGCGTCAGCGGAATCTCGCGTCGGCGCGCCACGATCAGGGTCGCGGCACGAAAGGCGTCGAACAGGCGCGGACGCCGGTCTTCCATCAGCGTGACGCCTTGCTTGCTGGCCCAGTTCGGACCCAGATAGTGCCGACGCAGGACGTCGAGACCGGCGTTACGCAACAGGTCTTCGACGGCACCCGCGCTGCGGGTCACGCCGGCCTGCAGCGCCCAGCGCAAGCGGGTCGGGCTCCAGGGGTTGAGGCTGATGATCAAGACCACTCCTTCAGGTTTGAGCACCCGCGCGTACTCCGCCACCAGAGCGGGGGCATCGCGGGAAGATTCGAGGACGAACAGGGAAAACACCAGGGACAAGCTGTCCGGTGCCAGCGGCAGGGCGTCGTCCTCGCAGCGAAACTGGCCGTCGAAGCCCGGCGCCGACCGGTGCAGGCTCAGGACCTGGGCAAGCATGTTGCCGGACAGTTCGGCGGGGTGCTCCGCCGTTGGCCTCAGGAACAGGCCGGTATGGCCGAAGACCCGGGTCAATTCCGGGGTCGCCTGGCGTTGGACATCGACAATCAGCCGCCTTCCTGCCCCCCGATGGAACCAATCGGGCGATCGGTTTTCGGGTTGACGCCGGGAGCGAGGGGAAGGCATGGTCGGGATTCTGCGGCAATCCGCCATTCAGGTCATCCACCGAGCGTGCTGCATCTCCGCCCCCTGCCCGCCCTCGTCGACAACTACATCTGGACCCTGGCCGACGCCGCCGGCCAGGCCTTGATCGTGGATCCGGGCGAGGCCGCGCCGGTTCTCGCGGCCGTCGACGCCGGCCTGCACCCGGTCGCGATCCTGATCACGCATCACCACCCCGACCATATCGGCGGCGTAGCCCGCCTGCTCGAAGCTTTCGACATTCCCTGCTATGCCCCACAGGACGAGCGGATACCGCAGGCGAGCCAGCGGGTCGCGGACGGCGATCGCGTGCGGGTCGAGGCCCTGGGCCTGGAGTTCGAGGTCCTCGCCGTGCCGGGGCATACGCGCAGCCATGTCGCCTATCACGGCGGGGGCATCGTCTTTTGCGGGGACACTTTGTTCAGCCTCGGCTGCGGGCGCCTGTTCGAAGGCAGCCCGGCGCAGATGCTGAATTCGCTCGACCGCCTCGCTGCCCTGCCCGCCCAGACCCAGGTCTGCTGCACGCACGAATACACCGAAAGCAATGGCCGGTTCGCCCGGATTGCCGAACCGGAGAATCCGGTGCGCGACCTGCGTTTGGAAGAAGTCGCCCGCCAGCGGGCCGGCGGACGCGCCAGCCTGCCCAGCTCGATCGCCAGCGAGCGCGACTGCAACCCGTTCCTGCGCGTCGGCCAAGCCGGCATTCGCAGGGCATTGAAACAATGGCGCGGCATCGAGACCGATGATCGCCTGCAGACCTTCGCGGCCTTGCGCGAATGGAAGGATGGTTTCCGCGCATGAATTCCCGATCGATGATCTTCGCTCTCGCGGCAGCGGGCCTGCTGTCGGCCTGCCAGACGGCGGTGCGTCCGAACCGGCCGGAGCCCGTCGCCGGTAACCCCACGGTTCCCGCCACGCCCACCACCGGCACCGTGCCTCCCGTCGAAGGGAACGAGCCGGCGCTGGACCTGCCTCTCGAGGCCGGCATTCCGATCACGGCTGCGAGCGGCCAGCGTCGTGGCGAAGACGTCTTCCTGCGCCTTCGCGGCGGCTTCAGTGCCGGCGCCTGCGATGCCGGCAGCCATGCCGCGTTGTGGCGCAAACGCTACGCGCAAAGTCCGCGCGCGTTCGCGCAACACCTCGAGAACATTCTGCCGATGCTCGATTTCGTCAGTCGCGAAGTCGAGCGCGACGGCTTGCCAGCGGAGTTCGCCCTGATCCCGCTCGTGGAAAGCTGGTATCGCCCGGATGCGCTCGGCGCCGGCGGACCGGCCGGCATGTGGCAGATGATCGGCAGCACGGCCCGCAATCACGGCATCCACATTCAATCGGGTTACGACGGGCGCCTGTCGCCGGTCGAATCCACACGCGCAGCGCTGTCCTATCTCAAGACCCTGCAGAAGATGTTCGACGGCTGGCAGCCGACCGTGATGGCCTACAACGCGGGCGAGTATCGCGTTCTCAACGCCTTCAAGCGCAACGGCAGCCGCGAGGCCTCCGGCGAGAAGCGCTTGCCCAAGGGCCTGTCCAACATCACCTATGACTACGTCGCGAAATTGCAGGCGCTGTCTTGCCTGATCAGCGAGCCGGAACGACAGGGGCTTGTTCTGCCGATGGATGCGCGCTTCGTTCCGCTCGAGCCGATCCTGGTCGACGCGAAGGTACGCACGCTCGGACAACTGTCCAAAGGCTCGGGCATCCCCGAGGCAGCCCTTCGGCGTCTGAATCCGGGGTTCCGCACCGGTCGCATCGTGCCCGGTGTGCCCCGGCTGGTGCTGATGCCGTCGGGTGCGGCACCGGTCACCGTCGCCGACACGGACGCCGCGGACGACACCGTCGAACCGTCGATCGACGAAGCAGCGGCGACGTCGGGGGCGAAAACGCACCGGGTTCGTGCCGGCGACACCCCCTGGTCGATCGCCAAACGCTACGGTCTGTCGATCCAGCAGTTGCTGCGCGTCAACAATCTCGGCCGCAAGGCAGTGCTGCGACCGGGCCAGACCTTGAAGATTCTTCCCTGAGACACGCTCCATGCTTGGCGGTATGGCATGGCGGCGTTCAAACTAGCGCCCTTACAAATTTCGCAACCGGAGAGCAACGATGGGATTCCTGAGCGGCAAACGTGCGCTGATCGTCGGCATCGCCAGCCAGCGATCCATCGCCACCGGCATCGCCGAAGCGATGCATCGCGAAGGCGCGGAGCTGGCGTTCACCTACCAGAACGAGAAGCTTAAATCGCGCGTCGAGGAAGCGGCGGCCGACTGCAAATCGAGCATCGTGCTGCCCTTGGACGTCGCCGAAGACGCGCAGATCGACGCGATGTACGCCGAGCTCGGCAAGCACTGGAGCGATGGCTTCGACATCCTGGTGCACTCGGTCGGCTTCGCGCCGCGCGAGGCCCTCGATGGTGAATTTCTCGAAGGCCTGACGCGCGAAAGCTTCCGCATCGCCCACGACATCTCCAGCTACAGCCTCGCCGCATTGGCCAAGGCCGGCCGACCGATGATGAAGGGCCGCAACGGCAGCATCCTGACGCTGAGCTACCTCGGTGCCGAGCGCGCGCTGGCGAACTACAACGTGATGGGCCTGGCCAAGGCCAGCCTCGAAGCGAACGTGCGCTACCTGGCCTTGAATCTCGGTCCGGAAGGCACGCGCGTCAACGCGATCTCCGCCGGTCCGATCAAGACGCTCGCAGCGGCCGGCATCGCCAACTTCCGCAAGATGCTGCACCACGTCGAGGAATACGCACCGCTGCGCCGGACCGTCACGATCGAGGATGTCGGCAACGTCGCCGCCTTCCTGTGTTCGGACCTGGCCGCGGGCGTGACCGGCGAAGTCACTTACGTCGACGCCGGATACAACGTGCTGGGCATGACCGGTATCGAAGGCGTCTGATCCGCCTGATAGCCGCAAAAGAAAAGGCCCGGATTTCTCCGGGCCTTTTTCTTTGCCTGAGCCGTCCGCTTACAGACGATCTTCGGCGATATCGATGCTGAAACGCTTGCGCTGCGCCTGGATATAGGCGCGACGCTCAACGTCGCCACGCAGCTTGCCCAGCTGTTCGACTAGGGTCTTGCGGATGTCGGCAGTCACGACCTTGGGATCGCCGTCGGTCACCGCTGTCACTTCCACCAGGGCGTAGCGATCGGGGGCCAGCTTGGCCAGACCGATCTCGGTCTTGCCGGCGGCCGGACGCGGCAGACGGAAGGCTTCCGTGAACAGCGCCGCGAGTTGCGGGCTTGGCGGCTGACGGGTCGCCTTCGGCACCACGGCCACGGTGCGCGACACCTCGGTGGCCAGCGTGTCCAGGCCCTCGCCCTTGCGGGCGCGTCCGAGCAGCGCATCGGCCTGGACCTTGGCGGCCTTGATCAGGCGGTCGCCGGCCAGATCGGACATGACGCGGTCGCGAATGGACGCCAGCGGAATCGCCGTCACTGGTTTGTAGTCCACGACGTGCAGGACGACGACGTGGTTGGGCGCGACTTCGACCGGATCGCTGACCAGGCGCTCGACTTTCTGCGAGCTGTTGAACGCGGCCTTGCGGACCGGCTCCAGCGCCGCGATGCCTTCACCCTGATCGAGCGAAAACGGCGCGGTGCGAGTCACCGGCAACTTGAGCTTCTGGGCCGTGGTCGCCAGCTGGCGCGGATCGGCGTAGATCGCGTCGACCAGCTTGGTCTGGAGGTCGTTGAACGCACGCTCGCGCTCGCTCTCCAGATACTGCGACTCGAGTTCCGCACGAACGCTTTCGAAGGGCTTTTGCGTGCCGGGAACGATGTCGCGGAACTGCACCACATGCCAACCATCGGACAAACGCACCGGGTCGCTGACCTGGCCACGCTGCAACGCGGCGAGCGCGGCATCGAACGCATCGCCGAACACGCCCTTGCTTACCGGGCCGAGATCGCCGCCGGCATCCTTGGAGCCGATGTCATCGGAATACTGACGGGCGAGCGCCGCGAAATCCGCGCCGGGCAGACGCGCCTTGGCAGCGATATCGCGCGCCTTGGCGAGCGCCGCATCGGACGCCGCGGCGGGCGCATTTTCCGCAACCTGCACGAGAATATGGGAGGCAACGCGCTGATCTTCGGTGCCGTAGCGCTCTTTCTGCTCGACATAAAGCTTCTTGAGCGCCTCGTCCGAGGCCGTGACGCTGACCGGAAGCGTCGAGGCGTCCAGCTCCACATATTCGACCGTGACCGTTTCCTTGGTCTGATACTGCGTGGCATGCGCGTCGTACCAAGCCTTGATCTCGGCCTCGGTCGGCGGCAAGGCCGGCATCGACGGCGGCGGGATTTCCAGCAGGCGCAAGTCGCGGGTCTGGTCGTTGAGGCGCAGGAACGTGTCGAGCTCGCTTTCGCTGGCGAAGGCAGAAGCCGCGATCTGCTTGGGCAGCATTTCCTGGATGATGTCGGCGCGAACCAAGGCTTCGACCTGCTTGGGCGTCAGCTGCTGCATGTTCAGCACAAGCTGGTACTGATTGACGTCGAACTTGCCGTCCGGCCCGTGGAAAGCCTCGTTGTCCATGATGGACTTCTGGACGATGCTGTCGGGAATGACGATGCCTTCGCGCTCGGACACCATCTTCATCAAGGCTTCGTCGATCATCTGATCGAGAACGATGCGTTTGTTCTCGACTTTCTCGAATTCGGCGGGATTGAACGATTCGCCCTGCTGCTGGCGCTGCATCTGGCGGACCTGATCGAAACGCTTTCGGAATTCGTCCTGGGTAATCTCGTCCTTCGACCACAAGGCGCTCACCGGCCAAAATTTCGGCGCGGTCGGCCACCAGGCGGGCGCACGCTCGATCTTGGCGGCGTAGGTCGGCACGTCGGCAGTCAGGTAGCTCTCCATGCCGAAGAAAGCCATGGTCAGGATGATCAGTCCCAGGACGATGGAGGCGATCCAGCCGGAGGTTTTCTCGCGAATGCTCTGAAGCATATTGGTCAGCCGTTTGGGCGATGCCACGGTGGCGGCACCGCAAAAAACGAGGGCGCCTGATTAGGCGCCCTCGGGGGTATGGCGGAGTGGACGGGACTCGAACCCGCGACCTCCGGCGTGACAGGCCAGCATTCTAACCGACTGAACTACCACTCCGCGTTTCTTTGCAAGGGTGCTTAACTGGTGGGTGCTGAGGGTTTCGAACCCCCGACCCTCTCCGTGTAAGGGAGACGCTCTACCGCTGAGCTAAGCACCCTAGCGAGACGATCAGTTTACTGCATCCTTAAGGGCTTTACCAGCCTTGAAGGCCGGATTTTTCGAGGCCTTGATCTTGATGGTCTCGCCCGTCTGCGGGTTGCGACCCTGGCGAGCGGCGCGTTTGCGGACCGAGAAAGTACCGAAGCCGACGATCGTGACGTCGTCGCCCTTCTTGAGGGCCTTCTTGATGACTTCGATGAATGCATCGACCGCGCGGCCGGCATCAGCCTTGGTCAGTTCGCTTTCGTCGCCGATGGCAGCAACCAATTCGCCTTTGTTCATTATTGACTCCCTTAGCGAGATGATCTCGCAGATTCTGTGTAACCGGGTCTGGTCGTGCCATGCACGTCACCGATCCGATCCTCTTGTACCGCAGCCGGGACTGAAGAGCCCGCAGCGGTTGGGAGGATTTATACCAGTGCAAATTTCCACGTGCAATACGCGAGAGCCGCATTTACAGCGGCTTTGCGGGCCATACGGCAATTGTCGATCAATGCGGCCGCGTGCTCTCGCTCGCATGTTCGGCGGCGTCATCCACCGACTCGGCGCCCTTCGGCGAATCGTTGGAAGGCGGGGCCAGCGGCTGCACGAGGGCGATGTCGAGCACCTGGTCGATCCACTTCACCGGAACGATCTCAATGCCTTGCGTGACGTTCTTGGGAATATCGGCAAGATCCTTGCGGTTCTCTTCCGGGATGATCACGATCTTGATGCCACCGCGCAAAGCGGCCAAAAGCTTCTCTTTGAGACCGCCGATCGGCAGCACGCGACCACGCAAAGTGATCTCGCCGGTCATCGCGACATCCGAACGCACCGGCACGCCCGACAGAACGGACACCAGTGCTGTAACCATGGCCACGCCCGCGCTGGGACCGTCCTTGGGCGTCGCCCCCTCGGGAACATGCACATGGGTATCGAATTTCTGGTGGAACTCCGAGTCCAGGCCCAGACGTTCGCTGCGCGCGCGCACCACGCTGTAGGCGGCTTTCACCGACTCCTGCATGACGTCGCCGAGCTGTCCGGTGAGTATCAGCTGACCCTTGCCTGGCAACAGCGAGGCTTCGATCTGCAGCAAGTCGCCGCCGACCTCGGTCCAGGCTAGTCCGGTGACCAGTCCGACTTCGTGCTCGGCCTCGGCTCGACCAAAATCGAAGCGCTGCACGCCCAGATACTTGTCGAGATTTTCCGAGGACACCTGCACGGCCGGCGCCGGACCTTCTTTCTTCGCTGGTCGCGGACCAGCCAGTGCGATTTCCTTCACCACCTTGCGGGAAATCTTGGCGATTTCACGCTCCAGATTGCGCACGCCCGATTCGCGCGTGTAGTAGCGCACGATGTCGCGCAGGGCCGATTCCTGGATATCCAGCTCATGCTCCTGCAGGCCGTTCGCTTTCAATTGCTTGGGCAACAGATAGCGACGCGCGATGCCGAGTTTTTCCTCTTCCGTGTAGCCGGGGATCCGAATGACCTCCATGCGATCAAGCAGGGGGCCGGGAATGTTCAGCGAATTGGAGGTTGCGACGAACATCACCTCGGACAAGTCGAGATCCACTTCCAGATAGTGATCGTTGAAGCTGTGATTCTGCTCAGGATCGAGCACCTCGAGCAGGGCCGAAGACGGATCGCCGCGGAAATCCATGCTCATCTTGTCGATTTCATCGAGCAGGAACAGCGGATTCTTGCTGCCCACCTTGCTCAGGTTCTGCACGATGCGGCCGGGCATGGATCCGATATAGGTCCGGCGATGGCCACGTATCTCGGCCTCGTCGCGCACGCCGCCCAAAGACATGCGCACGAACTTGCGATTCGTGGCCTTGGCGATGCTCTGGCCCAGCGAGGTCTTGCCCACGCCAGGCGGACCGACCAGGCAAAGGATCGGGCTTTTCATCTGCTTCACGCGCGCCTGCACCGCGAGATATTCAAGGATTCGTTCCTTGACCTTCTCCAGGCCATAGTGGTCGTCGTCGAGCACCTGTTGAGCGGCTTTCAGGTCCTTGCGCACCTTGTTGCGCTTCTTCCAGGGCACGCCGATGAGCCAGTCGAGATAGTTGCGCACGACAGTGGCCTCGGCCGACATCGGCGACATCTGCTTGAGCTTATTGAACTCGGAACGCGCCTTGGTTTCCACCGGTTTGGGCATGCCCGCGGCGGCGATCTTCTTCGCCAGCTCGTCGAGTTCGTTCGGCGCTTCGTCGAGGTCGCCCAGTTCTTTCTGGATCGCCTTCATCTGTTCATTGAGATAGTACTCGCGCTGGCTGCGTTCCATCTGCGACTTCACGCGGCCGCGGATGCGCTTCTCGATCTGCTGCACGTCGATTTCGCCGTCAACCAGTCCGATCAGCACTTCCAGGCGTTCGCCGACATCGAGGGTTTCCAGCAAACGCTGCTTGTCGGACAGGCGCGCGCCTAAATGCGCGGCGATGGTGTCGGCGACGCGGCTCGGGTCCTCGATGCCCGACAAAGTCGTCAGCAGCTCCGGCGGGAGTTTGCGATTGGTCTTGACGTACTGCTCGAACAGACCCATCAGCGAACTCAGCGTGACACCCAACTCACGCTCGTCACGCTCGTAGTTGGAGTCGAGCGTGACGCCGTTGCCGGTCAGCGCGCCGTCATTCTCGCCATAGCCTTCGACGGCGACGCGGGACACGCCTTCCACGAGCACCTTGATGGTGCCGTCGGGCAGCTTGAGCAGTTGCAGGACGGTCGCCAGGGTGCCGACCTCGTAGAGATCGTCCTTGCCCGGGTCGTCGACATCCGGACTCTTCTGCGCGACGAGCAGGATCTGCTTGTCGGCCGCCATCGCCTGATCCAACGCCTTGATCGAGCGGTCGCGCCCGACGAACAGCGGAATCACCATGTGCGGATAGACCACCACGTCGCGCAAGGGCAGCACGGGCAGGTCAATGCGGGTTTGGGTCTGGGTTTCCATGAGTCCTCCGGCGGGCCTGTCGACCCTTTGCTCGTTTGAGGTTATGGGGATGCCGCACCGCACTTGCAAGCAAGATACGACGAGCGGCCCAAAAACGAAACGGGCCGGAAGACCGGCCCGTTCTGGTGATTTCCGCCACCGTTCGCCTCAGTCGCCCGACGCTGCGCGCGGAGGCGCCGCCGGGGTACTGCTGTAGATCAGGTAGGGCTCGGTCTGGTGGTTGATGACCGACTCGTCCACGACCACCTTGCTGACGTTCTCCAGCGACGGCAGGTCGTACATCGTGTCGAGCAGCACCGATTCCAGGATGGTGCGCAGGCCGCGGGCGCCGGTCTTGCGCTTCATCGCCTTCTTGGCAACCGCCATCAAGGCATCCGGACGGATTTCCAGCTCCACGTTTTCCATCTCAAACAGCTTCTTGAACTGCTTGGTGATGGCGTTCTTGGGCTCGGTCAGGATCTTCATCAGCGCCTGTTCGTCGAGTTCCTCGAGCGTGGCGACCACCGGCAGGCGGCCGACGAACTCGGGGATCAGGCCGAACTTGATGAGGTCTTCTGGCTCGACATCGAACAGGAGCTTGCTCATGTCCGCCTTGCGTTCCTGGCTCTTGACCTTGGCGCCGAAGCCGATGCCACCGGCCTCCGTGCTGCGCTGCTGCACGATCTTGTCCAGGCCGGCAAAGGCACCGCCGCAGATGAACAGCATGTTCTTGGTGTCGACCTGCAGGAATTCCTGTTGCGGGTGCTTGCGGCCGCCCTGCGGCGGCACCGAGGCGACCGTGCCCTCGATGAGCTTGAGGAGGGCCTGCTGCACGCCTTCGCCGGACACGTCGCGGGTGATCGAGGGGTTCTCGGACTTGCGCGAGATTTTGTCGATCTCGTCGATGTAGACGATGCCCGACTGTGCCTTCTCGACGTCGTAGTCGCACTTCTGCAGCAGCTTCTGGATGATGTTTTCGACGTCCTCGCCGACGTAGCCGGCTTCGGTCAGCGTCGTCGCATCGGCGATCGTGAACGGGACGTTGAGCAGTCGCGCCAGCGTTTCCGCCAGCAGCGTCTTGCCCGAACCGGTCGGACCGATCAGCAGGATGTTGGATTTGGACAGCTCGATGTCATCGTTCTTCAGGCGCGATTCGATGCGCTTGTAGTGGTTGTAAACCGCCACCGACAGCGTCTTCTTCGCACGCGGCTGGCCGATCACGTATTGATCGAGCACCTCGAGGATTTCCCGGGGCTTGGGCAGATGGCTGCGCGCCGCATGGGCCTTCTCCTCGAGCTCCTCGCGGATGATGTCGTTGCACAGCTCGACGCATTCATCGCAGATGAACACGCTGGGGCCGGCGATGAGCTTGCGCACCTCGTGCTGGCTTTTGCCGCAGAAGGAGCAGTAGAGGATCTTGCTGCTGTCGCCGGTACGGCTCTGGCGGTCGTCAGTCATGCTTGCTTGCCCTGCCCTGGTGGGCGAAAAACGGGGTCGGAATCGAGAATATCACAGGCCGCCCGGAGTCAAACCCCACCGCCCGTGAAGGGCGGCAGGAGGCTGCCGGGAGGCCGTGAATGGCGGAAAGCGGGGGTGGGATCAACCCGGCTGGATGGAATCTTCGGGGCGACGGTCGAGCACCGCATCCACGACGCCGTAAGCCTTGGCTTCCTCGGCGGCCATGAAATAGTCGCGTTCCACGTCCCGCTCGATCTTTTCGATCGGCTGACCGGTGTTGGCGGCTAGTTCGGCATTCAGACGTTCACGCAGGTACAGGATTTCCTTCGCCTGGATGGCGATATCACTGGCCTGGCCCTGGGTGCCGCCCGAGGGCTGGTGAATCATCACGCGGGAGTTCGGCAGGATGTAGCGCTTGCCCTTGGTGCCCGCGGCGAGCAGGAAGGAACCCATGCTGGCGGCCTGGCCTACGCAGATCGTGCTCACGTCGGGCTTGATAAAGCGCATCGTGTCGTAGATTGCCATGCCAGCGGTGACGACACCGCCCGGCGAGTTGATGTACAGGCTGATGTCCTTCTCGGGGTTGTCGGCTTCGAGGAAGAGCAGCTGTGCAACCACCACATTGGCGACGTAATCGTCGATCGGACCGACCAGGAAAATGACGCGTTCCTTGAGCAGACGCGAATAAATGTCGAACGCGCGTTCGCCGCGGCTGGTCTGTTCGACCACCATCGGCACCAGATTCAGACCCTTAGTCGGTTCCATGCGTATCTCCGTTGCTGCTCGTTGGCGCAGGCCCGAAAGCGGTCTGCGAGCCGGGGGCGGATCGATCAAGCGGCCCGCATCACGTCGGCAAAGCTCAGAGCCTGCTCCGTGGCGTTGGCGCGCTCGGCGATCCAGTCGATCACCTGCTCCTCCATCACGCGATTCTGCAGGTTACGCATCAGATTGGGGTCGTTCCGGTACAGTTCAATGACCTGGTTCGGATCTTCGTAGGTCGAGGCGATCAGCTGCATCGTCTCGCGGACGCGCCCCTGGTCCAGCGACAGCCCGTTCTGACGGGCGATTTCGCCGACCAACAGGGCCGCCGCCACGCGCTTGCGGGCCGGCACCATGAACGGCTCGGGCGCATCGGACACATTGCTCATACCCTGCTGGCGCGCCTGCTCGGCGGTCGCATGGGCCAGCGTGCGGGCTTCGAACTCGACCAGCCGCGGCGGCAACTCGACGTGCGCGTAGGCGCCGACCAGCTTTTCAGCAACTTCAGCACGCAGCATGCCCATCAGCTTGCCCTTTAGCTCGCGCTCGAGGTTGGCGCGGACTTCCTTGCGGAAGGTTTCGATCTTGCCGCCCTTGACGCCAAAGCTCTTGATGAAGGCCTCGTCGATGTCCGGCACGACCGGCTCGGACACTTGCGCGGCCTTGACCGTCACAGTCGCGGTCTTGCCGGCCAGGGCCGGCACGCGCCACGTCTCGGGGAAGGTCACCGGCACTTCGCGGCTCTCGCCGGCGCTCAGGCCGACCAGTTGGGCTTCGATTTCCTGGAACATCGCGTTCGATCCGACGACCGTCGCGCCGTGCTCGACACCTTCGGGAGGCAGGCGCTCGCTGTCGGTCTGGGCCGAGGTTTCCACGCTGACCAGGTCGCCAGCACGCGCGGGACGCTCCACCGGCTGCCAGGTGCGGCGCTGCTGGCGCAGGGTCTCAAGCATCGCGTCGATGTCGGCGTCTTCCACCGAAGAGGTCGCGCGCACGAATTCCAGCTTGGTCACATCGACCGGGCCGAAATCGGGAACGATCTCGAAGGTCGCGGTGTAGCGAATCTCGCCGGTCTCGCCCGCGGGCTCGGCCTGGATCTCGGGATTGCCGGCCGGCAGGATCTTTTCCTGACGGATCGCTTCGTCGAAGGTCTCGCGGACCAGCTCGCCGAACGCCTCGGAGCGGATCTGCGCGCCGAAGCGCTGCTCGATCACCTTGGCGGGCACCTTGCCGGGGCGGAAACCCTTGAGGTTGGCAGTGCGAGCGATCTCGCGCAGGCGGCTGCCGACGACGCCTTCGAGGCGATCGGAAGGCAGCGACACCGTCATGCGGCGCTCGAGGGGATTGGTGTTCTCAAGGGAAACTTGCATGTCTACTCCTGCCACACGCCGGTTCACGGCGCGAAAAAATAAAAAACCCGCGGAGCCGGCTCGTCCTTGCGCCCGTCCGGTCGGATGGTGCGAAAGGAGAGACTCGAACTCTCACGGGTTTCCCCACAGGAACCTAAATCCTGGGCGTCTACCAATTCCGCCACTTTCGCGTTGCCGCACGTAGATAGACAGGAAGGTTTGGTGGGCTGTGAAGGATTCGAACCTTCGACCTATTGATTAAGAGTCAACTGCTCTACCAACTGAGCTAACAGCCCGAAACCTTTCCTGCCGCTACCTACAGCGGCGGACACGGCATTATGCCGTATCCAGTGACTGGGGTGGAAGACGGGATTCGAACCCGCGACCCTCGGAATCACAATCCGATGCTCTAACCGACTGAGCTACATCCACCGTTGCAACCTTGGCGCGCCCGACAGGAATCGAACCTGTAACCGCCGGCTTAGAAGGCCGGTGCTCTATCCAGTTGAGCTACGGGCGCTCTGCCTGGAATTGTGCACCGAACCAACCCTGCCGATACAGCACAGGTGCGAGTCTGGTCGGGGTAGAGGGATTCGAACCCCCGACATCCTGGTCCCAAACCAGGCGCGCTACCAGACTGCGCTATACCCCGATGGACGGGCCCCGGTTCGCCGAAACGAACCGGATTCACACTTTAGGCATCCCTTCCCGGGCACGCAACGTGGCGGGCGAGGACACCGAACAAAAAGGGTGCCGAAGCACCCTTTTTGCCTGAATTAAGTGGCGCGCCCGGAGAGATTCGAACTCCCGACCACCAAGTTCGTAGCCTGGTGCTCTATCCAGCTGAGCTACGGGCGCACAGCAGGAGCGGAATTATGGGGGAAGCGTTAAATGCCGTCAACGGGGTTGGCATGAAAAATGCGGATGCGGGAGTGCGGCGCGAAGATTCCACCGCGAGACGTGCGAGCGATCTGAGCAATATCCCTTGCGATGCACCGTCCAACGCGTGCGGCTTCAAGCAGGAATTTCCATTCCAGCGACGTGTTTTCGGAAACCAAAAAGGCCACCCGAAGGTGGCCTTTTTGGTTCTGGCGGAGAGAGAGGGATTCGAACCCTCGATAAGGCTTTTGACCCTATACTCCCTTAGCAGGGGAGCCCCTTCGGCCACTCGGGCATCTCCCCAAAACTTGAATGTCCGGGTAAGTCAGTGATGATCGGCCGGCCTGACTTGGTGCATAGGATACCGGCTCAGTCGCCCTTCGGCAAAGCTTCTTCGCCCTCGGCGGGTTTGGCCGCCGGATCGCCGCCTTCCTTGTGCAGACGCTGGAATATTTCCTCGCGATGCACGGCCACGTCTTTCGGCGCGGTGATTCCCACGCGCACCTGATTGCCCTTCACACCCAGCACCGTGACGGTGACTGAGTCGCCGATCATCAGGGTCTCGCCAACGCGACGCGTCAAAATCAGCATGACCTGCCCTCCCGATACATCCGTGCACCGGTCCGTTGGGACGATTCCCACGGCTCGCGGCTGCCTTGGCGGCAGCCTGAACCGATGGTAGAGCGCACCGGCCCCCGGCGCAAACGCCGGATACCCGCGACTAGTTCAGGCGTTGCGCGACCCAGTCGCGTACGCCGTCCAGGGCTGCCAGCAAGGCCGGGCCATCCTGGCCGCCACCCTGCGCCATGTCCGGTCGGCCGCCGCCCTTGCCGCCGATTTGCGCAGCGACGTGCGACAGCAATTCGCCGGCCTTCACCCGACCCAAGGCCGATCCCTGAACACCTGCCACCAACGACGCTTTGCCGTCATCCGCGGAAGCCAGCAAGATCACGGCATCGGTGAGACGTCCCTTGAGCGTATCGACGGCATCGCGCAGCGACTTTGCGTCCAGCCCCTCGAGACGCGCCGCGACCAGCTTCACGCCGCCGATGTCGATGGCGGTCGCCGCGAGATCGGCCGTCGCACCCGCGGTGGCTTTGGCCTTGAACGACTCGATTTCGCGCTCGAGCTTCTTCTGGCGATCAAGCAACTGCCGCAGCTTTTCCACCACGTCATCGCTACGGCCGCCCAGCAACTCCGCGGCTTCCTCGAGACGACGGGTCTGGGTGTCGAAATGCGCCAAGGCCCCGGCACCGGTCGTTGCCTCGATGCGGCGTACGCCGGCAGCGACGCCGCCTTCGGACAGGATCTTGAACACGCCAATATCGCCGGTGTGATGCACGTGGGTGCCGCCGCACAGCTCGGTGGAAAAATCACCCATCTTGAGCACGCGCACGCGCTCGCCGTACTTTTCGCCGAACAGGGCCATCGCGCCGAAATCGATCGCCTCTTGCATACCCATGTGATGGACTTCTGCTTCGGCGTTGCGCCGGATCTCGGCGTTGACCATTTTCTCGATGCGATCGAGTTCGGCGTGGGAAATCGGCTGGAAATGCGAGAAATCGAAGCGCAGGCGATCGGGTGCGACCAGCGATCCTTTCTGCGTCACGTGCTCGCCAAGCACCGTGCGCAGGGCTGCATGCAGCAAATGGGTCGCCGAATGGTTGAGGATCGTTGCCTGGCGGCGCTCGCCGTCGACGCGGGCGGAAAGTTTGTCGCCGACCTTCAACGCACCCTGCACCAATTTGCCGACGTGGCCGTGAAAAATAGCCGACAGCTTGACCGTATCGCGCACCTCGAACCGGTCGCTGCCCGGATCGAGCAGCACGCCGGTATCGCCGACTTGGCCGCCGGATTCGGCATAAAACGGCGTGCGATCAAGGATCACAACCGCCTCATCGCCGGCGGCGATCGCGTCTACCGGCTTGCCGTCCTTGACCAGTGCAACGATGCGGCAACCGTCTTTTTCCAGGGTCTCATAGCCTAAAAACTCGGTCGCATGCAGCGACGCGACCAATTCCGCCGGCAAGCCGACCGAACCCGCGAATTTGCTGGCGGCACGCGCGCGATCGCGCTGCTGTTCCATCAGGGATTCGTACTGCGCCGTGGCGCCTTCGGACAGTGCGGCGTCTTTCTCGCGCAGGATGTCGGTGATCAGGTCGGGCGGGCAGCCGTAGGTGTCGTGCAGCTGGAACAGCTGCTCGCCGTCGAGCTTGCCGCCGCTCGCCGCCAGCGCCGTTTCGAGTCGCGTCATGCCGGCGTCGAGCGTTGTCGAGAACGCCGCTTCTTCCGCTTTCAGGGCCTGCTCGACGAATGGCTGCTTGGACTTCAGTTCCGGGTAGGCTCCGCCCATCATCTCGACCAATGGCTGCACCATGCGCCAGAACTGACCGTCTGCCTGCAGCGTATTGAGCTTCCAGAAGTGGCGCACGGCACGGCGAATGATGCGGCGAAGCACATAGCCGCGGCCTTCGTTCGACGGCAGTACGCCGTCGACGATGAGGAACGAACACGCGCGGACATGATCGGCGATCACGCGCAGGGATTTGTTGTCGAGGTCCTGCGTCGCCGTCAGTGCGGCCGCGTGCTTGATCAGATGTTGGAACAGGTCGATTTCATAGTTGCTGTGCACGTGTTGCAGCACGGCGGAGACGCGCTCCAAGCCCATGCCGGTGTCCACGCAGGGCGCCGGCAGCGGCAGCAGGCTACCGTCGGGCTGACGGTCGAACTGCATGAAGACGTTATTCCAGATTTCGATGAAGCGATCGCCGTCCTCGTCCGGGGACCCGGGCGGGCCGCCAGCGATATGTGCGCCATGGTCGTAGAAGATTTCGGTACAGGGACCGCAGGGACCGGTATCGGCCATCTGCCAGAAATTATCCGACGCGTAGGGCCCACCTTTGTTGTCGCCGATGCGAATGATGCGATCGGCCGGCAGACCGATGTCCCGATGCCAGATGTCGAAGGCCTCGTCGTCGGTGTGGTAGATCGTGACCAGCAGCTTGTCTTTCGGAAGCTGCCACACTCCGGTCAGCAATTCCCAGGCATAGGCGATGGCATCCTTCTTGAAGTAGTCGCCGAAGCTGAAATTGCCCAGCATCTCGAAAAAGGTGTGGTGGCGCGCGGTGTAGCCGACCTGGTCGAGGTCGTTATGCTTGCCGCCGGCGCGCACGCAACGCTGCGAACTGGCCGCTCGCTTGTAGCTGCGCTTCTCGGCGCCGAGGAAGACATCCTTGAACTGAACCATGCCCGCATTGGTGAACAACAGGGTCGGATCGTTGCCGGGCACAAGCGGGCTGGAGGGCACGACCGTGTGGCCCTTGGAGGCGAAGAAATCGAGGAAATCCTTGCGGATCTCGGCGCTGGTTTTCATGGATTGGCGTCGGCTAGGGAAGGAAATCGGCATCGACGAGGACGCGTCAACGCCAGTCCCGGTTCACGGGTCGGCGCTGGCGTTCTCGATCGAAACCGCAGGGGCCTAGATTAGCAGGCCAGACCCATGCCTCGCCTCCCGGACAGCGCACGGGCGGCCTGTTCAGTCTTCGAATTCGTCCTCGTCCGGGCGCTGCCGGACCTGGGCATAGGCCGTTTTTTGATCGAAGCCCCGGCGGAGCAGGAAATCGACGGCTTTTCGCCGCAGGGCCGGGTCGCCCAGGTCCTTGTCGCCGTAGCGACGGTCAATCAGGCCGCGGGCACTTTTCGACCAGTCGGTGTCGCAGGTGTCCAGGGCCGCATCGATATCGTCGCGGCTGAGTCCATGTGTTCCCAGCTCGGCGCGAATACGGACCGGTCCGAACCCGGACGCCGCCCGCGTTCGGGCGAGGGCCTCGGCAAATCGCGCATCGTTTTGAAAATCCTGACGCGCCAGCTTCTCCAGAGCGGTGTCGGCCTCATCAGACTCGACACCCTTGGATTTGAGCTTTCGAGTCAGCTCCTTGCGCGAGTGCTCACGCCGGACCAACAAGCCCAAAGCTCGCTGGTAGGCCGTAGGCTCGGGGCGGGTCTTGTCCCGCCCCTCGCGCCGGGCTTTCATCAGGCGTCGGTATCCGCAGCCGCCGCCGGCTTAGCGACGACCGGCTTCGGCAGCAACTTCTCGCGAATCTTCGCCTCGAGCTCGATCGCCATTTTGGGGTTGTCCTTGAGGTACTGGCGGGCATTCTCCTTGCCCTGCCCGATCCGCTCGCCGAAGCAGCTGTACCAGGCACCGGCCTTCTCGACGAGCTTGGCGTCCACGCCCATCTCGATGAGTTCGCCTTCGCGCGAAATACCTTCGCCGTAGAGAATTTCGGTGATGACCTGCTTGAACGGCGGCGCCATCTTGTTCTTGACGACCTTGATCTTGGTCTCGTTGCCGATGATCTCGTCGCCCTTCTTGACCGAGCCGATGCGGCGGATATCCAATCGCACCGAGGCATAGAACTTGAGCGCGTTGCCGCCCGTGGTCGTTTCCGGATTCTGGCCCGGCATCATCATGCCGATCTTCATACGCAGCTGATTGATGAAGATCACCATGCAATTGGAGCGATTGATGTTGCCGGTGAGCTTGCGCAGGGCCTGGCTCATCAGACGCGCCTGCAGACCCACCTGCAGTTCGCCCATTTCACCCTCGATTTCCGCCTTCGGCGTCAGAGCGGCGACTGAGTCGACCACGACGACGTCCACGGCGTTCGAGCGCACCAGCATGTCGGCGATTTCCAGCGCCTGTTCGCCGGTATCGGGCTGCGACACCAGCAGGTCGTCCACGTTCACACCCAGCTTCTGGGCATAGGTCGGATCGAGCGCATGCTCGGCATCGACGAATGCCGCGGTGCCGCCCGCCTTCTGGCATTGGGCGATCACCTGCAGGGTCAGCGTGGTCTTGCCCGAGGATTCCGGACCATAGATCTCGACGACGCGACCCTTGGGCAGGCCACCGATGCCCAGGGCGAGGTCGAGCATCAAGGAACCGGTGCCGATGACTTCCGCCGGCTCCGCGCTACGATCGCCCATGATCATCACGGCGCCTTTGCCGAACTGCTTCTCGATCTGGCTCAGGGCGGCGGTGAGGGCGCGTTTCTTGTTGTCGTCCATCGTGGAATTCCTTGGTTCGTTATCGGGTGGAAGCAATGTAAGAGGCAGCGGTCGCACGGACTGAGACGAAACCGCGTGAAACCAAATTAGTTCTTTCCGGGATTAAAGAAAGCCGGAAGCCGACCCATCCCCGCACCGGGAAACACCGCATGCGCGTGTGGGAATTCATCGGCCCGAGCGCACCAGACCGCAGTACAGTCCTTCGATGGCAAAGTCCTGGTTGGGCTTGACCTCGATGGGGGCGTAGTCCGGATTTCGCGGCAACAACCGAATACCGTCCTTGCCGATCTTGAGCAGCTTGACCGTGATTTCGTCGTCGATGCGGGCCACCACGATCTGGCCCGAATGCGCATCCGGTGTGCGATGCACGCCGATCAGGTCACCGTCGAAAATGCCGTCGTCGCGCATCGAGTCGCCCTTGACCTTGAGCAGATAGTCGGGGGACGGAAAAAAGAAGCTGCGATCGAGCAGGACGTATCCGTCCGCCCCGATGTCGGCGCCGATAGGGGCGCCCGCCGCGACCCGGCCGAGGATGGGAAGTCGAAGCGCGTCGTCCGACCGGGACGAGGTCGATCGTTCGACGAGTTCCGGTTCCTCCTCGACCGGCGCGGCATGGCAAAGCCGGATCCCGCGCGCCTGGCCCGGAATGCGTTTGATCGCACCGGCCTGCTCGAGGATCTCAAGATGGTATTGCGCGCCGCGAACCCCCCGGAAACCCAGCGCCGCCGCGATTTCCGTCTGCGAAGGCGGCACACCGTCCGCTTCGATGCGGGCGGTGATGAAGTCGAGGATTGCCTGCTGGGTGTCGGTCAGGTTCATGTTAGTAGTAATACTACTAACGACCCCGAACTGCAAGCCCTGCCTTCAATCGGGCAGGTCCAGCAGGGCGCGCCGATGGCTTGCCCGGTGCAGGAGCAGGAAACGCGCCGGCTCGTAATGGTTTTCGGCGGTGAAGGGCTCGGCAAAGTGCCCGCCCGCGAGGTCGGAGCGCACGAAGAACGCGTTGACCCCGTTGAAATCGCAGCCCACCAGGCGGTAGCCGAGCTCGGCCCCCAACGTCTCGAAGGCTTTCAGGCTCGCTCCGTAGTTCTGGCTGCCGTCCCAAACCCGATCCTTGTCGTAGCGCACCCGCCAGTCAACATCAGAAGGAATCGCAGCGTTGTACTCGACCACAACCACGCGCGGCCGATAGGTCCGCAACCCTTCCCAGACGAACAGCGTGTTCTGGTCGACATCCAGCGACAGCAGATCGAATTCCTGCGGCACCGCCATCTCCGCAAGGATGCCGCCGACATTCTCGCGATCGACGAAGCGCACCCGCCATTGCAAGCGATCCTCGCGCCCGGCCAAGGCCGGAGCGACGACGTCGACGAAGCGACCGTCGCCGTCGATCCAATAACCTCGCCATCCTTGCGCGAGCAGGAACGCACTGTTGTTTTCCAACCCATCGCCAACGCCGATCTCGACGAAGACGCGACTCTCCCGGCCGATCCGACGAAAGATTTCGTTGATCATGCCGTCCTCGCCGTTCTGCGAGTTCACGCTCACGCCGTATTTCGACAGTCGCTTGGGATCGGCCTGGCGCGGATCGGCGGCGAGCAACTGCTCGTAGGTCTGGTAGGCGAGACCATTGCTCAGCAAACCGCCGATGCGGGTGATTTCCTGCTGCAACGCTTTCGATTCACGCACGCCGGGCAGGCGCCGGTAGAAATCGTGGTACGCGCGCTTCCAAGCTTGCTGAAGCTTCCTGATCACGATGTGGCCTCCCGGTTGATCTGCCGCCGATGCAGGTTGGTTCACCGCGCCATCAACGGACCCAGCAATCCTTCGAGTGCCTTCAGCACCGTTTGCCGGCGCACCGCTTCGCGGTCGCCTTCGAAATGATAGACCTCCGCCAACGGATAGCCACCGCGGCGTTTCCACCCGATCCAGACCGTTCCGACAGGCTTGTCGGGCATGCCGCCGCCCGGACCGGCGATACCGGTCACGGCCACGGCCACGCTTGCACCCGAGGTGACCAAGGCGCCGGAAACCATCTCCAGCACGGTTTCCCGACTCACGGCACCGTGCTGAGTCAGCGTTTCCGGCCGGACGCCCAACAGCGCCTGCTTGGCTTCGTAGCTGTAGGCAGCCATGCCGCAGTCGAACCAGTCCGAGCAGCCCGGGATGTCGGTGATCATCTTGGCGATCCATCCGCCCGTGCAACTCTCGGCCGTGCACAGCATCTGCCGGTTGGCGCGCAGCACGACGCCCACCTCTTCCGCGAGGCGATGCAGGGTGAGATCGTCGTATTGGCTCATGGGGCTGCGGTCCGGACGGAGTTGGCGGGTAGACTATAGGGCCGTCTCGCCGCCTGTCACGATGTCGTCCAACGAGTCTGTTCAGCACACGCCCCTGATGCGCCAGTTTTTCGCCGCCAAGGCGGACTATCCGGACATCCTGCTGTTGTTCCGCATGGGCGACTTCTACGAGCTGTTCTACGACGACGCGCGCAAAGCGGCGCGCCTGCTCGACATCACGCTGACTCAGCGCGGCAATTCCGGCGGCCAACCGATCGCGATGGCAGGCGTGCCGGTGCATGCGATCGAGGGTTATCTCGCGCGACTGGTCGCGCTCGGCGAATCGGTGGCGATCTGCGAACAGATCGGCGATCCGGCGCTGGCCAAGGGCCTCGTGGAACGCAAGGTCGTGCGCATCGTCACGCCGGGCACGGTCACCGACGAAGCCCTGCTCGACGAACGTCGCGATACCTTGCTGCTGTCGGTGTCCCGCGGCCGCCAGGGTTTTGGCCTCGCCTGGGCGGATCTGTCGGCGGGACGCTTCCTGGTCAGCGACGTGCCGAACGAAGACGCCCTCACCGCCGAACTCGCCCGACTCGCGCCCGCCGAAGTGCTCATCGCCGATGAAGATGGCTGGCCGGCTGCCGTGCTCGCTGCCACCGGTCTGCGTCGACGCGCGAGCTGGTACTTCGATGCGGAAACCTGCCGCCGGCAGCTGCTGAAGTTTTTCGGACTGCACGACCTCACCGGTTTCGGTCTCGAAGAAAAACCCCTTTCGGTGGCGGCGGCCGGCGCCTTGCTCGGTTACGTCGAAGAAACGCAGAAGCAGCGTCTGCCGCACCTGACCTCGATCACCTTCGAGTCGGCCGACGAAGCGATCGCCCTGAATGCCGCCACGCGCCGGCATCTGGAGCTGGACGCCCGCACCGACGGCCGCATCGAGCACACCCTGCTCGGCGTGCTCGACAGCACGATCAGCCCGATGGGTGGACGCCTGTTGCGGCGCTGGCTGAACCGACCGCTGCGCGACCGGCGCGTGCTGGGCGAACGTCACCATGCGGTGCAAGCGCTGATCGACAGCCGCACCGACGCCTCGCTGCGCGAAAGTTTCCGCGGCATCGGCGATCTCGAACGCATCCTCACGCGGGTAGCACTGCGCTCGGCGCGACCGCGCGATCTTTCTACCCTGCGCGACGGTTTGCGCGCCTTACCCGGCTTGCGCGGACAATTGTCGGCGCTGGATTCGCCACGACTGGTCGCCCTGTCGATGTCGCTGGGTGAACACGGTGACACCGCGGCGCTGCTGACCCAGGCGGTCAACGAGCATCCGCCGGTGCTGCTGCGCGACGGTGGCATCATCGCCCGCGGCTTCGATGCCGAACTCGACGAACTGCGCGAACTGTCCACGAATGCCGACCAGTTCCTCATCGACCTGGAAGCGCGCGAAAAAGCCAGCACCGGCATCGCCACGCTGAAAGTCGGCTACAACCGCGTGCATGGCTACTACATCGAAATCAGCAAAGGCCAGTCCGAACGTGCCCCGACGCACTACACGCGCCGGCAAACGCTCACCGGCGCCGAGCGTTACATCACCGAAGAGCTCAAGGCGTTCGAGGACAAGGTCCTGTCGGCGCGCGAACGTTCCCTGACACGCGAACGACTGCTGTACGAACAACTGCTGGATGGGCTCAACGAACGCCTGGAATCGCTCAAGCAGTGCGCGCTCGCCCTGTCCGAACTCGATGTTCTGGCCGGTTTCGCCGAACGCGCGCAGGCGCTCGACTGGGCCTGCCCGGTCTTGGACGACGCGCCGGGCATCCGCATCGAACGCGGCCGGCATCCGGTTGTCGAAGCGGTGCGCAACGAACCCTTCGAACCCAACGATCTGATGCTCGATCCCGATCGCCGCATGCTGGTGATCACCGGTCCGAACATGGGCGGAAAGTCGACGTACATGCGCCAGAACGCGCTGATCGTCTTGCTTGCCCACATCGGTAGTTTCGTTCCGGCCGCCCGTGCGCAGATCGGCCCGATCGACCGCATCCTCACCCGCATCGGCGCCGGCGACGATCTCGCGCGCGGGCAATCGACCTTCATGGTCGAGATGGCGGAAACCAGTTACATCCTGCATCACGCCAGCGAATTCTCGCTGGTGCTGATGGATGAAATCGGACGCGGCACGTCGACCTACGACGGCCTGGCGCTGGCGGAAGCCTGCGCGCGTCATCTCGCCGACCACAACCGCGCGTACACCTTGTTCGCCACCCACTATTTCGAACTTACGGCGCTTGCCGAACCGGGCAGCGGCATCGCCAATGTGCATCTCGATGCGATCGAACACGGCGACAAGCTCGTGTTCATGCACGCGGTGAAGGACGGCCCAGCCAATCGCAGCTTCGGCCTGCAGGTGGCCGCCCTCGCCGGTTTGCCGCGCCGCGTGGTCGAGCAGGCGCGCAAGACCCTGATCGAACTCGAGCGTCGCGGCGAAGCGCATACGCCAGCGATGACGCCGGTCGCGCTCGATCAACCGCAGCAATTTGGATTGTTTTCCTCGCCGTCGCCAGCGCTGGCTGCGCTCGAAGCGATCGAACCGGATGAGCTCACGCCGAAGCAGGCGCTGGAAGCGCTATATCGCCTGAAATCGCAGCTCTGACGGCCGCTCGCGGACGGGCGACCGCCGCCGCCCTCGGTCATTCGCGGACGCCGATCTCCATGCTACCGTGATCGTCCCCACCGAAGCGGGAGTGGACCATGAGCAGCGACGATCTCATCAGTCAGGTACTGGGCGCGATCGGCCCGGACGCAGTGCAATCGATTGCCGGCCAGATCGGCGCGCCTCCAGGTCAAACCGCAGATGCCGTTCAGATGGCCTTACCGCTGATTCTCGGCGCGCTGGGCAAGAACGCCAGTCAGCCGGGCGGCGCTGAAGCGATCCATGCGGCGGTGCAAAACGATCACAGCGGACTCGACATCGGCAGCGTCCTGGGCAGCGTGCTCGGCGGTGGCGGCGATGGCGCGGCGATCCTCGGTCATGTCCTGGGGGCGCGACAGAACACCGCGGCTTCCGGCGTCAGCCAGGCGTCGGGACTCGGCCAGGCTCAGGTGATGCAACTCATGGCGATGCTCGCGCCGATCGTGATGGCCTATCTGGGCAATCGCACGCAACACGAAGGTCTCGGCGCGCAGGCCCTCGGCGGCTTGCTGGGCCGCCAGCATCAGCAGATTTCCAGCGGTGGCGGCGGCCTGGGCGGCACGATCCTCAATGCCGTGCTGGACAAGGATGGCGACGGCGACGTGGATTTTTCCGACATTCTCGCCGCGGCGCAGGGATCGACTGGGACTTCACAATCAACGCAGCCGCAGAGCGGCCTGGGCGGATTGCTCGGCTCGATCTTCGGCAAGAACTGACAGCGCGTATTTCATCGAAGCCGCGACAGCAGGGTCTCGTCTTCCATCGGACTACAGCGCGTCCAGATCGCCCAGCGCCTGGATCAATCGCCGTGCGCGCTTGTCCGGCTTGGTCGTGGGAGCGCGGTAACCGGTCGCTTCCATGCGTTTTTTCTCGCGCTCGGCGGCGCGGCGCTCGATGGATTCGGCGGTTTCGCGATACAGAGTTTGTGCAACGACGGCCGATCCGCGCTTGTCGCTAAGCCCGAGCACGTCGACTTCAAAGACTTCATCGCCGCGGCGCACGCGCAATGCATCGCCGATGCGCACGCCGCGCGAGGGTTTGACCGGCTGCCCACCGACCTCGACCTTGGACGATTCGATCGCCTGTTTGGCCAGCGAACGCGTCTTGAAAAAACGCGCCGCCCACAGCCACAGGTCGAGGCGAATCGTATCTGCGGCGGCAACGGGTTTATTCATGTCCGGAAAGCAGAACGGCCACCCGAAGGTGGCCGTTGCGCTGGATCCTCGGTGGCCTTAGTCGGCCGAACGGGCGCCCAGGTCTTCCTTGATGCGAGCCTTCTTGCCTTCCAGATCGCGCAGGTAGTACAGCTTGCCGGCGCGGACCTTGCCGCGGCGCTTCACCGACACGGAGTCGATGACCTGGCTGTGGGTCTGGAAAACGCGCTCGACGCCGAAACCGTGCGAGATCTTGCGGACGGTGAAGGCCGAGTTCAGGCCGGCGTTCTTGATCGCGATGACCACGCCTTCATAGGCCTGGACGCGCTCACGGTTGCCTTCCTTGACCTTGACGTTCACGACGACGGTATCGCCCGGGCCGAAATCCGGCAGCGTGCGGGTGATCTGGTCGGCTTCGAATTGCTGGAGGAGCTTGTTCATGGTTGCACCGGTTCTGATCGTTTTGATCTGTAGTTCTTGGGGCCGCCCGGGCTGGTGAACCACGGGGGTAAGCCGCGCATTATAGACAGCGAAGCTGCTGATTGCCTAGGGGTTTTCGGCTTTTTTTGCCTGGGCCTGCCATTCGGCCTGGAATTCGGCCAGCAAGGCGGCGTCTTTCTTGTCCAGGACACGGCCTTCCAGCAGGTCCGGACGGCGCAGCCAGGTCCGGCCCAGGCTCTGCTGGCGGCGCCAGCGGGCGATTTTGGCGTGGTCGCCGGACAACAGGACCGCCGGCACGCCTTCCGTTCCGAGCGACTCGGACCGGGTGTAGTGCGGGCAGTCGAGCAGGCCGTCCTCGAAACTGTCCTGCTCGGCGGACTCGGCGTCGTTCAGCGCCCCCGCCTGCAGGCGCCCGACGGCATCGATGACTACGGCCGCGGCCAGTTCGCCGCCCGACAACACGTAGTCGCCAATCGACAATTCCTCGTCGATCTCCTTTTCGATGAAGCGCTCGTCCAGTCCTTCGTAGCGACCGCAGACCATGACTAGCCGCGGCAGCGCCGCCAGCTCTCGCGCCTTGGCCTGCGTCAGCGGCTTGCCTTGCGGACTGAGATAAATCACCCGCGCAGGCAGCGCCGAGGCCGCTCGCGCCGCCGCGAGGCAGGCCGACAACGGCTCCGGCAACATGACCATGCCGGGACCGCCGCCGAACGGACGATCGTCGACGCGGCGGTAGTTGTCGGTGGCGAAATCCCGCGGATTCCAGGGCTCGACCGTGAGCAGCCCGCGCTCCACGGCACGGCCGACCACGCCAACCTGGGCGCATTGGCGGATGAAATCGGGGAACAGGCTCAGGACATCGATCCGCATCAGAAATCCGGATCCCAATCGACCGTGATCCGGCCGGCGTCGAAATCGACGTCGAGAATGTATTGCTCGTTGATGAAGGGAATCAGGCGTTCGCGGTCGCCGGCGACAGCCATCACGTCGTTGGCGCCGGTTTCGAAGAGATAGGCCACCTTGCCCAGCTCCACGCCTTCACGGGTGACCACCGTGAGACCTTCCAGGTCGACCCAGTAGTACTCGCCGGGCTTGGGCGGCGGCAGCAGGCGGCGCGCTACCCAGACTTCGGCCCCGGCCAGCGCTTCGGCGGCATCGCGGTCGCTGCAGTCGGCGAAGGTGACGACCATGCCCTTGTTGGTCTCGCGACCACGCACCTTGTCCAGCTCGCGCTCGACGCCATTGTGGATCAGGGTCCAGGGCTGGTACTTCATCACCGTCGATACCGGATCGGTGAAGCTGTGCAATTTCAGTTCGCCACGAACGCCAAAAGCGCCGAGGACCCTGCCCAGCAGGATTCGGCGCTCTTGCGTCATCGGCGTGGTCCTCGCGTCAGCGTCGCGAGGCGATGGCTCAGGCCGAAGCCTGGCCAGCGGTTTCCTTGAGCAGCATGCGGACCTTGTCGGTCAGCTGCGCGCCCTGGGAAACCCAGTGGTTCACGCGCTCGGCATTGAGCTCGACGCGCTTTTCATTGCCCTGCGCAACCGGGTTGTAGAAGCCCAGGCGCTCAAGCGAACGGCCATCGCGCTTGTTGCGATGATCGGTTGCGACGATGTGGTAGAAGGGGCGCTTCTTGGCGCCGCCACGGGTCAGGCGAATCTTGACCATTTCGGTGTGCTCTATTTTCTGGTGGAAGCCGGTGCCGAAGGCGGCCGGGGAGCCGGTGATTATAGCGGCTTCAATGGGTTAGGGAAACCCTGGCCAGTCTCCGCCGTCTCGGGACCCCGAAACAGGCTCCGGAGCAAGGCCCGCAGGCCCGGAAACCGCCCTTAGCGCCGGAAACCGCCCGGGAAGCCGCCGCCGCCCATCAGTCCCTTCATGTTCTTGAGCATGCCCTTCATACCGCCCTGGGACAGCTTGCGCATCATCGATTCCATCTGGTCGTACTGCTTGACCAGCTTGTTGACCTCGGCGGGCGTGGTGCCGGCACCCTTGGCGATGCGGGCGCGCCGCGAGCCGTTCAGCAGGGCCGGATTGCGACGCTCCTTCTTGGTCATCGAATTGATGATCGCGACCATGCGCGGCACTTCCTTGCCGGTGACCTGACCTTTCACGTGGTCGGGGATCTGCCCCATGCCCGGCAGCTTGTCCATGAGCCCGGCGATGCCGCCCATGTTCTGCATCTGCTCGAGCTGGTCGCGCATGTCGTTGAGGTCGAACTTCTTGCCCTTGGCGACCTTCTCGGCGAATTTCGCCGCCTTGTCCTGGTCAACCTGCGATTGCACTTGCTCGACCAGGGACAGTACATCGCCCATGTCGAGAATGCGGCTCGCCGCGCGATCGGGATGGAACACGTCCAGTCCGTCGGGTTTTTCGCCGACACCGGTGAACTTGATCGGCTGGCCGGTGATGTAGCGCACCGACAACGCCGCGCCACCGCGCGCATCGCCATCGGTCTTGGTCAACACGACGCCGGTCAGCGGCAGCGCTTCGCTGAAGGCCTTGGCGGTATTGGCCGCATCCTGGCCGGTCATCGCGTCGACGACGAACAGGGTTTCGGTTGGATGGATCGCGGCATGCAATGCCTTGATCTCGGCCATCATCGCTTCGTCGATCGCGAGGCGGCCGGCGGTATCGACGATCAGCACGTCGACGAAACTCTTTTTCGCGTCGTCGATCGCGGCGCGGACGATTGCCACCGGATCCTGCCCGGCGTCGCTCGGGAAAAAGAGCACGTCGACCTGCTTGGCAAGCGTCTGCAGTTGCTGGATCGCAGCCGGTCGGTAGACGTCGCAGCTCACCACCATGACTTTCTTCTTGCGCTTTTCCTTGAGGTGCTTGGCGAGCTTGCCGACGGTCGTCGTCTTGCCCGCGCCCTGCAGGCCGGCCATCAGGATGATCGCAGGCGTGGGCACGTTGAGATTGAGATCGCTGGCCTGCGACCCCATGACCGCCGCCATCTCGTCGTGCACGATCTTGATGAGCGCCTGGCCGGGCGTCAGGCTTTGCAGCACTTCCTGACCAATCGCGCGCGCCTTGATGCGCTCGATGAGCGCGACCACGACCGGCAACGCGACATCGGCTTCCAGCAGCGCGATACGCACTTCGCGCAAGCTCTCGCGGATGTTGTCTTCGCTCAGGCGGCCACGGCCGCGCAGGCGTTGCAGGGTGCCGGAAAGGCGCTGGGTCAGCGACTCGAACATGGGATTTCAGGCCGGAAAGCAGGGGCGTGAAGTATAACGCGGCGGGCCGGCGACACTCTCCAGTCGAGAACGGTTCGCAACAACACGGCGATATGCCAAACTCCGGCCATGCTCGATTCCCTCATCCCCGTCGCCGCCGCCCTCGCCTATCTGCTCGCGGCCGGTGCGCTGATGCGCAGCTTGCGCAAGGACGAAGGCCATGCCCGCGGCCTGCTCTGGCTGGTCCTGCCGGCCATCGCACTGCACACCGCCGCCCATGGACTGGGCTGGAACCGCCTCAACGGGCCGGACCTGCATTTCTTCGCCGCGCTGTCGCTGGTGGGACTGGGCATGGCGGCCCTGAGCACGATCGCGGCGACCTCGCAGCGACTCGAGGCCCTGCGCGTGCTGGTGTATCCGCTCGCGGCATTCTTTCTGCTGCTTTATCACTTCGCCGGACACGGCAAAGCCAGCACCCTGGACTGGCAATTGCAGTTGCACGCCTGGCTTGCCCTGCTTGCCTATGCCTCCCTGGCGATCGCGGCATTGCTGGCGGTGATGCTTTGGTTTCAGGACAAGGCATTGCGGCAGCGACAGGTTCGCGGCTGGCTGACCGCCCTGCCGCCGCTGACGCAACTGGAAACCCTGCTGTTCCGCTCACTGAGCGCCAGTTTCGTCGTGCTCACGCTAGCCCTGATCACGGGCGTGGTTTTTGTCGAGAACCTGCTCGACCAGCATCTGGTGCACAAGACGGTGTTGTCGGTGCTGAGCTGGATCGTGCTCGCGGTGCTGCTGTTCGGCCGCTGGCGGTTCGGCTGGCGCGGCCCGCGCGCGGTGAAGCTCACGCTGACGGCCATGGCGCTGTTGCTTCTGGCGTTCTTCGGCAGCGCGTTCGTGCGCGAGCTAATCCTCCATCGGGTCTGAGCCGGCGCTCCGCGTCCGCAACGCCTAGGCGGTTCGGCCCAGGGACCAACGGACTATTCAAGTGCGCAGATGGCGTGGTTAGCCTTGCCGAACCTGATCCGGTTCACTGCCATGCTGAAGTTTCTGCGCCGCCTCGCCCTTTCCGTCGTCGTCCTGTTGGGACTGGTCGTGCTTTGGGACGTGACCACGTATGACGCGCCCGCCTGGCAAGCAGACTATCGCCGTCTCAAGACCGACATGGCGAGCGGCTACGCCAATCTCGACTGGATGGCCCAACACCGCAAGCTCGACATCCTTGCCCTCGACCGGCAGACGACCGCTGCGATCGACGGCGCGCACTCGCGCGTGCGCGCGTTCCTGGCGATCCGTCGCTTCATCAAGGCGTTCAAGGATCCGCATTTCCGCATGCGCGTGGGCGACCGCCCGATCGTCGAAGCCGCGCCGGTTGTGACGCCGGCCGAGGGCGATGCCACCGAAGAAGAAGCCTTCGTCGACTCACCCGCCGGCGCCGATTGCACCGCAGCCGGCTACGAGGACGCCAACCACGCCTTCGTGTTTCCGTTTGCGCGACTGCCCGGATGGACGCCCGTGCGCGACGGCGACTTCCCGACCGCGCTGATCGGCGACATCGGCGTGCTGCGCATCGCGCAATTCGGCGAAGACAGCTATTTCGGCGCATGCGAAAAGGTCTTCAAGCCCGGCATCGGCGAATACGAACTCAAGCTAGCCGTGCGCGCTCTGCAACAGGAAAAACTCAAGCAGGCGATCGGCGAACTCAAGAGCAAGGGGGCCACGCGCCTGCTCATCGACATCTCCGGCAACGGTGGCGGCACCGAATGGGTGGACGAAGTCATTGCGCTGATGACCGACCATGCAATGTCGCGCGAAGACGCGCGCATGGTCGGCCCGGTCTGCGATCGCTCCGGCATCTGGCGTGGCGAGCCGGTATGCCAGGTTCTCCAGGACGCGCCCGAGCGCATCCAACTGCAGGGCACGGGCGTGTGGACGGGGCCAGTGCTCGTGCTCGCCGACCGTGGCACCGGTTCCGCGTCGGAATCCATGGTCGCGTGGCTGAAACTCAACCACGTTGCGACGATCATCGGCGAGCGCACGGCCGGTGCCGGCTGCGGCTACGTCAATGGCGGTACGCGCACGCAGTTCCGCGCAAGTCCATTCGACGTGATGATGTCCAATTGCGCGCGATTCCTCGACGACGGGACCAACGAGGTCGAAGGCATCGCGCCGGACATCGAGATCCCGATGCATGTCGAAGACGCGACGCAGCAAGCCGCCGCCCTGGCAGCGGTGCTCGCGAAAAAATGATCAGCCTTCGCTGGCCGTCAGTGCCTCGGAAAGACGCTCCACGCCGATGACCTGCATCTCGCCCACGCGCCCGCTCTTGGGCGCGTTGGCCTTGGGCACGAGCGCACGCTTGAAGCCATGCGTCGCCGCTTCGCGCAGACGCTCCTCGCCATTGGGCACGGGACGGATTTCCCCGGAGAGACCGACCTCGCCGAACGCCACGGTTTTCTCCGCCAGTGGCCGGTCGCGCAGCGACGACAGCACGGCGAGCAGGACCGGCAGGTCTGCCGCGGTTTCCTGCACCCGGATGCCGCCGACCACGTTGACGAAAACGTCCTGATCGAACACGCCGACACCGCCGTGGCGATGCAGGACGGCGAGCAACATGGCCAGGCGGTTCTGCTCCAGACCCAGCGTGACGCGCCGTGGATTCGACAAGGGACTGTGATCGACCAGCGCCTGTACTTCGACCAGCAGCGGCCGCGTGCCTTCGCGCGTGACCATCACGGCGCTGCCCGGCGTCGGCCCGGTGGCGCCGGAGAGAAAGATCGCCGAGGGATTCGGTACTTCGCGCAACCCCTTGTCGGACATCGCGAAGACCCCCAGCTCGTTGACGGCACCGAACCGGTTCTTGAAAGCACGCAGCACGCGGAAGCGGCTGCCGCTCTCGCCTTCGAAATAGAGCACCGCATCGACCATGTGTTCGAGCACGCGCGGTCCGGCGATGCCGCCTTCTTTGGTGACGTGGCCGACCAGGAACACGCTCGTGCCGGTTTCCTTGGCATAGCGCACCAGCCGCGCCGCGCTCTCGCGCACCTGACTGACCGAACCGGGCGCCGCCGTCAGTTGTTCCGACCACAGCGTCTGGATGGAATCGGCAACGATCAGGCGCGGCTTGGCCTTGCTCGACAGGGCGAGAATTTTCTCGACGCTGGTTTCCGCCAGCGCGTCGAGCCCGTCCAGCGGCAGGCCCAGGCGCATGGCGCGCCCGGCGACCTGCGCGAGGCTTTCTTCGCCGGTGACATACAAGGCCGGCAGACGTCCGCCCATGGAAGCGAGCGCCTGCAGCAACAACGTGGATTTACCGATGCCCGGATCGCCGCCGACCAGCACGACCGACCCTTCGACCAGGCCGCCGCCGAGCACGCGATCGAGCTCGCCGATGCCCGTGGAAACACGCACCTCCGCCACCTGACTGACTTCGCGCAGGGCCATGATTCGCGCTGAATCCGTGGCGCCGGCGTAGCCGCTATTGCGCGCGGCGCCTTTGCCGGCCGATGCCGGTTCGACGACAAACTCGCTAAGCGTGTTCCAGGCCCCGCACTCGCTGCAGGCGCCTTGCCATTTGTTGTGGTTCGCGCCGCACTCGGCGCAAACGAAGGCGGTCTTGGCTTTGCTTTTCGACACGGGCAGGCTCGCGCAGGGGAGGATGCGAGTCTCGCATCCTTCCGTCGCAGTATCCGAGACCGGAGAAAAAAAGACAGCTCGTCTACACGCCACGGGCGGTGGGAAATTTCTGGCCTCAGCCGGCCGTGAACAGCCAGTGCGTGCCGCAACTCACGATGGCGATCAGGCCACCGTAGAACAGGGCCGGCGCGGCCAGGCGCAAGGGCGCGAAGAACCGGCGCTCGATCTGTCGCACTTCGCAGGGAAACAGTTCCAGGCGATCCAGATGTTCGGCCAGCACAGCGAATTCGCGGCTGAAACGCAAATGGGCCAGGACGATGCCGGCAGTGAAACTGGCGGCGAGAATGGCGGTGTAGGACATGGTCCCCCCGGACGCATGAAAACCAGGGGAGACGATGCGCCCGTCGACCCGCGGGTTCATGTGCCCTCAGTCATGGGCCGCTGAGAACCGGGTCGCGTATTCGCCGGCCCTCGTGTGATGGCGGTCACCAACACGCAAAATGATCAACAGGGATTCAGCGCCGCTCGGGCGGCAGTCCGGCCATGGCGGTCATCAACGCGGCGTGCGCTGCCAAGTCCACGGGTTTGTACGTCACTTTTTCCGTCGCGGGATTCGCGCCGAGGAAATTCCCGTTCTTCCAGTTCGTCGCTGGCCGGATCGGACGCGGCGTGAACCCGCCACCGCAATTGGGACAGACGTTGCCCAGCAGTCCGGTCGCGCAGGCTTCGCAGAAGGTGCATTCGAACGAGCAGATGAAGGCCTCGGTCGATGCCGGCGGCAAGGGCGTGTTGCAGTGTTCGCAGCTGGGACGGAGTTGCAACATCACGTTCTCCCCGAATGTGCCGACGACGGACTTGGCGGCCCCAGAAACAGCAAGGGCCTGCGAGGGGAAAACCCTGGCAAGCCCCTGTTTTTACTGGTGCCGGAAATAGGAATCGAACCTACGACCTCATCATTACGAATGACGCGCTCTACCAACTGAGCTATTCCGGCGGAACACGAATTCTAAGCTGCGGGCCGGGTTTGGGTCAATTTGATTCAGTCCACCAGCACCAGGCGCAACTCCTTGGGCAGGGCAAAGACCATGTCTTCGGGCTCACCGTGCAGCTCGCGCACCTCGCCGGCCCCCAGGGCCTGCAGGCGGGCGATCACGCCCTGGACCAGCACTTCCGGGGCCGAGGCGCCCGCCGTGACGCCGATACGCTGCCGGCCCTGCAACCATTCGGGCTGGATGTATTCCGCCCCGTCGATCAGGTAGGCGGTCGCCCCGTCGCGCTCGGCCAGCTCGCGCAGACGATTGGAATTGGAGCTGTTGACCGAGCCGACGACGAGAACCAGGTCGCATTCGGCGGCAAGCTCGCGCACGGCGTCCTGCCGGTTCTGGGTGGCGTAGCAGATGTCGTCGTGGCGCGGCCCCTGCAACGCCGGGAAACGCGCTTTCAATGCTTCGATGACGTCGCGGGTCTCGTCGACCGATAGCGTCGTCTGCGTGGTGTAGGCCAGGTTCGTCGGCTGCGAAACTTCGAGCGCGGCGACATCGTTCACGTCTTCGACGAGGTAGATGTGTCCCTGCCCCGCTTCGGCCTGCCATTGGCCCATCGTGCCTTCGACCTCGGGATGGCCTTCGTGGCCGATCAGGACGACGTCGCGACCGGCGCGGCAGTGGCGCGAGACCTCGATGTGCACTTTTGTCACCAGCGGACAGGTTGCATCGAACACCTTGAGACCGCGCTGCGCCGCTTCCGCGCGTACCGCCTGCGACACGCCGTGCGCGCTGTAGATCACCGTTGCGCCGACTGGGACTTCGTCGAGCTCTTCGACGAACACGGCGCCGCGCTGGCGCAAGTCTTCGACGACGAAACGGTTATGCACGACTTCATGACGCACGTAGATCGGCGCGCCGAAGCTTTCGAGCGCGCGCTTGACGATCTCGATCGCGCGATCGACGCCGGCGCAGAAACCGCGGGGATTGGCGAGCACGATGTCCATCAGAACGAACTCCCGGCCGTGATGGCTTCAGGATACGCCGCTTGCCGTCGGGTGTCGTGGCGATGGTCGGGTGGGCGATTCATTTCTTGTGAAAACTCGTCAGCAGCATCAGGCCCACGCCGACCACGATGCAGGAATCGGCGACGTTGAAGATCGGCCAGTCGTAGCTGCCGAGGTACCAATGCACGAAGTCCACGACATAGCCCAGACGGAAGCGGTCGACCACATTGCTGAGCGCGCCGGCAATGATCAGCGCGAACGGCAAGGCCGTGCGCCAGTCCGAGCGCGGGGTGCGCGCCAGCCAGACCGCCAGCGTGGTACTGATGACGAGAGCCAGCCCGCTGAAAAACAGGTGCTTCCACTCCCCGGCGTTGGCCAGGAAACTGAACGCCGCACCGGTGTTGTGCGCAAGGGTCCAGTTCCAGAAGCCGGGAATGAAGGTCACGGACTCGCCGAACGCCAGCGTGTCCACAGCGAGGAACTTGGTCCACTGATCGAGCGCTATCAGCACCACCGAGGCGAGCAGCCAGGACAGGGCGTTGGGATGCGGCTTGTTGGCGACAGTCATCACGGGCCTCAGAAATAGCGCCGGCTTTCGCCGCTGCCGTTGACGTTTTCTACGCAACGGCCGCACAGCTCCGGGTCGTCGGCGTGACTGCCGACGTCGGCGCGGTAGTGCCAGCAACGCACGCATTTGGGGTTGCTGGAAGCCTTGGCGAAGATCCAGGCGTCAGCACCCTCCACCTTGACGGCGTCGGCCGATGTCGCTGCCGTCGTACGCAGGTCCAGCGTCGAAGTAATGAACAGGAAGCGCAATTCGTCGGCGAGACCCGGCCGCGCCGCAAGTTCTCCTGCATCGACATCGGCGAACACCTGCACCTCGGCCTCCAGCGACGCGCCCAACTTGCCCTCGGCACGCATCGGTTCGAGCACCTTGCTGACCGATTCACGCAGGGACAGCAGCTGCTGCATCAAGGCGCCGTCGGCCTGAAGGTAGGCGCCCTGCGTAGGCAACAGGGCGTCGATATCGGCCGTGGTCGTGAACAGGACATTGCCTTCGCGCGTTCCCGGCAGGAACTGCCAGAGCTCGTCGGCGGTGAAACTGAGCACCGGTGCGATCCAGCGCGCGAAAGCCTCGAGGATGCGGAACATCGCGCTCTGCGCCGATCGCCGGCCGCGACTGTCGACCGGCATGGTGTAGAGACGGTCCTTGGTGACGTCCAGGTACAACGAACCGAGCTCGTTGGTGCAGAAGTTTTGCACCAGGGACACCACGCGCGCGAAATCGTAGTCGCGATAGGCCGTCCAGATTTCGTCGTTGAGCTTGCGCGCCTTGGCCATCGCCCACTGGTCGAGCAGCAGGCAATCATCGACGGCAAGCAGATGCGCGGCAGGATCGAAACCCGCGAGATTACCCAGCAGGAAACGGGCGGTATTGCGAATGCGGCGATACGCATCGGCACTGCGCTTGAGGATTTCGTCCGAGACCGACATCTCGTTGCGATAGTCGGCACCTGCGACCCACAGGCGCAGCACGTCGGCACCGAGGGCATCGATGACCTTTTGCGGCTCGACGACGTTGCCGATCGACTTCGACATCTTGCGGCCGCTGGCATCCACGGTGAACCCGTGCGTGAGCACTTCACGATAGGGCGCGGCACCATCCATCGCGATGCCGGTAAGCAGGGAACTCTGGAACCAGCCACGATGCTGATCCGACCCTTCGAGATACATGTCGGCGGGCTTGTGCAGGCCATCGGCCGCACGCGCGGCGAGCACGCCTTCATGCGTGACGCCGGAATCAAACCAAACGTCCAGGATGTCCGTGATCTTGTCGTAGTCGCCGGCGTCGGCACCAAGCAGCTGCACTGGATCCAGGCCGAACCAGGCATCGGTGCCGATTTCCTGCACGCGGTCGGCGACGGCACGCATGAACTCCACGCTGCGCGCATGCGGCTCGCCAGTTTCCCGGTGCACGAACAGCGCGATCGGCACGCCCCAGGTGCGCTGACGACTGATGCACCAGTCCGGGCGGCCTTCGATCATGCCGGCGATGCGCGCTTCGCCCCAGTCGGGAATCCACTTCACGCCCTTGATCGAGGCAAGGGCATCGCGGCGCAAATTCGCCTGCTCCATCGAAATGAACCACTGCGGCGTGGCGCGGAAGGCCACCGGCGACTTGTGGCGCCAGCAATGCGGATAGCTATGACTCAACTTCTCCGACGCCAGCAGCACGCCGCGCTCGGCCAGAAGCGCGATGACGCTGTCGTTCGCTTTCCAGATGAACTGGCCGGCGAAAATCGGCGTGCTTGGCAAATAGACGCCGTTGCCGCCGAGCGGATTGATTTCCGCCGCGGAGTATTTCTCCAGCAGACCGTATTTAAGGCCAACGACGAAGTCTTCCTGACCGTGGCCCGGAGCGGTGTGCACGGCACCGGTACCGGCGTCGGTGGTGACGTGGTCGCCGAGGATGATCGGGACCTGTCGCTCGTAGAACGGATGCTGCAACCACAACAATTCCAACGCCGCACCCGCGACACGCCCGAGTATTTCTGGCGTCGCGATACCGTAGCGCGCGAGGGTGGTTTCTGCCAAAGCTTCAGCCAGCACCAGCAACACACGGCGACCGTTGCGCGCCGGCCCTTCGACCAGCACGTATTCCACGTCCGGGCCCAGCGTCACCGCGACGCTGGCAGGCAGCGTCCACGGCGTGGTGGTCCAGATCGGCACGGCGACGATCGCGCCGCCAGAATCGACATCGAACTTCGCGGCCAGCGTCTTGCCGTCGATCGCGTCGTAGGCGACGTCGATGGCCGGAGACACCTTGTCGGCATATTCGATTTCCGCCTCGGCCAGCGCCGAGCCGCAATCGAAGCACCAGTGCACCGGCTTGACGCCGCGTGCTAGATGGCCGCGTTCAACGATCTTCGCCAGCGAGCGCAACATGTCCGCTTCGAAACGGAAGTCCATCGTGCGATAGGGATTGAGCCAATCGCCGAGCACGCCCAGACGCTGGAAGTCCTTGCTCTGCCCGGCGATCTGTTCGCCGGCATAGTCGCGGCATTTCTGTCGGAACGCCGCGGCATCGAGCTTGTCGCCGACCTTGCCGAATTTCTTTTCGACGACCAGTTCGATCGGCAGGCCATGGCAGTCCCAACCGGGCACGTAAGGCGCATCGAAGCCGGCGACCAGCTTCGACTTGACCACCATGTCCTTGAGGATCTTGTTCACCGCGTGACCGATATGAATCGCACCGTTGGCATAGGGCGGACCGTCGTGCAGTACGAACGAGGGGCGACCCTTGGCCTTCGCGCGAATCTGCGCGTACAAGTTGTCCTTCTGCCAGCCGGCGAGCACGCCGGGCTCACGCTTGGGCAGATCGCCGCGCATCGGGAATGCCGTATCCGGCAAGGTGATGGTGTGCTTGTAGTCTTTCTTGTTATCGGTCGAGCTCACGCACTGACTCCCAATTCTTCATGGTCGTGCCGCAAAACATGTCGCGCCTGCGCGGCGTCGATGTCCATTTGTTTCACCAGGGCCGGCAGCCCGTCAAACTTTTCTTCGTCGCGCAGCTTGGCGACGAATTCCACGCGGATGCGCCGACCGTACAGATCGCCGTCGAAGTCGAACAGATGCGCTTCGAGCAAGGGCTCCACGCCCGAAACCGTCGGTCGCGTGCCGAGACTGGCGACGCCCGCGATCGGCTGCGGACCGACGCCATGCACCCAGACCGCGTAGATGCCCATCAAGGCCGGCCGCTTGCCCGCGAGGCGCAAGTTCGCCGTGGGATAACCCAGCGTGCGACCCAGTTGCTTGCCGCGCACAACCTTTCCGGAAATCGCATAGCGATGGCCCAGCGCCTTCGCGGCGCCTTTCAGATCGCCCGCCGCCAACTGCAGTCGAAGCCGCGAGCTGGACACACGTTCGTCTTCGAACAGCACCGGTGCTATTTCGCAAGCCGCAAAGCCCTGCTCCGCACCCGCCTGCTGCAGCAGAGCGAAATCTCCCGCGCGACCTTTTCCGAAACGGAATTCGGGTCCGACCCAGACTTCCCGCGCGGACAGACGCGCAACCAGCAAGTTAGCAATGAAATCCGCGGCACTCATCGACGACAGTTTGCGGTCGAAGCGTAGAAGGCCGACGACATCCACACCCAGATCACGCAATCCTTCAAATTTCGCGCGCGGCAGCAGCAAGCGCGGCGGCGGCACGTCGGCGGCGAAGAATTCGCGCGGCAACGGCTCGAAACTCAGGGCCACCAGGGCCACGCCCAACTCGCGCGCACGGGCACGGGCATGGCCGATCAGCGCCTGATGCCCACGATGCAGGCCGTCGAAAGCTCCGATGCAAACCACGCTGCCTTGCGGGCAAAGTGCTTTGCCCTGAACGTCCCGAAACAGCTGACTCATGGGCGAAAGTATAGCTTCGCGCGACCTCAAACGCCGCGCAGATCGCGCAGGCGCAAGCCCGTCAGGACCAGGACCGCCGCGTAGGTCAGGCCGCCGCCGCCGACCAGGGCGCTCAGATGCCAGATGCGCATCCAGACCGAGCCGTTCCAATCCGGCCAAAACCACAGTCCGGTCAAAAGAACCGCCACCATCGCGAGATTGGCCGCCCCCAGACGCAACCAATGTTTGGCCCACCCTGGCTCGCGCTGGTAAATCCCGTCGCGACGCAGCGCGCGCCAAAGCATCCAAAGATTGAGATAGCTCGCCAGCGCACTGGCCATCGCCAGCGCCACATGCAGGCCGGGCACCTTCGACAGGGCCTGCAACCAGCCCTGGTCGAGGTCGGCGGGCTTGTGCCAGAGCATGAACAGCAGGGCCAGAAAAACCGCATTGAGCACCATGTTGGCTAACAAGGATGCGATACCCGCCCGCACCGGCGTTTTGGTGTCCTGACGCGAGAAAAAGGCCGGCGCCAGAACCTTCACCAGGGCGAAAGCCGGCAGTCCCAGACTCAGCGCGGACAGCGACATGGCGGCCATGCGCGCGTCTTCGGCGGTGTATTCGCCATGTTGGAGCAACGTGGAGATCAGGGGCTGGGCCAGCAGCACCAGACCCAGCATCGCGGGCACGGCGATCAGCAGGGTCGTCCGCAAGCCCCAGTCGAGCGCCTTGGAGAATCCAGCGTGATCGGTATTGACGTGATGGCGCGACAGCGAAGGCAGGATCACCGTGCCCAGGGCCACGCCGAACATGCCCAGCGGGAATTCGAGCAGGCGGTCGCTCTGCGAAAGCCAGGTCTGCGAACCGGTGATCAGGAATGTCGCGATCCAGGTATCGAACAGCAGGTTCACCTGCGCGACCGAGGATCCGAACAAGGTCGGCACCATCAGTCGCATCGTCTTGCGCACTTCGGGCGCGTTCCAGCCCCAACGCGGCCAGGACAGCAGGCCGAGTCGGTGAATTTCAGGCAGCTGGACAAGCAGCTGCAGGACACCGGAAATCAGGATCGCCCAGGCCAGGGCGGTGATCGGCACGGCGAAATACGGCGCCCACCACAGGGCGGCCGCGATCATCGCCAGATTCATGATGACCGGTGCGACGGCCGGAATGGCGAAGCGGTGAAACGTGTTGAGCACGGCCCCGGCCATGGCCGTGAGCGAGATGAACAGCAGGAAGGGGAAGGTGATCCGGAGCAGGTCGCTGGTCAGCTGGAGCTTGGCTGGTTCGTCCTGGGAGCCCATCGCGAACAACGCCGTGACCTGGGGGGAAAACATCACGCCCAGGGCGACCACGACCAGCAGGACTGCACCAAGGGTTCCGGAGACCCGGGCGATCATCAGGCGCAGTTCCTCGGGCGTGCCCTTTTCCTTGGTCTCGGTCAGGACCGGCACGAAGGCCGTGGAAAACGAGCCCTCGGCGAACAGGCGCCGCATGAAATTGGGGATGCGGAAGGCGACCCAGAAGGCGTCCGTGGCCGCGCTAGCGCCGAAGGTCGTGGTCACGACGATCTCGCGGACCAGGCCCAGCAGGCGGGAAACGAAGGTGCCCCCGCTGAAGCTGAGCATGGAGCGCAGCAGGCTGGGGCGGCTCATGCCCGGCCCCCGGGGGCAAAGCCCGACGGCAATTGACTCAAGCCCTTGAATCGTCCATAATTTCGGGTCTTCAGCTCCACCTTCACACGCCTCAAGTTCAGGAATCCATCGTGGCCAACATCAAATCCGCCAAGAAGCGCGCCAAGCAGACCGTGGTCCGCAACGCGCGCAATGCCAGCCAGCGTTCCATGCTGCGCACCGCCGTCAAGCGCGTTCTCAAGGCCATTGAGGCCAACGATCACGCGACCGCCGAAGCTGCTTTCAAGACGGCTGTGCCGATTCTTGACCGCTACTCCGCGCGCGGCCTGATCCACAAGAACAAGGCTGCTCGCCACAAGAGCCGCATCAACGCCCGCATCAAGGCCCTCAAGGCCGCCTGATCGCAGCGAAGATCGCTCCACAATGAAGCCGGCGAAAGCCGGCTTTTTTGTTGCCTGCGATTCCCGCGGCGCCGACTCAGGCATCGCGAGCCATCTCCGCGCGCGCGGCGGCGTCGACGGACGCTTCGAGGGCGGCATGTTTCTGGTCGTCGAAGAACTGCTGGATGCGCAGCATGATCGGCCAGGTTCCGTCGCGGCCAATCGCGGATACGATGAACCACGGCTCCTGCCAATCCAGTTCCTTCACGATGTCGGCGGCGCGCTGCTGGCGCTCGTCGTCCGACAGCAGGTCACCCTTGTTGAGTACCAGCCAACGCGGCTTTTCGAGCATGCCCGGGTCGTACTGGCGCAACTCGCTTTCGATTGCACGCACCTGCTCGGCCGGGCTGATCGCCTCGTCGAACGGCGCCATGTCGACCAGATGCAGCAGCACACGCGTGCGCTGAACATGGCGCAGGAAAAGACTGCCCAGGCCGGCACCTTCTGCGGCACCCTCGATGATGCCGGGAATGTCGGCGATCACGAAGCTGCGATAGGCCTCGACGCTGACTACGCCCAGGTTCGGATAGAGCGTGGTGAACGGATAGTCGGCGACCTTGGGCGTCGCGGCCGACACGGCACGCACGAAGGTGCTCTTGCCCGCGTTCGGGAAACCGAGCAATCCGACGTCGGCAAGCAATTTGAGCTCGAGCCGGACATCGCGCTCTTCGCCGGGCGAACCGGTCGTGGACTTGCGCGGCGCGCGATTGGTCGAACTCTTGAAGTGCACGTTGCCCTTGCCGCCCTCGCCACCCTGCGCGACCTTGATGCGTTGGCCGTGCTCGGTGAGATCGCCGATGATTTCATCGGTGGCGACATTGATGATTTCGGTGCCGATCGGCACGCGGATGGTCACGTCCTCGCCATCCTTGCCGAACATCTGCCGACCCATGCCGTTCTCGCCGCGCTGGGCGCGGAACTGTCGGTCGTGGCGGAAATCGATAAGGGTGTTCAGATTCTCATCGGCAACGACCCAGACGCTGCCGCCATCGCCGCCGTCGCCGCCATCGGGGCCGCCCAGCGGAATGAACTTCTCGCGACGGAAGCTGACGCAGCCGTTGCCGCCGGCTCCGGCAAATACAGTGATTACGGCTTCGTCGACGAATTTCATTGCGGGTTGGAGCCTGTGAACATGCGCGGTGAGCGCGAGGATATTACTGCGGATTGCGGCAGGACCGCCGAAGGGCGGCGGTGGCCGGACCGGAAGGGCGACTCCCGGAAACGAAAAGCCCCGCCGAAGCGGGGCCTTTCAAGCCTGCGCGGCGGCGATTACTCGGCCGTGACCACGCTGACGGTGCGACGCTTGCTCGGGCCTTTGACCGAGAACTCCACCGTGCCGTCCGCGAGGGCGAACAAGGTGTGATCGCGACCCATGCCGACGTTGGCGCCGCGATGGAACTCGGTGCCGCGCTGGCGGACGATGATGTTGCCCGCTTCGATCGCCTGGCCGCCGTAGATCTTGACGCCCAGGTACTTCGGGTTGGAATCGCGGCCGTTACGGGACGAGCCTACGCCTTTTTTTGATGCCATGACGTTTTCTCCTTCGCTTAGCCGGTGATACCGGTGATTTCGATTTCGGTGTAGTGCTGACGATGGCCCATCTGCTTGCGATGGTGCTTACGACGGCGGAACTTCACGATGCGGATCTTCTCGAGACGACCATGCGACTTGATGGTGGCCGAGACCAACGCGCCCGCGATGTTGGGCGTGCCGACGCTGATCGTTTCGCCGTTGCCGATGAGCAGCACCTTGTCGATATCGACCTTGGCACCGACTTCGGCATCGAGCTTCTCGACGCGGAGCGTTTCACCCTTCATCACGCGGTACTGCTTACCGCCGGTGACAATGACTGCGTACATGACCGGAATTCCTCTGTAGTTATTTTTGACGAAACCTGCCCCGCGGTCACGGGACAGAAGCGGAATTGTGGTGGAAAACCCCTTTCCGGTCAATACTCTCGGAGGTTTTGCCGTCCATCCACCCCGGAGTCCTGATGCCCCGCCACTTGCTGAGCCGATTCGCCCTGGCCGCCCTACTGAGCCTGACCTGCGCCGCCCCCGCCCTGGCCGACTGGCGGGATGTGCCCTATGCCGACGTGGCCAAGATGCCGCTGGGCCTGAAAAAGGTCGATACCCGGGGCGTTTACAGCTTCTACTACCTGGCCCGCCCGGCCGAAGGGAAAACCGCCCTCCCCCCGGGCCTGCAGCTGCGGATCAAGGCGGGGACTCAGGTCATCCCGGTGCCAATCGCCGAAAACGGCCGGATCGACCTGCCTTTCCGCCAGGACTGGGCCAGCAATGGCGCGGTGATCCAGGTCAACCAGCCCAAGGGCTCGTTCCGGATGACCTTCACCATGATTCCCCGCGTCCCCGCCGGCACCCGGATGAGCTACGCCAACCTGACCGAATCGGCCGAGGTCATGGAGCGGGGCATCAGGGAGATGGCCGGCATGCTGAGCCTTTTCGCGCCCAAGGTCCGGGCCTTCACCCTGCAATTCCCTCCGGGCGCGGCGCACAGCGCCACCCTGACCTGGCCCGACGGCAAGAAGAAGGTCTGGAAAACCGGCGCAGATGGCCGGATCGAACTGCCTTGGGAGCCGGGCTGGGCGGCCGCCATCGTCGAACTCAGCGCGCCCCTGAAAGATGTCGGACCTCAGGTGAAGTAGGCCTGGGCCCGCCGGACCGGATGAGGACAGCCGCGTCACGCGGCCCTGCTAAACTGCCCTGTTCCGACCCCCGGCAGGCTTCCCACGCATGGACACGATCCGCATCCGCGGCGCGCGTACCCACAATCTCAAGAACATCGACCTCGATCTGCCGCGCGACAAGCTGATCGTGATTACCGGCCTGTCCGGTTCGGGCAAGAGCTCGTTGGCCTTCGACACGATTTATGCCGAAGGCCAGCGCCGCTACGTGGAATCGCTGTCGGCCTATGCCCGGCAATTCCTCTCGGTCATGGAAAAGCCGGACGTGGACCACATCGAGGGCCTGTCGCCGGCGATTTCGATCGAGCAGAAGTCCACCTCGCACAATCCGCGCTCAACCGTCGGAACGATCACCGAGATCTACGACTACCTGCGCCTGCTCTACGCCCGTGTCGGCACGCCGCGTTGCCCGGACCACGGTTTCCCGCTGGAAGCGCAGACAGTCAGTCAAATGGTGGACCAAGTCCTCGCGCTGCCGGAGGACCACCGTTATGCCCTACTCGCGCCGGTCGTCCGCGAACGCAAGGGCGAGCATGTGCAGGTGTTCGAGCAATTGCGCGCCCAAGGCTTCGTGCGCGTGCGCGTCAACGGTGTCCTGCACGAGCTCGACCAGGTGCCGGTGCTGGGGCTGCGTAACAAACACACCATCGAAGCCGTCATCGATCGCTTCAAGCCGCGCGCCGATATCAAGCAGCGGGTCGCCGAAAGTTTCGAGACGGCGCTCAAACTCGGCGACGGCCTGGCCTCGGTCATGGATCTGGACGACGACAAAGCGGCGCCACTGCTGTTTTCCTCGAAGTTCAGTTGCCCTGTCTGCGACTACTCGCTGCCGGAGCTCGAACCGCGGTTGTTTTCGTTCAACTCGCCGATGGGCGCCTGCCCGAGCTGCGACGGCCTGGGTGTGACGCAGTTCTTCGACCCCGCGCGCATCGTGGTGCACCCCGAGCTCAGCCTTGCCGCTGGTGCCGTTCGCGGCTGGGATCGACGCAACGCCTACTATTTCCAGTTGATCGTGTCGTTGTCCAAGCACTATGGCTTCGACGTCGACACCCCGTGGTCGGAGCTGGGCGAGAAGATCCGCCAGGCCGTGCTTTTCGGCAGCGGCGACGAGGTCATCACGTTCAACTACCTTACTGAATCCGGCAGCCGCACCCAGCGCAAGCACAAGTTCGAGGGCATCGTCCCCAATCTCGAGCGCCGCTACCGCGAGACCGAATCGCAGGCGGTCAAGGAAGAGCTCGCCAAGTTCATCAGCAATCGCGCCTGCCCGGACTGCGCCGGCGCACGCCTGAACAAGTCGGCGCGCAACGTGTTTGTCGCCGACCGCCCTCTGCCTCAGATCACCTTGTTGCCGGTCGACGAGTCGCTCGCGTTCTTTTCGCAGCTGAGCCTGCCGGGCTGGCGCGGCGAGATCGCAGTGAAGATCGTCAAGGAAATCCGCGAACGACTGAAGTTCCTCGTTGACGTCGGTCTCGACTACCTCACGCTCGAGCGCAAGGCCGACACGCTCTCCGGCGGCGAAGCACAACGCATTCGCCTGGCCTCGCAGATCGGTGCCGGACTCGTCGGCGTGATGTACGTGCTCGATGAGCCGTCGATCGGCCTGCATCAACGCGACAACGAACGCCTGCTCGGCACCTTGACCCGCCTGCGTGACATGGGCAACACGGTCATCGTTGTCGAGCACGACGAGGACGCAATCCGCCTGGCCGACCACGTCGTGGATATCGGCCCCGGGGCTGGCGTGCACGGCGGCGAGATCATCGCCCAAGGCAAGCTCGCCGACATCCTGAAGGCGCCCCGTTCGCTGACCGGCGCGTATCTCTCCGGCAAGCGCCGGATAGAAGTGCCCAAGAAACGGCATGCGCCAAACGCGAAGATGACGATGCGCCTGCTCGGCGCGAGCGGCAACAATCTCAAGAACGTCGATCTGGAAATCCCCGCCGGTCTGTTCACCTGCATCACCGGTGTTTCCGGCTCCGGCAAGTCCACCCTGATCAACGACACCCTGTTCCACCTCGCCGCGAACGAGCTCAATGGCGCCTCGCATACCGTAGCCCCCTATCGCGACGTGCAGGGCATCGAATTGTTCGACAAAGTTGTCGACATCGACCAGTCGCCGATCGGACGGACGCCGCGATCCAATCCCGCGACGTACACCGGACTGTTCACGCCCCTGCGCGAACTGTTCGCCCAGGTTCCAGAAGCGCGCTCGCGCGGATATTCGCCTGGACGCTTCAGCTTCAACGTGCGGGGTGGTCGCTGCGAAGCCTGCCAGGGCGACGGCCTCATCAAGGTCGAAATGCACTTCCTGCCCGACGTCTATGTTCCCTGCGACGTGTGCCACGGCAAGCGCTACAACCGCGAGACCCTCGAGATTCTCTACAAGGGCTACAGCATTCACGACATCCTGGACATGACCGTCGAAGATGCCCTGAACCTGTTCCAGCCCGTGCCGACGCTGGCGCGCAAACTCGAGACGCTCATGGACGTGGGCCTGAGCTACATCAAGCTCGGGCAATCAGCCACGACCTTGTCCGGCGGCGAAGCGCAGCGCGTCAAGCTGTCCAAGGAACTTAGCCGCCGCGACACCGGCCGCACCTTGTACATCCTCGACGAGCCAACGACCGGCCTGCACTTCCACGACATCGAACACCTGCTCGCCGTACTGCACAAGCTGCGCGACGACGGCAACACGATCGTCGTCATCGAACACAATCTGGACGTGATCAAGACGGCCGACTGGGTCATCGACCTGGGGCCGGAAGGCGGCCATCGCGGCGGCCAGATTCTCGCCCAGGGCACGCCCGAGGATCTGACCAAGGTCGCCGCCTCGCATACGGGCCTATTCCTGGCCAAGTTGCTCGAATCGGCCAAGCCGGGCAGGAAGAAGAGCGCCGCATGAGTCGCGACCTGTTTTCGCTGGACATCGAGGTCCGCTGGCGCGATCTGGATGCGTTCAATCACGTCAACAACGCCAGCTATCTTGGATATATCGAAGAAGCCCGGGTGCGCTGGTTCAAGTCCTTGAGCGAGAACTGGGCGGGCGAGTCCGCCGCACCGATCCTGGCCGCAATCAACGTCAACTATCGCCGACCGATCGGCTGGCCGGAGACCGTGCGGATCACGCTGTTCGCCGAACGCCTGGGCAACAAAAGCGTGACGCTGGGCCACCGCCTCGTTTCCGCGAGCGAACCCGACATCCTGTTTGCCGACGGCAACACCGTGCTGGTCTGGATCAATCGCGACGGACAGTCCGTCGGCTTGCCGGACACCGTGCGCAGCGCCTGCGCGGAATAGGCTCAAGCGCGATTGGGTATCGCGCCTCGACGCTCACGACTGGCTACTTCGGCGCCTGCTCACGAATCACGAAATCCGCGCGGACCTCGCGGCCGTCGACCAGCTTGAAGCGAAGCACGACACGATCCCCTGTATGTAAGGCGCGCTTGGGTCTCATCAACATGAGGTGTCGCCCGCCGGGCTGGAACGTCGCAATCCCGCCGGCAGGAATCGTCACGGCCGCGACCTCGCGCATTCTGCTGACGCCGTTCTCGACCAGCGTCTCGTGCATCGTAGTGGCGGCGAAATCCTGACTCGCCACCGACCGCACGGATTGCGGGGTCGCGCATCGATTGCGCAGCAAGGCGTAGCCCGCAAGCATCGTCGCCCCGGGCGGCCCGCGACGAATCCATCCCTGCTCCACCGTCGGTGTGCATGGGGTTGCTGCAATCGTTGCTGAAGACAACGCAAGCATCAGCAACCCCAGGGCAAATCGCGACTCGTTCATGGGCCTATGATAGTCCCCGCCCCTGCATGGAGCCACCGATGATCCGCAACCTGCTCGCTACGTCTCTCGCCACCGCCCTCATTGCCATGACCACACCCGCACACGCCGCCGACGGCAACCTCACCATCTACAGCGGCGACTTCGATTCTGTCGCGCAATCTCAGGGACAGTCCGGCGGCCCCGGCTTCGCCCTCGTCGAACGCGAGCTCGCCTTCGACCTCAAGCCCGGCGACAACGAGATCAGTTTCGCGGGTTTGCCCCCGGCACTGGATGCCAGCTCTGTCCTGCTCAATCCCGGCAGCGGCACGAGCATCCGTGGCCAGCGTTTTGACTTCGCGCTGGCTGGTCAGGATGAACTTCTGCGCCGAGCCATCGGGCAAGTCGTCACGGTCGAACAATCCGTCGGCAACGAACGTCAGAACTTCACCGGCACGCTGCTTTCCACCGGCAACGGCCTGACCCTGCGATTGGCTGATGGCCGGATCAAGGTCCTCTCCAGCTACTCAAGCTTCGAACTGCCGCGATTGCCGACGGGCGTGGTCAACGCACCGACAATGAACTGGGCGATCCACGCCGATCGCGGCGGTCGACAGAGTTTCGGGCTGAACTACGCAACCGCCGGGCTCGCCTGGCGCGCCGAATACAACGTCAATGTGCATGGCCAGGGCAAGGATTGCCGAATGGACCTGGAAGGTGCGGCGATGGTCGTCAATCGTTCCGGCGCAGACTTCAACGACGTGATGTTGACCCTGGTGGCCGGCGAGCCCAATCGCGCCACTGGCGGCGGCCCTGAAATGATGGTCATGGCGGCCGCTGCCCCACGAGCGAAGATGATGATGGCCGACGGCGCGCCGCAGGCGCAGGCCTCGGGCGAATATCACGCCTATCGCCTGCCAACGGCTGGCTCGCTCCCGCAGGGCAGTGTGCAGCGACTGCCTCTGGTCAATCGTATCGTCGGCGCCGCCTGCGAGCGCCGATACGAAACCGCCGCGCAATTCGGCGGCTGGCAGCCCCCGTACCCCATCGTGGATGCTGCCTACGGCGTCAATGACGGCGAGGAGCAGGCGGTCGTCGCCACGCTGCGCTTCAAGAACGGCAAGTCCGACGGCCTGGGCCTGCCCTTGCCGGGCGGTCGCGTGCGCATGTTCGACGGCCGCGACTTCCTCGGCGAAACGACGCTCGGGCATACGCCCGCCAATGCCGAGGTGTCTTTGGCGATCGGCAAGGCGTTCGATCTCGGCGCCGAGCGGAAACGGGAAGATTTCCAGCTCGACCGCAATGGCCGCTCGATGACCGAGACGATTGTCGTGACGCTCAAGAACGCCAAGCCGGCCGCGACGACCGTCCGGGTCAACGAGGCCCTGCCGCGCTGGAGCGACTGGGAGATCGTCACCAGCTCCCAGCCCTACGAAAAGCGCAATGCCCGCGCGGTCAGTTTCGATGTAGCGATACCCGCCGGCGGCGAAATCACGCTGCGCTACACCGTGCGCTATCGTTGGGCGGCCGACGTGCAGGTGCCGCTCTAACCCAAGGTCCCGCATCATCCCGCCGGGCGAAAGCACGGCGGGATGATTTGCGCGACAATCGGCCGACTCCCCGGAGACCGGCCGATGATCCAGATCACCCCGCATGGCTACATCCACGAAATTCGTCTGCAGCGCCCACCCGTCAATGCGCTCAACGATGAATTGCTTGCTGCGCTGATTGCGGCCGTCCAGGCCGCGCCCCAACAAGGGGCCCGCGGTATCGTCCTCTCCGGCAGCGAGAAAGTCTTTTCCGGCGGCCTCGACGTTCCGTATCTGATGACCCTCGATCGCGCCGGCCTGGCTGGATGCTGGGGCAAGTTTTTCGAAGCAGCGCGCGCCCTGGCGCGATCACCGGTGCCCGTCGTTGCGGCAATCGCCGGGCACAACCCCGCGGGCGGCTGCGTACTCGCCTTGTGCTGTGACTATCGCGTCATGGCACGTGGCCCGTTCCGCATCGGCCTCAACGAGACCCAGGTTGGCCTGGCCGTGCCGGAGGCGATCCAGTACCTCATGCGTCGTGTTATCGGCGCCCATCGCACCGAACGACTCGTGGTCGCCGGCGCCATGCTCGAATCCGAGCAGGCCCATGCAATCGGACTGGTCGACGAGTTGACCGATGCCGGCGAAGTCGTCACCCGCGCCGTGGTTTGGCTGGAGGAACTGCTGAAGCTTCCTTCCTCGCCCATGCTCGCGACGCGCGCGATCGCCCGCGCCGACATCATCGGCGCATTGGATGCGTTCGCCGACGCCGATCTCGCGCGCTTCCTCGATGGCTGGAGTTCTCCCGATTCCCAGGCGGCCCTGCAGTCCCTGCTTGCGAGGCTCAAGAAATGAAACGATTCCTTGCCCTGCTGCTCGCGGTTCTACTGCTGGCGGCCTGCGCCAAACCAATCCCGGCCGACAAGCAGGACTTCGTCGGCTACTGGCAAGCACCCAACATGGCGATGCTGATCACCGCCGACGGGCGGCTTAAATACAAACGCGAGAAAGGCACGGGCAATGTTTCGATCGACGCCCCGATCAAGGCGTTCGAGAACGGCGGTTTCACCAGCGGCATCGGTCCTTTGACGACCTTCTTCAAGATCGACAAGACACCGCACGAAGAAGACGGCGTCTGGAAAATGACCATCGACGGCGTCGAACTGCAGCGCACCACGGCGACCCTGGCTGAAATCTGATCGCGGCTCAACGCATCCAAACTTCCACACGCAGGTTTTTCGCCTGCGCTGTGGCTGACTCCGTGACCGGCCGCGCGTAACCCAGGCCGCGGACGACCGCGGGATGGATGCCCAGTTCGGCGAGCGTCTGCGCCACCAGATCGGCGCGCTCGGTGCTCAGCGTGATCGCCTGGTATGGCGAGGATTGTTTGCCGGTCAGGCCGACCAGCAGAAGTTTTCGTTGCCGATTCTCCGGTCGCGCCATGAAGGCCTGCAATCGCGCCAACTCCTGCGCCGAGCGGCTGTCGAATACGGAAAACGCATCGCCGAACCGGAAGCTCACCGACAGCCGATTCGCCCCCTTGACCAGATCGGCATAGGACGGCGGCAACGCCGTTTCGGTCGTCCCCGGAAACCAGGCCGGCACGAGCGACAGATAGCCGCGACGGGCCAACAGGCGTTGACCGTCCTCGGAGACGGCATAGTCCACGAAGCCGCGCCCCAAGGCCGTCACCATCTGGCCGGTGCGAAAATACAGGCGACGCGTCAGCGGATAGTCCTCCGTTCCGACATGCAGACGATCCGAGGGCACGTCGCGTCCGGCGATCCGGATCGCCACCGCTGGTAATCCACGCGTCGGCGTGCCGAAATCGACGAGACCCAGGGACTGCGGATCGGCCAAGACACTCGCGACGATGGATGGCGCCGTCCGATGATGACGCGCCGTAGCAGAATCCTCCGGAAAGAACTGCGACTGCATTTGCGCCAGCCCCGTGTTCCGGTCGGCCAACTGCAGATGGATCGGACCCGGTGCCCCGCCCACTTCGCGCCAATCGCGAATACGGCCGGCAAGAATCATGGCCACTTGCTGTTTGCTCAGCGTGCGGATCGGATTTTTCGGGTGCACGAGCACCGATACCGCCTGCAACGCGATGACATATTCCTGATCCGGCGAATCCAGTCGTCCCAGCTGCCAGCCATCGTCGATTTCCTGAGCTGTCAGCTCGCGCGCCATCATCGCGATCTCGGTTTCGCCCTCGACCAGGTTCTTGAACCCAGGGCCGCTGCCGTTGCCAACGATGTCGACCACCAGGGTTTCCCCATCGCGCGTGCCGACGATCTGGTGCGTGCCCACGGAAGGACGAAGATGCCGGAGATCGCCATAGCCGATCCGGGTCATCCAGCTCTCTACGAGGGCCGGGACCATGCCCTGTCCCAGCACGTTCGAGCCACGGATGCGCAAGCTGTCCTGCGCCTGCGTCACGGACGCGAACATCGACAGCAGAAGAAAAACGAAAACGATACGATGGGTTTGGGCGCGCATGCCGGTAGCACTGAAGGAGGGATCGCCTCAGTGTGTGCACGCCGCGTTTCTCTATCGTGACATCGCCGATGGATTCACGGCGTCGCCAGACTAGTCGCCTTTCGCGACCGTATTGCCCGGATCGTCGATCCAGCCGCTCCACGAGGGCGGAAAGATTCGCGCGCCGGACAGCCCCGCGTGTTCCATCGCCAGCAGATTGTGGCAGGCAGTCACGCCGGACCCGCAATACAACACGATCTCTTGTGCGGCATGAGCACCCAGCAAGGGCGCAAACTCCTCACGCAGCTCGTGCGCCGACTTGAATCGTCCGTCGCGCAGGTTCAAGGCGTACGGCCGATTGCGTGCGCCGGGAATGCGTCCGGCAACCTTGTCCAATGGTTCGATCTCGCCGCGATAGCGCTCGGGCGCGCGCGCATCGAGTACGTTGCCCGACGCCGTCGCTGCAAGCATACGCATCTCGCCTGCTGACACCATGCCGGCTAGATCGAAGCGAGCCTCGTAGTGCCCTTTGCGAAGGACGGGTGCCGTTGTCTCCAGCGGCAGACCCAACGCGGACCAGCGCGCAAAGCCGCCATCGAGCACGGCCACGCGACGATGTCCCAGCAGTCTCAGCAGCCACCAGAAGCGTGCCGCCGCCATCGCGCCGTCACCGGCGTCGTAGGCCACCACTTGCGACTGCGGCGTAACGCCGAGACGCACCAGGGTCGCGCAAAAATTCTCGGCATCCGGCAACGGATGGCGTCCTTCGCGCGCCGGCTTGTCGTGATCGGACAGATCCCGGTCCAGATGCGCATACCCCGCCCCCGGAACATGCGATTGCCGCCAGGCCACTTCGCCGGCGCTCGGATCGGCACCAGCGAGCACGAAGCGGCAATCGACGACCACCACCTGCGGATTGCCCAGGACGGCGGCCAAATCCTCGGCAGAAACCAGCGTCGTCCAGTTCATGTGCGCTCCAGGCGTTCGCGGAAGTTCACCAGCATCGCCGCCGTCGCGCCCCATATCCGGTGGTCACCGTACAGGAACTCGATGAGCGTGCGCTTGCCGCCACGATATTCCACTTCGAAGGTGCGCGCATTTGCCGGATCGAGCAGGAATTCCAGCGGCGTCTCGAAGGCTTCCGCCACTTCCGACGGATCGATGTGCGGCACGAAGGCAGCATCGACTCTCGCTACAACCGGATAAACATGGAAGCCGGTGATCGTGACGAAAGGATCCAGATAGCCCAAGGGCTCAGCCAATGGGGCGCGCAGTCCGATTTCCTCGTCCGCTTCGCGCAGTGCGGCGGCAATGGGCGAGGCATCGCTATCCTCGATTCGCCCGCCAGGAAAACTGATTTGCCCGGCATGCAGGCGCAGAGCTTCTGTCCGACGGGTGAGCAATACCTGCGGGCCCGCACCGCGGTCCACGAGGCCGACAAGCACGGCAGCCTGGCGCAGCGAGCGGCCTTGGTCGGGCAGAAGGTCGATGAGTTGCGCGTGATTCCAGCCCAAACCGGGCGGCGGCGTGGCGAGCGAATGCAGTGCGCGGGGGAGTCGATCGAGCAGGTTCACTGCCAGGCTCACGCCCGTTGCGCCTCGCGCAAGGGCAGCACATTTTCCATGAGCTGCAGGCGCTCATCGTCGTTCATCTGCGACCAGCGGGCGATTTCGGCGGAGCTGCGCAGGCAGCCTTCGCACAGGCCATGCTCGTCCAGAGAGCACACGCCCACGCAGGGGCTGAGAACGGCGCGGTAGAAATGGGTCATCGGAAAGAAAATCCCCGCGCCGCCGAGCGGCGCGGGGATGTTTCGATTACTTCGAGCCCACCAGCTTGATGTCGAACACCACGGCCTGGGCCGGGCCGATCGGGGAACGCGGATCATTGCCATACGCCTGATCCGACGGCAGGAACACTTCCCAGCGCGAACCCACCGGCATCATGAGCAACGCTTCCTTGATGCCCTTGAGCGGGAAGTCGCTGACCTTGAACGACGCCGGCTGCGCATTGGCGACCGAATAGGTGTTGGCGAATTCCTGGCCGGTCGAGATCGAACCACGCAGGTGCACCTGCACGGTGCTCGCTGCGGTCGGCTTGGCGCCGGTGCCGCTTTCGATGATGCGGTACTGCACGCCCGAGGCGAGCGTGGTCACGCCGGTCTTGGCCTTGTTGGCGGCCAGGAAGGCATCGGACTTGGCCTTGTTCTCACGCGTGATGCGGTCGAACTGATCCTTTTCCTGCTGGGCCATCTTCTGCTGGAACGCCTGCAGGGCCGCACCGAGCTTGTCGGCCGGCATGGTCGGCGGACGCTTGGCGTATCCGTCCTGCACGGCGCGGATCAGGGTGTTGATGTCGAGGTCCACCTTACGCTCGGCCAGATCGCGGGCCATGTCGTAGCCAATGGCGTAGCTGAGCGTGGTTTTGTCGCTGGCGGCGGGAGCGGCGGCCGGCGTGGCAGCAGCGGGGGCGGTCTGGGCCAGGGCAGCGCCGGAGCTCAGGGCAAGAGCCGCCAGGGTGGCAGCCAGAAAACGCAACTTCATTACGGAACCTCCAGGAGTGGAAACGGGGCGGTATGCCGCCCCGGTGGACGCGCTAGGATACCGGCCCTACGGCTTAACCGCCACTGAGGCCAGGACCCGCGCGAAGGCCTGACCGCAACCCCTTCCCGAAGTTCCCCGGAGCGACTTGATGGCTTTCCAGACCCTGTTGATCGAAGACCGCGGCGCCGTCCGCCTGATCACGCTCAATCGCCCCGAAAAGCTCAATGCACTCAATCGCCAGACCCTGGCCGACCTGCACCAGGCCTTTGACGATGCGGCGCTCAGTGAATCCGTGCGCGTGGTGGTGCTGACGGGCGCCGGCCCGAAAGCTTTCGTCGCCGGTGCCGATATCGCGGAAATGAACGACCTGAGCCCGGTTCAGGCCCGGGACTTCTCCCGGTTCGGGCAAAAACTCATGGTCCGCATCGAGCAGCTGGGCAAGCCGGTGCTGGGCATGATCAACGGCTTCGCGCTCGGGGGCGGCATGGAACTGGCGATGGCCTGCCATCTGCGTATCGCCGCCGACTCGGCAAAATTCGGCCAGCCGGAAGTGAATCTGGGCCTCATTCCCGGCTTCGGCGGGACGCAGCGCCTGCTGCGCCTGGCCGGTCGAGCAGCCGCGCTGGAACTTTGCCTGCTCGGTCAGCAGATCGATGCGGCCCGGGCGCTCGCGCTGAACCTGGTGACCCGGACCGTCCCAGCCGACCAATTGGAAGCGGAAACCTTCAAGCTCGCCGAGCAACTCGCCGCGTCCGCGCCGCAAGCCTTGCGCGGCGTGCTCGACGCCATCGTGACTGGCGGCGAGGCCAGTCTGGAAGTCGGACTGGATTACGAGACACAAGGATTCGCCATCGCCTTTTCGACCGAGGACATGAAGGAAGGCACCGGCGCGTTTCTCGCGCGGCGCAAACCCGAGTTCCGCGGCCGCTGACGGCGGCATCCCCGCAAACGCATGAGCGCCCCGTCGGTCCCGGTCCTGCACACCTTCCATGGCGGGCTGCGCCTGGACGGCCGCAAGGAAGCGTCCACGAGCCGGCCGATCCAGGCCTGTCCGCTGCCGGCGACCTTGCAGGTGCCCTTAGGACTGCATGGCGGCGAGGCCGCCGATCCCTGCGTTGCCGTCGGCGACACCGTTCGCCGTGGCCAGCGCATCGCCGTCGCGCCAGGGCGCGGCGCGGACATTCATGCGCCTGCGCGTGCGCAAGTCAGCGCGATCGGTCTGCATCCGGAACCACAGATCCACCTGTCATGCCTGCCGTCGTCGGCGTCGGATCCGCAAGACGAATGGCGCATGCCCGCGCTCGATCCCTGGCAAGCCGCACCCAACGCACTGCTCGAACGCATCCGCGCCGCCGGCATCGTCGGATTGGGCGGCGCCGGTTTCCCCGCCGCCGAAAAATTGTCGGTGCGATCGGCCTTGCTCATCCTCAACGGCGCCGAATGCGAGCCGTCTATCGCTTGCGACGATGCCTTGCTGCGCGAGCGCGCCGAGGACGTGGTGCTCGGTGGCCGACTGCTCGCGCGTCTCGTCGGCGCCGAGCGCATCCTGCTCGCTGTCGAGGACGCGATGCCGCAGGCGAGTGCCGCATGTGCGGCGGCCGTGGCGCGCGTCGGTGAGGGCCAAGTCACGCTTGTGGCTGTGCCTACCGTGTATCCCGAGGGTGGCGAACGACAGCTCATCGAAGTGCTCACCGGCCGGGAAGTGCCGCGCGGCGGCCTGCCGCGCGACATCGGCGTGCTCGTGCATAACGTCGCCACCGCGGCGGCGGCGTGGCGTGCCGTGGTGCACGGCGAAGCGCTCACCCATCGCGTCGTCACCGTAGCGGGAAGCGGTGTGATGCAGCCCGGAAATTTCCAGGTCGCCATTGGCACCTCCGTGGCGCACCTGATCGCACAGGCCGGTGGCTACAGCGCACGCGCTGCCCGGTTGTTGCTTGGCGGCCCGATGATGGGCATCGCGCAGCCCGACGACTCGGTCGCCATCGGCAAGCAGACCAATTGCGTGCTCGTGCTGGCCGCCGAAGAAATTCGCGACGCCGCCGAAGAAATGCCCTGCATCCGCTGCGGCGATTGCGCCCGTGCCTGCCCTGCCCGCCTGCAGCCGCAGCAACTGCTGTGGCACATCCGTGCGCAACGGCTCGACCGCAGCGAAGCCGAGGGCGTGTTCGACTGCATCGAATGCGGCTGTTGCGACCTCGTCTGCCCCAGCCATATTCCGCTGACCGAGCAGTTCCGCCAAGCGAAAACCGATATCCGCATCGTCGCGCACAAACGCGCCGATGCCGACGCCGCGCGCGAACGCTACGAACGACGCAACCAGCGACTGCAACGCGAATCGGACGAACGCGCCCTGCGTGAAGCAGAACGCGCGAAGCAAGCCAGTTCTGGCGACGCCATCGCGGCGGCGCTGGCTCGGGCGAAAGCCAAGCGGCCGCCGCGGGACGACGCCTGATGGCTACGTTCGCTACCGGCGCGGCACCGCATCTGCCCGTAAATCGCAGCGTCACACGGGTCATGGGTCTCGTGCTTATCGCTCTGGTTCCCGGCGTTTTCGCGCACGTGATTTTTTTTGGGCCGGGGCTGCTGTGGCAGATCGTTCTGGCAACGACCTTCGCGCTCGGATTCGAAGCAGCGATGCTGGCATGGCGCAGGCGCCCCTTGCGTCCGTTCCTGACCGATCTCAGCGCACCGGTGACCGCCGTGCTGTTCGCCCTGTGTCTGCCGCCGCTGGCGCCATGGTGGATCGCCGCCATCGGCATGTGCGCGGCGATCGTCGTCGCAAAGCATCTGTATGGCGGCCTCGGACACAACGTGTTCAATCCCGCGATGCTGGGTTATGTGGTGGTGCTGCTCTGTTTTCCGCGCGAATTCACCCACTGGCTGCCACCGGCGGGACTGGAATCCTCGCTCGGAACCCCGGGCTTCATCGACAGCACGATAGCGATCTTCAGTGGACAGCTGCCGGCGCCCTGGGGCTGGGACGCGATCGGACAGGCCACACCGCTCGACACCGTTCGAGAATGGTCCAACCGCGGGCAGACCCTGGCGGAGATCCGCGGTAATCCGCTGTTCGGCGATTTCGGCGGCAAGGGCTGGGAATGGATCGCGAATTTCTACGCACTGGGCGGCCTGTTCCTGCTGTGGAAAAAAATCATTCCGTGGCAGACCCCGGTGGCAACGCTGGGCAGCGTCGTTCTCGTCACGGTGCCGTTCTGGTTGTATGACGGCGACGTCAATCCCTTCCCGTTGCAGCACGTGTTCTCCGGCGCGCTCGTTCTCGGCGCGTTCTTCATCGCGACGGACCCGGTCAGCGGCTGCGCCTCCCCGCGCGGACGCCTGATTTTCGGCGCCGGCGTCGGGCTGCTGACCTTGCTGATCCGTCGCTGGGGCGCCTATCCGGACGGACTCGCCTTCGCTGTCCTGCTGATGAACTTTGCAGCACCCTGGATCGATCTGCACACGCGACCGCGCATCTACGGCGAAGGCCGGCCGTCATGAGCAGTGCCGGAAACATCACGCGCACCGCTGTTGCACTTGCGATCGTCGCCGCGCTCGCGACGCTCGCGATCGCTCTCATGCACAGGGTCACACGCGCCGACATCGCCGCCGCCGAACGCATGACGCAATTGCGTGCGCTGGCGATCGTTCTGCCGATGGACGGTTACGACAACGACCCGCTGAGCGACCGCATCACGGTGCAAGCACCCGCGTGGACGGGCTCAGCCGCGCCCGTGATGGTGCGGCGTGCGCGTCGGGGAACGACGAATGCGGCGCTGGCCCTAGACGTGATCGCCAACGACGGCTACGCCGGCCCGATAAAACTGCTAGTCGGCATCGATGCGCGCGGTCGCGTCACCGGCGTTCGCGTCACCGCGCACAAGGAAACCGCCGGGCTGGGCGATGCGATCGATGCCGACAAGAGTCGCTGGATCGACCGCTTTGCCGGACGATCGCTTGAAGCTCCGCCCCCCGAACGCTGGGCCGTCAAACGCGACGGTGGCGATTTCGACCAGTTCGCCGGCGCCACGATCACGCCGCGCGCTGTCGTGGCCGCGGTCGAGCGCAGCCTGCAGTTCGTCGCACGGCATGGCGCCGAGATCTATGCGACGCCAACCGGCACGACCCTGCGTTTCGACGATGCGCCAGAAAAAGGCGGGGCGCGATGACCACCCTGCCCACGACGTCCTCGCCGAAAAACGATGCGCTCGCATTGCGTTCGATGCGATGGCTGGCACTGTTGCCCCTGCTCGCAACCAGCCAGGACGCAGTCCTCGCACTCGGCATGGGCATCGTCGCGATGATCGCGTTGAGCCTGACTTCCGTCGCGAGCACCCTGCTGCCGCCGACGGCCGGACAACACGGTCGCCTCATGGCGCTGGTGATGAGTGTCGCGACAGTCGTCACGCTCATTGATCTGTCGCTTCGTGCCTGGTGGCCGGACTGGCACGCCGCCCTGGGCCTCTTTGCACCGCTGCTCGCCAGCAGTTGCCTCTTGCAGGGGACGCTCGCATCGTTCGCGCCTCCGCGTTCGCCATGGCTGGGACTTCGCGCCGGACTGACAACCGGTGCATCCTGCCTGGCCCTGCTGCTGAGCACAGGAATCCTGCGTGAGCTGATTGGCACCGGCCAGCTGTTCGCCCGTGCCGGCACGCTGCTGCATCTGTCCGGACTCGAAATGACCCTGCTGCCGGGATACGCCGGTTTCCTGGTGGCGATCCTGCCTGCCGGCGCGCTGCTGACGGCCGCCGCGGTGATCGCGCTGTGGCAAACGTGGTCGCGACGTCATCCGCCATCGGAGTCCGCATGAAGCTGCAAGACCGCCAGGAATTCTTCGCCCGCCTGGCCGAACTCAATCCGCATCCGACCACCGAGCTGGACTATTCGACGCCGTTCGAGTTGCTGATCGCCGTGATCCTGTCTGCACAGGCCACCGACGTGGGCGTGAACAAGGCCACGCGCAAGCTTTACCCCGTGGCGAACACGCCCGCCGCCATCTTGGCCCTGGGTGAGGACGGCTTGAAGAAGTACATCAACACGATCGGGCTGTTCAATGCCAAGGCCGCGAACGTGATCGCGACCTGCCGACTGCTGATCGAACGGCACGGCGGCGAGGTCCCGCGTGACCGGGAATCGCTCGAGGCACTGCCTGGCGTCGGCCGCAAGACCGCCAATGTCGTGCTCAATACCGCGTTCGGCGAGCCGACGATGGCCGTGGACACGCATATCTTCCGCGTCGCCAATCGCACCGGGCTGGCGCCGGGCAAGACGGTCCGCGCGGTCGAAGACAAGCTCATGAAGGCAGTGCCCCGCGAATACCTCATGGATGCGCACCACTGGCTGATCCTGCACGGGCGCTACGTGTGCAAGGCGCGCAAGCCCGACTGCCCACAATGCGTGGTCCGAGGCCTGTGTCGTTACAAGGACAAGACACCGGGCTAGCCGGTAAGCCGCTGTCATCGGCGCGTCGCGGCGGCGTCATATGTCTGCACTGTCACAATAACGAAACCTTTACAGCTTAGCCTGCGCCGGTCTTCCAACACTCCGCAGGGAACCGTCATGAAACTGCTGCCCAACCTCCTCGCCGTCGCCGTGCTCGCGGCGCTGTCCGCCCCGGCCTTCGCCGAAACCGAATTCGACGTCATCGGTGGCTCGGAGATTTCCTTCGAAGGTCTGCTGCAGGCGGACTACAACAAGTTCGACAACGATCTGGTCAGCCTCAATGGCGACATCCCCGACGGTCTCGACAGCGACGGCGAACTGCGCCGCGCCGAGCTGGTGTTCAAGGGCAAGGGTCCGGGCATGTGGAACTGGGTCGTGGGTTACGACGCCAAGGCCGACAAGTTCCTCGACGTGAACGTGTCCTACAAGTTCACCGGCTTCACCACGCTGACCGTGGGCCAGTTCAAGCAGCCCAACAGCCTGGAAGAGCTCAGCAGCACCAAGAACAACGACTTCATCTCCAAGGCGATGACCACCAACATGCAGGCCGTGGCCCGCCGCATGGGCGTCTCGCTGGCCACGGGCGGCGACAACTGGACGCTGACCGGCAGCGTGTTCGGCCGCGAAATGACCCGCAACCTCGGCAACGGCAACGGCTACGGCGCGCGCTTCACCTTCGCCCCGATCAACGAAGCCGGCAACATCCTGCACCTCGGCGTGTCGGGCGTGGACTTCAAGGCCCGCGACCTCGGCACGGTGACGACCAGCGGCAACGACCGCGCCCGTCTGCGCGTGCGTCCGGATGCGGATCTGGCCAATGCCCGTCTCGTCGATTCGGGCCAGTTCACCGACGCCGACCGCATCCGCACGCTCGGTGCCGAGGCGTTCTGGGTCAAGGGTCCGGTCAAGATCCAGGCCGAATACATGACCACGGACATCGGTCGTAACCTGAACCCGGATTTCTCGGCCGACAGCTGGTACGTGTCCGGCGTGTGGAACATCACCGGCGAGACCTGGACGTACAAGACCGGCAACGTCGCCACCGGCCTGCCGAACAACCCGGCCGGCGGCATGTGGCAGCTCGGCCTGCGCTACGACAAGGCCGATCTCAACGACGGCACCTTCGTTCCGGGTCCGCCCGCCAAGGTGATCGGCGCGCTCGGCGGCCAGGAAAGCAATTGGACGGTCGGCGTGAACTGGTACTGGCACTCGAACTTCAAGTTCGCGCTGAACTACGTGATGGTCGACAGCTCGCGCTACAGCTCGGCCACCAAGACCGTGCTCGAGGACAACCCGAACATCCTCGAATTCCGCGCCCAGCTCTACTGGTAAGTCTCGCGGCCCCAGGCCGGGCGGTCGCCGACCGCCCGGCTTTGTTACAGCGGTGTCACCCCATTGTCATATTGATCCGGGACCATGGCGCCCTGTCCGGGCTGCTGCCGGAACCCTTCGCCAAGGAGCCATTCCGTGTTCACTTCGCTCAAATCCAAGATTCGCCTGCTCGCCTTCGGCCTGACCGCCGTCGCCGCGATGAGCGCCCAGGCCGGCAACAATGTCACCGGTGCCGGCGCGTCCTTCGTGTATCCGGTCATGTCCAAGTGGTCGTCCGACTACAACAAGGCCACCGGCAACAAGATCAACTACCAGTCGATCGGCTCGGGCGGCGGCATCGCCCAGATCAAGTCCGGCACGGTCGATTTCGGTTCTTCCGATGCGCCGCTCAAGCCCGAGGAACTCGCGCAGTTCGGTCTGGCGCAGTTCCCGTCGGTCATCGGCGGCGTCGTGCCTGTCATCAACGTTCCCGGCATCACCGCCGGCAAGGTCCGTTTCACCGGCCCGATCCTCGCCGACATCTTCCTCGGCAAGATCACCATGTGGAACGACGCCGCGATCACCGCGATCAACCCGGGCGTCGCCCTGCCGGCGCTGAAGATCAGCGTCGTGCACCGTTCCGACGGCTCGGGCACCACCTTCAACTTCGCCAACTACCTGTCCAAGGTCAGCGCCGAGTGGAAGAGCAAGGTCGGTGAAGGCACCGCCGTGAAGTGGCCGATCGGCTACGGCGGCAAGGGCAACGAAGGCGTCGCCGCCTACGTCAAGCAGATCAAGGGCGGCATCGGCTACGTCGAGCTGTCGTACGCGCTGCAGAACAAGATGTCGTACGCCGCGATGCAGAACGCCGCTGGCAAGTGGGTGCTGCCGAGCGACGAGAGCTTCGCCGCCGCGGCCGCCAGCGCCGACTGGGCGAGCTCGAAGGACTTCTACCTGGTCATCACCAATGCCCCGGGCGACGCCTCCTGGCCGATCACCGCGACGAACTTCATCCTCGTGCACAAGCAGCCGAAGAATCCCGCCACGGCGAAAGCCACGCGCGACTTCTTCACCTGGGTCTACGCCAATGGCGACGCCCAGGCCAAGGCGCTGGACTACGTGCCGCTGCCCGCCGCGCTGGTTACGCAGATCAATGCTTACTGGGCCAAGAACCTGAAGTTCTGAGTCCTGATGAAACGACAGACGCACCCTTCGAAGCCGAAGGGTGCGTCCTGTTTTTACCGCCCACAGGGGCCATCGGATTGACCGTCGCCGCGACCGCCAATCCCATGCTTCCTGACCGACACGCCAGAACCCTTTGCCGCGCATGACCAGCGAAACGACTCTCGCCCTGCCCGAACTCGCCGAACACTCGCGCCGCGATGCGCGTGCCGACCGCCTGTTCCATGGCGTCGTCGCGACCGCGGGCATTTTCGTTCTGGTGGCGCTGATCGGTGCCGCCCTGTCGATGCTGCTCGGCGGCCGCCTCGCGCTGGAAACGTTCGGCTGGAAATTCTTCACTTCCTCCGACTGGGACGTCGGTGCCGGCCAGTTCGGCGCGCTGGTGCCGATCTACGGCACCCTGGTGACCTCGCTGATCGCCATGATGATCGCCGTGCCGATCAGCTTCGGCATCGCGCTGTTTCTCACCGAAGTCGCGCCCGCCTGGTTGCGCACGCCGCTCTCGGCCGCGATCGAATTGCTCGCGGGCATCCCGTCGATCATCTACGGCATGTGGGGCCTGTTCGTGCTCGGCCCGTATCTGGGCGAAAAGGTCTATCCCTGGCTGGGCGAGAATCTCGGCCCGCTGCCCGTCATCGGCGCGCTGTTCCAGGGCCCGCCGCTGGGCATCGGTATGCTCGCCGCCGGACTCGTGCTGGCGATCATGGTCATTCCGTTCATTTCCTCGGTCATGCGCGAAGTGTTCCTGACCGTGCCCACGCGCCTGAAGGAATCGGCGTATGCGCTCGGCTCGACGACCTGGGAAGTGGCGTGGGACATCGTGCTGCCGTATACGCGTTCGGCGGTGATCGGCGGCATTTTCCTGGGCCTGGGTCGCGCGCTCGGCGAGACGATGGCGGTCACCTTCGTCATCGGCAACGCCTACCAGCTCAGCGCGGGCCTGCTCGAACCCGGCACATCGATCGCCTCGACCATTGCCAATGAATTCGGCGAAGCGGTCGACCCGTTGCACAAGTCGTCCCTGCTTGCCCTGGGCTTCGTCCTGTTCCTGCTGACCTTCGTCGTACTCGCGGCGGCTCGCCTCATGCTGGCCCGCCTGCAGCGCCGGGAGGGCAACTGATGGACGCCGCCACGCAGAATCTCTATCGCTTTCGCCGCTTCAAGAACAGCTTGGCACTCGTGCTCTCGGGTTTCGCGGCGATCTTCGGCCTGTTCTGGCTGATCTGGATCCTGTGGACCACGCTGAGCCGCGGCATGAGCCACCTCAATCTCGCGCTGTTCACGCAGATGACGCCCGCCGCAGGCGAGGACGGCGGCATGCTCAACGCCTTCGCCGGCAGCCTCATCATCGGTCTGATGGCGATCGCGATCGGCACGCCGATCGGCATCGCGGCCGGCACCTATCTGTCCGAGTACGCGCGCAACCGCAAGCTCGGCGAAGCAATCCGCTTCGTCAACGACATCCTGATGTCGGCGCCTTCGATCGTGCTGGGCATGTTCGTCTACACCGCAGTCGTGATGCCGATGGGACACGCATCGGCGCTGGCCGGCTCGATCGCCCTGGCCTTCATCGCCCTGCCGGTGATCGTGCGCACGACCGACGAAATGCTGCGCCTGGTGCCGAGCACGATGCGCGAAGCGGCGCTGTCGCTGGGCATTCCGCAGTGGAAGGTCACCGTGCAGGTGCTGTATCGCGCCGCCCTGCCGGGTATCGTCACCGGCGTGCTGCTGGCCTTCGCACGCATCAGCGGCGAAACCGCGCCCTTGCTGTTCACCGCGCTCAACAACCAGTACTGGAGCACGGACCTCATCCAGCCGATGGCCAGCGTGCCGACGGTGATGCTCAGCTTCGCAATGAGTCCGTTCGAAAACTGGAACGGCCTGGCCTGGGCCGGCGCGTTCTGCATGACCCTTTTCGTCCTGGCGCTGGGCCTGATCGCCCGCGCCATCCTGCTGCGCAACAAGATGAGCCATGACTGACGTGCAGATCGCCCTCGCCCCGAATTTCGCCGCCGCCAAGACCACGGCGGTCACTCCCGCACCCGCGAAGCTGTCCGCGCGCAACCTGTCGTTCTATTACGACCAGTTCAAGGCGCTCAAGGACATCAATCTCGACGTGCCCGAGAAGCAGGTGACCGCGCTGATCGGTCCCTCCGGCTGCGGCAAGTCCACGTTGCTGCGCATCTTCAACCGCATCTACTCGATCTACCCGAAGCTGCGTGCGGAAGGCGACGTCCTGCTCGACGGCGAAAACGTGCTCGACCCGAAGTATCCGCTCAACAAGCTGCGCTCCAAGGTCGGCATGGTGTTCCAGAAGCCGGTGCCTTTCCCGATGTCGATCTACGACAATATCGCCTACGGCATCGGACACTACGAGAAGCTTTCGCGCGCTGATATGGACGTGCGCGTGGAAGCGGCGCTGCGTCAGGGCGCGCTCTGGGACGAGGCCAAGGACAAGCTCAAGCAGAGCGCGCTGGGCCTGTCCGGCGGCCAGCAGCAGCGTCTGTGCATCGCCCGTGCAATCGCGCTCAAGCCGCAGGTGATCCTGTTCGACGAACCGACCTCGGCGCTCGACCCGATCGCCACCGGCAAGATCGAGCAGCTGATCTCCGAACTCAAGCAGCAGTTCACGATCCTGATCGTGACCCACAACATGCAGCAGGCAGCGCGCGTCTCCGATTTCACCGCCTTCATGTACCTGGGCGAGCTCATCGAACACGGCGTCACCGAAACGATCTTCACCAAACCCGGCAAGCAGCAAACCGAAGACTACATCACCGGTCGCTTCGGCTAATTCCAGGCAGAGAACGCAGATGCCCAACCACGAACACATCGTCAAGAGCTACGACTCCGAGCTCGACCGCCTGTACGGCGAAATCACCCGCATGGGCGAGATCGCCACCGCGCAGCTCGACGCCGCGATCGACGTCATGATCCGCCGCGACACCAAGGCGGCCGAACGCGTGGTCGCCAACGACGACGCGATCGACGCACTCGAACACGAAGTCAGTCACGACGTGCTGCGCCTGCTCGCCCTGCGCCAGCCGATGGCCCGCGACCTGCGCGAGGTCTACGCCGCCCTGCGCATCTCGGCCGACATCGAACGCATCGGCGACTATGCCGCGAACGTGGCCAAGCGCTCGATGGTGCTCAACCAGAGCACGCCGGTCGCCGCCGCGCACGGCCTGCCCGCGCTGGCCAAGACCGCCAACCTGCTGGTGCGCGACGCCCTGCTTGCATTCCGCACGCGCGACGACAAGCTCGCCATCGAAGTCTGGAACCGCGACGCCGAAGTCGACGCGCAGTACACGGGCCTGTTCCGCGAGCTGCTGACCTACATGATGGAAGATCCGCGCAACATCACCTCCTGCGCGCACCTGCTGTTCATGGCCAAGAACATCGAGCGCATCGGCGACCACGCCACCAATATCGCCGAGAACACCTACTTCCTCGTGCACGGCGAACAGCCCCTGGGCAGCCGCGAGAAGCGCGACACCACCGCCGAATAATCCGGCCGTCGATCCGCCCCCGAAAACCCGCCGCCTCGGCGGGTTTTCCTTTTGGGGTCAAGCACCTGCGCAGCCTTCGGCGAGGCCTGCCGGGCCCTGGCGACGGGTCGGGCGTGCCGGCGGCGCGAGGGCAAATCGGGTAAACTGCGCGGGCTCGATGCTCGGTACGGGAGATAGTGGCGAAAGCCACTGCCGAAGGCGCAACGCCCGTAATCGCTCAGGAACCAGAACCGTACCGCGCGAGCGACTCTGGAGAGACCGGCAACCACCGGCGCCGAAGGGGCAGTGGACCGCATCGCGGTTCCAAACTCTCAGGCAAAAGGACAGAGGGGCGAATGGAGCTTTCGAGCGGCGCGACCGTGAGCGGGCGCTCCATTCGTGGCATCTCACCCTCCCTGCCCTGTCCCGGACCTGCCATGAATCGCGAACCCCTGCGCCAGCTCGAGCACCACGACGCCTTCCTCGAACGCCACATCGGCCCGAACGCCGACGAAATCGCCAGCATGCTGACCGCGATCGGCCAGCCCTCGCTCGACGCGATGGTGCAGGCGATCGTTCCGGCGAACATCCAGCTCACGGCGCCCCTGGCGCTGCCGGCCCCGATCAGCGAAACCGAAGCGCTGGCCAAGATCCGCGAACACGCGAACAACAACCAGGTGTTCCGCAGCTTCATCGGCCAGGGTTACTACGGCACGCACACGCCGGCGGTGATCCTGCGCAACGTGCTCGAGAATCCGGCCTGGTACACGGCGTACACGCCCTACCAGGCGGAAATCTCCCAGGGCCGCATGGAAGCGCTGATCAACTTCCAGACCATGGTCGCCGACCTGACCGCAATGGAAATCAGCAACGCCTCCCTGCTCGACGAAGGCACCGCCGCCGCCGAAGCGATGACGTTGGCCAAGCGTTCGTGCAAGAGCAAGTCGAACGTGTTCTTCGTATCCCAGGACTGCCATCCGCAGACGATCGCCGTCGTGCGCACGCGCGCCGAAGGTCTGGATATAGACGTGGTTGTCGGTGACGACGCCGCTGCCGAAAAAACCGATGCCTTCGCCGTGCTCCTGCAGTACCCGTGCAGCACCGGCGAAGTGAAGGACTACGCGAAGATCGCCGCCGCCGTGCATGCGCGCGATGGCGTCGTCGCCGCCGCCGTCGATCTGCTCGCGCTGACCCTGCTCACGCCGCCCGGCGAATGGGGCGCGGACATCGTCGTCGGCAATACCCAGCGCTTTGGCGTGCCTTATGGTTTCGGTGGCCCGCATGCCGCTTTCCTGGCGTGCAAGGACGCGTTCAAGCGTTCGATGCCGGGCCGCCTGATCGGCGTGTCGGTCGACACCCTCGGCCAGCCCGCCTATCGCCTGACCCTGCAAACGCGTGAGCAGCACATCCGCCGCGAGAAGGCCACGTCCAATATCTGCACCGCACAAGTGCTGCTGGCCGTGATGGCGAGCATGTATGCGGTCTACCACGGCCCGGACGGCCTGCGCCGCATCGCGCAGCGCACGCATCGTCTTGCCACGCTGTTCGCGACCGGCCTGAAGAACGCCGGTGTCGCGGTCAATGCCGGCTTCTTCGACACCGTGCATGTCACCGGCATCGACGCCGGCAAGCTGCATGCCGCGGCACGTGCGCAGAAGATCAACCTGCGCGAGATCGACGGCAGCCAGCTGGCGATCGCGTTCGACGAAACCAGCACGCGCGCCGATGTCGACGCCTTGTGGTCCTTGTTCGGCGTGAAGGCCGATGTCGACGCCTTGGACGCCAGCACCGCCGATGCCCTGCCGGCCGGTCTACTGCGCAAATCGAAGTTCCTGACCCATCCGGTGTTCAACACCCACCACTCCGAGCACGAACTGCTGCGCTATCTGCGCCAGCTCGCCGACAAGGATCTGGCGATGGACCGCACGATGATCCCGCTGGGCTCGTGCACGATGAAACTCAACGCCACCAGCGAAATGATTCCGGTGACGTGGCCGGAATTCGGCAACATCCATCCGCTCGCCCCGGCCGAACAGACGCGTGGCTATGTCGCACTCATCGAAGGCCTGGAAGCGATGCTGGTCGAGTGCACCGGCTACGACGCGGTCAGCCTGCAGCCGAACTCCGGCGCGCAGGGCGAATTCGCCGGCCTGCTCGCGATCCGTGCGTATCACCGCTCGCGCAACGAAGGCCATCGCAACATCTGCCTCATTCCGGAATCGGCGCACGGCACCAATCCGGCCTCGGCGCAGATGTGCGGCATGGACGTCGTGGTCGTGAAATGCGACAACAACGGCAACGTCGATGTCGCCGACCTGCGCGCGAAGGCCGAGAAGCATTCGGCCAATCTCGCTGCGCTGATGATCACCTACCCGTCCACGCACGGCGTGTTCGAGGAAGCTGTCGTCGAGATCTGCGAAATCATCCACGCGCACGGCGGCCAGGTGTACACCGACGGCGCGAACATGAATGCGCTCGTCGGCCTCGCCAAGCCCGGCAAGTACGGTTCCGACGTCTCGCACCTCAACCTGCACAAGACCTTCTGCATTCCGCACGGCGGCGGCGGCCCGGGCGTGGGCCCGACCGCAGTCAAGGCGCACCTCGCCCCCTTCCTGCCGGCGAAATACAACGAAGACGCGACCGTCGGCATGGTCAGCGCCGCGAGCTACGGCAGCGCCAGCATCCTGCCGATCAGCTGGATGTACATCGTGATGATGGGTGCCGAAGGCCTGCGCCGCGCTACCCAGGTCGCCCTGCTCAACGCCAACTACATCGCCAAGCGTCTCGCACCGCACTATCCGACCCTGTACACCGGGCGTAATGGTCTGGTCGCGCACGAATGCATCCTCGACCTGCGGCCCATCAAGGACGCCTGCGGCATCAGCGCCGAGGACGTGGCCAAGCGCCTGATCGACTACGGCTTCCACGCCCCGACCCTGAGCTTCCCGGTCGCCGGCACGCTGATGGTCGAGCCGACCGAGAGCGAATCCAAGCACGAACTCGACCGCTTCATCGCCGCGATGATCGCGATCCGCGACGAAATCCGCGCGATCGAACAGGGCCGCATGGACGCGAACGACAATCCGCTCAAGAACGCGCCGCATACCGCGACGATGGTCATGGCCGAGAACTGGGCGCACGACTACAGCCGTGAGCTCGCCGCGTTCCCGCTCGCCACGCTCAAGCAGGCCAAGTACTGGCCGCCGGTCGGCCGCGTCGACAATGTCTACGGTGATCGCAACATCATGTGCGCCTGCGTGCCGATGACCGACTACGCGGAAACGCCGGCGACCTGAGCCGGCCCTCCCCGATGCCATCCACAAACGCCCCGGTTCGCCGGGGCGTTCTGTTTTCAGGCCGGTCCCTGCGTCTAAACGCTTCCTGAACACGTCCCGCTGCGCCGCGCATCCCCGGTCCCTGGCCCACGCTCTTTTGCCCTGTGACACGCGCGACATCACGCGCCATGCTTAGCCACCGGGAGTCGGGACACACCATGAACACGCTGACCTGGAACGTCGACCTGCAAGCAGCCCGATCGGGCGACGCCGGTGCGCTCGAACGCGTGCTGCAGCGCTCCCGACAGGACCTGCGCCGCTACGCCGAGTACCACTGCCCGATCAACGATGCCGAGGATGCAGTGCAGGAGTCGCTGTTCATCGTCTCGCGCAAGCTCATGGACCTGCGTCAGCTCGAATGCTTCGCGTCCTGGCTGTTCCGCATCGTCAAACGCGAATGCAACCGCTACAAGCGCATCAAGCGCGCCCTGCTGCAGGTGCCGATCACCGAAGACATCGTCGGCCCCTGCTACCCCGAATCGAAGGGCATCGCCCGCGACGTCGCCCATGCGATGGAATCGCTGCCGGCGCACTATCGGGAAATCATTCTGCTGCGCGACCTCGACGGCCTGACCATCGAAGAACTTTCCCTGCAACTCGGGCTCACGCCGCAAGCCGCAAAAGCGCGCCTGCATCGTGCCCGCAGCCTGGCGCGCGAATACCTCGACGCCTGATCCACACCCGCCGGGTTTCCGGCACTCCCGCTGTTTCCCACCCACTGTAACCACCCAGAGAGAGAAGTCATGTCCAATAAAACCTTCACCCCCGCCCGCCTCGCCGGCGCCGTCGTCCTCGGTGGCCTGGCTTTCGCCCAGGCCAGCTTCGCGTTCACGCCACTGAGCCAGGGCTATGCCTCGGCCACCGCCACCGCCGCCAAACCCGCCGAAGGCAAATGCGGTGAAGGCAAGTGCGGCATGGCGATGACCGACACCAACAAGGATGGCCGCATTTCCGCCGCCGAACATGCCGCGCGCGCCAAGACGATGTTCGCCGCGATGGACAAGAATCACGACGGCATGGTCAGCGCCGACGAGATGAAGGCCGCGCACGAAGGCAAATGCGGCGAAGGCAAATGCGGTGCCGGCAAGACGGCCGCGGCGGAAGGCAGCTGCGGCGCCGACAAGGGCAAGACCGAAGGCAGCTGCAGCGGCAAGCACTGAGCACGTCATGACGGCCATTCGACCCCTTCCCGCGAATGCTGCCGGCCTCGGACTGCGGCGGGCCCTTCTGGGCCCGCTGCAGGACGCGGCGCCGGACGCGTTCGACTTTCTCGAATGCGCGCCGGACAACTGGATCGGCGTCGGCGGCCACTACGGCGAGGCCCTCGCCGACCTGTCCGCGCGACATCCGCTCGCCTGTCACGGGCTGTCGCTGAATCTCGGCGGCACCTTGCCCTTCGATGAAACGCATCTGCAGCGTCTGCGCCGCTTCCTGGAAACGCACCGCGTGCCGGTGTTTTCCGAGCACCTGAGCTATTGCGCCGACGACGGCCAGCTCTACGAACTTCTGCCGATGCCCTTCACCGAGGAAGCTGTGCATCATGTCGCCGGTCGCATCCGTCGCGTGCAGGACGCCCTCGGCCGCCGCATCGCCGTCGAAAACATTTCCTACTACGCCGCTCCGTTCCAGGCCATGCCCGAGATCGATTTCCTCACCGCCGTTCTCGAGGAAGCCGACTGCGATCTGCTGCTCGACGTCAACAATGTCTACGTCAACAGCATCAACCACCGCTACGACGCGCTGGAGTTCCTGCATCGCCTGCCCGCCGCCCGCATCGCCTGCCTGCACGTCGCCGGTCACTACGACGAGGCCGACGATCTCAAGATCGACACGCACGGCGCGCCGGTAAAAGCCTCGGTCTGGGACCTGCTCGCCGAGAGCGCGCGCTGGCACGGGCCGCGACCGACGGTGCTGGAACGCGATTTCAATTTCCCGCCATTTGCCGACCTGTTGGCGGAAGTCGAAAAAATCCGCACCACGGTGGCGTCGGCGTCGCCGGAGGAAGCCCGCCATGTCCGCGCCTGACGCACTGCACGGACAACAGGCCGTGCTCGCGGCCCATCTGCGCGATCCGCGACAACCGCCACCGCCCGGCCTCGAGGCGCGACGCGTGGCGATCTACCGCGAGCTGTTCTTCGACAACATCGAAGGCCTGCTGGCGGGAAATTTCCCCGTCCTGCGGCGCCTGTTCGCCGGCGAGCGCTGGCAGACCCTGGTGCGCGGATTCTGTCGCGACCATCGCAGCCTCACGCCGCTGTTCACCGAAGTGGCGCGCGAATTCCTTCGCTATCTCGACACGGTACCGGTGCCGGACGATGCGCCCTGGCTGCGCGAGCTGGCCCACTACGAATGGGTCGAACTGGCCCTGGAACTGTCCGAAGCGACCTTAAGCGAGGCGTCGGCAACGACGGCGCCCGCGTCGATCCAGGATCCACTCGACGACGTCCCCAAGCTGTCGCCCCTGGCCTGGCCACTCGCCTACACCTGGCCCGTCCATCAGATCTGCAAAACCTATTGGCCTCGCCAGACGCCAACGGCTCCGACCTTTCTGCTGGTCCAGCGCGATCCGAACCATCGCGTGCGCTTCCACGAAATCGACGCCTTGAGCTTCCGTCTGCTGCAGATGATCGAAGACCACCCGGCGCGCCGCGCGCGCGAGCACCTCGATGCGCTCGCGCAGGAAGCGCAGCCTGACGATCGTGCCGCCTTTCTCGCCAACGGCGCCTCGCTGCTGACGATGCTCGAAACCAACCACGTCCTACTGTCCCCTTTCCGGAGAAACGCATGAGCCCGACCCTCACCGATCGCTGGCAAGCCCTGACCGAACGCCTCGACGGCGTCGGCGACTGGCTTGCTCCCCTGGGCCTGCGCCTGCTGCTGGCCTGGGAATTCTGGGAATCGGGCATCGAAAAATATCGCGGCGAAAATTGGTTCGCCGACATCCAGTCGAGCTTCCCGTTTCCGTTCAACCATGTGCCGGCGAATATCAGCTGGGGCATGGCGACCTGGTTCGAGATCCTCGGCGCACTCGCCCTGCTGTTCGGATTGGGCACACGCTTCTTCGCCTTCAGCCTGTTGGTGTTGACGATGGTCGCGACGGCGGCCGTGCATTGGCCCGCGGACTGGATGTCGCTGTCCGAGCTCGCCAAGGGTTATGCAATCAGCAATGAGGGCTTCGGCAATTTCAAACTGCCGCTGATCTTCGCGGTGATGCTGCTGCCGCTGGTGTTCCGCGGCGCCGGCTGCTTCAGTCTCGATGCGTTGCTGGCCAAGTCCATCGGCAAACAGGCGCCGGTGCGCAACCACGACACGTTCGCCTGGTCGCTGGGTCTGTTCGTGCTCGGCCTGCCGCTGATCACGCTGATGCCGGCGCTGGGCGCGGCCCTGGTTGCGATCGCGGTCTTGCTTGCGCTGACCTCGGCCTTCCTCTTCGCCTGAGGGCTACCGGCGACGGGGTGAGGCGAGCTGCTATCCTGCCGGCCATGGATAGCACCCTTCCCCCGCCGCGCATGGCCGACCGGTTCCGCGGCTTTCTGCCCGTTGTCGTGGACCTGGAAACCGGCGGTTTCGAAGCGAACCGCCACGCCTTGCTGGAAATCGCCGCGATTCCGATCCTCATGGACGGCGAGGGCCGGTTTTCTCCCGGCGAAACCATCACCACGCATGTCGAACCGTTTCCAGGTTCGGAGATCGATCCGAAATCGCTGGAGATCACCGGCATCGACATCGGCCATCCGTTCCGCGATGCAAAACCCGAACGCGAGGCGCTGGATCACATTTTCACCGGCGTGCGCGCCGCCGCGCGCAAGGCCGAATGCCAGCGCGCGATCCTGGTCGGCCACAACGCGCATTTCGATCTGGGCTTTCTCAATGCGGCCGTCGCGCGCGTGGGCCACAAGCGCAATCCCTTCCATCCGTTCAGCACCTTCGACACCGTCACGCTCGCCGGCCTGGCCTTCGGCCAGACCGTGCTCAGCCGGGCGGTGCAGGCGGCGGGCCTGTCCTGGGACGGCGAGCAGGCCCATTCGGCGGTCTACGACACCGAACGCACGGCCGAGCTGTTCTGCCTGATCATGAATCGCTGGCGTGACTACGCCGGTTTGCTGCCGCCCCCGGCCGGTTCGACGCCCTGACTGCGTAACGATTCCTTACACCCGCCTGCGCTGCAATGGCGGATCGATCCAGCCCAGGAGTCCGCCATGCTTCACGACAGCATTCTCGACACCGTTGGCCGCACCCCGGTCGTACGCATCAATCACCTCGCGCCCGCGGGCGTGACGATGTACGTCAAGTGCGAGTTCTTCAATCCGATGTCCTCGGTGAAGGACCGTCTGGCGCTCGCGATCATTCTCGACGCGGAAGCGCGCGGCGTGCTCAAGCCCGGACAAATGGTCGTCGAAGCAACGTCCGGCAACACCGGCATCGCGTTGGCGATGGTCTGCGCGGCACGCGGCTATCCGTTCGTGGCGATCATGGCCGATTCCTTCTCCATCGAACGGCGCAAGCTCATGCGCGCCCTCGGTGCCAAGGTCCTGCTGACGCCGGCGGCCGAACGCGCCACCGGCATGATCAAACGTGCCGAGGAATTCGCCGCCAAGCACGGCGCCTTCTATGCCCAGCAGTTCGACAATCCCGCCAATCCCGCCTTCCATCGCAACACCACGGGTCCGGAAATCCTGCAGGACTTCGCCGGCAAACGCCTGGACTGGTTCGTCACCGGCTGGGGCACCGGCGGCACGCTGACCGGCGCCGGACAGATGATCAAACTGGCGCGACCGGCGACGAAGATCGTCACCACCGAACCGGCCGGCGCCGCGATGCTGACCGGCAAGGATTGGGCCCCGCACAAGATCCAGGGCTGGACGCCGAATCTGGTGCCGAGCGTGCTCGATCGCGATGTCTACGATCACAACCTGCCGGTGACCGACGATCTCGCCCGCGACACCGCCCGCGCGCTGGCGCAGAAGGAAGGCATTTTCTGCGGCATTTCCTCTGGCGGCACGTTCGCCTGCGCGTTGCAGGTCGCGAACGAGTTCGCGAAACCGGGCGACGTGATCTTGGCGATGCTGCCCGACACCGGCGAGCGCTACCTCAGCACCTTCCTGTTCGAAGGCATCAACGAGGGTTCCGACGAGGAGTGGCTCGCCACTCTGTAATCGTCATGTGGGAGCGGACCTGGCCGCGATGCCCTTGCGAAAACGCATCGCGGCCAGGTCCGCTCCCACAAAACCTAGACGGCAGGCTTGCTCGCAAACCGCCGCTTCAGCGAAAACCAGATGCCATACAGGCTGATCACCATCCAGGCCAACTCGATGGTGAACACTGGCCAGTTCATCTGCGTGGCATAGACCACCGAGACCAGGATGCCGCCGGCGCCGAGCAGGTTGAGGATCGAATACAGCGCGCCGTTGCCGTCGAGCTTGCGCACCTGCAGGCCGAAATAGGCCGCAAGGATCACGAACGTGCCGGCGAAGCCGACGAAGTCGTACCACTGCAGACTCATCATTTCGTCGCCCCGAGACGCTGACGCACGACCTCGAACAGGGAAATGCCCGTCGCGACCGACACGTTGAGGCTTTCCATCTCGCCGGGCATTGGAATCTTCACCAGCTGATCGCAGTGCTCACGCGTGAGACGACGCATGCCTTCGCCTTCGCCGCCGAGCACGAGCGCGACATTGCCGGTGAAATCGATGCCGTGGATGCCAGCCGTCGCTTCGCCATCGAGCCCATACACCCACACGCCGGCATCCTTGATCGCGCGCAGCGTGCGCGCGAGGTTGGTCACGCTGATGACGGGAATGCGATCAGCCGCACCGGCGGAGGTCTTGCGCACGGTCGCATTGATCGGCGCGGCCTTGTCTTTCGGAATGATCACGGCCGTCACGGCCGCCGCGGCGGCGCTGCGCAGGCAGGCGCCGAGGTTGTGCGGGTCCTGGATGCCGTCGAGCACGAGGATCAGTGCCTTGCCACCGGCTTCTTCGATCAGGCCCGGCAGCGCGCTTTCTTCGACCTGCTTGGGCGCTTCGTAACGCGCGATCACGCCCTGGTGGCGCAGTCCGCCGGCAACGCCGTCGAGCGCCTGCAAGGCGATGCGGCGCACGGAGATCTCGCGGCGACGTGCGGTCTCCTCGATTTCGGTCAGGCGCGGATTCTTGCCGCCGGCTTCGATCAGCACCTCGCGCACATTCTCGATGTCGTGCTCGAGCGCCGACGAAACGGCGTTGATGCCGGCGATCCAGGTTCCCTTGCTGCTCATTGCGTTCGTTCCATCAATACTTGAATTATTGTGTCGCGCGGGCGCTTATTCCGCCCACGCCTTCTTCTTGCGCTCGCCCTGCACCTGCTTGGGCTCGACGAGCTTGAAGTCGATGCGCTTGTCCTCGACGCTCGCCTTCATGACGACCACGCGCACCGGGTCGCCCAGGCGGTAGCTCGTGCCCTTGCGTTCGCCCTTGAGCGATTTGCGCAGCGGATCGAAGTGGTAATAGTCGTGCGGCAGCTGTGTGACGTGCACCAGGCCGTTGACCTTGGACGGCGTCAGTTCGACGAACAGGCCGAACGAGGTCACGCCGCTGATGACACCGTCGAACTCGCTGCCGACGTGCTTCTCCATCCAGGCGCTGCGGTAACGCTCGTCGACCTCGCGCGAGGCCTCGTCGGCGCGGCGCTCCTTCTCCGAACACTGCACGCAGAGCACGGCCATCTCCGCGCCGCTGTAACCGAAGCCGTCTTCGCTGCCCTTGATGAGGGCGTGCTTGATCGAGCGATGCAGCAGTAGATCGGGATAACGCCGGATCGGCGAGGTGAAGTGCCCGTAAGCCTCCAGCGCCAGACCGAAGTGCCCCTTGTTGTCGGTCGAATACACGGCCATCGACTGCGAACGCAGCAGCACCGTCTCGAGCAGCGCGGCGTCGGGACGCTCGCGGATCTTCTTGAGCAGGTTGGTGAAATCCTTGGGCTGCACCGCGCCCCAGGCCGGCAGACGCAGGCCGAACTCGGACAGGTATTCGAGCAGGTCGGCGTATTTGGATTCCGGCGGCCGGTCGTGCACGCGGAACGGCGCCGGCACTTTCTTGGCGAGGATGAAACGCGCGGCCTCGACATTGGCCGCGATCATGCATTCCTCGATGAGTTTGTGCGCATCGTTGCGCTCGAGCATGCCGGCCTGGATGACCTCGCCCTTGTCGTCGAGCACGAAGCGCGTCTCGGCCGAATCGAACTCGATCGCGCCACGCTTGCTGCGCGCCTTCTTGAGCACCTGATAGAGCTGATGCAGGCGGTCGATGTTCGGCATCAGCGCGCCGACGGTCGCCAGCGCCTCTTCGTCCTTCTCGATCGCTTTCCAGACCTGGGTATAGGTCAGGCGCGCATGCGAGTTCATGACCGCTTCGTAGAACTTCGATTCGCTGACCTGGCCTTCGAAGTCGATGTGCATGTCACAGACGAAGCACAGGCGGTCGACCTTGGGCTTGAGCGAGCAGATGCCGTTCGACAGCGTCTCGGGCAGCATCGGCACGACGAAGCCCGGGAAATACACCGAGGTGCTGCGCAGCACGGCTTCATCGTCGAGCGCGGTGCCCGGATGCACGTAATGCGAGACGTCGGCGATCGCGACGATCAGGCGGAAGCCGGTTTTCAGGACTTCGCAATACACCGCGTCATCGAAATCCTTGGCGTCCTCGCCATCGATCGTGACCAGGGGCAGCTTGCGCAGATCCACGCGCGCTTTCGCAACGTCCGCCGGCACATCGACCGGTACGGCCGCGGCTTCGGCCAGCGTTTCCTTGTTGAACTCGTGCGGCAGGCTGTGGCCGTGGATCGCCATTTCGACCACGCGCGAGGGCGTGAGCTTGTCGCCGAGCACCACGAGCACCTTGCCGATCGGCTGGCGGCCGCGTTCGGGCGCGGCGGTGATTTCGCAGACGACCAGCTGGCCTTCCTTGGCGCCGTTGCGCGCGTCGGTCGGGATCAGCAGTTCGATCAGCACGCGGCGATCGTCCGGAATCACGGTGCCGATGCCGGCGCGTTCGCTGTAGCGGCCGACGACGCGGGTCAGGCGGCGTTCGAGTACTTCGACGATCGCGCCTTCGCGGCGACCGCGGTGATCGACATTGGTGACGCTGGCGAGCACGCGGTCGCCATGCATCGCCTTGCGCATTTCGCCCGGCGGCAGGAACAGGTCGTCGCCGCCCTTCTCGGGCTTCATGAAGCCGAAGCCTTCCGGATTGGCGATGACGACACCGGCGATGAGGTCGAGCTGTTCGGCGACGGCGTAACCGCCGCGCCGGTTCATCAGCAACTGACCGTCGCGCAGCATCGCGCTGAGGCGGCGCGACAGGGCCTCGAAACGGTCGGGCGCAGTAAGTTTCAGCGCCTGGGAAATTTCTTCGGCCGTCAGCGGGCCGGGGGCGTCGCCGAGGAACTCCATCAGCGCCTCGCGGCTGATGATGGGCTGGGCGTATTTGCCGGCTTCGCGCTCGGCATGCGGATCGGCGCGATGGCTGCCGTGCGCGGGGCCGGATTTGCGGCCGCCATGGGCGGGTTTGCCAGCGGCGAACGGAGGAGGTTTAGGTCCGGAGCGGCTTCCGCCCGGTTTGCCCGGAGGTTTGGGTCCCGATTTGGCGCCAGGCTTGCCGCCGGACTTGGCCTTCGGCTTGCCGCTGCCGGTTTCGCCACTCAATTTCATCGACTCGGGCATCCACGGCGGACGCTTGCTGCCACCGGCAGGCTTTTTCGGGGTTTTGGTCATGGCGCGATGGTACACCGGCCCCGCCCCGCAAGCCCTTGTTTTGACTGCCCTACCCCGTCTTAATTGACAGAAACGGGCGCGCCCCTTAAATTACGCGGCTCCACAGCGCCCGCGCCGTGGATTTGCCCTGGTGGCGGAATTGGTAGACGCACTAGTTTCAGGTACTAGCGGGTAAAACCGTGGAGGTTCGAGTCCTCTCCTGGGCACCAATACAGAATTCCGGGTTTCCGGAATACAAAAAAACCGCGCCTTGGCGCGGTTTTTTCTTTTGGGTCCGTCGAAGTATCAGGCCGCCGACGTACCCGGCAACGCCCGCCCCGTCTCCAGCAAGGTCTTGAGGTTCGACAACACCGTCGGCCAGCCGCCGGAAATGCCCTTGAGCATCTCGGCATCGAGCTCGTCGTGGGTGACGGTCAGGCGAACGGTGCCGTCGACGTAGTGCTCGATGTCGAAGACGACGCGCGAATGCCTTGCGCCGTTGTCGACATCAGCCGGGCGCGCCCAGGAGATGACGAGGCGGGTCGGCGGCGTGGACTCGATCACTTTGCCGAGGATATCTACCGTGTGCGCCTCGTCGATGCGCTGGTGTTCCCAGCGCGAGCCCGGCTGCCAGTCGGAGACGTTCACGCGCGAACAACCGGCTTTCGGATCGACCCAGTACTGGCGTGTGATCTCCGTGTCGGTAATGGCTTGCCACACTTTTTCCGGCGTCGTCGCGATGTAGGTCACGTAGACGTAGTCAGGTTTTTTTGTCGTCGTCATGTTCGAGTTTCCTCTTGAGGTCGCGCAGCGCACCGAGGCGGCCGCGCTCGAATTTTCCGATCCAGCGCTCGTAGATTTCCTGCAGCGGCACTGGGTTGAGGTAGTGCAATTTCTCCCGCCCCTGCCAGACGACGGCGACGAGGTTGGCTTCTTCAAGCAATTGCAGATGCTGCGTCACGGCCTGACGCGACATGTCCATGTGCTCGCACAACGCCGACAGCGTCTGGCCGTTGTCCCGATGCAGCAGATCGAGCAGACGCCTGCGACTGGGGTCGGCGAGCGATTTGAAAACCTTGTCGATGTCCAAGGGGTGATTCGGTTCCTGCGCTTCGGGGCCGCGGGGAATCATATGCAAGCATTTGCTTGCATGTCAAGCGACCTATCTCTACCCCGCTTTCGCCGCCGTCAATCCGGCGCGCCGAGACACCGCTGAACTTGCTGGATCTCGCCCGACCACATACCCATATGCCCGCGCTCGCGCGCGGTGAACCGGCCGGCGACATACGCGTAGCCGCTCTTGAACGACTTCCCGTTGAACTGCGAGCACTCGCGCGCGTCGACCCATAACCCGTTGGACGTAAGTCCATGTTCGTAGTCTTCGCGATGCAGATAGATGCCGTTACCCTCGAACTCGAAGTGGACATAGCCGCGAACCAGGATCAGCTTGCCTTCAAACTTCTCCGGCGTTGCGAGTAGCTGGATGATCGAGACGTTGATGGGATCTTCAACGGCAGGTGCGCGGGCGACGGCAGGCTGCATCAACCCGAGGACCGAGAGGAAAACCAGTGAACACAGGACCTTCATGGCACCGCTCCTTTGAAAGGGATCAACCCGCGAGAACCAGAGCGGAAAACGACTCCGCTACCACGATCGGCTCAATACGAGACCGGTTCAAGAGAATATCCTCATGGTCGAAACGAACGATAGCCGGTGCGTCGGGCCGGGTCCGCATATCGAGACACACCGGGTCGTAGCTACCGGTGTCGGGGCGACCGATCTGGAGAAAGCCGCGGGGAATCAGCCAATCGCGCACAGCGGGATCCTTGAATGGCGCGACGGTGATGTCCTCGTCGGAGCCATCTCCCAGGTTCGAGAACGACTCGAATCCTGGGACGTCAAATGCCCGGAAGCGGTAGAACTCCAACAGGCTGCGGTACGGCTCGGGTAAGCGACGGCCGAATGATGCTTCCAGCTTGGCGAGCCAGGGGCAATCAACGGCATGCTCGAGCGGGAACCCCAGTATCTGAAGATGCTCGGTGATTTCTATTACTTGTGAATCAGTCACAGTCTGCCTCGCCGGGCGCCAGCAGACGACCGCCCATCGGAGACCAGATCAGCGTTTCATGCTCCAGCTTTGCAAACGAGCGCAACATTTTCGCAAGGCGATTGATCTGGGCGGCTTCCGACTGAATGCAGAACTCCGCCAGCTCGCGATAGAGAATGTCCCGGTTGTTGTTGAATCGAAAATGCATGGCGCAGTAGCCCCGCGCGTCGGCAAACACATGAAACTTGAAATAGAAGGCCCAGTTGTCTTCTTCTTTCTCGGATCCCAATTCGTAGACAAATTCATCGGACGGACCGCGAGGAAAGGCCTCGAGGGCAGCGGCGATTTCGACCAAGTCGGAAGTGCGGACATAAATCTCAATTTCCGCCGCTTGCCGTCCATTCGAGGCCATTACCTGCAGTTGCAGATAGTCCGGTTCTTCGTAAGGGATTCGTATGATTTTGATCAAGTCGCGCATGGGTTTCCCGTAGCCGCCCACAATAGTGCCAGCGCGCCTTGCATTTGAACTACAAGCTCTCTTGCCGTTCTGCTGAAATCTTCAGCGATTCCGGCTTGCCTGTAACCCCAGTCGAAAACTCAACTTGAACCTCATAGTCAAGACCGAGATGCTTCGCCTCGAAAGACGAGTAGCTTCCGCTGGCATAGTTTGGGATCAGTCTGGGCACGAGGTCACTGGGATTCCCCGGACCAAGACAAGCCAAGGCGTCGTTGATATTTGCGTACATGAACTCGGTTGAAGAGTGCTTCAAGAGCCAATCGCACAAGGTCATTCCGGGACCGTAGTTGTCATGCGTACATGTCTTGCTCCAGGTCGGCCAGTCTGTCACCAGCTCCACGGAATGAACTGACTTGTCGGCAGCCGCACGGGCGAAGGAAGCGATCTCCCGGCATATCGCATCTGGAGCATTGTCTCTGTCGAGAGTCGCGCACCCCGTCATGGCCAAACAACTCGTCACGATTGCGATGCGGAAGGGGGTGGCCATACCAAATCCAATGAGTTATTGAATGCAGTCTCAGGGACGAATTCGCACCGAAATGCACCCTGACGCCTATTCGCGGATATCACCTGCTAATCCCATGAGTCAGAGAATGACTCTTCGGCAGGCGTCTGTTGCGCTATCGTGATTAATCCATCACGCCCTATGATTCTCAACGAACCGTCTGAGTTGATCGTGTACACATCCTCCGTAATTGGATTGAAATACGCCCCCTCAACGCCCCTGACAAGCAAAGCGCCCTGCGGCCAGAAGCAACAACCGCCAAGAACGTCGCCGCTGTAGATACCCACGTAATTCCCCCGTACTTTTACAATACTTGTTGTGTAGTGGCTCATGATTTCCTGCGTCTTTCCGGGATACTCCCACTCACCCACCAGCTCCCACTTTTCGCTACTGGGTATCGTGTAGAGGTAGCGACCATAGATCTCGGCCACATCGGCTGAGTCCGCACCTATTGATGCGCAACCAGCTGCCGGCAGAAGAAATAGTCCCAGAATAAGAGGCTTCATTTTTGAGACTAATTCCTGAATTAAGCGGCAGCTTCACTGCGGCAGTTTTTAAAACCCAGTAAGCAGCCAACCGCCCACTGGCATGAACTTCTAGGCCTTTAGCTTCGAGCAAATTGAAGCCAATTTTTGGCGCGCTATAACAGCCTGATCCTTATCGGTCACCGCAACAACGACAATCAAAATACTTCTTTTTAGTTTTATCGTTAGATAGGTTGACGTGCTGACGCCAGATAGCGTCGCCTTCCATTCTCGGTGAGGAATAGCAAGGCCAGAGCAAACGGAGGAATTGGAAATAATCGTATGTTTCTTCAAATAGTCTGTCTCATATTTCTGATGTTCAGTTAGCGCATCACCCTCAGGAAGCTCGGCAATTGGATAACTTGTCAGTTGAATCAATATTCCATCAATTTCTGCAAAAAGCCTTCCGTCATCATCTGCGGTTCGAATGGTCTTGCCAGCGACATCGAAGGAGAATGATTCTTCCCCCTTCGGGCCGACGAATAGAAACCCATCTTTTGATCTTGTTACTTGAAGCGCCGAATTGGCCGCATTCAACGGCATCGATATTGCAAGCAGAGATAACAGAATTAGGTTGCGAGGAATTTTCATTTATTGGCTAAACGCCTGAATTAAGCTGCCCCGCGAAGCGGATTCGGCTTGAATGAATTGTTAGGCTGCGCCCCGGCCATGCCAGAAGAAGAACAGCCTGCGCCTGATGATCTTTAATGCCAAAAATCCAAATACAAGTGCTGTTGCAGCATACGGCCAAACCTGATGCATGGAGAAGAAGGCGTGTGCTTTGTAAGGGCCAGAACTTGTGACGGCCATGTAGGTTAGATAGAGGATACCTGCAGCAATACCGAGAGCTATAAGTAGCCAGATGCTAGTCATTAACCAATAGCCGATTGGGTTGATCTTGCGCTTCAGCACAATGTCACCCATGACCCATACACGACGAGTCTCTAGCGCAGAAATAGCTAGGTCGACTAGAAATATCGCGAGGAAAAGTGCTGAGAGATATCGAAACATCGATTTAGCAGCCTAACTGCATTTAGACACCCAACACGGGGCGACGATGCATAGTCCCCGCTTCTTTCAACCCCGGTCAAGGATTGCCCCTTCCAATCCCTGGGCTCGACCAAACTCCGTCGCCACTCCAAAGCTTCCCGGCCAGACACCCCTCACCCGTCTCATCCAATAAGACCCCCAAGTGCTTGAATCCACTACCCCTGAAAATGGATAGTGGAGTCCGATCGTGATACCACATATATTTGTGGCATGAGCACCTTGACCGAGCGGCAGCGGGAAATCCTGGACTTCGTGACCGCGTTCATCGAGCGGGAGCGGATGGCGCCGACGTTGGCGGAGATCGCGGCGGCGTTCGGCTTCAGCCAGGCGCGGTCGGCGCAGCAGCATCTGCAGGCGATCCAGGCCAAGGGGCATCTGAGCCTGCTCGAGGGCAAGGCGCGCGGGATTCGCGTGCATGGCAAGGCCTCGCTGCGTGGCAAACGCAATGACCTGCTGTCGCTGCCGATCCTCGGGCGCGTCGCGGCGGGCGTGCCGATCGGCGCGGCCGCGGATTTCGATGGCCAGCTGCGCGTGGATCGCACGGCGTTTTCGCCGATGCCCGATTACCTGCTGAAGGTGAAAGGCGAGTCGATGCGCGACGACGGCATCCTCGATGGCGATCTGGTCGCGGTGCAGCGCGCCTCGGATGCACGCAACGGGCAGATCGTCGTGGCGCGGCTGGAAGACGAGATCACGATCAAGCGCCTGAAGACCGACGGCCGCAAGATCCTGCTGCTGCCGCGCAATCCCGAGTACGCGCCGATCGTGGTGCCGCGCGGCGCCGACTTCGCGATCGAAGGCCTGTACTGCGGCCTCGTGCGGCTGGGCTGAGCATGGGCCAGGTGGTCGCCCTCGACAGTTTGCTGCGCGACCAGCGCATCTGGCGCGGGCATGGCACGGCGCCGGCGGTGTCGAAGCAGCCGACCGGTTTCGCTGCGCTCGATGAAGCGCTGCCGACACTGGGCTGGCCGGAAGCGAGCCTCGTCGAAATCCTGCTCGCGAGCGACGGCATCGGCGAACTCGCACTCGTGCTGCCGACGCTGGCGCGTTTGTCGTCGGCGGGAAAGCCGATCGTTGTCATTGCGCCGCCGTATCGGCCGTATGTGCCGGCCTGGCAGCACGCAGGTGTAGCGCTGTCGCAATTGCAGATTCTCGATGCCAGTCCGCGCGATGCACTGTGGGCGATGGAACAGGTCTTGCGCGCGGGCTGTGCGGGCGCCGTGCTCGGCTGGCCGATGAAGGCCGACGATCACGCGCTGCGTCGTCTGCAGGTCGCGGCGGAAACAGGGCAGACGCTGGGCTTCGTATTCCGCGCCGCGACCGCCGCGAACAATCCCTCGCCGGCCCCCCTACGCCTGTCGATGACGTCGACACCGCGCGGCGGCGACGTGCGCGTACTCAAGTGCCGCGGTGGTCTGCCACCGCCGCGTCCGATTGCCCTGCCCCCGCGCCAGCGATGCTGACGGCACCCCGATCATGCTCTGGGCCTGCATATTGCTGCCGCATCTGGCGCTCGACGGCGTCCTCCGCCGCCATCCGAGCCCGGAGCAGCCGCTCGCGCTGATCACGGGCACGGCGCAGAAGCGCGTGCTGCTCGATGCCAATGACACTGCACGCGCCGCCGGTTTGCGTCCGGGACAGGGCTTGACCGCCGCGCATGCGGTGCTGCCGAACTTCGCCGCGATCGACCACGACCCGCGCCAGGACGAACGCCTGCGCCGCCTGCTCGCCGCGTGGGCATATCGCTACAGTTCGATGGTGCGGCTGGAAGGCGCGGACGCGATCGCGCTGGAAGTCGAAGCGAGTCTGGGTTTGTTCGGGCCGTGGCCGCGGTTCGAGGCGCGTCTACGCGAGGATCTTTCTGCGCTGGGCTTTCAGCATCGCATCGCACTCGCTCCGACGGCGCAGGCGGCCTGCGTGCTCGCCGGCGCGAGCGACGGCCTCGCGATCACAGACCCCGCGCATCTGCGCCACGCGCTCGGGCGTCTGCCGCTGAGCCTGGCGCGCCTGCCCGAAAAAACCGTGAGCACGCTCGCCGGCATGGGCGTGCGCGAATTGCGCCAGACGTTTGCGTTGCCGCGCGCGGGTCTCGCAAGACGTCTGGGGCCGGAGCTGCTCGCGCAACTCGACCGCCTCACCGGCGACGCGCCCGATCCGCGCGAACTCTATCGCCCGCCGGACAAGTTCGAAGAACGCATCGAACTCAATTACGAGATCAGCCACCACCCGGCCCTGCTGTTTCCGGTGCGGCGCCTGGTCAACGATCTCGCCGCGTACCTGGCCGGACGCGATGGCGGCGTGCAGCGTTTCGTGATCGCGCTCGAGCATGAGGATCATGCCGACACGAACGTGGTCGTCGGCCTGCTCGCGGCCGAACGCGATGCGGCGCGGTTGTTCGATCTCGCGCGGGCGCTGCTCGAACGCACGGCGATTCCTGCGCCGATCCGCTCGCTGCGCCTGGTCGCACGCGATCTGCCGCCATTCGTGCCGGCGGGTCGCGACCTGTTCGACGAACGCCCCGCCCAGGCGATGCCGTGGGAAGCCCTGCGCGAACGCCTGCGCGCGCGCCTCGGTGCCGATGCCGTGTATCAACTGACGCCGCATGCTGATCCGCGGCCGGAGCAGGCGTTCCGACGCAGCGCCCTGATCCGCAAGGAGCCGGAGGCGCTGCAGCTGCCGCCGCGTCCGACCTGGTTGCTGCCGCAGCCGGTGCCGCTGCGCGATCACACACTGGAAATCCTCGCCGGTCCCGAGCGCATCGAATCGGGCTGGTGGGATGGCGGCGATATCCGTCGTGACTATTACGTGCTGCGCACCTCGCAGGGCCAGCGGGCATGGGCGTTCCGGCCGGCGGGTGTCGATGCGGGCGCGTGGATGTTGCACGGGTGGTTCGCATGAACGTCTACGCCGAACTTCATTGCCTGAGCGATTTCAGCTTCGGGCGCGGCGCCTCGAGCGCGCGCGAATTGTTCGAACGCGCCCAGGCCCTGGGCTACCGCGCGCTCGCAATCACCGACGAATGCACGATGTCGGGTATCGTGCGCGCGCTGCAGGCCTCGGAGCAGACCGGGCTGCCGCTGATCGTCGGCACCGAGATCACGCTCGACGACGGTTTGAAATTCGTGCTGCTCGCGCAGACGCAGATCGGCTACAGCGCGATCTGCCGACTGATCACCGTCGGCCGTCGGCGCGCCGATAAAGGTACGTACCGACTGACACGCGCCGATCTGGACGAGGGCCTGCCCGATACGCTGGCGCTGTGGATACCCGGGCACGAGCCCTGCGCCGAGCATGGCGAGTGGCTGCGCGATCGTTTCCCGCAGCGCACGTGGCTGGCCGTCGAACTGCATCGCGGCGCCGACGACCCGACGCGCCTCGCGGATCTGCTCGCGCTCGCCGACCGCCTGCGCCTGCCCGCCGTCGCCGCCGGCGATGCGCATATGCATGTGCGGGCGCGGCGCGCGCTGCAGGACACGCTGACCGCGATCCGCCACCACTGTCCCGTTGCGGACGCGGGCGCGCATCTGTTTCCGAACGGCGAGCGGCATCTGCGCACGCCGCGCGCGCTGAAGGCGATCTATCCGCCGGCGCTGCTGGCCGAAACCGCGCGCATCGCCGAACTTTGCACTTTCGACTTGAGGAAACTCGATTACCACTACCCGCACGAACTCGTGCCCGCCGGACAGACCGCGACTTCGTACCTGCGTGCGCTGACGCTGACAGGCATCGCCTGGCGCTGGCCCGGCGGCGCGACAGTCGCCGTGCGCAAGCAGATCGCCCGCGAGCTCGCGATCATCCGGGAACTGACGTATGAATCCTTTTTCCTGACCGTGCACGACATCGTCCGTTATGCGCGCAGCCAGGGCATCCTCTGTCAGGGCCGCGGCTCGGCGGCGAATTCGGCGGTATGTTTTTGCCTGGGCATCACCTCGGTCGATCCGGCCGAGAGCAATCTGCTGTTCGGACGCTTCCTGTCGAAGGAGCGCAACGAGCCGCCCGACATCGACGTCGATTTCGAGCACGAGCGGCGCGAGGAAGTGCTGCAGTACGTGTACAACAAATACGGGCGCGAACGGGCGGCGCTCGCCGCGACCGTGATCCGCTACCAGGGCCCGAGCGCGATCACCGATGTCGCGCGGGCACTGGGCCTGCCGGCGGACCAGATCGCCCTGCTCAGCGCGGTGTTCGCGCGCGGCAATGGCCGGGCCGAGCTCGACGTGCTGCTGCGCGAGCGCGGTTTCGATCCCGAGAGCCGCGTGCTGCGTCGGATTTTCAACCTGACCTCGCAACTGGTGGGCTCGCCGCGACATCTATCGCAGCACGTCGGCGGTTTCGTCATCTCCGAACAGGCCCTGCACGAACTGGTGCCGGTCGAGAACGCGGCGATGGACGATCGCACGATCATCCAGTGGGACAAGGACGATCTCGAGGAACTGGGCCTGCTCAAGGTCGATTGCCTCGCGCTGGGCATGCTCACGGCGGTGAGCAAGTGTTTCGCGCTGCTGCGGCAGCATCGCGGCATCGACATGAATCTCGCGCAGGTGCCGCCCGAGGACGGGGAAACCTTCGCGATGATCCAGCGCGCCGGCACTGTCGGCGTATTCCAGATCGAATCGCGCGCACAGATGGCGATGCTGCCGCGGCTCAAACCGGCGTGTTTCTACGATCTGGTCATCGAAGTCGCGATCGTGCGGCCCGGGCCGATCCAGGGCGGCATGGTGCATCCCTACCTGCGGCGGCGACAGGGAAAAGAAGCCGTGGACTATCCCTCGGAAGCCTTGCGCGGCGTGCTCCAGCGCACGCTGGGTGTGCCGCTGTTCCAGGAGCAGGTCATGCAGATCGCGATGGTCGCCGGCGGCTACACTGCAGGCGAAGCCGACGGCCTGCGCAAATCGATGGCGGCGTGGAAACGGCACGGCGGCCTGGAGCATCACCGCGAACGCCTGCAGGCGGGCATGAGCGCGCGCGGGTATACGCCGGAGTTCATCGAGCGCATCTTCGAACAGATCAAGGGTTTCGGCAGTTACGGTTTTCCGGAATCGCATGCGGCGAGTTTCGCGCTGATCACCTATGTCAGTTGCTGGCTCAAATGCCACGAGCCGGCGGCGTTCATCTGCGCGTTGCTCAATTCCCTGCCGATGGGCTTTTATTCGGTCGACGATCTCGTGCAGGACGTGCGCCGGCATCCGGACCGCACCAAGGTCGTCGAGGTGCGGCCGGTCGATGCGCGTTACAGCGACTGGGATTCGACGCTGGAAGCCTGGCCCGGCGACACCGGACGGCAACCGGCGATCCGCCTGGGCCTGCGCACGATCGGCGGCTTCCGTGCCGATACCGCGCAACGCCTGATGGCCGCGCGACAGGTGCGTGCCTGGGACGATGTCGAGGATCTGTGCGAGCGCGCGCAGGTCGATGCGGCGCATCGCTCCCTGCTCGCCGACGCCGGCGCGCTCAAGGGCCTGGCTGGGCACCGTCATCGGGCGCGCTGGGCGATCGAGGGCGTCGAAAAACAATTGCCGCTGTTCGCGGGACTGGCAATACGCGACGAGGCCGTGAGCCTGACCGTGCCGACCATCGCCGAGGACATGCTCGCCGATTACCGCACGACCGGACTGACCCTGGGCGCGCATCCGCTGTCGCTGTTGCGCAAACAGCTGGCGGCACGACGCTGCCGGCGCATGCGCGAGTACACGCAACTGCCGCACGGCAGCCCGGTGCGCGTCGCCGGCCTGGTGACGATGCGCCAGCGCCCGCAGACGGCGAGCGGCGTCACCTTCGTCACGCTGCAGGACGAGGACGGCATGGTCAATGTCGTGGTCTGGCAGCAGGTCGCGGAGGATTTCCGGCGCGTGCTGCTGGAGTCGCAATTGCTGATGGTGGAAGGCCGCGTCGAGTGCGCCGACGGCGTGCGCCATCTCATCGCAGCGAAGATGGAGAACTACAGCGCGATGCTGGGCGCATTGACGGTGGACAGTCGCAACTTCCGCTGATCGCCGCCCCAAAAAGAAAGCTCCCGTTTCCGGGAGCTTTCGGGTGACAGCAGACGCGGATCAGAACCGGTAGTTGAAGCCGATGCGGAACACGTCCAGATCGAGACCGGCCGAGTGGTGGAACACATTGCTCGGGAACGGGGTGGCGATCGCGTTCAGGTTCGTGCTCGTGCCGGTGACCGTGCCGAAATCCGCACGCAGGTACTCGGCCTTGATCGACCACTGGTTCTTCAGGTCGTGCTCGTAGCCGAGGCCGTAGATGAAGGCGCCCTTGGTACGCGAACCCGAGAAGCTCTCGGTGGCGCTGGCGAAGGTGTCGGTGAAGGTGTCGCGCATTTCGATCTTGGTGCGCGCGTGACCGGCGGTGACGTAGAACAGCGACTGGTTGTGCGCATAGCCGAGGCGGAAACGGGCCGACATCAGGCGGCTGATCTCGGTGGTCTCGTTGACCGTGTACGCGGTCGGCGCGCAGCACGGATACGTGCCGGTGGCCGAGCGGGAATCGTCGCCGTTGAGCGAATTCACGTCGATCTCGAAGCCGAACACCATCGCGCCGTTCTGATGGTTATAGCCACCGGCCACGCCAAACGTGATGCCGTTGGGGTCGACGCTGCCGACGCTGGATGCCGCGATCGCGGGCGTGCTCGAGGCGGAGAAATAGCCGGTGGCGGAATAATCCGGCGAGACGATGCGGTCGGACGAACCGCGCGCATGGCCCAGATTGCCGCCGACGTAGAACCCGGACCAGTCTGTCGCCTGCGCGAAGGCGGCGCCGGACGCCACGGCGTAAAGCGCGATGGCCAGTGTGATCTGCCTGACATTCATTCCCGTTCTCTCCCTGAATTATTTATGGATGGCATGGCGCGAAGCGCGATGCCTGTCACGACTAGCGGGAAAAGAGCGGGAATGCGGACAGCGCACCCTCACGCCGGCCCTCCCCCGCAAGCGGGGGAGGGAGTCAACTGTTGCGGCGAGAGTTGAACATGCGCCCTTCTCCCCACCGGGGAGAAGGTGCCCGCAGGGCGGATGAGGGCCGCTTCTAAGACTTACGCAAACGGATCGCGCAGGATCATCGTCGACTCGCGGCCCGGGCCGGTCGACACGATCGCCAGCGGGCAGCCGACCAGTTCCTCGAGCGCGCGCAGGTAGGCACGTGCGGCCGGCGGCAGTTTTTCCCACTCGGTGATACCCGCGGTGGATTCGTTCCAGCCCGGGAATTCGAGATAGACCGGCTCGCACTCGTTCCAGCCGGCGGCGTCGAGCGGCGCGTATTCGGTGCGCTTGCCGCGGTACTGATACGCGATGCACAACTTCAGCGACGGCATGCCGTCGAGAATGTCGAGTTTGGTGATGCACAGGCCGCTGATGCCGTTGATCGCGACGGCGCGTTTGAGCGCGACGATGTCGATCCAGCCGCAGCGACGCGGACGGCCGGTGGTCGCGCCGAACTCGGCGCCCTTCTGGCGGATCATCTCGCCGGTTTCGTCGGTGAGTTCGGTCGGGAACGGGCCGCCGCCGACGCGCGTCGCGTAGGCCTTGGCGATGCCGAGCACGTAGTCGATCGAATCTGCGCCGACGCCGGTGCCGGCGAGCGCGCCGCCGACCGTGGTGTTGGACGAGGTCACGTACGGATAGGTGCCGTGGTCGATGTCGAGCAGCGAACCCTGGGCGCCTTCGAACAGCACGCGCTTGCCCTGCTTGCGCAAGTCATGAAGGATGCCGGCGACGTCGGACACCATCGGCTTGACGTAGGCGCCGAATTCCAGTGCTTCGTCGAGCGTCTTCTGGAAGTCGATCGCTTCCACGCCCAGATATTTGGTCAAGACGAAGTTGTGGTAATCGAGCACCGTGCGCAGTTTTTCCGCGAGCTCGACCGGGTACTGCAGGTCGGCGACGCGCACGCCGCGACGCGCGACCTTGTCCTCGTACGCCGGACCGATGCCGCGGCCTGTGGTGCCGATGGCCTGGCCGCCGGCGGCTTTCTCGCGGGCCTGATCGAGGGCGATGTGGTACGGCATGATCAGCGGTGTCGCCGGGCTGATCTTCAGGCGCGAACGCACGTCGACGCCGGTGGCCTCGAGTTCGCCAATTTCCTTCTTCAGCGCGGCCGGGCTGAGCACGACGCCGTTGCCGATCAGGCACAACGCGTCTTCGCGCAGGATGCCGGACGGAATCAGGTGCAGGACGGTCTTCTTGCCGTTGATGACCAGGGTATGGCCGGCGTTGTGGCCGCCCTGGAAACGCACGACCGCGCCGATTTCCTCGGTGAGCAGGTCGACGATCTTGCCCTTGCCCTCATCGCCCCACTGCGCGCCCAACACTACGACTGACTGACCCATGGCTGACACTCCACAAAGCAAAAGAAATCGTTGGGGCGACGACGGCGCGACGGCACGGAAATTCCGGACCGCAGACGCAGAAAAAGCCGGAGGTCGCCCCGGCTTTGGGAAATTATACGCGCCCTTGAGGGGGCCTGTGGCGGGTCCGGGGGCCGGGGTCGCTCAGCCGCCCCGGACCAGGTAGAGGGCGACCAGGCCCACCACGACCATGCCCCCGCCGATGCCGCGCAGGCGGGCGGCGGGCTGGGCGGACAGCTCGGCGATCGCCCGTTTCCAGGCCTCGGGGGCCACGAACAGCAGCAGGCCCTCGATCAGCAGTACCAGGCACAGGGCGGCAAGCAGGTCCGCCGACACCGCTTATTTCCCGTCGTTGCGGAAATAGCGCAGGAACTCCGAGTCGGGGTCGAGCACCATCGTCGTCTTGCCGTCGGCCAGCGAATTCCGGTAGGCCTCGAGACTGCGATAGAACGCATAGAACTCGGCGTCCTGACCGTAGGCCGCGGCACCGAGCTCGGCGGCACGGGCATCGCCCTCACCACGCAGGATCTGCGCTTCGCGCTCGGCGTCCGCCAGGATGACCTGGCTGGCGCGATCGGCTTCGGCGCTGATCGCTTCGCCGCCCTGCTTGCCTTCGGCACGCAGCTGGTTGGCGACGCGCGTGCGTTCGGCGCGCATGCGGTTGAACACCGACTTCAGGATCTCGCTGTCCTGCGGCAGGTTGATGCGCTTGATGCGCACGTCGATGACCTCGACGCCCAGCGTGGCCGCGGCCACGTTGATGTTCGCCAGCAGGCGATGGGTCAGGTCCGAGCGGCTGCTGGACACGACTTCCTGCAAGGCGAGCTGGTTGATCTCGTTGTTGAGCGCGTTCTTGACGATCGGCGCCAGACGGTCCTTCGCCGCCTTCTCGTCGCCGCCGCTGGCGGCGCGATAGAACGTGGTGACGTTCTTGATGCGCCACTTCACGAAGAAGTCGACTTCGACGTCCTTCTTCTCGCGGGTCAGGTAGCGTTCCGGCGCGTCATCGAGCGTAAGGATGCGGCGATCGAACTTGCGCACTTCCTCGACCATCGGCCATTTGAAATGCAGGCCCGGCTTGAGATCGCTGCGCACGACCTTGCCCAGGTTGAGCACGAGCGCGGTCTGGCTTTCGTTGACGATGAACACCGAGCTCATCGCCAGGATCAGCGCGATCAGACCGAGAATCAGATACGTGGTGAGATTGCGCATGTCAGCGGACTCCCTCGCGGCCGGCCGGGCGCGCGGGGCGCAGGCTGGCGGCGTCATTGCTGTCGGCCGGATCGGGGGTCGCTTTCACGCCCGGGAGTTGGGTCACCGGCGGCATCGGCGCCGTGCCATTCGCGCCGTTGAGCGGCAGGTACAGGATGTTGTTGTCGCGGCCGGCCAGCACCTTGGGATTGTTGGCGAGCACCGCCTGCATGGTTTCCAGGTACAGGCGCTTGCGCGTGACTTCCGGCGCCTTGCGGTATTCGTCGGCGAGCAGGCGGAAGCGCTTGGTGTCGCCCTCGGCCTTGGCGATGATCGCAGCCCGGTAGCCTTCGGACTCGGCCTTGATGCGCGCGGCGGCGCCGCGCGCTTCCGGCACGATGCGGCTGGCGTAGGCCTTGGCTTCGCTCTCGATGCGGTTCTTGTCTTCGCGCGCGCTGATCGCGTCGTCGAAGACCTGCTGAACTTCTTCCGGCGGACGCGCACCCTTCATGTTGAACTGGGTGACGACCAGGCCGGTGCTGTACATGTCGAGCGCGGCCTGCAGATGGCTCGCGGCGACCTTGTTCATCGGGCCGCGTTCGAACAGCACCGCGTCCATGGTGTTGTTGCCGACGACTTCGCGCACGGCGCTCTCGGCGGCATTGCGCAGCGTGTCCAGTCCCTGCGGTACGCCGTTGGCGACCGCGTCGTCGCGGAAACCGTACAGGGCCAGGCGCGGATTGCCGATGCGGTACTGCACGTTGAACTTGATGTTGACGATGTTCTCGTCCTTGGTCAGCACGCGCACTTCGTCCTCGAGCGTCTCGACCTTGGTCGCGTCGACGATCGTCGCGGTCTCGATCGGCCAGGGCCATTTGAAGTTCGCGCCGGGCGTCATGATGCGATTGAACGCACCGAAACGCAGGACGACGCCGCGCTGGCGTTCGTCGATGAGCTTGAAGCTGTTGAAGACCAGGAACAGCAGGATCAGGGGCAGGATCCAGGTCAGCGGGTTGGCGCCGCCGCTGCCGCCACCGCCGAACGCATCGCGCAGACGCTGCAGAAAGCCGTCGAGCGCATTACCCGAGCCCTTGCCGCGCCACGGGTCTTGATTGCCCTTACCGGGCTGATTCCAGGCCATGCTTGCTCCATCGCGAGGCGCTCAGCGCCGTCGCATCAGTCGTTGTCAGGATTGTAGGTAGGGGCGGCGGGGGTCACAAGCAAGGGGGCGAGCACATGTCCGCCCGCTTCCGAGGCCAGGCGCTCGGCCGTGGCCAGGGGCAGATCGATGCTCAGACGCCAGCCCAGCTCGTCGACGGACTCGCCGCGGACGGCATCGAGCGCATGCAGGCGCGAACGCAATCGGCCCTGGTCCGGCGCCAGGTGCAGTTCGGCGATCAGACGCCGGTCGGCAAAGCGCAGGGTCAACGCCGCCTTGAGCAGATCGAAACCCGCGCCGGTTTTCGCCGACAGCCACAGGCGCTCGCGGCCGCTGATGGTCGGATCGTGGCGCGGGGCGACGTCCTCGAGACGGTCGATCTTGTTGTAGACCAGGATCTGCGGAATGTCGCCGGCACCGATTTCCTCGAGCACCGCGTCGACCTGGCCGATGCGTTCTTCGCGGGCTTCGTCGGCGGCGTCGACGATATGCAGCAGCAGATCGGCCTCGCGCGCTTCGGCCAGCGTCGAGCGGAAGGCGGCGACGAGCTCGTGCGGCAGGTCGCGCACGAAGCCGACGGTATCGGATAGCACGAGCGAGCTGCCCTGCCCGTCCATGCGGCGCACGGTCGGATCGAGCGTGGCGAACAGTTTGTCGGCGGCGTACACCTCCGACCCGGTCAGCGCATTGAACAGCGTCGACTTGCCGGCATTGGTGTAGCCGACCAGGGCGACGCGTGGAATGGCATTGCGGATGCGCGCGCGGCGCATCTGCACGCGCTGAACCTCGACTTTGTCGAGCCGCGCTTCGAGTTGATCGCGACGCTTCTGCAACAGCCGCCGATCGGTTTCCAGATGCGTTTCACCCGGACCACGCAGGCCGATGGAACCGCCGCGCTGGCTGTCCAGACGCGCCGCCGAACCCTGGATCAGGCGCGCGGACAAATGCTTGAGCTGCGCGAGTTCGACCTGCAGCTTGCCTTCATGCGAGACGGCACGCTGCGCGAAGATGTCGAGGATCAGGCCGGTGCGATCGACCACGCGCCGATTGAGCGCCTTGGACAGATTGCGTTCCTGGCTTGGGCTCAGCGCATGGTTGAACAGGACGACATCGGCGTCGGTCGCCTCGCAGGCGGCGAGGATTTCCTCCACCTTGCCGCTGCCGACATAGGTCGACGGACTCGGACGCTCGATGCGCGCCGCGATGGTCGCGACCACGACGGCGCCGGCCGAGCGGGCCAGTTCGGAAAACTCCTCGATCAGCCCGGGGTCCTGCGGGCCCAGCGGATAGGGCTGGACCAGCAACGCTTTCTCACCCGGACGGGTGCGGTCGGTAGCGGTCAACGACTACTCGTCGCTCTCGTCGCTGGACTCGTCGTCGCCACCGGCCGACTGCACCGTGCCGCCACCCGGACCCACGCGCACATTGCGCGCCGGCACCACGGTGGAGATCGCGTGCTTGTAGACCATCTGGCTGACGGTGTTGCGCAGCAGGACGACGAACTGGTCGAAGCTTTCGATCGTGCCTTGCAGCTTGATGCCGTTGACCAGATAGATGGCGACCGGCACGCGCTCGCGGCGCAGGGCGTTCAGGAAGGGATCTTGCAGGGATTGACCTTTGGACATGAGGACTCCTTTTTCTTTTTATGGCGCACCAGACGGTGCGATGCGCGGCCAATGGGTCCAGGCCGCTAAAACTGCCCTCTCACTTTACATGCCCGGACGGTCACGGGCGAGTGACGAATTGCACTAGCGCGGCATCGAGTTCGTGCCGCTGTGTCTGCGGGTCCAGCCAGCGGGCGTCGTGTTCGGAACGCAGCCAGGTCAGCTGGCGCTTGGCCAGTTGCCGGGTCGCGGCGATGCCTTGCGCCCGGAACGTCGCGGCATCGGTGTCGCCGTCCAGATGGACCCAGGCCTGCCGGTAGCCGACCGCCCGGATCGCGGGCAGATCGGTGTGCAGGCGTGGATCCCGCCGCAGCGCCCGGACCTCGTCGAGAAAGCCGTCTGCCAACATCGCGTCGAAGCGCCGCTCGATGCGTTCGTGCAGCAGGCGGCGATCGGTCGGCGCCAGCACCAGACGCAGCACGCGGAACTCGAATGCGCGTCGTTGCGTCGCCTGCTGCCAGGCGCTGATCGGCCGGCCGCTGACGCGGAAGACCTCGAGCGCGCGGGTGATGCGCTGCGGATCGCTGGCGTGGATGCGCGCGGCGGCAACCGGATCGACGGCGGCCAGTTCGGCATGCAGGGCGTCCCAGCCGCGCGACTGCGCCTCGGCAGCGAGCGTGGCGCGGATCGCCGGATCGGCTTCGGGCATGTCCGAGAGGCCGTCGAGCAAGGCGCGGAAATACAGACCGGTGCCGCCGACCAGCAAGGGCACCCGGCCCTGTCCAGCCAATGTCCGCATGACCGGCAAGGCCTCGGCGGCGAAATCGGCGGCGCTGTAACTGTCGTGCGGATCGCGGACGTCGATCAGGTGATGGCGGACGCGCGCCTGTTCGGCGCGCGTGGGCTTCGCCGCGCCGATATCCAGGCCGCGATATACGAGCGCCGAATCGACGCTGATGACCTCGGTGCCCAGACGCTCGGCCCAGTCGAGGGCGAGCGCCGTCTTGCCCGATGCGGTGGGGCCCATCAGCGCGATCGCCAGCGGGCGGGAATCGTGCATGGTTCAGCGGCCGGGACGCAGCTCGTCCTGGACCACGTCGAAGATCGCCTGTGCCTGCGGCGACGGCGGCTTGTCGAGCAGGCTGGTCACCAGGATCGCCAGGCTCGCAAGCACGAAGCCCGGCACCATTTCATACAGGCCGGTATCGAGCTGCTTCCAGACGATGACGGTGACGGCGCCGACCACGATGCCGGCCAGGGCGCCGTTGCGCGTGGTGCGTTTCCACATCAGCGAGAACAGCACCACCGGACCGAAGGCCGCGCCGAAACCGGCCCAGGCATAGCTGACCAGGCCGAGCACGCGGCTGTCGGGATCGGAGGCCATCCAGATCGCGAGCACCGAAATGAGCAGCACCGCCAGACGCCCCACCCACACCAGCTCGGTCTGGCCGGCATTGCGGCGCAGGAAGCCCTTGTAGAAATCCTCGGTCAGCGCGCTCGAGCACACCAGCAACTGGCAGCTGAGCGTGCTCATGATCGCGGCGAGAATCGCCGAGAGCAGGATGCCGGCGATCCACGGGTTGAACAGCAAGGTCGCCAGCGCGATGAACACGCGCTCGGGATTGCCGGCCATCATCGCTTTCTGTTCGGGATGCCCGGAGAAATACGCGATGCCGAAGAAACCCACCGCCATCGCACCGACCAGGCACAGCACCATCCAGGTCATGCCGATGCGACGCGCCGCGGTGATCGTCTGGTGCGTTTCCGCCGCCATGAAGCGCGCAAGGATATGTGGCTGTCCGAAATAGCCCAAACCCCAGGCCATCGCCGAGACCACGGCCAGCCAGCCGCCCGCACCGACCCACTGCAGATGTTTGGGATCGGCTTTCTCGATCAGCACCAGGCTCGGATCGAAACCGCCGCTGACATTGATCACCACGATCGGCGTGAGCACGAGCGCGAAAATCATCAGCGTCGCCTGCACGGTGTCGGTCCAGCTGACCGCGAGAAAGCCGCCGACCAGGGTGTACAGGATCGTCGCCGCCGCGCCCCACCACAGCGCCTGCGCGTAGGGCACGTCGAACACGCTTTCGAACAGGCGCGCGCCGGCGACGATGCCCGAGGCGCAATACACGGCGAAGAACACCAGGATCACCAGCGCCGAGATCACCCGCAGCACCTTGCTGCGGTCTTCGAAGCGGTGCGTGAAATAGTCCGGCAAGGTCAGCGCGTTGTTGCTGCGTTCGGTGTACAGGCGCAGCGGCGCGGCGACGTATTTCCAGTTGCACCAGGCGCCGATGATCAGACCGATCGCGATCCACGATTCCGACAGGCCGGTCGCGTACAAGGCGCCCGGCAAGCCCAGCAGCAACCAGCCGCTCATGTCCGAGGCGCCGGCCGACATCGCGGTGACGAAACTGCCCAGCGATCGCCCGCCGAGAATGTAGTCGTCGAAACTGCGCGTGCTGTACCAGGCCGCAAAACCGATACCGACCATGCCGAGGATGTAGATCGCGAACGTGATGTGCAGCGGGGACAGATGGCTCATGGGATCGCATGCCGAAGTCGGGACCGGGCGAGCTTAACCCGTCGCGCTGTTGTCGGCACCGCCAGCAGGGGTATCCTGCGGCCATGACCCGATCCAAGGCGCTCGCGTTCCTGCTGGTATTCCTGGTGCCGCTGCAGATGCCGCTGGCGGCATGGCTCGCGGCGCGCACGGGCTGGACGAATGCGCTGGCCTGGTATCCCTTGTTTTTCCTGTTCGTGATGCTCCCGCTGGTCGACGTGCTGCTGGGCCACGATCCGGTCAACGTCGCGACCGAGGACGAAGCGCGCGTCGCCCGCCAGCGCTGGTTCCGGGCGCTCACCCTGTTCGCGGTGCCGGTACAACTGGCCTTGCTGGCCTGGTCGGGTCATTGGTTCGCGCACACGCCGCTCAATGCGCTCGGCATCGCCGGCTGGCTGCTGTCGCAGGGCGTGGTCGGCGGCATCCTGGCGATCAACACCGCGCACGAACTGATCCACAAGGACGCGCGCAGCGAACAATGGGCCGGCGGCATCCTGCTGGCGAGCGTCGGCTACCAGGGGTTCAAGATCGAACATCTGCGCGGCCATCACGTGCATGTATCGACACCCGAGGACGCGTCGAGTGCGCGCCTGGGTCAGTCGCTATGGCATTTCCTGCCGCGCGCGCTGTGGCGCAACACCCGCAACGCCTGGACCTTGGAGGCGCAGCGTCTGCGCAAGCTCGGCCGGTCGCCGATGTCCTGGCGCAATGAACTGATCGTCTGGACTGGCCTGTGGCTGGTCTTCGCCCTCGCCTTCGCACTGGCGCTTGGCGGCAAAGGGCTCGCATTTTTCCTGCTGCAGGGCCTGTTCGCCGCCGGCTCGCTGGAAATCATCAACTACATCGAGCACTACGGACTGGAACGGCGACGGCTGGAAGACGGGCGCTACGAACGCACGACGCATCTGCATTCGTGGAATTCGGATTTCGCGCTGTCCAATCTCATGCTGTTCCAACTGCAGCGGCACTCGGACCACCATGCGTTTCCGAAACGGCGCTACGCGATCCTGCGCCACCATGCCGATTCGCCGCAGCTGCCGGCCGGCTATTCGGCGATGTTCGTGCTTGCCCTGTGTCCGCCGCTCTGGCACCGGATCATCGATCCGCGCGTGGCCGCTTTCCGTCGCGCCGCCACCGCCTAGCCATTCGACGCGAGACGCTCAGTCCTCGTCGGGCCAACGGATCGCAGGTTTGCCGGTGGCGGTTTTCGCCGGCGTGATCGCCGCGACGGCTTGCCAGACCTTGAGCGCATCGGCCGTTGCCGCGACATCGTGCACGCGGAGGATCTTCGCGCCGTTCTGCGCGGCGATCAGCGCGGCGGCCACCGAGCCGTGAATCCGATCGGCCGGCGCCTCGCGACCGGTCAACTCGCCGATGCTGCGCTTGCGCGAGAGGCCGGCGAGCACGGGCACACCCAGTTCGACGAAACGCGCGAGCTGGGCGAGCAATTGCAGGTTGTGCTTGAGATTCTTGCCGAAGCCGAAGCCCGGATCGATCAGCAGGTTCTTCTTCGCGATGCCGGCCATCTCGCAGGCGAATAGCCGCTGGGTCAGGAAGCCGTGCACGTCGGCCACCACGTCGTCGTACTGCGGAGCGGCCTGCATGCTGCGCGGTTCGCCCTGCATGTGCATCAGGCAGACCGGGACGCCCAGCTCGGCGATCGCCTCCAGCGCACCGTCGCGACGCAGCGCGTAGACGTCGTTGACCAGACCCGCCCCCGCCGCCACCGCTGCACGCATGACTTCGGGCTTGGAGGTGTCAACGGAAATCGGCAGCGCGGTTTTTTTCGCGAGCTGCTCGATGACCGGAATCACCCGTCGCAGCTCTTCGTCCCAGGGCACGGCGTCCGCGCCCGGCCGCGTAGATTCCCCGCCGATGTCCAGGATGTCCGCCCCTTCGTCCGCCAACCGCAACGCGTGCGCGACGGCTGCCTCGACGGAGTCGAACGCGCCGCCGTCGGAGAACGAATCGGGCGTGACATTGACGATACCCATGAGGCGGGGTCGATCGAGGAGCAGTTTGCGTCCGGCGCAGTCGAGCGAAGGAGTCGTGTCGAACATGTCAGGCCTTGGGTCGGGAGAGTCCATGCAACAACGAACCGACGCCGGCACCGATGCCAACGCCAAGCGCGAGATTGTCGAATGCTATACCGAGCGCGACGCCGACACCCATCGCCAACGCGAGCCAGGGACGATTGTCCTTGCAGAGGTTCTTGAACACGGTCTCTCTCCTCAGATGCCGCGCGGTGTGGCGGCCACATGAAAAAGGACGGCCGAAGCCGTCCTTTGTGACCTTGCCATCGAGAGAACCCGGCATCAGACCTGCGGCGCGGGACCCCCGAGGGTGCCGGCGGCCGGGCCGATATCGTCCTTGGACGTGCGGCCGGCCTTGACCCAGTCGGCCGGCGGACCCGGACGACGGCCTTCCATGATCGCGTCGATCTGCGTGGCATCGATGGTTTCGTAGGTCAGCAGGGCCTCGGCCATGATGTGCAGCTTGTCCAGGTTGTCGCGCAGGATTTCCGTCGTGCGGCGATACGCGCGATCGAGGATGCCGCGCACGACTTCGTCGATCTTGCGCGCGGTGTCGTCGGACACGCTCTTGCTCTGCGAGACCGAACGACCGAGGAAGACTTCCTCTTCTTCCTCACCGTAAGAGATCGGGCCCATTTCGTCCGACAGTCCCCACTTGGTGACCATGTTGCGCGCCATCTTGGTCGCGCGCTCGATGTCGTTGGACGCGCCGGTGGTGACCTTGTCGGCGCCGAAGATCAGTTCCTCGGCCACGCGACCACCGTAGAGCGAGCACAGCCGGCTCTCGATGTTTTCCTTGTTGTAGCTGTAGCGGTCGCCCTCGGGCAGATACATCGTCACGCCCAGCGCGCGGCCACGCGGAATGATCGTGACCTTGTAGACCGGATCGTGGTCGGGAACGATGCGGCCGACGATCGCATGGCCGGCCTCGTGATAGGCGGTGTTGCGCTTCTCGTCTTCGCTCATCGCCATCGAACGGCGTTCGGCGCCCATCATGATCTTGTCGCGCGCCTTGTCGAAATGCTCCATGCGCACGTCCTTGGCGTTCTCGCGCGCAGCGAACAGCGCCGCCTCGTTGACGAGATTGGCCAGGTCCGCACCGCTGAAGCCCGGCGTGCCGCGCGCGATCGTCATCGGCTCGACGTCTTTCTCCAGCGGCACCTTGCGCATGTGCACGCGCAGGATCTGCTCGCGGCCCTTCACGTCCGGCAGGTTGACCACGACCTGGCGGTCGAAGCGACCCGGGCGCAGCAAGGCCGGATCGAGCACGTCGGGACGATTGGTCGCGGCGATCACGATGACGCCTTCGCCGCCTTCGAAACCGTCCATCTCGACCAACAGCTGGTTCAGCGTCTGCTCGCGCTCGTCGTGACCACCGCCCAGACCGGCACCGCGATGACGACCGACCGCATCGATTTCATCGATGAAGATGATGCAGGGCGCGTGCTTCTTGGCCGTGTCGAACATGTCGCGCACGCGGCTGGCGCCGACACCGACGAACATCTCGACGAAATCGGAACCGGAAATGGAGAAGAACGGCACCTTGGCTTCGCCGGCGATCGCGCGCGCGAGCAGGGTCTTGCCGGTGCCGGGCGAGCCGACCATGAGCACCCCGCGCGGAATGCGGCCGCCGAGTTTCTGGAACTTGCCCGGATCGCGCAGGAATTCGACCAGTTCGCCGACTTCTTCTTTCGCCTCGTCGCAACCGGCGACATCGGCGAACGTGACCTTGACCTCGTTCTCGCCCTGCATCTTCGCGCGCGACTTGCCGAAGGTCATCGCACCGCGGCTGCCGCCCTGCTGCATCTGGCGGTACATGAAGAAGATGAAGCCGCCCAGCAGCAGGTAAGGCAGCAGACCGAACAGGATCTGCATGAAGGACGGGCCGGTCGCCGGCTTGTCCTGGATGATTTCCACCTTGTGGTGGACGAGCACATTGACCAGATCGCGATCGTACGGACCGAAGGCCACACCCTTGCTGCCGTCGGTGCGCTCGAACTTGAGCGCGGTCACGCTGCCGACGCTGCCTTCGGTGAATTCGACCTTCTTGATTCGGTCGGCGTCGATTTCGCCCAGGAACGTCGAATACGTCGTCTCCTGCGTGGGCGCAGAGAACTCGGGCGAGAACGCCTGATACGCGGTCATCAGGACCAGCAGCGCGACCAGCGTCACCAGCAAATTCTTCACCAAGTCGTTCATTGCCTTCCTTTTTCCTCAGCGCTTGCCAGTAGCCAACGCATAAACTTCGTTCGAGCGGCGACGCGAGGCCGCCGGCTTGCGGATGACCAACTTGGTGTAGCGGCGTCTCAGATCGAGCACATAGGCGTCGAAACCCTCGCCCTGGAACAGCTTGATCAGGAAGTTGCCGCCCGCCTTGAGGTGGGCATCGGCGAAATCGCGGGCCAGTTCGGACAGGTACATCGCCCGGGCCTGATCCACGGTATCCACCCCGGTCATATTGGGGGCCATGTCGGAAAGGACAAGGTCGACCGGCGCGCCTTGCAGCAGGGCCTCCAGCCTCGACAGTGCCTCTGCCTCTCTGAAATCGCCGTGAATGAAATCGACGCCCGCGATCGGCGGCATGTCGAGGATATCCATGGCCAGAACGCGGCCGCGATCGCCCAGGTCGCGGCGCACGACCTGCGACCAGCCACCGGGAGCGGCGCCCAGATCGACCACGGTCATGCCCGGCTTGAGCAACCGATCGCGCTCGATGAGCTCCTCGAGCTTGTAAGCCGCCCGCGAGCGCATGCCTTCGACCTGTGCCTTCTTCACGAAGGGGTCGGCGAAGTGCTCCTTGAGCCAGCGTTGGCTGCTCTTGCTGCGGGTGGCCATGGACGGATCGGGATCGGCGGATCGGGTGGTCATGATACCCTTTCGGCCCATCGATTCCCGGTCCAAACGTCATGTCCACCGCTCTTTCCAATGCCCAGAAACGCTACCTGCGCGGTCTCGCGCATGACCTCAAGCCGGTCATCCTGGTGGGCGCGAAGGGCGTGACGCCCGGCCTGATCGCCGAACTGGACCTGGCGCTGGAGCAGCACGAGCTGATCAAGGCCAAGGTCGCCGCCGAGGATCGCGAGACCCGCGACACCTGGATCGCCGAGCTCACCGAGCAGTCCGGCGCCGCGCTGGTCAACCGCATCGGCCACACCGCCGTGCTGTACCGCCGCAGCAAGGACAAGCCGCAGGTCATCCTTCCCAAGGGCTGAGCGGCATGCAGCTGACCCTGGAAAACCCCGATTTCCGCTATTTCCTGCGCGGCGTCGACGCCACGGGTGTCCTGGTCAACGACCGCCGCCTGGACCGCAGCTTCATCCTGGCGCCCAACGCCCTGATCGAGGACTGGCGACCGCGCGCGGTCGCCGACCTGCAGCCCGAGGACCTGGCGCCCCTGCTGGCGCTGAACCCGACCGTCGTCCTGCTGGGCAGCGGTGCGACCCTCGTATTCCCCAGCCCCGCCGTGCTCGCCGCCTGTCTCACGCAGGGCATCGGCATCGAGGTCATGGACAACGCCGCCGCCGCGCGCACCTTCAACGTGCTCGCCACCGAAGCGCGGCGCGTGGTCGCGGGTTTCCTGCTCTGACGTAACCTGTGGGAGCGCATCACAGCATTTCGTCCCGGCAACGCGCACCTATGTCGCGGATGGCTACCATGCACAGTCCCGCCGGAGCCTGACATGCCGCTGATCGCCATCGCCCATCACACCCCTGCCGACGAGCCGCTCGCGCTGGCGCCCGGCCGACTCATCGACGGCGACCCGCGTCAGGCACTCGCGAACCTGTATTCGGACGACAGCGGCCAGTTTCATTGCGGCGTCTGGCAGGCCGAGCCGGGCAGCTGGCGCGTGCGCTACAGCGAGCACGAGTTCTGCCACATCCTGGAAGGCAGGATCCGCATCATCGAAGACGGCGGCGAAGAGCGCCTCGTTGGCGCCAACGACAGCTTCGTCGTGCCGGCGGGGTTTTCCGGGGTCTGGCAGGTGCTGGAGAAGGCGCGAAAGATCTACGTGATCTTCGAGCGCCCTTCCGCGACGCAAGACTCCGTCGCATCCGCGCCGCCCGCCTGAGGCCCCGGTCTTGATCGAATTCCAGCAAGTCCACAAACGCTATCGTGTCGGACCCAATGAGGTCCCGGCCCTGCATCCGCTCGATCTGCGCATCGAGACCGGCGAAGTGTTCGGCATCATCGGCCACTCCGGCGCCGGCAAGTCGACGCTGCTGCGCCTGATCAATCTGCTCGAGCGCCCGAGCGGCGGTCGCGTGCTCATCGATGGCGAAGATGTCACCGCGCTCGACGACGAGCGCCTGCGCGCACTGCGTCGTCAAATCGGCATGATCTTCCAGCATTTCAATCTGCTGTCTTCGCGCACCGTCGCGGGCAACATCGCTTTTCCGCTCGAACTGGCCGGCACGCCGCGCGCCACCATCGCCGCGCGCGTCGCCGAACTCATCGAGCGCGTCGGCCTGGGCGACCAGGCGAACAAGTATCCGGCGCAATTGTCCGGGGGGCAGAAACAGCGCGTCGGTGTCGCCCGGGCGCTCGCCAGCGGTCCCAAGGTGCTGCTCTGCGACGAAGCCACGAGCGCGCTCGATCCGGAAACCACGCGCTCGGTGCTCGATCTGATCGCCGGCATCAATCGCGATCTCGGCCTGAGCATCGTGCTGATCACGCACGAAATGGACGTAATCCGCCGCATCTGCGACCGCGTCGCCGTGCTAGACGCCGGCCATCTGGTTGAAAGCGGCACCGTCGCCGACGTCTTCCTGCATCCGCAGCATCCGACGACGCGACGTTTCGTGTTCGAGGCCGAACATGTCGACGAAACCGAACAAAGCCACGATTTCGCCAGCGCACCCGGCCGCATCCTGCGCCTGACGTTTCGCGGCAATGCCACGTTTGCGCCGCTGCTGGGCCGCATCGCGCGCGAGACCGGCGTCGACTACAGCATCCTGTCCGGCCGCATCGACCGCATCAAGGACGTGCCCTACGGCCAGCTCACGCTTGCCCTCGTCGACGGCGACCTGGACGCGGCGCGTGCGCGCCTGCTCGCCGCCGGCGTCGATGTCGAGGAGTTGCGCTGATGCTCGCGTCCTGGTTCCCGAATGTCGACTGGGCCGAAATCGGCCAGGGCCTGCTCGACACGCTGACGATGCTGGGCGGCTCGCTGGTGCTGACGGCGCTGCTTGGTCTGCCGCTGGGCGTGCTGCTGTTCCTGACCAGCAAACGCCAGGCGCTCGAACAGCGTGGCTTCCATCTCGTACTGTCCTTGCTGGTGAACGTGCTGCGCTCGGTGCCCTTCATCATCCTCATGATCCTGCTCATCCCGCTGACGAAAGCGATCATGGGTACCTCGCTCGGCGTGGCCGGCGCGATCGTGCCCCTGGTCATCGGCACGGCGCCGTTCTACGCCCGCCTGGTCGAGACCGCCCTGCGCGAGATCGACCGCGGCATCATCGAGGCCAGCCAGGCCATGGGCGCGACGACCGGCCAGATCGTTAGCAAGGTGCTGCTGCCTGAGGCACTGCCTGGCCTCGTGGCCGGCCTGACCGTGACCGCGATCGCCCTGGTCTCGTACACCGCGATGGGCGGCACGATCGGTTCCGGCGGTCTCGGCGATCTGGCCTATCGTTACGGCTACCAGCGGAACCAGAATGACGTCACCTTCGTGACCGTGGTGCTGCTGCTCGTGCTCGTGCAGGTCCTGCAACTCGTCGGCGACCGCCTGGTCGTCGCCTTCAGCCGTCGCTGACCCCTCTACCGCCGTCTTCCGGAGCTCCCGATGAAATCCCCGTTTGCCTTCGCCGCCCTCGCCCTGTCCCTGCTGCTCGCCGCGTGCTCGGGCAAGGGCGATGCCGGGCCGCAGGCGCAGCGCCTGAGCGTGGCCGCGACCGCCGTGCCGCATGCCGAGATCCTCAAGTTCGTGCAGCCGATGCTGGCCAAACAGGGCGTCACCCTCGAAATCCGCGTGTTCAACGACTACATCCAGCCCAACGAGCAGGTCGCGCAGAAGCAGATCGACGTCAATTATTTCCAGACCGCGCCCTACTTGGGCGCGTTCAATCGCGACCACAAGACCGACCTCATCGAGGTCATTGGCGTGCACATCGAGCCGTTCGGCGGCTATTCGCAGCGTTTCAAGTCGCTGACCGATCTGCCGGTCGGTGCCGACGTGGTGATCCCCAGCGATCCGAGCAACAACAGCCGGGCCCTGATCCTGCTGCACAAGGCCGGCCTGATCACCCTGCGCGATCCGACCGACGCGCTGGCCACGCTCAAGGACATCACCGCCAATCCCAAGCAGCTGAAATTCCGCGAGCTGGAGGCGGCGATGCTGCCGCGCGTGCTCGACCAGGTCGACCTGGCGCTGATCAACACCAATTACGCGCTCGACGCGGGCCTGGATCCGACCCGGGACGCGCTGGTGATCGAGGACAGCAAGTCGCCGTACGTGAATTTCCTGGTCGCCCGCCCCGACAACAAGGACGATCCGCGCGTGCGCAAGCTCGCCTCCGCACTGACCAGCCCGGAGGTGCGCGAATTCATCCGCAGCAAGTACAAGGGTGCGGTGCTGCCGGCCTTCTGATCGGGCTTGCCGGCCCGGTCAATTCGCCCCGACCGGGCCCAGTCGGCTAAACTCCCGCTGTTTGCCCACGCTGGAGCCCCGCATGACCGACACGTCCATGAAGTACCGCCGCGTCCTGCTCAAGCTCTCCGGCGAGGCCCTGATGGGCAATGAGGACTACGGCATCGACCCGATCGTGATCAAGGCCCTGGCCGCCGAGATCATCGAGGTACAGAAGGCGGGCGTGCAGATCGGTCTGGTCATCGGCGGCGGCAACATCTTCCGCGGCGCCGGCCTGGCCGAAAGCGGCATGGACCGGGTCACCGGCGACCACATGGGCATGCTCGCGACCGTGATCAACGCCCTGGCCATGGCCGACGCGCTGGAAAAACTCGGCGCGTTCTCGCGCGTGATGAGCGCGATCAAGATCAACGAGGTCTGCGAGGACTACATCCGCCGCCGCGCCGTGCGCCATCTCGAGAAGGGCCGCATCGCGATCTTCGCCGCCGGCACCGGCAACCCGTTCTTCACCACCGACTCCGCCGCCGCGCTGCGCGCGACCGAAATCGGCGCCGAGTTGCTGCTCAAGGCGACCAAGGTCGACGGCATCTACGATTCGGACCCGAAGAAGAATCCGGGCGCCAAGCGCTACGAACAGCTCAGTTACGACGACGTGATCGCGCGCAACCTGCAGGTCATGGACACCGCCGCGTTCGCGCTGTGCCGCGACAACTCCATCCCGCTGCGCATCTACGACATGATGCAGCCCGGCGCCCTGATGCGGATCCTGCGCGGCGAGCCGCTGGGCACCCTGGTACACGCCAAGGCCTGATCCGAGCGTCGTCGCCCCCTATAATCCCTGCCATTCCAGACATTCCGCGGAGCCCGCGATGATCAACGACATCAAGAAAGACGCCACCATCCGCATGACCAAGAGCGTCGACGCGCTCAAGCACGAGCTGTCGCTGCTGCGTACCGGTCGTGCCAGCACGGCGATCGTCGACCACATCCGGGTCAACTACTACGGTTCCGACATGCCGCTGTCGCAGGTCGCCACGGTCGCAGTCACCGACGCGCGCACGCTGACGATCACGCCCTGGGAAAAGCCCATGGTCGCGGCCGTCGAGAAAGCCATCATGGCCTCGAACCTGGGCCTGACGCCGAATACCGCCGGCCAGGTCATCCGCATCAACCTGCCGCCGCTCACCGAAGAGCGCCGCAAGGAACTGACCAAGCACGTGCACCACGAAGGCGAAAACGCCAAGGTCGCGATCCGCAACGTGCGCCGCGATGCGATCCAGCACGTCAAGGAACTGCTCAAGGACAAGAAGACGACCGAGGACGAGACTCATCGCGCCGAGGACGAAATCCAGAAGCTCACCGACAAGTTCGTCAAGGATGTCGACGACACGGTGCGCGCCAAGGAGCAGGAACTGCTGGCGGTCTGAGGCGTCCGCCGCATGAATTCCCTTCCTTCCCGAAAGCCGCGCCACCTGGCCATCATCATGGACGGCAACGGGCGCTGGGCCGAACGCCGCAACCGTCCGCGCACCCTGGGCCATCGGGCCGGCGTGCGCGCGGTGCAGGTGTGCCTGGAGTTCTGCCTGAGCGAAGGCATCGAGGCGCTGACCTTGTTCGCGTTCTCGAGCGAGAACTGGAAACGCCCCGCCGAGGAAGTCGGCGCGCTGATGAAACTGTTCCTGCGCATGCTCGACCACGAAGTCGAGGAATTGCATCGCCGCGGCGCGCGCATCGTCTTCATCGGCGACCGCCGCGGCTTCGCGCCGATGATCCAGGAAAAGATGGCGCTGACCGAAGCACTGACCGCCGGCAACCGCGCGATCACGCTCAATATCGCCGCCGGCTACGGCGGCCGCTGGGACATCGCGCAGGCCGCACGCCGGCTCGCGGCCGAAGTCGCCGCCGGCACGCTGCTGCCCGAGCAGATCGACGAATCGCTGGTCGCCGCGCGCCTGTCGCTGGCCGACCAGCCCGAACCGGATCTGTTCATCCGCACCGGCGGTGATCTGCGCATTTCCAATTTCCTGCTGTGGCAACTGGCTTACACCGAGCTGTGGTTCACCGAAACCCTGTGGCCCGACCTCGATGTGACCACGCTGCGCCAGGCCGTCGATGATTTCTGCAACCGCGAGCGCCGTTTCGGCCTGACCAGCGCGCAGGTCCGCCCCGGAGACGCTGCATGAGCCGACGTACACGCATCCTCGCCGCCGTCGTGATGGCCCCCGTGGCCATCTGCGGTGTGCTCTTCCTGCCCACGCCCTGGCTCGCGCTGGCGATCGCCAGCCTGATGATGATCGGCCTGTGGGAATGGACCCTGCTCGCCGGCCTGACCGATCGCCTCGCGCGCATGGGCTACCTCGCCGCGAACGCCCTGCTCATGGCCGCCCTGATCTGGGGCTCGGGCCGCGGCCTGTTCACGCTCAAACTCGCCAGCGTGTTCGGCGCCGCCTGGTGGCTGCTCGTGCTGGCCTGGCTCGCGCGATTCGATTTCGCCGCCGCCGACAATGCCGGCAACCGCGCGCTGAAACTGCTCGCTGGCAGCCTGTGCATGATTCCGGCCTGGGCCGCGCTGTCCTGGCTGCATGCTTCCGCGCAGGGACCGGGCTGGGCGCTGTTCGCGATCGCGATCGCCTGGGCGGCCGACACCGGCGCGTATTTCGCCGGCGTGCGCTTCGGCAAGCGCAAGCTGGCGCCGCGCATCAGCCCCGGAAAGAGCTGGGAAGGCGTGGTCGGCGGATTCCTCACCGCGATCGCGCTGGCCGTCGCCGTGACCCCGGCGTTCGGGCTGCCGTGGTCGAAACTGCCCGCGATGCTGCTGCTGACCCTCGTCACCACGATTTTCTCGGTCGTCGGCGACCTGTTCGAAAGCCTGCTCAAGCGCCATGCCGGCGCCAAGGATTCGAGCGACCTCATTCCGGGCCACGGCGGCCTGCTCGATCGCGTCGACAGCCTGCTCGCCGTCCTGCCCGTGTTCGTGGTGGGCAAGGTATGGCTGGGACTTTGACCGCCCACCGACGCCGGATCGCGCTGCTCGGGGCCACGGGATCGATCGGCAGCTCGGCGCTGGACGTGATCGCGCGGCATCCGGACCGTTTCGAACTCGCCGCGCTGTCCGCGCATTCGCGCGTCGACGACCTGGTGGCGCTGTGCGAACGCTTCCGTCCTGCCGTGGCGGTGATTGCCAATGAGGCCGGCCATGCCGCCCTGCGCGACGGTCTCGCCGCGCGCGGCCTGGCGACCGAAGCACGCGCCGGCGAGGCGGCCCTCGACGCGATCGCCGCCGATCCCGACAGCGATACCGTCATCGCCGCGATCGTCGGTGCCGCCGGCGTGTCCTCGACCCTGGCTGCCGCGCGCGCGGGCAAGCGCCTGTTGCTGGCCAACAAGGAATCGGTGGTGCTCGCGGGCAGTGTGCTCATGCGCACCGCCGCAGCGCACGGCGCCTGTATCCTGCCGATCGACAGCGAACACAACGCGATTTTCCAGTGCCTGCCCGCCGATGGCGGCCGCGGCGGCGTGCGTCGTCTGCTGTTGACTGCGTCGGGTGGCCCGTTCCGCGGACGCTCCCGCGAGTCCCTGCGTCTCATCACGCCCGACGAAGCCTGCGCGCATCCGAACTGGGTCATGGGCCGCAAGATTTCGGTCGATTCGGCGACGCTGATGAACAAGGGCCTGGAAGTCATCGAGGCGCATCATCTGTTCGGCCTGCCGCCAGAGCGCATCGAGGTCGTGGTGCATCCGCAAAGCGTCATCCATTCCCTGGTCGACTATGTCGATGGCTCGGTGCTCGCGCAGTTGGGCAATCCCGATATGCGCACCGCCCTGGCCTACGGCCTGGCTTGGCCCGAGCGCATCGATTCGGGCGTGGCAGCGCTCGATTTGGCCGCGCTGGCGCGTTTCGATTTTTCCGCGCCCGATCCCGATGCCTTTCCCTGCCTCGGTCTGGCCTATGCCGCCCTGCGGGAAGGCGGAACCGCGCCAGCGATCCTCAATGCCGCCAACGAAGTCGCGGTTGCCGCTTTCCTCGCCGGTCGCCTGCCCTTCCTCGGCATCTCGGCGCTCATCGAAGCGACTCTCGCGACCGTGGCGGCGGAACCTGCGGACGATCTGGCTGTCCTACTCGCCACAGACGGCGAAGCACGCCGCAAGGCCGGGGAATTGTTGAGCAGGATGGCTACCGCATGACCGCGTTCCTCAGCGCGCTGTTCTGGTTCGTGGTGACGCTTGGCGTCCTCGTGACCTTCCATGAATTCGGCCATTTCTGGGTCGCGCGCCGCTGCGGCGTCAAGGTCGTGCGCTTCTCGGTCGGCTTCGGTCGCGCCCTGTGGTCGCGCAAGGCCAAGGACGGCACGGAATACCAGCTCGCGATGCTGCCGCTGGGCGGCTACGTAAAAATGCTCGACGAGCGCGAGGACGAGGTCGCGCCGGCCGACCGGGATGCCGCGTTCAACCGCCAGCACGTGCTCAAACGCATCGCGATCGTTTTGGCCGGCCCGATGGCCAATCTGATCCTGTGCGTGGCCCTGCTCTGGAGCGCCTACCTGATCGGCGTGCCCGAACTCGCCCCCGTGGTCGGCCAGACCCGGGGCATCGCCGCCGATTCGGGCCTGCGCGAGGGTGACCGCATCCTTCGCGTCGGCGACCAGGCGACGGGCAGCTGGGACGAGGTGATCACGCCCTTGTTCCTTGCGGCCGTCGACCGCCGGGCCCTGCCGCTGGAAGTCCGGGATGCCTCAGGTGTCGTGCACCAGCGCCGCCTCGCCCTGGACCGCCTGCCCGCCGATTTCGACCAGGCACGCCTGCTCGAGGTCATGGGCCTGATCCCCTCGGCCGCCCAGGACGGGCCGACCGTCGGCCTGGTACTGGACGGCAGCGCCGCGCGCGGCGTGCTCCTGCCCGGCGACGTGATCCTGAGCCTCAACGACCAGCCCATCGCCCGTTTCAGCGCGATCAAGCCCCTGATGCAGAAGTTTTCTGCGCAAGGCCAGCCGGTCCGGGTGGTCTACCGGCGCGGCGAGGCCGTCGCCCAGGCGACGATCAGCCCGAAACTGAGCGAAATCGAAGGCAAGTCGGTATGGTTGCTGGGTATCGGCCCGGTAACCCACGTCCAGGTGACGCGCTATGCCCTGCTCCCGGCCCTCCAGGCCGCGCTGCAGATGACCGGCATCAAGACGCGGGAAACGCTGGGCGTGCTGGCCCGACTGGTCAGCGGCAAGGCCTCGCCCAAGAACCTCTCCGGCGCCATCGGAATCGCCCAGGCGGCCAAGGCCGAGGCCAGCGGCGGGGCCGGAAGGCTGCTTTTGTTCATGGCCAGCCTGTCGCTGATGCTGTGCATTCTCAACCTGCTGCCCATCCCGGTCTTGGATGGGGGGCACCTGCTGTATTACCTTATCGAACTTGTTTCGGGTCGCCCGGTCAGTGAAAGCGTCATGGTTGCAGGTCAGTACGCCGGTCTGGCGGTATTGGCCGGATTGATCATCCTGGCCAACTTCAACGATCTGCTCCGGTCTTTCTAAAACCCTTCTCGGCGCCCTTGCGCCACCAATCTGGATTGATGATGACGCGCCCCACCGCACGCCGCCGCCTCTTGAGCCTCGCCCTCGCCGTTGCCCTGTCGGGTCCGGTCGCCGCACAGAATTTCGAGGCCTTCACGGTTTCGGACATCCGCGTCGACGGCCTGCAGCGCATCTCCGCCGGCACCGTCTTCACCTACCTGCCGGTGGAAAAAGGCGATGTCGTCGACCGCAACCGCTCCACCGAAGCGATTCGCGCGCTGTTCCGCACCGGCTTCTTCAGCGACGTCAAACTCGAGCGCCAGGGCGAAATCCTTGTCGTCACGGTTGTCGAGCGTCCCGCGATCAACACCATCAAGCTCGAGGGCAACAAGGAACTGAAGACCGACGAGGTGCTCAAGGGCCTCAAGGGCATCGGCCTGAGCGAAGGCGAAACCTACAACCCGCTCAACCTCGACCGCGTCACCCAGGAACTGACCCGCCAGTACAACAACCGCGGCAAGTACAGCGTCACGATCGAGCCCGTGGTCACCCAGCTCGACCGCAACCGCGTCGACCTGCTGATCCGCATCGTCGAAGGCAAGCCGGCCAAGATCCGCGACATCAACATCGTCGGCAACAACCTGTATCCGGACTCCGAGATCCAGGACGGTTGGGAATCGAGCACCAGCAACTGGCTGTCGTGGTATCGCAAGAACGACCAGTACTCGCGCGAGAAGCTGTCGGGCGACCTGGAAAAACTGTCCGACTTCTACCTCAATCGCGGCTTCGTCGACTTCAATGTCGAATCGACCCAGATCGCGATCAGTCCGACCAAAGAGGACATGTACATCACCGCCAACGTCAGCGAAGGCGAGAAGTACAAGATTTCCGAGGTCAAGGTGTCCGGCGACACGATCATTCCGGTCGAGCGCGTCGAACAGCTCGTGGTGGTCAAGCCGGGTCAGTTCTTCTCGCGCGCCCTGCTCGAGCTCACGACCGACTCCATCTCCACGATGCTGTCCAACATCGGCTACGCGTTTGCCGAAGTGAACCCGGTGCCGGAAATCAATCGCGAAGATCACACCGTCGCGCTGAATTTCGTGGTCAACCCCGGTCCGCGCGTGCAGGTCCGCCGCGTAATCTTCAAGGGCAACGTGTCCACGGCCGACGAAGTGCTGCGTCGCGAAATGCGCCAGTTCGAGAACACCTGGTACTCGCAGGCCGCGCTCGACCGCTCGAAGATCCGCCTGCAGCGTCTGGGCTTCTTCGAGACGGTGGAAGTGGAAACCCCGCAGGTCGCCGGCAAGAAAGACCAGGTCGACGTCGTCATCACGGTCAAGGAGCGCAACGCCGGCACCTTCGTGTTCGGCATCGGCTACTCGCAGCTGGGCGGCATCATCACCAGCGTGCAGCTGCAGCAGAACAATTTCCTCGGCACCGGCAACCGCTTCGGCATCGGCCTGTCCAAGAACGACTACTCGACCAGCCTCAACTTCTCCTACGTCGATCCGTACTTCACCGACGACGGCGTCAGCGTGGGCTACAACGTCAGCTACAGCGACTACGACCAGTCGACGACCTCGACCGCGCGCTACTCGGCCGGCAACGCCGCCGGCGAAGCCACGTTCGGCATCCCGCTGTCGGAAAACACCTCGGTCAGCTTCTCGCTGGGCATCTATCGCAACAAGATCACCACGACCGACAACGTCACGCCGCGGCAGATCACCGACTACCTGATCGAGACCCTCGGCGACCGTCAGCGTTACCCCGATTCGACCATCGTCTATGACGATGACGCGAACCCGGTGACGCCCGATGTCACCCTGGTCATCCCGGGCCCGAACCGCCAGTGGGTGGTCAATGCCTGGACGCTGAAGGCCGGCTGGGCGCTCGATACGCGCAACAGCTACATCTTCCCGAGCCGCGGCACGCTGCATCGCCTGAGCGGTGAAATCGCCCTGCCCGGCAGCGACCTGACCTACTACAGCATCAACTACTCGTTCGAGAACTATCGTCCGCTGGGTCGCTACCTGATCCTCAAGACCGGTCTGGAACTGGGCTATGGCGACAGCTACGGCGACACCGGCAATGCCGGCCTGCCGTTCTTCAAGAACTACTACGCCGGCGGCCCCGGCTCGGTGCGCGGTTTCGTGGCCAATACGCTCGGCCCGCTGGATACGACCTCGTACTACTACCGCGAACCGCAGCCGCTGGGCGGTCCGATCAAGACGATCGGCACGTTCGAGTTCTACTTCCCGCGCCTGCTCGACAGTCCGTCGGCGCGTCTGTCGACCTTCGTCGACTACGGCAACGTGTTCGACAACAACGATCGCTTCTCGCTGAGCAAGTTCCGCGTGACCGCGGGCGTTGCACTGCAGTGGCAGTCGCCGATGGGCCCGATCACGATCAGCTACGCGATGCCGATCCGCAAGGAAGACGGCGACCAGATCGAACGACTGCAGTTCACCTTCGGCCAGCAGTACTAAGCGCACGAACGCGGGAGAGGTCATGATCCATCGCCTCTCGCAGATCGCCGAGCGCTACTCGCTGGAGTTCAGGGGCGACGGCGATGCCGCCATTGGCGGCGTCGCCACCCTGGAAAACGCGCAGGCCGGCCAGCTGGCCTTCCTCGCCAATCCCCTCTACCGGCAACAGCTCGCCGCGACCGCGGCGGGCGCGGTCGTGCTGCGCGCGGCCGATGCCGAGCACTGCCCGGTGCCCTGCCTGATCGCCAAGGATCCCTACGTGGCGTTCGCCAAGATCGCCGCCCTGTTCGAACCCGAACCGGTACGCACGGCCGGCATCCATGCCTCGGCAGTGATCGCGGCGGACGCCGTTGTCGCCGACAGCGCCAGCATCGGCGCGTTCGTCAGCATCGGCGCGCGTTCGCGCATCGACGCCGGCGCGATCGTCGGCCCTGGTTGCGTGGTTGGCGATGACTGCGTGGTCGGCGCCGGCAGCGAACTCGTGGCGCGCGTCACCCTGGTCACGCGCGTGCGCCTGGGCCAGCGCGTGCGTGTGCATCCGGGCGCGGTGCTCGGCGCGGACGGCTTCGGACTGGCGATGGATGCCGGCCACTGGATCAAGGTGCCGCAGTTAGGCGGCGTCGTGGTCGGCGACGACAGCGAGATCGGCGCCAATACCTGCATCGACCGCGGCGCCCTCGAAGACACCGTACTCGAGGAAGACGTGCGCCTCGACAACCAGATCCAGATCGGCCACAACGTGCGCGTCGGCGCCCATACCGCCATGGCCGGCTGCGTCGCCGTGGCCGGCTCGACGAAAATCGGCCGCTACTGCCTGATCGGCGGCGGCGCCGGCATCGTCGGCCACCTGAAGATCTGCGACAAGGTCCTGGTCACGGCGATGTCCCTGGTCACCCATTCGATTTCCGAGCCCGGCGAATATTCGTCCGGCACGCCGATCCAGCCCAGCCGCGACTGGCGCCGGAATGCGGCCCGCTTCAAGCATCTCGACGAGCTCGCGCGTAAAATCGGCCCCCACAAGACCGGTGCCCCGCTCCCGGCCAAGGAAGAAGAATGACTGCTGCCTCCGTCGCGTTGCCCGTGGATGTCACCCGCATCCAGGCCCTGCTGCCGCACCGCTATCCGTTCCTGCTGGTGGACCGCGTGGTCGAGCTCGAAGCGCACAAGCGCATCCGCGCGATCAAGAACGTGAGCGTCAACGAGCCGTTCTTCCAGGGCCATTTCCCCGGCCACCCGGTCATGCCAGGCGTGCTCGTCATCGAGGCGCTGGCGCAGGCCGGCGGCCTGTTGACGCAGTTGTCCCTCATCGCCGACGGCGCCACCGAGAAACAGGAAAAGCTGTTCTACCTGGTCAAGGTCGACAACGCGCGCTTCTCCAAGATGGTCGTGCCCGGCGACGTGCTCGAACTCGAGGTCTCGCTCAAGCGCGTGATCCGCAACATGGCCATGTACGACTGCGTCGCCAGCGTGGACGGCAAGGAAGTCGCGCGCGCCGACATCCTCTGCGCCGAAGGCAAGGCCTGAGCATGATCCACCCCAGCGCCAGCATCGACCCGAGCGCAAGCCTGGGCGCGAACGTCAGCGTCGGCGCCTTCACCGTCATCGGTGCCGATGTCGTGATCGGCGACGGCACCCGCATCGGCTCGCACTGCACGATCACCGGTCCCACGCGCATCGGTCGCGACAACGTAATCCATGCCCATGCCGCGCTCGGCGGCGATCCGCAGGACAAGAAATTCGCCGGCGAACGCACCGAACTGCTGATCGGCGATCGCAACACCATCTTCGAATTCACCACCTTCAGTCGCGGCACCGGCGACGGCGGCGGCATCACCCGCGTCGGCGACGACAACTGGATCATGGCCTACGTGCACATCGCGCACGATTGCCAGGTCGGCAACCACGTCATCCTCGCCAACAACGCCACGCTCGCCGGCCATGCCGTCGTCGAAGACTGGGTGATCCTCGGCGGGTTCGTCGGTATCCACCAGTTCTGCAAGATCGGCGCGCATGCCTTCGTCGGCATGGGCAGCCTGATCAATGCCGACGTGCCGCCGTTCGTGCTGGTCGCCGACAAATACGCCGAGCCGCGCGGCATCAATGCCGAAGGCCTCAAGCGCCGCGGTTTCGATGCCGAGCGCATCGCCTCGATCAAGCGCGCGTATCGCACCTTCTTCATGTCCGGCAAGCCGATGGCCGAAGCCAAGGCCGAGCTCGCCGAAAGCGCACAAGGTTCCGAAGACGTGCGCCGCATGCTCGAGTTCATCGAAGCCAGCCAGCGCGGCGTGTTGCGCTGATCCGATGCGCATCGCCCTGGTTGCCGGCGAAGCCTCGGGCGACTTGCTCGGCGCCGGGCTGATCGAAGAACTGCGACGCCGTCATCCGCAAGCGCAATTCGCTGGCATCGGCGGACCGAAGATGCGCGCCGCCGGCATGGACTGCTGGTACGACTGCAGCGAACTCGCGGTCATGGGCCTGGCCGAAGTCCTCAAGCACCTGCCGCGTCTGCTGCGCCTGCGCGGCAAGCTGCGCGAACGCCTGCTGGAATGGCAGCCGGACGTGTTCATCGGCATCGACGCGCCCGACTTCAACCTGGGCCTGGAAAAACGCCTCAAGCAGGCCGGCATCCGGACCGTGCACTACGTCAGTCCCTCGGTCTGGGCCTGGCGCGAAGGACGCGCGCGCAAGATCGGACTCAGCGCCGATCGCGTGCTGTGTCTGTTCCCGATGGAACCGCCGATCTACGCACGACACGGCGTCGATGCGCGGTTTGTCGGACATCCGCTCGCCGACACGTTCGAGCTGTTGCCAGACCGTCAGGCCGCGCGAGCGACGCTGGCCCTGGAAAACGACGACCGCCCCACGCTCGCCCTGCTGCCCGGATCGCGTCTCGGCGAAATCCGGCGCCTGCTGCCCGATTTTCTCGGTGCGGCCACGATCCTCGCGCAAACCCTGCCCGAGCTGCGCGTGCTCATTCCCGCTGCGAATGCCGATTGCCGCCGCGCGATCGAACAACTGCTTGACGCACCGGAGCGTCCGGCCGGTCTGCCGGTCGCGCACATCCGCGTGCTCGACGGCCAGGCGCACGAGGCGATGGTCGCCAGCGATGCCGTGCTGCTCGCCTCTGGCACCGCCGCGCTCGAGGCGTTGCTCGCCAAGCGGCCGATGGTCGTGGGCTACCGCATCTCCACGCTGACCTATCGCATCGTCATGGGCCTGGGCCTGATGCGCGTGGACCGCTACAGCCTGCCCAATGTGCTCGCCAACGAACCGATCGTGCCCGAACTCATGCAGCACGATTGCACGCCGGAAAAACTTGCCGGCGCCTTGCGTCCGTGGTTCGAAGACGCCGAGGCGGTGTCCGGTCTGCAATCGCGCTATCTCGCCATCCACGAACGCCTGCGCCAGGGCGCCAGCGCGCGCGCGGCGGAAGCGGTGCTGGAACTCGCGACCTCGCCGCGTTGAACGCACTCGCGCGCATCGCCGGCGTCGACGAAGCCGGACGCGGGCCGCTGGCCGGTCCCGTGGTGGTGGCCGCGGTCATTCTCGATCCGCAGCGGCCGATTGCGGGCCTCAACGATTCCAAGAAACTCAGCGAACGCCGGCGCGAAGACCTGTCGCCGCTGATCCTGCGCGATGCGCTTGCCTGGCACATCGAATTCGTCGGCCCGGATGAGATCGACCAGCTCAACATCTTCCATGCAACGATGGCCGGCATGCGCCGCGCCGTGTGCGCGCTGCCGATCGCCGCGACCCATGCACTTGTGGACGGCAACAAGATTCCGCCCGGACTGCCCTGCCCGGCCGAGGCCCTGGTCAAAGGCGACGCCCGCGAACCGGCGATCATGGCCGCGTCGATCCTCGCCAAAGTCGCGCGCGACCGCTACATGCTGCAGCTGCATTCGCGTTTTCCGGGCTACGGTTTCGACCAGCACAAGGGCTATCCGACGCCCGTGCACCTGGCCGCGCTGCAACGTCTGGGACCGTGCGCCGAACATCGCCGAAGTTTCGCGCCGGTGCGGCAGGCGAGCTTTCCGGACCTCGGCTGAGCCGCGCGCGGGCATTCTGAATCGCATGACCTCCGGCCCGTGCACGCGCCGGCCGATCGGAGTAATTTTGTTGCTGCACCCTGCGACGGGCGCGGTTGCGGACGGCCACACGCCGACCAGCCGACGCAGCCCCCTCTGACGGCCGGCAGCGAGGCTGCCATGCGCCATCCTGCCCCCACTCCCGCGAAATCCGCGCTTCCCTTGCCGCCCGCGCGCCACGCCCATCGGCGCCATCAGGCGGGTTCCCTGCACTTGTCAGCCGAGGCCATGGATCGCTTCAACGACCTGCTGCACGACCTGCATCCGGACGCACCGCATGTCGATGCGGACGCCATCGCCAGCGTTGCCCGCTGGCTGCAGGCGCAGCCTGCCGACGAACGCGATGCCTTGCTCGACGCCCGCCTGGACCGGCTCGCCGAGATCCGCGCGATGCGCCACGATCCCGACTGGTCGATCGAACCAGCGCAGGCACAACGCATCGACCGGCTGCTGGCCTACGTCGCCCAGGCCGACGATCTGATTCCGGATGCGACGCCGGTGCTCGGACGTCTCGATGATGCGCTGCTGGTCGAGCTGGTGTGGCCCACACTCGCCGACGAACTCGACGACTACCACGACTTCTGCGTCTACCGCGACGACGCCGAGGCAAAACCGCGCCGCCGGCCCACGCAGCAGACCTGGTTGAACGCACGCCGCGAAGAAGGCGCGCTCTGGGAACAACTGCATCGCGTGCACGAACGCGCGTACGTCGACTACGGCGCGCCGGAATCGGGCCTGCACGTGCGTTGAGATCGTCGCGAAGATCGCGATACGCGAACGCCGTCGCGCGCAGGACAACGGAGGCGGATACGGGCCTCCGTTGCGCCGCGGACGGCTGAAAACACATGACTTCCAGCAGGGTTTCGCCCTGCGCGCGCGGCTGCGCTAGTCCGAAGGTCATGGCGACCAAAGGCCCGCGCAAGAAAACCTGCAACCTTTCACACTTCGCCGGCATCGATATCAATGCAAGGCCAACAAGGGCCACGACGAGGCAACCATGAACACTTCCGCGCGTTTCCAAGCCAACCATTCCGAACCGTTCCCGTTGCGCCTGCCGGCACCGCATGCGCAGCCGCGTCGGAACAGCATCGCCGGCGTCGCGATCAACGACGACGCGATCGGCGACTTCAACGTCGAACTGCGCGCCTTGTCCGCGCAGGCGCCGATGGTCGACGCCGACCAGGTCGTCAGCCTGATCCGCTGGTTGCAGACGCTGCCGACGGAAACCGCCGTCGCCACGATCAACCTGCGCATGGCACGCGTGGAATCGCTGCGCCGCATGCTGCACGACCCGAACTGGGAAGTGTCGACCGAGTTCGCCGCGCGCATCCGCCAGCTGCTCGGCTACATCAATCGCTTCGACGATCTGATCCCGGACGAGTTGCCGCTGATCGGCCATCTCGACGACGCCTTGCTGGTCGAACTGACCTGGATCGAATTCGCCGGTGAAGTGCAGGACTACCGCGACTTCTGCCGCTTCCGCAGCGAAAACCACATCCGCGGCGATGCCGGCGAACAGCGCGCGGCGTGGGAAAGCGATTGCCTGGCACAGGCCAACGACCTGCTGCTGCGCCAGGAGATCCGTGTGCGCGGTTACGCCCGTCCGGCGGCCATGCAGCGGGTGTTCCGCGTCTGCTAAGCGGAGGCGGCGGAAGGGCCGCTGCCGAGGATTTTCGCAACGATCGTCTGGACTCCGGGGCGGACAGGATTCAGGGCCTGTCCGCCCCGGCGTTTTTGAGCGGGACGCTGGCGCAAACCGGGCTGTCAAGCCTTGTTGCCACCCACCCCCGGGCCTAAGCTGGGCACCTGCTTCCCGGCACTCCGCATGGCCCCCACGTTCGTCCATCTGCACCTGCACAGCGAGTATTCGCTGACCGACTCGACGCTCCGCATTCCGGAGCTGGTCAAGCGCTGTGCCGAGCTGGGCCTGCCGGCCGTGGCAATCACCGACACGAGCAACCTGTTCGGCTTGGTGAAGTTCTTCAAGGCCGCCGAGAGCGGCGGACTCAAGCCGATCGCCGGCAGCGACGTCTGGATTGCCGAGGACGGCCAGCCGCCTGCGCGCCTGACCCTGCTGTGCCAGGACCAGGCGGGTTACCTGAGCCTGTCGCGCCTGATCTCCAGCGCCTACCTGGAAGGACACCGCGGCGATTTCGTCGCGATCGCCCACGACTGGCTGCTGCGCGAACAGGCCGGACTCATCGTCATCGCCGGCCGCGACAGTCCGGTCGGGCAACTGCTCGCCGCCGGACGCCGGGAGCCAGCGCGCGACTTGCTGCGCGAATGGCAAGGCGTCTTTGCCGATCGCGTGTATCTCGAACTCACGCGCACCGGCCGCGACGGCGAAGAAGCCTTCAATGCCGCAGCGCTGTCCCTGGCGACCGAGCTGGATCTTCCGGTCATCGCTTCCAACGACGTGCGCTTCCTCGAGCGCGAAGATTTCGAAGCGCACGAGGCGCGCGTGTGCATCGCCAGCGGGCGAGTGCTCGACGATCCCAAACGCCCACGCGACTACACGGCCGAGCAATACCTCAAATCGCCGGAGGAAATGGCCGAGCTGTTCGCCGACCTGCCCGAGGCGCTCGAGAACACCGTCGAGCTCGCCAAGCGCTGTAATCTCGAACTCGCGCTCGGCACGTATTACCTGCCCGATTTTCCGGTGCCGGGCGGATTCACGCTTGAGACCTGGATTCGCGACGAATCGGTGCGCGGCCTCGCCCATCGCCTGGAAAAGCATCCGATGGCCGACGGTTTCGAGCGCCGCGACTACGACGCGCGCCTGGACACCGAACTCGAAGTCATCAACAAGATGGGCTTCCCGGGCTACTTCCTGATCGTTGCCGACTTCATCAACTGGGGCAAACGCAACGACATCCCGGTCGGTCCGGGACGCGGTTCCGGTGCCGGCTCGCTGGTCGCGTGGGCGCTGGGCATCACCGATCTCGACCCGATGCGCTACGACCTGCTATTCGAGCGCTTCCTCAATCCCGAACGCGTGTCGATGCCCGACTTCGACATCGACTTCTGCATGGACCGGCGCGACGAGGTCATCGACTACGTCGCGCGCAAGTACGGCCGCGACAAGGTCAGCCAGATCATCACCTACGGCACGATGGCCGCGAAGGCCGCCGTGCGCGACTGCGGCCGCGTGCTCGGCTATCCCTACGGCTTCGTCGACAGCGTCGCCAAACTCATCCCGATGACCCTGGGCGTGAGCCTGGACGACGCGATGGGCGAGTCGGACGCGGCGAAGAAGGACAGCAATCTTTCCTCGGGCGAACTGATCGCGCGCTACAACAGCGAAGACGACGTCCGCGACCTCATCGATCTCGCGCGCAAGCTCGAGGACCTCACGCGCAATGCCGGCAAGCATGCCGGCGGCGTGGTCATCGCGCCGCGACCATTGACCGAATTCTCGCCGCTGTTCGCCGAACACGTCGGCAAGGGCGAAACCGCGAAATCGGTGGTCACGCAGTTCGACAAGGACGACGTCGAGGCGATCGGCCTGGTGAAGTTCGACTTCCTCGGCCTGCGCACGCTGACGATCATCGACTGGGCGGTGAAGGCAATCAATCTGCGCCGCCAGGTCGCGAACGAAGACGCGCTCGACATCCTGGCGCTGCCGCTCGACGATCCGAAGACCTACGCCCTGCTCTCGCGCGGCGACACCACGGCGGTGTTCCAGTTCGAATCGCGCGGCATGAAGGATTACATCCGCAAGCTGCAGCCACAGGTGTTCGAAGACCTGATCGCGCTCGCCGCGCTGTTCCGTCCCGGCCCGCTCGGCGCCGGCATGGTCGACGACTTCATCAACCGCCGTCACGGCCGCGCCGAGGTCAGTTACCCGCATTCGACACTGGAAGCGATCCTCAAGCCCACCTACGGCGTCATCGTCTACCAGGAACAGGTGATGCAGATCGCCCAGGTCCTGGCCGGCTATTCGCTCGGCGGCGCCGACCTGCTGCGCCGTGCGATGGGCAAGAAAAAGCCCGAGGAGATGGCCAAGGAGCGCGTCAAGTTCGAGGCTGGCGCCGAAGCCAATGGCATCAATGCGAAGGTCGCCTCGTCGATCTTCGACTTGATGGAAAAATTCGCCGACTACGGCTTCAACAAATCGCACTCGGCCGCGTATGCCCTCGTCGCCTATCAGACCGCGTGGCTGAAGGCGCACTACCCGGCCGAGTTCATGGCCGCGACCCTGTCCTCGGACATGGACAACACCGACAAGGTGGTGAACTTCCTCGAGGATGCCCGCGCGATCGGATTGAAAGTACTGCCGCCCGACGTCAACTCCTCCGAGTTCATGTTCAAGGCGCTGGACGCGAAAACCATCCGCTACGGCCTGGGCGCGGTCAAAGGCGTCGGCCGCGGCGCCTGCGAGGCGATCGCCGAGTCGCGCCTGCGCGAAGGAAATTATCGCGACCTGCTCGATTTCTGCCGACGCGTCGACAGCAGCAAGCTCAACCGCCGCGTGCTCGAAGCCCTCGTGCAAGCCGGCGCGCTCGACAGCCTGGGCGCGAATCGTCCGTCGCTGATGCTGCAGCTGCCCGAAGTCATCAAGGCGACCGAGCAGCTCGCGCGCGAACGCGAGGCCGGCCAGGTGTCGCTGTTCGGCGGCGGCAGCGAGGTGCCGGAAATCCATCTCGACTTGCCGACCGCCGCAGATTGGCCGCTCGAACAAAAGCTCATCGGCGAACGCGAAACGCTCGGCCATTTCCTCAGCGGACATCCGCTCGATCCGTGGAAGGACGAACTCACCGCGCTGGTCGGCTACACGCTGGGCGACGTCGACAAGCTGTGGGCCGACAAGAAAGACCGGCGCGGCGAAGCGCAGGTCGTGCTCGCCGGCTTGGTCACGCAGGTGCGCCGGCGCGGCGACAGTCAGGCCTTCGTGCAGATCGAGGACACGCGCGGGCGTCTGGAATGCGCGTTCTTCAGCGACAGCTTCGCCGAGTACGCCTCGCTGCTGTCGCGTGATCGCATCATCATCATCGAGGGTGGCCTGCGCGAGGACAGTTTCAACGGCGGGTTTTCCCTGCGTGCGCGCCAGTGCTGGGACTTCCGCACGTTATGCGCGCAACAGGGCCGGCGTCTGTCGCTGACTGTGGACCTGCGCAAGGTGGGCGCCTGGGAAAAACTCCAGCAGACCCTGCTGCCGTACCGTCCCGGCGGCACGCCGCTGCGCCTGGACCTGCTGACGCCGGCCTCGCGCGGCACGGTCGATCTCAACGGCCCCAATTCGGTCCGGACGGACGCCGAGCTCATCAACGCCCTGCGCGCGCTGCCGGGCATCAGCGCCGTCAGCCTGGCCCTGCACCGGCCCTGGGCAGGCGCGGAGCGCTGATCCCGCCCTCCCGGCCGGCCTGCTAGTATTCCCTCTCTGCTTTCCAGCCAAAATCCGCATGAATCCGAACTATCTCGACTTCGAACAGCCCATCGCCGACCTGGAAGCCAAGATCCAGGAACTGCGGCATGCCAGCACCGGCCCCGCGGTCAATATCGATGCCGAAGTCGGCGGTCTGCAGGACAAGTTGCGCACGCGCACCGCCGAGATCTTCAAGGCGCTCACGCCCTGGCAGATCTCGCAGCTCGCGCGCCATCCGCAGCGGCCTTACACGCTCGACTACATCGGCCTGATCTGCGACGAATTCCACGAACTCGCCGGTGACCGCGCCTTCGCCGACGACGCCGCCATCGTCGGCGGCCTGGGCCGCATCGACGGCCGCGCCGTGGTGATCATCGGCCACGAAAAAGGCCGCGACACCAAGAGCAAGGTCCGGCGCAATTTCGGCATGCCGCGCCCCGAGGGTTATCGCAAGGCCCTGCGCCTGATGAAACTCGCCGAACGCTTCAACCTGCCGCTGATCACGCTTATCGACACCGCCGGCGCCTGGCCGGGTATCAATGCCGAAGAACGCGGGCAGTCGGAAGCGATCGCACGCAATCTGCTGGAGATGGCCGAGCTCAAGATTCCCGTGATCTGCACCGTCATCGGCGAAGGCGGCTCCGGCGGCGCGCTCGCGATCGGCGTCGGCGACCGCACGCTGATGCTCGAATACAGCACGTACTCGGTGATCACCCCCGAAGGCTGCGCCTCGATCCTGTGGAAAACCGCCGACCGCGCGAAAGACGCCGCGGAAGCCCTCGGCCTGACAGCAACGCGCCTGATCGAACACGGCCTGATCGACCGCATCGTTCCCGAACCGCTCGGCGGCGCGCACCGCGACCCGGTCGCGATGGCCGCCACGCTCAAGCGCACCCTGCTTGAAGAACTCGACGCGCTCGAAAAATTCGATCTGCCCACCCTGTTGCAGAACCGCTACCTGCGTCTGCGCAGCTACGGGGCGTACGAAGCGGCGTGAATTGTCGGACATGCCGGTGATCGATGGACTCTGACTCGCAGCTTGCGGGAATCGATCTGAGTCCTTTCGACGGGCAAGATCGTGTGCTTGTTGGATTCAGCGGCGGCATGGATTCGACCGCCCTGCTGCATCTCCTCGCACACTCGCGCGAAAACCTGCGGCCCGTACGCGCGATCCACGTCAATCACGGCCTGCATGCCGACGCCGATCGGTGGACGCGGCATTGCCAGGACGTGTGCGCGGCATTGGGTGTCGAACTCATCGTCGCGAATGTCAGCGTGTCGCGCGACGGTGCCTTCGGTCTCGAAGCCGCGGCACGCGAGGCGCGTTACGCGGCGTTCGCCGAGCATCTGCATCCCGGCGAAACACTCGCCCTCGCGCACCATCGCGACGATCAGGCCGAGACGGTCTTGTTGCGCCTGCTGCGCGCGTCCGGCAGCGACGGTTTGTCGGCGATGCAGGTCACGCGGCCGTTTGCCGGCGGCCTGCTGTGGCGGCCCTTGCTCGCGGTGCCGCGTGCGGATCTGCTGGCCTATGCGCGCACGCACGGACTGGCGTGGATCGAGGATCCCTCGAACGACGATCACGCACTGGACCGCAATTTCCTGCGGCAGTCCGTGCTGCCGCTGATCGCGCAACGCTGGCCGCAAGCGGCCGCGTCGCTGTCGCGCAGTGCGGCCCTGCTCGCCGAAGACGCGGGCCTGCTGCGCGCGGAAGCGGAAAAATACCTTGCCCAGGCGCAGGGCGTGGATCCCGCAACCTTGTCGACCGGGACGCTGAAGGGACTGAGCGCGCCCTGGCGTGCGCGCGTCCTGCGCGCCTGGCTCGATGCGCTCGGATTGCCGCCTTTGCCTGGACCGGCGTTCGCGATCATTGATACCCAGTTGCTCGGCGCCCGCCCCGATGCGGAACCGGTCTATCGCTGGGCCGGCCAGGTGCTGCGTCGGTGGCGCGGTCTGCTGCATGTCGAAACGGCGCGTCCGGTACTGCCGCCGGACTGGCAGACCGAGTGGGATGGCATGGAGCCGCTGCGGCTGCCGACCGGCGACACGGTGAGTTTGGTAAGAGCGGGCCTTGTGGGAGCGGGTCTGACCGCGATGCGCGTCGCGGCGCGCCAAGGCGGCGAACGCATCACCCTGCCCGGTCGCCAGCATTCGCATGCGCTCAAGCAGGCATTCCAGGATTTCGGCATTCCGCCCTGGGAACGCGAGCGCCTGCCGCTGCTGTTCGCAGCCGACGGCGAATTGCTGGCGGCCGGCGATGGCGTGATTTCCGCGCGCCTGGCCGCGAGCGAGGTCCGGCTGGTGTGGGATCGGATGCATTGACCCGTGCGCGCCCGCGCGGTCACACTTGCGCCATGGCCGCCAAGACCCCCGCAACGCCGCCGTCCCCCGTCGCCGCTTTCGAACGCTCGCTCGATGAGCTCGAACAGCTGGTGCAAAAGATGGAAAAAGGCGAACAAAGCCTCGACGACTCGCTGATCGCGTACGAGCGCGGCGTCGCCCTGTATCGCCAGTGCCAGACCGCGCTCGAGCAGGCCGAATTGCGCGTGCGCTTGCTGACCGATCCGACCCGTCCGGAATCGGCGGAAGATTTCTCCGGCGATGTCGGCTGACCTGCAGGCCGCGCGCTGGGCCGAACGCGTCGAATCCGCTCTCGAACGCAGCCTCCCGGCCGCATCGCAGATCCCCCGCCGTCTGCACGAAGCCATGCGCCACGCCGCGCTCGGCGGCGGCAAGCGCATCCGGCCGCGTCTGGTCTACGCCACCGGTCATCTGCTGCAGGCCGACGAGGCCGCCTTGGACTGCGCGGCGGTGGCGATCGAACTGATCCACGCGTTCTCGCTCGTGCACGACGACCTGCCGGCGATGGACGACGACGACCTGCGTCGCGGTCGCCCGACCGTGCACGTAGCCTTCGACGAAGCGACCGCGATCCTGGTCGGCGACGCCCTGCAGGCCCTGGCCTTCGGCGAGCTCACGCGCGCGCCCTTGCCTGCCGAGACCCGGATCGCCCTGGTGGCATGCCTAGCCGACGCCTCCGGCTCCCTGGGCATGTGCGGCGGCCAGCAGCTGGACATGGACGCGACCGGGCAAACCCTTGCCCTGCCGGCCCTGGCGCGCCTGCACGCGATGAAGACCGGCGCCCTGATCCGCGCGGGTGTGCGCATGGGCGCGCTCGTCGGAGGCGCCGACGACGCCCTGCTGGCGCGCCTGGACAGCTTCGCAGCCGATCTGGGCCTGGCCTTCCAGATTCGCGACGACATCCTCGATGTCGAGGCCGATGCCGCCCAGCTGGGCAAGACTGCCGGCAAGGACGCGGCGCAGGACAAATCGACCTATCCGTCCCTGGTCGGGCTGGACGGATCGAAGGCGCTGCTGCGCGAACTCGCGGACAAAATGAAAGCGGCCCTGGGGCCGCTTGGAGACCGCGCCGACGCCTTGCGCGTCGTAGCGGAATTCGCGATCGCGCGGGCCAGTTGACCCGCGCGATCCGAACGAATTACTTGATCAGGCGCAGCGCGAACGGATAGCGGTAATCGACGCCTTCGTTGGCCTTCATGCCGGCCATGATGCACAGGATCAGGTTGGCCAACAGGATCACCGGAATCAGCAACATGCCGATCAGCACGAAGGTGAGCACGCCGGCGACCATGTAGGCAATGAAGATGGTGATCTGGAAGTTCAACGACTCGACCGCCTGACCATTGAGCCAAGCCTTGTCGGCCTTGTCCTTGTTGATCAGCCAGATGACCAGCGGGCCGATGAAACCGGCAACGATGCCGGAGAGATGGCCGATCATCGCCATGGTCTTGTCGTCTTGAGACACGTCACTCATTGCCTTTCCCCTCGTAAATGGATGGACCGTGCACCCTCCGTGCACTGGGCGTGAATTTCCGCCCCGGCGGGCGTCATGTCAACCCACGGACTTTCAGCGGGAACCGGCCACGGTCATTCGTCCCAGCAAAAGCGAGCCCATGGCCACGTGCGAGCGCCGGTCCACGTCGGCGCCGATGGCCTCGATCGAGCGGAACATCTCGCGCAGGTTGCCGGCGATGGTGAGCTCGTCGACGGGGTGCGCGATCTCGCCCTTTTCGACCCAGAAGCCCGCCGCGCCGCGGGAATAGTCGCCGGTCATGGCATTCACGCCCTGGCCCATGAGCTCGGTGACCAGCAGCCCGCTGCCCATGCGTCCAAGCAGTTCTTCCTGCCCGGCGGCATTGGCCGTGACGCTGAGATTGTGGATGCCGCCGGCATTGCCCGTGGTCGCCAGACCCAGCTTGCGCGCGGAATAGGTGCCGAGCACATACCGGCTGAGCACGCCGTCGCGGACCAGATCCTGCTGGCGCGTGCCGACGCCGTCGGCATCGAACCAGGCCGAGCGCAGGCCGCGACGCAACTGCGGCGTCTCCACCATCGACAGCCAGTCCGGGAACAGGGGCGTGCCGACCGCATCGAGCAGAAAGCTGGCGCGCCGATACAGCGCACCACCGGACACCGCACCCAGCAGGTGTCCGACCAGGCTGCGGGCCATTTCCGCGGAAAAAAGCACCGGATAGTCGCCCGTCGCGATCGAGCGCGGTGCCAGGCGCGCGACGGTGCGCAGCGCCGCGCGGCGACCGACGGCAGCCGGCGATTCGAGCTCAGCGGCATCGAGCGCGGTCGAATACCAGTAGTCGCGCTGCATCGCATCATCCTTGCCGGCGATCAGCGAGCAGCTGAGCGAGTGATGCGTGCTGCGCTCGCGACCGACGAAGCCGTGGCTGTTCGCGTAGACGGCGATGCTCTGCCCCGAGCTCAGCGATGCGCCGTCGGAATTGCTGATGCGCGCGTCCGCCTCGCGTCCTGCGGCTTCGGCCTGCAGGGCCTGTTCGATGGCGTGGTCGGCATCGATGTCCCAGGGATGCCACAGATCGAGATCCACGGCCTGCCTGGCCATGAGCTCGGCCTCGGCAAGGCCCGAGGCGCTGTCCTCTTCGGTGAAACGCGCGATCGCACAGGCCTGGTCGACGGTCGCCTCCAGGCTGCTCGCCTGCAGGTCGGCGGTGCTCGCCGTGCCCTTGCGCTGACCGAAATACACGGTCAGCGCGATGCCGCGATCGCGATTGCGCTCGACCGTTTCCACCTCGCCCAGGCGCACGTTCACCGACAGGCCCTGGTCCTCGCTGAGCGAGACTTCGGCCTGGCTCGCGCCGCGGGCCCGGCAGCGGGCGATGACCTGTTCGGCGAGCTCGGCGAGGTGGTCGGTGTACTGCGCCGGATCGGCGGATTTGGTGATGTCGGTCGTCATGCCCATACTATGCGCCAACCCGAAGATTTGATGAATGCCATGCGCGGTATCGAAGAGGAAAGCGGCGAGTTTCTCGGCCCCAGTCGCGGCGAATTGCGTCGCGAGGCATTGGCCGTGCTCGAGCTCGCCGAGCGCCTGGTGAAACTGCCGCATGCGCGCCTGCTGCAATTGCCGCTGAGCGAAGACCTGGTCGGCCACGTCATGGACGCGCAACGCATCACCGCGCAGATCGCGCACAAGCGGCAGGTCGGCTTTCTGGCCAAGAAACTGCGCCGAGAAGACGACGAACTGCTCACGTCGCTGCGCACTGCACTCGATCACGACAAGAGCGAGTCGCGACGCGAGAACGCCGCCCTGCACCGCATCGAAGCCCTGCGCGATCGTCTGATCGAAGAAGGCGATTCGGCGCTGTCGGAAATCGTCGCCGAACACCCGCATGCCGACCGCCAGCATCTGCGCCAGCTCGCCCGCAATGCCAAGGAAGAGAAATTGCGCAACAAGCCGCCGCATGCGTATCGCGAATTGTTCCGCGAGCTGCGCGAGCTCATGAACGCCGACGCCGAAGACCCCTCGGATCCGTGACAGTAGGAGCCAGCTTGCTGGCGACCCGCTAAGCCTGCGTCCCACCCACCGTCATCGCATCGATCTTCAGCGACGGCTGACCGACGCCGACCGGCACACTCTGACCGTCCTTACCGCAGACGCCGACGCCGGCATCGAGCTCGAGGTTGTTGCCGACCATGCTCACGCGCGTCATGACTTCCGGACCGTTGCCGATCAGCGTCGCGCCCTTGACCGGCCGCGTGATCTTGCCGTCCTCGATCAGATAGGCCTCGCTGGCCGAAAACACGAACTTGCCGCTGGTGATGTCGACCTGGCCGCCACCGAAGTTCGGCGCGTAGAGACCTTTCTTCACCGACGCGACGAGTTCGGCGGGATCGTAGTTGCCGGCGAGCATGTAGGTATTGGTCATGCGCGGCATCGGCAGGTGCGCGAAACTCTCGCGCCGGCCGTTGCCGGTCGGCGTCATGCCCATCAGGCGCGCGTTCAAGGTGTCCTGCAGGTAGCCGCGCAGGATGCCGTCCTCGATCAGTGTCGTGCACTGCGTCAGCGTGCCTTCGTCGTCGATGTTCAGCGAGCCGCGACGCCCCATCAGCGTGCCGTCGTCGACGATGGTCACGCCCGGCGCGGCCACACGCTCGCCGATGCGTCCGGAGTACACCGAGGTGCCCTTGCGATTGAAATCGCCTTCCAGGCCGTGTCCGACGGCCTCGTGCAGCAGCACGCCCGGCCAGCCCGGCCCGAGCACGACCGGCATCGTGCCGGCCGGCGCTTCGCCGGCCTCGAGGTTGACCAGCGCCTGACGCAGGGCCTCGCGCGCGATGGCTTCGGGCCGGCCGCCGGAAAACAGTTCTTCGTAAGAGAAACGACCGCCGCCGCCGGAATAGCCGGCCTCGCGCTTGCCGCCGTCCTCGACGATGACCTGCACGTTGAAGCGCACCAGCGGCCGCACGTCGGCAGCGATCACGCCGTCGCTGCGCGCGACCAGCACGGTGTCGACACCGCCGGTCAGACTGACGATGACCTGGGTCGCGCGCGGATCGATGTCGCGCACGAAGCGGTCGATCTCGCGCAACTTCGCGACCTTGGTTTCGGCGTCGAGCCCGTCGATCGGATCGAGCGCCGAATACAGCTCGCGCCCCGGCACCACGATGCGCTGCGACGTCTGCGCGCTGTTGCCGTCGCGACTGATCGCGCGCGCCGCGGCGGCGGATTCGAGCAGGGCTTCGGCGCGGATGTCGTCGGAATAGGCGAAGCCAGTTTTCTCGCCGCTGATCGCGCGCACGCCGACGCCCTGTTCGATCGAATGCGCACCGTCCTTGACGATGCCGTCCTCGACCGTCCAGCTCTCGCGCCGGCTGTGCTGGAAATACAGATCGCCGAAATCCACGCCGGGTCCCATGAGCCGGGAAAAACTGCGGTCGAGTTCGGACAGGCCCAACCCGGCGGGCTGCAGCAGACGCGACTGGGCGAGTTCGAGCATCTGGCTCATCGGAATTCCATGGAAGGCATCACGCCACTAGCCTGACAGATGCGGCCGGAACGCGACAGGCTCAAGGCCCGCTGGGCGAACCGCGATCGCCGACGATGCTGCCCGCGCGCGGGGGGCCGCGTTCGGTGACCACGACCTTGGGCTCTTTCCACGAGCCGGTGATGTGATACACGACGCGCGTGGTCTGCTTGAGTGGTTTCTGCAACACCGCCTGTGCCATCGCACCGACCGCTGCACCGGCCGGTCCACCGGCCAGCATGCCGATCGCCGGCAGTACGCCGCCGGCCTTGGGCAGCACTTCCACACGCTGGTCGTAGGTCTGGTCGCGCAGGCCGGTGGTGCCGCTGACGCGGATTTCCGCCGCGGGGCCGTCGATGCGCAGATTATCCGTGCGCGCCTTGCCTTCGTTGAAGACGAAATCGCCCTTGGCTTCGTTGAAACTGAACCCCTTGGAGAAGAAGTCGCTGAAATCCAGACTCAGACGACGCGGAATCTCCGCAAGACTGAGCAGGCCGAGGATGCGGCCGGACCCGCCCGGCTCGACATCGAGCAGGCGGCCCTCGCCGACGTCGGCCTTCAGACTGCCGCTCAACGTCGCCAGACTGAAAGCACCGGGCGAACCGGGCCAACTGCCGGTCAGCGTGGCGCGCGTCTTGCCGCCGCTGACCATGCCGGCGAAGCCCAGTGCATCGAGCATCTGGCCCAGGCTGTTGGCGGTGAATTCGAGACGGAAATTCGAGCGCGTACCACGCTCGGCGCGCACCCATTCGCCCGCCGCGCTGAGGTTGAGCGTGCGCGCGCGGGTCTGGAACTTGTCCACGCGCAAGCCGTTGGGCAGCGGCGTCGTCTGCAATTCGGCCTGGCCCAGTTGCGCGTCGCCCATGCGCAGATCGGCGACGGAGAAACGCAGCGGCGGCAGTTTCGCCGGATCGTCGACTTCGATGGTCGCCGGCAGTGCGCCGGGCGTCGTCGTCGACGCGGCCGCCAGATGCAGCAGCGCGAAACGGCCTTGCACGCCGCGCGCGGCATCGTCGGAAATATCGATCGTGCCGTCGATGCCGGTGCCCTTGAGGCGGATCTGCGTGTTCGCCGCGCCGTGATCGAGCTGCAGATGCGTATCGGCGAACGCGCGGTCGATCAGATTGAGCTGCTTGGCCTGGATGTCGATGTCGTGCAGGACCGCGCCGCCCTCGCCCTTCGAGGAAAACGCGATCCAGCCGGTGGCGTCGAGCAAGGGCACGTCGCCGCGCACCGACAGACCGGCGACACGCGGCGGCGCCGCCGCACCGCCACCGAACTGCAGGCTGCCCAGCATCGGCGCATCCTTGCGCAGCACGCCGCGATAACGCAGCAGCTCGCCCAGACGCAGCGTGACTTCGCCCTGTTCAACCGGCAATGGCGTCTGCAGCTCCAGCGGCAGCGCGACGTCGGCGGCCTTGTTCAACGGGGCCGGCAGACTGAGTGCGCTGCCGACGAGATCGGTCGCCAGGTGCAGCTGCGCCGGCGGCGCGGTCTTGCCTTTTTCCCCGGCGGGAATGTCGACGCGCGCCTTCCAGGTGCTCTGCCCGCTGATCCAGGGTTTGAGCCAGGCCAGATTGTCGGTGCGATCAATCAGGGTCGGCGCGGTGAACCGGCCGTCGAGCGTGGCCTGCGCGGCCAGCCGGGGATCGTCGACGAAGGCGCCCACCTTGAGATTGAACACACCGGGCTGGTCGTCCAGATGGACCTTCAGCTCGTCGGCGGAAAAGCCGTGATCGGAAAAACGCGTGCGCCCACTGACGCGGCTGAAGCGAAGGTTCCAGCGCGAATCGGCCAGGCGCGCATCGCTCAGATCGACCGTGCCTTCGATGCGCTTGCCGCTGTGATCATGGCCCAGCGGCAAATCCATACGCAGCGCGACCTCGGCGCGACCGGCGATCGTCGCGGCCTTGAGGTGCTCACCGTAGGTGTCGTTGATCGGACTGGCGATCATCAGCTCGCGCAATTTTTCGCCGCTGCCGGTCGCGGCGATGTCGAGCGTGAGCAGGCTGTCGTGAAAACTCGCAATGCCGCCGCTGACATGGCTCACGTGATTGCCCTGGATGTCGCCGGTGCCCTCGAGGGTGAAACCGGGACCGTCGAAGGCCAGGTCCAGATTCATGTTCTGCGCGGCCGGCCATTGCTCGTTGAACTTGACCGTCGCGTTGCGGATCGTAGCGCGGGCATCGAAGGTGCCGGCATGATTGGCGAACGGCCAGTCGTCGAGATCGCCGCCGATCGCGATGCGGCCATTGACGACCTCGCCTTGGACGAGTGCCTGATCGAGCCACTTCACCGTGGTCGCCGGCATCTTGTGCATGATCCAGAACTTCTTCGCGGTCGCGAAACTCGACGGCGCCAGCGCTGCGGAGAGATCGAGCGTCGGCAGACTGCCATCGCCCTGGAAGCCGACCTGCACGCGCGTGTCGAAGGCGAAATCGCCGCCATCGATATGCAGTTGTTCGCTACCCAGGGTCCAGCCCGGACCGTTGCGCCACAGCGCCAAGGTTCCCGCGAGTTTGAGATCGAGCGTCTGGCGCAGTCCCGCCGGCCACTCGAACTTCACGGGCGTCGAATCCAGGCGCAACACGCCGCCGCGCTCGTCGAACTCCACGCGCCCCGCCAATCCCGACACGCCCGGTTTGGTGCCGTGAGGCTTGAGCGTGAGTCCGTCGATGCGCAGGCTACCGTGCCATTGACCGTTGCGCCGGCCCTGCACCGACACCTCGTGCAATACCGCCTGCGGCTGCGACTGCGCGAGGAAGGTGCGCAGGGAACGCGGCAGGCGGTCGCTCAGCGACAGCAGCGCGGACAAGGGCGACAGATCCAGTTCCTTGGCCTGCACGACGAAGCGTTCGCCGACCTGCGCCTGCAAGCCGCCCAGATGCGCGGTGTTCTTGCCCTGGGTGACATCGAGTTCGGGAATCTGCAATCGCCACGCGCCGCCGATCAAGGACCAGCGCGCCATCGTCTGCAGCCGGTCGAAACTCGCCGTGGCCGGCAGCAGGCGACCGTCCGAGGTCGGCAAGGGGTCCATCGATTCCAGCGACAGGTGCTGCAGGTCCGCCGCCAGCGTGACTTCGTCGATGCGCTGGTCGTGCAGCTTCGCCCACAGATTGGCCTGGGCCTGACCATCGCGCGGAACCAGGCCGACCTGCGCGAGCAGCGGCGCCCAGTGCGTGAGCACGAGATCGTCGCCGCCGGCCCAGAGTACGCCATCGAACCGCTTGCGCTGCATGTCCAGCACCACCGACATCGGCGCGCTCAGCGTATTCGACCAGACCGAGGCGCCGGCGCGCAGGCGTTTGTCGTCCACGCGCAGGCGCAGATCCACGCGCGGCAAGGCCATGTCGAGTTTGAGTTGCGGCGAGCGCACGGACAGCCGCGCTTTTTCGATCTGCAATTCGCCGAAGCCCTGCAGACGATCGAGCGGATCGCCCTGCGTCTGGTCCTGCGCAGGCAGGCCGAGCACGTGCCAGCGGCGATCGGCGTCCTGCACCAGGGTCAGCGACAATTCGCGGACCTTGAGTTCGGTCAGCGGATGATCGGGCAACAGGCCCGAATAGATCGCAACGAGCAATTCCGCGCGCCCGATGTTGAGCGTTTTCGCGCCATCGCCCACGCGCAGATCGTCGAGGATGAAACGCGGACCGCGCCGCGTCCATTCGGCGTGCGCATGACTGAAGCGCACCGGTTCGCCGACGCGCTCGCTGAGCCAGGCGGCGATCTTCTCGGGATTGCGCTCGACCAGCGGCAGCATCTGGTTGGCGACGCCGACCAGCAAGGCGACCAGGATCAGCAACACCAGCACGCCATAACCCAGCCAGCGGCGGGTGTGACGGATCCGGCGGCGCAGCGTCGTGGTCATCGGTTTACAGCAGCACCACGTCGAACTGTTCCTGCGCGTACTGCTCGTCCATCTGGAAGCGGATGCCCTTGCCGAGGAATTCCTCGAGCTCGGCAACCGCGGCCGATTCCTCGTCGGTGATCTTGGTCACCACTTTGGGCGAGGCGATCACCAGCAATTGCGAGGCCTCGAACTGGCGCACGGCCCGGGTGATCTCGCGGAAGATTTCGTAGATCACGGTTTCGGCGGTCTTGAGGCTACCGCGGCCGCTGCACTCGTGGCAGGGCTCGCACAGCTGGCGCTCCAGGCTTTCGGTGGTGCGCTTGCGCGTCATCTCGACCAGGCCCAGCGGCGAGAAATCGTAGACCGTGGTCTTGGCGTGATCGCGCGCGAGTCCTTTTTCGAGCGTGCGCAACACCTGGCGCTTGTGCTCGTCGTCGGTCATGTCGATGAAGTCGATGATGATGATGCCGCCGAGGTTGCGCAGGCGCAGTTGCCGCGCGACCGACTGCGCCGCTTCCAGATTGGTGCGGTACACGGTCTCCTCGAGATTGCGCTGGCCCAGGAACGAGCCGGTGTTCACATCCACGGTGGTCATCGCCTCGGTTTGGTCCACGATCAGGTAGCCGCCCGATTTCAGGGGGACTTCCTTCTGCATCGCGCGCTGGATCTCGTCCTCGACGCCGTACAGGTCGAACACGGGTCGTTCGCCGACGTAATGTTCCACGCGTTCGGCCAAATCAGGCATGAACTGCCTTGCAAAGGCCATCAGACGGTCGAAGGTCTCGCGCGAATCCACGCGCACCTTGTCGACGTCCTTGCGCATGAGATCGCGCACCGCGCGCAGCGGCAGCGACAGGTCGTCGTAGATGCGCTCGCCGACTTTCGTGGTGCCGCTGGCATCGCGGATGATCTGCCAGGCGCGGCGCAGGTAGTCGACGTCCTCGGACAGGGCTTCGGCCGACTGGCCTTCGGCATTGGTGCGCACGATGTAGCCGACACCGGACCCGTCGACAAGTTCGGCCATGATGGTTTTCAGGCGCGCGCGTTCGGTTTCGTCCTCGATGCGCGCCGACACGCCGATCACGCGCGAATACGGCAGCAGCACGAGATAACGCGAGGGAATGGAAATCTGCGTGGTCAGACGCGCGCCCTTGCCGCCGATCGGGTCCTTGACCACCTGCACGACGATTTCCTGGCCTTCATGCACCAGAGAGGTGATCGGCGGCGGCGCCGGCGGGGCCGGCTCTTCGCTCTCGCCCGGCTGCACCTGCGGCACGCGCATGATGTCGGACGCGTGCAGGAACGCGGCGCGGTCCAGGCCGATTTCCACGAAGGCCGCCTGCATGCCCGGCATCACGCGCTGGACACGCCCCTTGTACAGATTGCCGACCACGCCGCGCCGCGACGCGCGCTCGATGTGCAGTTCCTGCAGCATGCCGTTTTCCACCAGCGCGACCCGGGTTTCGCGCGGCGTGACGTTGATCAGGATTTCTTCGGACAAGGCGATCTCGCTTACGAAAGTGCTTAGGGGAGCAACTGGAATTTGCGCAGCAAGACGGCGGTTTCGTGCAGCGGCAGGCCCATCACGCTCGAATGGCTGCCGGAAAGATGGGCGATGAACGCCGCGGCGCGCCCCTGGATGCCGTAGGCACCCGCCTTGCCGAAGGCTTCGCCGGAGGCGACGTAGGCCTCGATCTGCGGCCCGGTGAGTTCGGCGAAACGCACGTCGGAAATGCTGGTCGCATGTTCCTCGCGACCGGCGCTGACCAGCCACACGCAGGTGATCACGCGATGCGTGCGACCCGACAACTCGGCGAGCATGCGCGCGGCATCGGCGGCGTCGGTCGGCTTGCCGTACACCGTATCGCCGAGCACGACTTCGGTGTCGGCGCCGAGCACGACGGCCTGCGGCGACGACATCACCTTGAGCAGGCCGGCACCAGCCTTCTCGCGGGCGACGCGGCTGACATAGTCCTCGGGCGGTTCACCGGGCTGACGCTGCTCGGGTACGTCCAGGTCCAGCAGACCGGGATCGAGGCCGAGCTGCCGGAGCAGTTCGAGACGTCGGGGAGATTTCGAGGCGAGATGGAGCATCGCCCAAGGATAGCTGCTGAGCCCCGCCACCGCAGCCTGTCATGGAACTGCCATCGGATCGGCCATACTGGCCCGATTCAGACCTTGTCCTTGCCCATGCGATCCAACTTCCGAATTGCCCTCCTGGCCGTGTTGGGACTCGCAGGTTGCGCCGCAACCCCCGTTTCCCGATCCCCTGCCCCTGCCGTCGCGACAACGACGGCGCCGATCACCGTGCCTGCCATCGCCCGACCCCAGGGCGAGTCGCCGGCCTGGTGGTTCCGCGCCGGGGCGGCGAGCGCGCAGTCGCGCGGCGCCGGACAGGCCCGAGCGAAAAACGTGATCCTGTTCATCGGCGACGGCATGAGCCTGCCCACGGTCGCCGCTGCGCGCATTTTCGAAGGCCAGTCGCGGCAGCAGCCGGGCGAAGAGAACCAGCTCAGCTTCGAGCGTTTCCCTTACACCGCGCTCAGCCGAACTTACAACACCGACAGCCAAACGCCCGACTCCGCCGGCACGATGACGGCGATGATCACCGGCGCGAAAACGCGCATCGGCATGCTCAGCGTCGGCCAGGAAGCACGTCGTGGCGACTGCGCCGCCGGAAAGAAGACGCCGCTCGCGACCGCCGTGGAAATCGCCGAGGCGGCCGGCCTGTCCACCGGCGTGGTGACGACGACGCGCCTGACCCATGCCACGCCTGGCGCGACGTATGGCCATGTCTCCGAACGCAACTGGGAGAACGATGTCGAGATGCCCGCCGACGCCAAAGCCGCCGGCTGCCTCGACCTGGCCCGGCAACTGGTGGGCTTCGACATCGGCAACGGCATCGAGGTCGCGATGGGCGGCGGTCGCAGCCAGTTTCTGCCCGCAGAAACGGAAGACCCCGAACGCGCCCGCGACAACGGGGTGCGCCTGGACGGCCGCAACCTGATCGAGGAATGGCAGCAGCGCCATCCGGACGGCCGCTATGTGTGGAACGGCAAGCAGCTGGCCGCGCTGGACCTCGCGCACACCGCGCACCTGCTCGGACTGTTCGAGCCCGACCACATGAACTACGAGCACGATCGCCGCAAGGATGCCGCCGGCGAACCCAGCCTCACCGAGATGACGCGCGCGGCGATCACGGTGCTCCAGCAGAATCCAAAGGGTTTTTTCCTGGTGGTGGAAAGCGGACGTATCGACCACGCCCATCACGCCAGCAATGCCTATCGCGCCCTGACCGAAACCATTTCGCTGTCGGACGCGGTGCGCGCCGCCACCGAGATGACCGACGAGGCCGACACCTTGATCCTCGTCACCGCCGACCACTCGCATACGATGAGCTTCGTCGGCTACCCGCAGCGCGGCAATCCGATTCTGGGCAAGGTCACCGGTGGCGCAAGCGAAGACGATGCCGCGGGCCTGGCGCGCGACAAACTCGGCCTGCCCTTCACCACGCTCAACTACACCAATGGCCCGGGCTATGCCGGCGCCAGCAGCCAGCAGCCCGCCGGACCGAAACATGCACCGCACACGCTGTCGATGGTCGAACCGGCGATCGGTCGCCCCGACCTGACGAATGTCGACACCCAGGATCCGGACTACCTGCAGGAATCGATGTGGCCGCTGTCGAGCGAGACGCATGGCGGCGACGATGTCGGCGTCTGGGCGCGCGGCCCGGGCTCGGCTGCGGTGCGCGGCTCGATCGAACAGAACACGATCTTCCACCTGCTCGTGCAATCGCAGCCGACGATGGTGAAACTGCTGTGCGACCTGGGCGATTGCGAGAACGGCGTGCCGGTGAAATTGCCGGCGCTCGGGTCGCTGCGCCCCAAAAAATAGTTCCGCTGCTGCTGCATCCCGTCGAACGGCGAGCGCGCCGGACAAGGAGACGCGTTTGTCATTTTCGGACACCTACTACGGCCAGGGCCCGGTTTCGACCCTGAGAAAGGTCGTCGTCAACGGCTTGATGGTGTGCATGGCGTTGATCGTGTACGAGCTTCTGTTCGCGAACTTCGTGCCATCCGAAGACTGGTATCGGATCGGCAATGGCCTGGCGATCGCTGCGGCCGTGGGCGCTGCCGCCGCGATGTATTGGGGCTATGCGACCGGGCGCATGCGCACGCAGGAAGGTGCATCGCTGTTCAACAAGGTCCTGATGTACACGCTGCTGCCCTTCATGCTCTACGCCATGTTCTGGATGATCATCGTCCACGCCCTGCCCGACCTAGTGACCCTGGCCGTCGGCGACCCGCACGAGGAACCGGCATCGTTGATCCGCGACGAATACCACGGCCGGCGCGGCTGCAGGTACCGCGTCGAGGGCGAGGCATTGCGGCGCAAGTTTCTCAGCCACGTCTGCATCGGCGAAATGTTTTTCGCCGAACTTCCCGATCGTCCCGTTGCGCTCGTGCTGAAGGGCAAAGCAACGTGGTTCGGATTCCACGTCTCGCACGTGGCGCGCGACACGACCTCTCCCTGATCTGATCGCCAGCGCGCGGGCTCCTACGCTCGATGGTAGGGATGGTTCGCGAGCAGGCTGCAGGCGCGATAGAGCTGTTCGGCGAGCACCAGCCGGACGAGCATGTGCGGCAAGGTCAGCGGGCCGAGCGACCAGCTTTCGTTCGCCGCGGCGATCACTTCCGGCGGATGTCCTTCCGGACCACCGATGAGAAACGCCAGATCGCGTCCCTGCTGGCGCCAGGCTTCGAGCCGTTGCGCCAGCTGTTCCGAAGAATACGGTTTGCCACGGCCGTCGAGCGTGACCACATGCGCCTGTTTGGGCAGGGCCGCGAGAACGCGCGTGCCTTCGTCGCTCATCGCGCGCGCCGCGTCACGGCCCTTGCCGCGCAAGCCCGGCGCGACCTCCGCCAGCTCCAGCGGGAGCCAGTGCGACAGTCGTTTCTGATATTCCGAAAAACCGCTGGCGACCCAGTCCGGCGCACGCTCGCCGACGGCGATGAGCCGGGCTTTCATGGTTTCGCGGAAATTATTCGGCTTCGGGCGGCTGGTCGCCGACCGTCCACAGACGTTCGAGCGCGTAGAACTCGCGAATGCGCGGCAGCATCACGTGCACGATCACGTCGCCCAGGTCCACGAGCACCCATTCCGCTTCGCGCTCGCCTTCCACGCCCAGCGGCATCACGCCGCATTTCTTCGCGAACTGCACCACTTCATCGGCGACGGATTTCACGTGACGCGTGGAGGTGCCCGAGACCACGACGAGATAGTCGGCGATGCTCGTCTTGCCACGAACGTCGATCTCGACCGCATCCTTGGCTTTCATTTCTTCCAGCGCTGCGTGCACCTGCTTGAGCAACGCTTCCGGCGACGGCGCCGGGTCCGGCATTTTGGTCTTGATGACGTGGGCTTGGGTGGTCAACGCGCTGTCTCGTGATGGGGGAATGGGTCCGGCAGCCGCGGTTCGCCGCGCCAGACCGGGGGCGATTATACCCCTGCCGATCACCGGCCCCCGTCAACGGTTCTGGTAGAGGCCGAGCTTGTGGATGTAAAGGGCGACGGCCGGCGCCAGCCAGCCCCGGTCGCCTCGGCCGCCCGCCAGCGAGCGCCGGATACCACTGGCAGACGCCGGATGCGGCGGCATCGCCAGGCGGAACAGGCGGCCGCCAGGCTGCCCGGACAGGGCCGAGGGATCGCTCTCCCAGCGCCCGTCGCAGGCCTGCGCGAGATTCTCCGGCAGGTTGTCGAGCGCGTAGCCCGGCCGTACGGCGACGACGAAATGCGCCAGATCGAACAGCGACCGCCAGTCGTGCCAGCTCGACAGCCCGCTGAAGGCGTCATCGCCGACCAGCCACGCGAGCGGCTCGTCCGGCCCCAGCTGCGCCCGCAGTTCGCGCAGGGTATCGACGGTGTAGGACGGACCGCTGCGTTCGAGTTCGCGGCGATCGAGCAGGAAGCCGGGTTGCTCGGCGATCGCGAGCGCAATCATGCGCACGCGTTGCTCGGCGCTCGCGCCGGTCGGCGGACGGTGCGGCGGATCGCCGGCCGGCAGGAAATACACCTTCGCGTCGAGCGCATCGCGCGCGGCCGCAGCTACGGCCAGATGACCCAGATGGATCGGATCGAAGGTCCCGCCATAGAGGATGCGCAGGCTCACGAGGCCAGCAGACGACGTGCCTTGGGCTCGGCCATCGTCACCAGCAACCGCTCCAGCGCGAGCCAGGCGTCGCCCGATTCGCGGCCCTTGGCGATGCGGTCGATGCGACCGGCCTCGCCGACGAACACTTCCCATCGCGCCGCCGGATGCCGGTCGATCGCGCGCCGGTACAGCGCCTGCTTGCTTTCCCAGATGCGCGCATCGCGCATCGCGTTCATCACATTGCCGCCGTCGGCCTGCACGCGCGCGAGCTGGCCCAGGCGCAGTACTTCCATCGCCAGCATCGGCAAGAGACCCGGCACCTGCTCGCCTTCGGCCTTGAGCGCACGCAACATGCGCGAGGCCCGCGAGGCATCGCCGGCAAGCGCGGCTTCGACCAGTTTGAAGACGTCGAAACGCGCGGAGTCGGCGACGAAACGATCCATCGCATCCTCGTCGAGCTGTGCGCCGGGCGAGAGCAAGGCGAGCTTGTCGATTTCCTGCGCGGCCGCGAGCAGATTGCCTTCGACGCGCTCGGCGAGCATCGCCACCGCGGCCGGCGTCGCGACCAGGCCGCGCTGACGCAGGCGCTTGCCGAGCCATTCGAGCAATTCATGCGGCTTGACCGGCCACACCGGCAATACATGCCCGGCGCGTGCGATCGCTTCGCTCCATTTGCCCGCGTGCGATTTGCTCCAGTCCTGTGCGGTGATCAGCAGCACGGTGTCGGGCGGCGGATTGTTGCAATAGGCCTGGATCGCTTCGCTGCCGTCCTTGCCCGGTTTGCCGGTCGGCAAGCGCAGATCGAACAGCCGGCGCGTCGCGAACAAACTCAGCGAGGCCACGCCCATGGTCAGCGCGTTCCAGTCGAAGCTGCCTTCGGCGTCGAGCACTTCGCGTTCGCCGTAGCCTTCCTCGCGCGCGCGGGCGCGGATCGCATCGGCGCATTCCTGCACGATCAGCGGTTCGCCGCCGGCGACCAGATACACCGGTCGCAAGGGTTCGCCGGCCAGCTGGCGTTCCAGGCGGTCGGGGCGGAGTTCCATCAGTCCGGCGTGTTTCGCAGCACGATGTCGATGCGGCGCAGGATCGCGGCTTGCATGTCGCGGCGCAGCTCGCGCTGGATCAGTTCCTGCTCGGCCGGGCTACCGGCGGACGCGTTCGCGTCGTAGGTGTATTCACGCGAGAGTTCGATGCTCTGCGCCTCGACCAGCGGCTTGCCGTCGGCCGACTGCAGCACGAAATCGACGCGATAGCGCGTGAGGTATTCACGCACCTGCGCGAACTGATCGAGCGACAGCGGAATCGTCGACCAGTTTTCGCCAGTGATCTTCAGCGACGCCGAGGGCACGCCGTCGACCGGCGCGGTGGCGCCCGCACGGCTGAGCGAGCTCGCCAGTTCCACGCCCAGCTGGCTGTAGGGATCGGCGGTCTCGACCTTCATCGGGCCCACGGCTTCGGACAACCGGATCTGCTGGCGCGGATGGAATCCGCAGCCGGCGAGGAGCAGCAATGCCACGATCACGAGCAGTCTCACGATTTCACTCCGGTGGTCCGGCAATCCGGACCGGTTGAGCCGGCCTCGCCGTCACCGACGAGGCCCGCAGCAAACAAAGGCAACTCAGGCCGCCACGATATTCACGATCTTGCCCGGCACGACGATGATCTTCTTCACCGCCAGACCTTCGAGGAATTTCACGACGTTCGCTTCCGCCTGGGCCAGGGCTTCGATCTCATCCCGGGCCGCGTTCGCCGCGACCTCGATGGTACCGCGAAGCTTGCCGTTGACCTGCACGGCCAGGGTCACGCTGTCGCGCACCAGGGCCGCAGGGTCCGCCTTCGGGAAAGCAATGTCTTCGAGCGTCGCCTCGGCATGGCCCAGCGACTGCCACAGCGCATGCGCGGTGTGCGGCGTGATCGGATTGAGCAGCAAGGTCACGGCTTCGAAAGCTTCCTGACGCAGGGCACGCGCGCTGTCGCCGGTTTCGTCGAACTTCGCGAGGGCATTCAGCAGTTCCATCACGGCTGCGATCGCCGTGTTGAAGGTGTAGCGGCGACCGTAGTCGTCGCCGACCTTCTGGATGGTTTCGTGCAGCTGGCGGCGCAGGGTTTTCGCCGCAGGCGACAGCGCGGCGAGATCGAGCGTCGGTGCCGGACCGTCCGCGACATGCTTGTGCGCCTGCGACCACAGCCGGCGCAGGAAACGCGACATGCCTTCGACGCCGGATTCGTTCCAGTCCAGAGACTGCTCCGGCGGCGCGGCGAACATCGAGAACAGGCGCACGGTGTCGGCACCGTAGCGATCGACCATGAGCTGCGGATCGACGCCGTTGTTCTTGGACTTGGCCATCTTCTCGGTGCCGCCGACGTGCACGGGCAGGCCATCCGACTTCAACGTCGCACCGGTGACGCGGCCGCGCTCATCCAACGTGACATCGACGTCAGCCGGATTGAACCATTCGTTCGGCGCGCCGGGCACTTCGCGATAGAACGTGTCGGCGATGACCATGCCCTGGCACAGCAGATTCGTCGCCGGCTCGTCGCTCTTGACCATGCCCGCGTCGCGCATGAGCTTGTGATAGAAGCGGAAATACATCAGATGCATGATCGCGTGTTCGATGCCGCCGATGTACTGGTCGACCGGCAGCCAGTGGTTCGCGCGCTCATCGACCAGATCGTTGGCACCCGGCGAGGTGTAGCGCGCGTAGTACCAGCTCGACTCCATGAAGGTATCGAACGTGTCGGTCTCGCGCTCGGCCGGGCCGCCGCAATTCGGACAGGTGGTCTTGCGCCACTCGGGATCGGCCTTGATCGGCGACTTCATGCCCGTAAACGCGACGTCCTCGGGCAATACCACCGGCAGCTGGTCTTCCGGCACCGGCACCGCGTCGCATTGGGCGCAGTAGATGATCGGAATCGGGCAGCCCCAGTAACGCTGGCGACTCACGCCCCAGTCGCGCAGACGGAAATTCACCCGGCGCGCGCCCAGCGACTCGCGCTCGAACTTCGCGACCAGATGCTCGAAGGCCTGCTTGTAGCCCATGCCGTCGAGTTCGCCGGAGTTGATGACGATGAGATCGTCGCGGGTCTTGTCGCCGTACCACTCTTTCCATTCGTTGACGTCGTACGCGAACTCCGGTGCCAGGTGCGGCGGAAGCGGCGAGCGGATCGCGATGACCTGCTGGATCGGCAACGCGTATTTGTGTGCGAATTCGAAATCGCGCTGATCGTGACCGGGCACGGCCATGACCGCGCCGGTGCCATACCCCATGAGCACGAAGTTGGCGACCCAGACTGGCACTTTCTCGCCGCTGACCGGATGCACGGCGTACACGCCGGTAGCGACGCCCTTCTTTTCCTGCGTTTCCAGCTCGGCCTCGGACACGCCGCCGTGCTTGCATTCTTCGATGAAGGCCGCGAGCTGCGGATTGTTCGCGGCGGCCTTCACGGCGAGCGGATGCTCGGCGGCAACCGCGACATAGGTCACGCCCATCAGCGTATCGGGACGCGTGGTGAACACGGTCAGCGGCTCGGCTTCTCCGTCCACGGCGAAGTTGATCTCGAGACCTTCACTGCGACCGATCCAGTTGCGCTGCATCGTCTTGACCGCATCGGGCCAGCCCGACAGCGTGTCCAGACCGTCGAGCAATTCCTGCGCATACGCGGTGATCTTGAGGAACCACTGCGGAATCTCGCGCTTTTCCACGATCGCGCCGCTGCGCCAACCGCGGCCATCGATGACCTGTTCGTTGGCGAGCACGGTCTGGTCGACCGGATCCCAGTTCACGACCGAATTCTTGCGGTACACGATGCCTTTCTTGAACAGGCGCGTGAACATCAGCTGTTCCCAGCGGTAGTACTCGGGCGTGCAGGTGGTGACTTCGCGGCTCCAGTCGATCGCATAACCGAGCGACTGCAGCTGGCCGCGCATGTGCTCGATATTGGCGTAGGTCCACTTCGCGGGCGCGGTGTGATTCTTGATCGCGGCGTTCTCGGCGGGCAGGCCGAACGCATCCCAGCCCATCGGCTGCATCACGTTGTAGCCGGTCATGCGCCGGAAGCGGCTGATCACGTCGCCGATGGTGTAGTTGCGCACATGGCCCATGTGCAGCGCCCCCGAGGGGTACGGCAGCATCGAGAGGCAGTAATACTTGGGTTTGGACGAGTCTTCGGTGACTTCAAAGGCGCGGGTGTTGCGCCAATGGGCCTGCGCGGCCGATTCCACGGCCTTCGGGCTGTAGGCGCCGGGGTCTTGAGTGTCTTGCATGGGGGATAAGGGCCAACAGGCGAAATCAGGCGTTGAGGGTACCGCAGGCGGGGGGAGCACGAAAACGGGAACGCGCATTCCCACACGAAAACACCGTCATTGCCCTACGCCCGCACCGCCTTCCCACCGACGGCCGCGCACCGGCGACGCGCGCGAACCTGCCGATCACGCCGCCGGAGCCTGCCCATGCCCCTCCTGACCCCCGCCTGCCCGCCGGGCACCACCTGGCATCTGAGCTTCCAGGGCCGGCGTCGGCATGCCTGCCTGACGACGCCGGGGGACTTCCGGCAATACCTGCTGCGCCTGCGGGCCGTGGCCTTGCGCCGGGCCTGTGCTGTGCATGCTTACGCGTTGATGCCCGACCGGGTGCAGCTGCTCGTGACCGCCCTGCTCGCCGACAGCCTGCGTGGCCTGGTGCACGATCAGATCCGGCATGGCGCCGGCAAATACGGCAGCCCCTGGCTCAGCCGGCACGACTGCCGTGCCATCGACGGCGAGCATCACTTGCTTGCCGCCATGCGGCAGGTGGAAACCGCGCCGGTGCGTGCCGGCCTCGCGGCCTGCGCCTGCGTCTACCCCTGGAGTAGTCACCGCGCCAATGCCGAGGGCCAGCGCGATGCCCTGCTCAGCCCGCACCGGGTTTATCTGGCCCTGGGGCGGACGACGAATGAGCGCCGCGCGGCCTATCGCGGGCTTTGCCGCGAAAGCGACGATGCCGCTCTCGCGGCGAGGCTCGCCCAGGCCGGTAGCGAGCACGAGGCGATCGGATCGGCGCCTTTTCTCCCCGATGCGTGCGAGGACAGCACACCCGTCGTGTTCGAACCGGCGCCGTGGCCAGCTCTTCCCGCCGCAGCTCGGGGCGCTATGATCGACGCATGACCCGCCTCGCCCTGCTGCTGTTCGTGCTCGCCCTGCCCGCGCTGGCGCAGGAAACGGCCACTGCACCGATGCCGACCCCGGCCGTCGCGCCTGCGACGCCGGTCGCGGCCCTGCCCGCGAGCCGCCCGATTATCGGTGTGCTCAAGTTCCAGGACGAGACCGGCGCGATGTTCATGCAAGGCGGCGCCGGCCGCGCGCTGACCACAATGCTGACCAATGAACTGTCCTCGCGGTCGGCCTTCAACATCGTCGAACGCCAGAAGCTGCGCGCGGTCCTCGAAGAACAGAACCTGTCCGCGTCCGGCCGCGTCTCGGCCGAAACCAGCATCCAGATCGGCAAGCTCACCGGCGCGCAGTACCTGATCACCGGCACGGTCACCGCATTCGAGGAACAGACCGAGACCAAGGTCAAACGCGGCTTCCTCGGCGTCGGCGCCGGCATCGAGCAGGTTTCGCATGGCGGCTATCTCGCCGTGGACCTGCGCGTGATCGACACCACGACCGGCGAAATCCGCTACGCCCGCACGATCGAAGGCCGCACGGCGCCCAGCGAGGCCAAGGACATGAGCTCGGGCGCCTTCAACATCAGCTCCATCGACGACGGCCCCGGCTCGCGCGCCCTACGCGCCGCCGTCATCGAAATCATCGACTACCTCGAATGCGCCATGACCAAGCGCGACGTCTGCCTGGCCGATTTCGACGCGAAGGAAAAAGCGCGACTCCAGCGGACGCGGGAGTCGGTGCAGATTCGGCGGTAGATGTTCGCGTCCTACCTTTTGGCAATAGCCTAGAAATGAACCCGAAATTTCTTAGAAACGGCCTCGCCGCATCGTGCTTCGGCTTTTTTGCCGTGGCCTCCTGGTTCGCCATGGCCGCCTATGCCTCTCACTTTCCCGAGAGGGGCCGTAGCGCCATGTGGCTTCCCGCCACGCTGGGACTTGCCGCCTTCATGCACTTGGGCATCGCCGCAGCAAACCACGTTGGGCATCGCACTCCCGCATGGCTTGGCTACATCCCAATAGGCTTCGTTGCTGCGTTGCTGGCTTACCGGAACCTGGGATAGTAGCGAGTCAGGCGAAATTGTCGGCCTGGAAGAGGTTGGCATTGGGCCAGTTCCCGCAGCTCTTCCAACGATTGAACCAGTTGGAAGTCGCTACTCATAGGCTCAATACAGCGAACGGCAGATCGCTCGCTGAGCTACACAAAGATGACAAAATTCAGGAGTTTGGACCGAAATGAAAATGCCTACCAAAATCCTGTTCTTCCTCACGCTGGCACTTGCGCCGGCTTGCGCGACGGCCTGTCGACAGCTTCAGCCGGACGTGCGGTTCGAGCTTGCACAGACGGTTGTCGTCGGTTGGGTATCCAGTGCAACCATGCAAGACCTGGAGTCCTTGCCGCCCGGAAGCGATGACTTCGCCGCGTTCGACAAGGTGATCGACGGCAATCGCGATCTCCGCATTGTTGTTACCGAGACGCGCAAAGGCCACGCCACAAACAGGTTGAGCATCAAAGTAGGTTTGTGCACCGGCAGCTTCATCAATGCAGGGCAAAGAGTCATCGCCTACCAGTCCACCGACGGAAGCTGGTCGGTTTCCGACCTTCCCATGGACAGCGCCGAAAAATGAGGTTTCCGACACGGGAGTCCGTTTCAGTCCGGACCTGAAATCCACACTGCGCCAAGGCCATTGAACTGAATTCGCGGAACCCAGCAGTTCGCCGAAGCGCGTCAGGTGCAAGCGCTGTCGCCGCTGGAAAAGGTCAGCGTCCACTACAACTGGACCGAAGCCAAAGGCGTCGCCTGCGTGCGCTACGACGGCATCTACTTCGACAAGTCCGCGCCCACCGCGCAATCGTTCCGCACGTTCCGGGGCGAAACCTGTCGCCATCCGCAGGCCGCCGGAACACTGGTCCAGGTGGAACTGTCGGAGCACACCGCCAGCCGCGAAGCCGCCTACCAGGTCGATCTGATGGAGCTGACGGACGAGGTCTTCGACGGCATTCGTTTCACTGAGCCGCCGGCAACCACGACGGCTAGTCCGACTCGCGGTTGATCTCTTCCTGCATGTTGTATTTCGAGTAGCCGGCGGGAATCGCGAAGCGCGCTTCGTCGACCGCCTGCGTATCGAGCTCCAGCGTCACGCGGCCGCGCACGCTCCCGTCGGGGGCGTAGCAGACCTGGGACAGCGGAAGGCTGTCCTTGGCGCGCGGACGCGCGGTGGTCTGCGTGGCGCTCGGGGCGAAGCGCTTGCTCATGCCCTCGAAACTCTGGCCATAGCGCTGCATCGTGATGATGCCGCGACTGAAACCGCGTTGATCGGCCGCCGGAATCGGCAAGGCCGCGGGCGTCGCATAACAGTCTTCCTGCACGCGCACGCCGTTCTCCCACCGCTCGACGACCTCGCAGCTCACGCCGGCGACCGTTTCCCGGCGATCGGTGTCGCGGATTTCGATCTTCGGCTGCGCCATGCCGGCCGTACGCATCAGCTCTTCCATGTTCGGCATGCTGGCGCAGTCGAGGCCGCTCTTGCGCATCTGGGCGCACTGCGCCTTGAGCTGCTCCTGGATCTTGCCGAGCTGGTTGTCCATGTAGATGCCGGTGCTGTTGGCGACATCGCCGGTGTAGTCGAGCGCATCCTCGTCGACTTCGATCTGATGGAAACGCTTCTTGTCGTGCATCAGATAGGTGATGAGTTCTTCGCTGCCGTCGAAAAGGGTCGTGACATCCATGTCGGCGGTTTTGGTGTCCATGCGCAGCTGGCTGCCGGAGACCTGCACCTGCTGCATCATCGCTTCGCATTGGCCTTCGACGCGGAAGTGCAGGCTGGCATCGGCGAGCGCGGCATTCGTGCCGAGCAAGGTGGCGGCGATCAGCCAGCGGTTCACGACCGGACGCTTCAAGACTGCACGTTTCATGGCGGGCCCCTCGGACGATTGGCCGCAGTCTACGCCGGCGCGGCGGGTGGTTGGCCAACGTCCGGCACATGGTGGCCGCGGGCGGCGACAGCGACACTGCGTCGCCCGCCCCGCCCCTCGCCGCACCGGACCCGATCATGCCCCTCGCCATCCGCACCCGTCGATTGACGCGCCAGTTTCCTGGCGGCTTCGGCGTCCGCGATCTCGACCTGAACGTGCCGGCCGGCAGCATCTACGGCTTCCTCGGACCGAACGGTGCCGGCAAGACCACGACGATCCGCCTGCTGCTCGACCTGCTGCGCCCCGACAGCGGCGAGATCGCCTTGTTCGACCAGCCGCTGGACCGCAAGACGCGCACGACCCTGGGCCTGGTCGGCGCGCTCGTGGAATCGCCGTCGCTGTATCTGCATCTGAGCGGCCGCGAGAACCTCGACATCACGCGTCGCCTGCTCGACGTGCCGAAGGCACGCATCGAACAGACGCTCGAACGCGTCGGCCTGCGCGAGGCGGCCGATCGCCGCGTGCGCGACTACTCCCTGGGCATGCGCCAGCGCCTCGCGATCGCGCTGGCCCTGCTCGGACAGCCAAAGCTGCTGATCCTCGACGAGCCGAGCAATGGCCTTGATCCGGCCGGCATTCTCGACATGCGCCAGATGCTGCGGCGCCTGGTCGATGAAGACGGACTCACCGTGTTTGTGTCCAGCCATCTGCTCAGCGAAATCGAACTCATCGCCAGCCACGTCGGCGTGCTGCATGGCGGACGACTGCGTTTCGAAGGGCGCCTCGAAGACCTGCGCAGCCGCGTGAAACCGCGCCTGATCCTGCGCTGCGACTCGCCGCTGCGCGCCCTTGAATTCCTGCTCGCGCACGGCGAAGACGCCAGCCTGACCGACCCGCAGACACTACAGGTCCAGTTGACCGTGCGCACCGGCGGCGAGATCAACCATCTGCTCGTGACCCACGGCATCACCGTGACCCATCTCGCGCGCGAGACGGTGTCGCTGGAATCGCTGTTCTTCGATCTCACCCTCGACAGCGCCCTGGAGCACGCCGCATGAGCCCGCTGATGCGCGCCCTGTCCGCGGAGAGCGTCAAGCTGCGCGGCACGCTGGCGCTGTGGATGTGCCTGATCGCGCCGACCGTCGTCGTCGCGCTGTACGTGCTGCAGATGAGTTTCAGCAAGATGGGCGATCACGCCCTCGGCGATCCGGCCGCCGCCTGGCGCCTGTTCGCACAATCGTGCCTGGCGCTGTGGGCGATCCTGATGCTGCCGCTGTTCGTCACGCTGGAAGCGGCGCTGCTGGCCGCGCTCGAACACAACGAACGCCTGTGGAAGCACCTGCTCGCCCTGCCGGTGCCGCGTCGCGTGCACTACCTGGCCAAACTCGTCGCGCTCGCGGCGATGGTGCTGCTGGCCACGGGCGTGCTGGCCGTGCTGATCCCGATCGGCGGCGGCGTGCTGATGCTGGTCAAACCCGCGATGGGTCTGGCCGGCGCACCGCCCTGGGAATTCATCGCCACGCGCGGCGCCGGACTGTTCGTCGCCGCCCTGCTGATCGTCGCACTGCATACCTGGATCTCGATCCGCTGGCGCAGTTTCACCGTCGCGGTCGCGACGGGCATGACGGCGACGGTCATGGGTTTCCTGATCGGACAGTCGGAACGCTTTGGCCACTGGTTTCCGTGGACGATGCCGATCCAGATTCTCGCCGGCGAAGGCAAGTACGTCGCTTTCGTGCTCGTCGCGGGACTCGCCGGCGGCGCCTTGGTGACCGTGTTCGGCCTGTGGGACTACCTGCGCCGCGAATTCGCCTGACGCGAACTGCGAGCGGGCTTCAGGGACAGGGCGTTGCCTTGACCTGCACCTGGCCCACGGCTTCCTGCAGATCCATGTCGATCGCACTCAGGATGGTGCCGTCGTATACCCAGGGACCGGTCTGCGCGGCCCCTTTCGGACCACCACCCATCCATAGTTTTGCTTCACTGCCCGGCGTCTCGACGAAGATGCCGATTTCGCGCGCCTTGGTACCGCTGAAATCCCACGCGACTTTCGCAGTGATCGCGCCTTTGTCCGCATCGCAACGGCGGAACGTCGCCGGCGTGACCGAAAAATGCGGATCGACGACGAGCTTGGGCGGCGGCAGCGGTGTCGCAACGGGAACCGGCGCAGGGATAACCGCAGCCGGCAGACTCGGCGCGGCGGCGGGCGCCGTCTCGCGCTGGCACGCGGCAAGCAACACGACGATGGAAAGCACTGCCAATCCTGCGGTCTTGTTCATGCCTTGCCCCGATACCTTGAATGATCCTGCGCGCGCAGGGACGGCACGAGTCTAGCGCAGTCGCCGTCGCTCATTCCTGCCAGGCGAACACGTCCTCGACACCGGTGCCGAAAGCGCGCGCGATGCGGAACGCCAGCTCCAGCGAGGGCGCATATTTGCCGGCTTCCAGGGCGATGATGGTCTGTCGCGTCACCTGGCAACGGCGCGCGAGTTCTTCCTGCGTCATCTCGCCACGCTCGAAACGCAGGCGGCGGATCTGGTTGCTGACCGGGACCGTGCTCACGCGCGGTCGCGCCGGTATTGCCAGACCGCGGAGAAATGTTCGGCCAGAATGGAGGCGATCAACAGTCCGATCAGCCAGTGCGCGATGTTCAGCGGCGTCGCATACGACGCGAACACCGAGCCGCCGAACCCGAGATTCAACACCAGGCCAATCAGCGCGACGACCAGCACGATATGCGCATGCGCGGCGGCACGCGCGGCGATCTGCCGATCGCGCTCGTCCTCGACCGCTTCCTGGCCGGCGCGCGCCCGCAAGGCCGCCATGAGCACATAACTCAACACCAGCATCAGCACGATGTTGCGTCCGAGCGAGCGCACGCCCGGCTGTTTCAGATCGGTCACCTGCCAGCCCATCTGCTGCATCTTCAGCACGAAGAACACCGCGACCACGCCGGTGAACGCCAACGACAGCGTCGCGAGCTGCTCGCCGAGCGACCACGACAGCCCGGCCAGGGGCGCGGATTTGGACCACAGATAGAACGTGATCCAGGCACTGCCGATCAGGATCGCATTGCCGATCCAGCCGTAGTCTCGGTCGGGCGCGAAATACAGCAGGTACAGACCGACCAGGGCCATCAGGCTCAGGGCGATGTCGCGGACGCGGGTCAGACTCATGGCGTAACCTCCACAGAACTAAATGTAATCTATGTATTACATTATGTGCTGTCAAGTGCACATCTATCGAGGCCGGACTGTCCTGCCCCGGCATAGGACTGCGTGCGCCTAGCCGGTAGATTGACCCGCCGGCCTCGCCTGCCAGCCCCCGATGGAGACCCCCGAATGTTGCTGCGTTGCCTGCTTGCCTGCCTTATCAGCGCCCCCGTTTTTGCGGCCCCGTCACCTGCCCCGGCCGTTCCGGTCGAACGCGAGTTTCGCGACTGGGTGGTGACCTGCGACAACCTGCGCCACTGCGTCGCCGAAGGCGCCGATGCGGACACGCCCAGCCTGGTCCTGCGCTTCGTTCGCGCCGCCGGTCCGGAGGACGACCTGTCCCTGGAAATCTTCGGCGCCGATCCCGGCCCCTTGCTGCCCCGCCTGCAACTCGACGGCAAACCGCTGCCGCTGGCGGCCGAGCGCTGGGATCACGACGACACCGATCCGCAGGCACCCTGGCTGACCACCGACGCCGACGTCGTCACCGGCGTGATCGACACGCTGCGCAACGGCCAGCGCCTGTCGGTCGGCGACACCGGCGCTTCGCTCGACGGCCTGGTCGCTGCCCTGTTGTTCGTCGACGACGTGCAGCAACGGCTCGGCCACGAAAGCGCCTGGATCCGCCGCGGCGACGCGCCGGCTGACACCGTGCCGGCCGCGCCGAAGCCGCCGAAGCGCCAGGCCCGGCCCTATGCCGGCGCCGCGCTCGACAAGAAGAGCGAGCAGTCCCTGATCGACGCGGCCGCCGTGCTCGCGCTCGCACCCGAGTCGGACTGCGACGTGGAAGCCGAAGACGAGCCCGAGCGCCACGCGTTCCGTCTCAACGACACCGACGCGCTCGTCCTGCTCGAATGCGGTCGCGGCGCCTATCAGTCGGGCTATCGCGCCTTCCGCGGCCCGATCGCGCAGCCGGACAAGCTGCGCCGGATCGGACTGCCGGGGATTCCCGGCGACGCCGCCGAAGATTGGCTGATGAATGCCGACTACGACCCGAAGACCGCGCGACTGAGCGAATTTTCCAAGGGCCGGGGCCTGGGCGATTGCGGCAGCGAACACGAGTGGTTGTTCGACGGCCGCGACTTCGTGCTGGTCGCCGCCGCGCGGCAGACGCGTTGCCAGGGCGTGATGCTTGATTTTCCGAGTCTGTGGCGCAATGAATGAGGATCGCTGCGATCCGCGCCGGATCGCGCATTCCTGACCCAAGATCGATCGGACCGCCATGACCCAGCCCGCCCACGTTTTTGACGCCACCCTGCCCCGTTTCGAGGACGAGGTCCTCAAACGCTCGCTGCAGGTGCCGGTGCTGATCGATTTCTGGGCAACCTGGTGCGGCCCGTGCAAGACGCTGGGCCCGATCCTGGAAAAGCTCGCGGCCGAATTCAACGGCGGCTTCATCCTGGCCAAGGTCGATGTCGACGCCGAGCAGCAGCTGGCCGGCTATTTCCAGATCAAGTCGATTCCGACGGTGATGCTGGTCAAGGGCGGCGAAATCGTCGACGGCTTCCCCGGCGCCCTGCCCGAGGGCCAGCTGCGCGAGTTCCTCAAGCATCACGGCGTGGAAGCCAAACCCGCCGACGAGGCAGCGCCTGCAGAAGACGTCGCTGCGCCGCCCGTCGATCCGCACGCGGAAGTCGTGCGCCTGCGCGCGGCGATCGCGGCCGAACCGGACAAGGACGAACTCAAGCTCGATCTCGTGCTCACGCTGTTGCAGACCGGCGGTGTCGCCGAAGCAGAAAAGCTGCTTGATGCCCTGCCCGCGAATCTCGCCACCGACGAACGTGCGGTGAAGGCGCGTGCGCGCCTGGGCTTCGCCGCCCTGCTCAAGGACGCGCCGCCGCGCGAGCCCCTGCTCGCCGCGATCGCCGCCGACCCCGATGACCTGCGCGCGCGCCATCTGCTGGGCGTGCGGCAGATCGTCGAAGGCGATTCCGAAGCCGGACTGCAGCAGTTCCTGGAAATGCTGCGGCGCAACCGCGCCTATGAAGACGGCCTGGCGAAGAAGGCGCTGATCGATGCCTTCCGCGTCGTCGAGGACGAGGATCTGGTCGGCGCCTACCGCCGGAAGATGGCGTCGGTGTTGTTCTGACGCCCATGTCGGCCCGCCGCCTGCGTCGCCTGTTCAATATCTATCCGCCGTTCCTGTTCTCGGGCATCCGGGTGCCGACGGTGTCGGACGACTACCGGCAGGTGCGCGTCGAGCTGCGCCAGCACTGGTACAACAAGAATTACGTCGGCACGCATTTCGGCGGCTCGCTGTTCGCGATGACCGATCCGTTCTGGATGATCATGGTCATGCGCAACCTCGGGCCGGGCTATCTGGTCTGGGACAAGGCGGCCGAGATCGAATTCGTCAAACCGGGCCGCGGCACCGTCTGGGCGGAATTCCGTCTCGAGGACGCGGTGATGGAGGAAATCCGGGCGGCCACCGAGGGCGGCGATAAGCTGCTGCGCTGGTTCGACACCGAGGTCCGCGATGCCGGCGGCGACGTCGTGGCGCGTGTCCGCAAGCAGGTCTACGTGCGCCGCAAACGACCCGATTCCGCCCCCGGTCCGGCGACCTAACCCGGTTCGGCAGGAAACTGTGACGTGGCTCGCAGTTTCACATGAGTGTTCCCGGCCGATGCCAGCTGGCTTATGCTCCCCAATCCAGCCCTTGCCCTTGCGGTAGCCATGCCTTCCGAAGAGCTCTCACCCGAAGAACTGTCGGCCCTACTGACCAGCTACATGCCCGAGATCCCCGGTTACCGGGTCATGCGGCGCATCGGCAAGGGCGGCATGTCCTACGTCTATCTCGGCGTGCAGGAGTCTCTGGACCGGCAGGTCGCGGTGAAGGTCATGTCGCCCGAGGCGCTGACCGACGAGAAGAGCAAGCAGCGCTTCGAGCAGGAAGCCCGCACGATCGCCAAACTCGAGCACCCCTGCATCGTCGGCATCCACGAGGTCGGACGCACGCCGCAGGGTCTGCTGTATTACGTGCTGCCCTACCTGGCCAAGGGCCATCTGGGCCAGCGCGATTTCACCGCCGACGAAGGCCGCGTCACCGAAGTGCTGCGCTCGCTGCTGTCCGCGCTCGAATACGCGCATGCGCGCGGCATCGTGCATCGGGACGTCAAGGCCGAGAACGTGCTGTTCGACAATGCCGACCGACCCTTGCTCACCGACTTCGGCATCGCGCTGTCCAAACGCGACAACACCCGCATCACGTCGGCCGGCCTCGCGGTCGGCAGCGGCGGCTACATGGCGCCGGAACAGGCACGCGGCGAAGCGGTCGACGGTCGCGCCGACCTGTACAGCGTCGGCGTGCTCGCCTACGAATTGCTGACTGGCCGACTGCCCTATCTGTCGAGCGATCCGCTCGCACTGGCGCTGATGCATGCGCAGGATCCGATTCCGCGCCTGCCCGTCGAGAAAAAACACTGGCAGCCGTTCATCGACCGCGCGATGGCGAAAGCGCCCGACAACCGCTATCGCAACGCGCAGCAGATGCTCAGCGCGCTCAACCAGATCGCCACGCGCGAACGCAGTGCAGCCGGCGAAAGCCCGCGCGCCGCACCGATGGGCGGCGAACCCGGCACAGCGCTGAGCGCGCGTCCGTGGTTCAAGCCCGTGCTGTTCGGTGTGCTCGGCATCGCCCTGATCGCGATCGTCGCGATCGCGATGCGCCAGCGCCCGGAGGCGCCTCCGAAAGCGCCGGATTTCTACACCGGCGAAGAACCGGCCGCCCCCGCGACGCCCGCGCCGGTGACCGCGCAGACACCGCCGGCGATGCCGACGACCACGCCCACCACACCCCCCGCGACCACGCCGCCAAAAACGCCCGGCACGACGACGCCCGCGCCCGAGGTACTGCCGTCGCCGTTCGCGCAGGTCAAGACCAATGTCACGGTCACGCCGCTCGACTACGACCCGGCTGTGCCCGGCGCACGCGAATTGTCGGCCGCGCGCCGGCAGATCAAGGCCAATCGCCTGAGCACGCCCGTTGGCGACAACGCCGCCGAATCCCTGCTGGTCGTGCGCCGACTTGCGCCGCGCCATCCCGACCTGCCCAAGCTCTCCGATGAAGTCATCAGCGGTTTCGGCAAGACCGTGCTCGATGCGATCAAGGCCGGTCGCGACGACACCGCGAAGAACACCTACCAGCGCGCGCAGAAATTCGCGCGCGACACCGGCCGCCTGCAGGGCGCCGCGTGGACGAACCTGCAGACCTTGTTCCCGCCCGCCTTGATCGCGCGCCTGGAAAAAGACACCAAGAGCTTCAACTACGCCGGCATCGGCAAGACCAAGGCGCTCGCCGCGATCCTGGAAGTACCGCAGGAATCGCTGGAGCCGGCCTGGAGCCGCGCCAACACCAATGTCCTGCCCAAGCCCGGCGACCTGATCGCCAAGGGCAACGGCCCGACCCTGGTGCTCGCGACCTTGCCGACCGAATCACGCACGGGACTGGCGGTCATGCGCGAGGAAGTCACGCGCGGCGACTACGCGCAGTTCGCCAACGCCACGCGCCGCGCGCCCAGCCGTTGCAGCAATGCGCGCAACGCCCTCGCGACCATCTTCGGCGGCAAGCGCAGCTGGAACAGCCCCGGCTTCGCGCAGACCGACGCGCATCCGGTCGTCTGCGTGAGCCATGCCGACGCGCGCGCGTACGCCGAGTGGCTGAGCCGGCGCACCGGCGAACGTTATCGCCTGCCGACGCAGGCCGAATGGCGCAGCTTCAACGACTACCGCGGCGGCGATGCCTGCCGCAGCGGCCAGGTCGCCTGCGGCGCCAAGGGCACGGCCTCGGGCAGTTCGTTCGTGGCCAGCCCGATCGGTATCCAGGACCTGCACGGCAATGTCAGCGAATGGCTGGGCGATGCTGCGGCGGGCAACCGCTTCTTCGCCGGCGGATTGAGCTGGCGCGACCCGCCGACAACGGCCGCGAGCCGCGTCAGCGCCGAAGCCGGCGACAAGGGCTACGACGAGGTCGGCTTCCGACTGGTGCGCGAACTGGGTCCGCAAGATCTCGACAAGCCCTGATCGGCACGACGCGCACGCTACACTAGGCGCATGCGCAAACTGCAATCGTTGTTCCTCACCGGCCTGCTGACCCTGCTGCCGATCTGGCTGGTCTGGATCGTCTTCAAGTTTGTCTTCGTGCTGCTGTCCGACATCAGCCGTCCGGTCATCGGCCCGATGACCGCACAGATCGCCGCGAGCGATCCGCGCTTGCTCGGCTGGCTGGACGACAATTGGGTGCAGACCGCAATCGGCCTGGTCGTCACCCTCGCCTTCATCATCACGGTCGGCGCGCTCGCGCGCCGCGTCGCCGGACAGACGATGCTGGCCTGGGTCGAAAAATTCATCGCGCGCATTCCGCTGGCCAAGACCATTTACGGCAGCGCACGGCAATTGCTCGACCTGCTGCAGACCAAGCCCGACGGCACCCAGCGCGTGGTGCTGATCGACTTTCCGCACAACGAGATGAAATCGGTCGGCTTCGTCACCCGCATCCTGCACGACGAACATACCGGCGAAGAACTCGCCGCGGTGTACGTACCGACCACGCCCAATCCGACCTCCGGCTATCTGGAGGTCGTGCCGGTGGGCAAGCTCACGCCGACCGACTGGACCGTCGACCAGGCGATGACCTTTATCATCTCCGGCGGCGCGGTTAGTCCCGATCGCATCCCGTTCCAGCGGCCGGCTGCGAAATAATCCCCGCCTCCCGCCCGGAGATCACTTGCCCATGATCGAATTCACCCGCGCGCAAAAACTCTTCGTCGTCCTCGCGGCCTTTTTCGTCGCCAACGCCGTGCTCGCCGAGTTCATCGGCGTCAAGATTTTCGCGCTCGAGGAAACGCTGGGCCTGCAGCCGTTCGAATGGAACCTGTTCGGACAGAGCGGCTCGCTGAATTTCACCGCGGGCACCCTGCTGTGGCCGATCGTGTTCATCATGACCGACACGGTCAACGAGTATTACGGACGACGCGGTGTTCGTTTCATCAGCTGGCTCGCGGTGGGCCTGATCCTCTATGGCTTCGCGTTTGCGTTCGCCGCGATCCATCTCGCGCCCGCGACCTGGTGGATCGGCGTCGCCGCCGAGCAGGGCGTGCCGGACTACCAGGCCGCCTTCGCGGCGGTGTTCGGCCAGGGCCTGTGGACGATCTGGGGCTCGGTGATCGCTTTCCTGCTCGGTCAGCTCATCGATGTCAGCGTGTTCCACCGCATCCGCCGTGCCACCGGCGAACGCGCGGTCTGGCTGCGCGCGACCGGGTCGACGGCGATTTCGCAGCTCATCGACAGCTTCGTCGTGCTCTACATCGCCTTCGTCATCGGCCCGCAGCACTGGTCGATGGGCCTGTTCCTCGCCGTCGGCACCTTGAACTACGCCTACAAGATGTTGGCGGCGCTTGCCCTGATACCGCTGCTGTACGCCATGCGCTCGCTGATCCATCGTTACCTGGGCCATGACCAGGCCCGGGACATGATGGCGGCCGCAGCACAGGAGTAAGCTCGGCCCGTACCCGGGCGCACCGCTGACCAATGGCACGTGCATGTCGCCCACCGAGCCGGCCCAATGCCGGGTCGGGTGCCCACCACCCCAAGCCGGAATCCGTTCTATGGCGGGAGCATTGCGCAGACAGATCAGCAACAGCTCGGGCCTGATGCTCTTTGCATCGGTGCAATTCGTCGTGCTGACCTTGCTGGCCATGTGGGTGTATCCGGGCGGCGCGAAATTCGACCTCGCCAGCGACCACTACCTTTTCTTCGGCAACTTCTTCAGCGACCTCGGCGCGACCCACACCTACGCCGGCCACCGCAACTTCTGGTCGATGGCGTTGTTCGTCGTCGCCGCCACCGTCAACGGCCTGGCCCTGATGCGCTTCGGCAACGCCTGGCGCGCCGTCTACGCGCGCCGGCGGCATGCGCGCGGCGCCGGCCAGCTGTCCCAGGCCAGTCTCGTGGTCAGCGGCGTGTGCTTCATCGGCATCGCGGCCACACCCTGGGATCACCTGCTGTCGGCGCACATGAACTTCGTACATGCCGCGTTTTCGCTGCTGCTGGTCTACGTGGTGTCGCTGATCGTGTTGCAGGCACAGAACCGCTGGCCGCGCCGCTACATCGCGCTCAATGTGCTCTATCTGATGGTGCTGGCCGGCTACGTGCTGATGCTGTTCATGGGCCCGACGCTGGAAACCGCTGCCGGCCTGGGCGCACAGGTCGTCGCGCAGAAAATCATCGTGTATTCGTCGGTGTTCAACATCGGCGTGCAGGCCCTCGGCGTGCGCGGCCACCTCACCGGACTTTGACGTGTTTCCCTTCCCCCCGTTTCAGAACCCACGGAGTTCCGCATCCATGCGTCCGATGATTCTTCCCCTGGTGCTGGCCGCCGCGTTCGCGGCGCCGGCACTGGCACAGCCTGTTCCGGCCGCCGCCAAACCGGTCACTGTTCCCGGCGTCGACCAGGTGGTCGTCAAAACCCTCGCCAACGGCCTGAAGATCGTGGTCTGGCCCGACCACGACATTCCCAATGTCGCGCTGTACAACTGGTACCGCGTCGGCAGCCGCAACGAGCACGCGGGCATCACCGGCATCTCGCATTTCTTCGAACACATGATGTTCAACGGCACGAGCACGCGCAAACCCGGCGAATTCGACCGCGTCATGGAAGCCAACGGCGGCGCCAACAACGCCTACACCAGCAACGACGTCACCGTGTATCAGGACTGGTTCCCGCGCAGCGCGCAGGAAATCATCTTCGATCTCGAAGGCGACCGCATGGCCAACCTCAGCTTCGACCCGAAGGTCGTCGAGAGCGAGCGCGGCGTGGTCTATTCCGAGCGTCGTTCGTCGGTGGATAACGACAACCTCGGCGCGCTGATCGAACAGATCGACGCGACCGCATTCGTCGCCCATCCCTACCAGATTCCGACCATCGGCTGGCCGTCCGACATCGAGGGCTGGAAGCTCGGCGATCTCAAGGATTACTACCGCACCTACTACGCGCCCAACAATGCAGTCATGTTCGTGGTCGGCGACGTAAATCCCGACGAGATCTTCGCGCTCGCGGAAAAACATATCGGCAAGATCCCCGCGCAGCCCGCACCGGTCGCGGTCACGACCAAGGAACCCGAGCAGCTCGGCGAGCGTCGCGTCGACCTCAAGCGTCCGGCGCAGACGCCGGTGCTGGTGTTCGCCCATCACGCGCTCAGCGGCGGCGACGCCGATGCCCCGGCCCTGCAGTTGCTGATGTCGATCCTCGCCAGCGGCGATTCCTCGCGTCTGTACCAGGACCTGGTCGAACATCAGCAGCTCGCCGTCGACATCGGCAGCCAGACCAGCGCTGGCTTTGATCCCGGCCTGGTCTATTTCTACGCAGTGCTGCCGCCCGGCGGCGATCTGGCCAAGACCGAAGCGGCGCTCGACGCCGCGCTCGCGAACATCGCAAAGAACGGCGTGACCCAGGCCGAACTCGACAAGGCGCGTACGCAGAAGCTCGCCGCGTTCTGGCGTTCGATGGCAACCATCTCCGGCAAGGCGCAGGCGATGGGGACGTATGAAGTGTTCTCCGGCGACTATCGCAAGTTGTTCGACGCGCCCGCGTCCTACGACCGCGTCACCCCGGCCGACCTCCAGCGGCTCGCCGCCAAGATCTTCCGCCGCGACAACCGCACCGTGGGAACGGTCGCGCAGTCGCCGGCCCCGTAAGGACACGACTTCATGACCACTCCCTATCGTTTGTTTCTCGCGACCGTTCTCGCGGCATCGCCGATGCTCGCGCTCGCCGATGGCGTCGCCCTGCCCGCCTATGAGCAGGTCACGCTCGCCAATGGCGCGCAACTGCTGCTGATGGAAAAACACGACGTGCCGTTGATCGCGCTCGACGTGCGCCTGCGCGGCGGCGCACTCGCCGATCCTGCGGGCAAGGAAGGCAGTGCCGCCTTGCTCGCGGAGCTGCTGAAAAAAGGCGCGGGCAAGCGCAATGCCGCGCAGTTCGCCGAGGCGATCGATGCCGCGGGCGGCAAGCTCAACGTTGGCAGCGATCTGGAATCGCTGGATCTCTCGGCCGAGTTCCTGTCGCGCGATGCGCAGCTGATGATCGACCTGAGCGCCGACGCCCTGCTGCGTCCGGCGATGGATGCCGGCGAATTCGCCAAGGTGCGCGAACGCGCGATCCAGTCGATCGCCGCCGCCAAGGACAGCGATCCGCGCCAGCTGGTCGGTCCCTACGGCCGCGCCTGGCTGTTCCGCGGCCATCCCTACGGCCGACCGGCCGATGGCGACGAGACGAGCCTGGCGACGGTCACGCTCGCCGACCTGCAGGCGTACCGCACGCGGCTCGGTGGCGATCGCCTGATCATCGCCGTCGTCGGCGATTTCCAGACCGCCGACATGAAGCAGCGTTTGCAGGCCGCGTTTGGCGGCTGGGGTAAGGCGCAGGGCGAGCTGCCGACCGTGCCGGTGAAGGCCAAGGAAACCGGACGGCGCGTGCTGCTGGTCGACAAGCCGGGCGCAACGCAGAGCTATTTCTGGCTGGGCAATGTCGGCGTCGACCGCCGCGATCCGGAGCTGCCCGCGCAGACGCTGGTGAACACGGTGTTCGGTGGCCGCTTCACGTCGATGATCAATACCGAGCTGCGCATCAAGTCGGGCCTGAGCTATGGCGCGAGTTCCGGCCTGGCGCGCTTCGACAAACCGGGCACGGCGCAGATCACCTCGTTCACGCGCACCGAAGCGACCGGTCAGGCGATCGATCTCGCGCTCGCCACGCTCGACCGCCTGCACAAGGACGGCATCGCCGCGGACATGCGCGAATCGGCCAAGAACTACGTGCTCGGGCAGTTCCCGCCCGATCTCGAAACCGGCCCCGATCTCGCTGACAAACTGGCCGAGCTGGCGTTCTACGGCCTGGATCGCAGCGATGTCGACGCCTACGGCGAGCGCATCCGCGCCGTGACGCCCGAGCAGTTCGCCAAGGGCATCACCGTGTATCCGGACACGAAGGATCTGGCGATCGTGATCATCGGCGATGCGTCGAAACTGCGCGAAACCGCAAAGAAATACGGCCCGGTCACCGAGATGAAGATTTCCGACCCGCACTTCGCGCCCTGACCCGGGCGCCGACGAACGCCGTCTTTCCGCAAGGGAAGGCGGCGTTTTTCTTTGCGGGCGTTACTCAGACTTTTCGCTGCATTTCCGGCCGCGCCAGCAGCACTTCCGCACCGGTCTTCTGCCGCAACCTCAGCGCCAGCGCATCGCGCGCGTCGTCTTCGCCATGCACGAGCACGATTGGCGGACGACCGCCGATATGCGTGGCCCAGGCGATGAGCCCGTTCTGGTCGGTATGCGCCGACAGGCCGCCAACCGTATGCCGCTGCGCGCGCACCAGAACCTCTTCGCCGAAGATGCGCACGCGCTCCGCTCCGTCAACGAGACGGCGGCCCAGCGTCCCCTGCGCCTGGTAACCGACAAAAACGACGTGGTTGCGGGGATTGGGCAGCCCGTGGCGCAGGTGATGCCGGATGCGTCCGCCGTTGCACATGCCCGAACCGGCGATGATGATCGCGCCGGATTGCACGCGATTGATCGCCTGCGAGGCGGAAACGTCGGCGGTGAAATGCAAGTTGGGCAGGCGGAAAGGATTGGGCTTGTCGCGCCAGACGCGGCGCGCGTCCTCGTCGAACAGTTCTTCGTGGCGGTCGTAGACCTCGGTGACTTTCGCCGCCATCGGACTGTCGAGAAAAATCTGCCACGCCGCCAGACCCCAATCGTCGTAGTGACGTGCGAACCAATACAGCAGTTCCTGGCTGCGGCCGACCGCGAAAGCCGGGATCAGTACATTGCCGCCGTCGCGTTTGGCCTTGGCGAATATCTCGCCGAGCTCCACGATGGTGTCGGCGCGATCGCGATGCGTGCGGCCGCCATAAGTCGATTCCATGAGCAGAAGATCGGCCTGCGGCACCGGTGTCGGGTCGCGCAGGATCGGCGTGCCGTTCGGACCCAGGTCGCCGGAGAACACCAGCCGACGCGTACCGCTGGCCTCATCGGCGCGAATCTCTACGCTGGCCGAGCCCAGGATATGCCCGGCATCACGCAGCACCAGGGTCACGCCGGGCAGGATTTCCAAGGGCACGTCGTAGGGATGACCTTGCACCTGTTTCATCACGCGGGCGACGTCCTCGCGCGTGAACAGGGGCTGGTGATCGCTGCGTCCCTCGCTGCGGTGACGGTTGTCGCGTTCGGCGTCCATCTCCGCGAGTGAAGCCGCATCCTCGAGCATGACCTTGAGCAGATCGGCGGTCGCCGCCTGCGTGTGGATCCGCCCGCGGAACCCGCGCCGCACCAGCAGAGGCAAGCGCCCGCAGTGATCGATATGCGCATGGCTGAGCACGACCGCGTCGATCTTGCCGGCTTCGAAAGCGAAGGGCTCGGCATTGCGCGCTTCGTCGGCCTCGCTGCCCTGGATCATGCCGCAGTCGAGCAGCAGGCGATGGCCGTTGGCTTCGACCTCGTGACAGGAGCCGGTCACTTCGCCGGCGGCACCGTGGAATCGGACGAGCATGGGCGTTCTCCCTGGCTGTCCGGACATTGAATCACGTCTGTCGCGGCCACGTATTTGCCAAAAGAGAAGGCCGGGTTTCCCCGGCCTTCATCTGGTGTTGTCCCGGTGTCGGTCGCCAGCGAGCTGGCTCCTACATGCCGATTTCCTTGAGCAGGCGCGGCGCCGGATACACCTGTTCCATGATCCAGGTGATGTAGCGGCTGTCGACCGAGATCATGCGGTTGTAGGTGCCATCGAACACCCAGTTCGAGCTCACGCTTTCCCAGTTGCCGTCGAAAGCCAAGCCGACCAGCTCGCCGCGCGCGTTCATGACCGGCGAGCCGGAATTGCCGCCGGTGATGTCGAGGTTGGACAGGAAATTCACCGGCAGCGTACCCAGCTTGGCGTCGGCATGGCTGCCGTAGCGCTTGGCCGAGACCGCGTCGAGGATCGCCTGCGGTGCATTGAACGGATCCTGCCCCGTCGCCTTCGCGGCCATGCCTTCGGCCGTGGTGAACGGTTCGAACGTCGCGCTGCCCTTGGCGCCGTAGCCGGTCACGTTGCCGTAGGTGATGCGCAGGCTGGAATTCGCATCCGGATACACGCCTTCGCCCTTGCTGCGCTTGTAGTCCTGTACAGCCGCGAGATAGACCGGGCGGTAGCGCAGGTTCTCGCCGGTGCGCGCCTTGCCCTCGTCCTCAAGCTTCATCAGCGTCGGTGTCAGCGCAACCGCCAAGCGGATCATCGGATCGGTGCTCGCCTCGAACGCGGCCTTGTCGGCCTTGAACCATTCCAGACGCTTGCCGACATCGCCCATCTGCGAACCGGCATACAGCGTGTCGACGGCGCGCGTCACGGCGGCGGCATCGTTGCCGCCCAGCCAGGTGTCGACGGCGGCTATGCGCTGCGAGGCCGGCAGCTGGATGTACTGGCTCAGCCAGTAGGTCATCAGCTGCTTTTCCATATCCGGGTGATAGCGCTGCTGCAATTCCTTCAGACCGCCCTCGATGCGCGGCAGATCGCGGTCCTGATAGCCGGGCGAACGCTCGGCATTGGGTTTGGCCTTTTCGATCGACAGGCGGTACAGGCTGCGCGCCGAACCGAGCGTGCCCAGACCGACGATCTGGCCGACGACGAGATCGCGCTCGCGCGTCGAACGCGTCTGCGCGATCAGCGCGACGATCTTGTCGTGCGCTTCGAGCGCAGGCTTGCCCGCATCGCCACGCGTGGCCAACCAGGCGAGCAGCGCGTTCTCTTCCTTGCGCTTGCTGGCTGCGGCATTCACGCGCGCAAAGCCGGCGAGCTGGCCGTCGTAGTTCTTGAGCACGTTTTCCCAGCTCTTGACCGTGCTGGCGTACTTGATGGCGATATCGGGATTCTTCTCGCCTGCCGCATGCACGAGATCGCGCACGTGCTTGAGATGCGCGCCGACGGTCGGGTACGACCAGCCGGCGGTGTTGTCGAATTCATCCGCCAGGGCGTAGCGATTGGTGCTGCCCGGGAAGCCGGCAACCATGACGAAATCGCCCGGGCGCAGCGGCGTATGCGTGAACGGCAGGAAGTGCTTGGGCTGGTAGGGCACGTTGTCGGCGGAGAACGCCGCCGGCTTGCCGTCCTTGCCCACGTACGCGCGGATCAGGCTGAAATCGCCGGTGTGGCGCGGCCACATCCAGTTGTCGACTTCGCCGCCGTAGTTGCCGATGCTCGCTGGCGGCGCATACACCAGGCGCACGTCCTTGAGTTCGATCTGGCGGAACAGGCGGTACTGCAGACCGCCGAAGAAGCTGTACACGGTGCAGCGATAACCGGGCTCGGCTTCGCAGGCGGCGACCAGGGCTTTCTGCGCGGTTTCAATCGCCTTCTGGCGCGCCAGTCCGTCCAGCGTCGGCGCGACTTCGGCCAGCACCTGGGCGGTGACATCGGTGATCTGGTCCATGACGTACACGCGCGCATTCGGGCCGGCACTGACTTCGTCGCCGAGCTGGGCGGCATTGAAACCGTCGCGTATGAGATTGCGTTCGGGCGTGGAATTGAGCTGGATCGAACCGTAGGCGCAATGGTGATTGGTCGCGATCAGACCCTGCGGCGACACGAACGAGGCCGTGCAACCATTGATCGCCACGACCGCGCCCATCGGCTGACCGGTGAGATCGGCGAGCTGTTTGGCATCGAGTTTGAGGCCGGCCTGTTTCAGCGGTCCGGCGATCTCCGGCAATTGCTGCGGCACCCACATGCCCTCGTTGGCTTGCGCGGCGAAAGACAGGGTCAGGGACAGGGCGATGGAGGAGCTCAGAACCAGGCGACGCATGCGGGAATCTCCGAAGATGCGGAAGGAGGCAACGGCCGAGTATCAGGGACGCGAGGAGGTGAAGACCGTGCCAAAAGTTGGCTAGACTGTCCCGAGCCACCGGAGTACCCCGCATGTGCAAGCTCACCCCGCTCGCCCTGGCCACCGCCGCCCTGTTCTCGACCCCTGCCCTGGCCCAGCGCGGCCTGCCGCCGGCGGACGCCCTGGCGGTGAGCTGGCAGCGCATCTGCGCGACCGCGCAGAACGGCACCCTGCTGCTGGTGCGCTGCGGCGAAACCGCCGCCTCTACCGACCCCATGGCCGACTACATCGCCGCCACCGGCCAGCGCCTGGACGAGATCCCGGGCCAGGGCCGCATCGCGAGCCGCGATTTCACCGGCCTCAACACCAGCACCTTCGCCGACCTGGCGGGCAATCCGGTCACGGTCGCGTTTGGCCAGAATCAATTCGGCGGCCTGAGCCTGAATGCCGAAGACGAACTCGCGCCTCAGCTGTCGCTGTTCTTCTCCGCCGACGTGGGCCGCGTGAAACGCCGCCGCGGCGTGAACGAAGCCGCTTTCGATGCCGACACCAGTTCCTTCACCGCCGGCCTCAACTGGCAGGCCTCGCCGAGTTGGCTGCTCGGCATCGCGGCCAATCACACGCGCGAGAATCTCGACTTCAGCCTGAGCCAGGGCAGCGCCGACACGCGCTTCACCGGACTCATCGCCACAGCCAGCCATCCGTATGCCGGCAGCTGGAGCCTCGACGGTTACGCCGGCTATCAGCGCGGTCGCTACGACTTGCTGCGTTCAATCCACTACGTACTGCCCACCGGCAGCGGCTCGGTGACCGTCGACGGCAGTGCCTTCGCCAATCCCGATGCCACGCGCACCTTCCAGGGCGTCACCACGACCGGCAACTGGTCGAAGAACGGCTGGGACCGCACGCTGACCTTCGGCGTCGACGGCAGCAAGACCAAGATCGATCCCTACACCGAAGGTGGCGGCGTGGGCTTGGCGCTCGTTGTGCCCGGTCGCGCGGTCAAGACGTTCCGCGGGCTTGCGGACTTCTCGATCTCGCGGACGATTTCGCGCGACTGGGGCGTCTGGCAGCCGTCGCTGCGTGTCGGCTGGCGCCAGGAATTCAGCAACGAACGTCGTTCGGTCACGCTGCGTCTGGCGCAAGACCCGGTCAACAATCCGATCACCTTCGACACCGAGGATCCGGACCGCGGCTGGGGCGAGGTGGCCGTCGGCAGCGTGTTCACCTTTACCAAGGGCCGCTCGGGCTTCATCCAGTATCAACAGCGGTTCGCGCATGCGTATCTGCAGGAGCGGATTTTCGCGGTGGGGTTCCGTATCGAGCTTTGATCGGCACGAATGCGTCGCAGAAAAAGGCCAGGAAATTCCTGGCCTTTTTACGTCCTGAACTATGGTTCGATCAGGGCGACAGATTCATTTCCTGCAACAACTCCGGCGCCGGATACACCTTTTCCATCAGCCAGCGCAGATAACGCATGTCCACATGCACGGCGCGTTTGTAGCGCGGGTCGAATTTCCAGCTGGCGCTCACGGCTTCCCAGTTGCTGTCGAAGTTCAGCCCCACCAGTTGCCCGCGGGCATTGAGCACCGGCGAGCCGGAGTTGCCGCCGGTGGTGTCGAGGTTGCTGAGGAAGTCGACGGTCTGCGTTTTCAGCACGGGGTCGGCCGTGTGACCGAATTCGCCGCGCGCGATCGCCGCAAGCAGCGGCGCCGGCGCATCGAACGGCGCCTTGCCCGTGTGCTTTTGCACGATGCCCGCGACCGTGGTCACCGGCGCGTAGTCCACGCCGTCGCGCGGCGAAAACCCGGCGACCTTGCCGTAGCTCAGGCGCAGCGTCGAGTTTGCGTCCGGATAGATGCTGCGGCCCTGGCTGCGATACCACGCAATTTGCGCGGCCATGTAGGCCGGACGCAGACGCAGAAGTTCGCCGTCGCGGCGCTTGCGCTCGTCTTCCAGGCGCAGGGTGGCGGGCAACAACTTTGCAGCCAGCTGGAGCATCGCATCATCGCTCGCCGCCAGCGAAGGCGCCTCCGCCTTCAGGCTCGCCAGACGCACCGCTTCGTCGCCGAAGCGCGTGCTGCCATAGACGCGCGTCAGGATCTGCTGCAGCTCCTCGGGCGTGCGTCCGAACGCGGCATCGAATTCGGGCACGTGCTGTGCCGCAGGCAGCTGCTGATAGCGTTGCACGATGTCGGCGAGCAGGCGCTGCTCGACGACCGGCGAATAGCGGCGCTGCAGCTGCTTGAGCTGGCCTTCGATCAGCGCCTCGTCGCGCTGCTGGTACCCCGACTCGCGCGCCTGGTCCGGCTTGCCACGTTCGATCGCCAGTCGCTGCACGACCATCGCCAGGCGCAGCAACTGCGTCTGCGTGCTGACCTGTCCGATCAGCAGATCGCGTTCGCGCGTCGCACTCGCCTGCGCCAGCAAGGCCTGCGCCGCATCGATGTCGGCGCGCGTAGCTGCCGGCAGGGCGGCGCGATCGAGCCAGGCCAGCATCGCGTCCTCCTGTTGTTTTCGCGCGGCAATCCCGTCGCTGCGCACCAGGCCTTCAAGCTCACCCTGAAAGCGCTTGCGGCTGTTTTTCAGGCCCGCGAGTTGGCTGGCATAGGTCACGGCGGCGGCCGGATCCTTGCCGCCTTCGTCCTCGATGATGGCGATCAGGCGGCCCAAGGCATCGACCTGCGCAGGCAGACGCCAGCCGATCTGCTCGGCGAACTCGCTGGCCATGCGATGACGATAGGTCGTGCCGGGGTAGCCGGCGAGCATGACGAAGTCGCCCGCCTTCACGCCGTCGCGCGCGATCTGCAGATGCGCGGGCGCGCGATACGGCACGTTGTCGGCCCAATACGCCGCCGGTTTGCCGTCCTTGCCGACATAGGCGCGCAGCACGGTGAAATCGCCGCTGTGCCGCGGCCACATGAAGTTGTCGATGTCGTCGCCGTAGCGGCCGATCGCTTCAGGCGGCGCGTAGACCAGCCGGATGTCGCGCAATTCCAACTGGCGGATGAGATAGAAATCACTGCCGTAGTACATGTTGGCGATCGAGCAGCGCATGCCGGGTTCGCGCTCGCACTCGGCGACGAGTGCCTTCGACGCAGCGTCGACGGCATCGAAGTAGGCACGCCCGGTTTTTCCTTTCGCCGCTGCGAGCACGCGTTCGCTGACGCGATCGAACCCGGTCGTGACCAGGACGCGATAGTCGGGATTGGCCGGCAGCTCGTCGGCGCGTGCATGCGCGACAAAGCCTTCGCGCAGCAGATTTCGCTCAGGTCGGGAGTTGTACTGGATGACGCCGTAGGCGACATGGTGATTGGTGAGCACCAGACCGTCGGCTGATACGAAAGCACCGGTGGAGCCACCGACCTTGACCACGGCATTGAGCGGCGGCCCGGCCAGATTCGCCAACGAGCCCGGCTGGCCAGTGTATCCGGCGGCCTTGAGTTGCGCCGCGAGTGCGGGCATCTGCGACGGCATCCACATGCCTTCGTCGGCGAGGGCCGGGGTCGCGGCGATCAGGCCGCCAAGCAGGACAAGACAAAGGCGCACAGGGAATCCTTGGGCATCGGGACAGGCCGCGAAGATAGTCACAAGGCGCCGCCACGGGCAAATGCCGGACGTCGACCCGGAGGACCCTGTGGCAAGATGCGGCGATCCCCGACGCGCCGACCCGCTCAGCCCATGATCAAGATCAGTTTCGGAAGCGGCGGCGTGGTCTTGCCCGGCTGGATCCATGTCGATCTCAACCCGCATTGCCGACCCGACGTCGTCGCCGACGCCACGCGTCCGCTGCCGTTTCCCGATGCTGTCGCCGATTTCCTGCATTCGGAGGATTTCCTCGACCAGCTCAGCCTCGTCGAGGGCGAAAACTTCATCGCCGAATGCCGGCGCATCCTCAAGCCCGGCGGCGCGATGCGCCTGCTCACGCCCGATCTGCGCCGACTGGTCGATCTGTACGTGCGCGGTGCGCCGGAGCTGCTGACCTTGTGGGAAGAAGGCGTGGGCATCCCCCTGCGCACGCGCACGCTCGGCGAGGTGCTCAACGAGGGCATGCGCCAGTGCGGTCACCGCTTCGTCTATGACGAGCAAACGCTGCGCGCGCTGCTGGAGCCACGGGGTTTCCGCGTGACGGCCGTCGCCTGCAACCAGAGCGCCTGGCCCGAGCTGCGCGGCCTGGACCTGCGCCTGCCCGACACGGCGCTGAGCATGTATTTCGAGTGCACGCCGGTCTGAGCCCGCGGCCCGGTTCCGGCCGCCCCGGATCCCTACCCGGCCCCGGGTCCTGCCCGGCGGTATAATCGCGGTCTTTCCGTACTCCCTCGCAAGGAACGATTCGATGGCCGCGATGATGAAAGCCCTGGTCAAGCGCAAGCCCGAGAAAGGCATCTGGATGGAACAGGTGCCGGTGCCGACGCCCGGCCCGAACGAGGTGCTGATCAAGCTCGAGAAGACCGCGATCTGCGGCACCGACCTGCACATCTACAAATGGGACGAGTGGTCGCAGCGCACGATCAAGCCGGGCCTGGTCATCGGTCACGAATTCGTCGGCCGCATCGTCGAGCTCGGCACGGGCGTCACCGGTTACCAGATCGGCGACCGCGTCTCGGCCGAAGGCCATATCGTCTGCGGTCACTGCCGCAACTGCCGCGCCGGACGCCAGCACCTGTGCCCGAACACCGTCGGCATCGGTGTCACCCGCCACGGTGCCTTCGCCGAATTCATCACCATGCCCGCGTCCAACCTGTGGCCGATCCCGGACCAGATTCCGTCCGAGCTCGCCGCGTTCTTCGACCCTTACGGCAACGCCGCGCATTGCGCGCTGGAATTCGACGTGATCGGCGAGGACGTGCTGATCACCGGCGCCGGCCCGATCGGCATCATCGCCGCGGGCATCTGCAAGCACGTCGGCGCGCGCAACGTCGTGGTCACCGACGTCAATGACTACCGTCTCAAGCTCGCCGCCGACATGGGCGCGACGCGCGTGGTGAACGTCGCCAAGCAGTCGGTCAAGGACGTCATGAAGGACCTGCACATGGAGGGCTTCGACGTCGGCCTGGAAATGAGCGGCAATCCGGCGGCGTTCAACGACATGCTCGATTGCATGTACCACGGCGGCAAGGTCGCGCTACTCGGCATCCTGCCCAAGGGCGCCGGCATCGACTGGGACAAGGTGATCTTCAAGGGCCTGACCCTGCAGGGCATCTACGGTCGCCGCATGTACGAGACCTGGTACAAGATGACGCAGATGGTGCTGACCGGCTTCCCGCTGCAGAAAGTGCTGACGCACCAGGTGCACATCGACGATTTCCAGAAGGGCTTCGACCTCATGGATGCGGGCAACTGCGGCAAGGTCGTCTGCAGCTGGTCGTAAGCGCGCGGACCGGAACGTCGGGCAAAAAAAACGGGGCGCCGAAGCGCCCCGTTTCTTTTGGCAGTCGCCTGCCGGATCGCGTGGATCAGCCGCCGATCGACAGCGTCAGCACGAACGCGTCGGAAACGCGCGGATCGTCGATGTCGGTGTCGTAGTAGCCGAGCGCGGCATTGACCGGGCCGAAGTCGCGGTTCACGCCGACGTTCCAGTTGGTGTAGTTGTCGGTGTTGTCGGTGTTGGTGTGGCCGATGCCGGCGTCGAACTTCCAGCCGCTGCCGATATCCCAGCTGCCGTCCACGCCGACGAAGGTCGAGGCTTCGCCGCTGTTGGCGTAGTCGTTGGTGTAGCCGAGCGTGAAGGTCAGCATTTCGCTGTAGGCGAGCTTGCCGATCAGTTCGTTGTAGTCGATGTCGCCGTAGACGTCGCGCGCGCCGTAGTAGCTGTAGCGGGTCACGGAAACATCGAGGTTCCAGTCGTCGCTCAGGTCGGTCGCATAACCGATGTAACCGTCCACTTCGATATCCGGGCCGTCGCGGTCGGCGAAGTCGACATTCGAGCCCCAGACGCCGGCGTAGAAGCCCGAGTCGCCGAACGCGTAGTCGAGGCCGCCCTGCAGGGCGCCGTCTTTGTTGGTCTGGGAAACGCCGCGGAACACGTAGTCGCTGGTCAGCGCCAGGTTCCAGGTGAGGTTGGATTCGGTGGCGGTGTCTGCGGCGGCGTCGCTGGACGGCGCTTCTTCCTGCGTGGCTTCCGTGGTTTCTTCCTGCGCCATCACCGACATCGGGAGCGCAAGCAGGGCCAGAGTCAGGGCAAGGTTCAATTTCTTCAAGGACATGGTTGTCTCCTAATGGTTATATGCAGCGGCAAAGCAGGGGCATTATCGTGGATCGCCGGGCCCGAAACCGGGCCAGACCGCGCTATGTTGCGCCCGCGAGCCGGCGGGTTGCCGAATTTTTAACACAAAATTGCCATAAATTGCGATACGCGGGGGTATGCCTGGCCCCCGATCCGCCCCGCTTGGGCCGGGGGGAAGGCATGACCGATAATCCCCTCCCCCGCCTTCCCGAGCTTCCACGCCATGAGCAGCCCCACCAGCGACCGTTTCCGCAGCGAACTCGCGAGCATCCGCGAGCAGGGACTGTTCAAGTCCGAACGCGTCATCACCTCGGCGCAATCGGCGGAAATCGAGCTGGAAGACGGCCGCCGGGTCCTGAACTTCTGCGCCAACAACTACCTGGGCCTGGCCGACAATCCCGAGATCATCCAGGCCGCCAAGGACGCCCTCGACAGCCACGGATTCGGGATGGCCAGCGTCCGCTTCATCTGCGGCACCCAGGACCTGCACAAGCAACTGGAGCGAAAGATCGCCGAGTTCTTCGGCACCGAAGACAGCATCCTGTATGCGGCCTGCTTCGATGCTAACGGCGGATTGTTCGAGCCATTGCTCGGCGAACAGGACGCCATCATCTCGGACGCCCTCAACCATGCCTCGATCATCGACGGCGTGCGCCTGTGCAAGGCCAAGCGCTACCGCTACGCCAACAGCGACATGGCCGACCTCGAAGCGCAGCTCAAGCAGGCCCGCGCCGACGGCGTGCGCGACATCCTGGTGACCAGCGACGGCGTGTTTTCGATGGACGGTTTCATCGCACCGCTCGACGAAGTCACCGCGCTGGCGAAGAAATACGGCGCGCTCGTGCACATCGACGAATGTCACGCGACCGGTTTCATCGGCGCGACCGGTCGCGGCTCGGCCGAGGCGCGTGGCGTGCTCGACCAGATCGACATCTTCACCGGCACCCTGGGCAAGGCACTCGGCGGCGCGCTCGGCGGCTTCACGACCGGCAAACGCGAGGTCATCGAATTGTTGCGCCAGCGTTCGCGGCCCTACCTGTTTTCCAACTCGCTGCCGCCGCACGTCGTCGCCGCGGGCATCAAGGTGTTCGACATGCTGGCCAATGCCGGCGACCTGCGCGAGAAACTCGCCGACAACACCCGCTACTTCCGCGAGCGCATGACCGCCGCCGGCTTCGATCTCAAGCCCGGCATCCATCCGATCGTGCCGGTGATGCTGTACGACGCACCGCTGGCGCAGAAATTCGCTGCCGGCCTGCTCGAAGAAGGCATCTACGCGATCGGCTTCTTCTTCCCGGTCGTGCCCAAGGGCCAGGCACGCATCCGCACGCAGATGAGCGCGGCGCATACCCGCGAGCATCTCGATCGTGCGATCGCGGCCTTCACCAAGGTCGGCAAGGACCTCGGCGTGATCTCCTGATTCGTCACTAGAGCGATACGGACAACGCAGCGATTTCCTCGCCGCCGAGTTCGCGCCACTGGCCTTTGGCCAGGTCGCCCAGCACCAGCGGGCCGATCGCCACGCGGATCAGGCGCAACACGGAAATATCGAACGCCGCCAGCAGGCGGCGGATCTGCCGGTTCCTGCCCTCGTCGAGCACGATCTCCAGCCACGCGTTCTTTTCGCCGCTGCGCAGCAGGCGCACGGACTTGGCCGACATCCTGACTCCGTCGATGTCGACGTCGACCTGCAAGGCCGCGATCGTGCCCGCATCGGGGATGCGATCGACCTGCACGTGATAGGTCTTGTCGGGTCCGCGTTCGGGATCGGTGATGGTCGCCGCCCACGCGGGATCGTTGCAAAACAGCAGCAGGCCTTCGCTGGCCTTGTCCAGGCGCCCCACGGGCGCGATCCACGGCAGCCCGGCGCCGTCGAAACAGCGGTAGACCGTATCGCGTCCCTGCTCGTCTTTCGCGCTCGTGACCAGACCGCGCGGCTTGTTGAGCATGAGCACGCGACGTTCGACGACGGCGACCGTCTCGCCCGCGACGCGAATCGTGTCGACGCCCTGACGCACGGGAAATTCCGGATCGCGCACCACGCGTCCGTTGACGCTCACGCGGCCTTCGCGCACCCAGCCGGCCGCTTGCGTGCGCGAGGCCAAGCCCTGCTTCGACAGCACGCGTGCGATGCCGTGACGGGGGCTGACGGCGTCGGAGTTTTTTTTCTGCATCCGCATAGCATCGCCGAACGTATGTCCGATGGCTATGCACGGAGTCGCGATGTCGCAATCGCGAAGCCGGCATGGCCCTCCCCGATGTGCAGACAGCGTGATCGTCCGGACATCGATCCAAGCAGATTTAGTTCCGGTTCACCCTGCCATCACCGCGCGCTGAAGAGCATTACCCCCATGAGCGAGACCGATTCTTCCGCCACCTCCCCCGTCTGGCGTCGCGCAAGCGTGGCCCTGCTGCGCTGGTTCGATACCGGCCAGGACGTCGTCGTCGATGCCACGCAGGCCGACCGCGTCGACTGGCTGCGCGTCATTCCCTTCATCGGCCTACACCTGGCCTGTCTGGCAGTGTTTGTCGTCGGCGTGTCCTGGTTCGCCATCGCCGTGGCCATCGCGCTGTACGCCCTGCGCATGTTCGCGATCACCGGCTTCTATCATCGCTATTTCTCGCACAAGGCGTTCCGCACCTCGCGACCGGTGCAGTTCGCGTTCGCGGTACTCGGCGCCGCCAGCGTGCAGCGCGGCCCCTTGTGGTGGGCGGCGCATCATCGCCACCACCATCGCCATGCCGATACCGAACACGACATCCATTCCCCGCGCCATGGCTTCTGGCGCAGCCACATGACCTGGTTCCTGACGCCGCGCGGCTTCGGCACCAACCACGACGCGATCAAGGACCTCACGCGGTTCCCGGAACTGCGACTGCTCGACCGTTTCGACATCCTGGTGCCGGCTTTGCTGGCGGTGGGGCTCTACTGGCTCGGCGATACGCTGCAGTCGCAAGCGCCGGCGCTCGGCACGAACGGTCCGCAGTTGCTGGTCTGGGGCTTTTTCGTGTCGACGATCGTGTTGTTTCACATCACGGTCACCATCAATTCGCTCGCGCACCGCTGGGGCAGCCGCCGTTTCGCCACGCGCGACGACAGCCGCAACAACTGGCTGCTGGCCCTGCTGACGTTCGGCGAAGGCTGGCACAACAACCATCACCACTTCCCCGGCTCGGCGCGCCAAGGCTTCACCTGGTGGGAAATCGACCTGACCTACTACGCCCTGCGTTTCCTGTCCTGGTTCGGCCTGGTCTGGGATCTGAAGTCGGTGCCGCCAGCCTTGCGCAAGCCCACTGCGGCCGCACTGCGGGCGTCCTGACATGCGGATCGCCATCATCGGCAGCGGCATCGCTGGCCTCGGCGCCGCCTGGTTGCTGTCGCGCGAGCACGAGGTCGTGCTGTTCGAAAAACAATCGCGCCTCGGCGGCCATACGCACACGCACACCGTGCATCAGGCCGGGCGCGAGTACGCGATCGACTCCGGCTTCATCGTGCACAACCGCCTGAACTATCCGCTGCTGACCCGGCTGTTCTCCGAGCTGGGTGTCGCCACGCAGGCGACGACCATGGGCTTTTCCGTACAGGACGCGCGCAGCGGACTGGAATACAACGCGACCAATCTCGATGCGATGTTCTGCCAGCGGCGCAACCTGCTCTCGCCGGCCTTCATCCGCATGGTGCGCGACATCCTGCGTTTCTATCGCGAATGCGGTGCGCTGCTGCAGGAGCCTGGCGACGGCCCGACCCTCGCCGACTACCTGCATGCCAATCGCTACTCGGCGATGTTCATCGACAAGCATCTGGTGCCGATGGCGTCCGCGCTGTGGTCCTCGCCCTCGGCGACGATCATGCAATTCCCGGCCAAGTATCTCGTCCGTTTCATGGACAACCACCACATGCTGCAGGTCGACGAGCGCCCGGAATGGCGCGTGGTCACCGGCGGTTCGTCGAGCTACATCCGCGCGCTCGAACGCGACTGGGCCGTGGACGTGCGCCTGGACTCGGCGGTGCGGCAAGTCCGGCGCGCGCCCGAGGGCGTGTTGATCGCGACGGCGCAGGGCGAGGAACGTTTCGATCAGGCGGTGTTCGCCTGTCACAGCGACGAGGCCTTGGCCCTGCTGGCCGAACCGACGCCGGCCGAGGTCGACGTGCTGGGCGCGATCCCGTATCAGGACAACGATACCGTCCTGCATACCGATGCTCGTCTCCTGCCGACCCGCCGCAAGGCCTGGGCGGCGTGGAACGCCTATCTGCCGGCCGAGCCCGGGGCCGAGTGCACGGTGAGCTACAGCATGAACCTGCTGCAGTCGCTGGCGTCGCCCGAGCCTTTCGTGGTCACGCTCAATCGCAGCGCCGACATCGCACCGGACAAGATCCTGGCGCGCATGCGCTATCGCCATCCCGTGTACACGCACGCCAGTGTCGCTGCACAAGGCCGGCGCGACGCGATCAATGGTGTCGATCGGCTGTGGTATGCCGGCGCGTATTGGGGTTTCGGCTTCCATGAAGACGGCCTGCGCAGCGGCGTCGATGTCGCGCGCGCGCTCGGAGCGAACTGGTGACGCCGGCCCCGTTCAAGAGCGCGATCTACGAAGGCTGGGTTCGGCATCGCCGCTATTCGCCGCGTCCGCACGATTTCCGCTATCGGCTGTTCCAGTTGTATCTGGATCTGGACGAGCTTGACGACGTGTTCAAGCATCGCTGGTTCTGGTCGGTGGATCGTCGCAACCTCGCTCAGATCCGTCGCCGCGACTGTTTCGGCGATCCGGCCCTGCCGATCGGACAGGCAGTGCGCGATCGTGTCGAAGCGGACCTGGGGACACGGCCGACCGGCCCGATCCGCATGCTCACCCATGGCCGCTATTTCGGCGTGACCATGAATCCGGTGAGCTTCTACTACGGCTTCGCCGACGACGGACAGACCCTGGAATGGGTGCTCGCTGAAATCACCAACACGCCCTGGGGCGAACGCCACGCCTATGTCCTGCCCGTCGCCGAGGCGACCGCGCTGGGACGCACCCTGCACTGGCAGTTCGACAAGCGCTTCCATGTCTCGCCCTTCCTGCCGATGCAGCGGCAGTACCAGTGGGCGTTCGAGATTCCCGGCGAGCATCTGCGCGTGCACATGGACGTCCTGGCGGGCGCGGATCGCGAATTCGATGCCACCCTGGTGCTCGATCGCCATGAACTGAACGCCCACACGCTGGCTTCATGCCTGACGCGCTATCCCTGGCTTACCGCTAAGGTCGCGGTGGGGATTTATTGGCAGGCCGCCCGTTTGTGGCTCAAGCGCATTCCTTTCCAACCCCACCCGAAAACCCTCGCCGTACCACCGGCCCGGAGCCCCTGATGAGCAGTCCCGCCGAATCCCTGAGCGCCACCACCCGCAGCGAGGACGTCTACGGCAGCCTGACCCGCCTGCTGCGGCGTCGCCTGCTTGAAGGCCTGTCCGGACTGCGCGGCGGCCAGCTGCGCATCGTCGACGCGCTTGGCGAGACCGTCGTCGGTCAGGCCACGGGACCCGATCCGGTGCGCGCCACCTTGCAGGTTCACGATGGCGGGTTCTATCGCGCCGCCGCCAGCAACGGTTCCGTCGGCGCCGGCGAGTCGTATATGGACGGCCTGTGGAGCTGCGACGACCTCGTCGCCCTGGTGCGCCTGCTGGTTCGCAACCGCGATCGTCTCGACCGCCTGGAATCGGGCATGGCGCGTTTTGGCGGCTGGGCGATGCGCATGCTGCATGCGTTCCGGCGCAATACCCGCCGCGGCAGCCGCAAGAACATTGCCGCGCACTACGACCTGGGCAATCCCTTGTTCCGCCTGTTCCTCGACGAGAACATGATGTACTCCTCGGCGATCTTCACTCGCGCCGACGACACGCTCGAAGTCGCGTCGCGTCGCAAGCTCGACCGCATCTGCGAGAAGCTCGAATTGCAGCCGTCGGACCATCTCGTCGAAATCGGCACCGGCTGGGGCGGAATGGCCCTGCACGCAGCGCGCCAATACGGCTGCCGCGTCACCACGACCACGATTTCGAAAGAACAGCATGCGCTGGCCAGCGAGCGTATCGCTGCCGCCGGCCTGTCGGATCGGGTGACGGTCCTGCTCGAGGACTATCGCGATCTCACCGGCACCTACGACAAGCTGGTCTCGATCGAAATGATCGAAGCGATCGGGCACCAGTACCTGGACACGTATTTCGACAAGTGCGCCTCCCTGCTCAAGCCCGAGGGCCTGGGCCTGGTACAGGCGATCACGATCGAGGATCACCGCTACCAGCAGGCGCTGGATTCGGTCGATTTCATCAAGCGCCATGTGTTCCCCGGCAGCTTCATTCCCAGCGTGAGCGCGATGGTGGAAGCCGCGGGCCGCGCAGGCCAGCTGCGCCTGATCAATCTCGAGGATTTCGGTCCGAGCTATGCGCAGACGCTGCATCACTGGCGTCGCCGGTTCTTCGCCAATCTCGAGAAGGTGCGCGAGCTGGGCTACGACGAGCGCTTCGTGCGTCTGTGGGAATTCTATCTTTGCTATTGCGAGGGCGGTTTCATCGAACGCTCGATCAGCGATGTGCATCTGTTGCTCGCGCGTTCGGGCAACCGGCGCGAGCAGTTCCTTCCAGGTTTGTGATCAGGACATGAGCATGTGGCGCAAGGCCGCGAACGTGATTGGATTCCAATTGGTCTGGTTCGGCTGCATGGTCGGCGCCGGCAACGGCCTGCCCTGGCTGGGACCGCTGGCCTGCGCGATCTTCGTCATCGCCACGCTCGCTGCGGGCGGGCAACGGCGCGCGGACTTGCGTCTGCTACTGGTCGCGCTGCCGCTGGGCATTGCGCTCGACAGCGCCTTCGCGTGGTCGGGCTGGCTGCGCTATGCCGAGGCCTGGCCGTGGATCACCGTCGCGCCGCTATGGATCGCGGCCTTGTGGGCGGCCTTTGCGATGACGCTGAATCATTCGATGGCCTTCCTGCGCGGACGCTTCTGGCTGGCGGCGACCTTGGGCCTGATCGGCGGACCGCTGGCCTACTGGTCGGCCGCTGGTGCGTTTGATGCGGTGAGTTTCGGCGCGCCCGTGGCCTGGGTCCTGATCGCCTTGGCCCTGGCCTGGGGCGCGTTGATCCCGCTGATTTTCCGGCTCGATGCGAACCTCGCGAGCCGACTGCACCACGAAGGAAATGCCGCGTGAGCATGCTGTCGCTGTTGCTGTTGATCTGGGGCGTCTCGGCGCTGGGCATGGCCGCGATCTGGGCGGTTTCGATGCGCGTCAACAACGTCGGCTACGTCGATGTCGCCTGGGCGGGACTCATGGCGGTCGCGGCGTTGCTGGTCGGCGCGTTCGGCGAAGGCGCCGAGGTGCCGCGTGGACTCGTCGCCCTGTTCGGCAGCCTCTGGGGCACGCGCCTTTGCCTGCATCTGCTGCAGCGCGTGCTGCACGAATCCGAGGACGGTCGTTACCAGGCCCTGCGCGCGGCCTGGAACGGCAGTCGCGGCAAGTTCTTCCTGTTCTTCCAGGCACAGGCGCTGATCGTGACCTTGTTCGCCCTGCCCTTTATCGCCGCCGCCAGCCGCCACGACAACAGCTTCGACATCTGGATGATCGCGGCGATCGCGACCTGGTTGCTGTCGGTCGGCGGCGAAAGCCTCGCCGATCATCAGCTCGCGCGCTTCCGTGCCGACCCGGGCAATCGCGGCAAGTCCTGTCGCGCTGGCCTGTGGTCCTGGTCGCGGCATCCGAACTATTTCTTCGAATGGCTGCACTGGTTCAGCTACCTGTTTCTCGCGATCGGCAGCCCGACGGTCTGGCTCGCCCTGGTCGGGCCGGTGCTGATGTTCGCTTTCCTGTACCGCGTCAGCGGTATTCCCTGGACCGAGGCCCAGTCGCTGCGCACGCGCGGCGACGACTATCGCCGATACCAGCAGCAAGTCAGCGCTTTCTTTCCCTGGCCGCCCAAGCGCGGCTGACCCGCACGGAGTTTCCATGTCCCTGATCGATCTTTGCGAACGCGGCCTGATCCCCGACCCGATCACGCGTCTCGGCATCCGCCGTCTGTGCACGCAGCGTCTGCGCGAGGAAGGCGCGTTCGACCTCGACCAGGCCGATCGTCGTTTCCGCGATTTGCTGCGCGGACTGCGCCATAGTCCGATCGCCATCGAAACGGCGGCCGCGAACGAACAGCACTACGAGGTGCCGACGCGGTTTTTCCAGCTATGCCTGGGCAAGCGCCTGAAGTATTCGAGCTGCTACTACGCACGCGGCGACGAAACCCTGGAGCAGGCCGAAGACGCGATGCTCGCCCTCTACGGCGAACGCGCCGAACTCGCCGATGGCCAGCACATTCTCGAGCTGGGCTGTGGCTGGGGATCGCTGACCCTATGGATGGCCGAGCGTTACCCGAATGCGCGCATCACGGCCGTGTCCAATTCCAACACGCAGCGCGAGCACATCGAAGCGGTCTGCCGCGAACGCGGTTTCGACAACGTCGCGGTGGTCACCTGCGACGTCAACCGCCTGGAACTGGTGGCCGGGCAGTTCGATCGCTGCGTCTCGATCGAGATGTTCGAGCACATGCGCAACTACGACACGTTGTTCACGCGCATCGCGTCCTGGCTCAAGCCGGGCGGGAAATTGTTCGTGCACATCTTCTGCCATCGCAGCCTGATGTATCCGTTCGAGACCCAGGGCGATGACAACTGGATGGGCAAGTATTTCTTCACCGGCGGGCTGATGCCGTCGGCCGACACCCTGCTGCATTTCCAGCAGCACCTGGCGATCGAGCAACGCTGGCTGTTGCCGGGCACGCACTACGAAAAAACCTCGAACCACTGGCTCGCCAACCAGGACCGGCATCGCGAAGAAGTCCTGGCCGTGCTGACCGCCGCCTACGGCGCCGACGAAGCCGCGCGCTGGCACCAGCGCTGGCGCATGTTCTGGATGGCGTGTGCGGAGCTGTTTGGCTACGACGGCGGTCGCGAATGGCTGGTGGCGCACTACCGCTTCGCGAAAGCCTGAGCCGCGTCCTTATTTCTTCTTCTTGCCGTCCGCCGGTGGCGTTTCCGCGGGCGGCGGCGCGGCGGCGGCCCCGGTGGGCTTGCCGGTGGCGACGGTGATGCCCTTGGCTTTCATCCAGGCATCGAATTCCTCGGCCGTCATGCGCTTGCCGTTCTGGTTCATGTCGAAGCGCCAGGGCGTGTTGTCGTCCTTGGTCTTGGGCACGTAGCCGGCGGCATTGGTGGTGGCCGCAGGCGCGTTGCTGCGCGCGGCAGGCGTGCTCGGCACTACGCGGGCGGCTTCGGCACGGGCGCGCGTCAGGATGTCCTGTGCGCTCAGGCAGGAGGTCGGAGCGACCTCGCTCCAGCGCATCTCGGGCGCGGCGACATTCAGGCCGCGGGCGATGGCCGGATCGGCAGGACGGCAATTCGCAGCGAGGCTGGCGCCGCTGAGCAGCAGCGACGAGGCCGCGAGGGCGATGGCGTGAATTTTCATGAAGTGCTCCGTGCCGTGATGCGTCGAGAATAGTCTCCGAGGCGATCGGAGGGCAACCCGAAGCGGGAAAAAACGAAGCCCGGCGTGAGCCGGGCTTCGAGTTTGCTGCAGATGAACGCCGATTAGTTCTGGACGTTCAGCTCGGTGCGACGGTTGCGAGCGCGACCTTCCTTGGTGTCGTTGGTGTCGATCGGCTTCAGTTCACCGAAACCATTCGGACCCACGAGACGGCCGGAGTCGATGCCGTGACCGGTCAGGTAGTCGTACACGACGCGGGCGCGACGCTCGGACAGACCCTGGTTGTACTGCTCGGCGCCGACGGAGTCGGTGTGGCCGGCAACTTCAACGCGCAGCTGCGGGTACTTGGCGAGGATGGACACGGCCTCGTCGAGGATCGCCACGGCGTCAGGACGCAGGGTGTCCTTGTCGAAGTCGAAGTTCACGCCCTTCAGATCGATCGTCAGCGGAACCGGGCAGCCGTCCGGGCCGATGGCCTGGCCAGCGGAGGAACCCGGGCACTTGTCGTTGCAGTTGTTCACGCCGTCGCCGTCGTCGTCCATGTCGGCGCAGGTCTGCTGCGGAGCGTCCGGGGTAACAACCGGAGCAGCCGCGGCACCCAGCGGGATCAGGGCGGCGATGCCAGCGTAGGCATCGGTGTAATGGTCGTCGGTACCCGCGCCGCCATCGTCCATGTCGAAGCGCGCACCGGCTTCACCACGGATCGACAGGCCGCCGATCTTCTTCTGGATGCCCACGCCCAGGATACCGAGCAGGTTCGTACCGACGCGGCTGCCCAGGATCGGGTTCAGACCGCCGTCGCGGTGACGCTGCGCGCCCAGACCAGCGGCGATGTACGGGTTCCAGTCACGGCCTTCGTTGACGAAGTGGTAGCGACCGACAGCCGACAGGCTCATCAGTTCCCAGTTGCGGTCAACGCGCTTGACGAAATCCGGATTCGTGTGGGTCAGCTCGGCATCAATCGAGAAATTTTCGGTGATGAACTTGCCAAAGCCGAGGGTGCCATACACTTCGTCGGTGACATTGCGGTCACGGTCGAAACCGGTCACGCCACCGCCCGCGGTGATGTACCAGCGGTCGTCATACGTCTGAGCCATTGCGGACTGGGCCAAGCTCATGGCACCGAGAAGGGCGCAGCACAGAAGCTTCTTCTTCATGTTCAACTCCATTGCACTAGTAAGAAAAGGTCACTTCGGTAATCGGCCCGGCGTGTGCCATGCCATACCTCATTAACGTCCGAAAGCCTTGGGCGTTAACTTGAACATAACAAAATAGGGTGTCACTGCCAAGTGAATTCTTCAGGCGGTGAGCAAATCCATGAAGCGGTGGATGGGGGTGGACTCGAACCGGGAGGTGTCCTGGGTCAGGGCCAGGATCTGCTTGACCCGGTGCGCCGGCAGGTGGCCACCGAGGGCATCCTCGAACTTCTTGAGCAGCACCGGGATGCCCTCCCCGCGGCGGTTGCGGTGCCCGATCGGGAAGTCGATCGAGACCTTGCCGGTCGAGGTGCCGTCCTTGAAGAAGACTTCGATCGAGTTGCCGATATAGCGCTTGTCGGGGTCGAAGTAGTCCTGGGTGAACTGGGGATTCTCCTTGACCTCCATCTTGGCCCGCAGGGCGTCGATGCGCGGGTCGGCCGCGACGGCGTCGGTGTAGTCGTCGGCGGTCAGGCGGCCGAAGATCAGGGGCACCGCGATCATGTACTGCAGGCAGTGGTCGCGATCGGCGTAGTTGGCCAGCGGACCGGTCTTGTCGATGATGCGCACGCCCGCTTCCTGGGTCTCGATCAGGATCTTGTCGACCTGGTCGAGCTTGCCGGCGACCTTGGAGTGCAGCGCCATCGCGCATTCCACCGCGGTCTGCGCGTGGAATTCCGCCGGGTAGCTGATCTTGAACAGGACGTTTTCCATGACGTAGCTGCCGAACGGACGCTCGAACTCGAACGCCTTGCCCTTGAAGAGCACGTCCGAAAAGCCCCAGGTCTTGGCCGTTACGGCGCTCGGATAGCCGACGCAGCCCTTGACCGCGTTCAGCGCATGCGTCACGGCCCGGCGGCAGGCATCGCCTGCGGCCCAGCTTTTGCGCGGGCCGGCATTGGGCGCATGGCGATAGGTGCGCAGCGCGCCGCCATCGATCCAGCTGTGGCTGACGGCATTGATGATCTCTTCCTTGCCGCCGCCCAGCATGTGGGTGGTGACGGCGGTCGAGGCGAGGCGGACCAGGATTACGTGGTCCAGGCCGACGCGGTTGAAGCTGTTCTTGAGCGCGTAGCCGCCCTGAATTTCGTGGGCCTTGATCGCGGCGCTGAGCACATCGCGGACCAGGACCGGCTTGCCGCCTTCGCGCTCGGCCTTGCGGCTGAGGTAGTCGGCCACGGCCAGGATCGCGCCGAGGTTGTCGGAGGGATGACCCCACTCCGCCGCCAGCCAGGTGTCGTTGAAGTCGAGCCAGCGCACCTGCACGCCGATGTTGTAGGCCGCCTGCACGGGATCGAGCTCGAAGGACGTGCCCGGAACGCGGGCGCCGCCGGCCAGGGTCGCGCCCGGCACGAGCGGGCCGAGATGCTTGACGCATTCGGGGTGCTTCATGGCCAGCATCGCGCAGCCCAGCGAGTCGAGCAGCATGTAGCGCGCAGTGGTGAACGCCTCGGCCGTGTCGATCTTGTAGTCGACGACATAGTTGGCGATGTCCACCATCGTCGAATCGGGATCGGGGCGCTTGGCGGATCGGGTGTCGTGATGGCTCATGGCGGTCTCGCGGACAGGTGGTGAAAGCGGGCTATTTTGCCAGAAGGCAGGGTCCCAAAGGAGAAGCAACGCGCCGCGGCCGGCGGACGGCCACCGCCCCGCTCCCGCCGATCGGCTTGTTTGCTTCACGCTAGTCGGGCATCGTTCCGGCCTTCCCTACGCCAGCGTACTCCGATGAGCACCCCGCCCTATCCGCACCTGTTCGCCCCGCTGGACCTGGGTTTCTGCACCCTGCCCAATCGCGTCCTGATGGGCTCGATGCATACCGGCCTCGAAGACAAGAGTCGCGACTACCCGAAACTGGCCGCGTATTTCCGCGAACGCGCCGAGGGCGGCGTCGGCCTGATGGTCACCGGCGGCGTGTCGCCCAATCTGGTCGGCTGGCTCAAACCCTTCGCCGCCAAGCTCAGCTGGCCCTGGGAAATCCACAAGCACCGGATCGTGACCAAGGCTGTGCACGAAGCAGGCGGCCGCCTCTGCCTGCAGATCCTGCACGCCGGACGCTACGGCTATCACCCGCTGACGGTGTCCGCCTCGCCCCTGCAGGCGCCGATCAACCCGTTCAAGCCGCGCGGCCTCAGTGCCTGGGGCGTGGAACGGCAGATCAAGGCCTATGTGAACTGCGCCCGCCTGGCGCGCGATGCCGGCTATGACGGCGTGGAAGTCATGGGATCGGAAGGCTATCTGATCAACCAGTTCCTTTCCGCGCGCACCAACAAGCGGACCGATGCCTGGGGCGGCACGCCGGAAAAGCGCATGCGTTTCGCCGTCGAAATCGTCCGCCGCATTCGCGAGGCCGTCGGCAAGGACTTCATTCTAATCTATCGATTGTCGATGGCCGAGTTGCTGCCCGATGGTTCGGACTGGAACGAGATCGTGATGCAGGCCAAGGCGATCGAAGCCGCCGGCGCGACCATCATCAATACCGGCATCGGCTGGCACGAAGCCCGGATTCCGACGATCGCGACCTCGGTACCGCGCGCGGCTTTCGCCGGCGTCACCGCCAAGCTCAAGCCGCATGTATCGCTGCCCCTGGTCGCGACCAATCGCATCAACATGCCGGAAGTCGCCGAACAGGTGCTGGCGTCCGGCCAGGCCGACATGGTGTCGATGGCGCGACCGCTGCTGGCCGATCCGGCCTGGGTCGCGAAGGCGCGAAGCGGCCGTCGCGACGAGATCAACACCTGCATCGCCTGCAATCAGGCCTGCCTGGATCATGCGTTCGAGAACAAGAACGCCAGCTGCCTGGTCAACCCGCGCGCCTGCGCGGAAACCGAGCTCAACTACACCCGCACGACCTCGCCGAAAAAGATCGCTGTCGTCGGCGCCGGTCCCGCCGGCCTGGCCTGCGCGTCGGTCGCCGCAGAGCGCGGACACAAGGTGACCTTGTTCGATGCGGCGCCGCAGATCGGCGGGCAGTTCAACCTCGCCAAGCAAATTCCCGGCAAAGAAGAATTCCACGAGACCCTGCGCTATTTCGGCAAGCAACTGGCCTTGCATGGCGTCGACCAGCGGCTTGGCGTGCGGGTGACCGCCGACGAACTGCAGGCCGGCGGCTACGACGAGATCGTGCTCGCCACCGGCATCACGCCGCGCAAGGTTGCTTTCCCGGGTTCGGACCATCCCAAGGTCTGCAGCTATCTGGATGTGCTGACGGGCAAGATCAAGGTCGGCGCCAGCGCGGCGCTGATCGGTGCCGGCGGCATCGGTTTCGACGTCGCCGAATTCCTCGTCCAGGACGCGCCCTCGCCCAGCGTCGATACCGCTCGCTGGATGGCTGAATGGGGCGTCCGACCGGATTTCGAAGGCCCCGGCGGCCTGACCAAACCCCATGTCGAGGCACCCGCCCGGCAGATCTGGCTGCTCCAGCGCAGCCCCGGCAAGCCCGGCGCCAAGCTTGGCAAGACCACGGGCTGGATCCACCGTTCGACGCTCAAGGCCAAAGGCGTGAAAGCCCTCGGCGGCGTGGAGTACTTGGGCGTGGACGATGCCGGCCTGCGCATCCGGGTCGGCGGCAAGGAAGAAGTGCTGGCCGTCGACGCGGTCGTGGTCTGTGCCGGCCAGGAGCCGCTGCGGGCCCTGGTCGAACCGCTGCAGGCGGCCGGCCGGACGCCGCATCTGATCGGCGGCGCGGACGTGGCCGCCGAACTCGATGCCAAACGCGCGATTTCCCAGGGCAGTCGCCTGGCGGCTACTTTTTGATCAAGTCTAGCCGCCTGGACCGTTCCGCCAAGACCTAAATCCCCGCCGTGACAGGCCTCCGACAAGCCTCCCGACAAGCGGTCCAGCCCAATTCCGCCCCAACAAAAACCGTGACTTGGCGCACATTCAGAGTAATCACTCCAAGTAAAATCAAGGGTTTATAACAACCCATTCAGGCAAGGTTCGGTTTTCCCCCGTAGGATGCGCCCCCGAACCGACCCGAAAGCACCCGGGTCACCCACGGTCCCGCAGTGCACGGTCAGCGGGAATTTCCAGGACGGCCTACTGAACCGCCGCCAGGAATGCGAGCCACGCTCGTCCATCCCCAACACGTTACGCCCGCCCTCGCCGCGCTGGTCTTTGGACCTGCAGGCAGCGATGCACCGCCAGGACGGACCACGGAGCAAGGACCCCGCGCAATGAAGCTTTCGTTCCTCCTTTGGCTGGCCAGTTTTCTGCCCCAGCCGGCCGCCGATCCCCTGTGTCTGGCGACCACCGTCTATCTCGAAGCCCGCGACCAGTCCGAACTGGGCCAGCGCGCGGTCGCCGAGGTGGCTCTGCGCCGCCAGGAAAGCGGTCGCTGGGGCGACTCGGTCTGCGAGGTCGTCACGGCGCCCAAGCAGTTCGCCCCCACCCTGGTGAACCCGGGCCTGCGCCTGAGCAATGTCGAAGCCTGGCAGCAGGCCGTGAACGTCGCCTTCGCGGCCCAGAAGGATTGGCAGCAGCCGATCGCCGACCGGCATGAGGTGGTTCCGGGGGCCAGCCACTTCGCGGCCCTGGATTTGGCACAGCCGACCTGGCGCAACTACCCGGAAGTCGCGACGATCGGCTCGCACACGTTCTATCGGGTCGACCGCCTGCGCGCGCGCTGAGACACGCGTTTCGGAAAAGAAAGAGCCGCCCAAGGGCGGCTCTTTCTATTTGCGGCGAACGCAGATCGCTCAGCGCTTGTCGATCGGAACATAAGCACGATCTTCCGGGCCGGTGTAATTGGCGCTGGGACGAATGATCTTGCCGTCCTCGCGTTGTTCGATCACGTGCGCCGACCAGCCGCTGGTGCGCGCGATCACGAACAGCGGCGTGAACATCGGCGTCGGAATGCCCATCATGTGGTACGCCGAGGCGCTGTACCAATCCAGATTCGGGAACATCTTCTTCAAATCCATCATCAGCGTCTCGATGCGCTCGCTGACGTCGAACAGGGTCTGATTGCCGCCGTCCTTGCACAGGGCGCGCGAGATTTCCTTGATGATCGGATTGCGCGGATCGCCGATCGTGTAGACCGGGTGACCGAATCCGATGACGATTTCCTTGCGCTCGACGCGGGCGCGGATGTCCGCTTCCGCCTCGTCGGCACTCGCGTAGCGAGAGATGATGTCCATCGCCACTTCGTTGGCGCCGCCGTGCTTCGGACCGCGCAGCGCGCCGATCGCCCCGGTGAGACAGCTGAACATGTCGGAGCCGGTGCCGGCGATCACGCGCGCGGTGAAGGTGCTCGCGTTGAATTCGTGTTCGGCGTACAGCACCAGCGACCGGTCCAGCGAGCGCTCGTGCAGCGCGCTCGGCGGCTCGCCGTGCAGCAGGTGCAGGAAATGCGCGGCGATGGAATCGTCGTCGGTTTCGCAGTCGATGCGTTTGCCGCTGCGGGTGAAATGCCACCAGTACAGCAGCATGGAACCGAAACTCGCCATCAGGCGGTCGGCGATGTCGCGCGCTTCCGCGGCCGGATGCGTTTCGCGCTCGGGCAGCACGGTACCCAAGACCGAGCAGCCGGTGCGCAGCACGTCCATCGGGTGGGCGTTGGCCGGCACGAGCTCCAGCGCGTCGGCGACGATCGCCGGCAGGCCACGAAGACGCTTGAGCTTGGTGCGATACGCCTTCAGCTGCGATGCCGTCGGCAGCGCGCCATGCACGAGCAGGTGCGCGACTTCCTCGAAGGTCGACTGCGTCGCCAGGTCGTGGATGTCGTAGCCGCGGTAGTGCAGGTCGTTGCCGCTGCGGCCGACCGTGCACAACGCGGTATTGCCCGCAGCGGTGCCGCTCAGGGCGACGGACTTCTTGGCCTTGGGAAGAACTTGTTCGGCAGGTGCGTTCATGGAGCGATCTCGTGGCAGGCGCCCGTAGGCGGTTGAATACGGATTTTAGCGCGTCGGCACCACCGGAAGCAGGGTGCGAACAGCCTGAAATCAGCCATTGCCCTTGTCGGCGAACAACTGGTCGAGCTTGTCTTCATAGGCGTGGTAGCCCAGATAGTCGTAGAGCTCGGCACGCGTCTGCAGTGTGTCGATGATGTTCTTCTGCGTGCCTTCGCGACGCACCGTCTCGTAGAAGTTCAGGGCGGCCTTGTTCATCGCGCGATAGGCACCGCAGCAGTACAGAGCGATGTCGACCTGCGCGTCGCGCAGTTCCTCGGTGGTGAAGAACGGCGTGGAGCCGAACTCGGTGAGGTTGGCCAGGATCGGTACCTTCACGGCCGCCTTGAAGCGACGATAGTCCTCAAGCGTTTTCATCGCCTCAGGAAAGATCATGTCGGCGCCAGCCTCGACATAGGCGCAGGCGCGCTCGATGGCGGAATCGATGCCTTCCACGGCAGCAGCATCGGTGCGCGCCATGATCACGAAACCGGCATCGGTGCGGGCGTCGACGGCGGCCTTGACGCGATCGACCATTTCGCCGAGCGACACGACTTCCTTGCCCGGGCGATGGCCGCAACGTTTCTGGCCGACCTGGTCTTCCATGTGCACGGCGGCCACGCCGGCATTGCTGAAGCTGCGGATGGTGCGCGCGATATTGAACGCGCCGCCCCAGCCGGTATCGATGTCGACGAGCAGCGGCAGCTGCGTGGCGTCGACGATGCGGCGCGCATCGGTGAGCACGTCCTCCATCGAACTGATGCCGAGGTCGGGCATGCCCAGGGAATTGGCGGCCACGCCACCACCGGAAAGATACAGCGCCTTGTAGCCGACGCGTTTGGCCATCATGCCGGCATAGGCGGTGATCGCGCCCATGACCTGCAGCGGGGTTTCTGCGGCGAGTGCGGCGCGGAAGCGCGCGCCGGCGGAGTGATTGCTGTCCATCGATAGTCCTTGCAAATGCGAAGGCGACCCGCAGGTCGCCTTCGTGTTTTCCTGCGATCAGCCCAGCAGGCTGGCGACGCCGGCGCGCTCTTCCTCGAGCTCGGCGAGGGTCTTGTTCATCATCTCGCGGCTGTAGTCGTCGATGACCAGGCCCGACACGATCTCGTACTTGCCGTCCTTGCACACCACCGGGAAGCCGTACATGACGTCCTTGGGAATGCCGTAGCTGCCATCGGACGGAATGCCCATCGTCGCCCACTTGCCATCGGTCCCGAGCACCCAGTCGCGCAGGTGGTCGATGGCGGCATTGGCCGCGGACGCCGCCGAGCTCAGGCCACGCGCTTCGATGATCGCCGCGCCGCGCTTGCCGACCTTCGGGATGAAGGTTTCGCGGTTCCAGGATTCGTCGCCGATCTTGTCCTTCAGCGAGCTGCCGCCGACGGTCGCGAAACGGTAGTCGGGGTACATGGTCGGGCTGTGGTTGCCCCAGACGACCAGTTTTTCGATGTCGGCCACGGCGACGCCGGCCTTGATCGCCAGCTGCGACAGCGCGCGGTTGTGGTCCAGACGCAGCATCGCGGTGAAATTCTTCGGATTCAGGTCCGGGGCCGACTTCATCGCGATGTACGCGTTGGTGTTGGCCGGGTTGCCGACCACAAGCACCTTCACGTCGCGCGAAGCGACCTTGTTCAGGGCCGCACCCTGCGCGGTGAAGATCTTCGCGTTCTCGAGCAGCAGATCCTTGCGCTCCATGCCCGGGCCGCGCGGACGCGCGCCAACGAGCAAGGCGACATCGGCGTCCTTGAACGCGACTTCGGCATCGTCCGTGCCGACCATGCCGACCAACAGCGGGAACGCGCAGTCTTCAAGCTCCATCATCACGCCCTTGAGCGCGGCCTGGGCTTTTTCCATCGGCAGTTCAAGCATCTGCAGGATGACGGGCTGGTCCTTGCCGAGCATTTCGCCGGAAGCGATGCGAAACACGAGCGAATAACCGATCTGGCCGGCGGCACCGGTAACTGCGACGCGAACGGGGGATTTCACGATGACACTCCTTCGATCAATTGGGACAGATTCTGTTGACGGCCCCGGCGCGGACCGGGGCGACGCGGGCGGGACTCAGGCCAGTTCGGCGAAGAATTCCTTGAACCGCTTCAAGCCTTCGGGCAACTGCGCCGTCGGGCAGGTGTAGGAAATACGCAGCGCGCGCGGCTCGCCGAACGCCGAACCGGGCACGCAGGCGACGCCCTTGGCTTCGAGCAGCAGATTGCACAGGTCGACGTCGTTCTCGATCTTCTTGCCGTCGTGCGACTTGCCGAACGCGCAGGAAATATCCGGGAACACATAGAACGCGCCCTGCGGCTTCGGGCAGATCACGCCGGGGATGGAGTTCATGACCGCCATGACCTGGTCGCGCTTAGCCTGGAATTCGGCGTTCTTGCTCGTCGGCACATCCTGCGGCCCGGTCAACGCGGCGATCGCGGCGGCGGTGACCACTTCCGGAATATTGGTGATGTGGTTGGAATTGAGCGTGGTGAGCGCCTTGGCCACGAGCTCGGGACCGACCATGAAACCGACGCGCCAACCCGGCATGCCATAGGTCTTCGACAGCGAGTCGACGAAGATCACGCGGTCGCGCAGGCTCGGCTGGAAATGCACGAAGTTGTGATAGCCCAGGCCGTCGAACACCATGCGGTTGTAGATGTCGTCGGTGACGATCCAGGTGTCGGGATACTTGACCAGCACGTCGGCGAGCGCGGAGATCTCGTCCTTGGTGTAGACCATGCCCGTGGGATTGTTCGGGTTGTTGAACAGGAAGATCTTCGGCTTGCTCGCGAGCGCGGCATCGAGCTGCGCCGGCGTGAGCTTGTAGTTCTGGCTCGCCGGGCACGGGAGCTCGAGGCTCTTGGCGTTGCAGATTTCGGCGATGTCGGCGTAGGTCGTCCAGTACGGCACGGCATAGGCGATCGTGTCGCCTTCGTCGAGCAGCGCCTCGGCGAGGTTGTAGAGCACGTGCTTGGCGCCGATGCCGGTCGAACAGTTGGCGCGCGTGTAGCCGGTCAGGCCGGTCGCTTCGATATGCTTGAGGAACGCGTCGAGCAGCGCATCGGAACCGCGATTGGAGCCGTACTGGCCCGAATCCTTGCCCAGCGCATCGCGGGCGGCCGCGTAGACATGCTCGGCCGGCAGGAAATTCGGCACGCCGATCGAGAAACTGATGATGTCGCGGCCGGCGGCCTTGAGGGACTTGGCTTTTTCGGCAACGGCCATGATGGCGCTGGGCTTGGCGCGGCCCATGCGCCGGGCGAGCTGGAGCATCGCGAACCTCGGCAAATTTGGTGGGGTTTTCCGATCGGAACGGGTCGTGAGAATCGGGCGGGAAAGCCCAAAAATTGTAGCACAGCGCCCCTCCCCGACCGGGGGGCTTGCCAGCGGCACACGGCAGGGATCAGGCTTGATCATGGAGAAGCCCATGACCCCTACTCGCAAACCTCGCGTCTCGCCCGTCCGTCTGGTTCTGCTGCTCTTGCTGGCGCTGCTGCTGCCGCTCTCGGCACTGGCCTACAACAAGAACCGCGTCGCCACGGATGCCAACGGCCAGCCCCTGCATATTTCCGGCAGCGTGGTCATCATCGAGCCGGATATCGAGCTGTCCGAAGTCCTGGCCGGCGGCGTCACCGAGCCCCGGCGGGAATGGACCCAGGCTGCGCGTCGGCTGTACCCGGCCGCGGTGCGTTCGCGGCTGACTGGCGCCAGCAAGACCCTGGTTCCGGACTACCGCATTCCCGTCGACCTGCCCCCGGCGTCGCGCATGGGCCAGATCATTCGGCTCAACGAAGCCGTGTCGATGAGCGTGCTGGCCTACTCTTCACCGGGCAACCAGCTCGCCACCAAGGGCAAGCGTCTGGACTGGACGCTCGGCCCGGGCGTGGAGGAACTGCGCAAAGCCACCGGCGCCGACTACGCGCTGTTCACCTACATGCGCGATAGCTACACCAGCGCCGGACGCAAGGCCTTGCGTGTCGTCGGCCTGCTGCTGCTCGGCGGCGACATCGGCGGCGGCTCGCAGATCGGCGTGACCACGCTGGTCGACCTGCGCACCGGCCAGGTCGTCTGGTTCAATTTCCTCGCCAAGCAAACCGGCGATCTTCGCGATGAGCAGGGCGCGTCCGCGACCGTGAACAACATGCTGCAGGGACTGCCGCTTTGAAGCGCCGGCACGCGCTCGCCCTGTCGCTGGCCCTGGCGTTTTCGGCGAACATCGCCCATGCCGGCGCCGCGATCACCTCGGCCAAGCCCGGCGAACGCCCCGCTCCGGGCACCGATGAAGCCGAACTGTGGTTCGCGATGGACGAAGCCGAGCTGCAGTTGCGCCAGGCGCCGCAGCTGGTGCGCGATCCGGCACTCAATGCCTATGTCCGCGACGTGACCTGCAAGGTGTCTGGCGAGTTCTGCAAGGACCTGCGCATCTACATCGTCGAGATGCCCTACTTCAACGCGTCGATGGCACCCAACGGCATCCTCATCGTCTGGACCGGCGCCTTGCTGCGCATGCAGAACGAAGCGGAGCTCGCCCTGGTCCTGGGCCACGAATTCGGCCACTACCGCGAACGTCACAGCCTGCAGCAGTGGCGCCGCATCAAGAAAAGCTCGGCCCTGCTCAGCACGTTTGGCATCCTCACTGCGGGCGCAGGCGTGGGATTGGCCGGACAACTGGCCGGCATCGCCGGTGGCGCGAGCATGATGAAATTCAGCCGCGACAAGGAGCGTGAGGCCGACCGCATTGGCTTCGGCAAACTCGTCGAACAAGGTTACGACCCGCACGTCGGCGAACGATTGTGGGACGGCATGCTGCGCGAGGAGAACGCCCGCGACTACGGCAAGCCGATGCCGGTGTTCGCCAGCCACCCGCAAACCGCCGAACGCCGCGACGACCTCAAGGCCGCCGCCGACGCGGTCGCCTCGCCCGGCAAGGAACTCGGCGAGGACCGCTACCGCGCCGCCGTGCATCCTTTCCTCAAGCAATGGCTGGAAGGCGAGCTGACCCGGCGCATGTACGCCACCTCGATCCAGGTCATCGGCGATCTGCGGAAAACTGCGGCGCCGGCCGACCGCGGTCTGTACACCTTCTTCCTGGGCGAAGCCCATCGTCGCCGCAACAAGAACGATGACAGGGCGCAGGCCGCAACGTTTTACGCACAATCGGTGGGCGAGCCGGGTGCACCGGCCGAAGCCTGGCGCGAACATGGCATGGCGTTGCGCGAAAGCGGACAGAAAGTGGCCGCCGCCTCGGCCTTGCACCACTATCTCGATGCGTCCCCGGATGCGCCCGATCGCGCCTTCGTGCTTAGCTACCTCGCCGAACTGGAGGCCAAACCGTGACCCGTCTGTTCCGCTGCGCCGCGCTGCTCGTCTTCATCGCCCTGCTGGCGTCCTGCGCCAGCCCTGGTCGCAAGCTGGTGGCGGCCAACAGCGGCATCACGGTGCTCGATCTGCAGCTCGACACCTCGTTGGACTGGTCGCGCACGAAAATCACCCGCGCCGAGGTCTGGACGATCGACGGCATTCCGCTGAACCGCTTCCTGGTCATCGCCAACATCCGTCCGAACGAACACGTCTTCCTGGCGGCACGCGAGCGCAAGGGCCGCCCCGACGGCCCGTGGTACCGACCGGGCATGCGCGCCGACGAAATTCGCGACGTATTGCTCGATGCGATGCGCGAGGACGGCTTCAACAACATCAGCAGCTCGAACCTGCGCCCGGCGAAATTCGGCACGGTAGATGGCCTGCGTTTCGACGCGGTGATGACCAGCAGCAACGGCCTCATCTACAAGGCGACCTTCGGTGCGGCCGAGTACAAGGGCAAGTTGACGCACTTCAGCTGGATCGCGCCGTCCGAGCACTACTACGAGCGCGACGTCGCGGCGGTGAATCGCATGTTCGATTCGATCCGCTTCGTGAAATAACCGGGCCGCCGCCAAGGGGCCAAAAAGAAAAACCCGTCACTCGCGTGACGGGTTTTTTGATTGCCGGCAGCGGCGTGCCGAAGCGAACGAACTCAGCGTGCGTCGAGCACCTGGTTCCACTCGGCCACGCGCGGCGCCTGTGCGGCGAGAACGGCATCGACATCACCCTCCAGGGTCACGCTGTCGATCTTGTCGCTGCCGCGGATCGCGTCGACGACCTTCTGGTCTTCGGCGCCGATGACTTCGCCGAACACGGTGTGCTTGCCGTCGAGCCACGGGGTCGCGACGTGGGTGATGAAGAACTGGCTACCATTGGTACGCGGACCGGCATTGGCCATCGACAGCACGCCCGGCTTGTCGTGGCGCAGGTCCGGACGGCATTCGTCCTCGAACTTGTAACCGGGGCCGCCGGTGCCGGCACCCTGCGGGCAGCCGCCCTGGATCATGAAGTCCGGGATCACGCGGTGGAAGTTCAGGCCGTCGTAGTAGCCCCGGCGAACCAGGTTCACGAAGCTGGCCACGGTGACCGGGGCCTTGTCGGCGAACAGGCGGAGGCGGATCGGGCCGCGGGCGGTATTGAAGGTGGCGATCAGGTCGGACATGGGGGCTCCTGAGAGGTCGGGACGGGCCTGAGCCCGCAAAGGGCACCTAGGATGCCACAGGGCCGGCCGTTTCGGCCGATCCGGGCCCGTTTCGGGCTATAATCGCCGGCTTCCTTCCCCAGAGTCAGCGCCGTCTTCCGGCGTGCCCCCTCATGTCCATCGAAAAGCTGCGCAACATCGCCATCGTCGCCCACGTCGACCACGGTAAAACCACCCTCGTCGACCAGCTGCTCAAGCAGTCGGGCACCTTCAGCGAACGCACGGTCACCACCGAGCGGATGATGGACAGCAACGACATCGAAAAGGAACGTGGCATCACGATCCTGTCGAAGAACACGGCGATCCGCTGGAAGTCGCCCGAGGGCGAGGAATACCGCATCAACATCGTCGACACCCCGGGCCACGCCGACTTCGGCGGTGAGGTCGAGCGCGTGCTGTCGATGGTCGATTCCGTGCTGATCCTGGTCGACGCAATGGACGGCCCGATGCCGCAGACGCGCTTCGTGACCCAGAAGGCGTTCGCGATGGGCTTCAAGCCGATCGTCGTCGTCAACAAGGTCGACCGTCCGGGCGCGCGCCCGGGTTGGGTGCTCGACCAGACCTTCGACCTGTTCGACCGCCTCGGCGCGACCGACGACCAGCTCGATTTCCACACCGTCTACGCCTCGGCGTTGCACGGCTATGCCGGTCTCGATCCGGAAGTGCGCTCGGGCAATATGGATCCGCTGTTCCAGTCGATCGTCGACCACGTCAAGCCGCCGCCGGTGAACATGGACGGCCCGTTCCAGATGCGCATCACCTCGCTCGACTACAACAACTACGTCGGCATCATCGGCGTGGGTCGCGTGCAGCGCGGCACGATACGCACGAACATGCCGGTCACCGTGATCGACCGCGACGGCAAGACGCGCAACGCCAAGGTGCTGCAGGTGCTCGGCTTCATGGGCCTGGAGCGCCATGAGGTGAAGGAAGCGAACGCCGGCGACATCATCGCGATCTCGGGCATCGAAGGCCTGAGCATCTCCGAAACCGTCTGCGACCCGTCCGCTGTCGAGCAGTTGGAAGTGCTCACCGTCGACGAACCGACGATCAGCATGACCTTCCAGGTGAACAACTCTCCGTTCGCCGGCAACAAGGACCGCAGCGGCGGCAAGTTCCTGACCTCGCGCCAGTTGCGCGATCGCCTGATGCGCGAGACGCAGCACAACGTCGCGCTGAAAGTCGAAGATACCGAGGACGCCGACAAGTTCAAGGTCAGCGGCCGCGGCGAATTGCACTTGTCGATTCTCATCGAAACGATGCGCCGCGAAGGCTACGAGCTCGCCGTGTCGCGCCCGGAAGTGATCGTCAAGGTCATCGACGGCGTGAAGCAGGAGCCGTATGAGTCGCTGGTCGTCGACCTCGAAGAGCAGTTCCAGGGCGGCGTGATGTCGCGCCTGGGCGAGCGTCGCGCGCAGATGCAGAACATGGAACCGGACGGCAAGGGCCGCGTCCGCATCGACTTCATCATTCCCGCGCGCGGCCTGATCGGCTTCCAGACCGAATTCCGCACGATCACCGCCGGCACCGGCCTGCTGTTCCACGTGTTCGACCACTACGGCCCGAAGGCCGACGGCAACATCGGCCAGCGCCAGAACGGTGTGCTGATCTCCAACGGCACCGGTCCGTCGCCGGCTTACGCGCAGATCGCGATGCAGGAACGCGGCCGCCTGATGGTCGAGCCGGGCGAAGAAATCTACGAAGGCCAGATCGTCGGCATCCACGCCAAGGACAACGACCTCACGGTCAACGCCCTGCGTGGCAAGCAGCTAACCAACTTCCGCGCCTCGGGCACCGACAAGGACGAGGGCCTGATCCCGGCCATCAAGATGTCGCTCGAGCAGGCGCTGGAATTCATCGACGACGACGAACTGGTCGAAGTCACTCCGGTCGCGATCCGCCTGCGCAAGAAAGAGCGCACCGAAAACGACCGCAAGAAGGCCGCGCGCGGCTGATCGCCTGCGGTTCGATCCGATTGCCCCGGGCCCGCCCGGCGCGCAATACTCGCAAGGCCCGGCATGAGAATGCCGGGCCTTGTCCGTTCCGGAGCCTGCGCATGCCCGTGAGCCGCCCGATCCCGATACGCGACGCCTACTTCCGTGGCATGCGCAAGTTCCGGACTTGCGACCCAGACGGGCATGTGGTCTGGTTCGGCCAGGACATGCCACCCGACAATGACGTTTCCTCGAAGGAATGACCATGCGCCGTCTCCTGCTTCTGGCCTGCGTGCTGCTGCTTGCGAGCTGCAAACCCGAAACGAACACGCCCGTGCCGGGCACGACGCCGTCCGCTGGCTCCGGGCCAGAGGTCGCGGAGCTCAGCCTGGTCGATGCACAGAAAAAGCTCGCCTCGGGTGAACTGACCGCGCGCGCATTGACGCAGGCCTATCTCGACCGCATCGCGCGCATCGACAAGGCCGGGCCGACACTGAACTCAGTCATCGAACTCAACCCCGACGCGCTCCGCGACGCCGATGCGCTCGACGCCGAACGCAAGGCCGGCAAGGTGCGTGGACCGCTGCACGGGATCCCGGTGCTGCTGAAAGACAACATCGACGCCGTCGGCATGGCCAATTCCGCGGGTTCGCTTGCGCTTGCCGGCAATCGCCCGACGCAGGATGCGTTCCTGGTCGCGCGCCTGCGCGCGGCCGGCATGATCATCCTGGGCAAGACCAATCTCAGCGAGTGGGCGAACTTCCGCTCGACACGCTCGACCTCCGGCTGGAGTTCGCGCGGCGGTCAGACGCGCAACGCGTATGTGCTCGATCGCAATCCCTGCGGCTCCAGCGCGGGCACGGGCACGGCGATCGCCGCGAGCCTGGCCACGATCGGCGTCGGCACGGAAACCGACGGCAGTATCATCTGTCCCTCGTCCGTGAATGGCCTGGTCGGATTGAAGCCGACGGTCGGACTGGTGAGTCGCAACGGCATCATCCCGATCTCGATTTCCCAGGACACGGCGGGCCCGATGGGTCGCAGCGTCACGGATGTCGCGATTTTCATGAACGCGCTCGCCGGTGTCGATGAAGCCGATCCTGCCGGGCACGCTGCCGCGGGTAATATTCCCGACGACTACGCCGCGTATCTCAAGGCCGACTCTCTCAAAGGAAAGCGCATCGGGGTGCTGCGGCAGACAATGGGCTTCAATCCCGAGGTGGATGCCGGCATCGAAAAATCGATCGCGGCCTTGAAGGCGGCGGGTGCGGAAGTGGTCGACGTCGAGCTGCCCACCTATGGCAAGTGGGACGCGCCGGAATTCGAGATCCTGTTGTACGAATTCAAGGACGGTCTCAACAGCTATCTGAAGAGCCATGGTTCGGCGCACGCTTCGCTCGAAGCGCTGATCGCCTGGAACACGGCCAATGCCGACAAGGCGATGCCGATCTTCGGCCAGGAAATTTTCGAGAAAGCGCAGGCCAAGGGGCCGCTCACCGATGCCGCCTATATCAAGGCTCGGGACGACGCGCGCCGCCTGGCCGGCAAGGACGGTTTGCTCGCCGCCCTGGATGGCGACAACCTCGATGCGGTTATCGCGCCGAGCATGTCGCCGGCATGGCTCACCGACCCGGTCAACGGCGATCACTTCACCGGCGCCGGTTACGGCGTGGCGGCGGTCGCAGGTACGCCCAGCATCACCGTGCCGATGGGCGAGAGCCACGGCCTGCCGCTAGGCGTGACCTTCATGGGACGTCCGTACAGCGAACCGGAACTGATTGGCTTTGCGTATGCGTTCGAGCAGGCGACGAAAGCGCGTAAGGCGCCGGAGTACAAGGCGACGATTTCGCCTTAGTCGCGGTGACGGTCAACGGTTCCCGGCTACTGCGGGAGCCTACTCCGGCAGAATGAGACGTCCGAGCCGGCCACCGTCGCCGCTGAACCAGAAGGTGCGGCCGGCAACATCTACGCTGTCGTAGCCGCGCCCTGTGAGCGGAGACCATGTCTCGGTCTCCGGCTGGAAGCTGTCATTTCCCTCAGGCCCCACGACGACGCAAATCGCTCCACTGGAAAGACACGCCGACCCGGACCGATATCCGCGCAGTCCGGGTATGACGCCCGATCCGACAAAGGGAAAGGCTTCGATCACTCTCGATATCGGTTCCGGAAAGTAAGTCACGTCATTGCCTGATCGATGGACTTGGGGTGGAATGGACTTCTTGCTGTCTTGCAAGAAATGAAGGTAACTAGCCCCCATTCGCAAGGCCAATCCCGTGTTGAGTGGATGCTCGTAGTCTCCTCCCACCATCAGATACCTGCCACTCATCGGCGTGATGGAAAAGAAGCCCGTCGCCGATGAGGATGGAACATCAGATTGTCCAACCGGAATCCAAACACTCTTAGCTTCTGGGTCGTCCAACAAGTAATGCGCGCGTGCGACGGCACCACCCGTCGCGAAGATAGTCAGCTTTTCCTGCTCGTACAAAATGCACGTTCCGCTCGCGGCAAAAGCAGCTTCCCCGGGCTCAGCCTCGGGTCCGTCATCCATCAAGGACCACGTCGATCCCGCGTCCGATGTCCGATAGATCTGAAACTTCCCATCGGTCGGATCTCCCAGCAGCCGCCCTTCTCTGCCATCAAAACTAAAGCAGTCGAAGAACACATTCGGATTGGTGCTCTGCAAGGTGAGCGCCCAATTGCGTCCACCATCGCGCGTGCGATAGACCCGCGAATCCTCGCCCGGCCCAATGCTCAGGATCACCGCCTCATCGGCGCTGAATCCCTCCACGTCGCGGAAATCGAGTTTCTCCGCGCCCGGCACCTTGAACACGCCCCAGGTTTTGCCGGCGTCGACGGTGCGCAGCACGGTGCCTTCGCGGCCGCTGGCCCAGGCGATGTCGTCGCTGACGGCGGACAAACCGCGCAGACGCACGGTGACTGGCGAGGCTAGCGACTGGATTTCGGGGAGTTCTGCGGATGCGGCGGAAGCCGCGAACGTGCCGAGGAAAAATGCGGCGGTGAGAATCCGCCGCATTCGCTCAGGCCTGCGCGGGCTTGGCGAGCTGGCCCTGCTTGCGCACGATCAGCATCGCGATTTCCAGCGACTGCTCGTAGTTCAGGCGTGGATCGACCGTCGACCGGTAAGCACGCTCGAGATCGGTCTCGGTCAGTTCGCGTGCGCCACCCAGGCATTCGGTGACGTTTTCGCCGGTCAGTTCCAGATGTACGCCGCCCAGGCGCGAGCCCAGCGCGGCGTGGATGTCGAAGCTGCGATCGAGCTCGCTGCGGATATTGTCGAAGCGGCGCGTCTTGAAGCCGTTCGACGTGCTTTCGGTGTTGCCATGCATCGGATCGCAGATCCACAGTACCCGCTTCCCTTCGCGCTGCACGGCCTGCACGAGCGCCGGCAGTTTTTCTTCGACCTTGCCTGCACCCATGCGCTGGATGAAAGTCAGACGACCGGGCTCGTTGTCCGGATTCAGCGTGTCGGCGAGCTTGAGCAACTGCTCAGGCGTCACCGACGGGCCGACCTTGACCGCGACGGGATTGCGCAGGCCTCGGAAATATTCCACATGCGCACCATCGAGCTCGGCGGTACGCATTCCGATCCACGGAAAATGCGTGCTCAGGTTGAACCACCCCCACTGACGCGGCACCTGGCGCGTCAGCGCTTCCTCGTACGGCAGCAAGAGAGCTTCGTGCGAGGTGTAGAAATCGGCGCGATTGAGGTTGTGCAGGAATTCGCCGGAAATGGTTTCCATGAACTTCACGGCATCGCCGACGGCGGCGACCATACGGCGATAGTCTTCGGACAGTGGCGAATGACCGACCCAATCCAGGTCCCAGTATTCGGGGTGATGCAGGTCGGCGAAACCGCCGTCGATGAGGGCGCGGACAAAATTCATCGTCATCGCCGAGCGCGCATGGCCTTTGACCATGCGACGCGGATCGGGCGTGCGCGCTTCGACGGTGAAGTCGGGCTGATTGATGAAATCGCCGCGGTAGCTGGGCAGCGTCACGTCGCCCTTGGTTTCGGTATCGGTCGAACGCGGTTTTGCGTACTGACCCGCGAAACGACCCACGCGCACGACCGGAAGACGCAATCCGTGCACGAGCACCAGGCTCATCTGCAGCAGCACCTTGAGGCGGTTCGAAATCAGGCCGGACTCGCAATCGGTGAAGCTTTCCGCGCAATCGCCACCCTGCAGAACGAAGCGCTTTCCTTCCTGGGCCTCGGCGATCTGCTTCTTCAGCGCAAGGATCTCCCACGACGTCACCAGCGGCGGCAGCTGCGAGAGTTCGTCCTGTACGCCTGCGAGGGCGACGGCATCCGGATAAGTCGGCTGCTGCAGCGCGGTGCGCGCGCGCCAAGTACCCGGCGCCCAGTCGGACGGCACGGAGACGGATTGCAGCGGACGTTCGGTGGCGCTCATGGCGATGGCTTCTGCGACTCGGTTTTTGATCATCTCACGGGAATCTATGGAGTAAATATTCAGTGGCGGCGATGCGCCGGTGCAGCGTGCTTCAGCGCTGCATGAAGCCGCGATGGCGGAAGCCGGCACGCACCGTCGCGATGGCCATGCCGACAAACCACATCAGCGTCCAGCCCGGCATGGAAATGCCGAGGAAGATCCAGTCGACCTTGGCGCATTCGCCGGAAGCGGTGAAGACGCGCTTGACCACTTCCTGCAATGGGAACGCTTCGAGCATGTAGTCCAGCCCCATGCTCCCGCACAGCGGCACCTGGTCGGCCGGCAAGGACTGCAGATGCAGATGCCAGCCGGCCACGCCGGCGCCGGCGGCAGCGAAGATCGTCACGAGGATGGCGAAAATCTTGCGTCCGGTCGGACGCGGATTGAGCAGTGCGCCGATGAGGAAAAACACGCCCATGCCGACAAACGCCATGCGCTGCAGGATGCACAAAGGGCAAGGAAACATCAGCATGCCGTACTGCACGTAGAGCGCATAACCGAGCAGGCCGAAACAAATCACGCCGCCCAGAAGGAACTGGGCGCGGAAAGACCAGGAGAAGGGATTCGGAATCATGTTCGGCTACTGGAAAAGACGCCTCTGAACATACTCCTGCGAAAGCGGTTTCGGAAGTCGAAACACCTCACGGAAACATGCTCCCCGGTATGGCGACCGGGACCGCGCACAAACAAAAACCCCGGCCTAGGCCGGGGTTTTCAGTCGAACAACCGCCAGCTTACTCAGCCGTGGCGACCGCCGAGACCTGCGGGCGATCGACGAGTTCGACGTACGCCATCGGCGCGTTGTCGCCCGGGCGGAAGCCGCACTTGAGGATGCGCAGGTAGCCGCCGGGACGGGCCTTGTAGCGCGGGCCGAGTTCGACGAACAGCTTGCCGACCGCATCCTTGTCGCGCAGACGCGACATGGCCAGACGACGGTTGGCGACGCCATCGATCTTGCCGATGGTGATCAGCGGCTCGGCGACGCGACGGAGTTCCTTCGCCTTCAGCAGCGTCGTGCGGATCAGTTCGTGCTTGATCAGCGACGCCGCCATGTTGCTGAACATGGCTTCGCGGTGGGAAGAGGTGCGGCTGAAGTTACGGCCGGAGTTACGGTGGCGCATGGTCGTGTTTCCTTAATGTCGTCCGGGCTCAGCCCATCATGCCCTGCTGCAGGCCGGCCGGCGGCCAGTTCTCCAGCTTCATGCCAAGGGACAGGCCGCGCTGGGCGAGCACTTCCTTGATTTCGGTGAGCGATTTCTTGCCCAGGTTCGGGGTCTTGAGCAGCTCGACCTCGGTGCGCTGGATCAGGTCGCCGATGTAGTAGATGTTCTCGGCCTTGAGGCAGTTGGCCGAACGCACGGTCAGCTCCAGGTCGTCGATCGGGCGCAGCAGCACCGGGTCGACGCCGGCAACCGCCGACTTGGCCGGACCGCGATCGCGCTGGGTGAAGTCGCCGAACACCGACAGCTGGTCCGTGAGGATGTCAGCGGCCGTGCGGATGGCGTCTTCGGCGTCGATCGTGCCGTTCGTCTCGATGTCCAGAACCAACTTGTCGAGATCGGTGCGCTGCTCGACGCGGGCCGCTTCCACGGCATACGCGACGCGGCGAACCGGCGAGAAGCTGGCGTCGAGCATCAGACGGCCGATGGTGCGGGTTTCTTCATCCGGACGACGACGCGCAGTGGCCGGCTGGTAGCCGAAACCGCGCTCGATCTTCAGGCGCATGTTCAGCGCCGTGTCCTTGGTCAGCGTGCAGATCACATGGTCGAGATTGAGGATCTCGACGTTGTGGTCGGTCTTGATGTCGGCAGCGGTGACGACGCCCGGGCCCTTCTTTTGCAGGGTCAGGGTGGTCTGCTCGACGTTGTGCATGCGGATGGCGACATCCTTGAGATTCAGCAGAACCTCAAGCACGTCTTCCTGCAGGCCTTCAACCGTCGTGTACTCGTGCAGCACGCCGTCGATCTCGACTTCCGTGATGGCAAAGCCGGGGATCGAGGAAAGCAGCACGCGACGCAGGGCGTTGCCCAGCGTGTGGCCATAGCCGCGCTCCAGCGGTTCAATCACGACTTTGGCGCGGTTGGCGCCGAGGCGTTCAATATTCGGGCCGCGGGGACGCAGCACCTGGTGGGCGGAAACCGTCATGGACAGTGACACTCCTGAAGAATTACTTCGAGTACAACTCGACGATCAGCGCTTCGTTGATGTCCGAAGGCAGGTCGGCGCGATCCGGAACCGACTTGAACACGCCGGAGAATTTCTTGGCGTCGACTTCGCACCAGCCGGGGACGAGGTCCATCTGCTGGGCGAGGTTCAAGGCTTCCTGCACGTTCAAATGCTTCTGCGCGCGCTCGGAAAGCTGGATGCTGTCGCCGGCCTTGACCTGGTAAGACGGCAGATTCACCGGCTTGCCATTGACCAGCACGCCCTTGTGGGACACGAGCTGGCGGGCCTGGGGACGGGTCACCGCAAAACCCATGCGGTAGACGACGTTGTCGAGGCGCTGTTCAAGCATCTGCAGCAGCGTTTCGCCGGTGTTGCCCTTCTTGCGGGCAGCCTTGGCGTAATAGCCGCGGAACTGACGCTCAAGCAGACCGTAGATGCGCTTGACCTTCTGCTTCTCGCGAAGCTGGGTGGCGTAGTCGGACAGTTTGCCCTTCTTGGCCACGGGACCGTGCTGACCCGGCTTCTGCTCGAGCTTGCACTTGGAATCAATCGCGCGCGCCGGGCTCTTGAGGCTGAGGTCAGCCCCTTCGCGACGGGCGAGCTTACAGGTAGGACCGATATAACGTGCCATGTGAGTGCTCTCCTAACCCTTTAGACGCGGCGCTTTTTCGGCGGCCGGCACCCGTTGTGCGGGATCGGGGTCACGTCGATGATGTTCATGATCTTGTAACCGACGGCGTTCAGCGAACGCACGGCGGACTCGCGGCCCGGACCCGGACCCTTGATACGCACTTCCAGGGTCTTCACGCCGTAGTCGAGAGCGGCCTTGCCGGCCTTCTCGGCCGCGACCTGCGCGGCGAACGGAGTGGACTTGCGGGAACCGCGGAAACCCGCGCCACCCGAAGTCGCCCAGGAAAGGGCATTACCCTGACGATCAGTGATCGTCACGATGGTGTTGTTGAAAGAAGCATGGACGTGGGCGATACCGTCGGTGACGATGCGCTTGATCTTCTTCTTTGCCTTGACGGCCGGCTTGTTCATAGGACGCCCTTACTTCTTGATGGCTTTGCGCGGACCCTTACGGGTGCGGGCATTGGTGCGGGTGCGCTGGCCACGCAGCGGCAGGCCGCGGCGGTGACGCAGGCCGCGATAGCAACCGAGGTCCATCAGGCGCTTGATCGAGATACCGATCTCGCGACGCAGATCGCCTTCGACCACGAACTTGGCCACTTCCGAACGCAGCTTGTCGACTTGCGCTTCGGTGAGGTCGCGAATCTTGACGGACGGGGTGACCCCGGCCGATTCGCAAAGCAGCTTCGACCGGGTACGGCCGATGCCATAAATACTCTGCAGGCCTACCCAGACATGCTTCTGGACAGGCAGGTTGACACCCGCGATGCGCGCCATGAGGCGATCTCCAACAAATTAGTGAGCGCAGTGAATCGAAAAGTATAGCAAGGCTTCGGGTTTTTTAGAAGCCCCCGGGACCTGGGTCCCGGGAGCCCGGCATGGGGAGTGTGCCCATGCTCCGGCGACAAGCCGGTGTTTGCCCGGGGGCCCCGAGAGGCCTGACCAGACGCCCCGCGCTACTCCAGCGCAGGAACGGAACACCGGCTCACCCGCGCGCGAAGCCGCCGCACGAGTCGCCCTTTGTTGTGGCCCTGGCCGCGACGGAGACCGTCACGGGGACCACGCTTTGCGGCTTAACCCCGGGCGAGACCGCCGCGGGAGCCACCTTTCAAATTCGCCTTCTTCATCAGGCTCTCGTACTGATGAGACATCAGGTGAGCCTGGACCTGGGCGGTGAAATCCATCACCACCACAACAACGATCAGCAGGGAGGTGCCGCCGAAGTAGAACGGAACCTTCAAGCCCGCGCGCAGGAACTCCGGCAGCAGGCAGACCAGCACCAGGTACAGGGCGCCGATCAGGGTCAGACGGGTCATAACCGCGTCGATGTATTCGCCGGTCGCCTTGCCCGGACGGATGCCCGGAATCAGCGCGCCCGACTTCTTCAGGTTCTCGGCCGTTTCCTGCGAGTTGAAGACCAGGGCGGTATAGAAGAACGCGAAGCCGATGATCATCACGGCGTACAGCAGCATGTGCAGCGGCTCGGCCGGGGCCAGCGCCTGCGACACGGTCTGCAGGGTGCGATACATCGTGCCCTGCCAGCCTTCGGCGGCATTGGCATTGGTGCTGAACCAGGTCGACAGCGTCGACGGGAACATGATCAGGCTCGAAGCGAAGATCGGCGGGATGACGCCGGCCATGTTCAGCTTCAGCGGAAGGTGCGAGCTCTGGTTCATGTAGCCCTGGCGACCGCCCTGGCGACGGGCGTAGTTCACCGTGATCTTGCGCAGTCCCCGCTCCATGTAAACCACGAAGTAGGTCACGCCAAGAATCAAAGCCAGGATGATGAACACGACGATCACGTCAATGTCGCCGTTGCTCACCTGAGTCAGCGTCGTATAGGCCGCCGACGGCAGGCTGGCGACGATGCCGGCGAAGATGATCAGCGAGACGCCGTTGCCGATGCCGCGCTCGGTGATCTGCTCACCCAGCCACATCAGGAACATCGTGCCGGTGGTCAGCGCGACGGTCGCGGTCAGGACGAAACCGATGCCCTGGTCGTAAGCCACGCCCTGCTTCTGCAGCGCAGTGGCGATGCCGAACGACTGGACGACGGCGAGAACCACGGCGAAATAGCGCGAGTACTGCGTGAGCTTGCGACGGCCACTCTCGCCCTCGCTGCGCAGCGCCTTCCAGGGACCGTAAATCTGGCCCATCAACTGGATGATGATGGACGCGGAAATGTAGGGCACCACGTTCAGCGCGAACAGGCTGAAGCGGTGGAGGGCGCCACCGGAGAACATGTTGAACATGTCCACGATGGTGCCTTCCTGGGCCTTCATGACTTCAAGCAAGCGTTCCGGATTGATGCCCGGCACCGGGATGTAGCTGCCGATGCGATAGACGATCAGTGCCAGCAGGACAAACGTCAGCCGTTGACGGAGCTCGGTATATTTGCCGAGCCCACCCAGGGCCTTTGCTGCGGAATTGGCTTGCGACAAGGTATTACTCCGTCAGACTGCCGCCAGCGGCTTCGATCGCGGCCTTGGCGCCGGCCGTTGCGAGCACGCCCTTGAACACGAACTTCTTGGTCAGCTCGCCCTTCTTGACGATCTTGGCCTGCTTGGCGTTCGCCGGGACCAGCTTGGCGGCGCGCAGAACGGCGAAATCGATCTCGGACACGTCGAGCTTGTCGAGCTGGTACAGCAGGACTTCGGCGGTGTCGTTCTTCAGCTTGGAGCGGAAGCCGACCTTCGGAAGACGCTTGTACATCGGCATCTGACCGCCTTCGAAGCCGGCCTTGATCTTGCCCTTGCCCGAACGCGCGAACGAACCCTTGTGACCACGGCCAGCCGTCTTGCCGAGGCCGGAACCGATACCGCGACCGACGCGAACGCGGTCCTTGCGGGCGCCGGGAGCCGGCTTGAGAGTATTGAGTTTCATCTGTTATCTCCTCGGTGCGCTCAGGACTCGACGCGGACCAGGTAGTGCAGCTGGTTGATGAGGCCGCGAACCTGCGGGGAATCCTTCAGTTCACGCACATCGTTGATTTTGTTCAGGCCCAGAGCCTTCACCGACAGGCGATGACGGGCTTGGCAGCCGCGCAGACCCTTGACGAGGCGGACTTTGACGGTCTTATCAGCCATGGAAAATCTCCTCGACCTTCTTGCCGCGCTTGGCAGCGATGCGGGCCGGCGACTGCATGGCCTCGAGGCCCTTGACGGTCGCGCGCACCAGGTTGATCGGGTTACGCGAGCCGACGGCCTTTGCCAGCACGTTCTTCACGCCGACGGCTTCGAGGACAGCGCGCATCGCGCCACCGGCGATGACGCCGGTACCTTCGGAAGCCGGCATCATGAAGACGCGGGCGGCGCCGTGGCCGGCCTTGACCGGATGCCACAGGGTGCCTTCGTTGAGGTCGACATTGACCATCGCCTTGCGGGCGTATTCCATCGACTTCTGGATGGCGACCGGGACTTCACGGGCCTTGCCATAACCGAAGCCAATCTTGCCGGCGCCGTCGCCCACCACCGTCAAAGCGGTGAAGGTGAACTGGCGGCCGCCCTTGACGGTCTTGGAGACGCGGTTGACCGCGACCAGCTTCTCGATGAAGCCGTCGTCGCTTTCGCCGCGATTGCGATCGCGTTCGTTGCTGCTCATATGACGTTCCTAAGGTTTGTTTACTTACGGCTTTCGCCGCTTATCGTTGTATGACACGGGTGGGACCGGAACGGCCCCTTTTCAATCCCGTGGCGTGCTGCGTGTAGCGTGAAGCGAGCCCCGGCAATCGCCAGGAAACTCTTAGAACTGCAGACCACCCTCGCGGGCGGCTTCGGCCAGGGCCTTGATGCGGCCGTGGTAGCGGTAACCCGAGCGATCGAAAGCGACCTTCTCGATACCGGCAGCGCGGGCGCGTTCGGCGATCAGCTGACCGACCTTTGCCGCGGCGTCCTTGTTCTTGTTGCCCTTGAGGCCGTCCGACACTTCCGACTGCAGGGTGGAGGCCGAAGCCAGCACCTTGGAGCCGTCGGCGGTGAACACCTGGGCGTAGATGTGCTGGCCGGAGCGCAGCACGGACAGACGCGCCACGCCCAGATCGCGGATATGCGAACGGGTGGTCTTGGCGCGACGGAGACGGGCGATGTTCTTTTCCATGGTTTTCTGCCTCGAGGAAGCTGAAGAGCCCAATTAGGCCTTCTTGGCTTCCTTCATGATGATCTTTTCGCCGGAGTAACGAATGCCCTTGCCCTTGTACGGCTCAGGCTTGCGATACGCGCGGATCTTGGCGGCGACTTCGCCGACGAGCTGCTTGTCCGTACCCGAGACCAGAATTTCGGTCTGGGTCGGCGTCGCCAGCGTGATGCCTTCCGGCGCCACGTACACGGTCGGGTGGGAGAAGCCCAGGCTCAGACTCAGATCCTTGCCCTGCATCGCAGCACGGTAACCGACGCCGACCAGCTCGAGCTTGCGGCTGAAGCCTTCGGACACACCGGTGATCATGTTGGCGAGGATCGCGCGGACGGTGCCGGCCATCTTCATGTCGTCGAGATTCGCGGCGCCCAGCTGGACGACGCCGTTGTCGACGCTGAGGTCGACGCCGGCCGGCTTGGCCAGGGTCAGCGTGCCCTTCGGGCCCTTGACGGTCAGGATGCCGTTGGCGTCCTTGATCTCAACGCCCTTGGCGAGGTTGATTGGTTTCTTTGCAACGCGGGACATGGATGCGTGCTCCTATCAGGCCACGAGGCAGATGACTTCGCCGCCCACGCCCGCAGCGCGGGCCTGGCGATCGGTCATCAGACCCTGGGAGGTGGAGATGATGGCCACGCCGAGTCCGGCGAGGATCTTGGGCAGGTCGTCCTTGCCGCGATAGTTGCGCAGGCCCGAACGCGAGACGCGCTCGAGGCGCTCGATCACCGGACGGCCTTCGTAATACTTCAGCGCAATTTCGAGCTTGGCCTGTGCGCCCTCGCCCGTCTTGCGGATGTCGCCCACGTAGCCTTCGCTACGCAGCAGCTCGGCGATCGCCAGCTTCAGTTTGGAAGCAGGCATGGAAACCTGCGGTTTGCCGACGGCGAGCGCATTCTTAATGCGCACCAGCATGTCGGCGATAGGATCAGTCATGCTCATGATTGCTTACCTGTAATTTAGGTTGGCAGCACCGATATCCGCGAATCCCTGAAGGGGATCGGCGGTTACCAGCTGGCCTTGCGGAGGCCGGGCACGTCGCCATTCATCGTGGCTTCGCGCAGCTTGTTACGGCCGAGGCCGAACTTGGCGTACACACCGCGCGAGCGGCCGGTGAGTGCGCAACGGTTGCGAACGCGGCTGGGCGACGAATCGCGCGGCAGCTTCTGCAGTTTTTCAGCGGCAGCGATCTTGTCCTCGTAGGACGCGGTCGTGCTGGAAATGGTCTTCTTCAGCTCGGCACGCTTGGTAGCGTGCTTGGCGACGAGCTTCTTCCGCTTGATATCGCGGTTCACCATCGAGGTCTTGGCCATGATCGTTATCCTGGATATCAGTTGCGGAACGGGAAGTTGAACGCTTCGAGCAGAGCCTTCGCTTCGGCATCGGTCTTCGCCGTCGTCGTGATGGCGATATCCATACCGCGCATCGCGTCAACCTGGTCGAAATCGATTTCCGGGAAGATGATCTGTTCCTTGACGCCCATGTTGTAGTTGCCGCGACCGTCGAACGAGCGGCCCGACACACCACGGAAGTCGCGGACGCGCGGCAGCGAGATGCTGATCAGGCGGTCCAGGAATTCGTACATCTTGGCGCGGCGCAGGGTGACCTTGCAGCCGATCGGCCAGCCGTCACGGATCTTGAAGCTCGCCACCGAAACGCGCGCCTTGGTGGTCACCGGCTTCTGGCCGGCGATCTTGGCCATATCGGCCACGGCGTTTTCGAGGATCTTCTTGTTGCCCACCGCCTCGCCCACGCCCATGTTGAGCGAGATCTTGGTGATGCGCGGAACCTGCATGATGTTGTCGTAGCCGAACTTTTCCATCAGCTTCGGGACAACGGTTTCTTTGTAGATTTTTTCGAGACGGGTGCTCATCACATCATTCCTCAGGCGTCGATCGCCTCACCGCTCGAGCGGAACACACGCACTTTGCGTCCATCCTCGAGCACCTTGAAACCAACGCGTTCACCCTTGCCGGAGCCGGTGTTGAACAGCATGACGTTGGAGATATGGATCGGCGCCTCACGCTCGACGATGCCGCCAGCCTGACCGGCCTGCGGATTCGCCTTGGTGTGACGCTTGATGATGTTGATGTTCTGCACGACGACCTTGTCGCCGGCAACACGAACAACTTCACCCTTCTTGCCTTTGTCGGCACCGGTGATCACGATCACCTGGTCGCCCTTGCGGATACGGTTCATAGTTTTTTCCTTCGCTCAGAGCACTTCGGGTGCGAGCGAGACGATCTTCATGAACTTCTCGGAGCGCAGCTCACGGGTAACGGGCCCGAAGATGCGGGTGCCGATCGGCTCCTGCTTGTTGTTGAGCAACACGGCAGCGTTGCCATCGAAACGGATCAGCGAACCATCGGCACGGCGCACGCCCGAACGGGTGCGGACAACGACGGCGTCGTAGACCTCGCCCTTCTTGACCTTGCCGCGCGGGATCGCATCCTTGACGGTCACCTTGATGATGTCGCCAATGTGCGCGTAACGACGCTTGGAGCCGCCGAGCACCTTGATGCACATCATTTCCTTGGCGCCGGAATTGTCAGCGGCGTCGAGGTAGCTCTGTACCTGGATCATGGTCGGGACTCCTTACTTACCAGCGCGGGTGATGACTTCCACCACGCGCCAGTTCTTGGTCTTGGACAACGGGCGGCATTCGGTCACGCGGACGACATCGCCTTCGTTGCAGGCATTGTCTTCGTCGTGGGCGTGCAGCTTGGTCGAGCGGCGCAGGTACTTGCCGTACAGCGCGTGCTTGACCTGGCGCTCCACGAGCACGGTCACCGTCTTGTTCATCTTGTTGCTGACAACGCGGCCTTCGACCGTGCGCAGCTGGGTTTCGTTCTGGGTCATGGCTCGCCCTTACTTCTTCGCGGTCAACAGGGTGTTGACGCGAGCGATCTCGCGGCGAACCCGGTTGATGTCATGGGTCTTGGCCAGCTGGCCCGTCGCCTTCTGCATGCGGAGCGAAAACTGCTCCTTGTGCAGATCCAACAGGTGGGCCTGGAGATCGGCCGCCGACTTCTGACGCAGTTCTTTAAGTTCCATTAGCGCACCGTCCGGACCACGAAGGTGGTCTTCACAGAGAGCTTGGCGGCGGCAAGGCGGAACGCTTCGCGCGCCGTCTCTTCCGGAATGCCCTCGATTTCATAAAGCATGCGACCCGGCTGGATCGGAGCCACCCAATATTCCACGTTGCCCTTACCGGCGCCCATTCGGACTTCGATCGGCTTCTTCGTGATCGGCTTGTCGGGGAACACGCGGATCCACAGCTTGCCGCCACGCTTCACATAGCGGCTGACGGTGCGGCGAGCCGCCTCGATCTGACGCGCGGTGAGCTGACCGTGCTGGGTAGCTTTCAGGCCGTACTGGCCGAAGCTCACTGCAGCGGCGCTCCAGCTCAGGCCATCATTGCGGCCCTTGAATACCTTGCGGTACTTGGTTCGTTTCGGTTGCAACATGTTGGCTTACCTCGGGTCGCGGGCCGGACGGGCCGGACGCTCGTTGCGCTCTTCGGGCTTTTCCTGGCCTACCTGGGAGAAGTCGAAGACTTCGCCTTTGTAGATCCAGGTCTTGACGCCGATGATGCCGTAGGTGGTCAGGGCCTCAGCGAAGCCGTAGTCGATGTCGGCGCGGAGGGTATGCAGAGGCACGCGGCCTTCGCGGTACCACTCCGAGCGGGCGATCTCGGCGCCATTGAGGCGGCCGGCGACGTTGACCTTGATGCCGAGGGCACCGAGGCGCATCGAGTTGCCGACGGCGCGCTTCATCGCGCGGCGGAACATGATGCGACGCTCGAGCTGCTGGGCGATCGACTCGGCCACCAGCTGCGCGTCGAGCTCGGGCTTGCGGACCTCCGCGACGTTGATGTGCGCCGGAACGCCCATCAGATCGGAGACTTCCTTCTTCAGCTTCTCGATGTCCTCGCCACGCTTGCCGATCACGACGCCCGGCCGGGCGGAGTGAATCGTCACGCGCGCCGTGTTGGACGGACGCTCGATCAGGATCTTGGAGATGCCCGCCTGGGCCAGCTTCTTGCGCAGCATCTCGCGGACCTTGAGGTCGGCAGCGAGGTACTGGGCGTACTGGCGCTTATTGGCGAACCACTTGGAGTTCCAGTCCTTGGCGATGCCAAGGCGGATACCGGTCGGGTGTACTTTGTGACCCATAGTCCTAGTCCTTAGCCTTTCTTGCCAGAGCCCACCACCACAGTGATGTGGCTGGTGCGCTTGAAGATTTGCGTGCCGCGGCCCTTGGCGCGGGCCATGAAGCGCTTCAGGATCGGGCCTTCGTCGACGGTGATACCGACGACCTTGAGCTCGTCCACGTCGGCGCCGTTGTTGTTCTCGGCGTTGGAGGTGGCGGAGTACACGATCTTGTAGATGATGTGCGCCGCTTTCTTGTCGCTGAACTTCAGCAGGTTGAGCGCGCGGGCGACCGGCAGGCCACGCACCTGGTCGGCGACCAGGCGGGCTTTCTGCGGCGAAGTACGCACCGAGCGGAGGATGGCTTTAGCTTCCATGGTCCGATTCCTTACTTGCCGCCGGCTTTCTTGTCGCCACCGTGACTTTTGAAAGTCCGGGTGACGGCAAATTCGCCGAGCTTGTGGCCGACCATATTCTCGTTCACGAGAACGGGGATATGGACCTTGCCGTTGTGGATGGCGATGGTGATACCCACCATTTCCGGAAGGATCATGGAGCGGCGCGACCAGGTCTTGATCGGCTTCTTGCTGCCCTGGGCGGCCTCCACCTTCTTGATGAGGTGGTGGTCGACGAACGGACCTTTCTTAAGTGAACGTGCCATGACCTATCAACCCCTGCGATCGCGCACGATGAACTTCTGCGTGCGTTTGTTGTGGCGAGTCTTGTAACCCTTGGCCGGCGTGCCCCACGGCGAAACCGGGTGCGGATTGCCCTGGCCAGCCTTGGCTTCACCACCGCCGTGCGGGTGATCCACCGGGTTCATCGCGGCGCCGCGGACGGTCGGCTTGATACCGCGCCAGCGCTTGGCGCCGGCCTTGCCGAGCTTCTCGAGGTTGTGCTCGACGTTGCCGACTTCGCCAATGCTTGCGTTGCAGTCGACCGGAACCTTGCGCATTTCGCCGGAGCGGAGACGTAGGGTCGCGTAGCCGGCATCGCGAGCGATCAGCTGGGCGCCAGCACCGGCCGCACGGGCCAGCTGCGCACCCTTGCCGGGCTTCATTTCGATGCAATGCACGGTCGAACCGATCGGCATGTTGCGCAGCGGCAGGGTGTTACCGACCTTGATCGGCGCGTCCTTGCCAGCGATCACCTGATCGCCCTGGGCCAGGCCCTTGGGAGCGATGATGTAGCGGCGCTCGCCGTCGGCATAGCACAGCAACGCGATGTGCGCGGTGCGGTTCGGGTCATATTCGATGCGCTCGACGCGCGCCGGAATGCCTTCCTTGTCACGCTTGAAGTCGATCAGGCGATAAGCCTGCTTGTGACCACCACCGATATGACGGGTGGTGATGCGACCGTGGTTGTTACGACCGCCGGTCTTGGGTTTTTTCTCGACGAGCGATTCCAGCGGGCCGCCCTTGTGCAGGCCGGCGGTGGAAACGCGCACCATGGCGCGGCGGCCAGGCGAAGTCGGTTTGAAAGTCATCAGTGCCATGGGTCGTACCTTAGGCCTTGGCCGTCACGTCGATCGTCTGGCCTTCGGCCAGCCGAACGTATGCTTTACGCCAGTCGCCACGACGGCCAGCGCGGAAACGGAAGGTCTTGCTCTTACCCTTCACGTTCAACACGTTGACCGACTCGACCTTGACGTTGAACAACGACTCAACGGCGGACTTGATGTCGCCCTTGGTCGCTTCCTTCGCCACTTCGAAGACGTACTGGTTGATTTCCTGAATCCGGGCGGTCTTTTCAGACACGCGCGGGGCGCGGATCACGTTGAGAAGTTTCACGTTGCTCATGCCAGCCACTCCTCGACTTTCTTGACCGCATCGGCGGTCATGACCACGTGTTCTGCACCGACCAGGGCTGCCGGGTCGATACCCTGCACGTCGCGAACCTGCACATACGGAATGTTGCGGGCAGCGAGATACAGAGCGTCGGAACCATTTTCGGTAACGATGAGCGGACGCATCGACAGGCCCATCTCGGTCAGCTTGCTGACGAGAACCTTGGTCTTGCCTTCGGCGACGTCGAATTCCTCGACGACCGAGAGGCGGCCCTGGCGGTTGAGCTCGGAGAGGATCGCGCAGAGGGCGCCGCGGTACATCTTGCGGTTGACCTTCTGGGCGAAGCTGCGCGGACCGGCGGCAAACGTAACGCCACCACCGATGAAGATCGGGGCGCGATAGTCACCGTGACGTGCGCCGCCACCCTTCTGCTTCTTGAATTTTTTGGTCGTGCCCGAGACTTCCGAGCGCGTCAGCTGAGCCTTGGTGCCCGAACGGCCGGCGTTGCGGAAAGCAACGACCACCTGGTGCACGAGATCCCGGCTGAATTCGCGGTCGAAGACGCTATCGGAGACCGACAGCTTCTTCCCGCTTCCAATGACGGCGAGTTCCATGTGTTAACTCCTCAACCCTTGGTGCCAGGACGAACGACGACGTTGCCGCCCGGCGCACCCGGCACAGCGCCCTTGATGGCGATCAGGCCGCGCTCGGCGTCCACTTTGACCACTTCAAGGTTCTGCGTACTCTGATTCACGGCGCCCATGTGGCCCGACATCTTCTTGCCCGGGAACACGCGGCCCGGCGTCTGGCGCTGGCCGATGGAGCCCGGCGAACGATGCGACAGCGAGTTACCGTGCGTGGCATCGCCCATCTTGAAGTTCCAGCGCTTGATCGTGCCCTGGAAGCCCTTGCCCTTCGTGACGCCCTGCACGTCGACGATCTGGCCGACAGTGAAGATGTCCGCCTTGATCTCGGCGCCGACGACGAAGTTGCCAAGATCCTTGGCATCGACGCGGAACTCCCACAGACCACGACCGGCTTCGACCTTGGCCTTGGCGTAGTGGCCGGCCAGCGGCTTGCTGACCAGCACGGCGCGCTTGGCACCGGCAGTCACCTGCACGGCGCTATAGCCGTCGGTTTCAGCAGTCTTGATTTGGGTAATGCGATTGGGGCTTGCTTCGATCAGCGTCACCGGGACGGAACGACCGTCATCGGTGAAGACTCGACTCATGCCGGCCTTGCGGCCAATGATTCCGATAGTCATGTCCGTCACCTCAGGTCAGCTTGATCTGGACATCGACGCCGGCCGCCAACTCAAGCTTCATGAGGGCGTCAACGGTCTTGTCGTTGGGATCGACGATGTCGAGTACACGCTTGTGGGTGCGGGTCTCGTACTGGTCGCGAGCGTCTTTGTCGACGTGCGGCGACACCAGGACGGTGTAGCGTTCGATCTTGGTGGGAAGCGGAATCGGGCCGCGCACCTGCGCGCCGGTCCGCTTGGCCGTTTCGACGATTTCGCTAGCCGAACGATCGATCAGACGATGATCGTAGGCCTTCAGCCGAATTCGGATTTTTTGATCCGCCATGGCGAATATCCTTTCGTTTAAAGAGCGCCGGGAACAGGAACGTAGGCCCTGTTCCCCGTTAAAAAAGCACGATGGGCCGTGTGTGGCCCACCGAGTCGGAAAGTATAGAACGTGTTAAATGGCCCTGTCAATTGACCGGGCCGTTTTTTTCGCTCCATTCCCTTCCTGGGAAACGAACACGAGGCGCATCCTGCCCCTCATTTCGTATTTGAGGCCGCCCAAGGGGGCGGCCGGTGCCGCTATCTTACTTGATGACCTTGGCCACCACGCCGGCGCCGACGGTACGGCCGCCTTCGCGGATCGCGAAGCGCAGACCTTCGTCCATCGCGATCGGCGCGATCAGGTTCACCACCATCTTCACGTTGTCGCCCGGCATCACCATCTCGACGCCTTCCGGCAGCTCGCACGCGCCGGTCACGTCCGTCGTGCGGAAGTAAAACTGCGGGCGGTAACCCTTGAAGAACGGCGTATGACGGCCACCCTCGTCCTTCGACAGGACGTAGATCTCAGCCTCAAACTCGGTGTGCGGCGTGATCGAACCCGGCTTGCAAAGAACCTGGCCGCGCTCCACGTCGTCACGCTTGGTGCCGCGCAGCAGCAGACCGGCGTTGTCGCCCGCCTGACCCTGGTCCAGCAGCTTGCGGAACATTTCCACGCCCGTGACCGTCGTCTTCACCGTCGGCTTGATGCCCACGATCTCGATTTCGTCACCGACCTTGATGATGCCGCGCTCGATACGGCCCGTGACCACCGTGCCGCGACCCGAGATCGAGAACACGTCTTCCACCGGCATCAGGAACGCCTTGTCCACGTCGCGCTGCGGCTCCGGGATCCAGGTGTCCAGCGCTTCCACCAGCTTCAGGATCGACGGCACGCCGATCGGGCTCTGGTCGCCTTCCAGCGCCGAACGCGCCGAACCGGTCACGATCGGGGTGTCGTCGCCCGGGAAATCGTACTTGCTCAGCAGCTCGCGGACTTCCATCTCCACCAGCTCCAGCAGCTCCGCGTCGTCCACCAGGTCCGCCTTGTTCAGGTAGACCACGATGAACGGCACACCGACCTGGCGCGCCAGCAGGATGTGTTCGCGCGTCTGCGGCATCGGGCCGTCCGCGGCCGAGCACACCAGGATCGCGCCGTCCATCTGCGCCGCACCCGTGATCATGTTCTTCACGTAGTCCGCGTGACCCGGGCAGTCAACGTGCGCGTAGTGGCGCGTCGGCGACTCGTATTCCACGTGGGCGGTCGAAATCGTGATACCGCGCGCCTTCTCTTCCGGCGCCGCGTCGATCTGGTCGTACGCCTTGAACTCGCCGCCAAACCGCTCCGCGCCGATCTTCGTCAGCGCCGCCGTCAGCGTCGTCTTGCCGTGGTCAACGTGGCCAATCGTGCCGACGTTCACGTGCGGCTTGGTGCGTTCGAATTTGCCCTTGGACATTGCGATTACCCGGTGAATTCAAGTTTTTTTGGGATCCGCTCCGCGACAGCGGAACGGGGAAAGGTGGTGCTCATGACTGGAATCGAACCAGCGACCTCTTCCTTACCAAGGAAGTGCTCTACCGACTGAGCTACATGAGCAACGATGTGTGGTGCGGTGCCGCGTATTGCAAGTTCAACGATTCAATGGAGCGGGAGACGGGAATCGAACCCGCATGATCAGCTTGGAAGGCTGAAGTTCTACCATTGAACTACTCCCGCGCTTACATCAATCCACTGACGCAAAACTGGTGGAGGGAGGTGGATTCGAACCACCGAAGGCGTAAGCCAGCAGATTTACAGTCTGCCCCCGTTGGCCGCTTGGGTATCCCTCCACAAGGGAGCCCGTAATTTTCGCGGCCAAGACGACAAATGTCAACGACCGGTTCACAACGATCGCCGAGACTCAGACGTTGAAGCGGAAATGCAGGACGTCGCCCTCCTGGACCACGTATTCCTTGCCTTCCAGGCGCAGACGGCCGGCCTCGCGGGCCCCCGCCTCACCCTTGAACTTGATGAAATCGTCGTAGGCGATGGTCTCGGCGCGGATGAAGCCCTTCTCGAAATCGGTATGGATCACCGCCGCCGCCTGGGGCGCGGTCGCGCCCTTGAGCACCTGCCAGGCACGGACTTCCTTCACGCCGGCGGTGAAATACGTCTGCATCCCCAGCAAGGCGTAACCGGCCCGGATGACGCGGTTCAGGCCGGGCTCGGCCAGCCCCATCTCGGCCAGGAACTCGGCCCGGTCGGCGTCCTCGAGCTGGGACAGCTCCTCTTCGATCGCCGCACTGACCGGCACCACCTGGGCGCCTTCGGCCTGGGCGCGGGCCCGGACCTTGTCCAGATGCGGGTTGTTCTCGAAGCCGTCATCGAGGACGTTGGCGACGTACATGACCGGCTTGAGCGTCAGCAGGAACAGGTCGCGGACGACCGCCTTGTCTTCGGCAGACAGGCCCAGGGCGCGCGCGCAGGTACCTTCGTTCAGTCCGGCGCGCAGGCGGGCCAGGACTTCTTTTCGCACGATGGCGTCCTTATTGCCGGCTTTTGCCTCTTTTTCGGCGCGGTTAAGCGCTTTTTCGACGGAGTCGAGATCGGCCAAAGCCAATTCGGTGTCGATGGTCTCGATGTCGGAAATAGGATCGATCTTGTTGGCAACATGAACGATATCGTCGTTCTCGAAGCAACGGACCACATGCGCGATCGCGTCGACTTCACGGATGTGGGCCAGGAACTTGTTGCCCAGACCCTCGCCCTTGGACGCGCCCGCCACCAGGCCGGCGATGTCGACGAACTCGAACGAGGTCGGGATCAGCTTCTGCGGCTTCACGATTTCGGCCAACTGGTTCAGACGCGGATCCGGCACCGGAACGACGCCGGTATTGGGCTCGATCGTGCAGAACGGGAAGTTGGCCGCGGCAATGCCCGCCTTGGTCAGCGCGTTGAAGAGAGTGGATTTGCCGACGTTCGGCAAACCGACGATGCCGCATTTGATGCCCATGTGATTCCTAGTGTGGATGGACCGCCAGCGGCGGCCAATCTGGAGCGGATAGCGCACAGGGGTCTGGACAGACCACTCTGCGTTGCCCGCTCTAGCGTTCCTTCGGGGTGTGCAGCTGCTTCATCGCGTCGTTGAAATCCCCCGCGACCGCCAGAGGCATCACCGCCATGGCCTCGTCGATGGCCCTCAGGATCGAAGCCTCGTCGTCGCGCCCCGGCCGGCCGAGCACCCACGGCGTCACCTTGTCCTTGTGACCCGGATGCCCGATACCCACGCGCAGGCGATGGAAGCGCCCGTGACCCAGATGCTGGACGGTGTCGCGCAGACCGTTCTGCCCGCCATGTCCGCCGTCGAATTTCAGTCGCGCCGTTCCTGGCGCAAGGTCGAGCTCGTCATGTGCGAGCAGGCATTCTTCCGGCTCGATCTTCCAGTACCGCAGCGCCGCCACGACCGAGCGTCCGCTGAGATTCATGAACGTCGCCGGCTTCAGCAGCCACACCGACTGCCCATCGACATGGATCTTCGCGGTCTCGCCATGCAGCTTGGATTCGAGACCGAAACGCGCGCCGTATTTTTCTGCGAGCGCGTCAATAAACCAGAACCCGGCGTTGTGCCGGGTCCGGGAGTGTTCGGCACCGGGATTGCCCAGTCCGACGATGAGGCGAAGTCCAGCCATGGAAGAACCGATCCGGCGGCGCAGCCAAGCCGCGCCGCCAGATGCGGATTACTTCTTCTTCGGCGCCGGAGCCGCCGCCGGAGCAGCCGCTGCCTTGGCCGACTTGGTCGAGGGCACCTCGGCAACCGCGGCCGGAGCGACTTCCTCGGCCTCTTCCTTGGCGTGCTTGGCGATGACGATCGCCAGGTCGTGTTCTTTGCCAAGCTTGAGGGTCGGAAGCGAGACGCCGGCCGGCAGCTTGATTTCGGACAAGTGCATGATCGCGCCGATCTCGAGAGCCGACAGGTCGACTTCGATGAACTCCGGCAGATCCTTGGGCAAGCAGACGACGGTGATTTCGTTGAGCTCGTGGGTGACCACGATGCCCGCGGTCTTGCCGGCCGGCGACTTTTCCTGGTTCAGGAAGTGCAGCGGAACGTTGAAGCGGATCGCTTCGTTCTCGTCCACGCGCTGGAAGTCCAGGTGCATGATCTGCTGCTTGAACGGATGGCGCTGCATGTCACGCAGCAGGACCTTCTGCACCTTGCCGTCGACCGTCAGGTCGAGGATCGAGGAGTAGAACCACTCGTTCTGCGTGGCCAGCCAGAGCGGGTTGTGGTCGAGCTGGATGCTTTCCGGCACGCCCTTGGCGCCGTAAACGATGGCCGGCACGTGACCGCTGGTACGCAGGCGGCGGCTCGCACCTTTGCCTTCGTCCTTGCGGCTGGTAGCCGTGATGATGTGGGTAGTAGCCATTTTCGTATTGCCTTCTTCAGTGATGAGCCGCCTCGCGGCGACGTTGCCACTCACCCGCGACCAGGTGAGCGTTTTGGAGCGGGAATCGCTCCGGGTTCAGTCCACGTAGAGCGTGCTGACCGACTCGCCCACCGCGATGCGGCGGATCGTTTCGGCCAGCAGCTCCGCCACGCTCAACTGGCGGATGCGGCCGCTGGCGCGGGCCGCGTCCGACAACGGAATCGTGTCGGTGACCACCAGCTCGTCGAGCTGGGAGCCGGTGATGTTGTTGATCGCCGCGCCCGACAGCACCGGGTGGGTGCAGTAGGCGACGACTTTCTTCGCGCCGTGCTGCTTGAGGGCAGCCGCGGCAGCGCACAGCGTTCCGGCAGTGTCGACGATGTCGTCGACGAGGACGCAGGACTTTCCTTCCACGTCACCGATGATGTTCATCACCGTGGCGACGTTCGCACGCGGACGACGCTTGTCGATGATCGCCAGCTCGGCGTCGTCGAGGCGCTTGGCGATTGCTCGCGCGCGCACCACGCCGCCGACATCGGGCGAAACCACGATCAGGTTGTCCGTGCCCTGGCTGCGCCAGATATCGGCGAGCAGCAAGGGCGACGCATACACGTTGTCCACCGGCATGTCGAAGAAACCCTGGATCTGCTCAGCATGCAGGTCCACCGTCAGCACGCGGTCGGCACCGACGACCGAAAACATCTTTGCTGCGACCTTCGCCGTGATCGGCACGCGCGCCGAGCGCGGGCGACGATCCTGACGGGCGTAGCCGAAGTACGGCACGACCGCGGTGACCGAAGCGACCGAGGCGCGCTTGAGCGCGTCGATGAGCACGAGCAGCTCCATGAAATGCTCGGCGGTCGGCGCGCTCGTGGACTGGATCACGAAGGCATCCTGGCCACGCACGTTTTCTTCGATCTCGACCTGCACTTCGCCGTCGGAGAACTTGCCGACCAGCGCCTTGCCCATCGGCACCCCGAGCTGGCGGCACACGGCCTGCGCCAACGGACGGTTGGCGTTGCCGGAGAAAACGAGCAGATTCTGCTTGCTCATGTGCAGCGTTCCCAAGTTGGCGTGACGACGGATGCATCGGTATCGCGGATGGCAGGGGCGGTAGGATTCGAACCTACGGATGCCAGGATCAAAACCTGGTGCCTTGGGCCACTTGGCGACGCCCCTACACGGTTTGCTGCTGGTTTCCGAAGGCGGCCAGACACCGGTGCAATGGTGAGACCTGCGCACCCGCCACGACCCACGACCGGAGGCCGTCGGGCAATTGCGATTGCACGGCGTCGGCCGCCGCCTGCGTGTCCAGACGCAGGAAACAACCGCCGCCGGTTCCGGTCAGGCAGGCTTGGCCGTGCTGCGAGAGCACCGTGAGCACCCGGTCAATCCGAGGCTCCAGGCGACGCAACACCGGCTCGAAGGCATTGCCGAGCGCGGCTCCAGAAACGAAGTCGACTATTGTCGCCGGGGCGGCATCCCGGGTCAATTCAGGGGCTTGGAACAAATCGCCGGTCGGCACCGACACGCCGGCATCGACCAGCAGGTACCAGGCGGCCGGAAGCACGATCGGCGTCAATACCTCGCCCACCCCTTCGGCCCAGGCGTTGTTCCCGCGCACGAACACCGGGACATCGGCTCCCAGCTGCAGCCCGAGGGCCGCCAGCGCCTCCCCGTCCAGACCGGTCCGCCACAAGTGGTTGAGCGCGACGAGCACCGTCGCGGCATCGGACGACCCACCACCGAAACCACCCCCGGTCGGAATGACCTTTTCGACGGAAATGTCTGCGCCTTGGCTACATTTTGATACAGAACGAAGCAACTTGGCGGCCCGAACGACCAGGTCATCGGCCTCAGCCACCCCGTAGTCCGAGCCCGGCGCCCGTGAGATCAGCCCATCAGGGCGAACCCGCAAACGCACGGCATCGCCCCAGTCCAGCAGCTGGAAAACGGTCTGCAGCCGGTGATACCCGTCGGGCCGTCGGCCCAGGATGCGCAGGAACAGATTGAGCTTGGCCGGTGCGGGCCAGCGGCTCCAGCCTTCGGGGTCGACCGTCATGGCACGGACCAGGCCTCGATCACCAGCCGGACGCTGGCATCGCCCTGTTTGGCAAAGACTTTCAGCGGCCGCGGCGGTGCCGCACGGTCCCAGGCGCGATATTCGACGGCCCAGTCCTGCTGCACCAGGGTCGCCGGCAGGCCCTGTGCGTCATACGTCATCGCGGCGTCTCCGGACGCCCGCGCGCCGCGCACCCAGTCCTGCATCGCGACCACGGGAATGCGCCAGCCGGTCGCCTCGAGCAACAAGGCTTCGGCATCCGTGCCTTCTCGAACCCCACCCTCCAGCCCCTCGAGGCGGACACGCCCCGCCTCGCCCAACAGGCGCCAGCTTTGTCCGGTGATCGGGGCGGAAAGACGGATTTCGAAATTCTCGCCGCGCTGCTGCCACGCGATGCGACCGCTGCCGCCGTCCTTGCCGCGGCTCAGCGCCACGCGGCCGCTGAAGCTCCAGTCGGGCTGCGTGGACAAGCCGGCTTCGCGTACCGATTGCGCCGCCTCGTCGTTCGCCCCGGGCGCGCGGACCGCGACCGGCGCACAAGCGACCAGCACCAGCAAGAGCGAGGCGGAGACCAGCCCGCGACACGCCGTCGAAAACGTCGAGCGCGCGCGACAGCGCCGGGCGAAGAAGGGGAATTTGCGTTCGATCATGGGCTAGGCGGCGAGAACGGCTAAAATGGTGGCCGGATCCACAGCAGAGCCCAGCGCCGCGAGAGCTTACCGCATCGCCGCAAGCCCCCATGCCCCTGATCGCCCTCGGCCTCAATCATCAGACCGCCCCGCTCGCCTTCCGCGAACGGGTCGCGATCGATGGCGGGCAAATGCCGGACGCGCTGGCCGCGTTGCGCGGGGTGGACGGCGTCGAGGAAGCGGCCTTGCTGTCGACCTGCAATCGCACCGAAATCTACGCGCAAGTCGCCGAAGGCAAGGAAGCCGGCGTTGCCGTGTGGCTGGCCGAACACCACCAGCTGACCCCGGAAGCGCTGTCGGGCTATCTGTATCAGCACAGCGACGACGCGGCGGTGCGCCACCTGTTCCGCGTCGCGACCGGCCTCGATTCGCTGATCCTCGGCGAGCCGCAGATCCTGGGCCAGGTGAAGGACGCGTGGCAGGCCGCGCGCGATGCGAAGGCCTTGCGCAGCCCGCTCGACCGCCTGTTCCAGCAGACCTTCGCCGTCGCCAAGCGCGTGCGCACGGACACGCGCATCGGCGCGCATCCGGTGTCGGTCGCGTTCGCGGCGGTACGGCTGGCGCGCCAAACCTTCACCGATCTCGAACGCGCCACGGTCATGCTGATCGGTGCCGGCGACACCATCGAACTCGCGGCACGCCATCTCGTCGACGCGAAGGTACAGCGCCTGCTCGTCGCCAACCGCACCCCCGAACACGCGCAGGCGCTCGCGACACGACACGGCGGGTACGCCCTGCCTCTGTCCGAACTGTCGCGACATCTTCCCGAAGCCGACATCGTGATCTCGGCCACTGCCAGCCGCGAACCGATCCTGCGCCGCGACGCCGTGCAAGCGGCACTGCGCACCCGCAAGCACAAGCCGATGTTGCTGCTCGATCTCGCCGTCCCGCGCGACATCGCACCGGATGTCGCCACTTTGGCGGACGTCTACCTGTACACCGTCGACGACCTCGAGCAGGTCATCGAGGAAAATCGCGCCTCCCGTCGCGAAGCCGCGCAGCAGGCTGAAGCCATCATCGAGCTGCAGGTCGAGCACTACATGGCCTGGTGGCGCGCGCAGGGCCGGCAGGACACGCTGCGCCAGCTGCGCACGCGCGGCGAAAACGAACGCGACCGCGCGCTCGCCGATGCCCGCGAGCAACTCCAGCGCGGGCAGGATCCGTCGGACGTGCTCGAGCGTCTCGCCCACCAACTCACCAACCGCCTGCTGCATGCGCCGTCCACCGCGCTGCGCCAGGCCGCGCTCACCGGCGACGCCGAGCTGCTGCGCGCCGCCGAACGCCTCTACGACAGCGACGATGACTCCAAGCCTGCGGCGTAAGCTCGAAGCCCTGGCCGAGCGCCACGAAGAAGTCGGCCGCCTGCTCGCCGAACCTTCGGTGTTGGCCGACAACAAGCGTTTCCGTGATCTCTCGCGCGAATTCGCCCAGCTCGATCCGGTCGTCAAGGCGCTCGCCGACTACGACCAGTCGCAGTCCGACCTCGCCGCTGCACGCACGATGCGCGAAGACCCGGAGATGCGCGAGCTGGCCGATGAGGAAATTCCGGCGATCGAGGCGCGCATCGCGGCACTCGATGTCGACCTGGGCCTGCTGCTGATCCCGAAAGACCCGCGCGACGACGGCAACCTGTTCCTGGAAGTGCGCGCCGGCACCGGTGGCGACGAAGCGGCGATTTTCGCCGGCGACCTGTTCCGCATGTATGCCCGTTACGCCGAACGCCAGCGCTGGAAGCTCGAGATTGAATCGTCCAGCCCCGGCGAGCACGGCGGCTACAAGGAAATCGTCGCGCGCATCGAAGGCCGCGGCGCGTATTCGAAATTGAAATTCGAATCCGGCACGCACCGCGTGCAACGCGTGCCCGACACCGAAACGCAGGGCCGCATCCACACCTCGGCCGCGACTGTGGCGATCCTGCCCGACTATGAAGAAGTCAGCGAGGTCGTGATCAACCCCGCCGATCTGCGCGTCGACACGTATCGCAGCTCCGGCGCCGGCGGCCAGCACGTCAACAAGACCGAATCGGCCATCCGCATCACCCACTTGCCCAGCGGCATCGTCGTCGAGAACCAGACCGAGCGCTCGCAGCACGCCAACCGCGACAAGGCGATGCAGCGACTCAAAGCCGCCCTGCTCGAAGGCGAACGCGCGAAAGCGGAAGCCGCCACCGCCGCCTCGCGCCGTTTGCAGGTCGGCAGCGGCGATCGCAGCCAGCGCATCCGCACCTACAATTTTCCGCAGGGCCGCATCACCGACCACCGCGTCGAAGGCCTGACCTTGTACGACCTGCCCAATGTGATCGCCGGCGACCTGGATGAACTGGTCGAACGACTGACGCGCGAACACCAGGCCGACGAACTCAAGCTGTTGACGGAGGCGGCATGAGCCTGATCGTTCGTCGCATGACCGCCGACGACGTGGCGCAGGTCGCGCCGCTGTTCGACGGTTATCGGCGCTTCTACGGACAGGCTTCGGATCTTGCGCTTGCCGAACGTTTTCTGCGCGAGCGGCTCGAGCGCGCGGAAAGCATCGTGCTGTTCGCCGAGCGCGAGGGCGCGGCCCTGGGCTTCACGCAGCTGTATCCGATTTTCTCCTCGGTCGGCGCCGATCGCGTGTGGCTGCTCAACGATCTGTATGTGGCCGCCGAGGCGCGACGCCTGGGCGTCGGCGAAGCCCTGCTGACGGCTGCGCGCGATGTCGGCCGCGAGACCGGCGCGTTGCGCCTGGTGCTGGAAACCACGCGCGACAATCTGATCGCACAAGCGCTGTATCGGAAACTGGGCTGGATCGCCGATGCGACCCAGTGGTTCCACCTGCCCCTGAGGGATCGATGACCGCCGCGACCGACTTCCAGGCCCTGCGCCTTTGTGTGCTCACCGTGTCGGACTCGCGCACGGCCGACAACGACACCTCCGGCGACTTTCTCGTCGATGCGCTGACGGACGCGGGGCATCGCCTGCTCGACCGCGCGATCCTGCGCGACGACAAGTACCGACTGCGCGCCCAGGTCTCGGCCTGGATCGCCGACGAGGAATGCGACGGCATCCTGGTCACCGGCGGCACCGGCTTCACCGGCCGCGATTCCACTCCCGAAGCCCTGCTGCCCCTGCTCGACAAGGAAATGCCGGGTTTCGGCGAGATGTTCCGCGCCTTGAGCTACGAAGACATCGGCACGTCCACGCTGCAATCCCGCGCCTTCGCCGGCCTGGCCAACGGCACTTTTCTCTTCTGCCTGCCCGGCTCGACCTCGGCCTGCAAGACCGGCTGGGAAAAACTCATCCAGCCGCAACTCGACGCCCGCACCAAACCCTGCAACCTCGCCAACTTGCGTCCGCGGTTGCGCGAAAGCTGAGGCTGGCGCTCTGATTCTGAGCCTGGGTTCCGCGTGACCGGGTCAGTGACTTTGCCCCATGCCTGTACGACACTGCCCCCTGCCCTGTCGATGACGGATACGCGCCCATGAGCAAGCTCAAGAAGAAAGAGTACGCCGACGAACTCGAGGGATTGCAGGTCGAGCTCAACCGCATGGCGCGCTGGTTGCAGCACTCCGGCAAGCGCGTGCTGGTCATCGTCGAGGGGCGCGATACCGCCGGCAAGGGCGGCGCGATCAATGCGATCGCCGATTGCCTGAGCCCGCGCCAGTGTCGCGTCGTCGCTCTGAGCAAACCCAGCGAACGCGAGCAGGGCCAGTGGTATTTCCAGCGCTATCTGGCGCATCTTCCCGCCGCCGGCGAGATCGTCCTGTTCGACCGCAGTTGGTACAACCGTGCGGGCGTCGAGAAGGTCATGGGCTTTTGCACGCCGGCGCAGACCGCCGCGTTCCTCAAGCAGGTGCCGGTGCTGGAAAAGCAGCTCGTCGACGACGGCATCCTGCTGTTCAAGTACTGGCTGGCGGTTGACCAGGCCGAGCAGGAGGAGCGCTTCGCCGAGCGGCAGGCCGATCCACTCAAGCGCTGGAAACTGTCGCCGATCGACATCAAGGCCCGTGAGAAGTACGCCGACTACGGCAAGGCCCGCGACGAGATGTTCGCCGCCACGCACAACAAGATCGCCCCGTGGACGGTTGTGGATTTCAACAGCCAGAAACGCGGGCGCCTGAACCTGATTCGCGACCTGCTCGACCGCCTGCCCGACACCAAGACGCCGGAAACGAAGATCGTGTTCCCGCCGCTCAAAGGCAAGCCGGGCGTCGAGAAATACACGGGCCCGGTCAAACCGATCAAGGGCAAGTACGACTGAAAGACGCCGCACGCGAATCAGGCGGTGTGGAATCCCGGCGACACGGGAATTTCGTCCAGATCCTCGCGCGCGACGTGCTCCACATCGGCATGCGGCGGCCCCTGCCACAGCCAGCGCTCCAGCAGCGCGATCGATTCCGGCGCGCCGATCGCAAGCACTTCCACGCTGCCGTCGGCGAGGTTCTTGGCGATGCCGTCCAGACCCAGTTCCAGCGCGCGCTCGCGCGTCGCGCCGCGAAACCACACGCCCTGGACCGTGCCCCTGACGATGAAGCGTGCGGCGTTCATGTCGACGCGGGCAGCACCTTGCCGTATTCGTCCATCGCCCGGGTGATCTCCTGCGACGTGATCGGCCCGAGGAATTTCTTCGCGACCTTGCCGTCGGGCGCGATGAGATAGGTCATCGGCAATCCGCGCGGCGTATCGAAATCTGCCGGCGGGTTGTAGACGTCGAGCACGGCGATCGGATAGTGGATGACGTGCTCCTCGAGAAACGCCTCCATGTCCGCGCGCTCGATTTCCTCGTAGGCCAGGCCGATCACGCTGACGTCATCGCGCTCGAGGTCGAAGGCATCGAGGTCGGGAATTTCCTTCAGGCAGGGCGTGCACCAGGTCGCCCAGAAATTCACCACCACCCAGTGTCCCCGCTGCGTGGCGAGGTCGAATTTGCCGTGCGTAAACGTGTCGACTACCAGCGTCGGCATCTCCGGCTTGGCGGCGGGCGGCGGCGTTGGCGCGACGGCAGGCGTCGCCGGCGTCTGCGCGACGGGCGCCGCCGGTGCGGCGGGCGCGGCGGGCTGATCGCCGGCCGGCGCGCACGCGGCCAACGTCAACAAACCCAACGCGGCAAGGCGGCGGAGCGCCCCGGAAGCAATGATCATGGCGTGTCGTCCTTGGAAGTGGCGCTGAAAAAACTGCCGACGCTGCGCTGCAAGGGATCCTTGAGCGGCTCGCGCAGATGATTGAGGGCTTTTTCGGCCGCGCGGCCGATCGCATCGTGGCGCGCGGGCAGCGGCAGGTCGGCTGCCGGAATGCGCAGCGACATGCCTTCGTACAACTCGCCGAGCGTCACCGTGTCCAGATCGCGCGCGAGCAGCCAGCCGCCCAACTCGCTGCGCTGGACGATGTTCATCTCCGACAAGGCCGACAACATGCGTTGCAGGTGATCGTCGGTCAGGCTGGCTTCGCGGCTCTGGATCTCCTGCAGATGCAGCACCGCGCCGCTCGGACGGCATTCCGCCAGGCGGCCGAGCAGGCGCAGCAGTCCGTACAGCTCGGCTCCGGGGCTCAAGCGCAAGGCGCGCGGCTGATAGCGGAACGCCGACAAGGACGCCGCCACCGACGCCCCCAGCAGCATCACCAACCAGCTGCTGTAGAGCCAAATCAGGAAGATCGGCAGCACCGCCAACGCGCCGTAGAGTTGTTCGTACGAGGCATTGCGCAGATAGACCGCGAAACCCCATTTGAGCCACTCGAACAACGTCGTCGCGAGCACGCCGCCCGCGAGCGCGAAACGCAGGGGCACGCTGCGATGCGGAATCAGCCAGTACGCCAGCGTGAACGCCGCGAATTCCAGCAGGGTCGGCAGATAGAAGAGCAGGTGCTGGGTCAGGTTCTGTGCTTCGACGCCGGACAGGGCCGGAATCGCGAACAGCGCCGAGGTCGAGGCCAGGGCCGACACCATCAGCAAGGTGCCCAGGGTCAGCAGCGTCCAGTACATAAGGAAGCGCGTCAGCCGCGGCCGCGGCGAGGGCACGCGCCAGATCCGGTTGAAGGTGCGCTCGATGCTCCACATCGTCAGCAGCACCGATACCAGCAATGCACCTACGCCGGTCGCGGTGAGTTCCTTGGCGCTGGCGGCGAAACCATGCAGGTACTGCTCGATGACCCGCGCCGAGGACGGCAGGAAGTTGGAGAACACGAAGTCGGTCAACTTCACCGTCCAGCTGTCGAACACCGGGAAGGCCGACAGCACGACGAACACGACGGCCGAAAACGGCACCAGGGCAAACATGCTCGTATACGCGAGCGCGCCGGCCGACTCGAAGCAGCGATCGTCGAGGAATCGTTTGAGCAGGAAGCGGGAAAAGGCGGCGACCCGCTCGCGATCGATGCGGACAAACCAGCGCCGGAGGGTATCGATGAAGGTCATGGCCGAAGGGTAACGCATGCCACGCGGGGATGCCCTATCGCGCGGCATCGGCTAGGCTGGCGGCCTCGAGGAGAGTTGGGCATGAGCGAAATCCTGATCCTGTACTACAGCCGCGGCGGCTCCGTGGCGCAGCTCGCCCGGCAAATCGCACGGGGCGTCGAAGAGGCCGGCGGGGTCGCGCGACTGCGCACCGTGCCTGCGGTCGCGCCGCTCACGCAGGTCGCGGCACCGGCGGTGCCGGACGATGGGGCGCCCTATGTCGAAAAGCAGGACCTGGCCGACTGCGCCGGCGTGATCCTCGGCAGTCCGACCCGCTTCGGCAACATGGCCGCGCCCTTGAAGCATTTCATCGACACGCTAGGGGCCGAATGGGCGAGCGGAACCCTGGTCGGCAAGGTCGGCGCGGTCTTCACCTCGACCGCGACGATGCACGGCGGTCAGGAATCGACCCTGCTCTCGATGATGACGCCGCTGCTGCATCACGGGCTCATCATCGTCGGCATTCCGTTCACCGAATCGCGGCTTTCGTCGACGACCTCGGGCGGCTCGCCCTACGGCGCAAGCCACGTCGCGGGCAGCGACGACCGGGCACCGCTCAGCGACGACGAGAAACATCTGGCGCGTGCGCTCGGGCGCCGGGTTGCCGAAACCGCGCGGAAGCTGCAGCCGTGAGCCTGTCCAAGCGATATGCCGCCCTGGGCATTCTCGCTCTGCTCGCCCTGCAGTGGTTGTGGCATGCGCAGCTGATGCCGCCGGAACGCGCCGATCGTTTCGTGGTCGCTGCCCTGTTTTCGCTGCCGATCCTGCCGGCGGCGACGCTGGTACTGCTGCGTCATCGCCAGGCGGCGTATTGGGGCGGCATCGCCGCCCTGCTGTATTTCAGCCACGGCATCATGGAAACCTGGTCGGCCCCGGGCGCCTGGCCGCTGGGGCTGACCGAAGCGGCCCTGTCGGTCTGGGTCGTCGTCGCCGGCAGCTGGGAAGGCATGCAGGCCCGCTTCAACAAGCCGAAGCCGCCGCCGACAAACGTATAATGCGGCGCGCACGGCGCCTCACTCCGGGATGGATTGCGATGGACCAGCTACTGATCGTCACCACCGGCGGCACCATCGACAAGATCTATTTCGATGACAAATCGGATTACCAGGTCGGCGATCCGCAGATCGGCGGCATCCTGCGCGAGCTCGGTGTCGCCTTCACGTTCAGCGTGATTCCGATCATCCGCAAGGATTCCCTGCACATCACCGCCGACGACCGCGAACTGCTGCGCGCCACGATCGCCGCGCAGCCGGCGAAACACGTGCTGGTCACGCACGGCACCGACACGATGGTGGAAACCGCGCGCGTGCTGGCCACCCTCGCCGACAAGACGATCGTGCTGACCGGCGCGCTCAATCCGGCGCGCTTCCGCGGTTCGGACGCGGAATTCAACATCGGCACCGCCGTCGGCGCCGTGCAGTCGCTGCCGCCGGGCGTGTACATCGCGATGAACGGACGCATCTGGGATCCGCTCAAGGTGCGCAAGAACGTCGCTGCAAACCGCTTCGAAGCGGCGGACTGAACCTCGCCATCGGCGGCAACCCGATCACGCCCGGCCTCGTCCGGGCTTTTTTCGCGACGGACAAAAAGAACCCCGGCCGAAGCCGGGGTCGGGTTGCCACAGGGCAAAGTGGACCAAGGACTAGAAGGTGATGCTCCAGCTGTCGATCTTGCCGGTGTCGCCCGAGGCGTTGTCGTTGACCTGAAGTTTCCAGGTTCCGTTCAAGGCTTCGCTCGACAGGTTCAAGGTGACCGTCTTGTTGATGTTGTCGGTGCCGCCGCCGGTGCGGTTGTGAATGTTGTAGAGCGTGCCATCCGGCGCCACCAGGTCCACCTTCAGGTCGCCCTGGTAGGTGTGCACGATCGCGACCGTCACCGACGCATTGCTCGGCGCATTGCCGCTACGGCCGGACACGGTGATCGGGCTGTTGACCGTCGTGTTATCGCCGATGGCCACGTCGGTGCCGTTGCTGTAGGTCTGCGTCTGACCGCCACCGCCGGGAGTGAAACTGCCGGTGAGGCTGGCGCCCGAGAACGTCGCATACGCCTTCAACCGGATGTAGTACGTGCCGGTCTGGGCCGTCGCGATGGTGCAGGTTTCCGCATTGCCCGAAGCGTAGGGACGGCAGTCGTACACGGTGTCGGTCGGCGCGCTGCCGAACTTCACGTACATGTCGAGATCGCCGGTACCGCCCGCCGTGACGAACTTCAGGCCGGTCGCGCCGGCGGGCACGTTCATGATGTAGGTCACCGACGAACCCGTGGCCGCACCGAGTCCGGTGGCAGGAACACCATTGCTCAGGATCAGCGCGGTCGGCGGCGGGGTCGTGCCGGTGGTCTTGCCCAGTTCACCGAGGAAGGCCAGGCCGAGTTTGGCGAATTTCACGCTGTACTGCGCCGACTGCCCCATGTTCGCGAGCGTGTCGTTCGCCGAATGGATGTACGGAAAATAGCCGCTGGCGTCGCCGGCCTCGAACATCATCGCCGAGGGATAGCCGGCGCTCGTCCACGACGCGTGGTCGGAACAGCCGTAGCCGCAGGTGTAGGTGCCGCGCGTGAGACCGAGCGGCGCCAGGTAGGCGTCGAAGAGATTGGTCAGGAACGTCTTCATCTCGGCATTGGAATAGTCGGTGATCAACTGCATGTCCACGCCGGAGCCGGACTTGTAGTTGGTCATGTCCAGCTGCAGCACGCCGACCACGTTCTTGTTGGCGGCCTTGAACGACTGCGCGATCGACTTGGAACCACGCAAGCCGACCTCCTCCGCCGCATAACCCATGAACTTGATCGTGCGCTGGGGTTTCCAGCCGCTGGCGAGCGCGATGCGGATGACTTCGGTCAGGGTCGCGATACCGGACGCGTCGTCGTCGGCGCCGGGAGCGACCTGGGTCGCGCTGCCGTTGGCGCTGACATTGATCGAGTCCAGATGCGCGCCGAGCACCACGATTTCATTCGGCAACTCCGTGCCCTGGATGGTCAGGATGACCGACGGCTGCGTCGAGCAGTCGGTGCACGCGGTGTACAGCTCCGTGGTCACGTCGCTGCGGCCGGCGGCCAGCGCCTGCCAGGTATCGCGGATCCATTCCGCCGACGTCTTGCCGGTGCCGCTGGAGTAGTAGCGGTTCTGATAGCCCGACAGCGTGCCGATGGTGCTGCGGATATTGGTTTCCTGGACCTGCGGCAGCCAGGGGTTGACCGTCGCCTGGTTGTCGATCGTGTATGCAACCAGGGCGGCGGCATTGATCGCCTGAAGCGAGCGGTCGGAACGGATGAAAGCTTCGGCTTCGGCGCGCGTGGTGAAAGCGAAATAGCCGCCGCAACGCAGTTCGCGCTGGTGCACAATCTCGTTGATGTCGGCGAGCTGGTGGTTGCGCAGCTCGGCGATCACCAGGTCGTTGCCGACGCTGTCGCGGCGACCGACGCCATTGCGGGCGAGCAGCTGCACGCCCTTCTGGTAGGTGTCGCGCGACGTGACGACGAACACCGGGGCGAGCGGATCGACCTGCGGTTGCGCGATCGTCGCGAGGTCGATGCGATTGGACTGTCCGGGCTTGGCGGTGCCCGCGTTCGCGCTGCCGGCGGTCAAGGCCGCGGCGGCGCAGATCAAGAATGTGGCGAAATGCGATTTCATCGGAACGCTCCTCCGTTATCCGGGCGAAAGCGTCGCCCGAATGCTTGCGTGGTCAGTGTTGCGAAGTTCAAGAACGACCGGGACGATGGCCCGCCGTCTTGGGTTGGCTTGCATGAGCACTTGCACTTGCGGATTGCCGATTGCACGCAGGAATTGCCCGGGCGTCCGGCGCCCGCCTGCGTCTGATGCGTTGACTGTCCCCGCTGGCCCGATGTCGTGGCGAGCGATGGCGATTCCTGGCGCTGTCTGCACCTGCGTTGGACCCAGGGCGACGCGTGTCGATGCGAGAAATCGATCTTCCGGAACCTGACGCTTGTAACTCCTTGGAAGCCGGTGCGGCCTGCCAAGAAGAACCCCGGCCGAAGCCGGGGTTCTGTTGCCGTTAGGCGGTGTGGCTTAGAACGTGATGCTCCAGCTGTCGATCCTGCCGACGTCGCCAGCGGCGTTGTCGTTGACCTGCAGCTTCCAGGTGCCGTTCAGGGCTTCGCTCGACAGATTCAACGTGACCGTCTTGTTGATGTTGTCGGTGCCGCCGCCGGTGCGGTTGTGGATGTTGTACAGCGTGCCGTCCGGAGCCACGAGGTCCACCTTCAGGTCGCCCTGGTAGGTGTGCACGATCGCCACGGTGACCGAGGCATTGCTCGGGGCGTTGCCGGTACGACCAGACACGGTGATCGGGCTGTTGACCGTCGTGTTGTCGCCGATCGCCACGTCCGTACCATTGCTGTACGTCTGCGTCGAACCGCCACCACCGGTGGTGTAGCTACCGGTCAGGCTGACGCCCGAGAACGTCGAGTAGGCTTTCAGACGCACGTAGTACGTGCCGGCCTGGGCCGTCGCGATGGTGCAGGTTTCCGCATTGCCCGAGGCATACGGACGGCAGTCATACACAGTGTCTGTCGGCGCGCTGCCGAACTTCACGTACATGTCCGCGTCACCCGTGCCACCCGACATCACGAACTTCAGGCCGGTCGCGCCCGCGGGCACCACCATCGTGTAGTTCGCCGAAGCGCCGGTAGCCGCACCGATGCCCGTGGCCGGAACGCCATTGGTCAGCACGCCGGACGGCGGCGGCGGGGTCGTGGCGCAGCTCACGCCGACCGCGGCGAACGCCGAGGTGACGTCAGCCTTGGTGTAGCCCAGATCCGTGGCCGCCGTTTCGACGCCGCAGGCGCCCTGGTTGAAGGTGCTGCTCGCGGTCCAGTACAGCGCATTCGCGCGGGCCATGACCTTGAACGCCTTCGGCGTATCCCAACCGGCCTTGGTGGCCAGCAGGTAGAACGCCTTGTTGTACACGCCCGAGGAGTAGTGCACGTCGAGGCCGCTAGTGTAGTTCGCGGCATTGTCGATCGAACGGCCGTCCTGCGGCGGGTTGTTCATGTAACGCAGCGCGCCGGAGGCCTTGAAGATTTCCGGGCCCACGAGGAAGTCGTTCGTGCCCTTCCAGTAGAACTCGGTCGCTTCACCGCCCATGTCCGAGAACGCCTCGTTCATGCCGCCGGACTGGCCGGAGTAGGTCAGGTTCGAGTGCTGCTCGGTGTAACCGTGCGAGACCTCGTGACCGGCCACGTCGGCGCTGACGAGCGGATAGAACGTGGACGCGCCATCACCGAAGCTCATGGTCGAGCCGTCCCAGAACGCATTCTCGTAGCTCGAGCCGTAGTGCACGCGCATGACCAGCTGGAAGGACAACGCCTTGCCGCCGGTGTAGGCCTGGTACATGTTCTGGATCACGCCGCCGAAGAAGTGCGCGTCATTGATCGGCGCATAGGCGCCGTTGATGGCCTTCGTGGTGTTGCGCGGGCAGGTGTACGAGAACGCGGTGGTGCTGGTACCGGTACTGCCGTTGAGGTTGACCGACTTCACGTCGGTGTTGTTCATCGTGCAGGTGGTGCCGCTCTGGGTGACGTCGAGGTTGCCGTACTTGCCACCCGAACCCCACTCGTACTGACCGGTCTTGGCGTTGCCGCCGGGGCCGGTACCGACCAGGGCGTTGGTGAGGGCTTCCCACTTCTTGAGCACGGCGCCGGTGTTGGCGTCGACGATCACGAAGGGACGGGTCGGCGAGCCGCCGAAGCTGGAATCGGCGAAGAACGACACGACGTACGCGAGGTGCGCGCGGTTGTTGTCGTCGACGTAGATCATCTGCTCGACGCTTTCATTCTGGCGCTTGAGCAGCAGCGCGCGCGGACCGAGCGCAGCGCGGGTAGCGATCAGCAGGGCTTCGCCCTTCTGCTTGCGCGGCGTCACGGACGGCACGTCGGCGCCGATGCCGTTGACCATCTGGCCGAACATGCTGCGCACGCCCTCACCACGACGCTCGGCAACGACCACGTGCTCACCGAAGATCGGGATGCCGCGGTAGGTCTGCTGATAGCGATAGTGGTAGGTACCGTCGGCGTCCTGTTCGGTGGCGAGCACCTTCAGCGACGAGTTGGCGTCCATGGTCAGGATTTCCGCGTGACGCTCTTGCGGCATCTTCGCGGCACCCGCGCTGCCACCCACGGCGAGCGTGTAGGCATTGTTGAGCTGGGCAACGTTCTTCTGGTGCAGGTCAACGCGTTCGGCAGCGCTTGCGGACGTGGCGGCCAGAGCCAAGAGAGTGGCGGCGGCAAGCGTGTGCAGTCGAAGCGAGTTCTGAGTCGATTGGATCACGTTAGGTTTCCCCGGAAAGTGGAAAAGGCGGCCGCGAACGGCCAGTCATGCATCCATGCTTCCGGGCCCCCTGATTGAACGCACTCTCCTGCGGGGCGGCTAAGCCTCGAATTGCGGGAGAGGGAGGACGATCACCACCCGGATTGCGTGACGGCAGTCACAGCGCCGTCATGCGAGGCCGACCGTACCGTGACAAAAGTCACAGGTCACGCTGCGACGCAACAGGGGGTGAGAGGGCAGTATTTGGCGGCCCCCGGTCGGGGGCCGGGGCCTGTCATTGGCCGTGATGGACAGGCTTTTCGCGCAAAAAATGTAGCAGGGCGGCGAGGCCGATCAGGATCGGGGCCCCGTAATAACAGAGCTTCGCGACCCAGCTCTGGCCGGAAATGAGGCTGGCCAGGCCGACGCCAGCCTTGGGATCGGCCAGGAGCAGGACGCCGCCGAAATCGCTCATGGCCATGCCGCGACTGACCAGATCCAGGCCCAGCGGGCCCACGGTCAGCCGTCCCAGGATCAGGTAGCACGAGGCCAGGGGACTGCCGTTGCTGGCTTGCTGTTCCAGGGCCGGGCCGAAGGCCGAGACGGCTACGCCACCCCAGAGAAAGAGGCAATAGAGAAAGAACACCACGCCGAGAACCGCACTGATCTTCACCAGCCCCTTGCGCATGACACGCCTCCCGTCTCGTGCTTAAAACCAGCGTTATCGGAGTCTGCCCGCCTAGAGCATGCCCGTTTCCAGTCTCGCCACGTCCGACATCATCGTCTGATTCCACGGCGGATCAAAGACCAGCTCGACATCGGCCTCGGTCACGGTCGGCACCCGTTCCACCTTCGTGCGCACGTCTTCCACGAGGATGTCGCCCATGCCGCAGGCCGGCGCGGTCAACGTCATCTCGATGCTGACCTTGCGGCTGCCGTCTTCCTGCCGCGACAGCGTGCAGCCGTAGACCAGCCCGAGCTCAACGATGTTGACCGGGATTTCCGGATCGAAACAGGTGCGCAGCTGTTTCCATACCAGTTCCTCGACGGCGCCGTCATCAGCCTCGTCAGCCAGCTGCAACGGCGCCGGCGGTTCCTTGCCCAGGGCGTCGGCGTCGTCGCCGGCGATGCGGAACAGGTTGCCTTCGACGAACACGGTGAACGAGCCGCCCAGCGCCTGGGTGATGTAGCCCACGCTGCCGGCGGGCAGGGTCACCTTGTCGCCTTGCGGCACCAACACGGCGGCGCAATCGCGCTCGAACTTCACGGGCTCGCTGGTGCGGGAATAAGACACGGGGTTCCTATCGGAATGCGACGAAGGCGGCTATTTTAGCGCTTGCCCGAGTGGAGACGCTTCTTGCCGAACAATTCCCCGATGCGCTGGCTGGTCCCCGGCCTGGCGCTGATCGTCGTCTTCCTCGCCATGACCGCCGCCTGGCTGGCCGTGGCCCTCTACACCGGGCAGGCCAGCGGCTGGATGGCGCTGGTCACCGCCGCCGATCTCGCGCTCATGCTGCGCATCACCCGGGCCCCGTCGGGTGTCGTGGCCTGCCTGCTCGCCGTCGCGGCGACCGTGGTCACCACGCTGGCTGCGTACTGGATGATCACAGCTACCTATCTGGGCGGCATGTTCGGCCTGGGTCCGCTGGATTCCGCGATGCGCCTGGGCCCGGTGCTGGCCTCGGAACTGACCTGGCTGACGCTGGAGCGCGCGGATTGGTGGGCGATCGGCTGCGCTCCGGTGCTCGCGGCGATCGCGAGCTTCTGGCTGATCCGCCGCGACTGACCGGCGGGCGTCAGTGCCCGCCGTCTAGCGCCTTGAGTTCCGCGACGAGCTGACCAACCGCCGCGCCGCCGTCGCCGTAAAGCATGCGGGTGTTGTCGGCGTAGAACAGCGCGTTCTCGATGCCGGCGAAACCCGTGCCCTTGCCGCGCTTGATGACGACCGTGTTCTTGGACATCGACACGTCGAGGATCGGCATGCCGTAGATCGGCGAGGCCGGATCGGTTTTCGCGACCGGATTGACGACGTCGTTCGCGCCGATCACCAGGGACACGTCGGTATTCGGGAACTCGGGATTGATGTCGTCCATGTCGGCGATGAGATCGTAGGGCACGCCGGCTTCGGCGAGCAGCACGTTCATGTGTCCAGGCATGCGCCCGGCGACCGGATGGATCGCGAACTTCACCTTCACGCCGCGCTTCATCAGCTGCTGCGTGAGCTCCCAGACCTTGTGCTGCGCCTGCGCGACCGCGAGGCCGTAACCGGGCACGATCACCACGCGCTCGGCATACGCCATCATCGCCGCGACATCGCCGGCCTCGATGGGTTTCTGCGCGCCGGTGATCTCTTTCGCTTCACCGGTCTGGCCGAAATTGCCGAACAGCACGCTGGTGATCGAGCGGTTCATCGCTTTCGCCATCAGCTGCGTGAGCATCGTGCCGGCCGCGCCGACGACCATGCCGGCGATGATCAGCGCCTCGATGCCGAGCACGTAACCTTCGAAGGCGACCGCCAGGCCAGTCAGCGCGTTGTACAGCGAAATCACCACCGGCATGTCGGCGCCGCCGATCGGCAGCGTCATCAGCACGCCGACCGCGAGCGCGCACACGAAGAAGCCGATGATCAGCGGTTGCTGCAGGGTGAGCACCGAAGCGATGCCGAGCGCGATCGCCGCGACGAATACCAGGCCGTTGAACCATTGCTGGCCGGGGAAAGTGAAACGCTTGTCCATGCGGCCGTCGAGCTTGGCCCAGGCGATGATCGAACCGGTCAGCGAGATCGAGCCAATCAGGGCGCCGACGACGCCCAGCACCAAGGCGGTCTGCGACGGCGCCGCGCCGTCGCGGGCGAAGCGCAACAGCTCCACCGCACCGATCGCCGCCGCCGAACCGCCGCCCATGCCGTTGTACAGCGCGACCATCTGCGGCATGTCGGTCATCGCGACCTTCTTGCCGGAAATCCACGCCGCGGCAACGGCGAGCAACAGCGCGAGCGCGATCAGCCCGAGGTTGTGCATGCCCGGATAGAAAAACGTCGCGAGCGTCGCCAACACCATGCCGGCACCGGCCCACTGGATGCCGCTGCGCGCGGTCAGCGGCGAGGCCATGCGCTTGATGCCGAGAATGAACAGCAACGCGGCAGCGAAATAGCTGGCTTTCACCAGCACCGGGAGCCAGGCCATCACTTGGCCTCCCCTTTCTTCTCGCTGGGCTTGAACATTTCCAGCATGCGCTCGGTCACCACGTAGCCGCCGGCAGCGTTGCCCGCACCCAGCAGCACCGCGATGAAGCCGATGATTTTCTCGGTCGTGCCTTCGGCATGGCCGAGCACGACCATCGCGCCGACCAGGACGATGCCGTGCACGAAGTTCGAGCCCGACATCAGCGGCGTATGCAGGATGACCGGCACGCGGCCGATGATCTCGTAGCCGGTGAAAGCGGCCAGCACGAACACATAAAGGTAGAGAAACCCATCCATCGGCCCGGAACTCCCCATCGAAGGCTACGGGTCATCATAACCGCAGGCTTAACCGTTCTGGCCAGCGGTCAACGGTCGGGCCGCCCTGGCGTTCTTGTCATTGCCCCCAACCGAAGGAGACGGCACGATGAAACCCATGTTCCTGCTTGCCCTGCCCCTGCTGCTTTGCGCCTCGCTGGCCCAGGCCGGCGATCGCGGCGACCGCATCGATCATCGCTGGGATGCCCGCGGCGATCGCGTGGACCAGCGCCTGGACCGCCGCGGCGATCGCATCGAGCAACGTTACGACCGTCGCAGCGATCGCCTCGATGCACACGGCCACGAGCGGGCGGCAGACCGCATGGAACAGCGTGGCGACCGCATCGACCAGCGCCTGGATCGTCGCGGCGATCGCATCGACCAGCGCTTCGACCGCATCGGCGACCGCCGTGAGGCCCGCTACGATCGACGCCATCGCTGACATGCACGACGGGTCTGCGGACCTCGCCGAACCGGCCGCGGCCTCCGCGGCCGGTTCGGTCGTGCCCGCGACACTCGATGACTTCCTCGCCGGCATCGAACGGCGCGCGTTTCGCCTGGCTGAGCTTGCGCTGGGCCATCGCGAAGACGCACTCGACTGCGTGCAGGAAGCGATGATCAAGCTGGTGCAATACCGACACCGCCCGGCCGGCGAGTGGTCGCCGCTGTTCTGGAGCATCCTGCGCCGGCAACTCACCGACCGGCATCGCCGCAATGCCGTGCGGCGCCGGGTCATGAGTTTTCTCGGCCGCGACGACCAAGATCGCGAGGATCCGCTGGAAATGCTGCCCGATCCGTTCGAGGATCCGGCGCGGCGCCACGCCGATTCCGCCGCCTGGCTGGCCCTGGGCCGCGCCTTGCGCGCCCTGCCGCGCCGCCAGCGCGAATGTTTCCTGCTGCGCGAGCTGCAGGGTTTGAATGTCGCCGAGACCGCCGCCGCCATGGGCTGCTCGGACGGCTCGGTCAAGACTCACCTGTCGCGGGCGATGTCCGCCCTGCGCGATCACCTGGAGGATTGGCGATGAACGGCCATGACCCGAACCACCTTCCCGACGAGACCGCCTCGGTCGACGCGGCACGCCAGCTGTTCGATCGCGCCGGCGACCGGCTCGACACCGCGACGGCCAACCGCCTGCGCCTGATGCGGCGCGAAGCGCTGCGTGGTGCCGCGGGGCCTGCTTCGCGCCTCGGCACCTGGCTGCCGGTCGGTGCCGCTGCCGTCGCCGTGCTCGCGCTCGCGATCGCTTGGCGCGCACCGGTCCCGGAGGAAAATATCGCCGACACGCCCGACACCGAACTGGGTACGGACCCGGCGGTCACCGGCGAGGACGATGCCGAACTTTACGCCTGGCTCGGCGATGCGCCGGTCGCGACCACGCCGGGCAAGGCAGGCACGCTGTGACCCGTCTTCTTCTCGCACTCGCGTTGCTGATCGCCTGTACCCACGCGCAGGCACAGTCCGCCGCGCCGGCGACGACCACGCAACAGGCGCCTTCGCAGCAGACGCCGTCGCAACACATGCCGCAGCAACGTCAGGCCCTGCGCCAGCAGCAACGCGACATGCGTCTGCCCGAAGGCGTGCGCGTGCCGGCGTGGCGCGAGCTCACCGCCCAGCAGCAGACCGATCTCGCCGAGTTCGCCGATCGCTGGGACCGCATGCCGGCGGCGCGGCGCGTGCAGATCCTCGAGCGTCAGCAGCGCTGGCAGCAGCTGCCGCCGGAACGCCAGCAGACGCTGCGCCAGGGCGCGCAGAATTTCCAGGAAATGGCACCCGACCAACGGCGCAAGCTGCGCGAGAGCCTGCGCGCGATGCGCGACCTGCTGCCCGAACAGCGCCAGGCCCTGCGTCGGCAATGGGAAGCGATGAGCCCCGAACAGCGCCGCGTCTGGCTCGACGCCGGCGGTCCGGGCATCGCACCGCCGCCCAAACCCTGAGTCGCGTCCGGCGCGCAGGCGCGCCGCGCGGATTCAGGCTTTCTTTTCGCCCGCGTGCGCCAGGCAGGTCTTGGCGATGAGTTCGTCGTCCCAGTCCAGCACCAGCGCGCCTTCCTTGTCGATCATCAACGACAGGAAGTTGTAGACGTTGCGCGCATACATCTCGCTCGCGTGCAGGGCACCCATGCTGGCGAGGTTGAGCGGACCGGCAACGGTGACGCCGGCGGAATCGATGGTTTCGCCCGGTTGCGTGAGTTCGCAGTTACCGCCGGTTTCCGCCGCGAGATCGACGATCACGCTGCCGGGCTTCATGCCCGACACCATCGCTGCGGTGATGATCTTCGGCGCCGGCCGGCCGGGTACGGCCGCCGTGGTGACGATGACGTCGACGTTCTTGAGATGTTCGGCGAGACGGCGCTGCTGCTCGGCGCGTTCTTCGTCGGTCAGCTGACGCGCGTAACCGCCCTCGCCCGCCGCGCTGACGCCCAGATCGAGGAATTTGCCGCCGAGCGATTCGATCTGCTCGCGCGTTTCCGGCCGCACGTCGAAACCTTCCACCTGCGCTCCCAGGCGACGCGCGGTCGCGATCGCCTGCAGACCGGCGACGCCGGCGCCGACGATCAGCACCTTCGAGGGCCGGATCGTGCCGGCGGCCGTGGTCAGCATCGGGAAGAAACGCGGCGCCAGCTGCGCGGCGATCAGTACGGCCTTGTATCCGGCCATGCCCGCCTGCGAACTCAGGACATCCATGGCTTGCGCACGCGTGGTGCGCGGCAGGCGTTCGAGCGGAAACGCGCTGACTTTGCCGGCGACCAGCGCGTCGACGCGCGCGGCATCGGCATGCGGCGCCAGGAGGCCCATGAGCACGGCGCCGGCCTTCATCGTGGCGAGTTCGGCATTCGCGGGGGCCTGGACGCAGACGAGCACATCGGCGTCGGCAATGAGACGGGCGCGGTCGTCGGAAATCTCCGCGCCGACATAGCTGTCGTCGGGAAAGCTGGCCGGCACGCCGGCGCCGCGTTCGATCAGGACCCGCACCTTCAGCGCGAGCAGCTTCTTGCAGGTTTCCGGACTCAGTGCCGCGCGGCGTTCGCCACGCGCGGTCTCACGAACGAAGGCAACGGTGACCGGCATGCGTACATCCTCCCCAAGGGCATGGGGAGGATGCTACCGGATGCGGAAGGATTCTCCGAGCCCCGTGCGGCTCAGCCGGCGTCGCTCTGCAGGCGGCCCATCACGCGATGCAGCGCCTGGTCGAAGACCTGCTCCTGCTCGCGTACCGCCAGCTTGCCCTGCTTCTTCATCGCCGCGAGTTCTTCGACGGACGCGACGAGCACGCGCACGCCGCGACGATTGACGAACATCAGGCGCGAGGAGATCGGGCTGACCCAGGACAGTTTCGCCGGGTGCAGCTTGTCGTCTTCGCCGGCCAGATCGATCCAGGCGCCGATCTTCAGGCCGCGCAGGACCGCGAGGTCCTCGGCATTGAAGTCCAGCAGGTCCTTGTCGGACGCGACCGTGAGGAAGGGCGTCGTATTGGCCTGCGCCGGACCGTCGTGCGAAGGGTCGGCGGCGACCGGCTCGACCTTGACGATGGACGGACGGGCCACGACCGGCGCGATCTTCTGCGCCATCTCCAGGCTCGCCGCGAGCAGGCGGATGTTTTCGTGCGCGGACTCGCCGGTGATGCCCGAGCTCGAGAGCACGGTTTCCAACGGTTCGCGGATGCCGGCCATCGTCGGGGCGACCGCCGGCGGCTTGGGCTGACCTTCGTGCGGCAGCAGACCGATCAGGCTGTCGGCGACGCCGAGCGCGGCATTCCAGGACACGCTTTCCGGGCCTTCGCGCAGGGCGATCATCGACAGATGGTGCGACCAGATCCGGCTCATGAAATCGTTGAGCGCATCGGGCACGACCACGTTCTCGACGCGGCGCGCGAGTTCGGAGGCCGCCAACGTGCGCGCCTGCTCCAGACGTTCCTGGCCGCGCTGCGCTTCGGTCGCACGCCGTTCGGCGAGTTCGATGCGGCGACGATGCTGTTCGAGGAACGAACGCAATTCCTGTTCGAGCGTCTCGAAGATCGCGATGTCTTCATTGAACTCGGCGAGCAGGCGATCGACCGTGTGCTCGGCCTTCTGCAGCAGTTCGCGTTCCTGCGGACCTTCGCCCTTGTTGCCTTCGACCGCTTCGGACAGCGAGTTCAGCAGGCGGCGCGCCGGGTGGGTCTTGTACTGGAACAGGCGGCGGTCCATGACCGCGGCCTTGACGTAGGGCACGACCAGGCGGGAGATCAGCGTGCGCGCCTGCGCCTCAAAATCGCGTTCGTCGAACAGCACGTCGAACAGCATGCCGACCAGGTCGACCGCGTCTTCGTCGTCGCGACTGATCTTGACCGCTTCCTTCGGCAGGCCGATCCGGCTGGCGCCGTTGAGCATTTCGTTCTTGAGCAGGACCGCGAGCGAGGTCTCCGGATGGTCCATCGCGCGCGTGACCGCATCGGGCACCTGCGGCTGCAGCAGCGACAGGATCGATACCATTTCGCCCATGGCCATCGGACGACGGCCGTCATCGACACCGGGCTCGCCCGATCCCGCGCCGCTGCCGGAATAACCGCCGCTGCCGCCGCCGTGACTCGGGCGCCAGCCTTGCAGCAGATTGCACAGCGCGTCGAACAGCGCCTTGTCCTCGCCCGGACCGTGCGCCATCTCCGGGAACGCCGGTCGGACATCGGCCTCGGCGTCGGCCTGGTTCGCGTCCTGCGGGACCGGACGCGGTTTCGGCGCGGGCTTGGGCTTGGGCGCGCCCAACTCGGGCAGGATGCCGGCGGCAACGAGCAGGGTGTTGATCTCGTCGAGCATCAGGCCCAGGTCGTCGACAAGCTCGCGCTCATAGTTCTTGAACAGCAGCACGCGCACGTTCGCGCCGAGCAGGGCCTGGCCATGCAGGCTGACGCGCATCGCGTTGGCGATCACGGCCGAGGAGATCGGGTTCTGCGACGGCGGCAGCGCCTGCACGCCCGCCAGACGCGCAAAGCGGCGCTCGATCATGTCCAGGCCCGGGCCATAGGCACGCACGAGGGCTTCGGCGATCAGCTCCGAGGCGACGAGATCTTCCATCTCCTCGATCTCGACCAGGCTCAGGTCGCTGGGCAGGCTGGTATCGGACTGCAGACGACGCTGCAGGCCATTGAACGCGGACTGGAAATGGCCCAGGAAGGCCTGCTCGATCGGGTTGGTCAGCGCGCGCAGCGTGCGCAGACCTTCGAGGTTCTTCGAACCGAAGGAGGTCTCGTCTTTCTGCGACAGCTCGTACAGGGTGTCGTCGGTGCGCTGGATGACGCGACGAAGCAGATCGTTCATGCGCGTGGCGCACGTCTTGCGCAGTTTCGGGAACAGTTCGGATTCGATCCGACTGTCCGACATCACCTGCGGCAGGAACTCGTTATGGGTCATGAAACTCTCGGGGGGGAGTAGAGTTTTGGCTATGGCTAGACTAGGCCATAAGTCATGCGGAAACCGTGAATCAGCCTGCAGAATTTGGACGGCCGGGGCAATAAGCCGACGAATGCTAAAGTTTGGCGATGAATTTGCTCACCGCCCTCGACCTTCGCCGGTCCACCCCCTCGCGCCTGCTGGGCGAGCCCGCCCCCGCTCCGGATCAGCTACAGCGTCTGCTGGTCGCCGCCTCGCGTGTCCCCGACCACGGCAAGCTCGTGCCCTGGCGCTTCCTGCTTATCCAGGGCGACACCCGCCAGGTGCTTGGCGATTTGTTGGCCAGCCGGACGCTGGAGCGCGACCCGCAGGCCAGTCCGGCGGTGGTCGAGAAGGACCGGATGCGCTTCCAGTTCGCGCCATTGATCGTGACGGTGATAGGCAGACTCACCCCCGGACACAAGGTGCCCGAGCAGGAACAACTGCTCAGCGGCGGCGCCGTGTGTTTCGCGTTGCTCCAGGCCGCCCAGGGCATGGGCTTCGGTGCGCAGTGGCTGACCGGCTGGGCCGCGTACGACCCGGCGATCACGCAACGCCTCGGCTTGGCGGCGAACGAGACCGTGCTCGGCTTCATCCACATCGGCACGCCGAAAGAAGCCGCCCCCGAACGCGACCGCCCCGACGTCGTCGCCCTCACGAGCGACCTGCACCTGTGAGCGGCGGCCCGGTCTATCTGGTCGACTCCAGCCTGTACGTGTTCCGTGCGTGGCATTCGATGCCACCGGAGTTTTCCGATCGCGACGGGCATCCGGTCAATGCCGTGCACGGTTTCACCCGTTTCGTGCTCGAAGTGCTGGAGCGCCACAAGCCCGCGCGCATCGCGTTCGCGTTCGACGAATCGCTGGAATCGAATTTCCGCAACGAGCTCTACCCGGCCTACAAGGCCAATCGCGATGCCGCGCCGGAGGAACTCAAGCGCCAGTTCGGTTATTGCCAGCAGGTCTGTCGTGTTCTCGGTTTGCGCGTGCTCGCCGACGGGCGCTACGAAGCGGACGATCTCATCGGCACCGCGCTCGGCCACGTGCGGCGCCAGGGCCACACCGGCATGATCCTGTCCGCGGACAAGGACCTCGCGCAGTTGCTCGACAGCGACGACTGGCAATGGGACTACGCGCGCAACGAAAAATGGAATGGCGACGGCGTCAAGGCACGCTACGGCATCCATGCGCACCAGGTCGCCGACTATCTGGGCCTGACCGGCGACGCGATCGACAATATTCCCGGCGTGCCCGGCATCGGCGCGAAAACCGCGGCGACGCTGCTGGGCCATTTCGGTTCGCTCGACGCCCTGCTCGAACGCATCGCGGAAGTGCCCTTCCTGCGTCTGCGTGGCAGTGCGCAGCATGCCGAACGCCTGAAAGAGCATCGCGACATCGCCCTGCTCTCGCGCCAGCTCGCCACGATCGTGCGCGATGCGCCGCTGCCCGAGGATTTCGGCGTCGCCGCGCGCGGCCCAATCGATATCGCTGCACTCGACGAGTTGTGCGAACAACTGCGCTTCGGCCCGATGACCCGCCGTCGTCTGCGCGAATTGCCGGTCTAGGAGCGACGCATGAGCGACGACATCAAGACGCTGCACGAAGGCAAATGGCTGCGCCTGCAGGCGCGTGGTCATTGGGAATACGCTGAGCGCACGAACGAGGGCGGCCTCGCGGTCATCATCATCGCGGCCACGCCCGACGACAAACTGATCCTGGTCGAACAGTTCCGCATTCCGGTCGACAGCAAGACCATCGAGATGCCGGCCGGCATCGTCGGCGACGTGCATGCGGGCGAATTGCTGGAGCTCGCCGCCGAACGCGAGCTGCTCGAAGAAACCGGCTGGCAAGCCGCGAAGATCGAAGTGCTGATGATCGGCCCAACCAGCTCAGGCATGAGCAACGAACGCATCGCCTTCGTGCGCGCCACCGGCCTGACCCGCGTGCACGCCGGCGGCGGCGACGAGAGCGAAGACATCATCGTCCACGAAATTCCCGTCGCCGACGCACCGCAATGGTTTGCGCAGAAGATGGCCGAGGGTTACGCGATGGATCCGAAGTTGTGGGCAGGACTGTGGCTGCTTAAGCGCAATCCGGATGGGAGCGCGGCGTAACACATCTCACTTGGTGCATTGACAGACGTTACCGAAACGAATCCGTCGCCTCAACCAGCGCCGACGCATTTTCGGTTTCGAACGCGGAATGGCCGGACCCCGGGGAAATCACCAGCTTCGCTTCCGGCCAGGCCTTGTGCAGGTCCCAGGCGTTCTGCACCGGGCAGACGACGTCGTAGCGGCCGTGCACGATCACGCCGGGAATGCCGCGCAGCTTGGTCGCGTCGCGCAGCAGCTGGTCGTCGACGGCGAAGAAGCCCTTGTTGACGAAATAGTGGTTCTCGATGCGCGCGAAGCTCAGCGCGAAATGCGCGTCCTCGTGACTCTTGATGAAAGCCTCGTCCTGCATCAGCAGACTCGTCGACGCTTCCCACACCGACCACGCGCGCGCCGCGTTGAGCCGCGTGGCTTCGTCGGGCGAGGTCAGGCGGCGGGAATAGGCGGCGATGAGATCGCCGCGTTCGGATTCGGGGATCGGCTCGAGGTACTGCTCCCAGGCTTCCGGAAACAGGCGATGGCAGCCGCCCTGGTAGAACCATTCCAATTCCCAGCGGCGCAGCATGAAGATGCCGCGCAGCACCAGTTCGGTCACCTTGGTCGGATGCGTTTCGGCATAAGCCAGCGCGAGCGTCGAGCCCCAACTGCCGCCGAACACCTGCCAGCGATCGATCGACAGGTGCTTGCGCAGCTTCTCGATGTCGGCGACCAGGTCCCAGGTCGTGTTGTCGGTGAGATCGGCATGCGGCGTGGAGCGGCCGGATCCGCGCTGGTCGAACAGGATGATGCGGTAGCGCTCGGGATCGTGGAACCGGCGCATCTTCGCCCCGCACCCGGCCCCCGGTCCGCCATGCAGCATCACCACGGGCTTGCCGTTGGGGTTGCCGCATTGTTCGTAGTACAGCTGGTGGCGGGCGTCGACGGCCAGCAGACCACTGTCGAAGGCTTCGATCTCGGGATAAAGGGAACGCATCGGTGACTCCAGGGGCGACGAGGGATTCTAGCCCGCGTCGGCGCGCTTGCACTGCCATGTGACTGCGCTATGCTCGGGGCAGATGAGTACGCCCACGCCACGTCTGGCTCTGGTGGGCGCCGGGACGCGAAGCCCCCCGGCCGGGCAACTGCCCCCGTTCGAAACCTCCCATCACGCGATTCCGCGCGTGCTCTCGCTTGATGCGCACGGCCGCATCCTCGACTGGATGCACTGGCAGGACGCGGTTTGCCTGTACGTGCGCGGCGCAGTCGCGTGGACCCTGGGCGAGCCCTGCATGACCGTGCACGGCGGCACCAACCGCCTCAGCGGCGAACAAAGCATCGTGCTGCTGCACCCGATCGTCGCTGCGCGCAGCCATGCGCACCCGAAGGCGCTCGACCCCTCGCCGGCCCTGACCAATACCGCCCTGTTCGCGCGCGACGGGTCGCTGTGCATGTATTGCGGCCACGAATACAGCCGCCACTCGCTGACCCGCGACCATGTCGTGCCGATCTCGCGCGGCGGCAAGGACGTCTGGGAAAACGTCGTCTGCGCCTGCTTCCACTGCAATTCCCGCAAGGGCGGCCGCACCCCGCAGCAGGCCAGCATGCCCCTGCTCGCGATCCCGTACCGGCCCAGCTGGGTCGAACATCTGATCCTGTCGAATCGCCACATCCTCGCCGACCAGATGAGCTTCCTGAAGCAGCACCTGCCCAAGCGTCCGCGCCCGCTGTCCTGAGCGGCCTTCGCCGCCCGGTCCGTCCCGGCGCGCGCCAGTTCACAGAACGCAAGCCCCGGCGGCCCGCCGCGTTGACGCCGCCGGCCCCGGCCAGCACACTTCAGGGCTTCACGGGTGCAAGCGTCCGTGCCAGGGGATTTTCCAGAATGAGTCGTCATACCTTGTGCTTCACCGGTTTCTCGCGCGACGAGGCCGCCGCCGTACAGTCGCAGTTCGAACAGATCCGCTCCCGCCTGGGCAGCGACTGGGCGATCGAGCAGGAAGCCGATGCCCAGGTCCTGGTCATCGACATGGACTCGATGTACGGGCACATGACCTGGCTCAAGGCTCATAACAGCGGCAAGACCACGGTCGGCCTGACCGCCGGCAGCCGCTCGGAAACCGACCATGTCCTGACGCGCCCGCTCAGCAATGACGCGCTGATCGCCGTGCTCGAGCAGATCGCCGGCCAGATCCCGACCGCCACCGTCCAGACCGACGCGCTGGCCGCGCGCATCACCGGCCAGCAGGCCGCGATGCCGCCGGTCAGCCCGCGCAGCACCGGCCAGCAGCCGGCCATGCCGCCGCGTCCGGCCGAACCGGCGCCGGCCCCCGTCAGTCCGCGTACGACCGGCCAGATGCCCGCGATGGGTGTCGATCCGGTACGCACCACCGGCCAGATGCCGGCGATGCCGGCGCGCGAGCCCGCCCTCGCCGACTTCCTGCGCAATGGCGCGCTCGCCGGCCCGGTCAAGCTGCAGCTGCCGGGTGCGCCCCTGCTGGTGCTCGATCCGGGCAGCCAGACCTACCTCGGCGGTACGCCGCTGAAGGTGTTCCAGCCCTATGCCGAAGCCGTGGTCCGCGCCGACGATTTCACCGCGATCGATGCCGGCGAACTCAAGCTGCTCAGCGGCCAGCTCGGCGGCGCCCAGCCGTTCTCGCGCCTGGCCTGGCTGTGCGCCCTGGTCGGCGGCAAGGGCGTGATCGCGCCTGGCTACGACCCCAATGCCCAGTACAAGCTGGTCAAGTGGCCGCAGACCGAACGCGAATTCGCCAAACACTTCCGCATCGCCACGGTGATGATGAAGGGACCGGCGCGCCTGACCGAGATCGCCGAACAATCCGGCGTGCCGCTGGCCGAAGTCACCGACTTCGTGAATGCCAATCTCGCCAGCGGTTACGCCGCGACGAGCTGATCCTCGACGTCGATCGCAAGCCGCGCGCGGGCCGCGCGGCTTGCCCTGCCGGACCCGGTGCCGGACAATTCACGCCTGTACCTGCCCAGCGTGACTTGATGGACGCCCAGCGCTACCCGCGCCTTTCCCGAATTGCCGTACCGGCCGACCTGCGCCAGTTCCCCGAAGCCGAACTGCCCGCCATCGCCGACGAACTGCGCGCCTATCTCGTCGAAACCGTCAGCCAGGTCGGCGGCCATTTCGGCGCCGGACTGGGCGTGATCGAACTCACCGTCGCCCTCCACTATCTGTACGACACCCCGGTCGACCGCCTCGTCTGGGACGTCGGTCACCAGTGCTATCCGCACAAGATCCTCACCGGCCGCCGCGACACGATCCACACGGTCAAGAAGAAGGACGGCGTCGCGCCGTTTCCCAAGCGCGAGGAAAGCGAGTTCGACACCTTCGGCGTCGGGCATTCCTCGACCTCGATCTCGGCCGCGCTCGGCATGGCCGTCGCGTTGCAGCGCCAAGGCGACGATCGCCGCGTGATCGCCGTGATCGGAGACGGCGCGATGACCGCCGGCATGGCCTACGAGGCGCTCAACCACGCCGGCGGCATGGATCCGGAACCGAACCTGCTGGTGATCCTCAACGACAACCGCATGTCGATCTCGGAAAACGTCGGCGGCCTGACCAAGATGCTCGGTCGCCTGATGTCGAGCCGCACGATGAACGCGGTGCGCGAAGGCGGCAAGAAACTGCTCGGCGACAAGAAGAACAATCCGACCGCGCGCTTCGTGCGCCGCTGGGAAGAGCACTGGAAAGGCATGCTGGTGCCGTCCACGCTGTTCGAGGAAATGGGCTTCCACTACAGCGGCCCGATCGACGGTCACGACGTGCCCGCGCTGGTCAGCGCGCTCAAGACGCTCAAGGGCCTCAAGGGTCCGCAGCTGCTGCATGTCATCACCACCAAGGGCAAGGGATTCGAGCTCGCCGAAGGCGACCAGATCGAATACCACGCGGTCTCGCCCTTCGATCCGAGCATCGGCATCGTCAAGAAAGCCGGGCCGGCCAAGCCCACGTACACGCAGGTGTTCGGCGACTGGCTGTGCGACATGGCCGCGACCGACAGCAAGCTCATGGGCATCACCCCGGCGATGCGCGAAGGCTCGGGCCTCGTGCGTTTCTCGAAAGAATTCCCGTTGCAGTATTTCGATACCGCGATCGCGGAGCAGCATGCGGTCACGCTCGCCGCCGGCATGGCCTGCGAAGGCGCGAAACCCGTGGTCGCGATCTATTCGAGCTTCCTGCAACGCGCTTACGACCAGATGATTCACGACGTCGCGCTGCAGAATCTCGACGTGCTGTTCGCGGTCGACCGCGGCGGCGTGGTCGGTCCCGACGGCGCCACGCATGCCGGCAGTTTCGACCTGAGTTTCGTGCGCTGCATTCCGAACATGGTGGTCATGGCGCCGGCCGACGAAAACGAATGCCGGCAGATGCTGAGCACCGGCTATCGCTATGCGGGCCCGGCGACCGTGCGCTATCCGCGCGGCAGCGGCCCCGGTGTCGCGGTGCAAGCCAATCTCGACACGCTGCCCATCGGCAAGGCCGAGTTGCGCCTGCGCGGCGGCAAGCTCGCCCTGCTCGCCTTCGGCGCGCTGGTGCCGGCAGCGGAAACCGTCGCGGCCGAAGCGGGCTACACCTGCGTCAACATGCGTTTCATCAAGCCGCTCGATCGCGCCCTGATCCTGGACCTGGCGAAAACCCACGCCGGCTTCGTCACGCTCGAGGACAACGTCATCCTGGGCGGCGCCGGCAGCGGTGTGGCCGAGCTGCTCGCGGCCGAAGGCATCGTGTTGCCGGTCCTGCATCTGGGCCTGCCCGATGCCTACCAGGAACACGCGAGTCGCGAAGCCCTGCTCGCCGAAGCCGGTCTCGATGCCGATGGCATCCGCGCCGCCATTGCGCAGCGCTGGCCCAATCTCGACAGCGCGACGCCGGCGAAAACCGCCGCGGGCTGATCGCGGCATACGCCAAGGGTGTCAGGCGCGGCGACCGAGTGTCACGCGCTCGCGATCCTCGAGATCGAAATCGGACTTCACCGATTCGAACCCCGCCTGCTTGAACAGCGCACGCACGGCCTCGCCCTGCGTCCAGCCGTGTTCGACGATCAACCAGCCGCCCGGCTCGAGATGCGCAGGCGCCTGCGCGACGATCTTGCGGATCGCATCCAGGCCGTCGCTGCCCGAGGCGAGCGCCGAGCGCGGCTCGAAACGCAGATCGCCGATGGCCAGATGCGGATCGTCGTCGGCGATGTAGGGTGGATTGCTCACGATCATTTCGAAGCGTTCGCCGGCCAGGCCCGCGAACCAGTCGCTGAGCAAAAAGCGCACCCGCGGCAAACCCAAGCGACTGGCGTTCATCACTGCGACCGCCAGCGCACCGGTGCTTGCATCCACGGCAGTCACGCGGACACCGGGGCGATCGCTGGCGATCGCCAGCGCGATCGCGCCGGTGCCGGTGCCCAGATCGAGCACGCGCGCATCATCATGTTCGGGCAGGCGCGCGAGTGCGAGTTCGACCAGGGTTTCGGTTTCCGGGCGCGGAATCAGCGTGTCGGCCGTGACCGCCAGTTCCAGCGACCAAAACCAGCGACTGCCGACGATCTGCGCGACCGGCTCGCCGCGCTGGCGACGCTCGACCAGGGCGCGGAAACGCTGCGCGGCGACTGTCGGCAGCGGATCGTCGGCATACGCGAACAACCAGCCGCGCGTGCAGCCCAGCGCCTGGCACAGCAGCAACTCCGCTTCGCGCCGCGCGTCGTCGCCGGCCAGCGCTGCGCCTGCCTCCCGCAGCGCCTGGGCGACCGTGCCCATCAGGTGGTCAACAGGTGGAAGGCTTCGACCAGGCAGGCACAGACGAAGCCGCCGAGGAAGAACAGATACGACAGGCGCAGGAAACGATACTTGTAGTGCGCCAGGTAGTAGCCGATCGCGTACACGTCGCGCGCCATCGTTTCGTAGACCGAGCCGTCGGCCTTGAGCGCGTCGGCGATTTCGCCGAGAAAACGCTCGCGCGAAAGTTCGGCGAAATGCCCGAAGAACATCAGGTTGAACTGCGAAGGCAAGGGGTCGTCCGGATTCATGCGCAGCGGCCGATACTTGGGCAGGACCGCGATGACCGCCAGCAGCAGCGCGGTGAGGATGAACCCGGCCAGGGTCAGCATCGCTGCACGCAGGTCCGGGTCGCCGAGCTTGCCCAGGACCATGGTCAGCACGATCGAGGACACCGTGATCAGGATATTGGCCTTGGTATCGGCCATCACCGACAATTGCACATGGTGCTGCTGCATCGTGCGCAACATGTTGTCGCCGGTGTTGCGCTCGGGGATGGCGGCGTAGCGTTGCTGCAATTCGCCGGGGTCGTTCGCGGCCATGACGTTTTCCTGACGGGCAGGAGGCAATGATAGCCCCATGAAACCTCAATCGATCGTCGCCCCCCGGGGCTTTCGCGCGGCCGCGTTCGCCGTCGCGCTGCTGCTGGCCGGCTGCCAGGCGCCCTACTTCTGGGCACTCAATGCCGGCGTGCCGGACCGTCCGACGATGAGCGCGGTGTTCGACGCCAAGCACGATCTCTCGCTCGACATCTATCGCCCCCTCACCGCCAAGCCCCGGGCCATCGTGGTGTTCTTCTACGGCGGCAGCTGGCGTAACGGTTACCGTGCCGATTACCGCTTCGTCGGGTCCGCCCTCGCACAGCGCGGCCTGCTGGTGATCATTCCCGACTACCGCAAGGCGCCGGCCGACACCTTTCCCGCCTTCATGGACGACGCCGCCGCCGCAGTCGCCTGGACGAAGGCGCATGCGGCCGACTTCGGCGCCGATCCGGCGCAGATTTATCTGATGGGCCATTCCGCAGGCGCACACATCGTCGCCCTGCTGGGCACCGACGGCAGCTATCTGCAGCAGGTCGGCATGAAGCCACGCGATCTCAAGGGCGTGATCGGACTGGCCGGACCCTATGATTTCCTGCCGATCACCAACCGCGGTGTCAAACAGGTTTTCGGCGCCCCAGACACCTGGCCGCGTTCGCAGCCGGTGAATTTCGTCAATGGCGACGAACCGCCCTTCCTGCTGCTGCACGGCGCCGACGACGGCAAGGTCTTTCCGCGCAACAGCGAGAGCCTCGCGGAAAAACTGCGAGCCGCCGGCGAGCCGGTCAGCCTGAAGATCATTCCCGACGTCGGCCACATCGGCCTGGTCAACGGCTTCCGGTCGCCGCGCCTGTCGCCGGTGCTCGCCGATACCGTGCAATGGATCGAAGCGCAGGACACCGCGACTCGCTGAGCGGCGCGGGCAAATTCCGGGCAAAAAAAAGCCGCCGGCAACGAGGCCGGCGGCGGTCTAGGCAAGGGGTCAGGGCAGCTGGACGCCGGCCCGGCTCTGCTGCGTCTTCAACGACGCACACAGTTTCACTTCTTCGACGGCCTGCGCGAGCGCGCGCGGTCCGCCTTCCAGGGTACTCATGCGCTGGCCGAACTTCGGCACAACACTATCGGCCTCGGCCACGCTGCACATGCCGCCCACGTAACCGTTGATCAGGGACGCGCCGCCCGGATTGACCTTGGCTTCGAGCGCGGCGAAGTTCGCGTCCAGCCAGGCGCGCGAGGCCTGGCGTGCCGCGTCATCGTCGCGGCCGCCGTAGATGACGGTGCGCAGTTCGTTGCGACGCAGCTTGCCCGGCTCCAGCGCCAGCGCCCGGGCGCGGGCGGCGAGCGCCGGATCCTTGGCACTGCCCAGGGCACCGAGCAGCTGGCCGCGCAGCACCGGATCCTGGCTGCTCGACAAGTGCGCGAGCAGCACATCGAACACGGCCGCATCGCCCTCTTCCATCGCCATGCGCAGCGCCAGACCACGCTGGTCGGTGGCGATCGCATCCAGATGCAGGGCGCCATCGCCGCCGATGCCGAGCACCGCGCGGCCCTTCGCCGCGAGATCGGCACGCAGCGCGGGTTGTTTGGCCGTGCCGGCCATCGTCGCGATCAGCGAATTGCGCAGCAGGCGATCGTCGTCGCTCTCGCCGGCCTTCGGCACGGTGCCCATGCGGGCCAGACGCGGGCCATAAATCCGGCCGACGAAATCGCGCAGCGACTGTTTCTCGGCGTCGTTGCGCGCCAGGTGCTGGATCATCCAGCCGATCGTATCCAGCGGCGCGGTCGCCGTCTGACGCACCGGCGCGTTGGCCAGGCGCGCAGCGGCACCGAGGAAGGTGCGCGAGTCGATCGCACCGGCCGCGTAGGCGGCTTCGACCGAATCGGCGAACGAGCGCTGCTCGCGCTCATTGAGCTTGTCGAAATTCGCTTCGAGATTGGCCTGGTCCGCCGGCGACATTGCAAAACGGTAGTAGCCCGCGCCATTGGCATTGGGCATCACGAAGCTCGGGCAGGCGTCGGTCTGCAGCTCGACGGTCGCCGACTTTCCGCCGACCAGGCCGCATTGCTCGTGCAGGCCGTTCTTGTCGCCGTAACGCACGCACAGCGGCAGCAGCCATTCGCCTGCCTTCGGCGCAACCGAACCCACCGGCAGATAGCGTTCCTGTTCGACCAGCAACAGCGGCTTGGGTCCATCGCACTTCGCGCCGACATGCACGATCGGCACGCCCGGCTGGTCGATGAAGCCGTTGAAGGCGGCGCGCACGCCGGCCGGATCGTCGCTGACCTCGGCGATGGCATTGATCAGGTCGGCGCTGGTGGCGTTGCCGCGCGCATGCTTGCGCAGGTAGGCGCGGATCGCGTCGCGGAATTTCTCTTCGCCGACATAGCGCTCGAACATCGCGAGCACGGCGCCACCCTTGGAATAGGTGATGCCATCGAACGCCGATTCGATGTCGGTGAATTCGTTGATCGGTTCATGCACGCGGCGGGTCGAGGCCAGGCTGTCTTCGCCCATGGCGCCGAGCGCGCTTTCCATCAGGCCGCGATCGGTGTGAAAACCCGGCTGCAGCTGACCGACGATCTTGTTGCCCATCCAGGTGGCGAACGCTTCGTTGAGCCACAGGTCGTCCCACCAGGGCATCGTGACCAGATCGCCGAACCACTGGTGCGCAAGCTCGTGCGAATGCGTGCCCCAGTAACCCTGGCGCGCGCGGACTTCGGATTTTTCATCGGCGAACATCAGGCTGTCGCGATACACGATCAGGCCGGCGTTCTCCATCGCACCGGCGGAAAAATCCGGAGCCGCGACGAGGTCGAGCTTGTCGAACGGATACGGGATATCGAAGTACGCTTCCTGCGCAGCCACGATGACGCCGGTATTGGCCAGCGCGTATTTCATGCGCGCGCCCTGGCCCTTGGCGGCAATGCCGCGCAGCTTGACCGGATAGTTGCGCACGGCATTGGGCGGCAGATCGGGGCCATCGACGATGTCCCAGGGACCGACCGCGAACGCGATCAGATAGCTCGGCAGATTTTCGGTCGTCGCGAACACATGCCGGGTCCAGCCTTCGCCGGCCTTCTCGCTGCGCAGTTCGCGGGTGTTGGCGACGGCGTTCTGGCCGTTGGGCACCACCAGGCTGATGTCCCAGGGCTGCTTGAAGCCGGGTTCGTCGAACCCGGGGAAGGTGTTACGCGCGCCGAGCGCTTCCATCTGCGTGACGACGTAGTCGTTGCCATCGGGCTTCACGCGATACGCGCCCTGCAGCTGGCCGAACGGCGCGTCGTAGACGATTTCGATCAGCGCTTCGCCGGCCTGGATGGGCTTGGGCACGGTGAGCTTGAGCACGCCGGAGACATCGGCTTCGGCGACGGTGAAATCCTGATTCGCGCCATTGCGCGGCATGATGCGGGCGCGACTGATCTTCAGGTCGCGACCGTGCATCCAGACCACGCGCGTGGCTTCGGCGACCTGCACATGCATGCGCACGGTGCCGGAAAAACGCGTCTGCGCCGGATCGATCTTCAGCTCCACCGCGACCTTGTCGGGCACCACGGTGCGCGGCAAGCGCCCGACCGGGACCTGATCCGCGGCCTGGGCATGGGACAGGCAAAGCAATGCCGCGATCGCGGCAGTGAAGGTCAGGCGCATGGTCTGGCTCCGAAGATTACTCGTCGAGCATAGCCCAGCGCCCGGACCCTCAACCCATGACCAAAGTCATGCTCACGCGGCCTGGGCGAGACCAATCTGTGAAACCGATTCCAAAGTCACGGCGACGGCATGCACGACCGACGCGATGCGCACGGCGCTTTGCACACCCTGCGCGGACACGCCGTGTTCGCGGATGACTTTCTCGTGCGAATCCACGCAACGGCTGCAGCCGTTGATCGCCGACACCGCGAGCGACGCCAGCTCGAAGGCCTGCTTTTCGATGCCCGGATTGGCCATGACGTTCATGCGCAGGCTGGTGCGCAGCGTCTCGTATTCCTTGTTCTCGGCGTTGTGCGTGAAACGGTAGTAGACATTGGTCATCGCCATCATCGCGGCCGCGGCCTTGGTACCGGCGATCTGCGTGGCGTCGAGCTGTTCGGCCGCGAACGATTCCACGGCCGCCGTCAGCGCGGGATGGCGCGAAGCGATCGCCGACGCCAGCGCAACGGCGCGGATTTGCAGGTCGCTCAGGCCCGGCGCACCGGTGGTCGCGAGTACGCTGTCGAGATTCAGGCGCAGGTCTTTCGCATAGTCGGGCAAGGCCGACTTGATGTCGTTGAGGTTCATCTGAGATCTCCAAATGGATGAGCAAACCCTTCTCCCTCCGGGAGAAGGTGCCCGCAGGGCGGATGAGGGCAACTCAAGTTGCGTGAAGAAGATGCCCGCAGGGCGGATGAGGGTCTTTCAAATTGCGTTGAGACTGCGAAGCAAGAACAGCCCCTCACCCCAACCCTCTCCCCGCGATGCGGGGAGAGGGAGCGGCCAGGCCTTACGCGACCTTGATGACGTCTTCGCCCTGCTTCCAGTTGCACGGGCACAGTTCGTCGGTCTGCAGTGCGTCGAGAACGCGCAGCACTTCCGCCGGGTTACGGCCGACCGAGAGGTCGGTGACGTACACGAAGCGGATGATGCCCTGCGGATCGACGATGAAGGTCGCGCGCTGGGCGACGCCTTCGTTCTTGTCGAGGATGCCCAGGGCCGAGGTCAGCTCGCGCTTCACATCGGCGAGCATCGGGAACGGCAGGCGGTTGAGATCCTTGTGGTGCGTGCGCCAGGCGTGGTGCACGAATTCCGAATCGGTCGAACCGGTGAGGATCTGCGCATCGCGGTCGACGAACTGCTCGTTCACTTCGGCGAAGCCGGTGATCTCGGTCGGGCAGACGAAGGTGAAGTCCTTCGGGTAGAAGAACACCACGAGCCACTTGCCCTTGTAGGTGTTGTTGTCGATATCGACGAAGGCGGTGTTCAGGTCGTTGGAAACGGTGGCCTTGACCTTGAACTGGGGAAACTTCTCGCCAACGGAAAGCATGGGAACTCCTTGTAGGGGGATGATCGGCAGGGACTATCGGAATGCGGGCGAACGCCCGACCCCGACAATTATGGGGATGCCGGCTTGATTTTCAAAGCCAATTGTCCTTATATGTTTAATAGTTACTCCCTATCACGGGACCGCCCATGAATTTGCGCGACCTGCGTTACCTCATCGCCCTGGCCGACCTGCGCCATTTCGGGCGCGCGGCCGACGCCTGCCACGTCAGTCAGCCGACGCTGTCGACCCAGATCCGCAAACTCGAGGACGAACTCGGCGTCGCCCTGGTCGAACGCGCACCGCGCCAGGTCATGCTCACGCCGGCGGGCAAGGACATCGTCGAGCGCGCGCGCCGCGTGCTCGCCGAAGTCGAACAAATGCGCGAGACCGCGCGCCGCACCGCCGATCCGGAAGCAGGCAGCGTGCGTCTGGGCATGTTCCCCACGCTCGGTCCGTATTTGCTGCCGCATGTCGTGTCCGACATCCGCCTGCGTTTTCCGCGCCTGGAGCTGCTGCTGGTCGAAGAGAAGACCGAAGTGCTGCTGACCATGCTGCGCGCTGGTCGCCTCGATGCGGCCGTGCTGGCGCTGCCGCTGCACGACGACGGACTGGAAATCGACTACCTGTTCGAAGAACCGTTCGTGCTCGCCCTGCCCAACGCGCATCCGCTCGCGAATCGCCACAACCTGCGTCTGGCCGACCTGTCCGACCAGCATCTGCTCTTGCTCGAAGACGGCCATTGCCTGCGCGATCAGGCGCTGGAAGTGTGTCAACTCGCTGGCGCCGGCGAGAAGGATGGCTTCCGCGCCACGAGCCTGGAAACCTTGCGGCAAATGGTTGCCGCCGGCGTGGGCCTGACCTTGTTGCCGATGCTCGCGGTGAAACCGCCGGTGCCGGTGTCCGAAAACATCCGGCTGCTTAATTTCCGGGATCCGCCGCCCTCGCGTCGCCTGGCGATGGTCTGGCGACGCAGTTCGGCGATGACGCCGTTCCTGCGCGATCTCGCCCAGTTGCTGCGCGAACTGCCGCCAACCCTGTTGAAACTCGAGACGCCGGCGGACGCCGATGCCGATGCCGATGCCGACAAAATGAATGCCAGCAGCAAAAAAGCGCGAAAAAGCCCGGAAAAATCCCTGCGCACTTGATAAGCGCGGCAACGCGGGCTATGGTCCACGAACAACCTCATCACACGGGCGGCGCGTTTTCGCGTCGCCCGTTTGCTTTTGGAGAAGCGCATGCACGCCGTTCAATCCGTTCCGCCGATCACCCTGTCCAGTTTCGATGTCCTGCGCCTGGAGAAGTTGCTGCAGTCGCCGGCCCTGCGCCGCACGCCTTCCGCGCTGGCCCTGGTCGAAGAACTCGATCGCGCGCGCGTGCTCGCCCCGGAAAACATGCCCGGCGACGTGGTCACCATGAACTCCACCGTCCTGTGCATCGACGAAATCAGCGGCGAGCAGCACGAGCTCACGCTGGTATTCCCGCCGGACGCGGACGTGCTGACGCGAAAGGTGTCGGTGCTCGCACCGGTCGGCAGCGCCCTGCTGGGCCTGGCGATCGGCCAGGTCATCGATTGGCAGGCCCCGGGCGGACGCCCCTTGCGGGTGCGCGTCACCGGTATCCGCTACCAGCCCGAAGCGGCCGGACACCGGCATCGCTGAGTACTGCCCGGTCGCGCGAGTTCGCCATGGAGTGGGCTAGGATGCTCGCCATGACCTCGTTCCTTCCCGTTTTCTAAGCCATGCCGCGCTGGCTGATTCTCGCCTTGGGCCTCGCCGTCGGCGCGCTGTGCCTGTTCGCCTGGGCCACGCGCCCTTCGGCGCCAGCCACCGTTGCCACCGCCCTGCCGGCCGCAGGCGGCGGCGGACAAAGTCCGGTCGGCTGCGCCTTGCCGCCGGCGTTCACCGATCCCAACCAGCCCCTGCAAAGTCCGGTCGACGGCCGCATGTCGCCGTTCCGTTTCGGGCCGGCGACGATCACGCCCCTGGCCGGCATCAGCCTGCAGGCGCGCGTGCTGTCGCGCGAGGATTACGCGTTCGGCACCGAAGCCGACTACTCGCCGACCGACCTCGCACTGGGCTGGGGCCCGATGGCGAATCCCGCCGCGTCCGACCGCCTGGACATTTCGCAGGGTGGCCGCTGGTATCGCTATCGCTGGGGACCGGAAGGGCCACCAATTCCGGTCGGCGACATCGTGCGCAGCAGCGCCAACATGCACATGATTCCCGCCGATGACGCCGTCGCCAACGCGCTGGGGCAGGTCCGCGCCGGCAACACCGTGCGCGTCAACGGCTGGCTGGTGCGCATCGATCGCGACGACGGTTGGCATTGGCAGAGTTCGCTCACCCGCGAAGACAGCGGCGGCGGCGCCTGCGAACTGATCTACGTGTGCTCCATTTCCGGCTACTGACCGGCCGCGAACGCCGCCCGCCAAGGATTCCCGATGTCGCTGACTGACCTGCTCAAGTCCATGCTGCGCGCGCGCGTGCCCGACCATCCGCTCGCGGCTCCGACGGCGAGCGCCGCGCCGGCAAAATCCGAGGCCTCGCGACAGGAGGCCACCCGCCTGCTCGATGCGGGCAACGTCGCCGAGAACGGCGGCAATCCGCAGGAGGCCTTTCGCCTCTACGAAGCTGCGCTGGCGCTGGCGCCGGACTTTCCGCGCGCACATCTGAACCGCGCCAACGTCCTGATGGCGCGCGGGGAGCTGGCGGACGCGATCGCTGGCTATGCGACCGCGATCGATCTGGATCCGAGCTATTTCGCGGCCCATTTCAACCTGGGCCTGGCCAGTCTTCCTGCCGGCGATCCGCAGCAAGCGCTCGCCTCTTTCGACAGGACGATCGCGCTCAAACCCGACTTCGTCGATGCGCATATCGCACGCGGCAATCTGCTGGAAGAACTCGGCCAGGTCGATGAAGCGATCGCCAGCTACCGGCTGGCCTTGCGATTGCGTCCGGATTTCGCCGAAGCGCACAACAACCTCGGCATCGCGCTGCTGCGTGCCGGCCGGATCGAGGAAGCCGTGACGGCGGGACGCCGTGCCGTCGAACTGCGACCCGACTATGCCGAGGGCTACGGCAATCTGGCGAACGCGTTGAAGGCCCTGGGTCGCATGGACGAGTCGCTGGCGCAGTACGAGCGCGCGCTGGCGATCAATCCCGACTACATCGAAGCCCGGTCGGGACGCTTGTTCGGACACAACTATCTTTCCAACCGCCCTGTCGCGCAGTCGCTCGACGACGCGCGGCGCTATGGCGCGCTCGTCGCCGGCCTCGCCCAGCCCGCAACAGCGTGGCGCAACGATGCCGATCCCGAACGCGTGCTGCGCGTCGGTTTCGTTTCCGGCGATCTGTACGATCATCCGGTCGGCTATTTCTTCGAAGCGGTGCTGGCCGCCCTGCATGCGCGTACGCCGGCAATGCTGGAACTGCATGTCTACGCCAACAATCTTCGCGAGGACGCCACGACCGCGCGCCTGCGCGCGTCCTGCCATGCCTGGCACATGATCGCCGGTCATGCCGACGAACAGGTGGCCGGCGCAATCCGCGACGACGGCATCGACATCCTCATCGATCTCTCGGGCCATACCGGCCTCAATCGCCTGCCTGTCTTCGCCTGGAAGCCGGCCCCTGTACAGGTCACCTGGCTCGGCTATTTCTCCACCACCGGCGTCGCGGCAATCGACTATGTGATCGCCGATCCCTGGGCGGTTCCCGAGGGCGCCGAAACGGAATTCACCGAAACCGTCTGGCGTCTGCCGGAAACGCGTCTGTGTTTCACGCCGCCCGGCGATGCCGGCGAGGTCGCACCGCTGCCGGCGCTGAGCGAAGGCGCGATCACCTTCGGTTGCTTCAGTCATCTGACCAAGGTCAACGACGGCGTGATCGCGCTTTGGGCCCGCGTCCTCGCCGCCGTGCCCGACAGTCGCCTGCTTTTGAAGGCGCCGCAGCTGACATCCTCCTCGGTGCGCGCTGCGCTGCTCGCACGCTTCGACGCCCAGGGCATCGGTGCCGATCGCCTGATCCTCGAAGGCCCGTCGCCGCGCGCCGACTACCTCGCCGCGTACGAGGACGTCGACATCATGCTCGACACCTTCCCGTATCCCGGCGGCACCACGACGGCCGAAGCCGTGTGGATGGGCGTCCCGGTGCTGTCGATGACCGGCGACACCTTCCTGTCGCGCCAGGGCGTGTCCCTGCTGACCAATGCCGGCTTGCCCGACTGGATCGCCGTCGACGGCGACGACTTCGTTGCGCGTGCCGTCGCGCAGGCCGGGGATCGCGACCGCCTCGCCGCCCTGCGTCGCGACCTGCGCCGGCGCGTGCGGGCCTCGCCGCTGTTCGACGCGCCGCGCTTCGCGGCGCACTTCGAACAGGCCCTGCGCGCGATGTGGCGCATGGACTGCGAAAAACGGCGACCGGGCCGCTGACCGCGGAGAGCGAGTGCCCGGAAATCGGGCATCATCACCCCTGGCCGCACGGCGCTGGCCGGGACAGGACTGAAAGGGAGTGGCGGGCATGGCGATGAGTTGGTTCGATGCACGCGAGGCCGAAGCGTTCGGCGTCACCCTGGCGAAGTTCTTCAGCGATCGCGTGCCGCCCGACGCGACCGATGACAGCAAGAAATCCTCGGCCCGACACCAGCAGGCCGTGCAAGGCATGCTGCAGTTGCGCGATCACTTCAAGACCCACCACAAGCTCAACATCTACAAGAAGGCCAAGCTCGCCAACGCCTTCAAATGGACCTTGCGCGAAGCCGGCTACGACGATGCGCTGATCGATCGTCTGACCATGGACGTCACGGTCCAGCTCTGACGTCTAGAACGCGTCGGTCGCTGCCAGCGCTTCCGGTTCAGCGGCAGCCGCGGCCAACCATTCGCGCATCGCCGGCAAGGCATAGATCGCATCGCGATAGCGCTGCGCGACGGCTTCCATCGGCACGCGATACGCGGTGAAGCGCACGCAGACCGGCGCGAACATCGCGTCGACGATGCCGAAGTCGCCGCACAGGAATTCCCCGCCGCCGCCGAAGCGCGTGCGCAAGTCGCGCCATAGCGCTTGCACGCGGTCGATGTCCTTCTGCGCCGCCGCGTCACCGCGATAGCCGTTGTCGGGGCGGCGGCAGTTCATCGGCAATTGCGTGCGCAGCGCCGAAAATCCGGAATGCATCTCCGCACTGGCGCAGCGCGCGGCGGCGCGTGCCCGCGCGTCGGCCGGCCAGCCGCGGCCGCCAAGCCAGCGTTCGTTGGCGACCTCGCAGATCGCCAACGAATCCCAGATCGTTTCGTCCTCGATGCGCAGCACCGGCACGCGGGCCGTTGGCGAGTAGTCGCCGATGCGCTGGTAGAACTCCGGCGTGTCCAACGGCAGCCGCACTTCCTCGAAAGCCAGGCCCGATTGCCGGAAGAACAGCCAGGGACGCAGGGACCAGGAGGAATAATTCTTGTTGCCGATGACCAGGGTGGGCATGAGAACTCCGGTAGCACGAACGGCGTCGCAACGACGCCCGGGAAGAAAGAAAGACCGATGCCCGCAGGCACCGGAAAGCGCTCAGACGGTGCCGCTGCTGACCGCCTGCGCCTGATTGCCGCCGTATTGCCGGCCTTTGGCCACGGCCTTGGCCACGCGCTCCATGAGCATCTGCGGGCCGCGCTCGCCCGGCTGCGTCGCCGACAGGCCGATCGTCAACGTGAACTTGCCGTCGGACGAAGGCGCCGGATGCGTCATTTTCAAGACGAGCTGGCACAGCCGGTCGGCCAGTTCGCGCGCCACGCCCAGTTGCCGTCCCGGCATCAGCACGAGGAATTCGTCATTGCCGTAGCGACCGATCACGTCGCCGTAGTCGACTTCTTCGCGCAACAGATCGGCCAGTTCGTGCATGACGGGTGCGACCGATGCCGGTGCGAGCATGCCGAACTGGTCGAGACCCACACGCATCGCCACCATCGGCTTGTGTTGGAGGAACGCTGCCTCATGCAGACGCCGCAGCGACTGGTCGATCAGCTCGCGTTTGTACACGCCCGATTCGGCATCGATCTCGGTTGCCTGCCGCTGCGCCATCGCCGCCGCCGCTTCGTCGCCCGCCGTCGTCGCCAGCGCGGCGAATTCCGCGCACAGATCCAGTTCGTCGTCGCTATAGCTGACATCGGCGTGTCGCTCGATCAGCAACGCGCCCCAGCCGGGTTTCGGAATCGGCAACGGAATCACCGCGAGCTGGACCTGCTCGAGCGGGCCGTCCGGACCGTCGAAATCGATCGCGATCTGTTGCGGCGCTTTCGAGCGGCTGAGGTTTTTCATCAGCTGCGCACGCTGGTCGAGCAACAACTGGTAGCGCGCTTCGGCCGATTTGGGTTCGACCAGCATCAGGTCTTCGTGGTGGTAGTTCATCGCCACCACGGCCGAGGCCAGCTGCGGCAGGACCGGCTTGAGTCCTTCGAGCAGGCGCCGGTAGGCGATCCATTCCAAATCGCCTTCCGCGGCATTCATCAACGCCGACTGCAGGCCGAGCATGAGCTGCTCGCGTGCGATCGCGATTTTTTCCTCGGTACTCTTTTCCGGCACCACTGCGCGCTTGCGAGCCGCGCGTGCCTGCAGTTTCTGTCGGATCCAGGGCAGGACCAGGTACAGCGCCAGCAGCACCGCCAGCAGCAACTCGTAACCGCGCCGGATCATCAGGGTGATCGGCAGCACCTGCTTCAGCGCGAGGATCTGCGCGACCAGCGCGGCAATCACGCCCAGACACACGAGCATCGGCCCCCAGCGCGACTGGCGCGGATCCAGCGACAGACCGACCACGCAGGTGAGCATGACCAGGGCGATCAGCACGATGGTCGCCAGTTGCAGCTGCGGCAGATAGAACAGCGGCACGAAGATCGCCGCGACCGCCAACGCAAGGAACGCGCCGCCGGCCAGACTGAAAACACGCTGCAGATCCGGCGAGCTCTTGCCCAGACCGGCGTAATAACTGCTCGTCCACAACAGCGGCGCGCAGGCGAGCAGCCACAGCGCCGGCACGACCTTGGGACCGATGCCCGCCAGCGCCGATCCGAGCGGCAGGGCTGTCAGGTGACCGTTGTTGGCCATGCAAGCGAGACCGACCGCGAGCGTGGCGAAGACCACCTTGTCCGCGCCGGTACCCGGGCGCTGGAAATGCCGGAATATCGCTGCGAGAAACACCAGCACCAACAAGCCGTACAGCGCGCCGTACAGCCGCTGGCTGGGCCGATCGCGCGCTTCGAGTTCGTCGGCGGGAATCAGTTCCGGGTGCAGGTTGAGGAAGCCCTCGCCATCGACTTCCAGATACAGCGCGGTGGGGCCTTGCAATTCCGGGGGCACGGGCAGCAGGAAGGCATCGGGCCACTCGGGGTCAGGCTCCGCAGCTTTGCCGCGTCCAGTCTCGGCGACCATTTGCACCGGTGGGCCGGGCACATGCAGACGCAAGGACTCGATCGCCTGGCGGTCCAGACGCAGCCACAGCCGGCGGCCGTCGCTCGGCAATTCGACGCGAAGGCGCAGCCAGATCGTCGTGCCGGGCTGACCGCGCGTACCAATGCCGCTTTCGAGAATCGGGGTGAAGCCGGGCTGGGCGCGGCCGCTGAGGATGTCCTCCAGGGGCGTGCCGGTCGGCGTTTCCATGATTGCCAGGCCCGAGGGCGGCGTACGCGGCGCCTCGGCCGCAGGCGCAGCCGGCTGCGCACTGCTCGCCTGCGCGAACAGGGCCAGCAACAGACTCAGCGCCCACGATCCCCGTTTCGCCATCGTCATCGGTCTCCCTACCCCGCTGAAGTTTGCCGCAAATTGCCCGGACGGTGCACCCGTCCTTCAGGCGAGCAGACCGTCGATCGCCGGATCGTCCCGGTCTTCGTCGGTCGCCGAGATCAGGCCCAGCGCCAGCAGACAGTCCCTGGCCTCGGGCCAGGCCGCCGAGGGCACACAGACCTGGACCAGGCCGGTCATGGGCAATTCCCCCATCGCACCGGTGAGGTATTCGCCGCGAATGAAGGCGGGAATGCCCGCCTCGTCGAGCGCGTGCTTCACCAGATGGGCATCGACCGTATTGGCCGCGTCGTAGATCACGCGCATCCCTGCCTCCGGGGTTTGTTCGACTTATACCGCAGTGCGGCCGTCACGGGGACGGGCGACCCGCTAAACTAACGCCCTTTCCGTTGTCTCCGGTCCCCATGAGCACTCCTTCGCATTCCGCCCCGCCCGCCGGCTCGCCCGTCGAGAAGAACGACTTCATCCGGCAGATCATTCGCGAGGACCTCGCCAGCGGCAAACACGCGACCATCCATACGCGTTTCCCGCCCGAGCCCAATGGCTACCTGCACATCGGCCACGCCAAGAGCATCTGTCTGAACTTCGGCATCGGCCTGGAATTCGCCGGCCCGTGCAACCTGCGCTTCGATGACACCAATCCGAGCAAGGAAGACCTCGAATACGTCGCCGCCATCCAGGACGACATCCGCTGGCTGGGCTTCGAATGGTCCGAGCTGCGCCACGCCTCCGATTATTTCGAAGTGTTCTACCGGTCGGCGCTCAAGCTCATCCGCGACGGCAAGGCCTTCGTCTGCGACCTCGACGCCGATCAGGTGCGCGCCTATCGCGGCACGCTGACCGAGCCGGGCCGCAACTCGCCGTTCCGCGAACGCAGCGTCGAGGAAAACCTCGACCTGTTCCAGCGCATGCGCGCCGGCGAATTCCCCGACGGCGCCCGCACCCTGCGCGCGAAGATCGACATGGGCAGCGGCAACATCAATCTGCGCGACCCGGCGATCTACCGCATCCGCCACGTCCATCACCAAAACACCGGCGACGCCTGGCCGATCTATCCGATGTACGACTACGCGCACTGCATCTCCGACGCGCTCGAGGGCATCACGCACTCGCTTTGCACGCTGGAATTCGAGGACCACCGTCCGCTGTATGACTGGTGCATCGACCAGATCGACCTGGGCGGTCATCCCGAGCTGTGGCAGCCGCTGGTCGAGGCCGGACTGAAGACCACGATCAGCAAGCCACGCCAGATCGAATTTTCGCGCCTGAACATCAATTACACCGTGATGAGCAAGCGCAAGCTCATGGCACTGGTCAACGAAGGCCTGGTCGCGGGCTGGGACGATCCGCGCATGCCGACCCTGCAGGGTCTGCGCCGTCGCGGTTACACACCGGCCAGCCTGCGCCTGCTCGCCGATCGCGTCGGCATCAGCAAGCAGAATTCGCTGATCGATTTCTCCATACTGGAGGGCTGCGTGCGCGAGGACCTCGACGCGAACGCGCCGCGGCGCATGGCGGTCATCGATCCGCTGAAGGTGGTCATCGACAACCTTGAGCCGCATCACGAGGAGACGCTGACCTTCGCCAACCATCCCAAGAACGAGACGTTCGGAACGCGCAGCGTGCCGTTCTCGCGCGAACTGTGGATCGAACGCGAGGACTTCATGGAAACGCCGCCTAAAGGCTTCCACCGTCTCGTGCCCGGCGGCGAAGTGCGCCTGCGCGGCGTCGGCATCGTCAAATGCGTGGACGTGGTCAAGGACGGCGAGACGGTGATCGAAGTGCATTGCACGCTCGATCCGGAATCGCGCGCGGGCATGCCCGGCGCCGATCGCAAGATCAAGGGCACGATCCACTGGGTCAGCGCGCGCCATGCCGCGCCGGCGGAGATCCGTCTTTACGATCGCCTGTTCGGCGTCGCCGACCCGGACAACGACGAAGGCGGCCGCGACTATCACGAATGCATCAATCCCGATTCGGTCCGGCATGTGCGCGGCTATCTCGAACCCGCTGCCGCGGGTGCCGATGCCGAGCAGAACCTGCAGTTCGAACGCCTGGGCTATTTCGTCGCCGATCGCCGCGATCATCGCGACGGCCACCCGGTGTTCAACCGCACGGTGACCCTGCGCGACAGCTGGGCGAAACCCGCCTGATGTCCGCGCGCGCTTCGCAGGGCGGTGCCTGTCTGTGCGGTGGCATTCGCTACCGCCTCGATGCCCCGCTGACCGACATCGCGCATTGTCATTGCTCGATGTGCCGGCGCAACAGCGGCGGCATCGTCACCACCTGGGTAACGGTGCCGCGTGCTGCATTCGTGGTCACGCGCGGCGAACTGCGCAGCTACCAGTCCAGCCGCATCACCACCCGGCATTTCTGCTCCGATTGCGGGGCGCTGATTGCGCTGTTCACCGAACAGTCGCCGGAATCGGTGGACGTGACCGTCGCGACGCTGGATCATCCCGAGGACCATCCGCCGGGCCGCCACATCTGGTTCGCCGATCGCCTGCCCTGGCTCAACCTCGACACGGAGCTGCCCCATGAAGATGGCGAGACTTACTGACGCAGTCCTGGCGCTGTCGCTGACCCTGATGCTCGCCGGCTGCCCCGCGCCGGAAAATCCGCCGCCGACCACTTCTGCCACGACGCCGCCGACCGCGCAGGCCGACGCGCCGCCGCCGCTCGACATCGCCGCCGCGATCACCTCGCCGGAAAAAGTCTCGGCCGAACCCGGCCAGGTCGACACCACCTGCAAGACCGATGCCGACTGCGCGATCAAGGACGTGGGCAACTGCTGCGGCGCCTATCCGGCCTGCGTCAACAAGGACAGCCCGACCTTCCCCGCGCAAGTGAAAGCGCAGTGCCAGAAAGAGGGCACGATGGCCGTCTGCGGTTTTCCGTCGATCAACGGCTGCCAATGCGTGCAGGGCAAGTGTGCGCCGCAGAACGGCGCGGCCACCTCGTCGGATTCATTGAAATAATGCTGTACGCCCAGGTCCACCTGACCCTGCCGCCGTGGGTGCACGACGAAGTCGATGCCACGCGTCTGTACCCCGATGCCGCCAGTCGCATCGCGCTCGCGATCGACCTGTCGCGGCGCAATGTCACGCACCGCAGCGGCGGTCCGTTCGGCGCCGCGGTGTTCAATGCCGGCGGCCGGCTGATCGGCATCGGCGTCAATCGCGTCGTGCCGTCGAACTGCTCGGCGGCACATGCCGAAGTCATGGCCCTCGCCACCAGCCAGCAACGGACGCAGCGTTTTCGTCTCAATGAAGACGGCGAGCGCATCACCCTGGCGACGTCTTCGCAGCCCTGCGCGATGTGCTACGGCGCGCTGATCTGGGGCGGCATCGACGAACTGCTGATCGCCGCGCGCGCCGACGACGTGCAGACGCTCGCCGGTTTCGACGAAGGCCCGCTGCCGGCGGACTGGTCGGGCGAGCTGGAAAAACGCGGCATCGCGGTGCAGCGCGACCTGATGCGCGAACATGCCTGCGACGTCCTGCGCACTTACGGCGAGAGCGGCGTTGTCTACTGATTCCTCCCGCGCCCACCACCCCAAGGATTCGACATGACCGCCGACGGCTTGCTCTGCTATTGCCGCCCCGGCTTCGAACCCGAACTCGCCGCGGAGCTGTCCGAACGCGCCGCCGAGGCTGGTTTTCCTGGCTATGCGCGCACCGAACGCAACAGCGGATACGTGCAGTTCCTCGGCGCCGAAGGCCTCGGCCTGACCCAGGCCCTGCCGCTGCACACGCTGATTTTCGCGCGACAGAAACTACGCCTGATCGCCGACCTGACCGGCATGGATCCCAAAGACCGCATCGCGCCGATTTTCGACGCGCTCGCCGGAGGCGGACGCTACGGCGACCTGCTGGTCGAACATCCCGATTCCGACGAAGCCAAGCCGCTCGCGGGCCTCGCGCGCGCGTTCGGCAATGCACTGCGTCCGGCCTTGCGCCAGCGCGGCCTGCTCACCGCCAAGGAAGATCCGCGCCTGCCGCGTTTGCACGTGTGTTTCCTCGACGGCGACCACGCCCTGCTGGCCGCCGGCGATGTCCGCGATAGTTCGCCCTGGCCCTCGGGCGTGCCGCGCCTGCGGCAATCGAGCGAAGCGCCGAGCCGGTCGGCGCTCAAGCTCGAAGAAGCCCTGCTGACCCTGCTCACGCCCGACGAACGCGAGCGCCTGATCAAGCCGGGCATGAATGCCGCCGATCTCGGTGCCGCGCCCGGCGGCTGGAGCTGGGTGCTCGCGCGGCAACACATCCGCGTGCTCGCCATCGACAACGGCCCGCTCGCCGAATCGGCGCTTGCGACCGGCATCATCGAACACATCCGCGCCGACGGTTTTCTCTGGACGCCGCCCAAGCCGATGGACTGGATGGTCTGCGACATGGTCGAGTCGCCGCGTCGCGTGGCCACGCGCATGGCCGAGTGGTTCGCCAACGACGGCTGCCAGCACTCGGTGTTCAATCTCAAGCTGCCGATGAAAAAGCGCTGGGACGAAACCCGCATGTGCCTGGACCTGTTCGAGCGCAAGGCCGGCAAACCGCTGGTCATCCGCGCCAAGCAGCTGTATCACGACCGCGAGGAGATCACCGTGTTCGCGACCAATCCCGAAGCGCGGGCGCGCGCACTGTGATGAAGCCCGCCGCCCTCGCCCTGCTGATGCTCGCGCTGTCGTCGCCGGCGGGTGCGCAGTCGCAATCCTCGTATTTCGCGTCTGCCGATCTCGATCACGACGGCAAGCTGTCGCTGCCCGAATTCCAGGATTGGATGAGCTATGCGTTCAAGCGCATGGACAGCAATGGCGACAACGTGCTCGATCCGGGCGAACAACATCTGCCGCGCGCCACGCGCCTGACGCTGGCGGATCACCACGCCCGCCTGGCCGAACAGTTCCGCCGTCAGGACAAGAACAGGGACGGCTGGCTCAGCCAGCGCGAGTTCCTCGCCCCACCGGGCTAAGCTCCTACAAGCCCGCGGCGCGACGCATGAAAAAATTCGCCAGCGGCGGCAGGCGCCCGGCCAGGCCGAGGGCGTGGCCACGCAGCAGGGTCGGCAGCAGCGCTTCGTTCGAGAACACAACATTGATCGCCTCGAACGAATACGCCGCAAGCGCGTTCTCGCTGTAGCGTTGCCGCGCCCAACGCGCGAGGCGATGCGGACTGGCGAAATCGCGACCGTCCGCGGCGGCATCGCGCACCAGGTCGCGCAATGCGGCGACATCGCGCAGCCCCAGGTTCACGCCCTGGCCTGCGAGCGGATGCACCGCATGGGCCGCATCGCCGATGAGCACGACGCGTCCCGACATCATCTGCGTCGCCAGCTGACGACGCAGCGGAAACGCCGCGCGCGCGGACACTTCCGTGACCTCGCCCAGGCGCGCATCGAACGCACGCGTGAGTTCGCGACGGAAACTGTCGTCGTCGACGGCGAGAAGACGGGCGGCATCGGCCTCGGGCAAGGTCCATACGATGGAGCTGCGGCCGTCGCCGCAAGGCAGGAAGGCCAGCGGACCGCTCGGCAGAAAACGCTGCCAGGCGGTGTCTTCATGCGGGCGTTCGGTGCGCACGTAGGCGACGAGCCCCCGCTGACCGTAGTCGCGCTCGTCCACCGGCAGCTCGAGCAAGGTACGCACGCGCGACGTCGCGCCGTCGGCGCCAAGCACGAGGCGCGCGCGCAGCGTGACACCGCTGGCCAGGGTCAACCGGGCGCCGTCTTCGTCCTGACTGAGTTCCTGCAACTTGTCCGGGCAATGGCGCGCGATGTTCGGTTCCGTCGCCAGTGCCGCCCACAGCCGATCGACGAGCAGGCCGTGCTCGACGATGTGTCCCAGCTCGCCACGACCCAGCGCCTCGGCGTCGAAGCGCAATTCTTCGCCGCCCGCGGCGTCCCAGACGCGCATGCGGCGATAGGGCTGCGCGCGCGCAGCCGCGACCGCCGGCCAGACGTCGAGCGATTCGAGCAGGGCCTGCGAATCGGGCGCGAAAGCGTACACGCGCAAGTCCGGCGCATCGGCCGACCACGCCGGCGGCACATGCGCTTCGACGATCGCCACGCGCAAGCCAGCGCGCGCCAACATCAGGGCCGCCGCCGCGCCAACGACGCCGGCGCCGACGATGGCGACATCGAGAATTTCGCGGCGAGTCATCGTGTCCTGCCTTCGAATGAGGAAATCATCTCCGTCGCTCCGCGTCAGCGCGCAAGCCGCGGCACACGACCGCGAAAGCCCATCGCGCCCGACACGACCGGCGCCGACAGACCAGGCGCGTTGCCGATGGCGAGCAAGCCCAGGGAACGCAGAACATGCATCGGGAAACTGTCGTTGGCGGTGATGCGCGCCAGTCCGTCGCTGAAGGCCAGCGTGCGCTCGCGGTCTTCGCGGCGCGCGTCGACATAGGCCGACAACGCGGCGTCGGCGCCCGGATCGCCGCCGTCGAGCAACTCGGCCAACGACAGGGCATCGCGCAAGCCCAGATTGAAGCCCTGCGCGCCGATCGGATGAATCGTCTGCGCGGCATTGCCCATGATCAGCGCGCGCGGCGCGCTCAGGCGCTCGGCCAGCACACGCGCCAGGGGATAGGCACTGCGTTTTCCGACGCGACGGATGCGCCCCGCGCGCCAGCCGAACCGCTGCTGGAAATGCGTCGCGAAACCGTCGTCGTCGAGGGCCTGCACGCGTGCCGCGTCGTCGCGGGCGACGGCGCAGATCGCGCCGAAATCGCGGCCCATCGGCAGCAGGGCCACCGGGCCCTGGTCGGTGAAGCGCTCGTAGGCGGTGCCGTCGTTGTCGCGATCGGTGGCCAGGCTGCAGACGAACAGGGTTTGCGCGTAGTCGTGCTCGATCGTGCCGATGCCGAGCGCCTGGCGAGAGAACGAACGCGTGCCGTCGGCGGCGACCAGCAGGCGCGTGCGAATCGTGCGCGGCTGCTCGCCTTCGCGAAGCGTCACCGTGATTGCATCGGCCGCCGGCGTCAGCGCCGTGACCGTCGCGGGGCGGTGGCGTTCCAGCGCCGTCAACTCCGCCAGGCGCGCCTCCAGGGCCAGCCCCAGTTCCCGTGCGAGCACCACGCCACCGAAACCCTCGCGACCGAAGTCGGCGGCGGCCAGACGGACGGCGCCGAAATCGCCGGCCCGGCTCACATGCAGGCGCCGGATCGGCGTCGGCAAGGTCGCGAGTTTGGGCAGGACACCGAGCGCAGCCAGCGCGTTCAGGCTGGCCGCGGACAGGGCCAGCTTGCGCTCGTCGAATCCCGGCGGACCCGCGGCGGGCGCGGCGGCCTCGACCAGGGCGACGCGATAGTCCCGGCCCTGCAGTGCGCAGGCCAGACTGGCGCCGACCAGGCCCGCGCCGACGATGAGGATGTCGACTTGTTCGCTCATGCCGCGATGATACCCGCCCGCCCGGGTCTCCCGCGCGCGTGAGTTCCGCTAGAATGCCGCGATGACAACTCCGGAAGCTCCGTCCATGACCCTGTCCACCCGCCAGCGCGCCGGAATCCTGCTTACGCTCGCCCTCGTGATGATGGCCACGCGCATCAACCATTTCTCTGCGATCCCGGACGCGTCCTGGGCGCTGTTCTTCCTCGGCGGTTTCTATCTGCGCGACATGGGTCGCTGGGCGTTTCCGGCCCTGATGGTTCTTGCCGTCGCCGTCGACTGGTACGTGATCAGCGCCAGCGGCATCAGCTTCTGGAATCACTACTGCGTTTCCGTCGCCTACTGGTTCCTCGTGCCGGCCTACCTGAGCCTTTGGATGGGCGGTCTGCTGCTGCAGCGCGTCTATGCGGGCGTCAGCCTGCGCAGCGGCGCGTGGCTGCTGCTGAGCTTCCTCGTCTCGGTCAGCGCCTGCTACCTGATCTCGAACGGCAGCTTCTACTGGCTCAGCGACAGCGTGAGCAACGCCAGCTTCGCCGGATGGATGAAGAACCTGTCCGACTGGTACCTGCCCTATCTGTACACGGCTTCGATGTACGTGGCCGGTGCCGCTGTCCTGCACGTGGCGATCGCGCAGATCGCCCGTCACCTGCCGGCCCGCACGCCGGCGACCCAGCGCGCCTCGCGCTGATCCACGCGCCGTATGGGCAACCGCCTATCCAAGATCTACACGCGCACCGGCGACGACGGCTCGACCGGGCTCGGCGACGGCTCGCGCGTGGCGAAGGATTCGGCGCGCGTCACCGCCTACGGCACGGTCGATGAGGCGAATTCGGCGATCGGACTGATTCTTGCCGGCGATATTCCCGACGATGTCCGCCGCGTGCTTGTTTCGGTGCAGCACCAGTTGTTCGATCTCGGCGGCGAGCTGTGCATTCCCGGCCATTCGGCGATCAACGACGCCGACATCGACCGTCTGGAAAAACAGCTCGATGCCTTCAATGCCGATTTGCCGGCGCTGAAGGATTTCATCCTGCCCGGCGGCGGCATCACTGCCGCGCATTGCCATCTCGCGCGCACGATCTGCCGGCGCGCCGAGCGTGAAGTCGTCACCCTCTCGCACCACGACGCCGTGCGTCCGGAAGCGATCCGCTACCTCAACCGCCTGTCCGACCTGCTGTTCGTGGTCGCCCGCGTGCTTGCGCGCGCCAGCGGTCATGGCGAGGTGCTCTGGAATCACGAGCGCCGCAAGGGCTGAGGCCGATGCGGGTCTACAGCCATCCCGCCTGCCTGTCGCACGAACCCGGCCCCGGGCATCCGGAATGCTCCGCCCGCCTGGAAGCGGTGATTTCAGCCCTGCGCAGCGCCCTGCCCACGCTCGACTGGCAGCAGGCGCCGGCGGCGACGCGCGAGCAGATCGCGCGCGTACACACCGCCGACCATATCGCCACGATTCTCGACACGGTGGTGACTGAAACCCTGCGCCTCGACGCCGACACCGCCCTGTCCGCCAGCTCCGCCGAAGCGGCCCTGCGCGCGGCCGGCGCCGGCATCGCCGCGGTGGACTGGGTGCTGACAGGAAAAAATCGGCGCGCGTTCTGCGCCGTGCGTCCGCCGGGCCACCACGCCACGCATCGCACGCCGATGGGGTTTTGCCTGTTCAATTCGGTCGCCGTCGCCGCCGCGCATGCGCTCAAGGCACACGGACTGGAACGCGTGAGCATCGTCGATTTCGACGTGCATCACGGCAACGGCACGCAGGACATTTTCCAGCGCGACCTGCGCGTGCAATACCTGAGCTCGCACCAGATTCCGCTGTATCCCAACACCGGCCGGTCCGACGAACACGGCGTCGGCAACATCCACAATGCCGAACTGCCGCCGGGCAGCGGCGCACCGGTGTTCCGCTCGGTGTGGTCGAACACCTTGCTGCCGATCATCGATGCCTTCGAGCCGCAGCTCATCCTGATTTCCGCCGGCTTCGATGCGCACCGCCTCGATCCACTCGCCGACCTGCGCCTGGAAGCCGAGGACTACGCATGGATCAGCACCGAACTCGGCCGCCTCGCCGATGCCCATAGCCAGGGCCGTCTCGTGTCCCTGCTCGAGGGCGGCTACAGCCTGACGGCGCTGCGCGAATGCAGCGTCGCCCACGTGCGCGCCCTCGCCAGCCCCGCGTCGCCGTAGGAGCCGGCTCGCCGGCGACCCGGACCCAGCCCGGAATCGGCTCCGCTCGGGCTAGAATGGCCGCTGTTGAGCCTCTCCAGGACTGCCCGGTGCGTCGATCCCGACTGCGTTTGCTGCCGCTCTGCCTCGCGATTTCCGGCGCCGTGCACGCCCAGGAAACGGCACCGCCGCCGACCTGGTTGCTGTGCGCGAATCCGCAGACCCTGCCCTGGTTCGTCGAGCCCGCGCCCGCCGCGGTCGACCGCGACCAGGCGCCCTCGGATGTCGTCGGCGACAGCCTGGACCTGAAGAAGGACGAACAGACCGCCTTCACCGGCAATGTCGTGCTCACCCACGGCGACCAGTGGCTGCATACCGATCGCCTCACTTACACGCATCCGAGCGAAACCTTCGTCACCGAAGGACCGGTGCAGTATCAGGACCATGCCGTGCGCCTGACCGCGGATAAAGCGGCAGGCGACCAGAAGGCCGATACGGTCAGCCTCGATGGCGTGACCTATCAGTTCAACCAGCAGCTGGGCAACGGCACGGCCGGACGCGCGGTCATGGCCGGCGAAGTCGGCGAACTCAGCACGGCGACCTATTCGACCTGCCCGCCCGACCAGCAGCAATGGCAGTTCTCCGCGAGCCGCATCAAGATCAACAACGAAACCTCCACCGGCGTGGCGACCAACGTCACCCTGCGCCTGGGCGGCATTCCGGTGATCTGGCTGCCAGTGATCAGTTTCCCGACCGACAACAAGCGCCGCACCGGCGTGCTGTCGCCGACGATCGGCCGCGACGACCGCAACGGCCTGGACATCAAGCTGCCGGTGTATCTGAACCTGGCGCCGAACTACGACGCAACACTGACGCCGCGCTGGCTGTCCAAGCGCGGCCTGATGCTCGACAGCGAGTTCCGCTACCTGTTCCCGAACTCGCACGGCGTCTTCCAGGGCACCTACCTGCCCAATGACGATGTCAGCGGCGACGATCGCAGCTACCTCAGCCTCGACCACATCACCACGCTGAACCGACACTGGTACGCCAGCGCCAACCTGCATCACGTCAGCGACGTCGATTATTTCGCCGACTTCGGCGATTCCATCGCGAATACCTCGATCTCCCTGATCGAAAGCCAGGTCGGCATCTACGGACGCGGCAAATACTGGTCGGCGAGCCTGAACGCGCAGCAATGGCAAATCGCCAACGCGCTCATCGCCCCCGGCGATGAACCCTACCGCCGCTTGCCGCGCCTGCAGGCCAATGCCCATCGTCCGTTCACGCACTGGCTCGAAGCCGGGTTGTCGGCCGAGGCGGTGCGCTTCAACCACGGCAGCCGCGATGCCAGCGGCAATCGTATCGACCTGCGTCCCTACCTGCGTTTCCCGCTCGGCGGCAGCGCCTGGTACATCACGCCGGAACTGGCCTGGCGCTACACCGCGTATTCGGTCAGCGACACCCTCGCCGACAGCGCGGGCGACACCTCGTTCACGCGCAGCCTGCCGATCGTCAGCGTCGATGCTGGCGCGTATTTCGAGCGCAACTTCGACTGGGGCGGCAAGGGTTATGTGCAGACCCTCGAGCCGCGCCTGTACTACCTGCGTGTGCCCTACCGCGACCAGGACGATCTGCCGCTGTTCGACACCGCCGAACTGACCTATGGCTGGACCTCGCTGTTCCGCGACAACCGCTTCGGCGGTGCCGACCGCCAGGCCGATGCGAACCAGGCCACCCTGGCCCTGGGCACGCGCATCCTGAGCAGCAGCGACGGCCGCGAGCGCCTGAGCGCGAGCATCGGCCGCATCACCTATTTCGACACGCCGCGGGTCACCCTGCCGGGCTCCCTGCCCCTATCCGACAACGGCAGCGCCTGGATCGCCACGACCGACCTGGCCCTGACCGACGGCTGGAACGTGGGCTTCACGCAGCAATGGGACCCGGACACGCGCAAGACCGACCTGTCCTCGGTCCGCAGCCAGGTGCGCTTCCGCGGCGGCGGCGTATTCAATGCCGCCTACCGCTATCGCCGCGATCTGCTGGAACAAACGGACCTGAGTTTTGTCGTACCCGTGAACCGCAACTGGAGCGTCTACGGCCGATGGAACTATTCCCTGCGCGACAACCAGACCCTCGAGGCCCTCGCCGGCTTCGAGCGGCGCGGCTGCTGCGTGGCGGTACGCCTGCTGGGGCGCCAGTACATACGCAGTTTCAACAGCCGCCAGAACCTCGGCCTCTACCTTGAAATCGAACTTACCGGCCTCGGAAGCTTCGGGCGCGACACGGCCCGCCTGCTCGATAATGCTATTCTTGGCTATACCCGCTGACCTGCCGCGCCCCTCTGGCGCGCACCGGAGTGTCTGAAACGATGAAACCCTATTTGCCCCTGTTCCTCGCCGCCCTGTTCGTCGCCAGCCCGGCGCCGAGCCATGCCCAGGCCGCCTCCTCGCAGTCGCTCGACGGCATCGTCGCGATCGTCGACGAAGACGTGATCCTGCGCAGCGAACTCGACCGTGCCGTCGCCAACATCACCGCCCAGTACGCCAGCCAGCCGGGCCAGCTGCCGCCGCGCGAGATCCTCGAAAAGCAGGTGCTCGAGCGCCTGGTGATGGTCCGCCTGCAGGTCGCCCGCGCGGCCGATTCGGGCATCCGCATCAGCGACGCCGAACTGCAGCAGGCGATGAACTCGGTCGCCAACCAGAACCGCATGACCCTCGACCAGCTGCGCGCGCGCTTGGCCAGCGAAGGCCTGTCGTTCGACGAATTCCGCGAGAACCTGCGCGACGAAGTCACCATCCAGCGTCTGCGCCAGCGCTACATCCAGGCCAAGGTCCAGGTCAGCGAAGCGGAAATCGACCAGCTCATCGCGACCCAGCAGATCGGCGGTCCGGAAATGCGCCTGGCCAACCTGCAGATCAACCTGCCAGAAGGCGCCACGCCGGACGAAATCGCCCGCGGGCGCGAGAAGATCGAGCAGATCAAAGGTCTGATCGAACGCGGCGAAACCACGTTCAATGCTGCGGCGATCCGCTATTCGCAGGCGCAGAACGCGCTGGATGGCGGCGAGCTCGGCTGGCGCAGCTACGATTCCATCCCGCCGCTGTTCGCCAACGTGCTGCGCGCGATGAAGCCCGGCCAGATCACCGATCCGGTGCGCGGTCCGAGCGGCTTCCAGATCGTGCAGCTCGAGGAAGTCCGCGAGGCGTCCGCGCAGAAAGTCACGCAGTACCGCGCGTCCGACATCATGATCCGCACCTCCGACCTGGTCAGCGCCGAAGTCGCGCGCCAGAAGATCCAGGCCCTGCGCGATCGCATCGCCGGTGGTGAGGACTTCGCCAAGGTCGCCAAGGAAGCCTCCGACGACACGCTCACGCGCAACGCCGGCGGTGATATGGGTTGGTTCCAGGCCGACCAGTGGGGCACCGCGATCGGCGCCCAGGTTCAGCAGCTCGCCGATGGCGGTCTGTCGCCGATCTTCCAGAGCGATGTCGGCTTCCACCTGATCAAGCGCACCGGCATGCGCGAGCAGGACGTCACCGAAGACAACCGCCGCAACAAGGCGCGTGAAATCATCGGCAACCGCAAGGCCGACGAAGAATTCGAACGCTTCCTGCGCCAGATGCGCGCCGAGGCTTATTTCGAATCGCGGCTGGGTGCCTGAACCGCCATGCGCCCGCGGCTAGCCCTGGTTCCGGGCGAGCCTGCGGGCGTCGGGCCCGAACTGTGCGTTCGTCTGGCCCAGGCTGACCGCGCCGCCGACCTGGTGGTTCTCGCCGATCCCGATACCCTGCTCGCCGCGGCCGAGGCCTTGTCGGTTCCGCTGCGCCTGCGCGCTGCCGATGCCGACTGCGGTCCCGGCGAACTCGCGCTGATGCCCCTGCCGCAGGCACGCCCCGTGCGCTTCGGCCATCCCGATCCGGACAACGCGCGCGCGGTCATCGATGCCCTGCTCGCCGGCGGACGCGGCTGTCTCGACGGCCGCTTCCATGGGCTGGTTACCGGCCCGGTGCACAAGGCCAGCATCAATGCCGGCGGCATCGTCTACACCGGCACCACCGAACTGCTCGCCGACCAGGCCGGTCGCGACGTCGTCATGATGCTCGCCAACCCGACCCTGCGCGTCGCGCTCGCCACCACGCATCTGCCCCTGCGTGCGGTGCCGGCGGCGATCACGCGCGAGGGCCTGACGCGCACCCTGCGCATCCTGCAGGCGTCCCTGCAGCACGAATTCGGCATCGCTGCGCCGCGCATCGCGGTGCTGGGCCTGAATCCGCATGCCGGCGAACAGGGCGTGCTTGGCGACGAGGAAATTGCCACGATCTCCCCCGTCATCGAACAACTGCGCGCCGACGGCCTGCAACTGATCGGACCGCTGCCGGCCGACACCGCCTTCCTGCCGCAGAAACTGCTCGGCTTCGACGCGGTGCTCGCGATGTACCACGACCAGGGCCTGCCCGTGCTCAAGCACGCCGGTTTCGAGCGCGCGGTGAACATCACGCTGGGCCTGCCATATCCGCGCGTGGCCGTCGATCACGGCACCGCGCTCGAACTCGCCGGCCATGGCAACGCCGATCCCTCCAGCCTCCACGCCGCCGTCGAGTTGTGCACGCGACTGGCCGAACACAGGATCCGCGCATGAGCCATTTCAAGGATCCCCCCAAGAAGCAGTTGGGCCAGCATTTCCTCACCGACCGCAACGTCATCGACCAGATCGTGCGCGCGGTGAATCCGCAGCCGGGCGACACCCTGGTGGAAATCGGCCCCGGCCAGGGCGCGATCACCTTCCCGCTACTGAAAAAGCATGGCGCGTTGACGGTGATCGAATTCGACCGCGACCTGATCACGCCGCTGATGGAAGTGTCCGAAGGCCACGGCGACCTCACCATCGTCCACAAGGACGTGCTCAAGGTCGATTTCGGCAAGCTCGCCGGCGAGGAGCGCATCCGCCTGGTCGGCAACCTGCCCTACAACATCTCCACGCCGATCCTGTTCCATGTGCTCGAGCACGCCGAGTCCGTGCGCGACATGCATTTCATGCTGCAGAAGGAAGTCGTCGACCGCATGGCCGCCGATCCGGGCAGCAAGGTGTTCGGCCGCCTCAGCGTGATGCTGCAGGCGACCTGCGAGGTCACGCCGCTGTTCGACATCGGGCCGCTGGCCTTCCGGCCGCCGCCGAAGGTCGATTCGGCCGTCGTACGCCTGGTGCCGAAGCCGGCGGGATCAATCGGCATCGACGATCCCGCGCTGTTCGAGAGCCTCGTGCGCAACGCCTTCGGACAACGGCGCAAGACCTTGCGCAATGCGGTGCAGCAACTGTGCACCGGCGACGAGATTCTCGCGGCCGGTTTGCGCCCGGAAGCGCGCGCCGAGCAACTGGAGGTCGCGCAGTTCATCGCGCTGGCCAATTATCTGGCTTCACGCCCCGCCCCGGCCGCAAGTTTGTAAGATGTCCGCATGAACTCGCCGCTGCACGCCATCGCCGTGGACGTCGCCACCCGCTTTCTCGCCGACCAGTCGGCGCCCGAAGACGGCCGCTACGTGTTCGCCTACACCATCCGCATCAGCAATCGCGGACAGGTGCCGGCGCGACTGATCAGCCGGCATTGGCTCATCACCGACGACAACGGCAAGGTGCAGGAAGTGCGCGGCGAAGGCGTGGTCGGCGAACAGCCCTGGCTGCGCCCGGGCGATGATTTCGAATACACCTCGGGCGCGGTGCTGGAGACGGCGCTGGGCACGATGGAAGGCAGCTATCAGATGCTCGCCGACGACGGCACGCATTACGACGCGCCGATCGCGGCGTTCACGCTGTCCGTGCCGCGGACGCTGCACTGATGAGCACCTACGCGATCGGCGACATCCAGGGCTGCTACGACGCCTTGCAGCGCCTGCTGGAAAAGATCCGTTTCGATCCGGTCAAGGACCGCCTGTGGTTCTGCGGCGACCTGGTCAACCGCGGCGGACAATCCCTGGAAACCCTGCGCCTGGTGCATTCGCTGGCGATCCACAGCACGATTGTGCTCGGCAATCACGATCTGTCCCTGCTCGCGATCGCGCAACGCCAGGAAGCGGAGCAGCGCAAGGTCAATCCGGATCTGGGCCGCATCCTGTTCGCCGACGACCGCGATGTGCTTATCGACTGGCTGCGCCAGCAGAAACTCCTGCACGTCGACCGCACGCTCGGCTTCGCCATGGTGCACGCGGGCCTGGCGCCGAAGTGGTCGATCAAGATCGCCGAAGCGCGCGCGCGCGAAGTCGAGGAACTGCTGCGCGGCGAGAGCCACCGCAAGCTGCTGCGCAACATGTACGGCGACAAGCCGGCATGGACGCCCAAGCTCACCGGTCCGGAACGCTTCCGCGCGATCGTCAACGTATTCACGCGTATGCGCTATTGCACGCCGGCCGGGCGCATCGGTTTCGATGACAAGGGCCGTCCGGGCACGCAGAAAGCCGGCCTGTATCCGTGGTTCGAAGTGCCAGGCCACCTGCCGCGCGAATTGCCCGTGGTTTGCGGCCACTGGTCCACGCTCGGCCTGTTCATGGGCCTGGGCATCTACAGCATCGATACCGGCGCGGTCTGGGGCGGCAAGCTCACCGCGCTCGAACTGGGCCCGGAATTGCGCCTGCACCAGGTCGATGGCCGCAAGATGGCAAGCGGCGAAAAAGCCGGCGACTAGTCCGCAGCGTCTTTTGTGGGAGCGGACCTGGCCGCGATGCCCTTGCGCTCGTAATCGACAAACTCGAACGCGAACGCGTGTTTCGCATCGACCGCGTGCGCTTCCCGCCGGGTCACGCGCCAGCCCGCCGGATCGAACGCCGGGAAGAAGGCATGCGCATCGACGACCTCGGTCTCGACATGCGTCAGATACAGATGCGTGGCGATCGGCAGTAGCAGCGCGTAGATCTCACCGCCACCGATGACCATCAGATCCGCGTCGCCGGCAAACCGGCGCGCCTCATCGATGGATGCCACCGCCTCCATGCCCTCGAACGGCACCTGACCCGACCGCGTCAGCACGAGATTGCGTCGTCCGGGCAAGGCACGACCCAGCGACAGCGCCGTCTTGCGTCCCATCAACACCGGTTTGCCGAGCGTCAAGGCCTTGAAGCGCTTGAGATCATCGGGCAATCGCCAAGGCAAATCGTTGTCGCGGCCGATCGCCAAATTACGATCGACCGCAGCGATCAATGCGACGTTTCGCGCATCGGTCATCGTCAGCCGGCGTCCGTTGCGGCGGCAGGCGCGGCAGGCGGCGCCGTCGTGCCGTTCTTGCAGGTGAAATCCATGGCCTCCAGGGCAAGCATCATCTGCGCGCCGATCGGATCGCCTTTCGGATACACCAGCTCGACGGTCGCCCAGGACTGCGGCAGGGAAACGATCCACACGACTGCGTCGGCACCGACCTGCCTGCGGCTGTCGCCGGAATAACGCGTCGTCTTCACTCCGCCGAGGGTGACCTCATCGAAGCGGGTGACCGAGACGCCGCCCAGCGCCGAGGTCTTGAGCCCGACGCGCATCATGTCGTTCAAGCCCGGGAAATCGGGTCGGCATACTTCCGACACGACGGCGACGGCGCGGGTGCCGTCGCTCTCGCGCACCAGCTCGTGCACGGAATATCCGGCGCGACGGGGCGCTCCGGACGCGTTCTCGTCGCCCAGGCGCACGTCCGTCGGCAGACGGTACGCCCCCGTGGCGCCGTGGACTTCGACCGGAGCGGCGGGTGCGGTAGCCACCGTCGGTTCGGCCGCAAAACTGCCGGTCACGACCACGCTCGCTGCGAACATCATCCCGCACAGGCGGGCGGGCGAAAACCATTTCATGTCTTGATCCTCGCGCAGATCACACCGCCACCGGGGCCTTGATCGCGGGATGCGGGTCGTAGCCCTCGATCGCGATGTCGTCGAAACCGAAGGCGAACAGATCGGTGATCGCGGGGTTGAGCACCAGCGTCGGCAAGGGCCGGGTCGAACGCGACAACTGTTCGCGCGCCTGGTCGAAGTGGTTCGAGTACACGTGCGCATCGCCGAGCGTGTGCACGAAATCGCCGACGCGCAGGCCGCAGACCTGCGCGATCATGTGCGTGAGCAGCGCGTAACTCGCGATGTTGAACGGCACGCCGAGGAAGATGTCGGCCGAACGCTGGTACAGCTGGCAGCTGAGCTTGCCGTCGGCAACATAGAACTGGAACAGCGCGTGGCAGGGCATCAGCGCCATCTTCGGCAGATCGGCGACGTTCCAGGCATTGACGATCAGCCGGCGCGAATCGGGATTGCGCTTGATTTCCTCGACGACCCAACGAATCTGATCGACTTCCACGCCATCGGCGCCGGCCCAGCTGCGCCACTGTTTGCCGTAGACGGGACCAAGTTCGCCGCGCTCGTCGGCCCACTCGTCCCAGATACTGACCTTGTTCTCTTTGAGGTAGGCGATATTGGTCTCGCCTTTGAGGAACCACAGCAGCTCATGGATGATCGAGCGCAGATGCAGCTTCTTGGTCGTGACCAGCGGAAAGCCTGCGGCCAGATCGAAACGCATCTGCCAACCAAACACCGAACGCGTGCCCGTGCCGGTGCGGTCGGATTTTTCCGCGCCGTGCTCCAGCACGTGGTTCAGCAGGTCGAGATAGGCGCGCATGTCATTCCCTCACAGGCTGCAGCGTCGGCGAGGTGTGCGACAGCCACAGCAGGCCCAGGCCCAGCGCGATCAGCGGCAGAGACAGCAGCTGGCCCATCGTCAGCCAGTCGAACGCGAGGTAGCCGATCTGCGCATCGGGCACGCGCACGAACTCGACCGCGAAACGGAACAGGCCGTACAGCAGCGCGAACAAGCCCGACACCGCGTAACGCGGACGCGGCTGGCGCGAGAAGAAATACAGCAGCGCGAACATCACCAGACCTTCGAGAAACGCCTGGTACAACTGGGACGGATGCCGCGCATAGGCATCGAGCGCACCGCTGGCGTGCAGCTCGCGCAGCTTGTCCATCGCCTGACCGGTGTAGGGTCCGAGGTCGCTGTGCGGAAAGATCACGCCCCAGCTGCCATCGGTGGGCTTGCCGTACAACTCGCCGCCGATGAAATTGCCCAGGCGCCCGAAGCCCAGGCCCGGCGGCACCAGCGGCGCGATGAAATCCAACGTGTCGAACACGTGCAGCTTGCGCCGCCAGGACCACCACGCCACCGCGATCATCACGCCCAGCAGGCCGCCATGAAAACTCATGCCGCCTTCGTTGATCTTGAACAGGAACCACGGATTGGCGAGGAAGTCGGAGAACGCATAGAACAGCACGTAGCCGATGCGTCCGCCAAACACCACGCCGAGCATGCCGTAGAAAAGCAGATCGCCGTAGGCATCGACATTGACCCCGGGCAGACGGCCCGCGCGGACGCGACGTGCGCCGAGCCACCAGGCCACACCGAAACCGAGCAGGTACATGATCCCGTACCAGTGGATGCCATGCGGCCAGAACGGCAGCGGCAGGGCGATGGGATTGATGTCGTGCAGAAGAGGTCCGGGCATGGACCTATTTTGCCTGACCGGGGCACCCAGCCCAAGCGACTTTCGGCGCGATCGCGCACGGAAGGTGCATTATCCGCAGGGTCGGGATCCCCCTGCCCGCCCGATGCCGGAATCCAACCCGCCGGCCGCCCGACGAATCGAATACGGCAAGCCCCCATGCCCAACGCCCTCGCCCGCGAATCCAGCCTGTATCTGCGCCAGCACGCCGACAACCCGGTCGACTGGCGCGCCTGGAACACAAGCGCACTGACCGAGGCACGCCGGGCCGACAAGCCGATCCTGCTGTCGATCGGCTACTCGGCCTGCCACTGGTGCCATGTGATGGCGCACGAGAGCTTCGAAGACGAGGCCACCGGCCGCTTGATGAACGGCTTGTTCGTCAACATCAAGGTCGATCGCGAGGAACGGCCCGATCTCGATCGCATCTATCAACTCGCGCATCAGGCGCTGACGCGGCGCGGCGGCGGCTGGCCGCTGACCCTGTTCCTGGATCCGCTTACCCTGGTGCCATTCTACGCGGGCACTTATTTCCCGAAGACCGCGCGCTACGGCATGCCTGCCTTTTCCGAGGTGCTGCAGGGCGCGCGGCAATGGTGGGACGGTCAGCGCGACCAGGTGCAGCAGCAGAATCAGGCCCTGCAAGGTTTTCTCGCCGACTACGGACGCGAGACGGCGCATGCCGGCGACCTGTCGACGGCCCCGCGCGAGGCGGCACGCGAGAAGATCCTCGCCCATCACGATTCGGTCAACGGCGGTCATCGCGGCGCACCCAAGTTTCCGCACGCGGGAGAGGTCGAAAGCTTGCTGTCCTGGGCGCGGCAGAGCGACCTGCGCGCCGGCGAAGCCGCCGCGACCACGCTCGCGCGCATGGCCAGTCGCGGCTTGCACGACCAGCTCGCCGGCGGTTTCTTCCGTTATTGCGTCGACGAACACTGGGACATTCCGCACTTCGAAAAGATGCTCTACGACAACGCGCAGTTGCTGCCCGTGTATGCAGAAGCGGCGACGCAGTTCGAATCGCCGCAGTTCCAGCAGGCAGCCGGCGGCATCGTCACCTGGCTGCAGGCGGAGATGCGTGCGGACGGGGGCGGTTTCTGTTCGGCACTCGATGCCGATTCCGAGGGCGTCGAAGGCAAGTTCTACCTGTGGACGCGCGCACAGGTCGATGCTGCGCTCGACACCGACCTGCGCGAGATCGTTCACGCCCACTACGGCCTGGACCGCGCGCCGAACTTCGAGAACGAGGCCTGGCATCTGCACGCAGCCAAGACCCCGGCGGAAATCGCTGCGGCCTCAGGGTCGGATGCCGCGGAAATTTCCAGACGCCTCGCGCGCACGCGCAGCGTGCTGCTGGCCAAGCGCGCCGAACGCATTCCGCCGGCCCGCGACGACAAGCGTTTGACGGCGTGGAACGCCTTGCTCGTGACCGGACTCGCACGCGCCGGCAAGGCCTTGCAGCGCGAAGACTGGCTCGATGAAGCCGAAACGGTGCTCGACATGCTCATCGCCGCGATGGATGTGCGCGGTCGGCTCCCCGCCGTGCTCGGCAGCACCGGGCCGGGGTTTCTCGACGATCACGCGTTCACGCTGCAGGCCGCGCTAACCGTGCTCGAAGCGCGCTGGTCGGTGCGCGCCCTGCGCGCGGCGACGCAACTGGCCGAAACCCTGCTCAGCGATTTCATCGATCGCGCCGAAGGCGGCTTCTTCTTCACCGCGCGCGATCACGAAGCGCTTCCGCAGCGCCCCAAACCCTGGCTCGACGAATCGACGCCTTCCGGCAATGCGGTCGCTGCGCGCTCGTTGCTGACCTTGGGTTGGCTGCTTGCCGAACCGCGCTATCTGGACGCGGCGGAAGCGACCCTGCGCGCCGCCTGGACGCCGATCGCAGAATTGCCGCAGGCCGCACCCGCGATGCTCTCCGCGCTGGCCGAATGGCAGCAGCCGACGCCCCTGGTCGTCATCCGCGGCGAACCCGGCGCGCTCGCGCTGTGGCGCTACGAACTGCGCCGGCTCTGGCCGCACCCGCTGAACGTCTACGCATTTTCCGATCACGGCACCGAACTGCCACCCGGCCTCGCCGAAAAACCCGAAACCGCCGCCGGCCGCGCCACCCTATGCCAAGGCACGCAATGCCTGGCCGCCTGCGACAGCGTCGAGGCGCTGGTGGCGCAGTTGCAGCGCCTCGCTTGAATACGCGAAGCGCCTCTGCGACTCAATTTCTGAACGAGCGCTCGCGGTAGTAGCTGCTTTCATCCATCTGCGCAACGCGCACAAATCTTTTCCCATCGAAGATGGACAGAGTGCATGTCGATGACTTGCAACCTCTGATGGCGCAAGGCCGCCTGTCACCCGAGTCGCAAACACGGTCAAATGCGGGCAAATAGCCCTCGACCCTCGTCGTGGAGAAAATAGGCGCCGAGCCTTCCGCGCGAGATTTCACGACAAAGCGCCCGGCAACTGCACAAGCTCGCGCATCGCAACTCCAGACCTGACAATCGCCGCCTTTGCAGGTGGCGATCAGACAATTGGCCGTGCAGTCCACGGGATTGACTTCCGCCATCGCCTGACGCGAATAACTGAAAATCAGCAGTCCAATAATTACAAGCGCTGTTGCAAAAAACGATTTCATCCGCCGCTCCCTGCGACTCCGATTCATGGAGAACTATGAGCGAGACTATCGTCAAGAAATCGCAGATCAAGCCGCAGTGCAACACAAGCAAATAAACCAACTCACAACACCACCGGATCATCCGGAACTTCGCGCGGATTGTCCGCGCTGGCGGGGAAGTGTTCGCTCAGCAAGATGTTGATGCCGGCGATGCAGGTCAGCACGGCGGCTTCGGGGTCGCCGTCGGCGATGTCGGCGGCGAAACGATCGCAGATACGCTGCCATTGCGCCGGCGCGACGCGCGCGGCGATGCCGCGGTCGGCGATGATTTCCACGCGTCGTTCGGCCAGCTGCAGATACAGCAACACGCCGCTGTTGTCCTGCGTGTCCCATACGCGCAGCAACGAGAATGCCGTGGCGGCGCGCTGACGCGGCTGCAAGCCCGACAGCACCGACCAGATCGAATAGCGGGGTTCGACCGCGAAGCACAGTTCGCCGGCGTGACCGAGTTCGCCGCGCGCAATTGCATCGCGGATGCGGATCATCGTCGCGGCCGGGAACCAGCGCGACAGACGGAACCAGCCGGCGAACAGATTCAGCAGCAATCGTCGCAACATCACCAGCCCCCCGACGCGCCGCCGCCACCGAACGAACCGCCGCCGCCCGACCAGCCGCCGCCACCACTGCTGCTGCCGCCGGACCATCCGCCGGAGCCGTGGCCGGAACTGAAACGTCCGCCGCCGCTGCCGCCGAATCCACCGCCACCAAGAAATGCACCGAATCCTGCGAACAGCATCGTCACCGGCACTGTCCAGATAACCCAGGCCAGTGCGGCGGCCGCGATGATTCCGCCAACCACACCGACACCGCGGCGGCGAATGATCAGCGTCGCGATGATGCCCACGACGATACCCATGAACAGCGCAATGCCCGGATTCACCGAGCGCGACTCTTCGACCATCGGTGCCGGCATCGGCTCGCCGTCGATGAGCTTGCTCAGGACATCGACCGCGGCGTCGATGCCGCCGTAATAATCGCCGTCGCGGAAATGCGGCGCGAGGTATTCACGAATCACCCGGCTGGCGATCGCATCGGGCACCGCACCTTCCAGGCCGTAGCCGACTTCGATGCGCGCCTTGCGGTCGTCTTTCGCGATCAGCAACAGCAGGCCGTCGTCGACCTTCTCGCGACCCAGACGGTTCTTCTCGGCGATGGCGAGCGAATATTCCTCGATGGGTTGCGCCCCGGTCGTGGCAACGACCAGCACGGCGACCTGACTGCCCTTGCGCTGCTCGAGCGCCGACAGCTTGGTCTCGAGTTGCGCGATCTGTGCGGCATCCAGCGTGCCCGTCTGATCGACGACATGCTGCGCCAGCGTCGGCACGGCCACTTCCTGGGCCAACGCCCAGGGCGCGCAAAAACCTGCCAGCAGCGCGATCGCCGCGAGGAACGGGCCGCGTTTCACAGAGGAATCAATTCTGCGGCGGTGCCGGCGCCGGCGTCGGCGTTGCGGGCGCGAATTCCACCGTCGGCGGCCGGGAAATCGCCGCCTCGTTTTCCACGGTGAAATTCGGCTTGACCGCATAGCCGAACATCTTTGCCGTGAGGTTCACCGGGAACTGGCGGATGTGCGTGTTGTATTCCTGCACGCTGGCGATGTAGCGGTTGCGCGCGACGGTGATGCGGTTCTCGGTGCCTTCGAGCTGGGCCTGCAGCTCCAGGAAGTTCTGGTTGGACTTGAGGTCGGGATAGTTCTCCGACACCACCAGCAGGCGCGAGAGCGCGCCGGACAGTTCGCCCTGGGCTTTCTGGAATTCGGCGAGCTTGGCCGGATCGGCCGCCTGCTCGGCGGAAAGATTGATGCCGCCGACACGCGCGCGGGCATTGGTGACTTCGGTCAGCACGCGCTCTTCCTGCGCGGCGTAACCCTTGACCGTATTGACCAGGTTGGGCACGAGATCGGCGCGGCGCTGGTACTGGTTGAGCACTTCCGACCATTGCGCCTTGACGGCTTCGTCCTGCTGCTGGATGCGGTTGTAGCCGCAACCGGCGAGCATCGGCAGCATCAGGGCGAGAAGAATCCAGCGAATATGGCGCATGGGGGCGGCTCCGTGGCGGGTCAGCGCATTGGAGCATCGCCGCGCGCGGGTGGCAATGGCGTGAATCCCGCCCCTGGCGGGCAGGCTGTGGACCTTACTGCGAGTTGGTATGCCGGCGCGCGCGCCGGCGCGACAGCAGGTTCAGGCCTTCGACGACGGCCGAGAACGCCATCGCGAAATACAGCAGCTTGCGTTCGATGTGGATCTCGAACCCGTCCGCGATCAAGGCCACGCCAACCAGGATGATGAACGCGAGCGCCAGCATCTTGACGGTCGGATGCCGGTCGATGAAATCGCCGATCGGGTTGGACGCGAAAATCATCACCGCGACCGCGATGATGATCGCCGCCGCCATGACCCAGACATTGCTGACCATGCCGACCGCGGTGATGACCGAGTCGAGCGAGAACACGATGTCGATGACGGCGATCTGCGCGATCACGTAACCGAACACCGCCGAGGGTTTGGTGTCGATATCCTCTTCCTCGCCGCGGCCTTCGACCGAGTCGTGGATTTCCATCGTGCCTTTCACCAGCAGGAACAGGCCGCCGCCGATCAGCACGAGGTCGCGGATCGAGAAGTTCTGCCCGAACAGGCTGAACAGGTTGTTCTGCATGCGCGCCAGGAAGGCCAGCGACACCAGCAGCATGATCCGCGTGACGCAGGCGAGCGCCAGGCCCAGGCGGCGCGCCGCGGGGCGGCGTTCCGGCGGCAGCTTGCTGACCGCGATCGAGATGAACACCAGGTTGTCGACGCCGAGCACGATTTCCAGCGTCGCCAGGGTGAACAGGGCGATCCAGATTTCGCTGCTGAAAATCCAATCCATGCGTGTTGCGCCTCAGGCCAGGTAACGCGGGCCGAGGATCAGACCCCAGCAAATCAGGACATTCATGTCCGACAAAAATACTGCCGCCGAGCCCATGTCCTTGGCGCGGCCGGCCAGTTCATTGTGCTCGCTGCCCCAGCGGTCGACGACTGCCTCGACCGCGGAGTTGAGCACTTCGATGATCAGCACCAGCATCATCGAACCGATCAGGATCGCGCGCTCCACGCCGTCCGGCGTCGCCCACAGCGCCAACGCGACCAGCGGGACGAACAGATAGACCTCGAGACGGAACGAGGACTCCACGTCCCAGGTCGCACGCAGGCCCTGCATCGACCACACGAAGGCCTGCCAGGCCCGGAACGGGCTGCGCGGGGCGTGGCTACCGCTGCTATCGGCCATCAGGTCGCAACCGCTGGCGGGTGGAGGACAACATGGCGCGGGCTCGGGAGGCAAAAACAGGGCGCCATATTGCCACAGGGCCGCGTCCGGGCGGCGTGACCTCCGGCACACGGGGCCTTACCCTGTGTCGGTCAAGATGAAGCCACCACCGGAGATGTCCATGTTCGATGCACAAAAGCTCTTGGGTCACGTCCTGCAGGGCGCCCTGGGCGGCGGTTTGGGCGGGTCCCGCCGGCGCCGGTCGCGCCGCAGCTCGGTCACGGGCCTGCCCCGGGGGATCGAAACCAAGGTCGGCATGGGTCTGATCGCCCTGGCCGTGGCCGCCTACGAGCATTTCACCCAGGCCAAGCCGGCCGCCGCCAGCGCGCCCGTCGCGGCGTCGGCGATGCCGCCGCCGCCACCGCCGGGCGTGCCCGATGCCCAGGCGCAATCCCTGCATGTGCTGCGCGCGATGATCGCGGCGGCCAACGCCGACGGAAGCATCGATGCCGAAGAACGCGAAGGCATCCTCGCCAATGCGCGCGACGCCGGCCTGTCCGATGCCGACGTGGCCGCGCTCGACAGCGAGTTCCGCACGCCTCTGTCGCTCGAGCGTCTGATCGCCGGCACGCCGGCCGACCTGCGCGACGAGGTCTATGTCGCCGCGCTCATCGGCATGACCGCCGACACCGACAGCGAACAGCGCTTCCTCGACCAGCTCGCCGCGGGCCTGAAGCTCGACGCCGCCGAACAGCAGCGCATCCGCCAGCAAGTCGGCTTGGCCTAGTCCGCTCCTACAACAACGACAACAAGATCCAACCCCAGGAGTACGCCATGCACCAGTGGTTCCTCAGCTACAACGGCCAGCAGAGTGGTCCGTTCGACACCGCCGCCGCGATCGCGCAGGCCGCGAAAAATCCCAACGGCCATTGCTGGCGCCAGGGCTTTGCCGAATGGCTGCCGATTGCCAGCTGCAGCGAACTGCGCGGCGAGTCCGCGCCCGGCCAGATCGCCGCGCCACCGCCGCCGGTGCCCTCGGGCGGCCAGCGCAGCGATGTCATCGATTACCGCATCTTCGGCGAGGACATGCAGTTCGTCGAAGTCGAACTCGATCCCGGCGAAAGCGCGGTCGCCGAAGCCGGCTCGCTGATGTACAAGGATTCGGTCGTGAAAATGGAGACCGTGTTCGGCGACGCCAGCGCGGCCTCGAGCGGCGGCGGCTTTCTCGACAAGCTCGTCGGCGCGGGCAAGCGCCTGATCACCGGCGAAAGCCTGTTCACCACCGTGTTCTCGCACGGCGGTCCGAGCGGCAAGGCGCGTGTCGCGTTCGCTGCGCCGTATCCAGGCACGATCGTGCCGATGACCCTGTCCAACTACGGCGGCAAGATCATCTGCCAGAAAGACAGCTTCCTGTGCGCGGCGCGCGGCGTCTCGATCGGTCTGTTCTTCCAGAAGAAGATCATGACCGCGCTATTCGGCGGCGAAGGTTTCATCATGCAGAAGCTCGAAGGCGACGGCCTGGTGTTCATTCACGCCGGCGGCACGATCGTCGAACGCGACCTCACGCCGGGCGAGCGCATCGATGTCGACACCGGCTGCGTGGTCGCGATGACCTCGACGGTGAATTTCGATATCCAAAGCGTGGGCAGCGTGAAGTCGGCCTTGTTCGGCGGCGAAGGCGTGTTCCTCGCGACGCTGACCGGTCCGGGCAAGGTCTGGATCCAGTCCCTGCCGTTCTCGCGACTGGCAGGGCGCATGTTCAGCGCGATGCCGCGTCAGGGCGGCGGCCGCGACGAAGGCTCGATCCTCGGCGGTCTGGGCACGATCATTGGCGGCGACCGGAACTTCTGATTGAACGCCCCCGCACCCGCGCGCGAACCGGCGGTGATGCGTTTCGCGCGCTGGGTGTCGATCCTCGGCCATCCGTTCGTGATGGCAGTGGTCATGGCGGTGGTTGCTGGTCTGCACTTCAGCGATGGCATGGGCGGCGCTCCGACCGCCTTGCTGACGACATTGCCGATCCTGCCTGTTGCGTGGCTGATGCGCCGGCAGGTGCGCGCGGGTGCGTGGGAGCACGTAGACGCAAGCCGGCGCAGCGAGCGACCGGTGCTCTATCTCGTCGCCACAGTGTCGTTCGCGGTGGTTCTTTTCGGACTGTGGTGGTGGCAGCCGCAGTCGTATCTGCTGCGTGGCGTCGTCGGCGGTCTGGCGCTGGTGCTTGCGTGTGCGCTTGTCAACCGCTGGATAAAAGTGTCACTGCACATGGCATTTGCTGCGCTCGCGGCGACGGTGCTCAGTCTGCTGCCGTCCGTCGTTGGCTTCGTCTTGCTGGCGGCGTTGCCGCTGATTGCGTGGTCGCGGTTGCGGCTGGCGCGGCATACGGGCGTCGAGGTGGTGCTTGGCGTGGTGCTGGGGGCTGTTGCGGGGTTGGCGATTCGGTTTGCGTGATACACACGAACTCAAGTCAAGACACCGGGCTGCGTTCTCAACGGCAACTGTAATTCGGATGAACTCCGAATCTCAGTTGCTTGCCTACCCTGGTCTCAACTGATTTCGGGTCGCCGAATTGAGCGTAAGTAATAAACCCTTGCAGCGTCCCGCTCGGCTCGATCCGATACATTTCGCAGGGACCCACGCAACTTGTCGAGAACCTAGGCTCCATTGCGGGTATCCGCTCGTCGCCCACGATCAAGATTGCGCGAGCCGCCCCGCCCGAGATACTTCCATAGCCATCCGGCCGTTGGTCTTGCTCAATGCAGAAAGATCGCGAATCGTTGGACCTCAGCTCCAAATCAAATCGCTGCTGCGATATGTTGTCTTTGATCTCAAGCACATAACTTGGCTCGGAAGTCGGAGCGGCCGGCAAGTTCCCGCAAGAGGCCAAAAGCAGAGACGTAGCCACAAGAAGGGAACAAGCTCGCATTTGATTGCCTTTGGGAACCCGGGCTCAGAGTACCTTTTTCACAACAAAAAAGACCGCCACGAAGGCGGTCTTTGGTCTTCACGCGCCTGATGCGGGGACGCCCCTCACCCCTGATGCCGCAAGGCCTCAATCGGATCCAGCTGCGAGGCTTTCCGCGCGGGATAGAAACCGAAGAACAGGCCGGTGCTCACCGAGCAGATGACAGCAAGGGCCACGACCTTCCAGTCTAGCTGCACGGGCAATGACCCGAACTTGCTGACCGCGAGTGCGCCTAACGTGCCGATCGTCGTGCCGATCGCGCCGCCGCCGAAAGAGATGAGCATGGCTTCGGCGAGGAATTGGCGCTGGATGTCGCCAGGGCCAGCGCCGACCGACATGCGCAGGCCGATTTCGCGAATGCGCTCGGTCACCGAGACCAGCATGATGTTCATGATGCCGATGCCGCCGACGATCAGCGAGATGCCGGCAACCGCACCGAGCAACAGGGACATGATGCGTGTCGTCGCGGTACGCGTGGCGACGATCTCGGCGATGTTGCGCACGTTGAAATCGTCCTCGGCCCCCGGTGCGATCTTGTGGCGCTCGCGCATGAGCGCCGCGATTTCTTCCTGCACATAGGACAGATCCTCGGCGCGCGTCACGCCGACCGCGATCTGCTGCACGGCACCGGGCGGACGCGCGGTCGACCCCGACAACCGGCGTCGCGCAGTCTCCAGCGGAACGATGACGATGTCGTCCTGGTCCTGGCCGAAACCACCCTGCCCCTTCGCCGCGAGCACGCCGACGACAGTGAACGGTACCTTGCCGATGCGGATGCTCTGACCGAGCGCATCGCCTTCGCCGAACAGGTTTAGACGCACGGTCTCGCCGATCACGACCGATTTCGCGGCCGAGCTGTAGTCCTGCACGCCGAGGCCTTCGCCCTGCGCGAGTTTCCAGCCGTTGATGTCGAAGAAATCCGGCTGCACGCCCTGCCAGCTAGTCGACCAGTTGTTCTCCGCATACACCAGCTGGCTGCCGCCGCGGATGCCGGCGGCGACGTACTGCACTTCCGGGATCTGCGCGCGGATCGCGGCCGCATCGCCATCGGTCAGGGTCCACTGCTGGCCCGCACCGATGCGGATGCCGCCCTGGTTGCCGGCGCCAGAGCTGATGTCGAGCCGGTTCGAGCCCAAGCCCGACACCATCTTGTTGATTTCCGCCTGCGTGCCCTGTCCGACCGAGACCATGACGATAACCGCGGCGATGCCGATGATCACGCCCAGGGAGGTCAGCGCGCTGCGCAGCCAGTTGCCGCGCAGCGCGAAGACGGCGGTGCGCAGAGTGTCGTTGAGGGTCATGCGCTCGCTCCGGCTTCGTGCAGCTCGCCGTCGCGCATCACGCAGGTGCGGTCGGCGTGTTCGGCGACGTGCGCGTCGTGGGTGATCAGCACGATGGTGTGGCCTTCGGTCTTCAGGCGCTTGAACAGCGCGAGGATCTCTTCGCCGGTTTTGGAATCGAGCGCACCGGTGGGTTCGTCGGCAAGGATGATCGGCGGCTTGTTGATCAGCGCACGCGCAATCGCCACGCGCTGCTGCTGGCCGCCGGACAGTTCGCCCGGGATGTGGTTCGCGCGTCCACCCAGGCCGACGGCTTCGAGCGCGGCACGCGCAAGCGGCTCGCGTTCGGCCAGCGGTACGCCGGCATAGGCCAGCGGCATCATGACGTTGTGCACCGCGTCCATGCGCGAGAGCAGGTTGAAGCCCTGGAATACGAAGCCGAGCTTCTGCAACCGCAGCTTCGCCAACGCCTCGCGATCGAGCGTGGCGACATCGACGCCATCGCACAGATAGCGGCCCGCGGTGGGCTGGTCGAGACAGCCGATGAGATTCATCAGCGTCGACTTGCCCGAGCCCGAGGGGCCCATGATCGCGACGAATTCGCCGGGACCGATCTTCAGGTCAACTTTGTTCAAGGCCACCACCTCGGCTTCGCTGCCGGGGTGATAGACCTTGCTCAGTGCCTGGGTTTCGATGACCAGGGCGGGATTCATGGCGTGGCGGTCGGTCGCGCGTTGCCGATGATGACCAGGTCGCCCTCGACCAGTCCCTCGCCCATGATTTCGGTGCGCGTGCCATCGGAACTGCCGATGCGCACAGTGACTTTCTCGGGCTTGCCGTCGACGAGCTTGTACACCGGCGCGCGCTTGGCGGTCGCCAGCGTGAGCAGTTCGGCATCCCAGCGCGCCTGCTGCTCGGCGGTGAGCGTGGCGCGGAACGGTGCGAACGCCTGCTTCATGCGCTCGCCCATGCGACGCGAGGCATCGCCGCTGTTGCCATTGCCGCCACCGGGACGCTGTCCGCCCGGCGGACCGCCGAACGTGCGCGAGGCCTGGCCATTGGCGGACGCGGCCGCCATCGCACTGCGCATCGCTTCAGCGCGCTGGCGCATCGCGGCCACGGCCTCGTCGAACGCGGCGCGCTGCGTCGCATCGAGCTTGAGGCCGTCGGCGACCTTGACCAGGCTTTCGGAAATCATCGCGCCGCTGCGCGCCTGACCGGCGGCGCCGGCCGTCGGTTCGTCGGTGGCGTCGGCGGGCTTGAAGCGCAGCGCGGCGTTGGCGACGCTGAGCACGTTTTGACGATTGCTGATCTCGATCTCGGCATTCGCCGTCATGCCCGGCAGCAGGGTCTGGTCGTTGTTCTCGACCTTGACCACGACCGGATAGGTGATCACGTTCGAGGTGTTGGTCGCGGCCAGACGCACCTGCTTGACCTCGCCGCGGAAGTTGCGATCCGGGAATGCGTCGACGGTGAACTTCACCGGCAGACCGTCCTTGACCTGGCCGATATCGGCCTCGTCGATGGCGAGCACGATTTCCATCTGCGACAGGTCGCCGGCGATCTTGAACAGCACCGGCGTCTGCAGACTGGCCGCGACGGTCTGGCCCGGTTCGACGGCACGTTGCAGGATCACGCCATCGACCGGCGAGCGGATCACGGTCTTTTCCAGATCCAGACGCGCGCTGTCGACATTCGCGACCTGCTGCTGCACCTGCGCATTGGCCGACACGATGCGGGCACGCGCCTGGTCGCGCGCGGCGAGGGCGGCGTCGGCATCGGTGCGCGACACCAGCTGACGCTTGGCCAGGTCGGCCTTGCGCGCGTAGTCGGCTTCGGCATTGCGGGCGCTGGCCTGGGCTTCGTTGAGACTGGCGCGGGCGCTGGCAAGCGAAGCGGCGGCCTGGTCCAGGCGTGCCTGGAAGGTGCTCGGATCGATGCGCGCGATGACCTGGTCTTTCTTGACGGCGTCGTTGTAGTCCACTTCGACCGACTGCAGGATGCCCGACACCTGCGTGCCGACATCGACGGTCGCGGTCGCGCTGAGCGTGCCAGTCGCGGAGATCGCGGTGCGGATTTCGCCGCGTTCGACGGCCGCCGTGCGATAGCCCAGGCCATCGTCGCCCTTGCTCCTGCCGAAGAACCAGCCGCCCAGGACGAGGATGGCCACGAGAATGATCAGCGGCCAGAGCCAGCGGCGCGGCGTAGAGGCGGATTTGCGAGCTTGGGACGACATTCCAGATCCTCGGAAAGATTCAATCGGCGATTTTAGCCCAGCGCATCGGCCGGACGGTCACGGGTTGGACCGCCGGCGCGCGATGAGGTTCGGTACTGAGCTCAGGATGCCGCGGGGAAGCGAATGGTCGCAGTCGTTCCGTGACCGGGTTCACTTTCGATGACGACGGGCCAGCCGTAGCGCTCGGACAGACGGCGGACGATCGACAGGCCGATGCCCTGCCCGTCCTTGCGCCGGTCGCCGCCGCGATAGAAGGGTTCGAACACCTTCGCCAGTTCTTCGCGGCTCATGCCCACGCCGGTATCGCGCACTTCGATGCTGCCGCGCTTGACCGTGACCAACACCTTGCCGTGGTCGGTGTAGTGACAAGCATTGCGCAGCAGGTTGCCGAGCAGCACCGACAACACGCGCGAGGGCGCGTGCAATTCGAAATCGGCTTCCTGCACGTGCTCGAGCTCGATTTCCTTGCCAGAGAGCAGCGGACGTACCTTTTCGATCTCGTCGCGCACGACGTCGCTGACCGGGAAATCCTCGTCGGGCAGGCCGGTATCGCCCTCGCGCGCGAGGATCAGGAAACTCTCGATCAGGGCCTCCATGTCGCGGCCGGCATTCTGGATGCGGCCCAGCGACCGGCGCGACAGCGGCGACAGACCTTCGTCGCCGGACATCATGTCGCTGGCCACGCGGATCACGGTCAAGGGCGTGCGCAATTCGTGCGAGGCATCGCGGGTGAAATTGCGCTCGCGCTCGACGAAGCTGCCGATGCGCGAACCGAATTCGTGCAGGGACGAGGCCAGGGCCAGGGCCTCGCCTTCGACATCGCCGGGCAGATTCTCCGGCTTGATCGCATCGACATCGGGATGGTCCGGGTCCCATTGCTGCACCTGGCTCGCCAGCCAGATGACCGGCGACACCGCACGTTTGGAGGCGCGATAGGTCGACCACGCGATCACGTATACGACCGCCAGCACCAGGGCCAGCGGCGCCATGCCGAACCAGAACGCGAGCGAGTCCACCTGCTCTTGTTTGAACAGCAGATACAGGCGCTGATCGCCGCGATCCTCGACCAGCACGAGCGACCCGCCCTGCGCGCGCGGCAGGCTGTGGAAGCCCGGGTCAAGCCGACGCAGCTGCGCCGGCAACACCGCGACGTGCCCCGACTGCACGAGATAGCCAGTCATGTTGTAGGTGTCGGGCACCTCGGCCTGCGGATCGGCGACGCGCCGGTCCCAGAAATGCACGGCTTCTTCCTGCAGCGCGCGCTGGATCAGCACGTGCTTGAGCACGGCCGAGGCGCCATAAACGCCCAAGACCGCCGCGAAACTGATCGCGGCGGCCTGCAGGATGAAGGCGACCCATATCTTGCGGCGCAGGCCGCTGCGTTCGGTCATGTCGACGAGGGATGGTCGAGGTCGGCGATGCGGTAGCCGGCGGTCTGCACGGTATGCAGCAGCTGTTTTTCGAAGGGACGATCGATCGCCTTGCGCAGGTTGTACAGATGGCTGCGCAGCGTGTCGGAATCGGGCAGACCATCGCCCCAGATCTCGCGCTCGATGTCGCGGCGGGTGACCACGCGCGGCGATTCACGCATGAGGATGCTCAGCAGGCGCAGACCGATCGGCGACAGCTGCAGATCGCGGCCTTCGCGCGTGACCCGCAGGCTGGCGGTGTCGAGCACGAGGTCACCGACCTTGAGCACTTCGGCGCTGACCTGGCGACGATCGCGGCGGATCAGGGCGCGCACGCGCGCTTCGAGTTCCTGGATCGCGAAGGGTTTGACGAGATAGTCGTCGGCGCCGGCATCGAGACCATTGACCTTGTCCGACAGCGTGTCGCGCGCCGTGAGCATGAGCACGGGCGTGGATTTTTTCGCCTCGTTGCGCAGCTTGCGGCAGACCTCGAGACCATCGAGTCGCGGCAGCATCAGGTCGAGCACGATGACGTCGTAACTGTTGTCGGCCGCAAGCCGGTAACCGTCCATGCCGTCGCCGGCGTAGTCGACACCGAAGCCCTTGGACTCCAGGTATTCGCCGACCATTTCGGACAGGCTGCGGTTGTCTTCGACCAACAGAATCAGACCGGCAGGATCGTCGCGTCGCATGGCTCACCTCGGGTGACGTGAAGAAGATGTCTTCAGCTTTGTGAAGATTACACGTCGACCCAGGTGATTCCCTTGTGAACACCCGGTCCCCGGGGGCGGGCCGCTAGGATGGGCGCTTTCCCGGAACCGGACCCCGACCATGCCCGCCACCTTTTCCAGCTACTTCCTGCCCGTGTTGTTGCTCGTGGGTTCGAACGTCTTCATGACCCTGGCCTGGTACGGCCACCTGAAATTCACCGACCGGCCGATCTGGACCGTCATCGCGGTCAGCTGGGGCATCGCTTTCTTCGAATATTGCCTGCAGGTGCCGGCCAACCGCCTGGGCCATGTCGTCTACAGCGCGCCGCAGCTCAAAGGCCTGCAGGAAGTGATCACCTTGGTGGTGTTCGCGGGGTTTTCGGTCTGGTACCTGGGCGAGCCGCTGAAGTGGAACCACGTCGCGGGCTTCGTGCTGATCGTGGTGGCGGCGTTCCTGATCTTTCTCGACTGATCGCTAAAAGCGGATCTTGCCGATCAGCATGTCCTTGTACATCACCCAGTCGCCGGCAAAGGAATAGAACGGGTGCTTGAACGTCGCCGGCTTGTTCTTCTCGAAAAAGAAATGCCCGACCCAGGCGAACCCGTAGCCACATAGCAAGGCGTACAGCAGCCACCACGGACTGCCCGTGCGCACCAGCATCACCACGCAGCCCAACACCAGCGAGCTGCCGACGAAGTGCAGGCGGCGGCAGGTGCGATCGCTGTGCTCGGACAGGTAGTACGGATAGAAATCGCTGAAGTTCGCGAACTGGCTCATGGCAGCACCCCGTCGGTTGCGGCCATTGTTCGCGACTTGCCCGGCACCGGCAAGCGCCGGGCCACCGGGTCCGCGGCGAACGACATTGACCGCGCCGCCGCGGACAGCGACCCTAGGCCCCTCGCTGCTTCCCGGGGAGGGGAAACATGGGCAAGACCGCCGCTCGGACGGGCTGGATCGCATTCGCACTGCTGGGCGCCGTCTGCCTGGCGCAACTGGCCCTGCACCGCGGCGAAAGCATCAATGCCGTCTGGCTGGTGACCGCGGCGATTTCGGTGCTGGCGATCGGCTATCGCTTCTACAGCCGCTACATCGCCGATCGCGTGCTCGGCCTCGACGCCCTGCGCGCCACACCGGCGCTGCGTCGCAATGACGGACTGGACTACGTACCGACCGATCGCTGGGTGGTGTTCGGCCATCATTTCGCAGCGATCGCCGGCGCCGGCCCCCTGGTCGGGCCCGTGCTCGCGGCGCAGATGGGCTATCTGCCCGGCACCTTGTGGATCCTGGTCGGCGTCGTGCTCGCAGGCGCCGTGCAGGACATGCTCGTGCTGTTCTTCTCGGTGCGCCGCGACGGCCGCTCGCTCGGCGAGATGATCCGCAGCGAACTGGGCAATGCCGCCGGCGCGATCGCGATGATCGGCATCCTGATGATCGTGCTGATCCTGCTGGCGGTGCTCGCGCTCGTCGTCGTCAAGGCGCTGGCGGCGAGTCCCTGGGGCACGTTCACGGTCGCGATGACGATTCCGATCGCGGTGTTCATGGGCGTGTACCTGCGCTATCTGCGCCCGGGACGCATCCTGGAGATATCGGCGATCGGCGTAGTGCTGCTGCTCGCGGCGATCTGGCTGGGCGGCGTGGTCGCGGCCGACCCGGCCTGGGCGCCGGTGTTCACGCTGGAAGGAAAAACGCTCGCGTGGCTGCTGATCGGCTACGGCTTCATCGCCGCCGTGTTGCCGGTGTGGCTGTTGCTCGCGCCACGCGACTATCTGTCGACCTTCCTGAAGATCGGCACGGTCGTCCTGCTCGCATTCGCGGTGTTCGTGGCGATGCCGGAACTGAAGATGCCCGCGCTCACGACCTACATCGACGGCACCGGCCCGGTGTTCACCGGCTCGCTGTTTCCGTTCCTGTTCATCACGATTGCCTGCGGGTCGGTCTCGGGTTTCCATGCCCTGGTCGCTTCGGGCACGACGCCGAAACTGCTCGCCGACGAATCCCAGGTGCGCCTGGTCGGTTACGGCGGCATGCTCATGGAAGCCTTCGTCGCGATCACTGCCCTGGTCGCGGCCTGCGCGCTGGACCCGGGCCTGTATTTCGCGATGAATTCGCCCGCCGCCCTGATCGGCACCGACGTCACCCAGGCGGCCAGCACGATCAGCAGTTGGGGTTTCCTGATCACGCCCGATCAGCTCAACCTCGCCGCGCAACAGATCGGCGAAACCACCCTGCTCTCGCGCACCGGCGGCGCACCCACGCTTGCCGTGGGCATGGCGCAGATCCTGCACGGCCTGGTGCCCGGCCAGGGCATGCTCGCGTTCTGGTACCACTACGCGATCCTGTTCGAAGCGCTGTTCATCCTGACCACGGTCGATGCCGGCACGCGTGTGGCGCGTTTCATGATCCAGGACCTCGCCGGCATGGCGTATGCGCCGCTGCAGCGCACGGACTCCTGGGCAGCGAACCTGTTTGCCACGGCGATCGCGGTCACCGGCTGGGGCTATTTCCTGTACCAGGGCGTCACCGATCCCTTGGGCGGCATCAACTCGCTCTGGCCGCTATTCGGCATCGCCAACCAGATGCTCGCCGGCATCGCGCTGAGTTTCTGCTGCGTGGTGCTGGTGAAGATGAAACGCGAACGCTACCTGTGGGTGCCGCTGCTGCCGACCGCCTGGTTGCTGGTCTGCACGCTGACGGCCGGTTGGCAGAAGCTCTTCCACGACGATCCGCGCATCGGCTTTCTCGCCGCGACGCGGAAATTCGGCGACGCCGCTGCCCGCGGTGAAGTCCTGGCACCGGCGAAATCCCTGGCCGACATGCAGCGCGTGGTCACCAACAACCAGGTCGACGCGGTGCTGTGCGTGCTGTTCATCGTCGTGCTGTTGACGGTCGTGGTGCTGGGTCTGCGCGCTGCCTGGCGTGCGCGCAGCAGTGCGCAATCCTGTGCCTGCGAAACGCCGTACGTCAGTGTTGCGCAGGCGGGAGGCTGAGATGATTCCGACGATTCGCAGCCTCGGCAGGAAGCTTGCACAAACGGCCCGCCTGGCCTGCGGCGTGCCCGACTACGACGCGTATCTCAAGCATCAGCGCGAGAAGCACCCCGATGCCGCACCGATGAGTTACGAGGCGTTTTTCGCCGATCGCCTGCAGGCGAGATATCGCCGCGGCGCCTCGCGCTGCTGCTGACTCCTACGGCTGGCGGTTCTTTTCTTCGGCTTTGGCGCGATTCCAGTACGCATCCTGGTCGTCGAGCGACAGCGCGGGCAGATCGACGCCTTCCTGCTCGGCCAGCACTTCCATACGCCGGTAACGACGCTCGAATTTCGCGTTGGCGCGACGCAGGGCATTGCCGAAATCGACCTTGCCATGACGCGCCAGGTTGGCGACAACGAACAGCACATCGCCGATCTCGTCTTCGAGTGCCTCGTGACCGACGCCCTCGCGAAATTCCGCACGCACTTCCTCGATTTCCTCGTGCAGCTTGTCGAACACCGGCTCGACGCTGGGCCAGTCGAAACCGACTGCCGCCGCGCGTTTCTGCAGTTTGGTCGCGCGCTGCCACTCGGGCAGACCGCGCGCGATCCCGGCCAGCGCACTCGTGTCGCTGCCGTTACGGGCTTCGCGTTCGCGCTTTTTCCCCGCTTCCCACTCCGCCGTTTGCGCTTCCAGATCGGCGACGCTCGCGCCAGCGAAAACATGCGGATGCCGGCGCACCATCTTGTCGCAGATCGCCGCGACGACATCGCCGAAGGCGAAATGCCCGGCCTCCTCGGCCATGCGCGAGTGAAACACGACCTGCAACAGCAGATCGCCGAGTTCGTCCTGGAGGTCGGCCATGTCGCCGCGATCGATCGCATCGGCGACCTCGTAGGCCTCCTCGATCGTGTACGGCGCGATCGTCGCGAAATTCTGTTTCACATCCCAGGGACAGCCGCCGTCGGGATCGCGCAACCGGGCCATGATCGTCAACAGTTCGGAAATATCGGATGAGCGGCTCATGGATGGCTCGACCTCAGGCATCGATCCAGTTTCGCCACGCCAGCGCCGAATCGCCCAGGGCGATGAAATCGGGATTGAGCAGCGAATCCTTGGTGTTGTAGCTGAGCACGCTGCCGTCCAGGCGCAGCACCACGCCGCCCGCGGCTTCGAGCACGGCCTGTCCAGCGGCGGTATCCCATTCCGAGGTCGGACCAAAACGCGGATACACGTCCAGCCGTCCCTCGGCCAGGCGACAGAATTTCAGCGACGACCCCAGACCCAGCGGTTCGACATCGCCCATGCGCGCGATCGCCGCGGCGGTGCGTGTGTCCATGTGCGAACGGCTGGCGGCGACGCGCAGCGGTGCGACCGCCGGCTGCCGCGCGAGCACAGGAACGTCCTCGTCGCCGCTGCGCACGAAGGCGCCGACGCCGCGTTGGCCATGGAGCATTTCATCGAGCGCGGGCGCGTACACGACACCGAACACCGGCTCGCCGTTTTCGATCAGGGCGATGTTGACGGTGAATTCGCCGTTCTTCTTGACGAACTCGCGCGTGCCGTCGAGCGGATCGACCAACCAGTAACGCTGCCAGGTCCGGCGTACGTCCCAGGGCACCGACGCCGACTCTTCCGACAGCACGGGGATATCGGGCGTCATCGCTTCCAGGCCGGCGACGATCAACCGATGCGAAGCCAGATCAGCCGCCGTCAGCGGCGAGCGATCGTCCTTGTGGTCGACCGCGAAATCCTGGGCATAGATCGTCATGATCGCGGCGCCGGCGTCGGCCGCCAGACGGATGACGGCGGCAAAATCGAGGCTCATCGACGGCCCGCCAGCACTTCGCGCACGACCAGCAGACCGGCCAACGACCGGCCTTCGGAGCAGTCCTCGCGCAGGACCAATTCATGCAAGGCATCGAGTTTCCAGGGCACGACCTCGAGCTCCTCGGGTTCGTCGCCGGGCAGGCGCTCGGGATACAGATCTTCGGCGAGTACGAGCTGGATTTCGTGGGTCATGTAGGTCGGCGCAAGGGTGATCGCACGCAGGTGCGTGAGCTTGCGCGCGCCGAAGCCGGTTTCCTCCTTGAGCTCGCGGTTCGCCGCTTCCAGGATCGTCTCGCCCGCGTCCATGCGGCCCTTGGGCAGGCCCAGTTCGTAGCGGTGCATGCCGGCGGCGTACTCGCGGATCAGCAGGATCGTGCCGGGTTCGGAAATCGCCGCGATCATCACCGCGCCGTGGCCGCGACTCTTGAGGCGTTCGTAGCGGCGGCGTTCGCCGTTGGAAAATTCCAGATCGAGGGTTTCGCGCCGGTACGGGCCGGATTCGACTTCCTCACGCGCGTGGATGATCGGCAGTGTCGGCATCACGCCGGCCTCCGCAGCGCGCCGAGGCCGGTCCGGCCGCCGAAAACGTGGACAGGAAGGCGGCAGGTCGGGATCATGGGCGCATGGTGAAAAGTGAAATCGATGCCCGGATGCTAGCAGAGGCCGATGCCATGCGGGCGCGCGACCTGGCCGTGTTGTGGCATCCGTGCACGCAGATGGCCGAACACCCCGACACCCTGCCGCTGGTGCCGATCCGGCGCGGTCGCGGTGTCTGGCTCGAAGGCGTGGATGGCCGGCGCTATCTCGATGCCGTCAGCAGCTGGTGGACGAACCTGTTCGGCCATGGCGAACCGCGCATCGCCGCGGCGATCGGCCAGCAGGCGCTGGAGCTCGAGCACGTGATCTACGCCGGCTTCGCGCACGAGCCGGGCCTGCGCCTGGCCGAGCAGCTGCTGGCGCTCGCCCCGCCCGGCCTGGCGCGCGTGTTCTATGCCGACAACGGGTCGGCGGCGATCGAAGTCGCGCTGAAGATGAGCTTCCACAGCTTCCTCAATCGCGGCCAGTCGCAGCGCCGGAAATTCGTCGCGCTGCGCAACGGCTATCACGGCGAAACCATCGGCGCCTTGTCGATGGGCGACATCCCCCTGTATCGCCGCGTCTATGCGCCGCTGCTGCTGGAACCGCTGTTCGCGCCCTCCCCCGATGCATTCGACGCCGAGCCAGGCGAGTCCGCCGAGCAATGCGCCCTGCGCCGTGCCGACGAACTCGACGCGGTCTTCGCCGCGCACGAAGGCGAGATCTGCGCGCTGGTGCTCGAGCCGCTGGTGCAATGCGCGGGCAGCATGCGTATGCACCATCCCGCCTACCTGCGCCGCGCACGCGAGATCTGCAATGCCCACGGCGCGCACCTGATCGCCGACGAGATCGCGGTTGGATTCGGACGCACCGGCACGTTTTTCGCCTGCGAACAGGCGGGAATCTCCCCGGATTTCCTGTGCCTTTCCAAGGGACTGACCGGCGGCTTCCTGCCGATGTCGGCCGTGCTCACGACCGCGCATGTCTACGAGGCCTTTCTCGGCGACAGCCGCGAGCGGGCCTTCCTGCACTCGCACAGCTACACCGGCAATCCGCTCGGCTGCGCAGCGGCCCTGGCCTCGCTGGCGATTTTCGCCGAGGAACCAATCCTGGCTCGCAACCGCGATACCGCGCGCCGGATGGCCGAGCTCGCGGCGCCACTGGCCGCCCACCCGCAAGTTCGCGACGTGCGTCAGACCGGCATGATTCTCGCGATCGAAATGGCACCCGGCGAACGCCGCGGCCTGCGTGCATACCGCTCCGCGCTCGCCAACGGCGTCGTGTTGCGCCCGCTCGGCGACGTGCTGTACTGGATGCCGCCGTATTGCATCGGCGAGGACGAGCTGCAGCATCTCGCCCGCGCCACGTTCGCCGCCATCGAGGAGGCCACGACCTGATGCGCACGCACCGCAGTTTCATCGACACGCCGCTCGCCGTCGGCCAGCGCCTGGCCCTCTCCGAGGCCGTGAGCGCACACCTGGTGAAAGTGCTGCGCCTGGAGGCTGGCGCGATCTGCCAGTTGTTCAATGGCGACGGTTTCGACTACGAGGCGCGGCTGGTGTCGCTGGAAAAACGCAGCACACAGGTCGAAGTGCTGTCGCGTCGGGACGTCGGCAATGAATCGCCGCTCGCGATCACGCTGGCGCAAGGCATCGCGCGCGGCGACAAGATGGACTGGATCCTGCAGAAGGCGACCGAGCTGGGCGTGGCGCGGATCGCACCGGTGCTCACCGAGCGCACCGAGGTCAAACTCGATGCCGAACGATCGGAAAAGAAGTCGCAGCATTGGCGCGGCGTGCTCGCTGCGGCCTGCGAGCAGAGCGGACGTGCGGTACTGCCCGAATTGCTGGCGCCGCAAGCGCTGGTGAAATTCGCCGCGGCCGACGGCAATACGCATCGGCTCGTGCTCGATCCCGAGGCGGGACAGTCGCTGGCCACGTTGTCCGTCGCCGCCGGCGATTCGATCACCCTGGTGATCGGCCCGGAAGGCGGCTTGTCGGATCGCGATCTCGCGGCCCTGCGTGTCGCGGGCTATACCGGCCTGCGTCTGGGTCCGCGCATCCTGCGCACGGAAACGGCGGGTATCGCGACGCTCGCGGCCTTGAATGCCTTGTTTGGGGATTGGCGTTAGGGACGTGGGGGTCGCCAGCAAGCTGGCTCCTACGTCCTTGGGTCAGGCCGCCTGGTTCAGGGCCTTGTCGATCAGCAGTTCGAGACTAAGCAGATCGGGCACGACCGCCGCGTCGTCGTTGAGCGTCACGCGCGAGTGGATGCCGAGCGGCAGTTCCTTGATGTCATGCGCCTCCGCCAGCGCCGAACGCGCCACCGTGACCAGGCGCGGGAAGCCCTGGGACAGCACGGCGAAATACGGCAGCTTCGGGTTGCCGCCGAGCGCCTTGAGCACGGCGACCTTGGCGCCGAGCTGGCCGTCTTCCTTGGACCAACCGGCGAAACGTGAGAACGACAGCAGCGGCAAGCGCCAACCGCGCCAGCGAATGCGTCCGAGCAGCCACTCCGGAGCGTTCTCGACCGGTTCCGGCTCGGAATAGGTGATGACCTCGGCCACCGAGGCGTTCGGCAGCAACAGCCGGCCCTCGTTGACGGTGATCATGACGCCTCGGATATCGCGCTGCGGAGCGTTCATTGCGTAGTTCCCTGATTCTGTGCCGCCGGGTCAGACCGACCAGCGGGTTGCGATTTTCTGCGCGAGCCCCAGCGCCGGATACGAGGGCGCGCCTTGACGCGTCATCACCTGCGGCGCGGCGGGATCGAAGCAGCTGTCGGGATCCTGCGCCATCGCGATGCCGCCGGCGCTTTGCAGGCGCATCACGGCAGGCACGAGATCGACGTCGGCGCCACTGAGCAGCACGACCACGCTTTCGGCCGGACGCAGCACCGAGATGAGCTCGGTCAGCGGACCGCTGGTGAAACGCAGGGCACCGTGTTCGTTCACTGCCGACAGACCTGCGGGCAGCACCGAAACCTTGCCCGGCTGCGCCTGCGCACCTTCTTCCGCGAGAACGACCGGCAGCTTGCTGATCTTGCCCAGCTGGTCGACGAGACGCTCGTGCTTGCCCGCTTCGAGATGCTGATAGAGCAGGACCGGCACCGGCATTTTTTCCGGCAGGCTGGACAGCATCTGGCGCACGGCATCGGGACCGCCGAGACCGGCGATGATGACGACCGCGCCAGCGACATAATTCTGATAGCCCTCGGCCGAGGCATCCATCGCGACGAGTTCGAGATTGGCCACGGAGCCGAGCAGGGACGAAGACGCTTCCACCTTGGCCGGCGCCGCAGGCGTGCTGTGGTCTTCGTCTTCGCCGAGCAGGGAAAGATTGCCGAAATCCACTTTCGCAGCGAGCTGCGAGGCCGACGACGGTGCGCCGCGCGAGGTTTCCTGCGCCGCACCGGCACTGCGCGGCGGCGGGGCCGCTTCGGTGTCGAAGTTAAGCGAGAAATCGGGGTCTTTCACTTCGCGACGGGTATCGGTCTTTTCGAAGGCCTCAAGCTGCGCAGCCAGCGCGGCGACATCGTCGTCCATGCCGGTCGCGACCTGCGCCGAATGATCTTCGTCGAAATTGGAGAAGCGGACGGGTTCGCCGCCGACATCGAGGTCAGCGAGCAAGGGTTCGTCTTCGCTGCCGCCGCCAAGCGAGGAGGCCGGCGTGTCGTCGACGAAATCGAGATCGTCGGCCGCCGGAATGCTGGCCAGGGAAAATTCGTCGGCCTCACCGGCCGCCGGTGCGGCGTCGATGAATTCCTCGGAGGCCACGACGGGCGCCGCCGCCTCGATGAAGCTGTCACCGAGGGTCGGCGCGCTGTCCGCGCCGGTGTCGAATTCGAAACTGAAATCGTCCAGCGAAGTCGGCGCCGCCGCCACACTGTCTTGCTCGGCTTGCGGCAGCGGTGTGTCGCGCGCGACGGTCGGGGCGTCGATGCCCTGCAGGGCGAGTTCGATGTCGCCGATATCCAGGTCGAGGGAAATTTCCTCCGCCTCGGCGATTTCCGGCGCGGGGGCCGGTTCTTCCGCCTGCGCAGGCGTTTCGGTCAGCGACGGATTGGTCGGCACCCAGTCGGCGAGATCGGGCGCGTCCTGCGCGTAGTCCTCGAGCTTTTCGGAGTCCATGAGCTGCGCCGGCGTCGGCGGCAGGCCGGGCACGGGCGTCATATCGAGTTCGGGCAGCGGATCGGATCCACCGGGCACCGGCGGCAGCGTGTCGCTGCCGAGCAGCTTGGCCGCGAGATGCCGCGCCCAGCGATTGAGATCCCAACCGTCGAGATCGCGCGTGACTTCGGCGTCGTCGTACATGACCTCGATGCCGGGCGTCGACAGCAAGGCGTCGAAACGATCGAGCGCCGGTTCGATCGCCGGCTCCAGGCTGACCAGCACCAACGTTGGCGACTGGCCGACGACGGTGCCCGGATCGAGCTCGGACGGATCGCCCTCGGCGACCAGGATCGCACCGAGCTCGGTCAACGCACGGTGCAACTGGTCGCGGGCATTGCCCGGACGGGCAAGCAGCGCGACGCGGACGGCGGACTCAGCCATTCACCGGCTCCAGGCCCAGCATCTCGAAGACATTGCGCATCAGTTCCGGCTCCTGGTACGGCTTGCCCAGATAGCGGTTGACGCCGATGTCCATCGCGCGCTGGCGGTGTTTGTCGCCGGTACGCGAGGTGATCATGATGATCGGAACATCCTTGAGACGGGGATCGGAGCGCATGTTCTGCGCCACTTCGTAACCGTCCATGCGCGGCATTTCGATGTCGAGCAACACGAGGTCGGGAACGCGCTCGGCCATCTTCTCCACGGCATCGACGCCGTCTTTGGCGGTGAGCACTTCCATGTTGTGGCGTTCGAGCACGCGACCGGTGACCTTGCGCATGGTGATCGAGTCGTCGACCACCATGACCACGGGCACGCGGCGCGCGGCGACGACGGGCACCGGCGTGACCGGCAGGGCGTCGCGTGCGATCGCGCTGTGGCGACGCACGAGCGGCGCGACGTCGAGGATCACGACGACACGGCCGTCGCCCATGATCGTGGCACCAAAGATGCCGGGCACCGAGTTGACCTGCGGACCGACGGGCTTCACCACGATTTCGCGGCTGCCCAGCACCTGGTCGATGCTGATCGCGGCGCGCAGCTCGCCCGAGCGGGCCAGCAGCAGCGGCATCTGCAAGCTTTCCTGCGCCTTCGCGGGCGCATGGCCGATCAGATGACCCAGATCGTGGATCGCATAGTCCTCGCCGGCGTAACTGAAGACCGGATGTTCGGTCGCCAGCTGCTTGTCGAGTTCGGCGCGCGAGATGCGGCCGACGCCCTGCACCGACGCGATCGGCACCGCGAAGCTGGTGTCGCCGATCTTGACGAACACCGCTTGCGTGACCGCGAGGGTGAACGGCAGGCGGATGATGAATTCGCTGCCCTTGCCTTCGGTGGAGTGGATGCCCAGCGTGCCGCCGAGCTGGCGGATTTCGCTGTAGACCACGTCCATGCCGACGCCGCGGCCGGACAGGCGCGTGACGGTTTCGGCCGTGGAGAAACCGCCCTCGAGTATGAGCGCGTAGGTGGCCTCTTCGCTGAGTTCGGCATCGGCGGCGATCAGGCCCTTCTCGATCGCCTTGCGGCGGATCGCATCCTTGTTCAGGCCGCGACCATCGTCGCTGACCTTGAGCACGACTTCGGAACCTTCACGTTGCACCGCGATACGGACGATGCCTTCTTCGGCCTTCTTGGCCTTGCGGCGTTCGTCCGGCGTTTCCAGGCCGTGCGCCATCGAGTTGCGCAGCATGTGTTCGAGCGGCGCGGTCATGCGCTCGAGCACGTTGCGATCCATTTCGCCGGACGCACCGTCGACCTTGAGCTGCACCTGCTTGCCGGTGTCGCTCGCCGCCTGACGCAGCACGCGGCGCAGACGCGGAACGAGCGCATCGAACGGCACCATGCGCGTGCGCATGAGGCCTTCCTGCAGATCCGAGCTCACGCGCGACTGCTGCAGCAGCAGGGTTTCGTACTGGCGGGTCAGATCGTCGAGGACCGTCTGCAGGTTCACCAAGTCGTTCGCCGACTCGGCCAGACCACGCGACAGCTGCTGCTGGTTGGTGAAGCGGTCGAGCTCGAGTGGATCGAAGTGCTGTTCCTTCTCGTCCTGCTCGCGGGCATAACGGGCGGAGATCTGCGCTTCGGTTTCGATGTCCAGACGACGCAGCTGCTCGCGCAGACGGGTGGTCGTCTGGTTGAGTTCGCCGAGGTTGGAACGGAACGCGCCGAGCTGCTGTTCGAGGCGGGCGCGGTAGATGGCCACCTCGCCGGCGTAGTTGACGAGACGGTCGAGCAGGTCGGCACGGATACGCACCTGTTCCTGCGGCGCGCGGACGCTGGCGAGTTCTTCCTCGTCGGCGAGCGCATCGAGCGGCGCCGACAAGGGCTTGAGCGGCGCGGCGGGGGCCGCCGGTGCCGAACTCGCTGCCTTGGCTTCGGGTGTGGCGACGGTGCCGGTGTCGACGCCGTCGGCCGATTCGGCGGCCAGGGCCGCGAGCGACTGGCCTCGCGCCAGGGCTTCGACCTGGGCGATCAGACCGGCGGGCAAGGCGATCGCCTTGCGTTCGCCGATGCGCGCGACCATGCCGTGCAGGCGATCGAAACCGCGTTCGAGCACGACCACGCCGCTGTCGTCGAGCTTCTGACGACCCTCGGCCACGGCTTCGAGCAGCGATTCCATCGCGTGGCCCAGATCGCCGACCGCGAAGATGCCGGCCATGCGCGCACCGCCCTTGAGCGTATGCAGATCGCGCTGCAGGCCGGTGACCAGCTCGCGATCACTGGTGTGTTCGCGCAGGTTCGCCAGCAGGCCGTCGGAATGGTCGAGGATGTCGTTGCTTTCCTCGAGGAAGATATCGAGCAGCTCGACATCGAGATCCGAGGTATCGAGATCGGTTTCCGGATCTTCCGGATCGTCGGCGACCGGCACGGTCGGACGCGAGGCACGGATGACTTCGACGACGGGCTCGGGCGCCGGCACGACGGCCGCCGCAGCGAGTTCTTCCGGATCGTCGGCGAAGACTTCTTCGACGTCCATCGCTTCTTCAGCGGCGGGAGCATCGGCAATGGTTTCTTCAACCACCGCTTCGTCGAACGTGATTTCTTCGGCGACGGGCTCGGGCGCGGATTCCACGACCGGCTCGGCCGACGCGACCGCCGCGACGTCCGCTTCCGGTGACGTGAGCGCTTCGAGTTCTTCCAGACTCATGCCGTAGTTGTCGTCTTCGACCGCGGCGGTCGGAGCTTCGACGACGGGCGCCGCCGCTTCGATCTCGTCCGGCGTCGCGAAGGCGTCGGCGGCGAGTTCCTGCGCGGGCTCTTGCACGTCGCTGGTGACGACATGGTCTTCGAACGCGATTTCCTCGACCTCGAAACCTTCGTCCGCCTCGGCTTCCGCCGGCGTTTCGCTGGCGGCCGCTTCGATCTCGACATCGGTAATTTCGAAGCTCGCCGCTTCGGCGGCCGCCGGCGCAGCCGCCACCACGGGCGCTTCGAGGGCATATGCGGCAATCATGGCGGCGAGCGCATCGTCGGCTTCGACGCCTGCGGGCACGGCAGCTTCGGCTGCGACCGGGGCATCGGCTGCGAAGGCAGCGACCTCCACGGACGCGGCTTCGGGCTCGGGTGCGGCTTCGTCGAACGAGAATGCCGGTGCGGCGGCATCCGGAGCCGGCGCCAGGAAATCTTCCAGCGACAGCATTTCGGTTGCCGGCGCTTGCTCCAGGGCGGAGGTCGCGGGCTCGTCGACGGACGGCTCGACGGTATCGGCGAATTCGATCGTCTCGAACGACGGCAGATCGTCGGCGGCATCGACCACGAGCGGCTCGGCCGCGGCGGCTTCCTCGACCAAGGACGCTGTTTCGACCGGCGCTTCCGGCGCGACGTCGTCGAAACTGATTTCTTCGAACGACACTGCGTCGGCTGCCGGCGTTTCCGCCTCGGCCGCGTCTTCGATCACCGGTGCATCGAACTGCACGGCGTCGAACTGCGCGGTCTGGAACTCGGGAATCGCGGAGATATCCGGCGTCTCCAGCGTGACGGCGCTGGGGAAATGCCCGGTCTCTTCGACGTCGGCATGCGGACTGACGCTGGGCAGCAGCGAGTCGGGCAACTGGTCGCGCAACGCTTCCGCACGCGCGGCGAGATCATCGAAGGTCGGCAAGGCCTGACGCGGACGCTCGAGCGCGATGATGGTCTGGCGGATCGCGGCGGCGGTATCGGCAATGACCGACACGCCTTCGGCGCTCGGTGTCTTGTGATGGGCGAGCGAACGCTTGATGTAGCCTTCCAGCGGCGCGGTGACGTCGGTGATCACCGAGACTTCGGTCATCGCGAACGCGCCGTTCATCGTATGCACGGAACGCAGCAACGGATCGGTGACCGGCTGCGGGCCGCGGGCTGCGCAGGCCGCCAGCCAGGCATCGATCGTTTCGAGGTGACCGTCGACTTCGGGCTTGAGAATTTCGAACAGCACGGGGTCGATCGCGAACGCAGTGCTGCCACCGTCTTCGGCGAGTTCGACGACTTCTTCGGGCTCGGGGATCGCTTCGACCACCGGTTCGGCGGACATCGCCACCGCTTCGGGCGCTTCGACTTCCGACGCCGGGCGATCGGCCAGGCCTCCGACGGGGATATCGGCGGCGACCGCAGCCAGGGGCGACATCTGATACGTCGCTTCCTCACCGGCGGACAGACGATCGGCGACCGCCTGGATGCCTTCGAGATCGGCGTACACGGTTTCGCCCTGCAGCGCGGCGCGCAGCAGCGGCAGATTGGTGAACGCCAGTTCGATCAACGCGACCACCGCCGGCGAGGCGGGGCGCGAGTTGTCGAGCACGCGGTTGAGCATGCTCTCCACTTTCCAGCTGAATTCGCCGAGCGTCTTCGCACCGACCAGGCGGCCGCTGCCTTTGAGCGTGTGGAACACGCGACGGATCGGGCGCAGCAATTCGCCACTGTTCGGCGAGGCGCGCCACGGCGGCAGCAACTGGTCGAGATTGCCGATTTCTTCCTCGAATTCCTCGAGGAAGACTTCGCGGATTTCGTCGTCGATCTCTTCGCTGCTCGCACCGTCGAAACCGGGAATCGGCGCCAGACCATGCGGTGCAGCGGATGCCGCCGTGACAGCAGTAGCGGCGGGGATCGCCGCCGCGGCAGCTGCGGCAACGGCAGAAATCGCGGCAACGGGAGCAATGACTTCGATCGGCGGCGTGAACGGCACAGGCGCCGGTTCAACGGCGGCCGGTGCTTCGATGACGGCCTCTGCAGGTGCTTCGACCAGATCGGCGGCGACCGGCGCCGCTTCGATGACGGGCTCGACGACCGGCGCCGGTTTCGGCGCTTCCACGACGGGCGCCGGCGCGGGCTTGGCCGCTTCGACGATCGGCGCGGCGGCATCTTCCGCCGGCAACGGCCAGTAACCGAGCGATTCCAGGCTCTGGCGCGCGACGTCGATGATCTGGTCGCGGTTCGGACGGCGATCGCGCAGGGCTTCGAGGTAGTACTCGAGGCTGGCGAGCGCGTCGGCGAGGCGATCCATCTGCTGGCCATTGGGCACGCGATGACGACGCAGCAACTCGTTTTCGGTGAAGCGACGCACGGCCGTCAGATAGTCGGACGGCGCCTGGATGTCGAGAATGCGCAAGGCGCCGGAAACTTCCTCGAGCAGACGCGGCACGTCGGTGAGCTGGGCATGATCCCAGTGCGTTTCCACGAACGCGACGAAGCACTGGCGTGCCTGCGCGAAGTTCGTGATCGCTTCCTTGATCAGTACTTCGAGCAGCTTGCGCGATTCGTTGGTCGGCATCGCCGGCGCCTGGCCGGCGGCCTGCGATTCGGCTTCCGCCTCGCCCTGGCCCAGACGTGCGACCTGGTCGTCGAGACTGGCTTCGACATACAGCAGCGCACCGGCGATATCGAGCAGGGTCGATTCGTCGTTCTTGCGCTGACCGGTGGTGACATCGTGGATCGCGGTGCGCTGTTCCTGCACCACGCGGCGCGGCACGCCCAGACCGAGCATGCCCAAGGTATCGGCGACGCGGTCGAGCGCTTCGACCTGCGCATTGAGTTCGGACGCCGGCGCATCGGGCGTACGCAGATGCAGATCCAGCGAATCCTTGACGCGCAGCAGGTCTTCCTTGATCGCACCGGCGACGGTTTCGAGCAGGGCGCGGTTGTGACCGGTGAGGCTGCCGCGCGCATGCGCGAGTTCAGCTTCGCTCGGGCCGCTGCCGCTGAGACCGAACACCTGGCGGATTTCGCCGATGCGGCCTTCGTCGCTGCCTTCATGCGCAACGAAGTACAGCAGGCTCTTGGTCAGTTCGATCGGCGGATCGGTACGGAATGCCGCATCGCCGCCCTCGGCCAGGCGCTTGATTTCGCGCTCGACCTTGGCCAGCGCCTGCTTGAGCGGCGTGCTGACCGGGAAGGCATTCTTGCCCAACGCATCAAGCGTGCCGGCGGCCACCCAGAACAGGCGACGCGCGGGCTCGGCGGTGGTGATCGGCACCAGTTGTTCGCAGACATCGGTGAGGTCGCGAACCGTGTTGGTGCTGTTGTCGTCTTTGAGCCAGCGCAACAGCGCGCCCTGATACAGGCCGCGCAGGGTTTCGGCGCGACGGCGCAATTCATCGTTGGGCAGCGGTTCGGCCGGGCCGTGCGCGTTGGCCGGCAACGGCCGCGACAGGTCGGGCGAGAACAGCACGCTTTCGCTCAGGCCCTTCTCGCCGCGCGCGGCGCGCAGCTGGTTGAGCACGGGCAACAGCACGATCGGGATGTCGCGGTGACCGCTTTGCAGACGTTCCAGGTAGTCGGGCAGCTGCACGATGCCCTGCATCAGCACGCCGTACGCGTCCTCGCGGTTCTCGACTTTTTCGTCGATCAGCGCCTTGGACAACTGCTCCATTTCCTCGGCAACCATCGCCGCGCCGTAAAGCTCGACCATGCGCAGCGTGCCTTGCACCTGGTGCAGCAAGCTGGCGCAGGAGCGCAGCTCACCGACATCGCCGCCGTCTTCGACGTAGGCTTGCAGGGCGTCCCGGGCTTGCTTGAGCGTCTCATCGAGCTCGGGCTTGACCCAGGTCAGCGTGGTGAAATCGATATTTTCGTGCAGCCTCATGCCGAGGTCCTGTCTATACGCTGACGCCGTTGCCGACGTCCTCGCCAAGCCAATGCCAATGCCACCTGATTGAATCAGACCAGTGATTCAGACCCTTTGCAGCGAACCGTCCGGGATCAGACTGCCGGCAGCTTGAAGTCGGCGACCGAACGACGCAGGTCGGCAGCGAGCTGCGCCAGGTTGCCGATCGACTCGGCCGTCTGGCTCGCACCCTGCGAGGTCTGCGTGGTGATTTCCTGAATGACGGACATCGTCGCGGTGATGTTGGTCGCCGCGGTGGACTGCTGGCGCGCTGCCGCGGAGATGTTCTGAATGAGGTCGGCAAGGTCGTTCGAGACCTTTTCGATCTCGCCCAGCGCCAAGCCTGCGTCCTCGGCAAGTCGGGCACCGGCCACCACTTCCGCGGTGGTCTGTTCCATCGAGCTGACCGCTTCGTTGGTATCGGACTGAATCGTCTGGACCAGCGCTTCGATTCGCTTGGTCGCGTTCGATGCGCGTTCCGCGAGTCGCTGCACTTCGTCGGCCACGACCGCGAAGCCTCGGCCCGCTTCACCGGCGGAGGCCGCCTGAATAGCGGCGTTAAGCGCCAGGATGTTCGTCTGTTCGGAGATGTCGTTAATCAGTTCGACGATCGAGCCGATTTCCTGCGAGCTTTCGCCCAGTCGCTTGATTCGCTTCGAGGTTTCCTGAATCTGGTCACGGATGTTGTCCATGCCCTGAATCGTCTGGCGCACCACGTCGGCGCCCTTCGCGGCGATTTGCACGGAGCGCTGGGCCACGTCGGCCGACTCGGCCGAGTTCTTCGACACCTGGTCGATGCTCGATGCGATCTCGTTGATCTGCGCCGAGGCGGAGGTGATCTGCTGCGCTTGGTGTTCCGCGGCTTCGGCGAGGTGCATGGCAGTCGCCTGCGTTTCCTGGGCAGCGGCAGCGACTTGCACGGCGGTTTCGTTAATCGTCGACACCAGGGATCGCAGCGCTTCGACCGCGAAGTTGATGGAGTCGGCGATCGCGCCGGTGATGTCTTCGGTCACCGTCGCCTTTACGGTCAAGTCACCTTCGGCGAGCGAGCCCATTTCATCGAGCAGTCGCAGAATGGCTTCCTGGTTACGCTGATTCAGCTCTTGCGTGCTGGCCAGTCGGCGACGCTGGTCGCGGCTGACGGTCCAGAGCAGACCGGCGATTGCGAGGATGGCGATGATGCCGGAGACGAGACCGATGATGTTGTTCGGGAACACGCGGGCCAGACTCGAGCCGAACGTGTTGAACAGCGCCTGGCTGTCTTCGAGCAGGACGTTGGAATCGCCGGAGATCGCGGTTGCGGCCTGCTGCACTTCGAACAGATCGGTCGAGGCCTGCAGGATGCCGTCGATTTCCTTCTGCGAATCGGCGTAAAGCTTTTCCACCTGGTCGACGGCGGCGCGCGCGGCCGGGCTGCTCACGGCATTGACGCCCATGTCGGCGTTGCCCTGCTTGAGACCGGTGAGCACCTGTCCGAATACCGCGGAGTCGCGCGAGAGCGCGTCGGCGGCCGTCACGGCGCGATCGCCACCGGCCAGGATTTCCGTCACGCGACGCGACATTCGGTCAGCGAGCACCATCTGGCGATTGGCCAGGTAGGTCTGCGAGGCCGGGGCACCGCTGTCGGCCATCGCGCGCACGACTTCGTCGAGTCGGGCGGAGAGCTGCGGAATACGGCCGGTGAAGCTGTTGGTCGTGTCGGTGAGGTTGAGGATCTGCTGCTGGCTCTTGGCGATGCGCTCGGCGTCCTGCGACATCTTGGTCCAGATGTCCGTCACCTTCTTGAGTGCGACGCCGACACCCTGTTCGCGGACGTTGCCTTCATAGGCCTCCACGTTCTGGGTCACGCTGCCCTTGCGCAGGGTCAGCACGATTTCGTCGATGCGCTTCTTGGTGGCGGTGAACTCACCGAAGGAGTCGGCGTTTCCTTCGACGGCCTCCTTGGAGTATTTCGCCAGCTGCTGCGAGAGCACCTGCAGTTCGGCCGTGAGGCTTCGTGCGTTGTTTTCCTGTCGGGACAAGTACGTGGCGTAACCGAAGTTGGCCAAGAACAGGGCGACGGAAACGATCAGGATGAACAACCAGGTCCTGAGACCGAAGTTGCTGACCTTGTCGGAAAACGAGCTAGCGTTGGTGCTCATATCTGGACCTCACCCCAAGTAGTGCTTTTTATCGGTCGCTTTTAAGCGGTGGCTTGCCGGAACTCAGGCGTGCGCGTCAGCGTTGCCATGCTGAACACACCCCAGGATGTATCTGCCAGGCGGTAGACCTGGTTGACGAAGTGGGCGTAACGCCCCTCGTCCTCGCCGGACAGTTCGGCCCGGTGCGAATCATTGAATGTGCGTTGTCCGAACAACTCGTCGATGATCACGGCGACGTTGCCGCCGGCCTGACGCACGACGAGGCAACGCTGGCCTTCGTGCACGACCGTGCGTTCGCCTTCCAGGAACTGCTTGAGATCGACGACCGGCAGCAGGCTGCCGCGGACGTTGGCGACGCCGAGCATCCACGGCTGCGCGCCGGGCACGGCCGTGACCTGCGGCAGATGCAGGATCTCCATGATCTCGTCGAACGACGACACCATGCGTCGTTGGCCCAGACGGAAACCCACGCCGCGCCAATGTCCCGGCGCTTCAATCATTTCGGGTCGGCCGGCGACGTGCGCCAGCGAGCGATCCTCGTAATCGAGCAGGGTGTCGAAGGAACTGGTGCGGGCGTTGGTGGTGGGCTTGGCCATGGCGTGATCAGTTACCGGGCACGTACTTGCGGATCGCCGTCAGCAATTCGTCGCGGGTGAACGGCTTGGTCAGGTATTGCTCCGAACCGACGATGCGGCCGCGCGCCTTGTCGAACAGGCCGTCCTTGGACGAAAGCATGATCACCGGCGTGCCCTTGAACATCTGATTGTTCTTGATCAGGGCGCAGGTCTGGTACCCGTCCAGACGCGGCATCATGATGTCCACGAAGATGATCTGCGGCTGGTGGTCGGCGATCTTGGCCAGGGCCTCGAAACCGTCGGTGGCCGTGACCACTTCGCAGCCTTCCTTCTTGAGGAGGGTTTCCGCTGTCCGCCGGATGGTCTTCGAATCATCGATGACCATCACGCGCAAGCCGTTGAGATTGCTTTCTTCCATCTGACTCCCCATGACATGGCCTCTGGGCACACCATCCACTGGCGTTTGGCCACGTAGCTTATATCCCAGCGCGAGCCAAATGTGTCAAGCGCAGGCCTTGTTGGTGCTGGATTCCGTGACACCCTGCACGATAGCGGGGCGGCCCTGCTAGGCTAACGCGCAGCACACTCGCCCCAGCGGATTTTACGCATGACTTTGAACGTGGCCGTGGTGATGGACCCGATCGGTGCCATCAAGATCGCCAAGGACACCAGCTTCGCGATGCTGCTCGAAGCCCAGCGTCGCGGCCACCGTCTGCATTACGTGCTGCCCGGCGGCCTCGGCATCGCCCAGGGTCGTGCTGTCGCGCGCATGGCTGCCCTGACCGTGACCGAAGACCCCGCCGGCTGGTACCAGCTCGGCGAGCCGCAGGTGGCTCCTTTGGCCGGAATGGACGTGGTGCTCATGCGCACCGACCCGCCGGTCGATGCCGAATACCTGCACGACACCCACGTCCTGTCCTTGGCCCAGGCCGAGGGCGTGCTGATCGTCAACGACCCCCAGGGGCTGCGCGATCTCAATGAAAAACTCGCCGCCCTGCTCTTTCCGCAGTGCTGCCCGCCGACGCTAATTAGCCGCAACGCCGGCGAACTGCGTGCCTTCGTCGCCGAACAGGGCCACTGCGTGCTCAAACCGCTGGACGGCATGGGCGGCCGCTCGATCTTCCAGGCCCGCGACGGCGACCCCAATCTCAACGTGATCCTGGAGACCCTGTGCGACGGCGGTCGCCACCTGGCCCTGGCACAACGCTACCTGCCGGAGATCCGGGACGGGGACAAACGCATCCTGCTGGTCGACGGCGAGCCGGTGCCCTATTGCCTGGCCCGCATTCCCCAGGGCAACGAATTCCGCGGCAACCTCGCCGCCGGCGGCCGCGGCGAAGGCCGGCCGCTGTCGGACCGGGACCGCTGGATCGCGGCCCAGGTCGGCCCCGAGCTCAAGCGGCGGGGCATGATCTTCGTCGGCCTGGACGTCATCGGCGACTACCTGACCGAAGTCAACGTCACCAGCCCGACCTGCGTGCGCGAACTCGACAAGCAGTTCGGCCTGAACATCGCCGGCACCCTGTTCGACGCGATCGAGGCCAGGCGCGCGACCGCATGAGGGCCTGACGTGAGTTCGCCGGCAAACCCGCGCCCCGATACCGACCTGCCCGCACCGGGCCCGACCCAGGGCCCGACGATCGGTCCGAGCGAGCGTCTGTCGGCGACGCTCGCCTTGTCGCTGATCGCGTTCGGCGTGGTGATCCTGGGCATCGGCTTCGCCCGCGAGGACGCCGCGCCGGTCGTCCCGACTCTCGACGTCATCCTGACCCAGACCACCACCCCCGAGCCGCCCAAGCAGGCCGACTTCATCGCCCAGGCCAACAACCAGGGCGGCGGCGACCGCGACAAAGCGATGCGCCCGCGCGACCCGCAGATGGGCCTGGACCCGAAACCGCAGCCCGGCGTCGCCCCACAGCCGATGACGGCGCAGGCGCCGCCGCCCGCTCCGGAACCCGAACAACGCATGCTGACCACCACCGTGCGCAGCGACCGTGCCGTGCCCCTGCCCGAAGAACAGCCCAACAGCCCGCCGGCCCCCTTGCCCACCGGCCGCGAACTCGTGCAGCGCAGCCTGGAACGCGCGCGCCTGGCCGCCGAGATGGAGCGCCAGCAGGAGCTCTATGCCAAGCGACCGAAGCGCAAGTTCATCTCGGCCAGCACGCAGCAGTACGAATACGCGGCCTACATGCGTGCCTGGGTGGAAAAGGTCGAGCGCGTGGGCAATCTCAACTGCCCCGCGAACGTCTGCACGCCCGGCCTGGTCGGCAGCCTGATCATGACGGTGGTCCTGCGCCCGGACGGCACGATCGCCGAAATCACCATCACCACCCCCAGCGGCATCAAGGCGCTGGATCAGGCGGCGATCAAGGCGGTGCGACTGGCACAACCGTTCGCGCCGATCCCGAAGACCGCCGAGCGCGTCGACGAACTGTTCATCACGCGCACCTGGCTGCTCAATGACGGCAGCCTGGACACGAAGTAACGCGGCTCAGCTCGCGAGTACCGCACGCAGCACGGCCATGCGCACGGCGACGCCGTTGCTGACCTGATCGAGGATCACCGACGCGGGACCATCAGCGACAGTCGGTGCGATTTCGACGCCGCGGTTCATCGGGCCCGGATGCATGACGATTGCATCGGGCGAGGCACAGGCGACACGCTCGGGCGTCAGGCCGTATTCGCGGAAATACTGTTCGAGCGAAGGCACCAGGCCTTCCTCCATGCGTTCGCGCTGCAGTCGCAGCATCATGATCGCGTCGACATCTTCGAGGGCCGCGTCGAGATGACGCATCACGCGGCAACCACGCAAGGTGTCGTCTTCGGGCAGTAGCAGGCGCGGCCCGCAGACGCGGATCTCGCCGGCACCGAGCGCGCGCAGGGCATGGATGTCCGAGCGCGCAACACGCGAATGCTTCACGTCGCCTACGATCAGCACCTTGAGCTTCGAGAAATCCGCACCCTTGCGCTGGCGCAAGGTCAGCATGTCCAGCAGTCCCTGGGTCGGGTGCGCGCTGCGGCCATCGCCGGCATTGATGAAGCGCGTCGCCGGTCGCGCGCCGCCGGCGAGCGCAGCGACCGCGCCGTTGTCGGCATGACGCACGATGAAGCAGTCCACGCCCATCGCTTCGAGATTGCGCATCGTGTCGAGCTCGGTCTCGCCCTTTTTCGCCGACGAGGCCATCACGTCGAAGCCGAGGATGTCTGCACCCAGTCGCGTCGCAGCGAGCTGGAAACTGCTGCGCGTGCGCGTCGACGGTTCGAAAAACAGGGTGCAGACCGTGCGTCCGGCCAGGGCGTCGCGCAGACCGGTGCCGCCCAGCGCCTGCTCGCGCAGCCCCTGTGCCTCGTCGAGCAGGCGCGTGATCACGTCGGCGGGCAGCCCGTCGAGCGTGAGCAGGTGACGCAGTCGGCCATCGGCCTGGAGTTGCGGGACGGGAAGATCGGTCATGCCTGTCTCAGTCGGAAGCAAGGGGAATGCGGGAATCGGGTTCGATCAGCCAGCGCTCCAGGATCACCACGGCGGCGAGCGCATCGAGTTGCGCGGCCTGGCTGCGCCGGCGCTGGCCGCTCGCGCGCCCGGCGGCGAAACGCTGCGCGGCCTCGATCGAGCTGGTGCGTTCGTCGACCTGTTCGACCGGCAAGCGGTAACGCTCGCCGAGCGTGCGCGCGAAGGCGCGTGCGCGTTTGCGGCTGGGCTGTTCGCCGCCGTCGAGCGTCGCGGGATCGCCGACCACCAGACGCTGCGGACGCCATTCGCGCACCCAGCGATCGAGCGCCGGCCAGTCGGGGCCGGCGTCGAGAACCTGCAGCACGCCGACTTCGCGCGCGCTCAGCGAAATGGTGTTGCCGACAGCGACACCGATGCGGCGCGCGCCCACGTCGAAGCCCAGCAAGGTCACGGCGTCCGTCATGCGTGGCCCACGCCATCGGTGAGGAAGGACAGGTCCACGCCGATCGATCGCGCGGCAGCGCGCCAGCGATCTTCCAGGGGTGTGGAAAACAGGATCGCCTGGTCGGCGGGCACGGCCAGCCAGGCATTTTCGGCGAGCTCTTCCTCGAGCTGACCGGCGGTCCAGCCGGCGTAGCCGAGCGTGATGAGGCTGCGTTCCGGACCTTCGCCGCGCGCCATCGCCGCGAGGATTTCGCGCGAGGTCGTGACCGCCAGGTTCTTGCCGAAGCGCAGGGTCGATCCCCAGTCGCGCGGATCGTCGTGCAACACGAAACCGCGGTCGGTCTGCACCGGTCCGCCCATCAGCACCGGCAGGTCGCCGAGCGCGGGATTTTGCGTGGCGATGTCCATCTGCCGCAGCACTTCGCCAAGCCTGTAGTCGGACAGGCGGTTGACCAGCAAGCCCATCGCGCCGCTGTCGTCGTGCTGGCACAGCAGGGTGACGCCGCGAGCGAAATTCGGATCGGCCAGCGAAGGCATCGCGATCAGAAAATGGTCGACGAGGTAGCGCGAGGCGTGCATCCCGCCATTCTACCGCGCCGCACCGGCCACGACCGGGGCCGGGCGCGCTAACATCCGGCCTCCTTGCTCCGGAGCCCACCATGCGTCTTCGCCCCCTGTCCGCCCTGATTCCCGTCCTCATGCTCGGCCTGGCCGCCGGCTGCAACCGCGCGCCCGAGCCAGCCGCGACGCCGGCTGCCCCCGTGGTCGCGGCGCCGTCCTATGCGTCCGAGCATGCCAACGACTACGTCAGCGTGCCGCTGAAGGCCGATCTGTCGGCGTTCGATGAACAGGATCGGCAGATGATCGCCCTGCTCGTTCAGGCCAGCGAAGTCATGAACGACATCTATTGGCAGCAGAGCTGGGGCAACAAAGCCGAGCTGATGGCCAAGATCACCGATCCGCAAACCCGCGAACTGGCCGAAATCAACTTCGGCCCCTGGGATCGCCTCAACGCCGACACGCCCTTCGTCGCCGGCATCGGTGCGCGGCCGCCGGGTGCGCAGTTCTATCCCGCCGACATGACCAAGGCCGAATTCGAGGCGGCCGCCCTGCCCGACAAGACCAGCTGGTACACCTTGCTGCGTCGCGACGCTGCCGGCCAGCTCGGCACCGTGCCTTTCCACGTGGCCTACGAGGCCGATCTGGCCAAGGCCGCCAGTCTGTTGCGCGGCGCCGCCAAGCTCAGCCGCGACGAAAGCTTCGGAAACTACCTGCGCATGCGCGCCGACGCGCTCGGTACCGACGACTTCCAGCCCAGCGACCTGGCCTGGATGGACATGAAAACCAATCCGGTCGATATCGTGATCGGCCCGATCGAGACCTACGAAGACCAGGTGTTCGGCTACAAGGCGAGCTACGAAGGCCTGGTGCTGATCAAGGACAAGGCCTGGAGCGAGCGCCTGGCGCGCTTCGCGAAATTCCTGCCCGAACTGCAGCGCGGCTTGCCGGTCGACGCGAAGTACAAGGCGGAAACGCCCGGTTCGGCCGCCGATCTCAACGCCTACAGCGCGATCTACTACGGCGGCAACGCCAACGTCGGCGCCAAGACCATCGCGATCAACCTGCCCAACGACGAGCAGGTGCAGCTCAAAAAGGGCACGCGCCGCCTGCAGCTGGAAAACGTCATCCACGCGAAGTTCGATCACATCCTGCTGCCGATCGCCAAGGTGCTGGTCGCCGAGGACCAGGTGAAAAACGTCACCTTCGACGCGTTCTTCGAAGACACGATGTTCCATGAAGTCGCGCATGGCCTGGGCATCAAGAACACGCTCGACGGCAAGGGCACGGTCAGCGATGCACTCAAGGAATATTCGTCGAGCTTCGAGGAAGGCAAGGCAGACATCCTCGGCCTGTACCTGATCACGCAACTGGCCGAGAAGGGCGAGCTCGACAAGAGCAAGCTCATGGACAGCTACGTCACCTTCATGGCCGGCATCCTGCGTTCGGTGCGCTTCGGCGCGTCCGACGCGCACGCGAAGGCGAACATGCTGCGCTTCAACTTCTTCCAGCAGCAGGGCGCGTTCACCCGTGATCCGGCCACCGGTCGCTATCGCGTGGAGTTCGACAAGATGACGGCGGCGATGAATGCGCTGTCGGCGAAACTGCTGACCGTGCAGGGCGACGGCGACTATGCAACCGCCAAGCGGATGACCGACACGATGGGCGTGGTCTCGCCCGAACTCGCGGCCGACCTCAAGCGCCTGGACACCGCGCATATCCCGGTCGACGTGCGCTTCGAGCAGGGCCTGGGCGTGCTCGGACTGACGGCTCCGCCCGCCGCCCACTGACCTTCCTCGGGATCGGGCAAAGAAAAAGGCCGGCTGCGAAGCCGGCCTTTCTCGTTGTGCCGCGTCGCGGGATCAGAAGTGGTAGTTCAGACCGATGCGGAACGCGTTGTACTCGGTGTCGCGGGTGAAGGTTTCGGTTGCGCCCATCGAGGTGCCGGTGCGATCGGCGAGACCGTAGCTGAAGTCACCGAGGTTCGCGCGGACGTACTCGAACTTCGCCGACCAGCGCGGGTTGAAGCGATGCTCGACGCCCACGCCCCAGGTGAAACCATTGACCGTCTTTTCCGCTTCGCCGTATTTGGAATAGTTCGAGATCGGAATGAACAGGTCGGTCTGGCTCTTGACCTTCAGGTAGCTGACGCCGGCGGTCGCGTACAGCAGGGTCTTGTTGTCGTTGACCGTGAAGCCGATGCGCGGACGCAGGCTGTAGGACGCGCCGGTATCGAACGCGTGGGTCGCCTGCAGCTGCGCCGGCGCCGTCGTCATCTGCACGGGGCCGACGCGGTCGAGCGCGTTTACGTTGGTCGTGCCGTAGTCGAGCTCGATGCCGACCACGACGCGGTCGAACTGGTGGTTGTAACCGCCCTGGATACCGCCCTGGAAACCGTTGCCGTCCTGGTCGATGGACCAGATGCGCACGAGTTCGGCGCGGTTGCCGTCGTAGGTCGGCTGCAGCCAGGTGCCGCCCAAGGTCGGTTCGCTGGTGGAGTCGACATTGCCGCGGCCGACGTTGGCGCCCAGGTACCAGCCCGTCCAGCTCGAATCATCGGCAGCGAAGGCGGAAGACGACAGCAAGGCCAGGGCAACGGAAGCAAGAATTTTATGACGCATGAGAATTCCTCAATGGATAGGACGCCCGAGCATCGAATCGATTTCACTGCGCTTCGTGTCGGGGCAATGTCAGAAACGACATTCTTCGCCGCGTGGGGACACGCTTCGTCGTTCGCACCGAATCGCCAGAAAACAGGCAAAAGTCGCACAAACGAAAGGCCGGGCTAAGCCCGGCCTTCGTTGATCGTCGAGATACTGTTTCCGTTCAGCGTACTTCGGAAATCTCCACGCCATCCATGCCCTGCGACAGGCTGCGGGCATCGCCGCCTTGGGCGAGCTTGATCTTCAGGCGCACTTCGTTGGCCGAGTCGGCGTAACGCAGCGCATCTTCGTAGCTGATCTCGCCGGCCTGATAGAGCTCGAACAAGGCCTGGTCGAAAGTCTTCATGCCCAGGTTGGTCGATTCCTTCATGACCTCCTTGATCTTGTGGATCTCGCCGTCGCGGATGTAGTCCTGCACCAGCGGCGTGCCCAGCAGGATTTCCATCGCCACGCGGCGCGCCTTGCCATCCGGCGTCGGAATGAGCTGCTGCGCGACGATGCCCTTGAGGTTCATCGACAAGTCCATCAGCAGCTGGCTGCGGCGGTCTTCCGGGAAGAAGTTGATCATGCGGTCCAGCGCCTGGTTGGCGTTGTTGGCATGCAGGGTGCAAAGCACCAGGTGACCGGTTTCGGCGAACGCGATCGCGTGGTCCATGCCCTCGCGGGTACGGATTTCGCCGATCATGATCACGTCGGGGGCCTGGCGCAGCGTGTTCTTCAGCGCCGCTTCCCAGCTGTCGGTATCGATGCCGACTTCGCGCTGGGTGATGATGCAGCCCTCGTGCTTGTGCACGAACTCGATCGGGTCCTCGATCGTGATGATGTGGCCCGAGGAATTCATGTTGCGGTAGCCGATCATCGCCGCGAGCGAGGTCGACTTGCCCGTGCCGGTCGCGCCGACGAACAGGATGATGCCGCGCTTGGTCATCGCCAGCGTCTTGATGATCGCCGGCAGGCTGAGCTCTTCCACGGTCGGGATGCGCGTCTCGATGCGACGCAGCACCATGCCGACCTGGTTGCGCTGGTAGAAGCAGCTGACGCGGAAACGGCCGACGCCCGAAACGCCGATGGCGAAGTTGCACTCGTGCGTTTTTTCGAACTCCTCGCGCTGCGAGGGGCTCATGACGTTCAGCACCAGATCGCGGCTTTGCTGCGGCGTCAGTGGATTCTGGGTGATCGGCGACAGCTTGCCGTTGACCTTCATGGAAGGCGGAACGCCCGCCGTGACGAACAGGTCGGACGCCTTCTTGTGCGCCATCAGCTTCAGAAACGAGGTGAAGTCGATGCTGCTCATCCGTGAAATCTCCCGAAAACCCTAGTATTCGCCCGCCATCGTGCACCTTTCCAAGGCCGGCGGGCAAGCATGGATCAATCGAACAGGCGCTTGTCCTTGGAGTATTCCCGGGCCTGCTGCTTGGTGACGAGGCCGCGCTTGACGATATCCTGCAGATTCTGGTCCAGGGTCTGCATGCCGTATTGCTGGCCGGTCTGGATCGAGGAATACATCTGCGCGACCTTGTCCTCGCGGATCAGGTTACGGATCGCGGGAATGCCGACCATGATCTCGTGGGCCGCCATGCGGCCGCCGCCGACCTTCTTGAGCAGCGACTGCGAAACGACCGCGCGCAGGGACTCCGACAGCATCGAGCGCACCATCGGCTTCTCGCCCGCGGGGAACACGTCGATGATGCGGTCGATGGTCTTGGCCGCCGAGCTCGTGTGCAGGGTGCCGAACACGAGATGGCCCGTTTCCGCGGCGGTCAGCGCCAGACGGATGGTTTCCAGGTCGCGCAGCTCGCCGACCAGGATGTAGTCGGGGTCTTCGCGCAGCGCCGAACGCAGGGCCTCGTTGAAGCCGTGGGTGTCGCGGTGCACTTCGCGCTGGTTGATCAGGCACTTCTGCGAGGTGTGCACGAACTCGATCGGGTCCTCGACGGTGAGGATGTGGCCGAATTCGTTCTTGTTCACATGGTCGACCATCGCCGCGAGCGTGGTGGACTTGCCCGAACCGGTCGGGCCGGTCACCAGGATCAGGCCCTGCGGCTGCTCGATGAGCTCCTGGAAGATCTTCGGGCACTGCAGTTCCTCGAGGCTGAGGATCTGGCTGGGAATGGTACGGAACACGGCGCCGGCGCCGCGGTTCTGGTTGAAGGCATTGACGCGGAAACGCGCCAGGCCGGGAATTTCGAAGCTGAAGTCGACCTCGAGGAATTCTTCGTAGTCGCGGCGCTGCTTGTCCGACATGATGTCGTAGACCAGCGAGTGCACCTGCTTGTGATCGAGCGCCGGGATGTTGATGCGGCGAACGTCGCCGTCGACACGGATCATCGGCGGCAGGCCGGCCGAGAGGTGCAGGTCGGATGCCTTGTTCTTGACCGAAAACGCCAACAGTTCTGCGATATCCATGTCTTCTCTCCCCCTGGTGCGCGCAACGGTAGGCGCGCGCGGCCTCTCGGGGCAGTATAGCGCTCCCGTCGAGGTCAACAATCCCGGCCATGAATCCCCAAAGCCAGGCCTTAACAGCCGTCTTGCAGACCCTTGAGAACGCATCCCGGTTGAACCGACGGCCACCGGCACGTCTGCTGGCGGTGTCCAAGACCAAACCGGCCGAGGCGGTCGCCGCACTGGCGACGCTGGGGCAGCGCGCTTTCGGCGAAAACTACGTGCTTGAAGGCGTCGCCAAGGCCCAGGCGCTCGCCGCATTGGGACTGGAGTGGCATCTGATCGGTCATCTGCAGTCGAACAAGTGCCGGGAAGCGGCGGAAACCTTCGACTGGGTGCAATCGCTGGACCGGGAGAAGCTGATCGCGCCGCTGAACCGCTTTCGCCCCGAATCGCGCCCCAGACTGAACGTATTAATTCAGGTGAATGTGGATGGCGAAGCGAGCAAATCCGGCTGCGAACCCGCCGATGTCGCCGCACTCGCCGATGCCGTGGCCGCCGCGCCGCGACTCCAGTTGCGCGGCGTCATGGCGATTCCGGAGCCGAGTCCGGATTTCGGCCGCCGCCGCGACGCTTTTCAGCGTGTGCGAGCGATCTACGAGGCGATGCGCACGCAGCATCCTGGCGTCGACACGCTCTCGATGGGCATGAGCGAGGACTACCTGCTGGCGGTCGAGGAAGGCGCGACGATGGTGCGGGTGGGTTCGCTGCTGTTCGGAAAACGCGGCTGACGAGGCCGCCATCCGCCTCTCCGGAACGGGGCGCTATCATCGCTCCTCCGACCCCGCGCGAATTCCGCCATGACCTCTTCCGACGCTCGTCCCGCCTCGCCCCGCATCGCCTTCATCGGCGGCGGCAACATGGCGCGCAGCCTGATCGGCGGCCTGGTCGCTCGCGGGCAGGCGGCGGACACGATCCAGGTGTCCGAACCCGCCGAGGCCTTGCGCGAGGCGCTCGCCCGCGACTTCGGCGTGCGCACGCATACCGACAACGCGCAGGCAGGCGCGGAAGCGACCATCTGGGTGTTCGCGGTCAAGCCGCAGGTGTTGAAGTCGGTCTGTGAGGCCTTGGCGCCGTTGGCGCAGGAACGGCGCCCGCTGATCGTCTCGATCGCTGCGGGCATCACCGGCGCGCAGCTGTCGCGCTGGCTCGGCGGCGGGGTCGCGGTGGTGCGCACGATGCCCAACACGCCCGCCCTGCTCGGTGCCGGTGCAACCGGCCTGTATGCGAACGCCGAGGTCTCTCCGGCGCAACGCGACCAGGCCGACGCCTTGCTGCAGGCGACCGGACTCACGGTCTGGATCGACAGCGAGGCCCAGATGGATGCCGTGACCGCCCTGTCGGGCAGCGGTCCGGCCTACATCTTTCTGCTCGCCGAAGCGATGCAGGCAGCCGGCCAGGCGCAGGGCCTGCCGGAAGACGCGGCGCGGCGGCTGGCCTTGCAGACGATTTTCGGCGCGGCCCGCATGCTCACCGAATCGGGCGAACCAGCCGATGTGCTGCGCCAGCGCGTGACCTCGCCCGGCGGCACCACCCAGGCAGCGCTGGAAAGTTTTGAGGCCGGCGGATTCCGGCAACTGGTCGACACGGCGATCGCAGCCGCGACGCGCCGCGGCCGCGAGCTGTCCGCCGCCAACGACTGAGCGCATCGCGGGCCCGACACCGTACGGATGACAGCCGCCCGACGCGGCGCGATGATGCGTTTCCGCTCCGTCGTCCGCTTCCAGGAGGTTCGCCATGCGCACCGTCCGTTTGTTCCTGATCCTGCTCGTCGCGCTGCTTGGTCTGCCCACGCTGGCCGGGGCGCAATCGGTGAGTTCGGGCGACATCACCGTGCATTACAGCGCCATCCCGACGACCACGCTGACGCCGGCGGTCGCGCGGCAGTACGGCATCACCCGGTCGGCGAGCCGTGCACTGGTCAACATCGCCGTACGCAAGGGCAAGCCCGGAGCTGACGTCGCCGTGCCCTCGCGGGTGACCGCGACCGTCACCAACCTCAATGGCCAGCGCCAGGAAATGACGCTGCGCGAGGTCAAGGAAGGTGATGCGGTCTATTACCTGGGTGAAACCCGGATCAACGGCAACGAGACGCTGACGTTCGAGATCGAGGTGCGCCCGCAAGGTCGCAGCGAACCGATCCGGGCCAGCTTCCGTCAGGAGTTCTTCGTCCATTGAGCCTGTTGCTGGTACGCCATGGACAGGCCAGCGCCGGCACGTCCGACTACGACCGTCTGTCCGAGCGCGGCATCGCGCAATCGCGTCGCCTCGGCGACTGGCTGACGCAGACCGGACACGGTTTCGATGCCGTCGTCGTCGGCGGCATGCGGCGTCACCGGCAGACCTACGACGCGATCGCCGAGGCGTATGCGCGCGCCGGTCTGCCGTTGCCCGAGCCCTCGACCGACCCCGGACTCGCAGAATTCGATCACCACGCCGTGTTCGACGGCTTTGTCGCCAAACAACCCGACCACCCCGCCGTGCAGGCCAGTCGCCAGGGCGGCCTGCCCGCGCTCGGCGCGCTGATCCACGCCGCACTCGGCGCGTGGGCGGACGACGGCATCGACGACCTTCCGGAAAGCTGGAGCATGTTCGGCGAACGCGTGCAGGCGGCAGGCGCGCGCCTGGCCGCGCTGGCAGCAAAAGGCGATGTGCTGGTGCTGAGCTCCGGCGGCGTGATTTCGCGCCTGGCGCAGGCCAGCCTCGGCGCCGACAAGCGCACGGCAATCGATCTGAACCTGTCGCTGCGCAACAGCGGCCTGTGCGAGTTTCACTCCCGCCCCTACGGATTGGCGCTCGGCAGCTGGAACGCCCTGCCGCACTTGCACGACGCGCGCGATCTGTGGACCTATTACTGACCGTGCCCGCGCCCACGAACACTCTCCCAGGATTTCCGATGAGCCAGCTGTTTCCGATGTCCGATCGCGTGCGCGAGCTCGATGCCCGCCTCGCTGAATTCATGAGCGCGCACGTCTACCCCGCGGAAAAGGAATTCGCCGCCTGGGACCACGACACTGGCAAGCGCTGGACGATTCCGCCGCTGCTTGAATCGCTGAAGGAGAAAGCGCGCGCTGCGGGCTTGTGGAACCTGTTCCTGCCCAATGCCGAGCATGGCCATGGCCTGAGCAACCTCGAATACGCCCGGCTCGCCGAGCGCATGGGCCGGTCCCTGATCGCCTCGGAAATCTTCAACTGCTCCGCGCCCGATACCGGCAACATGGAAGTCCTGCACATGTTCGGCACCGCCGAACAGAAATCGCAGTGGCTTACGCCCCTGCTGGCCGGACAGATCCGCTCGGCGTTCGCGATGACCGAGCCCGAGGTCGCGTCCAGCGATGCGACCAACATCGGCCTGCCGATCGTGCGCGACGGCGACGACTTCGTGCTCAATGGCCGCAAGTGGTGGACAACCGGCGCCGGCGATCCGCGCTGCCGGATCCTCATCGTCATGGGCGTCACCAGTCCCGACGCACCCGCGCACCGGCGCCAGTCGATGGTGCTGGTGCCGATGGCGACGCCGGGCGTGCGCGTCGTGCGCCCGCTGCAGGTGTTCGGCTACGACGATGCCCCGCATGGTCACGTCGAAATGGCCTTCGACAATGTGCGCGTGCCGGTCGTCAACCTCATCCATGCCGAAGGCGCGGGTTTCGAAATCGCCCAGGCACGCCTTGGCCCGGGACGCATCCACCACTGCATGCGCTCGATCGGATTGGCGCAGCGCGCGCTGGACATGATGCTCGAGCGCGCGCGCGAACGCGTCGCCTTCGGTCGGCCGATCGGCGAACACGGTATGGCCCAGGAAGCGATCGCGCTGTCGCGTTGCGAGATCGAGCAGGCGCGCCTGCTGACGCTGCAGGCCGCGGCGACCCTCGATGCCGTCGGCAACAAGGGCGCGAAGGATCTCATCGGCATGATCAAGATCGTCGCCCCGCGCATGGCCTGCGCCGTGCTCGATCGCGCGATGCAGGTGCATGGCGCCGGCGGCTTGTCGCAGGACCACTTCCTTGCCCAGGCGTACGCCGGCGCGCGCTCGCTGCGCCTGGCCGATGGCCCGGACGAAGTGCATATCGCTTCGCTGGCGCGGTCGATGCTGAAGGCATGATCCGAACTACCTCAGTCACACGCTTACTCGTGAGCCTTGCATGACTTCCGACCGCCTCGCCCTGCCCGACACTGCCCTCGCCGCGTATCTGGAACAACATGTCGCGGGCTTTCGCGGGCCGCTGACGTCGAGCAAGTTCAAGGGCGGTCAATCCAATCCGACCTATCTGATCGAAGCGGCAAGCGGGAAATACGTCTTGCGGCGCAAACCGCCGGGACAACTGCTGGCGTCCGCGCATGCCGTGGATCGCGAATTCCGCGTGCTTGAAGCCCTGCGCGGCAGCGCCGTCCCGGTAGCTGCACCGCTGCATCTGTGCCGCGACGAGAATGTCATCGGCTCGATGTTCTACCTGATGCAGTTCGTGGACGGCCGCATCTTCTGGGATCCTTCGCTGCCCGAGGTCGCGGTCGGTGACCGTGCGGCGTACTTCGACGCGATCATCGCGACCCTCGCCGCGCTGCATACCGTCGACCCCGCCGCGGTAGGCCTGGGCGACTACGGCAAGCCCGGCAATTATTTCGCGCGCCAGATCGCGCGCTGGAGCGAGCAGTACCGCGCCAGCGAAACGCAGCCGATCCCGGCCATGGAAGCGCTGATCGAACGACTGCCGGCACGCTGTCCGGCCGACGACGGCCGCGTCGCGCTCGCGCACGGCGATTTCCGCATCGACAATCTGATGTTCGATCCCGCCACGCCGCGCGTGATCGCGATCGTCGACTGGGAGCTGTCCACGCTGGGCCATCCGCTCGCGGACCTCGGCTATTTCTGCATGGCGCTGCGGCTGCCGCGCAATCCTGCGTTGCCCGGCCTGGGCGGACTGGATCGCGCCGCGCTGGGCATTCCCGACGAAGCGACGATACTCGCGCGCTACACCGAGCTCACCGGCCAGGCGATGCCGGCCGATTGGCCATTCGTGCTCGCTTTCAGTTTTTTCCGTCTTGCCGCGATCGCACAGGGCGTCGCCAAACGCGCGCAACAGGGCAATGCCTCGAGCGAACAGGCGATGCAGGCCGGACAGATGACGGCATTGCTTGCGCAGTTGGGACTCAAGGTCCTGGGCTAGTGCGGTAGGCGGTCCAGCCGCGCCAGGGCTTCCACGCGCAGGCGCTCGTTGCCGTTGAAACTCGTCGCCAGCAGGGACTGCAAGGCCTGTGTCCGCGCCGTGTCGTCGAGCGCGCGATCGGCGAGCAGCCGCTGGCGACGCTGGTTGTAGGCCGCAAGCCGCGCCTGCCATTGCGCATGCTCGCGATCGAGCGCCGCCAGCCGTTGCGCGGCATCGTGACCGTAGAGCCGCTCGCGTTCGGCGAATCGTTCCGCGGGTGCGGTGTTCGCCGCCGCAAAGGCCTCGGTCTGCGCGAGGGCGGCCGCCATCGTGTCGGTCGGCGCGCGTGCCACGCGCTGTGCCGGGTCGAGTGTCGCATCGAGCGCGGCCAGTGCCGCCGCCCGCTCGGAAGCCGAGAGCGACGCATCGGACATCACCGCTTGGCGATCCAAGGTGTTCTGCAGATAGCGTTCTTCGTCGCCGTACCAGGCTTCGGCGATCGCATCGCCTAGGCGTTGCCGGCGCAAGGCCTGCAGGCGAGCGAAGTCCGCGCGGGAGTCGCCGGTCGGCGCGAGCGCCGCCAACTCGCGGGTCAGGGCGACATAGGCATCGAACTGATCCATGACTTCGGCGACGGCCTCCGGCGACAGCCGCGTCGACAACTGGGCAGAGACATGGCGGGACACGTCGGCGCGGATCGCGGGCAAGCCGCGTTCGCCGAGGCGGGTGAGGAAATAGTCGAACAGACGGCGCAGGTCGCGATCGATCCTCGGCCGACCAGCCGGCGACAGATTCACCGCGCCATCGACCTCGGTATCGCGCAGGGAATCGGTTCCGGCCACGGCCAGGGTTTCCGCTGCGTCCTTCGGTGCGACGCGTCCGCCTTCGTCACCCGCCGGCACGTCCGCCGGCCGGGGCGTGGGCGCAGACACGCGCGTGTCTGCCGACCGCGACACGCCGGCCCACCAGACGAAGCCGGCCGCCAGCGTACTGACGACCAGCACGAGCATCGACCAGCGACGCATCACAGTCCCGCGTTCTTCAGCCGGTTGGCATGCGCACGCAGCACGCTGGCCGGACTGGACGAGAACAGCTGCCGCAGACCGAAGGCCTGGTTGACCTCGTCGAGGTGATTCCACGAATAGTCATCGCGCAGGACCACGCCCAGGTGACTGGAGCAGCGTCCGACCAGACCATCGTTGGCCTCGAAACCGAAGAACAGCGCGCCCGCGCCGAGCAGCGGATCGGAGACGTCGAACAGGTTGGTGAGTACCGACGTGCCACCCATCGAGTAGTAACGCACGCCGCCCACGACCGCTGCGCCCTGACCGCAGGACGTCACCGGCATGCCCTGCGGATAGCGCGCATTGAAACGCGCGGCACCGGCGGAGTTCAGCGATTCAAGTGCGCCGAGCGAATCCTGCGGATCATTGTCGCCCGAGGCGAATTCCAGAAACGTGCCGAGCGCGTTGACGAAACCCGCGACCAGCGGCCGCAAGGGCGACCCCGGCGGCAGCGTCGTCGCCAGGCCATCGGCGACCTTGCTGCCGGTATGCGGCGCGCCGACGCTGGTGACCGATGCGACCAGATCCGGCCGCACCGACGCGACGTAGCGAATGGTCGGGCCGCCATGACTGTGGCCGATCAGGTTGAAGCGTTGTTTGCCGGTGATGGCGCGCAGGTGTTCGAGATAGGCGATCAACTGCTCGCCGCGCACCTCGCTGTAATTGCTGGACGAGACATTGGCGACGTAGACCTGCGCCCCGCCGGACTGCAGCTCCGACGGAATTCCGTACCAGTAGTCGTAGACGCCGAACAGCGAATCGAAACCGAGCAGGCCGTGCACCAGCACGATCGGCGCCTTGGTCTGGGTGTACCCCGATTGCGCAAACGCCGGGAAAACCGCACACAGGCATAGCAGGGCGCCGCAAAGGCGCCCGATCAGGAATCGCGACATGTCTCCCTCCCAGGATGCGTCGTAACTCATTGTCCCGGCCGGAATACGGACGGTCCGACGCTTGTATACCCTGGCGTATGGAGTGACAAGTTGCAGCGCAGCAGCGCTGCGGGCGGTTCAGCCCGGGCGCTGGGCCCAGGCATGGATGATCGCGGCGATCTCGCGGACGCCCTCGGTCAAGGCCGCCGGGCCGGGCTGCAGGATGATCGGCGACTTGATCTCGTGCAGTTCGCCGTCGCGCACGGCGGGCATGTCCTGCCAGCCCGGCCGCGCGGCGACCTTGCCCGGCTGGAATTTTTTGCCGCACCACGAACCGAACACGATATCGGGGGCCCGCGCGAGGATGTCCTCGTCGTTGGCGAGGATGCGGTTCTTGGCCAGCGATTCGCTCGCCCGCTCGGGAAAGATGTCGTCGCCGCCGGCGAGGCGCACGAGTTCAGCCACCCACTGGATGCCGGTGATGCGCGGTTCGTCCCATTCCTCGAAATAGACTTTCGGGCGTCGCGGCAGGCGCGCCGACGCGGCGGCGATGTCGTCGAGCCCGCGCTGCAATTCGTCCGCGTAGTGATTGGCGCGATCGCTGGCGCCGACCAGTGCACCGAGGCGACGCACGTAGTCGATGATGCCGGCCACGCTGCGGTGGTTGCTGATCCAGACCTCGATGCCTTGTTTGATCAGCGCCTGGGCGATGTCGGCCTGGATATCGGAGAACCCGATGACGAAATCGGGAGAGAGCTTGAGAATCTCGCCGATCTTGGCGCTGGTGAACGCGCTGACTTTCGGCTTTTCCTTGCGTGCCCGCGGCGGTCGCACGGTGAAGCCGGAAATTCCCACGATGCGCGCCTGCTCGCCGAGCGCATAAAGCGTCTCGGTCGGCTCTTCCGTGAGGCAGACGATGCGTTGCGGGCCGCGCATCAGGGATAGAGCATCCGGCGATTCCAGACGCCGTCCACGCGCTCGTAGCGCTGACGCTCGTGCAGCCGGAACTTCGCGCCGTACCAGAATTCGATGAGCTCGGGCACCACGCGGAATCCCGACCAGTGCGGCGGACGCGGCACATCCCGGCCCTCGTATTCGCGATCGAAGGACGCGCAGCGCGCCTCGAAGGTCTCGCGCGAGTCCAGCGTCTGCGATTGCAGCGAGGCCCAGGCGCCGATCTGGCTCGGCCGTGGACGCGAAGCGAAATACGCATCTGCTTCGGCCGCGCTGACCGGCTCGACCGTGCCCTCGATCTTGACCTGCACATGCTCCTTGCCGCGCAGGCCCTTCCACAGAAACAGCAGGGCCGCCTGCGGATTGATCGCGAGCTGGCGGCCCTTGCGGCTTTCGAAGTTGGTGTAGAACACGAAGCCGCGCGCATCGAAGGCCTTGAGCAGTACCGTGCGCGCCGATGGCCGTCCGTTGCGCGCGACGGTGGCGAGGGTCATCGCCGTCGGCTCGGGATCGCCGGCGGCTTTGGCTTCGGCGAGCAAGCTCGTGAACGTGGTCAGGGCTTCGGTGTGCAGATCGGTCATGAGGGTCTTCCGGTTTGTCGTATTGTCGCCCGATGCCCGGCCGACCGCACCTGACATCGATCAAGGGATTTCCGCCCGACCTGGTCGCCGGCTTGCTGGCCGAGGCGCTGGCGGTTCCCGGCCAGACGCCCGTACTGGGCATCAGCGGCTTGCCGGGTAGCGGCAAGTCGACCCTGGCACGACAACTGGTCGCACTCGCGCGAACCCGTGGCCTGCACGTCGTTGCGTTGTCGCTCGACGACTTCTATCGCACGCGGCGTGAACGCCTCGCCTTGGCTCGCGAGGTGCATCCGCTGCTGGCCACGCGCGGCCCTCCGGGCAGCCACGACCTCGCGCTCGCCGGCGCGACGATCGATGGCTTGCGCCGCCTGCGCGGGCAACAGGCGCAGACGATTCCCCGCTTCGACAAGCTGACCGATCGTCGTGTGTCACCCTCGCGCTGGCCCCGCGTCGTCGGGCGGCCCGATCTGATCGTGCTCGAAGGCTGGTGCCTGGGTGTGCCGCCGGACGACGAGGCAGCCTTGCGCAAGCCGGTCAACCGGCTGGAGGCAGACGAAGACCGCGATGGCGTTTGGCGCCGTCATTGCAATCGCGCCCTCGCCGACTATGCCCCGCTCTGGCGACGCCTCGATCGCCTGGTTTTTCTGCAGCCGCCGAGCATCGACATCGTGCCGCGCTGGCGCGGGCAGCAGGAGCGGCAGATGCAGGCCGCGCGCCCGCAGCAGCAGACGATGACCCGCGCGGAGATCGTGCGTTTCCTGCAGTTGTTCGAACGGGTGGGCCGACGCGCGCTGGCGACCTTGCCTGCCCTCGCGGACCGGATCATCGCGCTCGACGCGCGACGTCGGCCGCGGACATGAAAACGGCGGCCGCAGCCGCCGTTTTCAGAAGATCGTCGGGTCAGGAAACGAGGAAGCTCACTTTCAGATCGACACGCCACTCGTCGATGCTGCCGTCGTCGTTGGTCACGACCTTGATGCCGTTGACCCAGGCGCCCTTGATGTTCTTCACGCTCTTGGAGACTTTCTTCAGGCCTCCGGCCACCGCATCTTCCAGACCCTTCTTCGATGCGGCGTTGATCTCGATGACTTTCACGACCGTGCTCATGGGTGACTCCTTGGGATGGATGGCCCCGAGGCCTCTCGCGATCCTCGCGGGTCGCCCGACTATACGCCCGGCAAGCTGAGCGAAAGGTAGCCGGACCGGAAGTCGGAATGCTGCGGCGCCCAGCCGGTATCGCGCAGACGCCGGTTGCGCACGCGTCGCCCGCTTTCAGCGGCATCGGCGACGGACAGCGGCGGCAGGCCTTCGCGCGCGCGCAGCCAGTTCAGTATCTCCGGCTCCTGCGTCGGCCGATCGTCGCTACCCAGATAGCAGGTCGCGCTATCGCGCAGCTCGAGCAAGTGCGCCAGCGCCGCGGCCGCATCGTCCACATGCACGCGATTGCTCCAGTGCGGTCGCGCGATCGTGGCCTCGCGCGCGCGCCGCAACAGCATCGTGCGACCAGGCCCGTACAAGCCCGACAAGCGCAGCACGATACCGCCCGGGTGCGCGCCGAGCTCGTGCTCGGCGTCGAGCAAGACGCGACCGTTGAAAGCCGGGGGCATCGCCGGGGTCAGTTCGTCGATCCACTCGCCGGCGTCCTCGCCATAGACGGCGGTCGAGGAAACGAAAATCACCCGCGGCGTGTCCACGGCATCGAGGACCCGACGCAGGCCGTCGACGAACAGGCGTCGATACGCGGGTTCGTCGCGCGCATCGGGAGCCGCGCAGAAAACCACGGCATCGGGTCGTCGCGGCAGTTGCGCCAGGCCTTCGCCGCCCGCCAGGTCCACGCGCAGTCCGCGGATGCCGGCGGACGGCGGTTGTTCGCGACGGCGCAGGGCGATGACGTAGTCGCCACGACCGGCACACAGGGCGGCCAGACGCCCGCCGACATCGCCTGCACCGGCGATCACCACACTGCGTCGGGACATCGGGGGCACGGACGGCTCCGGAAATCGGAAGCAGAATGCTAGCATCCGGCCTCATGAACCCCGCACCCAACCTCGTGCTCGTCGGGCCGATGGGCGCCGGCAAGACCTCGATCGGAAAGCGCCTCGCCCAGCGCCTGGGCCTGGCCTTCGTCGACGCCGACCAGCGTCTGGAAGAGGTCACCGGTGCCGCGGTTCCGCTGATTTTCGAACATGAAGGCGAAGCCGGCTTCCGGGCCCGCGAAGCGCAATTGATCGCCGAACTCATGCTCGGCTCCGCGCAGTTGCTCGCGACCGGCGGCGGCGCCGTGCTCTCAGCCGACAATCGCCGCCATCTTCGCGAGCGAGGCTTCGTGGTCTACCTCACCGTCGGCATCGAACAGCAACTCGAACGCCTCGCGCGCGACCGCAGCCGTCCCCTGCTGGCCGACGGCGACCGGCGCAGCAAGCTCGAGGCGCTCGCGGAAGTGCGCGCGCCGCTCTATCGGGACATCGCCGACCTGGTCTTCGACTCGGATGGTTTGGCGGTAGCGACGGCGGTCGATCGCCTCGTTCTGCAATTGCAGTCGCAGTGGCAACGGGCGGAGGCGGCGTAGTGCGCGAAGTGAAGGTAGAACTCGGCGAACGCGCCTATCCGATCCGTATCGGCGCTGGCCTGCTGCAAGACGGTGCGGCGCTGTCGGCGCTGGTGACCGGGCAACATGTACTGATCGTCACCGACGGCAATGTCGCGCCGCACTATCTGGCGCAGGTGCAACAGGCCTTGGCGGGCAAGACCACGAACGCCGTGATCCTGCCGCCCGGCGAACAGGAAAAAACCCTCGCACGTTTCGGCGACATCCTGGCCGCGCTCGCCGCGCTTGGTGCGAGCCGCGATGCCACGGTCGTCGCCCTCGGCGGCGGCGTGGTCGGCGATCTGGCCGGTTTCGCGGCGGCGTGCTGGATGCGCGGGGTGCGCTTCGTGCAATTGCCGACCACCTTGCTGGCCATGGTCGATTCCTCGGTCGGCGGCAAGACGGCGGTCGATCTGCCCAGCGGCAAGAACCTGGTCGGCGCGTTTCATCAGCCCGCCGCCGTGATCGCGGACACGCGCACGCTCGACACCCTGCCGCTGCGCGAATTGCGCGCGGGGCTGGCGGAAGTCGTCAAGTACGGTGCGATCGCCGATGCCGAGTTTTTCGCGTGGCTCGAAGGCCATGCCGAAGCCTTGATCGCACGCGATCCGGAGGCCCTGGCCGAGGCGATCGCGGTGAGTTGCCGGCAGAAGGCCGGCGTGGTCGCCCGCGACGAAACCGAGCAGGGCGAGCGCATGCTGCTCAATTTCGGTCATACCTTCGGTCATGCGATCGAAACCGAACAGGGCTACGGCGGCCTGTTGCATGGCGAGGCGATCGCGGTCGGCATGGTGCTGGCGGCGAAACTCTCGACGCAATTGGGTCGCGCCCCGGCGGCGGATGCCGACCGCCTGGCCGCATTGCTTGTACGCCTGGGCTTGCCGATCGCGCTTCCGCCAGGCCTCGGCGCGCCGGCGCTGCTGCAGCGAATGCGCCTGGACAAGAAAGCCGTTTCCGGCGCGCTGCGACTGATCCTGTGGCGCGGCCTGGGCCAGGCCGATGTCGTGCGCGACGTGCCCGACACCGAGATCCTGTCCCTCCTGAGGTAGGAACCAGCTCGCTGGCGACCGCTCCCCCAAAACGAGAAAGCTTCCGGCAAGCGCAGCCTCACCGGCTACAATGGCGCCCTCATGCGCCTCCTGCTCCAGCAAAAACCCAGTGCCGGCGAAGCGCCGAAGTATGTCCAGCTGATCCTTCAGCAGGATCTGCTCGGCGGTTGGTCGCTGCTGCGTGAGACCGGACATATCGGCGGCAAGGCCCAACTCAAGCGCGAGCAGTTCCTCGACCAGGACACCGCGCTCGCTGCCTTCGAGAAAGCCCGCGACGCCCAGGTGCGACGCGGATTCCTGGTGATGTTCGCGCAGGGCGTCGACGCGCCGCGCTGATCGACTGCTCCCATTCACGTCAAACACTTCGCCTTGAGGATTCCCGTGACCGCAACCAACGACCGCTTCCTGCGCGCGCTCCGCCGCGAACCCGTGGACGCCACGCCGGTGTGGTTGATGCGCCAGGCCGGCCGCTATCTGCCCGAGTACCGCGCGACGCGCGCGAAAGCCGGCAGCTTCATGGGTCTGGCGACGAATCCGGAGCTCGCCTGTGAGGTCACCTTGCAGCCGCTGGAGCGTTTCGATCTCGACGCCGCGATCCTGTTCTCCGACATCCTCACCATTCCCGATGCCATGGGCCTGGGCCTGACCTTTGCCGAAGGCGAAGGTCCGCGCTTCGCGCGACCGGTACGCACGGCGGCCGATATCGCCCGGCTCGCTGTACCCGACATGGGCGCCGAACTGCGCTATGTCACCGATGCCGTCTCGTTGATCCGCCGCGAGTTGGGCGGGCGCGTGCCGCTGATCGGTTTTTCCGGCAGCCCGTGGACTCTGGCCTGCTACATGGTCGAGGGCGGCGGCAGCGACAATTTCTCCAAGGTCAAATCGCTCGCCTTCAGCGAACCGGCCTTGATGCACCAGTTGCTCGAGGTCGTCACCGATTCGGTGATCGCCTATCTGTCAGCCCAACGCGCCGCCGGCGCGCAGGCGCTGATGGTGTTCGACACCTGGGGCGGCGTGCTAGCGCCGCATCACTACCGCGAGTTCTCGCTGCGTTATCTCACGCGCATCGCGCAGGAATTCGCGCGCGGCGACGGCGCCGAGCGCACGCCGCTGATCCTGTTCGGCAAGGGCAATGCGCCGTATCTCGAGGAGCTCGCCGCGAGCGGTGCCGAGGGTGTCGGCGTGGACTGGCTGGTGTCGCTCGACGAGGCCCGCCGACGCATCGGCGGCAAGGTCGCGCTCCAGGGCAACCTCGATCCGGTGACATTGTACGCCTCGCCCGATGCGATTCGCGCCGAGGTCAAGCGCACGCTGGAGAGCTATGGTCCGCATCCGGGCCACGTTTTCAACCTCGGTCACGGCCTGTCGCCGGACATGAATCCCGAACACGTGAAAGTTCTCGTCAACGCCGTGCACGATTTCAGTCGCGCGCGCTGAGCGGTTCGACGCTGCACTAGACCATCGCTTCCTTGATTGCACCGGTGAGGATGTCGCCGGTGACCGGCTTGCGCACGAAACCGAGCATGCCCGCCGCACGTGCCAGCGGTTCGGCGTGGGCGTCGGCCCGCGCAGTCAGCGCGACCAGGGGCAGCGCATGGCCCTGCGCTTGCATCAGGCGCGCGAGTTCGAAGCCGTCCAGGCCGGGCAGATCCAGATCGACGAAGGCGAGGTCGTAGCGCGATTCCTGTACCTGGGCCAGCGCCGACAAGGCTTGCGGCGCATGCGTGACCTCGTGCCCGAGCGACGTGAGCAGGCCGACGATGACTTCGGCAACGGTGGTGTCGTCTTCGACCACGAGCAATCGAAGCGGCGACAACGGCGCCTGTGCCGTCGGCAGGTCGCGGCCGGCCAATTCGCTTGCAGGTGCCGCGGCCAAGGGAAGAACTACCCGGAAGGTCGCGCCCAGACCGGGAAGACTCTGCGCTTCGATGCGCCCGCCCATCGCGGCAGCGAGTTCCTGGCTGATTGCCAGACCCAGCCCGCTACCGCCGTAGCGCCGCGCGGTGCTCGCCCCTTCGGCCTGTTCGAATCGGCGAAACAAACGCGCCTGCTGCTCGGCGCTCATGCCCGGTCCGGTATCGCTGACCTCCAGCACCAGGCCTTCGCTGGCGCTGGGCGCGCTGCGCACCGCGACCTCGCCATGATCGGTGAACTTGATCGCATTGGTGCCCAGGTTAAGCAGGATCTGACGTACGCGTCCGGCATCGCCGCGCACGACCCGCGGCGTTCCCGGTCCGCGCTGCAGCGCGAACGTGAGGCGCTTGACCTCGGCCAAGGGACGCAACAGCGCCGCGACTTCATCGAGCAGCACGTGCAGATCGAAGGGTTCGTCCTGCAGGGTGAGCTTGCCCGATTCGATGCGCGCCAGATCCAGCGCATCGTTGACCAGCCGCAGCAGATGCTGGCCAGCGCGCTGGATCGCGAGCACGCGATGGCGTTGCGCACCGTCGAGTTCGCCACCGAGCAGAAGCTCCGACATGCCCAGCACGCCGGTCATGGGCGTCCGTATCTCGTGTCCGAGTGTTGCCAGAAACCGACTTTTGGCTTCGGAACCCTGTTCGGCGAATTGTCGCCGTTGCTCGTGCAGGGACGCCTCGTGGCGTTCGCGCAAGCGCGACTGGTACGCCCGCGCGGTCAGCCCGAGCCCCATGACGACGATCATCAGCGCTGCCGCGATGGCCGGGGTCGTGCGCCACCACGGGGGATTGACCACGAGACGGAAGCCGCGCGGCGACGACCACAATCCTTCGGCATTCGCGGCCACGACCTCCAACCGGTAATCGCCCGGATCCAGACGCGAGAACACACGCTCGCCGCGCTCATCGACATTGACCCAGTCGCGATCGTAGCCGTGCAGCCAAAACCGGTAGCGATGCGCCTTCGGGTCGACGAACGACAGCAGTCGCGCGTTGACGCGAAGGTCGCGGTCTTCCGGACCGAGGGTCACCAGGCCTTGGTTGGCCGGAAGATTCAACACCGTGTCTTGGCGACGCAAACTGATCGCATCGATGGACAGTTTGGGGGCGATGCCAGCGCCGCGGATGCGGGCGGGATCGAAAATCACCAGGCCTTCGGCACTGGACGCCAACCCGAGTCCTCCGGGCGTCATCAACGGGGCGATCGGTTCGAACTCCTGACTGGGCAGGCCGTCGCGTACGCCGAATTGCCGAAGTCGTCCAGCCACCGGGTCGTAGCGCAGTAGCCCGCGCAACGTCGTCAGCCAAAGCGCGCCATTGCGATCGACCGCGATGCCGCCGGAGGCGACGGCGGGCAGGCCTTGTTCCGAGGTCAGCTGTCGGAATCGCTGTAGCTTCTCGCCGTCCCAACGGTAGCCTTCGAGCGCTGCCATACGATGCAGCCAGACGGTGTCGGGCGGCACGAAGGCCATGCCAAAAATAGTTTCCGTCGGCGCCCCATCGACGTTGACCAATCGGGACCGCATCGTGTCCCAGCGCTGCAATCCTCCGGGTCCGGCAACCCAAAGCGCACGATCAGGACCGATAGCCAGTTGTTTCACCTCGGGCGCGAGCAGTCCTTGTCCATCGTTGGGCTGGAGAGTGTGGACAACGTGGCCCGCGTCATCGCGAGCTTGCAATCCGCTGCCGTAGGACGCCATCCACAAGAGCCCGTCGTCGGTTTCCAAAAAACGGTTGATAAGACCGGACATCGCCGGATCTTTTTCTTGCTCGATACTCCAACTCTGCACACTACGGTCCCGAGCGTCATATCGCATCAGACCTTTGTAGCCAATCCAAAGTCTCCCGTCTTTTGTCTCGTAAACAGACCTCAGATTGAACAGCCTCAGTTTGTCGGTCGCACCTGGACCGCGATCGACGATGCCTTCAGAAACAGAAATACTCTCTACGACACCACTTATTCCAACCAGCCAAACTTTCTCACTTGAGCTGGAAGCCATACCCCTTACAAGACGATTCTTTAAAGAGCGTCGATCCGGACCGCGACTTACCACGGAGAAATTTCGCCAGCCAGCAGGCAGCTGAAAAATTCCGTCATTTGCCGACGCAAACCAGATCCCTCCTTCAATGTCAGCGAGGGATTGATAAAACATGGGTCCTCGTACAGGAGTCCCCGGAAAGCTTTCAACAATTCCTCTTTGCTCCCGCACCATACCTCGCTGCGTGGCCATCCATAGTCCACCCTCATCGTCCCTCGATGCCGACAACACGCCACCCACAGGCAACTGGCTTTGCCATTCGGGCACTTCGACTTGACCGTCCTTCTTCCGATGATTCAGACCTTGAGGTGTACCAATCCACAAGCTTCCGTCACGATCCGGCGAGAGGCTGAGGATGGTCGATCCACTGAGCAGCTCATCTGGAATCTTCTGCCAGCCGCTCGGTGTCCATTGAACGACGCCCTTGGTGGTCCCGACCCACAACTTTCCGGCTTGGTCGACGGCAAGGGCATAGACATTCTCGTCGGGCAAACTATGCACATTCCCTGCTTCCGGCAGAAACCGCGTCAGCTGCTCTCCGGATTCGCCGCCGTGGCGCAGTCGATACAGCCCGCCGGCATAGGTCCCGAACCAGATCGCGTGGTCGGGGGTCTGCGTGATGGCGAAGATGTCGTTGCTGCGGATTAGCGGTCGATTGCCGCGATTGAAATGCTGGAAGCCGCGACGATCCACGTCCAATACGCTGACACCTTCGCCTTCGACGCTGACCCAGATGCGATTGCGGTCATCGACCAACACCGTTTGCACGAAATTCCCGGGCAGCGTCGTCGGGTCGCCGGGCACGTGGCGAAAAATGCGATAGCCGACGCCGTCGTAGCGAGCGAGGCCGTCGCGCGTGGCGATCCATAGATAGCCGTCGCGATCGAGCGCGAGTGCATTGATACCGATCGAGGGCAGTCCGTCGGCGACGCCGATTTGTCGGAATACCGGGGCCGGATCGATCGCGGCCGAGCAGGCTGCGGACAAGAACAGGCACAACCACGCGACAAAGCAACGCATGCATTCCCCCGAATCTCCAAACACGCCCCGGAAACCGGAGAACGCGCGGACAAGTGCCACCAACGGACCCGACGCGCTCCGCGCCAGGTCCACGAATGCCGTGAGCCGAAAGGCCCGACCGCCGCTCCCCGCAAGCGAAAACGCACGCGGACAGGAGTCCCCGACGCATCCTCGCAACGATGCGTTGCCTTCACAAGGCACGAAGAAGGACCGTCGCACACTACAATCGCCCCGTTACTTCAGACTGGAGCTGGCTCATGGGCCGACGGCTGCCGCAGATGCTTTCCTGGACAGGTTTGCTAACCAGTTTTGCCTTGGCCTGGTCGACGGGCGTGCTCGCGGCGAAGACGCCGGAGAACTACGCCCTCGACCCGGTGCACACACGCGTCGCTTTCCAGGTCAGTCATGCCGGCTTTTCCAATCCGGTCGGCAGTTTTTCCGGCAGCCATGGCCACCTCGCGTTTGATGCCGAAGACTGGTCGACCGCCACCGTCGACGTGACCGTCCCCGTAACCAGCCTGAACCTGGGCGATGCCGACTGGCAGAAAAGGATTCTCGATCGCACCTTCTTTGACGCGAAGAAATTTCCCGAAGCGCATTTCGTCTCCACGCGCGTGGAAAAAACCGGCGACCACACCGGCCAGGTGCACGGCGAGCTGACGCTGCACGGCATCACGCGTCCGGTCACTCTGGCCGTCACGCTCAACGCACTCAAACGCCACCCGCTGACCTTGCGCCGGACCGTCGGGTTCTCCGCGACGGCCACGATCCACCGCAAGGATTTCGGCATGGATGCCTGGCCTAATGTGGTCGGCGACGAGATCCGTCTTATCATCGAAGCCGAAGCGATCCGATCTGACCGCCGCGCCGACGACCAGGAGCCAGCTCATGCCGATCCGTAACAAACCCGACCAGTGGGGCGTGGTCAGCATCGGTCTGCATTGGCTGACGTTCCTGATGATTCTCGGCCTGGCCACCGTGGGCCTGCTGATGACCGATCTGCCGACCGGCAGTTTCAAGGTCCAGGTTTATGCGCTGCACAAGAGTTTTGGGCTGACGGTGCTGGCGCTCACCCTGCTGCGTCTGGTCTGGCGCCTGCTGGCGTCGGCGCCGGAAGCAGTCGCCGGCACGCCGCGCTGGCAGGACCGTATCGCTAAGCTCACGCATGGCGCGATGTATGTGCTGTTGCTGCTGATTCCGCTGTCGGGCTGGCTGTTCAATTCCGCAGCAGGTTTCCCGCTGCGCTGGTTCAATCTCTTCAAGGTGCCCAAGCTCGGCGCCGGCTACGATCCGGACATCAAGGCGTTCGCGCACGAAGCGCACGAACTGCTTTTCTATGCGCTCGCCCTGCTGCTCGTGGCCCATGCGGCGGCGGCCTTGTTCCATCACTACCGCCTGCATGACCGCACACTGATGCGCATGTTGCCCTTCCTGAAACCGGCCGCCGTCGCGCCGGTCGCGCCACCGCCTTCCGAGGAGTCCTGAGATGCGTCTCGTCGTCCTGCTGTGTTTGTTGGTTTCTTCGTTCTGCGCGTCCGCGGCCGACTGGACGATGCAGGCCGGCTCGTCCCTGGGCTTCACCGCCACCTACCAGGGCGAGGCTTTCGAGGGCCGCTTCGGCAAGTTCACGCCAGCGATCCGTTTCGATCCGGCCAAACTCGCCGGCAGCCGGTTCGACGTGCGCATCGCGCTGGCGACGGCCGACACGCGCAACAGCGAACGCGACGAAATGTTGCGCGGCTCGGAATTTTTCGACGCCGCCAAACTGCCGGAAGCGCGCTTCGTGGCGACGCGATTCCGCGCCTTGGGCGGCAACAAATTCGCCGCCGACGGTGCGCTGAGCCTGCATGGCGTCACGCGTCCGGTGACCCTGGCGTTCACCTGGGTCGCCGGCGCCAAACCGGTGCTCGATGGTCAGGCGACACTCAAGCGCCTGGACTTCAAGATCGGCCTCGGCGATTGGGAAGACACCGACCTGTTGCCCAACGAGGTCAAGGTGAAGACGCATCTGGTGCTGGCACCGGCCGTCGCGACCGCGACGACGCCCGTCAAGAAGTAGCCAGAAACTGCCGGACCGCATCGGCCGCAAACGGCCAGTCGAGCTCGGCTGCCGTGTCCTCGCGACGAAGGACCGGGATGCGCATGCCATAAAGCGCCTCGAGCGCGGCGTCGCCGTCGATCCACACCGGATCGAAATCCGGCACGCCCGCTGCGACCAGGACCTCGTAGGCCAGATCGCACAGATGGCAATGGTCGCGCTGGAACAGGGTGAGTCGCATCGGGCTCAATTCGGCGGCGTACTGCGGCCGGCCTGGCGCGCAGGCATAGAATAGCCGTCTCCCACGGAAGACCTCCACATGGCCGTCAGCGTTTTCGACTTGTTCAAGATCGGCATCGGGCCGTCGTCGTCACACACCGTCGGTCCGATGCGCGCGGCCGCGCGCTTCGCCGGGAAGTGGCTGGAGGAAAACGGTGTGCTCGAACAATGCACGCGCGTGCGTGCGGAAATGTTCGGCTCGCTCGCCCTCACCGGCCGTGGACACGGCACGGACAAAGCCGTGCTCATGGGCCTGGAAGGACAGATGCCCAACCGCATCGATCCCGACATCATTCCCGCAGCGCTTGAACGCATTCGCGGCGACAAGATCCTGCGGCTGCTCGGCAAGCACGAGATCCGCTTCGACGAGAAGCAGGATCTGATCATGAACAAGCGGCAGAAACTGCCCTTCCACACCAATGGCATGCGCTTCACTGCCTTCGATGCGCAAGGCCGGGAACTGGCTACGCGCGACTACTATTCGGTCGGCGGTGGCTTCGTGGTGAACCAGGACGAAGCGGCGGAAGACCGCATCGTCGCTGACACCACCGAACTGCCGCATCCCTTCCATTCCGGCGACCAGCTGCTCAAGCAGGCCGCAGACCATGGCCTGAGCATCGCGGCGCTGATGTTCGCCAACGAACATGCCTGGCGCAGCGGTACCGAGATCCGCGCCGGCCTGCGCGAAATCTGGCAAGCGATGCAGGACTGCGTCGCCCGCGGCATCCGCGCCAGCGGCACCCTGCCCGGCGGCTTGCATGTCGCACGGCGCGCCCCGAGCATGCATGCCGAGCTGTCTTCGAAACCGGAAGCAGCCATGCGCGATCCGCTGACCGTGCTTGATTGGGTCAATCTCTACGCCCTGGCGGTGAACGAGGAAAATGCCGCCGGTGGCCGCGTGGTCACCGCGCCGACCAATGGCGCCGCCGGCATCATTCCGTCCGTGCTGCACTACTACGACCGCTTCATCCCGGGCGCGAACGAACAGGGCATCTTCGACTTCCTGCTCACCGCCGGCGCGGTCGGCATCCTGTACAAGGAAAACGCGTCGATCTCCGGCGCCGAAGTCGGTTGCCAGGGCGAGGTGGGCGTCGCCTGCTCGATGGCTGCCGCCGGCCTGACCGCCGCGCTCGGCGGCAGCGCCGGACAGATCGAGAATGCGGCCGAGATCGGTATGGAGCACAACCTCGGCCTGACCTGCGATCCGATCGGCGGCCTGGTGCAGATTCCCTGCATCGAGCGCAATGCGATGGGTGCGGTGAAGGCGATCAATGCCTCGCGCATGGCGCTGCGTGGCGACGGCAAGCACAAGGTGTCGCTGGACAAGGTCATCAAGACCATGCGCGACACCGGCCGCGACATGCAGGACAAGTACAAGGAAACCTCGCGCGGCGGCCTGGCGGTCAACGTCATCGAGTGCTGAGCGCGCACGGACCTGCGCTGCGGAACGAGACCGGAGCATCCGCTCACCCTGTGCCGGTAGCCCCGAACCACAGCGTCGTGCGGAAACGCGGCCCCCGTCGCAATTCCATTCGTGTCCAGGCGTACACTGCCTGAGGGGACACGGGGGCGCGAAGTGTTGCGATTCATCCTTCTGACAGCGCTCTACCTGCTGGGTGCCTGGTACGCGGAGGCCTTCATTCGCGCGCCCGGGCAGGTCGCCCTGTTCTGGCCGGCCTCGGGCCTGGCCTATGCCGCGGTCATCCGCTATGGCCCGCGCTGGGCCCTGTTCATTCCCGCGCCGGTGCTGCTGATGCACTGGATGACCAGCCCGGTGCCGGTCTCGTTCCTGCCCTATTCCGTGCTCAGCAATCTGCTCGGCGTGCTCGCCGGTATCGGGGTCGTGCGCCTGACCACGACGCGCACACGCATCAGCGTCGCCAGCGGCTTCGGATTGCTGCGCGGAGCGATGGTCATGGTTGCCGTGTCCGGACTCATCGGCACGACCGGCCTGGTCACGTCGGGAATGATCACCTCCGACGCCTTTTGGCCGGCGCTGGCGAAATGGTCCATGGGCGACCTGCTCGGCATCGCCTGCGTTGCGCCGAGCTTTCTGATCCTCACGGCGCCGCCATCGACCAATCCCGATTTGCCGCCCTGGCAGGACTATTCGGGCGGACGGGAGAAATCGCTTTGGGCCGCAGGCATGCTGCTGTCGTTCGCGGTCGTCTATCTGGGTGGCAACCGCAACAACTTGTATGCGCTGGGCATGGTCGCCCTGCCACTGAGTCTGCTGCTGTGGAGCGCGATTCGCTTCCAGCCGGTATGGACCGTGCTCGGCACGAGCGCGGTGACCGTCTTCCTGACCTCGCTGACGGGCCTGGGACTGGCGGGCTTCACGCCACCGGAGAAGCCGCTCGACTCGGCCTTGCTGCTCGGCTTCATGTGCCTGTTTTCGTTGATTCCTTTGGTGCTGGTCGCGTCGATCTTCGAGCAGCGCCTGGCCACGCGCAAAGTGCTGCGCCGGGCGATGACCGATGCGCCGACCGGATTGCCCAACCGCGCCGCGTTCGAGGAAGCCACGCAACAGGCGCTTGAACGCAAGGGCGGCGTCTGCGCCCTGGCCTATCTGGATCTCGACCATTTCACGCTGATCAACGATACCGCCAGTCATGCGGCCGGCGACGCGCTGATCCATGGCATCGGCTCGCTGCTCAAGGCGCGCGTGCGCAACAGCGACCGCGTGTTCCGAATCGGCGGCGACGAATTCGCGCTGCTGCTCGATGGCGAAGGCGCCGGTTTCCAGGAACGCATGCAGGACCTGTTGCGCGCACTGGAGAACTACCGCGTCGGTTGGCGCGACCACGTGCTCAATATCACCGGCAGCATCGGCCTGGTGATCTTCGAGCCGGGGCAACTGGAATTCGCGCGCCTGCTGTCGCTGGCCGACGCCGCCTGCTTCACGGCCAAGGAACTGGGCGGCAACCGGGTCTGCCTCGCCAGCCGGGAACCGGGCGAAATGCAGGAACGCACCGAAGCCATGCGCTGGGCCGTGCGCATCCGCGAGGCCCTGGACCGCGGCCTGTTCGAACTCGACTGCCAGGCGATCACCTCGCTGCACGACCAGCCCACCGAAGGCCGGCACTTCGAGGTGTTGTTGCGCATGCGCGATCCGATGACCGGACAGCGTCTGGAACCGGGCCATTTCATTCCCGCTGCCGAACGTTTCCAGCTCGGCGTGGCCTTGGACCGGCATGTGGTTGAACTGACGCTGCGCTGGCTGGAAGCGCGACCGGACGCGGCCGCACAGGTGCATTCCTGCGCCATCAATCTCACGGCCGCGTCGCTGGTCGACGAGGGATTCCGGCAGTTCCTGTTCGATCGGGTGCGTAACAGCAAGATTCCCGCCAACAAACTGTGTTTCGAGATCACCGAGACCAGCGCCGTGCGCGACCTGGCACGGGCCCAGGGCCTGATCACGCAGATGCGCACGCTCGGCTGCGCCTTCTCGCTGGACGATTTCGGCACCGGATTCTGTTCATTTAACTACCTGCGCTCGCTCGACGTGGACTATTTCAAGATCGACGGCAGCTTCGTCCGCGACCTCGACAGCTCCTCGCTGTCGACCGCGGTGATACGCGCCATTACCGACATCGCCCACGTCCTGGACAAGCAGACGATCGCCGAACATACGGAAAACGAGGCGGTCTGTTCAGTTTTGCGAGAGCTCGGCGTGGACTTCGCGCAGGGCTACGGCATTCACAAACCCCAGCCAATTGAACAATACTTCGCACTGGCATCCTCCCGGCCGGCGTTTAGATGATCCTGCGACTCCTGATTTACCCCCTGCTCGCGCTCGCCATTGCCGCCGTTGCCCTTGCCGACGACACCGTCTATCGCTGGGTCGACGGCAAAGGCACGCTCCACTATGGCGACAATGCCCATGGCGCAGCGCGCGCGGCACCGGCACGGGCGCTGCCGGCGGATTCGAGCGGCATCGCCGACCTGCAGATGGTGCGCAACGGCGAAGCAACCGATGTCTATGTCGCCAATCGCCTCGGCGGACCGATCGAACTCGACTTGTCCTTCACCGCCGCGCACAACGTGCAGTCCCTGCCCTCGCTGCCGCTGCGGCAGGTGATCGCCGCGAACAAGCGCGTGCTGATCAGCCGCATCGAAGCGAGTGCGCCCGGGCTGCCCTCGAGCTATGCCGTCGGCCTGCTGGCGATGCCGGGCGACCCGCGCGCGATGCCGGACGACCGCACGTATTCGCTGCCGATCGACGAGAACAGCGACTGGGAGCTCGGGCAGCTTTTCCATGGCGGCTTCTCCCACACCGACGAACAGAACCTGTATGCCGTCGACCTGATCGTGCCGGTCGGTACGCCAGTGCTCGCCGCGCGCGACGGCGTAGTCATGCAGGTGATGTCGGGTTTCAACAGCGCCGGTCTCAATCAGGCGCAGTACGCCGAGCGCGCAAACATCATCCGTATCCTGCATGACGATGGCAGCATGGCGGTGTACGCGCATCTGCAGGAAAACGGCGCCCTGGTGAAGGTGGGTCAGCGCGTGACCGTCGGCGAGCAGATCGCCTTCAGCGGCAACACCGGCTATTCCAGTGGCCCGCACCTGCATTTCTGCCTGCAGGTCAATCGCGGCATGCGCTTGGTTTCGGTGCCTTTCCGCATGGTCGGACCCGAGGGCTTCCTGCCCCTGCCGGGAAGCTAGGGCGCTCGGACCCGCGTTCCGGCCGGAGGCTCGGCAGCCGGCTGGTATACTCGCCGCCCTTCTTCCGACCCCCGCCGCGGCCCGCCGTGGCGATCGCCCCATGTCCGAACACCTGCGTGAAACCCACCGCCGCCGCACCTTCGCCATCGTCTCGCACCCCGACGCCGGCAAGACCACGCTGACCGAGAAACTGCTGCTGTTCGGCGGCGCGATCCAGATGGCGGGCTCGGTCAAATCACGCAAGGCGGCACGCCACGCGACCTCCGACTGGATGGCGCTGGAAAAGGAACGCGGCATCTCGGTCACCTCGTCGGTGATGCAGTTCCCGTACGAGGATCGCATCGTCAACCTGCTCGACACGCCCGGCCATGCCGACTTCTCGGAAGACACCTATCGCGTGCTGACGGCGGTGGATTCGGCACTCATGGTCATCGACTGCGCAAAGGGCGTCGAGGAACGCACGATCAAGCTCATGGAAGTCTGCCGCCTGCGCGACACGCCGATCATGACCTTCATCAACAAGCTTGACCGCGAAGGCCGGTCGCCGATCGACCTGCTCGACGAAGTCGAATCCGTCCTGGGTATCCAGTGCGCGCCGGTCATCTGGCCGATCGGCATGGGCTCGCGTCTGAAGGGCGTCGTGCACCTGCTCTCGGGCGAAGTGCACCTGTTCGAAAGCGGCCGCAATTTCACCCGCCAGGATTCGACGATTTTCGCCTCGCTGGACGATCCGCAGCTGGAGGCGCGCATCGGCGCCGAGATGCTGCGCGAACTGCGCGACGAACTCGAACTCGTCGAAGGCGCGTCGCATCCCTTCGACAAGGCCAAATACCTCGCCGGCCAGCAGACGCCGGTGTTCTTCGGCTCGGCGGTCAACAACTTCGGCGTGCAGCTGCTGCTCGACTTCTTCGTCGAACACGCGCCGGCGCCGAAGCCGCGTGCGACGACCTCGCGGGAAATCGCGCCGGAGGAAGAAGCGTTCTCCGGTTTCGTCTTCAAGATCCAGGCCAATATGGATCCGCAGCATCGCGACCGCGTCGCGTTTCTGCGCGTGTGTTCCGGCCGTTTCGACGCGGGCATGAAGGCGTTCCACGTGCGCAGCGGCAAGGACCAGAAACTCGCGAACGCGCTGACCTTCATGGCCAGCGATCGCGAGATCGTCGAGACCGCCTATCCGGGCGACGTGATCGGCCTGCACAATCACGGCACCATCTCGATCGGCGACACGTTCACCAGCGGCGAGAAGCTTAGCTTCACCGGCATCCCGAACTTCGCGCCGGAGCTGTTCCGCCGCGCGCGCCTGCGCGACCCGCTCAAGCTCAAGCAGTTGCAGAAGGGCCTCGCGCAGCTGTCCGAAGAAGGCGCGACCCAGTTCTTCCGCCCGATGATGTCCAACGACCTGATTCTCGGCGCGGTCGGCACGCTGCAGTTCGACGTGGTCGCCTATCGCTTGAAGGACGAGTACAGCGTCGATGCGATCTTCGAGCCGGTCACGGTGTCGACCGCGCGCTGGGTGCGCGGCGGCACGGCGAAGAAGATGGAGGAGTTCCGCGAGAAGGCTGCCATGAACCTCGCCATCGACGCCGCCGGCGAGCTGGTCTACCTCGCCCCCACCCGCGTGAACCTGCAACTCACGCAGGAACGCTGGCCGGACCTGACCTTCGCGGCCACGCGCGAACATGCGCACGCGCTCGCCGTCGACTGAGCGCTCGCGTTGCAGCCCGCGACCTGATTAACTGCTGCCGGCCGCGCCGTGGCCGGCGACCCGGGTAATGGCTCCGATGGCGAAGAAAAAACCTTTCCTGCAGTTCGAGCGTCGACACGAAGCCCTGCTGGCCTGGCCGGCGTTTTTCCGGCGGCTCATGCTCAGCGCCGCGATCGGATTCGGCCTCATCCTCGTCTCGCTTGCGGTCGGCATGCTCGGCTACCACGGCACCGAAGGCCTGGATTGGCTCGACAGTTTCCTCAATGCCTCGATGATCCTGTCCGGCATGGGCCCGCTGTGGGATCCCCGCACCGACGGCGGCAAGATCTTCGCAGGTATCTACGCGCTGTATTCGGGACTGATGGTGCTGGCGATCGCCGGCGTCACCTTCGCGCCGATGATCCATCGCGTGCTGCACGCCTTCCACGCCGAAAGCGACAACGACCCTTCCTGACCCGGACCCGACGACGACGCCATGACCACTCAGACCGCGAAATCCGCCGCGCCGCTTTGGCTGCGCATCCTGCGCCATCCGATCGTGCGCATCGTGCTGTTCACCGTCATGTTGGTGCTGTTTAGCAAACTCATGAGCGCGCTGATTCCGCCCAAGGGGCTCACGCCGACGCAAAGCCTGCAGGTTTCCGGCGCCGACTTGTGGCTGGGCGCCCTGCGGTCGCTGGTGCCGGTATCGCTGGCGTACTGGCTGCTGGTGCGCGGCATCGAAGGCCGGAAAGTCGCCGAACTGGCACCGCGCAAACTGCTTCCGCAGGCGGGCATCGGCTGGTTGGTCGGCATGGGCATCATGCTTGCAACGGCAGCCCTGATGGCGGCGTTCGGCGCGTACCGGATCCATGGCGTGAACGACGCGGTGAATCTGCTCACGCCGCTGCTGGTGCTAGGCCTGCTGCCCGGCATCACCGAAGAAATCCTGTTCCGTGGCGTGCTGTTCCGCGTGGTCGAGGACGGCCTCGGCACCTGGATCGCGATCGCATTTTCCGGCCTGTTGTTCGGCGCCGCGCACCTGGCCAATCCCAACGCGACCTGGTGGAGTTCGCTGGCAATCGCCATCGAAGCCGGACTTCTGCTCGGCATGGCTTATGCGTGGACGCGCTCGCTGTGGTTCTGCATGGGCCTGCATGCGGCCTGGAACTTCACCCAGGGGCCCTTGCTCGGTATTCCGGTCTCGGGCATCGAGCTCAAGGGCTGGTTGAACGCGAGCACGCAGGGTCCGCTGCTCATCAGCGGCGGCGAATTCGGCGCCGAGGCCTCGTTGCTGACGGTCGTGCTGTGCGTATCGCTCGCGGTGTTCTTCACGCGCCAGGCCATGGCCCAGGGCAATATCCGGCCCCCGTTCTGGCGGCGACCGGCGCCGGTCGCGACACCCGATGCCGCCGACGTCGTCGCGCCAACCTCCATCACGAGCGCGGATTAGGTTGCCGGCTCGGCCCCGAGCCCTCAGGCTGAGGCCGACCCGGACGCTGCGTCCGGCAGGACCCGAGATGATCGACGACGACATCCACGACTGGCGCGAGGAAATCTGGAACGCGCTCACGCACGGTTTCGGATTCCTGCTCAGCCTCGTCGCGAGCGCCGTGCTGATCACGCTCGCCGCGCTGCGCGGCGATGGCTGGCAGCTGGCCGGTGCGATCGTGTTCGGCATTTCCCTGGTGCTGCTGTATTGCTCGTCGACGCTGTATCACGCCATCCCGCACCCGGTCGCCAAGGCGCGGCTGAAGGTGTTCGACCATTGCGCGATTTTCGTGCTGATCGCCGGCACCTACACGCCGTTCACCCTCATCGGTCTGCGCGGACACGGCGGCGAATGGCTGCTGGCCGCGGTATGGACGCTGGCGGTGCTGGGCGTGGTGTTCAAGCTGTTCTACACCGGGCGCTTCAAGGGCGTGTCCACGCTGATCTACATCGGCATGGGCTGGATGGTGGTGACGGCGATCAAGCCGTTTCTGCAGATGGTGCCGCTGTCGACGCTGCTGTGGCTGTTCGCCGGCGGCCTGGCCTACACCCTGGGCACGCTGTTCTACATGAGCAAGCGCGTGTACATGCACGCCGTCTGGCATGGCTTCGTCTTGATGGGCAGCATCTGTCATTTCGTCGCGGTGTCGATGCAGGTGCTGACGATTCCCGTCTAGCCCTGTTCTTTCGCCCGGCACTTCGGCGCGCGGGCGATTTGTCGCCGAACCTCAGCTCGTGATGTATTGCTGCAACTGGCTGATTTCGAGCTGCTGGTCTTCGATGACCGTGCGGACCAGATCGCCGATCGAGATCATGCCAACGATCTGCTCGCCGTCCTTCACCGGCAGATGTCGGATCTTGCGGTCGGTCATGATGCCCATGCAGGCCGGCACGCTGTCGTCGGGAGACACGCAGACAACCGGGCTGGACATGATCGCGCTGACCGGCGTGTCGGCCGAAGAACGGCCCTGCAGGATGACCTTGCGCGCGTAGTCGCGTTCGGTGGCGATGCCGATGACTTCCGGACCGCGCACCACCAGAACCGAGCCGATGTGGTGTTCGGCCATGAGGCGGATCACTTCGAGTACCGGCGCTTCCTGCGGCACCGAAACCACGCGGCTGCCCTTGGTTTCGAGGATGTGGCTGACCTTGCGCATGCCCCCTCCGATCACTGGATGTGCGTCCCAATCATAGTCCTTCCCGATGAGGGAATGAACATGGATTTCAGTCCCGCGGCCAGCGCTCGCGAACGAGGTAGAGCGGGCGCTGTTTGGCTTCCAGATACAGACGGCCGAGGTATTCGCCGATGATTCCCAGGGCGACCAGTTGCACGCCGCCGAGGAAGAGCATCACCGCCATCGTCGTCGGCCAGCCTTGCACCGGATCGCCCCATAGCAGGGTCTTGGCGATCACCCAGCCACCGTAGGCGAATGCGCTCAGTGCGGTCGCCAGCCCCAGGTACGTCGCCGCGCGCAGTGGCACGGTGGAGAATCCGGTGATGCCTTCCAGCGCGAGATTCCACAGGCGCCAGTAGTTGTACTTGCTGCCGCCGGCGATGCGCGGACCGCGCTCGTAGAGAATCGCCGCCTGCGGGTAGCCGACCCAGGCGAACAGCCCCTTCATGAAACGCTGGCGTTCGCGCAACTGCCGCAGTCCGTCGAGCGCGCGGCGCGACAGCAGGCGGAAGTCGCCGGTGTCGGTCGGGATCGGCGTGTCGGACAGACGGTTGATGACCCGATAGAACGCATTCGCCGTCGCCCGCTTGAGCCAGCTCTCGCCGGCGCGGGCGCTGCGAGTGCCATAGACGACATCGAAACCTTCGCGCCATTTCTCCACGAAGGCCGGAATCAGTTCCGGCGGATCCTGGCCATCGGCATCGAGCACGAGCGCGGCATCGGTCTCGACCAGATCCAGACCCGCGGTCAACGCCAGTTCCTTGCCGAAATTGCGCGACAGGCGCAGCAGGCTCACGCGCGGATCCGATTCGGCGAGGCGCTGCAGCGCGTCCCAGGTGCCGTCGCGGCTGCCGTCGTCGACGTACAGGATGCGCGCGTCGACGGGCGTGCCGGCCAGCGCCTGGACCAGGCGCGGATGCAGCAGCGGCAGGGCTTCGGACTCGTTGTAGGCCGCGATGACGACGGTCAGGCTGGGCGGGATAGGCATGCCGGGATAGTAGCGGCTCCGTTCCCCGGCTTGACACGATTCCATATTTCCGGAAATATGGAACTATGGAAACCGACCTCGCTCTCGAAGCTCTGCGCGCCCTCGGCCACGAGTCCCGGCTCGCGGCATTCCGGCAGCTCGTCCAGGCCGGTGCCGACGGCCTCTCCGTTGGCGAGTTGCGCGAACGCCTGCAACTGCCGCCCGCCACGCTGAGCGCACATCTGAACGTGTTGCGCGCCGCTGGCTTAGTCGGCGACGTGCGCGAGGGACGCGTGATCCGCGTGCGCGCCGACTACACGCGCATGAACGATCTGCTTGCCTATCTCACCGAGAACTGCTGTCAGGGCGCCGCCTGCGGCCCCGACCTGTCCTGCCCGCCACGAAAAACGCCCGGAGTGCGCTGATGAAACGTTTTCATGTCCATCTCAATGTCGCCGACCTGCCGACCAGCGTGCGCTTCTATTCCGCGTTGTTCGCCAGTTCGCCCGATGTACTCAAGCCCGACTACGCCAAATGGATGCTCGACGAGCCGCGAGTGAATTTCGCGATTTCCAACACCGGCCGGGCGCCGGGCATCGATCATCTCGGCATCCAGGCCGAATCGAGCGAAGAACTGGCCGAACTCGGTGTCCGGCTGGATGCCGCAGGCGGAAGCGTGGTACCGGAGGAAGCCGCTGTGTGTTGCTACGCGCGCTCGGACAAGGCCTGGACCGAAGACCCGCAGGGCACGCGCTGGGAGACCTTCCACACGCAGGGCGAAGCAACCACCTACTACGCCGGCGAAAAGGCCTGTGCCACCGACGGCGCCACCTGCACACCCGAGCCTCAAGCGATGAAGCCGCGCCTCGTCGCCGGTGCGTCCTGCTGCGCGCCGCAGTCGGGCTGCTGCTGAGCGCCTGGAATCCATCCGTACCAAAAGGGAATGATCGTGAGCGAGAAGAAACGCGTGCTGTTCGTCTGCGTGGAAAACGCCAACCGCAGCCAGATGGCGGAGGCGTTCGCGCATCTGCACGGCGGCGACGCGGTGGAAGCGCTTAGCGCCGGCTCGCGGCCCTCGGGCGTGATCAATCCGAAGGCGATCCGGTTCATGGCCGAAGTCGGCTATGACCTCGCGGCGCATGCGTCGAAATCCCTGGACGAGATCGACGGCGAATTCGATGCGGTCATCACGATGGGCTGTGGCGACAGCTGCCCCTGGGTGCCGGCGCGCCGCCGCGAGGACTGGGCCCTGCCCGACCCCAAGCACATGGACGACGCCGACTACCGACGCGTGCGCGACGAGATTTCCACGCGCGTGAAAACACTGCTGGCATCCCTATGATTTCGCTATCGCGCCGCCTGCTCGCCGAATTCCTTGGCACCGCCCTGTTGCTGTCCACCGTGGTCGGCTCGGGAATCATGGGCGTGGCGCTGTCGGATGGAAACGACGGCCTCGCCCTGCTCGCCAACGCCGCAGCGACGGCGGGCATGCTGTACGTGCTGATCGTGCTGCTCGGCCCGGTGTCCGGTGCGCACTTCAATCCGCTGGTGAGCTTGACGCTGCGTCTGCGCGGCGAGCTGTCATCGCGCGACCTGCTCGCTTATGTCGTCGTACAGATCGTCGCGGCCGGCGTCGGCGTCGTGCTCGCGCATGCGATGTTCGATCTGCCCTGGCTGCAACCGGGCACGCACGCGCGTCATGGCGGCGGACAATGGCTGAGTGAAGCAGTCGCCAGTTTCGGTTTGCTGTTGACGATCCTGCTCGGCGGCGAGCATCGCCCGAAAGCCATTCCGGCCCTGGTCGCGAGCTATATCTTCGCCGCGTACTGGTTCACGGCCAGCACCTCGTTCGCGAATCCGGCGGTGACGTTGGCTCGCGCGCTCACACAAACGTTCGCGGGCATCCGACCGCAGGACGTGACCGGCTTCGTCATGGCCCAGTTGCTCGGCACGGCCTTGGCCTGGATCGCCTACCGCTTGCTTTCTTCTTCCGCGACGACCGGCGCCGTCAAATAGGACGCCCCGCCCAGGTGGCGCACCTGGCGCTCGATCCAGCGCGCGCGCCGTTGCACATAGGTTCCCGGCTTGCGCACGCTGTATTTTTTCGGGTTAGGTAGCACCGCCGCCAACCGCGCGCTTTCCGACGGCGACAGGCGCGCGGCGGACTTGCCGAAAAAGGTTTTCGCCGCCGCTTCCGCACCGTACACGCCATCGCCGAATTCGGCGATGTTGGCGTAGACCTCGAGAATGCGCTGCTTGGGCCAGAACAATTCGATGAGCACGGTGTACCAGGCTTCCAAGCCCTTGCGCAGGTAGCTGCGCCCGCTCCACAGGAACAGGTTTTTCGCGACCTGCTGGCTGATCGTGCTCGCGCCGCGCACTTTCCGGCTGCGCTGGTTGTACGCGAGCGCCTTGTCGATCGCTTCGAAATCGAAGCCGCTGTGCTCGGGGAATTTCTGGTCTTCGGCGGCGACGAGCGCGATCGGCAGGTTGCTGGACAAATTTTCCCAGGCGCGCCATTCGTAGTGCGGCCGGTACGACCAGTCGCCCGCTGCGATGCCGTCGATCTGGCGACCGAGCATGAACGCGCTCGTGACCGGCGGCACCCAGCGCAGGATCAGCACCTGTCCGACGGTGATGACGACGAACCAGAACGGCAGCCAGAAAAATATCCGGCGCAGCCAGCGGCCCTTGCGACGGGAGGGGGCGGCGCCGCGCGCGGACGCCGTGACAGAAGCTGCGGACATTTATTCTTTCGGTGGCGGCGGGGGCGCGGCCCGACTGACGTCCACCGCAAGCCGCCATCCTAAACCAGGTGCATCGCCGGCCGTAGGCCGACGCCAGACCCGCAGCCAACTCGGATTGCCGGCGCCGCCGCCCCAGGTAACGGCCATATCGCCAGCCGGCGCGATGTATTGCCCGGCGTCGAGCCGGCCGCCGACCGTGAAATCGAACGCCGCGCCTTCCGAGCGTCCATCCGGCAGATGGCCGTCGCGCAGGCGCAGGAAATCGCCCGACACCATGCTCGCGGTCAACAGACCCGCCGGAGCGAGATCGGCCTTGCGCAACTCCGCCGCGCCCACCGGCCACAGCGGCGGCGCGCCTGCGCTCAAGCCGCCGCGGCGCTGCACGGTTTCGGCGAAGGGTGTCTGGACGTGGCGCACGCCGTGATCGGCAAGCACCTTCCACTTGCCGTCGGCTTGTTTGACCCAGACGGTGAAGTAATGACCGAACGCCACCGGCTTGTCCTCGCCTTCGGGGGTGTAGCGCCAGGGGCCGCCGGTATAGCCCATGTCGCCGCCTGCGCTGATCTCGGCGAATTCGGGCGTCCATTCGAGCTTGCCCTTGTCCTCGGGCTTGGCCAGCCAGGCCGCCTTGCCGGCGACCGGCCCGGGCTCGAAAACCACCGCGTCGTCGGCCAGCGAGGCGAGAAACGCCTCGCGTGTGCTGCGCGCGCTGGCGTCGGCGGCGAAGGCTTTTTCGGCGGCGACCAGATCGTCGAAGTCGCCGGCGATGGCGGGCACGGCCAGAAACTGCGATGCCCATAGGAGCATCGCGAAGATCGCTGCCTTGCGGATCGGGGCGGGCGTTACCATATCCATCTCCTCCAAGCCGGGCTTCCAGCATAGCCTCCCGGCTGCCCCGCATCCCCTTCGAGCCCCGCATGTCCGAAAGCCCGATCTCCGACCGCGACACGCTGACCCGTTTTCTGCTCGAACGCTCTGGCGTTCGCGGCGTCCTGGTGCATCTGGATGACGCCTGGCAGGCGGTCCGCGCCCGCACGTCCTATCCCGAGTCCGTGGCCGAGCGCCTGGGCGAGACCTGCGCCGCCGCCGCCCTGTTCACCGGCCATGTGAAGGTCGACGGCCGGCTCAGCGTGCAGATGCGTGGTACCGGCGCGCTGCGCACGCTGTTCGCCGAATGCACGTCTGAAGGCACCGTGCGCGGCATCGCCCACTATGCGGAACCGCTGCCGGTCCCCCTGACGCCACGTGCTTTCGGCGCCGGATCGGTGCTGGCGATCACGATCGAAAACCAGCCGGCGGGCGGCCAGGAAATGCAGCGCTACCAGGGCCTGGTCGATCTGGACGCCGACTACCTGTCGGAAGCCTTCGAGGGGTATTTCAGCCATTCCGAGCAATTGCCGACCCGCGTGCTGCTGGCGGCGAACGGCGATCGCGCCTCGGCGTTGATGCTGCAGCGGCTGCCGGAAGGCCCGGCCAGCGACCGGGAAAGCTGGGTGCGCTGCGGCGCCCTGTTCGACACGCTTAGCCCGGGCGAACTGCTGACGGTCTCGGTCGAAAGCCTGCTCTGGCGCTTGTTCCACGAGGAAGGAGTGCGGGTGCTCGGCCAGCGCCCCCTGAGCTTTGCCTGCTCCTGCTCGCAGGCACGGGTTGAGGACATGCTGCGCAGCCTGGGCGTCGAGGAGGCCCTGGCGGCCGCCGAGGCCGGCCAGGCCGAGATCCACTGCGACTTCTGCGGCCAGGGCTACGCCTTCAGCCCCGAGCAGATCCTGACCCTGTTCCAGGCCCCCCGCCCCAGTGCGCCGGGCTCGGAACGCCTGCAATAGGCCTTGGCGGGGCCGGGCGGGAGTGGTTAAATTCCCGTAAAGCGTTATAGTGACTCTGGGAACTTCGCCGGCTGTCCGGCGCTCTGTAACTGGCCCCCCGGCCCTTACAAAGGATCATCGACCGTGCAACTGCGCCTGACCGCCTGTCTCCTGCTCGCCTTCCTGGCGATGTCGGCGCATGCGCAAAACGCGCCGTACAAGCCCTTGGTCGATCAGAACCGCAATACGACGGTCTTGCCCGTGCTCGACAACGAGAACGGCCAGATCAAGGCGCTGCTGCTCATCGAACCTTCGTCGGTTCTGCCGCAATTGCCCTCGCAGCGCATCATCAAGCCCGCCAACGGCGCCGATCGCAGCCTGCTGCTGAACAACGGCCTGCAATTGCGTGCCGGCATTTCGCTCGATGCCAATCCGGGCGTGGGCGTGCTGTGCAATAGCCGCAGCGTGATCACGACGGTCGGTTCGCTGGCCGGCCACTGCCTGCTCGCCAACTTCAATTCCTCGTCCGACCTGGTCTTGCCCGGTCGGGGCTCGGTCAATGGCTCCCTGCAGGCGCGCCGCGGCGGCGCGCAGCTCACGGCCAGCCTGGGCATGGGACAGGACCTGCTCGACGGCAACGCCACCATGATCGGCGGCATTCCTGCGGATCGTCGCCTGCTGAGCTCCCTGCTCGGTCCGGGCAATGCCGGCATCGACGAACGCAACGCCAGCCTGGTCGGTCAGATCGCCGTCGGCGATCAGGGCTGGGTCCGCATCGGCGGCACGCTGGCCCGCGCGCGACTGATCCAAACCGCCGACCTTCCTGGCGGCCTGCCGCCCGAATGGCGGACGGGCAGCCTGAGTCTGGGTGGCGGCGTCGGCAGCATCGGCGGCGAAATCACCGGCCAGATGATCGAAGTTCCCGGCCAGCCGCAGCGCTTCAGCGCCCTGGGCGCGGGCGTGACCTGGCGGACGCCGTGGCGCGCCAAGCTGTCGGTCGGTGCCGAAAATATCGTCACGCGCGGCAAGAATCCGTTCGGCCTGCCCGATGCGCGCACCGACAGCGGCAGCGAAGAAGGCCGCGTGCCCTACGTCCGGTACCAGCAAGACCTGTAAACGCCTGCTCGGGAACAAATCTCCCGACTGCGACATCCCCACGCCGCGCCGCAGCCTGTAATGTCTGGGCTTCCCCTGCCTAGACCACGCGCGCATGAGTTCTCCGCTGATCGATTTCCGCCATCTGCGTTTCGTCACCGACGAGCTATGGCCGCTGTCCACCCTGCTGACCTACCCGCGCTACGCCGGTCACAGCCACGACACCTTCGCCGCGATCCTGGAGCAGTCGCACAAGCTGGCGATGGAAAAATTCGCGCCGCATAACCGACTTTCCGATGTGGATGAACCGCATCTGGTCGACGGCCGCGTGCACATCATTCCGGAAGTCAAAGTCGCCCTCGATGCGTATGCCGAGGCCGGTTTCATGGCCCTGCTCGGCGACGAGGAAGAAGGCGGGCTGCAGCTGCCCTACACCCTGGCCCTGCTCAGCGACGCGATGTTTCTTGCCGCCAACGTGTCGACCACGGGATACACCTTGCTCGCGCGCGGCGTCGCCAACCTGCTGCAGGCACACGGCACCGACGAGCAGAAGCGCCGCTATCGCCAGCCCATCCTCGAAGGGCGCTATTTCGGCACGATGTGCCTGAGCGAACCGCAGGCCGGTTCGTCCCTATCCGATATCGGCACGCGCGCCTACGTGCAGGCGGACGGCAGCTATCGTCTGGTCGGGCAGAAGATGTGGATTTCCGGCGGCGACCACGAACTGTCCGAAAACATCGTGCATCTGGTGCTCGCGAAAACCCCCGACGCGCCGCCCGGCGTCAAGGGCATCAGCCTGTTCATCGTGCCGCGCTTCCTGGTCAACGATGACGGCACGCTGGGCGCGCGCAACGACGTGCAACTCGCCGGCGTGAACCACAAACTCGGCCAGCGCGGCATCGTCAACACCTTCCTGAAATTCGGCGAGCGCGAGCAATGCGTCGGCTTCTTGGTCGGCACCGAACACCAGGGCCTCGCGCAGATGTTCCACATGATGAACGAGGCGCGCATCGGTGTAGGCATGGGCGCGATCATGCAAGGCATGGCCGGCTATCGGTATGCGCTGCAATACGCGAAAGAACGACGACAGGGCCGCCATCCCGAGCAGAAGGATCCGACGTCGAAGCCGGTTGCGCTGATCGAACATGCCGACGTCAAACGCATGTTGCTGCAGCAAAAATGCTACGTCGAAGGCGCGTTCGCGCTCGCGATCTACGGCGGCACGCTGATCGACCGGCAGGCACAGCACGCGGACGCCGCCGAGCGTCGCCTGGCTGCGCTCAAACTCGACCTGCTCACGCCGGTGATCAAGGCCTGGTCGGGCGAGTGGTGCACGAAAGCGAACGACCTGGCGATACAGGTGCTCGGCGGCTACGGCTACACGCGCGAATATCCGGTCGAACAGTTCTGGCGCGACAACCGGCTCAATCCGATCCACGAAGGCGCGAACGGCATCCAGGGCATCGACCTGCTTGGCCGCAAGGTCCTGATGGACGGCGGCGCGGCGCTGGAGGCGATACTCGCCGACTTGCTCGCGACCGCCGCGGAAGCGAAGACGCAGGCCGGTCTTGCCGAATACGCGCAGGCCTTGATGCGCACCGTCCAGCGCCTCGGCGAGACCACAAAAATCCTCGCCGCCTGCCTCAAGGAAGGGCGCGTACGTCTGGGCCTGGCCAATGCCTCGCACTATCTGACGGCGATGGGTCACACGCTCATTGCCTGGGTCTGGCTCAAGCAGGCGGTGATCGCGGCGAAGGCCTTGCCGCAGGCCACGGACGCGGACCGGGATTTCTACGAAGGAAAACTGTTCGCCTGCCGTTTTTTCTTCCGCCACGAGCTGCCCAGCGTCGAACCGCTGCTGACCTTGCTGCAAGCCCTCGACGACACGACCCTCGCGATGCGCAGCGAACACTTCTGACCGGGACACGCCATGACCGACACCAAACTCACTCTCGAACGCCGCGGCCACGTGCTGCTCATGGGCTTCAATCGCGCCGACAAGCGCAACGCGTTTGACGTCGACACTTATCGCGCGCTGGCCAGTGCCTATGGCGAACTGGACCGCGATCCGGATCTGCGCGTGGGCGTGCTGTTCGGCCATGGCGAACACTTCACCGCCGGTCTGGACCTGACGCAGTGGGCGCCGGTGTTGGCGCAGGGCCGGCTCGCCGAACTTCCCGAGGGCGGTATCGAGCCCTTCGGCCTCGACGAGGACCGGCGCTGCCGCAAGCCTGTCGTGGTCGCCGCCCAGGGCGTGAGTTTCACCGTGGCGATCGAACTGATGCTCGCCGCCGACATTCGTGTCGCCGCGACCGACGCGCGATTCGCGCAGATGGAAGTCCTGCGTGGCTTCTTTCCCTGCGGCGGCGCGACGGTACGGTTGATGCAGGAAATCGGCTGGGGCAATGCCCAGCGCTACATTCTGACCGGCGAAGAATTCGACGGGGCAGAGGCGTTCCGGCTCGGTCTGGTGCAGCAACTGGTGGCACCGGGGCAGCAGCTCGATGCCGCCGTGCAGATCGCGCAACGCATCGCCGCCGCCGCGCCGCTCGGTGTGCAGGCGGCGCTGGCGTCCTCACGCCTGGCACGCCGACAAGGCGAGCGTGCCGCCCTGGATGCGCTCATGCCCGCGTTGCCGGCCATGCTGCGGACCGAGGACATGCAGGAAGCCGTCCGCGCGTTCGGCGAACGCCGCCAGGCAGTATTCACGGGCCGCTGACCGGGAGTATCTTCGGTTCATGGCGAAACGACTCGCAGCGCTTTCCGGCCTCGATGCCGGCTTTCTCTATCTCGAGGCCGCGGGCACGCCGATGCAATTCGGCAGCGTGATGCTGATCGAACTGCCCAAGCGACGCGGCTACGATTTCCGCACTGCGCTCATTGCTCATCTGGCCGAACGCCTGCCGCGCGCGCCGGCGCTGCGCCGCGTGCTGCATGAGGCACCGCTAGATCTAGGCCATCCGATGTGGAGCGAAGCGCAGGACATCGACCTGCAGTCGCAGGTCAAACGCCGCAAGCTGCCTGGTACCGGCGGTCGCAAGAAGCTGATGTCCCTGGTCGGCAAATTGCATTCGGGCATGCTGCCGCGCGATCGGCCGATGTGGGAGTTCGTGGTCATCGACAATGTCGAGCCCGGCGTCGTCGCGCTGTATTCGCGCATCCACCACGCCCTGCTCGATGGCCAGGGCGGCATCGCGCTGGCACAGGCACTGCTCGACGTCGAAGCCAAACCTGCCGCACGACGCAAGAAGACGCCGGACGCGCCGACCCCGGCACGCCTGCGCAAACGCGATCTCGCGCGCGTCGCCACGCGGTCGACGGTGGGGCAATTCGCAAAGCTTCTGCGCGCCCTGCCCGCCACGCTCAAGCTCGCCGGCAGTGTCGGCCAGGCGGCCGGCATGCTCGGCAGCCTGCGCGAAAACCTGTTGCTGGCGCCGCGCACGGTGTTCAACCAGCAGATCGGACCGGATCGTAGCTACGCCGCCGTGTCCCTGCCGCTGGACGAGGTCAAGCGCGTCGCCCGCGGTTTCGGCGCAAGTCTCAACGACGTCGTGATGGCCGTGTGCGCCGGCGCCTTGCGCGACCTGCTGCTGTCATCGAAAAAACTGCCGGCGAAATCCCTGGTCGCGGCGATGCCGGTATCGCTGCGCGAGGCCGGCAACCAGGAGGTCAACAACCAGGTGTCGATGGTGCAGTGTTCGCTGGCGACGAACATCGCCGACCCGGTGGCGCGACTGCAGGCGATCCGCGCTTCGACCGCGCAGATCAAACAACGCGTCGCCGCCTTTAAGGACCTGATTCCGACCGACTTCCCTGGCCTTGCCGCACCGATCTGGGCCGCCGGGCTATCGCGATTGTGGGCGCGCGGCCGCATCGCCGAGCGCCTGCCGCCGCTGGCCAACGTGGCGATTTCCAACGTCCCCGGACCGCCGATTCCCTTGTATCTGGCCGGTGCGAAACTGAATCACTACTATCCGGTATCCATCGTCACGCACGGACTCGCGATCAACTTCACGGTTCAGAGCTATGCCGGCCAGCTAGAGTTTGGCCTGACCGCCTGCAAGGACATCGTGGCGCGGCCCGAACTCGTCGCCGACGCGATCGCTGACTCTTTCCACGAACTGTGCGAACGTCTGCCCGAATGAAAGCCAAACCCCCCGCGCGCAAGCGCCCCCGGACCCATCAACCGATGAAACCACCGTCGCCTCTGCTGCTCGCCATGGAAGGTCGTGCGATGTTCGAATGGGCTTCGTTCGCCCTTGCCTGGCCCTGGCTCAAGAACGCGCCCCGCGGCGATGGCCATCCGGTGCTCGTGCTGCCGGGCCTGGTTGCGGGAGACCACAGCACCTGGCCGTTGCGCCGGTTCCTGAGCCAGCTCGGCTACGCCGCCAGTCCCTGGGAACAGGGCCCGAATTTCGGGCCGCGCGATCACATCATCAAGGGACTCGTCGACAAGGTACGTTTTCTGCAGGACAAGCATGGCCAGAAAGTCAGTCTGGTCGGCTGGTCGCTCGGTGGCGCGATGGCCAATGCACTGGCCTTGCGCATGCCCGACCGCATCCGGCAAGTGGTCACGCTTGGCTCGCCGCTGACCGGACATCCCAAGGGCACCAATGTCTGGCGCATCTTCGAATTGGTCAGCGGATTCCGTCACGATGACCCGCGCTTGATGGAACTCGTCGACGGCAAACCCAGCGTGCCGACGACCTCGATCATGAGCAAGACCGATGGCATCGTGAACTGGCGCATGAGTCTGGCGCAGGAAACGCGCATCGCCGAGAACATCGAAGTGAGCGCGACTCACCTGGGCATGGGCGCGAACCCCGCCGTGCTCTGGGCGATCGCCGATCGCCTCGCGCAACCCGAAGGCAAGTGGAAACCCTTCGAGCGCAGCAGCGCCTGGCGGTCCCTGCTGTATCGCGATCCGCACGAATTCCGCCTCGCCGACCTGATCGCCCCCTGAAACCATCCCCGTCGATGACGGTCTGAAGTCTTCACTCCGTCTCTACGCCGCGGGCGTGTATTCAGAGTGAAGATAGAGACCATTCCACGAGGTTCCGCATGCGGCCTGCTGCCTTGCCGAGCAACGAAACCGACCGTCTGGCCGAACTCGACGAGCTGCGGCTGCTCGATACCTTGCCCGAGGCGGTTTACGACGACATCGCGCGCCTGGCCAGTGTGATCTGCGAAACGCCGATGGCGACGATCACCCTGGTCGATGCCGACCGCCAGTGGTTCAAGGCCAAACACGGCATCACCGACGACGAAACGCCGCGCAGCATGTCCTTCTGCGCGCATGCCATCCTGACGCCCGACGAGATCTTCGAAGTCCGCGATGCGCAGAGCGATCCGCGCTTTGCCGACTATCCCAACGTGACCGGCGATCCGCATATCCGCTACTACGCCGGCGTCCCGATCGTCACCGATGCCGGCAATGCCCTCGGCACGCTGTGCGTGATCGACCAGAAGCCGCGCATCCTGGCGCCCTGGCAACACGACATGCTGGACGTGTTGGCGCGGCAAGTACGCGCGCTGTTCGAACTTCACCGGCAACGTGCGACCGCCGAACGCGACCGCTATCGCCTGGAGCTGGCGCTGGACTCGGCCAGGATGGGCATGTGGGAGCACAACGTGCGCACCAACCGCGCCGAGCTCATGGGCAACTACGAAAAACTGCTCGGCTTTTCGATCGGCGAGTTCCCCGGCACCTTCGAATCGTTCCTGTCGCGCGTGCACGACGACGATCGCCAGATGGTGATGACCAAGCTGCAGCGTGCGATCGAACTCAACGACAACACGCCTTCCGAATTCCGCGTGGTCCGCTTTGGCGGCGAGATCGCCTGGATTCGCGCGACCAGCCGCCAGATCCTCGACGACTTCGGCAATGTCACGCACATCATCGGGCTCATCTCCGACTGCACGGAGCAGCGCATGGAGCAAGAGCGCCTGGCGACCTACCAGACCGAACTGCTGGACATGGCCACGCGCTACGAACAGCTGAGCCTGACCGACCCCCTGACCGGTCTGGGCAATCGCCGCGGACTCGACGAACAGATGGCCTCGCGCGTGGCGCATGCCGTGCGGCATCACGAAGCCGTCGCCGCCCTTGCGATCGATGTCGATCACTTCAAGAGCTACAACGACAGCTTTGGTCATGCCGCCGGCGACACTGCGCTCGAGCAGGTCGCCGCCTGCCTGCGCGAGTGCATACGCGGCGAGGACTACGCGGCGCGCCCCGGCGGCGAGGAATTCGTGGTGCTACTGTCGGACGTGGATGCCGAGGGCGCGCTCGCATTGGCCGAGCGCATCCGCCATGGCATCGAATCGGCGGCCTGGCCGCACCGCGCGGTGACCGCGAGCATCGGCGTGAGCGTGCTGACGGGCACGGCGGCGGAAGACGGTGATTTGCTGACGCTCGCCGATCAGGCGATGTATCGCGCCAAGGCCGATGGCCGCAATCGCGTCAGGACGCTCTGACGCATAAAAAAGCCCGGCCGAAGCCGGGCTTTCTACGCACGGTGGCTTCGATCAGGAAGTGGGCATCTGCTGCGCCGCCATCATGCCGGCGCCAGCACCCATGAAGATTCCCAGCACCATCACGACAATGCCCGCGATGCAGATGAGGAACGGCTTCTTGTTCTGTTCCCAATGCATGATCGCGAAGATCAGCGACACGAACGGAACGAACAGGGAGCCCAGGCCCCAGAGAATGCTCGTCTTGAAGGCATTGACCAGAATCCAGATGCCGCCGACGGCGGACAAGATGATGCCAATGAAATAAAGTGCGGTACCCATCGTTTTCCCCTTCCCCAGGTATGGCAATCGAGGGGCGCGGATGCGCCCGGACAGACAATAACCCGAGCTGTCCGTCGAGGGAATCCTGTCCCGGCCCGCCACGCCGGACCAAGCACTGGCGCGGCCCGGCAATGACACCCGCCGGGCCGTCCTGACGCGCGAATCAGTCGGCCAGGGTCAACAAGGACGCGTTGCCGCCGGCGGCCGTCGTGTTGACGGTGAGCGTGCGTTCGGAAGCGAACTTCAGCAGATAGTGCGGACCGCCGGCTTTCGGACCGGTGCCGCTGAGGCCTTCGCCGCCGAAAGGCTGCACGCCGACGACGGCGCCGATCTGGTTGCGATTCACGTAGCAATTGCCGACATGCACGTTGCGGGCGATGTGCTGCACGGTCGAGTCGATGCGCGAATGAATGCCCAGGGTCAGGCCGTAGCCGGTCGCATTGATCGCGGCGAGTACCTGGTCGAGTTCGTCGGCCTGGTAGCGGATCACGTGCAGCACCGGACCGAACACTTCGCGCGTCAGCTGCGACAGCGCGGTGAGTTCATACACGCGCGGCGCGAAGAAGCTGCCGTGCGCGCAAGCCGCGGGCAACGGGATTTCCTTGATGAGCTTGGCTTCCTTGGCCATGCGCTCGGCATGCGCAACCAGCAGAGCGCGCGCATCTTCGTCGATGACCGGACCGACGTCGGTCGACAGCAGCGCCGGATCGCCGACAACGAGTTCGTCCATCGCACCAGCGAGCATGTGGATGACCTTGTCGGCGATGTCGGCCTGCACGAACAGGATGCGCGCCGCCGAACAGCGCTGACCAGCCGAATCGAAGGCCGCGACCATCGCGTCCTTGACCAGTTGTTCGGGTAACGCGGACGAATCGGCGATGAGTGCGTTCTGGCCGCCGGTTTCGGCGATAAGCGTCGCGAGCGGCGCGTTGCGCGCGGCGAGCGCACGATTGATCGCCCAGGCGGTATCGGTCGAGCCGGTGAACACCACGCCGGCCACGCGCGGATCGCGGGTCAGCGCCGCACCGACGGTGGCGCCGTCGCCGGGCAGGAACTGCAGCACGTTTTCCGGCACGCCGGCTTCGTGCAACAGCTTCACCGCGAGATACGCGATCAGCGTGGTCTGCTCTGCAGGCTTGGCGATGACCGTATTGCCGGCGGCGAGCGCCGCGGCGATCTGGCCCATGAAAATCGCCAGCGGGAAATTCCACGGACTGATGCAGACGAAGACGCCGCGACCGTGCAACTGCAGTTCGTTCGATTCGCCGGTCGGTCCCGGCAGTTTCTCCGGCTGGCCGAACAGCTTGCGGCCCTGCACGGCGTAGTAGCGGCAGAAATCGACGGCTTCGCGTACTTCCGCGACCGAGGCCGACAGCGACTTGCCCGCTTCCTTCACGCACAGCGCGATCAACTCGGGCATACGCGCTTCCATGAGATCGGCAGCATGCTCGAGGATCTTCGCGCGGCTGGCGGCCGGGGTCAGATCCCAGCTGTTGAATGCGGCGCGGGCATTGATCAGCGCGCGCTCGACCTGCGCGGCATTGCTGGCCTGCCACTGGCCGACCTTGTCGCGGCGATCGGCCGGATTGGTAACGTCGTTCATCGCACCGCCGCCGCTTGCACCCGGCACCAGCGGCGCCGCGCTCCAGGACTTGATGGCCGCATTGATCCTGTCGGCGAGCGCCTGCAGGTCCTTGTCGTTGGCGAGATTGACGCCCATGGAATTCTTCCTCTCCTCGCCGAAGATGGCGAGTGGCTGCGGGATGCGGGGATGGGGTTTGCTGTCGAAAGCGGCGACGGTGGCGACCGGATCGGCGACGAGCTCTGACGGTGGCAAGGTCTCGTCGGTGATGCGGTTGACGAAGCTGGAGTTGGCGCCATTCTCGAGCAGGCGACGCACCAGGTAGGGCAACAGGTCTTCGTGCGAACCGACCGGCGCGTATACGCGGCAGGCGACGTCGAGCTGGTCCTTGCCGATCGTTTCGGCGTAAAGGTGATCGCCCATGCCATGCAGACGCTGGAATTCGAACGCCTTGCCCGCGCCCATGCGGTGGATTGCGGCGATGGTCTGCGCGTTGTGCGTGGCGAACATCGGATACAGCGCATCGCTGGCGGCAAGCATCTTGCGCGCACAGGCGAGATAGCTGACGTCGGTATTGGGCTTGCGCGTGAAGACCGGATAGCCGCCGAGGCCGTCCATCTGCGCTTTCTTGATTTCCGAATCCCAGTACGCGCCCTTGACCAGGCGCATCGGCATGCGCCGGCCAGCCTGGCGCGCGAGCGCGACCAGATAGTCGATCACGAACGGCGCGCGCTTCTGGTAAGCCTGCACGGCGAGGCCGTAGCCTTCCCAACCGTCGAGGGACGTGTCGAGGAAAGCGCCGCCGATGACGTCGAGCGACAGTTCCAGACGCTCCGATTCTTCGGCGTCGATCGTGAAGCCGATGCCCTGCGCCTTCGCCAGCTGCGCGAGTTCGAGCACGCGCGGCGTCAGTTCGGCCTGCACGCGGGCGCGCTTGGCCAGTTCGTAGCGCGGATGTAGCGCGGACAATTTCACCGAAATCGACGGCGCCGCGAACACGTCCGGATACGGGCCGCCGGAGCCGATCGCCTTGATCGCCTGACGGTAGGCTTCGAGGTAACGCGCGGCATCCTTGGCGGTGAACGCGCCTTCGCCGAGCATGTCGAAGGAATAGCGGTAGTGGGCGTTGTCGCCCTTGCGCGAGCGCTCCAGCGCTTCGCCGATGGTCCGGCCCATCACGAACTGATGGCCCATGATGCGCATCGCCTGACGCACGGCGAGCCGGATCGCGGGTTCGCCCATGCGGCCGATCAGGCGCTTGAAGGAACCGAACACGTCGCGCTGGATATCACCGGCCAGGTTGACCACGCGCCCGGTGAGCATCAGACCCCAGGTCGAGGCATTGACCAGCACCGAGCTCGACTGGCCGACATGCGAATCCCAGTCCGCATCGCCAAGCTTGTCGCGGATGAGCTTGTCGGCGGTCGCCTGGTCGGGAATGCGCAGCAGGGCCTCGGCCACGCACATCAGCAGCACGCCCTCTTCCGAACTCAGGTCGTATTCGCGCATGAAGGCTTCGACCATCGCCGGATCCGAGGCGCGCACCCGGGTGCGCTGCACCAGCGCGACGGCAGTGGCCTGCACGGCAGCCTGGTCGGCATCGGGGAGCCGGGCCTGCTCGAGCAATTCGGCCAGGTGCTCGGTCTCGTCGCGCAGATAGGCATCGGTGATGCGCTGCCGGAGCGGCGACACCGCCACGGGCAATTCGGGGCTGAGGATGGGCGTCACGGCGATCCCGTCGGAAGTGGGGCGGACGGCAGGCAAGGTCCGCGAAGCCGGTCATTCTAGTCGTCGGGGCGCAGGCCGGCAAAGCCGCGTCGCCTGCGCAGGACCGTCTGCCGGTGAAGACGAAACCCGCACCGTGAAGGCCGTACGTCGCCGTACTCGGCTTGCCCCGCAGCAGGGCCGGGGCGTAAAATTCGCGGGTTTCCGGCCATCGACATGCGCTTGGGGCCACTGCGACAGAGCCGCTCCCGTTGGCCCAGGCCGGCTGGACGTTCGGCTTCGCTGCGGCCCTGGCGTGCACGGAGCGTGCATCCGTCACGGGTGCGGCGGCCGCGGGGCAAGGAATCCGGACAGGCGCGAGGCGACACGCTCGCGTTGGGGAGGAGGTCGAAGTCGCGTCGTTCCTCGATCACGGGGAGCGCCAAGGCCTCGCCCATCGGTTGAAACAGTTGCTGGCCGGGGCCCGAGGGCACGACCAGCTTGCAGATCACAGCTTGAGGTAGGTTCCGATGAATGCAGCTTCGAAAGCCACACGCGCCCTGCGTTGCGCCATCGTCCTGATGGGCTTGTCCGCCCAGTCGGTACTGGCCGCCAGTACGGCGACCCACCCGACCGAGCCGCAGCGCTGGCAGCTAAACATGACGCCGGGCGTGACCCAGACGGCGCACAACGCCTACCAGGCGCACATGATCATGTTCTGGATCTGCGTGGTGATCGGCGTGATCGTGTTCGGCGCGATGGCCTACGCGATGTTCAAGTTCCGCCACTCCAAGGGCGCGGTGCCGGACAAGAACTTCACCCACAGCACGACGCTGGAATTGATCTGGACCACGATCCCCGTGCTGATCCTGATCGGCTCGGCGATCCCGGCGACCAAGCTGGTCATGGCCGAATACAACGCCAGCCACGATCCGACGCCGTCGGAAATGACCGTGAAGATCACCGGTTACCAGTGGATGTGGCGCTACGAATACGTCGACCAGGACGTGAGCTACATCAGCCGTCTCGACCGCGACTCCGACGCCCTGCGTCAGAACGCCGACGCGACCCAGGCCCAGATCGCCGCCAAGGACCACTACCTGCGCGACGTCGATCATCCGCTGGTGCTGCCGGCCGACACCCGCATCCGTTTCGTGATCACCGCCGACGACGTCATCCACGCCTGGTGGGTTCCGGCCCTCGGCTGGAAGCAGGACGCGATTCCGGGCGTGATCAACGAAGCCTGGACCGAAGTGAAGGAACCGGGCACTTACCGTGGCGTCTGCGCCGAGCTGTGCGGCAAGGACCATGGCTTCATGCCGATCGTGGTCAAGGTCGTGCCCAAGGCCGAATACCAGGCCTGGTTGGCCGCGCAGAAGCCGTCGCCGGCTCCCGCCGCCGCACCGGTCGCCGCGCCGGCCGAAACGCCTGCGGAAACCCCGGCCGCCGCGCCGGCGGCCGCCGACGCCGAGAAGGCCGCCAGCGCCGGCTGATGCCCGGCCGACGACGCGCTTTCGACGACCCGAACCGACACGACATACGAACGAACTACAGAGGCAAGCGACATGGCTAACCACAGCGCCGCCCACGACGACCACGGTCACGACCACGGTCACCAGCAGAGCTTCTTCCAGCGCTGGTTCAATTCCACCAACCACAAGGACATCGGCACGCTGTATCTGGTGTTCTCGCTGGTGATGTTCTTCATCGGCGGCGCGATGGCGATGCTGATCCGTGCCGAGCTGTTCCAGCCCGGCCTGCAGCTGATGTCGCCGGAATTCTTCAACCAGATGACGTCCACGCACGCGCTGGTGATGATCTTCGGCGCGGTCATGCCGGCCTTCGTCGGCCTGGCCAACTGGATGGTGCCGCTGATGATCGGCGCGCCCGACATGGCGCTGCCGCGCATGAACAACTGGTCCTTCTGGATCATGCCGTTCGCGTTCACCCTGCTGCTGATGCCGCTGATCCTCCAGGTCGCGTTCGGTATCGGCGGCGGCGGCCCGGCTGGCGGCTGGACGATGTACCCGCCGCTGTCGCTGCAGGGCGGCAACAACACCGCGTTCCTGATTTTCGCCGTGCATCTGATGGGTGTCAGCTCGATCATGGGCGCGATCAACATCATCGCGACCATCCTCAACATGCGCGCCCCGGGCGTGGACCTGCTGAAGATGCCGGTGTTCGTCTGGACCTGGCTGATCACCGCGTTCCTGCTGATCGCGGTCATGCCGGTGCTCGCCGGCGCGGTCACGATGCTGCTGACCGACAAGTTCTTTGGCACGAGCTTCTTCAATGCCGCCGGCGGCGGTGACCCGGTGATGTTCCAGCACATCTTCTGGTTCTTCGGTCACCCCGAGGTCTACATCATGATCCTGCCGGCGTTCGGCATCGTGTCGGAAATCATCCCGACCTTCGCTCGCAAGCCGCTGTTCGGCTACCAGGCCATGGTGTACGCGACCGCGTCGATCGCGTTCCTGTCCTTCATCGTCTGGGCGCACCACATGTTCACCGTCGGCATGCCGCTCGGCGGCGAGCTGTACTTCATGTACGCGACGATGCTGATCGCGGTGCCGACCGGCGTGAAGGTGTTCAACTGGGCGACCACGCTGTGGCGCGGCTCGATCAGCTTCGAAACGCCGATGCTGTTCGCGCTCGGCTTCGTGATCATGTTCACCATCGGCGGTTTCTCGGGCCTGATGCTGGCGATCGTGCCGGCCGACTTCCAGTACCACGACACCTATTTCGTCGTCGCGCACTTCCACTACGTGCTCGTCACCGGCGCGATCTTCGGCATCATGGCCGGCGTGTACTACTGGCTGCCGAAGTGGACCGGCCACATGTACAACGAGACGCTCGGCAAGTGGCACTTCTGGCTGAGCACGATCTTCGTGAACCTGCTGTTCTTCCCGCAGCACTTCCTGGGCCTGGCCGGCATGCAGCGTCGCGTGCCCGACTACAACCCGGCTTTCGCCGACTTCAACATGTGGTCGTCGATCGGCGGCTTCGGTTTCGGCATCAGCCAGTTGCTGTTCGCCTACATCGTCTGGAAGGCCGCTACCGGCGGCGTCAAGGCGGCCGACCGCTCCTGGGAAAATGCCCGCGGCCTGGAATGGACGGTGCCCTCGCCGGCTCCGCACCATACCTTCAGCACGCCGCCGGTTATCCGTGACGGCGATCTGGCCCACGGCGACATCACGCACTAAGCGAGCGCGCATCCCCGGTCCGCCGGGGATGCCTGCGTAAGGCCCCCGCATGAACGCCTCCCAATCTCCCGCCAACAACGATCCGCGCCGCAAGGCGATCCGCCGCACGGTGATGATCCTGATCGCCTGCGCGCTGACGTCCTACGGCGTTTTCCTGTTCTCTGTACTGAGCTCGAAATGACTCCCGAACTCGCCGGCACGCTCAAGCGCATCGCCTTGATCTCGGCGGGCTCGTTCGTGTTCGCGTTTTCGCTGGTGCCGCTCTACAACGTCGCCTGCGAAAAGGTGTTCGGCATCAAGCTCGAACGCGGCGCCGCCGGCCAGGAACAGCTGGCGGACGTGAAAATCGACGCTAATCGCACCGTGCGCGTGCAGTTCGACGGCACCGTGAATTCCAAGCTGCCCTGGGCCTTCCGTCCGCAGCTGTCGAGCATGGACGTGCATCCGGGCCAGCAGTACGAGGCCTTCTACGTCGCCCGCAATGAGTCGGCCGAGAACCTGGTCGGCAATGCTGCGCCTTCGATCGCGCCGGTGCAGGCATCGAGCTTCTTCAACAAGACCGAATGCTTCTGCTTCACCCAGCAGACCCTCAAGGCAGGCGAAGAACGTCTGATGCCGGTGCGTTTCATCGTCAATCCGTCCCTGCCCGGGGACGTTTCGACGATCACTCTGTCTTATACTTTCTACCTCAACGACACGGCCACGGCGCAGCTGAACGCGCCGGCGGCCCCGGTCGCGGCGGTCCGCACCGCGCCTTGACCGGCCAGACATCAGGAAACCCGGGGAATCCCCATGGCACAGACCCAGCACGACGCTAGCGCTTATTACGTTCCCCATCACAGTGGATGGCCCTTCCTGGGCTCGATCGCGCTGTTCACCACCATGATTGGCGTCGCCAACTGGATGAACGGTCACGACTGGGGCCAGAAGGTGTTCTTCGTCGGCATCGCGATGCTGCTGCTGGTGCTCGGCCGCTGGTTCGGCGACGTGATCGCGGAGTCGCTGCAGGGCAAGTACAACGCCCAGGTCGACACCTCGTTCCGCATGGGCATGATGTGGTTCATCTTTTCCGAGGTCATGTTCTTCGCGGCGTTCTTCGGTGCGCTGTTCTACGCCCGCCAGTTCGCGTTGCCGTGGCTTTCGGGCGTGGGCGACGGTGCGCTGACCAACGAATTCCTCTACAACGGCTACACCGCCGGCTGGCCGGCGAACGGCCCGGGCAACATCGGCGGCAGCTACGAGACGATTCCGGCCTGGGGCCTGCCCCTGCTCAACACGTTGATCCTGCTGACGTCGGGCGTGACGATCACGATGGCGCATCACGCGCTCAAGCAGGCGCACCGCAAGTCGCTGCTGGTCTGGCTGGGCGCGACGGTGCTGCTGGGCGCGCTGTTCCTGTACTTCCAGGCGACCGAATACCACGAGGCCTACACCGAGCTGAACCTGACCCTGGGTTCGGGCATCTACGGTTCGACCTTCTTCATGCTCACCGGTTTCCACGGCATGCACGTGACCCTGGGCGCGATCATGCTCGCGGTGATCTGGCTGCGCTGCGCGAAGGGCCATTTCAGCAACGACCACCATTTCGCGTTCGAAGCCGTGGCCTGGTACTGGCACTTCGTCGACGTGGTGTGGCTGGGCCTGTTCCTGTTCGTCTACGTTCTTTGACCGGACGCGCGGCGACGCGCGCGGTTCGATGGACAAGCAAAAGGCCGGCAATGCCGGCCTTTTGTTTCAATGCGAACGGATCGTTACTGGTAGATGCCGTGCGGCTTGATCCAACCCGTATAGATGCCCAGCGCCACCAGCAGGATGAGGCCGACGGACAGGCCGATGCGCCAGCTCAGCGATTTCACCGTGCGGTTGGTCGTGCCTTTGTCGACCATCATGTAATAGAGGCCTGCACCGAGGTTCCACAGGATCACGATCAGGAAAGCGATGATTAGCAACTTCTGCACGATGTTGTCCTGCCTTGCGACGATGCCGTCATTATCGGTGATATGGGGCCGCGGGTGAGGAAATCACCCGCCCTGCTGTGGCTGTTTGCGCTGGCTTTGATCGCCGGTTTCGCCCTGCTCGGCCGGTGGCAGCTGTCGCGTGCCGTGGAAAAGCAGGCGATGCTCGATGCCGTGAGCCGGGTGCTGGCCGAGCGTGCGGCGCAACCGCTCGCGGCGGCAAAAGACCTGCCCACAGACCAACCCTATGCCTGGACTCGCGGCAGCGGCCGCTTCCTGGAGGCCCCGGCCCTGCTGCTGGACAACCAGCGCCGCGGCGACGCCGTCGGCGTGCGGGTGTTCCGCGTGTTCCAGCCGCAGCCCGGGCAGGCCCTGCTGGTCGACCTGGGCTGGCTGCGCATGGACGGTCAGCGCGATCTGCCCGAGGTCTCGGCGATCCGGCAGTCCCTGGTCATCGAAGGCCTGCTGACGCCGCCGCCGGCCACCGGCCTGGCCCTGGGGCCGGCCTATGTCGAAGCGCAGCCTGATCGCTGGTTGCTGACCCGGGTGGATCTGCCGGCCCTGTCGAAGGCGCTGAAGGTCGAGCTGGCGCCGCGCGTGTTGCGCCTCGATCCGGAATTCCCGCTCGGCTACGCACGCGATCTCGACGTGCTGCCCAATACCCTGCCCCCGGAACGCCATCGCGGCTATGCCCTGCAATGGTTCGGCCTGGCTGCGGCCACTTTCGCTTTCGCCCTCTTCCTGAGCCTTCGTCGTCCCCGCCCATGAATCTTCCTGCTCCGACTTCCCAATGGCGTTCGCGCCTGACCTTGCTGCTCATCGTGGCGATGTTCTTCAGCTCGTTCGGCATCGCCGCCTTCCTGTTCTTCACCGGCTGGACGCCGGCGGGCAGCCGCAACTTCGGCGAACTGCTGCAACCGCCCAAACCCCTCGCCGGCATTCCGCTGCAGCGCGCCGACGGCCGTCCGTATGCCTGGGCGCCGGACAAACAACGCTGGCAGCTCGTGTTCGTGGCGCCGGCGAACTGCGGCGAGCCCTGCGCGCGCATGCTCGACACCCTGCATCGCGTCTGGTTCTCCGAAGGCCGCCAGGCGGACCGCATCGAACTGCTGTGGTTCGGCGAGGTGCCCGCGCAGAGCGAGCGCTTCCGCGCCCTGGTGCCGATGGCCGCGAATCCCGAGTTCGTCGCCGCCCTGCCCGATGTCGCGCGACCGGATTCGCTGCCGGTTTACCTGGTCGATCCCGACGGCTTCCTCGCCCTGCGCTATCCGCCCGGATTCAATCCGAGCGGCTTGCGCAAGGACTTGGGCCGCCTCCTGAAATAAACTGCCGCATTCCGCGCGGGACCGACGATGACCCCTACCTACCGCCATTTCCACCGCCTCGCCTGGGCGGCCGTGTTGCTGGCCTTCGCCATCGTGGTGTTCGGCGCTTTCGTGCGCCTGTCCAATGCCGGTCTGAGCTGCCCGGACTGGCCTACCTGCTACGGCCGCGCCACCTGGCCCGTGCACGAGCATGAGGTCGCGCAGGCGAATGCGGTATTCGATCGCGCCGTGGAATCGAGCAAGACCTGGCGCGAGCAGTTCCATCGCCATCTCGCGGCGACGCTCGGCCTGCTGATCCTGATCCTGAGCTTGATCGCGGCGCGACGCCGTCCGCAGGGCCTCGCGAGCATCGGCGTGGCCGCAGCGCTGGTCGCGATTTCCATCGTCGCCTACATCAAGCAGATGTACACACCGGCGGCCACGCTGGCGGTCAGCGGCGAGTTGATCCTGCTGATCAGCGCAATCCGCTGGTCGAACAACGACTATTCACGCCTGGCCACGGTCACGCTGATGGTGGTGATATTCCAGGCCATGCTCGGCATGTGGACGGTAACTTGGCTACTCAAGCCCGTCGTGGTCATGGCACATCTGCTCGGCGGCATGGCGACTTTCTCCCTGCTGACCTGGATGGCCTGGGGCTCGACGCCCGATACCGCCTTGGTGCAAGGCATCGCGCCCAAACTGCGGCGCCTGCTCTGGATCGGCCTGGCCCTGCTCGTGTTGCAGATCGCCCTCGGAGGCTGGACGAGTAGCAACTACGCCGCGCTCGCCTGCGGCAGCGAATTCCCGCGCTGCCTGGGGCAATGGTGGCCCGCGCACGATTTCCGCGAAGCCTTCGTGCTGTGGCGCGGTATCGGCGTGGACTACGAAGGCGGCGTGCTCGACGGTCCGGCGCGCGTGGCGATCCAGCTCGCGCACCGCGGCATGGCCGTGCTGGTGTTCGGACACCTGCTGATCGTGGCGATCCGCATGATCACCACGCACGGCCTGCGCTACTGGGGTGTCGTGCTCGCCGTGTTGCTGTGCGCCCAGGTCGCCCTCGGCATCAGCAACGTGATCTACAGCCTGCCCCTGTGGGTGGCGACGGCGCATACGGCGGGAGCGGCCCTGCTGCTGTTCGTCATCGTCGGCCTGCTCGCGCGCCTGCGTGCCCCCGAATGACCCCGGCCTCCTGACCTCATGACCATCGCATTCAGCCAGTACTGGCAACTGACCAAGCCGCGCGTTGTCGCGCTGATCGTGTTCACCGCGATCATCGGCATGTTTCTTGCCACGCCCGCGCCCGGCCTGCCCTCGTTCCTGCCGCCGTGGCGGGCGCTGGTGTTCGGCAGTCTCGGCATCTGGCTGGCGGCCGCGTCCGCAGCGGCGATCAATCACCTGCTCGACCAGCGCATCGATGCGCTCATGGCGCGCACCTCGCACCGGCCGTTGCCGACCGGCTCGCTGAGTTCGCGCCAGGTGCTGCTGTTCGCGATCGTGCTGGGCAGTGTGTCGATGCTGCTGCTGATCGTGTTCGTGAACGGCTTGTGCGCGCTGCTGACCTTCGCATCGTTGATTGGCTACGCAATCGTCTATACCGGCTGGCTCAAGCGCGCGACGCCGCAGAACATCGTCATCGGCGGTGCCGCCGGCGCGGCGCCGCCCGTGCTGGGCTGGGTCGCAGTGACGACGCATCACTACGAATACGCCCTGCTGCTGTTCCTGATCATCTTCGTGTGGACGCCGCCGCATTTCTGGGCGCTGGCGATTTTCCGGCGCGAAGACTACGCCCGCGCGATGATCCCGATGCTGCCGGTGACGCACGGCGTGCAATACACGCGCTGGCAGATCCTGTTCTACACCGTGCTGCTGGTGTTGGTGACCCTGCTGCCCTGGATCGCCGGCATGAGCGGCGTGTTCTATCTGGGCGGCGCGCTGGTACTCGGCGCGGTGTTTCTGTACTACGCGATCCGCCTGCTCAAGCCGCCGTCGGAAGCGTTCGCGATGCAGGTGTTCGGCTATTCAATCTGGTATCTGATGGCGCTGTTCGCTTTCCTGCTGGTCGACCACTGGCTGTTGCCGGGTCTGGCCGGGGCCGCGGCACCGGCCGGAATCGAATTCCAGCCGGTGCGCTGATCGCCGAAGCGCGCGACTACTTCTTCACCAGCTCCACGCGCCGGTTCTTGCCCCGGCCCGCGTCGTCGTCGTTGCTGGCGACGGGCGAGAGCATGCCGACACCGGCCGCTTCCATCTGGGCTCCACGCGCGCCGTACTGGCCAACGAGCGCCGCCACGACGGCGTTCGCGCGCCGCTTGGACAGGTCCAGATTCGCCGCCTGATTGCCGACGTTGTCGGTGTGGCCGACGATGTAGACCTTCAGCGCGGGATCGGATTTCAGCAGCGCGGCGATCTGTTCCAGCGCCGGGGTCGATTCGGGCTTGATATCGGTCTTGTTGGTGTCGAAGAAGATGCCGTACAGCGCGATGCGGCCGCTGGCGTTCAACGACTGCGCCATCTCCGCGGCACTGACGGTGACCATGCGCTGCTCGCGTGCCTTCGGTTCGATGACCACGACCATCGCGACGGTGTAGTTGTTGAGCGCCTTGCAGTACAGGTCGTCCTCGACCGAGTACACAAGCAGGGCGACATGCGCATCGCCGTTCGCGGTCGGCACCTTGAAGGCGACATAGCGCTGCTCGCTGATGTCCATGGTGCTGGCGCAATTGCCATTGGTGAAGTTCTGCGCCTTCACGCGCTCCTGCGGATACAGTTTCTCCAGCAGGCCCTGCGTGCCGCCGCCGTGATCATTGCCTTGCAGGTCGCCGCCGCAGTCGGTGTTCTTGCACGAATACAGCGCCGTGCCGCCGGCCGCGCGAATCTCGTCGACGTAATTGCGCACCACTTCCAGCGGCGAACGGCCGTCCGGCACGACGTACAGAAGTCGCGTGTAGCGGCCTTCGGCAACGACCTTCTTCTGCGGCTCGAGCACGCGGTTGTTCATGCGGTCGGTCTTGTCGGGCACCGGCTGCAACGTCGACAGCGGAATCACCAGCTGGTCGAAGGCCTTCTGTTCGTAGTTGACGATGAAGCTGCCCTCGTAGCGCTTGAGGAATGGCAGATCGCGCGCGCCGTCGACGTCCTTGTTCGGAACGGTCGCATCGGCCTGGGCCAGGACGGGCAAAAGGCAAAGCAGGGCAAACAGGAAACGACGCATGGCAGGGCTCCGGACAGTGACCCCGGAGACAACGGCAAGCCCGCGATGGGCCGGACACGTCCGGACGTCGTGAACCCACGGAAGCTAGCGGCGCGGGGAATGCAGTTCGCGCAGCTCGCTTTTTTCTGCGGGGGTCAGGCCGGTCATGCCGACCTCGTTGATGCGGGTCTTCAGTTCGTCCTCGCGCTGCTGGCGCGTCTGCCGGTCGAGCTGGGCCAGCGCGTCCAGGAATTCCTCGCGCCAGTGCGCCTCGTTGCCGGGCAGGGAGTGCACCGCGAGCTTCTGCAAAGCCGCCTGTTCTTCACGCCCGTCGAAATGATCGAGAATGCCGCCCGTGCCGATGTCCGGACGCTCGCGCACCAGGGCGATCAGTTCCACCAGCAGGGCCACGCCCGGCTGCCGCAGCACGCCGAACAGATACGGCGGTTCGATCGCCTGCGCCAGCGCCGGTTGCTGAAGCAACAGCGTGATCGCGGCACGGACGAGGCTTTGTTTGGGCGCCGGCGTCCCCCGGGAGGTGCGCGCCGGCGGCGGTGACGGTGTCGGCGCGGACGGTGCACGCGCGCCAACGCCGGTGATTTCGGTCAGGCGCTGCTGCATGAGATCGCGGAACGCGCCGTCGGGCACGTTCGCGAGATAGGGCTTCGCGCGTTCGGCCAGCCGCGCCTTGCCCTCGAGCGAATGCAGGTTCACGTCCTTGGACAGCTCGTTGAAGAAGAACTCGCTGAGCGAGGTCGCGTCATGCAGGCGTGCGTCGAAGCCCGCCGCCCCTTCGCTGCGTACGATCGTGTCGGGGTCTTCGCCGTCGGGCAGGAACAGGAAAAACGCCTGACGCCCGTCGCGCATGCGCGGCAGGATCGATTCGACCGCTTTCCAGGCCGCGCCACGGCCGGCCTTGTCGCCATCGAAACAGAAATACACATCGGCGGCATTACGAAACAGCAGCTCGGCATGATCGGGCGTCGTCGCCGTGCCCAAGGTCGCCACCGCCTGCGTCACGCCGTACTGGAACAGCGCGACCACATCCATGTAGCCCTCGACGACGATCAGTCGCGGGATCTTCGCGTGCGCCTGACGTACCTGCCACAGGCCATAGAGTTCGCGGCCCTTGTGGAACAGCGCGGTCTCGGGCGAATTGAGATACTTCGGGCCGTCGTCCTTTTCCAGCACGCGACCGCCGAATGCGATGACGCGGCCACGGCGATCGAAAATCGGGAACATGACGCGGTCGCGGAACTTGTCGTAGACCCGGCCGCTGTCGTTCTTGGACAGCATGCCGCTCTTGTCGAGCAGACGCAGGCGGCGCTCGTCGGTACCGAGCGCGTCCTTGAGGCCGTTGAATCCTTCCGGCGCATAGCCGATCGCGAAGCGCGCGCAATTCTCGGCATCGACGCCGCGACGCTCCAGATACGCCTGCGCCTTCGGATTCTGCGCCAGCTGCGTCTGGAAGAATTTCGCCGAGGCATCGAGCGCCGCGTACAGATCGCGGGATTCGCCGTCTTCGTTGCTCGCGCGCGTGTCACGCGGGACTTCGACGCCGACACGCTTGGCCAGTTCTTCGACGGCATCGAGAAACTCGAGCCGGTCGTAGTTCATCAGGAAGGAAATGGCGGTGCCGTGCGCGCCGCAACCGAAGCAGTGATAGAACTGCTTGGTCGGCGACACCGTGAAACTCGGCGAGCGTTCGTCGTGGAAGGGACAACGCGCGGAATACTCGCGCCCCTGGCGCTTGAGCGGCACGCGCGTGCCGATGATCTCGACGAGGTCGGTCCTCGCGAGCAGGTCATCGATGAAGGCGTCGGAGAGGCGGGCCATGGACGGCTAGGATGCCATGCAGCGGCGCCCCGACGGGAAACCTCAGCCGGCGAGCTTGGCCTTGACCAGGCCCGACAACGCGCCCATGTCGGCGCGACCGGCGACCTTCGGCTTGAGCACGGCCATGACCTTGCCCATGTCCTGCGGACCGGTGGCACCGGATTCGGCAATCGAGGCGACAACGGCGGCTTCGACTTCCGCCGTGCTCATCTGCGCCGGCAGATAGGCCTGGATGACGCTCAGCTCGTAGCGCTCGATGGCAGCGAGATCCTCGCGCGCGGCGGCTTCGAACTGCGAGATCGAATCCTTGCGCTGCTTGACCGCCTTTTCCAGGATCGCGAGCACGACCGCGTCGTCGGCCTCGATGCGCTCGTCGACTTCGCGCCGCTTGATGTCGGCCTGGACCAGGCGAATCACGCCCAGGCGATCCTTCTCGCCGGCCTTCATCGCGGTCTTCATGTCTTCAACGAGCTTGGCTTTCAGGGACATGATGGGATCTCCGGTGTTATTTGAAAGTCCGGCCAGGGATGGCCGGGCTCTTCAACAGGGACGTTGATACGCCCAGAAACACGAAAAGCCGGCGACGCTTGCGCGCGGCCGGCTTCTCGGCAAACGCAGCGGCTCAGTACAGGCGCTGGCGCTTGGTGACGTCGCGCGAGCTGCGACGCAGCTGACGCTTCACCGCGGCGGCGGCCTTGCGCTTGCGCTCTTGCGTCGGCTTCTCGTAGAACTCGCGCTTGCGGGTCTCGGCCAGAACACCGGCCTTCTCGCAGGTGCGCTTGAAGCGGCGCAGGGCAAACTCGAACGGCTCGTTTTCGCGGACTTTGACAGACGGCATGACAACTCCAAATCGCAGACTTTATTAGTTACAGCTGGCGCCTGGAACCGGACAAACCCGGACGGCGAGCCGCGTATGATACGCGTCTGACCCCGGCGACTGCAAGCCCGATCCACGATCGGCGGCAGGCCCGGAAACCGAGGGATTCCAAGGAGTTGCATGCGCGTCCTGGGCATCGAAACCAGCTGCGACGAGACCGGGGTGGCCGTTTACGACACCGAGACGGGCCTGCGCGCGCACGCGCTGTACAGCCAGATCGCCCTGCATGCCGAATACGGCGGTGTGGTGCCGGAACTGGCTAGCCGCGACCACGTACGCAAGCTGCTGCCCCTGATCCGCCAGACCTTGGGCGAAGCCGGGCTCGATATCGCAGACCTGGACGGCGTCGCCTACACGGCCGGCCCCGGCTTGGTCGGCGCCTTGATGGTAGGCGCGGCCGCCGGCCGGGCCCTGGCCTGGTCACTGGAGGTGCCAGCGATCGGCGTGCATCACATGGAAGGCCATCTGCTCGCCCCCCTGCTCGAAGATCCGTCGCTGCAGCCGCCCTTCGTGGCCCTGCTGGTGTCGGGCGGGCATACCCAGCTCGTGGCCGTCGAAGCGATCGGCGACTACCGCCTGCTCGGCGAAACCCTGGACGATGCCGCCGGCGAAGCCTTCGACAAGACCGCCAAACTCATGGGCCTGCCCTACCCCGGCGGCCCGGAGCTGGCGCGCCTGGCCGAATCGGGGCGTCCGGGCCTGTTCAAGTTCTCGCGGCCGATGACCGACCGCCCCGGCCTCGACTTCAGCTTTTCCGGACTCAAGACCCAGGTCTTGCTGGCCTGGCAGGCGTCCGATCGCAGCGATCAGACGCGTGCGGACATCGCGCGCGGTTTCGAGGACGCCGTCGTCGACACGCTCGCGATCAAATGCGAACGCGCGCTCAAGCAGTCCGGTGCGCGAACCCTGGTCATCGCCGGCGGCGTCGGCGCCAACCTGCGCCTGCGCGCGAAGCTTCAACAGATGACCGGCAAACTCGGCGGCCGCGCCTGTTTTCCGCGCCCGGCCTTCTGCACCGACAACGGCGCGATGATCGCCTTCGCCGGCGCCCTGCGCCTGCAGTCCGGGCAGCAGGCCGACGCGACCGTCACCGTGGCGCCACGCTGGGACATGGCAAGCTTGCCGCCGGTGTAAGGAGAATTCATGGACAAGGTTTTCATCGAGGCGCTGGAAATCGAATGCGTCATCGGCATCTACGACTGGGAGCGCAAGATCCGCCAGCCGATCGTGCTCGACATCGAGATGGATTCGGATAATCGCAAGCCGGCGGCCAGCGACAACATCGCCGACACGCTCGACTACAAGGCGATCAGCAAACGACTCATCGACTTCGTCGGACAATCGGAATTCGGATTGGTGGAAACGCTGGCGGAACGCTGCTGCGCGATCATCCTCGAGGAATTCGCGGTCACGCGCGTGCGCCTGAAGCTGAGCAAGGTCGGCGCGGTGCGCGGCGCGAAAGCCGTCGGCGTGATCCTCGAACGCACGCGCGCGGCCTGATCGCCGCCCAAGCCCGCCGAACGCCCGCCCGATGCCCCGCGCCTATCTCAGCCTCGGTTCGAACCAGGACGCCGCCCGCCATCTGCGCCGCGCCTTCGCCGAACTGCGCGAGCGCTTCGGCGTCGTACAGACGTCGCCGGTCTACCGGACGGCCGCGGTCGGATTCGACGGCGACGACTTCCTCAACGCCGCCGCGATCATCGAAACCGACCTGGCGCCGGCGACGCTGGACGCCTGGCTGCACGCGCTCGAGGATGCGCACGGACGACGTCGCGACGTGCCGCGTTTTTCCGACCGCCCGCTGGACATCGACATCGTTTTCTACGACGACCTGATCCTGCGCGGTCCCGGGCACCTGGAAATCCCGCGTCCGGAGCTGCAGCACGCATTCGTGCTCAAACCCCTGGCCGACCTCGCCCCGGACTTTCGCGATCCGCGTTCGGGCCGAAGCCTGGCCCAGCTGTGGGCCGAGCATCCGGCGCAGGCGTCGCCGCCGGTTGCCGTACCCGACTGAGCGTCTGCCGGCGCCGAGGTGACTTCCGGCGCTTGCCCCCGGCGGGACGATAGGCGGCATAATCGCGCCGTCATTCACCCGGAGTCGCCACGATGTTCGAGAAGTTCTCCCGCAGCTGGGAGCTGGTCAAGGCCAGCGCCGCCGTCCTGCGCTCCGACAAGGAGCTGATGCTGTTCCCGATCATCTCCAGCATCGCGACCTTGCTGGTGTTGGCGACCTTCGTGATTCCCGCTTTCGCGCTGCGTCTGTTCGACGGCGAAGGCACGCGCGTGTTCGGCATGATCTGGGGCTTCCTGTTCTATTTCTGCCAGTACGCCGTGATCATCTTCTTCAATTGCGCCCTGGTCGGCGCAGCGATGATCCGCCTCGACGGCGGCAACCCGACGCTGGCCGACGGCTTCGGCATCGCCAAATCGCGCATCGGCGCGATCCTCGGCTACGCGGCGATCGCCGCGACGGTCGGCATGCTGCTGCAGGCGATGAAAAACAAGGACAACAACTTCCTGGTCCGCCTGCTCGGCAGCGGTCTGGGTGCGGCCTGGACGCTGGCGACCTTCATGGTCGTGCCGGTGCTGGTCAGCCAGGAGATCGGTCCGATCGATGCGCTCAAGAAGAGCGTCTCCCTGCTCAAGCAGACCTGGGGCGAGAACGCCATCGGCAACATCGGCATCGGCGCCGCGTTCGGCGTGATCATGTTCGTGGTGATCCTGATCGGTGCGGTGCTCTCGGTCGGCGCGTTCTCGGTGTCGCCGACGCTGGGCATCATCGTCGCGGTGCTGGCGATCATCAGCGTGCTGATGCTCGGCGTGTACCAAGCGGCATTGAGCGGCATCTACTCAGCCGCGCTGTACCGTTACGCGACCGACGGCCAGGCTCCGGCCGGCTTCCAGGGCATCGCTCTGCAGAGCGCGTTCCGCGCGAACTGATCGCGTTCGGCAAACCCGGTCGTGGCGGCGGCGAGACGGCCCGCCACGACCCCATGAATCCGGGCACAAGGCGCCCGCGGCTCATATCGCCAGCACGCGCCCGCCGTCGACACGGATGATCTGTCCGGTGGTGTAGCGCGCATCGATCAACAACCAGCGAACCGCTTCGGCCACGTCGTCGGGACTGCCGCTGCGCTGCAAGGCGGTATTGGCGATCAGGGTTTGTTGATCGGCATAGGCCTTGCCTGCTTCAGGCCAGAGCACGGCGCCCGGCGCGACGCCGTTGACGCGCACCTCCGGCCCGAGCTCGCGCGCGAGCGACAAGGTCATCATCGCCAGGGCCGCCTTGGCCATGCAGTAGATCGTGTGTTCCTTCAGCGGACGCTCGGCATAGATATCGACGAGGTTGACGATGGCGCCGCCGGCCGCTTTCAGATGCGGCGCCGCCGCCTGCGAAAGAAAGAATGGCGCGCGGGCATTGGACGCAAACAGCGCATCCCACATCGCCGGCGTCGCCGTGCCCACGGGCGTGGGCGTGAACGCGCTCGCGTTGTTGACCAGGGCATCGAGGCGGCCGAAGCGGCCGATCACCTGCGCGATCATCTCGGGCAGGCGGTCGAAATGCGCCAGTTCCGCCTGCAGCACCAGGGTGCTGCCCGGGCGGGACAATTCCAGGTCGGCCTGCAATGCCGCGGCCTCGACCCCGGATTGGCGGTGATGGATCGCCAGGTCGTAGCCGGCGCCATGCAGGACGCGCGCGATGGTCGCGCCCACGCGCCGCGCAGCGCCGGTGACGAGGACAACGGGACGTGTTTCGGACATGCGGCCTCCCGGGCGGCACCTGCCGTGGACGACGGCAAAGCCGGTATCCTGCGCGTTGTCCGATCAAGATGTCATCCATGTCTGCGCACGTCCTTCCCGAGCCCGGCCCCGACGCCCAAGCCCACAGCGCTGCGCTGGTCAGCCTGATCCGGGCGCATATGCACCAGGCCGGCGGTGCGATTCCGTTCTCGCGTTTCATGGAGCTGGCCCTGTACGCGCCGGGCCTGGGCTACTACAGCGCAGGTTCGCGGAAATTCGGCGCCGAGGGCGATTTCGTCACCTCGCCGGAACTCGGCCCGACCTTCGCCGAATGCATCGCGCACGCGGTCGCGCCGGTCTTCGCGCAACTGGGCGACGATGCGGTGTTTTTCGAACTCGGTGGCGGCAGCGGCGCGTTTGCCGAGGCGGCGCTGCGCCATTTCGCGACCCTGGGCGTGCTGCCCACGCAGTACTGGTTGCTCGAACCCAGCGCCGACTTGCGCGAACGCCAGCAGGCGCGTCTGCGCGCGGCCTTGCCGGCGGCGCTGTTCGACCGCTGCGTGTGGCTCAACGCGCCGCCGGAAACCTCATGGCGCGGCGTGCTGTTCGCCAATGAAGTGCTCGATGCCCTGCCGACGCCGCGTTTCGTCATGCATGAGGGCGAGGTGTACGAGGAATGCGTGGTGCTCGATGCCGACGGCGAATTCCTGCGCGTGGACCAGCCCGCCGACGCCCTGCTGCGCGCCGCCGTGCGGCATATCGAACGCGATCTGGAAGTCCCTTTCCCGGACGGCTATCGCTCGGAAGTGTTGCCGCAACTGCCGTACTGGATCCAGGCGATCGGCGGCCTACTCGGCGAGGGCGCGATGCTGTTCGTCGACTACGGCTATCCGCGTCGCGAGTACTACCTGCCCGAGCGCAATGACGGCACGCTGGTCTGCCACTACCGTCATCACGCGCACGGCGACCCGTTTTTCCTGCCCGGACTGCAGGACCTCACCGCTTTCGTTGATTTCACCGCACTGGCCGAAGCCGGTATCCACGCTGGTTTCGACTTCGCCGGCTACTGCGCGCAAACCAGTTTCCTGATCAACAACGGCCTGACCGGACGACTCGAAGCCATCGAGGAGATCGGCGACGAGGTCGAGCGCTATCGCCGGCATCAGGAAGTGAAAAAGCTCACGCTGCCCGGCGAAATGGGCGAGCGCTTCCAGGTCATGGGCTTTCATCGGGGCGTGGACATCGGCGCGAGTTTCGCGATGGGCGATCTGAGGCGGAGGCTGTGATGCGGGAATTCTCCTGGCCGCGTCTGTGGCTTGGCGTCTGGATCTTCGGCTGGCTGCTGTGCATCACCTTGTCGCTGGTGCATCCGCCGCAAATGGATCTGGACCTGCCCGACAGCGACAAGATTGGCCACTGCCTGGCCTACGGCACGCTCTCGGCCTGGGCCGTGCTGATTTTCCGCACGCATCGCGCGCGCCTTGGCGCCGCGCTGTCTCTGATCGCCTTGGGCATCGCGATGGAATTCGCGCAGGGCCTGCTCACCGACTACCGCATGATGGATGCCCGCGATGCGCTCGCGAACACGCTCGGCGTGCTGCTGGGCCAGGCCCTGGCACTGACCTCGGCGCAGGATTGGCTGCAGCAATGGGACCGCCGCTGGGCGTCTTGAGCCCTCGCGGGTAAAAAGGTTAGCGCGGCTAACGTTTTGGCAACCGCCCGGTTTTTCCCGTGCCCGCCGCTGCATCGCAGCATCGTTGCGGCAATGGCAGAAACCCTGCCCCAGTGATTATCGATGTCATGGCGCGCGGGCATGTTGGCATGCCGCGAAATTCATTGCCGGGGCAAAAAAACTTTGTCATGTTCGGCCTTCGCCGTGGGGAGCGAAAACACCTTCCATCGCTTTGGGGATACCGCATGACCATTCGCAGCAACTCACTAGACGCGGCAAAACCGCGCAATCTTCTCGCCTTCGCCATTCTCGCCGCGCTCGCCGCCACACCGACCTACGCTCAGGACACCGCCGGGAAAGCGGAGACCGAGGTCAAGACGATCGATGCGATCAGTGTCATTGGCAGCCGCGCCAGCAGCCGCAGTGCGACCGAAACCGCGGTGCCGGTCGACATCATCACGCGTGAACAGATCGAAGCAACCGGCGCGACCGAAACCGGCCGCCTGCTGCAGAAGCTCGCGCCATCGTTCAACTTCCCGCAGAGCTTCGTCTCCGACGGTACCGACCTGATCTGGCCGGCCTCGCTGCGCGGCATGGGCCCGGACCAGGTGCTCGTGCTCGTCAACGGCAAGCGTCGTCACCAGCAGGCGCTGGTCAACGTGCAGCAGAGCATCGGCCGCGGTTCGGCCGGCACTGACATCAACTCGATTCCGGTCACTGCGATCGAGCGCATCGAGGTGCTGCGCGATGGCGCCTCGGCGCAATACGGTTCCGATGCGATCGCGGGCGTCATCAACATCATCCTCAAGAATCAGTCCGACGGCGGCTCGGTCAATGCCGAAATCGGCCAGACCTACGAGGGCGACGGCGAAACCTGGCGCGTGGGCGCCAATGCCGGCTTCAAGATCGGCGACGGTTTCCTGAACCTGACCGCCGAATATCTCGACCGCGGCGAAACCAACCGCGCCGGTCCCGACTCACTGCGTGTCTCGCCGCCGGCGGTGACCCAGCGTATCGGCGATGCCGATATGCAGAGCAAGGCGATCTGGTTCAACAGCGCCCTGCCCGTCGGCGCTGGCGAGCTGTACGCGTTCGGCGGCGTGTCGCGTCGCGACGCCAATTCTTCGGGCTTCTTCCGCACGCCCGGCGACGGCCGTACGATTCCGGCGCTGTATCCGCGCGGCTTCCTGCCAACGCTGCTGACCACCGCCGACGACTGGTCGCTGGCCGTCGGTCTGCGCGGCGACTTCAACGACAAGTGGAAATACGACGTCAGCGTCAACCACGGCTCGAGCAAGTTCAACTTCGGCTCGACCAACAGCGCCAACGTCAGCTGGTACTACGAACCGGCGCCGGGCGGCGGCATCTATGGCAGCACGCCGACCTCGGCGAACGACGGCACCCTGCGCTTCACCCAGACCACGTTCAATTTCGACGTGAAGGGCTCGGTGGACTGGGGCATCGGCAAGGAACCGCTGTATCTCGCCGCCGGCGTCGAGTGGCGCAGCGATGGGTTCGAAATCGAAGCCGGTGATCCGTGGTCGTATTCCTATGGCCGCACCAATAACCGCTCGGTCGTGATTCTCGACCAGAACGGCGGCGTCGCGGCGGCCGGCATCCAAGGCTTCCCGGGCTTCACGCCGGAAACCGCGATCGACGAAGACCGTCGCAGCTACGGTGTCTACGTCGACGGCGAGTCCTACCTGACCGACCGCTTCCTGCTCGGCGCCGCCTTGCGCTTCGAGCACTACAGCGATGCGGGCAGCAACACGACCGGCAAGCTCACGGCGCGTTTCAACTTCACCGATGATTTCGCGATTCGCGCTTCGGCCTCGACCGGTTTCCGCGCGCCGGGCATCCAGCAGGAAATGTTCAGCCAGGTGTCGACGACGCTCGGCGGCGCTGGCGTGCTGACCGACGTGGTCACCGCCCGCCAGGGCAGCGCGCTCGCGAATGCGTTCGGCATCCAGCCGCTGCAGGAAGAAACCTCGCGCAACTTCACCTTCGGTTTCGTCTATCACCCCGACAACGGCTTCAGCCTCACCGCCGACTGGTACCGCATCAACATCGAAGACCGCATCGTGTTCTCCAGCGAAATCGGTCCCGATGGCGCGCCCGGCTGCGTCAACCCGGCAGTCTGCCCGATTCGCGTGATCCTCGATTCGCAGAACGTCGGTGCCGCGACCTTCTTCACCAACGCCGCCGATACGCGGACCGAGGGCGTGGATATCGTCATGGGCTACACGACGGATCTGAGCAACGGCGCCGATTTCGGTTTCGATCTGGCCTACGGTTACAACAAGACCGAGGTCGATCGCATCAAGTCGCAGTCTTCGGTGATTCCGACCGACATGCTGTTCAGCGAAACCCAGGTCACCCTGATCGAGGAAGCGCTGCCCAACAGCCGCGTGTCCCTGGGCCTGAATTACAGCCAGAACAACTGGCGCGTCGGCCTGACCAACACCTACTACGGTTCGGTCAGCGGCCAGGGCTTTACCGGCGTCAAGCACAAGTGGCGCGGCAAGTGGCTGACGGACGTGAGCATCGGCTACAAGTTCAACGACAATTTCGATGTCTCGGTCGGCGGCAACAACGTGTTCGACGTGTATCCGGACGAATGGAAGAATGCGTTCCCGTTCCCGGAGCTGGGCTTCACCTACGGCTGGGAAACCCTGCCCTTCGGTTTGAACGGCGGTTACTACTACGCGCGCTTGAACTGGAAGTTCTGATCGGCAGTTCCGCGAAACAAAAAAAACCCCGGGTTTTCCCGGGGTTTTTCTTTGTGTCGATTCCGCTGCTACGACGCCGACAGCGCGTTCCTGATCGCGGCGATGCGTGCCTTGCGCAGCGCTTCGCCGATCTGCGGCCCGGCCAGACCGACGATGTCGATCTGCGCGACGGTCACGCCGAGCGCAACACGATGCAGGGCCACGAGTTTGGCCGCCTGCGGATAGACGCTGTCCTGCAGACCCAGGCGGCCGCGCTTGTCGGCTTCGCAAACCAAGGCAAGCTCGGCAATGACTTCAGGTTTCCGGAACCCATCGCAGCGCGCGATCAGGTCGTGCACCGTCTCGGGCCGCAATTCGTCGAGACGATGGACATTGAGATGTTCGCGGCAGGCCGTGAGCGCGAGGTCGCGGATGTCGTTGGGCAGTTTGTAGCGCGCGCAGACCGCCTGCACCGGCGCGAGGCCATGATGTTCGTGCATCAGGTGCTTGGGCAGCTGGTCGACCGGCGTCAGCGCCTTGCCCAGATCGTGGACCAACGCGGCGAAGCCGACCCGGACATTGCCCGGCGCCAGGCGCGCGGCCATGTCGCAGACCAGTTGCGTGTGGACACCGGTATCGATTTCGGGGTGATATTCGGCCCGTTGCGGAACGCCGAACAAGGCGTCTACTTCCGGCAACAGGCGCGCCAGGGCGCCGCAATCGCGCAACAGGCCGAGGAAGGCCGACGGTGTCGCTTCGGCGAGGGCGAGTTTCATTTCCTGCCACACGCGTTCGGGCACGAGGGCGTCGACTTCGCCGGCGTCGACCATCGCCCGCATCAGTGCCAGGGTTTCCGGCGCAATCGTGAAGCCCCAGGTTGCGAAGCGCGCGAGAAAGCGCGCGCCGCGCAGGATGCGCACCGGATCTTCGGCAAAGGCCGGAGACACGTGACGCAGGACGCGCCGTTCGATGTCGCCGGCGCCGTCGAACGGATCGATCAGGCGGCCGTCGTCGGCCTGCGCGATCGCGTTGATGGTGAAATCCCGGCGCGCCAGATCGTCTTCCAGCGTCACCGACGCATCGGCATGGAAAACGAAGCCGTGGTAACCCGGCGCGGTCTTGCGCTCGGTGCGCGCGAGCGCGTATTCCTCGCCGGTGGCTGGATGCAGGAACACCGGAAAATCCTTGCCGACCGGTTTGTAGCCGGCGGCCAGCATCGCCTCGGGTGTGGCGCCGACGACGACGAAATCGCGATCGCCGCCGCTGCGGCCGAGCAGCCGGTCTCGTACCGCGCCGCCGACCAGGTAGACCTGCATGCTCAGCGCATCGCCCGATAGCGATCCAGGCGCGCCTGGCGGTCTTCGCCATGGCCCAGGATGTCGGGCAGCACTTCCGACACGCGCGTGGGCTCGATGCCCAGGCGATGCAGGCCATCGATGCCGCCGACCGAATCGAGCAGCAGGGAACGATAGTTGTCGGAGGAGAACGGTTTGCCCGGTACGAAATCGCAGACCAGACCCTGCACGCGGCCGATCACGTCCGGCAAGGGCAGCACGAACCGGGTCAGGCCCATCTGCTTCGCGCTCAGGCGCACGATCTGCGCGAGCGAATACACCTCCGGCCCGTACAACTCATAGACCTCGCCGATCGTGCGCTTGTCGTCCAGGCTGCGTACGAAGGCTTCGACCACATCGCCGATATAGACGGGCGCGAACTTGCAGCGCGCACGCGCCAGAGGCACCACCGGCAGACGCTTGAGCAGCTGTCCGAAGCGCGTGAACAGGCCGTCGCCAACACCGAAGATCACCGACGGCTCGAAGATCGTCCATTGCAGGCCCGAGGCTTTCACCGCGGCCTCGGCGTCGCCGCGCGATTTCAGATAATGGCTGCTGCCGCGACCGGCATTGAGCGAACTCATCTGCAGCAGGCGCTTCACGCCAGTAGCCTGGCAGGCGGCGATCACGCGCTTGCTCAGGTCGACGTGCGCGCGCTGGAAACCGCGGCCGCTGTCGCCGGCTTCGTTGAGAATGCCGACCAGATTGATGACGGCATCGTTGCCTACGAAGGCGCTCTGCAGTTTGCCCTCGTCGTAGACATCGAGTTCGCGCAGACGCACGTTCGGCGGCACGAGGCGGTCGTAATGCGGACCGAGGTTGCGGCTGAGCAGGGTGATCTGATGACCGGCCTCGGCCAGACGTTTGACCAGGGCGCGACCGACGAAGCCGGTGCCGCCCAATACGGTGATGCGCAATTCGGTCATGGTCCGTTCGTCGTGATGGCGGTGGGGATGGGGCAGGCGAACGGACGCCGCTGGCGCGGGTCTTCGGCAAGGCGGCCGACGAGGCGGTCGCTGAGCGAAGCGGCGGTGCCGTTCAGGCGCCAATCGTAGACGACGCTGAAGGCGAGCACGCGCGCGACGTATTCGCGGGTTTCCTTGTACGGAATACTCTCCACGAAGAAATCCGGCTCCAGCTGCGGGCGCGCCTGCATCCAGCGCTGCACTGGCAGCGGTCCGGCGTTGTAGGCCGCGATCGCCAGGTACGGGAAACCGCTGAAGCGGTCGAGCATCTGGCGCATGTACGCCGTGCCCAGGGTGATGTTGGTGGTCGGCTCGTACAGGCTGTCGCCGCCCGCCCACGGCTGTCCGATGCGCTGCGCGGTCAACGCGCCGGTGCCGGGCAGCAACTGCATCAGCCCGCGGGCATCGGCGGAGGACCGCGCGCGCGGCATGAACGCGCTCTCGGCGCGCGTCTGGCCCGCGACCCAGGCCGGGTCGAGACCGTTGACGCGCGACTGCGCGCGGATGTCGGCTTCGTGGTGCAACGGGAATCGCAACGTGTAGTAACGCAGGTCTTCCGGCGTGCTGTTCATCGCGAACACTGCCCGGTCGTACCAGCCCTCGTCGATCGCGCGGCGCACGGCGAGACGGCGTTCGTCGTCGCTCATGGACTTGAGCGCGCTGCCCCATTCGCGCGCCGCGAGCGCCGGGCGTTCGATCGCGAACAGTTCCAGCGCGCGCTGGATGCCCGGATCGCCAGCCACGCGCTTGCGCAAGGCGACATCGGTCGGCGGTTCCAACGAGCACAGCGCATACGCTTGCTTGAGCCGGTCGGCCGCGAGCCATCCGTGGAAGCTCGCGCTCGCCGCGGCTTTTTGATACAGCGCACGCGCCGCGTCCGTCTGGCCCAGGCGTTCGCGCAGGCGCGCTTCGAAATATTGCCAGCGCGAATCGTTGCGCTGGGCATCGCCCATCTTCTCGATGCCGGCCAGCGCGGCCGCGTCGTCGCCGCGGCTGATCGCCTCGCGCACGCGCCACTCGTGCAGCTTTTCGTCGTAGGCCGCGGCCGGCACGGCATTGAGCCGCTCGGCCGAGGCCGGCAGATACGAGGCGACCGTCCACAACGCCGCTTCATACAAGACCTTGCCGCGCTGCGCCTCGTCCAGGCCGAGCGTCGGTGCCTGCTTGGCGACCAGGGCAGTCGCGCGATCGGGATCGCGTTTGGCCAGGCGCGCGAGCGCGGTGGCGACGACATTGCGGCTGCGCGCTGTCGTCGGCCAGCCCGCGGGCACTGTGTCGGTCGGCGCGTCGATGAAATTGGCGTAGGCCATCGCCAAGGCAGCTTCGCTAGCCGGCAGCGATTTGGCGACGGCGCGCATCACGCTGGTCTGCCCGGCAGCAGCGGCCAGGTCGATGCGCTGCCAGCGCAGGCCGTCGTCGAGTTTGCCCAGGGCCGACAAGCGTGAGAACGGCGCGTTGCAGGTATCGGGCAGCGAGGTCGCAGTCAGCCACAGCGATTGCGCATCGCCGACCCAGCGCGCATCGGTGCTGCTGGTGGCCAGACGGGCGGCGAGATCGGCGCAGCGCAGGCTCTTGTCGTCGCTGCCGCGATACGCGGCGCGAAAGCTGCTCCAGTCCTGGCGCTTGGCGAGCAGACCGAGCCAGGCTTCGCGCAGCCAGCGCGCGGCCGGCTGGTCGCCGTCGCGATCGAGCACGTCCTGCACCTGTGCGGGCGTGAGCACGTCGAGCTTCTTGCGGAGCACCGTAGCCCGCAGCCAGGGATACAAGGGATGATCGGCATAACGCGCCGCCTGCGCGGCATCGAGCTGACCGCGCTCGGCGGCATCGAACGCGGCCTGGATGCCGGCGCGCTGGTCGCGGATATCGGCCAACGCCGGACGGGTCGCCAGCAGGAGGGCGAGGAAGAGGATGTTCTTGATAGGCATGACGGGAGTTTATCCGATGGCAGGTAAAGCCAATGTGCTGCACGGGCCGACAGCGGTCCTCCAGGGGATAGCGCATGCCGATTGAATGGCTTCTGTACCCGCTGCTGGGCATCGTGGCGGGCGTTCTCGCCGGCCTGCTGGGCGTGGGCGGCGGACTGGTGCTGGTCGCCGCGCTCGCGTGGCTGCTGCCCTTGCAGGGCGTGCCCGAGGCGGCGGCCGTCCATGCGGCACTGGCGACGTCGCTGGCCAGCATCGTCCTGACGGCGGCCGCTTCGGCGCGGGCGCACCATGCCCGCGGCAGCGTGCTGTGGCCGACTGTCGCCTGGCTGCTGCCGGGTCTGTTGCTGGGCGGCTGGCTGGGCAGTGGCATCGCGACCACGATGAGCGGCGGCTTCCTGCGCTGGTTCGTGGTCGTGTACTGCCTGCTGGCGGCGATCCAGCTGACGATGGAATGGCCGCGGCCAGGGCCCGGAAAACCCGACAGCCCGCGCGGCCCCGGCCTCAGCGCCGCCGGCGTCGTGATCGGCGCGGTGTCGGCCCTGGTCGGCATTGGCGGCGGCTCGATGACGGTGCCGGTGCTGATCTGGCGGGGCGTGGTACCGGTGCGCGCCGTGGGAACCTCGAGTGCCTGCGGCATCGGCATCGGCTTGGCCAGCGCGAGCGGCTATGCCCTGCATGGCCCTGTCGCAGGCATGCCGGCAGGCAGCTGGGGCTATGTGTTCTTGCCGGCGGCGATCGGCATCGCCCTGGCTTCGGTGCTCGCAGCGCCCTACGGCACCCGGCTGGCGCATCGCATCAGTGGCCGCCGGCTCAAGCAGGTGTTCGCGAGCTTCCTGCTGCTCGTCGCGATCGCCATGGCTGTATAGAACATCGCCCCGAAAACGGGGCGATGGAAAAACCGAATCATTCGCACCGCAGGCGCGGTGCGCCAGACCTTATTTGACCTGCAACGTCACGTCGCCCGAGAACGACTCCAGCGAAATCCGACCCTGACCGCCGCCGAGGCGTGCGTTCAAGGATTTGCCCGGACCGAATTCCTCGGTCTGCACCGTGCCGACCGGACTGGTGATGTCGCCGCTGAAGGTTTCCACGTGCAGGTTGGCGGACGTTGCGGCCGGCAGCGTAAAGCCAAGATTGCCGCTGACGCTTTCGGCCTTGATCACGCCGGCATTCGCCAGCGCCAGCTGCAAGGTCGCGTCGCCGGACACCGTGCTGACGTCCAGGCGATTGAGGGCATTGGCGACCAGGCGCAGATTGCCCGACACCGATTCCATCGACACGTCGCCGCTCAGGCCGCCCTGCAGCGAGATGTCACCGCTGACGCTGTCCACACTCACCTTGTTGGTGGTGATGCGCAAGGTCGTGTCGCCGCTGACGTTTTCGAACGAGGCCTCGCCCGGCGAGGATGCCGTCACCACGACATTGCCGCTGACGCTGTCGACTGACAGCTTGCGACCGGCCATCTGCTGCACGTCGACATCAGCGCTGACCGAATCGATCTCCAGCGAGGCCCGCTGCGGCACCGTGACTTCGAGAATCGTCGGTTCGCTTTCGTCGCCGCGACCGCCCCAGCCGCCCCAGCCGTTCTTCTGTTCGGGATAGCGCACTTCGATGTGCAGCGACTGGCCGCTGCCTTCGACGACGAGCTTTTCAGCGCCCTTGCCGAGGGTGCCGGTGACGCGCACCTGCGGCTGCGCCCAGGTCCGCACGACGATGCGGCCCTTGATGTTTTCCACCGTCACCTGGCCGTCGGCGGACAGGGGACGGACTTCGTTGATCGGCGTGCCGGCGAAGGCCGGACCGGCGGCCATCAGGCCGAGGATGAGCAGAGTGCGGACAGACATGAGAGGTCTCCTTGAGTCGGGTTCAGCCGATCGCAGCGCGCTGGGTCAGCGCAAGGCGACGGGAATAGGTTTTGCGCAACTGCTGCAGCAGGTACACGGCATCGGGATCGCTGGCGATGGCATGGCGGATCTGCGCGGCACTGTGGTCGAGGGTGTGCAGATCGGCGCTGAGCGCCTCGGGCAGTGGCGCGCCATCGAACTGGCGCAGGGCCGATTCGTATTCGATCGTCATCGCCTGCGCTTCGCGCTTGACCAGGCTGGCGCGGAAATCCGGCGTCGGCGTCGCCGTCGTGCCGGGGGTCGGCGCGACGCGCCAGGCCAATCCGACCGCCAGCGCGAGCGATGCGGCGATCGCCAATCCGCTCAGCCAGCGCGGCGGCGTGGCGCGGCGGCGCGGCGCGGCGATGCGCTCGGCGATGCCGGGCCACAGGTCGTGGCTGGGTTCGATGTCGCGCGGCAATTGCCGCAGCTGCCAGCGCAGGTCAGTCTCGGTCATGATCTTCTCCCAATCTTGCGCGCAGCAACTTGCGCGCACGGTGCAACTGAGCTTTCGAACTTCCCACCGCCATGCCCAGCTCGGCGGAAATTTCTTCGTGTTTCCAACCTTCGATGTCGTGCAGCACGAGCACGGCGCGGGCGCGTTCGGGCAAGGTTGCCACGGCGCGTTCCAGATCGAGCTGTTCGCGCGTGCGCTGACCGGCGGTGTCGCGCGTCGGCACGAAATCGAGTGCCGCATCGTCGGTTTCCAGTTCTTCGGCACCGCTGCGGCTGCGGATCTCCATCAGCGCCGTATTCACCGCCAGGCGATGCAACCAGGTCGTGAAGGCGCTTTCGAAACGAAAATTGGGCAGGGCCTGCCAGGCGCGGACGAAGGCTTCCTGGACCAGATCCTCGGCGCGGGCCACTTGCCCGCCGCTCAAGCGCCAGACGACGCCGAAGACGCGTCGCGAATGCTTGCGGTACAGCGCCTCGAACGCCTTGGCATCGCCCAGACCCGCAGCGCGCACCAGCGCGTGATCACCGTCCGTCTCGAAGACAGGGTCGGCGGCGGCGGATTCGAGGGTCATGGCATGGCTGAGCATAGCGGCTCAGATGCCGGATCGGGGCCGCGGGGTTTAAAGCCGGACCAGGTTATCGGGTCAAATCAAGCCGTTTTCGGCCAACCGGGCCTGCAACCGCGTCAAATGCGGGGCGTAGCGACGCCAGGCCTCGACATTACGACGGTGGATCGGCTCGCGCACCTGCGCGCTGCTCGCCGTGTTGACCGCGCGCGTATTGCTGCCGACGTCGATGCAACCGGGCTGCCAGTCCAGTCCACAGAACGCCAGGATGCGCCGCGCCTGCCCTTCCGGATCGGCCGTGAGCTCTTCATAGGAGACATCGAGCACGTAGCCCGGCAGAGCCTGCTGCCAATGCGCGGTCAGCCGTCGGTACAACGAGAAATAATCGGCGAGCTCATCCTGGTCGTAGCTGTAGGCGCAGGCGTTCGAGAACAGTTCCTTGAGATTGGAGAAGCAGGTATCCATCGCATTGCGACGCATGTGCAGAATCTTTGCCTGCGGCAGCGCACGCTGCAGGTAGCCGGCGTTGATGAAATTCGAGGGCAGCTTGTCGACGAGGAAGGGCTTGCCGTTCGCGCGCCAGCGTACCTGGTCGAGATAGCGCTGACCGAGCGCGGGAAAATCGATGCTGTCGTACGCCTCGACGACCGCGATGTCGGACGGCCCGTTGAAATGCCGGCCGATCGCCCAGCGCAATTGCGCGGGGAAATCGTAGAGTTCGCCCGCCTCGGTCACTTCGCTGTGGTTGCCGAGGATGCGCTCGAGCAGGGTCGTGCCGGAACGGTGCATGCCGACGACGAAAATCGGTGTCGGGCCAGTCGTCGTCGGCAAAGCGAGCGCGAGGTCGGCACCGACGGGAAAGCGCGCGATCAATGCCTCGAACAAGACCCGCGAGTTGCCGGTGTCGTAGCTCAGGCTGCGGCGCTTGACCTCGCAGGCACGCGCCAAAGCGGTCCAGGCCTCGTCGACGCGATCGCGGCGGTCGAGATGATTGAACAAGGCGTACTGCAGGAAGGCTTCGTCGGGACTGTCGCGCAGCGGACCTTTCGCGAGCGCCTGGATCGCGGCGATATCCGCATCGGAGATGCTCGCTTTCGGCAATTTGCTCAGCGCCCAATGCGATTTCGCCACGCCCGGTTCCAGCTTCAGCGCCTGGCGCAGGTCGGCTTCGGCTTCGGCCATCTGTCCGCGATACAGACGCATCTGACTGCGGTTGTAGAGAACAGCACCATTGATGCCGGCCACGCGCGCGGCGCGATCGAGCAAAGCGCTGGCGATGGTCTGCTCGCCGACCATACTCACCAGGGCGGCGAGATCGGCTTCGGCGCCGACATGCCAGACCGGGCCCGCAAGCAGGCGTTTGGCCACGTCGACCAGAGCGCCGCTGAGATTGAAATACAGCAGTCGCTTGGCCAGTTCGATCAGTTCGCCCGGTTGCGCGGGCGGCCGTTTCGCCGCGTGCGCCGCTGTGCGTGCGGCATCCCGATAGCGGTCGAGCTTGAGGTACGCGGCGATCAGCAGCAGGTGTACCGCGAGCGGTGCCGGCCCGTTGCGCACGGCTTTTTCCGCGACGCGCGCGGCCTCGGCGACGTCGCCGCTGGCAAAGAGGGTCTGGACGCGACGCCATTCGTTGTTCATAGCCAGCCGCCGGCGCGCAGACGCGCCTCCAGCGGCGCCAAAGGCTGCGCGTAGTTGCGCCATTGCGAGACGGCACGCTGATGCACCGGTTCGCGCACCTGCACGCTGCTCGCCGTAGTGACCACACCGGTGCTGCCTTCGGTGCCGGCGCAGGCGGACTCCCAGGGCAAATCGCAGAATGCCAGCACCGAGCGCATCACGGCTTCGGGCTCGGCCACCAGCTGCTCGTAATGCACGTCCAGGATGCGTCCGGGCATCGCGCGCTGCCAATGCGCCATGAGCAGGCGGTAGTGCTCGTAGTAATCGGCGATGTCATCGAGCCGGTAGCTGTACGGATACATGCGCGTGAACAGCTCCTTGAGATTGGAGAAGCACGCGTCCATCGGCTCGCGCACCATGTGCACGATGCGCGCCTGCGGCAAGGCACGGTGGATGAACCCGATGTTGACGAAGTTCAGCGGCATCTTGTCGGTGAACCAGCGCCGGCCGCCGGCGCGCCAACGCGCGTGTTGCAGGTAGCGGTCGCCGAGTTCGGCGAAGTCCACGTTTTCCATCGCCGCGATCAGCGCCGGGTCCAGATAGCTGCGGGCGGGACGATTGGCGCACCAGCGCATCTGTGTGGCGAAATCGACCAGCTCTCCCGCTGCCGCCACGCCGGAATGACCGGCAAGCAGGCGTTCGAGCAAGGTCGTACCGGTGCGCGGCAAGCCGACGATGAAGATCGGCTGCGGACCCATGTCAGCGGACGCGGGCGGCGGCCTCGCATCCGATGAGAAGAAACCGGCGTCGGCAAGCTTGTGCAGGCGTGCGAACGCGGCGGCATCGTCCTGCGCGCGGTGCTCGAGCGTGGCGCGCTTGAGTTCGGCGCCGCGTTCGAGCGCACGCCAGGCGCGGCCGTGATCACCCAGGTCGTCGAGCTCCTTGAACAGAGCGAATTCCAGGTGGATGCGCTCCTCGTCCTGCGTAGCCTGAGTCAGTGCCGTCTGCAGGCGCTGGACGTGATCGTGCCCAGGGCGTTGCTGCCGCAGGCGCGACAGGGACCAATGTGCCTGCGCGAATTTTGGCGCGGTTGCCAGGCAACGCTCGTAGGCCAGCGTGGCTTCGTCGATGTCGCCACGAAAGGCGTGCACGGTGCCGCGCTGGTAGTAGGCCGTCGCCGTAACAGGCGCCAGGCGCGCCGCGCGGTCAAGGAAACGGAGGGCGAGATCCATGTCTTCGAGCAGGATCGCCAGCCCGGCCATTTCCTCCAGTCCCTGGATTTCCGGAAACGCATCGAACTCGGGGCGCGCGAGACAGCGCAGGGCCGCCTGGCTCTCGCCCTGGCGATGCAACAGGGACACCAGCAGGGCCAGCAGATACGGATCGGCCGGCGGCGTCTGCGCCAGGCTCAGGGCATGCATCGTCGCTTCGCGATAGCGGCCCTGGCTGCCGGCGATCGACGCCAGGCGCAGCCGCGCCAGCGGGTGCCGGGGTGCATCGGCCAGGATCGATTCGTAGGCGATGCGCGCGGCATCGGGATTGCGCTGCGCGAGATAGGCCTCCGCGCGGTTGAGGCGGCGCGCAAGGTGTTGGTCGCGCAAAGGGTCGGTCATTCGTCCAGCCTGTCGGGGAAGCATTGCGGCGTGCCGCAAGGGGGAGGCGCAGTTAAGCATCCGTCCTTCCCGCCCGCAATGCGTCCGCGCGCCGGACAAAAAAAACCGCCGGCACGAGGCCGGCGGTTCAAGCTTGCAAAGATCGGGCCGGAGGCCGGCCCGATCAGTCTGGAGCGACTTACTTGAAGTCGTATTCCAGGGTCAGACGGAACGAACGCGGCTGCTGAATCGACAGCGGCTGCTCGTAGTTCGGGCTGACGGTACCGGCAGCGCTTTCGCCACGCTCGTTGATCGAGGTGACCGTGCGCTCGTTGAACACGTTGAACACGTCCGCAGAGATACGCAGGCCTTCGGCCCAGGTCGGCTCATACGTGACCTGGAAGCTCAGCTCGCGGCTCCAATCCAGCGTGCCACGATCGCCACGCGAACCCAGAACGCGGTTGCAGTAGAACGAGCTCGCGCCGTAGCCGATGGCTTCCGGGTTGAACGTGCCGGAGTAGAAGCCCAGGCAGTTCTTCGGACGACCGGACTGCATGATGAAGTTACCACCAACGCGCCACTGGTCATTGATCTGGTACGCGCCGAAGACCTTCAGGCTGTGACGACGGTCGTTCGGCAGGTAGCCGTACGTGCCTTCGGTCAGACCCGGGTAGTCGAAGTCCTGCGTGATACCAGCGTCATCCTGGCCGATGTCCGACTTCACGTAACCTTCCGTGTTGCCGATGCTCTTGGCGAAGGTGTACGAACCCTGCATGTACCACTTGCCGTCCCACGCGCGCTCGAAGAAGAACTCGAGAGCCTTGTAGGTGCGCTTCGGATCCGGCAGGCCGAGGGCGGCCTTCGGGATCGTCACCGGGGTCAGCGTGCCCGAACCGAAGTCGACGTTGGCCGTCAGATCGGTACCCGGGTTCATCAGGAAGCAGTGATTGACCGTGCTCGCGATGGTGTCGGCATCAGCCGTGCTGTAACCCGCGCCGACCGCCCAGTTGTACGGGAAGTCGTAGGAGCAGTAGTCGTCCATGTTCGACTTGAGCGAACGGTAGATGGCGCGAACGCCAACCGCCCAGTCAGACGAAACCTGCTGCTGGAAGCCCAAGATGTATTCGTCCTGGAACAGCGGCTTCAGGTTCGGGTCGACGACGGTCAGCGGGTTCGGGGTCGAACCGTCGCTGGTCACGCGGACCGGACCCAGCTGCGCGCCGAGACCCGGACGCTGAGCGGCGTCACCAGCAAACGTACCGGTCCACTGGTAGTAGGTGGTGATGTCGGTCTCGGAGCCGGACAGACGGACGTTGGTGTTGGAGTACACCGGGATGTAGTAACGGCCAGCGGTACCGAAGATCTTGGTGCTGGAGTCACCGTGGACGTCCCACGAGAAGCCGAGGCGCGGAGCCCAGGTGTTCTTGATCTCGATGAACGGCAGACCGGCCGCATTGAGGTTGGTGAACGACTCGTTGCGGATACCCAGGTTGGCGATGAAGTTATCGGTCACCTGCCAGTTGTCTTCGATGTACCACGCCTTGTTCTCGGTGGAGAACGTGCCGCCGTTGTGGAACTCGCGAGCGTTCACGACAGCGATCGTCGAACCGCTGACGTTGGTGTAGCCGTTGGCCAGCGTGCCGCCGTTGGCGAGGTTGGTGATGATGTAACCGGTCTTCTCGGGACCCGAACGCTCCGTACCGTCGACCGAGTCGAAGGTTTCGTTGTCGAGACCGAAGCGGACGGTGTGGTCGCCAAGCGCCCACTCGCCATCGATTCGCCAGGCGGTACGCTTGTCGCCGGTGCCCTTCGGCACCCAGTTCGCGGCAACCCAGCAGCCGTAGCTCACGGCAACCGGAGCGCGCTGATCCTGCACAACCGGGCAGTCGTCACGGGCGCTGGTCGGATCCGGGGAGTCCTGACGGCTGTACTTGCCGACGCCGTAGAGGGCCGACAGGGTGAAGTTGTCGGTCAGGTAACCGGTCCACTTGCCGATGTAGTTCTCACCACCGCGGGTGTTGATGATGCCACCGACGCGGGTCGTGCGCGGGGTCTTGAAGGACTGCGGCGAACGATAGGTGGTGGTGACGGTTTCCGCTTCGTCGCTGAAGTAGGTCAGTTCGAAGTGGTGGCTGTCGGTGATGTTCCAGTCGATCTTGGCCAGGTACTGCGGCTGATCTTCGACGGCTTCGGTCTGCGTGGTGTTGCCGTAGGCCTTGGTCGTTGCATCCAGACCCTGGACGAGGGCGTAGAAGAACAGACGATCCTTCAGGATCGGACCGCTGGCGTAGATGTTGCCGATCGTGCGGTTCGCGTAGCCCGGGACCGGAACCAGGTTCCAGGTAGCGGTGCCGGCGTCGCGCAGCGAGCGCAGGGTCGGGGCGCGACCTTCATCCGGGGACCAGATGATGTTGCCGCCGAACTTCCAGTCGTTCGAGCCCTTCTTCGTGATGACGTTAGCAACGCCACCGAGCGAACGGCCGAACTCGGCGCCGTAGCCGCCGGTCTTGATCTGGATTTCCGAAACGGCTTCGAACGGCACTTCGTTGAAGGCCGTGCCGCTGAGGATGTTGGTGACGTTGAAGCCGTTGATGTAGTAGACGTTCTCGGCAACCGAGGCGCCACCGAACGAGGCCAGGGACTTCTCACCCATGCGGGCGTCGCCGCGGGTGGTACCCGGCGCCAGCAGCGCGAGGCTGGTGACGTTACGGCCGACCGGGATGCGGTCGATCTGGGCTTCGGTCAGGATCGTGTTCGACTCGACCGAGGACACGTCGATCGGGTTGACCGCGCCCGCACCGGACACTTCAACGGCGCCGATTTCGGTAGCGCTGTTGGCAGCGAAGTTCACCGGGGTGCCGGTGCCGACGTTGACAGCAACGTTGTCACGGGTGGAGGTCGTGCCGTCGGCGTGCTTGACGGTGACCTTGTAGGTACCGGTCGGCAGCGACGAAGCGCGGTAGCTGCCGTCGGAGCTGACGGAGATTTCGCGCTTGAAACCGGTCGAAGCGTTTTCGACGATGATGGTGTCGCCCGAAGTCGCCTGACCGAACACCGAACCATTGGTGTTGGACTGCGCCTGGACAGCACCCGCGAAGCACATACCGAGCGCGAGGCTCAGTGCGGTCCGCTTCAGACCCTTGTTAATGATCTTGGAAGCCATTTGTTAACCCTCGTTAGGGACAGTGGAACGGAAAAGAGACGTCAACGCACAGGGCATGACGGGCCGAATATAGCATGGAACGAATCTTTAACAATATAGAGTACGGTCACTAATTCCCTGTGTTTCCGGCTCTGCAGACGAGTTCACGTTTTCCTCGAAAAACCATATAAATCAGGTGGCTGCAAACGCCCCGGCAGCCAGTCTCACCGTGTTTGCGTGGATATCGACGATATCGGACACCTGGGCGGCATAGCCGCCGGCCATGCAGACGGCCACGGCGATGCCCTGTCGGCGGCAGGCCGCGAAAACCTGACGGTCGCGCTCGGCCAACCCGGCTTTTGTTAAGCGCAAGTGCCCCAGCCGGTCGCCCTCGAACGGGTCGGCGCCGGCCAGATAGATCACCGCGTCGGGCCGCGAGCGCGCGATGGCCTGCGGCAGGACGGCCGCGAGTGCGTCGAGGTACTCGGCATCGCCGGTCCCGTCGGCGAGCGCCACGTCGATATCCGACGCCGGCTTTACCGCCGGGTAATTGCGCGCCGCATGCAAGGACAGGGTGAAAACCGAATCGTCCCCGGCACAGAGCTCGGCAGTGCCATTGCCCTGATGCACGTCGAGATCGACCACGAGCAGCCGCTTTGCCAGGCCCCGATGCTGGACATGCCGAGCCGCAACCACCGCATCGTTGAACACGCAATAGCCGCCACCGCGATCGTAGCTGGCGTGATGCGTGCCGCCGGCGAGATTCACCGCCACGCCATCGCCGCTCAGCGCCGCGCTCAAGGCCGCCATCGTGGCACCCGAAGATCGCCGGGACCGTTCGACCATCTGCGCCGACCAGGGAAATCCGATGCGCCGCATTTCCGAGGCATCGGCCCGGCCCTCGCTCATGCGCTGCACATAGTCGGGGCAATGCGCCCGGCACAGATCCACGTCGCTGGCCGCCTCGGGCTCGATCAGCTCGATGCCCCAGGCGGCCGCGTTCTCGACGACCCGCTCGTGCAACAGCCGATATTTCGCCATCGGGAAGGAATGGCCTTCGGGCAAGGGCAGGACGAAGTGGTGGCAGCTGTAGGCCTTCATGCCGCCGTGCCCGCCGGCGCAAACGCAACGGGCCGGCAAAGGCCGGCCCGCGCACTGCTTATATATAGAGAGAGGCCGATCAGGACAGCGAGGCCGCGATACGCTGCTGTTCGGCCGCCAGCGGCGCCGGCGTGCGCTCGCCATAGCCGGCGAAGTACTCGCCGATTGCCTGCATCTCGGCCTGCCAACCGGCGCGATCGACCGCGAGCAGCTGGTCGAGGACGGCCGCCGGCAGATCCAGTCCTGCCGTATTGAGGTCGTCGGCCTTGGGTATGTGGCCGATCGGCGTTTCCACCGCACCGGCATCGCCGCCGACGCGCTTGAGCATCCACTCGAGCACGCGCAGGTTGTCGCCGAAGCCCGGCCACAGGAATTTGCCGTCGCTGCCCTTGCGGAACCAGTTGACGTGGAAAACCTTCGGCAATTTCGCGCCCGGTTTGTCGAACGACAGCCAGTGATTGAAGTAGTCGCCGAAGTTGTAGCCGGCGAACGGCTTCATCGCCATCGAGTCGCGCCGCACCACGCCGACCGCACCGGTCGCGGCAGCGGTGGTCTCCGATGCCATCGCCGCGCCGACGAGCACGCCGTGCGTCCAGTCGCGCGCTTCGAACACCAGCGGCACCAGCGATTCGCGCCGGCCACCGAACACGATCGCCGACAGCGGCACGCCCTGCGCATCTTCGGCGTGCGCGGTGTAACTCGGGCAATTCACCGCCGACACCGTGAAACGCGAATTGGGATGCGCTGCCGGGCCATTGGCCTTGTCGTAATCGCGGCCCTGCCAATCCTTGACCGGCACGCCTTCGGGAAGACCTTCCCACCAGGGCTGGTTGTCGGCGGTGACGCCGACATTGGTGAAGATTGCATCCTTGTTGAGCATCGCCAACGCATTGGGATTGGTCTTGGCGCTCGTGCCCGGCGCGACGCCGAAATAGCCCGCCTCCGGATTGATGGCGTACAGACGGCCGTCGCTGCCCGGACGCATCCAGCAGATGTCGTCACCGACCGTCCACACTTTCCAGCCGTCGCGACGATAGCCTTCCGGCGGAATCAGCATCGCCAGATTGGTCTTGCCGCAGGCACTCGGGAAAGCCGCGGCGACGTAATGGGTTTCGCCCTTCGGATTCTCGATGCCGACGATGAGCATGTGCTCAGCCAACCAGCCCTCGTTGCGTGCCTGATAGGACGCGATGCGCAGCGCATGGCATTTCTTGCCGAGCAGGGCGTTGCCGCCGTAGCCGGAACCGAAACTCTGGATCGCCAGCTCTTCCGGGAAATGCATGATGAAGCGGCGATCGGGATTGAGATCGCCGATCGAATGCAGGCCGCGCACGAAATTGGCCTCGCGCTCGATGCGCGCCAGCGCCGGTGCGCCCATGCGCGTCATGATGCGCATGTTGGCGACGACGTACGGAGAGTCGGTGATTTCAACGCCGCAACGCGCCAGCGGCGAATCGATCGGCCCCATGCAATACGGAACGACGTACATCGTGCGACCGCGCATGCAGCCGGCGTACAGCGCATCCATCTTCGCGTGCGCATCGGCAGGCGACATCCAGTGGTTGTTCGGACCGGCATCGACTTCCTTCGAGGTGCACACGAAGGTGAGATGTTCGACGCGCGCGACATCCGACGGGCTCGAACGGTGCAGATAGCAGTTGGGATGCGTTTTTTCGTTGAGCTTGATCAGGTCGCCGGTGGCGAGCATGAGGTCGATGAGCTTGGCGTTTTCGGCGTCGGAACCGTCGCACCAATGAATGGCCTGTGGCTGGGTCAGTCCGGCAACGGACTCGACCCACTGTTTGAGTGCGGCAAGCTGGGTGGGCATGGCATGGCTCGGGAAGGGAAAATGGCTCGCGCGCAAGTCGCGTGGAATGAGGCGATTCCGGAACTCACTCCGGAATCAGGGTCGTCATCACGTGGTTGACGTAGGCGTCGAACTCGTCGTGATGCAGGCGCGGCTGTCCCAACTGCAGCGACAGCTGCAGGAACCCGACATAGGCGGCATACAGGAGCCGGGCGCGGTTCTGCGCGTCGATGCGGCCGAGGCCGGCCTGGCGGAAACTCGCAGTGAGATAGTCCAGGCGGCGTTCCGACACGCGGCTCAGCACCGGCTTGACCACCGGATGATCGAGCGCCTTGAGCAACTCGCTATAGATGACGTGCGGCTTGAGCTCGTGCGCGACCAATTGGAATAGCGCGCGCAGACGCGCACGCGGCTCGGGAATGGCTTCGAGCTGACCGAACACGGTTTCCTGCTCGGTCTTTTCCCAACGCTCCAGCGCCGCGACCAGCAGGGCTTCACGGGACGGGAAATGCCAGTAGAAACTGCCCTTGGTCACGCCCAGTCGGCGCGCGAGCGGCTCGACGGCCACGGCCGCGAGCCCCTGTTCGGCGATCACGTCCAGGGCCGCAAGCGCCCAGTCTTCGGCACTGAGCCGGGTTTTTTCGAGTTTTTGCACGATGGCGACCATACGGTGGCGAGTTTAACGGTGATGACCGACGGATGAAACGTTGACCGGAAACCATGATGCACCATACGGGCAGGTATTGACAGCCATGGCCCCAGAAAACATACTATCGCGTATGGTCTCAGCCTGCTCTCCTTCCCGCCCCGCCAGTGCGCGCATCGCCTTTGTCGGCGATGCCGGCCTGCCCCTGCTCGGCGAGCGTCACCCCGGTGATCGCGCGCCGGTACTGCTGGCGCATGGCTTCGGCCAGACCCGGCAAAGCTGGTCCGCGACGCAGCGCGTTCTGGCCGAGCGCGGTCACGGCAGCTTCGCCTGGGACATGCGCGGCCATGGCGAATCGGGTCGCAACGACGCGCTGGACCGCTACCGCGCCGAGCAGTTTGTCGGCGACGTAGTTGCGGCGGCGGCGCAGCTGCCGGCCCTGCCCGTCCTGGTCGGTGCCTCCATGGGCGGTTTGACCGGGCTGATGGCCCAGGCCCTGCACCGGCCGTTTTCCGCTCTCGTGCTGGTGGATGTCACGCCACGCTGGGAGTCGGCGGGCATGCAGCGCATCTACGATTTCATGACCGCGTTTCCGGCCGGCTTCGATTCCTTCGAACACGCCGCCGATGCGATCTCCGACTACCTGCCGCATCGGCGCGAACGCAAGACGCCGGCGCAGCTCGCCAACCTGTTGCGCGCAGACGCCGACGGACGCCTGCAATGGCATTGGGATCCGCGTCTGCTCGGCGAATTCGTCAGCGGCAGCGAGCATCTGCAGGACACCGTTTCCGAGGCCGCGCGCGGCGTCGACGTGCCCGTGCTCCTGGTCAGCGGCGGCCGCAGCGACCTGGTGTCGGAAAAAACGGTGGCGCATTTTCTCGATTGCGTCCCGCATGCGCGCCACGTGCAGTTGCCCGAAGCCACCCACATGGTCGCCGGCGACGACAACGACGCGTTCTCCGACACGTTGCTCGAGTTTTTGAGCGCACAATTCCCCTCCTCGGCCGCCGCCGCCGCGACGCCAGCGTCTTCTTATCCCCACGTCCCTGCTGTTTCCGGAGCACCTCGATGAGCATCCTGCTTCCCATCTTCGCCCTGCTGATCGTAGTCGGCGTCTGTGCCTATCACCGCTTCTCGCTGGCGGTATTCGCCGCCCTGGCGGCGAGCGTGCTGGTCGCGGTCGGATTGGCCGGCGCCAACTTCACCGCCACGGTCGTCTGCGCGGTGATCCTGGCGCTGTTCACGCTACCGCTGCTGATCACGCCGCTGCGCCAGAAGCTGATCACCACGCCGCTGCTGAAGTTCTACACGAAGATCCTGCCGCCGCTCTCGGACACGGAGAAGGTCGCGCTCGAAGCAGGCACGGTCGGTTTCGAAGGCGAGCTGTTCTCGGGCCGTCCGCAGTGGGACGTGCTGCTGAGCCAGCCCAAGCCGGTGCTGACGGCCGAAGAACAGGCCTTCATCGACGGCCCGGTCGAAGAGGTCTGCAAGATGACCAACGACTGGGAAACCACGCATGTGCGTGCGGACCTGGCGCCGGAGATCTGGGAATTCGTCAAGAAGCACAAGTTCTTCGGCATGATCATTCCCAAGGAATACGGCGGCCTGGGTTTCTCGGCGTATGCGCATTCGCGCGTGATCATGAAACTCGCGTCGGTCTCGGCCACGCTGAGTTCCACCGTCGGCGTGCCGAACTCGCTCGGCCCGGGCGAACTGCTGCTGCATTACGGCACCGATGAGCAGAAAAACTACTATCTTCCGCGCCTCGCCGACGGCCGCGAAATCCCCTGCTTCGGCCTGACCGGCCCCACTGCCGGTTCGGATGCGACATCCATTCCCGATTTCGGCATCGTCTGCCAGGGTGAGTGGAACGGCGCGCGCGTGGTCGGCGTGCGCCTGAATTTCGATAAGCGCTATATCACGCTCGCGCCGGTCGCGACGATCATCGGTCTGGCGTTCCGTCTTTACGATCCGGATGGCCTGCTCGGTCCGAAGAAGGACCACGGCATCACGCTCGCGCTGGTGCCGCGCGGCACGCCGGGCATGGATATCGGTCGTCGCCACTTCCCGCTCAACTGCGTGTTCCAGAACGGCCCGATCCACGGCAAGGACGTGTTCCTGCCGCTGTCGCAACTGATCGGCGGCGAAGATTACATCGGCCACGGCTGGCGCATGCTCGTGGAGTGCCTGTCGATCGGTCGCTCGATCACCCTGCCCTCCACGTCCAGCGGCGCGTCCAAGCTGGCGGCGGTGGTCACCGGCGCCTATTCGCGCATCCGCAAGCAGTTCGGCCTGTCGATTGGCCGCTTCGAAGGCGTGGAAGAAGCGCTCGCGCGTATCGCCGGCAATACTTATGCGATGACCGCGCTGTCGCAGGCGACCGCCGCGGCGGTCGATCGTGGCGAAAAACCGGCGGTGCCCTCGGCGATCGCGAAATACCACTGCACGGAAATGGCGCGCGAAGTGGCGCGTGACGCGATGGACATCCATGGCGGCAAGGGCGTCATCCTCGGACCGAAGAACTATCTCGGCCGCGGCTGGCAGGCAGCGCCGATTTCGATCACGGTCGAAGGCGCCAACATCATGACGCGCAGCCTGATGATCTTCGGTCAGGGTGCGATCCGCTGCCATCCGTGGGTGCTCAAGGAGATGCAGGCGGCGCAGAACCCCGATCCGGTCGCGCGCCTGCGCGACTTCGATACGAACCTGTTCGGCCATATCGGTTTTGCGATTTCCAATGCCGTGCGCAGCTGGTTCTTCGGCCTGACCGCGAGCAAGATCGGCGCCGCGCCGGGCGACGCCTACACGCGCCGCTACTACCGCAAGCTCAACCGCTATTCGGCGAACCTCGCCCTGCTGGCCGATACCTCGATGCTGCTGCTCGGCGGCAAGCTCAAGTTCAAGGAAAAACTGTCGGGCCGCCTCGGCGACGTACTCAGCCAGCTCTACCTCGCCAGCGCGATGCTCAAGCGTTACGAGGACGACGGACGTCCGGCGACCGAACAGCCGCTGCTGGCATGGGCCTTCCATGATTCCGCGCACAAGATCGAGCTGGCGATGTCGGGCGTGCTGCGCAACTTCCCGATCCGCCCGGCCGCCTGGCTGCTGTGGATGCTGGTGTTCCCGATCGGTCGTCGCGCGCAGGCGCCGTCGGATCGTCTGGGTCGCCGCGCAGCTGCCTTGCTGATGTCGCCTTCTGATGCCCGCGACCGTCTCGCCGACGGCGTGTTCCTCACGCCCTGCGAGAACAATCCGGCCGGCCGCATCAATGCCGCGCTGGCCAAGGTCATTCTTGCCGAGCCGGTGGAACGCAAGTTCCTCAAGGCGCTTAAGAACAGCGACATCGAAGCGCTGACCTTCCCCGAGCAGCTCGCTGAAGGCGTGCGCGAAGGCTGGATCACCGCCGAAGAAAAGGCGCAGCTCGAGGAATTGCGCGAGCTGACCTGGGATGCGATCTCGGTCGACGACTTCGACTCGGCCGATCTCGAAGCCGCGTCATTGCATCGCCAGCAACACATGCATCGCGCCGCCTGAGTTCGCGGCCGACTGCCCGTTCCGTCGCCCCGGTGCCACGCCGGGGCGACGGAAGTCTCTTTCCGGAGTCGTACCCATGACGCCCCTGCTCGCGCTGTACCACAAGCTCACGCGACTGCCGTTCGGCCACTGGCTGTTCACGCGCGCCGTCTGTTTCAAGGCGCCGTATTTCGGCAGCATCGGACCGCGCTTCACCCTGCTCGAGAACGGACGTTGCGAGGCCATCGTCCGCGACCGCCGCAAGGTGCATAACCACATCGGCACCGTGCACGCGATCGCGCTATGCAATCTGGCCGAGCTCACCGCCGGCGTCATGACCGATGCCAGTCTGCCCAAGGGCATGCGCTGGATTCCCAAGGGCATGACCGTGTCCTATCTCAAGAAGGCCAGCGGTACGGTACGCGGCGTAGCGACGCCGAACATCCCGCTCGTGGTCAGCACAACCGGTTACGAGCTGCCGGTGAATGTCGACGTTTTCGATCCCGCCGGCGACCGAGTGTTCAACGCCGAAATCCGCATGTGGCTCAGTCCCGTTCCGACGCGCTGAGCCATCGACGACCGTACGCGGTCAGCGCACGCTGAAACTCCATTCGCAGGGCGCCAGCAGCTGCCCGTCCTCGCCGCGAAACCCGGCATCGGTGCCGGCGTTCAAGCGCAGCCGATAGCGCGCGCGTGGCGCCAACATCACCGGAATCACCAGTACGTCGCGGGCATCGTTCCAGGTCGGCGGGCCGAGCACTTCGGGCATGTCGCCGAAGATATGGATCGTCGGCGCCATCGGCCGGTTGAAGTGGATTTCCAGCACGGTCCGGCCCGGTGCGCACGCGGTCTGGCAATGCGACGGGCGCAGGCAATGAACCTGGACATCGGCGATGACCTTGGCCGCGGGCGAACTCGTCGACGATGACAGCAGATGCAAGCCGGACCCCTTCGGTGTCGGTCGCGACCCGAAGGGACGCGGCAGGCATGGGATGCCTGCGGAAGATTGAAGGTTTAGATGCTCGCGAGGGCGCTTGCGTCGCGCGCCGTCGGTCCTGCCTTGGCCGGCCGCTCAGTCGGCGGGAATGGCTTCGAACCGCGCCAGGACGCCACCCTCGGCGTCGAAGAAACGCATCTGCTGGCCATCGACGACCGCCCGCACGGTCTTGCCGAGCACGGCGACGAAGGCCGATTCCTGCGCCATCGCCGAGGCCGGGCAGGCCATGCGCGTGATCATTGCCGGGCCGATGGTCAGTACGCCATCGATGAGCTTGTACGTCGCGTTGACGCGATTGCATCCGGTCGAACCGCCGAGCATGCCGCCGCCGGCGTCGAAGGTGATCGCCGCCACTTGCGGCGCGGTCTCGGGCACGACCGCCTCGCCTGCGAGTTCGGCGAGTTTCCAGCGCGTGCCTTCGAACGCCGCATCGACGTAGCGCGGACCGCAGGTTTCACCGGGCCACAGCTTGCGGAACCGGTCGACAACGACCGCTTCCTGCGTTCCCGAACCCACGCCGATCGCGCGCCGCACGATGCGTCCTTCCACGGTGGCCAGCACCGATCGACCGGAAGCGTTCTCGACCGTCGCATAGGCATTGGCCAACGACGCGTAGTCCGCCTCCGGTGCGAGCGGCAGATCGCGACCGGTCAGGCATTCCTTGAACCGGGTTTCGCCGTCGCGGCGCGTGACCAGGCCGCGCAGCGGAATGCGTGGCTCGAGGGTACGGAACTCGCTGTCGCGCGCCAAGCGATAGTTGAACGCCGAGGGCACCGGATTGCCCTCGCTGTCGAGCAGCAACAAGGCGCCGTCATCGCTACGCTGGAAACGCAGGGGCGATTCGCGTCCGCCGCGCAGTTGCCACTGTCCACCGTCGGCCGAGACGCTCCAGCGGCCGACATCGTCGAACACATTCTCGCGCTCGGGTTTGCCCAGATAGGTTTCGCGCAAGAAGTACACGCCGTCATCGAACAGGTTCAGTTCGGTCCGGATGCCCTCGCAATCGGCACAGGGCAAGGTGCCGACGAAGCTGGCGGGATAGGCGCGCACTTCGCTCCCCGCGGGAGCCGCGACCGGCTCGGGCACGGAGCGGCAAGCGCCGAGCATCGACATTCCGAGCAGAAGGAAAAGAACGCGAAGACGGGGAGACATGTCAGCTCCGGGGCGACGAGAAAGACCCGAGTCTACTCCGGCCGCCGCGGTGTTCCAGAGTCGCGCGGTTTTCTAGCGGGTTGCCGGTCGTGCGGTGGCGGGTGCGCCGCGCAGCTCCTTCAGTCGCGCACGCAGGAATACCGCGCTGTCGACTGTTTTGCCGTCGACGAGCCGGATGCGGTACGTCTCGCCGCTCATCGACGACCGGGTCGCGCAATAGTCGATGAACTGCTCGGCGGTCTTGACGCGGCTGCCGGCGTTTTTCCATTTCAGTCGCAGGTGCTCGGCGGCTTTCACCGCCGTGTACTCGGAGCCATTGCGCAGGAAGGTCGCGCCCTGCAGATGCGCGACAGTCTGGATCAGCGCTTCGATGTCGCGGGCTTCGTTGCGCACTTCGGTCGCGGCCTGCGTCTGCACACCGAACCCGGCCAGCAGGAGAAATAGACAGAGTTTCAGGAACGGGTTCAAGGGAGGCTTCCGAAGAGGGCGGGAATGATTCAAGGCGAAACAGGGACCGTCGTTTCGACCGATTCGTTCCCCGCCGACAGGATCAGCAGGGAGATTTCCGGCGGAACGCCGAAGCGCACCGGCAGGATGCTCGTGCCCAGGCCGGGCGTCACGAACAGATGCCGGCCCTGTTCGACGACATGGCCGATCGCATAGCGCTGGCCGTACGCGGACGGTACGACTGGTCGCCCCAATCCCGGCAGAACCACTTGTCCGCCATGGGTGTGCCCGGCCACGAGCAGGGAGATCCGCGCCGGCGCATACGGAAAAATGTCCGGGTTGTGGGTCATCGCCAGGACCGCGCGGTCCGGCGCAATGCCTGCCAGCGCCTGGCCGATGTCGTGCAGGCCCTCGGTCGCGTCGCTGATACCGGCCAGGGCGAAACGACATTCGCCGATGGCGAGCGGGACCGAGCGGTCTTCGAGCACGGGGATCCCTGCGGCTTCGAGCGCGCCGCGTACGCGCACGGCATCGAGCCACCAGTCGTGATTGCCCAGCACCGCATACACCGGAACGCTTTTCGCCAGGGGTTGCAGATGGGTGGCGAGGGTTTCCGGCGGCACGAAATGGCCCCCGAGCACCCCGTCGACGACGAAGTCGCCGGGCAGCAGCACGAGATCGGGCTTCAGCGACTGGATCGTCGCGACGACACGATCGAGTTTCTCCAGGCCGTAGTAAGGCGAGCCGACGTGCAGGTCGGAGGCGACCGCCACGCGCAATCCCGAACAGGCCGGCGGCCAGCGCGGAATCGCCAGCGCCTGCGTGCGCGTGGTCAACCGGGACGGTTCGTAGGCGAAAGCCCAAAGGGCCAACGAAGCGAGCACGGCCCAGGTCGCCGCCAGAATCCATCGCCGACCACGCGGGCCCGGCCACTTCATTGTTTTTCTACAGGCAGCCTGGCCTGTTCGCGGATGACCCGCCAGGCACTGAAGCTCATGCCAGCGGCCACCAGCAGGCCGACGCCGAACACGACCGAGGACCCGAAGGCCAGCAGTCCCTTGTGCACCCAGGCGAAGGTCAGGTCGCCGCCGCGATAGATGACCGTGTCGATCGCCGCTTTCGCCTTGTAGCGCGACTCGCGGTCGACGCGCGTGTAGATCGTCTCGCGCGCGGGCTTGCCCAGGGAGAATTCACCCGCGCGCGTGAGGATCTGCACCACGGCGATGACGATCGGCAGCGGCGACATCGTCAGCACGCCGAAACCGAACAGGATCGCGAACGCAGGAATCATCAGCGCCGGCGCGACGCCGAAACGCGTGAGCAGCTTGCGCGTCACGAATACCTGCACGATCAGCACCAGCAGGTTGATCCACAGATCGATATTGGAATAGAACGCCGTGCGGAACGCGTCTTCGGGCAACAGCTGCGCGATCTCGCGTTGCTGGTTGTAGAGCAGCGTGCCGACGCCCACACCGAAGAACATCAGCATCGCCAGGGCGCGCAAGAGGGGATCGCGGGCGATCAGGCGCAGGCCCTCGAGCACGCGCCCGCCCATCGCGTCGTCGCCCGACACCGAACCGCGCAATTGCTCGGCGCGCTTGGCCCACGGCGCCAGGCGCACGATGCAGTAGACGCAGATCAACAGGAACGCGACCGACACCAGCATCATGTTCGCTACGCCGATGTGCACGACGAGCGTCTTGGTCAGGGCCGGCCCGGTCAGTCCGCCCAGCGTGCCGCCCGCGCCGATGTAGCCGTAGAGCCGCTTCGCTTCTTCGTTGGCGAAGATGTCGGCCATGTAACTCCAGAACACCGACACCGCGAACAGGTTGAACACAGCCACCCAGATGAAAAACGCCGCACCGCGTCCGGGCATCTCGCGGGTGAAGGCGACATAGAACCCGAACAGGCAGCCGACGAACACCAGATAGACCACGGGCAGGAAGACCCGACGCGGGAACCGGCTGACCAGCAACCCGTACAAGGGCTGCAACAGCACCATGCCAATGAACGTGCCGGTGAACAGCGCCTGCAGGGTGAATTCGCCCAGGTCCATGCCGCGCGCGGTAAACCACTGGATCATCGCGTGCGGGAACACGGCCTCGACGTCCGCAGACGCGCCCATGGCGTCGCGCACGGGACGCAGCACGTAGTAGCCGGTCAGCAGGCAGAAGAAGTACAGGAACGACCACAGCAGCGGCGGATAGTCGCGCAGGGCCGTGCGGAGCCGGACGATTCGCTGCGAGAGGGCCATCGACTCGGTCATGGGCTAGCCGTCGGGTGGAGCGCGCACCTTAAAGCATGGCCCGACCCGCCCGCCAGCCGCGCCCACCTAAAGCATTTACTCTAAGCCACGGGCCTAGCCTCGCCCGGTTACCGAAGAAAGACAGTCCTGTGTACGACTACATCATCGTGGGTGCCGGTTCTGCCGGCTGCGTTCTCGCCAACCGGCTGAGTGAAGATCCCTCCGTGCGCGTCCTGTTGCTCGAGGCCGGCCCCAGCGATTGGCATCCGTTCGTGCACATGCCCGCCGGCCTGGCGAAGCTGGTCGGACAAAAAGGCGTGAACTGGGACTACACCACCGCCCCCGATCCCAATCTGGGCAATCGCCAGCTGTGGTGGCCGCGCGGCAAGGTGCTCGGCGGGTCGAGCTCGATCAATGCGATGTGCTACATCCGCGGCCACGCCCGCGACTACGACGAATGGGCCGCCGAAGGCGCCGAAGGCTGGAACTGGGACGCGGTCCTGCCCTATTTCAAGCGCAGCGAAGGCAATACCCGCGGCGCCAGCAAGTACCACGGCGGCGACGGTCCGCTCGGCGTGTCCGATCACACGCATGAAAATCCGCTGTCGCCGGTCTTCGTGAAAGCCGCCGAACAGGCCGGCTTCCCGCTCACCGACGATTTCAACGGTGCCGAGCAGCAGGGTTTCGGCTGGTACCAGACGACGACGCGCAAGGGCTCGCGCAGCTCCAGCGCCGAGGCCTATCTCAAGCCCGTGCGCTCGCGGCCCAACCTCACCGTGCTGACCGGCGCGACCGTCAGCCGCGTCACCTTCGACGGCGATCGCGCCAACGGCGTCGTCTATTCGATTTCCGGCAAGGGCTACAGCGAAGGCGCCAGCCGCGAAGTGATCCTGTCCGGCGGCGCGCTCAATTCTCCGCAGTTGCTGATGCTCTCGGGCATCGGCCCGGCCGCACAACTGCGACAACACGGCATCGACGTGCGCGTCGACCTGCCCGGCGTCGGCGGCAACCTGCAAGACCACCTGGATGCCTGCACGATGCAGCGCTGCACCCAGAAGGTCACCTACGACCAGACCAGCGACGTGCTGGTCGGGCTGCAGTACTACCTGTTCAAGCAAGGCCCGGGCACGAGCAACATCGCCGAGACCGGCGGCTTCCTGCGCTCGACCCTGGCCGAGGACGAGCGCCCCGATCTGCAGTTCCATTTCGTGCCCGCGCAGCTCGACGATCACGGTCGCAACCGCATGCCCGGCTACGGCTACACGGTGCATGCCTGCTTCCTGCGTCCCAAGAGCCGCGGCCGCCTATATCTGGTCAGCGCCAACGCCGCCGACAAAGTGCGCATCGAACCGGGCTATCTCAACGACCCCGACGGTTTCGACCTGAAGGTCATGGTCGAGGCCGTGCGCACCTCGCGCCGGATCTTCGCGCAGGACGCGTTCGCGCCGTTCCGCGGCGAGGAGCTGTTCCCGGGCGAGGCGGTCCAAAGCGACGCGCAGATCGCCGACTTCATCCGCCGCAAAGCGGAATCGATCTACCACCCGATCGGCACCTGCAAGATGGGTGCCGCCGACGATGCCGACGCCGTCGTCGACCCGCAGCTGCGTGTGCGTGGTGTGCAGGGCCTGCGCGTGGTCGATGCCTCGGTCATGCCCAAGCTGATCGGCGGCAACACCAATGCGCCGACGATGATGATCGCCGAACGCGCATCGGACCTGATCCTCGGCAAGATTTGAGTCGATGCTCCGGCAGGAGCCCGCTCAGGACAGGCGCGACTCGACCTGTTCGAGCATCGGCGGCAGCGGGCAATGCAGCGACGCGCAGATCGTGCGCAACAGCTCGGCCTCGGCGACGGTCACGCGACCGTCGCTGCTGATCGCCGCCACCAGACCTTCGAGCAGCAGCTCCTTGCCGGTCGGTTCGATGGCATCGAGCACCGGCCACACCGATTCCAGCGCATCGATGCCCTGCGTGGGCGGCGCGTAAGGCGCGTTCACGCGCGGGAACACGCGCAGCAAGCCGGCGTTGTACGCGCGTTGCGCGTCGGCGGGATTGTCGTGACCGGCCTTGGCCAAGGCCGTCAGCAAGGTGATCACCGCCGCCGTGGCGTCGGCCAGACGCTTGCGCCCGGGCACCCAGGCCCGCGACGGATCCAGCGCCTCCAACACCTGCGTATGCAGCAGGCGGCCCAGGCAGTACTCGAACAGCGACACCTGGCCGTCGGCATGCACCAATGCATATACCGTGTCGAGAAACTGCTGGAGCTCGCTGCGCGGCCGCCGGCGCAGCAACGGAAACGCGAGCGACGCCAGCGGCAGGCGCAGCAGCGGGTGCAGGCCTTCCAGACGATCGGCGTAGTCGAGCGATTGCTGCGCGATGCGTTTGTCCTGGCGCGCGGTGAGCTCGTATTGCTGGCGATCGCGGACCCGGCCGGCCGGCGCGTGCAGCAGACCGAACAACAGCGGCATGACTTCCTCGTGGTCGCGCACCGCGCGCTGCAGCACTTCGGGAATGGCGTCGTTGATCGCCCCGGCGCGACGGTAGTCGTCCGATTGCGGCGCACCGACCTGGGCGACCACGTTCGGCGGCGTCACGGTGACTTCGACCTGTTCACCGGGCAGCGGCGGCGGCGTGCTGGCGTTGAAACCCAGTGCCGTGTCCTCGTCCAGCCCGATCGGCGGATGCGCGCTCCAGCGCGCGCTGAGGTCGCGCAGATGATCGCTGCGGAAGTTGGGTTCCAGCGCCTTGATGCGCTCGAGCAGCGGCGGGTGCGTGGCCATCATCGCCGAGTAACCGACGCCGTCGCCGAACAGCATGTGCGCGACTTCCTCTTTCTCGCTGCTGCCCAGCCGGGAACCCTCGGACAGGCCGGCGATCTTCTTGAGCGCACCGGCGATGCCGGTCGACTGGCGCGTGAACTGCACGGCCGAGGCGTCGGCCAGGTATTCGCGTTGCCGGCTGATGCCGGCCTTGATCCAGCGCGCGCAGAACTGGCCGAGGTAGCCGATGACCAGCAAGCCGAGCGCGACGCCGAGAATGGCGCCGGCATCCTTGCTGCGACCGCGGCCGCCGGCGTTCTCGAGAATCTTGCGGCCGATGATGGCCAACACCAGGATGCCGAACAACAGCCCCATCAGCCGGATGTTCAGCCGCATGTCGCCGTTGAGGATATGGCTGAACTCGTGCGCGATGACGCCCTGCAATTCATCGCGGTTGAGCCGGGTGAGGGCGCCGCGGGTCACCGCGACGGCGGCATCGCTGGGCGAATAGCCGGCCGCGAAGGCGTTGATGCCCGCCTCGTCCTCGAGCACGTAAATCTGCGGCACCTGCACGCCGGACGCGATCGCGATCTCCTCGACCACGTTGCGCAGGCGGCGAAGATTGAAATCGGTGGTGTTTTCCGGCACCGGGGTGCCGCCGAATTCGCTGGCGACCGCACTGCCGCCCTTGCGCAGGCTGGCGATGCGGAACAACGTCGCGCAACCGATCACCGCCAGGGTCATCACCGTCGACACGACCAGCCCGGCAAGCAGACTCCCGCCTCCGCCGTCCTCCTCGCGACCCAGGCCGAGGACAACGAGCAAAACGAGGTCGACGGCGCCGACGATCAGCAACACCGCCAGGGCGAACAGCACCATCAGGCGCTTGGACTGACGTCGGGCGACGTCCTGGCGTTCGAAGAAGTTCATCGTGTCGCGCTCCGCGCACCCTCGACCGTCCCCTCGCCCGCGGGCAGAGGCGGCGGGCGAAGGCGGGCTTTCAGAACGAGACCTTCGGCGCGTCGCGCTTGGCCGGCTCGGTGATCTCCAGCAAGGCCGCGGCGACGAAGTTGAACATGCCGGCGATGACGCTCGACGGGAACACTTCGCGCTTGTTGTTGAAGGCCATGACGGAGTCGTTGTAAGCCTGGCGCGCGAACGCGACGCGGTTCTCGGTCGAGGTCAGTTCCTCGGAGAGCTGCATCATGTTCTGGTTCGCTTTCAGGTCCGGATACTGCTCGCTGACCACCATGAGGCGGCTGAGCGCGCCACCGAGGCCTTGCTCGGCGCTCGCCAGCTGGCCCATCGCGGCGGCGTCGCCGGGATTGGCCTTGGCCGCGGCGAGGCCGCTGACGGCGGCAGCGCGGGCCTTGATCACGGCTTCGAGGGTTTCCCGCTCGTGCGCCATGTAGCCCTTGGCGACTTCCACCAGGTTCGGAATCAGGTCGTAACGGCGCGTGAGCTGCACGTCGATCTGGGCGAAGGCATTCTTGTAGGCGTTGCGTGCGGTGATCAGACCGTTGTAGATGCCCACGGCCCAGAGGGCGCCGACCACCACGAGGGCGATGAGTACGAGCAGGACAATCATGATGCTCTCCGTCGTTCAGGCCGGTACGCGAAGCGCACGCTAGAATGGGCCTTCGGCGCAAGCATACGTTGGACCCGATGCACAAGAAAGTCGCCCTCGCCGCGCTGCTCTCCCTGCCCCTGGCCCTGTTGCCGGGCGCCCCGCTGCACGGCGACCTCGCCGCCGCTGATCGTGCACCGGCCGCCGCCGCGCCGGTCGTCGTGCCCCTGCGTCACCCCGTCGCCGACATCACGCCGAAAGCGCGCGAAGTCGAACGCCTCGCCGAACAGGTCGTGCTGCAGAAGAACCTGCCCGGCCTGGCGATGGCCATCGTGCAGAACGGGCGCGTGGTCTCGATGCGCACCTTCGGCGTGACCGAAGTGGGCAGCAACCAGCCGGTCACCAGCGACACAGTGTTCCGCCTGGCGTCCCTGTCGAAGGCCTTCGCCGCCACGATCAGCGCGCAGCTGGTCGCCGAAGACGCGATGAGCTGGGACGCGCCGATCATCAACCAGCTGCCGGCCTTCAAGCTGCGCGACTACGCCGGCGCGCAGAAGGTGTCGGTGCGCGACATCCTCAGCCACCGCGTTGGCCTGGCCCGGAACACCTTCGATCGCGACCTCGAGCGTGACTCGCCGTACGAGCTGCTCGCCGAGCGGCTGTCCGACGCGCCGATGGCCTGCACGCCCGGCGACTGCTACGCCTACCAGAACATCGCCTTCAGCCTGATCGGCGACATGGTGTTCGCCGACACGGGCGACTTCTATTCGCACCAGGTCGAGAAGCGCATCTTCCACCCGCTGGGCATGTACAACAGCACCTACGGCCGCGAAGCCCTCGAGGCGAGCGCGAGCTGGGCGCGTCCGCACGTGCGCCGCGGCAGCGGCTGGGCGGCGGAACGACCGAAGGAAAACTATTACCGGGTGCCGCCGGCAGCGGGCGTCAACGCCAGCATCCACGACATGTCGCAATGGCTGATCGCCCAGATGGGCCACCGGCCCGACGTGCTGCCGCCGGCCCTGCTCAACGAGATCCACACGCCGCAGGTGAACACCCCCGGCGAGCTCAACGGCTCGCCCTGGCGGCGCGAACGCCTGCTCAATGCCTATTACGCGATGGGCTGGCGGGTGTACGACTACTCCGGCCACACCCTGATCTTTCACGGCGGCGCGGTGCGTGGTTACCGCGCGTTGATCGGCTTCCTGCCCGACGAGGACGTCGGCATCGTGGTGCTCTGGAACAGCGAGAGCGCCGCGCCGTCGGGGCTGCTGCCCAGCCTGATGGATCGGGTCACCGGCATGCCGCCGCGCGACTGGCTCGGCGTGGCCGACCCGGAAAGCGGCGAAGAAGCCCACGACTGACCCGGGCGCGTCCGCGCCCGTCCGTCGCCCGATCCCCCAAAGAAAAAAGCGCCTTTCGGCGCTTTTAACTTTCGGTACTTTCCGTGCCCGGGAAAGTCTCTCTCCCCGCCTGGGCTACACGGGGAGAGAGTCGAGATTACAGCTATCGGGTTTTCCGGATTACATCGCCGGAGCGACAGGCGCCGCCGGCATCGCCGGAGCAGCCTTTTTCTTAGCAGCAGGCTTCTTGGCCGCCTTTTTCTTAGCCGGCTTTTTGGCAGCCTTCTTGGCAGCCTTTTTCTTAGCCGGCTTCTTGGCTACCTTCTTGGCAGCCTTCTTGGCGGTTTTCTTGACGGCCTTCTTGGCGGTTTTCTTCGCCGACTTCTTGGCAGCCTTCTTAGCCGGCTTCTTGGCTACCTTCTTGGCGGCCTTCTTGGCAGTCTTCTTGACGGCCTTCTTAGCTACCTTCTTCTTGGCAGCCTTCTTCACGGTCTTCTTGACGGCCTTCTTGGCAGTCTTCTTTACAGCTTTCTTAGCGGCCTTCTTGGCCGGTTTTTTCGCAGCTTTCTTGGTAGCCATGGTCAACTCCTCGTCAGTTGGCTTTTGGACGCCCAGTCTCAAAGGCACCGCTGCGGGACGATTCCCGCAGCGCACCGCCGCCAGGCCGAAGCCAGGTGACGGATGGGGTTGCGGCGCGTCGGCGCCGCGAATGAAAACGCCCGGACCTGCGAGGGTCCGGGCGTCGAAATCGGGGTGTCGCGGTGTGTCCGCGATGTTTTTTTAAAGGAAGCGAAGCCTGTGCCCACCGTGCCGATGTTCTGGGCGGAGGTCATGTTGGCGGTGCATGTTGTCGACTGTTTGCTTATCACTCGCTTCCGCAGGTGTGGGTCTGCTGGGGCGAAAGCTAATCACGTGTTTTTACGATGTCAACAACTTTGCAGAATTATTTTCCCGGGGGCGCCGGCGCGGCAATGACCGGAATCGGGTCGATCGTGGCGTCGGCGTCGCCCGTCGGCGCGGCGAATTTTCCCGCGATGAAAAAAAAACGCGGATTTTTGCCGCTTTCCTTGCACGCGAATAATTCCCGGCGACGAATGCGCGCGTCGCGACGCGGCGAACCGGACGCCCGCAATCGGTCTTCCGGAGGCGATTTTTCTCTTCGCCCCCGCGGTCGGAAAAAACCCGTTCGAGGAGCGATTTGCGCGAAAGTGCGCAAAACTTTTCCGGCCGCGACGAGCGCGGAAAAGAAAATCCGGACCCGGAATCGACCTCGCCGCACCGCACGACGCCATCGCCGCGAGCAGCACCGACGCACCGGCGAGAGCACGCCCGGCGAGCGCCGCTTCCGTCTTCACCCGGCACATACGAACGGCGCACGCGGCCCACGATCGCGGGCCGGAAAAAGTTCCGGCCGCACAGGGCGGCCGGAACAGGGGTCACGCGGGCGGGCCGTGTTTAGTGGCCTTCGTCCTCGAGCAGCTCGGCGTAGTCGTCGGGCGACAGCAGCTCGTTGAGCTGGTCCGGTTCGTCGGGCGCGACGACCAAGATCCAGCCTTCGCCGTAAGCGTCTTCGTTGATGGTCTCGGGCTTGTCCGACAGCGCCGAGTTCACCGCGACGACCTTGCCCGACACCGGGCTGTAAACGTCCGACGCCGCCTTGACCGACTCGACGACGGCGACCGCGTTGCCCAGCGTGATGGTGTCGCCGATGTTGGGAAGCTCGACGTACACGAGGTCGCCGAGCAGGCCCTGTGCGTGGTCGGAGATGCCGACGGTGACCTGGCCGTTGTCCTCGACGCGGGCCCACTCGTGGGACTTGAGGAATTTCAGATCGCCGGGAATCTCACTCATGGCCATGGCCTCGGGGCTGGTGTTGGGGGGAGGAAACGCGGAGATAGTCTAGCCGTTCAAAGCGCGCATGACAGCCTTGTCAGCGCGCCCCGATTCGGTCAGACGCCGGGCTGGGCGGCGCCGTCGCGGACGAAGGGATATTTCACCACGCGCACCGGCACGCGCTTGCCGCGGATGTCGATTTCGACGCTGCCCAATTCGCCGCTCGGCACCCGTGCCAAGGCGATCGCCTTGCCCAGCGTCGGCGAGAACGTGCCCGACAGGATCTCGCCCTCGCCTGCAGCGGTGAACGCCGTCTGGCCGTGGCGCAGGACGCCCTTGTCGTCCATGACGATGCCGATCATCTGCCGCGGCACGCCGGCGGCTTTCTGCGTCTCGAGTGCGGCGCGGCCGATGTAGTCGCGACCTTCGTCGAAGGCCACCGTCCAGGCCAGCCCTGCTTCAAGCGGACTGACCGACTCGTCCATGTCCTGACCGTACAAGGCCATGCCCGCTTCCAGTCGCAAGGTATCGCGGGCGCCGAGACCGGCCGGCTTCACGCCGGCGGCGAGCAGGCGATTCCAGAAATCCACAGCCTGCGTCTCCGGCACCATGATCTCGAAGCCATCCTCGCCCGTGTAGCCAGTGCGTGCGACGAACATGCCGTCCGCCTCGGTCGCCACGAACTTGCCGAGCTTGCCGGCCGCCTTCGCCGCGTCGGCCGACAGCAGGCCGAGGACTTTCTCGCGCGCGTTCGGTCCCTGCACCGCGACCATGGCCAGGTCGCGGCGCTCGGTGATGTCGATCGCGAACGGCGCGGCCTGTTGGCGGATCCAGGCGACGTCCTTGTCGCGCGTCGCGGCATTGACCACGACCCGGAAGAAGGTCTCGCCCATGTAATAGATGATGAGGTCGTCGATGACGCCGCCGTTCTCGTCGAGCATGCACGAGTACAGCGCCTTGCCCGGCTTGGTCAGCTTGGTCACGGAATTGGCGACGAGCTTTTCCAGGAATGCGCGCACGTTCGCGCCATGCATGTCGAGCACGGTCATGTGCGAGACGTCGAACATGCCGGCGTCGCGGCGCACCTGGTGGTGCTCCTCGATCTGCGAGCCGTAGTGAATCGGCATGTCCCAGCCGCCGAAGTCCACCATCTTGGCGCCGAGCGCGCGGTGGGTCTCGTTGTAGATCGTCTTCTGGGTCATGGTCGGTTCCGGACGGCGGGAAAGACGCTGATTATCGCAGAGCCGGAAAGTCGACGGGGCGCCGCAGCGCCCCGTTTTTCTGTACTCGCCGGTACGGATCGGCGCTCCGATCGCGCGACCGCGGCGTGGGCCCTCAGTCGGCCGGATCGACCTTCAGCGTCATGCTGTCGACGGCGATCACGCGCACGCGCGTGCCGGCCGGCAGGTCGGGACCTTGCACCGTCCAGAACGCGTCGCCGATCTTCACCCGCCCCTGGCCGTTGACGATCGCCGACTCCAGCGGCAAGGCCTGGCCGATCAGCTGTTGGCCGCGACGGTTGAGCAACGGCTGGTCGCTGGGTTTTTCCTTGCCGCGGAAGAACTGCAGGTAGACGCCGACGGAAACGAAGCTGAGCACGACGAAGGCGACCGCCTGCCAGATCGGCGCCAGCGGCAATACCGAGACCAGCACGAAGGTGCCGGCCGCCGCGAAGCCGAGCCAGAGCATGAAAGCGCCGGGCGCGAAGGTCTCGGCGGCCATCAGCAGCAAGGCCGCGCAAGCCCAGAAGATCATTTCCCGGCTCATGTCAGGCTCCCGGCAGACGCGGCGGCTTGGCCGGACCGCCCGCAGCCGCCTGCATGCCGAAACTTTCCCGCGCCAGTTCGGCGATGCCGCCGAGCGAGCTGATGATGCCGGTCGACTCCATCGGCATCATCACGAACTTCTGGTTCGGCGCTTCGGCCAGCGCCTTGAACGCTTCGATGTACTTCTGCGCGACGAAGTAGTTGATCGCTTGCACGTTGCCGTTGGCGATCGCGTTGCTGACCAGGGAGGTCGCCTTCGCTTCGGCTTCGGCCAGGCGCTCGCGCGCCTCGGCTTCGCGGTACGCGGCTTCGCGCTTGCCTTCCGCGGCGAGGATGGTGCTCTGCTTCTCGCCTTCGGCCTTGAGGATCTCGGCTTGGCGGAAACCCTCGGCCTCGAGGATGTTCGCGCGCTTCTCGCGCTCGGCCTTCATCTGACGCGCCATCGAGTCGACGAGGTCGCGCGGCGGCTGGATGTCCTTGAGCTCGATGCGGTTGACCTTGATGCCCCAGGGATGGGTCGCTGTGTCGACGACGTGCAACAGCTTGGCGTTGATCTCGTCGCGCTTGGACAGGGACTCGTCCAGGTCCATCGAACCGATCGCGGTACGGATATTGGTCATGACCAGGGCGATGGACGCCTGCTCGAGGTTGGAGACTTCATAGGCGGCCTTCGCGGCGTCGAGCACCTGGAAGAACACCACGCCGTCGACCTTGACCACGGCGTTGTCCTTGGTGATCACGTCCTGCGACGGAATCTCCAGCACCTGCTCCATCATGTTCACCTTGCGGCCGACGCCCTGCATGATCGGCACGAGCATGTGCAGGCCCGGCTCCATGGTGTGGGTGTAGCGGCCGAAACGCTCGACCGTCCACTGGAAGCCCTGCGGCACCATGCGCACCGCTTTCGCGACCAGAATCACGCCTACCAGCAACAAAATGACGACCAAGATGCCCATGGTTCCCCTCCCGACGAATGTGGGGTCCAGTATAGGCGGTATAGGCGGAACCGGCCCGGCGCGGCCGGGCTGCGACCCTTTTTCCCCTGCCGGCATCACTGACTGATGTGAGCCCACCCTCGTCCTTCGCGATCGATGTGCCCGACTCCCTCCTTGCCCGCGCCAAGCGCGGCGAGGCGACGGCGTTCGAGCAGTTGTACCGCTGGTTCGAGCGGCCGGTGTTCACCCTGGCGTTGCGCCTGACCGGGCAGCGCGAGGAAGCCCAGGACGTATTGCAGGACACCATGCTCAAACTGTTCGACCGGCTCGGCGATTTCCGCGGCGACTCCCCGTTCTGGGGCTGGCTGCGACAGATCGCGGTGAACGAAGCGCTGATGCGCCTGCGCAAACGCAACCGCATGAGCATCGACGACGAGGCGAGCGAAGCCGAGCTCGAATCGCAGGACACGTTGCTGCCGCCGACGGCCGCCGACACCGCCCTGCTCGGCCGCGCGATGGCCGCGCTGCCCGACGTCACCCGCAGCGTGCTGTGGCTCTACCACGCCGAAGGTTTCACCCACGACGAGATCGCCACCAGCATGGGCAAGACGATTTCGTTCTCCAAATCCCAGCTCGCGCGCGGCACCCGCAAATTGCGCGCGCAGCTCCAGATCGATACCGAGGTCACCGTCCATGGCTGATGTCCGTTCCCACGAAGCCCCGCTTCCGATCGCCGAGGCGTTCGCCCGCCTGCCCTTGGAAAGTCCCGACGCGAGCGCCTGGCCGCTGCTGTCGGCCCGGTTGGCGAAACAGCAGCGCAAGCCGCGCTGGCAGGTTGCGGCCGCGGCCGCCGTGCTGATCGGCCTGGGATGGATGTTGTTCCCGCGCGGCGAAGCGCCGACCCAGATCGCCGGCACCGACACCTCGGCCAGCGGCACGAGCAGCACGCCCGACCTCGCCGGTCTGATGGCGGAATCGGCGCGTCTGGAACGCCTGGTCGCTGCCGCCAGCGACGACGGAGCGAGCAGCGCCAATACCGCCGCCCTGGGTCTGGCGCTGGAAGACAGTCTGCGTTCGCTCGACAGCGAACTGGCCGTCGCCAGCGATCCCGCAGCGCAACTGGCCTTGTGGCAACAGCGCGTCGAGGTGCTGCGCGATGTTGCCAGTCTGGAAACCTCGCGCCACTACCTCGCTTCCCAGGGCCAGAGCCTCGATGTCGCTCTGGTCGCTGCATACTGATCCGTTCCGACCGCACCCGCAAGAACCCCGCAAGAAACCCGAAGGAGATCCCGATGAAAACCCGAATCCTGTCCCTGATGATCGGCGCCGCGCTGTGCGCCGGCGTCGCCTCCGCCAGCGAACCGGCCAAGGCGCCCGCCGCACCGACCGCGCAGCAGCAGGCCGCGCGCGCCGAAATCGAACGACTGACCCAGCGCATCGAAGAACTGTCCAAGCAGACCGGCGACGACACCCGCGTGCGCGTGATCGTGCGCCGCAGCGACGATGCGCCGCGCGCGATGCAAGGTCGCGATGGCGATGTGCAGCGCATCGAACAGCGCTGGCGCATGCCGCCCGAGGCGATGCAGGGCCGCCCCGGTCTCGGCATCGTGATGGCACCGAACCCCGCCGCCAGCGGCGTGCGCATCGCCGCGGTCACGCCGGAAAGCCCGGCTGCCAAGGCCGGCCTGCGTACCGGTGACGTGCTGCTCTCGGTCGACGGCAAGAAGATCGCCGGCAACGGCACCGCCGCTGTCGAGAGTGCGCGCGGCCTGCTCGGCGATCTCAAGCAGGACCAGACCGTGCGTCTGTCCTATGCCCGGGAAGGCAAGACCTTCGATGCGAGCGTGAAAGCCGACGCGATCCGCCGCGTGATGGTGTTCAACCGCGAAGGCGGCGACATGCCGATGCGCGGCCCCGGCCGCGGTGGCGACCACATGATGGTGCTGTCGCCGCAGGTGGAAATGGACATCGAGCGCATGGGCGGACCGATGCGCCATTGCGAATCGGGCAAGGAAGACTGCCATCTGCCGGCGATGATGCAGGCGTTCCGCTGGCAGGGTCTGAACCTCGCATCGGTCGATGCCTCGCTCGGCCGTTATTTCGGTACCAGCAAGGGCGTGCTCGTGGTCAGCAGCGGCCCCGAACTCAAGGGCCTGCAATCGGGCGACGTGATCCAGCGCGTGGCGGGCAGCGATGTCGCGTCGCCGCGCGATGTGATGCGCGCGCTGCGCGAGCGCAAGGAAGGCGAGCAGGTCAAGGTCGACGTCCTGCGCGACCACAAGGCCGCCGCCGTGACGCTGACCGTGCCGAAAGCACGCGCCTTGCCGTTCATGGCACCGCCTCCGCCGCCGCCGGCCCCGCCGGCACCGCCTGCCGTTCCGCGCACCCCGGGTGTGGCGCCGCCTCCGCCGCCGGCCCCGCCCGCCGCTCCGGCGCCGCCCAATGGCGCGCCGGTGGCCTGGGTGTCCGATGGCGAGATGGAGATCTACAGCCTGGCCGTCAACGACGTGCAGATCATTGATGACGGCGACGACGGTGATGACGGCGAACAGATCGAAATGGTGATCGTTCCGGCGGCCCGATAACCGGTCGCGCTATGCTTGCACTGGCCGGTGCGGACCCCGCGAGCGGGAGTCCGCACCGGTTTTTTTTGTTCTCTTGATCCGGTAACGCATGCAAGCCCTGCTGATCGCCACCCTGACCGTCGCCCTCGCCGAAATCGGCGACAAGACGCAGTTGCTCGCCCTGCTGCTGGCGGCACGCTATCGCAAACCCTGGCCGATCATCTTCGGCATTCTCGCCGCGACCCTGGTCAACCACGCGGTCTCCGCCTGGCTCGGTGCCTGGGCCGCCGGCCTGGTGTCGCCGCAGGTCCTGCGCTGGATCGTGGTCGCCTGCTTCCTCGCCGTCGCCGCGTGGGCCCTGGTGCCCGACAAGCTCGAGGACGAGGAAGTGAAGCCGCCGCGCTTCGGCGCCTTCGTTGCCACGTTCATCGCTTTCTTTCTTGTCGAGATCGGCGACAAGACCCAGATCGCCACCGTCGTGCTCGCCGCGAAATACACGCCGCTGTGGCAGGTCATCACCGGCACGACCGTGGGCATGATGCTGGCCAACGTCCCGGTGGTGCTGCTGGGCGCGAAGTTCGCGCATCGCCTGCCGCTCAAGGCCGCACGCTTTACCGCGGCCGGCGTGTTCGCCGCGCTGGGCCTGTGGGTGGCCTGGTTCGGACTCGCGTCCTGACACCGTCGGCGGCAGCGGCTATGCTCGGGCCACCCCCCGATGCGATCCCGAGCCACGCTTGAGCACGCTCCGCGAATCCCTGCACGACCTGCGCCGCTCGCTGCAAGAGCCGCCCGACGAGATCATGCTTGAAGTCGGCGCCGGCGGAGAGACCCTGCTGGCGCGACTGCGTCTGGCGATCGCCCTGCTGTTGCTGCTGCTGCCGCTCATCAACTATTGGGGTGGCGGCGACAGCACCGAATCCTTGATCGGCCTGTCCGGCGTCGGCGGCGTGTTCCTGCTCAGCCTGCTCTGGCTGAGCCTGGCCAAACGCCATCGCCGGCATCGCTGGCTGCCGCTCGTGTCCTCGCTCGGCGACGTCACCATCATCAGCCTGGTATTGGCCGTGCTCGCGCTGCGCTCGCCGGCGTCGGGACTCAACAGCGTGGTGGTCTGGTGCATCTATCCGCTGTCGGTGTTCGCGACCGCATTGCGCAACGATGCCCGCGTCACCCTGATCACCGGCCTGGTCGCCGTCGCGCAATTCCTGCTGATCTCGGCGGCGTTCCTGACTACCGCGGACGGGCCGCTGATTTCCGCCGAATACGGCACCGTGCAATGGTCGACGCAGTTGCAGCGCGCTTTCCTGCTGGCGCTCTCGACGCTGATCACCGCGATCATCGTCTTCCGCATGCAGCGGCTGGTGCAGTTGTCGGGCACCGACGGCCTGACCGGATTGCCCAATCGCACCTATCTCAACCACCGGGTGCCGCAGATCCTCGCCGAAGCGCGCCGCGAGGGGCAGACGCTGTGCCTGGCCCTGATCGATCTCGACTATTTCCGCCGCATCAACGAAGACCTCGGCCATCTCGCCGGCGACCGCGCCCTGCGCCATGCCGTGACCACGCTGCGCCTGGAGCTGGGCCGCGACGAGCCGCTGATGCGCGTGGGCGGTGAGGAATTCGTGCTGATCCTGCGGCAGCCGCTGGGTTCGGCCTGGGAACGCATGGACAGCCTGCGTCGCCGCCTGGAGAGCACGCCCTTCGTGCCCGACGACGGCTACGAGCCGCGACCGATGACCTTCAGCGCGGGCATCGCCTGCAGTCCGCAGGACGCGATCGACGTCTCGGGCCTGATGCGCATGGCCGATCTGCGCCTGAACGCGGCCAAGCAGGCCGGACGCAACCGCGTCATGGCACGGGACCACTGACCCGGTCACCAAGCCGCGTACCCGCCGCTCCGCCGCCTTGCCCGAACCGGGGGGCTGCACTACCCTGCCCCATCGCTCAGGGGATCACCACCGCATCATGAATGGAATTTTGTTCGGCCTGTTTGGCCTCGCCGTCCTGCTGGGCATTGCCTGGTCGTTTTCCAACAACAAGAAAGCGGTTGACTGGAGGCTGGTGGCCACCGGCGTCGCGCTGCAGATCGCCTTCGCTGCCTTCGTCCTGCTCACCAGCATCGGCAGCACGGTGTTCGGCGCGCTGGGCCAGGTGTTCGTCACCCTGATCGGCTTCACCAATGAGGGATCGAAGATGATCCTCGGCGGCTTCGCCGATCAGGACAAGTACGGCTTTGTGTTCATATTCCATGCCTTGCCGACGGTGATCTTCTTCGCCTCGTTCATGGCCATCCTCTATCACCTGGGAGTGATGCAAAAGGTCGTGCAGGGCATGGCCTGGGCGATCACCAAGGTCATGCGCGTGTCCGGCGCGGAAACGACCAGCGTCTGCGCCAGCGTCTTCATTGGCCAGACCGAAGCGCCGCTGACCGTGCGTCCCTACATCAGCAAGATGACGGACTCGGAACTGCTGACCATGATGATCGGCGGCATGGCGCATATCGCCGGCGGCGTCATGGCGGTGTACATCGGCATGCTGGCCGGTACCGACCCGGCAATGCAGCAGATGTATGCCAAGCACTTCCTCGCCGCGTCCATCATGGCCGCGCCGGCAACGCTGCTGATTGCCAAGATCCTCATCCCCGAAACCGGTCGCCCGCTGACCGGCGGCACGGTGACCGTGCATGTCGAGCGGGACAGCAAGAACGTCATCGACGCCGCTGCCGGCGGTGCGTCCGACGGCATGAAGCTGGCGATCAACATCGCCGCGATGCTGCTCGCCTTTGTCGCCCTCATCGCCATGCTCAACGCGATCATCGGCTGGGTCGGCGACTGGCACCTTGGCGGTTACGAAAGTCTCAACATGATGCTCAACCACGGACTTGCCGCAGGCGCCACGCCAGTTCGCCTTAACCTCGGCCTGATTCTGGGTTACGTGCTCGCCCCGATCGCCTGGGTCATCGGCATCGACTGGAAGGATGCCGTCGTCGCCGGCGGCCTGATCGGCCAGAAAGTCGTGCTGAACGAGTTCATCGCCTACCTGCAATTGGCGGCAACGCCGCAGGGCACGGGCGTGGGCGCGATCAGCGAACATTCGCGCCTGATCCTGACGTACGCTTTGTGCGGCTTCGCCAACTTCAGCTCGATCGCCATCCAGATCGGCGGCATCGGCGGCATCGCTCCAGACCGTCGCGCCGATCTCGCCCGCTTCGGCCTGCGCGCGGTGCTCGGCGGCACGTTGGCAACCCTCATGACCGCGACGATCGCCGGCGTCCTACTGGGTCTGCAGTAAGCGCGGCCGACGACGATGTCTGGGTCCGTGGTCGTCGTCGGTTCGTTCAATCTCGACCATGTCTGGTCGACGTCGCGCTTCCCGGTGCCGGGCGAAACCCGACTCGGCAGCTTCACCTGCGGTCCCGGCGGCAAAGGCTTCAACCAGGCGATCGCGTCGGTGCGCCAGGGTGCGCCGACGCATTTCATCGCCGCGATCGGCAGCGATGCGATCGGCGACGGCGCCGCGGCGCTCGCGACAACAGAAGGACTGCAGGCGCACTGGCAGCGCTGCCCCACGCAGGCGACCGGCACGGCGGCGATCGTGCTCGATGGCCAGGGCCAGAATCTGATCGTCGTCGGCCCGGGCGCGAACGCCGCCTTGTCGGTCGAACACGTGCAGGCGCAGGCCGCTGTGCTGCGCGGTGCGCGTGTCCTGCTCACGCAGCACGAAGTTGATCCGCTAGCGACACGTTGTGCGCACGCGCTGGCGCGTGCCGCCGGTGTGCTGGTCATCCACAACCCGGCACCGCCCGTGGACGCGACCGCGCAACCGGCGCTCGACGGCATCGACCTGATCACGCCAAACGAAACCGAGTTCGCGCAGCTGCTGCGCGACCATGCCGGCCACGATATCGCGGCCGCGTATCTGGTCCAGCAGGAAGAACCGATCCTGCACCGCCTGTGCCGCGACCTCGGCGTGCCGACCGTGATCGTCACGCTCGGTGCCGATGGCGTGTTTGTTTCCCAGGCCAATGGCTACACGCGCATCGCGGCCGAAGCTGTGAACGTGCGCGATACGACCGGCGCCGGCGACGCCTTCAACGGCGCGCTCGCCGCCGCGCTGGCCGGTGGCCAGCCCCTGCTCGACGCCGTGGCCCAGGCCAACCGCGTGGCGGGATTGAAAGTCGAACGCCACGGCGCCGCCCTAGCGATGCCGACGCGCGCCGAGGTCCGCGAGCGCTTCGCCACGGCCTAGACTGTCGCCATGCAAATCGGCCCCTACCGCCTGGATCCGCCCGTCGTGCTCGCGCCCATGGCCGGCGTCACCGACAAGCCGTTCCGGATGCTGTGCAAGCGTCTGGGCGCGGGCCTGTGCGTGTCGGAAATGACCACGAGCGATCCGCGCCTGTGGCAGACCAGCAAATCCCTGCACCGCATGGACCACGCCGGCGAACCCGCGCCGATCAGCGTGCAGATCGCGGGCACCGATCCAACCATCCTCGCCGACGCCGCGCGCTACAACGTCGATCACGGTGCCCAGCTCATCGACATCAACATGGGCTGCCCCGCGAAGAAAGTCTGCAATGTCTGGGCCGGTTCGGCCTTGATGCGCGACGAAACGCTGGTCGCGCGCATTCTCGACGCGGTCGTGAAAGCGAGCTCGGCGCCAGTGACCCTGAAAATCCGCACCGGCTGGGACCGCGAGAACCGCAACGGCCTGCGCATCGCGCGCATCGCGCAGGACAGCGGCATCGCCGCGCTCGCCGTGCACGGTCGCACGCGCGCCGATCTGTATCTGGGCGAGGCCGAATACGACACGATCGCGCAGATCAAGGCCGCGTTGACGATTCCGGTCATCGCCAACGGCGACATCACCTCGCCGGAGAAAGCGCGGCAGGTGCTCGCCGCGACCGGCGTGGATGCCGTCATGGTCGGGCGCGCGGCGCAGGGCCGGCCGTGGATCTTTCGCGAAATCGCCCACTACCTGGCGACCGGCGAGACGCTGCCGGAACCGTCCTTGCTGGAAATCCGCGACATCCTGCTCGGACATCTCGAGCACCTGCATGCCTTCTACGGTGAAGTGGCCGGCGTGCGCATCGCGCGCAAACACCTGGGCTGGTACGCCAAGGATCGCCCGGAGAACGCGGCGTTCCGCGCCGTGGTCAATCAGGCGGAAACCGCGCGCGCGCAGATCGACCTGACCCGCGACTACTTCGATGCCCTCGCCGCCGGCGTGGCGCTCGCGGCCTGATTCGCGAACCGGCGATCAGGTCAAGGCGAGATAGACCGCCAGCCCCAGCGCCGACAGGATCAACAGCCGCAGCACCAGGGTCGAGCCGCCGTCGCCGGGCTGGATGGTCTGGTTGTAGTGACCGACGACATCCTTGCGCGGCGCGATGCGCGCCGGCGCATGCGCGGACACCGCCGCGGATTTCGCAACCGTCTCCGCGCCCTCGAGCAGCCGCTGACGCAGCTCGGGCGGCATCTTGTCCAGCTGCGCCTGCACCTGCGCGCGCATCGGCTCGGGCAACTGCGAGATATCCAGACGTTTGCCCGCACGCAGCGCCTGCATCAGCAGCTTGATGTGATCGGTGTTCTGGCTCATGCGCGTCCCCTCGTGGGGCGAGTGTAGAACGAAGCCGCCCGCCGGTCTCAGGGCGCGTGCCAGATGCGTCGCCACATGCCCGGCAGGCGTTCGCGCGCATTCCACGGCCAGGTCAGCTGTTCGACCGGGAGTTCGCGCCAGCCCTCGCCGTCCCGCGCCGCGACGACGAAACGGAAGCTGTAGTCGGGTTCGGCGCCCATGCGCAGATCCGACAACACCACGCGATCATCCTGAACCTGCGCCTTGAGAAAGCCGTGGCTGAACCAGGCCAGCTTCCGGGTCGCCGGATAGGCCGCCACCGCTGCCATCGCCTGCGTGTCGCTGGCATGCGCCTGGAACTGCATCGGCCCCCGATCTGCAACCAGGGAGCGTTCGCCTTCGACGAAACCGTCCGGCGTCATCACCACGACGCGCCACAGCAGCGTATTGAACGGCATCGGCGCGGAGAAGCGCGGCGCGTCCTGCAGGCCCAGGCTCGCGAGCGCGGCATCGGCAGCGGCCTCGACGCGTGTCTTGGCGATCCACGACCAACCCAGGTACGCGCCGCTCAGCACCAGCCCGGTGAGCAAGGCGACCCGCGCTGCCCGCTCGCGCAACAGCCAGCCGAAGAAACACGCCAGCACCAGCGGCAAGGTGAACATCGGATCGATGATGAACAGGCTCGACCACATCGCCGTCGGCACCGGTAGCGGCCAGAACAGCTGCGTGCCGTAGGACGTGAACGCGTCGATCAGTGGATGCGCGAGCAAGGTGATCAGCACGAGCCAGAACCAGCGCCGCGGCTCCTCGCGCACTGGCGTCCACCACGATCTCAGCCACGCCGACAACAAGGCCGCGACCAGCGGCAGCACCAGCAGGGAATGGGTGACGCTGCGATGCCAGGTCATGTTGACGATGGGATCGTCGGCGAACAGCGCGAGCGGGATCACGTCCAGATCCGGCAGGGAATTGATGACCGCGCCGGCCAGCAGGGCGATGCGCCGATGTTTTGCCGGGGCGATTGCCGCTGCGATCGCGCCGCCGAGAAACAGATGCGTCAGGGAATCCATGAAGTTTTCCGGCCAGGCCAGCGCGCAGACTAGCCAGAAGCCCGCGCCTTGTCGCGCGTGATCGCGTCAGGCCGCGCGCGGCAGCACGTGCAGCGACGGCCGGCGCGAATGCAGGCGCACGCTTTCGCGGCCACCGGCCTCGAGCAGGCACAGGTTGCCCTCGGCATCCTCGGCGACCGCGCTCAGGCTCTCGACCCAGTCGCCGTCGTTGGCATAGATCAGACCATCGACGGTGCGCAGGTCGGCACGATGGATATGCCCGCAGACGATGCCGTCGAGTCCGCGTCGGCGGACGTCGTCCAGACCCGCGCGCACGAAACGTTCGATGTAGCGCTCGGCGGCGGCGCTTTGCCGCTTGAGAAAATCCGCCAGCGACCAGTAGCGCAGCCCGAGTCTGCGGCGCAGCGCATTGGTCAGGCGATTGCTGTGCAGGATGACGTAATACAGCCAATCGCCGAATGCTTCCTGGAAGCCGCCGAACTGCGTCTGCGCATCGTAGTCGTCGCCATGCGTGACCAGCAGGCGGCGACCATCGAACAGGGTGTGGATCACGCGCCGGCGCACGCTCATGCGCGGCAGCATGAGGCCGCAGAAGCGTCGGATCGGCCGGTCGTGGTTGCCCGGCACATAGATCAGTTCGGTGCCGCGCTTGGCCAGACCATGCAGGGCTTCGACGACGCGATGCTGCGCCGCGCCCCAGACCGCGCGACGTTGCGACAGCCACCACAGGTCGACGATATCGCCGACCAAGTACAGGCGGCGGCAGTTCAAGGCACCCAGGAACGTCGCCAACTCCTCAGCATGACAATGCCGCGACCCCAGGTGAACATCGGAAATGAACACCGCGCGCAACATCGCCTCGCCATCGCGCGCGACGGTCATGCCGCCGCCGGACAGTCGGTGGGCAAGGCCGTCGCGGGGCCGCCGAGGTAGCGGTCGCGTTTCCGCGGCCGGATGCGCGCGAGATCGACTTCGATCAGGCCGTCGACGGCGTTGTTGAATGCCGGATCCACGCCGAAGGCGAGAAAGCGCGCACCGCCGGGTTCGCACAGCTCGGTGTATTGCTTGTACAGCGTCGGCACGCGGCTGCCGAGCGCATCGAGATTGGCTTTCAGCAGTCGGAAACTCGCGTCCGCGTCGAGTTCGCCGAAACTCGGCGGACTTGCCAGATAGCGGAACGGACGATGCGCGGCGACATCCCGCTCCTCGCTGCCGAAATAGCGCGAGTAGTACGCCACGAGCTGCTCGCGCGCGGCGATCGGCAGATCGGCGCTTATCGACACCGGGCCAAACAGATAGCGCACCTGCGGATGTGCGCGCAGGTAGGCACCGATGCCCAGCCACAGATAGTCGAGGCTGCGCGTGCCCCAGTATTTCGGGGCCACGAAGCTGCGACCGAGCTCCATGCCCTGCGCCAGCCGCGGCAACAGCTGACAGGGATAGCGGAACAGCGACGCGGTGTAGAAACCTTCGATCCCGCGCTCAGCGAGCACCGGCTCGCCGCGCGCGACGCGATACGCGCCGGCGATTTCCAGCGCCTCGCTGTCCCACAGCACGATGTGTTCGTACCAGGCATCGTAAGCATCGATGTCCAGGCGTTTGCCGGTGCCCTCGCCGACCGCGCGGAAACTCAGTTCGCGCAGGCGGCCGATCTCGCGCAGCAGCGGCGAGTCGGCCGCCAGCGAACCGGCGTAGATGCGTTTGCCATCCGGCGTCTGGCCGAGCAACGGCAATTTGCCGAACTCGCGCAGCAGCGCGGCGCGGTCGACGGCATGCACGAGCGGCAACGGTCCCTGCGGCACGGATTCGCGGCGCGAGCCGATCGCGTACAAGGCCTGGCGAATCGACGCGAGTGCGGACGCATCGTCGCGCTGCACCGGCAAGGCCATCGGCAGGCCGACGCGCAGGTCCACGCGTGCGCCCTTGCGCGCCAGGACTTCGCGCGGCAGCAAGGCCGTGCCCGCGGGCTTGTACAAGGCCGAGGCGCCATAGAACAGGACCGAATTGCGCACGCCGATCTTCACCGGCAGCACCGGCGCGTCGGCCACGCGCGCGAAGCGCAGGAAGCCGCGGCGCCAGTGCGTATCGCGGATGCCGCGCCAGCCCAGGCGCGAGACTTCGCCAGCCGGAAAGACGATGACGCAGTGTTCTTCGCCCAAGGCGCGCTCGATCTGCGCCAGGCTTTCGGCGCTCGGTCGCCCGCCGAGGATGCGCAGGGGCAAGAGCAGCTCGCGGAGGCCGGGGATGTCGCAGAGGAAATCGTTGGCGACGATTTTCACGTCGCGGCGGATCGTCGAGACGAAGTGCAGCAGCGCCAGCGCATCGATCGCGCCCGCCGGATGATTGGCGACGAGCACCACGCGACCGGTCTGCGGGATGCGCTCGCGCTCGACCTGGTCGACGGTGTAGCGCACCTGCAGAAACTCCAGCGCCGCTTCGACGAAGGCGAAGCCGGCGGTGTCGCGGTGCGCTTCGAGGAAGGCGTTAGCTTCCGCCAGCCGCGAGAACTTGCCCAGGCCGCGCAACAGCGGCCGCGAGATCAGCCCCCGGGGGCCGGCGAACCAGCCCGGGTAGCGTTCGCTGAGGCTCTTTTCCAGATCGATCATCGGCGCCGCCGGTAGCCACGTTCCGCGCAGCCTAGGCAGCGATGACGACAGGGCGGTGGCGGTTCGGGGTCAGTCCGGTGACAGCGCGTCCGCGCCGACGACGCCCCCAACACCCGCGGAATTCCTTAACATCCAGCAAACGCCGCGGCGGCCAAGATGCACTGCCTGGCCGCGGCGTGTATCATGCGCCACCCCAAATCCATCCTTTCATCCGAATCAAGGGATATAACCCGCCGATGAGCAGCTACCTCTTCACCTCCGAATCCGTTTCCGAAGGTCACCCGGACAAGATCGCCGATCAGATCTCCGACGCCGTCCTCGACGCCATCCTGGCGCAGGACAAGCGCGCGCGCGTGGCCTGCGAAACCATGGTGAAGACCGGCGCGGCAATCGTCGCCGGCGAAGTCACGACCTCGGCCTGGGTCGACATCGAGTCGCTGGCGCGCAAGGTCATCAACGACATCGGCTACGACAATTCCAAGGTCGGCTTCGACGGCCACACCTGCGCGATCATCAACATGCTCGGCAAGCAGTCGCCGGACATCAACCAGGGCGTGGACCGCAAGAAGCCGGAAGAACAGGGCGCGGGCGACCAGGGCCTGATGTTCGGCTTCGCCTGCAACGAAGCCCCGGAATTCATGCCGGCGCCGCTGTACTACTCGCATCGTCTGGTCGAGCAGCAGGCCAAGGTGCGCAAGTCCGGCAAGCTCAAGTGGCTGCGTCCGGACGCGAAGTCGCAGGTCACCCTGCGCTACGAGGACGGCACCAACAAGATTCTCGGCCTCGACGCCGTGGTGCTGTCGACCCAGCACGATGAAGACATCAAGCAGAAGGCGCTGGTCGAGGCCGTGCACGAGCACATCCTCAAGCCCGTGCTGCCGAAGGCATGGCTGAAGGATCTGCCGAAGTCGAAGATCCACATCAACCCGACCGGCAAGTTCGTCATCGGTGGCCCGGTCGGCGATTGCGGCCTGACCGGCCGCAAGATCATCGTCGACAGCTACGGCGGCATGGCCCGTCACGGCGGCGGCGCGTTCTCGGGCAAGGATCCGTCCAAGGTCGACCGTTCGGCGGCTTACGCGGCGCGTTACGTCGCCAAGAACCTCGTGGCCGCCGGCCTGGCCGACCGCTGCGAAGTGCAGGTGTCGTACGCGATCGGCGTCGCTGAGCCGACCAGCATCTCGGTCACCACCTTCGGCACCGGCAAGATCAGCGACGAGAAGATCGAGAAGCTGATCCGCCGCCACTTCGACCTGCGCCCGTACGGCATCACCAAGATGCTCGACCTGCTGCACCCGATCTACCAGCCGACCGCGAGTTACGGCCACTTCGGCCGCAAGCCGCACGAGATCAGCTACCTCGACGGCGCCGGCAAGAAGCACACCGCGACTGCGTTCTCGTGGGAAAAAACCGATCGCGCCGACGCGCTGCGCAAAGACGCCGGTCTCAAGAAGTAACGCGCCGAACTCCCTCTCCCGCGTGCGGGAGAGGGCCGGGGTGAGGGCAACCGGGCCGCGCAAGCGGCCCGTTTTCATTCAGCCTCGCGCCACTCTTGCACTAGAAGCGCAACCACCCCACCACATCCAACTCAGGCGCCACACGCGCCAGCGCCGCATACCCTTGTTGCAATCGCGACAACCAGCCCGGTCCGCGATTCCGGATATCGGCCCAGGCATCCTGCACCTGCCCCTCGGCCTGCTCCTTGAGCAACGACAATAGAGCCGCCGATTGCTGAATGTCCTTGTTCGACTTCGCGATGCGCGACGCCGGTCGCTCGCCGGCAACCAACAACTTGTGCAGCGCATAACGCGCCGGGTGCGGAACGTTGACCACCGCCACGCCGCTGCCGGCAAAAGCCACGGCCTGCTGGATATCCTGAAGCAGGTATTCCATGAACTTGAGTGGCTGCAAGGTGATGCCCAGTTGCGGGTGTCGGAAAGGCTTCATCCCGTCGCGATGCAACGGCGTCAGGAAATCGATCTGGAACTCCGGATCCTTCGGATCGAGATACGTCCCGCCGATGCCGCCATCAGAACGCTCGATGGGCAGCAGGCCCATCCGCAACGAGTCCAGTGCGGCATGCACGTCGATCTCGACATCGGCAGGCAATGCAATCGCCAGTGCCTTGCCGGCGTGCGCGAAATCCACGTCCTGCGTGCGCTGACCATCCGTCCAGCGCACCCCCAGCATGTTGCCGAATGCGAGAAATGCATGCGTCCCGATCAACACCCCACCCGCACGGAAAAAACCGTAGTCCGACAGTCGCTGCATCACCTTGAAATGCTTGGGCAACATCGGCGCGTTGCCCAGGGCGACCGCCGATTGCGCCAACGCCTGCAGTGCCGGTTTCGCCCCACCCTCGGCACGCGTGGCGATCAGGGCCAACACCCGTTCGTTTTCTGGCCCAACGTAGACCTGCCGTTGTTTGCCCGAGACATCCAAGTACTGGTAGTACCAGTACGGACGACCCTTGACCTGCTTGCGTGCGAACGTGCCCGGCAAGTCGGCCACGGTTCGCATCAGCTCAGCCGCATGGGACGCGTCCAGCAACTGGGCGTATGCCGTCTGGGCGGACGAGGACAGGGGCGTGAATCGGGGCATGGGCGGGGCTCGCACAAGGGCCTGGGGGAACTCTACATCCGAGGTTATACGTAATCAACAATAAATTACGTATAACCTTCTCGACCATCGGGAGTTGCCCGAAAATCCTATCCGGAATGCCCTCGCACGGTTACACCACCGAGATTGATCCGGGTGGTATAACTTTCCCAGGATCAAAAGCCGGGCCGCGCGAGCGGCCCGTTTTATTTCACCTCGCCTGCGCCAACGCCACCGCATCCGCCCCCGCCGCAAACCGCAACTGCCCCGTGCCATCCTGCACCGCGCGCCACACCGCCTCCGCGACATCGGTTTCCTGCGTCGTCATCGTCACATTCGCAAACCCCGCAAACACCTTCTCCGCGAACGCCGCATACTCCGGCGGCACCAGCCCCTGCATGCGCTCGCCACCATTGGCCGCAAACGCCGTCGTCGGGCCATAGCCCGGCATCACCAGCTTCGTGCGGATGCCGAACGGTTCCAGCTCGAACGCCAGCGACGCGGTAAACGCATCCACCGCCGCCTTGCTCGCCGCATACGCCGCCGCCAGCGGCATGCGCGCCAGCGTCACGCTGGAAGTGACGTTGACCAGCACGCCACCGCCACGCACGCGCAGTCGCGGGATCGCCGCCTGGCAAACCGCCATCGCGCCGAAGGTGTTGGTGGCGAACACGTCGTCCACGGTGGCCATTGGCGTGGCCTCGAACGCGCCGACCACACCGATGCCGGCATTGTTGACGATCGCGTCCAGGTCGCCGGCGGCATCGAACGCGGCGCGGATGCTGGCCACGTCGGTGACGTCGAGCGCCAGCAGCTGCAGGTTCGGCGAGACCGGGAACAGCTCGGGCCGCGGCGTGCGCATCGTCGCGACGACGCGCCAGCCCTGGGCGAGGAAGTGGCGGGCGGTGGCCAGGCCGTAGCCGGACGAGGTACCGGTGATGAGGATCGACTTCATGGCGGAACTCCTTGGTTGGGGAGTCCAGCTTGCCGGCCGCCATCCGGACGGACTACGCTCCATGATCCGGTTTTTGTTTGCGAGCGTCCGGAATGGCCGATCCCCTGTCCGAAGTGATCCAGCGCCTGCAGCCCCGAGCCGTGTTCTCGCGAACCATCGAGGGCGCCGGCGACTGGGCCGTGCGCTACGGCGCCTTCGGCCAGCCCGCTTTCACCGTGATCCTGGCCGGCCAGGCCCGCTTGGCCGTCGACGGGCATGCGCCGCTCGACTTGCAAGCGGGGGACTTCGTACTGCTGCCGGCGACACCTGGCTTCACCCTGTCCGGCGGCGCCCCGATCCCGCCAGTGCGACTGGACCCGCAAGCCGGCGCCGTCGTGGTCGACGACAAACCACTCCGGCACGGTCGCCTGGGCGGCGATGCCGATTTTGTCTCGCTAGGCGGTTGGTTCGAATTCGCCACCCCCGACGCCGGTCTGTTGGTGTCCCTACTGCCCGGCCAGGTCCACGTGCGCGGCGTCGACCGCCTGACGCGCCTGGTGCACTTGCTGCGCGAAGAAGCAAACGACGCGCGACCTGGCCGAGAACTGATGCAAGCCCGACTCGTGGATGCGCTGCTGATCGAGGCCCTGCGCAGCCATGCCGACGCGGCCCACGCCACGCCCGGCTTGCTGCGCGGGCTGGCAGATCCGCGGATAGCGGTGGCGTTGCAACGGATGCATGCGCAGGTGGGACGCGCGTGGACGATGGCGGCGCTGGCGAAGGAGGCGGCGCTGTCGCGGTCGGTGTTTTTTGAGCGGTTTACGAAAGCGGTGGGGGTGCCGCCGATTGCGTATTTGTTGGGGTGGAGGATGGCGGTGGCGAAGGAGTTGTTGCGGCGGGGTGGGCTTACGATCGATGAGGTGGCGGAACGCGTGGGGTATCGGTCGGCGAGTACGTTCAGTACCGCGTTTCGGCGGCAGGTCGGTGAAGCGCCTGGGCGGGCCCGCGCAACACCCTCGGCGCAAGCAAGACCAGCGGCAACAAGGTCGGGAGCCTGATTTGCCGTTGTCTCGACCTGTGGCCGTTCGGCTCAACTGGCTCCCATTCCCAGCTTCCCTCCCGAGTCAAGTATCCTTCTCCGATGAACGAATCTTGGTGGCCATGAAAGTCTCCGAACGCAACCTTGAAGACGAACTCATTGAAAAGCTTGAGGGCTTGAAGTACGTCTACCGCGCAGATATTTGTGATCGCTATTCGCTGGAGCAGAATTTCCGCGAAAAATTCGAGGCTCTCAACCGCGTCAGCCTCACCGATAGCGAATTCCCGCGCCTGCTGGAAGAAATCGTCTCCCCCGATGTTTTTACCGCAGCCCGCACGCTCCGCGAGCGCAACAGCTTCACCCGCGATGACGGCACGCCACTGAACTACACGTTGGTCAACCTCAAGGACTGGTGCAAGAACACTTTCGAGGTCGTCAACCAGCTCCGCATCAACACCGACTACAGCCACCACCGCTACGACGTTCTCCTGCTCATCAACGGCGTCCCTTGCGTGCAGATCGAGCTCAAGACCCTCGGCATCAGTCCACGCCGGGCCATGGAGCAGATCGTCGAATACAAAAACGACCCTGGCAACGGCTATACCAAAACACTGCTTTGCTTCCTCCAGCTTTTCATAGTCAGTAATCGCGACAGCACTTACTACTTCGCCAACAACAACGCCCGCCATTTCGCTTTCAATCAGGATGAGCGCTTCCTGCCCGTCTATCAGTTCGCCGCCGAGGACAACAAAAAGATCACCCACCTCGTCAGCTTTGCCGAAACCTTTCTCGCCAAGTGCACGCTCGGCCAGACCATCAATCGCTACATGGTGCTCATCGCCAGCGAGCAAAAGCTCATGATGATGCGTCCGTATCAGGTCTATGCCGTGAAGCACATCGTGGACTGCATACACCAGAACTGCGGCAACGGCTATATCTGGCACACCACCGGTAGCGGTAAGACGCTCACTTCCTTCAAAGCATCCACGCTGCTCAAGGACAATCCGGACATAGAGAAATGCCTGTTTGTCGTGGACCGCAAAGACCTCGACCGGCAGACCCGCGAGGAATTCAACAAATTCCAAGAAGGCTGCGTCGAGGAAAACACCAACACCGGTGCCTTGGTGCGCCGCCTCCTCTCAGATGACTACGCCGACAAGGTCATCGTCACCACCATCCAGAAGCTCGGCCTCGCGCTGGATGAAAACAGCAAGCGCAACAAGCAGCGGAAAAATAACGACCTGCAGACCTACAAGGAGCAGCTCGAGCCGCTCCGCGACAAACGCATAGTCTTCATTTTCGACGAATGCCATCGCTCCCAGTTCGGCGAGAACCATAAGGCCATCAAGGAATTCTTCCCCCAGGCCCAGCTCTTCGGCTTCACGGGCACGCCAATATTTGAGGAGAACGCCAGCCGCGTGAAGATCGAGGACCAGCAGGCCTCGATGCAGACCACCGAGGAGCTGTTCCAAAAGCAACTTCACGCCTACACGATCACCCACGCCATCGAAGACGGGAACGTCCTACGCTTCCACGTCGATTATTTCAAGCCGAAAGGCGACAAGCCGCCTAAGCCCGGCGAGGCCATCGCCAAGCGCGCCGTCATCGAGGCCATCCTCACCAAGCACAATGCCGCCACCGGCCAGCGCCGATTCAATGCCCTGCTTGCCACCGCATCCATCAACGATGCCATCGAATATCACGCGCTGTTCAAGACCATGCAGGTGGAAAAGCAGGCCGCCGAGCCCGACTTCCAGCCGCTGAATATCGCCTGCGTCTTCTCCCCGCCCGCCGAGGGCGATGCCGATGTGAAGCAGATCCAGGAAGACCTGCCGCAGGAAAAGGAAGACAACGCCGTCGAGCCCGAGAAGAAGAAAGCCGCCCTCAAGTCCATCCTCGCCGACTACAACGCCCGCTACGGCGGAAACCACACCCTCGGCGAGTTCGACCTCTACTATCAGGATGTGCAAAAGCGCATCAAAGACCAGCAATGGCCCAATGCAGATTTTCCGCACGCGCAGAAAATCGACATCACCATCGTGGTGGACATGCTGCTCACCGGCTTCGATTCCAAATTTCTAAATACGCTTTACGTGGACAAGAACCTCAAGCACCACGGCTTGATTCAGGCTTTCTCGCGCACCAACCGCGTGCTCAACGGCACAAAGCCCTATGGCAATATTCTGGACTTTCGCCAGCAGCGGGATGCGGTAGATGCCGCCATCGCCCTGTTCTCTGGCGGGCAAGCCGGCGAGAAAGCCCGCGAAATCTGGCTCGTCGACAAGGCCCCCGTCGTTATCCAGAAATTAGATGCCGCCGTGCAAAAGCTAGATGCCTTTATGAAATCCCAGGGCCTGGCCACGGCCCCGGAGGCGGTACCCAACCTCAAGGGCGACGACGCCCGCGCCGCCTTCATCAACCACTTCAAGGAAGTGCAGCGCCTCAAGACCCAGCTCGACCAATACACCGACCTCACCGAAGATAACGCCGCCACCATCGAGCACATCCTGCCCAAGGAAAACCTTCTCGGCTTCCGCGGCGCCTATCTGGAGACCGCCCAGCGCCTCAAGGCCCAGCAGGGCAAAGGCAGCGACAAGCGCGCGCCGCACGACGTGGACCAGCTCGATTTCGAGTTCGTTCTGTTTGCCTCCGCCCTCATTGACTACGACTACATCATGGGCCTCATTTCCCGCTTCTCCCAGCAGACGCCGGGCAAGCAGAAGATGAGCCGCGAGCAGCTCATCGGCCTCATCCAGTCCGATGCCAAGTTCATGAACGAGCGCGAAGACATCGCCGCCTACATCGCCACCCTGAAAGCCGGCGAAGGCCTCAGCGAAAAAGCCATCCGCGACGGCTACACCCGCTTCAAGGCGGAAAAAGACGCCGCCGAACTGGCCGCCATCGCCGCCGAGCACAACCTCGCCACCGCCGCTCTGCAAAGCTTCGTGGACGGCATCCTGCAACGCATGATTTTCGATGGCGAGCAATTGAGCGACCTCATGGCCCCACTGGAGCTGGGCTGGAAAGCCCGTACTCAGGCCGAACTTGCCCTCATGGAAGACCTGCACCCGCTGCTCACCAAACGCGCCCAAGGCCGCGACATCTCAGGACTCAGCGCGTATGAGCAGTAAGACGAAAACCGGCGCCATGAAGGAAGTGGCAACGTCCGCGCTGGTTCCGAAGTTGCGCTTTCCGGAGTTTCGGGAGGCGGACGCGTGGGAACCAACGACAATCGGAGCCTTAGGGCACTTCTATTACGGCAAGAGTGCCCCAAAATGGTCCTTGGCAGAGGATGCTCCAACCCCTTGTGTCCGATACGGTGAGCTATACACCAAGTTTGGTCCGGTCATCACCGAGACCTACTCTCGGACCAATACGGCCCCGGAGATTTTGCGGTTCAGCAAAGGTGGAGAAATACTGATCCCGCGTGTCGGCGAGAAGCCAGAGGATTTTGGGAAGTGCTGTGCCTACTTGCCTCTGAAAGACATTGCCATTGGGGAAATGATCAGCGTTCTCGAGACCAAACAACACCCTCTGTTCTACACGTACTATTTCCGGGGCTTGTATAAGCAGTTCGCAAAGGTTGTTGAAGGACAGAACGTCAAGAACCTTTACTTTTCCGAATTGCAGCAGCTTCCAATTCATTGCCCGTCGTTTCCTGAACAACAAAAAATCGCCGAGTGCCTGAGCTCCGTGGACGAGCTGCTGGCTGGCCAAGCCCGGAAACTGGACGCGCTCAAGACCCATAAAAAAGGGCTGATGCAGCAGCTTTTCCCCCGCGAAGGCGAAACCCAACCCCGCCTTCGCTTCGCCGAATTCATAGCTGCTGGGGAGTGGGGCGACGGAGACCTGGGCTCAAGGACGGCCAAGGTTGGAAGCGGAATAACCCCCAACGGTGGCGACAAGAACTACAAACAAACGGGTCGCCCTTTCGTGCGCAGCCAGAATGTCGGTTGGGGCGAACTGATTTTGGACGACGTTGCATTCATTGATGAGGAAACCCACAGTTCGTTTAGCTCGACTGAAATACAGGTCTTCGACGTCCTCCTCAACATCACGGGAGCATCTATCGGGCGGAGTGCGGTTTCCGATGGAAGGATCGCGGGTGGCAATGTGAATCAGCACGTTTGCATTATTCGCGTCAAAGCAGCTGAACTGAATCACTTCTATCTAAACCAGTATCTTATTTCTCCGGAGGGCCAAAAGCAGATCGACAGCTTCCAAGCTGGAGGCAATCGGCAAGGGCTCAACTTTGCGCAAATAAGGTCATTCACCATTCCGCTGCCTCCCAAAGTATCCGAACAACAACGCATCGCCGACTGCCTCACCAGCCTTGATGACCTGATCGCCGCGCAAGCCCAGCAGCTCGCGGCCGTCAAGTCACACAAGCTAGGGCTGATGCAGCAGCTTTTCCCCTTCCCGGAAGCGGTCGAGGCATGAGCGCAACCCCCTTTGTCGATCTGGAAGCTTTAGCCGTCCACTTACGCCAGGAATTGGCGGCCAAGAAATTCATTCTGCTTTATGCCTACAACGGCACGGGCAAGACGCGCCTGTCCGCAGCCTTCAAGGACCTCGGAAGGAATGGCGACGAGCGCGACACGCTCTACTTCAATGCCTTTACCGAAGACTTATTTACGTGGGACAACGATCTGGAAAACGACCGCGAGCGAGCCCTCAAGATCAACAAGGATTCCCGCTTTTTCGCCGGGCTCGTCGAGTTGGAAATGGATAACCGCATCCGACCGCTGCTGAGCCGCTACGCCGACTTCGATTTCAGGATTGACACGGTCGAGTGGAAAGTAAGCTTCTCTCGAATTGTTACTTCGGGCGAAGGCGAAGACGCGAAGACCGAAACCGTTGACGACATAAAGGTTTCCCGGGGCGAGGAGAGCATCTTCATCTGGTGCTTCTTCCTCGCCATTGTCCAGCTCGCGATGGACGGAGCCGAGGCCTACAAATGGGTCAAATACATCTACATAGATGATCCGGTTTCATCATTGGATGAACACAACGCCATTACGGTGGCAAATCATCTGGCCCAACTGCTCAAGAAGCCGGGCAGTCCCCTCAAGGCCGTCATCTCGACCCACCACACGCTCTTTTTCAACGTTCTCTATAATGAAATCAGGGAGGAGAGCAGAAACAAGAAGGCGCTCCAGTATTTCCTGAGCCGGGACAAGCAACCGGGCGGCTACGTTATTCGGGAAACCGGAGAGACTCCATTTTTCCACCATGTCGCCGCGCTAGCTGAGTTATACGAGGCGGAGCGGAGTGGTCGGCTATTTACACATCATTTCAATATGCTGCGTACCGTCCTGGAAAAGACAGCGAGCTTTCATGGCTATCGGCATTTTGCCGCTTGCATCAAACAGGATGCCAACGACGAGGAAGGCCTTCTGCATCAGCGCCTCGTCAACATCCTAAGCCACGGCGGCTATTCACTGTATGAGCCGCAGGAGATGCTGGAGGAGAACAAGAACTATTTTCGGAAAATCCTCCACGATTTCATCAACCGCTACCCGTTCAACCCGGCTTTGTTCCCCAGCGCGCCCGTAACTCAGGAAACACCCGCAGCATGAATGCTCAAGACCAAAAGCAGCTGGGCAAGACCCTCTGGAACATCGCCGACCAACTGCGCGGGGCGATGAACGCGGACGATTTCCGCGACTACATGCTGTCGTTCCTCTTCCTGCGCTACCTCTCGGACAATTACGAAACGGCAGCGAAGAAGGAGCTGGGCAAAGACTATCCCACGCTCGCCGCGGACGACCGCCGCGTGCCGTTGTCCCTCTGGTATGCCAACAACCCGGACGACGTCACCGAATTCGAGAAACAGATGCGCCGCAAGGTGCATTACGTCATCCAGCCGGCGCACCTGTGGAACAGCATCGCCAACCTGGCCCGCACCCAGAATGGCGAACTGCTCAATACCCTGCAGGCAGGGTTCAAATACATCGAAAACGAATCCTTCGAGAGCACCTTCAACGGACTGTTCTCCGAGATCAACCTTGGCTCGGACAAGCTCGGCCGCAAGTATGAAGACCGCAACGCCACGCTCTGCCGCATCATCGCGGAGATTGCCAAAGGACTGGCGGAATTCTCCTCCGACATCGATGCCCTGGGCGATGCCTACGAATACCTGATTGGCCAGTTTGCCGCCGGGTCGGGCAAGAAAGCGGGCGAGTTCTACACGCCGCAGCAGATCTCCGACATCCTTTCCACGATCGTCACCCTCGACAGCCAGGAACCCGCCACCGGCAAGAAAGAGCGTCTCGCCAGCGTGCTCGACTTCGCTTGCGGCTCCGGCTCCTTGCTGCTCAATGTGCGCAAGCGCATGGGCCCGCACGGTATCGGCAAGATTTACGGGCAGGAAAAGAACATCACCACCTACAACCTGGCGCGCATGAACATGCTGCTGCACGGGGTGAAGGACACGGAGTTCGAGATTTACCACGGCGATACCCTAACCAACGATTGGGACATGCTGCGCGAGCTGAACCCCGCCAAGAAACCCGCGTTCGATGCCGTCGTCGCCAATCCACCCTTCAGCTACCGCTGGGACCTGACGGATGCGATGGGTGAAGACGTGCGCTTCAAGAACCACGGCCTGGCCCCCAAATCCGCCGCCGATTTCGCATTCCTGCTGCACGGCTTTCATTTCCTCAAAGACGAGGGCGTGATGGCCATCATCCTGCCCCACGGCGTGCTTTTCCGTGGCGGTGCCGAAGAACGCATCCGCACCAAGCTGCTCAAAGACGGCCACATCGACACCGTCATCGGCCTGCCGGCAAACCTCTTCTACTCGACCGGTATCCCGGTCTGCATCCTTGTGCTCAAGAAGTGCAAGAAGCCCGATGATGTGCTCTTCATCAACGCCGCCGAACACTTCGTGAAGGGAAAACGCCAGAACCAACTGACGGACGCGCACATCGCCAAGATTATCGACACCTACCAATTCCGAAAGGAAGAGGACCGCTATTCGAAGCGGATCTCGATGGAGCGGATCGCTGAGGAAGGCTACAACCTTAATATCTCGCGCTACATCAGCACGACCATTTCCGAGACAGAGATCGATCTGGGGGCGACTCACAGCGAGCTGGTCAAGATCGAGGGTGAGATCCGCAAGGCGACGGCAAAGCACAACGAGTTTCTGAAAGAACTTGGCTTGCCTTTACTGCCGTAGCTCTTGCGCCAATTGGCTTTACCAAGGGCCTTACCTCGGGCCTGAGCCGGAGCTTGGCACTCTTTCATTCCTCCATCGCGAGGAAGCGATATACTGCGCGCCGGCCCTGAGGGGCCGCCCTCATCCCGGCCCTCTCCCGCGGGGCGGGAGAGGGAGCAAAGCAAGAACACCCTCCTGCCGAGGGGCGCTGCAAACCCGGCCATCGCATGGCAAGGGAACAGGCTCGGTACGGAGTGCAACTGCAACGGCGCCCGGAATTTGCGAATCCCTCGCAAGTCATCATCCGGAGGTTTCACCATGAATGCCGTCACCAACCTGACCCCCAACTACAAAGTCGCCGACATCACGCTCGCCGACTGGGGCCGCAAGGAACTCGATATCGCCGAGCACGAGATGCCGGGCCTGATGTCGATCCGCAAGAAATATTCCGCTGCCAAGCCGCTCAAGGGCGTGCGTGTCACCGGCTCGCTGCACATGACCATCCAGACGGCCGTGCTCATCGAGACGCTCAAGGACATTGGCGCCGACGTGCGCTGGGCCTCGTGCAACATCTTCTCGACGCAGGACCACGCGGCCGCCGCGATCGCCAAGACCGGCACGCCGGTGTTCGCGTGGAAAGGCGAGACGCTGGAAGAATATTGGGACTGCACGCTCGACGCGGTCACCTTCCCGGGCGGCAAGGGTCCGCAGCTCGTCGTTGACGACGGCGGCGACGTCACCCTGCTGATCCACAAGGGCTATGAGCTCGAGAAGGGTTCGGACTGGGTCAACACCCCGTCGGGCTCGCACGAAGAGCAGATCATCAAGAACCTGCTCAAGCGCGTCGCGAAAGAGCGCCCCGGTTTCTGGACCAATGTGGTCAAGGACTGGAAGGGCGTGTCGGAAGAAACGACGACCGGCGTGCACCGCCTGTACCAGATGGTCGAGGCCGGCAACCTGCTGGTCCCGGCGATCAACGTCAACGACTCGGTCACCAAGTCCAAGTTCGACAACCTCTACGGCTGCCGCGAGTCGCTGGCCGACGGCCTCAAGCGCGCGATGGACGTGATGCTGGCCGGCAAGGTCGCTGTGGTTTGCGGTTACGGCGACGTCGGCAAGGGCTCGGCGCATTCGCTGCGCGCGTACGGCGCCCGCGTCGTGGTCACCGAAATCGATCCGATCAACGCGCTGCAGGCGTCGATGGAAGGCTTCGAGGTCAACACCGTCGAAAGCACGCTCGGCCGCGGCGACATCTACGTCACCACGACCGGCAACAAGGACGTGCTGACCGTCGCGCACATGCAGGCGATGAAGGACCAGGCGATCGTCTGCAACATCGGCCACTTCGACAACGAGATCCAGGTCGATGCGCTCAACAACCTCGCCGGCGTGACCAAGCTCAACATCAAGCCGCAGGTCGACAAGTACACCTTCCCCGGCGGCAACGCGATCTACCTGCTGGCCGAAGGCCGCCTGGTGAACCTGGGCTGCGCCACCGGCCACCCGAGCTTCGTGATGTCGAACTCGTTCTCGAACCAGACGCTCGCGCAGATCGACCTGTGGGCGAACAAGGACAAGTACGAAGCCAAGGTCTACATCCTGCCCAAGAAGCTCGACGAGGAAGTCGCGCGCCTGCACCTGGAAAAGATCGGCGTGAAGCTGACCACGCTGACCGCCGACCAGGCCGCGTACCTCGGCGTGGACGTGGAAGGCCCGTACAAGCCCGACCATTACCGCTACTGAGCCTGCGAGAGGGCGGCGCCTGCCGCCACCCGACGCGACAGCCGGCCCGCGGAGCGATCCGCGGGCTTTTTCTTGCCTGAATTGCATTTTGTGGCAATTTGCCACAAAATGTGGCATGGCCAAGAACATCCGCATCTCCGACGATTTTTATGCCCTCGCCCAACTGGAGTCCCAGTTGGAGAACCGAAGCATTGCCCAGCAACTGGAGTACTGGGCCAAACTGGGCATGGCGGTGGCGTCGGCACGAACGCCTGCCAGCGAGCTGGGCGCGGTAAAAGCCTCGATCGAAGCCACTCGCCGACTCGACGCGCTGGACGTGCGCCGCGGTACCCGCGACGCCAGCTATTTCCATTTCATTCCGGCGTCGGCGGCCCGAGACAGCACGGTTGTCTTTCCGTCGTTTTCCCGGGAAAAGGTTGAATCTTGAGTCGAGACGGCGAAGCCTACATCCCTCGCGAGCTTGTCGATCGCGTGATCGATAGCGCCTCGTCGGACGTCGTTTTGGTCGGGGGGCAGGCCCTGGCGTACTGGATGGACTACTACCGGATAGCGCACCCGACGAATCTGCCGGCGATCTCGCGTGACGTGGATTTCTTCACTCGCGACCCTGCCAATGCCGCGCCACTGACACGGTTTGCGCGTGCGATCCGCGGTCGCAAAGAAGTCCTGCCTGCCAGTGCAATCTCGGCGCTTGTAGGCAGCGCGATCGCGCCGGCAGGGGACGAACGCATCTACAACGTCGACTTGCTGCATTCGGTCGTCGGTATCGAGCGCGCGGACGTCGAGGCAAAAGCCGTCGACGTTACTCTGCCCGGCGGCAAGGCCATTCGCATCATGCATCCCCTCCATGTCTTGCAAAGCCGCAACGCAAACCTGCACAAACTTGTCGAAAAGCAGGACGACATGGGCCAGCTGCAATTTTCCCTGGCGATCGGCGTCGCGCGTGCGTTCCTCGAGCAACAGCTCGATCGTCTCGCCCACGATGCGAGCCTGCCGGCGAAAGAGCGCGACCGCGCAGAGCTCGACCTGATCGGCGTCGTTGTCGACTATGCGTCGGACGATGCCGCGCGCAAGAACGCCGAGCGCTACGGCATTTTCCTTGCCGACGCGATCCCGGCCTGGCGCATCGGGAGTCCGGCATTCTGGAAAAAACAATGGCCGCATCTGCGTCAGCGCATGTCTCCGGACTACGCCCTGGAATGCGAACGCCTGGCCAAGGTTTCGGGCTGAGGCCCCTCTTGCGCCAACATTATCGCTTCATCCGGAAATAGAGATATATTAGGCCCAGAGCCATCCTTCTCGCGTCCGACCCATGCCCAAGTTCAGCTTCGAGTTCTACCCGCCCAAGACCGACGAGCAACGCACCCAGCTCGACCGCACCGTGCGCAAGCTCAAGGCCTATTCGCCCGAGTTCGTGTCGGTCACCTTCGGCGCTGGCGGCTCGACGCTGTCGTACACGCCCGAAACGGTCCGCGAACTCCGGCAGAAGCACAAACTCAACGGCGTCCCGCATCTGAGCTGCATGGGCGGCACGCGCGAGGAGATTCGCGAATTGCTGAGCCTGTACAAGGCGCTCGGCTGCACGCGCCTGGTGGCGCTGCGCGGCGACCTGCCCTCGGGCATGGCGCGCATGGGCGACCTGCGTTATGCCTCCGACCTGGTGCGTTTCATCCGCGAAGAACACGGCGACCACTTCCGCATCGAAGTCGGCGCGTATCCGGAAATGCATCCGCAGGCCGACGACGCGCTCGTGGACCTGCAGCACTTCAAGGCCAAGATGGACGCCGGCGCGGATTCGGCGATCACCCAGTATTTTTTCAACGCCGATGCGTATTTCCGCTTCGTCGACGATGTGCGCAAGCTCGGTGTCACCGCGCCGATCGTGCCGGGCATCATGCCGATCTCCAATTTCTCGCAGCTCAAGCGCTTCTCCGACGCCTGCGGCGCCGAGATTCCGCGCTGGATCGGCAAGCGCATGCAGGCCTACGGCGACGACGCCGACAGCATCCGCGAACTGGCCGCCGACCTGGTCGCCGGCATGTGCCGTCGCCTGCTCGACGCCGGCGTGCCCGAGCTGCATTTCTACACGCTGAACCTGGCCCGCCCGACCGAGGCCGTGCTCTCGCGTCTGGGCTGAGCAAGCGCTACGCTCGCGCGATGAAACGCGCCGCGAGCCTCACCGCCGCCTGTCTGCTGCTGCTCGTGCCCGTGCACGGGCAGGAGGCGCGCGCGCAGGGTGGCATCCACCGCTGCGTGGGCGCCGACGGCCGCTCGATCTTCACCGACCGCCGCTGCGAGGACATGCAGGGCACCGAGCAGGTCACCGCGCCCGCCGGCGCGGTCGGCGCCAGCGCCCATGTCGCCGTGCGCAGCTGCGCGCGCACCCGCGACGACCTGCTGTTCGGCGTGCGCTCCGCGCTCGAGTCGCAGGACGTGAACCGCTTCGCCGCGTACTACCACTGGACCGGCATGGGCACGACCGAGGCCTACCGGCTGATGGACCGCCTGAGCGTGTTCAGCGAGCGGCCGCTGGTCGACGCGCAGCTGGTGTCGAGCATGGATTTCCGCGACCAGGAAGCGCCGGCCGCGCCCGCGGAATTCGTCGACGGCCCGACCTCGGCCGAACTGAGCCTGGGCTTGGAGGCGCCGCCGGCGCCCCCGCCCCCGGGGCCACCGGCGCCGGACCTGATTCGCGTCGACCAGATGAGCAGCCGCAGCGACGCCGGCTCGCAGACGACCTATTTCCACCTGCAGGCGAACGCCGGTTGCTGGTGGATACGCTACTGAACTGACGGCCGCCGGGGCCGGCAAGTTAGAATTGCCGCTTGCCCACAGGAACCCCGGCCATGACCCAGCGTTACCCCGATTTCATCTGGCACAACGGCGAGATCAAACGCTGGCAGGACGCGACCGTGCACGTCATGGCGCACGGCCTGCACTACGGCTCGTCGGTGTTCGAAGGCATCCGCAGCTACGACACCAACCACGGTCCGAAAATCTTCCGCCTCAGCGACCACAACCGTCGCCTGTTCGCGTCGGCGAAGATCTACGAGATGCCGATTCCGTACACCGTCGACCAGCTCAACCAGGCCTGCCGCGATGTGCTCGCGGCCAATAAGATGGGCCAGGGCTATTTGCGTCCGATCGCGTATCGCGATCTGGGCGGTTTCGGTCTTTCCGCCGACTGCCCGACCTCGGTCGCGGTCGCGTGCTGGGACATGGGCCGCTATCTCGGCGCCGACGTGATCGATCGCGGCATCGACGCCTGCGTGTCGAGCTGGCAGCGCTTCGCGCCGAACACGATTCCCGCGGGCGCGAAGGCCGGCGGCAATTATCTTTCCGGCCAGCTGGTCGCGCGCGAAGCGCGTCGTCTGGGCTTCGGCGAGGGCATCGCGCTCGCATCGACCGGCCTGCTCTCGGAAGGCGCCGGCGAGAACCTGTTCCTGGTGTTCGAAGGCGCATTGCACACGCCGCCGGTCAGCGCCGCATTGCTCAACGGCATCACGCGCAACACCATCATCACGCTCGCGCGCTCGGTCGGCATCGACGTGGTCGAACGCGACATCCCGCGCGAATACCTCTATCTGTGCGACGAACTGTTCATGTGCGGCACGGCGGCGGAAATCACGCCGATCCGCTCGGTCGACGGCCGCGATGTCGGCACCGGCAAGCCCGGTCCGGTCACGCGCAAGATCCAGGAAATGTTCTTTGGCTTGTTTAACGGCACGACGCCGGATACGCACGGCTGGCTCGAGTAAGGAACGTTTGCGGTCGCCAGCAAGCTGGCGACCCACCTCAATCAAGCGAAAATCAACACCGCCTCGGCGCCGCGTTCGGCCCGCGGCGCGATGCTCACGCCCCAGCCGTACAACTCGCACAGACGACGCACGATCGACAGGCCGATGCCGCCGCCGGTCGTACCACCCGCGCCCGAACCGCGGTAACCGCGCTCGAACAGGCGCACCGCATCCTCCGCGCTCAGACCCGGGCCCGTGTCCTCGATGCGCACGCGATCGCTCTCGACGATGAGGCGCACCTCGCCCTCGGCGGTGTACTTGCAGGCATTGCCGAGCAGATTGCCGATCGCGACCGACAGCACCGCTTCGGGCGCGTTGACGAACACGTCGTTCGACCCTTCCACCACGATGGTCACCGGCTTGACGCCGAGCTGGGCGCGGTTGGCCTCGGCCAGCGCCAGGCACAGCTTATGCATGTCGGTGTGGCCGTTGCCGCGCTCGTTGCGCGAGAGCATCAGCAGGGCCGTGGTCAGGTCGGTGCATTGCAGCGCGGCGCGATCGATGCGCTGCAGGCGCTGCCGGGTCTTGTCGGGTAAGTCGGGATTGCCCATGAGCAATTCGACCGCGCCGCGGATCACCGCGAGCGGCGTGCGCAGTTCATGGCTCACGTCGGAATTGAATTCGCGATCGCGCTTGACCAGCGCGGTCATGCGTTCGGCGTAGTCGTCCAGCGCCGACGCGAGCTCGCCGACTTCGTCGTCGGGGAAATGCGGCGCGAGCGATTCGGGCTGGTCGCGTCCGGACAGATCGCCGACGCGCCGCGCGAGATCGGTCAGCGGACTGATCACGCGCGAGGACGACCACAGGCCGATCAGCCAGGCCAGGCCGGTGAACAGGAACACCGCCACGCCGAGCGTGATCAGCATCTGCTGCTGGGTCAGCGCTTCCTGGGTGTAGTCGTAGCGCAGGTAGCCGACGATGTCGGGCTGGCGTTCGACGGCGAGCTTGTACTTGCGCAGGCGACCGGCAGCATCGTATTCCTCCAGGTCGTACACGCCCGTCTGCAGGTCCTTCCACGCGAACGGAATGCTCGGGCGATCGGGCCGGTAAGCCGAGGCCTCGATCTGCCGCGAAAAGGTGAAGTTGGCTTCCGGCTGCGGATTCGCGCGCTTGAACTGCACGAAGTTGTTGGCCTCGCTCTGCAGCCACGACTCGACCAGCGAGCCTTCCAGCCGCGCGCGCAGGGCGATGGTCGCGAACGCGAACATCGCCGTCAGCCCGAAACCGAGCAGCAGGAACGAAACGATGATTCGACTGCGCAGCCGGCGCCGGTAAAGCATGCGTCTCAGCTCGCTTCGGGATCAGCGATCCGATAGCCGATGCCGTGGCGCGTCTGGATCAGCGCCTTGTCGAAGGGCTTGTCGACCGCCGCACGCAGGCCGTGGATGTGCACGCGCAGGCTGTCGGAATCGGGCAGTTCTTCGCCCCAGACGCGGGTTTCCAGATCCAGGCGCGGCACCACGGCCGGCGAGGCTTCCATCAGCGACTGCAGGATCTTCAGCGCGGTCGGGTTGAGCTGCAGCAGCTTGCCGCCGCGATGTACCTCGAGCGTGTCGAGGTTGTATTCGAGATCGGCGACGACCAGCACGCGCGGCTGCGCGGCCTTGCCGCGGCGGGCGAGCACGGCCAGACGCGCTTCGACTTCCTGCAGGGCGAAGGGCTTGACCAGATAGTCGTCGGCGCCGGAATCGAAACCGGCGAGCTTGTGATCGAGCGAGTCGCGCGCGGTCAGCATCAGCACCGGCGTCTGCTTGCGGCCTTCGGCGCGCAGCTTGCGGCAGACCTCCAGGCCATCCATGCCGGGCAGGTTGAGGTCGAGCACGATCGCGTCGAAGTCGTTGACCACCGCCAGGTGCAGGCCAGTGATGCCGTCGGCGGCGTAGTCCACGGTGTGGCCACGGTCTTCGAGATAGTCGCCGAGGTTGGCGGCGATGTCGCGGTTGTCTTCGACAACGAGGATGCGCATGGGGGGCAGGAACTCCAGAAGTGATCGGTTTTGATTCTGCCAGAGCACGGCAGGTTCCGGGCGCGGTCGCGCACGCAGCGTCGATCAAGCCACCGATCGTCGGGCGTCAGACAAAAATGACCCGGGAAGGCGCCATTGGGGAGACGCCTTGCCCGGGTCCAAAGTTTGCGATGCCCCGATTGCCGTAATCCGCTGGATCCACGAGGAGGACCGTTGGCTTATGGCCCAACCAGCCTAGGGGCCGCGAGATTAAAAATCCGTTAAATCGGTGCGAGTCTTTGGTTATTTTTTGCCCCGGGACCGCCCGCGGGGGGTCCCACCCGACCGGCGGCGGGCCGGAGCGGCCCGGGAGACCACATGGTCGATGATGGCCCCGGCCACGTCGGCCCGGCTGACCCCCTCGATTCCCTCCAGTCCGGGCGAGGAATTGACCTCCAGGACCAGGGGTCCCTTCTTCGAGCGCAGCAGGTCGACGCCGGCCACTTCCAGGCCGACGACGCGCGCGGCCAGCAGGGCGGTCTCACGCTCGGCGGCGCTCAGGCGGATCTTGCTCGCATGCCCGCCGCGATGCAGGTTGGAGCGGAACTCGCCCGGCTCGGCCTGGCGGCGCATCGCTGCGACGACCTCGTCGCCGACCACGAAGCAGCGGATGTCGGCGCCGTCGGCTTCGGCGATGAATTCCTGCACGAGGAAATTCGCGTACAGACCGCGCAACGCCTCGATGACGCTGCGCGAGGCCGACAGGCGTTCGGCGAGGATCACGCCGGCGCCCTGCGAGCCTTCATTGAGCTTGATCACGTGCGGCGGCTTGCCCAGCAGCGACAGCAGGTCGCCGGTGTCGTCGGGATTGTCGCCGAACACTGTCGTCGGCAGGCCGATGCCCTCGCCCGCGAGCAGCTGGTGACAGCGCAATTTGTCGCGCGCACGCAGGATCGCGTCGGAGCTGTTGGGCGTGAACACGCCCATCAACTCGAACTGGCGCAGCACCGCCGTGCCATAACGCGTGATCGAGGCGCCGATGCGCGGAATGACCGCGTCGATGCCGGTCAGGCGCTTGCCCTTGTAGTTCAGCTGGAACTGGCCCGGCGCGATTTTCAGATAGCAGCGCAGGGGATCGAGCACGCGCACGGTGTGGCCGCGTTCGCGCGCAGCCTGCACTAGGCGCTGGGTCGAATAGAGCTTGGCGTTGCGGGAAAGAATCGCGATTTTCATGAGGTCGGCCCGGGTCCGGATGACGCGCCGAGCAGGAACGAGCGCGCGGGTTCCACCAGGCAGCGTCCGCGCAAGGCGGTCCGGCCCAGCAGCATGGGGAAGAGCATGTTGCGGCGTTGTGTCAGGTTGATTTCGACCGGCCAGTGACGGTGCTCGTCCAGGCGCAGGCGGGTGCGGATGAAGATCCGTTCGCCGCGATGGCCGCCGGAGTCGGTGACCATGCGCCGGTCGCTGACCCGGGCTTCGGCCTGGTGCGTGCGTGCGCCGGAGCCGTCGAGGTCGACGCTGAAGCGCACGAACTCGACGCCGTCGCGCGCGAAGCATTCCTGGTCCTCGACATGCAGGGCCGAGCTGCGCGCGCCGGTGTCGATCTTGGCGCGGATGCCGACGATGCCCAGTTCCGGCAGCGACAACCACTCCCGCCAGCCGAGGACGATGCGCTCTCTGGACACCAGGCATCTCCGCGGGTGAAGGCCGGACGGCGCGAGCCGTCGGAGGAATGGAGCGGGTGAAGGGAATCGAACCCTCGTCAGTTGCTTGGGAAGCAACAGCTCTACCATTGAGCTACACCCGCGGACGGCCCGGATTATGACCCTCGCCTCCGGAGGTCGCAACGCAATAAACTGAGCGCATGAACATCCAACTCAACGGCGAGAGCCGCGAATTGCCCGAGGCCGCCACCGTCGCCGCCATGCTCGTGCACCTGGGTTACGGCACGCGTCGCGTCGCGGTCGAAGTCAATCGCGAAGTCGTGCCCAAGAGCCGCCATGGCGAACAGGTGCTCGTCGAGGGCGACCGCGTCGAGATCATCCAGGCCATCGGCGGCGGCTAGCCCGCAGGCAATTCCGCACGCGCAAAGGGTTATCAGGCCGGGGCATTCGCGCCATAATCACGGCATGAGCGCAGCCCCCTCCTACGACGACCCGCTGATCATCGCGGGCAAGTCCTATCGTTCCCGCCTGTTGACCGGCACCGGCAAGTTCACTGATTTCGAGCAGACCCGCCTGGCCACCGAAGCCGCCGGCGCCGAAATCGTCACCGTCGCCCTGCGACGCATGAATCTGGGCCAGAACCCGAACGAGCCCAACCTGCTCGACGTCCTGCCGCCCGACCGCTACACGCTGCTGCCCAATACCGCCGGCTGCTACACCGCCGACGACGCCGTGCGCACCTGCCAGCTCGCACGCGAGCTGCTTGACGGTCACGCGCTGGTGAAGCTCGAAGTGCTCGGCGATCCCAAGACCCTGTTTCCGGATGTGGTGCAGACGCTGGCCGCTGCCGAGATCCTGGTCCGCGACGGATTCCAGGTCATGGTCTACACCTCCGACGATCCGATCGTCGCCCGCCGCCTCGAAGAAATGGGCTGCGTCGCGGTGATGCCGCTGGCCGCGCCGATCGGCTCGGGCCTGGGTGTGCAGAACCGCTGGAACCTGCTGGAGATCATCGAGAACGCCAAGGTGCCGATTCTCGTCGACGCCGGCGTCGGCACCGCGTCCGATGCGGCGATCGCGATGGAGCTCGGCTGCGACGGCGTGCTGATGAACACTGCGATCGCGGGTGCGCGCGATCCGATCCTCATGGCGCACGCGATGCGCAAGGCGATCGAAGCGGGCCGCGACGCGTTCCGCGCCGGCCGCATTCCGCGCAAGCGCAACGCCAACGCCTCCTCGCCGATCGACGGACTGTTTTTCTGAGATGAGCGAACACGCTCCCGGCCCGAACGACACTGCCTCGCTGCGCCAGCGCGCGATCCGCAGTTTCGTGTTGCGCCAGGGTCGGGTCACCGATGCGCAGAAGCGCGCGTTCGTCGAGCATTGGCCGACCTATGGCGTGGATTATTCCGGCCAGCCGCGCGACTTCGATGCGCTGTTCGGTCGCCAGGCCGAACGCATCCTCGAAATCGGTTTCGGCAATGGCGAGCAGGTGTTGTTCGCCGCCGAGCATGAGCCGCAGCGCGATCTCATCGCCATCGAAGTGCATGGCCCGGGGGTCGGCCGCTGCCTCAACGGCCTGGCGGCGCTGAACGCGCGCAACGTGCGCCTGTACCAGCACGACGCGGTGGAAGTCCTCAAGGACGAGGTCGCCGACGGCTCGCTGGACGAAGTGCGTATCTATTTTCCCGATCCCTGGCACAAGAAGCGCCATCACAAGCGCCGCCTGATCAATGCCGAGTTCACCGCCCTGCTGTGCGCCAAGCTCAAGTCCGGCGGTCGCCTGCACCTGGCGACGGATTGGGAAAACTATGCCGAACACATGTGGGACGTACTCGATGCCGAACCGCTGTTGCAAAACCTCGCCGGTCCGCGAGGCGCGATGCCGCGCCCCGACTGGCGGCGCCAGACCCATTTCGAGACCCGCGGCCTGAAGCTCGGTCACGGAGTCTGGGACCTGATCTACTCCCGGCGCTGAGACGACAACGACACGATGGGCACCGACCTCACCCTCACGCACGACATGATGCTGGTGCTCGGGCTGGTGGTGTTCACGGTGTCGATGTTCATGTTCGAACGCATCCGCTCCGATGCCACCGCGCTCGTCGTGCTGGTCATCCTGGGCTTCACCGGCCTGGTGCCGGTCTCGCAGCTGTTCACCGGGTTTTCCGGCAACGCGGCGATCTCGATCATCGCCACGATGATCCTTGGCGCGGGCCTGGACCGCACCGGCGCGCTCAATCGCCTCGCCGGCTGGCTGCTGCGACGGTCCAAGGGCATGGAAGAACGCCTGATCATGATCACCTCGGCGGTCGCCGGCCTGATGTCGGGCTTCATGCAGAACCCGTCGGTGACTTCGCTGTTCCTGCCGGTGGTGTCGCGGCTCGCGGGCCGCACCGGCATCCTGCTGCCGCGCCTGCTGATCCCGGTCGCGGCCGCGATCATCATGGGCGATGCGCTGACGATGGTCGGCAACTCACCGATGATCATGCTCAACGACCTGCTGATCTCGGCCAACCGCAACCTGCCCTCGGGCGCGGCGACGATGACGCCGCTGCCGATGTTCCGGCCGCTGCCGATCGGTCTGCTGCTGCTTGGTGCCGGCCTGGTGTATTTCCGCACGGTGGGCCGCAAGAAACTCGCGGGCGCCGAAGACAAGAACGTCACGCCCGGCCGCACCGAAAGCTATTTCGCGCAGGCCTATGGCATCGAAGGCGAAGTATTCGAACTCACCGTCGGCGCCGACAGCCCGCTGGTCGGTCTGTCGGTCGGCGAGGCCGAGGCGGAAATCGGCGCGCCGCTGTTTCTCGCGCTGATGACCGGCGCCGATGCGCGCCTGTCGCCGTCGGCGGACCAGATGATCTGGGTCGGCAGCGTGATCGGCGTGATGGGCAAGCGCGAGGTCGTCGCGGAATACGCCGGCTCGCGGCAGCTGAAACTGTCGCAGCGTCTGCGCAATTTCGCCGATCTGTTCGATCCCAATCGCGCCGGCATTTCCGAGGCGGTGATTCCGCCGACCTCGCGTTTCATCGGCCACACCCAGGCCGACCTGCAGCTGCGCAAGCGCTTCGGCATCAGCCTGCTGGCGGTCAACCGCGACAAGAAGATCCATCGCCAGGACATCCGCAAGATGCCGCTGCGCGCCGGCGACATGCTGGTCTTCCACAGCATCTGGACCGATCTGGCGCAGGGCGGCGAGAACCGCGATTTCGTCGTGATCACCGACTACCCCAAGGTCGAACAGCGCCCGCACAAGCTGTGGCTCGCGCTGGGCCTGTTCGTGCTGTCGATGGGCCTGGCGCTGAGCACGCTCGTACCGATTTCGATCGCGCTGATGGGCGGCGCCGCCGCGATGATCGTCACCGGCGTGCTGAACATGGACGAGGCCTATGCCGCGATCAGCTGGAAGTCGGTGTTCCTGCTCGCCTGTCTGTTGCCCTTGGGCTGGGCGATGGATTCGACCGGCACCGCCAACTGGATCGCGCAGCAGGTGCTCGAACACGTGGGACCGAACATGCCGATCTGGGTGTTCCAGCTCGCGATCTGCCTGCTGACGACCGCGTTCGGCCTGGTCATCGGCAATGTCGGCGCGACCGTGGTCATGGTGCCGATGGCGATCAACGTCGGCCTGGCGGCGGACGGCAATCCGACCGCGTTCGCATTGCTGGTCGCACTGTCGGCGACCAACAACTTCCTCAGCCATTCCAATCCGGTGATGTCGATGATCAGCGGCCCGGCCGGCTACCGGCCGCGCGACCTGTGGCGCACGGGCCTGCCGCTGACGGCGATCTATCTGCTGATCGCCCTGCTCACGGTCAACCTGATGATGTGACGTCGTCGGGCTCGCCGGCCCAGGCGAGCTCGCCCGCGTCACCGACGATCAGCGGCACCGCGCGCAGATGCGCACCTCGGCAGGGACCGGCGAGGCATTCGCCCGATTCCAGGTCGAAACTGGCGCCGTGCGCGGCGCAGACCAGCCGCCCTTCGTCGCGCAGGAACCGGCCCGGCGCGTAGTCCAGCCGGCGCCCCGCATGGGGGCAGACATTGAGCCAGGCGTGCACGGCATCGTCCTTGCGATAGAGCATGATCGACTCGTTTTCGCCGTCGATGACTGCATCAACCAGGGAGATGTCGTCATTGGGGAGTTCGGATCGCCGCATTAACGATCTGCTTACACTTTCATTTTGAGCCATCGCCATACTCCCTCTCCCTGACAGTTTGCCATGAGCTTCATGCCGATCTTCATGCATCGCCTGTTCTCGTTCCGCCCCGGCAAACCCCGGCATCCGCTGCTGCGCCTGGCCCTGGGCCTGCTCGGTATCGCGCTGCTGGCCCTGCTGGTGGTGTTTGGCCTGTTCATCGGCCTGGGCATGCTGCTGTTCGCCGCGGTGCGCCGTTTCACCCGTCCGCAGCCGGTGATCGTCCCGGCCGCCGCCGAAGGTGCTCTCGACGGCGAATACTCGGTCGTCCACAAGCACGAAGCCACGCTCAGCCTGCGCTGAGCCCCGTCCCGCGGATAAACTGGCCGTCTTTCGCCGGAAAGACGCCATGACCGATTACGCCCTGCCGCCTCCGCCCGTCGCCAGCCTGCGCATCGCCGGCCAGGACGCGCGTTTTCCCGTGCATCGCATCTACTGCGTGGGCCGCAACTTCGCCGAGCATGCGAAGGAAATGGGCGCCGAGGTGCCGCCGCGCGGCACGCCGGTGTTCTTCATGAAGCCTGCCGATGCGCTGGTGCCTGATGGCGGCGATGTGCCCTATCCGAGCGCGACGACGGACCTGCATCACGAGGTCGAACTGATCGTGGCTCTGGGCCGCGACGCCGCCGGCGTTGTCCCGGTCGAAGACGCGTTGGACCTCGTGTTCGGCTACGGCGTCGGCCTGGACCTCACGCGCCGCGACCTGCAGGCGCAGGCCAAGGAAAAACGCCTGCCCTGGGATATCTCCAAGGGCTTCGACCATTCCGCGCCGGCCAGTGCACTGGTGCCGGTCGCGCAGGCCGGCCGCCTCGACACGCAGCGCCTGTGGCTGGAAGTGAACGGCGCGCCGCGTCAGCAGGCCGCGCTGTCGGACATGGTGTTCGGTGTCGCCGAGATCGTGCACGAGCTGTCGAAGCTGTTCGCGCTCAAGGCCGGCGACCTGATCTTCATGGGCACGCCGGCAGGCGTGGCCGCCCTGCAACGCGGCGACGGTTTTCGCGCGGGTGTCGACGGCCTGACCGAGTTCTCCGGCCGTATCGTCTGAGCTGGCGTCCCGGTGTACATTCCGGTCGTGGCACTTGGCGGTTCAATTCAACGGGAGACAGACATGGGCATGCTGACGGAATTCAAAGAGTTCGCGATGCGCGGCAATGTGGTCGATCTGGCGGTCGGTGTGATCATCGGCGGCGCATTCGGCAAAATCGTCAGCTCCCTGGTCAACGACCTGATCATGCCGGTCATCGGCAACCTGCTCGGCGGCGTGAATTTCTCCGCCCTCGCCTACCAGCTGCAGCCGGCGGTGATCGGCCCGGACGGCAAGGAAACTGCGGCGGCCGTGCTGGTCAAATACGGCGCGTTTTTCCAGAGCATCATCGACTTCCTGATCATCGCCTTCGCGATTTTCATGGCGATCAAGGTCATGAACGCACTCAAGCGCAAGGAAGAAGCCGCGCCGCCCGCACCGGCCGAACCCAGCGACGAGGTCAAGCTGCTGACCGAGATTCGCGACGCGCTCAAGAAAGGCTAAGCTCGCATCCTGCACCGCGACGCCGGCCTTGAGCCGGCGTCTTCTTTTGGAGATTCCGATGCCCACGATCCGCCCGCTCGTCTTCGCCCTTTCCGTGCTCCTGTCCGCCTCCGCGGGCGCTGCCGATTTCGACGCCCGCGCCTTGCGCGACGCCGAACAGCTGCGCGCTGGCAACGAACGCGGCACCGACGCCTACGCCATCGTCGAATCGCTGACCACCGAGGTTGGCCCGCGCATGGCCGGCACCCCGGCCTACGATCGCGCCGTGGCCTGGGCCCAGGCGAAATTCAAGGCGCTCGGCTACGACCGCGTCTATCTCGAGCCGGTGAGCTTCCCGGTCTGGGAGCGTCGCCATGAAAGCGCCGAAGTGCTTGCGCCGTATCCGCAGCGTTTGCTGATCACCGCACTCGGCGGCAGCGTCGGCACCGGCGGCAAGGTACTGGAAGCGGAAGTCGTCGAATTCGCGAATCTCGAAGCGCTCAAGGCCGCGCCCGCCGACTCGCTCAAGGGCAAGATCGCCTACATCTCCAACCGCATGGAACGATTCAAGGACGGCCATGGCTACGGCCCGGCGGTGTCCGCGCGCGGCGGCGGCGCGAGCGAAGCGTCGAAGAAAGGTGCGGTCGGCTACCTGCTGCGTTCGATCGGCACCGATTCCGCGCGCATGCCGCATACCGGCACGATGCGTTATGCCGAGGGCGTCACCAAGATTCCCGCAGCCGCATTGTCCAATCCCGACGCCGACCTGCTGTCGAACATGCTCCGTCGCGGCAAGCCGGTGACGCTGCGTCTGGACATCGACGCGGGCATGAACGGCACCAAGACCTCGTACAACGTGATCGGCGAAATTCGCGGTCGCAGCAAGCCCGACGAAGTCGTCGTGATCGGCGGCCATCTCGATTCCTGGGATCTGGGCACGGGCGCGATCGACGATGGCGCCGGCGTGGCGATCACGATGTCGGCCGGAGCGATGATCGGCCGGCTCGATCGCGCGCCGCGACGCACGATCCGCGTGATCGCGTTCGCGAACGAGGAACAGGGTCTGTTCGGCGGTCGCGCCTATGCCGACGCGCACCTCGCACAAGTCGATGCGCACCAGGTCGGCGCGGAAAGCGATTTCGGCGCGGGCCGCGTGTATGCATTCCGTGCCGGCACGGCGCCGGAAGCGCAGCCGGTGATCGCGAAGATCGGCGAGATGCTCGCGCCGCTCGGCATCGTCTACGAGCCCGGCCGCGGCGGTCCCGGTCCGGACGTGGGTCCGCTCGCCGGGAAGGGCATGCCCTGGGCGCAACTGGCGCAGGACGGCACGGACTATTTCGACTACCACCACACCGCCAACGACACGCTCGACAAGATCGACACCAAGGCCATGGACCAGCAGGCGGCGGCGTATGCCGTGATGGCCTATCTCTCGGCGGAAACGGATGTGGACTTCGGCAAGTCCCCGCCCCTGACCGGCGAAGAATAATTCCAGGAATCCCGCTGCCTTTGTGGGAGCGGGCGAATTGCGCGGGGATGTGGTTTTTAGGGCGACTTTTTTGCGGTGGCGACGTTCTGCCGCCACCACTCGCCGAGCACGACCGAGGTCGCGGACGCGACGTTGAGGCTTTCGACGGCGCCGCTGCCGGGGATGGCGAGCTTGAACGAACTCGCCTGCGCAAGCGCAGGATCGACGCCGGCCTGTTCGGCGCCCATCAGCAGGACGAGGCGCTCGGGTAACGTCGTCGCGTACAACGACTGACCGCCACGCACGACGGTCGCGGCCACGGCAAACCCGGCCGAGGCCAGTTGCGCGAGGGAATTGTCGCTGCGGCCCAGACGCACCATCGGCACGGCCTCCGCGCCGCCCTCGGCGACGCGTGCGGCGGCGCCGGACAGATGCAGCGTCGAATCCTTTGGCAACAGCAGCGCCGACACGCCGAAATGCGCCGCGCTGCGCAGGATTGCGCCGAGATTGTGCGGATTGCCGACGCCATCCAGCCAGATCGCGATCGCCGGACCTTTCGGCAGGTCGCGCAGCCAGTGGGAGAGGTTCTGTTCGTCGGACGGCATCGCACCGAACACCACGCCTTCGTGGTGCGCACTGCCGGAAAGTTTTTCCAGGTCCTCGTTCTCGACGATCGTGTAGCCCAGGCGCTGTTTCACGCAGTACGCGAGCACGGCCTTGAGCTTGGGAATGCGCGATTCGAGCAGCCACACCTTGCGCAGCGATTCGGGCCGCTGGGCGAACAGCGCCAGGCAGGCGTTGAGACCGTAGATGCGTTGCTCCTGCGGCACGCGCGGCGCGGCATCGGCGGTGGCTTCGACGCGCTCGCGCAGCGGCGGGCGACGATCGGCGGGCGCGGTGGCGGCGGGTGCACGGCCCTGCCGGTCGCGTTCGCGTTCGCGCTTGTCGCGGGGTTTGCCGGCGGGACCGCGATAAAGGGATTCGCCGCCGGGAGGTTTGCGTTCGCTCATGGGTCACTTCCTGCGCCACGACCGGGGCACCGAGGCCGCCAGTGTAACCAACCCGGTCAACCGCCGTGGCTGACGTCCACGGAGGCGACACGGGCTTCCAGGCCCTCGAGCATGCGCGCGCGCTCTTCCGGCGCATGCGTGTAGCGCGCGAGCAGCAGGTAGAACGCCGGCACCACAAACAGCGACAGGAAGGTCGATAGCAGCACGCCGAACACCACGACCACGCCGATCGCCTGGCGGCTGGCCGAGCCGGCACCGCTCGACAGCACCAGGGGCAAGGCGCCGGTCACGGTCGCCACGGAGGTCATCAGGATCGGGCGCAGACGCGTCGCCGCAGCATCGAGGATGGCCTCGCGGATGCCGAGGCCGTCGTTGCGGCGCTGGTTCGCAAATTCGACGATGAGGATGCCGTTCTTCGCCGCCAGGCCGACCAGCATGACCACGCCGATCTGGCTGAACAGGTTGAGGCTGTTGCCGGTCAGGTTCAGGCCCAACAAGGCGCCGAGCACTGCCAGCGGCACGGTGAGCATGATCACCAGCGGGTGCACGAAACTCTCGAACTGCGCCGCCAGCACCAGGAACACGATCAGCAAGGCCATGCCGAAGGTGAACAGCGCCGCGCTGCCGGACGCGAGGTATTCGCGCGACTGGCCGGCGAAATCGGTCTGCGCGGTTTCCGGCAGTTCTTCGGCGGCGGCCTCGCGCGCGAAATCGATCGCCTCGCCCAAGCTGTAACCCGGCGCGAGGCGCGCGGAAATCGTGATCGCACGCAGGCGATTGAAACGGTTGAGCGTGCCCGGCTCGGCGATTTCGGTGACGGTGACCACGCTCGCCAGCGGCACGAGCTGGTTGTCACGCGCGCGCACGTAGAGATTCTCCAGGTCGGCGACGCTTTCGCGCTGGGCGCGATCGGCCTGCACGAGCACGTCGTATTCCTTGCCCTCGTCGACGAAGGTGGTCACGCGCGACGAACCGAACATCGTCTGCAGGGTGTTGCCGACATCGGTGACCGCGACCCCCAGATCGGCGGCGCGCGCACGATTGATGACCACGCGCAGCTGCGGCCGGGTTTCCTTGTAGTCGGAATCCACGCCCGACAGGCCGGGATTCTCTTCCATGCGCGCCTGCAGACGGTCGCGCCAATCCACGAGCTGGGCGTAGTCCGGACCCTGCAGCACGAGCTGCAAGGGTTGACCGCCGCCGCGCACGAGGCCTTGGCGCACGTTCGGAATCGCGCGCACGCCGGGAATTTTCGCCAGGTCGCGCGTGACCTGCTCGACGACGTCGCCGGTGGTCTGCGCGCGATCGTTCCAGTGCTTGAGGATGACGATCGCCTGGCCGTTCTGCATTTCGCCGCCACCACCGAAGCCGCCCGGCACGCGCGAATTGATCATGACCACGGGCTTGTCGCCGCCCTCGTACTTCATCAGCGTGTTTTCGACCTGGGCCATCTGTTTGACGGTGTAGTCGTAGCCGCCGCCCTCGGGACCGTTGGCCATGACGAAGAACGCGCCGCGGTCTTCGGTCGGCGCGAGTTCGCGCGGCGTCATCTCGAACAGGCCCGCGCTCAGCGCAAGGGCGCCGAGCATCAGGCCGCCGAACAGCCAGCCCTTGCCGACGTGGCGACCGAGCAGGTGCCGATAGCCATCGGACAAGGCACCGAGCCGGCGATCGACCCAGGCATTGAGACCGGTCGTCTGCGTGCGGTCGTGCGGCTGCAGCAACAGCGAGCACATCATTGGCGTCAGCGTCAGCGCCACAAAAGCCGAGATCGCTACCGCGCCGGCGAGCGCCACGGCGAGCTCGCGGAACAGGCGGCCGTTATTGCCTTCCTGGAACGCCATCGGCACGAACACCGCGATCAGCACCGCCGTCGTCGCGATGACCGCGAATGCGACCTGACGCGTGCCGCGCAGGGCCGCCAGCGGCACCGGCTCGCCGAGATCGGCGCGACGCTGCGCGTTTTCCAGCACGACGATCGCATCGTCGACGACCAGGCCGATCGACAGCACCAGGGCGAGCAGGGTCAGCAGATTGATCGAGAAACCGAACGCCCAGAGCGCGATGAAGGCGGCGATCACGCACACCGGCACCGTTACGGCGGGAATCACGGCGGCGCGCATGCTGCCCAGGAACAGCCAGATCACCGCGAGCACCAGGATCACCGCTTCGATCAGCGTCTTGTAGACCTCGTCGACGGCGACGTCGATGTATTCGGTCGAGTCGTAGGTGATGCCCATCGTCATGCCCTGCGGCAACGTGGGATTGATGCGTGCGATTTCTTCCTTGACCAGGCGGGCGACTTCCAGGCTGTTGGAGGTCGAGGTCTTGACGATGCCCAGGCCCAGCATCGGCTTGCCGTTGCCGCGGAAATAGCTGCGGCGTTCGGCGGAATCGAGCGCGACGCGCGCAACCTCGCCCAGGCGTACGACATGGCCGTCGGCGCCGCGCGACAGCGGTAGCTGCGCGAACTGTTCGGCCGAGGTGAAGCCGCGTTCGACGCGCACGGTGAAGTCGCGGTCGGTGGATTCGACGGTGCCGCCCGGAAGTTCGACGTTTTCACGACGCAGCGCCGCCTGCACGTCGGCGACGGTCAGACCACGCGCCGCGAGCGCCGCGGCGTTGGGCCACACGCGCATCGCATACGATTGGCCACCGCCGAGGTTGACCTGGGCGACGCCGTCGATGCTCGACAGGCGATCGACCAGATAGCGGTCGGCGTAGTCGGTCAACGCGAGCACGTCGAGCTTGGGACCGGTGAGATTGGTCCACAGGATCACGTCGGAATCGGAATCGGCCTTGGCGACCTGCGGCGGATCGACATCGTCGGGCAGATTGCCGGCCGCGCGGCTGACCGCGTCGCGCACGTCGTTGGCCGCACTTTCGATGTCGCGGTTGACCGAGAACTCGATATTGATGCTCGAGCGGCCGTTGCGGCTGCTCGAGGTCAGCAGGTCGACGCCTTCGATGCCGCTGACCGCATCTTCCAGAATCTGGGTGATGCGTGTTTCCACGACCGCGGCCGAGGCGCCGGTGTAGGTCGTATTGATCGACACCACCGGCGGATCGATATCGGGCAGCTCGCGCAGCGGCAATTGCGTGAACGCGAAGGCGCCGAGCACGATCAACAGCAGGCTGATGACCGTCGCGAGGACCGGGCGGCGGATCGAGAGATCGGACAGCAGCATGGCTTACGCGCCGCCGCGCTTGTCGGCGGTGGTGTCGGCCGGTTTGCCATCGGCGGCCGCCGCGGCGCCCGCTTCGACGATCTTGCTGCCACCCTTGAGCTTGACCGTGCCTTCGACGACGACGCGGTCGCCGGCTTTCACGCCCTCGAGAATTTCGACCCAGCCCGGACGACGCGCGCCGATCTTCACCGGCACCTGTTCGACCTTGTCTTCGGCGCCGACACGGAACAGAAACGCCTCCTGGCCGACCTGCTGCAGCGACAGTTCCGGCACTTGCAGGGTGTCGCGCGCAGCGCGCTGCACGCTGACTTCCAGCAGCATGCCCGGGCGCAGCTTGTGCGCGGGATTGTCGAACTCGGCGCGCACCGCGAGCGAGCGCGTGACCGCGTCCACGCGCGAGCCGACCGAAGTGATCGTGCCGGTGAACTGTTCGCCGGGATACGCATCGCTGCGCGCGTGCACGGTCTGGCCATTGGCAAGTGCGGCGAGGCTGCGCTCGGGCACGGAGAAATCGAGCTTGATGCGCGAGACATCGTCGAGCGTGGCGATGACCGTGCCCGGCGTCACCAGCGAGCCGGGACTGACCTGGCGCACACCGAGCACGCCGGCGAACGGCGCACTGATCACGCGGTCGGACACCTGCGAGCGCACCTGGTCCAGGCGGGCCTTGGCGGCATCGCGCACCGCGCGCTGCGCATCGAACTGGCTGGCGGCGATGAGTTGGCGTTTGGCCAGGTCCTGCTGGCGCTCGAACAGGGTCTGCGCCTCGCGATAATCCGCCGCCGCTTCGTTGAGTCCGGCGACCGTGGCGCGATCAGACAAGGTCACCAGCACGTCGCCGGCGCGGACTTCGTCGCCGCTGTCGAAATGCACCTGCGACACCGTTTCGCTGACCTTCGCGGTGAGGCTGACCGATTCGCGGGCCGTGGCCGTGCCGAGCGCATCGATCGTGTCGGTCCAGGCACTCGGCGCGAGCACGGTCGTGGTCACGACGGCCGGCGGATTGCCGCCGCCGCGTCCCTCGGTTTTGCTCCCGCAGGCGGCCAGACACAGGGACACGAGGATCAGGGACAGGACGCGAACGATCGACATCAGACGGATTCCTTGCTTGCCTTGTGGCTGCCGTCGCAGAACGGCGGCCGGGCGGTGGTCTTGCAGCCGCACAGCCAAACGATCTCGCTGCGCTCGGCGGTGAATGTCAGGGGAGTGATGGCCGAACCACGATGTGACCCGTCGCAATAAGGCTGCCGCGCGCTCTTGCCGCAGGCGCACCACCGGTAATTTTTGCCTGCCTCGATTTCCACCGCATGTGCCGGATGGCGCATATCGCTACCCCGCCACCGGGAAGCGGGGCGCCGAGGGCCCGAGTCTAAGCGCTGGCGATGTCGTCGGCATGTCGACGCCCGGGCCGCTCAGTGGTCCAGCACCGGCGCCGGCGCGGGACCCGCCGCCGCGTCGACCTTCAGCAGCCACACCAGCGGCAGGGCCGCGAGCGTGAGCACCATGAGCAGCCAGAAATCGTTGACGTAGGCGATGACGGCCGCCTGGCGGCTGATCTCGGCATTGAGCGCCATCACGCCCGACGCCGTCGCCGTGTCCCAGGCGGCCGGAAGCAACGAAGTTTCGACGCCAAAGGACGGCACGCGCGCAGCGATCTCGGCATGGTTGACCTGGGCCGAGCGCGCCAGGATCGTCATCACCGCCGAGATACCCACGCTCGATCCGATGTTGCGCACGAGACTGAAAAGACTCGCGGCCTCAGTACGTTTTTCCGGCGCGAGCGTGGCGTAAGCGACGCTGGAGATCGGCACGAACACCAGGCCCAGGCCCAGGCCCTGCATCACGCCGATCCACACGACATCGAAACGCGCGACCTGCAGGCCGAAGGCCGTCATGAAATACAGCGAGCCCGCCGTGAGCAGCATGCCCACCAGGATCGGCCAGCGCGCATCGACGCGGCCGATCAGGCGACCGACCAGCATCATGCCGAACATGGTGCCGATGCCACGCGGCGCCAGCAGCAGACCGATGTCGAGGACCGGATAGTGCATGAGCTGGCTCAGGTACGGCGGCAGCAGCGCGAGCGTGGAAAACAGCACGATGCCGATCACGAAAATCAGCAGGCACGCGACCGCGAAATTCTTGTTCCGCCACAGGCCCAGATCGAGCAGGCTGTGCTGGCGACTGCGCCAGTGCATGACGTACAGGTACAGACCCAGGAACGCGAGCGCGGCTTCGATCTGGATTTCCAGCGAACCGAACCAGTCCAGCGACTGGCCGCGATCGAGGAACAACTGCAGGCCGCCGATACCCAGCGCCAGCAGAACCAGTCCGGTCCAATCCAGCGGACGCGAGACCGCGCGATCCTTCGGCACGCTCGCCATGATGCCCAGCAGCGCGAGCGCGCCGACTGGAACATTGATCAGGAACACCCAGCGCCAGCTGTAGTACTCGGTCAGCCAGCCGCCGAGCGGCGGCCCGAGAATCGGACCGACCATGATGCCCATGCCCCACAGCGCCATCGCGGCGCCGTGTTTTTCTTTCGGGAAGACATCGAGCAGCAGCGACTGCGAAATCGGCACCAGCGCGGCGCCGAACACGCCCTGCAGGATGCGGAAGAACACCATCTCGCCGATGCCGGTGGCGATGCCGCACAGCACCGACGCGGCAGTGAAGCCGGCCACTGCCATGATCAGCAGGCGGCGGCGACCCATCGCGCCGGCGAGCCAGCCGGTGACCGGCGTCATGATCGCGGCGGCGACGATGTAGGAGGTCAGCACCCACGCGGCTTGGTCCTGCGTCGCCGACAGCGAGCCCTGCATTTCCGGCAGGGCCACGTTGGCGATCGTGGTGTCGATCGCCTGCATCAGCGTCGCCAGCATGACCGAGCCGACGATCAGGCTGCGCTTGGCGACCGCAGGCGTGTTGCTCACGGCAAAGCGTTCCGTGGACTCAGCGCGCAGCCGTACGCGCCGGTGCCGGCGCGTCGGCGTCGTCGGCGATGTCGACGGTGACGTCGGCGCTCATGCCGGCGCGCAGCACGGGCGCATTCTGGGCGACGTCGACGAGCGACAGCTTCACCGGAATGCGCTGAACGACCTTGACCCAGTTGCCGGTCGCGTTCTGCGCCGGCAGCACGCTGAACTCGCTGCCCGACGCCGGGCTGATCGAAGCGACCTGCGCATGCCAGCGCACGCCCGGATAGCTGTCGATGCGAATCTCGGCTTTCTGACCCACACGCATGCGCGCCAGATCGGTTTCCTTGAAATTGGCTTCGATCCAGACCGGATGGGTCGCGACCAGCGGCATCGCCACCTGACCGACCGTGAGGTATTCGCCCGGCTGCAGGTCATGATTGCCGATGATGCCGTCCACCGGCGCATAGACATCGACATGCTCGAGATCCAGGCGCGCGCGGTCACGCAAGGCCAGGGCTTCGCGGTAGTCGGGCAACTGCTCCAGCGTCGAACCGGGCTTGCCGCCCAGGGTGAGCCGAGCCTTGTCGCGCGCAGCAACGGCGCTGTCGCGGCTAGCCTGCGCTTCGGACATCGCATGGCGCGCGTCGTCGACGGCTTTCTGCGCGACCAGATGGCGCGCGAGCAACTGTTGCTGGCGCGAAAGCTCCTGCTTCGCCCAAGCCAGGGTTTCTTCCGACGAACGTACCGAGGCATCGCTTTCGCGCACGCCGGCACGGCTGGCGCCGGCATCGTCGGCGACCTTGGCCAGACGCGCTTCGGCTTCGGCCAGGGCGATCTTCAGCGGCGCCGGATCGATGCGGTACAGCAGCTGTCCCAGGTGCACGGCTTCGTTCTGCCCGACCAGGACCTGCGACACGCGGCCGCTGACCTGCGTGGAAATCATCACGCGATCGGCCTTGACGTAGGCATTGTCGGTTTCGACGCTGCGACTGGACACGACAAATTCCCAGGCGAACAGCGCGATCACGAGTAGCGGACCGGCGATCCACAGCCAGCGCGGCACGCGGCGCACGGCGGCCTTGGCTTCGTTGAGACGCGCGGCGGGTTTGAGTTCGGTGGTCATGCTTTTGCCTGCTTGCGGGCCGCCATGGGGCGACCTTCCTTGTCGAGTTCGTTGAGCGTGTCCTTGACCTTGGCCAGGACGCGCAGGGTGGTGGCGAGATCGTCGGCATCGATGCCTTCGAGCACGTCCTCGCGCAGCACCGAGGAAATGCGCTTCATGCCGGCCATGACCTCGGCCGATTTCGGCGCGAGGTACAGGCACCAGCAGCGGCGATCGTCAGGATCGGCGCGGCGTTCGATGAAGCCGGCGATCTCCAGGCGGTCGACGACGCGGCCGATGGCGATCGGTTCGAGGTCGAGATCCTCGGCGAGCTGCTTCTGGCTCAGGCCTTCGGCGCGCTCGATGCGGCTCAGCGCGCGCCATTGCGCACGGGTCAGGCCCAGATGGGCGGACCGGCGGTCGAACACGCGCCGGAACAGGCGGGTGATGTCGGCCACGGTGTAGCCGAAGGTCGATTTGTCGGGGGATGGGCTCATAGTAGCCATGATTATAGTTGCTTAGGATAGTATTTTCAAGGTCGGACTCGCCCGGACCGGACCGGGCTGGCAGACTCGCGTTCAGGGGATCGGAAACAGGGGCCGGGCGTGGCGGAAAAATCGACCGATGCGACACCGGGGCTGCTGATCGCCAATGCCGTCACCCTGGTGCTGGCGCTCGCCCTGCACTGGTCGGTGGCGTCCTTGCTGTGGCCGTTCTGGCTGCAGAGCGTGATCATCGGCTGGTATGCGCGCCAACGGATGCTGGCGCTGACCTCGTTCAGCACCGAAGGCTTTACCTCCGGCGACCAGCCGGTACCCGAGAACGAAGAAGGCAAGCGCTCGACGGCGAACTTCTTCGTACTCCACTACGGCATCTTCCACCTGGCCTATCTCGTCTTCCTGTTCGATCAGGCCCCGCCCGCGCGCCTGCTCGACCTGGTTCTGCTGGCGGCCTGCGGCTACTCGTTCGTCTATGCGCAACGCAAGACGTTTGCCGAGCAGGTCGCTGCGGACGCGCAGGGCCGACCGAACCTGGGCAAGCTGATGTTCCTGCCCTACCTGCGCGTGCTGCCGATCCACCTGAGCATCGTGTTCGGCGCGGCCAGCACCGGCGCCTGGGGCCTGTTCGTGTTCGTACCCCTGAAGACGATCGCGGATCTGCTGCTCGATCGCGTGGACCGGAACATGGCGGATCGGGGAGCGGAGTCGGTTTAGCGGGTTTGGCGAAAGAAAAACGCCGGCTTTCGCCGGCGTTTTTTCTTTCCGCGAATACGCGGTCGATCAGGCCGACTTGACCCACTCGCCGAGCGCGGCCAGGCCGTTGTCCTTGGCGCGGGCGAACACGGTCTGCTGGGCGACGCCGACATTGCCGACGAGATCCTTCGACCATAGCTTGAGCGCGGCGGTCTGCATCGCGCGGCCGTAGCTGAAGCTCAGCGGCCACGGCAGCGGGCCGAGGTTGTTCATGGCGTTGAGGTGCGCGGTCGCCGCCTCGTCGCTCTGGCCACCGGACAGGAACACGATGCCCGGCAGGTTCGCCGGCACGGCGGCCTTCAGGCAGCGCACGGTGAGTTCGGCGACTTCGTCGACGCTGGCCTGCTCGGGGCAGTCCTTGCCGGAGACGACCATGCTCGCCTTGAGGATGGTGCCTTCGAGCATGACGTTCTGGTCGTACAGCGCAGCGAACAGCGAACGCAGCACGATCTCGGTCACTTCGTAGCAGGTATCGATGTCGTGATCGCCGTCCATGATGACTTCGGGTTCGACCATCGGCACGATGCCCGCTTCCTGGCAAAGCGCGGCGTAGCGCGCGAGCATGTGGCTGTTGGCTTCGATCGCCGTGCCCGAGGGCATGTCTTCGCCGATGTTGATCACCGCGCGCCACTTGGCGAACCGCGCGCCGAGCTGCGCGTATTCCTTCAGGCGCTCGCGCAGGCCGTCGAGACCTTCGGTGACCACTTCGCCCGGGAAACCGGCCAGCGGCTGCGGGCCCTTGTCGACCTTGATGCCCGGGATGATGCCGTTCTTCATCATCAGCTCGGTGAACGGCACGCCGTCCTTGGTCTTCTGGCGCAGCGTCTCGTCGAACAGGATCGCGCCGGAAATGTACTCGCCCAGGTTCGGCGTGGTCAGCAGCATCTCGCGATAGGCGCGGCGGTTTTCTTCGGTGCAGTCGATGCCGACGCCGTCGAAACGCTTCTTGATGGTGGAGTTGGACTCATCGATGGCGATGATGCCCTTGCCGGCGGCCACCATGGCCTGGGCGATTTCAGCGAGTTGGTCGATGCTCATGACGATCCCGGGAGTTGGTTGAAGCCGGCCATTATAGCCGAGCCGGCCAAGTCCTGCATTTTCAATGACTTGAGCGTGTCGCCGGGCGCCATCAGCCGCCGTTGAGGCGGCGCTGCCAGCGGAAATGCTCCAGTTTGTCCTGGGCGGTTTCGCCTTCGAGACGTTTTTTCTCGATGAAGTCACCGAGGTTGGTGATCGCGCACTGGGTGCGCACGCTGGCGGCGTCGGCGCCGGTCTTGCCACCGAAGAACATCATCGTCGCCGAGGTATAGAGCGGACGCGGCACCGGACCGTCGACCTTGCGCGCGAAACGCCACTGCGTCACCGCCGCACCGGCCGCCTGCACGAAGGGTTCAAGCTCGGCCTCGGGCAAGGCGCCGCCGCTGGTCCAGGATTTCAGCAGCATGAGGTCGGAGACCTTGCCGTCGCGGTTGATCATGTAGCCGATGTTGACGCACACATCCAGGCCGCGATCCGACTGCGCCTTGGGATAGGCCGGTGCAGACAGCACCACGCCATCGGCGAAACGCCACCAGGTGCCGATGCTGCCTTCGTTGACGACATCGCGCTTGACCACGACTTGCGCGGAAGCGAGCGTACAAGCGACGGCCAGTGCGCCGGCGAGAAGGGTGCGGGTGAGACGGGCGACAGGGCGCATGGTCGTACTCCGGGTGGAAGGCGACCTGTCTACCAGAATCGGGCATCGGCGGCAATTTGCCGCCACCCGGCGCGCTTATTTCAGATGCGGCATGTGCTCGGAATGCGTGCGGTCCCAGCGGAAGCTCGCGAGCTTGTCGCGGTTGGTCACGACATCGTTGCGGCGCTCGTCGATGAACCCGGCCAGATCGGCGATCGCGCAGTGCGAACGCACCGCGACCGCGTCCGCGCCGGTCTTGCCGCCGAAGAACATCAGCGTCGCCGAGGTGTACACCGGGTGCGGCACCGGGCCGTCGGCCTTGCGCGCAAAACGCCACTTCGACAGTGCAAAGCCAGCGGAATTGACGAAGGCATCGAGCTCGTCTTCGGACAGCGCCGAGGCGCCGTCGCTCCAGGACTTGAGCAGATAGAAATCCGAGGTCGTGCCGTCGCGATTGATCATGTAGCCGATGTTCACGCAGACGTCCGCACCGCGGGCCACGAACTGTTGGGGATAACGCGGCGCGCCGGGCACGACGCCGTCGGCGAGCGTCCAGTAGCGGCCGATGCCGCCTTCGTCGATTACTTCGCGCTGCACGACGGGCTGCGCCGTCGCCAAGGCACAGCTCGCCGCGAGCACGCCAGCGAGGAGAGGACGAAACGTCTTGAGAGCTTTGCGCATGGCCGGTCTCCGCGGGGACTGGCTTCGTGTTTAACCAGCCACGCGCGCGTGCGGCAATCGCTGCGGGACGAACGGCACCGGCGCAGGGACGAACCGCGCGCCGGACCGGACCGCCGTCGGCGGCCTCGCGGACGCCGCTCGCTTTATTTGAGCGTGGGCAGGACCTCGGAGAAGTTCCGGCGCTGATGGAAATGGGCGAGCTTGTCGCGGTTGGTGTCGCCGCCGTTGCGCCATTCGTCGATGAATTCGGCCAGGTCCGGGATCGCGCAGTGCGCGCGGATGCTGCTCGCGTCGGCACCGGTCTTGCCGCCGAAGAACATCATCGAAGCCGAGGTATAGACCGGATGCGGCACCGGACCATCGACCTTGCGGGCAAACCGCCATTGCTTCATCACGGCCGCCGCGGGCTGCAGGAAGGCATCCATTTCGCTGTCGCTGAGCGCCTGCTCGCCTTCGCTGCTCCAGAACTTGAGCAGCAACAGGTCCGACACGCTGCCGTCCTTGTTGACCATGTAGCCGATGTTGACGCAGACATCCGGCGCGCGCGATTCCATGGCCTTGGGATAGGACGGCGAGCTCAGGGTCACGCCGTCGGCCAGACGCCACCAGCGGGCGATGCTGCCTTCATTGACGACGTCGCGCTGATACAGCGGCTGCGCCAGGCCGACGCTGGAGGCGGCGGCGAGCACGCCGGCGAGGAGGTTGCGGGTGAAACGAACGGTGGGGCGCATGGCCGGTCTCCGTGGGGACAGGCCTTGTGTTTACCGCAGGCGGCGCCCCGCACTCCCACGCCGGGGATGAGACGTGTCGAACCGGGGACGAGCCGTGCGCCGCGCGGGCCGGGCCCGATGGCGCCCGCTCAGAGTTCGCCGAGCCCTTCCGCGCTGCCGTCGGCTCCGACCTGCAGCAGACGCAGGGTGTTGGTCGCGCCATGCAGTTCCATGTGGTCGCCGCTGGTGACGACTACACGGTCGCCCGAGACCAGGATATCCAGATCGTACAGCTGCTTGATCGCGCCACGCGCGGCTTCGCGCGTGGGCAATCCGCGGCTGTCGAAATCGATCGGGAACACGTCGCGCATCAGCGCCATGCGCCGGCGCGCGCCGGCATGCCGGGACAGGCCGAAGATCGGCACCTTCGAGCGGAACCGCGACAGATAGCGGGCGGTGCCGCCGGACTCGGTCAGTGCGAGGATCGCGCGCACCTGGATGTGTTCGGCGAGGAACATGCCGGCCATCGCGATCGCCTGGTCGGCGCGCTCGAGATTGCGCGGCGCGGCTTCGAAATCGGTGTCGTGATCGAACTGGCGTTCGGCGCCCAGGCAGATGCGCACCATCGCCTCGACCGCCTTGACCGGGTACTGGCCCGAGGCCGTTTCCGCCGACAGCATGACCGCGTCGGTGCCGTCGATGACGGCATTGGCGACGTCGAGCACTTCGGCGCGCGTCGGGATCGGATTGTCGACCATCGACTGCAGCATCTGCGTGGCGGTGATCACCACGCGGTTATATTCGAGCGCGGTGCGGATGATCTTCTTCTGCAGGCCAGGCAACTCGGCATCGCCGATTTCCACGCCCAGATCGCCGCGCGCGACCATGACCGCGTCCGAGGCCTCGGTGATCTCGACCAGATTCTCGATCGCCTCGGCGCGTTCGATCTTCGCGACCAGGCCGGCATCGCTGCCCGCGGCCTTGGCCAGGCGACGCGCTTCGTGCATGTCTTCGGCCGACCGGCAGAACGACACGGCGAGAAAATCCACGCCCAGTTGCGCGGCGATGACGATATGCGCCTTGTCCTGATCGGTCAGCGCGCCCAGCGAGAGGCCGCCGCCGAGACGATTGAGGCCTTTCCGATTGGACAGGAAACCATCCGTGAGCACGGTGGTGTGGATGCGCTCGCCGTCGATCGCGTCGACCTTGACTGCCATCAAGCCATCGTCGAGCAGCAGGGTGTCGCCCACGCGCACGTCGGCCACCAGACCCAGATAGCTCACGCCGACCTGGGTGGTATCGCCGTCGGGCGCATCGGCGCTGCACACCAGGGTGAAGGCCTGCCCGGACTTGAGCTCGACCTTGCCCGCGGCGAATTTCTCGATACGGATTTTCGGGCCCTGCAGGTCGGCAAGGATGCCGACTTCGCGGCCTTCGCGGGCGGCGGCGGCGCGCACGGCGGCCACGCGCTCGCCGTGTTGTTCGGGCGTGCCATGCGAGAAATTCAGGCGCACGACATTGACGCCGGCGCGGACGAGGCCGTCGAGCACGCCCGGCGCATCGGTGGCCGGGCCGAGGGTGGCGAGGATCTTGGTACGGCGAAAATCGAAGCTCATTGTATTTTTCCTGTGGTCGCGAACACGCTACCACAGCCTCGCGCCGCCGGGATTACGCCGCCGGCGACCGGAACAGCGCGCGCAGCTGCGACGGTTCCGAAAGGATGTGCGTGGCACCGGCGGCCTGCAGTTCGGCCTCGCCGCCGAAGCCCCAGCTCACCCCGACACTGGCCATGCCGTGGCTGCGGGCGCCTTCGATGTCCATGCGCCGGTCACCGATCATCCAGCACACGTCCGGCGCGACCTGCAGGCGTTCGAGCGCAGCAGCGATGAGTTCGGGCTTGTGGCTGATGCGGCCGTCGATGGTCGCGCCCGAGACCGTTTCGAAACGGTGTCCGAACGGCAGGTGTTCGATGATGCGCACCGCATGCGGTTCGTTCTTCGCCGTGACCACGGCCAGGCGATGACCGTCGGCATGCAGGCCTTCGATGAGCTCGGTGATGCCGGCGTAGAGCGCGTGCTCCTTCCAGCCCTCGGTTTCGAAACGCTCGCGATATAGCTCAACCGCGAGCTCGGTACGCGCATGGTCGTTGAGCAGCGGACCGAAGCTGTCGCGCAACGAAGGACCGATCCAGCGCCGCAACTGCGCCTGCGCGGGCACCGGCTCGCCGAGTTTTTCCAGCGCATAGGCCACGCAGCGCGTGATCCCGACGGCGGAATCGATCAGCGTACCGTCGAGATCGAAGAACAGGACGGCCATGCGCGCCTCAGGGCCGGTCGGTTTCGCGATACGGCTTCTTGCTGCGGTAGCCTGCCAGCCGCTCGCGCATTTGCGCGATGGACGCATTGTCCGGCTCCGCTTCCAACATGCCGGCGATCGCCTGCTCCTGCAGCGTGACTGCACGGTCGAACTGGCCGCTCGCCGCATGGCAGGCTGCCACCGTGTCGATGGTGCTGGGGGAGAGATCGGCCGGATCACCCAGCTTGTCGGTGACCTGCTTGCCTTCGGCCGGTCCATACACTGCGGCCTCGGGCGACGTGCACAAGGCCCAGGCCAGATTGTTGCCGTACTCGGGCTGCTTGCGCACCACCTCGCGCCACAGCGTCAGCGCGCGCGCCTTCGAGGCGGCATCGCCCTTCTTGTAGTACAGACGCAAGGCATAGGTGTCCATGACCTGCACATCACCCGCATCGAGGCCACGCTGGAACCAGCGCTCGCCTTCCTTCTCGTCGACCTGACCGAAATCACCGTTGATGTATGCGTCGGCCAGCAGGACCTGGGAATAGCGATCGTCCTTCTCCGCATCCACCAACAGAAACTGGCGGGCCTGCGCGACGTCTTTTTCCACGCCCTTGCCGGCCAGATACATCCTGGCCAGATTGCGTCGTGCTTCCGCAGAGTCGTGATTGGTCGCCACCGAGCGGTAAATCTCGACGGCACGCTTGGGATCGCCGTCCAGGGCTTTTTCCCCGGTCTCGTAGAGCGATGCCAAGGCCATCGCACCCTCGGCGCTGCCATAAATGGCCGCACTGCGGAACCATTCGGCCGCCGGCATCCATTCCTTGTTACGCCATGCCTGATGACCAAGAGAGATCATCGACTCGGTGTTGCCGCCAGCCGCCGCCTCACGCCACCAGTGCAGGGCCTGAGCCTGGTCCTTGGGAACGCCTTGCCCGAAATAGAACAGGCTGCCATAGACACTTTGCGATGGCGCACTGCCGACTTCCGATGCCTTGCGCAGCCACTCGACGTAGCCCGGGGAGCGATCCTTGTTGTACAGATCGAGTCCAACCAGTGCTGTCGCCGTCGCCTCGCCGGCCTTGGCGTGCGTCATCAGGATCGCTGCCTGCTCCGGCACGATCTTGAAATCGCGCGTCGTCGCGAACTGACGATTGATCGTCAGCACCAGTGGGAGCGGATTGCCCAAGGCCGTGGCCCGATCCAGTCGCGTCTGCAGCGCGGGTGAGAACGGGCGCTGTTTGAGGCCGAGGAAATAGCCGGCATAGGCTACCGACGCTCGTCCGCCGCCCCATTGCTGCTCGGCGGCATCAATCAAGGTCATCGCCGAGGCTTCGTTCTTGGCCACGCCGATACCTTCGGAATACGCCAGCGCCAGCAACACCATCGGGATCGCGTGATGTGCTTCGGCCTGCGGCAGCAGCGCATCGACGAGGCCTTCGCCGCAACCGGGGAAGGGCTGCTGGTAGCAGATCCCAAACCAGGTCGCGGTCGACTGGATGCCGCCGCGCTCGGCCAACGGACGGAGCCTGAGCACCTTGTCCTCGGCCTTGGGCAAGGCGATGGCGGCACGTGCCGTCGCGATGTCGAGTCCCATCAACACCTGCGTCTTCGCCAATTCGGCGATGAAGGCATCGGACAGCTGCTTGCGGTAGGACGGATAGGCCGCTGACGGGTCGCGCGTGACGCGCGTCATGGTGTCGAGGAAATCAAAGCGCAGATGGCGCTCGAGCTTGGTTTCCGGATCCCATGTCGCCAACCGCACGATCAGGTAGCGACCCAGGGACGGCTCCAGGAATTCGTAGCGCACTTCCAGACCGGCGGCAAAAACGAGGGCATCGATATCACGCCCGACCACGACGCGGATCGGCGCCGCACCCGGGTCATCGGACGCGCTTGCAAGCGCATGCCGCGCAATGGCGCTGAAGATTTTCAGATGCCGCTCGGCCGCTGCCTCGTCGCCCTCGGCCTCGGCACAACGGAACGCGGCATAGCGAATCGCCGCGCCCACGGGAACGGTCGCCAGCGATGTCTCCAGCTCAGCGTGATTGGCCGCGCAGGCCGCGGCATCCGCCTTCCAGTCGGTGCCGACCACTTTGGGCACTACCGCATAGGAGGCGATGACGTCCTTCGAATCCGCCGTGTCCAGGAACCGTTGCCATTGCACGGCGGGATCGAAGGCGGCCGCGGCGGACGGCTTGTTCGCCGGCGCCTGCGCCAGAGCAGCGCAGGGTGCCAGCGCGAGCAACAAGGCCAGGGCCGGTACAGACCGGGACAGCACAGACATAGCCGCTTTCATCGCTTTACTTTCCTTCTTCTTTTTCCGGTTCCATGGCATTGCGCAACAGATCCTTGAGCCGCTGATCGCGCTCGCTGCTGCGCACCTGGGCCGGCATGCCCAGGGTCAGGCGGGCATTGAGCGCGTCATGAATCTCGCGCAGGTCGGTCAGATATTTTCCGACCTGGGGCGTATCGACATGATCGCTGCGAAGATCGAACTGGTGCACGAGTTTGACGACGCGATTTTCTTGCGACAGCGTGCGGCGATAGTCGATCAGTTCGCCGGAAACGACCAAGTTCTGCGGCAGATCGGACAGCACCCAGCCCGCGGGCAGTTCAATGCGCACTTCGTGACGCAGCTTGGAAGGACGCGATAATCGCATGGGCTCCGTGCGCGCCATCGAGTCGGGCAAAGCTGCATCCTTCGACAACGCGTCGGCGTAGGCCGAAAGATTGCGGCTGCCGCCGCTGGCTTTGCCCCAGACGCCTTCAAGCAGGTAGTGCTCGCTGTAGACGACGGTGTTTTCCTTGTCGTCCTCGCGCACCGTCATCGGAGTGACGATGCTCAGGTCGCCATACTGCTTGCGGTAGTAGTCCGCGAAATCGTCGGAGATCTGTTCAAGCCGGCGCGAGCGCAGGCGCTGCCGCGTCAGCTCGGCGCGCTCGCCGCGATAGTGCGATTCGACGAACAGGTCGATCGCCTTGCCATCGGCGCGCGGCACGAAGCGCTCCACCACGCTGAGTTCGTTCTTGACGCCATCCGGCGCACGGACCTCTTCCAAGGCCGTGGCGCCGGTCACGATCGGCAGGGCCATGCCGTAATCGATCAGATCGAGCTGGCGGATGTCTCCGCGCTGCTGGGTCAGCGTCGGATCCAGCCACAGGGTTTCTTTGCCGATGCGCACGCGCACGATCACATGGTTGAAGGCCGATGCCGACGGAAGGCGCTCGGCGATGGCGCGGCCGCGACGCGTCGATACCAGGGCCGGATCAGCCTGGATGCCCAGGCGACGCAGCAGCATGGCCGACAAATAGGCCTTGTCCTTGCAGTCACCGTAGCGGCGCGACCAGATCAGGGCCGGTGGATTAGGTCGGTGCGTGTTGTCGCCCATCTCGATGCCGAAATAACGCACTTCCTCCTGCATGGCACGCAAGACCGCGCCTGCCTGCTGGTATGCGTCAGGGAGCTTCTTCCACTGCTCGAGCCGCGTCTCGAGTTCGGCCGGCAACGGCGCATCCATCGGATACAGGGGCAGCGCCCATTGCACGATGTCCGACCAACTGCGCTTGTTGCCCACCAGGACGGCCGGGTATGGGCTGTACCAGTTGGGGTAGTCGCCCATGTCGCGGATCGCGGGGGTCAGCTCCGCGTCGAAGGAGACTTCGAGGCGATCGGCGTGCCGCACCTGCAGCACTTTCTCCTCGGTGCGCAGACGCTGGACGCTGATCTGCGCCGCGGGATCGAAAAGGACGCGGCCGTGCTGTTCGAGAATGGTATCGATCCAGCCCACGGTGAAAGCCGTGGTGATGTTGTCGCCCATGATCGGGTTGCTGCCATTGATCGAATAGACAACGCGGACCACATCGTGAGCGCGTACGTCCTCCAGAACCAGCAGCGCCGTCACCTCGCCGTCGGACATGTTCTCTTCGAAATCGGTTTCGCGCCGCGCCAGCGACACCTTGGCGGCGTCCAGGCGATTGCTCCACTTGCCATCCCGGCGCACCTCAATGCGGTGCAGGGTCAGGGTCTGGAACAAGGGGCTGAAGCTGACGCTGAACTTCGCCGCTTCATCGACCATTCCGGCCGACAGGGGCTCGAACGCACGGTCGAAATAGGCGACATGGCCGCCGCCGCGGCGATCGACCTGCTCGTCGATGAGCCAATTGCGCCAACGCTCGTCCGTGTCCGGCGTCTTGCTCGCCGCGGCCCACTGATCAGGCACGCTGCGCACCTGTACGAACTCCGGTGCAGGCCCCACGTTGAAGCGGAACTCGCCGCGCTCATGGGTGACCATTTGCGCGCCCGCCATCGAGGATGACAGCAGGCCCAGGCACAACAACAGAATACGCATGCAATTTCTCTTCAAGGACGACGGGCCTTCAGCGCCGCCACAGCCGGCAGCTCCTTGCCCTCGCAGAACTCGAGGAAGGCACCGCCGCCGGTGGAGATGTAGCTGATGCCGGACTCAACCCCGTATTTATCCACTGCGGCGAGCGTATCGCCACCGCCGGCGATCGAAAATGCAGGCGAGTTGGCAATTGCGCGCGCCAAAACCTCGGTTCCCTTGCCGAAAGCGTCGAATTCGAACACGCCGACCGGCCCGTTCCAGATCACGGTGCCCGCCGACCGGATGAGCTCGGCGTAGCGCGCGGCGGTGTCGGGACCGATGTCGAGGATGAGATCGTCGGCACCGACATCGGCGACCGCCTTGACGGTGGCCGGGGCATCGGCTGCGAACGCGGTGGCGACCACCACGTCGCTGGGCACGGGGATATCGGCGCCGCAGCCTTTCGCATCGGCCATGATTTTCTTCGCGGTATCGATCAGATCGTGTTCGCACAGGGATTTGCCGACCGGCAAGCCCATCGCCGCGATGAAGGTATTGGCGATGCCGCCGCCGACGATCAGCTGGTCGACCTTGCCGACGAGATTGCCGAGCAGTTCAAGCTTGGTCGAGACCTTCGACCCGGCGACGATCGCCAGCAGGGGCCGCGCCGGATGCTCGAGCGCCTTGGCGAGCGCATCGAGCTCGGCCATCAGCAGCGGGCCGCCGCAGGCGATTTTCGCGTGGCGGATCGCGCCGTGCGTGGACGCCTGCGCACGGTGCGCGGTGCCGAACGCATCCATGCAATAGACGTCGCACAGGGCCGCGTATTTTTTCGACAGGGCCTCGTCGTCCTTGCCCTCGCCGACGTTCATGCGGCAATTCTCCAGCAGCACCAGCTGGCCCGGCGCAACGTCGACGCCGTCGATCCAGTCGCGGATCAGGGGCACGTCGCGGCCGAGCAATTCGCCCAGGCGCTTGGCGACGGGCGCCAACGAATCCTCTTCGCTCCACACGCCTTCCTTGGGCCGGCCCAGATGCGAGGTGACCATGACCGCCGCGCCTTTCTCCAACGCCAGACGCAGGGTCGGCAGGGCCGCGGTGATGCGTTGTTCGGACGAAATCTTTCCGTCCTTGACCGGGACGTTGAGGTCTTCGCGGATCAGGACGCGCCGGCCGGCGAGATCGAGGTCGGACAGACGGAGGATGGACATGGCAGCTCCTGGGAAGGGATCGGTGGCGAAAGACGGAAAGCACGGCGGCGCGCACGGCGGCCAGGCCGCCATTGTCGCCCGGCCCCGGCCCACCCGCCAAACCGCCCGCGGCGGCGTATGGGAGAATCGGCGCATGAACGAGACCCCCACCCTGCGCGTGCCGGTGCTGGAAACCGAGCGCGTCCGCCTGCGCCCCTACCGCGACGACGATGTCGAGGCGATGTTCGCCCTGTACTCGGACCCGCGCGTGATGCGCTACTGGAGCTTCCCGCCGTGGACCGAGCGCAGCCAGGCCGAGCAATACCTGGCCCGGGCCTGGGCGGCGATGGAGGCTGGAGAGATCTTTCCCTGGGCGATCGCCGACCGCGACTCCGACACGCTGATCGGTGCGCTCACGTTTTTCTCGCTGCATCGCGAACAACGCCGTCTGGAAGTGGGCTACAGCCTGTCGCCGGACTACCAGGGCCGCGGCGTTGCCGCCGAAGCCCTGCGCTGTGCGATCTCGTTTGGCTTCGACACCGTCGGTCTGGTGCGCATCGAGGCCGACATCGATCCGCGCAACGAGGCCTCGTGGCGACTGCTCGAACGCCTGGGCTTCGTCCGCGAGGGCCTGCTGCGCAAACGCTGGCGTGTGAACGGGGAAATCTGCGACACCGCGTTCTATGGCCTGCTGCCCGAGGATTTCCAGCGCTGACATGAGCACCTCGAACGAGACCCGTATCGACGACGCCGTCGCCGCGCTCCGGCGCGGCGAGGTCATCGGCCTGCCGACCGAAACGGTGTACGGCTTGGCGGCGGATGCTTCGCAGCCCGCGGCGGTCGCGAAGATCTTCGCGCTCAAGGGACGGCCGGCCGATCATCCGCTGATCGTGCATATCGCCGACGCGGACGCGCTGCCCATGTGGGCGGCGACGATTCCGCCGGCGGCACGGCAGCTTGCGCAGGCGTTCTGGCCCGGCCCCTTGACCCTGATTCTGCAACGCACAGCGCACGTGCCCGATACCGTCACCGGCGGCCAGGACACCGTGGGCCTGCGTTGCCCGGCACATCCGCTCGCCTTGCAGGTGCTGCGCGCGTTCGGCGGCGGACTTGCGGCGCCGTCGGCGAACCGCTTCGGACGCATCAGCCCGACCACGGCGGCGCATGTGCGCGACGAATTCGGCGCGGGCGTGCCGATCGTGCTCGACGGCGGCGATTGCGCGGTCGGCATCGAAAGCACGATCGTCGATCTGTCCGGCGACACGCCGCGCATCCTGCGGCCGGGCATGATTTCGCAGGCGCAGATCGAAGCCGTCATCGGCCCCGTCGCCCTCGGCAGCGGCGTGCACAGCCCGCGCGCTTCCGGCACGCTCGAGGCGCACTACGCACCGCGCACGCCGATGCTGATGCTGCCGCGCGCGGCGCTTGAGAACGAAGCGCAGCAGCAGCGCGCGCTCGGCAAACGCGTGGCGCTGCTGGCGCTGGATGCATTGCCGGCCGACAGCGAGGGCGAGATCTTGCCCAACGAGGCCACGGCCTATGCGCATGGCCTGTACGCGGCCCTGCGCACGCTCGACGCCCTCGGCGCGAACCTGTTGCTCGTCGAACGTCCGCCCGAACACGGCGACTGGCTGGCCGTACACGACCGCCTGCGCCGCGCGACGGTCGGTGCCGGTGCGGACGACGACGCGCCCTGACAGCAAGGCGGGATCGCTAACGCGGCTGGCGCCGGTGCGACAGCAACCAGGGCACGAACTCCGGCTCGGCATATGCCCGGTTCCAGGCATCGTGTCCGACGCCGGCGTATTCGCTGTAACGCACGTCGCCGCCGAGCTTGCGCAGCGCCTGCGCCATCGCGCGCGATTCCTCCACGGGCACGACGCGGTCGGCGTCGCCATGAAAGATCCATGCGGGCATCGGGCCGAGGCGGCGCGCGAAACGCGAGTAGCGGTCGCTGCGCGGGCCGAACAGGCTCTGCGCGACCTGGGCGCGATCCTCCTCGCGACCCGCGTACTGGTCGAGAAAACCGCAGACCGGCGCGATCGCCGCGAACCGATCGCGATGCGCGGCGGCGAGTTGCCAGACGCCCTGCCCGCCCATCGACAGACCGGTCAGGTACACGCGTTCGGGATCGCCGTGGAATTCCGCGATCGTCGCATCGAGCGCGGCCAGGGCCTGCGTCGCCATCGCTCCGGCCCAGCGTTTGTCCGCTCGCGACTGCGGCATCACCACGAGCATCGGAAACCGCTCGGGATGCGCGCGCAGCTGCGCGGGCAAGCCGACACGCGTCTGCCGCAGGCCGTCCTCGCCGCCATCGCCAGCACCGTGCAGGAACAGCACGACCGGCCAGGCGGTGTTCGGCGTGTAGTCGTTCGGGACGAAGACCTGGTAGCGATAGCGCGCCCCCGCGACGACCAGCTCGCGCGCGACGAAGCCCGTGTCGGCCGCCGGCGCCGCGCCGCTGAGCACCGTGGCGAGCAGGAACGTGGCGAGCGTGAGACGGGACGTCATCGCTGGGCTGACGGGGCGGGGTCGACGAACATGCGGGCATCCTCGCGCCGGGCTCGCGCCGACACAAGCGCGGCGGGACGAACGCGCAAAAAAAGCCCCGGACAAGCCGGGGCTTTGGTGAACCGGTGCCGCAGGACTTACTTCGCGGCCATCAACGCCAGCGTCATGTCGAGCATGCGGTTGGAGAAGCCCCACTCATTGTCGTACCAGCTCAGCACCTTGACCATCGTGCCTTCCATGACGCGGGTCTGGGTCGAGTCGTAGATCGACGACAGCGGGTTGTGGTTGAAGTCGATCGACACCAGCGGCGCCTTGTTGAAACCGAGCACGCCCTTGAGCGCGCCTTCGCTGGCTTCCTTGACGATCGCATCGATCTCTTCCTTGCTCGTCGCGCGCTTGGCGACGAAGCTCAGGTCGACCACGGAGACGTTGATCGTCGGCACGCGCATCGCGAAACCGTCGAGCTTGCCGTTGAGCTCCGGCAGCACCAGGCCGACCGCGGCGGCGGCGCCGGTCTTGGTCGGGATCTGCGACATCGTGGCGCTGCGCGCGCGGCGCAGGTCCGAGTGATACACGTCGGTCAGCACCTGGTCGTTGGTGTAGGCGTGGATCGTGGTCATCAGGCCGTGCGTGATGCCGATCTTCTCGTGCAGCACCTTGGCCAGCGGCGCGAGGCAGTTGGTCGTGCACGAGGCATTGGAAATGACGGTGTGCGAGGCCTTGAGCTGGTCGTGATTGACGCCGTAGACGAAGGTGCCGTCCACGTCCTTGTCGCCGGGCGCGGAGATGATGACCTTCTTGGCGCCGCCAGCGATGTGCGCGCCGGCCTTGGCCTTGGAGGTGAACAGGCCGGTGCATTCGAGCACGACGTCGACGTCGTGCGCGCCCCACGGAATCTCCGCCGGGTTGCGCACCGCGTAGACCTTGATGCGGTCGCCGTTGACGATCAGATCGCCGCCCTCGGCCGACACGGTGCCCGGGAACTTGCCGTGGGCGGTGTCGTACTGGGTCAGGTGGGCATTGGTCTCGGCATCGCCCAGGTCGTTGATCGCGACGACCTGGATCTCGTGCGTGCGGTTGGATTCGTACAGCGCACGGAGGACATTGCGGCCGATGCGGCCATAGCCGTTGATCGCGACCTTGATCGCCATTTTTTAGCTCCTGGAAGGATGCGAGAATGCAGGGAACCGCTATTTTATCGTCTAGCCCCCGCCCGCGACACCCCTGGAAAGCCTTCTGATGACCCGGTTCCGCCCCTTTTTGCTCGCTTCGGCGCTGTTTCTGACCTCGACCGCCTGCCTGGCCTGGAGCGCCAATGGGCATCGGATCGTCGGCGAGCTGGCACAGGCGCAGCTCAGCCCGGCGGCCCGCGCAGAAGTCGCCCGGCTGCTCGCGGGCGAGCCGGTGCCGACCCTGGCCGGCGTCGCCACCTGGGCCGACGAATTGCGCGACACCGACGAGGCCCGCGCCAAACAGACCAGCACCTGGCACTACATGAACTTTCCGCGCGGCGATTGCAGCTACGTGCCGCCGCGCGACTGCCCGGATGGCCGCTGCGTGATCGCGGCGATCAATCGCCAGTTCCTGATCCTGTCCGATCGCACGCGTCCGGATGCTGAGCGGCGCGAAGCGCTGAAATTCCTCGTGCATTTCGTCGGCGACGTGCATCAGCCGATGCATGCCGGCTGGAGTGACGACCGCGGCGGCAACGATTTCCAGGTGAACTACCAGGACAAGGGCACGAACCTGCATTCGACCTGGGACCGCCTCATCGTCAACAGTCGCGGTCTCGATCCTGTGGCTTACGCGGACCTGTTGCGCCGGCAGTCGCCCCTGCCGCGCGACGCCACGCGGCAGTCGGACCGGCCGGCGGTGGATTGGGCGCTGGAGTCGTGCCGGATCGTGCGCGATGACTCGGTCTATCCCGATAAGCGCGTGATCACCGACGCGTATCTGACCACCCATCGCCCGCAGGTCGAACGCCGGCTGCGCGAAGCCGGCAACCGCCTGGCCGACATGCTCAACTACGCCCTGGCCGCCGCGCCGGCTGCCACGGCGCCGACAACCTCTCCCGCCCCGACGAGATAGTTCCATGAGCGCAGTCCGCGTCCACCCGCAGCACCATGCCGGCAGCGGCACCTGGACCTACGTGGTGGCCGATGAGGGCAGCGACGCGGCGGTAATCATCGATCCGGTGCTCGACTACGACGGCGTCTCGGGCCGCACTCGCACAGACAGCGCGCAAGCCTTGCTCGATCTCGTCTCCGCACAGGGCTACCGGGTCACGCGCATTCTGGAAACGCATGCGCATGCCGATCATCTTTCCGCAGCGTCCTGGCTGAAGTCGCAGCTCGGTGCCGGAATCGCGATCGGCGAAGGCATCCGGCGCGTGCAGGAAACGTTCAAACCGGTCTTCAATCTCGAGGCCGGCTTCGCCACCGACGGCTCGCAGTTCGATCAGCTGTTCGCAGATGGCGACACGTTCTCCGTCGGCGGCACGACGGCACGCGTGATCGCCGTGCCCGGCCACACCAGCGACAGCGTGGCCTACCTGATCGGCGATGCCCTGTTCGTCGGCGACAGTCTGTTCATGCCCGACGGCGGCACGGCGCGCTGCGATTTTCCCGGCGGCGATGCGGCGACGCTGTACCGCTCGATCCAGCGGCTGTTCGAACTACCCGAGGCGACGCGCGTGTTCGTCTGTCACGACTACGCGCCCGGTGGCCGCGAGCTGCGCTGCGAGACCAGCATCGGCGCGCAGAAGGCGGACAATCTGCATGTCGGCGGCGGCAAGACCGAGGCGGAGTTCGTCGCATTGCGCCAGGCGCGCGATGCGACCCTCGCCATGCCGGCACTGATGTTGCCTGCCGTGCAGGTCAACATCCGCGCGGGCCAGCTGCCGCCGAAGGAAGACAACGACGTGCGCTATCTGAAAATTCCGCTCGATCGGTTGTGACGTGATCCGCGTCGCCCGATCGTGACTGACCGGGCGAGCGGTGGGATCGCTACGGCGAGGACGACTGACCGGAACTCGCCGGCGCCGGCGACTCGGGCTCGAACTGGATCGGCACGCGCACCCAGCCTTCGACGGGCTTGCCGTCGGAATCGCGGCTGGCATTGCTGAAGTGCCATTGCGACGCGGCCTCGATCGCGGCCTGATCGAAAACGCCGGCCGGTTCCGAACTTTCTACTTGCACTTGCTTGACGTTGCCGTCGATACCGACGAGCAGCTTCAGCATGACCTTGCCGCGCAGGCCTTCCGCCTTCGCCGCGTCCGGATATTTCGGCGGTGTCAGCACGTCGCCTTCGGTGATGCGGGTGACGCTGGGCACCGGCGCCGGTTGGGCGACGGTCGGCGACGGCTTCGGTGCGGCGTAGGCCGGTTGTGCGATCCAGGCGGCGTAGCTGCCGGTGGCGACGACGACGGCGACCAGCATCGCGCCGGACAACCGTCGCGCGGTGCCGGGCAGTGGATGTTTGAGCATGGCGATTCTCTCCTTGAGCGGATGATTCGAAGGCCAATGGCAGCCGAGCGGCAAACCGAATTCGGCCAGTTGGGTTTTCAGCATCGCGTCGCCGTACGTGCGCCGGGATTTGGGGAACTGCTGCAACACGACGGCATCGCAGGCCAGCTCCTGATCGAAGCGGAAGCGCGTCGCCGCGTAGTGCACCAGCGGGTTGAACCAGAACAGGCAGCGCAGAACGCTCGCCAGGGTTTGTGCATGCACATCGCCGCGGCGCAGGTGCACCTGTTCGTGCGCCAGCACCAGCGCCTGTTCGTCGGCGTTGTAGCGTTCGCGGAAATCGGTCGGCAGCACGATGCGCGGACGCAGGAATCCGGCGACAGCGGGACCGTGTCCGATCACTTCGTCATAAGGCAGATGCGCATGCCGTTGCACAAGCCGGTTGAAGTTCGTCTGCCGGCGCGCGATCACGATCAAGAATGCGACCATGCCCAGCAGCCACAGCGGCAGCAGCCAGGTCGCGGCGGCGGGCGCCGACGCGGTCCAGGCTGACGCCAGCGACTGCGGCAAGCCGATGGTCACGGCGGGCGCGATGACTGGCAGTGTCTGCGGCGACGGCGCGGGCAGCAGTACGGCCAGCACCGCCAACGGCGCGCCGACCCACAGCACATAGGCAACGCGCGCACCCCATCCGCGTCGCAGTGGCTGCCGCACCAGGGCGATGAACACGATCGCCGCGCTGATCGCCAGCGTCGCCTGCCCCAATTCGGTCAACAGATCAGCGTTCATCGTCGAGACCCTCGATCAGTTTCTTCAGTTCGCCGATGTCCTTCTTGCTCAGCTTGCCCTTCTCGCTGAAATGCGCGACCAGGGGCGCGACGCGCCCGTCGAACAGGCGATTGAGCAGGCTGCGGCTCTGCCCGTGCACCCAGTCCTCGCGCTTGAGCACGGGCAGGTAGCTGTAACGGCGACCGTCCTTGTCGGCGCGCAGCGCGCCCTTTTTCAGCAGCCGGTTGAGCAAGGTCTTGATCGTGGGTTCCTGCCAGTGCTGCTCGCGCGCGAGCTCGGCGATCACTTCCTCGGCACTGCGCGGGCTACGTCGCCACAACACTTCCATCACGATGCTTTCGGCGTCACTGATCTGGATGGTCATTCCGGACTCTCTTGATTACATCTGTAATTTGAAATGAGAATTACACTCGTAATCGTCGATGTCAAGCCCCCGGATCGGGCATGCGATACTCGAAGCCGCCCGTTTCCGGAAGCCCGATGTGACCCTGAATCGACTCGACGAGGCCGTCGCGGCCGTGCTGCAGGCCGCCGGCCCGCATCTGGCGATCGCGGCGCCTCTCGGCCTGGGCAAACCGCATCGCCTGCTCAACGCGATCTACCGGCATGTCGCGGCACATCCCGAATGCAGCCTGCGCATCCACACCGCGCTGTCGCTGACGCCGCCCAAACCCGGCGCCGGGCTCGAAAAACGCTTCGCAGGTCCGTTTCTCGACCGTCACTTCGGTGCGGACTTCGAGGCGCTCGACTATGCGCTGGCGCAGAAGAAGGATGCGCTGCCGGCCAATATCCGCGTCGAGGAGTTCTATCTGCAGTCGGGCGGGCTGCTCGCCTCGCACCAGGCGCAACGCAGCTACGCCAGTCTCAACTACACGCATGTCGCGCGTGCGGTCGCCACGCGCGGCGTCAACGTGCTCGTGCAGCGCGTCGCGCGCGAGCCCGGCGGCGAGCGGTTCAGCCTGAGCAGCAATCCGGACTTGAGTTTCGATCTGCTCAACGAAATGGCGCGCCGCGGCCTGCCGCGACCCTTCGTGATCGCGGAAATCGATCCGCATCTGCCCTGGGTCGGCGGCACGGCGGCGGTGGCGCCGGACTTCTTCGATGCCGTGCTCGACCTGCCCGGCCCCGCGCCGCAACTGTTCGCGCTGCCGCGACAGGCGGTCAGCGATGCCGAATTCGCGATCGGCCTGTACGCCAGCACCCTGGTCAAGGACGGCGGCACGCTGCAGATCGGTATCGGCTCCCTGTCGGACGCGTTGTGCCATGCGCTGATCCTGCGTCACACGCGCAATGCCGAATACCTGGCCTTGCTCGACGCGCTCGCACCCGGACTCGCAGACAGCACGCTGGTCGCCGAGGACGGCGGCACGGCACCGTTCGTGCACGGCCTCTACGGCGCGAGCGAGATGGTCAACGACGGCTTCATGCATCTGTTCAATGCCGGCATCCTCACCCGTCGCGTGCTCGACGACGTCGGCGCGATGCAACGTCTCAACGATGGCCAGGCGACGGCGGACGATCACGCGCGCCTGGCCGCCGACGGGCATTGGCTCGACGGCGGTTTCTACCTCGGCTCGCACGCGCTGTATCGCTGGATGCGCGACTTGCCGGACGCCGCCAAACGCGGCCTGGGCATGACGCGCATCTCGCACATCAACGAACTCTACGGCGGCAACGAAGTCCTCGAGCGCCTGCAGCGCCGCGATGCGCGCTTCTTCAACACCTGCATGATGATGACCGCGCTCGGTGCGGCGACCTCGGATGCGCTGGCCTCCGGGCGCGTGGTCTCGGGCGTTGGCGGCCAGTACAACTTCGTGGCAATGGCGCACGCCTTGCGCGATGGCCGCAGCGTGCTGCTGTTCCGTTCCCTGCGCGAAAACCGCGACGGCAGCACCTCGTCCAGCGTGTTGTGGAACTACGGCCATACGACGATTCCGCGCCACTTGCGCGACATCGCGATCACTGAATACGGCATCGCCGACCTGCGCGACGCCTGCGACGAGGACTGCGTGCAACGCATGCTCGGAATCGCCGACGCGCGCTTCCAGGCCGAGATCGCCCGCGCCGCCCGCAGCGAGGGCAAGATCGCCGACGACTACGTCCTTCCGCCCGCGCTGGCGCGCAATACGGCGACGGAACTGCGGCGATTGCTCGCGCCGTTCCGCCGCAGCGGCCTGCTGCCCGACTACCCGCTGGGCAGCGATTTCACGCCGGTCGAAGAACGCCTGGTCAAAGCACTCGGCTGGCTGAAGTCCGCGACCGCCACACCTGGCGGCAAGTGGCGCACGGTCTTCGACGCGATCAGCACGCGCGGCGATCGCGATGTCGAGGCGATGCAACGCATGGCGCTCGCGGAACCGAAGGGATTTTCGGAATGGCTGGAAGCGCGACTGGTGGCGCTGGCACTGCGCCGGACCGGCGATCGCTGACGCGGATCGCCGGACGCGGGCGGCGAGGAATCAGCGCAGCTGTTTGGCTGCCGCGACGACGGCTTCGACGGTGATGCCGAAGTGCTGGTAAAGCGCGTCGATCGGCGCCGACGCGCCGAAACTGTCGATGCCGATCACGGCGCCTTCCAGACCCACGTACTTGCGCCAGAAATCGGTGACACCGGCTTCCACCGCGATGCGCTTGCGGCAAGTCGACGGCAACACCGACTCGCGCCACTGCGCCGACTGCCGGTCGAAACGATTCGTCGACGGCATCGAGACCACGCGTGCCGCGATGCCCTCGCCTTCGAGCTTGCGCGCGGCCTGCATCGCCAGCTCCACTTCCGAGCCCGTGCCGATGAGGATCAGGTCGAACTTGCCGCCGGCCGGCTCGTGCAGGACATAGCCACCGCGCGCGACATCGGACAGCTGCTGCGGATTGCGCGCCTGGTGCGCGAGATTCTGTCGGCTGAAGATCAGGCAGGTCGGCCCGTCGCGACGCTCGATGCCGCGCTGCCAAGCCGCCGCCGATTCGACCGCATCGCAGGGACGCCAGACTTCGTTATTGGGGATGTAGCGCAGCGACGCCAGATGCTCGACCGGCTGGTGGGTCGGGCCGTCTTCGCCCAGGCCGATCGAGTCGTGGGTGAACACGTGCACGACATTGGCCGGAATCAATGCCGACATGCGCAAGGCGTTGCGCGAATAGTCCGAGAACACCAGGAAGGTCGCGTCGTACGGCAGGAAGCCGCCGTGCAGCGCCAGACCGTTGCTGATCGCGCTCATGCCGAACTCGCGCACGCCGTAGTAGACGTAGTTCGCGTTGGCGTCGTTGCTGGTGACCGACTTGCTGCCTTTCCACAAAGTGAGATTGGAATGCGCCAGATCGGCCGACCCGCCGATCAGTTCCGGCAACAGCGGACCGAAGGCTTCCAGCGCCATCTGCGAGGCCTTGCGCGAGGCAACGACCGGACCCTCGGCCTGCAACTTGGCCAGGTAGGCCTGCGCGGCGTCGGAGAATCCTTCCGGTAGTTCGCCATGCGAACGACGGACCAGCTCGGCGGCGAGTTCCGGATACTGCTTGGCGTAGGCATCGAAGGCGCGATTCCACTGCTCCTCGCGCACCAACCCGGTATTACCGGCGCGCCAGCCATCGGAAATCTCGGACGGAATGACGAACGGCGCATGCGGCCAGTTCAACTGCGCGCGCGCGGCGGCGATTTCGTCCTTGCCCAGCGGCGCGCCGTGCGCCGATTCCTTGCCCTGCTTGTTCGGCGCCCCGAAACCGATGACGGTGCGGCAGCAGATCAGGGTCGGCTTGTCGGTCTCGGCCTGCGCGGTCTTGATCGCCTGCGCGATTTCCACCGGATCATGGCCGTCGACCTTGCGGATGACCTGCCAGCCGTAGCTTTCGAAGCGCGCGGCGGTGTCGTCGGTGAACCAGCCATCGGTGTTGCCGTCGATGGAGATCTTGTTGTCGTCCCAGAAGCAGATCAGTTTGCCCAGGCCCCAGGTGCCGGCCAGGGACGCGACTTCATGCGAGACGCCTTCCATGAGGCAGCCGTCGCCAAGGAAAACCCAGGTGTGATGATCGACGATCGCGTGCTCGGGACGGTTGAAGCGTTGCGCCAGCAGTTTTTCCGCGAGCGCGAAGCCGACGGCATTGGCCAGGCCCTGGCCGAGCGGGCCAGTCGTGGTTTCGACGCCGGGCGTTTCGTGCCGCTCCGGATGACCGGCAGTCTTGGAATGCAGCTGGCGGAAGTTGCGGATTTCTTCGATCGGCAGGTCGTAGCCGGACAGGTGCAGCAAGGCGTACTGCAGCATCGAGCCGTGGCCGTTGGAGAGCACGAAGCGGTCGCGGTTGAACCACTGGGGGTTGTTCGGGTTGTGGCGCAGGAAGTCGTTCCAGAGCACCTCGGCGATGTCGGCCATGCCCATGGGCATGCCCGGGTGGCCGGATTTCGCCTGCTCGACGGCGTCGGCAGCGAGAAAACGGATGGCGTTGGCGAGGTCGCGGCGGCTGGGCGTCGGCATGGGGGCGTGCTCGGGAAAGTGAACGAGGCGCCCGGGTGGCCGGGCAGCCTATTTTCCCTGATGCGGGGCCGCCTGTCGCGCTTGTCCGGCGCGCGCGGGGGTGTTAGCCCAGGACCGCCGTCTCGGTCTCGCGCGTGCGATGCGAGACCACCACGGCCGTCGCCAGGTCGCCGGTGACATTGAGCGAGGTCCGGCACATGTCCAGGAAGGTGTTGACGCCCAGGATGATGGCGATGCCCTCGGGCTTGAGCCCGATGATGCCGCAGATCATCGCGATGACCGGCAAGGAGCCGGAGGGAATGCCGGCCGTTCCGATGCCGCCCAGGATGCACAGCCCCAGCACCATGACCTGCTGCGTCAGCGGCAGATGCAAGCCCGACACCTGGGCCAGGAACAGCACGGTGATGCCCTCGAACAGCGCCGTGCCGTGATGATTGGCGGAGGCACCCACCGTCAGCACAAAGCGGGACACCTTGCGCGGCAAGTTGAGGTTTTCTTCGGCCACGCGCAGCGTCACTGGCAAGGTCGCAGCCGACGAGGCGGTCGCGAAGGCGGTGAGGATCGCCTCCTGGCTGCCGCGGAAGAACACGCGCGGGGACATGCCGCCCATCGTGCGCACCCAGACAGGCAGCACGACGAACATGTGCAGGGCCAGGGCAATCAACACGGTCGCCACGAAGAAGAACAGGCCCTTGAGCGCATCCAGTCCCAGGGTCGCGCACAAGGTAAACATGAAGCAGGCAACCGCATAAGGCGCGAGCCTGATCACCATCGCGATCAGCTTCATGCAGACCTCGAAGATGCCCTGCAGGACCTGCTTGAACGCCGCGGTCGCCGGGCTCGGCGTCATGACCAGGCCGATACCGAACATCAGCGCGAAAAACACCACGCCCAGCTTCTGCTTGTCGTCGACGGCGGCGGCGATGACGTTGTGCGGCACGATATTGATCAGCAGCTCGATGAAGTTGAGCTCCTGGCCCTTGGTGGTGATGTCGGTGGCCTTGGTCGCGTACTGCGCCATCGCCTGCTCGATGAGCTGCGGATCGAGGTGATGACCGGGCTGAATGAGATTGACCATCAGCAAGCCGATGGCGACGGCGATGCCGGTGACCACCGCGGTGTAGATCAGCGTCTTCCAGCCCAGGCGTCCAAGGCTGGCGATGTCTCCAAGTTCGGCCACGCCGAGCACCAGGGCCGAGAACATCAAGGGCACGACGAGCATGAACAACAGATTGAGAAAGATCTGCCCGAACGGTTTCGCCAGGTAGGTCGTCAGGCCCAGGACGAGATCCGTGTTCTGCATCTGCTGCCAGTTGACCAGCAAGCCGATCAGTCCGCCCAGCAGAAAGCCGATCATGACCTTCACGTGCAAGGGCAGGCCCTTGCTGGGCGGCAACGGGGTGGCTTCGGGATTCATGGGGCCTGCTCCAGGAGTGGATCGACGCGACCGGCACAGGCCGCAGCACGCGAACCGGGCGACCGGAGCCGCCACCGGAACGTCGCGCCGTTCAAGACGTCCGGGGTCGTCCTGCGCATCGGGGTGGTGTCAAAAACTCGGGCGAGCATACACCAGGCCTCCGCTGGCCCGGGCACCCCGCAGGCGGATCAGGCGGCGCCGAGCAACTCGTCGAGCGTCTGCGGCTTACCGATGAGGTAGCCCTGCGCATAGTCGCAGCCGAGCCGGCGCAGGATCGCCAGCATCTCCTCGGTCTCGATGCCCTCGACGACCACTTCCGTGCCGAGCGCCTTGCCCATGTGCACGATCGCCTCGACGATTGCCAGCGAGCGCGGATCGTCGACCATCGCCCGCGAAAACGCCTGGTCGACCTTGATCGTGTCGAAGGCCAGCCGATGCATATGCGAGAGGTGCGAATAACCGGTGCCGAAATCGTCGAGCGCGACCTTGATGCCGTGGCGGTGGCAAAGCTCAATCACGTCCGCGACCAATCCGTAGTTCAGCGCCTGGCTTTCGGTGATCTCGATCTTGAGGCTGCCGCGCGGCAGGCCGGCGGCGTCGACGCGCGCGACGATGCGTTCGATCAGGCCCGGATGGCCGAGCTGCCGCGCCGAAACATTCACCGCGATAAAAGGTTTGGGATCCGCGCCGCTGTCGATGAAGCGGGTGACGGCCTTGCACGCGGTATCGAAGACGTATTCGCCGATCGGCACGATCAGCGAGGTTTCCTCCGCGAGCGCGACGAACTCCATCGGCGAGATCGCGCCGCGCTCGGGATGCGTCCAGCGCACGAGCGCCTCGTAACCGGCGATGCGTCCTGAGGCAACATGCAGCAAGGGCTGGTAGCGCACGTCCAGGCCGTCGTTGACCAAGGCTTCGCGCAGATGCGTTTCCAGGCGGATCTTGCCGATGCCAAGCTGCTCGGACGGCGTTTCGCTGATTTCGCTGAGCTTGTCGCGCTTGCCCTGCATCGCCGCCAGCGCGCCGCGATAGCGCTTGAGTTGGCCTTCCATGAGTGAACGGATGATCGGATCGGTTTTCGACAGGCGTTCGGTGATCTGCGCCCGGTCGATCGGGAAAAGCATGCAGTCGCCCAGGGCGATCGCCGTGGCGGTGCGCGGCGCGTCGTCGATGACGGCCATCTCGCCGAGCAGGTCGCCTGGGCTCAGGTGGCTGAGCACGATGCGTTGCCCATGCTGGGTCGCACTGATCTCCACCTCGCCCGATTCGATCAGGAACGCCGTGGTCGGGGCATCGCCTTCGCTGAATATGACATCGCCGGCCTGAAGGTGAATGCGCAAAGGACCCACGGACACCTCGCCGGTGCAATCGATATCTAACCCATAAACGACACAGGGCCGCATAGGCGGCCCTGTGTTCGACACTTTTTAGCGACTATCAGCGACGCGAGACCTGCAGGACGCGCGGGGTCACGAAGATCAGCAGCTCGGCCTTCTCGACCGAACGCGACTTGCTGCGGAACAGCGCGCCGAGGAAGGGCACATCGGCGAGGAACGGGATCTTGGTGACGTCCTGACGATTCTTGAACTCGTAGACGCCGCCGATGACCACGGTCTGACCGTTGTCGACCAGCACGGCCGTGCTGACTTCGCGCTTCTGGATCTGCGGCACGTCGCCGCTGGGCGTGGTGATGAAGTTGCGGACTTCGTCTTTCTTGACCGCGAGGGTCAGGTAGACGCGGCCGTCCTGGGTGATCGTCGGGGTGACCTTGAGCTCAAGCAGAACTTCCTTGAACTGCACGGTCGCCTGCGGCACCGAGGTACCGCCACCGGTGGAGGCCGTCTGCTGCACGGTCACGTAGCCGATCTCGTCGCCCTGGCGGATAACCGCCTCGCGCTGATTGCTGGTGATGACGCGCGGGTTGGAGACGACTTCGCCGCGGCCTTCGCTTTCGAGCGCCGACAGTTCGAGATCGAGATTCGAGCTCGGACGCAGGATGCTCAGGTTCAACGCACCGGCCGCAGTGGCGAGCGGCAGGTTGATGTCGAAGCCGCCGGTACGGACGGTGTCGCCGCTGGCGCTGGTATCGGTGTTGCTGACGCCGAACTTCGCACCGAGGTCACGCGCAAAGCTTTCGGACGCCACCACGATGCGGGCTTCGATCAGCACCTGGTCGACCGGGCGGTCAAGGGTGTTCAGCAGCTCCTTGATTTCCTGGATCTTCTTCGGGATGTCGATGACCAGCAAGGTGTTGGTGCGGTTGTCGAAGCTGACGCTGCCGCGCGAGGACAGGAAGCCGCGCTGCGACGCGCTGCCGCCGCCCGAGGCACCGGCCGACTGGCCGGTCTTGCTGTTTTCGGTCAGCAGCTTCGCGATGTCTTCGGCATTGCCGTAGTTGATCGGGATGTACTCGCTGGCGAGCTCGGAGCGGGTTTCGAGAGCGATGCGCGCATCTTCACGCGCCTGCTCGAAGTCGGCCAGCTCTTTCTGCGGCGCGACCCAGACGACGTTACCGTCGCGACGCTTGTCGAGCTGCTTGGCGCGCAGAACGATTTCCAGCGCCTGGTCCCAGGGCACATTGATCAGGCGAAGGGTGACGTTGCCCTGCACCGTGTCGGACGCGACCACGTTGAGGTTCGACTCTTCGGCGATCAACTGCAGCACCGTGCGAACGGGCACGTCCTGGAAGTTGAAGGTCACCGGCTTGCCGGAGTAACGCTGCGAACCACCCGAGGTGCTGACGGCACCGGCGGCGCGACCGGACGAGGCGGCCGAACCGATCACCGTGCCACGCTTGGGCGTGATCTCGATGATGTATTCGTTGCCCGTCTGGTAGGCCATGGTCTCGTAGGCGCCGTTGGTGTTGATCACCAGGCGGGCACCACCGGCATTGGCCTTCGGCTCAAGACTCTGGACCGGCGTGGCGAAGTCGGTGACGTCGAGGCGGCGGCGCAGGTTTTCGGGAAGCGAGGCGTTGCTCACGTCCACGACGACCTGGTTGCCTTCGTTGCGCATGTCGGCGGCGGCACCGTCGCTGTTGAAGCGAAGGACCACGCGACCGGCACCGTTGTCGCCACGACGGAAGTCGATGTTGGAGACCGCGATGTTGGTGGCGACACGCTTGCTCGGATCGGACGAGCTGGCCATCGCCGTGCTCGCTGCCGCCGGTGCGCTGCCTGCGTCCACGGTCAGGACGAGCAGGTTGCCCGAGCTGCGCGTGGTGTAGCCGGCCGGTCGGAACAAGTCCACGACGACGCGGGTGCGGCCACCGGCTTCGGCGGCGGAAACCGCAGAAGTGGCACCGCTGCCCACGGCCACGCGTCGGGTGCTGAGCCCGTTGCTGGTGTCCGGAAGGTCAATGGCGATACGCGGCGGGCTGTCGGTGGTGAAAGCCTGGACCTCGCCAACGGGATTGGCGAACTGCAGGGTGATATCCACCTTGCCTCCCGGTGCCGCTGCATAGCGCACATCCTGCAGGACATTGCCTGCGAGCGCTGCGCTGCTTGCCAGCAGAAGCCCTAGCGTCAGAGCTCCCGTCCCGAGGGCCTGCAAGATGCCCCTGCTTTCGCCGATCTGTTTCATTGCGGTCATCGTGCTATCCCCCAATCAATTGTCTTCAAGGGCAATCTTGGCCTGGCGTTCCAGCCAGCCGCCCGCCCCGTCCGGTACCAGTTCGACCATCTCAATGCGATCTTCGTAAACCGCAGTGATCCGGCCGTCGCTCTGACCCAGGTAATTTCCCGGCCGCACTCTATAGGTCACCTTGTCCGGCGCCATGACCAGTCCGACCACGCCAGCGCCGGAACCGATCGTGCCGACCATGTTCAGGCTGTCCAGCGGATAGGCCTCCAGGGCCTCCTTGCGCCGCTCGGGATCGGGCCGCAGGCCGTTGCCGGCGTTGCGATCGGGAACCGGGGCACTGAACGGGTCACGCATGCCCTGCGCGTTGTATTCGAAGGTCTCGAACTGCTTCATGACCGGCAGCGGATCGAGCGGCGGCGCGGGACGCGCCTTGACCTCGGCCACCCAGGCCTCGAGATCCCTCGAACCGCGTGTGCAACCGGCCAGCGCGATGCACGCGCAGGCGAGCAGCAAGGTGTTGCGGACTCCGGATTTGAGCCGTGATTTCGTCATGTCACTTAGCTCCTCCGGCAGCAGCCGGGGCACCCGGCTGGGCCGCTTGCTCGGCTGCGGCGACTTCTTCGTCGTCCAGGTAACGATAGGTTTTCACGGTGCCCGACAATTCCAGGCTGTCATTCTTGCCACCGCGCGGCTTCAGCGAGATGTCGTGCATGGTCATGATGACCACGCGCGGCAGCGACGCGACACCGCTGACGAAGGCGCCGAACTGGTGGTAGGAACCCACCATGCGCAGCGTGATCGGCTTCTCGGCGTAGAACTCTTTCGTCGTTTCCGGGCCGGGCTGGAACAGCTCGTTGTTGATGCCGCTGGCCAGGGCCGTCTGCGACACGTCGACGATGAGGTCGGGCATTTCGTTCTTGCTCGGCAGCTGACGGAGCATCTGCTGCAGCATCAGTTCCATCTGCGCCAGCTGCTGCTTGAGCGGCTCGAGGTTGGCGGCGCGACCCTGCTTGTCCTGGAACTCGTCGCGCAGGCCTTTCTCCTGCACTTCAAGCGAGGCCAGCTGGGTGCGGCGGTCCGAGACGAAGAAGTACCAGGCCAGGGCGATGATCAGCAGCGCCAGCAGCACGCAGGCGCCCAACTTGACCGGGAACGGCCACGAGCCCGGGTTGCTGGTGTCGAGATTGCGGAGATCGACTTTCTTGCTCACGAGTTGTTACCTCCCGAGGCGGGCGCTGCGTTGGCGGGAGGCGGAGTCGCAGGCGGCGTGGCGGGTGGCGGCGTGGCTGCGGGAGCGGCCGGGGCCGGCGCAGTCGTCGCGGGAGTGGTGGCGGCAGGCGCGGTGAGCGGCGGCGTCGCGGGCGTGGCGGCGGCGGGCGCTGCCGGATCCGGAACGATCGCATTGCCATTGGCGTCGACCGTCGGCACCGGATTGCCGTTTGCATCGACCGCACCCGGCGTCGTCAGCGTGACCTTCAGCGAGAAGGTGTACGGCAGGCCCTTGTCGGCGCCCTTGGCTTCGATGACCGTCAGGTCGGGCTTGGTCATCCAGCCCGAGGCCTGCAGGTTGCGCATGTACGTACTGACACGCGCGTTGGACTGCGCGTAGCCGGCCAGCGTGAGCTGGTCGCCGTTCTGCTGGATCGTGTCCAGACGCAGACCGTCGGGGATCGTGCGGACCAGCTCGTCGAACAGATGGACCATCTGCGAACGGCTCGACTGCAGCTGCTCGATGACTTCCTTGCGCTTGAGCAGGCGGGCCTTCTTCTTGTCCAGTTCGGCGATCTCGGCGATCTGCTTCTGGACTTCGTCGATCTGGCTCTGCAGATATTTGTTGCGGCTTTCCTGCCCGCTGATCTGACCCTGGTAGTACATCACGATGAACAGGCTCACCAGCAACGCGGCGAGCGCTGCCAGACCCAGCAGCCCGTAGAACTCCTGCAGGCGTGCTTTGCGGCGCTCTGCGCGCCAGGGCAATAGATTGATTCTGGCCATCAGTCAAAGCTCCTCAGGGCCAGGCCGCACGCAATCATCAGCGCGGGCGCGTCTTGAGCCAAGGCGTGCGCCTGGACGCGGGGGCCCAGAGCCATGTTGGCCAACGGATTGGCGATCACGGTCGGCACGCCGATCTGTTCTTCCACGAGATTGGCGATGCCGGCGATGGACGCGCAGCCGCCCGCCAGAACCACCTGGTCGACGCGGTTGTAGTCGCTGCCGGCGTAGAAGAACTGCAGCAGTCGGCTAACCTGCTGGACCAGCGCTTCCTTGAACGGCTCGAGGACTTCGATCTCGTAGCTTTCCGGCAAACCGCCCTGACGCTTGGCGGCACCGGCTTCGTCGTAGCTCAGGCCGTAGCGGCGCATGACTTCGTCGGTGAGCTGCTTGCCACCGAAGACCTGTTCGCGCGTGTAGATGCTGCGCTGGCTGCGCAGCACGTTGAGCGTGGTCATCGTGGCGCCGATGTCGACAAGGGCGACGATGGCGTCGCGCGGCACCGACAACTGGTCAGCGACCAGCTTGAAGGCGTTTTCCATCGCGAACGCTTCCACGTCGATGACCTTGGCGGTGATGCCGCCCAGCTCGAGCGCGGACTGTCGGATCTCGACATTCTCGGCACGCGACGCAGCCAGGAGGACCTGGACCATGTCGGTGTTGTTGGGTACCGGCCCCAGGACCTCGAAGTCGAGACTGACTTCGTCGATCGGGTACGGAATGTAGTTGGCGGCCTCCAGCTGCACCTGGTCCTCCATCGCGTCATCGTCCAGATCGCCCTGCATCGGGATGATCTTGGTGATGACCGCCGAGCCGGACACGGCCGCAGCCGCGTGCTTGACCCGAGTGCCGGACCGGTTGACCGCGCGCTTGATCGCCTCGCCTACCGCCTCGACCTCGACGATATTCTTCTCCACCACCGCATTGGGCGGCAGGGGTTCGACGGCGTAATGCTCCACGCGGTAGCGCCCACCACTTTCGGTGAGCTGCAGTAGCTTGACGGCAGTGGAACTGATGTCCACGCCGACCAGCGGTGTCTTGGTAGTTCCGAAAAGACCCACGGTTTCTCCCCTTGCCACGGGCGCTTACACGCTATTCGTGCGCCGTTACATTAATAACGAATTTTTCCGAAATGGCAATGCCCCCCTGCCAAATTGGACTGGAAGCCCCCTGGAACCCCCCCCCGGATCCGCCCATTCCCAAGGCCTTTACGCGATTTTCCCGGTGTTCCGGCCGCGTCTCCTGAGAACCTGCCCCTCGTTCTATACTCCGCGTCCCGCCCGATGTAAACGCCGGAGAGGCCCTGGATGGCCCGTATTACCCGATGGTTGCGACGCTTGGCCCTGCTGGGCGCCGTCCTCGTTGTCCTGGCCGCCCTGGCCCTGGGCGTGCTTTATCTGCTCATCGCCCCCCGCATTCCCGACGTCCAGGGCCTGCGCCATATCGAGCTGCAGGTGCCGCTGAGCGTATACAGCGCCGATAACAAGCTGATTGCCCAGTTCGGCGAGACCCGGCGCTACCCGGTCAAGGTCGAGCAGATCCCGCTACAGGTCAAACAGGCCTTCATCGCCATCGAGGATGCGCGGTTCTACGAGCATCAGGGCCTGGACTACAAGGGCATCGGCCGCGCCGTCTGGCTGCTGGCAACGACCGACAACAAGCGCGTTCCCGGCGGCAGCACGATCACTCAGCAGGTCGCCCGAGGCTTTTATCTCAGCGACGAATACAGCTACAGCCGCAAGCTGATGGAGATGCTGCTGGCGCTGAAAATGGAGCGCGAGCTGACCAAGAACGAGATCCTGGAGCTGTATCTCAACAAGATCTTTTTCGGCAATCGCGCCTACGGCGTGGCCGCCGCCGCCGAGTACTACTACGGCAAGAAACTCGACCAGCTGACACTCGCAGAAGCGGCCTCGCTGGCTGCGATTCCGAAGTTTCCGTCGAGCGGAAATCCGATCATCAATCCGGAGCGCGCGCAGATCCGCCGCAACTATGTGCTGCAGCGCATGCGCGAAGTCGGCTTCATTTCGGTCGCGCAGGAACGCGCGGCGCAGGCCGAGCGCAACATGGCGAGCCGGCACGAACCGAAGGTCGAACTGGACGCGCCCTACCTGGCCGAAATGGTCCGCCGCGCGATGCAGGATCGCTACGGCGACGAGGCGGAAACCAGCGGTTTCCGCGTCTACACCACGGTCTCCAGCGTCGACCAGCTGGCGGCGGCGAAAGCCGTGCGCGACGGCCTGATCGAATACGACCGCCGCCACGGCTGGCGTGCGCCGGAGGCCCATCTGGACGTGGCCGCAGACGAAGACGCGAAGGCGCTGCGTTCGCGCCTGCGGCCGTATCCGTTTGTCGCCGGCATGCCGGTCGGCATCGTGGCCTCGGTCGCCGGCAGCTCGGCGACGGTGATCACGGCCGCCGCCGATCCGGTGACGATCGACACCACCGCCAGTCGCTGGACCGGACGCAGCCCGGGGCAATTGCTCAAGCGCGGCGACATCGTGCGCCTGCTGCCGACCGACAAAGCCGGTGTGTTCGAACTGGGACAACTGCCCAAGGCCGAGTCGGCGCTGGTGTCGCTCGCGCCCGAAGATGGCGCCGTGCGCGCGATCATCGGTGGCCTGAGCTACTCGCGCAGCAAGTTCAACCGCGCCACCCAGGCGCAGCGTCAGCCTGGCTCGAGCTTCAAGCCCTTCCTGTACTCGGCCGCGTTCGAGCGCGGCTACACGCCCGCCAGCATCGTTCTGGACGCCCCGGTGGTGTTCAAGGACCGCGCCGGCCACGTCTGGCGCCCGCAGAACGACAATGCGACGTTCGCCGGCCCCATCCGCCTGCGCGAAGCCCTGGTGCAGTCGCGCAACCTGGTCTCGGTGCGACTGCTCGACGCGATCGGCGTCGATTTCGCGCGCAAGTACATCACCCAGTTCGGCTTCAAGATCGAAAGCCTGCCGCCGAACCTGTCGATGTCGCTGGGTACCGCCTCGCTGACGCCGATTTCCATGGCGCGCGGTTATTCGGTCTTCGCCAATGGCGGCTTCCTCATCGAGCCGTATTTCATCACCCGCATCGTCGACCGCAATGGCGTCGTCATCGGCAACACGCACGCGCCCCGCGCCTGCCGCGCCTGCCCGGAGCGACTGGCGCGCGAACAACGCACCACGGTGGTCGTAGACGGGTTCGACTTCAGCGCCGGCGGTCCCACGGCCACCAGCACCGAGGCCACGGCGAAATTCGACCCGGATTTCGTCGGCCCCTCGCCCCTCGCCCTGGCACCGCGCGCGATCGACGAACGCAGCGCCTTCCTGACCAGCTCGCTGATGCGCGACGTCGTGCTGCGCGGCACGGCCACCGCGGCCAAGGTGCTCAACCGCGCCGACATCGGCGGCAAGACCGGCTCGACCAACAACCATCGCGACGCCTGGTTCGCCGGCTTCGGCGGCGACCTGGTCACCGCGGTCTGGGTCGGCAACGACGACTTCAAGTCGCTCGGCTACCGCGAGTACGGCGGCAAGGCGGCCCTGCCGATCTGGATCAACTACATGCGCAGCGCGCTCAAGGACGAACCGATCGCCGATCAAACGCCGCCGGCCGGCGTGGTCACCGTGGCGATCAGCCCGGGCAGCGGCAACCTGCTGCCCGAGGGCACGCCGGGTTCGTTGAAGGAATTCATGAAGCAGGAAGACTACGACCGCATGCTGACCAGTAGTCCGGTCCAGGACTACAGCGGCAACAATGCCGATGAGGCTTCGTTCGACGTCTTCTGAGCCATGAGGTTCGAACCCTGACGATCAGCCGATCGGCGCGTGCCGTCGGCAGGCCGCAACGGAGCCGTCATGCCCCCGTCCCGCAAGCACGAGGAAGCCCGCAACCACGAGCGCCGCCAAGTCGCGGCGGAGGCGGCGCGCCTGATGGCAACCACCGGCCTGCGCGATTTTCAGCAGGCCAAACTCAAGGCGGCGCACCGGCTGGGGATCAGCAACGAGGCCTCGCTGCCGCGCAATGCCGAGATCGAGGCGCAGCTGCGCGACTACCAGCGCCTGTTCCAGGGGCAACAGCAGCCGCAGGAGCTGCACGCGCGGCGCGCGGCGGCCATCGACGCGATGATCTTCTTCGAGCGCTTCCAGCCGCGCCTGGTCGGGCCGGTGCTGGAAGGCACCGCGGACGCGCATTCACCGGTGAGCCTGCACCTGTTCGCCGAGGACGCCGATACCGTCGCCCGCCATCTCATCGACGCCGGCATCCCCGCCCTGCCGCAATCGCGCCGCCTGCGATTGGATCGCGAGCGCGAAAGCGACTTTCCGGTCTGGTCGTTTTCCGTCGACGACCTCGCCTTCGAACTCACCGTGCTGCCGCCCGCCCTGCTGCGGCAGGCGCCGCTCGGACCGCTGGATGACAAGCCGATGCCGCGCGCGACCCTGGCGGCCCTGCGCACGTTGCTGGCCGGCGAGGCGTCCGGGCCCTAGCCGGCGCGACGCAAAAAGAGCCCCGCAATGCGGGGCTCTTCTCCGGAAAGGCGCGCCTCAGCGCTGCGCAATCGGCGTGTAGTCGCGCGACACCGCGCCGGTGTAGATCTGGCGCGGACGGCCGATCTTGTTTTCCGGGTCGACCTGCTGCTCGAGCCAATGCGACACCCAACCGGCGGTACGCGCGATCGCGAACATCACCGTGAACATCTCGGTCGGAATGCCCAAGGCCTTGTAGATGATGCCCGAGTAGAAATCGACGTTCGGGTAGAGCTTGCGCTGGATGAAATACTCGTCCTTGAGCGCGGCTTCCTCGAGCTTCATCGCCACTTCGAGCAGCGGGTCGTTGACGCCGAGCTCGCCGAGCACCTGGTGGCACATCTCGCGGATGATCTTCGCGCGCGGATCGAAATTCTTGTACACGCGGTGGCCGAAGCCCATCAGGCGGAAGCCCGAATTCTTGTCCTTGGCCTTCTCGATCGCGCTGCCGACGTTTTCCGGGCGGCCGATTTCCTTGAGCATCTCGAGCACGGCTTCGTTGGCGCCGCCATGCGCCGGGCCCCAGAGCGCCGCGATGCCGGCGGCGACGCAGGCATAAGGATTGGCACCGGTCGAACCGACCAGGCGCACGGTCGAGGTCGACGCGTTCTGCTCGTGGTCGGCGTGCAGGATGAACAGCAGGTCGAGCGCGCGCGCGGCGACCGGCTTCATGACCAGCGGCTCGCTCGGCACTTCGAACATCATGTGCAGGAAGCGCTCGACATATTCGAGGTTGTTGCGCGGATAACGGATCGGCCAGCCGATCGAATAGCGGTAGCAGGCGGCGGCGATCGTCGGCACCTTGGCCAGCAGGCGGATCGCGGCCAGGCGACGCTGCTCGGGGTCTTCGAGGTCCAGGTCGCCGTGGTAGAACGCGGCCAACGAACCGAGCATGCCGGTCATCATCGCCATCGGATGCGCGTCGTGGCGAAAGCCGTACAAGAAGGTGCGGAAAGCCTCATGCATCATCGTGTGATGCGTGACTTCGTGTTCGAACTTGGCGAACTCGGCCTGGTTGGGCAGCTCGCCGTTCATCAGCAGGTAGCTGACTTCGAGGAAGTTGGAGTTCTTCGCCAGCTGCTCGATCGGGTAGCCGCGGTACATCAGCACGCCGGCGTCGCCATCGATGTAGGTAATCGCGCTGCGGCAGCTGGCCGTGGACATGAAGCCCGGGTCGTAGGTGAACTTGCCGGTTTCCTTGTAGAGCTTGCCGATATCCACGCAGTCCGGACCCAGCGTGCCGCTGTGGACGGGAAGCTCGACGCTCTTGTCGCCGGCGTTAAGAATCACGCTCTTGTTGTCGGACACAGGCACACTCCTTGAAGGCTCGTGCGGCCGCCGCAACCAAGGGCGACGCCGCTGACAGGGGATGGACCGTCACCAAGGCTTCGGCCAAGCGCCAAGTATCGCATAGGGAATTTGCGCAAGTCAGTGCGAAAGGCAGGCGAACCAAGGACGGACGTCCGAGGCGTGCGCCGCGCCACAAAAGCGAACGGCCACCGCAGGGGTGGCCGTTGCCGGTGAAACGCTAACCGATGCAGCGCGGCCTGTCGGCCGGTCTGCGTCGCGACGCCCTTACTTGGCGGCGGTGTAGCGCTTCTTGAACTTGTCGATGCGACCGCTGGTGTCGCTGACGCGCTGCTTGCCCGTGTAGAACGGGTGCGTGGCCGAAGAAATTTCGACCTTGATCAGCGGGTATTCCTGGCCGTCTTCCCACTTGATCTTTTCCTTGCTCGAAAGCGTGGAACGGGTCAGGAAGGCGAAATCGGAAGTGACGTCCTGGAAGACGACGGCGTTGTAGCTGGGATGGATGTCGGCTTTCATGGAAAGGTCCGCGCTGATTCGTGGAAAAGACCGCTATTTTAGCCATCATCCGGCCCCCACCGCAAGCCGGCCGGACATCGCCCGGCGGAAAGCCGGTCCAGCCGGGCGGTTCAGGCCCCCAGACAGGCCCGGATACGGGCCTCGAAGGCCGCCTGGTCATAGTCCATGACGATGCGGGCATTGGCCGGCAACCCCATCCGCTGCGCCCAATCCACGATCGTGGCGCCCCGGCTGTGCCGGCCCTCGGTCTCGATCCGGGCATGCCGGCGCTCGTCCCGGACGATGCCGGCCGGCACCAGCGCGGCCACCATGGCCAGCGCGTCGGCCGAATGCCAATGCGATCCGCGCTTGCCCTCGGACCAGGCCCGGGTCTTGCGCGAAATGCCGTCGTAGAAGCGGGCGCGATGGTCGCCCCGGGCCAGCCAGGCCTCGAATTCGGTATGCAGGAAGCCGTGCCGGAGCACCGCTTCCCAATCGATGAGGTCGAAGGCCGGGAAGGCGCGGAAAACGACATCTGCCGCCTCCGGATCGAAGGCGATGTTGAACTCGGCCGGGATCGAGGTATTGCCCTGCCCGGTCACCGCACCGCCCATGATCACCAGACGGCCGATACGCGTGGGCAAGTCCGGATCCAGCCGCAGGGCGAGCGCCAGATTGGTCAGGGGCCCGAGCGTGACCAGCAGCAACCGGCCCGCGTGCGCCTTCGACAGTCGGATGATTGCCAGCGCCGCATGTTCGTCGGCCGCCGTGCTCGCCGCCGGGGCGTAGTCCGTGTCGCCGAAGCCGTCCAGGCCATGCACATAGGCGGCATCTTCGGCCTCGTGCACCAGTGGCACCGGGCAGCCCGCGTAGACCGGTACCGAGACGCCGGCGACCTCGCAGAGCTTCAGTGCATTGGCCACCGTGTGACGCAGCCCGACATTGCCGGCCGCGATCGTCAGACCAAGCAACTCGTGCGCCGGATCGTGGAAGGCCATCAACAGGGCGAGCGCGTCGTCCACGCCCGGGTCGGTGTCGATGAGCAGCGGGATTTTCTGGGACATGAAGGACTCTTGGGCTCAGTGCCTGAAAGGGAATGAAGCGGGACAGGGACTATCGAGTGAAGCGCCCGCCAGCGCAAACGCGACCCGGCGACCAGTCTCACGCACCGGCAAAACGCGCCGCGCTGCCGACCCAGCGCGCGACGATGCGATCAGCCAAATCGGGAGCTTCCGCGAGCAGGACTTCCGCCGCCCGATGTACCGCCGGCAACAAATGCGCATCGCGCACCAGATCGGCGATGCGGAATCCCGCCAGGCCGGTCTGGCGCGTGCCGAGCAGCTCGCCCGGGCCACGCAGTTCGAGGTCCTTCTCGGCGATCACGAAGCCGTCGGTGGTCCGGCGCATGACGTCCAGGCGCTCGCGTGCCATCTGCGACAAGGGCGCCTTGAACATCAGCACGCAGCTCGAGGCCTGCGCGCCGCGGCCGACACGTCCACGCAGCTGATGCAATTGCGCCAGCCCGAGGCGTTCGGCGTTTTCGATGACCATCAGACTGGCATTGGGCACGTCGACCCCGACCTCGATGACCGTCGTGGCGACGAGCAACTGCAGTTCGCCCGCCTTGAAGCGCGCCATCACCGACTGTTTGTCGGCCGGCTTCATGCGCCCGTGCAACAGGCCCAGGCGCAGCTGCGGCAGGGCCGCCGCGAGCGCGTCGAAGGTGCTTTGCGCCGACTGCGCTTCGATTTCCTCGCTCTCGTCGATCAGCGTGCAGACCCAGTAGACCTGGCGTCCTTCGGCGCAGGCAGCGCGAATGCGCTCGACCACCTCGCCGCGACGGTCGCCGCTGATCGCCACCGTCGTGACCGGCGTGCGACCCGGCGGCATCTCGTCGATGACCGACACATCGAGATCGGCGTAGGCCGACATCGCCAGCGTGCGTGGGATCGGCGTCGCGGTCATCACCAATTGGTGCGGCACCTTGCGGCCATCGCGCCCCTTGTCGCGCAGGGCCAGGCGCTGGTGGACGCCGAAGCGGTGTTGCTCGTCGACGATGGCGAGCGCGAGATCGGCGAAGGCCACGCCTTCCTGCATCAGCGCATGGGTGCCGATGACCACGGGCGCCGCGCCGGAGGCGATGTCCGCCAGCACCGCCGCTCGCGCCTTGCCGGTGACCTTGCCGGCCAGCCAGACGATGCGCACGCCGAGCGGCTCGAGCCAGGTGCGGAAATTATTGAGGTGCTGTTCGGCCAGCAATTCGGTCGGCGCCATCAGCGCGACCTGTCGCCCTGCCTCCACGGCACGCAGGGCGGCCAACGCCGCGACCACGGTCTTGCCGCTGCCGACATCGCCCTGCACCAGGCGCAGCATCGGCTCGGGACGCTGCATGTCGACGACGACTTCCTTGAACACGCGCTGCTGCGCCCCTGTCAGGGTGTAGGGCAGATTGCCGAGCAGGCGCTGGCTCAACTCGCCGCGCGCCTTGATCGGTGTCGCGCCATGCGCGCGCAGGGCGATGCGCTGACGACGCAGGCTCAGGTGGTGGGCGAGCATTTCCTCCAGCGCCAGTCGCTGCAAGGACGGATGCCGTCCCGCGGCGAACAACGCGATGTCGGTGTCGGGTGGCGGGCGGTGCGCGACCAGCAAGGCCTCGCGCAGCGAGGGCAGGTCCAGTGTCGCGCGCAACGCCGCGGGCAACAGCTCCAGCGACGGTGCCGGCGGCAGGCGACGCAGGGCTTCGCCGATGATCTTGGTCAGGGTCTGCGGCCCGATGCCTTCGACTGCCGGATACACCGGGTCGAGCGAATCGCGCAGGGCGCCATCGTCGGACTCGGCGAGAAACCGGTAGCTCGGATGCACCATTTCCAGGCCGTGCGCGCCGGGCCGGGCTTCGCCGTAGCAGCGTATGCGGCGGCCGGGCAGGAACTGCGCCGCTTGCGCGCCATTGAAATGGAAAAAACGCAGCGTCAGCGTGGCGCGCGATTCGTCACCGATCGCCACACGCAACATCGGACGGTAACGAAAGCCGCGCTCGACGGCTTCGACGCGTCCCTCCACCTGCGCGGTCTGTCCGGGCACGAGCGCGCGCATCGCCACGATCTGCGTGCGGTCTTCGTAACGCAGCGGCAGGTGCAGCCAGAGATCCTGCAGCGTCGACAGCCCGCGCGCGGCAAGTTTTTCCGCCACGGCGGGACCCACGCCGGGCAGGCAGGTGGTCGGCGCATCGCCGGCCGGCGACAGCGTCGGTTCGGCGACAGCCGTCGGGCCGCGTCCGGCCACTCAGTCGAACGCGAGAATGGCGTCTACCTCGACCTGCGCACCACGCGGCAGGGCGGACACCTGGATGGTCGAGCGGGCCGGATACGGCGCGCTGAAATACTCGGCCATGACCGCATTCACGGCAGCGAAGTCGCCCAGGTCGGTGAGATAGATGCCGATGCGTACGACATCGTCGAGCGAACCGCCGGCCGCGACGCAGACCGCCTGCAGATTGTCGAAAACGCGGCGCGTATGTGCGGCGATGTCGCCATCGACGAGCTGACCGGTCGCCGGATCGAGCGGAATCTGTCCCGACAGGAACACCGTCTTGCCGCAGCGCGTGGCCTGCGAATACGGGCCGATGGCGGCGGGAGCGCGGTCGGTGGCGATGGGCTGGCGGGGCATGGCGGGACTCGGCGGCGGAAAGCGTGAGTTTAGCGCGGCCGCCCTACTTGCGTTCCACGCCGTGCACGACGCTCAGGCGCCGCACCCGCCGGATCACGTCGGCCAGGTGTTTGCGGTTGCGCACCTCGATGCCGAACTCCATGACCGAGATGCGCAGGTCGCGCTCGCGGTATTCGACCGAATCGATGTTGGAATCGCTTTCCGCCACCGCCGCTGCGACCTGGGCGAGCACGCCGGGCTTGTTGTCGACCTCGATATGCAGCGCAGCGCGGTAGTCGCCTTCGACATAGCGGTCCCAGGCCATCGGCACGCAGCGTTCGGGATGCTTGCGGTATTCGGTAACGTTCGGGCAATCGGCGCGGTGCACCACCACGCCCTTGCCGGCGGTGATGTAACCCATGATGTCGTCGCCGGGAATGGGATAGCAGCAGCCGGCGAAACTGAGCACGCCGCGTTCGGCGCCGGTGATCAGGATCTGCTCGCCGGTGACCAGGCCCTGGTTCGGACGCAGCGGCACTTCCACGTCGCCCTGCGCCAGCACCTGCGCAACTTGCGCGGGCATGCGGTTGCCGAGGGCGATGTCGGCGAGCAATTCCTCCAGACGACGGTAGCGGTGCTCGGTCAGGAACTGCTCCAGGCGCTCGCCGGAAACGCGGTCGAGCGAGCTGTCGCGCTGCTCCAGCGCGCGGTCGAGCATGCGGTGGCCCAGGTCGACGGCGTCTTCGTGCTCGAGGCGCTTGAGATGGTGACGGATCGCCGTGCGCGCCTTGCTCGAGACCACGAACTCCAGCCATTGCGGGCTGGGCGTGGCCGAGGGTGCGGTGATGATTTCGACCGTCTGGCCACTGATGAGCTTGGTGCGCAACGGCACGAGCTTCTTGTCCACGCGCGCGGCCACGGCATGGTTGCCGACGTCGGTGTGCACCGCGTAGGCGTAATCGAGCGTGGTGGCGTTGCGCGGCAGGGCCAGGATGTCGCCCTTGGGCGTGAACAGGTAGACCTCGTCGGGAAACAGGTCGACCTTGACGTTTTCCAGGAACTCGATCGACGAGGCCGCCGATTCCTGGCTGTCCATGAGTCCGCGCACCCAGTCCTGGGCGCGGATCTGGGCATTGTTCATGCCCTGTCCGATGTTCTTGTAGAGCCAGTGCGCCGCGATGCCGCGCTCGGCGATCAGGTCCATTTCTTCCGTGCGGATCTGCACCTCGACCGGCGAGCCGTAGGAACCGAACAGCACCGTGTGCAGGCTCTGGTAGCCGTTGGCCTTGGGAATGGCGATGAAATCGCGGAAGCGCGCATCGAGCGGTTTGAACATCGAGTGCACCGCGCCCAGCGCGTGGTAGCACTGCATGACCTTCTGCACGACCAGCCGGAAGCCGAACACGTCCATGACCTGGTCGAAGCTTTTGTTCTCCTCGCGCATCTTGCTGTAGATGCTCCACGGCGCCTTCACCCGCCCGACCAGCCGGAACGGCAGGCCTTCCTGGGTTAGGCGGTGAGCGATCTGCGCTTCCAGCGTCGCCATCGCTTCGCGCCGCATGACCGGCTGACTGGCAATGCGCTTGGCGATGACCTTGTGTCGCAGCGGATGCAGGGCACGGAAACCGAGATCCTGCAGTTCGGCTTTGATCCGGTTCATGCCCAGGCGCTGGGCGATCGGCGCGTAGATCTCCAGCGTCTCGCGCGCGATGCGCCGACGCGATTCCGGACTCATCGCATCGAGCGTGCGCATGTTGTGCAGGCGGTCGGCGAGCTTGATCAGGATCACGCGCAGGTCGCGCGACATCGCCAGCATCATCTTGCGGAAACTTTCCGCAACCGCTTCCTGTTTGTCGGCGAACTGGATCTTGTCGAGTTTGGTGACGCCGTCGACGAGCTCGGCGACCGGCTCGCCGAACTCGGCGACGATCTGGCTACGCGGCAGCGGCGTGTCTTCCAGCGTGTCGTGCAGGATCGCCGCGCACAGGGTTTCCACGTCCATGCGCAGTTCGGCGAGGATGCCGGCGACTGCGATCGGGTGCGTGATGTAGGCCTCGCCGGACTTACGCTTCTGGCCGTCGTGCGCGGCTGCACCGACCTCGTAGGCGCGGCGCACTTTCAGGATCTGCGCCGGCGTCAGGTAGTCGGCCAGACGCAACTCGAGTTGCCGCACGGCCTCGGGACAGGGGTCCGGGCACGGCGTGAACGTCGGATCGACATGGGTCTGCAAACGGGTCATACCCGGAGCCTACGCGGCCACGCGCAGCCCTTCAATGCGCGGCGCCGAAAACAAAAACGGCCCCGAAGGGCCGTTTCGACTGCTTGCAATGCCGCCGATGCTCAGTCGTCGCCGCCCTTGGACAGGTCGTCGTCGACGACTTCGGCCGCTGCCCATTCCAGGGCTTCACGCTCGGCGCGTTCACGCTCGGCTTTTTCGACTTCCTCGATCAGGCCGAGGTCGATCTTGCGCGCGGCGATCTCGCGCAGTGCCAACACGGTCGGCTTGTCCTGTGATTCGCTGTTGTCCAGGGTCGGCTCGACGCCCTTGGCCAGCTGGCGGGCGCGCTTGGACGCCATCAGGACCAGCTCGAAGCGGTTGTCCACGACGGACAGGCAGTCTTCTACGGTGATGCGGGCCATACGGTCTCCTGGGCGGGACGGTGCCCGAGGGGCCCGTCCGCAAAATCAATGAGTTACGCGGAACTGGGCATTATACGCGAGCCCGGCCCCCGGGTTCAAACCCGGTGAGCCCCGTTCAGCCGAGCAAGGCCTGGATCAGGGCGGCATGCCGCTCGGACTGGGCCGGCCGGCGCAGGCGCTGGGCCACGAAGATCGCGCGCAGCTCGGCGGCGGCGGCGTCGAAATGCTCGTTCACGATGACGTAGTCGAACTCGCCGTAATGCGACATCTCTTCACGCGCGGCGGCCAGGCGCCGGGCGATGGTTTCCTCGCTGTCCTGGCCGCGGTTGCGCATGCGCGTCTGCAGCGCGTCCCGCGACGGCGGCAGGATGAACACGCTCACCGCCTCGGGCATCTTCTCGCGCACCTGGCGCGCACCCTGCCAGTCGATCTCCAGCAGCACGTCCTTGCCGGCCGCCAGTTGCGGCTCGACGGACTGCCGCGCGGTGCCCTTGTAGTCGCCGTGCACGAGCGCGTATTCGAAGAAATCGCCGGCGGCGATCATTCGCTCGAACTCGTCCTTGCTCACGAAATGGTAATGCTGGGCATGGCGCTCGCCGGGCCGCGGCGCGCGCGAGGTGAACGAGATCGACAGCGAAATGCCCGGCTCGCGCGCCAGCACCGCATTGACCAGGCTCGATTTTCCGGCCCCGGAGGGCGCGGCGACGATATAGAGGGTGCCGCGTAATGTGGTCATTCGAGGTTCTGCACTTGTTCGCGCAATTGTTCGATCAGCACCTTCAGCTCCACCGCGGCCTGCGTCGTGCGCGCGTCAACCGACTTGGAGCCGAGCGTGTTGGCCTCGCGGTTGAATTCCTGCATCAGGAAGTCCAGGCGCCGGCCCACGGCCTCGGGCAAGCGGAAGATGCGCCGCGCCTCGGCCAGATGGCTGCCCAGGCGATCGAGTTCTTCGTCGACATCGATCTTTTGCAGATTGAGCACGACTTCCTGCTCCAGCCGGCCCGGATCGAGCGGCAGTTTCAGATCAGCGAGCTTGGCTTCCATCTTCGCGCGCAGGGCCGTGCGGATGTCCGGCAGCCACTGCCGCACCTGGGCGACGATGCGCTCGATGCCGTCGATGCGTTCGTTCATGACCGCCGCGAGATTCGCCCCTTCGCGCTCGCGCGAGGTCACGAACTGCGCGAGGGTTTCGTCGAGCAGGGCCATCGCCTCGGCCTGCAGGCCGGCGGTATCAAAGCTCTCTTCTTCAACCACGCCCGGATAGCGCAGCAACTCGGTGAACTGCACGCGCATATCCGGAAACTCGCCATGCAGACGCGCGTGGATCGCGGCGAGCTGGGTGACCAGACGCTCGTTGACCTGGATCGTGCCGACGTTGCCGGCCGCGGCGCGATAGCGGAAATTGAGATCGACCTTGCCGCGCGAGATCTTCTGCGCCACCCGCTCGCGCAACGCACCCTCGATCGCCCGCAGCTCTTCCGGTGCCCGCACGGCCAGTTCCAGGAAGCGATGGTTGACCGCACGCAGTTCGCAGCTGAGCTGGCCACCGGTGGCGGCGCGTTCGCAGGCGGCGAAGGCGGTCATGCTGCGGATCATGCGGAGCTCCGGTTCGGGTCGGGCGTGAATGGTAATCTAGCCGACCCAGTTTTGTCGGATGCCCCCATGACCTCCTTTTCCCGGCCCAGCGGCCGCGCGCCCGACCAGCTGCGCGACGTGCGCATCGAACGCCAGTTCACCAAGCATGCCGAGGGTTCGGTCCTGATCAGCTTCGGCGATACCCGCGTGCTGTGCACGGCCAGCGTCGAGAACCGCGTGCCCGGCTTCCTGCGCGGCAAGGGCGAGGGCTGGGTCACGGCCGAATACGGCATGCTGCCGCGCTCCACGCACGAGCGCATGGGCCGCGAAGCGGCCAGCGGCAAGCAGGGTGGGCGCACGTTGGAGATCCAGCGCCTGATCGGTCGCTCCCTGCGCGCCTGCGTCGACCGCAAGGCGCTCGGCGAACGCACCATCACCCTCGATTGCGACGTGCTGCAGGCCGATGGCGGCACGCGCACCGCGGCGATCACCGGCGCGTATGTCGCGCTGTGCGACGCGATCTCGGTCCTGAAAAAGCGCGGCGACATCACGCGGGAACCGGTGCTGGGTGCGATCGCGGCGATTTCCGTCGGTATCTTCCAGGGCGTGCCGGTGCTGGACCTGGACTATGCCGAGGATTCGAACTGCGACACCGACATGAATGTGGTGATGAACGACGGCGGCGGCTTCATCGAGGTGCAGGGCACCGCCGAAGGCCATGCGTTCCGCCGCTCGGAGATGGATGCGCTGCTGGCGCTGGCGGAAAAAGGCGTCGGCGAACTCGTGCAGATGCAGCGCGCTGCGTTGGGCCTGTAACGCGCCCCATCCCGTGAACAGGATCGTCCTCGCCACCTCCAACCGCGGCAAGCTCGCGGAAATGCAGCCCTTGCTGGCCGATATCGGCCTGGAGCTCGTCACGCAGGGCGAGCTGGGCGTGAGCGATGCCATCGAAGACGGACACAGCTTCGTCGAGAACGCGCTGATCAAGGCCCGCCATGCCGCCGAGGTCACCGGTCTGCCGGCGATCGCCGATGATTCGGGCCTGATCGTCGACGCGCTCGACGGTGCGCCCGGCCTGATCAGTGCGCATTACGCCGGCGTACATGGCGACGCCGCCGGCAATATCCGCAAGTTGCTCGACGCCATGGAGCGCGTGCCCGACGGCGCCCGTCGCGCGCGCTTCCTGTCGGTGATCGTGCTGCTGCGCCATGCCCGCGATCCGCATCCGATCATCGCCGAGGGCCTGTGGGAAGGCCGCCTCCTGCACGCACCCCGCGGCGACGGCGGGTTCGGCTACGACCCGGTGTTCTTCGATCCCCTGCTCGGTCTCGCGGCCAGCGAATTGCCTGCGGACGTCAAGAACCGCGTGAGCCACCGCGGCCAGGCACTGGCCCGCCTGCGCGAGCAACTCCCGCGCCTGTGAGCGGCCGCGTGGGACAATCGACCATGCTCATTCCGCCGCCCCTGTCGCTGTACATCCACATCCCGTGGTGCGTGCGCAAATGCCCGTATTGCGATTTCAATTCGCACAACCAGCCGCAGACGCTGCCGGTCGAGGAATACCTCGCGGCGCTGACCGCCGATCTCGAACAGGACCTGCCACTGGTCTGGGGTCGCACGGTGCACAGCGTATTTTTCGGCGGCGGCACACCGAGCCTGTTTCCGCCCGACGCGATCGGCCGCATTCTCGATGCCGCCAGCGCGCGCCTGCGTTTCGCTCCCGGCGCCGAGATCACGATGGAGTGCAATCCCGGCACCGCCGAGCACGGCCGATTCGAGCACTACCTCGCCGCCGGCGTGAATCGCCTGTCGTTCGGCGTGCAGAGTTTCGACGACGGTTGCCTGCAGCGGCTGGGCCGCATCCACGACAGCGGCGAGGCGGAATACGCCGTCAAACTCGCGCAGGACGCCGGCTACGACAACATCAATCTCGACCTGATGTACGCCCTGCCCGAGCAGACGCTGGCGATGGCGCTGCACGACGTGGAGCGCGCGATCGCGCTGGCGCCCACGCATCTGTCGCACTACCAGCTCACGCTCGAGCCCAACACCGTGTTCGCGGCAAAACCGCCGACCGGCCTTCCCGCCGACGACGATGCCTGGGACATGCAGGAGCGCTGCATTGCGCGCATGGCCGACGCCGGTTTCGCGCAGTACGAAGTCTCGGCGTACGCGCAACCCGGTCGGCAATGCGCGCACAACCTCAACTACTGGCGTTTCGGCGACTACCTGGGCATCGGCGCCGGCGCGCACGGCAAGATTTCCTCCGGTGCGAGCGGCGACATCCTGCGCCGCTGGAAAGTGAAGAATCCGCGCGAGTACCTGGCGGCGGCAGCGAGCGAAGCACGCATCGGTGGCGACGATCCGATCGCGGTCGACAGCCGCGCGTTCGACTACATGCTCAACACGCTGCGACTGGTCGAGGGTTTTTCGCTCGCCGATTTCGAAGTACGCACGGGCTTGCCGCGCGCAACGCTCGACAAGCGCCTGGACCATGCCCGGTTCATGGGCTGGCTCGAGCGCAGCGGCGACCGCGTCGTCCCGACCGAGCTGGGCCGGCGCTTCACCAACGACGTGGTGTCCCTGTTCCTGCCCGACTAGGCGCGGCCCTGCGTCCGAAACCCGGGGAATCACGCGATTGATACATCGGCCTGCCGACAATCGCGACATGCTCGATTCCGTCTTCCTCACCTGCCCGTTCTGCGGCGAGCGCTTCGAAGCGCTCGTCGACGCCTCCGGCGGCGAGGCCGACTACATCGAAGACTGCCCGGTCTGCTGCCGACCCATCAGCCTGCACCTGCGCACCGGCAGCGACGGCGGCTTCGAAGGCCTGGACGCCGATCGCGACGAATAGCCGGCACGCCCTCGCTGGCCCCCGCCGGCCTGCTCCATTACACTTCGCGCCGCCCCAGGTGCTCGGGAAGCCGGTGAAAGTCCGGCACTGCCCCCGCAACGGTAAGCCAGAACTCCTTTCATCAAGCCACTGGGCCACGGCCTGGGAAGGCGAAAGGCTGACGCGATGGAAGCCATCGCGTCGCTGGCAAGTCCGGAGACCGGCCTCGGGACCAGACGCGCTTTCCGATCCGGAAGGCGCGACCTAACGGCACGTTGCGGTGGGCGACGGGGCAACTCCTGTCGCGTCCGCGCCATGCGTTGATCCCCTCTCCTGCCCCGACCTGCACTTCCAAGCGGGTGTGCGTTTCAGGAGCTGTCATGAACCAAGTAATTCGCAATACCGCCCTGTCGGCGGCGATTTCCCTTTCCCTGCTGGGCACGGCCCGTGCCGACGACGCGAAGGACATCGACACCGTCGTTGTCACCGCCAATCGCAGCGCCGTGCCAGCCGATGAAGTGCTCGCCTCGGTCACCGTCATCGAACGCAGCGACATCGAAGCCAGCCAGGCACCCGACCTGCTGAGCCTGCTCGCGCGCCAGGCCGGCATGGACCTGGTCCGCACCGGCGGTCCGGGTCAGACCAATACCTTGTTCCTGCGCGGCGGCATCGCCAGCCACACCCTCGTGCTCATCGACGGTATTCGCGTGAACTCGGCCAACCAGGGCAACTTCGACTTCGCGCATCTGCCGCTGTCGCAGATCGAACGCATCGAAATCGTACGCGGCCCGCGCGCGGCCCTGTGGGGCTCGGACGCGATTGGCGGCGTCATCCACATCTTCACCCGCGATCCGTCGGCCGGTTACATCGAAGCCCGCGCCGGCAGCTACGGCCTGGGCGGCCTCAATGCCGGTTTCGGCACCGCGCATGTGGCGATCGGCGCCGGATTCGAGACCCAGCGCGGCTTCTCGGCGACCAATCCCGCTGCGGGCCCGGGCAGCTACGATCCGGACAACGACGGCTACACCAACCGCAACCTCAGCCTGCGCGTGCACGGCGACGTCGGCACCCAGCATGTGGCGCTGACCGGCCTGATCACCGACGCCGACGTCGAGTTCGATATCGGCGAGACCGCGGCGATCAACCGCGAGCTGGGCATCGTGCTGTGGGGCGAGATCAACGACCGCTGGAGCCACAGCATCACGCTCGGCCACAACAGCGAAGACCTGAACACGCCGGACTTCGATTCGCACTTCGGCAGCGAGCGCAGCACGCTCGACTGGGTCAACACCTTCACCCTCAACGCCGACAACACCCTGAACCTGGGCGCGAACTGGGCCCACGAAACCGGCTTCTCGGAAAGCTCGACCGAGGTCTCGTTCGACGAAGGCCGACGCAACCTCGCCGTGTTCGCGTCCTGGCGCGGCCACTTCGGTACGCAGACCTTCGAGCTGTCCGCCCGTCGCGACGACAACAGTCAGTTCGACGGCGCCACCACCGGCAATGCCGCCTGGGGTCTGGACGTCAACGACAGCCTGCGCGTGCGCGCGAGCTGGGGTCAGGGTTTCCGCGCGCCGAACTTCAACGAGCTCTACTACCCGGGCTTCTTCGGCTTCTTCGCCGGCAATCCCGACCTGCGCCCGGAGCGTTCGATCAGCCAGGAAATCGGCGTCGACTGGCTGGCCACGCTGAGCCAGCGCGTCTCCGTGTCCCTGTACCGCACGCGGGTCCGTGACCTGATCGCGTTCACCAGCCCGACCTTCGGCGCCGAGAACGTGAACCGCGCCGCGATCGACGGTGCCGAACTCGATTACCACTTCGAACACGGCGCGTTCCGCCTGGACGGCAACGCCACCTGGCAGGACGCACGCAACGCGTTGACCGACCTGCCGCTGCTGCGCCGTCCGGACCGCAAGCTGTCCTTGTCGGGCAGCTACCGGTTCAGCAACGACGCCGCCCTGGGTCTGGATGCGAGCGCCTACTCGTCGCGCCCGGACATCGGTGGCGACCTGCCCGGCTACGCCCGTTTCGACCTGCGCGGCTCGCTGCCGCTGACGGCCGGCTGGACGCTGGAAGCGCGCATCGAAAACGTATTCGATCGCGAGTACCAGTTGCTCGAGGGTTACAACACCCCGGGGCGCAGCGGTGTGGTGAATCTGCGCTGGAACGGAAAATAAGCGAAAAGCGGCCAGTCCCCGGGCTCCCCCGGGGACGGGCTCCGCCCCTAGTCGCGAGGGCACGCCTGTGCCTAGAATCGGGGTGGGGATCATGATCGGGGAGCGCCGCATGTCTGCATCCGCCGGCCAGTCGCAGGCAATGCCAACCTTGGCATCGCGGCATTTGCCAAGGCGCGTTCGCGCCATGCTCGAGGGCATCCTCGAGTTCACCTCGGACGAACTCGAACGCGGCATCGTCGCCACGCTCAACGAATTCGAGCAACAGCTTTTCAAGTTCGCCGAGCAGGCGCGCAGCAACATGGTGCAGACCCGCTGGCTGGAATCGCAGCGGCTGATCAAGCGCAACCGCCACGACCTCGTGCCGCGCTTTTTGATCGCACTGGAAGCCGAACTCGCCAACCTGCGCGAACCGCCGACCAAGGCCGGTTTTGCGCCCCTGCGTGCGCGTGGCAGCGAACTGTCCCTGGTCGACGACCTGGAGATGGACGAAACCAGCTTGCTCAGCGAGATGGCCAGCCGCGCGGAACTGCGCTGCAGCCTGCCGCTGTATCTGTTGGGACAGCGCTTCGGCGTGCTCGCCGGACGACCGGCCTTCGATCCCGAATCCCTGCCGATCGGTCCGCAGGCCCTGTGCCGCATGATCCGCAGTGCGTCCGACTGCCTCGAACTCACCGAAGAACACCGCCTGATGTTCCTGCGCGCCTTCGACCGCCAGGTCATGCCGATGTACGGCAGCCTGGTCGAAGCCGTAAACACCTTCCTGGCCAAGAACGGCGTGCTGCCGCATCTGCAGTACGTGCCGCTGCGCGCGCGTCCCGCGTCGCAGGGCTACACGGCGGAAAAACCCCTCGAGGCCCCGCCCGCCGATCGACCCGCGCAGGCTGGCGGTTCGCCGCATGGTGGCGTTCCGGGCCAGGCCGGCGGCGAAACGCTGGGCCTGAGCCTGGAACCGGTGCATCGCGGCCAGCCCTCGGCGCGCGGCGACTACCGCGCCGGCTCCGGCGTTGCCTCGACGGGAGGCGATCCAGCCAACGCGCCGGATCCGGGTTTCCTCGAAACCGGACGCACCGGCCCGGCCTCGCATCCTTCGCGGCAACCGACCGCCACCGGCGCCCCCGCCGATGGCTGGGGCGCTGGTCCGGTCAGCGGACCGGGCTCGGCCGGACCGGCTGCCGGTCCCGGTGAAGGCAATGCCGAAGAAAATTTCCAGCTCATGCGGCAGTTGCTCGCCGGCCGCCGCCAGCTGCTGGGCAAGCTCGGTTCCGATCGCGGCCGCGAGGGCAACGAACCCACCCAGGTCGCCACCCAGAACCAGATTCAGGACGTGCTCGGCAGCCTGCAGGTGAAAGCGGCGTCGCCGGTCATGGAGAAAGGCAAGCCGGTGATGCGCAACGTCACCCATCTCAAGCAGGACCTGCTTGCGATGCTCCGGCAATCCGCGCCCGACCAGCCCGCCCCGGCGCTGGCTGAAGAAGATGGCGACGCGATCGACCTGGTCGGCATGCTCTACGACAGCATCCTCAAGGACGTGAAACCCAATAGCCCTGCCTCGATCCTGCTGTCGAAGCTGCAGGTGCCGCTGCTGCGCGTGGCGTTGCAGGACAAGGGCTTTTTCACCAAGCAACAGCATCCGGCCCGCCTGATGCTCAACACCATCGCCGAGACCGGTGCCTACTGGCTCAGCGACGACGAAGCCGACGAAGCGCTCGTCAACAAGATGAATACCGTCGTCGACCGCACCGTGCGCGAGTACGACGGCGACATGGGCCTGTTCAGCAACCTGCTCGAAGATCTGAGCGCGCACCTGCAGACGATCACGCGCAAGGCTGAAGTTGCAGAGCGCCGGCATGTCGAAGCCGCGCGCGGCAAGGAAAAACTCGCCCATGCGCGCGAACGCGCCGGCATGGCGATGGAGAATCTGCTCAAGCAGCAGAACCTGCCGCGGTTCACCCAGACCCTGCTGAGCCAGGCCTGGACCGACGTGATGGCCTTGACCGCGCTGCGTCACGGCGAGGATTCCGAAGTCTGGAAGCAGCAGCTGGGCTTCGCCGAACGACTGATCCAGATCGCCCGCACACCGGCAGGCGAACAAGCGGCCCTGGGTGAAAACGCCTCCGGCCTGCAGCAGGAAGTCGAACAGGCGCTCTCGCAGGTGGGCTACCAGGGCGACGAAGCCACCGCGATCGCGCAACGCCTGGTCCATCCGCAGTCGGGCAGCGAAGACGATGCCGCCAGCCGCACCGAATTGACCATGCGCCTGAAGGCGCGTGCACGCCTGGGCGAGGACCTGAAGGCCAAGAAGAGCAAGAAGGTGCCGCTGACCGCGCCCGAACAGGCGCGTTACGAGCAGCTCAAGCAGACGCCGTTCGGCAGCTGGTTCGAGTTCACCACCAACCAGCAGGGCGACAAAGTCCGTCGACGCCTGTCCTGGTTCAGCACCGTCACCGGCCACGTGTTGTTCGTCAATCATCGCGGCCAGAAAGTCGACGAGCACACGCTCGACAGCCTCGCGCGCATGATGGTCCGTGGCCAGGTGCGCATCATCGACGAAGAGAAAGGCTCGCTGATCGATCGCGCCTGGAACACGGTGATGAACGCGCTGCGCTCCTTCGCCGGTCAGACCCCTGCTGTCGCGAGTCCCGCCCAATGAACGACTACCGCCGCGCCAAACGCCGCAAGGTCGGCTACAACGTCGAGATCGTCGACACCATCACCGAGCAGCCGGTCGGCAAGCTCAGCAATCTGTCCGAATCGGGCATGCTGCTGATCCTGCACCATCCGCTGATGAACGATGCCCTCTACCAGTTGCGCTTCCGTCTGCCCGATCACGCCGGTGTCGAACGCGCGATCGAAGTCGGCGCACACGAACTATGGGCCGATGACGCCGCCGCACCCGGCCAGGTCTGGACCGGCTTCCGCTTCATCGATGTCGCGCCGACCGATCTCGCCTTCATCCGCGAATGGGTCGACGCCCCCGGCAGCCAGTACGTCTGAGCGCGTGCCCCGGCGCGCACTCCTGCTGATCGGGCTGTGCCTGCTGGCCGCCTGCCAGCGCAGCGGCCCGGTTACCAGCGAACAACTGCATGTCTTCGGCTCGGTCGCCGACATCGAGATCCGCGGCAGCTCGCCGGCCGTGGCCGAAGCGGCGATCGCCGAAGCCTCGGCGCGACTGGTACAGCGCGAACGCGAGTGGCATGCCTGGAAACCTTCCGACCTGACCCGCATCAATGCCGCGTTCCGCGTCGGCCAGTCCGCGCCAGCGCCGGCTTCGATCATCGAGATGGTGCGACGCTCGCAGGAGTTCGCGGTGAGCAGCGACGGCCTGCTCGATCCCTCGGTCGGCGGCCTGGTCGAGCTGTGGGGATTTCATACCTCGGAATTTCCCGTGACGACGCCGTCGCCTTCGCTCGAGCAAGTCCAGGGATGGGTGCGCGCGCGACCGCGCATCCGCGACGTGCGCATCGAAGGTGATCGCCTGGCCAGTCGCAATCCGGCCGTGCAACTGGATTTCAACGCGATCGCCGAAGGGGCGGCGGCCGCGGAAATCGACACGATTTTCCGTCGGCGCGGCATCCGTCATGCCCTGATCAGTCTCGGCGGCGACGTCCTCGCGCTGGGCGACGGCCAGGGTCGCCCCTGGCAGGTCGGCATGAAGGACCCTTACGGCGGCGCGCTCGGCATGGTCGAACTCGGCGATCGCGAAGCCTTCTTCAACTCCGGCAACTACAACAAGTTCCGGCAGGCGGCGAACGGCGGCCGCTGGGGTCATATCCTCGATCCGCGTACCGGCATGCCCGCACGCGGCGCGGCGGCGACCGCGGTGCTCGCCAACGACCCCGTGCTCGCCGATGCCGCGTCGACCGCCTTGATGGCGGCCGGCCCGGCCGGCTTCCGGCGCATCGTCACGCAGATGAAAGTCGGCTGCGCGCTGATGGTGACCGAAGAAAACGAACTGCTGATCACCCGCGGCATGCGCGCACGCATGCAGTTCCTGCGCGAACCGGTCTCGCTTGGCGATCCGATCGACCTGGGGCCGGGCTGCACGCCCTGACGCGCGCTCAGTCCTGCCGGGATACCGGCTGCGGCTTGTGGATCAGGAAGCCCTGCGCGTAGTCGACGCCCAGCTCGCGCAAGATGTCGCGGGCCCGCTCGTCCGCGACCCATTCGGCGACCACGACCAGACCCAGCTGATGCCCGATGTCGGTGACGGCGCGCACGATCGACAGACTGACCGCATCGGTCTCGATGTTGCGGATGAAGCTGCCGTCGATCTTGATGTAATCGATCGGGAAGTTCTTCAGATAGCCGAACGAAGCCATGCCGGCGCCGAAATCGTCGAGCGAGAAATGGCAGCCGATCTCGCGCAGGCGATTCATCATCGCGATGACACGCGTCATGCTCGCCACCGCCGCAGTTTCGGTGATCTCGAAACAGACGCGATCGGCCGGCACGCCATAGGCCTGCAGTTTCTCGATGACGAAGCTCGGGAAGGTGTCGTCTTCGATGGTCAAGGCCGATAGGTTGATCGCGCACAAGCGCACCGGCTGCCCGGACGGATGCAGGTGGTTGAAATTGGCGAATGCCGTTTCCACCACCCAACGATCGAGCTGCGGCATCAGGCCGTAGCGTTCGGCCGCGGGGATGAAATCGCCCGGCGGCACCATGCCGCCCTTTTCGTCGCGCAAGCGGATCAGCAGCTCGAAATGCACGCCCTGGCCCTCGCCCTGCGCCTGCAAGGGACCCAGCTCCTGGAAATACAGGATGAACCGCCCTTCCGACAGCGCCTGGCGCAGACGACTGGCCCATTGCAGTTCGCTGCGCCGGCGCACGATCTCCTGGTCGTTCTCCGAATACAGCTGCACGCGATTGCGACCGCGTTCCTTGGCCATGTAGCAAGCGGTGTCGGCCTGCGAATACACCTCGCGTTGATGACGTCCCGGCTCGCCGATCATCACCATGCCGATGCTGGCGCTGATGGTGTAGAGCCGCTCCTGCCAGGTGAACTGGAACTCCTCGATCTCGCGGCGCATGCGCTCGCCGAACGCCAGCGCTTCGCTGGGCGTGGTGCGTTCGATCAGGATGCCGAATTCGTCGCCGCCGAGACGCGCGATGACTTCGCCCTGGATCAGGTGGCTGCTGAGCAGATTGGCCAGCTGCGCCAGCAACTGATCGCCGGCCGCATGGCCGGAGGTGTCGTTGACGATCTTGAACTGGTCCAAGTCCAGATAGAACATCGCGACCTGCCGGCTCTCGTCCGCTGTCGCGATCGCCGCATCGAGCCGGCGCACGAAATCGCGCCGGTTCGGCAAGCCGGTCAGCGCATCGTGGCTGGCCTGGTAGCCGAGCAGTTCATTGAGCTCGCGCAATTCGGTGATGTCGTTGGCGACGGCGAGCAGGTGCGGCTTGCCTTCGAGCGAGATCAGCGACACCGACAGCGTCATCCAGTAAGCGCGCCGGCCGCTGCTGCGCACGCGCACCGAACGATTGATCATCGCCCAGCCGCCCTTGGCGATGTCCTCGAACTGTTCTTCGAGGCCGTCGTCCTCGAACAGTTCCACGAGCGTCTTGCCGCTCTGCTCGGGATCGGGGATCAGCAGGCGTTCGCGCGCGGCGTGATTGGCGTAGGCCAGCGAGCCGTCCTCGGCCCGCGCCAGCAGCACGAGCGTGGGCAGCAGTTCGTTCAGCGCACGGAAGCGCGCCTCGCTGTCGCGATACTGCGCGGACAGGTCCTTGGCCAGGCGAAACGCACGCGCGCGAGTATTGGCCAAGGACCAGGCCAGCGAGGCCATGAGCAGGCTGGCGAGCGTGCCGGTCGCAAAGGTCATGGCGGGCAGCGAGACCGACTGCATCTTGCCCGGCGCGCCGACCAGCTGCATGCGCCAGGTGCGTCCGCCGTAGCGGATGTCGCGCTGATAGCGATAGCTCAGCGCCTTGGGAGCAACGACAGACGCCTTTGCCGCGTCGCTGGCGAACAGTGAATGCGGCACGCCATCGGTCACGTCGGTGATGCGGATGTCGAAATCCTCGCGCGCCTCTTTCGGCAGCGCGCGTTCGATGAGCGTGCTCACCTGGAACGACACGGCCAGCGAGCCGGTCAGGCGCGTCACGCGCTCGGCCGGTGACGTCGGTGGCGCCCCGGGAGAAAAGACCGGCAGACGGATGATCACGCCGTCTTTCGGGCCGGGCAGACCCGCGCGCTGGATCAGCTCGAACGCGCCGGACATCGCCGGCTGGTCGGTGTCGCGCGAATAAATCAGCGCGCGCAGGTTCGCCGGCTGGCTGGTGATGTCCAGACCATGAAGACGATCGTTGCCAGCACGCGGCGCGACCAGGTCAGTGATGAAATGCTCGCCGTCGGCACGCAGTTCGCGATGGGCGACGCCGATCGCCTGCAGGCTGGGAAAAAGCTCCTGCGGATGCAGGTTGGCGTAGATCGTGTCGAACTCTTCCGCCGTCACGTCCCGCGAGGCAAGAAACAAGGCCTGCACCGACCGCGCCAACAAGCCGCAATTGGCCAACTGCGACTGCACGGCATCGAAGCTGCGCTCGGCGACGCGTTCGGACTGCGCGCGTTCGGCCTGCACGAGCGCGGCGTGATGGACCTGGGTGGTGAACGCAGTCATCGCCATGCCCAGCACCAGCGCACCGACGGTCCAGAGCCAGGCAGGCTGTCCGAGGAACCCACCATCGTCGCGACGCCTGTCCATCGACTCGTCCCCGGCTGTCCGGATAAGGCAGAATTGGCACGATATCCGGACGGATCCCGAGCCATGGCAGCTTCAGCTTCTACTGTTTACAGCGACCACCTTGCGACAATCAAGGCGCGGACCGACCTGGCGCTGCAAAAATGCGGTTTTGATCACATGATCATTACTTCCGGGATCGCCAAGTACCGATTCCTGGACGATATGCATTATCCGTTCAAGGCCAATCCGCATTTCCTGCACTGGCTGCCGCTGACCCAGCATCCGTACAGCTGGATCGCGTACACGCCGGGCAAAAAGCCCGTGCTCGCCTACTACCAGCCTGACGACTACTGGCATGTGCCGCCCACGGCGCCGGAAGGCGACTGGGTGGAACATTTCGACATACGCATCCTGTCCGAGCCGGCGGACGCCGTACACCACCTGCCGAGCACCGGCCGGTCCGCCATCATTGGCGAAGACGACTCCGGCCTGCCGGGTTTCGCGCCCAACAATCCCGAGTCGGTGCTCAACGCGCTGCATTTCCAGCGCGCTTACAAAACGCCGTACGAACTCTCGCGCCAGCGTCTGGCGCAACGCCGCGCGGTGCCGGGACATCTGGCCGCGCGCGCCGGTTTCCTCGCGGGACAGTCGGAAGCGCAGATCCACGCCGCCTACCTGGCCGCTACCGGTCACACCGATCCGGACCTGCCCTACAACAACATCATCGGCCTCAACGAAAACGGCGCGACGCTGCACTACCAGTACAAAAACACGCAGGCACCGGCGCAGCACCGCGCGCTGCTGATCGATGCCGGCGCGGAAGTCGACGGCTACGCGTCCGACATCACGCGCACCTGGGGCAATGGCGACGCGCACTTCCAGGCCCTGATCGATGCGGTCGAACGCGAACAACTGGCGCTGTGCGCGAACGTGCGCGCCGGCACGGACTATCGCGATCTGCACCTGGACTGCCATCTGCGCCTGGGCCGCGTGCTCAAGGCGCTGGACATCGTCGACATGGACCCGGGCGCGATGCTGGAAACCGGCGTGACCTCGACCTTCTTCCCGCACGGCCTGGGCCATCCGATCGGCCTGCAGGTGCACGACATCGCCGGCTACACCGACGAAAACGGCCAGCTCATCCCGCGCCCCGCCGGCCATCCGTTCCTGCGCATGACGCGCACGCTGGCGCCCGGCATGGTGGTCACGATCGAGCCGGGCCTGTATTTCATCCCGACGCTGCTGGCCAAACTCAAAGAAAGCCAACACGGCCACGCGGTGAACTGGAAAAACGTCGAGCACCTCGCGAAATTCGGCGGCGTGCGCATCGAAGACGAAGTGCACTGCACCGACGGCGCTCCGGAAAACCTCACCCGCGATGCGTTTGCCGAATTGAGCTGAGCAAACGTGGCCCTAGGTCGCAGCGGCGACCCGAGGGGCTAGCCGCGACGACCGCTCGGTCGCAAGCGCCATCCGTGGCCAGCTCACGAGCGGCCATGCCGGCCATCCTGGCCGGCATTTCGTCGCGGCTAGCCCCTCGGGTCACCACTGCTCGAAGCAAGTTTCGCGAGAGTCAGAAGCGACAAGCTCTTCGTTCACCCTTCCAATCTGCTCGAGCGTCGGCGACCGGCGGGGGCATCGTGGGTGGAGTGAAGGCCATGGATGGCCGTAACGGTCGCTCGTGCGCTGGCCAGGATGGCGCTCGCGCCCGAGCGACCACCGACGATGCCCCCGCCGGTCGCCGACGCGTGCGCCTCAGCCCAGATTTCCATCCGCATCGCGCCCAAAGCCCTGTTTTGATAGGATTTGGGTATCAATTCGACCCGACAGCCGCCCGGCCCTGCGCCGGGCGTGCCGTCTTTGCCCTTTGCAGTGAGCCCCATGGACAAGAGCTTCGAGCCGCAGACTTTCGAGACCAAGTGGTATTCCCATTGGGAGACCACCGGCTGCTTCAAGCCGTCCGGGACCGGCAAGCCCTACACCATCATGCTGCCCCCGCCGAACGTCACCGGCACCCTGCACATGGGCCATGCCTTCCAGCACACCCTCATGGATGCCCTGGTCCGCTACCACCGCATGCGCGGCTTCGACACCCTCTGGCAGGTCGGTACCGACCATGCCGGCATCGCGACCGAAATGGTCGTCGGCCGCAACCTGTCCCGCGAGAATCTGACCCGCGACGGCCTTGGCCGCGACAAGTTCATCGAAAAAGTCTGGGAATGGAAGAAGCAATCCGGCGACACCATCACCCGCCAGATGCGTCGCCTCGGCACGTCCGGCGACTGGAGTCGCGAACGCTTCACGATGGACGAGGGCCTGTCGAAGGCCGTCGTTGAAACCTTCGTGCGCCTGCACGAACAGGGCCTGATCTATCGCGGCCAGCGCCTCGTCAACTGGGACCCCGTGTTGAAGACCGCGATCTCGGATCTCGAAGTCGTCAGCGAAGAAGAAGACGGCAAGCTGTGGTCGATCTCGTATCCGCTCAGCAACGGCGACGGCGCCCTGGTCGTGGCGACCACGCGCCCCGAGACCATGCTCGGCGACACCGCCGTCATGGTGCATCCGGAGGACGAGCGCTATTCGCACCTGATCGGCCAGACCGTGCGCCTGCCGCTGAGCGACCGCGAGATTCCGATCATCGCCGACGACTACGTCGATCGCGAGTTCGGCACCGGTGTCGTCAAGGTCACGCCGGCGCACGACTTCAACGACTACGCCGTCGGCCAGCGTCACGGCCTGCCGATGATCAACATCCTCACGCCGACCGCCGAGATCAACGACAACGCCCCGGCCAAATACCGCGGCCTGGACCGCTATGTCGCGCGCAAGGCCGTGCTCGCCGATCTCGAGGCCGCCGGCCTGCTGGTCGAAGAGAAAAAACACAAACTGCAGGTCCCGCGCGGCGATCGCACCGGCCAAGTCATCGAGCCTTATCTGACCAACCAGTGGTTCGTGAAAATGGACACGCTGGCGGCGCGCGGCCTGGAACTCGTCGAGAACGGCTCGGTGCGTTTCGTGCCCGAGAACTGGATCAGCACCTATCGCCACTGGATGAGCAACATCCAGGACTGGTGCATCTCGCGCCAGCTGTGGTGGGGCCACCAGATTCCGGCGTGGTACGACGCGAACGGCAAGATCTATGTCGGTCGCGACGAAGCCGAAGTCCGGCGCGTGCACGATCTCGCTGCTGACGTGGCGCTGACGCGCGAAAGCGACGTCCTTGAGACCTGGTTCTCGTCCGCCCTGTGGTCGCACAGCACGCTCGGCTGGCCCGACGGCGGCGACATGGCGAAATACGATTTCTCCAAGCGCCTGCCGACGTCGGTGCTCGTCACCGGCTTCGACATCATTTTCTTCTGGGTTGCCCGGATGATCATGATGACCGACCACTTCACCGGCGAAGTGCCGTTCAAGGACGTCTATATCACCGGCCTGGTGCGCGACAAGGACGGACAGAAGATGTCCAAGTCCAAGGGCAACGTGCTCGACCCGATCGACATCATCGACGGCATCACCCTTGAGGCATTGATCGCGAAGCGTACGACCGGTCTGATGAAACCGACCGACGCGCCGAAGATCGAGAAAGCCACGGCCAAGGAATTTCCGGACGGCATCCCGGCCTTCGGCGCCGACGCACTGCGCTTCACCTTCGCTTCGCTCGCGACCCATGGTCGCGACATCAAGTTCGATCTCAATCGCGCCGAAGGCTACAAGAACTTCTGCAACAAGCTGTGGAACGCCGCGCGCTTCGTGCTGATGAACTGCGAGGATTTCGCTGCTGCCGGCGCGCCCGAGCCCAAGACCGACGCTGAGCGCTGGATCCTGCACAGCTTGCAGAACATGCTGCTGAATGTGGAGAAAGGTTACGAAGACTACCGCTTCGACCAGGTCGCGCAGTCGCTGTACGAATTTGCCTGGAACGAGTATTGCGACTGGTTCCTGGAGCTGGCCAAGCCCGCCCTGACCGGCGACGACCCGGTCGCGGCCAACAGCACGCGACACACCCTGCTGTATGTGCTCGAGATCCTGCTGCGCGCGCTGCATCCGCTGATTCCCTTCATCACCGAGGAAATCTGGCACGCCGTGGCACCCAAGATCGGCGTCGGTGGCGAGTCGATCAGCACGCAGCCCTATCCCGAATTCGACGCCGGCTTGATGAATCCGACCGCCGCGAACGACATCGAATGGCTCAAGGCGGCGGTCACCCAGCTGCGCTCGATCCGCAGCCAGATGACGATCGCACCGAACAAGGCTATTCCCCTGCTGCTCGAAGGCCAGGCCGACGACGAAGGCCAGATCGCGCGGCATAGCGCCTCGCTGAAATTCCTGGCGCGTCTGGAATCGATCGAATGGCTGCAGGGCGAGGCGCCGGCCACGGCGATGGCACCCCTGGGCGGCCTCAAGTTCCATATCCCGCTGGCCGGCCTCATCGACCTGTCCGCGGAAAAATCGCGCCTGGAAAAAGAGATCAAGCGCATCCAGGGCGAGATCGGCAAATGCCAGGGCAAGCTCGCCAGCGACACCTTCGTCGCCAACGCGCCGGCGGCCGTGGTCGAACAGGAACGCACGCGCCTGGGGGACTGGAACAACCAGCTCAGCGCCCTGCTCGAGCAACAAAAACGCCTGTGATCAGGCGGTAACGCGGGCCACCGAAGTCAGAGCTTCGGCGGCCACTGCGATTCGGGCGCGAGCAATTCCATCGCCATGACGATCGCGTCCTCGCGACCTTTCGCGGCCGGGTAGTAGTTCGGGCGCCGGCCGATCTCGTTGAAACCTTCGTCGTTGTACAAGGCGATCGCGTTCGGATTCGACGGCCGCACTTCCAGGAACACGCGGTCGGACATGTGCCAGCGCGCCAGATCGATCAGACGTCGCAACAATCGCCGGCCGTGGCCATGCCCCTGGTGCTCGGGTGCGACGCAGACATTGAGCACATGCGCTTCGCCGGCCGCGCAGCTGAGCACGCCATAGCCGATGATGCCCGCGCGCGCCTCGAACACCCAGCACTGGTGGCCGATGCGCAGGCAGTCGCGGAAGATGCCGGCCGTCCAGGGAAATTCATAGGCGCGCTGTTCGATCGCGATGACCGCGTCGATGTCGGTCTGGCGCATCGGCCGCAGTTGCGACGCGTCGGCGGCTTGCGCGTTCATCGCGTCAGTGACCGCGGCGCAGGGCCCGCAGTTGCGGCCACAGCGTCCGCTTGCCGCGCGGATCGCGGCGCAGGGCCTCGAGATCGGTGATCAGGGCCGCGATGTCGCGCCCGTTGGCGGCGCGCTGCAGGGCTTGCAGCAGTTTTCCCGCGCTTGCCGGTGCAGCCGTCGCGGCCGGCGCATCGCTGTCCGCCATCGGCGCAACCGGCGCCACGGCGACACCCGCGCGCTGGTAGAGCGTGTAGCCCATCGCACCGAGCAAACGCTGCTGTTCGCCGGACCAGCTCATGCGACCGGCTTGCGCATCACTTTCGTCCAGACCCAGTACGCGGGACCGGACAGGGCATACAGCAGGGCCAGCGCCAGCAGCACGCGCGGCGGATCGACCATCAGCGCGACCAGCACGCCCACCACCAGCAACATCGCCCAGAACGGCACGCGCTCGCTCTTCTTGGCATCGGTGCCGCTCGTCGCCGGGGACTCCTCGGCCTTGGCGCCGCCCTTGAAGCTCGTGTACCGGATCCGGCTGACCATCAGCAGCGCGCAGGCCACCGTCACCGCCGCCGCGACGTAGCGCAGGGATTCACCGCTGAACTGGAAGTCGTTCATCGACCAGACGAAGGACATCATCACCGCCGCCGAGGACGGGCTGTTCAAGCCGATGAACCAGCGCTTGTCGACGACGCCGACCTGGGTGTTGAAGCGCGCCAGGCGCAGGGCCGCACAAGCGACGTAGAGGAAGGCCGCCGCCCAGCCGAGCTTGCCGGCCAGCGGCCCGTCGAGTTTCAGCGCGACCAGGGCCCAGTGATACATCACCAGGGCCGGCGCCATGCCGAAGCTGATCAGGTCGGCAAGCGAGTCGTACTGCACGCCGAATTCGCTGCTCGTCCCGGTCAGGCGCGCGACCCGGCCGTCGACGCCGTCGAACAGCGCGGCGACGAACACCGCCACGCAGGCCGGCACGAACTGGCCGTTGGCCGCGGACAGGATCGCGTAAAAGCCCGAGAACAAGCCGCAGGTGGTGAGCAGGTTCGGCAGCAGGTAGATATGGCGGCTGCGCGGGCGCGGGCGGTCGTCGGTCGGTTCCATGCGAGGAGTGTAACGGCTACGCCCGGCGGCCCATAGCCGCCCGCTTGCCAGCGGGGGTCGGGGGTGATAACTAGATCGCGTCGACCCCCCGCGGAGGCTGCCATGTCCCGTCCAACCCTGCTTGCCATCGCCTTGCTCGTCGCGTTGCCCCTGCTCGCCTCGGCCGAGGATCGCGTCTACAAATGGACCGATGCCAATGGCGTGGTCCACTACACCCAGATCGAACCGGACAAGGTTCGCAGCCAGGCGCGGGACATCAAGGTCCACACGCCGGAAGTCGCGCCGCCGAAGCCGACGCCCGAAGACACCGCCTGCCTGCGCGCGAAATTGAGCCTGGATCTGCTGGCGAAGGGCACGGCCCTGGTCATCGACAAGGACGGCGACGGCCAGACCGAACGGATGACGGACGAAGATCGCGCCGCCGCCAAGGACCTCGCGGAACGGCAGGTCGCCGCCTTCTGCAAGACCCCGTAACCGGCGCGGGCGCGCCGTGAAGCTGTTCCTGGCTATCCTCGCCGGCGTCCTGTTGGCCGCTGGCCTGACCTGGTGGAATCGCCATGAAACCCCGCGCACGGCATCCGACCCGGGGGCGGGCGACGAGACCGCACGCCGCGACGCCAACGCGCCCCACCCGCTCTATCGCTGGCGCGATGCGAACGGTGTGCTGCAGATCACCGACCAGCCGCCCAAAGGCCGTCACTACGAAAAGGTCACGCTGCGCGCGGACCAGAACGTGATTTCGAGCAGCGCGCCAGCGCCCGAGCCGCCGAACTGAGCGGACGGCCCGCTACAATGGCCGCTTCCCGTCTTCGAAGCCCGCCAGCCCGCCCATGCGCCTGTCCCAGTTCCACCTCTCGACCTCGAAAGAAACCCCCGCCGACGCCGAAGTGATCAGCCACCAGCTGATGCTCAAGGCCGGCATGATCCGCAAGCTCGCCGCCGGCCTGTACACCTGGTCGCCGCTGGGCCTGCGCGTGTTGCGCAATGTCGAGCGCGTGGTCCGCGAGGAAATGAACCGCGCCGGCGCGATCGAAATGCTGATGCCCTCGATCCAGCCGAAGGAATTGTGGGAAGAAACCGGTCGCTGGCAGAAATTCGGCGGCCAGCTGCTGAAGATCCGCGACCGCAAGGACGCCGAGTACGCCTACGGCCCGACGCACGAGGAAGTGGTCACCGATTTCGCGCGCAACGAGCTGCGCAGCTACAAGCAGTTGCCGCTGAACGTGTACCAGATCCAGACCAAGTTCCGCGACGAGATCCGCCCGCGCTTCGGCGTGATGCGCGCACGCGAGTTCCTGATGAAGGACGCCTACTCGTTCCACCTCACTGCGGAATCGATGGCCGTCACCTATCAGGCGATGTACGACGCGTATTCGCGCATCTTTACGCGCCTGGGCCTCAAGTTCCGTGCGGTCAACGCCGACACCGGCGCGATCGGCGGCAGCGCCTCGCATGAATTCCACGTGCTCGCCGATTCGGGCGAAGACGCGATCGCGTTCTCGGACGGCTCCGACTACGCCGCGAACACCGAAATGGCCGAGGCGCTGGCGCCCGGTCCGCGCGCGCCGGCGAGCGCGGCGATGGCGAAAGTCGTCACGCCCTGGCAGCGCACCTGCGAGGAAGTCGCCAAGCTGCTCGGCATCGAACTCGCGAGCACGGTGAAATCGGTCGCGATGATCGGCGAGCAGGGCTTCGTGCTCGCGCTCGTGCGCGGCGACCACATGGTCAACGAGATCAAGCTGGCGAAGCTGCCGGGCCTGGCGGAATACCGTCTCGCGACGGAAGCGGAAATCCTTGCGCACCTCGGCAGCGAGCCGGGCTTCCTCGGCCCGGTGAAACCGCTGCAGCCCATCACCGTCATCGCCGATCGCAGCGTCGCCGCGATGGCCGACCTGGTCGTCGGCGCCAACGAAAAAGGCTTCCACCTCACCGGCGTGAACTGGGGTCGGGATCTGCCCGAGCCGGACCTGGTCGCCGACATCCGCAACGCCGTCGCCGGCGATCCCTCGCCCGACGGCCAGGGCACGCTGGGCATCGCGCGCGGCATCGAAGTTGGCCACGTGTTCCAACTCGGCCAGAAATACGCCGAGGCGATGAAGGCCACCGTGCTCGATGCCGAAGGCAAGGCGCAGGTGATGTTCATGGGCTGCTACGGCATCGGCGTGAGCCGCATCGTCGCCGCGGCGATCGAACAGAACTTCGATGCAAATGGCATCTGCTGGCCCGAGCCGATGGCGCCGTGGCGCGTCGCGGTGTGCATCATCAATCCGAAAAACGATCCGGCCGTGGTCGAAGCAGCGCAGGCGCTGTACATCGACCTCAATGCGCGCGGTGTCGACGCCTGCCTCGACGATCGTGGTCTGCGTCCGGGCGTGATGTTCGGCGACATGGAACTGATCGGCATCCCGCACCGCGTCGTCGTGTCCGAACGCGGCTTGGCGGCCGGCACCTTCGAGTACCGCGCGCGTCGTGACGCCGAAGCGGTCAATCTCGATCGCGCTGCCCTGTTCGCGCAGCTCGGCCTGGAGTGATCGAGCACGCGGACGTCGTGCGGCGACCGCGCAATCGGCAAGGCCCCGCACCCGGGGCCGCGTCGCATACGTCGCCGTAGGGGATAAGCCAATCAAGGCCTTGGAAAGTACGCCCCTGTATGTAGTCGCGGAGTGTCACGGGGCATGTGAATAATTCGGGTTGAGTCGCCGTCCCTGCGACGTTCAAGGAAGACCCTCGATGCAAGCCTCTTTTTCGCGCGAACAGCTCATCGCCTGCGGCCATGGCGAGATGTTCGGGCCCGGCAACGGCCGCCTGCCCTTGCCCAACATGCTGATGCTCGATCGCATCACGCACATCGACGACGACGGCGGCGTGCACGGCAAGGGTCAGATCCGCGCCGAACTCGACATCCACAAGGACCTGTGGTTTTTCGGCTGCCATTTCGAAGGCGATCCGGTGATGCCCGGTTGCCTGGGCCTGGATGCGATGTGGCAGTTGGTCGGCTTCTTCCTTTGCTGGAAACAGAACCCCGGCCGCGGTCGCGCGCTCGGCGTGGGCGAGGTGAAATTTGCGGGCCAGGTTTTGCCGACCGCAAAACTGGTGAGTTACGTTATCGATATCAAGCGGGTGGTCGAACGCAAACTGGTGCTCGCCATCGCCGACGCCAAGATGTTCGTAGACGGCCGCGAGATCTATACCGCGACCGACCTGCGCGTCGGCCTGTTCACTTCCACCGATTCGATGTGAGTCCGTCATGAAACGCGTCGTCATCACCGGCCTCGGCCTGACTTCCTGCCTCGGCAACGACCGCCAGACCGTGACGGCCGCCCTGCGCGACAGCCGCGCCGGTATCCGCGCGATTCCCGAATACGCCGAACTGGGTTTTCGCAGCCAGGTCGGCGGCGTGGTCGAAGCCGACCTCGACGGCCGCATCGACCGCAAGCTGCGCCGTTTCATGGCCGACACCGCCGCCTTCGCCTATCTGTCGATGGAAGACGCACTCGCCGATGCCGGCCTGGCGCGCGACCAGGTGTCCGATCCGCGCATCGGCGTGATCGCCGGTTCCGGTGGCGGCTCCTGCGCCAACCAGGTCGACGCCGCCGATCTTCTGCGTGCCAAGGGCGTGCGCCGCGTCGGTCCGTACATGGTCACGCGCACGATGACCTCGACGGTCTCGGCCAATCTCGCGACCGCGTTCGGCATCCGCGGCGTGAACTATTCGATCGCTTCGGCCTGCGCGACCTCCGCCCATTGCATCGGCGCGGCGATGGAGCAGATCCAGCTGGGCAAGCAGGACATGGTTTTCGCCGGCGGCGGCGAGGAACTGCACTGGTCGCAGACGATGCTGTTCGACGCGATGGGCGCGCTGTCATCCAAGTACAACGCGACGCCGGAACGCGCCTCGCGCGCCTACGACGCCGAACGCGATGGTTTCGTCATCGCCGGCGGCGGCGGCATGGTCGTGGTCGAATCGCTCGACCATGCGCAGGCCCGTGGCGCGCGCATCCTCGCCGAGATCGTCGGCTACGGCGCGACCTCGGACGGCGCCGACATGGTCGCGCCCTCGGGCGAAGGCGCGGCACGCTGCATGCGCCAGGCGCTGGCGACGGTCGACGGCCCGATCGACTACCTCAACACGCACGGCACCTCCACGCCGGTCGGCGATCTGGCCGAACTGGGCGCGATCAAGGACGTGTTCGGTGACGCGGTGCCGCCGTTCTCCTCAACCAAGTCCTTGTCGGGCCATTCGCTCGGCGCGGCCGGCGTGCACGAGGCGATCTACTGCCTGCTGATGATGCAGGGCGGCTTCATCGCCGGCTCGGCGAACATCGACCAGGTCGATCCCGCGGCCGAGGGCATGCCGCTGGTGCGCGTGTCGCGCGACGCGAAGCTCGATACCGTGATGTCGAACAGCTTCGGTTTCGGCGGCACCAATGCCACGCTGGTGCTGCGCCGCTGGCCGTAAGCGTCAGAGATTTCGTCGCGGCGAAATCAGCAGGCTGCCGAACAGGATGCCCGCGACCAGGGCGATCAAGGCGGTGATGACACCGAACGCGGTGTCCAGGCCGAGCATCACGTCGCGCTCGAACACGAAGTTGAAACTGCGGAAGCCCAGGCTGCCCGGCACCAACAGGATGATGCCGGGCACGCGGATGAGCGCGCCGGGCCGGTTCCAGTAGCGGCCGTAGGCGTTCGACACCGCCGTCACCACCATGCTCGCGAAAAACACGCCGGTCGGCACGGTGTTGTTGTCCGCGCCCGGCAGCGTCGCGGCGAGTTTGGTCGCGAGATAACCCAGCCAGACCGAAGCCATGACCAGCAGCACGTCGCGGCGCGCGGCCTTGAACAGCACCGCGAACGCGAACGAGCCCGCCAGCAGGGTCAGCCACGGCACCCAGTTCGGCAGCGCGGTGGCATCGGCATTCGACAAGGCCTGCCAGCCCAACAAGCCGACCACGTGCGCACCGGCGACGGCGCCGAAGGTGAGCTTGAGCAGGATCGTCAGCGCGCCGGCGAAACGCGCGGTGCCCGACACTAGCTGCTGGCTCGTCAGTTCCGAGACCGCATTGGTCAGGGTCAGGCCGGGCATGAGCACGATGAGCGCGGCGACGATCACGCCCTGCAGCGACAGCGGTGCGATGAAGCTAGACACCGCACCGGCGGCGAGCGTGACGATAAACGCCGCGAGCGCTTCGTGCGCGTCGCGCAGACGCGGCCGGGTTTCGCTGTACACCGTCAGCGCACCGACGAGCACGCCCAGAATCGCCGCCGTGCACAGGTCCGCCCAGCCGGTGTGCTGCAGCAGGCCGGTGACCGAGGCCGAAGCCAGGCCGAAACTGAAAACCGCCAGCGGTTTGGCGTAGACGCGTGGCGGCCGGTCGAGCGCACGCATCGCGCGCAGGCCTTCGGCGATATCGAGTTTGCCCGACAGCACGTCCTCGGCGATCGCGTCGGCCGCCGCGAGCCGACCCAGATTGGTGTCGCCCGGTTCGAGGCGGATGATCTGGGTGATCTGGTGCGGCGCACCCCGCTCGACGTCCGCGAAACTGATCAGCATGCCGGTCGGGTTCGACCAGATCTGCGCCTCGATATCCAGCCGCTGCGCGACCTGGCTGACCGCTGCCTCCAGACGCTGCGCGGACGTGCCGTAGATGTGAAGACGGCGCGCGAGTTCGATCAGGAAGTCGATGCGGACCAGATACGGGGCGCGGGCGTCGTTGTCGATCGAGGTCATGGCTAAAAGCATGGCATGAAAAGGATGGCAGGAAATCGTCGCGCGCCCGACAATGGCCCGTCTCGGGGCAGGAAGCGGCAGTGACGAACGGACTCGGCGAACTGTGCTCGATCCTCAGTGCCCTGGCCTGGGCGATCGGCGTGATGCTGTATCGCCAGCTCGGCGCGACCCTGCCGCCGCTGCAGTTGAATTTCCTCAAGAACGCCCTGGTGCTGGCGATGCTATTGCCGGCGATCCCGCTGCTGCACGGCCTGAGCCTGCCCGCCTTCGACGGTTTGCAGATTCTCGCCGCCGTCGGCAGCGGCCTGCTCGGCATCGGTATCGCCGACACCCTGTACTTCCGCGCGCTCAACGAACTCGGCGCCGGGCGCATGGGCGTGATCGGCAATTTCTACAGCCCGTTCGTGATCGTGCTCAGCTTCGCCTTTCTCGACGAGCGCCTGCTGCCGGTGCAGGGGGTGGGCTTCGCCCTCGTCAGCCTGGGCGTGTGGCTGGCCGCCTGGCCGCGCCAGGGCAGCGCGCCGCGACCGGCGCACGTGCTGCGCGGTTTCTTCTTTGCCCTGCTCGCGATCGTGCTGATGGCGATCTCGATCGTGCTGGTCAAGCGCGTACTGGAGGCACAGCCGCTGCTGTGGGTCACCGGCCTGCGCATGCTCGGTGCGCTCGTGGGCATGGCGGCAATCGCCTGGCTGCGCGGAGAAACTGCGCAGTTGTCGCCGCCCAAGGTCGGCATGCCCTGGCGCAAGCTCGCGCTGGCGGCCTTCGTGGGTCAGTTCCTGGCGATGGTGCTGTGGCTGGCCGGCTACAAGTACACCCAGGCCTCGGTCGCGGCGATCCTCAACGAAACCGCGTCGGTCTTCATCCTGCTGCTGGCCTGGGCCTGGCTCAAGGAACCGCTGACCCGGCGTGCCCTGGCCGGGGTAGGGCTGACCCTGGGCGGGGTTTGCTGCATGCTTGCGGTCAGATGAGTTCCGCCCCCGCCATCACCCCGAGCCAGTCCGACCCGGACATCCTGCGCGCCACGGGCGAATGGACCCTGCCCCAGGCCGACGCGATCCTCGCGCTCATCGAGCGCGCGCCCGAGCGCGCCAAGGACATCGACGGCCGCGACATCACCCGTCTCGATTCCACCGGCGCGATGCTGCTGTCGCGTTATGCGGTGCGCGTCGGGCTCGGCCTGGCGACAGTCGAGGTCAAGCCGATCCACCAGAAGCTTGTCGATTCGGTGCGTCGCGTCTGCGAAACACCGCCGCGCAGCCGCCACCGCGACCACGGTTTCCGGGAAATGCTCGCGCGCCTGGGCTATTCGGTCGAGGACTACTACAACGAGATCAAGGCCCTGATCGGCTTCGGCGGCCTCACCCTGGAAACCGCCTTCCGCACCCTGCTGCGCCCGGCGCGCGTGCGCCTGACCGCGACCGTGCACCACATGGAAAGCGTCGGCCTCGATGCCGTGCCGCTGGTGCTGCTGCTGAGTTTCATGGTCGGTGCGGTGGTGGCGTTTCTTGGCGCGACGGTGCTGCGCGAATTCGGTGCCGAGGTGTTCGTCGTCGAATTGGTCACGATTTCCTTCCTGCGCGAGTTCGCGGTGCTGCTGACCGCGATCCTGCTTGCCGGCCGCACCGCCAGCGCGTTCACCGCGCAGATCGGCGCGATGCAGAGCGGCGAGGAAATCGATGCGATCCGCACGCTCGGCCTGGATCCGATCGAACTGCTGGTCCTGCCGCGCCTGACCGCGCTGATCGTCATGCTGCCGCTGCTGACCTTCCTGGCGATGATCGCCGGCCTGTTCGGCGGCCTCGCCGTCGGTGCCGGCAGCCTGGGCATTTCCCCGGAAATGTTCATCGCGCGCGTGCACGACACGATCGAGATCCGGCATTTCTGGGTCGGCCTGTCGAAGGCGCCGATCTTTGCGATCGTCATCGGCCTGATCGGCTGCCTGGAAGGCTTCCAGACCCAGGGCACGGCGCAGTCGGTCGGCGAGCGCACCACGTCCAGCGTCGTGCAGACGATTTCGCTGGTGATACTGCTCGACGCCCTGGCCGCGCTGTTCTTCATGGAAATGGACTGGTGAGCGCCGTGGTCGTGCATGCGATGGCGCACCAGGAGGAACTGCCGCTGGCGATCCGCGTGCGCGGACTGACCAACACCTTCGGCGACCAGGTCGTGCACGAGAGTCTCGACATGGACGTGCGCCCGGGCGAGATCGTCGGCGTCGTCGGCGGCTCCGGCACCGGCAAGTCGGTACTGATGCGCGCGATCCTCAACCTGCGACGCCCGCAGGCCGGCGTCATCGAAGTGCTGGGCGTGAATGCGCTGTCCGAGGACAAGGACGCGCGCCTGGCCGTCGAGCGCAACACCGGCGTGCTCTACCAGAACGGCGCGCTGTTCTCGTCGCTGACGGTCATGGAAAACGTGTCCGTGCCGCTGAAGGAACACTACCCCGAGCTGCCGCTCGACATCGTGCACGACCTGGCGATGCTGAAGATCCGCCTGTCCGGCCTGGCCGATACCGCCGCAGCGAAATATCCCTCGCAACTATCCGGCGGCATGCGCAAGCGCGCCGGCATCGCGCGCGCCCTCGCGCTCGACCCGGCCCTGCTCTTTCTCGACGAACCCACCGCCGGCCTGGATCCGATCGGCGCGGCCGCCTTCGACGAGTTGATCCGTACCTTGCAGCAGGCCCTGGGATTGACGGTGTTCCTGATCACCCACGACCTCGATACCCTGTACACGATCTGCGATCGCGTGGCGGTGCTGGCCGACCGCCGCGTGCTCATCAATGCACCCCTGGCCGAGGTCGAGACCTTCGACCATCCCTGGGTACAGGAATATTTCCACGGTCCGCGCGGACGCGCCGCACAGTCCGCGCAACAGTCGCCAAACGCCCACGCCGGCCCAGGCGAAAAGGAGTAAGCATGGAAACCCGTGCGCATCATGTCCTGATCGGTCTGTTCACGATCATCGTGTCGATCTGCGCCGTGCTGTTCGCGCTGTGGGCGGCGAACTACGCATCCAATCGCAGTTGGGACACCTACCAGGTCGTGTTCAAGGAAGCTGTGACGGGCCTGGGCACCGGTGGCATCGTCCAGTACAACGGCATCAATGTCGGCGAGGTGAAATATCTCTCGCTCGATCCCAACGATCCGCGCCGCGTCATCGCCGTCATCCGCCTGCGTGCGGGCACGCCGGTGAAGGTCGACACCAAAGCCAAGCTCGCCTTCATCGGCCTGACCGGTGTCGCCCAGATCCAGTTGTCCGGCGGCATGCCCGACAGTCCGCGCCTGATGCCCACGCGCGACGTGCCGATCCCGACGATCGCCACACAACCCTCGGCCCTGCAGAACGTTGCCGAAGCCGCGTCTGACATCGTCGAACGCGTCAAGCTCATTCTCAGCGACGAGAACATCGCACGCGTCAGCGGCGCGCTCGACGACCTGCACCAGCTCACCACGACGCTGTCGGGCGAGAAGGAAGACATCGCCGTGCTGATCAAGAATCTGCGCGACGCCAGCGGCCAGCTCAACGGGGTGCTCGACAAGGCCAATGGCAGTCTCGACACCATCGACACCCAGGTCGTGCAGGAATTGCCGCCGCTGATGGACAAGCTCGAGCGCACGCTGACCGAACTCGAATCAGCGAGCAAGAACGCCAATGCGATTCTCGGCGACAACCGCGAAGCGATCGCGGGCTTCAGCCAGAACGGTCTCACCCAGGTCGGCCCGGCCCTCACCGACCTGCGCAGCCTGATCCGCGACCTGCGCCGGGTCGCGAACCGGCTCGACAACAATCCCGCCGGCTACGTCACCGGGCGCACGCGTCCGGAGGAGTTCGATCCGAAATGAAAGCTCTCATCGCTCTCGCTCTCGCGGCTTTGCTCGCCGGTTGTTCGGTGCTCGGCGGCAAGGAACCGGTCAAGGTCTACGTGCCGCGCGCGATCGCCGCGGACGCGTCCACCGACTGGCCGAAGGTGGACTGGTCCCTGCTCGTGCTGCGGCCGGGTGCGGGCCAGGCCCTGGATTCCGAACGCATCGCGGTGCGCCCGGAAGCGGGTTACATCCAGGTCTACAAGGGCGCGATCTGGTCCGATGCGGCGCCGGACCTGGTGCAGAACGCCGTGCTGCGCCGGCTTGAGGATTCCGGAAAGATCCTCTCGGTCTCGCGTCCGGGCAGCGGCGTGCGCGGCGAATACCAGCTGGTCACCGAACTGCGTGCGTTCGAATCGACCTATCGCAATCCGGGTCAGCCCGAGGCGGTCATCGAAGTGCAGGCCAAGCTCATCCACACCACCGATGCCAGTGTCGTCGCCTCGCGCACCTTCCGCGACGTGCAGGCCGCGGGCAGCGAAGACGTGCCGGCGGTCGTGGAGGCCTTCTCGCAATCGCTCGACCGCGTCGCGACGCAACTCGCCGGCTGGGCGCTGAGCAACGGCCAGGCCAACGCCCGCAAGAAACCCTGATCTCCGCCTTCACCGCGACGGCAATATGCGGCGAAAGGTGAGATTGATGCGCTCGCCGACCGGTCGCGCCGTTCGCGGCAGGGCGTGGCGATAGTTTTCCTGCGTCCGTCCGCGCATCACCAGCAGACTGCCCGATGGCAGATCCAGGGCGAGTTTGCGCTGCGGCTCGCGACGATGTTTGAGCACGAACCGCCGCGTCGCCCCCAGACTCAGCGAGGCGATGACCGGCTGCTCGCCGAGTTCAGGTTCGTCGTCGCTGTGCCAGCCCATCGCATCGCGTCCGTCGCGATAACGGTTGGCGAGCACACTGTTGAACTCCACGCCGGTCGCCGCCTGCAACCGCTCGCGCACCTCAGAAAGCGCCGGCAACCAGGGCCTGGGTTCGAAGCGCGTGCGCGAATACACGTAACTCGCTTCCGGATCGCCGATCCAGCAACTCAGCCGCGGTGAATCGACGTCGCGACCGAACAGGCGGATTCGATGGGTTTCCCAGGGGATTTGTGCACGCAGGACCGAGAACAGCGCTTCGGCTTCTGCGCCGGTCAACCACTGCGCATCGAAATCGAGCGTCGCGCCATCAAGCATCGCTGGCGCAGTCGGCAACCGCCGACAGGACTTCGCCGAGCTCGAGCAATCGAAGATCGCTGCCCGGCGCACCGACCAGTTGCAGACCCTGCCCTCCGGCGAGCGGCAGACTCAACGCCGGGCAGCCGGCGAGGCTCGCCAGCGCGGTGAAGTCGGCGAGATTGGCCGGCTCGAGACTGCCCAGCAAGGGCGGCGGCGAAGGCACGGTCGGCAGCAGCAGGACATCGAACTGTTCGAACAGACGCCGCACCTGCACGACATAACCGTCGAGGCGGCGGTCGGCGCGCGCGAATTCCACCGCCGACTTGTTCTCGGCAAATGCCAGCAGCAAGCGCAGGCGCTCCGACGCACCCAGCAAACGCTCGCCATGCGCGGCCTGGATTTCCGCTTCCATGAGCAGCAGCGCCGCGCGTCGTGTCGCCGCGACCTCCATCGGCGCGATGTCGAGCGCCACCGGCATCGCACTGCCGAATACCGGCGCAACGCAGGCCATCGCCGCGCTGAATTTCTCCACGACCGCCGGCGCCACGCCGAGGGCGGCCAGATCGGCGACGACACCGGCACGCAATTCACCCGGCGCCCAGTCGGGCGGCGCCAGCGGGACGCGGCGCTTGCGCGAGCGCGGATCGCCCGCGTCGTAACCGGCGAGCACGGGCAGCAGCAGGGCCGCATCCTGCACGCAGCGCGTGATCAGGCCCGGGCAGTCCAGACGCCGCAGCCCCGCGCCCATGCCGCGGCAACTGAGTTCGCCGAAGGTCGGCTTGTGTCCGACCAGGCCCATGAACGCGGCGGGGATGCGCACGGCACCGAGCGTGTCCGAACCCAGTGCCGCGATCGCATGGCCGGCCGCGACCGCCGCCGCCGAGCCGGCGGAGGCCCCGCCCGCCGCGCGACCTTCATGCACGGGATTGCCGACATCGCCGAAATGCGGATTGCGCCCGACCGTGCCGAACGCGGCCTCGTCGAGATTGGTCTTGCCCAGGATCACCGCGTTGGCACCGCGCAGCCGCCGCACGACATGGGCATCGTCGGCGGCCGGCGGCACCGAGCCAGGCAGGCCCAGACTCGTGGGCAGGCCCGCGACGTCGAAAACATCGGTGATCGCCAGCGGCACGCCATCCAGGCGACCCAGGGGCTTGCCCTCGGCGCGACGCTGGTCGGAGGCGCGTGCGGCGGCGAGCGCGCCGGCATCGTCGACCCAGGTCCAGGCGTGCAGCGCATGGTCGCGCGCGATCGCGCTCAGGCAGGCCCCGGTGAGCGCCTCGCTGGTCACTTCGTTGCGCGCCAAGGCGTGCAGGACGCGGTACAGGGGCGCCCGGCGCAGGCGGTCGGCGATCGCTTCGCTGTCGGTCATGACCACGCCATCGGGGAAAACCCGAGTTTCCTCGATTGCCCCGCCCCCGGCAAACCCGGACAATTCGATGCCATAGCGTACGGAAGGAGCCAGCGGGATGAGCGAGCGCGATGTCATGGAATACGACGTGGTCACCGTCGGCGCCGGTCCGGCCGGTCTGGCGTTCGCGATCCGGCTCAAGCAGCTCAAGCCCGAGATGAGCGTGTGTGTCATCGAGAAAGCCTCGACGATCGGCGCGCATATCCTGTCCGGCGCGGTCATCGAACCGCAGCCGCTGGACGAACTGCTGCCCGGTTGGCGCGATGCCCCGCCGCCGGTCTGCGTGCCGGCCGGCCAGGACGAGTTCTGGATCCTGTCCAAGACCGGCGGCTTCAAGCTGCCGATCGTGCCGCCGCAGATGAACAACCACGGCAATTTCATCGTCTCGCTCGGCGCGATGTGCGCCTGGCTCGCGCCGCAGGCCGAAGCGCTGGGTGTGGAGATCTATCCGGGCTTCGCCGCGTCCGAGGTGCTCTACAACGACCACGGCGACGTCGCCGGCGTGCGCATCGGCGACATGGGCGTGGCCAAGGACGGCTCGCACAAGCCCGCGTACACGCAGGGCATCGACATCATGGCCAAGCTCACCGTGCTGGGCGAAGGCGCGCGCGGTCATCTGACCAAGCAGCTGGTGGACAAGTACAAGCTCGACCAGCACAGCGACCCGCAGAGCTATTCGATCGGCATCAAGGAACTGTGGCAGGTCAAGCCGGGCGTCTGCGAGCCGGGCAAGATCGTGCACACGATGGGCTGGCCGGCGGACCCGAAAACCTACGGCGGTTCCTTCCTGTATCACCTGGACAAGGACCGCATCGCGCTCGGCTATGTTTCCGGTCTCGATTACAAAGACCCGAACTACCAGCCCTACGAAGCCTTCCAGCAATGGAAGAACCATCCGAGCGTGAAAGCCCTGCTCGAAGGCGGCACGATTCTTTCCGCGGGCGCGCGCGCGATCGTCACCGGCGGCTACCAATCACTACCGAAGCTCGAAATGCCCGGCGCCTTGCTGATCGGCGACGCCGCCGGCCTGCTCAACGTGCCGAAGATCAAGGGCACGCACCAGGCGATGCGCTCGGGCATGATGGCCGCCGAGCACGTCGCGCAATTCGGCACGTCCGAAGGTTGGGATGCGCAGCTGCGCGGCTCGGCAGTGATGCGCGAACTCAAGAAGGTCCGCAACTTCAAGCCCGGCTTCAAGAAGGGTCGCGTGTTCGGCCTGCTCAATTCGGGCTGGGAAACGGTGACGATGGGCTTGTCGCCGTGGACGATGGCGGTGACGCCGGATTATTCCTCGCTCGAGAAGCTCGACGTCGCCGAAAAGCCCAAACGCGACTATGTCGAACGCACGCTCGCGCCACGCGACCGTCTCGCCGGCGTGTACTACGCCGCCACCGAGCATGACGAGGACCAGCCGATCCATCTGCACGTGTCCGACACGGACATCTGCATCACGACCTGCGCGACCGAGTACGGCAACCCGTGCACGCGCTTCTGCCCCGCCGGCGTCTACGAGATCGTCAAGGACGAAGCCGGCCCGCGCCTGCAGATCAACGCCGCCAACTGCGTGCACTGCAAGACCTGCGACATCAAGGACCCCTACCAGATCATCACCTGGGTCACGCCGGAAGGCGGCGCGGGGCCGAATTATCAAAACCTCTAGCCGGATGGCGACCTGCCTTGCGAATTGCTTGGGCAGCGGCGCGCTTGTGCTCTTTCTGGCGGCGTGCACGACCACATCGGCGACGCCAGCCCTTACGACGCCCGTCCCGATCGATGTATCGGAACCGACTTCCATTGAAGTTTCGGACGTGATTGTCGATCTCGACTGGGCCCGCTCCGCGCGGGTTCCACTCGATGGCAGTTCGCGCGAGCTATCTCGCAAGTTTTCGCGGTATTTCCTGAAGAAGTCGGTCGACGCCAGTCGTCGCGCCGGCATCGCACCCATGTCGGTTCTGTGCCGCGTGAAGAACCAAGATGTCTACCGCGTGAGCCGGCTGCGTGGTACGGACTACCAGGATGAACACGTTACGCTCTACGTAAGCGCTGGTCAGGCCCGCGTGGAGCGCATCGAAGTTTTGTGGCCCGATGATGATGATCGGCTGCAAATCGCATCGAGAACCAAGACCCTCGACCGCAACGCCTTGACGGCTGCCTTGCACGAGCTCGACGTCATAGGTATTTCGCAATTCCCTGCCGAAGTGCAGAGCGACATCATCAGCTTCCACACCAGCGTCTGGCTCATAGAGACCTGCATCGCACGGCAACAACGGTTGACGTACGACTCGAACGCGCTGGGCCTAGCCGATCCCGACAACATCGGCAAAGGAAACCGCTTTACCGATGCAGTGAAACTGCTGAGATCACTGGCCGACTGACGGCGCAGCAAGGGCGCTGGTCTGCTCCTAGGCTGCCGTGAGCGCCCGGGCAGCAAGCGTCGCCAGCGCCGCCGGAATCTCACTCGCGGAAGCAATCTGCAACAGCCGCGGATTGTCGATCTTGAAGCTGGTTTCGGCTTCGTGCGCCCAGGTCACGTGATAGGGCATGTACACGCCCCAACCGCCGAGGTCGACGACCGGCTCGATGTCCGAGCGCAGGGAATTGCCGACCATGCCGAACTGCACCGGCTGCAGGGCGAATTCGCCAAGCACGCGCCGGTAGGTCGGCTCGTTCTTCTCCGACACGATTTCGATGCGCTGGAAAATGTCGGCGAGACCCGAACGGGCGACCTTGCCTTCCTGATGGAACAGGTCGCCCTTGGTGATCAGCACGAGCCGGAACTCGCGCGCGACCGCCTCGACCGCCTCGCGGATGCCCGGCAACAATTCGACCGGGTGCGCGAGGACTTCCTTGCCCAGTTCCAGGAACCGGTGCAGGTCGCGCGTGGAAATGCGTTCGTCGGTCAGCGCGATCGCGGTTTCCAGCATCGACAGCGTCATGCTTTTCACGCCGTAGCCGAACACCTGGATATTGCGACGTTCGGTGTCGAGCAGGCGCTCGTGCACGCGTGCATCCGCCAGGTCGACGTACTGGCCGAGGATGCGCTCGAATTCGGCGTGCACGGCCTGGTAATAGCCCTCGCTGTGCCACAGCGTGTCGTCGCCGTCGAAGCCGATGAGTTCGATCATGGTGCCTTCCGATCAATCGCAGGCGCCTAGCCTAACCGCCGACGGAAAAATTCGCGACCGGCCGCCGGAAAAGAACAGGCCGGGCATGTGCCCGGCCTGCGAGTAACGCACGTCGGATCAGAACCGATGATCAGTGACGATCATGACCCCGGCCACGGCCGTTGCGATGGTCGTCGCGACCGTCGCCGTCGCGATCATGACCGCGGCGGCGGCCCCGATCATCGTCGCGGTAGCCGTATTCGCCCGGACGATGCATGCGGGCATCGTGGTAGTACGGCTGCGGGCGATAGTTCACCTGCACCGGTCGGCCGTAGTAGCGCGGCGGCGGCGCGTAACGATAGTAGTGACGGCGGCCCCATTGATCGTTGCTGTAGTAGACCGGCGTGCGATCGTAGCGGTAGTAGGGCTGACCGGAGACGAACACCACGTCGCCCAGGCTTACGACGACGCGAACGCGGGGGATTTCGGCCTGTGCCGCGGGCACCAGGGCCGCGCCGGCGAGCAGGGTGGACAGAGCAAGTACGAGCAAGCGGGAAGCGCGCATGTTGGACTCCTTGTTTTCAACGCAGCACAAGACTCGCGCTTGCGCGATGAATCGGTTTTGAACCCGAACACGCCGCCGCCGTTCCGTGCAGGCGCCAGTCAGCTTGATCTAGGGCGTGTCAGAACGCGGCAGAGGCCGCAGGCTCGGAAGCTCGACGCCTTCCACCAGCGAGGTGGTCTTCAGACCCTCGTCCGGATGCGCGGGGTCTTCGGGATAGCGGCATTCGCCACTTGGCTTGGCGCAGAAGCGGAACGGAATGCGGATCGCGCTGGCGACCGGCTTGCCGTCGACATAGTCGAGGTCGAAGCGCGTGTCGGCCAGCACCGTCTCGATCGCATGCTTGAAGCGTTGTTCGGCGCGCGAGGAAGTCTGCGACAAGTAGACACGCTCATAGCCAGGCGCTTTTGCATCGGTGCTGCCGTCTTCGCGCACCTGCAGGCGCACGACGACGAGGGCATCGTTCTGCTGACGCAATTCCTCGGACGGATATTTCGGCTCGGCGATCAAGGCCGCCTTCAGGCCGTTGCTGGCCTGGGTGAGGCGCAGTCGGAATCCGCCTTCGGGTTGGCGCTCGAATACCACGGTAAGCGACAGCGTCGTCGCGCTCGGCACCGGTTTGCCGGCGACTTTCGCCGGATCGAAATGCAGGGGCTTGGCCGCGGCCAGCACCGCACGCTGCACCGCCTCGGGAATATCGCTCAGGGGGCTGGCACGCACGATCGCACCGGCGGCATCGATCTCGACACGGAACAACAGCGTGCTTTCGCGATCCTGCGCGCGCGTCGCCGATACCGCGAACGCGGTGACCAGCAGACAGCAGCAACCCAGCAGGCGCTTGCCCATCGTTCGCTCCCGTGGCCGGATCAGCAAAGCTCGAACGGCACGAGCCATCTTAACGCGGTGTGTGCTGGCGGCAACCGGGCCGGGAAACGCAAAAAAAGGGCGGCCCGAAGGCCGCCCCGGCGAGGAGACGGGCCGCCTCAGTCGGCCCGCCTTCCCGGTCCTGCGATCACCTGGAATCAGCCGTGCGAGCCGGCCTTTTTGGCGGCGACATGCGCTTTGTATTCGGCCACGGTCACGAAGCCGTCCTTGTCGGCATCGATCGTCGGAAACTGCTTGAGCAGGTTCGGATCGGCCTGCGCTTCGGTCGCGCTGATCTTGCCGTCGGCGTCGATATCGATCGACGACCAAGCCTTGGCCTTCGGAGCGGCCGGCGTCGCCGGCGTGGTGGTCGTGGTCGTGGTGGTGGTCGACGCCTGCGCCGAACCGTTCACCGCCCCGGCGACGTCGGCACTGCCGGCCACGGATGCGGTAGCCGATTGCGGTGCTTGCGCGGCGGCGTCGACGGCGGCCCCGGCCTGGGCAAGTTGGGCAAAACTCAGCGGCGAGATCAGTGCAGCGCCCAAAGCGATCAGGGCAAGATTGCGGTTGCGTGCATTCATGGGATGACTCTCCTCGGATTTTTTGGGAGCCCCGCTTCGTTGCGGGACAAATCGAGGATTGGAAATTTTTCCTGTATCGACACTGACCCGAAAAACGCGAATGAATGTTTAACGCGACTGTGATTGCCGCTTAGCACTTTCGTTCGTTTTGCATCGTTTTTGCGCGTGAACCACCATTCACAGCCTCATGCGCGTTCAGTTCCAGCGCGAAATCGCCGTGCGATTTCGTCTGTGGCTCGCCTCATTGTTTCGGTGCCGCGGGCAACGCCTCGCCCTCGGCCAGCTGCAGCGTGATCAGCACCGGTTCGCCCGGATTGTTGCTGCGCAATCGCAACTCGTGCGCATCCAGCGCGAGGATGTCGGTGGGATAGCTCACGCCCTCTTCGATCATCGTCAGCGCGCCATCGACATAGGTCCAGCGGCCGAACGCGGGCGTCGCGCCGGGCGCGGTCATCGCCAAGGTGCCGTCGGCGAGAAAGGTGTAGGTGGATCCGACCTGGACGGCGGACGACTCGGTCACGCGCCAGACCTTGTCGACGAAGCCCTGCGGCCGGGGCGCCTGCGCCTCGGCGACGGGCGGCGCGGGCGGCGGTGTCGGCACGGTCGCCGGCGTAGTGGCAGGCACGACGTCCGGTGCGGTCGGTGGTGCTGCCCGTCCGCAGGCGCAGAGCGCCACCAGCAGCATCGCCAGCAAAATGTTTTTCATGTCCGCGTCCTCAGTGTTGTCCCGACACATCCGTGCATTGCTTGACGACCCAGTCGTTGAGGCGGCGCAGCTGATCGTCGCGCATTTCCAACCAGGGCTTGTCGCGAATCGACTGTTCCAGTTCGTGCGCCGTGCGGCAGGGACCTTTCGGCGGACCCTCGGGAACTACCGGTGCAACGACCACGGGTGGCGGTGGCGGGGCAGGCGGCGGCGTCTCCCGCGTGGTGCCGGCCATGATCGACAGGCTGCGTGCATCCGCGGATTCCTTCGCACGACGCGCTTCGGCCTGCTGCAGCTGTTCGGGCGTGGGTTGCGGATCGGGCACGGACTCGCGTTTCCACACCTGCACCGAACCCTTGGGGCATCGATCCGACTGGATGCTGGTTACGCCGTTCGCGTCCGTGCATTTGTACAGCGCGCCCGGGGCGGCTTCGCTGCGCGGCGGCAGCAGGCTCGCGAACGCGATCAGCGTGATCGCTCCGCCGACGGCGGCACGACTAGCGGCGTTCATTGGCACTCGCATCGCGCGCGGCGCGGAATTCCGAATCGGCGGCCCAGTTCGGCCAGCGCGAGGACTGCGCCAGATCGCGTCCGAACTCGCCAAGCATGCGCAGATCGCGCGCCATGCCGGTGAAGGACCAATCGGCCCGCCACTCGTCGGCCGGCTGATGATAGGCATCGGTGTTGTAGGCCTTGTCCGCGGCCTCGCCGGCTTCGACGCCGCCGTCGATCCAGTCGTTGCCCGAGCCATAGGAAATCGCCGGCACGCCGCGCTTGGCGAAGCTGAAGTGATCGGAGCGGAAGAAATAGCCCGCTTCCGGGTGTCCGTCCGGCGTGTAGGTCAGACCCTCGGTCTTCGCTTTCGCGACCAGATCGTCGATGAGCTGCAGCTTCGCGGTACCCGAGATGCTGAAGTTGCGCGCCGGCCCGTGCGGATCGAGGGCATCGACATTGATCACGCCGACCGTCGTGGCCAGCGGATAGACCGGATTGGCCGAGTAGTACTCCGACCCCAGCAAGCCCTTCTCCTCCGCCGTCACCGCCAGGAACACCACCGAACGCGCGCTGCGCGGCTGCTGCGCGAACCAGCGCCCCAATTCGATCAGGCTGGCGATGCCGGTGGCGTTGTCGATCGCGCCGTTGTAGATGCGATCGCCCTTGGCATCGGGTTCGCCGACGCCCAGATGGTCCCAATGCCCGCTGTAGATGACGGTTTCGTTGGGGCGGCGGCGGCCGTCGAGCCGGCCGAGCACGTTCTGCGAGGTGATCACCTGGGTGTCGACGGCGTAGTTCGCCGAGAAGGACACGTCTTTCAGCGTCACTGGCTGGAAATCGCGCGTCTGTGCCTGCTTCTTCAGCGCCTCGAAATCCAGGCCGGCGCGCTGGAACAGGTCCACCGCGAAATCGCGCTGCACCCAGGCCTCGAGCGCCGGATGTTTCGCGGTCGGATCCTGGCGCACGATGTCGAACATCGTGTTGGTGTTGGAATTTTTCACCGTCGCCCAACCGTAGGACGCGGGCGCGGTCTCGTGCACGATCAGCAGGCCGATCGCGCCCTGGCGCGCGGCTTCTTCAAACTTGTAGGTCCAGCGACCGTAGTAGGTCATGCCCTTGCCGCTGAAATCGCCGACGCCGGTTTCGAAATCGGGATCGTTGATCAGGGCAACCGCGATCTTGCCGCGCAGGTCGACGCCCTTGAAGTCGTCCCATTGCCGCTCGGGCGCCTTGACGCCATAACCGACGAACACCAGGGGCGCGTTCTCGATCGCCACCGAGGTGCTGCCGTTCATCGCGGCGCGAATGGCGATTTGCTCGCCCTGGGTCAGCGCCTGCGTCTTGCCGGCGACCGTCACGCCGAGCGTCATCGGACCGCTGAACTGGAAGCGGCCCAGCGGCACCGCCTGCGTCCAGCCGCGCTTGCCATCGACCAGATCGCCGCCCGGCTGCAGGCCGGCGGCCTGGAATTGCGCGATGAGATAGTCGATGGTTTTTTTCTCGCCGGCCGTAGCCGGGCCGCGGCCTTCGTAAGCATCCGACGATAGCTCTTTCACTTCCGCCGACAGACGCTGCGGGTCGATCGACGGCGACTCGGCCGCGATCGCAGTCGCGGACAGAGACAAGGAGATCAGGACGAGAGACAGTGGTTTCACGAGGGCGACCCGTCGGAGGGAGAGCCCGATGCTAGTTCGGGGTTCCGGGCGCGTCCATAGGCCGGGCGCGCCCCGCTCAGGCGATGCTCACACCGTCGTGTGCCAGGACAGGGGCTCGGGATAACGACGCCCGGCGCGCAGTGGCCGGAAACAGGGCTGCGTGCGGTAGAAAGCTTCATCCTGGATTTCGCGATGCCAGCCGGGAATGCCGGACAGCGGCAAGGGCCGCAATTCCTGCGGGTCGAGCAGGCAGGCGGACGCGAGAATCGCCTCGGCGATCCGCGCATCGATCGCAGCGCGCACGTCGCCGGCGGCGCCGTCATCGTCGAACAGCACCAGGGTCTTGGCGACGAGCAGCATCTGCGGATGCAGCGCGTGTTCGGGCAAGGCATGCCCGATCACCGCGAGCACCAGGCGGCCGTCGTGCCAGGCCGCGCGCTCGCGCAGGAATAGGCCCTCCCAGTCGTGCGCATCCCAGAGCGGCAACAAGCGACGATCGCGCAACAACAGCACCGCCCCGCCCTCGTCGAACTGCGTCAATGCATCTTGTGCGCGCGTGCGCTGTTGCGTTCCGACCCGGGCGATATCGGCGACCTGGCGGACGTTGAGCGCGGATTTGATCGCCGGATAATTGCGCCAGGCGAGCGCGTTGAACAAGTCGTGCCAGTTTTCCGCGCGCGTGGGAATCTCGCCGTGCTCGTGGATGCGCTGTTCGTAGGGCAACGGCGCGTCGTCCAGCGTCTGCTCGACCAGGCGCAGCGCACGACCGGTGACGCGGTGCGTCAGTGGCTGCACCTGAGCGTCGAGCGCGGCGATCGTCGGCCACGCGTCCTGCGCAAGCAGTTCCCGTGCCGCGCGGTGTTCGTCGAAAACGGGCTGGGAAAACGTATCGGCGCGGAGCGTGCCGCGTTCGGGAGCTAGGAAGCGCATTCCCCGATTGTAGCGACCGGTGACGGCGACGGCAGCAAGGGAACCGGCGCGGGCAAACACTCCACGTCGCTCTCGAACAGCTCGACGGCGCTGCGCGCGACTTGCAGGGTGTCGTAGTACGCGTATGCCGCCACGCCGGCCGCGCCGATCACAGGCAACCAGCGACTGATGCCGGCACCCAGGGCGCGTTGACTCACGCGCACGCCGATCTTGCGTGCGGCCAGCTGCAGCATTCGCACACTGGCCTGTTGCACCAGGAACCGCCCGCCCACCTGCACGACCAGATCGCGGACCGCCTGCGCCGCGGTATGGCGGAACAGGCAATACAGCATGCGCTCGCGATCGAGCGTGGCCTGCTTGCCGTAGACGCCGGCGATGTCGGCGACCATTTGCGCCTGCAGTGCCCAGACGGCGGCCAGCTCCGGCAGCACCGTCAGCCAGCCCAACGCGCCCGGCGGCAGCGCGAGCGCACCGGACGTCGTCGCAGCCCGGCGTGCGGCGGCGTGGGCGATCTGTCGCGCCTGCATGGCGGCCGCGCCGCTGAGCGCACGGTCGGTTGCGGGAATGCGGCCCAGCAGATCGAGCAGGGCATCACCGATGCGATGGCCGGGTGCGAGATCCTGTGCGGCGTCGCGGGCGGGCGAAAGACGAGACGGAGATCGGATGATGGCGGTCCGCAGTAGTGGAGACAGCACACAGCCTAGGACAGACGAGCGCAACGGGCGTTAAATGTGCAGCCGCGAGAACCGGTTCGTCGGTTGCGCGACAGCGGGCGCGCCATCATTACGACGCGCCCGCGCTGTCGGCTACTTTTTCGGGTTCTGTTGATCGCTCATTTCTTTCTTCGCCGCTTCCGCAGCGGCGGCCGCCGCATCGGCTGCCTGCGCGGCTTCTTCCTTCACTTCCGCCGATGCCTGATGCGCAGCGGCGGCGAGGTTCTCGCCGGCTTCAGCAGAGGCGGCGGCGGCGGCATCAGCGCTGGCGCTGGCTGCGTCGGAAATCGCCGCACCGGCGTTGTCCATCGCTGCATCGGCGCGCGCGGCCGTGGCATCCGCGGCGGGCGCCACCTCCGCCGCATCCGAACGCGCCGCTTCGGCCTGGGCCTCGTCGGTCCGGGCGGTGTCGCAAGCCGTCAGCGCCAAGCTCAGGCCTGCGGCAAGGAAAATCGTCGAAATTCGCTTCATGGTCGTTGCTCCGGGAAGGTCTCGCTCTCCCGCGCAGGCCAGGGTGCCGGCGCGGCGCGGACGCCCAACGATCAGCAGGAACCATGCCACGCGCACCACCGCGCTGTGTCGAAGGATGGTGGCGGCAACAGCGCCTCGTCTCAGGCAAATCGCCCTGTCGACTCAGGCAGACTGCATGATGACCGCGACTACTCGCCCGAGTACGCGCAGCCTTTCCACGACTTGCCATTGATCGTCGCCTGCGCGGTCCAGGCATACAGATGATCGGACATGCCGTCGTTGCAAGGCGTATGCGTGAGCGTCACGGCGATCGTCGTGTTGTCCGAGGAGACCTCGGCCTGCCGGGTATCGCCTTGCTCGGCAAATCCGGAGAACGCGACGGTGATCGCGGACGCATCGGGCTGCTCGAACGTCATCGCGCCGCCAGAAGCGGTCAGCGACCAGAACGGCTCGGTGCCATGGGCCTTGAACACGAACGGCGTGGGCGCCTCGTTGCAACCCGGCCCGTCGACATAGGCCAGCTCGATGCGCGAGAGGCTGCGCCCGGTGTCGGTATGCGCCGTGCCCCAGGCATCGACGAAGAATTCGCGCGGACCTTGCTTGAGGAAGGCTTCCACGAACGATTCCGCCGCCGGCGACAGGGCCGTGATGCGCTGGGTCTGCTCGCCGCACAAGGTGATGCCGTAGCCGTCCTTGCCCACGACCAGCTGCCCACGCAGGCGTTCTTCGGCCGGCGCCGCCGGTTCGCTGGTGACGTCGGGTGCAGTGACCGTCGTGGGCGTCGGCGTCGATGCCGGAACCGCCGGCGTCGCCTGCGGCTGGCAGGCCGCAAGCGTCAAGGTGGCGAACAACAGCGGCACGACGCGATGCGGGCGATTCATGGCATTCCTCGCAGTTTCGTCAGGGTTTGTTGGCGACGGCCAGCGTGCGCGTCACCAGCGTGCCCAAGGTCTGGCGCACGCGCTCGAGATCGGCCGGAGCGTGATACTGCTGGTAGGTGTACACGAAAATGACTTTGTTGCGCACATGCAGGACGGCGCCAGCCGCCGCGAGTTTGACCTCGACCGTCTGCCCGGCCGTGCTGAAACTGACCGGCAGCACCATCATGAAGCGGATCGATTCGGCGTCGGTGCCGTACACCATTGGCCGACCCATCTGGCCGAACACGATATCGACGTCTTGCTGCGACACGGCACGCACGCGCTGGTTCATGCCGGCGGCGTCGTCGCGCATGAGCGCATTCATGTCCAACGAACCCATCTGCGCAGCGAGACCCGGCTTGGCCTGCGCCCATTCGCCGGCGCTGATCTGCTTGCCTTCGAGTTCGCGGAACACCTGCACGGCGTAGAACACGTCTTCGGCCAGCGCACCGGAGGTCACGCGTCGCGCATCGGCCTGCGTGTAGAACGATTCGATCAGTCGGTTCTGCGTGCCGACGGCGGCGGCTGTTACCGCGAACACTTCCGGCGTTTTCACGCTGGCGCGCACATAGCCGTTGCTGAGCGGGAAATTGACCGTCGTGCCGCCGACCGACAGCGGCACGGTCGTGTAGTCGGACTTGGTGGTGTTCTTGGCCAGCGCGAACGCCGGCAGCAGGGCAAGCAGCAGCAGAAAACGTTTCATGGCGGATTCCCCGGCAGGCGGTTCGGGCATGCTTCCCCTTTCCGCCGCCGCTGACAAGCCCCGTACGCCGCCGGAAACCCCGATGGCGCGCTCACGCGGCTTGTGCAGGCATCAGCTCCGATGTTTCGCCAGCCAAGCATCGACCGCCGGCAGGCGTTCGCGACGGATCTTGATCCGGTACGTGATGCCGGCCACTGCCGTCTCGGCATCGCGGCGCGAGCCTTCGGCCAGATTCGCGGCCGCATACGCGCGAATCTTCGCGATCATCGCCGGATCGGCCGATCCACCGGCCAGGCCAGGGTAGTAGCGGCTGCGCGACGTGGAGTCGACGCGTTCGTTCACCGCCGCCATGTTCTCCAGCGCGAAATCGAACGCCAGGTCCGGGTGCAAACCGGCGACGTCGCCGATCATGCCGGCGCTGTTGGTCGCACCGGGCTCGTCGGTCAAGGCCAGGGCCAAGGCACGCTTGGCAAGCGTTTCGTCCTCGCTGAAGGCCAGCAACGAATACATCTGGTCCTTGATCAGTGGCGTTTTCTCGGCGACGGCCGCCGCGTGCAACGCGTCCCAGGTCCGCGCGTCGGCATGACGGGCCACCACGGCGAGAATGGTTTTTCGCAACGCGGCGGGGACGGCAGCCGGGTCGCTATCCTGCGCGGCGTAGCGACGACGGGCTTCGGCGATGACTTCGGCGTCGCCGAGCGCGCTCAAGGTGCCGATGAGATTGCTGCGCAGGATCGCGACGGTATCGAGTTCGCCAGGTTGCGCGATCCAACCCACACGCGTGAACACCGGCGAAAGACGCGTGATCGCAAACTTGCGGAACGCCGCCTGCCGCGCCGGCTCGCCATCGTAATAGCCGTTGATGCTGTTGAAGACCCGGGAAATCTTGCCCCAGATCTGTGGATCGGCATCGACGGGCGTGGCACTGGCGAGATCAAGGAAATCCGACGTTGGCTGCAGGCCCGCCACACCCAACGACCAGCTGTCGGACATGACACCCAACTGGTCGATCGGCGCCAGCGTCGCGAAACCGTTGCGGATGCCGGCAAACTGCGCCGGCGAATACAAAGTTCGGTAGTAACCGCTCTGCCCGGCATTGACGACGACCGGACCACACCCGGGCACGCGCACCGAGCCTTTGCCGTCGCTGATGAGCGCGCGCACCGGCGCATTCGCGCCGAGACGGTCGACGATGACCGGCACCTGCCAGCGCAGCGGCGTCTTGTCGGGACGGTCGGTGGTGAATTCGCCCTGGCTCAGCTGCACGGTGGTCATGCCGTTCGCGCAGGTCGCGCTTTCGACCCGGATCATCGGCACGCCCGGCTGCAGGGTGAAATCGTGCGCGATCGCAGTGATCGGCTTGCCAGCCGCGGCTTCGACTTCCCGCCACAGATCATCGGACAGGGTGCTGCCATAGGCGTGAGCCTTCATGTAGCGGCGCACGCCGTCGCGCCACGCGTCTTCGCCCACGTAGCTCTCGAGCATGCGGATGACCGCTTCGCCCTTGCCGTAGGTGATGCCGTCGAACGCCTGACTGGCCTGCTCGACAGTTTCAACGTGCTGCACCACCGGGTGCGTGGTCGCGAGTGCATCGCGGCCCATCGCCGACTCGCGCACGCCAACGGCCCCAAGCGCCGTGTTCCATTCCGGATGCAGCTTCTCGGTGGTGCGACCTTCCATCCACGAGGCGAAACCTTCGTTGAGCCACAGGTCGTCCCACCAGGCCATCGTCACCAGATCACCGAACCACTGGTGGGCGATTTCGTGGGCGGCGGTCGTGAAGATGTTCTGCTTGTCGTTCTCGGTGGAAATCGAAGGATCAAGCAGCATCGCGTATTCAAAGGTGTAGATCGCGCCCCAATTCTCCATCGCGCTGAAGAACTGGCTGCTGCCGGGCGAGGCGATGTTGTCGAGTTTGGGCAGCGGATAGGGCGTGGCGAAATAGTCGTTGTATTCCTGCAGGACGGCCTGCGACGAACTCAGGGCGAATGCCGCCTGCCCGCCCAGGCCCCTCTGCGTGACAACACCGACCTCGGTATCGCCTGCCTGCGCCGTCGCGCGCTCGAAATCGCCCAGGCCGAAGAACAGCAGGTAGGTCGACATGCGCGGCGACACGGCAAAACGCACCTTCGACAGGCCGCTGCCGACATCCGTGGCCTGTGCGATCGGCATGTTGCTTACGGCCATCTGCGTCTTGGGCACGGTGACTTCCAGCGCGAACGTGGCCTTGTAGGCCGGCTCGTCCCAGGACGGAATGAAACGACGCGCGTCGGAGTTCTCGAACTGCGTGTACAGGGCCCGCTGGTTGCCGGACGCGGTGTCGTAGTCGATCGCGAACAGACCATTGGCCTGCGTGCCGATCTTGCCCGTGTAGTCCATCGCAAGCCGGTAACTTCCCGGTGCCAGCGGCTGATCGAACGAGAACGTCGCCGTCTGCGCCTGGGCATCGACTCGCACGCTTGCGGTCAGGACGACGCCCACCGACGAGGTGAGCGAGACTTTCGAAAAGCGCATGTCCAGGGCATTGAGGGTGATGCTGCGCGTGCTCTCCAGTACGTCGACGGTGATGACCACCTTGCCGTCGAAATCCAGGGTAGCGGCACGCGGAATGATCGCGATGTCGTAGTGGGTGGGGCGCACCGTGCGTGGCAGTTGAGTCGTGTACAAACGCGCCGCGCTGGCTGCCGACGCAGCGTGGGCGGGCAGCGCGCCGGCGCCGGCAAGCGCGAGGGCAACGGCAGAGACCAGAAGACGATGCATGGAGTTACCTCATGAAATGCCGGAGGGGCGCGGGACGTAAACGCGCCGCAAGAGCGGCGATCGCCGGGCGGAGTGCCGCGAATGGCGCGCGCTCCGTCCTCGGTCCAGCCGTGCAGCGAGCCTGAGGGGCCGCCCCCGATCGTCGACAGGGCCAGAAGTCATGACTCGCGCCTTGCCAGCACGAGGTATCCCAAGGATCATTCCCGCATCCAGGACGCGTCCTGTTGGCCCGCTCGCGCAAGGAAATCCGATGTCCCGCCAGTCCAAGGCAAAACGCGACGCTCGCCGCAAACACCCGACGAAATCCGGCCCGGTGCGCGCCGGTCGACCGATCCAGGCCCATGCGCATCTGCTCGACGGCGATGGCAAGGTCATCGGCGGCGCCGGTCATCGCGACGAGCAGTGGTCGGTGATCTTCAACGGCAAGATCGTCGCCAATACCGACAGTCCCGGCATGGTCATCGCGATGCTCACGCACATCGCTGCGCTGCGTGAGCAGGCCGGCCATGCCGCGCAGACGAGCTATTCACCGGAGCTGCGCGAGCTCGCCACGGCCGAAGCGCAATTGCACGGCAAGACCCTGCCCGAATACCTGGACATGCTCGAAGCCGAGCGGCTGGAACGCGTGGCGGAGCGGGCCAGCTGAGCGCGTCGCGGGGCATCATCCGTCCTTCACGCGGACAGGAATTTCATGTTCGGTAGGCCTGTTCAATTCGGCGTTCCGATTCAAAGCTTTACGCCAGCTATCTCGAAAAACCACGACGCGTCCACAGTCTGGGCCTGACCGGCCTCGTCCGTGTTGCCGTTTGCGGCACCAGATCACGTTATCGACGGATACCCCGGTGTAACTTTCGTGGCACTTGTCCTGCCCAAACTGAAACCGCCCCCCGGCAAAACAGACCAGGGTCATCAAGGGGATCATCGTCCTAGAGTGACGATGAAAACTTTTGCACCAAGTCACCCATAAAGGGGATAGTCATGGTCGCTCAGCTGCAACGCATCGTTCGTTCTATTCTCGTCGCCACGGCCGCCTTCGTCGCGCTGCCAGCTTTGGCGCAGCCGTATGTCTATGTGCCGAATTCCTCCAGCGGCACCGTGTCGGTCGTCGATGGCACGACTCACGGCCTGGTCGCCACCATCACCGTGGGCAGTGCCACGTCGAGCCCCGTCAACGTCGCGGTCGCGGCGGACGGATCCAAGGTGTACGTGGTCAATCGTGGCAGCGCGGAAGTCGTGGCCATCGACACTGACACCAACACGGTCGTGGCGAACATCGCGGTCGGAGCCAATCCTTTCGGCATCGTTTTCAGTCCCGATGGCACGCGCGTCTACGTGACCAACACGACCGGCAACAGCATTTCCATCATCGACACGACCACCGATAGCCTGCTCGCGACTTTTGCTGTCGCGGTCAAACCGTATGGCGTCGCAATCAGCCCGACGGGCACCACGCTCTACGTCGGACACCAAGGCACGAACACGGTCTCGGTCGTGGACATCAACCGGGAGGCGACGTTGACGACGCTGACCGTGGGCACCAATCCGATCGCCGTAAAAATTGACGAGCAAGGCAATTTTGTCTACGTCGCCAACAGCCTGAGCAACGATGTATCCATCATTGATACCGCGACCAACACGGTCGTCGGCACGGTCGCCGTAGGTTCAAGCCCGTACGGCATCGCAGTCAATGCGACCGGGACCACGGTATTTGTCAGCAACTTCGCGAGCAGCACGGTTTCTGTCATCAACACCCTGTCGCAAGCGGTGACGGGAACCTTTCCGGTCATTGCGCCGCGTGGCATTTCGATTTCCCCCAACGGCTCTTTTCTCTACGTCGCGTCGCAATCAAAGAAGCGCGTATACACCCTCAATGCCAACACTGGCGCCACGCTCGGTTCCGCACTGGTGACTTCGCCCAACATCTCCATCGGCGGCTTCACGGCGCAGCCCCTGTTCGGCCAGGGCGCCATCGCCGCGGGCCAGGAACATACCTGTCGCTTGCGTGGCGACGGCAGCGTTTCGTGCTGGGGAAAGAACGGTGACGGCCAGCTCAGCGTGCCGTCGGGCGCCTACACCCAGATCGTCGCGGGCGACAAGCACACCTGCGGCGTGCACAACGACAACACCGTGACCTGCTGGGGCGACAACTCGGTCGGCCAAACTGCGTCGCCGATCGGAACCTTTTCCCGCCTTGCCAGCGCCGCCGACTACACCTGCGGCTTGCGCAGCGACGCGAGCATCGAATGCTGGGGCAACGGTCCGGAAGGCGAAACCGCTGCCCCCCCGGGCGCATTCACCCATGTCACGGCCGGCAGCACGCATGCCTGCGGCGTCTTGCGCGGCAGCAGCACCGTGGCGTGCTGGGGTCGCAATGCCGAGGGTCAGGGCACACCGCTTCCCGGCGTGTTCGTGAACCTCGCCGCCGGCAACCAATTCACCTGCGGTCTGCGCCAGAACGGCGTCGTCGAGTGCTGGGGCAGCAACGCTTCCGGCGCCGTGTCTCCGGCTCAAGCGGGCACCTTCAGTCAGATCGACACCAAGGGTGATCACGTCTGCGGTGTGCACACGGATGGCACAGTGAGCTGCTGGGGCGAGAACGGCAACGACCAGGCGACCGCACCTGCGGGTTCGTTCGAACAGGTCGCGCTCGGTAGCAGCCACAGCTGTGGCCTGCAGGCGCACGGCCTGATGCAGTGCTGGGGCTCGAACGAGGAAAACCAGGCGCCGCAGGTGGCCCTCGGCCCGTCCAGCCTCGACAGCGCGCCGGTCAATCAACCGTATTCGCAGATGGTGACGATGGTGGTCGGAAACGAAGGTCCCGGCTCGACGGTTTACGCGCCGGAAACGCCTGCTTTCGTGGTCGTGGCGGGCGCGCTGCCGCCGGGCCTGTCCTTCACGGCCAATGGTGAACTCAGCGGCTCGCCGACGGTGTTGGGCGACTATCACTTCACGATCGAGAGCCAGGACAACAACGGCTTCCGCACCCAGACCGAATTCACCTTGACGGTGTTCCCGGGCGCCTGATCCCCACCACGTCGCCGGTACACCGGCGACCTCTGCGCGACCTCTCGCCCTTGCCGGCTGTCCGGCAAGGGCGATTTTCTTATCGCGGTCCCGACACCTTGGTATAGACCGACGTGACCGTACTGCCGCCACCCACCGGCGTGGTCACGCGCAACGAACTGCCGCTGCAGACATAGGGCTGCGAATACGGCTGTAACGCATTCACGGGCATCGGCGAGGTAATCGTTCGGCCATGGATCGTCGTCGTCACCGAGCCGGCGACGGCGCCCGCATCCGGGCACATATTGAAACGCCCACCCGCGGCCGACCACCGTCCGCTGACCTGCCCGGCCAACCGGGCCGTGCCGTGCGCGCGTGCACCGGGCGTGCTCATTTCGCCGCTGGCCGAGACGTGCGAAGAGCCGGTCATGAACGTCCGGTCCTCGTTCAAGGTCAGCGTATTGCCTTCGGTCGACGCGCGGGTGATGTGGAAGTTCGGCGCATGCTCGCGCACCCATTGCTGCATGCCGTCGGTGGTGAGTTGCCAAGTGCCGATCAGGCAGCGATCGATCTCGCGGCTCGCCTGGCATTCCTGACAGCTTGCCTCGCGCGTGGCCGCAACCTGCAAGGCGACATTGCTCGTGCCGGTGGCGATGCCGACAAAACGAAACTCGCGCGTCGTACCATCCATCGCGTCGATCGTGGTCGGGATGGGCGCCCAGGCATCACCGCTGGCCGGTTTGGCCGCGTGAAAACGACGCGGCTGTGGATCAAGCCGCCAACGTCCGCAGCGGAAGCTCAGGTTGGCGCGCTTGATCACAAACGGCAGCAACTCGATGCGCTGCGTCCGTGTCGCCTCCCAGTCGTAGGTCGGACCCACCTGGGGTGTGGATCCGATCGAGGCCCCGTGACCGTCGCGGATGCGCTGATCCCGGTAGTCCTGGGCGTAACGCAGCCATTGATCGGCTGGCAGCGCGGCGCTCATCGCGCTGCGTTGCGCGGATTCCGCCGCACTCGATGCCATCGCACGCAGGAAGGGCACCACGCTGTTCGGCCCCCGCGCTCCGCCCAGCCACGCAAAGAACACATAAGCATCGTAGGACATGCGATTGAGCGGCGTGGTCGGGGAATCGGCATCGAAGGAGCGCACGCGATCGGCCATGAAGCGCGGCGTGGTCGGGATCGCCAAGGTGACGAACCAGTCGGCCGATCCTTCCGTCCACCAGGTGCCGCCGCCCGCGACACCACCGCCGGACGAACTGCGTAACTGTGCATCGGACAGCGACGAGCGCTGCACGCAATGGAACAACTCATGGGCGACCACCGCCGCGCCGTAACTCGCCGTCGCGCCGGGCCCGAGCAACCAGACCGTGATGCGGCATTCGTCACCGCCATCGAAACTCGTCCACGCGGCGATGTCGCCGAATCGCTCGCTGCCGCCACCGGGTCCGAACCCGTCGACCAGCAGGATGCTCACGTCGGAAATGCGAAACCCGCCGAGTGCCGACATGGCGCGCGCGGATGAGGAAACGCCCTCTTTCAGCGACCGCATCGCGCCCGGACGCGTGGCCCAGTCCGCGACCAGGTGCTGGATGATGCGCACATGCGTGGTGCCCGCATCGGAGGTGATCGGGACGTGCTCGCTTTCCACGCACAGGAAGCCCGACTCGCGCGCCAATCGCGCATCGAACCGCGCCAGGTAGGCCGAATTGTTGCAATCGGGAAAGGAAGCCTGGGCCGGTGCGGCAGCGAAGGCTGTCAGCATCAGCAAGATCAAGAGCGAACCCATTCGCAGCAGGGAAAATTGCACGGCGATCACCTCGACGTTCAGCAGAACCAACGATCCCGAAAGGCTTCGGGAGGCTTCCGTGCCAACGATACGCCGTCGCGGCAACGGCCACCGCCGGTTCACCCGGCGACGTGAATGCAGCGGCGTCGGCCCGGGCGTAAGCTGGCCCTACCCCAATGACCCTTGGTCAGGGAGCGCCGCCCATGTCGGAATCCACCCCCGCTCCGGATCGGGGCTATCGGCTCACTTTCCTGCTGCGCGACGACATCCTCGAGGTCGGCGTGAGCGGCGACATCGATGCGCAGGCCATCCGCATCGCGTATTGGCAAGAGATCGTCGCGGTAGCCGTGGCGCGCGGTTGTCGCAAGCTGTTGGTTACCGATCGCAAGAAAGGCAAGCCAGCGCGTCCGGAAGAACTTGCCGAACTCGCGCGCCTGCTGCGCAGCGAGCGCGAACACTTCGACCGCGTCGCGGTCATCGAGCCGACCCCGGATTTCCTGCCGGCGATCGAGCACGCAGAAATTCTCGGCCTGGAGCAAGGCATCAATGTCCGGGTTTTCGGCCATTACGCACAGGCGGCGAGTTGGTTGCGCTATGGCTCGCCGGACGACTGAACGCGCTGGCGGACCCGGCGGAAAACGCCGCTGCGCCCAGGTGAAAGCCGGAGCGCCAGGACGTTACCGGCGCTATCGGAGTCATGACTTCCGCACATTCGTCGGCGCCTGACCTCCACTGGTCGGTTTTGTGTGGTGCAGCACCGTCTTTCCCCACGATTGCGGTAGGGTGCGAGCAGCGGTTACCAGCCAGGGGAGCGGGAAGTCATGGGGAGCTATCGGTTCGAGCGCGACACCGACCAGGGTGCGGGCGAAAATGCCGGCGATTCGCTCGAAGACGATGTCGCCCGTGCGCTCGGCGAAATCGACTGGGTCGAGCGCTTCGCGATCCATGCCAACGAAGCCAACGACCTGCAGGTCGTCGCCGACGTGATCTTCGACGAGGACTGGCCCGACCATTGCGCCGCCAATCCCGGTCACGTCGCGCAGGTGTTCCGTCGTTACGGCTTGCGCACGATTGGCGACTCGGCCAATTCGAAAATCGTCGCCAACGATCCGCTGAGCGCCGATCCCGCGACCGGCGACGATGCCGAGGGGCTGGATCTGTTCCTGATGGAAGATTGATTCCCGGCGGTCGCCGAAGCGACCGCCGAGACGTTGCCGCCGCACGCCTGATTCAGGGCTTGACCTCGAATTCCCCGACGAACACGGTTTCGCTGCTGTCCTTCAGGCGCAGGGTGACCCACTGGTCCTTCGCCGCGCGCGTGCCGAACGCGGTCGTCAATCGCACCTGCAAGGTGGTCGCACCGGCGACGACCTGCTGACGATCACCGAAATAGTTGACCTCGACCTTGTACTTGCCGGGTTTCGCCGCGCGCAGCGAGAATTCCTCCGGACCGTAGCCACCGGTGAAGTCGTCGGAGATGCGACCGCCCTGATAGGTCAGCGTATTGCTGTAGAAGCACTTCTCGCCGTTGGGATCGGTCACCCACAAGTCCATGTCGCTGTTGTCGGCATCCCAGGTCAGCACGACGCGCAGGTCCAGCGGCAGGTTCTTGAGCAGGCGCGGATCCATCTGCGAGGTGTCCAGCGCTTTCGCCGAGCGGGCTACTATGGCGTTGAGATCGGCGAGCGTGATCAGTTCGATCTCGGCGAAACGATTGTCCCAAGGACGCTGCACGACCTCGTACAGCTGGCCGATCGCTTCCTGGTCCCGACCAGCGGCGGCCAGCGCCAGACCCAGATCGCGGAAAGACTGCGGTTCGTCCTCCGCGAGCCAGCGCACTTTCTCGAACACGGGGATGGCCAGTTCCGGCGCGCCGGCCTGCACCAGGCGATAGCCGAGGATGCGCAGCACCTGGCGATTCTCCAGGTCCATTTCGGCGAGGTTGGACAACACGCGCAGGGCGAGGTCGCGCTGCTTGTTGTCGAGCAGGACGTCGGCGACGTCGAGATAGAACGCGCTGCTGTTGGTGTAAGCGGGTTTCTCGTCGAGATAGATCGCGTACAGGTCTTCGGCGCGCGCGGATTGCATGCGCGAGATGTAGGGGGCGTCGGCGGTCCATTTTTTCAACGTCATACCCAGGCCTTCACCATTGGCGCGCCCGGAAGGATCGGCGGCGGCCATTCCTGTCACGTTCCGCCCCACAGGAACACGTGCGACCTGAGCCTCGGTGAGTAGGGTGTTGGATTCGACACTGGTCGCCATATCGACTGGACTGACCGCACCGTCGCCTGCCGCGGCGACAGAGTCGCGAGCGGCCTCGGCTGCGGGTGACGGCGGCGCGCTCACCATCGCCGGTGCCGGTGCACTCATCGATCGCTCACTCTCGCGGCGGCGTTCGGGCTTGGGCTTCGGCGGCGCATTCTTGGGGAAGGACTTTTCCCACCAGGCGACCTTGCTGGCGTAAGCGTCAGCGATGTCATTGATGTGCTCGTCGCGATTCTTCTTGCGCGTGCCCTCTTCCTCGGCGCGCAGGCGCGCGTATTCGGCCTGCAGCTCCGCTGGCGGTGTGATGTCGTGCCGCACATAGTCCTCGACGCGATCGAGGACGATCAGCGAGGTCTCGCGCGTGGCGATGCCGAAACGCTGGCCGAGGCGACGAATCTGCGCGCGCTGCAGCTCATGATCCGCCTCCAGCGCCGCCAGACGGTAGCTTGCCCACAGACGCGCCGCCATCGGGTGTTCGGGCGCTTCTGCCGACACGGGCACCATCACCGTGCTGCGACGGCCGTCGCTGGTCAACTGCACGGCGACCGTCGCGTTCGGAGCCAGGAGGCGACCGGCGATACGCACCAGACCGTTCTCAGGATGGGCCGACTCGAACTGCAAGTCGGCGACGCCGGTGCCTCGCAGGCTGTCCAGGTGCGGACCTTCCGTCAGCAGCGAGCGTGCGGCGGCGCCGGGCGACTGCGCCGACACCTGCACGAGACGACCGCCGCTGCGCTCGGCCAGCGCGCGCAAGCGTCCGGTGTCGGCACTCGCGGAGGAGTTGATCGCATACAGGCGCTGTCCGCTCGCGAGAACCGGGAAGGCCTGCGTGCCGTAGTTGATCAGGCCATCGCTGACCAGCAAGTATTCGCCGACATCGGACTGCGGTTTCCAGTCAGCCAGGGCGCTGGCGCCATCGTAGACGGTGGTCTCCAGCGCTTTGCGCAGCGCACTCCAGTCGCCGTTGACGATCTTGAAGGACGTCGTCGGTTCCGCGCGGTCGCGCAGGCGCGTCAACCGTACTTCGCCGTGATCCAGGGCGCGGAAGTAGATATCGAGCTCTGCCAGTTCCGCCGCCAGCTGACGTCCCGCGCCGGAACCCGAACTGTCCCAAAGCAGTCCGACCACCCGCGGCAAGGTTCGCGCAGAGCGTGCACCTTCCACCGGCACCTCGGCGACGAAGAACACATCGCCGTCCTGCGTTTGCGTAAACGTCTGGGCTTCCCGCGTGGCCGGCAACAGGATCTGCAGTCCTTCGGTCGCCGCAAACTGGTGGCGAGCCACCTGAGCCGACCAGCCGCTGCGGTCTCTCTCAAAGATCAGCTTGCCCAGACTCTGGTTTGCCCGCGGCCGGGCCGCGCCACCAGCCAGATGCAGGCTCAGCGCAAAATCGTCGGCACCGCCGCCGTAGGCCAGTGGCAAGCGGTACGACCAGTCGTCACCGACGCGCGCGAGCGACTCGCTATAGACCAGTTCGACCGTACGCGTGCCCTGCGCCGCGATCGGGTAGATGCGCAGGCGGAAGTTGTTGCCCTGTGTGCGCTCAAGCAGGGCCGGGTCGATGCGCTGGCGTTCGACTTCGTCGAACACCTGGCGGCCCTTGGCTTTGTCGACCGGCACCGCCGAACGCATCTTGCCGTTGATATCGAGCGCGAAGCCGGTGACATCCTGACCATCCAGCAGCGGAAACTGCAGATTTCCTTCAAGTTGCCGGGCATTGGGATTGAAAAAAACCATGCGCACGGTGGTCTGCGCCAGACCGCCGCGCACCTGGGAGGAAATATGCAGGCTGCGTAGCTGGATCGGCTTTTCGCCCTTGAGCGTTTCGATCAGCGGCGGGTTCGCCGCGTCCGCCGGCATCGCGCCGAGGACGAGGAACGTGGCGGCCAGGAGTGCCAGCAAGCGATGACGGAGCATGGGTGGATCCTTCGGGGCATTGGAGTCGAGAGTACAACGCCTCAGCGACTCCTACGGGGTGGAGGTCTGCGACCTGCGCCTAAGTCGTGGCGTAAAGCGTGATCAGGAACAAGGCGAACCGGTAACCAAGCACGACAGCGGCCGCGCCCATCGCCAGCAGGATCGCCTGCAGCACTCGCCAGCCCCCGCGCACCTCGTACACCGGCCCTACCGCGCAGTAGAAATAGAAGGCCGTGATCGCCAGCAGGCTGATCGACAGAACATCGTCCAGCCGCTGCGAGCCCAGACCCACGCCGCCAAACCACTTGTCGACCGTCGGCACCAGCAGTGCAGCACTGAAAAGCAGCAGCACGAAGGCATGAAAGTGCAGGGAGAACGCCAGGTTCGCCACGAAGGGTCGGTGCCGGCGATAGAACACCAGCGCCGCCAGGAGAGCGAGCGGCGGCACCATCATGAAGACGAAGGACTGCGCATTGGTGTTCACGGCCTGGTTGAAGATCGGCGCATACCCGGCCAAGGTCGTATTCGCCGCCAGCAGGTGCTGCGCGACCTGCTCCTGCGCCCAGGGGCTCCAGGGCTGCCGGTGCAGGTGGTTTTCCAGGGTCGGCGAGAAGATGTGCGAGTCCGACAAGGATTCCATCGCGACGAACACGACGTTGGCCAGCAGAAACAGCGCGAACGGCCCGATGAAGGGCTTGCGCGGGCCCTTGAGATACAACTGAGTCAGCATGCCCGGACGTGCGATCAGGCAGCGCACGGTGCGCAGCAGGCGCGCGTCGAGATTGGTGAAGGCATGCAAGCCCTGGCTGATGACGCCACGCAGGGACAATTCCCGCGGATCGAGCGGCCGTTCGCCGCATTGCGGGCAATACGGCGTGGTCGCCGGAAGATGGCAGGCCGGACAGGTCCAGGACTTGGTGCTGCTCATCGCCACCCCCGCTTGCCAGGTGCGGTCCAGCATATCCCAGGCTTGACCGCCTGTCGGACCGCCACCACGATGCCTCGTCCACCTTCGATGCAGGCGCCATGCCCGACATCCTTTTTGTCTGCCTCGGCAACATCTGCCGCTCGCCCTTGATGGAAGGTCTGGTGCGCGCGCACTGGACGACGCGCAGGCCGGACACCCGACTCGATTCCGCCGGCCTCGGCGACTGGCATGCGGGCGAACCGCCCGACCCGCGTGCGATCGCGGTTGCACACCGGCACGGCATCGACATTTCCGGTCAGCGCGCGCGAGCCTTGCGGCCCGACGACTTCCACCGCTTCGACCTGATCTTATGCGCGGACCGCAGCAACCTCATGCAATTGCGCCAACGCAGTCCGCGCGACGCCAAAGCCGAATGCGCACTTTTCCTTGAATGGTCCGACGTACAGGCCGGCGGCGAGGTCCCCGACCCCTACACCGGTGGCGTCCGCGAGTTCGAGGCGGCGTTTTCGCTCGTCGAAACAGGCGCCCTGGGCCTGGTCCGACGCCTGTCTGGGGCTTAGCCGATAAATACCGCTTGCTATTCAATAGCGCGCTATGTATATTGCCGACCCATGACCAGCAAACGCCCTGCCGCCAAGACCGGAACCCCGCGCGTCCTCCCGCTCGAGGACCAGCTGTGTTTTGCGCTGTACTCGACCGGACTGGCGATGAGCAAGGTCTATCGCAAGCTGCTTGGCGACTTGGGCCTGACCTATCCGCAGTATCTGGTCATGCTCGTGCTCTGGGCCGGCGACGAGCTCACCGTGTCAGAAATCGGCGAACGCCTGTTCCTCGACTCGGCCACGCTCACGCCCTTGCTCAAGCGCCTGGAAGCGGCGCAGCTGATCACTCGCACGCGCGCTGTCAGCGACGAACGCCAGGTCGTCATCGCCCTGACCGCTGCCGGGCGCGCGCTCAAGAGCAAAGTACACAAGGTACAGAACGGCATTTTCTGCGCAACCGATTGTTCGATGAAGGAACTGTCGGAAACCAAGGCGCGGCTGGAAGCCTTGCGCTCGAGCCTGCTGGCGAACACCTGACCGGCCGGACAATCCAACCACACATCCCACATACATAGCGCGCTATTTAATATCACACAACTTACATGGATCGGACTGCGCTGGCCGATCCTGTGAAACCCACCCACCACGGAGATCCACCATGTCTGTCGAAAAAGTCCTCTACCGCGCCACCGCCACTGCCTCGGGTGGCCGCGACGGCCGCGCCGCATCCTCCGATGGCGCGCTTGACGTCAAACTGAGCACGCCACGCGAACTCGGCGGCGCCGGCGGCGACGGCACCAATCCCGAGCAGCTGTTCGCGGCGGGCTATTCGGCCTGCTTCATCGGTGCGATGAAGGTCGTCGCCGGTCGCACAAAGGTCGCGCTGCCCGCCGACACCGCGATCACGGCCCTGGTCGGCATCGGCCCGATCCCGGCCGGTTTCGGCATCGAAGTCGAGCTGCAGGTGTCGCTGCCCGGCCTCGATCGCGCCGTTGCTGAGCAACTGGTCCACGCCGCACATGGCGTCTGCCCCTACTCCAATGCCACGCGCAACAACATCGACGTGACCCTGACGATCGTCTGATCGTCATCCGCAGGTCGATACAAGAACCCCGGTGTCGCAAGACGCCGGGGTTTGTTTTTCAGTCCGCCGCCGGCACGTAACCCGAACGACGCAAGGTCTCCAGCGGCGCAAACAATGGCGCGGGGAAGTCTGTCCAACGGAACCAGTCCCAGCGCAGACATTTTTCGGGCTCGCTAAGGACCGGCTCGCCATCGGCGCTGTGCGCCACGACGAACAAGGTCACGTAATGCTTGCCTTCGGCCGCGAACAGATCGTTGGCATACGGCGCCGCGCGAAGCGTGCCCAGCACCAGACCCGTCTCTTCCCGCACCTCGCGACGCGCACAGTCCTCGACCGACTCGCCGAATTCCAAATGTCCGCCCGGCAAGGCCCAGGTCCCTGCCCCATGCGAACCAATGCGCTCGCCGAGCAACACCTTGCCGTCGCGCATCACGATGACGCCGACGCCGACGCGCGGAGAATCGCCGCCGACACTCACCCCGACGACACCACACCATTGCGCCCGCCTTCCTTGGCCCGGTACAGGGCCTGGTCGGCGCTCTGCATGAGGTCTTCGAAATCGGCGGTCTGCGGCGGTGTGCGCGTGGAAATGCCCATCGACACCGTGACGCGGCTACCGTCGGGATTGCCCGCGTGCGCGATGCCGAGCGATTCGACCCGGCGGCGCAGGGACTCGGCGACTTCCTGCGCGGCAGCCGTATCGGTGCGCGGCAGGATCACCGCGAATTCTTCGCCGCCGTAGCGCGCGACGAGCGCGCCCTCGCGGCGCACGCCGGCCGCGATCGCGGTCGCGACCTGCTGCAGGCAACGATCGCCCGCGCCATGGCCGTAGAGATCGTTGTAGGGTTTGAAATGGTCGATGTCGATCATGATCAGCGACACCGGCTCGCCATGCCGCGTCGCCAGATGCCATTCGCGTTCCAGCGCTTCGTCGAAGCTGCGACGGTTGGCGAGCAGGGTCAGGCCATCGGTCGCCGACAATTCGCGCAGACGGTCCTCGAGCTGCTTTTGCACCGTCACGTCGCGGAACACCATCACGTAGTGCTGCACGCGGCCATCGCCGTCGTGCACGCGGTCGACGCTGGCCTCGAGCGGAAAACGATCGCCGTTCGCGCGACGCGCCAGCAAGGTGCCGTCCCAGTGCGTACCGGCCTGCAGGCGCGTCCTTACCTGCTGCAGCGCGTCGGCATCGTCATCGAACAGCGGCGCAACCTTGCCGATCGCCTCGTCGGCAGGATGGCCGGTGATGCGCACGAATCCGGGATTGGCGCTGACCACGCGCAACTCCGGATCCAGCACCAGGATGCCCTCGCCGGTATGACGCACGACGACATCGGCCAGACGCAGGCCTTCCTGCGCGCGCTCGAGTTCGGCGAGCTTTTCCTGCAGCTGGTCGTTGACCACCGCCAGGCGTTCGCCGGCGCGTTTTTGCAGATGCAGGCCCAGCGTGAACAACACGATCAGGGCCAGGATCAAGCCGCAGATCGCCCAGGCGAAGGCTTGATAGCGCGCCTGTGTCGCCAGCCAGGTGTCGGCCCGGATATCCATGCCAAGAATCGCGACCATCGTGCCGTTCGCGTTGCGCACCGGCGCGATCGAGGTGACCCAATAGCCCCACTTGTCGCGATACGGCGGCTGAATCTCCGGAATGCCGGTGCTGAATACGCGCCACAGTTCCAGCGACGGGCCGTCGTAGATGTCGCCGGGCGCGGAATAGTCCGACGACTCCGCGGCTTCGGCATCGGCGAGGAATACCATCTTGCGCTGGCCGTCGGCGGCCGGCCGCATCAGGTAGACGAAACGGAAGTCGGGATTGACGTCGCGCACGCGGCGCAGCTCGTCGCGGATCGCATCGAAGTCATGCGTGCCGATGTCGGCGGTGCTGCCCTTGAGCATGCCGATGCGACCGGACTCGAGTGTGGCCGCCGCCGTGCGCGCGAGCGACTGCACGCGCTCGCGTTCGAGACGATCGCCGGTGCTGGCGACGAAGCCGACGAAATACCAGGAGCCCAGCGCCGCCAGAACGAACATCGCCAGTCCCAGCCAGAGATGGGAAGCATCGGAACGGGGCGACGCGGGCACGGTCATGGGCTTTCGGGGACGGCGGCAGGACCGGGCCAGCTTACTAGGGTTGGCCGCGGACTGAAGGGCCGGAAGGCAGGGGCCCGGAAATCACGGTTCCCCGGACCCGGTGCACCCGCCCCGGACCGGTCCTGGACGCCCGCCGGTCGCCCGCTGACGCGCCGGCCCCGCTGCTAGACTGGCCGCCACGCTCCCGAACGGTCGAGGCGGACGGTGCCCGATATTTTCGTCAGTTATGCCAGTGCCGACCGCGATGTCGCGTTCCGCATCGTCGGTTTCCTCGAAGGCCAGGGCATCAGCTGCTGGGTCGCACCGCGCGATGTCTCGCCGGGCGTCGAATACGGACAGGCGATCATCGACGCGATCGAGCAGGCCCGCGCGCTCGTGCTCGTGCTCTCGGACCAGTCCAACGACTCGCAGTTCGTGCGCAAGGAAGTCGAACGCGCGGTCAGCAAGACCAAGCCGGTGTTGCCGGTGCGCATCCGCGAAGTGAATCCGTCGGGTGCGTTGGAGTTCTACATCTCCTCTGCGCAATGGGTCGACGCGTGGAAGTCGCCGATGGAGCAGCACCTCATGCCCTTGGTCGCGGCGATCAAGGCGATGTCCGTGCCGGGCGCAGCACCGGTGCGGTCGACGACGCCGATGCCGGCACCGACGCCGGCCGTCGCACGCACGCATTCGCCAGTGTTGCTGGGCCTGCTGGGCCTGGCGGTCGTCGCCCTGGCGATCGCCGGCACCTGGATCGTCAGTCAGCGCAATGCCGTGCCCGCACCCGTCGCGACGGCCACGACGGCGCCTGCGGTCGCGGCACCCAGCGACGTCGCCACGACGACGCCCGTGCTTGCACCGACCCCGACGACTACCGCACCTGCCACGACCACACCCGCACCGGCACCTGCAGTTGCGGCACCACCGCCGGTCGCTTCCGCCCCGGCTCCCGCACCGGTTGCCGCCGCGGCGCCCGTTGCCCGCGCGCCCAAGCGCAGCGACATCGCCTTCCTCGTGGGCCACTGGTGCCAGCCCTACAACGGCCTGACGATCCGCTACGAAATCCTGCGCACCGGTCCCGACACCATCCTTACGCGCGTGAACCATCCGCAGACCTCGAACTGGGACGTTCCCTCGCGCGCCATCGCCGCCGGCGACGGTTTTGACTTCCTGCCCGAAGACAAACAAGCCGATCAGACCGACAGCTACCACCTGCAGATCGTCGACGACAACCTGATGAAACTCACGCGCTCGCGCGGCGAAGTCGAAGACGGTTCGATCATCCGTGTCCGCTGCGCGGCCGAATAACCCGCGCGCATGAACGGTCCCGAAGACTGGCTCGCGCGCGTCCGCCAACTCGAAGCCCGCGGCGAACTGCTGCTCGCCTACGACACCGCCCTGCAAGGGCTGGAAGCGCATCCGGGCCATCTGCGCCTGGGCCACCGCGCCGTGCTCAATCTCGCCAAGGCCGGAGCCACCGCGCAGGCAGACGCGGAGTTTCGGCGCCTCGGCCTGGCCACTGCGAAGGATGGCGACATCGCCGCGCTCGCCGCGCGCATCGCCAAGGATCGCGCGCTCACGGCGCCGGCGAACGAACGCCCCGCCCTGCTCGCGCAAGCCGCCGACCGGTATGAAGCGATCTATCGCGACGGCGGCGACTACTACCCAGGCATCAATGTCGCGACCTTACGATTGCTCGCCGGCGATGTCCGGGCCGCGGAAGTGATGGCGAACGCGGTCCGGCCGCTGTGCCGGGCGGCGGGCGCCAGCGTCGAAGACAATTACTATCGCGCCGCTTCGCTCGCGGAAGCGGAGCTGGTGCTGGGGCATGTCGATGCGGCCGCGGGCGCCCTCGAACACGCCGCGCACCAGGGCCACGATCTCGCCGCGCGCGCCGCCACGCGCCGGCAACTCCGCCTGATCTGCCGGCAGCGTGGCATCGACGATGCCGTGCTGGCGCCGCTCGCGCCGCCGACCGTGATCCACTACACCGGCCATATGATCGCCGCACCCGGTGCGCGCGGCCGCTTCCCCGCGAATGAGGAAGCGGGTGTCGCCGACGCGATCGGCAAACAACTTGCCGAACGACAGGTCGGCTTTGGTTATGGCGGCCTCGCCTCTGGCGCCGACATCCTGTTCGCCGAAGCCCTGCTTGCGCGCGGCGCCGAGTTGCATGTGGTACTGCCATTCTCGCGCGACGAGTTCACCGGCATCTCGGTCGCGCCCGCCGGCGCGCCCTGGCTCGCGCGGTTCGAGCACTGTCTGCAGCACGCGAGCTCGATCACCTTCGCTACCGACGATCGCTTTCTGGGCCACGACTGGATTTTCTCGTACGGCTCCTTCGTCGCGATGGGCCTGGCAATCCTGCGCGCACGTTTTCTGGACGGTGACGTGCAGCAGATCGCGGTCTGGGACGGCGTGGTCACCGGCGGCGTCGCCGGCACCGGCTTCGACGTCAGTACCTGGCGCGAAACGGGTCGCACCACGACCGTGATCGCGAGCCCGGGCAATGCGCCCGCCGCGAACACACGCTCGCCCTTGCCCGCGCCCTCCGAACGCCAGCTCAAGGCGATGCTGTTCGGCGACGTGAAAGGCTTCAGCAAATTGCAGGAAGCGCAGATCCCCGCCTTCGTCACCCATGTGCTCGGCGCGATCGGCGGCGTACTCGCGAACTACGGTGCGCATCTGAGTTATCGCAACACCTGGGGCGACGGCCTGTTTCTCGTGCTCGACGACGCCGTCGCCGCCGCGCGCTGCGCGCTCGACCTGCAAACTGCGATGAAAGCGCTAGACCTGCACGCCTGCGGTCTGCCGGACACGCTCGCCCTGCGCCTGGGCGGCCACTACGGCCCGGTGTTCGAAGCGACCGATCCGGTGCTCGGCCTGACCAATTATTTCGGCGCGCATGTCAGCCGCACGGCGCGCATCGAACCAGTCACGCCGCCGGGCGAGGTATTCGTGACCGAACAATTCGCCGCCCGCCTCGCACTCGCCCCGGACGGCTATGCCTGCGACTATGTCGGCCAGGTCCCCGCCGCGAAGAATTTCGGCACGCTGCGCATGTACCACCTGCGCGCATAAGCCTCGACCGAGGCACAGCGGGCATCACCGCCCGGAGGCAGCAGCGTGATTACGGGGCGACGGTGTCGGACGGAATCACTTCGCCGATCCGGTCAAACTTTCGTTTTATCTCCAGAGTGCCGTCGCGATCGCGATCCATTTCTTCGGTGTCTAGCACGCCGTGGACATACAGGCGCTGCTTGAAGACAGACGAATCGCGTGGGTCCAGATATTGATCGCGCCAAATCACCCCGTCCACATAGTCGCTGCGCTGCTCGAAGAATCCGTCGCCGTCATCATCGACGGCATACGAATTCAGGAGATTCTTCTTGTAGATCATCACGCCCTCAAACCGTCCGTCGAAATCATCATCGACCTGGACTTCGGCCGCGCCACTCCAAGGATTGAGCGTGATCTGATCCGGCTTGGAATCGCCATTGCGATCGTCGACGATCTTCTTGAGGACCTCGCCTTCATAAGTCTCACGGGAATCGACGAGATTGTTGTGGTCGTAGTCGAGTTCATCCACCTGCACCGGCACATGCATGCGCCAGTAGGTCAGGCCGGCGCCAAGGAGCAGACCGACCGCCAGCCCGATCCAGCCACGCCCTCCCGATACGACGGGCGCCGCCGTGGCAGAGCCCGGCGACGCTTCTGTTACTTCGGCTTCGACGTCAGCTTCGTCCCAGTCGTCGCCCTCGGCCGAGTTCTGCGCCTCACGCTCAGCCAGGCAGGCACGCGCTGCCGCTTCGTCGTCATCGGCCACCCATACACGCACCATTTCCCCGATCGGCAGTTCGCCGATCGCACCGGACAGATAATTGCCCTGCACATGCGCGTCGATGCCTTCGGCGGCCAGCCAATCGACTACGAGTTGCGCATCAAGCGGGCTGGCGGCGCGGTAGACGGTTTTCATGAGGTTCCGGCGGCGATTTACCAAGGCCGATGCTAACCCGTCGGCCAGACGGTTGGCGGTGCGCCAAACCGGTGCCTGCATCACGCTCACCCCCCACCAATGGCAGGGGGGCGACGCGCCCGGCGACTTCTAGAATAGGCACCCGCTGCCGCAACACCTGCCAGGCCACGCCCGCATGATCTCGTCTCCGCCCTCGCTGCTCGCCCGCGCCCTCTTCGCCGCCCTGCTCTCGGGCAGTGCATTCGCCGCCCACGCACAGTCGATCACGGTCGACGGCAAGCTCGACGAACCGGAGTGGGCGCAGGCGCGCGTGTTCAAGGACTTCAAGGTCACGCAGCCGTATTCGCTGGCCACGCCCGATCCGGCGCTCGCGACCGAAGCGCGCATGATCTCGACGCCGCAGGGCATCGCGGTGGGCTTCACCGTCGCGCATCCGGCGAACGTGCCGCGCGTCAAGCCGCGCCTGGAACGCGATCAGGGCCGTCCGAGCGATCGCGTCAACTTCATGATCGACTTCGACGCCGACGGCCGCACCGCCTACAACTTCACCGTCGGCCTGTCCGGTTCGATCCAGGACGTCGTCGTTACCAACGAAAACTATTTCAACTCCGACTGGGACACCGACTGGTCCTGGGCGGTCACCGAAACCGAGACCGGCTGGTACGTGGAAATGCTGATCCCGTGGTCGGTCGCGCCGATGCGCGGCTCGGACACGCCCACACGCACGGTCGCGGTGTATTTCGATCGCGTCATGGGCGGCAACGGCGAACGCTATGCCACGCCCGCCGCGTCGTACGAGCGCCCGCGCTTCGTCTCCGATTTCGAGAAGGTGGAAATTCCGCAGTACCGCAAAGCGCTGTTCCATGTCTGGCCCTACGTCACGGTGCTGCACGACCTCATCGACGGCAGCACCGACTACAAGGTCGGCGCCGACCTGTTCTGGAAGCCTTCACCGACCTTCCAGCTCAGCGCGACGATCAATCCCGACTTCGGCCAGGTCGAAGCCGACGAACTCGTCGTCAATTTCGATGCGGTCGAAACCTTCTACACCGACAAGCGCCCGTTCTTCACCGAGAACCAGGGCTTCTTCGATCTGCGCACGCCCGACAACGGCCAGCTGATCTACACGCGCCGCATCGGCGCGAATGCCGACGACGGCTCGGGCGCGGCCGATATCGACGCGGCAGTGAAGCTCAACGGTTCGGTCGGCGAGCTCGGCTACGGCCTGCTCGCAGCCGCCGAACACGACGATGCCGGCCGTGATTTCTACGCCGCGCGTCTGCTCTACCCGGTCACGCCGAAGCTCAGCCTCGGCTGGCTGGGCACCGACACCGAGCGGCCGTTCCGCGATCGCACGGCGCAGGTGCAGGCCTTCGACCTGCGCTGGCGCCCGAGCGATACGCTGACGGTGAACGCGCAGATCCTCGCGAGCTTCATCGATCAGGCCGGCCTGTCGAAGGACGGCACCGGCGGCTGGTTCCGCATCAACTACGCGCCCTCGCAGTCCTGGACTTACGAAGCCGAAGCGACGCATTTCGATCGCCGCCTGGACTTCAACGACCTCGGCTTCCTGCGCCGCGCCAGTCTCAACGAGCTCGAGCTCACCGCCAACTACACCCGCCGCGCGACCAGCGACACCTCGCGCATCCGCAGCTCCGGTTTCTCCGTCGAAACCCAGCATCGCAGCAACGATACCGGTGATCGTCTGCCGACCTGGCTCCTGCTGAACGGCGAACTCGAACTGCGCAGCGGCGGCAACATCGAAATCGGTCACAACCTCATCAGTGCCGGTTGGAACGATCTGATCTCGCGCGGTCATGGCCTATGGCGCGTGTCCGGCCGCAGCAACTCTTTCGCGGAATTCAATTCCGCGCGGCATGGCCAGTGGCAGTTCTCTGTCTACGGCGAGCTGGCCCCGCAGGGCCTGGAGAACGGCGACGCGAAAGTGCTCTACCTCACCACGAACTGGTATCCGAGCGACACACTCAATGCCCAGCTCGAGCTCGGCCGGCAGAAAGCCAGCGACTGGCTGATCTGGGAAGGCGGCACCGACTTCGGCCGCTACCACAAGGATCTGCGCGAGATGTCGCTCAATCTGGGCTGGTTCCCGAGCAGCAAGCACGAGTTCCGGGTGAAAACGCAGTGGCTGGCGATCGGCGCTGACCGCGGCGAACGCTATCTGCTGCAGCCCGACGGCCGCATGAGCAACGGCGCCCTCGCCTTGCCCGCGTTCGAGATCAACAGCTTCGGCGTGCAGCTGCGCTACCGCTACCTGCTCGGTCCGCAGTCGGACATCTATCTGGTGTATTCGCGCGGCGGCTATCTGGAAGAGAACCGCGAACTGCGCTCGACCGGCGACCTGTTCGACGAAGCGCTCGGCCTGCGCGATTCCGATCAGATCCTGGCGAAGATCCGCTACCGCTTCTGAGCCGCGCCTAGTCGCCCAAGCCGATGCCGGCCAGCAGCTGCCGGATCGCGTCGGCTTGCACGGGCGCGAACTGCACGCCCATGTGATCGACTGCGAGCCGCGTGACGCGGCCATTGAGCATGACCACGTGTTCGGGATCGAGCTGGAAGTACAGACGCAACGCGGTGCCCGCATGCGCCTCCCAGTCGTCGGCCAGACCAAGCCGCGCACCACTCTCGGACAAGTCGTAGACCACGACGCGGTGTTCGCTGCCATTGGGCGAAATCATGATGGCGAGAAACACGTTCTCGCGCGGATGCTCGCGTTTTTCGGCGGCGGCCATGGCGGCATTGTGCTCGCGAAAACGGCCGGAGGCGAATCGGCCGCCGTCGCGTGGAAACGCGTCTCCGCGTACCCGTCTAATCGGTCTTTTCGGCGGGTGCGACCTGGACGGGTGCGTCGCCAGTCAGGGGATCGAGGTCCACGAGATGCACGGTGTTGAGGCGCCGGGCGTTGCCGAGCGAGAAGGTCGCGTCCGGGCCCAGGGCCAGCGTCGCCGATGCGATGGTCCCGGCCTGCTCGAGCGACACGCTGCCGTCGCGCGTGGCCACCGTCAGCGCCTGGATCGTGCCGCTGCGAATGGTGATCATGTTCGCGCACTTGCCTTTGCAACCGGCCGGCTCACGCGTATCGATCACGCGCAGCTGCTGGACGTCGCCCTGCAGGAACACCGGCCCCGAACTGCGCACGTCGAGCGAGGGCATTGGCGTTTTCACCTCGATTTCGCTGCCGCGCAGGATGAGATGGCGGACGCGGGTCGGCAGGGAGACTTTCAATTCCCGGTAGCGCAGCGTCGGATTTTCTTCGGTGGGCTCTGGCAAGGCACGCGTCGCGATGATCAGGGTGCTGCCGCGTCGGGAAACCTGCACGTCGCGGATATCCTCGTGCACGCTCGGCGAGTCGACACGGACTTCATGGGCCTGGCCGTCGGCAAAGGTGAGCGAGAAATTGTCTTTGGAGGCCACCTCGACGGTATCGATCCCGGTGAAATCCAGGGCGACGCGACTGGTTTCGTCCGGTGGCCGTTGCGAAAACGCGATCGCGCTCAAGAACAGTGCCATGGCGACAGCGAAAGTGGCGGCAGTGCGTTTCATCAGGCGATCTCCCGTTCCCGCAGCGCAAACAGGCAGGCGATCCACAACAGGACCGGCACGCCGACCCAGGCGGCGGCGAACAGCGTGCTTTGCCAGGTGGGCAGCTCCCACACGCTGCTCCAGTATCCGAAGAAGAGATCGGGCTGGGTGCTGAGTACGGAGGCCAGGAAGATCACCGCCAGCAGGACGAAAAAGGCGGCAAGAATGGTCTTGATGAAAGGCATCGCACGAAAATACAGGCTGCCGAGCACGGCGAAGCCCTGCAGCGCGCCGAGCGACAGGATCACCATCCACAGATACGCCCGGTCGATGTGCTCCCAGACGAAATACAGCTCGAAATTCTCCGGCTTCAGGAGATATCCGAGGTTGTCGTTGCCCGCCGCGGCGCTCAGCACATAGGCGTTGTGCGCCTGGGCCGCAGCGATCAGACCGGCGGGAATATTGCAGACGTTGTAGGCCAGGATATAGGCCAGCGGATAGGCCACTGCGACAACGAGAAATGCCAGCAGCCATTTCTCGAACGAAGAGGCGGGCCGCATCAGCAGCACCAGGCTCGACTCCGGCCGCGTCATCGCCTGGAAGTAGCGACCAGCGAAAATCGGCGCGGTCAGGTACAGCCCCGTGTAGAAGAACGCCGCCTGGCCACCGGTGCTCAGCGCGCGGAAGCCGTCATCGGGCAGGAGCAGGATCAGCACCAGCACGAAGTGCACGATCACACCGATGCCAAGGAACCAGGCGTACGTGCGCCATTGTTCGGCCCAATGCGCTGCCGCCAGACGCCGGAATCTCGTCAGCTTAAACATGCGCGCTCTCCTGGTCGGTCGCCTGCAGGGCCGCGAGCACGCCGGCCTTGTTGCGGCTCAACGCCTTGTACAGCAGCTCCAGATGCACGGCACCCGGCGTCGAAGAGGCATTTTCGGCGACGAACGCCCATTGCTCGCCCATCGCCTCGTGGTAAATCAGCCCGTCGACCTCCGCCAGCGCCTCCGCGTCCGCCGCCACGCCCATGGTCATGGCCGCCGCGAGTTCGGGCAAGGTCGCCGACAGCGCCAGCGTCGCCGAATCGACGAACAGGATATGGCTCATGATGCGTTCCAGATCGTGCGCCTGGTGCGTGCTGATCAGGATCGTGCGGCTGCGCTGTTCGGGACGGGCGACGATGTTCTTGAACTGGTCGCGACCCAGGATATCCAGGCCATTGGTGGGCTCGTCGAGCAGCAGCACCGGGGTGAACGTCGCAAGCGCGAAGGCCATCGCCGCTTTTTTCTTCTGGCCCAGGCTCATCTGACCGAAGGTCTGCTGCGCCGACAGCTCGAAGATGTCGAGATATTCGGCAAAAGCCTCGGCCGAAAACGCCGCATAGAACCCCGCCTGCGTCTGCGCAAGCCGCGTCGCGCTCAGGTCGGGCAGATGGAATTCCTCCGGGACGATGTAAACCTGCGCCAGGAAGTCCGGATGCCGCCGGCGCGGTTCGAAACCCCGCACCTCGATGCGACCCCGACGTGGAAACAGCAGCCCGGCCAACAGCTTGAGCAGGGTCGACTTGCCGCTGCCATTGCGCCCGAAGACACCGTAAACGCCCGGCTCGTCGATCTGAAGATTGAAACGCTCGTAAAGCTTGTTCTTCCGGTAGGCAAAGGAAAGATCGTTTACGCGGATCACAAGCGCCCCTCGCTGGTTGCTGCCGGCATTCTAGGCACAACCCGCGGTCAGAGCACACCATTCTCGCGCAGGGATTTCGCCGCCAGATCGATCGCCGCCTCGGCGGGCGTGTCCTCGTCGCCGATCACGCAGCTGACGAAGAGATAGGAACTGCCTTCGCGACGCACGCGCCCGACCAGCCAGCGCACGGTGCGACCGTCGGCATCGGTGCCGCTGCCGGTTTTCGCCGCGACGGACGTACCCGCCGGCCACGGCGCGTCGAACGGATGCTCGCCCAGCGAATTGACGACCACGCCTGGCGGCTGCAGCAGCATCGACATCACCGTCGTCATCGATTCGAACTTCACCGGCAGCTTGCCGTCGTAGAAGCGGCGCAGGAAATCCAGCTGCTCCTCGGGGGTGATCTGCAGCGAACCGCCGAGCCAGAACGTGGTCAGCCCGCTCTCGCTGTCGGCATTGCCGTAGGCGAATTTGCGCAGGTACGCGGCTTCCTTTTTCTCGCCGACGCGTTCGGCGACCTTCTGGTAGTACCAGACCACCGAGTTCTGCAAGGCGCTGGCCAGGGTGTGATCGCGCTTGGACGATTCGGGCCAGTTGCCACTGCCGTCGTAGGGGATGACCTCGTCGGGCCCGGACACGGCGCCGGTGTCGAGCGCGATCAGCGAATGCGGAATCTTGAACGTCGACGCCGGCGTGACGCGCGAGTCGCAGACCTCGTCCGGTGCGCGGCGAACCTCGCCCTTGCCCACTTCGAACAACAGGAAGCACGAACCAACGGCCGGCTTCTTGTCCGCCTTCCACGGCAACTCGATCGCCGCCGCACTGCCCACCCACAGCAGGCCCGTCAGCGCGGCCAGAGACAGGCCCCGGCGCCAACGCAGCGCCCACGCGGCGTGTCCCGACATTCTTTCTTGATGCATGGTCCCATTACTCCTGAAAACGCACGAATTAACGGCATTTTAGCCGTGTGGCGGCGTTTATGACCCCGCCGGAAGGCAGGGGTTCAGGCCAGGTTCGTCGAAGGTCGGCGCGTTCAGGGTATTCGGTCGGCGACGCCGCGATTGCGAGGGGTGAAGCTTCGCCCCTATGCTCGGGTCATGACCGATGCCCACGCCCCTGCCGCCGATTTCGCCGACCGTGTCCGTGCCTGCTTCGATCTGCAACCCGCGATGCACCTCATCGGCGCCGAACTGACGCGTGTGGACGCGGGCGAGGTGGAGATCGCGATGGCGCATCGCGACACGCTGACGCAGCAACATGGCTTCATCCATGCCGGTATCGTCACGACCCTGGTCGACAGCGCCTGCGGCTTCGCGGCGCTATCGCTGATGCCGGCCGGCTCGGATGTGCTGAGCGTGGAATTCAAACTCAACTTGCTGCGCCCGGCGGCCGGCACGCGCTTCCGCGCCGTCGGCACGGTGCTCAAACCGGGCCGCACCCTGATGATCACGCGCGGCGATATCTTCGCCGACCAGGAAGGCACGTCGGTCCTGGTCGCGACGATGCTGGCGACGATGATCCGCCGCTGAGCGGCCGCGTCGCAACGATCGATCGGGTCTACAGCGGCCGCAGCTGATCGGCAATCGACCGCGTCTTGTCGGTGACCTGGTCGCCGGTATGCAGGGTCGATTTGCGCTCGATGAGCATCACCAGGCATTCGCCGGCGGCGCTCGGATTGTGCCGCACGCCCTTGGGCACGACGTACAACTCGCCCTCGCCCAGTTCGACCGCGCCACTGTCCATGTCGATGCGCAGGCGCCCCTGCAGCACCAGAAACATTTCGTCTTCGTGCTCGTGGCTGTGCCAGCCGAACGTGCCCTCTACCCGCGCAACCTTGACGTAGGAATCGTCGACGTCGGCGATCACGCGTGGAGACCAAAGTTCGGCGAGGTTGGCAGCGATTTGCCGCGGCGATACCACGCTCATGGGCTTTCCTCCGTTCGTATGCCGACGCCAGCTGCGGCCGCCGCCTCGCGCGCTCTGCGACGCCAGATCATGAGCGCGATCGCGACGACAAAAAACACGCTGCACAGGACACTGCCTTCCGGCCCTTCCGTGCCGCCGGTCAGGAGATCCGGACCGTGCGGACGCAAGGCCACCAGCAAGGCCGGAAGGTTCGCATCGATGCCGGTGACGGGCAACTCGAACCCGGTCGAGAGCAGCCAGTTCCAGCCCGTGTGCCAACCCATCACGCCCCAAATGCTCTTGGCGTGCAACGCCCAGACGCAGGCGAACACCGAGAACAGGAACGAGCAGCTCACGATACGCAGCGGCTGGTGCGGGCTGTAGTGCAAGAACGTGAAGGCCAGCGACACCAGCAACACCGCGATCGCGACATTGAACTTGCGCGCGACCGCCGACAACAGCCAGCCGCGGAAAATGATTTCTTCCGTGCCGGCCTGCAGCACGAAACTCGCCAGCAACAGCACCACATGCATCAAGCTCATCGGCGACCGCCATGCCGCGAAAAAACCACCGGCCTGCAGGCCGCCCGCGATCCAGATCGAAATCACCACGATCGATACCGTGCCGGCGCCGATGGCGATGCCGTGCAGAAACTTGTGCAGGGGCTGCGGACCGACCAGGCCGATCGTCGTGAACGGACGGCGTTCGACCCAGCGCACCCAGGCGAGAACTTCCAGCAGGTTCAGCGCGAAGGGAATGGTCAGCAGGGCGTAGAAGCCGCGCAACCCGATCGGCGCGCCCATCGGCTCGAGGAAATGATTCGCCTGCATCCATCCGTCCGTCGCCAGCACCGGCGCCGCCACGAACACGATCAGCAGGATGGGAGCGAGCAGACCCCAGGGCAGCCAGCCGCGGGCAGGTTCGGGCGAATACAGGGAGACGGGGGTCATACGGGGCTCCGGGCCGGTGAAGCGCCAATCTAGCTCACGTAAATTCGCATGGGAACCGACGACGATGAACACCTTCCATGCATACTTGCATGACGCTGTCCGGCGTCATCCGAGGGTCCGGCATGGAATGGAGCGACCTGCGCGTGTTTCTCGCGATTGCGCGCGAAGGCACGCTCGGCGCGGCCGCGCGTCGGCTCGAGCAGACGCAGCCGACGATGGGTCGGCGCCTGCGCGCGCTCGAAGACGCGGTGGGCCACAAACTTTTCCAGCGCACGAGCGCGGGCTTCGTGCTGACCGACGAAGGCAGCGCGGTGCTCGCGCATGCCGAGCGCATGGAAGAAGAAGCGCTGGCGATCGCGCGTCGGCTCACCGGCCAGGAACAGCATCTCGAAGGCGGCCTGCGCGTGACTTCGTCGGACTGGTTCGGAGCGACGGTGCTCACGCCCCTGCTCGCCGAGTTCGCGCAGACGCATCCGCGCATCACCGTCGAGTTGCTCACCGAGGCGCGCTTTCTCAGTCTGTCGCGCCGCGAAGCCGATCTGGCTTTCCGCATCCGCCCCTTCGACGAACCCGACGTGATCTCACGCAAGCTGTTGCATACCCCGTACGCGGTGTATGCGCGGCGCGGCGGCGCATTTTCCGATGTCGGCGAGGGCGAGGACACCGCCCTGCTCGCGCTCGATTCCGCGTTCGCCGGTTTTCCCGATGACAGCTGGCTGCAGACGCGCTTGCCGAAGGCGCGCATCGCGTTTCGCAGCAACAGCCGTCTGGTGCAGGCACGCATGTGCGCACAGGGCCTGGGACTGGCCGTGTTGCCCGTACCGCTAGGCGACAGCCTCGGCGAACTGATGCGCGTGGATCTCGGCGAGCCACCGCCCGGCCGCGATACCTGGATCGGTTATCACCGCGATCTGCGCCGGCTCGCGCGCCTGCGTGCCTTGCTTGATCTGGTCGCGTTGCGGTTGGGGGCCTCGGGGCAGGCCTGACTCACGACTAACCGACAGCGCGATCAGACACTGCGCGATCCAGTACGTCGTCAGCACCGCCGCCATCGCCATGGCGAACGGCGCGCGGAAACGATCGAGGGCGAGCATTGCGTCGGAGGCGACGAAGCACAGTCCGCCGATCGCTGCGAATGCACTCACGCAGTCGCGCTGTCGCCACCACATGCCGGCCGCCTGCGCAGCCATCGCCGCCAGCACCGAGACATAGACCACGACGGGCACGGCCAGCGCTGACGGCAGGGCCGGCCACAGCAGTGAGAGCACGGCGGCTGCGAGCGCTGCATAAACGAGCACTGGCCAGATCACGGCGAACAATCGCGCACGCTGTGAGAACGCGAACAGATAGGCCAGATGCGCGAACAGAAAACTCGCCAGGCCGAACACGAAGGCGTCAACCGGCAGCATCAGCAGCACGTCGCCGAGCGTCGACAGCCCCAGGCCGGCAAGGATGCCGGCGCGATAACGCGGTTCGGTCGCCGGCAGGCGCCAGACCATCGCCACGATGAGCCACGTTGTCACGGGCTTGGCGAGGTAGTGCAGCCAGGGCACTCCGCCATAGACCCCGGCGATGGCCAACAACGCCGCCATCGCCACCGCCGCGAGCCAGCGCGCGCGCTTCGCTTCCATCGATGTCTCGCCTCAAGCCGGTGTCGGAGCGAGCTTACGAGGTCAGGCCAGCCCAGTACACGTCTTTTTGCTGGCTCAACGCGATGTCGGCCCGCAGGAAAACGGATTCGACGCGCTCGTTAGCAGCCTCCGAATCGGCATGCCCCGACAGCACATGCAGGCCGGTCTCGCGTTCGAAGGCGAAGACGCGTTCCTGCAAGCGTTGCAGTGCGTCGCCGACGTCCTTGCCGTGCAGCACCACGATGACTTCCGCACTGCCGGTCGCACGACTGGCGCTGTCGCCCGAGCCCGGGCGCAGGCCATCGTGCAACGCATTCTCCAGATCGAGCACCACGCGTTCGGCGGCACGTTCGCCCAGGCGCGCACCGGCACCGGCGAGATCCTGCACTTCGAAGATCGCCACCGTGAAGGCGCTGTGGTCGATCGACGGCGCCACGGGCACGGGCTCGGGCACGGCCGATGCAAGAAACGCCGCCCGCTCGAGCTCGCGTTCGCGATGTCGGGCTTCCATGAGATTCATCGTCAGGCGCGCGAGCGATGCCAGACCTTCGCGCTGCGCCTCGTTGAGCTCCCGCGGTTCGCGGTCGATCACGCAGACCGTACCGATCGGCGCGCCGCCCGGCGTCACCAGGGGCATGCCGGCATAGAAGCGAATGCCCAACTCCCCGGTCACCAGCGGATTGTCGACAAACCGCGCGTCGCCGAGGGCATCGGGGACTTCCATGAGCCGGTCCGGCTCGCGGATGGCGTGATCGCAGAACGCCTCATCGCGCCGCGTCTGCGTCGCCGCCAGACCCGTGCGCGCCTTGAACCACTGCCGGTCACGATCGATCAGCGAGATCAACGCGATCGGCACGCCGCACAGGGCCGAGGCCACGCGCGTGATGTCGTCGTACGCCGCCTCGGGCAGGCTGTCGACCAGGTGATAGGTGTCCAGGGCGCGTTGTCTTGCCAACTCATCCACGAAAACCGACATGCATTCCTCCATGGCAGGCGCTGATGGGAAGCTCGATGCTGCCACGCCCGGAGTGAATGAAAACCTGCGACAAGCGCATGTGAAGAAGCGCTTCACTGCCTCCCGTCGGTTTGTTTACCGCGCATCACTCGGCGAGGGCCGCTCAGCAGCGGCCGAGGCCTTGAGCGCGGCGGTACTCGCTTCCAAACGCTTGGACGCAGCATCGAAACGACCCGCCAGTCGCTGGAAGGTCTCGCCGGCCGCCTGGTCGGAAAAGATCACGCCGACGCCGTTGGCATCGAGATGCCAGTCCGACCGGTGCGCGTCCAGGTGCAGCAGCAAGGCATCGAGCGCGGCCATCTGCGCGCCGATATCGGCGACCACGCCCTGCAGATGTTGCAGATGCAGCGGCTGTTTCGCCCCGCTGACCCGGCGCACCAGCACGGCGGCATCGCCATCGAGATCGGCGAGCAGGGCATCGAAGGGCGCGGCGGCGGCTTCCTGTTGCGCCAGATAAGCCGGACTGCGCTCGCGCACCTCGCGAATGCGCGCACGCATGTCGGCGAGTTCGCGCACGCTGCTGACCGGACCGAGCCCGTCGACGATGCGTCCGTTCACGCGCTGCAAGGCAACGGCGAAAGAAATTTCGTTGCGCATCTGCGCGGCGACGACCTCGCGCAGGCGCTGCAAGTCGGCGCGACGCGCGACGAACGCGGGGTCCTTCATCGTCGCGTCCAGCGGCACCAGACCAGCCTCGACGATGGGCCCGACCTGCGCCTGCTCGTAAGGCGGATTCGCCGTGTGGTAGTCCATCGTGTCGAGCGCCGCCTGCAGCGCCGATTGCAGCCGGTTGCTCGGCGCGTGATCGGCCGAGAACCAGCGCCAGGCAACGAACCCGCCAGCCAGCAGCAGCACGACCAGCAGCGCCAGCATCGCGCGCGCGCGACGGCGGCCCGAGGGGGAAGAAGACGAGGCGTTCGACGGTGACATGCGACGATCCCGGGGAGCGACGCGCGCAGTCTAGCAGCGGCCTGCCGGGCCCGAAGAACGGCCCGCGCGCAGCCGCACCGGCACGACTGGGCACGGCCCGGCGAAAAAAAGAGCCGTCGCGCGAACGCGACGGCTCCGGTCACTCACACCGCAGGATCACAGGACGGCGGACTTGCCGTTCTCGACATACGTCCAGCCATCATGCACCGCGCCGCGGGCATCGACCCAGGCCAGTTTCGACGTGCCGCGCGTGGATTCCCAATTGCGCTGCAGTTCGGCCTCGATGTCGTCGAACTTGCGGCCCTGCGAACTCGCGTACGAGCTGTAGCCCAGATCGTAGGCCGGCTGGTAGTCGCTCCACTCGCGACCGGCCTGGTAGTAGGGCTTGGCGAGATAGTTTTCTCTCCAGTAGTCGGCATAGACCGTCGGGTTCACGACTTCGGCGAGGCTGTTGCCCGCACCGGCGCCCAGCATGCTGCCGACCACCGCACCGGCCGCCATACCGATCGGTCCGGCGAGAACGCCGACCGCCGCGCCTGCGACCGCACCGGCGACCGCGCCCGTGCCGGTTCCGATGACATGTTCTTTTTTGATATCAGACATAGGTTTTGCTCCTGAAGAGTTGCCGTCCGCATCCGATGCGTCGTTCCCTGAGAGGGAGTGGATACGTTGCGCTTGTCGAAGTTACGGCACGGGGAGCGGCGCGTGAGCCACGCGTGATTCGGGCGATGCGTTTCCGCAAAGTGCCCGATGAGACTGAACCCCTGTCCACCCGGATCCAGGATTCCTGCAATACGCCCTCGAGCTTTACGCGCGGGTCCCGTCACCGCGCGAAACGAGAAGGCGATCCAGGCCAGCGGCTATTTCATGCGTGCTTCCGAGGCCGGGCACCCAATGGCCGCAGGCCGCCGCCGCGCGCCGGCAGTAGTGCAGCGCACTGATTCTTGCTATGAAGATCGCGATGCGGCCCGGATCGAATCGCCCGGCCGTCCGGGGACGACAAGGCAGACAGGCCAGCATGAGTTTCCACGTGGGTTGCCGACGGCGACAGGTCGCGGACGCGACGCAGGGCGTGGCCTTGCCGCTGACCCTGTTGTATCCGACGAGCGCGCCAGTGTCGCCGCATCGTTTCGGCCCCTACCCGCTCGAATTGGCGATGGACGCGCCGGTCACCGGCACGAACCTGCCGCTGGTGCTGTTTTCGCATGGCAACGGCAGCACGCCGCTGACACATCGCGGCCTCGCGAAGCATCTGGCGCGATCCGGTTTCGTCGTGGCGCTGGTCGAACACGTCGGCAATACGCGCGGCGACAACCGGCTGGCCGGGACGGCGGCGAATCTCCAGAACCGGCCGCGCCACGTGTCGCTCGCGCTCGATGCGGCCTTCGCCGATCCCGATCTCGGCGCAGCGATCGCGCCCGGGCGCGCGGGACTCATCGGCGAATCCCTCGGTGGCTACACCGTGCTCGCCGCGGCGGGCGGCAAACCCTGGTGCGGACCGCAGGAATCGCCCGATGGCAAACCGCAACCGATCGCCGTGACCGCCGATCCGCGCGTGCACGCTCTCGTGCTGTTCTCGCCGGCGACGCCCTGGTATCTGCCGGAAGGCTCACTCGCGAACGTGACGGTGCCGATCCTCATGCGCACTGGCGACCGCGACGACATCACCCCCGCCTGGCACGGCGACCTGGTGCATCGCGATATCGACCGCACGCGCATCGATCACCGGATCGTGGCGAACGCCGGTCATTTCTCGTTCCAGACCCCGTTTCCCGACGAGATGGTGCGCCCGGATTTCCCACCCTCGCAGGATCCGCCGGGCTTCGATCGCGCGGGCTATCAGACGGTGTTGCTGGCGGATGTTGAGAGGTTTCTGAGGAAAAACATCTGTTGCGACGGCGACGATGGATCGGCTTCCTTCTGAGGATCTCAGAAACTCCATTTGCGCCGCAGACGAAAGAACTCGTCAACCGCGTCTTCTATTTTTTGTACTTCTGACCGCAAGTCATCCAACGAAAGCCGGATCTCATCTGTCTCGGGCGATCCAGGAATCGACATCGTCAGATTGACGACTTCGTTTTCCTTGCCATCGACAATCCAATAGCCGTGAATAAAGCGATTCCGCTTCTCTCGAATCGGGGTCATGGTCACGTGCCACGCATCCAAGCTAGCGATCAGCTCTCGGTCATCCGCGAAATTCGTCGCAACTTCTTTTCGCCATCGATCGATCCGGTCTTTCAGATTCATGTTTGACACCTGAATCTCGCTGTCTTCTCCAAGCTTTTCCTTGAGAAGTCCTCGGAGACTGAGGTTGAGGTTGATCTCAAAGCGAGACATGACCAAGACCATCTTTCCGATGAGGCTCGCGATTTCTGATTCCAGTGCAGCATGTTTTTCGCGGGTGAGCATGGTGGACCGACGGCCGGAGTTGTTAGCCCAGATATTGGCAGAACTCAGGCAATAAGAAGGCGCCGAAGAAGGCGATACCCCGCCCTCCTCGACGCCCGGGTGCCGCAAGCGTCTTACTTCTGCATCTGACCCGAGAACAGGCAGGTCAGGTACTGGATGCCGCTCATCGTGTACCACGGGTCCTTGCAGGACGTGGCGAGCTGGATCGACTTGCCGCCGCCGACCTGTTTGGCCGGACCAGCGGTGTTGGACTTGGCGTCGACGGGGGCGGCGAACGCGGCGACAGCGATGACGAGCGCGGCCGAGCCGAGCAGGTTGGCAATACGGGACATCGAGAATCCTTTCTGTGATTGAGAAAGAACGAAGACACGGGCGGGGGCCCGTGCCTTCGTTCACCCGGGGGGCGGACCAAGCTTAGCGAGCGCCGACCTGCGATCGCACACCGGTCGGCGACTTGTTCGGTGCTGCTCACGGGGCAAGTGGACCGTGCATCCCGGGCCCGGGGCGATCATGTCCGAAAACGGCGAGCGGTCCCCATCGGCCGGGCGGAAAATGGCGTCCAGCGGGCCGTTTACTGCGCCCGGACCGGAGCCCACCCATGTCGCCCCACGAGACCGATCTCGCCACCTTGCGCGCCTTGAATGCGCGCTTCATCCACAACTTCGTCACGAACGACGCTGCCGGCCATTCGACGATCCTGCATCCGGACTTCATCGAGATCGGCACGACCGGCGCACGTCAGGACCGCGCGGCCTATCTGCTGGAATGGGCGTCGGCCTTCGATCCGGCAGTCATCACCTATTGGGACATGCGCGACGAGAACATCGCCGTGTACGGCGACGTCGCCCTGGTGCGCGCGGCGACGAAATGGGTCCGCCACGGCGTCACCGGCATGACCTGCTACACCGACACCTATCTGCGCGTCGGCGCGCAATGGTTGTGCGTGCAGGCGCAGCTGACGCCGGTCGCCGAGAAAAACTATCCGCCCGACCGCACGATCGTGTGCGAATACCACGACGGCGTGCAGGTCGCCCGCTAGGTCGGACTCAGTCCCGATCCGGGGCGCCGAGGGGGAAATACGACCGGTACGGTCGCGCCTCGTCCACCGCGCGTGCGAACGAGGGCCGCGCGAGCAGACGTTGGCGATAGGCGGTGAGGTTCGGCCGCGACGGCCCGATCGCATGCGTCCAGTCGGCGTAGAACAGGAAGGGCGCCGCAGCGCAATCGGCGAGACTGAAACCCGCGTCCGTCGCCCATTCGCGCGTGGCCATGCGTTTTTCCAGCCAGTCGTAGGACGTGTCGAGCATGTCGCGTGCTTGCTGCACGTCGGCAGGATTGCGATGCTCGGGCGGACGCAGCGCGTTGAACACGATGCGCTGCTGCGGCGTCGAGATGTAGTTGTCGAAGAACCGGTCGAGCATGCGCACGTCCAGCGCGGCGTCCGCGTTCTCGGGAATCAGGCGCACCGGGCCAGGCCGGTGCACGCCGAGGTAGTCGATGATGCTCGTCGCTTCGAAAATCGTCCGCTCCCCATCGACGAGCACGGGGAATTTCTTGATGGGCCACAGCTCGGCGAGCTCGCGCATGGCCGGGTTGTCGCGTCCGTCGAGGGACCGCGGCTCGAACGCGATCGCGTTCTCGTACAACGCGATCAGCACCTTCTGGCAGTACGAGGAAAACGGATGGAAGTACAGCTGCAATGCCATGACAATCGTCCAGGACGAAACCGGCGATCAGAGTACCGTTTCAGTGAACGCTGATGCCACCCCGCCCTGGATCTAAAGCACGATCGCCACAGCCAGCGCGACGACCGATCCGACCAGCGCCAGGGTCGCAAGCGTTCGCGCCCGATGCGCGATGGCCAGCGCGTCTTCGCCGCCGGCGGGACTCGCCCTGTCCTGGCGGTCGCTGACCTGGGCGTCGCGCCCGCTCAGCAACAGACCGATCATGTCGGTCATCATCGCCGGCGTGAATCGATACGGATCGAACACATTCTGTCCGTGCCGGTCGAGCAGCTCACGAACCACGGACGCATTGGGCACGTACTTCATCGACCACCCGGAGAAGGCCGGTTGTCGGATGGGTTCGCGGCTGAGCACCGTCAAGTCGCGATGGCGTGGGTCTGCGGGCAGTCGGGCGTAGAGCGCGTCGACCGCGTCTGCGGGGCCTTCGAGGCACTGGAAGAAGCAGCCGTCGCCGAAGTACAAGGCGCCCACGAGTCCATTCGCCGGATTGTTCCGGCGCGACTGCATCAGTATCCGCGCGACGTCGGAATTCAGGCTGAGCGCGTCCTGGCTCGCGGGAAAGGTGGCCCGGCTCGCATAGACGAGCCTGACGAAATTCGTGGGAAATTCCATGGCGGATCCGCTCGTGTCCGGGTTTGACCGGGCGGCACGATAGGCAAGCACCTGTGTACGGCGCGTCAGCGCCGCAGGGCCTGGCCGAAATTCTACTCTGACCCCTTTTTTTGCTTCGTCGCCGCTATCGCGCGCTCCACCATGCGCGGCTTCGCCGGTGCCTGCGCATCGCGCTCAGCCATCTCCCGCACGCGCACGCCGGCGTTGCGGATCATCTCGGGCAGGCGGTGCGTTTCCGGCAGATGCTTCCAGTATTTCTGCGGCATCTCCTGCCGCATCATGCGCGGGTTCAGCCGTGCCGGATTGAAAATGTTTGCGTAGTAGGTCTGCCACATCGTCTCGCTCGCATCCTCGGCGGGCGCGTCCGAGCGCAGTCCGCCCTCGCCCATCGCCAGCGCATCGCCGTCCCACACCGCGCTGCGGTAGGGCGTGAGGATCGCCCAGCGCATGCCGGCGAAACGGCGCACGAAGAACGGCACGACGAGGTCGAGGATGTGGTGCTCGGGCTCGAACCAGGCAACGAAATCGTCCGTCGTTCCCGGCACCGCGCGAAAGCGCACGAAAGCCTTCATCTTGTGCAGATCGCGTCCGATGGTTTTCGCGAGCGTGCGCGCCCGATGCACGTCTGCGTCGATCGGGTCGGACAGCAGACGCTTCTCCCCATGCGTCAAGCGCCACAGCAGGCGGTACAACAACGCGTGACGCTGCGGCTCGCGGTGCGCGATGACGCCGGCGGCCAATCCCAGAAACTCGGCAGACACGGACGGGGTACGCGCGGGCACCGGCAAACTGTCCACCAACTCGCTGCCGAACAAATCGCCGTCGTTGGCATCGCCCCAGGACAACTGGTCCGGTGCGATGCCGGCGCCGAGCGCCTTGCGTGCCTGCTCACGCCAGGCGGTGAAACTCCACGGCGGATCCACGCGGGCGAGGTACATGCGCGGGCTCAGTCGAACAGCCCGGCCTGCCGGGGCGGCGGCGCGAGCAACGTGCGCAGCCGATCCGGGCGATCCAGGGCGCCGTGCGGGTGATGGTCGGGCAACTGGACGAAGGGCAGCATCTTCTTCACCGGCGCGCGCAGTCGCGCGAGATCGTCCAGACGCAGGCGCCGGTGGCCGCGCGCGCTCAGGATCTTGTCGACGTTGCGTGTACCCAGCCCCGGCACCCGCAACAGGGTCTCGCGTGGCGCGGTATTGAGGTCGACCGGGAAGCAGGCCGGATTGCGCAGCGCCCAGGCGAGTTTCGGATCGATGTCCAGATCGAGCAGGGTCGCGCTGCCGTCGGCCGCCCGTGGCGCGATCTCGTCGACCTCGAATTCGTAGAAGCGCAGCAGCCAGTCGGCCTGGTACAGGCGGTGCTCGCGCACGAGCGGTGGCGATTTCAGCGGCAGGACTTTCGAGGCGTCGGGGATCGGGCTGAAGGCCGAGTAGTACACCCGCTTGAGATGGTAGTCGCCGTACAGTCGCACGCTGGTATCGAGTACATCACGATCATCGGCGGCGTCGGCGCCGACGATCATCTGCGTGCTCTGCCCGGCCGAAGCAAAGGTCGGCGCACGGGCCAGGCGCTTCGCACCCGGCTTCGGTCGCGCCTGCTTGGCTTCCTCGATGCGCCAGCGCAGCTGACCCATGGCATCGCGGATTCCACCGGCATCTTTCTGCGGCGCCAGCTGCTGCAGACCGGCTTCGGTGGGCAATTCGACATTGATGCTGAGGCGATCGGCATAGCGCCCGGCCAGCGCGAGCAGTTCGGGCGAGGCCTCGGGAATCGTCTTGAGATGGATGTAGCCGCGGAACTGGTGATCCTCGCGCAGGCAGCGCGCGACTTCCACGAGCTGCTCCATCGTGTAGTCGCCGTTGCGGATGATGCCGCTCGACAGGAACAGGCCCTCGATGTAGTTGCGCTTGTAGAAGTCCAGCGTCAGCGCCACGACCTCCCCGGTCCGGAAGCGGGCCCGCGGCACATTACTCGACACGCGATTGACGCAATAGGCGCAGTCGTACACGCAGAAGTTGGTCAGCAGGATCTTCAGCAGCGATACGCAGCGGCCGTCCGGCGTATACGAATGGCAGATACCCATGCCGCCGGTACTGCCGATGCCGCCGCCCTTGCCGAGCGAATCCTGCTTGCGCGCGCCGCTCGACGCGCAGGACGCATCGTATTTGGCGGCATCGGCGAGGATGGCGAGTTTTTCGAGGGTGGACACGGTCATGGTTCCGCCGAGAGTATCCGACAGTTTTCCGCGTCGCCTGTGTTGGGACTGAGAAGGACCCGACCCCTGGCCCGGTATGGAAAACCGGGGTCAGAGTACGTTTTCGATGCCTGTAAATACTACTCTGACCCCCTTTTCACCCTTTTCAAGCAGGGCGGTCAGTCAGGCGTTCCGATGCGATAGACCTCGGCAAACCCGGAGGGAATGCCTAATAGCTCGTCCTGCAGCTCGGCATGATTCTTCATGGCATCCAACCAGGAGAAGTAGCGCTCGATGGTGACCGTCTCGGCAACCGCACGGAGGATGGCGGCGCGATTCTCTGCCGGAAGGAAGGGCCTGCCAGCCTTGTTTCGTTCCAGATAGGACGTTTTGTAGTCACCACGTAACACGTGGTGCCATGCCCAGGTCACGTTTGGCCAGGACGATGATTTCCATCCGACCGGGCTCACCACATCGCCGATGAGCATGCCATGCGCGCCGTACAGCCATTGCATCACCTGAGCATTCCAATGTGCGGAGTCGATCGTCAGCATCGACTTCATCCAAGGCCCGATCTCCTCGGGCAGCAGGTATTTCGCGCAAAAAAAGGCTGCCGCGGAAAACTCGCGACTGAGTAGGGTCCAGGCCCAACGACCGTCTTGATGGGCACCGGGGCGAAGCAGGATTTCACCGGCAAGGCGCTGTGATTCACTCCAGCGTTCCGCACCCATGAGGTAACGGCCCATCGTCGCGAAGACATCGTCGCGGTACCCCGGATAGGGCTCTGCAATCTGTCCCGGATAGGTGACGAAGAATCCCGATGCCAGGTATTCGAAGAGAGATTCGTAGTCGCTTTCGTGGCCACGCGGCAACAGCTCAGCCAACAGATAGTGGTACCACTGCGTCCACTCCGGCTGCGGGCCGAACGAGCTGGTGCCGCTGATGATTTCTTCGAGCGGAGGCCTCAGTTCTGTAATAGACAGGTTGGCCACGCCGGGTAGGAGCTCGTCGAACATCCTCCTCTCTTCACTCGTGAACCACGCCTCACCCATGGCCTCCTTGGGCCGGCGAAAATGAGCCCTCAGACGCGCGAGAGCATCGGTGTCGATGCCCTCGCCCGGAATCCAGCGGTGGTTTGGCGTGCTCATGGCCGTCGGTAGGTAGGCGAATAGAGACGAGAATACGCGAAGGTCGCCGCACTTCCTTCCACATCACGCATCGCGCGGTTTATCCCCGCCGCGCGGGCAAAATCCGCGGATTGCACAACAGTCCTGCCGAAACCAGCGACACCAGCACGCCGACCGGGAAGATTTCGACGAAAGTCATCGGCAGGCGGAACATCGGATCCGCGTATTGGACCTTGAAGGCATCCAGTTCTGCAGTCAGTTTCGCGATAGCCTCGGCGCTCGCGCCGTTCGCCTTTTCGCTCGCGATGATCGCCTGCGCGTAGCTGCTGGCGAAGTCCATGTGGGTGATGGCCTGCACGATTTCCCAGGCGACCACGTAGAAAATCCCGGCGATGAAACTCACGCCCAGACCGACGCCGAGCGCCCGCCAGAACCCGATCACCCCGCCCCGGTCCACATCCCGGTGCCGCTTGATGCCCACGAAGACCGCACTGAGCGCGATCAGCATGGTCGTGTAACCGATGACCATGCCGTACTTCAGCGGCGGCAGGCCGCTGAAGGCGGTGAAGGTCAGAATCTCGAATCCGCCGACGACCAGACCCGCGATCAGGCCGAACTTCAGGATGGTGCGCCACATGGTGAATCTCCTCAGGAGGTTGGGAGCCGCCATTGACCGCGATCGGACCCCGTCGGGCAATCGCCCGAACGGGTGATTTTGCCGCAATCACCCCGAATCCGCGGCCTCAGGGCACGATGCCGAGCTCGCGTGCCCGGCGGATCGCGTCGGTGCGCCGCTTCGCCTCGAGTTTCTCGAACACGCGCGCGATATGCGTCTTCACCGTGTTCGGCGACACGTGTAGGCGCGCCGCGATCTCCTTGTTGGAATGACCGGCGGCCAGCTCCTGCAGGACCTCGAGCTCGCGCTCGCTCAGGCCTAGCGCCTCCAGCGCTTTCGGGTTGCCATCGAAGGCCGCCGGTGCCGGCGCGGCGAAGACCCGCACGCCCAGCACAATGCCCAGCACCAGGAAGGCCACGGCAATCAGGAACAGTGTGATGTCGGTCGAATGCGTGCGCGCCAGGCGCTGATAGTCGAGCCACTGCAGGGCGAGCGTGCCCGCCGCCAGCAGCGCGCCGTAGCCGACTATCCGCTTCCACATGATCGCCTCCGACGGCCGTGCCCACCGACATTTTAGCGCCGCGGCGCGGGTCGCAAGCAGCGGCCTTCCAGACCGATGAAACCCTACACCGACGCCTTTCACTCCGGCTTCTCCCACGCGCGGTCAACCTGCCGCCTTGGGCAACGTTGTGGTTTCTCAACGCGGTGCAGACAGGGGAAGAGCGGCATGAACTTCGGCAGAGCCATATTCACGATTGTCCTGACCGCCGCGACGAGCCTGACCGCGCTCGCCGCCGGCGCCCATGAGCTGCCCGTCGGCGATGGCCATATCAGCCAGGCGCCCCTTCGCGGCAACGTGTTTGCCTGCCAGACCACGTTCCGTGGCGGCGGCGCGCGCCATGTCGGCGACTGGTTTCATGGCGATACCTGGAACCCGCTGGAAAAACCCCACGTCGCCGGCCGCGTGATGTGGCCGCAGGCCGCGCTGACCATTCGCGCGGGCGCCGATGCCGTGTCGATCCGGAGCAATGGCCTGCCCGTCGGCCAACCGACCGGCACCTTCCCGATTTCTCCGCGTGACCCGGTGTATCAATACGACACCAATCCCAATGCGATCGCCGAGCAGTCGCTGTCTTTCGACATTCCACGCGTGCCGGCACGTGCGGCGCAGCCGGGCTGCCTGCCGATGGGCATGATCGGTTACACCACCACCGGCGTCGCGCTCTACAACGCACTGGACGCGGCCGGTCGCGATGCCGCCGCGCATGAAGTGCAGGACCTGTGCGACGGACATCCGCAAGGCAAGGGCCAATACCACTATCACAGCGCCTCGCCCTGCTTGCCCGGTGCCAATGCAAATGTCGCGGTGGGCTGGGCCCTGGACGGCTATCCGATTCTTGGCAAGCGCGACGCCAAGGGCGTGCTCCTCACCAATGCCGATCTCGACGCCTGCCATGGCCGCGCGGAAACGGTGACGGTCGACGGCCGCCGCTACGACTATGCGTACCGGCTGACCGAGGAATATCCCTATGTACTCGGCTGCTATGCCGGTACGGTCTTGCCGCAGACACAACAGGCGATTCGCCAGTCGATGGGGCCGCCGCGCGACGGGCCGCCGGGACCTGGACGGCCGCGGCGATAGCCGAAGAAAACCAGGGTCAGAGTGCCATTTCGAAAAACTGTTCTGACCGCGAAATTTCGACCGTTACTTCTTCGCCGGCACCCGCCGCAACCCCTGCAATTGTGCCGCCGCCTTGGCATCGCCCAGCGCTTTTGCCCGCTCCAGCAAGGCAAGCGCAGCTGCACGATCGCCGGCCTGATTGCGACTCAGCCTGACCTGGGCGGCGTTGTAGGCGGCGATGGCGCTACCCATCTTCGCGCCGGCTTCGAAGTCGGCGAGTGCGCCATCCGGGCACAGGAGAAAAACGTCGTTGCCGACACCGGCGAGCAACATCATCTCGGCATCTTCCGGACCGAAGCGATCTTCCAGGCCGGCCGCCCACCCGACGGTCAACGGCACCAGGACTTCCTTGCCGGTAGGCACGAAGTAGCGCCCGGCGCCACGGCGCACCGTGAACGCCTGCCGCGTCGTACGCATGCCGCCCTTGCTGTCCATCCAGAGAAAACCATCCATGCCGGTCACCGGGAATCCCTTGAGCTGCCGCGACAGCTGCGTGGCGAGCGAGGGCGTTGTCGTCGAAGGCGCCACCCCGGTCCACGACCCGTGCAGCTCGACCCGCTTGTGTTTCGGCTCCAGCTGCGGGCGCAGCATGCCGGCGAGCTCTGCCACCGTCAGGATGCGCAAATCCGCGCCATACATGCGCCAAGGACTGCTCTGCAACGCGATTCCAAAGGTGAGCGGATCATCCGGCTGCGCCTGCGTGTACTCGTAGAGCACCTCGGTCGCCGAGCGGCAACCGGGTCCCTCGCGCTCGCAGACCGGGACGTTGGCGGAGCCAGACAAGGGCAAGGAGTTTTCGCAGGCGCTTGCGACTTGCGTGGCGGCGAGCAGGATCAGCAGAGGGAAAGCGTTCTTCAATGTTGTTTCCTTGGGCGAAAACCAGGGTCAGTGTGCCATTCAAAAAAAACCGGGGTCCGAGTGCCATTACGAAATAGGGCTTTGACCCAGTCTTCACCATTCTTGCTGACTCCACCTCTTTAATCTGACTCCGGCCTCCGCGAGGAGGGAGGCAGACAGCCCGCATACCTCATTTGCAGTGCCGGCAGCTGAGGCGACGGAACCCCAGAATTCATCCGTACGAGATTGGTGGCAACCACGAGCATCAGATTTGCATTCATTATCACTCCAGCAACTTCATGCTCTGGGAATCTAGCCAGACTTTGAATGACAGGTCGAATGCCCCCGTGGACGAATGAATGCATGGCTCTCCATGTCTCCCGTTTCAGCTCGAGAAGAGATTGGTGGATATGACTGGGTTCTTTTGCTTCTATTTGATCCAACATTCTTTGTACGTTCGGGCCCATTTCAGTCTCGCCATCGGACTGCACCGCGTCGGGGTTGGGAGTGACGAACCTAGCAATCCAGCTTTCATTTGCTGCTCGACTGCACCAGATAGCGCGAACGAGCGACTCAAAGGCAGGTCGAACCAAAGTCGTGGCTGGGACGTCCAACCCAGCTCGCGCAAGAACAACCTGGCCGAATACATGTTGTCTGACCAACAGGCAATAGCCATGGACGACCATGGAACGACGAGAAGCTGGTTGCGGCAGATTCGCCCAGAGCGTCTCCACTTCAACGTGAAACTTCTCCGTCTCTTCGACAACTGGCTGCAGACGTCGTTGCATGGCCTATCCAAAGAAGATGAAGAAATTAAACTGGGAGAAGGGTGCCATGTCGAAGCACTACTCCGAACCAATTTTAGTCTTCTCCGCCGACCCCTGGATCACCGACTTCTGCAGCTCCAGCAACTCACGCTTAGCCTCATCATCCGTCGAGTAGGGGTTCTCCGACGCGCGGGCCAGGATATCGGCGGCCTCCTGCGCATGGAAATCGAATCCCTCCGCGCGTAACGTCGCGATGGCGTCGCCTGACAGGTTGATCCACATCGCCGAGCGCGCGACCTTGTCTACCTCGCGCTCGAACTCGCTCGCGGCCGGGGGCATACCCTTGCGCTGGCCAATGTAGTCGACGAGCTCTTTTTTCTGGTCGCCCAGGGTCATCGTCAGTTTATAAGTTGGATGGTCGGTCCAGCCGCCGCGATAGCTCTCGCGCAGGGACCAGATATCCTTTTCCCGCAGGCTGTCGACGAGACGCCTGACTTCTTCGACGGGCACGCGGTAGGCATGGGTTCCGCGGACATCCACGAAGTCGTCGCCCTGGTAGACCACGCGGCCATCGCCATGAATCTCGACCTGGTAGATCGGGCAGGTTCCATAACAGCCGCTCCGGCTCAACGCGATCACGACCTGATCCAGAGGTACCTGCGGAAGAGGAACGTGCTTCTCCACCGCCTCGACTTCCGCGATCTGCTCAACGACAACGGCAGGGACCGCTTTGCCCTCTTGTTCGAAGGGCTGGTAGCGCCAGTCTTTCAGCGTGCCGATCACGGCACGCTGCCTGGGAGTGAGCACCTGGACTCGATCGAGGCGGTCGCGATCTCCGTAGCAGGCGACCCGACCCGACGCATCTATTCTTAGTGTCAAGTTGAAGCCCCAATCTCCCTCAATCTCGGTGCCGAACGGATAGGTGATCACCGGCAAGGGCGTGCGGCGATGCGCGGCGGCCACATCCAGATCGACGGCTTGTGCGTCGTTGGGCTTTACGCTGCAAACGCCGACCTGCGGGGCCGGCGGCGTGCCGCAGGAGGCGCAGAGTCCGGAAAACAGTAGAACGATGATCGTGGTGAGAACGCGCATCCGCTGTTTCCTCGGTGCAGAACTGTTTCAGGAGGACCAGAATCCGTCCGCGATTGCGAAATACTACTCTGACCCCCTTTGAGGATTCCCGGACGGGGGCTTTCGCGGCACGCATGCGCTAGTCTTCCAGCCAGCTTATCGGTGGGGAACCGTATGGCAACGATGCAGGGAAGTCCGCTCGCCCGCGAGGAGCGCCTGGACGTGGTGGATGCGCTGCGCGGGTTTGCGCTGTTCGGCATCCTGCTCGCCAATATTCTTTACTGGTCGGGCTGGGGCATGGTGACCGACGAACAACGGATCGCCTGGGGTGGCGCCTCGGGAGATCTATGGCAATACCGCTTCCACCATCTGTTCGTGGACGGCAAGTTCTACACGATCTTCTCGTTCCTGTTCGGCGCCGGGTTTGCGCTGCAACTCGAGCGCCTGCTGCGTCGCGGGCAGGACGGACTGCGAATCTACCGCCGTCGCGCCCTGGTGTTGCTGGCGATCGGTGTCGTGCACAACTTCCTGATCTGGGACGGCGACATTCTGCTTTTGTACGCGCTGCTGGGCTTGCTGCTGCCGCTGTTCCATCGCTGGTCGTCGCGGGCCCTGGTGTGGACGGGGCTGGTGCTCGTGTTCGTGGTGCCGTTCGCGGGCATCGCGTTGTTCGACGCGCTGGGCTGGAAACCGCAGGACGTTTTCTATTCCCTGAGCAATGACATCGCCCAAGCGCAGGGCGTGAACACCGCACCGGAGCAGATCCTGGCCTGGATGCAGCGCGAGGATTGGCGCGGCTGGTTCGCCTGGATAAGCAGCGGTCCCGCTTACAGCCTGGGGCTGCGGCTCGAGACGTGGCGCATCCCGAAGGTGCTCGGCATCATGCTGATCGGCATGGCAGCCGGTCGCGGCTTGACCGATGGAAGTTTGTTGGCGAACCGCGCGTTGTTGCAGCGCGTAGCGATCGGCGGCTTGCTGATCGGCGTACCGGCATCGCTGGCCTACGCATTTCGCCCCGGGCAAGGCCAAGCCGACTGGCCAGCGCTCATCGGCACGATGCCGCTCGGCATGGCCTATGCCGCGGCGTTCGCGCTTGCCTGGCCGTGGGCCTCACGCTGGCTGGGCGTGTTCAGCGCGCCCGGGCGCATGGCGCTGACCAATTACCTCACGCAGTCGGTGCTGGGCGTGGTGCTGTTCTACGGTGTGGGTTTTGGACTGGTGGGGCGACTGCCGATCTGGGGTTTCTACGGGTACGCCGTCTTGCTGTTTGTCGCCCAAGTGGTGTTCTCGCGCTGGTGGCTTGCGCGGCATGAGCAAGGGCCGATGGAAGCGCTGTGGCGTCGTTGGACGTATGGGAAACAGCCGGCGTAAAACTGGGGTCAGAGTGCCAATTCGAAATACTACTCTGACCCCTAAAACCAAAAACTACTCTGACCCTGCTTTCGGTGTGCCATTTCGCAATACTACTCGGCGTCCGTTTTTACCTTGCGCGCGCGTAGTCCATACCAGTCACGCTCGGAGGTTCTCTCTTTCCTAGCTACTGGATAGCGCGGGTCATGCATGAGGAACGGTTCCGAATAGATCGCGCCGGGATAGTTGTTGATCCACAGACGGTGAAGCCGTCCTTCGTAATTCTGAAGGTAGTCGTACGAGCCTAGCGGATACAGAACCTCGCGGCTCTCGCCCGGCTTGATCTCCAGACGCGTCGACGGCGACCAGCCGTGCTCGATGATCCGGTTGCTACTCCACTGGGTGCCCCTGCGCATCCGGGTCTCGAAATGGGATTCCATATCCAGACTGCCGAGCAGATAGTCGCCGCCTTCGGCCCACGCTGGTAGCGCGAAGGTCTTGTCCGAACCATTGCCAACTGCGAAACGCGCATAAACCGTTTCGCCATCGGGATACCATTCCACGAGGTAGCCGCGAAATTCCGAGCTGATCGGGTTATGCGTCTTCTCTGCAGCCGCAAGCAAGGCGTCCAACCGCGCCTGCAGCGTCGGGTCGGCGGCGACCTCGCGAGCGTAGTGCGGCGCCCACCTCAGGCGATACGGATTTGCCCCCTGTTCGAGCAGTATCTTGGCGACCTCCAGTGCCTGCTCACCCCGCTCGGCGAGCGAGTCTTTCACCGCCTGCAAAGGCAGTACGGGTGGGGGCAGGAAGGGCGCAGTGTCGGGCGACTCGACCTGGGTTCGCTGCCAGATCCGCGGCGTACCCAGGTTCACGTCGTAACCGGCCTCCAGCAGCCGGCGGACGTTGTCGACGCGGCCAGCGCGGATCTGTTCGATCAGTGCGCTGTCTCCGTCGCGTTCAAAGCGATCATCCGCCAGGCCAAAGTCCGCGAGCAATTCCAGCGCACGTGTATTGATCGTTCGCTGACGCGCGAACTGGTCGTAGACATCCGTTCGCTCATAGCCGACCACGCTGACGCGGCTGTCGATCAGCTGTGTCATTCGCCGCTTTGTTTCTTCCTTCGCATCCGCCGGCAACTCGGCGATTTCGCAGACCTCGATGCCCTCCGTGAGCGTCCGATTGTGCCGCAGGAACAACGTTTGCTTGTCCTGCGGGAGGAAGTCGAGATTGCAGTTTCCCCGTTCGAAGACCCAGTAAGACGCCATGTCCTCGGTTTCATTGGACATGAACCGGTGGCCCATGCGTTTGGCCATGGTCATCACCAACGCATCCGCGAGCTCATAGTCGCCCGCCTCACGCGCGGCGCTGAAGCGGGCGCCGAGTTCTCTCAGGCTCTCGCCTGGCGATGCGTCTGACGAAGGCAACGGGAGATTTTTGGTGGGCATGTGCGCTTGCTCGAACTTCGTTATCCAGTCCCATCGGCTTTTCTCCGAGGACGCGGGCAGCACGTAAAAATCGCCATCCAGCGATCCCGTCGGCCCTTCATAGTTGTGCGACTCGGACGAATAGCGAAAGACGGCTTTCGGAATCAGAACGCTGTTCACCAGCGGCCCGATCTGGATTTCCGGCGTGCCGTCGCCATCCAGATCGCGCGCGCGCCAGCTCCATTCCACCGGGGCAGGCGCGCCCTCTTGCTTCCGGGGCGCACCGACCAGAATTGCCAGGATTGGCCGCTGGTCGGTGGTCGCGGGCACGACATAAATGCCATCGACGTCCCAATCGGAACGTGTGCTGTAGCCGATCTTCTGCACCACCGCGAGTGCGCCGCTGGACTGGTATGGGATGACCGCATCGCTCGCATCCAGCGAATTGGATCGTTCGAACACCGGCACCCTGCGTCCCGCCGCATCGAACAGCAGAAAGTGACCGCCGGGTTGTTTATCTTCCCGCTCTTCCTCCGACCAGCGGGAGCCGAGGAAGACACCCATCACGCCGTTGGGCTGCGCGGTGTTATCGAACGTGCCCGTGACGCGGCAGCCGATGTTGGGAACGGTTTCTCGATATGCCGGCTCGCCAACGACGTCGCCGCGCAGGATCAGGGCACACAGGGCTTCGTCGCGACGGGCGGGGTCCCGAAGCGCGGACACCCAATAGGATCCGTCGTGCGGCGGCGGAAGATCGGCGTAAGCGGACGTGGCCGCCAAGACCAGAAGCAATGCGGGATGGATCAGCTTTCTCATGGCAAGGCATGGCTCCGAAGACCGTCCACGACGAGCATCCCGACTACCTTCGACGGCGTCAATGCGTTTCGGATGTCTCGGCCGGGGCGGCATCCTCACCACCCTTTCCGCCCTGCATCTGCCGGGCAATCGCCGCATTCATTTCCTGGAACTGGCGCATCAGATCGTCGCAGGCGGCCTTGCTGGCTTCGCACAGCGCGGACATGCCCAGCGACACAGCGCCGTTGCTCTCGACGGTGTAGCGCTTCACTGCCGCGGGATAGGCCGCATGACCTGGTGGCGTGAACGACCAGATCGCGTTCTCCGACGGCACAACGACGACGAACCAGCCACCCTCCATCGGCCGCAACGTGACATCCGTGCGCGCCGACAACGCCGCCCGCGCTTCGCGGACCGAGGTGTAGCCAATTGAATTGCCGCGGCTCTCCGGTAGCGGAGCCGGCGCAGGCTCCGGGGGCCCGGACGCCGGCTGCAGGTCGGCGGTCTGCTCATGACGCATCAGCTGGAACGACGTCTCTCCCGGCGCGCGATACCAGACCAGGTATTCCTTCGCATCGACGACCGTCACATGCTGCGCGACAAAGTCGACCGCGACATACAACCCCGGCGCCTGCGCATTCGGCGGATCGAGATACCAGGTAACGCCCGTGCGCGTGCGCGCCTTCACCGGTCCGCGTCCAGCCGCGCCGTCCCGGTTCATCGCCTCGAACTGCGCGAAGCTCATCATCGCTTTCAGGCCGGGCGTCTGCATCGCGTACGCGGCGCGATAGTTTCCGGTATCCAGAGCGTGATAGTAGTCGCCGGTGAGGCGATCGATCTCCGCGAAGTCGGCAGGCGTGGGGGAATAGTCGGCGGCGCGCGCGGGCACGGGCGCGAAAGACAGGAGGAGTTGCAGGGCGAGAAGAAGGGCGAGGCGCATGGGGATCACTTCGGCAGGACTAGCCCTAGGTTACAGCGCTCAAGTCGGTAAAGACCCGCCTCGCGAAGTGTTTCTACTGTTTCTGCGGAGCAATCCACAGTCGCGATGTGGAAATCGCCCTGCGACCGCTACCTCGCCTCAATTCCAACTCAACAGATGGCAGGTGTACTTTTCACCATTGCTGCCATCGTCGAATCCGCCGCCGTTGCGACCTTTGCAGGCGCCCCAGCGCAGGTCCTGACCACCTTCCTGGATCGACCACGAGTTTCCCGCCCCAATGGTCCACGTGCCCCCGTTCTTGCATTGACCGTCCGGACTGACAACACACCAGAACGCCTCGATCGGCACGCCGCAATGGTTGGCCAGTTGCCAGCCGCCGCGGGTGCTGATGGCCGCCATCTGTCCATTGCCGGTAATGACGGTGCAGGACTTGGCGTCGGCGGCCGGGTTATGAACCTTACGCGTGCGACTGGAATCGCGTGATGCCGTCGCATTGCCCGATGATGCCAGCGGCAACACCCCACCTCCGGCGCCGTCCGGATTGCCGCCATACCCGATCATGCGGTTGGCGCTGGCGATATACGCCGCGGCCTCGGGGTGGCCCGCGCATCGCCCCTCAAACAAGGCCTTCTGGAACTGCCCCAACTTCGCGGCCACGTCATCGCTGCTACCAGACCACTGCTGCGAGCTGATTTGTACCTTCTGAATCTCTTCCGAGCACGCGGCGGCATTCGTTTGACCCGATTCTTCCGTCGGCCGACTCGGACTGACTGGAGCAACGGGCGACGACGTTCGCTGGCTGGCGTTTTCGGTCCTTGCTCTCGATTCCACGCGTGCCAGTGCGTTCGAAAAGATCATCCAGTGGGCGCGAGCACCGTCCGGATTCCCAATGCCATTCTGCACCTGGAAGCCTCGTGTCGCGGCAACACAGGCCCGAATCAAGCCGGCAGAACGCGCCACGTTCCCCTCGGTGATGGCCTGCAGTGCGGCTCCGCGATGTTGGGCAAGCATCTCCACGTCGCTTCGGGTGGGCAAGATGCCGATGACATTGTCGGTCAACCCGTCCTTCGGACCGGCCTCATAGGCCGCGAACTCGGCGGCGCATACCTGTCTGATTTCCTGGCGACTGCGATCGGTCTCTGACTGGGAATGCACGATCGGCGCGAACAAAAAGCCCAGACAAGCCAGTGAGTAAGCGATGGTGGTTGCTTTCATAAACCTTCCTTTTTGAATCTTCATGAGAGGTTTACTGGCGATGCCATTTAAAGCGGAACAAATGAGCAATTCGCCAGGAAGAAAAGACACGGCAATTCCGCAGCGCGAATCTGGTCGCTGGAACAGGGGTCTAGGACAGGACTCAGTGTGCCATTTCGAAATACTACTCTGCCCGCTTTTTCGGCGGCGGAGCAGTCAACGGCCCCCATTTGCAAACGCGATTGAAGTGAGGTTCAATTCGCACAACGTCGGAAAATCCGGCGCAGTTGGGGCGACTGGGCTGAGCCCGTTGCCACCCGGACCTCTTTAGAGCAACCGGGAGATGTCGGGCGGTTTGCCGACATCGTGCCAGGCGGGATAGAACCCCTGGTGTCTGCGGCATAGGCCGCCTGACGTTGGGCTTAGCCGGCGTCGTTGGGCCAGTACGGCAGAAGCCGACTGGTACCCGTCATGCACCCTAAGGGGCATCGGGATCCATTTTTCTTTCTCATGGATCTTCGATATGTCAAACAAGAGACTAGTGAATCGACGCTTTGCCGCGTTCCAAGGACAGCACGGCCGTTGCTATTACTGCGATCACCCGATGTGGCTACAGGACCTGCCCGCATTTGCCAAGCAGCTGGCAATTCCGTTAAACAAGGCACGGTTGCGTCAATGCACGGCCGAACACTTACTCGCCCGATGCGATGGCGGTGGCGACCTCTCAGAGAACATTGTCGCCGCTTGCGCTTTCTGCAATAAGCAAAGGCACAGGCGCCGACAAGCCCCTGATCCGTCTGCCTTCAAAGAACTAGTCCAACGACGGATCGCAGCGGGGCGATGGCTGCACTGACGAGAATATGGCGACAACAGTGGTCAGAGTGCGGCTATCAAATACCACTCTGACCACTGATTTCGCAACTATGAAATATCTCTCTGACCCCTGTTGCGGCTCGTGAAATTGGAGAGCCGCCCCTCACCCCTACCCTCTCCCCGCAGCGCGGGGAGAGGGGGTCGGCTGGCGAGGCGATTGTTTGATTCGGGAGGCGCTGCGCTGAATTTGTTCTACAAAGAAAAGGCGGCCAATAGGCCGCCTTTCTGGTCACAAGTACGGGGCAATCACCCGCACTTCGAATACCCACAATTCAAACAAGTCTGACACCCATCCATCAACACGAGCGCCTTGGTATTGCACTTGTGGCACAGGGTGGCGGTCGCGGGAAAAGAGGCGCCCTCGCCGGCTTCGGATACCGCCTCGTCAGCGCGTGACGCGCTGTCGGCACCGGCACCGGCGAGGTCGCCGCTCAACTCGTTGTCAGGCTTTTTTTTTGACTTGTTCTCGTACGCGGCGCGCTTTTCGGCGAGCATCGCGCGGGTGGCGTCGCTCATCTCGGGGTCGACGATCATGCCGATCGACTTGAGATGTTCCTCAACCACCGAGCCGATCTCGGCAACGATCGACGGCATGTACACGCCGCCCGACTTGAAGTAACCACCGCGCGGATCGAACACGGCCTTCATCTCGTCGACCAGGAAGGTGACGTCGCCGCCCTTGCGGAACACGGCGGACATGATGCGGGTCAGGGCCACGATCCACTGGAAGTGGTCCATGTTCTTGGAGTTGATGAACACCTCGAACGGACGGCGCAGCTCGTGCTCGGTACCGTGGTTGAGCACGATGTCGTTGATGGTGACGTACATCGCGTGCTCGACCAGCGGCGACTTGATCTTGTACGTGGAGCCGATCAGCACCTCGGGGCGCTCGACCTTCTCGTGCATCTGGATGATGTCGGCGCTCGGCAACGCGATGGGCGTGGGCGCGACAACGATGGGTCCAGCGGTCTCGCGGGCCTTGTCTTCCGGCTTCTGAACGCTGTAACCCTTGATTTTCTTGGTGATCTTGATGGCCATCGGCCGTGCTCCTGGGCTTTGCTTTATTAGTTGCCGACGACCTTCCGGGACGTCGTGCTGTTGCGGGTGACTCACCGGATCCGGACGCTCGGCCGGGGTGGGCGCGAGGAAGGGGCGGATTCGGCGATGGACGCTTTGCCTGGCTAACTCTTTTGGCCCTCGCCCTCCCCGCGAACGGGGAGGGCTCGGGTTTTTTCGTCGGGGCAGCTTGTTTTTAGTCCGGCCCCTCTCTGCTGCCGTGGAGGGGTTCGGTGGTGCAACTTTTTTGGGCTGAGGCGAATGGAGCTGCCCTCACCCTGCCCTCTCCCGGAGGGAGAGGGGTATTGCGTTATTTACGGCGACTGGTCTTCTTTGCGGCCTTTTTCGCCGGGCGGCGTGCGACTTTCTTCGCGGCCTTTTTCGGTGCGGCTTTGCGGGCGGCCTTCTTCGGAGCTGCCTTGCGGGCGGCTTTCTTCGGTGCGGCTTTCTTGGCGGCTTTCTTTGGTGCGGCCTTCTTCTTCGCGGCCGGCTTCTTGGCGGCGGCAACGCGGGCCTTCACGGCTTTCACGGCGGCGCTGCCTTTCTTCTTGGCACCGGCGACGGCTTTCTTGACGGCCTTGCCGGCGCGCGACTTCTCGGCTTCCGATACTTTCTTGGCGACTGCCTTGCGGGCGGCGGCGGTGCGCTTCTTGACGGCCTTGACGACCGGGCTGGCCTTCTTGGCGATCGCGTTGCCGATCTCGGTGGCTTTTTCGCTGACGCTGTCCATGGCGTTGGACAGGGTCTTGCTTACCCCATTGCCGTTGCTCATTTGGTCACTCCTCGTTTAGTGATATTGCGTCGCGGTTATCGCACAAAAATTTGGGTGTCGCACTTGCCCCTCACCCCGGCCCTCTCCCCGGTGGGGAGAGGGAGTCATCGGGTGCGACGAGTGGGGGCGAAGGCGACGTGCATCAGAATTTGCCGTAGTAGCCTTCTTTCAGGGCGTCGAACAGGTTCGCGGCGCTGTGCATCTCGCCGTCGTATTCGATTTCCTCGTTGCCCTTGGCTTCCACGATCGTGCCGTCTTCGAGTTCGAAGCGGTAGGTCGTGTTCTCCAGGTCCGCTTCCTTCACCAGCACGCCCTGGAACGCGGCGGGGTTGAAGCGGAACGTCGTGCAGCCCTTCAAGCCCTGCTTGTGGGCGTACATGTAGATGTCCTTGAAGTCCTCGTACGGGTAGTCCGTCGGCACGTTCGCGGTCTTGGAGATCGACGAGTCGATCCACTTCTGCGAGGCGGCCTGGATGTCCACGTGCGCCTTCGGCGTGATGTCGTCGGCCGAGATGAAATAGTCGGGCAGGCGGCCCTTGTCGTCGGTCGCGAACGGCATCGCGTCGGCATTGACCAGGGTGCGGTAGGCGAGCAGCTCGTAGCTGAACACCTCGACCTTTTCCTTGGACTTCTTGCCTTCGCGGATCACGTTGCGGCTGTAATGGTGCGCGAAGCTGGGCTCGATGCCGTTGGAGGCATTGTTGGCCAGGCTCAGCGAAATCGTGCCCGTGGGCGCGATCGAGCTGTGGTGGGTGAAGCGCGCGCCCACGTCGGCGATCTCTTCGACCAGCTCCGGCGCCACGGTGGCGACCCGCTGCATGTAGCGGCTGTACTTGGCGTGCAGCACGCGGCCCTTGATCTTGTGGCCGAGCTTGTAACCGTCGACCTTCATCTCCGGGCGCTGGCGCAGCATTGCGGCGGTGACGGTGAAGTCCTCGTCCATGATCGGGGCCGGGCCCTTTTCCTTGGCGAGCGAGACCGCGACTTCCCAACCGGCGATCGCCATCTCGCGCGACACGTCTTCGGTGAAGCTGCAGCTCTCGGGCGAGCCGTATTTCATCTTCAGCATCGTCACCGTCGAACCCAGGCCCAGGAAGCCCATGCCGTGGCGGCGCTTGCGCATGATTTCCTGGCGCTGCTGCTCGAGCGGCAGGCCGTTCACTTCGACGACGTTGTCGAGCATGCGGGTGAACACGCGCACGACTTCCTTGTATTCCTCCCAGTCGAAACGCGCCTGGTCGGTGAACGGGTCGCGCACGAAGGTGGTCAGGTTGATCGAGCCGAGCAGGCAGGCGCCGTACGGCGGCAACGGCTGCTCGCCGCAGGGGTTGGTCGCGCGGATGTTTTCGCACCACCAGTTGTTGTTCATCTCGTTGACGCGGTCGATGAGGATGAAACCGGGCTCGGCGAAGTCGTAGGTCGACGCCATGATGCGGTTCCACAACTGCTGCGCGCGGATATGACCGAACACCTTGCAGGCCACGAGCCCGTCTTCGCGGGTCACGTACGGGGCCGTGGTCGGCCATTCGCGCCAGACCACCTGTTTCGGGTCGTTGAGATCGACCTCGTCTTTCTCTTTGATGTTCACCGGGAAAACCAGCGGCCAGTCGGTGTCTTTCTCGACCGCAGCCATGAATTCGTCGGTGATGAGCAGGGACAAATTGAACTGACGCAGACGACCGTCTTCGCGCTTGGCGCCGATGAATTCCTTCACGTCCGGATGGCTGACGTCGAAGGTACCCATCTGCGCGCCGCGGCGACCACCGGCCGAGGACACGGTGAAACACATCTTGTCGTAGATATCCATGAAGCTCAGCGGGCCGCTGGTGTAGGCACCGGCGCCGCTGACGTACGCGCCGCGCGGACGCAGCGTGGAGAACTCATAGCCGATGCCGCAGCCGGCCTTCAGGGTCAGGCCCGCTTCGTGGACCTTGTCCAGGATGCCGTCCATCGAGTCGGTGATCGTGCCCGAGACGGTGCAGTTGATCGTCGAGGTCGAGGGCTTGTGCTCGAGGGCACCGGCATTGGAGGTGATGCGGCCGGCCGGGATCGCGCCGCGGCGCAGGGCCCAGAGGAAGCGCTCGTACCAGTATTTCTGCTTCTCGGTGCCGGTTTCGGCGTCCGACAGGGCGCGGGCGACGCGCTGGTAGGTCTCGTCGATGGTGGCATCGACCGGTTCGCCCTTTTTGGTCTTGAGGCGGTACTTCTTATCCCAGATGTCGTAGGACGCGGGCTGCATGGCAATGCCTTGCGCCGACTCCGTCCCTGCTTCCTTCTTTACCGCCTCCAGGCGAACCGTGCTCATTGTTCTTGAATCCTCCGCTGGTGCCCTGGCCTGGGCTTGTTGTTGTATGTGATTGCGTTTGTGACCGGGGTCTACTTCCGGGGCCCGAAAGACAGGTAAGCGCGCTGGGAGGCAGGGCCTCGAAGCGTTCTAGCTGTCCTCTGGTTCAAACCCATGCCGTAGCGCTCGTCGCGTCGTGCAGGCTTCATGCCGGACCCCAAGGCTTGGGGCCTCCCCCGGGCTCCCCACACAACATGTTGGGTGAGGGCCGGGGGTCAAAACTACGCGCCGTCCGGGGTGCTGTCAACCACAAATTTTACCTGATTTCCGGTCTGAATTCTCTTTTCACATCAGTCAGTTAGCTGAATATCCTGCGGTTTTGGCCGACTTCTTCCGCGGCCTGCGTAACCGGGCCGCGGTGAGCGATTCTGCCCTCCCCTGTTGTGCCGCCGGGCGGGTTTAACTTTCTGTTCAATCGGGGCTTGGGATAGTCGCTCGCCGTCATCGGCAACCGGACGGCCCGTCCGGGCATCCGAACTTGCGTGGGGCGGGGACTGCCCCAACGCTGGTCTGAACGACCCCACCGACCCCGACCCGAGCCGCCCTCATGCGCAAGTTGACCGCCTTCTCCTGCCTGCTGCTGGCCGCCCTCGGCGGCGGCGTCACCGCCCGCCTGCTGACCGCCGTACCGGGCGAAGCACCGATCGCGCAAAGCCCGGGCGGGGAATTCGCCGGCTCGGCCGCCGACGCCGCGATCGCACCCGCCGAAGCCGCCTTGCCGGCCCAGGTCGGCTCGCCGGTGCCCTCGCTGGCGCCGATGCTGGAAAAGGTCACCCCGGCGGTCGTGAACATCTACACCAAGCAGGTCGTGCGCGTGCGCAACCCGATGGCCGAGTTCTTCGGCGGCGGACGCTTCCCGCAGGAACGCGTGCAGCAGTCGCTGGGTTCGGGCGTCATCGTCGACGCGACACGCGGCCTGATCCTGACCAACAACCATGTCGTCGAAGGCGCGGATGCGGTCTCGGTCACGCTCAGCGACGGCCGCACCTTCGAAGCGCAGCCGGTGGGCTCGGACGCCGACACCGACATCGCGGTGATCCGCATCACTGCGCCCAACCTCACCGCCCTGCCGCTCGCGGACACCAACAGCCTGCGCGTGGGCGATTTCGTCGTCGCCGTCGGCAATCCGTTCGGCCTGGGCCAGACGGTGACCAGCGGCATCGTGTCGGCGGTCGGCCGCAGCGGCCTGACCGGTTTCGGCTACCAGAATTTCATCCAGACCGATGCCTCGATCAATCCGGGCAATTCCGGCGGCGCGCTGGTCAACCTCAACGGCCAGCTGATCGGCATCAATGCCGCGAGCTTCAATCCGCAGGGCAGCGCGGCGGGCAACATTGGCCTCGGCTTCGCGATTCCGGCGAACCTGGCCAAGGAAATCATGCGCCAGCTCATGGCCTACGGCGAAGTACGCCGCGGCTCGCTGGGCCTGGACAGCATCGACATCACGCCGGCGACAGCGCAGCAGCTCAAGCTGGCGAATGTGCGCGGCGCGCTGGTCAACCGCGTGTACAACACCTCGCCGGCCGCCGCGGCGGGCATCCGTCCGGGCGACGTGATCACCCAGGTCAATGGCCAGCGCATCGACAGCGCCGAGGGCCTGCACAATCTCGAGGGCCTGCTGCCGGTCGGTTTGCCGGTCACGCTGCAGCTGCTGCGCGATGGCAAGGCGCAGACCGTGCAGGCGACGCTGAAAGCACAGGCGCGCGAGATCGACGGCGCGCAGATCGACCCGCGCCTGACCGGCGCGAGCTTCAGCGAATTGCCCGAGCGCTATCGCAGCGAAGGCCTGCGCGGCGTGGTCGTGAGCAAGATCGCGCGCGGCAGCCGCGCGATGCAGAACGAACTCGCGCCGGGCGACCTGGTGCTGGCGATCAACCGCCGTGGCATCGAGGATATGAATGCGTTCCGCGCCCAGCTGGGCCAGCCGCCGCAGCGATTGATCCTGCTGCTGCAGCGGGGTAGCGCGCGGGGTGAGTTGGAGATGCGCTGAGAGCTACCCCCTCATCCGCCCTGCGGGCACCTTCTCCCCGGTGGGGAGAAGGGAATCTCACCGCGGCAGACGACTCCCTCTCCCGCTTGCGGGAGAGGGCCGGGGTGAGGGCAGCCCTTAAGCCGCCGGCGCGTAAGTCTCGACCCGATTCCGCCCCAGTTCTTTCGCGCGATACAGCGCGCCATCGGCCGCTTCGAAGAACTCCGCTTCGTTGATGAACCGATGCTCGGCCGTGCTCGCCAGGCCGATCGACACCGTCACCGGCAAGCGGCCGGCGAAGCGCTTCTCCACCGCCGCGCGGATATTGCCGGCCACACGCTGCGCATCAGCCAGGCTCGACGACGGCAGGATGATCGAGAATTCTTCGCCGCCATAACGGCAGACCGTCGCGCCCGCCGGCACCTGCGTGCGCAGCAGGCGGCTGAGTTCGACCAGCACCTCGTCGCCGCGCGCGTGGCCGTAGGTGTCGTTGATGCGCTTGAAGTGGTCCAGGTCGATGACCAGCAGGGCGACCGCGCCCTCGCGCGAATGCGCGAAGAACAGCTCCAGCTGACGGTCGAAATAGCGACGGTTGGACAGGCTGGTCAGCGCGTCGGTCAGCGTCTGCCGGTGCAGCTCGTTCACGCGCGCGGCCAGGGCGAGCGACAGCAGCACCATCTCGAGCAGGGCGCCGGCCTGGAAGCCGTTCTGCGTGAGCGGGTTGTGCGGCAGCAGGCCGAAGGTCTTGAACATGTAGATCAGCACGCCGACCAGCAGCGCGAACCACGCGAGCATGAAATAGATCGCCGGCCGGTAGCCCTGGATCACGCCGATCACGCCCAAGGCCATCATCACGAACACGGCCGCGATGGTGACGTAGGCCACCGGCTGGATCAGCACCGCGTACGGCAGCACGAACGACGCCGCCAGGCCGACCAGGCTGAGGATCTGCAGCGCGAATGCGGCGCGGTCCAGGCGCGGCGAATGCTCGCGCGTGCTCAGGAAGTGCCGGGTGAACAGCAGGCCCGAGAGCAGCGACAGGCACAGCAGCACGAGCAGGGACTGGTTCGCCCAGCGCGGACTGTCCGGCCACAGGAACTGGAAGCTCAGGCCGTCATGCACGCCGAAGTACAGACCGTAGCTGGCCGCGTACGCGAGGTAGAAGAAGAACGCGCGATCGCGCACCGCGATGAAGATGAAAAGATTGTAGAAAAACAGCACGCAGAAGCCGCCGAAGTAGAAGCCGTAGGCGAGCTGTTCGAGGCTGATGGTTTCCAGCAGGCGGTGCGGACTCGACAGGGTCAGGCCCATGTTGAGCGAGCCGGAGGTCTCGAAGCGCAGGTACACCGTGCGCGTCTGCCCGGCGGCGATGCGCAGCGGAAACACGAAATCGCGGTTGGCGATCGGGCGCGAGGCGAACGGCAGGCGGTCGCCCGTGCGGATGACCTGCCATTGCCCGGCGGCGTCCTGCGACCACAGGTCGAGGTAGTCGATCAGCGGATAGTCCTGGCGCAGCGCGACCTCGCGGTCGGTGGTCGTGGCGTTGCGCAGCTCCAGGCGCACCCACCACACCGACTTGCTAAAACCGAAACTGGTGTTGCGCGTGCCGACCGGCACGAAGGTCGCGTGGTCGCGCACCTGTTCGAACGGCAGTTTCGCGCTCGCGTCCTCGAACAGGGTCATCGCCGGCGCGGCCGGCATCTCGGAGAAAAAATCGTCGATGGTGATCGCGGGCTGCGCCAGGCACGCCGTACTCAGCGCCCACCACAGCACCAGCAGCAGGCCGGCACGGAACGGCAACGACATCGGTTTGCGCATGAGGCTAGGTTTCCCGCATCGGCAAGGTGATCTGTGCGCTGCTGTGGCCAGCACATCCCCGGATCGCCGCTGAGCTTGCCACAACCGACCGCGGTGTGAAATTGTTGGCCGTCTTCGGGGGAAACACATGGAAATCAAGGGACGGCCGGCCCGCTCGGCATTGCTGTTGTCCGCGCTGGCGCTCGCGAGCGCCTGCCACAAGACGCCCGACGCCCCACCGACCCCGAAGCCGGTGGGTCCCGAAGAACCCGGCCTGGTGCTCATGGACCAGGGCTGGTCGGCGGGCACGCGCGAAACCGCGTGGTTCAGCTCGTTCGGTTCGCAGCTGATGCCGTATCGCTGGCTGGCCCTGCTGGAGAAACCCGATTCCACCGAACGCTTCGCCAGCGACACGAATCTCGGCCGCCTCGGTTTCCTGCCCGCGCCCGCGTCGGCGAAAAACCCCGGCGGCTATCCGGTCGGCTTCGCACCGACGAGGGGCAGCGACGGCCAGTCCTGGGTCGGCCTGGGCTGCGCGGCCTGCCACACCGGCGAAGTGCACTACCAGGGCAAAGAGTTGCGCATCGACGGCGGCCCCGGCCTGCTGGATTTCACCCATTTCGAAGCCGAGCTCATCGCCAGCCTCAGCGCGACCGCGACCGACCCGGAAAAATTCGACCGCTTCGCGAACGCGCTCGGCGCCACCGGCAATGCCCGCCTGGCTCTGCAGAACCAATTGATCCGCCTCACCCAGATCATCGACACGACCCATCGCATCAACGAGACCGACATCGACTACGGCCACGGCCGCCTCGATGCCTTCGGACAGATCTTCAACGCGGTCGCAGTCACCGGCCTGGGTATTCCGGAAAACGCGCGGCCCCCGGATGCGCCGGTGAGTTTTCCGGCGCTGTGGTCGGCCTCGCATCTGGATGTCGTGCAGTGGAACGGCTCGGCGCCGAACGCCGGCCCCGGACCGCTGCTGCAGAACGTCACGACCGCGCTGGCGGTGTACGGCACGGTCGATCTGCACAAGGGCCCGCTCGGCGGTTACCCCTCGGGCGTGAATTTTTCCGATCTCGGCGCGATCCAGGATCGTTTCTACCAGCTGCAGTCGCCGCAATGGCCGAACGCGATCTTCGGCACGCCCGATGCGACCAAGGTCGCGCGCGGCGCGACGATCTATGCCGCGCAATGCCAGTCCTGCCATGCCCTGTCCGATCGCAGCGACCGCAAACGCCAGCTGCCGACCACCCTGGTGCCGCTGCAGGACATCGGCACCGACCCGCGCATGGTGCAGAACTTCCTGCGCGGCGAAGTCAAAACCGGCGTGCTGCAGGGACGCAAGCAGGCCCTGCTCGCCGGTCCGGTGTTCGGACCGAAGGCGCGCAGCATCGATGTCGTCGTGCACGCCGCGATCGGCGCGACGATGCGGCATCCGCTCGCGGCGGTGAAGGACGCCGTCGTCGGTTATCACCGCACGATCAAAGCCGGCATCGACCAGCACCCGAACCATTACAAGGCGCGACCGCTCGACGGCATCTGGGCCAGTGCGCCGTATCTGCACAATGGCTCGGTGCCCAACCTCGCGTCCTTGCTGCTGCCGCCCGCGCAGCGGCCGACCGCCTTCGATGTCGGCCAACGCGAATACGACCCGGTTGGCGTCGGCTATGTGCTCAAGGCCGAGGGCGCGCCGGCGAGCGCGTTCGACACCGCGCTCACCGGCAACAGCAATGCCGGGCACGTGTACGGCACCACGCTCGACGCGGCAGCGCGCGCGGACCTGCTGGAATATCTGAAGACGCTGTAAGCCGGCGACGACGCGCCGGTCACGGTGGCCTGCTCAGGCCACCGTCGGCGCATGCGCGGCCGCGACGGGCCAGGCGTCCTGCGCGGCTTCGAGCGCATCGAACCAATCGGCGACCGACCCGATCTCGCGATTGGGCGAGGCCGCGCGCACGGTCTCGCGCGCCAGCCAGCGATACGCCTCGAACTGCGCCTCGCAGAAAAACTGGTTGCTGGTCGGCTCGTTCGGAAAGCTCGGGCTGCGGCGCTGGTAGGCGATGACATCGACGCTGACCGCGCCGTGCAGGCAGGGTTTGAAGTACAGCAGGCGACCGCGCGTGCCGTCGGCATAACGCACCTGTCCCAGACGCCAGGGCCGCGGCGGATCGTCGGGCGAAAACGCCAGCTGGATCTCGGCGCCGAAATCCACGCGCACGCGCTCGATCGCATTGCCCAGGTCCGCGTAGCTGTAGTCCGGATCGGACCCGGCATCGATCGCGATCAGGTACGGCAGGCGCCGACGGATAAGTTCGTACAGGCCGAGATTCTCGAACTGGCCGCCGTCGGACAGATGGATGTCGCGCCAGCGCTCGTCCAGGTGCAGGCCGGTGATCTCGCGGCCGATGCGCATCCACCAACGCGGAATCGGCAGCGCGCGGCGCGCGTCCGGGTTCGGATTGAAGCCCCAGTAGCCCAGGCGCAGGTTGAACATCGCCATGAGGATCGACAGGGGCCGGTTGCGCGTCATCGGCGAATCGGGATCGACCGCGGCGCCGGCGATCGCGATCGAGGTCGCCAGGCGCGCGTCGAAATTGCGGTTCGTACGCGCGTCCGCCCAACCAGTCGCACTGCTGCCGTAGTGCAGCGGCGAAAAGCTGAAGCAATCGCCTTCGCGACTGCGCCGGCGTTCGTCGGGCGAGGTACGGGTATTGAGCGTCGCGCAGACCAGATGCAGGGGCGCACCGGTGGTCGGCGTGATGTCGTCGTTGCGAAAGCCGTAGGCATCGGCCTTCGGCGCGGCGGCGGTCGCCGGCATCAGCGCCTGGCGCAGGCGGTCGCGGTAATAGCCGTGGATGGAGATCGCGTTGAGATTGCAGAACACGCCCAGCAGCAGCGACAGCGCGAGAAACCCGAGGAACACCGGCGAATGCAGGGTGTCGATGTGCTCGGCGACCGAATACGCGAACACGAACAGGCCGTACACCAGAAACGCGAGGCCGATCATCGCCAGGCGATCGCCGCCGATCGTGCGCCGCACCTGGCCACGCCAGAACGCCGCGGCACCCGAAGCGATCGCACCGAGCGAGGTCAGCGGGCCCCCGCCGCCGGTCAACGTCGGCGCCGCCTGCATCAGCCAGTGATCGAGCCAGTGCGCGACGACCGGGATGGAACCGACCAGCAGGAACATCGTGCCGAACATCGGCAACAGACCCAGGCCGATGCGCGCGCTGTCGACGCGACCGGAGCTGGACAGTCCCTGTCGTGTCGCGATCCAGGCAAAGCGCAGCGCCGCGAACGGCCACAGCGCGAAACACATGCCCGCCGCACCGAGCAGCAGCAGATAGCCTTCGTGATGGCTGGGCATCGGCAGGTCCGTGCTCAGCGCCGGCCAGGGCACGCCGATGAAGCCCAGGGTCATTACGTCGGTGATCAGGATCAGCGGTGCGACGACGACCAGCAGGTTGAGGAACACCGCCGCGCCGATCGACGCGAGTAGGGTCCACATCGAGAAGCCGCGTTCGGCGATGAGGTATTGCACGTGGCGCCGGAACCAGTCGAGCGCCGTGCCGCCGCCATCGGCGAGCGGCGTGCCGAAGGTGTCGGGCTGCGCCGCATCGAGCTGCGCGCGCAGCCAGCTGTACGCGCCGGCGATGTAACCGCCGCCGGACACCGAACTCAGATAGTCCACGCGCGACATCAGGCCACGCGATTCCAGCGCTTCGATCACGCCCAGATTGAACACCGCCGAACGGATGCCGCCGCCGGAAAACGACAGACCGACTTCATCGCCCGCCGGGGCCGGCAAGCCTTGCGCCGTGCGGCGCTGCGCGAGCCAGGCCGCTTCCTCGGCACGGATCGTGTCGAAGTCGCCGCTGTGCAGCGGATGCGCCGCGCCGGCATCGCCGCCGCTCATCGCGAGCCCACCGGCAGGCCGCAATCGGGGCTGGCGAAATCGGCCGGGGTCGCCGGCAGGTCCTGATGCACCTTGAGGTATTCGAGCAGCTCGAAACGCTGCGCATCGGTGAACAGCGGACCGATCACACCCGGCGGCAAGGGATGCAGGCGCGGATTGGCCAGATGCGCCTGCCATTGTTTCGGGCTGGCGACGAAGGCATGGCCGGTATTGCGATTGCCCGCCTGCGTGGTGTCGAGCCAGAAGCCGTCTTTCTCGTCGGGATCGGCCGGCTCGGTGAGGAAGCCCAGGTGCTTGGCGTCGTAATCGCGACGACCGACGAAGAAACGCACGCTGCGTTTTTCCGGCGGCAACAGCATCTGGTAGATGCTTGGTACCGAACCGTTGTGCAGGAACGGCGGCGTCGCCCACACGCCCTGCAGCGGCCGCGGCTTGTAGCCGGCGATCTGCTGCGGCAGGTCGAGCGCGCCGAAGCCTTCCAGGCATTGCTGGGTCGGATAGTCGATGCCGTTGTCGCGGTAGTACTTGGACTTGATCAGCAGGCCGAGCAGGTTCAGGCCTTCGCCTTCGCGCAGTTTGCGCAGGTCCAACGCGGCGATCTGGCGGTCGATGTAGTCGTCGGCGCCGTGCAGGTCCCAGGACAGCCACTGCTGCTGGCAGGCGAGCTGGCACTGGAAATCATCGTTCGGCGGATGCGTGGCGTTGGCCTGCGAATCGATGCCGAGCGTCTGCAGTTCCGCAGCGATCTCGGCCAAGGCGGCCTCGGGCAGGGACGGCGTGGCGTTGGCATCGGGATCGGGATAGGCCAGCAACAGTGCCGGCAAGCGGCCGACGTCTTCGGCCTTGGCCTGACGGCCGTCGATGACACTGCGCAGGCGATAGCGCACGTCGCGCGCGAGATCGCGCGTGAGCAGCGGCCAGAACACCTCATGCACTTCCTTCGGCGTCAGGCCCGTGGCCGAGACGTCGAAACGGCGTTCGATGAACGCGGTCGCGGCGGCGGGATCGGTGCCGATATGCGCGAGCGGAATCACCTCGATGATCCATTCCTCGCCGGCCGCGCTCTTGAGCGGCGACCCGGCCTGCTGCTGCGCGGCGCTGGCGACGTGCGGGCCGTGACAGCCTTGGCAGCGTTCTTCGAACAGGGCCTGGCCACGCGCGGCGCGCGCGGCGTCGACGTGGCCGAGCAGGTCCTCGGGCCACGGCGGCGGCTTCAGGCGCTGCAGCGTGTGCTCGATGCGGTCGAGGTTGCCGATCATGACCGAGCTGTCGAAACGGCGGCCGGCCGGCAGCGGATTGCCATAGGTGTCGGTCATGCGCAGCACCGCGCCGACGCCGAGCGCCTCGCCGATGTTGCGCGCGAGCGGCTGGCGCACCGAGCCGTTGTACTGCACCCAGTCGAATTTCCAGATGTTCCACAGGTACGGATAACTCACCGGCGCAGTTGCGTCGGCATAGTTCTTCGACACCAGGTGATCGCCGAACACGGTGTTGGCGATGCGGCCGAGCGCGTCGGTGCGGCCGAAACCCTCGCGCACCGGATACAGCTGGCGCAGCGGATTGTTCTGGCCCTGGCTCACCAGTGCGACCAGCGACTGCCGCAGCGCCGTGCGCAGTTGCGAACGCCCCTGCGGATAGCGCGGACCGATCACGCGGCGCGCGAAGCGGTTGAACTTCACCGGATTGGCGAGCGTTTCGGTCATCGAGGCGATCAGGGTCGGACCGAAGGCACCGCGTTCCATGCTGGTGAACGCATGCATCGCCTGGCCGCCGTCGATGCGGATGGCGACGCGACGGCCGTTTTTCTGCGCGTGGATCTCGCCGGTGTGGCAGGCCGCGCAGGTGATGTCGAGCACGTTTTCGCCAAGCGCGGCTTCGTAGTGGCGCGCGAAGCCGACCGGCAGCTGGTCGGGATTGGCCGGCGTCGGCTGCGGGTCGACGATGAAGCGATAGCGGCGCAGGTGTTCGGGATCGGCGAAGCGCTGTTCGCTGAAGGGCAGCTCGAGATTCACGAACCAGCTGTAGCGCATCGGATACAGGGCCTGGCCCTGCGGCAGGGTCGTACCCTGCGGCGTGTAGTAGTACGCCTGGCGATCGGCGCTGGCCGCGCCGCGGCCCCAGCCCTGGTCGAGATAGACGTAGTCGTCGACCGGCTCGGCCGCGGGAATGCCGCGCGTGGGCCAGAGCACGAACAACGAGAACGCGATCACTGCGAGCACGGCCAGCACGAGGGCGGTCAGCAGCAGTCGACGCAACAGAACCCCGGTCGGCATCGCCAGAAAACGCGCGATCAGCCCCGGTCGGCGCGGCATGGCCGCACTTTCGATATCAGACATCCGATTCCCCAATCCTTGTCCCCGCGCCTACGCTAGCACCAAGGCGCGGCGCGGCAAACGTGGCCGCCCGGCCCGGCGACAGCCGCATCACCAGGCTTGCTCTATGCTTGCGCGATGACCGAGCCCGCCACGACCGATCTTCCGCCCTCCGCCGAGCCGCCTCCCGCGGCGACCAGCGCACCCGCGAGCGAGGAAACGCACGCGGCCCAGGGTCCGGCCTCGCTGCGCGTCCTGGCCCTGATCGCGGTCCTGGCCACCTGCTGGCTGGCCCGCGACCTGCTCATTCCGATCATGCTGGCGATGTTCCTGGCGCTGATCGCCAACCCCCTGGTGACCCGCCTGCGCAAGCTGTGGATTCCGCGCTGGCTGGGTGCGTTGGCCGTGGTGTTCGGCGGCCTGGCGATGACGATCTTCCTGGCCAGCCTGCTGGTCGCGCCGGCCGCGGACTGGGTCCGGCAGGCGCCGACGGCGCTCAAGCAGGTCGCGCCGAAACTGCGTGCGATCACCCTGCAGGTCGAACAGGCGAACAAGGCCGCCGCCTCGATCGCCAATGCCGCCGGCGCGGCACCGGCCCCGGCCGCCGTGACCGCCGACAAACCGCATGCGCCCAACCTGTGGGGTGCGATCGCCAAGGCACCGCAGTTGCTGGCGACCCTGGGCGCGGTGGTCCTGCTGAGCTATTTTTTCCTGGTCTACGGCGCGGGACTGCAACGACAGGCGATCTCGCTGCTGCCCGATCGCCAGAAGAAAAACCTCACGACCGACATCCTGCGCACGATCGAGGCTGACGTCTCGAACTACGTGCTGACCATCACCGTGATCAACATCGTGCTCGGCCTGCTGCTCACCGGCGCCCTGTACTGGCTCGGCCTGAGCCTGACCGATGCGCTGCTCTGGGGCACCGTCGCCGCGCTGCTGAATTACGCGCCCTATGTCGGGCCGCTCAGCGGCGTGCTGGCGTTGGGCGTGGTCGGTGTGGTCGCGTTCGACGAGCCCCAGCGCATGCTGCTGCCGCCGGCGATTTTCCTGGGCCTGCACGCGCTGGAATCGCAGTTGGTCACGCCGATCGTGCTGGGCCGGCGCATGGCGATCTCGCCCCTGGTCATGCTGCTGTGGCTGATGCTCTGGGGCTGGCTGTGGGGTATTGCCGGCCTGCTGCTGGCCGTGCCGATGCTGGCCTGCTTCAAGATCCTCAGCGAGCGCGTCGACGGCTGGGAAGGCTGGGCCCGCGTCATCGAGTAAGCGCGAGCCCGCGCCCCCAGGCCCGCTCACACAAGAAAGGGTAAAGTTGCGGGATGGATTTCGTACCACGCGCCCTGAGCCTCGACCTCGACGACACCCTGTGGCCGATCTGGCCGGCCATCGAACGTGCCGAGCTAGCCCTGCACGCCTTCCTGAGCGAACGTTGCCCGCGCACCGCCGCGAAATATCCGATCGTGGCGATGCGCGAACTGCGCGAACGCATCGCCGCCGACTATCCCGAATACGCCCATGATTTCACCCGCCAGCGCAAGCTGTCGCTGGAACATGCGCTGCGCGATTCCGGCGACGACCAGGGCCACGCCGACGAGGCATTCGAGGCTTTCTACAGCCATCGCAACCGCATCGATTTCTATCCCGACGCGCTTGCCGCGCTCGAACGTCTGGCCGCGCGCTATCCGATCGCGGCGCTGACCAATGGCAATGCCGACCTCGCGCGCATCGGCATCGCCGGGCATTTCGCGGTGTATGTCTCGGCGCGCGGCGAAGGCCATGCCAAGCCCGATGCACCGATCTTTCACGCGACTTGCACGAAACTGGGCGTGAGTCCGGACCAGCTGCTGCACATCGGCGACGATCCGCTGCTCGACATCGCCGGCGCCGCACGCGCCGGCATCCGCAGTTGCTGGATCAACCGCCGCGAAGAAACCTGGCCCGATCACTTGCCGCGACCCGATCTCGAATTCACGACCCTTGCCGCGCTGGCCGACTGGCTGGACGCGCACCATTCCCTTCCGGAAACCGCATGAGCCTGCCGTCCTGTTTCGTTCCCGCCACGGAAGCCGCCGATGCGCGCGCGCTGATCGCCCTGGACCGCGCCTCGCTATCGAGCTGGCGGGAAGCGCAGTCGCCGGCGATCCGCGCCTGGCTCGATGGTCACGGCTTCAACGCCAGCGCGGGCAGCTTCCTGACCCTGCCGGGCACGGACGGGAAACCGCAGTCGGTCATCGTCGGCGTCGCCGACAGCGCCGATCCGCTCGCGCTCGCGCATCTACCAAGCCTGCTGCCGGCCGGCACCTACCGTCTCGCCGCCGACGCGCCGGTGAAACTCGACATCGCCCTGGTGCTGCTGGGCTGGGGTTTGGGCGCGTATCGTTTCGAGCGCTATCTGAAAACGCCGCGCGCGATGGCCAAACTCGTGCTCGAGGACGCGGCGATCGAAAGCGCCGAAGCGTTCGCCCTGCTCAAAGCCAGCACGCTCGTGCGCGATCTGGTGAACACGCCGACCGAGCACATGGGCCCGGAAGAACTCGAGGCCGTCGCGATCCGCCTCGCCCAGGCCTACGGCGGCCAGGTGAACACGATCGTCGGCGAGGCCTTGCTCAAGCAGAATTTTCCGGCGATCCACGCCGTCGGCCGCGCCAGTCACCGCGCGCCGCGCCTGATCGAGTTGAGCTGGGGCGATGCGGCGCATCCGCATGTCGCGATCGTCGGCAAGGGCGTGTGCTTCGACACCGGCGGTCTGGACATCAAGACCGCCGACGGCATGCGCAACATGAAAAAGGACATGGGCGGTTCCGCGCATGCACTCGCTTTGGCGCAATTGGTTATGTCGCGCAAGCTGCCGGTGCGCCTGACCCTGCTCGTGCCTGCGGTCGAAAACGCGATCGGTCCCAATGCCTTCCGTCCCGGTGAGGTCATCGCCACGCGTCAGGGCCTGAGCGTGGAAATCGACAATACCGATGCCGAAGGTCGCGTCGTGCTCTGCGATGCGCTGACCTATGCCGCCGAGAAAAAACCCGAACTGATCCTCGACTTCGCCACCCTCACCGGCGCGGCGCGTATCGCGCTGGGCCCGGATCTGCCGGCGCTGTTCTGCAACGATGAAAGCCTGGCCGCCGACTACCTGCACGCCGGCGAGCGTGCACGCGACCGCCTGTGGCGTATGCCGCTGTGGCGTCCGTACCTGAGCATGCTCAAGTCCAACATCGCCGATCTCGCCAATGCCGGCGCCTCGCGCCTGGGCGGTGCGATTACCGCCGCGCTGTACCTGGAGCGGTTCGTGCCCGAAGGCCTGCCCTGGGCACATATCGATGTGTACGCCTGGAACGACGGCGAGCGCCCCGGCAAGCCCGCGGGCGGCGAAGCCCAGGGCTTGCGCGCCGCCTTCGCCCTGCTCAAGGCGCGCTATCCCGGCGCATGATTCGCGCGGCACACACCGAGCGGATGACAAGCGTCACGCCGGGGTGATGACGCGGCGCACTTCCGTGAAAGAATGCGCTCCGGCACGCTGGGCGCCAGGTTCGCAGGCCGGGATCGGCGCCGAGTCTCACAATCTGACTTCCGGCACGAGGATCTTGGTGCCGGTTCGTCCAGACTCGCCACGCTGTCGCGCCCCCTGTCCGCCGATGCGGAACCACCGGAGTGTTCATGTCCCGCCCCAATGAATTGTTGAACGAACTGCGTATCGACCGCTCCGCGCCGGCCCCGTCATCGGGCAATGGCCTGCGCTGGATCGTGATCGCGGTGATCGCCGTCCTCGTGCTGGTGGCCGCGGTGATGTTCTTCACCCGCAGCAAGCCGATCGAAGTGAAGACCGCGCTGGCGACCGCGCAGACGAGCGGCAGCGGCGGCAGCGCCTCCGTACTCGACGCCTCCGGTTACGTCACCGCACGCCGCATCGCGACGGTGTCGTCGAAGATCACCGGCAAGGTCCACGAGGTGAACATCGAAGAAGGCCAGCGCGTCGAACAGGGCCAGATCCTGGCCACGCTCGAGCGTGCCGACGCCGATGCGCAGACCACGCTGGCACGTTCGCAGCTCGCGTCGGCGCAGTCGCAGCTCGCCGATGGCCAGGCGCAGCTGCGCCTGTCCGAGCGCAACCTGCAGCGCCAGCGCGAACTGGCCGCGAAGAAACTCGTCGCGGCGTCCGCGCTCGATGCCGCGATCGCCGAACACGATTCCACCGCCGCGCGCCTGGACGCCTTGCAGCGCGGCGTGACGGTGGCGCGCGATCGCCTGGCCATCGCCAACCTGGATGCGGAAAACACCATCATCCGCGCGCCATTCGCCGGCGTGATCGTCGACAAGGCCGCACAGCCGGGCGAGATGATCTCGCCGATCTCCGGCGGCGGCGGCTCGATCCGCACCGGCGTGGGCACGCTGGTGGACATGGATTCGCTGGAAGTTCAGGTCGACGTCAACGAGGCCTACATCGGCCGCGTGCAGCCGAAAATGCCGGTCGAAGCGGTGCTCAACGCCTATCCGGACTGGAAGATTCCGGCCGAGGTCATCGCGATCGTGCCGACCGCCGACCGCGCCAAGGCCACGGTCAAGGTGCGCATCGCGCTGAAGTCGAAAGACCCGCGCATCGTGCCCGACATGGGCGTGCGCGTGTCCTTCCTCGAAGATCCCAACAAGGCCAAGGCGGCCGGCGCACCGCCGCCGATCACCGGTGTCGCGGTGCCTGCCGATGCCATCGTCGATCGCGACGGCAAGACGATCGTCTTCGTGGTGGTGGATGGGCGCGCGCAACAGCGCGAAGTCACCGCCGGCGAAACCCGCGACGGCAACCGCCGCGTCACCCGCGGCCTGGCCGTCGGCGAACAGGTGGTGCTTTCGCCGAAGAGCGAACTCACTGACGGCGCACGCGTCGCCGTCGCCACGAACTGATCCAGTCACGAACCCGCTTTAACGAACGAGGCGACCATGTCCGATTCCCTGGTAACGATCCGTCAGCTAACCAAGAACTACACCCGCGGCAAACAGACCGTCGAAGTGCTGCACGGCATCGACCTCGAGATTCCGCGCGGTGATTTCGTCGCGCTGATGGGGCCTTCGGGTTCGGGCAAGACGACCTTGCTCAATCTGATCGGCGGTCTCGACACGCCCAGCGGCGGCAGCGTCAGCGTCGATGGCAAGCGCATCGACCAGTTCAAGGGCGGCGAGCTGGCGAAATGGCGCGCCGAGCATGTCGGATTCGTGTTCCAGTTCTACAACCTGCTGCCGGTTCTGAGCGCACTCAAGAACGTCGAGCTGCCCCTGCTGCTGACCAAGATGGGCGGCGCCGAACGCGCCAAGCGTGCGCAGGTCGCGCTGACGCTGGTGGGTCTGGCCGATCGCGGCTCGCACAAGCCCAGCGAATTGTCCGGCGGCCAGGAACAACGCGTCGCGATCGCGCGCGCCCTGGTCACCGACCCGACCCTGCTGGTCTGCGATGAACCCACCGGCGACCTAGACCGCAAGACTGCGGACGAAATCCTCGGGCTGCTGCAGGTGCTCAACCGCGAGCACGGCAAGACCATCATCATGGTGACGCACGATCCCAAGGCCGCCGAGTTCGCCAGTCGCACGGTGCATTTGGACAAGGGTCAGCTGGTCGACGACGCACCCGCTCACTGAGGAAGGCGCCATGACCCGCATCGGATTCATCCTCGCCAACCTGTTCCACAAGAAGACGCGCACCTTGCTGACGCTGGCGTCGATCATCGTGGCCTTCATCCTGTTTGGCCTGCTGCAATCGCTCAACCAGGCGTTCAGCAGCGGCGGCGATTTCGTCGGCGCGACGCGTCTGGTCACGCAATCGCGGATTTCCTTCACCACGTCGCTGCCGATGCGCATGGTGCCCGAGATGGACGCCGTGCCTGGCGTGCAGCGCGTGATGTACCAGCAATGGTTCGGCGCAAAGTTCCGCGAAGACACGCAGATCTTCGCGTTCGCCGTCGAGCCGCAACGCCTGCACGACGTGTATCCCGAGTGGGTCATGCCCGAGGCGCAGTGGAAGGCCTTTGCCAATACCCGGACCGGAATCATCGTCGGGCGCAAGCTGGCCGAAAAATACGGCTGGAAAGTCGGCGACAAGCTGCCGATCCAGTCGACGATCTTCCCGCAGAAGAACCGCAACATGACCTGGGACTTCGACCTGGTCGGCATCTACGACGGCAAGGACGCCGAGTGGCAGGCGCAGACGGCCGGCGGCATGTACGTCAACCACGCCTATTTCTCCGAGGCTTCGCAGTTCGGCAGCGGCCTGGCCGGCATTTTCGTCCTGCGCCTGCAGGATCCGAACATGGCGCAGTCGGTGGCGACCACCGTCGACAAGCGTTACGAGAACTCCTCCGACGAGACCAAGACGCAGACCGAAAAGGATTTCCAGGCCGGCTTCCTCAAGCAGCTCGGCGATATCGGCCTGATCGTGCGCTGGATCCTGTTCGCGGTGTTCTTCACCCTGCTGCTGGTGGTCGGCAACACGATGGCGCAAAGCGTGCGCGAACGCGTGCCGCAATTCGCCGTGCTCAAGACCCTGGGCTTTTCGGACAACGCCGTGCTCGGCTTCGTGATGGCCGAGACCACCGCGATGTGCGCACTCGGCGGCCTGATCGGCCTGACGCTGGCGACCTTGCTGGGCGGGGCGATGGCCAAGGCCAGTCCGATGATGCCGTTCGCGATCGATTGGCGCGTCTGGATCGCCGGTGTCATCGCGATCGTGGTGCTCAGCCTCATCGTGGGCCTGATGCCGGCCTTGCGGGCGCGGCGCCTGAAGATCGTCGACGCCCTGGCCGGTCGCTGAGCGCGCTCACGGCGCGCCGCTGACCGGACCCCCATTACCAAGGATGCTTTGACATGCTCAGCCAGATCTTTGCCATCACCCGCCTCAACCTGCTCAGCGTGCCGCAGCGCTGGGGCCCGTCTTTGGTCATCATCATCGGCCTGGCCGGCGTCGTCGCGGTGTTCACTGCGTTGCTCGCGATGGCGCAGGGCTTCCAGACGACGCTCAAGGACACGGGTCGCACCGACAGCGCGATCATCCTGCGTGGCGGCTCCGGTGCCGAACTCAATTCCGGCATCGGTGGCGACACCGCCAATCTCGTTCGCCTTGGCCCCGGCATCCGCAAGGGTGCCGACGGCAAGCCGCTGGCCTCGGGCGAACTGATGGTGATCGCCGAGCTGATGAAAAAAGGCGAAAAGGTCAACGGCGCCAACGTGACGCTGCGTGGTGTCGAGGCCGCGTCGTTCGAGTTGCGCCCGCAGTTGAAGATCGTCGCCGGCCGCAAGTTCACCCCGGGCCTGCGTGAACTGATCGTCGGCGCCGGTATCGTGCAGCAGTACGACGGCGTCGGCCTGGGCCAGACCATCCGCATGCGCGGCTCCGAGTGGAAGGTGGTCGGCCACTTTGCCGCCGGCGACGCCAATGACAGCGAGATCTGGGCCGATGCCGGGTCCGCGCAATCGGCGTTCAACCGCGGCAACAGCTTCAGTGCGATGCGCGTCGGACTCGAGTCGCCGGCGGCGCTCGACACGCTCAAGGCGGCGCTCACGTCGGACCCGCGCGTGCAGGTCGACGTCCTGCAGGAACAGGCGTACTACAGTTCGCAGAGCAAGAATTTCCGCATGATGATCACGATCCTGGCCGGATTCGTGACCTCGATCATGGGCCTGGGCGCGATTTTCGCGGCCTTGAACACGATGTACGCCGCCGTCGCCACCCGCACCCGCGAGATCGCCACCCTGCGTGCGATCGGCTTCGGTGCGTTCCCGGTGCTGGTTTCGGTGATGATCGAGGCGATCGTGCTGGCCGGCATCGGCGGCATGATAGGTGCATTCATCGCCTGGGCGATGTTCGACAATCTGTCGGTATCGACCCTGGGCGCGAGCTTCACGCAGGTCATCTTCGCGTTCAAGGTCAGCTGGGGCCTGGTGATGACCGGTCTGGAAATCGCCCTGATCATCGGCCTGATCGGCGGCCTGCTGCCGGCGATCCGCGCGGCGCGCATGCAGGTGACGACGGCGCTGCGTTCGGCCTGAACTGGATCAGCTGCCACGACGTAAGAGGCCGGCGAAAGCCGGCCTTTTTCTTGCCCGATGCGGCGAACGCCGATCGCTCAGCGCGCCTTCGCCCGCGTGATGATGATCACGCCGAGCAGGATCACGGCCATCGCGCCGATCACGTGGGCATCGACTTTCTCGTGCAGCAGCAGCGCGCCCAGCAACACCGCGATCGGCGGATTGACGTAGGCGTAGCTGGTGGCGAGTGCCGGCCGCACGTGATGCAGCAGCCACACGTACGCGGAAAAACCGATGATCGAGCCGAACACCGCGAGATAGCCGACCGCAAGCGTGGGCTTCAGCGCCGGCATTGCATACAAGCGCTCACCCAGCGCCAGGCCGACGATCAGCATCGCGATACCGCCGCAAAGCATCTGCGCCGCGGTGCTCATGAACGGGCCCGGCAGATCGCGGTCGCGGCTCCAGACAGAGCCGAAGGCCCAGCTCACCGGCGCCATGATCAGCGCGATCATGCTGACCAGGTTCGCCGACATCGCGCTGCCGAAATTGAGCCAGACCACGCCGGCAAACCCGATGACCAGGCCCAGCCATTCGCCGCGGCTCGGATGCCGGCCCTTGAGCGCGCCGAACAACCCGGCCCACAAGGGCATCGACGCGACGGCGATCGCCGCCAGTCCCGACGACACGTTCTTTTCCGCGAGATTCACCAGGCCATTGCCGAGCAGCATCATGAAAAGACCCAGGACCGCGGCATTGCGCCACTGCGCGCGCGTCGGCGCGGCATGCCCCTGCCAGCGCAGGAACGCGTAGAACACCAGGCTGGCCGCGACGAAACGCAGGCCGCCCATCAGGAAGGGCGGATAGCCTTCAAGACCGACGCGTATCGCCAGATAGGTCGACCCCCAGACCAGGTACACCGACAGCAGAGCGATCGCGACTTTGCCGGCGCTGGCGCCGGGGGCGGAAGGCGGGGAATTCATGGTCGTCCTTGAGCGCAGCCGCCCGATCGGAAGCGGTAATTATCCGCGTTGTCGCGCCGTTTTGCCGCTCTCTGCGCGCAACAGTGCATCCTTCCTGGGCAGGCCCCAGCGATAGCCGCCGAGCGACCCGTCGGCGCGAATGATGCGATGGCAGGGCACGATCACCGCCAGGCGGTTCTGCGCGCAGGCACGCGCAACAGCACGGGCCGCGCGCGGCTGGCCGACCTGGGCGGCGAGTTCGGCATAGCTGCGGGTTTCGCCGCGCGGAATCTTCATCAGCGCTTCCCACACGCGCTGCTGGAAGGCGGTGCCGATCAGCTCGATCGGCACCTGCCCGCGCTTGCCAGCGAGCAGGTCGGCGACAGCCTGCACGCGCGGTGCGAGGAAATCGTCGCGGCCGGCCTGCACGCGCGCGATCTGCGCCTGCGGAAATTCGTCGCGAAGTTCGGCCTCCAGCGCGGCTTCGTCGTCGCCGAGCGCGATTGCGCACAGCCCGCGCTCGGTCGCGGCGATCAAGGCCTTGCCCAAACGCGTGTCGATCGGCGACCAGTGAATCGTCAGGCCTTCGCCGCCGCGCCGATAGGCGCCGGGCAACATGCCCAGACGCGCGGCGCCGTCCTCGTAGACGCGACTGGCCGAGCCGTAGCCGGCTTCGTACAGCGCGCGCGTGACATCGCCGGGGCCGCGCAGTTCGTGCTTGAGGCGGGAGAGTTTTTTCTGCGCGCGATACTCGGCCGGACTCAGGCCGAACGCGTCCTTGAAGCGACGCTGCAGATGCGTCGGGCTGAGGCCGACGGCGGCACCGAGTTGATCGAGCGTGAGCTCATCCGCGTCGAGCAGACGGCGGGCGTGTTCGAGACGGGGGTCGGGCGCGGCGGTGTTCATGGCGGCAGGTTAGCCGGTGCCTGGGGCACCGGCTATCCGCATCTTGCGACCCTGGTGTGCTGCAACGTCACAGGTGTGCCCGCAGCAGAGAAAACTCACTCGCTCCAAACAGTCGCGCGCTTGGTCACCGGCAACACCTGCGTGGTCAGCTGGGCGCTGCCATTGAGCAGGTTGAGGGCGTCGGCGAGGATCGCCGCGCTCTCGCGCAGCAGCGGATCGGGACGATTCTTCGCCGCTTCCTCGCGCGCGACCTGCTGGGCCACGTTGCGCTCGTCGGCCTGCAGGCCGTCGTCGTTGCGATCCGAATCGATCGCCAGACCCAGGGCCTTGCGCTCGGCTTCGCGCTGCTTGCGGTCGGCTTCGTTGCGATCGCGCTCGGCGCGGCGTTCCGCCTCGTTGAGCGAGATCACTTTCTTGTCGCGTTCCGTGCGGAATTTGGCGACGTCGTCGGCCCACCACTGGTATTCGCGATCCTTGGCCACGCGCGCGTTGTGCAGCGCCATCAAACGCGGCGTGATCGGCGCGAAGTTGCCCAGGTTCGTGTGCGCGGCCATCGCGATATGCGTCGCCGGCAGCGCGTTGTCGTAGGTGCTCTCGCCGAACTCGGTCGCGTCGACCGTGACCGGGAACTGGATTTCCGGCACCACGCCCGCATGCTGGGTGGTGTCGCCGTCGACGCGGAAGAACTGCGCGATGGTCAGCTTGACCTGGCCGAACTGCGCGCCAAGCTTGCTCGGCCAGCGATCGAGGTCGATGAGGTTCTGCACCGTGCCCTTGCCGAAGGTCGGTTCGCCGATGATCAGGCCGCGGCCATAATCCTGGATCGCGGCAGCGAAGATTTCCGACGCCGAGGCCGATGAGCGGTTGACCAGCACGGCCAGCGGACCATCCCAGGCCACGCCCGGCTGCTCGTCGCCTTCGACGCTGACGCGGCCGCCGGATTCGCGCACCTGCACGACCGGGCCCTTGTCGATGAACAGGCCGGTCAGTTCGACCGCCTCGACCAGCGAACCACCGCCGTTCTCGCGCAGATCCATGACCACGCCGTCGACGCGGGCCGCCTTGAGTTCGGCGAGCAATTTGGCGACGTCGGCCGTGGCCGAGCGCGCATCGGGGTCGCCGCGGCGCGCGGCTTCGAAATCGAGATAGAAGCCCGGCAGCGTGATCACGCCAATGCGCTTGTTGCCGGCATTGATGATCGACTTGCTCGCGGCCTGTTCTTCGAGCTTGACCTTGTCGCGCACCAGCGTGACCGCCTTGTGCGCGCCATCGACGCCGGCGTCGGCCGGCAGCACGTCCAGACGCACGCGCGTGCCCTTGTTGCCGCGGATGAGATCGACGACGTCGTCGATGCGCCAGCCGACCACGTCGGTCAGCGCACCCTTGTCGCCCTGCCCGACCGCGACGATGCGATCGCCGACCTTGATCTTGCCCGACATCGCGGCCGGACCACCCGGCACGAGCGTGCGGATCACCACGAATTCGTCCTGGCGCTGCAGCACGGCGCCGATGCCCTCGAGCGAGAGGCGCATCTGCATGTTGAAGTTCTCGGCGCTGCGCGGCGACATGTAGCTAGTGTGCGGATCGATCGAGGTCGCGTAGGCATTCATGAAGCTTTCGAACACGTCGTCGCCGCGCAGCTCATGCACGCGCGAGGCGAGCGTGGCGTAGCGCTTGTCGAGGGTGCGACGGATGTCGTCGGGCGAACGGCCGGCGAGCTTGAGTCGCAGCACGTCGTTCTTGACGTATTTGCGCCAGATGTCGTCGAGCGCGGCCTGGTCGTTGGCCCAGGTGGCTTTTTCGCGATCGTAGGCCCAGGTTTCCTTCGCGGAGAAATCGAAGGGCTTGGCCAGCAGGCTGCGCGCATAGGCGACGCGCTGGTCGACGCGCTTGATGTAGGTGCCGAAGATGTCGTACGCGGCCGTGAGGTTCTGGCTCTTGATCGAATCGTCGAGCGTGGTGCGGTAGGGCTGGAAGCGCGTGATGTCGGCCTGCGTGAAGAACAGCTTCTCGCTGTCGAGCGAATCGAGATAGCGGCGGAAGATGTCGGCCGACAGGGTGTCGTCCAGGGCCATCGGCCGGTACGCGTAACGACTGTCGGACAACAGACCGTAGACCAGGCGCGCCGCAGCGGCCTGGGCTTCGGTCGGCGCCATCGTGGTCGGCTTGGGAGCCGGTGCGGGCGCGGTGGTCGCTGCGATCGCCAGGGTCAGCGGCAGGACGGCGGACAGGGCGAGCAGCTTGGAGTTGAACATGGTTCGGTCCTCTTCTGACCGGAGTAATGGGTTTAGCTTGCGCCGCCCGGGAGTGAGCGGCCTGTGCAGATGGTCATGGAACCGATCCTACCGGGCGCGCCGTTCAGGCGTGCGCCTCGACGAAACCGGCTTCAGCCGCCATTCGGTCGGCGTGGTAGGACGAACGCACCATCGGGCCGGACGCGACGTGCGTGAAGCCCATCGCGAGTCCGAGCACCTCCAGTTCCTTGAATTCCTCCGGCGTCCAGTAGCGGATCACCGGGTGGTGGTGCGGGGTCGGCTGCAGGTACTGGCCGATCGTGATCATGTCGACGTCGTGCGCGCGCAGGTCGCGCAGCGCGCCGAGCACCTGGTCCTTGTCCTCGCCCAGGCCGAGCATGATGCCGGACTTGGTCGGCACGTCCGGGTGCTGGGCCTTGAACTTCTGCAGCAGCTGCAGCGACCAGTCGTAGTCGGCGCCCGGACGCACGTTCGTGTACAGCTCGCGCACCGTTTCCAGGTTGTGGTTGAACACGTCGGGCGGGTTGTCCTTGAGGACCTCCAGCGCGCGCTCCATGCGGCCCTTGCCGCGGAAATCCGGAGTCAGGATCTCGATCTTGATATTCGGCGACAGCAGGCGCGTCTCGCGGATGCAGTCGGCGAAATGCTGGGCGCCGCCATCGCGCAGGTCGTCGCGGTCGACCGAGGTCACCACCACGTAGCGCAGGCCCATGTCGGCGATCGTGCGCGCGAGGTTGGCCGGTTCGGAGGCATCGGGCGGCTTCGGGCGGCCGTGCGCGACATCGCAGAACGAGCAGCGGCGCGTGCACACCTCGCCGAGGATCATGAAGGTCGCGGTGCCGTGGCTGAAACACTCGTGGATGTTCGGGCAGCTGGCTTCTTCGCAGACGGTGACGAGGCGGTTCTCGCGCAGCTTGGACTTGAGCTTGGCGACGGCATTGCCGGCCGGAATGCGTACGCGGATCCAACTGGGCTTGCGCAGCACGGGCGCGCTTTCGTCGAACTTCACCGGGCTGCGCGCGATCTTGTCTTCGCCCAGCTGCTTCACGCCTTCCTGCAGGGCCGGCGCGGCGGCACCGACGACCAGTACGGGAATGGATTTGCTCGCGGACTCGGTCGACATGGGCAGCTCAGGCGGGGAGAGGAAGGGCGTGCAACAAGGGCGGCGGCGCGGCGGTCGCTTCGGGGCGCAATCCGAGCTGTGTCGAGAGTTCCGAGACCAGCACCGAGGCAACCTCCGACAGCGTCGCCGGACCCCCGGATTTTAGCACCGAGGTCACCTGCAAACCGGCATAACCGCAGGGATTGATGCGCGAAAACGGTTCCAGATCCATGGCGACATTGAAGGCCAGGCCATGGAAGGTGCAGCCATGGCGCACGCGCAGACCGAGCGCGCCGATCTTTTCGCCGTGCACGTACACGCCCGGGGCGCCGTCCTTGCGCACGGCGGGAATCTGCCAGCGCGCCAGGGTGTCGATCAGGGCCTGCTCGATGCGATGCACGAACTCGCGCACACCGATGCCCCGGCGACGCAGGTCGACCAGCGGATACGCCACCAACTGGCCCGGGCCGTGATAGGTCACCTGGCCGCCGCGGTTGGTGCGCACGACCGGGATGTCGCCCGGGGCGAGGACGTGCTCGGGCTTGCCGGCCTGGCCCAGGGTGAACACCGGATCGTGCTCGACCAGCCACAGCTCGTCGGCGCCATCGTCGCCGCGGGTGTCGGTATAGGTTTCCATGGCCGTCCAGACCCGGTCGAAGGGCTGGCGGCCAAGCTCGCGGATGGTCCAGGCAGGTGCGTTGCTCAGAGCGTCCACTTCACTTCCGGGTGCTCGCGCAGCGCGACATGGGCGGCGTCGTAGTCGGCGCGGCTTTCGGCGCGGAAGCTGATCGCGACCGAGACATAGCGACCGGCGCTGGACGGCCGGGTGCGCACGGTCTCGTGCAGAACCGTCAGGCCCGCCGCAGTCAGCAGGCGCGGGATCTCGGCCTCCAGATTGGCGCTGGCCGGGCCCATCGCGGAAATTTCGAACACGCCGGGGAACTGGAAACCCTGGTCTTCGCTGGTCTTCTTCATGTCCACATTATCGGGGCTCTGGCAGGCTTTCCCAAGCCGTCCCGAGCCGCGCCCAGCCCTTCCGGCACATGGCGCGGATCGCAGGCGCAGCCTACCCTCGGGAGCCCGGGTCCGCGACCCGTCCTCCGACCCTGAACGGAACCGTCCATGACCAAGAAACCCCTTGCCCTGCTGATCGCCGCCAGCCTTTCGCTGGCCGCCCTCGGCCCCGTCCTCGCCGCCGAGCCCGCCACCATGTCCTCTGCCAGCCAGCCGGCCACGGCCAGCAATCCCTTCTTCGCGCCGAGCAGCCTGTACCTGCAGGCGCCGGCCTTCGACCAGATCAAGAACGAGCACTACCGCCCGGCGTTCGAGGAAGGCATGCGCCAGCAGATTGCGGAAGTCGAAGCGATCGCCGGCAACAAGGCCGCGCCGACCTTCGACAATACGATCGTCGCGATGGAGCGCAGCGGTCAGCTGCTGACCCGCGTCTCGAACGTGTTCTTCAATCTCAGCGGCGCCAACACCAATGACGAGATGGAAGCGATCCAGCGCGACCTCGCGCCGAAGCTGTCGGCCCACGGCGATGCCATCGTGCTCAACGGCGCGCTGTTCCAGCGCGTGAAGACGCTGTACGACGCCCGCGATTCGCTCGGCCTCGACGCCGAGTCCAAGCGCCTGCTCGAGCGCTACCACACCGATTTCGTCCGCGCCGGTGCGCAGCTGTCGGATGCCGACAAGGAAAAGCTCAAGGCCTACAACGCCGAGATCGCCACGCTGGCAACGACCTTCAGCCAGAACCTGCTCAAGGAAACCAACGCGTCCGCCGTGGTCGTGAACTCGCGCGCTGAACTCGCAGGACTGTCCGATGCCGCGATCACCACCGCCGAAGCCGAAGCCAAGAAGCGCGGCCTCGACGGCAAGTTCGTCATCGCCCTGGTCAATACCACCGGCCAGCCGCCGGAAGCGTCGCTGAGCAATCGCGCCGTGCGCCAGCGTCTGCACGAGGCCTCGGTCGGCCGCGGCAGCCACGGCGGCGAGTTCGACAACCGCGCGACCATCATCCGCATGGCCAAGCTGCGCGCCGAGCGCGCGACCCTGCTTGGCTATCCCAACCATGCGACCTATGTGCTCGAGGACGAAACCGCGCGCACCACGACGGCGGTGAACAAGCTGCTCGCCGACCTCGCGCCGGCGGCCGTCGCCAACGCGCGCAAGGAAGCGGCCGACATGCAGGCGCTCATCGACAAGGAAAAGGGTGGCTTCCAGCTCGCTGCCTGGGACTGGGCGTACTACGCGGAGAAGGTGCGCAGCGAGCGCTACAACTTCGACGAGTCGCAGCTCAAGCCCTATCTGGAAATGAACAATGTCATGGAGAACGGCGTGTTCTACGCCGCCCATGAGCTGTACGGCCTGAGCTTCAAGGAGCGCAAGGATCTGCCGGTGTACAACCCGGACGTGCGCGTGTTCGAAGTGTTCGACCGTGACGGCAAGACGCTGGCGTTGTTCTACGCCGACTATTACGCCCGCGACAACAAGCGCGGCGGCGCGTGGATGAACGAGTACGTCGGGCAGTCGGGCCTGATGGGGACGCGCCCGGTCGTCGCCAACCACCTCAATATCCCCAAGCCTGCGGCCGGCGAGCCGACGCTGCTGACCTGGGATGAGGTCACGACGATGTTCCACGAGTTCGGTCATGCGCTGCACGGCATGTTCTCGGACGTGAAGTACCCGCGTTTCGCCGGCACCAATGTGCCGCGCGACTTCGTCGAATATCCGTCGCAGGTCAACGAGATGTGGGCCGACTGGCCGTCGGTGCTGGCCAACTACGCCAAGCACTACCAGACCGGCGCGCCGATGCCGAAAGCGTTGCTGGACAAGGTGCTGGCCACGCAGAAGTTCAACCAGGGCTATGCGACGACCGAGTATCTCGCCGCGTCCCTGCTCGATCAGCGCTGGCACCAGCTCGCGCCCACGCAGATTCCGACCGACGCGCTGGCCTTCGAAGCGAGTGCGCTCAAGCAGGCCGGCGTCGATTTCGCGCCGGTGCCGCCGCGCTATCGCAGCACGTACTTCTCGCACATCTTCTCCGGCGGTTATTCGTCGGGCTACTACGCTTACCTGTGGAGCGAGGTGCTCGATGCCGACAGCGTCGAGTGGTTCAAGCAGAACGGCGGCCTGACCCGTCAGAACGGCGACCATTTCCGCGAAACCCTGCTGTCGCGCGGCGGCAGCGAAGACGCGATCACGCTGTTCCGCGGCTTCAGCGGCCGCGAGCCGTACGTGGAACCGCTGCTTGAGCGTCGCGGTCTCAACACGGGCGCCGGCAAGAAATAGAGCCGCCCCGTGGTCACGACAAAGCCGCCGAAAGGCGGCTTTGTTTTTTGTCCGATCCCGGCGGCCGGTCTTGCTAACATCGCAGGCCTCGACACCTCGTCCTGGAGCCCGTCATGCAAGTTCGCGCCGCCGTCGCCTATCAAGCCGGAGCTCCGCTGAGCATCGAAACCGTCGAACTCGAAGGTCCGCGGGCCGGCGAAGTGCTGGTCGAGATCAAGGCGACCGGCGTGTGTCACACCGATCTGTACACGCTGTCGGGCGCCGATCCGGAGGGACTGTTCCCGACAATCCTCGGCCACGAAGGCGCGGGCATCGTCGTCGACGTCGGGCCGGGTGTGACCTCGCTGAAGAAAGGCGATCACGTGATCCCGCTGTACACGCCCGAATGCCGTGAATGCGAGTACTGCCTCAATCCCAAGACCAACCTGTGCCAGGCAATCCGCAGCACCCAGGGCCAGGGTCTGATGCCGGACGGCAGCAGCCGCTTCTCGCTCGGCGGCAAGAAGCTGCATCACTACATGGGCACCTCGACATTCGCGCAGTACACCGTCGTGCCGGAAATCGCGCTGGCAAAGATTCGCGAGGACGCGCCGTTCGACAAGGTCTGCTACATCGGCTGCGGCGTCACCACCGGCATCGGCGCGGTGATCTACACCGCGAAAGTCGAGCCCGGCGCGAAAGTCGTGGTGTTCGGACTCGGCGGCATCGGCCTGAACGTGATCCAGGGTGCGCGCCTCGCTGGCGCGGGCATGATCGTCGGTGTCGATCTCAATCCGGCCCGCAAGGCGATGGCGGAGAAGTTCGGCATGACGCATTTCGTCAATCCGGCCGAAGTCGAAGGCGATCTGGTGCCCTACCTGGTGAATCTCACGAAGGGCGGCGCTGACTACAGTTTCGAATGCATCGGCAATACCAAGGTCATGCGCCAGGCGCTGGAGTGCTGCCACAAGGGCTGGGGCACGAGCATCATCATCGGCGTGGCGGAGGCCGGCGCGGAAATCTCCACGCGTCCGTTCCAGCTGGTCACCGGTCGCAACTGGCGCGGCAGCGCTTTCGGTGGCGCCCGCGGGCGCACGGACGTGCCGAAAATCGTCGACTGGTACATGGAAGGCAAGATCGATATCGATTCGCTGATCACGCATACCATGCCGCTGGAAAAGATCAACGAGGCCTTCGACCTGATGCATCGCGGCGAATCGATCCGCAGCGTGGTGATCTACTGATGCGCATGCCATCGACGCCCGGGCGGCAGCCATGACGCTGGAAACCCTTTCCGAACAGCGCTGCTTTGGCGGCGCGCACGGCGTCTACCGGCACCCGTCGGCGGCCTGCGCCGGCCCGATGCGGTTTTCGGTGTTCCAGCCGCCGCAGGTCGCGCAGGGCAAGCGGCCGGTCCTTTATTTTCTTGCCGGCCTGACCTGCAACGAAGAGACCTTCATGATCAAGGCCGGCGCGCAGCGGGTCGCCGCGGAGCTCGGCCTGATTCTCGTGTCGCCCGATACCAGTCCGCGCGATACCGGCATCGCCGGCATCACCGAGCATTGGGATTTCGGCGAAGGCGCCGGCTTCTATCTCGATGCGACGCAGGCGCCGTACGCGTCCCGTTTCCGCATGCGCCGCTATGTGACCGAAGAACTGCCAGCGATCATCGCCGCGAACTTCAATGCCGATAGCGAACGCAGCGGCATCAGCGGCCATTCGATGGGCGGTCATGGCGCTTTGACGATCGCGCTCACGCATCCGGATCGCTATCGCTCGGTGTCGGCGTTCGCGCCGATCGTCGCGCCCACGCGCGTGCCCTGGGGCGAAAAGGCCTTCTCGCGTTATCTAGGCGAAGATCGCGAAGCGTGGAAGAACCACGATGCCTGCGAACTCGTGGCCCGCCAGCGCTTTCCGGGCACGATCCTGATCGACCAAGGCGCGGCGGACAACTATCTGCTTTCGCAGCTGCGCCCCGAATGGTTCGAGACCGCCTGTGCGCAGCAGGGGCAGTCGCTGCGACTGCGCCGGCAGGACGGCTACGACCACTACTACTGGTTCGTGCAGAGTTTCATCGAAGACCATCTGCGCCATCACGCGGCCGCCCTGGCCTGAAAACAAGAAGCCGGCTTGCGCCGGCTTTCGTTCACTGCAGCGGCGCTCGGATCACTCCGATTCCCACCACATCCAGAATTCGTCCCACAGGCGCTTGAAGAAACCGCCCTCTTCGACCGCATTGACCGCGATCAGCGGACGCGAGGCGATGTCCTTGCCGTCAAGCGTGATGCGCAGCTTGCCAATGACCTGGCCTTTCGCGATAGGCGCGACCAGGGTCTTCGGCACTTCCATGACCGGCTTGAGCTCGGCGTAGCGGCCGCGCTGCACGGAGATCGTCAGCGGCTCGGCAACACCGAGCACGACCTCGTCGAGCGCGCCCTTCCAGACCTTGTGCGCGGCGATCTTCGTGTTCGCGCCGTACAGCGTATGCGATTCGAAGAAACGGAAGCCCCACTCGAGCAGGTTGAGGTTGCCGGTCTCGCGCAGGCGGAAGCCTTCGCTCTGGCTCTTGGATTCGATGCCCATGACGATCGAGACGAAGCGCTGATCGCCGCGCTTGGCCGAGGCCAGCAGGCAATAGCCGGCCTTGTCGGTATGTCCGGTCTTGATGCCGTCGATGCCGCTGCCTTCGCGCCACAGCAGGTTGTTGCGGTTGTGCTGGGTGATCGCGCCGACCGTCAGTTCCTTGATGCTGTTGTAGGCATAGGTTTCCGGGAAATCGCGGATCATCGCGCGGCCGAGCAAGGCCAGGTCGCGGGCGCTGGAGTAGTGGTTCTCCGCGCTCAGGCCGTGCGCGTTGACGAAATGGCTGTTGGTCATGCCGATGCGCTGCGCGTAGCTGTTCATCAGCGATGCGAAGGCTTCTTCACTGCCGGCGACATGTTCGGCAATCGCGATCGCGGCATCGTTGCCCGACTGCACCGACATGCCCTTTTCGACATCGGTGAGCTTGACGCGGCTGTTGAGCTCGAAGCCGCTGTAGCTGCCATCGGTGCCCGCGCCGCCTTCGCGCCAGGCGCGTTCGCTGATCGTGACGAGGTCGTCGGGCTTGATCTTGCCGGCGCGGGCTTCGGCCGCGGCGACGTAGGAGGTCATGACCTTGGTGATGCTCGCCGGCTCCATGCGCGCATCGATGTTCTCGCCGGCGAGAATCTGTCCGGTGTCGTAGTCCATCAGCAGCCAGGCTTTGGCCCCGGTCGGCACGGGCGCGGGCGGCACCGGCATGGCCTGGGCGACCGGTGCAGGCGGCGCCGGCGTCGGCGTCGGGGTTTGCGCGGCGGCGGCGGCAACGAGGCCGGCGCCGAGGGCAGCGAGAAGAATTCGGGGCAAACGCATGGAGGACTCCAGAAACCGGGGGTCGCAGCGCGACCCGGAAAAGTGCGGCGATTTTAAGCGTTATTCACTGAACACGCGCGGGCTGGGCAGCCCCAACGCACGGATTCTTTCGACCAGCGCGGCGATCTGGTCGGCATCGACCGGTCCCACGCGCACACGCCAGACGTCCTGGCCGTTGACTTCGGCATGATCGAGATCGATGTCGTCGATATCCGCGGCGCCGAGGCGATCGGCGACGCGGCGGGCATTGTCCTTGTCGGCGAAACTGCCGACCTGCAGGAACCGGCGTCCATCGCCGACCGGCGCTGGCGGCGTCGTAGACGGTAGCGGCATCGGCGCGACCACAGGCGCAGCAGGACCCTCGGCGAGCTCACCGCCGCTGATCGCACGCACTTCCACGCGCGCGGTGCCGGTGCGGTCCACGCCTAGGCGCACGGCGGCGGCATAGCTCAGATCGATGATGCGGCCGGGATGGAAAGGGCCGCGGTCATTCACCCGCACGATCACGCTGCGACCGTTGTCGAGATTGCTCACCCGCACATACGAAGGCAGCGGCAGGGTCTTGTGCGCGGCGGTGAACGAACAGATGTCGTAGATCTCGCCGCTCGACGTCGCGCGGCCGTTGAACTTGGTGCCGTACCACGAAGCGGTGCCGCGCTCGACATAGCCCTGGGCGCTGTCGAGCACGCGATAGCTCTTGCCGAGCACGCTGTAGGGCGAACGATTGCCGTAGCGGGAACGCGGTTCGTCACGCGGCACCGGTTCGGCGAGACCGCTGACATCGATCGGCGCACTCGGCCCGGCGTCGGGCACGCCCGGCGCATACAGGCCGCCGGCGGTGTAGTCGCTGTCGCGATGCTCGCGGGTCGGCGCGCAGGGGTTGAACGCAGGCGCGGCGTCGCGGGCATCGCCGGACGGTCGCGCCTCGGTCGGCTGAACATGCGGAACCGACGGCGGGGACGAACGGCGCGGGGTGTGATGCGCGCAGGCCGCCAGCAGCACCAGCGCCGAAGCCGCGAAAAAAGGGCGCATCACGGCGCGGCGGAGGCGCTTTCGCCCGCGGCGATTTCCCGCGACAGTTGATAAACCGCCATCGCGTACATCGGCGAGCGGTTGTAACGCGTGAGCACGTAGAAATTGCGGTAACCGATCCAGTATTCCGGACCGTTGCTGCCTTCGAGCGTGAGCAGGGTCACCGGTTGCGCGGGCACCGCCGGGTCGAGCGGCCGGTAACCGCGCGCCGCGAGGTCAGCGAGCGTGAAGCGCGATTCGAAGTTCTCGGGAATGAAAGCGACCGCGTTGGCATCCGCCTGCGCCATCACGAACGGCGGCAAGTCCTTCTGCCACCCGTGCGCGACAAAATAGTTCGCGATCGAGGCGAACACGTCGGGCAGATCGTTGAACAGGTCACGACGGCCGTCGCCGTCGCCGTCCTTGGCGAAAGCCCGGTAGCTCGAGGGCATGAACTGACCCCAGCCCATCGCGCCGGCATAGCTGCCCTTGAGCGTGCTCAGATCGAAGCGGTTTTCTTTCGCCAGCACGATCGCCTGCGCGAGCTGGTCGCGGAAAAAACGACCGCGCATGCGCTCATAGTCGACACGTTCGGGCTTGCCGCTGCTCGGGTAGTAGAAGCCCAAGGTGTACAGCGCATCGAGCACGCGATAGCTGCCGGTGATGCGGCCGTAGCTGGTCTCGACACCGATGATCGAGACGATGATCTCGGCCGGCACGCCGGTTTCGCCCTGCACCTTGAGCAGTTCGTCGCGGTGCTGCGCGTAAAACGCACGACCCTGCTGGATGCGGGAATCAGTGAGGAAGATCGGACGATAGTCTTTCCATGGCTTGACCGATTCCGCGGGCCGCGACATCGCGTCGACGATGCTCTGCCGGTACTTCGCCTGGGCGAGCCAGGATTCGATTTCGGCCGGGGCCAGGCCGTAGGTCTTCGCGGCTTCGGCGACGAAGGCCGCTTCCAGATCCTGCGGCAGGACCGGCTGGACCTCGGGCACCGGGGACGGCGGCGTCACCGGCGCGGGTGCAGCCACGGGGGCCGGTGCGGGCGCGACGGGCGGCGCGGGCGGGGCTCTGCGCGTCGCATCGCTGCATGCGGCGAGAGCGCAGAGCAGCAGCAGGATGAGGACGTGGCGGGGACGCAGGTTTTTTGCTATCGGCATGGGAAGAAATGTAGCACGCGTTCCGGAAATAGATGGTTCAGGACATGAACTTGCGATGGGCCCGCACCGACATGACGATGCCGAAACCCGCGAGCAGGGACACGGCCGAGGTGCCGCCGTAACTGAGCAGGGGCATCGGCACACCGACCACCGGCAACAGGCCGGCGATCATCGCGCCGTTGACCAGCACGTAGACCGAGAACGTCATCGCCAGTGCGCCGGCCAGCAGGCGCGAATAGCCGTCGCGGGCATTGGCCGCAATCCACAGGCTGCGGCCGACGATGAACAGGTAAAGGGCGAACAGCACGCTGACGCCGACCCAGCCCCACTCCTCGGACAGGACGGAGAAGGCGAAATCGGTGGTGTGCTCGGGCAGGAAATCCAGATGCGCCTGACTGCCCTGCCCCCAGCCCTTGCCGAACCAGCCACCGGAACCGATCGCGATTTTCGATTGGATGATGTTCCAGCCGGTGCCCAGCGGATCGGATTCGGGATTGATGAAGGTCAGGATGCGATCCTTCTGGTACGGCATCAGGAACATCCACGCGACCGGCAAGGCCCCGATGCCGGCGCCCGCGAACAGCCCGATGCGCCACCAGGCCAGCCCGGCAAGAAACACCGTGAATGCGCCCGAGGCGGCGACCAGCATGCCGGTGCCCAGGTCCGGCTGTTTGATGATGAGCGCGACCGGCACGCCGATGATCAGCGCACAGACCGCCAGCGTGCGCCAGTTCGGCGGCAACACCGAACGATGCAGATACCAGGCGACCATCATCGGCACGGTCAGCTTCAGCAGCTCGCCTGGCTGCAGGTAGAAGAATCCGAGATTGATCCAGAGTCGCGCGCTGCGCCCGGAACCGACTGCAAACACGATCGGCATCAAGGCCAGGGTCAACGCGAACGCGAGCGGCGTCCAGTTGCGCAGACGCGCCGGCGACACGCGCGAGAGCAATACCATCACGCCCAGACCGGCGACGAAACGCGCGGCCTGTGCGATTACCACGTGGCTGTCGCCGCCGCCGGCGCTGTGCTGCACGATCAGGCTCGCGGCCATGACTGCGCACAAGGCGAGCAGCAAGGGCCAATCGACCTTGTCGAGAAAGTCCAGCAGCCACTCGCGCAGCCAGGTGATCACGGCGTGCGTTCCGGCAGTGCAGCACTAGACGGTGTCCTGATCAGCCAGGCGTCCATGATCTTGCGCGCAATCGGTGCCGCCGTGCTGGCGCCGAAGCCGCCGTGTTCGACGACGACCGCGACGGCAATCGTCGGATTCTCGGCCGGCGCATAGGCGATGAACAATGCCTGGTGCCGCTGATTGAGCGGCAGCGAATGCGGGTTGAGGCTGATGTTGCCCTTGCGGCTCACGCGCTGCGCCGTGCCGGTCTTGCCCGCGATCAGGTAGGGCGCGTTACTGATCACGCGCGCGGTGCCGTGCGGTCCATTCACCGCGCCGATCATGCCTTCCTTCACTGCCTGCAGATTGCCCGCGTTGTTGGAGATGCGCACGCCTGGCGGTTGCGGCAGCATTTCCCAGGCGCCCTGAAAACCCTGGCGCGTCGCGCGCGCGAGATGCAGCTGCCGGCGCAGACCGCCGTCGGCGAGCGTTGCCGTGCCCTGCGCGAGCTGCAGCGGCGTGGTCACCCAATAGCCCTGGCCGATGCCGGCATTCACGGTCTCGCCAAGAAACCATTCCTGCTTGAATCGCCGGCGCTTCCATTCCGGCGACGGCAGCACGCCCGAGCTTTCGCCGACCAGATCGATGCCGGTCGGGCGACCGAAGCCGTATCGATCCATGTATTCGTCGAAGCGACGGATGCCCATGTCGACGGCGAGCTTGTAGTAGTACGTGTTCACCGACTGCGCGATCGACTCGCGCAGATCGACCCAGCCGTGGCCGCCCGCATGCGCATCGCGGAAGCCGCGGGCGACGCCGGGCAAATGCCATTCGCCGGTGGACAGGATCTTGTCTTCGGGCGTGCGCAGCCCCGATTCCAGACCGGCGAGGCCAACAAAGGGCTTGATCGTCGAACCGGGCAAGGTGCCGCCATGCAGGTTGCGGTCGAACAAAGGCACCGACAGATCTTCGGTCAGCACGCGGTAGTCGGCGTGCGAGATGCCGTTAACGAACAGGTTGGGATCGAACATCGGCAGGCTGACCATCGCCAGCACTTCGCCGGTGCGCGGATCGACGGCGATCGCCGCACCGTCGAGTTCGCCGAACGCTTCCACAGCAACGCGCTGCAGGTCGGCATCGATGCTCAGCTGCAGATCGACGCCGGGCTTGGCCGGCACGCGATCGACCATGCGCAGCACGCGACCCTCGACGTTCTGCTCGACGTTCTCGTAACCGATCTCGCCGCGCAGGCGCTCTTCGTATTTCTTCTCGAGGCCCGATTTTCCAACATGGGTCAGCGCGGAGTACTTGCTGTCGCCCAGGGCCTCCAGATCGCGCGCATCTAGCCGACCGACGTAACCGATGACGTGTGCGAACAAATTGCCGTAGGGATAGCGACGCGTCAGATAGGGCACGACATCGACGCCGGGGAAGCGATGGCGATTGACGGCAAGGCGGGCGCGTTCTTCTTCGCTCAGTCGAAGTTTCAGTGCGACCGGCCGGAAACCGCGGGTGGCGCGGCGCGTGGAATCGAAGGCTTCCATTTCGTCGTCGCTGATCGCAACGAGCTGGCGCAGCTGTGCCAGCGTCTCTTTCAGATCGACGGTGTTTTCCGGGACGATTTCCAGGCGATAGGCCGGGACGTTGTCGGCCAGCAGTTTGCCGTTGCGATCGAAGATCAGCCCGCGTGCCGGCACGACCGGCCGGGGCTTGATGCGGTTGGCTTCCGATCGGGTTTTGTATTCCTCATGCTGCAGCACCTGCAGACGAAAATAGCCGAAACACAGGCCGATCATCGCGATGGCGATGCCGATAAAGCCGATCGCCGCACGGCGCTGGAACTGATCCGCCTCGACGTGCGGATTCTTCATCTGCTGGCGACGCATGCCGCGCATCATCGCCACTCAGTTGCGCTCGCGCGCACGCAGGCGCGCCAGGTCGAGCAGCACGAACAACCAGGGCCACAACATCATGCCCAACGCCGGCGACAGCCAGCTGCTCCAGGTGGGCCAACCGCCGCCGATGACGGCATTGATCAGGGCCGCGATGATGCGATCGTTGAGCAGCAGTAAACCGATAGCGAGCGCTTGCTGCCACAGCGGGAAAAAACGCAGCCGGGCGCGGAAACGCTGCACCAGGAACGCGACCACGACCAGACGCAGGGCCTGTTCGCCGAGCGGACTCGCGGTGACCAGGTCGGCGACGAGGCCGGCAACGAAGGCGGTGCCCAGACCCACCGACTGCGGCGCTTCCATGATCCAGTAGGCGATCAGCAAGGCCAGCAGATACGGCCGCGCTTCGCTGACGCCCGTGGGCAAAGGAAATACGGTGAACAGCACGGAGACCAGCAGCCCGCCGTAAAGCAGCCAGGGCGTGGGTGCGCGGATCATGGCAGGTTCCCGGGCGCGGGCTTCGGTGCCTGTGCGGCGGGTGTCGCCGGTGTCGGCGACGGTCTCGGTGCGGGTGGACCCATGTCGGTCACGGGCGGCAGGTTGCTGACCAGCAACACTTCCAGGCCGCGTTCGAAATGCGCCGCCGGTTGCGCCTGCGCGACTACAAACAGACGCGTCGCATCGGGATTGAGTTCGGCGATCGTGCCGACCGGGAAACCGGCGGGGAAACGGCCGCCGATGCCCGACGTCACCAGCAGGTCGCCGACCCGAATATCGGCGCTCTGCGGAATATTGGGCAGATTCAGGCGGTCGGTGCGACCCATGCCATAGGCGATGGCGCGCAGGCCGGTGCGTACGACCTGCACGGGCACGGCGTGATCGGGATCGGTGAGCAGCAAGGCCGTCGATCGGCGCGGACCGACTTCGATGACCTGGCCGAGTACGCCGCCGGAATCGATGAGCGCCTGCCCGACACGCACGCCGGTATTGCTGCCGGCATCCAGCACCAGACGCTGCCGGTACGGATCGAGATCGATGTCGAGCACGCCGGCCATCTGCACGTTGAGGCGATAGCCGCGCGTACCGCCGAGCAGTTCGCGCAGACGCAGGTTCTCTTCGGCAACGGCATTGAGTCGATTGAGGCGCGCCGAGGAAATCTCAAGCTCGCGGCGCAGTCGCGCATTGTCTTCCTGCATCTGTCCGCGCAAGGCCAGACCTTCCCGCGAAGCAGTGAAGGCACGCGACGGTGCGGACGCCAGCCACCACATCGGCTCGGTCAGCCAGGCCATGCGTGCGCGGATCTGCTGCCCGTATTGACCACGATGATCGGCAACCATCAGGCCGATCGCCAACGCCAGATACGCCATCATCGGCAACGTCGTCGCCGCGCTGTCGCTGAGTCGGGAGGCTGAGTTACCGGCAAAGGCCACGCGGGAAATTCCGACGGGAGACCTGGAGGCCGCGGCAGGATCCGCGGGCTGGCCGGCGTGTCACGCGCCGGCAACGGGGAAGGTGCTGCTGTTGCCGTTGGAAAGAACCCGTGACCGCCCTTTCCAAGGCCATGATTCACTCCGGCGAAAAGAACTCGTTGCCGTGCATGTCGATCAGTTCGAGCGCACGACCACCGCCACGCGCCACGCAGGTCAGCGGATCGTCCGCGACGTGCACGTGCAGGCCGGTTTCTTCGGAGATCAGCTTGTCGAGGTCCTTCAGCAGGGCGCCACCGCCGGTCAGCACGATGCCGCGCTCGGCGACGTCGGCGCACAGTTCCGGCGGTGTCTGCTCGAGCGCCTGCTTGACCGCACTGATGATGCCCGCGAGCGGCTCGTGCAACGCTTCGAGTACTTCGGTGGTGTTGATCGCGATCATGCGCGGCACGCCTTCGGCGAGGTTGCGGCCGGAGACTTCCATCTCGCGCACCTGCGCCTGCGGGAAAGCGTTGCCGATCTCGAGCTTAATGCGTTCGGCCGTGGTTTCGCCGATGAGCGTACCGTGGCTGCGACGCACGTAGCTGATGATTGCTTCGTCGAAGCGGTCGCCGCCGATGCGGACCGACTGCGCGTAGACGATGCCGTTGAGCGAGATCACCGCGACTTCGGACGTGCCGCCACCGATGTCGATGACCATCGAGCCGCGTGCTTCGTCGACCGGGATGCCGGCGCCGATCGCGGCGGCCATCGGCTCTTCGATCAAATAGACTTCGCGTGCACCGGCTTCCTCGGCGGATTCCTTGATCGCGCGGCGCTCGACCTGGGTCGAGCCGCAGGGAACGCAGATCAGCACGCGCGGGCTCGGACGCAGGAAACGCGAGGTGTGCACCTTGCGAATGAACTGCTTGAGCATTTCTTCGGTGTGGGTGAAGTCGGCGATCACGCCATCCTTCATCGGCCGATGCGTGGTGATGTTGCCGGGTGTGCGGCCAAGCATTTTCTTGGCTTCGGCGCCCACGGCGGCGACTTCACGGATGCCATTGCTGTGGCGGACGGCGACCACGGAGGGTTCGTTGAGGACGATGCCTTGGCCGCGGACGTAGATCAGGGTGTTGGCGGTGCCCAGGTCGATCGACAGATCGTTCGAGAACAGACCGCGCAGGTACTTGAACATCAGGGAGAGCCTGCGAAATTGGGGGGTTCGGATGGTTTGTTAGGGTACCAACCGCCCCCCGTGCGAGCAAGGAGAATCCTCGTTTTCAAGGCTCTTGCCCGCTACCGGCGAGGGCCTTTGCGTTAACATGGCGCGTTTGGCCGAACCGGCCCAGTCAGCTACCGTTTTCGAAAGGATTCCCGATGTCGTCTGCCTTGATCTGCGGCTCCCTCGCCTACGACACCATCATGGTGTTTCCGGACCAGTTCAAGAACCACATCCTGCCCGACAAGGTGCACATCCTGAACGTCTCGTTCCTGGTGCCGCGTATGCGCCGCGAGTTCGGCGGCTGCGCGGGCAACATCGCCTACAACCTCAAACTGCTGGGCGGCAACCCGGTCCCGATGGCGACGGTCGGCCAGGATTTCGGCCCGTACCGTGAGCATTTTGAGACCTGCGGCATCCGCATGGATCACGTCAAAGAGCTGGCGGATCTGTACACCGCCCAGGCGTTCATCACCACCGACCTCGACGACAACCAGATCACCGCCTTCCATCCAGGCGCGATGATGCGCTCCTACGAGAACCACGTCCGCGACGTGCAGGACGTGGGCTTCGGTATCGTCGGCCCGGACGGCTACGAGGCCATGCTGCAGAATTCGACCGAGTTCGCCGAACTCGGTATTCCGTTCATCTTCGACCCCGGCCAGGCGATGCCGCTGTTCAACGGTCGCGAACTGACCCAGATGATCGAGCAGGCTACCTATGTGACCGTCAACGATTACGAGTCGAACCTGTTGCAGGACAAAACCGGCTTGAGCGAGAAGCAGATCGCCGAGCGCGTGCAGGCCTATCTGGTGACCCGGGGCCCGAAGGGGTCGGAAGTGCATACCAAGACCGGCATGCTGCAGATTCCCGCCGCTACGGCGATGCGCGTCGTCGACCCCACCGGCTGCGGCGACGCTTATCGCGCCGGCCTGATCTACGGCTGGATGAACGGACTGGACATGGCGACCACTGGCCGCATCGCGTCGCTGATGGGTGCGCTCAAGATCGAACACCTCGGTCCGCAGAACCAGCGCTTCGACTACGAAGAATTTGCCGAGCAGTTCCGTCAGCAGTTTGGTTACGCGTTGCGTTGAGTCGCAACGCCCACGCAGTTGCAATAGAAAACGCCGGATCGAGAGATCCGTCGTTTTTATTTGTGGCTCTTTATGAAGCCGCAAAAAAGAAGAAGGCCAGTCCATGTGGACTGGCCTTCTGGGGTAAAAACCCTGGCGATGACCTACTCTTGCATGGCTTAAGCCACACTAC
>NZ_ATVD01000002.1 GCF_000420545.1 Arenimonas oryziterrae DSM 21050 = YC6267
TGTATATTATGTAATACTCCACATATCCCAAGGCACCACCCCCATCCTAAGCCGCCATCCGGTGCTCGTAATAAGGCCGCTCGCGGTCGTCCAGGATGGCGTACTGCGTCTTCAGGTCCCCGGGATCGGGATTCAGCCAAGCGTCGACGTGTTCGGGTTTGATCGGGATGATCACCCGGTCGTGACCGGCGGCCGCAATCTCGGGAGGCGGATCGTCAGTGATGGCCGCGAACGAAAGAAGATCCGGCTGTCCCGCGCCTTGCCAACGCGACCACAGGCACGCCACCAGCATGGGCTGCCCCGACCGCGGCCGGAATTCGAGAATGACGTTTTCCTCGGTCTCGCCCGGCGCCAGCTCCCGACCTTCCATGGCATGCCGGCTGACATTCTCATAGAACGCATCGATCATCAGGATGCCGTGGGTGTAGCCGAACTGGCGTTTCCAGAACCCCTCGAGGCTGTCGCGGCGTGCGTTGTAGGCATTGGGTCGATCAATATCGAACTGGGCGGAAACATGCGCAGGGCGGCATTGGTAACGCATCGGCCTCACCATGCGCCGCCCTTGTTCCGAAATCATCACGGGCGCATACCAGGACGGGAAAATGCGCGAGTCACGGGGCTCCAGCCGCGTGCGGCGCAGGTCGTTCAACTTTCCGAGCGCGTACTCGATCTTGTTCTTCGACACGCGCTGGTCTTCCAGCGCCTTCTTGGTCGTCTTGGTCTGCAGAACACGTTCGGCATCGGCCAACCGCTTCTTCTGCTTGAACACGTCCTGTTCGAATCGGGTCGTCTGCTCTCCATCGAATCGCGCGATCATCGCGGCGATTCGCCTGGCCTGCTCCGTTTCTGGCGCCGAGAACGACGCATCCATTGCTTTGGGAATACGCAGCTTCGGTTGGCCTTCGCGATCCCAGTACAGGCGGACGAACTCGTCGATGTCGATGTCCGCGCCGAACTCACGCACGTACTTCGCGTAGTCCGCCTGGATCTGAGCCGAATAACACATGTCGCCCCCGGGCCCGCCGTGATCGCCGAGACAATTATGGCGCGACCCGGCCCATAATGCGCCGACCCACCCGGCACCACCCATGACCCCCAACCTCCGCAAACTCGAACAACTGCGGGAGCGCATCCCGAGCTTTCGCTGCATCGTGGGCTGCCACGATTGCTGCGGACCGGTGACGGCGTCGTCGGAGGAAGTTTCGCGATTGCCGGTGCGCTCCGAAGCCCAGCATGCAGCCGCACTCGCAGAGCTCAGCTGCCCTTATCTGGGCGAACACGGCTGCGAGGTGTATGCCGAGCGGCCGCTGATCTGTCGTCTGTTCGGCACGACGCCGCGACTGCTGTGCCCGAACGGCCAGCGGCCGGTCTATCTCATCGATCGGCGTACCGAGCAGGAAATCGATCAGTTCCTGCAGCAGACGCGCCAGGTGCTGCTGTAGCGACCGGCGTGTCCGGCGTAAAGTGCGCCGACTCCCCTTCCCTCCCAGGATGTTCATGAGCACGCACGCCAAAGGCCAGTTCGACGTCAAGCTCACGCCGCAGGCGGCCGAAGACGGCGTGGGTCATCCGAGCATCGGCCGTCTCGGCTTGTTCAAGCAATTCCATGGCGACATCGAAGGTGTCGCCCACGGACAGATGCTCGGCGTGCGCACGGCCGTCGAAGGTTCGGCGGGCTATGTGGCGATCGATCATGTCGAAGCCAGCGTGCACGGCCGCCGCGGCACGTTCGTGCTGCAGCACAGCGGCACGATGCGCCAGGGCCAGATGAGTCTGGTCGTGACGGTCGTGCCCGATTCGGGCACCGACGAACTGACCGGACTCCGCGGCCGACTCGACATCCAGATCGTCGATGGCAAGCACTACTACGATTTCGCGTACGAGCTGCCGTCCGCCTGACGTTCCGCCGCACCCGCGGCAAACGCGTCAGGCGAACTTCTTCACCCACGCAACGTATTTGTCCATCCAGGACTGCAGGAACTCGCGACTCGCCGGCCCGATGCTGCCGTCGGCGTCAAACAGGCCTTCTTTCGCGTGGATGAAGGCCTCGGGCTGGCCGAGAGTTGGCACGTCGAGATAGGCCAGCACATTGCGCAGATGCTGCTGCGCGAGGGCCGTGCCGATCGCGCCCACGGACGCGCCGATCACGCCGGCCGGTTTGCCGGCCCAGGCATTCTTCCCGTAAGGACGCGAGGCATGATCGATCGCGTTCTTAAGCACACCGGGAATGGAGCGGTTGTATTCGGGCGTGACGAACAGCAGGCCCTGGGCTGCGCCGATGTCGCTTTTCAGTCGCTGGACGGTGTCCGCCTGATGGGCGTCGTCGTCCTGGTTGTACAGCGGCAGATCGTCGATGCGCAGCGATTTGAACACGACCTCTGACGGCGCCAGCTTCGCTAACGCGGATGCGAGCTTCTTGTTGAACGAGTCCTTGCGCAGACTGCCGACGACTACCGCGATATTCAATTGGCTCATGACATCTTCTCCAAGTAGTCGTCGCGCACGTTGCGCGTCTGCCACGCAAGGCTAGCCCCGAAAACGTTAACTCGTGATGATGGCGTCATGCGCACGGCGCCCGATCGAGAATGCACGCTGCATGCTCTCGCTGCCGTTTCTGGATAGGCACCAGAGCAAGGCCAATCGTCCGAAAACCTTGCAGCCACTGTCTCTGCGCCTGCCGCTCGCACGGGTCGCCATCGCTTGGCACGGCTCCTGCACCGCAACAGGCAACCGCAGGAAACTTTCCCCGCGGCCTGCCCATCATGGAGACGAGCAATGAACGACCACACCCAGGCTAAGCATGGCTATGAATTCGACCACACCATCGAGCCGATGTCCGGCGAATTCAGCGAACGAATCCATCCCTCGGTCGAAGACGAGTATTGGTCCATCGTGCATGCGGACCAGGCGTTCGCTCGTCCGGACCTTCGCTTCGAGGACTATCTGCCCGCCTATCGCACTGGCTACATGGGTGCGGCACGCTACACGCCGGAAGGACGCGCTTTCGAGGACGTCGAATCGCTGTTGGAAGCCGAGTACGCGCGCACGAAGGGCGACTCCGCCCTGGTCTGGGACCAGGCGAAACTGCCGGCTCGCGCCGCCTGGGACCGCATGGCGGCGAAGACGAAAGTCGTACTGCGCTAAGCGCCCTGCCCCGACCGACGTCCCGGAAGACTAGCGCTTCCGGGGCGTTTTCAGTGTTCCTGTGATATTTGCATCCCGCCGGGCGACTGACGTCCTGACACTGGACAGGACAAGGAACCGGCGATGAACTTCACCAACGACAGGCACGCCGGCGAGCGGCTGCACGGACTCGATGCCCTGCGCGGCTTCGCATTGCTGCTGGGCGTGATCTTCCACGCGACGATGTCGTTCCTGCCGGGCCCGCAGATCTGGTTCGTGCGTGATGCCGATCCGAGCGTGACCCTGGGCTTGCTGTTCTTCGTCACGCATCTTTTCCGCATGACGACGTTCTTCCTGATCGCCGGCTTCTTCGCGCATATGAGTTTTCACCGGCTCGGCACCAACGCCTTCGTGCGTGATCGTCTGAAGCGTATCGGATTGCCGCTCGTGGTCGGCTGGCCCCTGGTGTTCGGCAGCATTCTGGTGGTGATCATCGGCTCGGCGATCGCCGCGAACGCCGGCGCGCCGCCTCCCCATGCCCCTCCCCCGCCCGCCTTCACGCCGTCCTCGTTTCCGTTGACGCACTTGTGGTTTCTCTACGTGCTGCTGATCTTCTATGCGATCAGCCTGCTCGGCCGCCGCGTGATCCGCGCGCTGGATCGCCAGGGTCGTTTCGTCGCGTGGACCGACCGGATGTTGCGTTCGATGCTCGGTCCGTGGGCGGCCGTTGTGTTGGCGATTCCGCTGGTCGTCACGCTGATGCTGCGCGCCCACTGGCTGCCGTGGTTCGGCATTCCGACACCGGATCAATCGCTGTATCCCAATGCCGTCGCTCTGTTCGGTTATGGCACTGCCTTCGTCTTCGGCTGGCTCCTGCATCGGCAGGGCTCGCTGCTCGCCATCATCGAAAAGTATTGGCGTCCGAATCTTTGTTTGGCACTGCTCGCCACGGGCAGTTGCCTGGCCTTGACCGGGCTTCGCCCGTCGCTGGCACTGGCCCCCGACCTGCTGACGAAGCTGGCCTGCGCCGTGAGCTATGCCTTGGCATCCTGGAGCTGGACGCTCGCTGTGGTCGGCGCGGCCTTGCGACACCTTTCCGCCTACAGCGCGATGCGCCGCTACGTCGCCGATGCCTCGTACTGGATCTACCTCGTGCACCTGCCCCTGCTCATGGCCCTGCAATCGCTGGCGGCAGGCCTGCCCTGGGCCTGGTGGCTCAAGTTTCCGATGATCCTGATCGTGGCCTTCGCCCTGATGTTCGCCAGCTACCACGGGTGCGTGCGGCACACGTTTGTTGGCGCGGTGCTCAATGGGCGCAGAAAACCGCGCGGACCGGCGGTTGAAACCACGAAGGATTGTGCCGTCACCCCGAACTTGTAAGAGCCAAGTCGAGGCCAAAAAATTCTCATCACCCGGTTGAAATGTTCAACGGGCATCTTGCCCGCCCCTTCACATCGGGGGAAGAAACATTGTGCGGCCGCAGCAACACACCTGCCGAAAGAAACGCTAGGATTGATCCAGAAGCCCGGCACCGGGCCACACGTTTCGCGGGTCTTGCTGTCTATTCGAGTTTCACGGGGGATGCTTGTCGATGTCATTGGGAACACCACAGATCCACATCACCGTCGAGTATCGGGGCCGTCGTTACGAGGGCTTCTACACGGTGAAGGGAACGCTCCTGACCGTACGCACGGACTACGGCTTTTCCTCGACGCAAATCGGAGAACTCTCCGCCGATCTGCTCGCGCGCGAATTGATGCGCAACGTGCTGGAAGCAGCCGAACAGCGCGGCGAGTTTGGGATTCCGTCGGCGTCCTGATTCGAATCGCTTCAGGATTGCCAGAGGATCGTCATGACAAAGCCGGGTTCTCCCGGCTTTTTCTTTGACGCGCCCGGCTAGGCGCCCTCGCCCGTCGCGCAGGCCACCGCGATATCAGCCAGCGGCAGCGTGCCGCGACCCGGTGCGCAGCGCGGACAGGCGGGATCGGGTTTCAGGCGCGTTTCGCGGAAATGCATGCCCAGGGTTTCGACATGCAACAGGCGTCCGGTGAGCGGCTCGCCGACGCCGAGCAGCAGCTTCAAGGTTTCGGTGGCCTGCAGCAGACCGATCAGACCCGGCAACACACCGAGCACGCCGGCCTCACTGCAATTGGGCGCTTCTTCTGCGCTGGGCGGGTCCGGAAACAAACAGCGGTAGCACGGCGCATCGCCCGGCCGGCGGCCGGCATCAAAGACGCTGACCTGACCCTCGAAACGATGCACGGCGCCATAGACCATCGGCTTGCCCAACTGCACGCAGGCGTCGGACAACAGATAGCGCGTGGGAAAATTGTCGGCGCCGTCGATGACCACGTCGACATCGCCGATCAACCGGCCGACGTTGGCGGCATCGAGTCGTTCGGCGACGGCATCGATGCGGACGCGGGGATTGAGCGCTGACAAGGTGCGTCGCGCCGATTCGACCTTGAGCTCGCCGACGCGGTCGTCGGCGTGCAGGATCTGTCGCTGCAGATTGCTCAGGTCGACGCGGTCGTCGTCGACCAGGCGAAGGAAACCGACACCCGCTGCCGCAAGATAATAAGCCGCCGGCGAGCCCAGGCCGCCGGCGCCGATCAGGGTCACGCGCGCCTGTTCGAGTTTCTTCTGTCCAGCCAACCCGACTTGCGGCAGACGCAGATGCCGCGAATACCGCTGCAGGAAGTCGGGATCTTCGCCGGAGGTGATCGGCAGGTGTTCGGCTTGCCAGCGACCGAATCCGCCGACGACCGAATACAGGTTCGTGTAGCCCTGCGCCGCCAGACTTTCCGCCGCGAGCAGTGATCGGCGGCCGCCCGCGCAGATCAGCAACAAAGGCGCGTCATGCGCAGCCTGATGTGCGCCGGGCTCGGCTTCGAGTTGAGCGCGCGGCACCGGCACCGCTCCTTCCGGCAAACCGAGCGCGTGTTCGTCCGGTTCGCGGACATCGATCAGACGGGCGCCTTGCTGCTGCAGGGCCAGCGCCTGGGCGGGAGTGATTTCGCGGATCGCGGCATTCATGACCGAAGTTTATCGCGTTCAGAAATTCGACAGCGGCAACACGTCCATCACCTGCCCCGCCGGCCAGTCGCCGGGACTCTCTGGCAGCACGATCAAGGCATTGGAATCGGCGGCGGCGCGCATGCGATGCGAACCATCCGCCGGATTGGGCACGACGTGCAGCCTACCGTCGTCGCCGCTGCGCAGCAGGCCGCGCAGGAATTCCAGGCGTGGATGCGTTTTGCGCACCGGCTGATCGAGCACGGCACGCAAGTGCGGACGCGCTTCGCTCCGGCCCTGGATGCCGTCGAGCAGGCGCCGTGCCAGCGTCAGGTAGGTCGCGAACACCGACACCGGGTTGCCCGGCAAGCCGAGAAAATGCGCGTCGCCGAGCTGACCGAACAGCACCGGCATGCCCGGTCGCATGCGCACTTTCCAGAAATGCACGGCGCCGTGTTCACCGAGCAGCTCGGGCAAATAATCTTTCTCGCCCGCCGAGACGCCACCGCAGGTCAGCACGAGATCGAACGAGAACGCCGCATCGCGCAAGGCCGACAGCATACGCACCGGCTCGTCGGGCAGCACCGGCCAGGCCACGGGCTCGAAACCGTCGGCTACGAGCAAGGTCTGCAGCAAGGCGCGATTGCTGTCGTAGATCTGCCCCGGAGCGAGCGGCTGGCCCGGTGGCACGAGTTCGTCGCCGGTGGTGAAAATCGCCACGGTCGGACGCCGCGCGACCTGAAGATCGTGCTGACCGAGCGACGCCGCCAATCCCAGGCGTGCCGGCGTCAGCACCTCACCCGCACGCAGCACGGTATCGCCCACGCGCACGTCTTCGCCGGCGCGGCGCACGTGGCTGCCGGCGCGAATCCGGCCCGGGATGCGCACCTGCGCGTCGTCCGCCTGCGCTTCTTCCTTGATGACGATGGTGTCCGCGCCTTTGGGCAAGGGCGCACCCGTGGTGATGCGCAGACATTGCCGGGGACCGAGCACGAAGTCGCGATCGCGTCCGGCGAATTGTTCGCCGATCAGCGCCAGTACGGTCTCTTCGCCGACATTGGCGTCGAGCGAACGCATGGCGAATCCGTCCATCGCAGAATTGTCGAAGGACGGCAGGTCGAGCGTTGCCACGAGGTCTTCGGCGAGCACGCGGCCCAGGGCACGCGCGAGCGGAACACGATCGTTGCCGACGCGCGATCGCGCGGCGACCGCGTCGATGATCGCCTGCGCTTGATCGAAAGCGATGCGCTGCGGAAAGGAATCGGTCACGCGTCGGAATCCAGGAAGTCGTCGGGGGTGTTGAGGTTGCCCAGGCGCAGGGGCGAGATATCGTGGACCGGCAGGATCAGGTCGTCCAGCAATCCCTGGGCGGCCAGCGCGCCGCGATCGAGCCGCGCGGATATCACCGGCAGCGCCTGCGTCACCCGCCACAAGCCACACAGCGGTTGCAGTCCGTCGGCATCGCGCACGACGGTGCCCTGATCGTTCGCCTGCCGGCAAAGCGTATCGACGAAGCCGTCGGGAATGGCGCGCAGATCGACCGGTAGACTCAGCAGCCAATCGCTACGACAGGCGCGCAGAAGCGATTCCAGCCCGGACAAAGGGCCCAGGCGGCCGGATCGGAAGTCCGGTATCGCGCGGATCTGCGGTGAACCGAAGCGCACGTCGCCTGGATGGCTCACCAGACGTTCGGCAAATCCATCGCCGCAGGCTTGCAGGCAGCGCTCAATCAGGGGACGACCGCGATAGATCACGAAGGCCTTGTCGACGCCGCCGAGGCGGCGCCCCTGCCCGCCGGCGAGAATGCCCAGCGTGATGCGGTCCCGCGGAATCACTAGTTCTTGACGTGGCGCAGCAGTCGCCGGCGCTTGGCGACCTGTTTTTCGGTCAGCACGTTCTTCTTGCCTTCGTACGGATTCTCGCCTTCGCGGAAAATAAACTGCAGCGGCGTGCCGACGAGCTTGAAGCGCTTGCGGAAGAAGTTCTCGAGATAGCGCTTGTAGGTTTCGCCCAGCGACTTCACGCGCGTGCCATGCACGATGAAGGTTGGCGGATTGGAGCCGCCCGGATGGGCGTACTTCATCTTCGGCAAGTGACCGCGGACCACCGGCGGCGGGAAGCTCGCGTACGCGATTTCCAGGGCCTTGGTGACTTCCGAGGTGGTGAACTGACGCGTGGCCGAGGTATGTGCCCGGTGGATTGCGCGGAACAGCTCACGCATACCGGTGCCGTGCTTGGCCGAGATGGTGATGTGCTCGGCCCAGGTGCAGAACGATAGCTTGCGATCGAGCAGGGAAATCGTTTGCTCGCGCGTGTAGTTGGTCTGGCCGTCCCATTTGTTGACGGCGACGACCAGGCCACGGCCGGCTTCGAGCACATGGCCGAGCACGGTCGCGTCCTGATCGGTGACGCCTTCGCCGGCGTCGAGCAGGACCACGGCGACCTGGCAGCTCTGGATCGCCTGCATGGTCTTGAAGACGCTGAATTTCTCGACCGCTTCTTCGACCTTGCCGCGACGGCGCAGGCCGGCGGTGTCGATCAGGCGGTATTGCCGACCGTCGCGCTCCATGTCCACCGCGATGGAATCGCGCGTGGTGCCGGGCACGTCGGACGCGATCATGCGTTCTTCGCCGAGCAGCCGGTTGACCAGGGTCGACTTGCCGACATTGGGTCGACCGATGAAGGCGATGCGGACGCGGCCCGGATCTTCGGCCAGCACGTCGGCGTCGGCATCGACGGGCAGACGCGGCAGGATCTGCTGCAGCAACTCGGGAACGCCGCGCTGGTGCGCCGCCGCGATCGGCAGGACGACCTCGGCGCCGAAACGCGCGAACTCGTTGACGCAGGCCTGCTCATCGAGGCCGTCGGTCTTGTTGACGACGAGGAAGAACGGCTTGCCGGTCTTGCGCAGCCATTTCAGGATGGTCTGGTCGAGCGCCGACGGACCTTCGCGGCCGTCCACGACGAACAGCACGAGATCAGCTTCTTCGGCAGCGGAGCGCGACTGCTTGGCGGTGGCGCCGGCGAGGCCTTCCTCATCATCGGAAAGACCGCCGGTGTCGCAGATGACGAACGGATGTTCTTCGTCGAGACGGCAATAGCCGTAGTTGCGATCGCGGGTGACGCCCGGTTCGTCGTGAACCAGGGCATCGCGCGTGCGCGTGAACGCATTGAACAGGGTGGACTTGCCGACGTTGGGCCGTCCAACCAGGGCGACCAGCGGCAGCATGAATCAGTTCCCCAATTGGTAGGCGGACAGCTTGCCTTCGTTGCTGACTGCGAACAGGACGCCTTCCGGCGAGACCTGCGGCGTGCCACGCAAAGCAGCGTGTTCGATGCGCGTGCGGCCGACGACAACGCCGGTGTCCAGGCGCAGCCAGTGCAGGTAGCCGTCGAGATCGCCGACAACCGCGTACTCGCCCTGCACGACCGGCGTGGTCAGCTGGCGATTGCGCAACGCGTCCTGCTTCCACAGCGGATTGCCGGTGGCGCGATCGAGCGCCCAGACATTGCCGACCTTGTCGGAAAGCAACAGCTTGTCCGAGAGCATCGCCAGACCGGCATAGCTGCCGACGTCGTGCGACCACAGCGGACGGCCGTTCGCGGCCGAGAGCGCCACGGTCTTGTCGTGGTAGCTGCTGGCGAACACTTCCTGGTCGCCCAGCTGCAGTTCGCCGTCGACATCGGACATGCGATCGAGTTCGGTGCGGCCATCGGGCTCGGCAACCGCCTGCGCCCAGACCTGCAAACCGTCTTCTTCGCGCAGCGCGATGACCGAACCGTCGTCATAGCCCAGATAGACCAAGCCATTGCCGGCGACCGGCGTGCCATTGCCGCGCACGGTCAAGGTGGGAACGCCACGGTCGAAGACCCACTTGCGGCTGCCGTCGGCGACATCGAAGCCGAACACGCGACCGTCGTTGCTGCGCACGATCACGCGGCCGGCGAGCACGAGCGGCGCGCTGACGACTTCCGAAGTGACTTTCGCGGTCCAGCGCTTTTCGCCGGTGTCGCTGCTCAGCGCCACGACTTCGCCGTTGCGACCGCCGACGACGACCAGACCACTGCCGACGCCCGGGCTGCCGGTCAGGCCGGCTTCGATCGTCTCGCGGCTCCAGAACTTGAGCTTGCTGCGCTTGCCCTTCATCTCGACAGCACTAGCGACCCACAGACGCTTGCCGGTCGCCGCGTCGATCGCGACCACCTCGCCTTCGTCGTTCACGCCGTACAGGCGACCGCTGTCGAGCACCGGGTGCAGACGCAGCCAGCTGCGATCTTCGCCGTCGCCGAGGCTGATCGACCAGAGCTTCTTGACCGCGATCGGACTGGCGAGCTTCTGCAGCTCGGCCGGCTGGTTCGGTTTCACTTTTCCGCCGCCGAACCAACCTTTCACGGTGGTGCAGCCGGGGGCCATGGCGAGGACGATCGCTAGCAGGGCAATGCGACGCAGCATGTATCAGGTCTCCGGTTGGGCAGGCGGATTGCCGCCAACATCAATGAGCTTGAGTTCCAGGACGCGACGGGTCGGCGATGCCTGGTCCAGGGTAGTGAGGGCTTGTTCGTAGGCCTTGCGGGCGTTGTCGGTGTGGCCCAGAGCCACTTCGACGTCGCCGCGCAGTTCCTGCGCCACCGCCGGGAAGATCGGCGTCTTGATCGAATCGACGCGCTTGAGCGCGAGATCGGCCTTGCCATCGAGCAACAGCATGCGGCCCAGGCGCAGGTTGAAGAGTTCGACCATCTCAGGCTCGGTCACCTTGGGCAGGCCGGCTTCGAGCAGCTTGATCGCGTCGGCGGTCTTGCCCTGCTGCTGCAGGTAGCCCGAATGACGCAGGGTCGCGAGCGAGACATACGCCGTGTCGGCGTACTTTTCGGCAATGACCGCCGCGAAGGTCTTGATCTTCGTTTCGTCCTTGGCGTCGATAGCCTGGCTGAAGGCGACGAACTGCGTCGCCGCTTCCGCGCGGTGACGTTCGCCCTTGCCGTGCCACCACTGCCAGCCGAAGACACAGACCAGACCGAGCGCGATGCCGGTGATGAGGGACGCGCCGTTCTGGCGCAGCCATTTGCGGACGTTTTCGCCCTGTTCGTATTCGTCGAGTTGGTCCATCGGGATTGACTTCATTGGCCTGCATTGACTGCAGGCGGTGGGAAAAAGTTCAGGGAGACGGTGTCGCGTTCGCTCAACCGCCGGAAGGCGTGACCTTGCCCTGGGAGGATACCGTAAACCGGGCCACGTTCGCTTCGCGATACGGCGCCAGGTCGATCTTCTGACCCGCTTGGGACACTTGCACAGCGTCGGCATTGCCCAGCGTGATCCTGCTCACCTGCCCCGCCGCATAGCGCCGTTGCGTGCCGGCAGGCACCAATCCGCGCTCGACGTGTTCGCCGTTCATCGCGACCACATCGACCCAGCTTTCTGCCTGGAAATCGAGGACGAGTTCGTTGCTTCCGACTGGCGCCGACAACGCCGGTGCCAGCGAGGCCATCACCGTCGGCGGAGTGTTTGCGGCCGGCGCGGCCACCGTCGGCGCGGCGGGAGCCGTGGCCGAAGGGGCGACCGTCGCCTGCGCGGGCAAGCTCAACACTTGCGTGCCGGCCGTCGCACCCGAGGTGGTCGCAGTCGGCGGATCCAGCGGCAGTACTTCCGCGACCGCCGCCGGTTTCTGGAAATACATCACGACCATGACGATCGAGCCGACGATCACGCCGGTCATCACCAGCGAACCGAGCTTGAGCAGGCCGTGATCGAAGGTTCGACTCGTGCGCAGGCTGCTGCTCGAATGTACCAGCGGCGGCGCCGACATCGGCTGCACGCGAAGCACTTCGTCTGCGGTTTCCGCCGGCAAGCCGAGAATCTTGGCGTAGCTGCCGACATAGCTGCGGACGTAGATCGCTGCGCCCAGACGCTGCCAGTCCTCGCGCTCGATGGCGTCGATGATGGAGATCGGCAGCTTCAGCTGCTGCGCGACCGATTCCTTGCTCCAACGCAACTTCTCCCGCGCATGGCGGAAGCGGCTGCCGATCGGATCTTCAAACAGGGTTTCCTGGAAAGAATCGATGCTCATGGCTGGCTTGCGCCCTCTCCCGTGGGCAATGCTGTGTCGGACGACAGATCCTGGATGCGTTGGCGATAACGCGCCGCCGCAGAGCGATCGCCGGCGGCATCTTCGATGCGGGCAGCGAGTTCGAGCACTTCGCGACTGGGCTTGCCGAGCGCGTCGCGACGCTGGATGAAGGCACGCGCCTCCATGGTCTTGCCCTGCGCGAGTTCGACTTCAGCCAGCTTGAACAGGACTTCGCCCTGCTCGGGCGACATGTCCAGCGCCCGGCGCAGGTACGCCTCGGCCTTGGTCATCTGGCCGGCGTCCTTCGCGCACTTGCCGGCGTTGTACAGCGCCTGGGCCGGCTGCATGTAGAACGGATCGAGCAGGGCCTTGCTGAACTGCGCATCCGCGACATCGAACTGACCGCGGCTGCAGGCGTACGTGCCGTAGGCGTTGAGGATGGAACCATTGTTGGGCGTCAGGTCGATCGCACGGCGCATCTCCTGCTCCGCCTTGCCCTGGTCGCCGATGCGGTTGTAGATCAACCCGAGAATGGCATGCACTTCGCTGGAACCGGGATCGGTGCGCAGAGCGCGCTGCGCCCGCTCGAGCGCGGTCTGCAGATCGTTTTCCTTGAGATAGCTCTGCGCGAGACCGAGATTGACGCGGCCGGCGTTGGATACCGAACTCACCGGCCCGGCGTCCTTGTTGCGTTCGCGGGCGAACGCGGACGAAGGCACACATGCCAGCGCGACCGGCAACAACACGCCCGCGATGACGAGGTTATGCAGCCGCATCGGACACCCCCTGAGCTTCGAGCTTGCGCTTGAATTCGGACTGACGGCGGGTGCGATCGAGGACCTGGCCCTTGAGCTGGCCGCAGGCCGCATCGATGTCGTCGCCGCGCGTGCGGCGCACCATCGTCAGCACTTTCTGGTCGAGCAGGATCTTCTGGAACGTGCGGATATCGGCTTCCTCGGAACGCTCGAAACGCGTGCCGGTGAAGGGATTGAACGGGATGAGGTTGACCTTGGCCGAATCCTGGCGCTGCACCTGCTGATCCATCTTGTGCATCAGCTTGGCGAGCGCGCGGGCATGTTCGGGCTTGTCGTTGACGCCCTTCATCATCGTGTATTCGAAAGTGATCGACGTGCGCGGCTTGCGCAGCGCATAGCGCACGCAGGCATCCATCAGCTCGGCGATCGGATACTTCTTGTTGAGCGGCACCAGCTCGGTGCGCAACTCGTCGTTCGGCGCATGCAAGGACACGGCCAGCGACACGTCGCTGACTTCGGAAAGTTTGTCGATCATCGGCACGAGTCCGGCCGTCGACAGGGTGACGCGCTTGTTCGCGAGGCCGAAGCCGTTGTCGTCGCGCATCAGGCTCATCGCGCGCACAACATTGTCGAAATTCAGCAGCGGCTCGCCCATGCCCATCATCACCACGTTGGTGAGCTTGCGCTGGTGATGGGTCTTGTTGCCGAGATGCTTCGACGCCGTCCAGACCTGGCCGATGATCTCGGCGGTGGACAGGTTGCGGTTGAAGCCTTGCGTCGCGGTGGAACAGAACTGGCAGTTCAAGCCACAACCGACCTGGCTGGACACGCACAGCGTGCCGCGGCCCTTGTCGGGAATGAACACGGCTTCGATGGCATTGCTCGGATCCATGCCCAGCAGCCACTTGTGCGTGCCGTCGGTGGAGCCCTTGTCGAACAGCACCTGCGGCGGACGGATCTCGCAATGTTGTTCTAGCTTGGCGCGCAGCGCCTTGCCGACGTCGGTCATCTGCGAAAAATCGGTGACGTGCTGGTGATACATCCACTTCATCAACTGATGGGCACGGAAGCGCTTCTCGCCGAGAGTCTCGGCAAAGAAGCGCTCCAGGCCCTCGCGATCGAGGTCCAGAAGATTGATCAGCTCGGGTTGGCGGCTGGCGACGGCCTCGGTCACGGGTTACTCGCTTATCGCGGGCAAAGTTCGGTAGCGGCGAAGAAATACGCGGTTTCGATCGCGGCATTCTCCAGGCTGTCCGAACCGTGCACGGCGTTGGCATCGATGCTCTGGGCGAAGTCGGCGCGGATGGTGCCGGCGGCGGCTTCCTTCGGATTCGTAGCGCCCATCAGTTCGCGGTTCTTGGCGACGGCGTTCTCGCCTTCCAGAACCTGGATCATCACGGGACCGGAAATCATGAATTCCACCAGCGCATTGAAGAACGGACGCTCGCGGTGCACGGCGTAGAAACCTTCCGCTTCGCGACGCGACAGGTGCTTCATCTTCGCGGCGACGACCTTCAGGCCGGCGTTCTCGAAGCGGGCGTAGATCTGACCGACGACGTTCTTGGCGACTGCGTCGGGCTTGATGATGGAAATGGTGCGCTCCAGCGCCATGACAAATACTCCAGCTAACAGGTTGTGGGAAGGGGGAGAATTTAACATGAAAACCCACTTGAAACACGGGTTTAGCTCGGACTTTGAAACCTGTGCGACGGTTTTGCCGGCGCGTGCGCCCGCCTTCGGAACGGGGTCGGCCAACGGGGGTTTGACCTCGGTCCGGGTTCCGGCCTAGCATTGAAACACCCGTTTAAATCGAACGCTCGGTAGCCATGACCACGACCCACTTCAACACCAAGGACCGGATCCTCGGCGCGGCGGAGGAATTGTTCGCCCAACACGGCTTTTCCGGCACGTCCCTGCGCCAGGTCACCAGCCGCGCGGACGTCAATATCGCTGCGGTGAACTACCACTTCGGCTCGAAGGAAAACCTGGTCAATGAGGTCTTCCGTCGGCGCATGGACGAGATGAGCGAACGCCGCCTCAGCAGCCTGCGCGAAGCCCAGGAAGAGCATCCGGGCGAGCTCGAGCCGATCCTGGCGGCCTTCATCCGCCCTGCCCTCGCATTGACCCTGGACCGGCACGGATCGGCCTTCGTCCGCGTGCTGGCACGGGCCTATGCCGAGAAAAACGACCGCCTGCGCAAGTTCCTGTCCGACAACTACGGCCAGGTGCTGCGCGAATTCGCCAAGGCGATTTCGCCCTGCCTGCCCGACCTGGGCAAGGAAGACCTGTACTGGCGCATGGACTTCGTTGCGGGCGCGCTCACTTATGCGATGGCCGATTTCGGCCTGATCAAGCGGCCGGCCGGCGTGTCCGACAAGGCCCACAGCGACAAAGCCGCCCAGGCGCTGATCCGCTTTGCGGCGGCCGGCTTGCGCGCCGACTGATCCTTCCATTCGTTGTGCCCGCGGCCCCTGGGCACTGGGGCGACGGGCTTCCGATCTTCCCTTTCGCCACCCCACCACCCTCCCCCACGGAGCTTTCCCATGTCGCAACTTCGCATCCGCAAGGTGGCCGTCCTCGGCGCCGGCGTGATGGGCGCACAAATCGCCGCCCACCTCGTAAACGCCAATGTCGACACGATCCTCTTCGATCTCGCAGCTAAAGAAGGCGATAAGAACGGCATCGTGACCAAGGCGATCGCCAATCTCGGCAAGCTTTCACCGGCTCCGCTGGCCGCCAAGGATCGCGCCGCCGCGATCACCCCGGCCAATTACGATCAGCATCTCGAACTGCTGCAAGGCTGCGATCTGATCATCGAAGCGATCGCCGAACGGCTGGACTGGAAGAAGGATCTGTACGCCAAGATCCTGCCCTTCGTGGCGCCGAATGCGGTCCTTGCCTCGAACACTTCTGGCTTGTCTATCAATAGCTTGGCGGAAGTTCTTGATGAATCACTTCATCATCGGTTCTGCGGCGTGCACTTCTTCAATCCGCCACGCTACATGCACCTGGCCGAGCTCATCCCCTGCGCCAAGACCGACGCGGCCGTGCTGGAAGGCCTCGAGTCGTTCCTGGTTACCACCCTGGGCAAGGGCGTGGTCTACGCCAAGGACACGCCGAATTTCATCGGCAATCGCATCGGCGTGTTCTCTATCCTCTCGACCCTGCACCACACCGCCGCTTTCAAGCTGGGCTTCGATGAAGTCGACGCGCTGACCGGCCCCCTGGTCGGTCGCCCGAAGTCGGCAACCTATCGCACCTCGGACGTGGTCGGCCTGGACACGATGTCGCACGTCATCAAGACGATGGCCGACACCCTGCCCGACGATCCCTGGAAGCAGTATTTCAAGGCACCGGACTGGCTGCAGGCACTCATCGGCAAAGGTGCGCTCGGCCAGAAGACCGGCGCCGGCATCTTCCGCAAGGTCGGCAAGGACATACAGGTCATCGATCTGGCCAAGCAGGACTATCGTCCGGCGACCGGCGAAGCGGCACCGGAGCTCGTGGAAATCCTGAAGATCAAGAACCCGGCCGAGAAGTTCGCCAAGCTGCGCGCATCCAGCCATCCGCAGGCGCAGTTCCTGTGGGCCTGCTTCCGCGACCTGTTCCACTACAGCGCGTTCCACCTCGAATCGATTGCCGACACCGCGCGCGACGTGGATTTCGCCATTCGCTGGGGCTACGGCTGGAATCTGGGCCCGTTCGAAACCTGGCAGGCTGCGGGCTGGCAGCAGGTCGCCGGCTGGATCGCCGAGGACATCGCTGCGGGCAAGTCCATGAGCGATGCGCCGCTGCCCGCGTGGGTCACCGACGGCCGCAACGGCGTGCATGAAGCCGCCGGCAGCTACAGCCCGGGTCGCAAGGCCGTGGTGCCGCGCTCTTCCAATCCCGTCTACCAGCGTCAGCGGTTCCCGGATGCGGTCCTGGGCGAAGTGTTCTCGCCCGGTGAGACCGTTTTCGAAACCGACGCAGTGCGGATGTGGCACGACGGCGACGGCATCGCGGTCCTGAGTTTCAAGACCAAGATGAACACCGTCGGCGACGGCGTGCTCGCTGGCATCCAGCAGGCCATCGACGTGGCCGAGAAGGATTTCCAGGGCCTGGTGATCTGGCAGACGAAGGAACCCTTCTCCGCCGGCGCCGATCTGTCGGGCGCGATGGCCTCGCTCGCGGCCGGCAAGATCGCCGAATTCGAAGCGATGGTCGCCACGTTCCAGGCAACCAGTCAGCGCATCAAGTATTCGCTGGTTCCCGTTGTCGCGGCCGTTCGCGGTCTGGCGCTGGGTGGCGGCTGTGAATTCCAGATGCATTCGGCGCGCACCGTGTTCGCGCTGGAAAGCTACATCGGCCTGGTCGAAGCGGGCGTGGGTCTACTGCCCGCCGGCGGCGGCCTGAAAGAAATCGCGACGCGCGTCGGCCTCGCGGCCGGCCCGGGCGGCGATGTCTTCGCCGGCCTCAAGCCGTATTTCGAAGCAGTCGCGATGGGCAAGGTGTCGGCCTCGGCGCTGGAAGCGAAAGAACTCAAGCTCGCCCGCGAGAACGACCTCGTGGTCTTCAATCAGTATGAATTGCTGTATGTCGCCAAGCAGCAGGCCAAGGCGCTCGCCGAGTCGGGCTACCGCCCGGCCCTGCCGGCACGGCAGATCCCGGTCGCCGGCGATGTCGGCATCGCCACCTTCAAGATGATGCTGGTGAACATGCTCGAGGGGCGTTTCATCTCCGAGCACGACATGGAAGTGTCCACGCGCATCGCTACCGTGCTGTGCGGCGGCGACGTCGATCGCGGGTCGCTGGTAGACGAGGAATGGCTGCTCAAGCTCGAGCGCGAGCATTTCGTGGCCCTGGCGCAGATGCCCAAGACCCAGGAACGCATCGCCTTCATGCTCAAGAACGGCAAGCCCTTGCGCAACTAAGCGCCGACGAATTCAGGAGAATCGAGAATGTCCAAGCAAATTCAAGACGCCTACATCGTCGCCGCGACCCGTACCCCGGTCGGCAAGGCGCCGCGCGGCGTGTTCCGCAATGCCCACCCCGCCGATCTGCTCGCGCATGTGCTGCGCAGCGTGGTTGCGCAGGCGCCGGGCATCGATACCCGCCGCATCGATGACATCATCGTCGGCTGCGCGATGCCCGAGGGCGAGCAAGGCATGAACGTGGCGCGCATCGGCGCGTTGCTGGCCGGCCTGCCCGACGTCATCGCCGCGCAGACCATCAACCGCTTCTGCTCTTCCGGCCTGCAGGCCGTCGCCTTGGCGGCCGACCGCATTCGCCTCGGCGAAGCTGACCTCATGATCGCCGGCGGCACCGAATCGATGAGCATGGTGCCGATGATGGGCAACAAGGTCGCGATGTCGCCGTCGGTGTTCAAGGACGACAACGTCGCCATCGCCTACGGCATGGGCATCACCGCCGAGAAGGTCGCCGAGCAGTGGAAGGTGTCGCGCGAGGCGCAGGACGCGTTTGCGTATGCCTCGCATCAGAAGGCCCTGGCGGCGACGGCGAGCGGCGAGTTCGCGGCCGAAATCTCGCCGTACAACGTCGTCGCGCGCCTGCCCGTCCTGGGCGGCAACACCGTCGCGGTACGCGAGTTGCTGGTGAAGAACGACGAAGGTCCGCGCGCCGACACGAGCGTCGAAGGTCTCGCCAAATTGCGCCCGGTGTTCCGCAACGGCGGCAGCGTCACCGCCGGCAACAGCTCGCAGATGTCCGACGGTGCCGGTGCGGTACTACTGGCCTCGGCGCAGGCGATCAAGGATTACGGCTTGACGCCGCTTGCGCGTTTCGTCGGCTTCTCCGTCGCCGGCGTCAAGCCCGAGATCATGGGCATCGGTCCGATTGCCGCGATTCCCAAGGCCCTCGCACAGGCCGGCATCACCAAGGAACAGCTGGACTGGATCGAACTCAACGAAGCTTTTGCCGCGCAGGCACTGGCCGTGATCGGCGATGTCGGACTCGATCCGTCCAAGGTCAATCCGCTGGGCGGCGCGATCGCCCTGGGTCACCCGCTCGGCGCGACCGGAGCGATCCGCGTTGCGACCCTGCTGCACGGCCTGCAGCGTCGCAAGCAGAAGTACGGCATGGTGACGATGTGCATCGGCACCGGCATGGGTGCGGCGGGCATTTTCGAAGCGCTGTAAGAAACGCTTGTGGAAAGAGAACGGACGGCGAAAGCCGTCCGTTTTTCATGCGCGACGCGGCACGAAACCCGGAATCAGGATTCGCGCCAGGACTGCCATGCATCGCGTGCCTGCAGCCACCAGTAGCTCAGCTGCGCACCGATGAAGCCGGCGGGTTTGAGCGCCGACACCAGGCCATAACGGCTGAACTCTTGCCAGCGCGTATCGCCCTCGGCGATCGCCGATGCCAGCACTTCGCCCGCAAACGTGGTTGGCGCCACACCGTGGCCGCCGAAGGCCTGCGCCAGCCAAAGCCCCTGATCGATGCGTCCAATTTGCGGCATCTCGTGCCGCGCGTAGCTCATCAGGCCCGACCAGGCGGTGTCGATGCGCACGCCGTCGATCTGCGGAAACACTTTGACCATGTCGCCGTAAAGCAGCCGCTTCACTTCCTCGGGCGAACGGTCTTTCACCGAGATGCGCCCGCCCCACAACAGGCGCGAGTCGGGCAAGGGCCGGTAGTAGTCGAAGGCGAACCGCGTGTCGTAGACCGCGGCCTTCGTGCGCAGGATGTCGCCCAGGCGAGCGCCCAGCGCTTGCGTCACCATCACGTAGGTTGCGATCGGCAATACACCCGCATCGACATCGCGACGCAGTCCTGCCAGATAGCCGCCGCAGGCGAGCACGACCTGTTCGGCCTCCACCTCCCCGTCCGGCGTCCGCACACGCCAGCCGCTGCCGGCGCGGTCGAGCGCGGTCGCCGGCGAGCCTTCGTGCAGGCTCACGCCCTGATCTGTCGCCGCCTGCGCCAAGCCCAGCGCGTAGTTGAGCGGATGGAAATGCATGGCATTGCGTTCGTACAGGGCATCGGAATAGCGCGGGCTGAGGATTTTTTCGCGCAATTCCTCGCGCGGCACGAACTGCCAGTCGGTCGCGAACTTGTCGGCAAGCAGCGTCTGAAAGTCCCGCAACAGCCGCGGATCCTTGAACCAGTTGGCCCAATAGACGCCGGCGTCGGTGTGCTGGCAGGCGATCGCGTACTGCCGGATGCGCCGACGGATGAGGTCCACCGCCCCGGTCGTGCCGGCGTAGAGCGCGCACGCCCGTTCCGGGCCGAGATCGCGCAACAGGCTTTGCGGCCCGCGGGAAAATCCAGCGAACACGAAACCGCCATTGCGTCCCGAGGCGCCGAACGCCAACTGTTTCGCTTCCAGCACCACCACATCGCGGACGCCGCGTTCGGCCAGACCCAACGCCGTGTTCAAGCCGGCGAAGCCGCCGCCGATCACGCACACCCGCGCCTCGCGCTTGCCCGTGAGTGGCGGGAGCGGATCGCTGGGCATAGCCGATGAGCGGTAGTAACTGGTCTGTTGCATGAGCGTTTCTGGGCGCGGGATGCGGCTAGGATGTCAGGGTCCGCCCCCCGGAGGAAAGCATGAGCCCACCCGTCAAGGATGTCTCCTATCGCCGACGCCGTTGGCTGTGGCTGACGTTCACGTTGATTTCCGGCGCGGCCCTGCTCGCGGGACTGTATTCGTGGATACAGAAGCTGTCGTCGGGACTGGGCTCGTCCCTGACGCTGGAGGAGTACGACTACCAGGTTTTCATCATGCGCCTGGCCCTGTGCCTGGGCGTGGCGATCACGGCGAGCAGCCTGGCCATCCTGCTGCTCAAATGGGCACGCGATACCCGTCGTCAGAAAGAATGGCCGCCGAAAGGCCTGCAGCTCGCCGCCGACGCGCCGATACGCTATGGGAAAGCCGCCGAGCAGGTCGCGCAGCGGCTCACGCTCGCGGCGTGGATGCTGGTGGTGTTCGCGCTCGTGGTGCTCGCCTGGGCGGGTTGGCGGTTGGGACCGGAAATCTTCTAGCCGGCTCCCTGGTCGGGATCAGCGCTCGAGCGCCGCCCGCATATAGGCGCGGGCCGCGTCGGCGAGGTCGTCGTGGTCGAGCGCGTACTGGATCGTCGCTTCGATCAGTCCGATACGACTGCCGCAATCGAAACGACGGCCTTCGAAGCGATAGGCCAGCGCACGATCCTCGGCGAGCAGGGCCGCGATCGCGTCGGTCAGCTGAATTTCGCCACCGGCACCCGGACGGGTTTTCTCCAGCAGGTCGAAAATCCGGCCGCTGAGCACGTAGCGGCCGACGACGGCGAGCGTGCTGGGTGCCACTTCTGGGCGAGGCTTCTCCACGATCGCGGAAATCTTGCCGTGGCGGCCGCTGAAATCCTCGGTCGCGACGATGCCGTAGCTCGCAGTCTGCTCGCGCGGCACATCCTGCACGGCGATCACGCTGGCATTCTCGCGATCGGCCAGGTCGGCCATCTGCTTGAGCGCACCCGGGCCGCGGTTCCAGATCAGGTCATCGGGCAGCAACACCGCGAACGGCTCGTTGCCGATCACCGGCTTCGCGCATAGCACCGCATGCCCCAGACCCAAAGCTTCGGCCTGGGTGACGAAGACGGCGCGCACATTGCGCGGCAGCACGTCGCGGATCAGGGCCAGCAACTCGGATTTGCCGGACTTCTCCAGCTTCTGTTCGAGCTCGTACGCCTTGTCGAAGTAGTCGGCGACCGAGTGCTTGTAGCGATTGGTCACGAACACGAGCGTGTCGCAGCCCGCTTCGATCGCTTCATCGACCGCGTACTGGATCAGCGGCTTGTCGACGACCGGCAACATTTCCTTGGGCACCGTCTTGGTCGCGGGCAGGAAGCGCGTACCGAGACCGGCGACGGGAAAAACAGCTTTGCGGATTCGGAAGCTCATGTGCGGGCCGGAGGTTCGTGGTTCGTGATGGCGCCGGGAGTGTACTCGGGAACCGCCTCGCGCAGCACCGCCGCCAGATCGGCATCGGACGCGTCGTCGGCCAGTGCGGCGAGCAGGCGATTCAAGGCCGCGCTCACCGCATTCTCGGCCGACGCGCGCGGCTGCGCCTGCAGCACCAATGGGTTGGCCGTGCGATCGTGGCGCTCGCCGGCGGCGAACAGGCGTTCGTGCAGTTTTTCGCCGGGACGCAGGCCGGTGTATTCGATCGCGACATCGCGCCCAGGCTGTTTGCCGGCGAGTCGGATCATCTGTTCGGCCAGTTCGCGGATCGCGACCGGGCGGCCCATATCCAACGTGTACACGGCCGCGGCTGTCGCCGGCAGCGCCGCCGTCTGCAGGATCAACTGGCAGGCTTCGGGAATGGTCATGAAAAACCGCGTGATCTCCGGATGCGTAACCGTGACCGGCCCGCCCGCAGCGATCTGGCGACGGAACAGCGGCACCACGCTGCCGGCGGAATCGAGCACATTGCCGAAGCGCACGATCGACAAACCGGTTTTCGATCCGGCGAAGCTCGACTGGCAGACCAGTTCCGCGAAACGTTTGCTTGCGCCGAGCACATTGATCGGATCGACGGCCTTGTCGGTGGAGATCAGCACGAAATTGCCGACTTCCGCAGCGCGGCAGGCGGCGGCAAGCACGTGCGTGGCAGCGACGTTGTTGCGCAGCCCTTCGCGCAACTGGCCCTCGAGCAAGGGCACCTGCTTGTTTGCCGCCGCGTGGTAGACGAAATCCGGACGATGTCGCAAGGCGCGCCGGCAGGTGACCGCGTCGCCGCAATCGCCCAGCAGGATATCGACCCGTACGGCCGGGAAATCGCGTGCCAGGCCTTCGCAGACTTCGATCAGCGGCAGTTCGGCGCGTTCGAGCAGGAGCAGGCGGGCGACGCCGGCGCGCGCGCACTGCCGCGCCAGCTCGGAACCGATGGAACCACCGGCGCCGGTGATCAGCACGGTCCGGCCGCCCAGACTGCGACGCACACTCTCCCAGTCGAACGCGACCGGTTCGCGGCCGAGCAGGTCTTCAATCGCGACCTCGTTCAAGCGCAGCTGTCCCGGCGTGGCATCCAGCATGTCCGACAGGCGCGGGACCTTGCGGAACGGCAGGCCGGTCGATTCGCACAGACTCACGACCCGCAGCATCTCCGCCGGCGTGGCGCTGGGCATGGCGATGACCAGCATGCTTGCGGCGGTTTCCCGCGCGACGTCGGCGATATCGTCGATGCGGCCCAGCACCGGCACGCCCTGCACTTTCATGTGGCGCATGTCGGCCTTGTCGTCGAGCAGCCCGACCGGCAGATAGCGTCCGTCGCTGCGGAAATCGCGCAGCAGCATTTCCGCCGCGCGACCGGCGCCCAGCACGACCACGCGCGTCGCATCGGAATGCCGCGCTGCCATGCGATGGTCCTTCCACAGCCGGTAAAGCAGGCGCGGCGCACCGAGCAGGAAGACCAGCACGATCACGTACGGCACCAGCACCCGTCGCGGAATATCGGGCAGCATGCCGAGCAGCGCGAACGTCGCGATGATCAGCAGCAGTCCCAGCAGGGCCGCGCGCAGCAGATTGGCCAGGTCGGGCAGGCTCGCAAAGCGCCAGACGCCGCGATACAGACCGACCGCCCAGAGCATCGCGCCCTGCAAACCCAGTACCACCGCCAGCTCGACAGGCAAGGCCGGCGCGGCCGGTGCGCCCGCCACGCTGGCCAGCCAGCGCAGGCCGATCCAGGTCAGGGCGACGATCGCCAGGTCATGCACGATCACGAGCAGTCGCGGAACGATGGCCAGCAACCAAGTCGTGCGCGTCATGCCGGCACTCCCCGACGCCGCAGCAGTTGTGCGCGCGCCAAGCCGTGCGCGACCGCGAGCACGATGAACCAGGTGGCTGCCAAAACCCATTGCGTCGCCGTGCCCTGCCCGCCCGCGATCAGCGCGATCGCGATGGCGACCAGGCAGACGGCGCCATAGACCAGACAAACCTGCCATGGGGCGCGGCCGCGACGAACAGCGAACTGATACAGATGTTCGCGATGCGCCTGCCACAACACGCGACCGGCGCCTGCACGACGCAGCAAGGTGATGCCGGCGTCGACCAGCAACACCGAAGACAGCAGCAAGGCCTGCGCCGCGCCGATGACCCGGTAGTGCAGCGCAAGCAGCAGCAAGGCCAGCACCGCCGCCGCGAGCGCATGGCTGCCGACATCGCCAAGGAACACGCGTGCCTGCGGAAAATTGAAAGGAAGGAAACCCAGGCATGCACCGGCCAAGGCCGCCGCCAGCACACGCAAGCCATCGATCTGTCCCGGCAACAGGGCCAAAGCAATTGCGATCAACAGGCCTTGCACGGTCACCAGACCGTGGCTGCCGTCCATGAAATTCCAGACATTAACCATGAAAACCGTCGCGACAGTCGCCGCAGCGACGACGACCACGGCCGGCATCGTCGGAAACAGCTGCAGAGGCCAGACCATCGCGAGCGCCGCTGCGAACTGCAGCGTCAACTTCGGTGCTGCCGGCAAGGGCTGCAGGTCGTCGATGAAACCAATCAGCGCGAACAAGGCGATCCCGGCGCAGGCGCTCCAACCGGGGTACGCGTCTCCGGCCTGGGTCAGCGCGAAACCAGCGCTGGCGATCACCATCGCGAGCGCGATGCCGATCCCGCCGCCGCGCGGCGTGACCTGCGTATGCACGCGACGACCGCCCGGCACATCGACCAGATGGCGCGCCATGGCGAAACGCATCCAGGCCACACAGGACGTCGCTGACACAAGCGCCGCGAGAACCAGGGCGCCGACGGCGCTGCCACCGCCAGACATCATTCAGTCGCCCGCCGCATTCAACTGGGGCTTGATGCTGCCCCAATGCTTGCAGCTCGGGCACTGCCAGTGATGGGCGCGCGCGCCGAAACCGCAACGCTGGCAGCGGTAGCTCATCGTGCGTACGACCAGTTGGTCGGTGATCTGCTTGATCACGCGCAGGGACTCGGCGGGGTCGTCGCCGGGATTTTCCAGACTCAGGTCGATCAGCGCCGCCTCGCCGCGAACCGAAGGCCGCTGCTGCAGCTGGCGCGCGAGAAAGGCCTGGGCGACGCCGATGCCTTCGTCGCGCTGGATGATCTGCGCCAACGCCAGCACCGGCGACACGCCGGGGTAGTGTTCGATGACTTCCTGCAGGAAGCCGCGGGCGCGGGCGATTTCGCCGCGCTTCTCGTAGCAGCTCAGCAGCGAAGACAGGATCTCGGGCAGGTATTCAATGTCGTGCCGGGCGACGCGTTCGAACGCGCGGATCGCGCCGGCATCGTTGCCCTCAGCCAATTCCAGGCGGCCTTCGATGACACCGGCGCGCACGCTGTTGCTGTCCGCCGAATACGCCAGGCCGATCTGTTCGCGTGCGACGTCGACGCGTCCTTCCAGACGTGCCTTGTCGGCCAGTTCGCAATGGAAATGCGCGATGACCCGGCCCATCGGCTCGCCGGAGGTCTGCTCGTAGCGCGTGGCGTGCTCGATCGCCTTGTCCCAGTCGCGTTCGGCCTGGTAGATCGCGATGAGTTGGCGCAGCGCCTGCGGCGCATGCACACCCATCTGCACCAGATCGGTGAACAGGGTCTCCGCGCGGTCGAGCAGGCCGGCGCGCATGTAGTCCTCGCCGAGCGCGAGCACGGCGCGGGTTTTCTGTTCTTCGCTCAAGCCGTTACGGGCAACCAGCCCCTGATGCAGGCGGATCGCGCGATCGACTTCGCCCCGCCTTCGAAACAGATGTCCGAGCGCGAACTGCGTTTCGATGGTGTCCTTGTCGACTTCGGCGATCTGCAGGAAGATCTCGATCGCCTTGTCCTGCTGTTCGTTGAGCAGGTAGTTCAGGCCGCGGAAATACGTATTGGACAGTCGCGATACGCGCGCCCCGCCCTTGATTTCGCCGCCGCGCCGGCCCGCCAGCCAACCGCCCGCCGCCGCCGCCGGAATCAGCAGCAGCCAGGCCGCGTGGGTCATGATGGCCATGCGTTTTCCTTGTCCTCGCCCAGCTCCTGATTGTCCGGCCCCGAACTGCTGCCGACCGCCTTGTGCAGACGCCGCCGCAACGGCCAAACGACGCCCGCGGTAACCACCAGGCCGCCGATCAAGGCACCGGCTAACAGCACGGTAAGCAAGGTCAGACCCAGGCGCGCGTCGAAACCGCGCACCCACAGGTCCACGTGCACGATCTGCTTGTTGAGCGCACCGAAGATCACGCCGATGGCGATGAACAGGAGGGCGAACAGAGATTTGATCAGACGCATCGACAGGCCAGTCTGAAACAGGGTGCCGAGAGCTTAGCCGATTGCCGGGGTCTTGCTCAGTCTTGACGCGGGGGCATCAGGCGCCCGCGGGGTCCTTGCCACCGTTGACGCGGTCGCGCAGTTCCTTGCCGGGCTTGAAATGCGGCACGTACTTTCCGGGCAGGGCCACGGAATCGCCGGTCTTGGGATTGCGGCCGAGCCGCGGCGGACGGAAGTGCAGGGAAAAGCTGCCGAAACCGCGGATCTCGATGCGTTCGCCGTCGGTCAGAGCATTGCTCATCATTTCCAGCAGCGTCTTGACCGCCAGGTCCACGTCGTCGGCCTTTAGGTGGGCCTGGCGCCGGGAGAGGATTTCGATGAGTTCCGACTTCGTCATGTGTTTTCGGTCGCTCGGACGCGGGAGTTGCAGGACGTCGCGACGACCCTTGCCGTCGCGGCGTTCAGTACGCGAAACACGCGGCCCGGGCGAACCCGGGCCGCGCAGGACTTACTCGCCCTTGTTCAGCTGCTCACGCAGCAGGGCGCCGAGCTTGGTGGTGCCGCTGGACGCATCGGCCTTGTTGATCTCAGCCATCGACTCGGCCACATCGGCCTCGTCCTTGGCGCGGATCGACAACTGCATGACGCGGCCCTTGCGGTCCATGCCCATGTACTTGGCTTCGATCTTCTCGCCGACCTTGAGGTACTGGGTGGCGTCTTCGACGCGTTCCTTGGCGATGTCGTTGGCCTTCACGTAGCCCTCGATGCCGCCTTCGACTTCGATGACCGCGCCGCGGGCGTCGACTTCCTTCACGGTGCCGGTGACGATCGCGCCCTTCTGGGTGGTCGCCATCACGGTGCCGATCGGATCCTGCTCAAGCTGCTTGACGCCCAGGGAGATGCGCTCGCGTTCCGGGTCGACGGCCAGCACGACGGCTTCCAGCGTGTCGCCCTTCTTGAAGTTGCGGACCACGTCTTCGCCGGTGGTGTTCCAGCTGATGTCGGACAGGTGCACCAGGCCGTCGATACCGCCGTCCAGGCCGATGAAGATGCCGAAGTCGGTGATCGACTTGATCTGGCCGGAAACCTTGTCGCCCTTCTTGAAGATGGCGGCGAAGGCTTCCCACGGATTCGCGGCGCACTGCTTGATGCCCAGCGAGATGCGGCGACGCTCGGCGTCGACGTCCAGGACCATCACTTCGACCTCGTCGCCCAGCTGGACGACCTTGGACGGGTTGACGTTCTTGTTGGTCCAGTCCATCTCGGACACGTGCACGAGGCCTTCCACGCCCGGCTCGATCTCGACGAACGCGCCGTAATCGGTGACGTTGGAGACCTTGCCGAACAGACGGGCGCTGGTCGGGTAACGACGGGCGATGTTGTCCCAGGGATCTTCACCGAGCTGCTTGAGGCCGAGCGAAACGCGGTTGCGCTCGCGGTCGTACTTGAGCACGCGAACCTTGAGCTCTTCGCCGACGTTGACGACTTCGGACGGATGGCGCACGCGCTTCCAGGCCATGTCGGTGATATGCAGCAGGCCGTCGATGCCGCCGAGGTCAACGAACGCGCCGTAATCGGTGAGGTTCTTGACGACGCCGGTGACGATCGCGCCTTCCTGCAGACGCTCGAGCATCTGCTCGCGCTCGACGCTGTTCTCGCTCTCGACCACCGCACGGCGGGAGACGACAACGTTGTTGCGCTTGCGGTCGAGCTTGATGATCTTGAACTCGAGTTCCTTGCCTTCCAGGTAACCCGGGTCGCGCACGGGGCGCACGTCCACCAGGGAACCCGGCAGGAACGCGCGAACGTCGCGGATATCGACGGTGAAACCGCCCTTGACCTTGCCGCTGATGCGACCGGTGACGATCTCGCCGGCTTCCATCGAGGTTTCCAGCTCGTCCCAGACCATGGCGCGCTTGGCTTTCTCGCGCGACAGCACGGTTTCACCGAAGCCGTTTTCCATCGATTCCAGGGCGACCTTGACGGTATCGCCGACGGCGACTTCCAGTTCACCCTGCTCGTTACGGAACTGCTCGATGGGCACGATGCCCTCGGACTTGAGGCCGGCGTTGATCACGACGACGTCGGAGCGGATTTCAACCACTACGCCGGAGACGATGGCGCCCGGCTTGAGCTTGGCGAAACCAATCTGGCTGGCTTCGAACAGCTCGGCAAAAGATTCGGAGAAGGACTCGGTCATTGTTTGAATACTCGGTTGAACACACGGGCTGTCGGCAGTCTTTGCCGGGCCCACCTGTTGTGCGCTTGCGCGCGTTGGGTTGTCCCGCACCTTCTGGCGCGGGGGTTTTCTGCCTGGGAAATCGCCGTCGCCCGTGGCGATTGCGATGACAGACGGCGCTAGCGGCGCCGCAGGGAATCCGGCAGCACCGCAAGCACGCGTTCGATCACCTCGGTGATCGGCATACCGGTGGAGTCCAGGAGAACCGCATCCAATGCGGGTTTCAGGGGCGCCACGGCACGTCCGGCATCGCGCTCGTCGCGAGCGGCGATTTCGTGCAGCAGACTGTCAAGATTAACGGAAACCCCTTTGTCTTTCAACTGCTTATAGCGCCTTTTGGCTCTTTCCTCGGCGCTCGCGGTCAAAAACACCTTGTACCCGGCGTCGGGGAAGATGACGGTGCCCATGTCCCGGCCGTCCGCGACCAGGCCGGGAGCCCGCCGGAAACGCTTTTGCAGGTCCAGCAAGGCTGTCCGGACCGGCGGATGCGCGGCGATCGCGGAAGCGGCCGCCCCGGCCGTTTCCATGCGCAGCTGATGCGTCGCGTCCTTGCCGTTGACGATGACCCGGGGCTCGCCGGCGTCGTCGGATTCGAAGCGGATCTCGGTGCGGGCCGCACAGGCGGCCACGGCATCCGGGTCGCTGAGGTCGATGCTTTCCCAAGCCGCCGCCAGCCCGACTGCCCGATAGATCGCCCCGGAATCGAGGTAATGCCAGCCCAGCCGGTCGGCGACGGCGCGACTGATCGTGCCTTTGCCGGAGCCCGAGGGGCCATCGATGGTGAGAACGGGGATGGTCGTGGGCATGGAGCTAGTCTACCGGACGCCCCACAGGCTTAAGAAATCCGCGCGTCATCGGGACGCCGCGGTTTCGAGCGCGAAACCGCAACTGCGGGCGAGCTCGACGAAACCGGGGAACGAGGTGGCGACATTGTCGCAATCACCGATGCGCACGGGCCCCGCCGCCCGCTGCGCGGCAATCGCCAGGCTCATCGCGATGCGGTGATCGCCGTGACTGTCGGCCTGCCCGCCCTGCAGGCGGCCGCCCTCGATGATCGCGCCATCGGGGGTTTCCTCGATCTTCGCCCCGAGCGCCGCCAGGCCACGCGCCATCGTGGCGATGCGGTCCGATTCCTTGACCCGCAATTCCGCCGCGCCCGTGACGACGGTTCGTCCTTCGGCGAGCGCGGCAGCGACAAACAGCGCCGGAAACTCGTCGATCATGTCGGGCACGAGCTGTTCGGGCACGGTAATCCCGCGGAGCGACGCATGGCGCACCCGCAAATCGGCAACCGCTTCCCCGCCCTGCTCGCCCGGATACTCCTTGGTGATGTCGGCGCCCATCAGGCGCAGCGCGGCGAGCAACCCGGTTCGTCGCGGATTCATGCCGACGCGCCGGATCAGCAGCTCGGATCCGGGAATCACCGACGCCGCGACCAGGAAGAACGCCGCCGACGAAAAATCCGCCGGCACCGACACGTCGGTCGCCTGCAGCCGGTGGCCGCCGGACAGGCGGGCCTGCCCGGGCGAGAAATCGATCGGCCAACCGAAGGCCCGCAGCATGCGTTCGGTGTAGTCACGCGTCGGATGCGGCTCATGCACGCGGGTTTCGCCTTGGGCGTACAAGCCGGCAAGCAGCACCGCCGACTTCACCTGCGCGCTGGCTACAGGCTGTTCAAAATCAATGCCTTGCATGTCATTACTCGCGTGAATTCTCAACGGCGGAAGACCGCCCGCTTCCGCCGCGATCTTGGCCTGCATACGCGTCAGCGGCTCGATCACGCGCGCCATCGGCCGCTTCGACAACGAGGCATCGCCGACCAGCACGCTGGCGAAGCCCTGCCCAGCCAATAGACCGGTGAGCAATCGCATGCCGGTGCCGGCATTGCCGCAATCGAGCGGTGCGTCGCTCGCGCGCAGGCCATGCATACCGACGCCGTGCACGATGCGCTCGCTGGGGTTCGGCGCCTCGATGCGCACGCCCAACTGCGCGAATATCCGTGCAGTCGCCCGCGTGTCCTCGCCCTCGAGAAAGCCGGTGATACGTGAGCTGCCATCGGCGATTGCCGCCAGCATGATCGCGCGATGGGAAATCGACTTGTCGCCGGGAACGGTGACTTCGCCGCGCAAGGGCCGACCGGGCGAGGCGATCCAGTCCAGGCTCATGCGAGCACCTCGTCCAGGACCTGCAGCAGGCGCCGGTTTTCCTCGCGATTACCGACCGTGATGCGCAGGCAGGTCGGCAGGCCGTAGCCCACCATCGGCCGCAGCACGACGCCGCGCTGCACCAGGGCCGCCTCGATGGGAGCCGCCTCGCGTCCGAAGTCGACCAGCAGGAAGTTGGTTTGCGACTCGGGCACGAACAGCCCGCGCTCGCGCAACAGCCGCGCCAGTTCGACCCGCGCTTCGGCATTGTGGTCGCGCACCCAGTCCAGATGGTCCTGGTCGTAGAGCGCAGCGCGCGCGGCGGCCAGGGCCGGCAGGTTCACGTTGAAGGATTCGCGGACGCGCTCCATCACCGCGACCAGACCCGGGTGCGCGGCGATGAAGCCCACACGCAGACCGGCCAGGGCATAACCCTTGGAAAATGTGCGAGCGACGATCAGGTTCGGGAATCGTTCCAGCAACAGCAGCGCCGACGGCAGTGACGGGTCGGTCACGAACTCCAGATACGCCTCGTCGACCACCACCAGCACCGAGGCCGGCACCGTCGCGAGGAAGGATGCGAGCGCCGCGCCGGAAAACCAGGTGCCGGTCGGGTTGTTGGGGTTGGCCAGGTAGACCAATCGGGTCTGGGGACCGATCAGCGCGGCCAACGCCGCGAGATCATGGCCGCGCGGCATCGCATGGTCCGTGGGCAAAGCCGGCGCCAGACGCAGCGTCGCTCCGGCCGCCTGCGCCGCAAGTGCGTACACCGCGAAACCGAATTGGGAGGCGACCACTTCCAATCCCGGTCCCGCGAACACCTGCGCCAGCATCATCAGCAATTCGTGCGAGCCGTTGCCGAGCAGGATCTGCGCTTCGTCCAGCCCGTGATACGAGGCCAGCGCCAGCTTCAAATCCGCGCCCAGCGGGTCGGGATAACGGTGCAACTCCTCCAGGCACGCGAGCACCGCGTCGCGGGCACGTGGGCTGGGGCCGTGGCTGTTTTCGTTCGAGCCCAGTTCGACCAGCACCTGCGCCGCGAATTTCCGCCGCAAGGCCACGAGATCGTGACCGGGATCGTAGGCGCGCAGGCGCTGCACGCCCGGCTGCGCCAGCGCTTGGAAATCCGGCACCGGCGTCACGGACGCGGCCACGGTCAGAGCAAGGCGACCGGGTACGAGCCCAGCACCTTCACGTCGGCGGCGTAGTCGCCGAGTTCGGACAGCGCCTTTTTCACCGGCTCGTCTTCGACATGGCCGCTGACGTCGATGAAGAACGCGTACTGCCAGCGCCCAGTGTGCGAAGGCCGCGATTCGATGCGGTTCATGCTCACACCGTATTTGGCGAACGGGCTGAGCACGTTGTAGAGCGCGCCCGGCTGATCCCGGACAAAAACCAGCAAGGACGTGCGGTCATGCCCGGACGGCGAGAACAGCTCGCGCCCCAGCACCAGGAAGCGCGTGGTGTTGTCCTGACGGTCTTCGATCGGCCCGGAGACGACTTTCAGGCCGTAGACATGTCCCGCCGACTCGCCGGCGATGGCCGCCGCGTCGTCGGCGGTGCGCGCACGCCGCGCCGCTTCGGCATTGCTGGCGACAGGAATCTTTTCGGCTTTGGGCAGGTTCTGCCGCAGCCAGGCCTTGCACTGCGCGAGTGACATCGGATGCGAATAGACGCGCTCGATGTCCTCCAGGCGGCCCGTGCGCGACATCAGGTGCTGATGCACGTGCAGCTCGACTTCGCCGCAGATCTTCAGGTTCGAGGTCAGGAACATGTCCAGGGTCGACTGGATGGTGCCCTGCCCCGAATTCTCCACCGGCACCACGCCGAAATCGGCATGCCCGGCTTCGACTTCCTGGAACACTTCTTCGATGCTCGCCAGCGGCAGCCCGCGCGCGGAATGACCGAAATGCTTGATCACCGCCTGCTGCGAGAACGTGCCTTCCGGACCGAGGAAGCCGATTTTCAGCGGCTCCTGCTGGGCCAGGCAGGCCGACATGATTTCCCGGAACAGGCGCAACAGCACTTCGTCGTTGAGCGGGCCGTCGTTGCGGTCCAGCACCTTGCGCAGCACCTGGGATTCGCGTTCGGGACGGTAGTAGTCGACGGCGGCTTTCAGCGGCCCCTTGGCACGACCGACCTGCTGCGCAAACCGCGCGCGCTCGGCGATCAGGGACTGGATCTGCTTGTCGATGCCGTCGATGCGCTCGCGCACCTCGGACAGAACCGGCGCCGCCGGTTCAGCCGGCCGAACCGCCTTCGCGGCCTTGCCGGCGGGCTTGGCCGCCGGTTTTTTCTTGCTGTCGCGCGTACCCATTGTTCATCCGTGTCGCTTGGCGAAATCGCCCATGAAACCTACCAGAGACTCGACCCCGGAAACCGGCATCGCGTTGTAGATCGAGGCGCGCATGCCGCCGAGGGCACGATGCCCCTTCAGGCCCAGCAGACCGGCGGCCTCGGCTTCCTTCAGGAAGGGCTTGTCCAGCTCGGCATTGGGCAGGAAGAACGGCACGTTCATCCACGAGCGCGCCGACGGTTCGACATCATTGCGGTAGTAGCCGCCCGAGCCGTCGATCGCCGAATACAGCAATTCCGACTTGCGACGGTTCTGCGTTTCCATCGCGGCGGCGCCGCCCTGCGCTTTGAGCCACTTCAGGACCAGGCCCACCACGTACCAGGAGAACGTCGCCGGGGTGTTGAACATCGAATCGTTCTTGGACTGGTTCTGCAGCTCGAAGATCGGCGGCAGGTTGCGGCCATGTTTGCCGAGCAGGTCCTTGCGCACGATGGCGATGGTCAGGCCGGACGGGCCGAGGTTCTTCTGCGCGCCGGCGTAGATCACGCCGAAACGCGAGACGTCGACACGGCGCGACAGGATGCTCGAGGAGAAATCCGCGACGAGCGGCGTGGCGCCGACGTCCGGGATGTCGTGGAACTCGACGCCGTGGATAGTCTCGTTCGGGGTGTAATGAAAAAACGCCGCGTCCTCGGACAACTGCCAGGTGCTGCGCGCCGGGATGCGCTTGTAGCCGCCGTCCTTGTCGCTGGCTACGACCCGGGTCTTAAGCAGGGGTTTGGCGTTTTCCAGGGCCTTTTCGCCCCAGTGGCCGGTGAGCAGGTAGTCACCGGTCTGTTCCGGGCCGGCAAGATTCATCGGCAGCAAGGCGGCCAGCGTGGTTGCACCGCCCTGCAGGAACAGCACGGAATAGTCGTCGCTGATGCCCATCAGCTCGCGCAGGTCGCGTTCGGTTTCGGCGGCGCAATCGATGAAGGCCTGACCGCGGTGACTGACTTCCATGACCGAGGCGCGTTCGCCCTGCCATTCGAGCAGTTCCGCCTGGACTTGCCGCAGGACGGCTTCGGGCAGCGCGGCGGGGCCGGCGCTGAAATTGTAGGCACGCGACATCGGAATTCCTCTCGGGGAGTGGCAGGCTAGCATGGGCTTCGGCGACGCCGGAACCCCTGCCCCGAGTCTGTGCGAACGCGCCTAGAGCCGCTGCTCGAATTCGTCCGGCGGCAGCGCCTGCGCGAACAGATAACCCTGCCCGTACTCGCAACCAAGCTCGAGCAACATCTGCCGTTGCCCCTCGGTTTCGATGCCTTCGGCGGTCAGCAGCAGGCCCAGATCCTTCGCGAAACCGATGATGGTGCGCACGATCGCGCGGTGACGCGGATTGGTTTCGAGATCGCGCACGAAAATCTGGTCGACCTTCAGCGCATCGAAGGCCGAGGCAGCGAAGGATTCCAACGACGAATAGCCGGTGCCGAAATCGTCGACGGCCAGGCCGACGCCCAGCGCCCGCAGCGAATCGAGCTGCGCCTCGGCGTGCTTGCGTCCGGATCGGAATACCGTTTCGGTCACCTCCAGGCGCAGGCGGCTGGGCGGCAACTGGTGGGTCTGCAGGAGATGGAACACATCCTCGACCATTTCCTTGGAGGCCATCTGCCGTTCGTCCACGTTGACGTTGACGACCAGGCCATCCAGCGCCGGGTAGGCCTTGCGCCAATGGGTCAGCTGGCGACAGGCCTCGCGCAGGACCCAGCTGTCCAGATCGATGATCAGGCCGGTTTCTTCAGCCACCGGCAGGAAGTCGTTCGGACCGAGCAGGCCGCGCTTGGGGTGTTGCCAGCGCACCAGGGCTTCGGCGCCGACGAGCTTGCCGGTTTTCAGTTCGACGATCGGCTGGTAGTGGAGCAGGAATTCGGCGCGTTCGAAGGCCAGCCGGAAATCGGTTTCCAGTTGCAGGCGCTGCCGGGCCTGGACGTGCATCGCCTCGTCAAACACGACATATCCGGACTTGCCGGCCGCCTTGGCGCGATACATCGCGGTGTCGGCGTCACGCAGCACCTGATCGGGCGATTCGTAGTCCGGGCGACCCAGCACGATGCCCAGGCTCGCCGCCGAGAACACCTGCTGCCCGCTGATCTCGAATGGCTGTTCGAACAGGTCGAGCACTTGCCTGGCGATGCCGACCACGCGCTCGTAGTCGCAGGGACCTTCCGGCAACAGCGTGAACTCGTCGCCGCCGTAGCGCGCAATGAGCACATCCTGGACCAGATGGTTCTCCAGACGACGGGCGATTTCGAGCAACAGGCGGTCGCCAGCGCTGTGGCCGAGGCTGTCGTTGACCCATTTGAAGCCATCAAGATCGAGAAAGATGACCGCGTAGGCGTTCTTGCCGCGACGCTCGTCCGGCGCCAGCCGCTCGGCGAGCCGGCGATTGAACAGCGCGCGGTTGGGCAGCCCGGTCAACGGATCGTGCGTGGCATGGAAGCGCAGGCGCGATTCGGCTTCGCGCTGGCGCGTGATGTCCAGAATCGTGCCGGTGGTGTGGCGCACGCCATCCAGATCGACCGGAGAAATGCTCACGCGCACATAGACCCGCTGGCCGTTGCTGTGCAGCAGGCAGCTTTCATACTCGCTGCGCATGGTGCCGGTGCTGAGAAAACGCTCACGCTCCTGATGCAGGCTGCGCAGCATTTCTGGGGCAACCAGCTCCAGGTAGTCGATGCCGACGATTTCCGCTTCCTTGCGCCCGACCATGTCGGCCAGGGCATGGTTGGCGTACACCAGTCGCGAGCCGGTCATGATGAAGACGCCGACCTGGCTCTGTTCGACCAGGGTGCGGTACTTGTTTTCCGAACGCAGCAGCGCCTGCTGCATTTCATGCCGGGCCTGGATGTCGAGCACCGAGCCGGTGAACGACACCGGGTTGCCAGCCTCGTCGCGATCCAGGCGCACGCTGGCGCTGACCCAGCGGCGCTGGTTGTCGCGCGTACGGATTTCGACCTCGTACTGACTGAACGAGCCATCGCGAATCGCGCGCTCGAGCAGGACCTGGCGTTCGTCGGGGTTGGCGTAAACCTGCAGCATGTCGCGCAGCTCGGCGCGCAGCTGTTCGACACTGTCGAAGCCGATCATGCGCGCCATGCTCGGGTTTACTTCGATGATCGTTCCGTCCAGACCGGTACGGAACAGACCGGCCGGCGAGTCCTGGAACAATTCGCGATAGCGCGCCTCGGCCGCTGCGATGACATCCTGCTGGCGACGTTCCTCGGTCACGTCGCGCAAGGTACCGGTCGAAGCGATATCGCCCTGGTAGTCGACGGCATCGGCGCGCACCTCGCACAGGATCACCTGACCGTCCTTGCGCCGCATATGCACTTCGTACAGCTGCCGCACGCGCGAACCGCTTTCGCGTTCCTGCCGGCGCGATCGCTGCGCGGGCAGATCGGGCTGGTCGACCAGGGTCATGTAGTCCTTGCCGATGAGTTCGTCGGGCGTGTAGCCCAGCAGATCGGCCATCGCCTCGTTGGCGTACCGCACCTTGCCGCGCTGGATGAGGAAGACGCCGTCGCGGCTGTTGTCGAGCAGCACCTGGTACAGCAGTTTCGTCTGCTGCAGGGCTTCTTCCGCGGCGACCTGAGCCGTGATGTCCTCGAGCGAACCTTCGTAGAAGATCGACTTGCCGTCGACATCGGCGATCAGGCGCAGGTTCTCGCTGACCCAGAGAATCGTACCGTCGCGCCGTCGCACGCGCACGCGCGTCTGCTCGATCCGGCCGGTTTCCTTCAGGCGCGCACGCGTGGCCTCGACCTGGTCGCGATCCACGTAGAACTGGCTGGCATCGGTGGCGAGCGCCAGAAGCAATTCGGCCGGCGAGTCGTAACCGAGGATGCGCGCCATCGCCGGGTTGGCGTCGACGAAACCGCCGTTCGCCAGACAGCGAAAAATGCCCTCAGACGCATTCAGATACAGGCCGCGATACAGACCTTCGATGCGGTCCGCTGCTTTCTCGCGATGGTCGTCCGGAACGATCTGCAAGAGGCAGAACAGCATCGGCTCGCCCTGCGACTGGATGATCTCCACATGCAGTCGGCCGGGCAGTTCGCGACCATCCAGACAATTGACCGCGGCGACGGCGTCGACGATGCGACGCTCCACCCGCAGGCTTTCCCAGAGCTGGGCGCGAAAGGTGGGGTCGCGCCACAGCCCGACTTCGGCCGGAATGCGCCCGATCACCTCGTCGCGACGATAGCCGGTGATACGCTCGAACGCCGGATTGACGTCGCGGAAACGACCATCGTCTGCACTGAGCAGGGCGACGATGCTCTCCGACGACGCGAATGCCTCCAGCAGGCGCATCCCTTTCCCCTGTGAGTGCCTCTGAGTTCCGAGAATAGCCGTCGCCCCCGATATCGCCTAGCCCCAGGAGAAGCGCATGCTGATTCGTCCCCCCGCGGACATCCCCGAATCGCAGGTCACGCCGGAATCGGTCTACCTGAGCCGCCGCAAGTTGATCGGCGTCGCCTTGTCGGCACCCATGTTGGCCTTGGCGGCCTGCAGTCGAGGTGAAGAAAAGGACGGCGTGCCGACGCAGGTCGTCGCCGACAGTCCCGACGGCTTTCGCTCCGGCGAAGAGCTCACCCGATTGCAGGATGTGACGAGCTACAACAACTTCTACGAATTCGGACTCGGCAAGGGCGATCCTTCCCGCCAGGCCGGCAGTCTGCGAACGCAGCCCTGGTCGGTGACGGTGGCCGGTCACGCCGAGGTCACAGGGCGCTTCACGCTGGAGGATGTGCTCAAGCTTGCGCCCGCCTCCGAGCGCATCTACCGGCTGCGTTGCGTCGAAGGCTGGTCGATGGTCATCCCCTGGCTGGGCCTGCCGCTCGCAGCGGTGCTGCAACACTTCAAGCCCACGTCCCGGGCAAAGTTTGTCGCATTCACCACGCTGGCCGACATCGAACAGATGCCTGCGCTTGCCGATGGCGTGCTCGACTGGCCGTACAAGGAAGGCTTGCGCATCGACGAAGCGATGCATCCCCTCGCCTTTCTTGCGACCGGCTTGTACGGCAAGGCCTTGCCCAACCAGAACGGCGCACCGCTGCGCCTGGTCGTGCCCTGGAAGTACGGCTTCAAAAGCATCAAGTCGATCGTCGCCATCGAATTTACCGAGACCATGCCGACGACAAGCTGGAACGCGTCGGCGCCCGACGAATACGGCTTCTATTCCAATGTGAATCCGGATGTTGCGCATCCGCGCTGGAGCCAGAAATCGGAACGGCGCATTGCAGGCACGGCCAGCAAACTGTTCGCCGAGCGCATACCCACACGGCCGTTCAACGGCTATGCCGCGCAGGTCGCCTCGCTTTATGCGGGCATGAATCTGAGACAATGGTTCTGATGCGATTTCAAGCGCGCTGGATCGTCGCCAAAGTCGTCGCGCACGTGCTGGCCCTGACGCCGTTGGCGCTGATGATCTGGGCGGCGGCGAACGACGGACTGGGCGCCGACCCGGTCGCCGAACTCACGCATCGCAGCGGCGACTGGGCGCTGCGGGGGCTGCTCGCCTGTCTTGCGATGACGCCGCTACGGCGCCTGTCGGGGCAATCCTGGCCGATCCGCTTCCGGCGACTGCTCGGGCTGTACGCTTTTTTCTACGCAAGCCTGCATCTGGCGGTGTACGTCGTGCTCGATCTCAACGGCTTCTGGTCGCAGATCCTCACCGACCTCGTCAAACGCCCATTCATCACGGTCGGCTTCACTGCTTGGCTGCTGTTGCTGCCCCTGGCGATCACCTCGACCCAAGGTTGGATGCGACGACTTGGACGACGCTGGGGACAGCTGCATCGGGCCGTCTATGTGGCGGGCGTGCTCGCGGTCCTGCATTTTTTCTGGCTGGTCAAAGCCGACCTGCGCGAGCCGCTGATGTATGCGGCAATCCTGGCGGTGTTGCTGGGCCTACGCCTGCTCTGGGCCTGGCGTCGGCCGGCCGTCAGGCGCCAATCCGCGGCGAGTACACCAGCAGCGCAGTAAGCGCGGCGGCGAGCACGGCCGCCGCTGCGATGAGCCACCACAAGGCGCCGGGATCGACCTGGGTGCCCGGCGGTGGCTCCGCTTCCGGACCGGTCGGCGGTATCGAGGACGGACGGTCGGCGGCAATCGGGACCTTCACGGCCTGGATCGTCTGGGTATGGGTCATCGGCCCGCCGCGTACAGCGACGGACTGGCCGCGGGTCGGCAACCCCGGGGCTTCAAGAACGAAACGATGCTGGTCCATGGCGATCTGGTCGCCGGGAGCCAGCACCGCATCGCGGACCGGCACGCCGTTGACGACGCAGCCCTCGCCCGGGCTCAGAGCCCGCAGGACAACGCGGTCGCCATGCAGTTCGAACTGGGCGTGACGCTCGGCCAAGGCCGGATCGTCAATGGGGATATCGCAATTGGCCGAGCGGCCGACCACGCGTGGCTCGGTCAGGGTGAAGCAGCGGCCGAACTGGCTGCCGGATACGGCACGCAGGGCCACGCGAACCGCGCTGACGCGCTGCGCTTCGGCCAGGGCCGGCGGCGCGGCCGGTGGAATGCTGCGGTCGATGCTTTCGGGATGGCCGTCGCCAATGACCAGCTGCACCTGCTCGAGCAGGATCTGGTCGCCGATGCGCAACAGGGCAACGCGACGAACCGGCCGGGCATTGAGATGCACGCCGGGCGTTCCCGGGGGAACACGCAGCCACAGCCCGCGACGATCGGCAATGATGCTGGCATGGTGAGACGCCAGCCCGCGCCCGGAGATCGAAATCCCCAAGCCCGTGCGGCTGCCTATGCTCATCTCGCCGTGGTCGAAGGCGACACCGGGGTGTTCGCCATTCGGAAACGTCAACTGCATCTCTTCCCTCCGACGGGCGAATCTAGCACAGGGTCTGCGCGGCGATGTTGGTGCAGACGAAAAATGGCCGCAGAATAGGCCGCAAGCGATCCGCAAGGCCGACAAGGAGGCCGACCATGCCCAGTATCGATATCAAGCGCAGCCACGACAGGCCGCTCGCGGAAGCGAAGCAGTCCATCGATCGTGTCGCCGCCCACATCGCCAAGAAGTTTTCCGTCGCCTGCGAATGGGACGGCAATACGCTCAACTTTTCCCGTCCCGGCGTCGACGGCCACATCAAGGTCAGCGCCAAGTCCGTGCACGTCACGGCCGAATTGGGCTTCCTGCTGATGATGCTCAAGGATTCGGTGGAACGCGAAATCCACCGCTACCTCGACGAAGAATTCGGCTGAGCAAACGGATCGGCATGCCCGGCGAACAGTCGCCGGGACACCTCCATTTCCTGCGCGCCGATGCGTTCGAGAAAGAGGTCGGCGCCGCCCAGCGCTTCGAAGGCAGTGAATCCGCGTTCCAGAAACGCCTGCAACTCGTGCAGGCCGGCCAGATGGGCCGGCAGCCGGGACGCCTTGAGCAGCTTGAAAATGCCGTGCTTGTGCACGGCCGCGTCCAGCGTCCGTCCGACGCCGAGCACCAGCTCGATCTGATGGCGCCGCAGCCGGGGACAACCGGCGTGACGGTAGGCGCGCACATAGTCGGCTAATGAAATCGCGGCCATCGGGTCCTTGCGCGCCGCCAGGGACTCGGCCAGCCGCAAGTCGAACGCGTGGCTGAGCACGGCCAGCTCGATTGCATCGGCGGCTGCCCGCAGCAAGGTCTCGGGCAGGATCCGCGACATCAGCGGCAGGATCCGCGCGGCGTCCCGGTCACGGGCACTGAAGTCCTTGTCGCCATACAGATCGGTGAGAAAGAACTCCGCCGCCGGCCGCATGTTCGGCGTCGCCAGGAAATCCCGGAAACTCGTCTCGAGCCGACGCGCCTGCCACTGCCGCAGCAAAGGCAGGGTCGGCAGCCGGTTGCGCGGGTCCCGCGCCGGATCATGGACGGCCCGTTGCCAGGCCAGGCGCCGAGCCAGTCGATCTCTGAGGCGCTGGTTCATTCGGGCTCCGGTCGCATCAAGGCAGGGGGACTGGCGGCGGGACGCCGGCCCGGGGTTTCGTGCCGCGAGACCGGCGTCCCCTTGCCGGGTCATCGGCTCGGGCTACAATCCCGGCGCTTCCCAAGGGTCCAATAGCATGCTTCTTCTTCAATCTGCCCGGAAGCCACCCAAGAGCCAGGGCCGCATCGGTCTGGCCATCGCCGGTGGCGGACCGATCGGCGGAATGTACGAACTCGGCGCCCTGCGCGCCCTGGACCAGGCGATCGAAGGCCTCGACCTTACCCGGCTCGAGGTCTATGTCGGTGTCAGCTCCGGCGCGTTTCTCGCCGCCGGCCTGGCCAACCGCATGAGCACCGGCGACATGTATCGCCTGTTCATCACGGGCGACAGCCACGAGGTCCGTTTCCGGCCGGAAATCTTCCTGCAGCCGGCCTTCCTCGAATACCTGCAGCGTGCCGCGAACCTGCCGCGCCTGGCCTACGAATGGTGGCGCGACATCCTCACCGATCCCACCGGCTCGCACCTGAGCGATGTCGTCGGTCGCCTCGGCGGCTTGATCCCCACCGGCATCTTCAACAACGCCGAGATCGAACGCTATCTGCGCAGCGTCTTCAGCAGCCGCGGCCGTAGCAACGATTTCCGCGAACTCGAGCGCCCGCTTTACGTCGTCGCGGTGGACCTGGACAACGGCAAGGCCGTGCGCTTCGGCGGTCCGGGCTGGGAAGACGTGCCGATCTCGCGCGCCGTCCAGGCCAGCGCCGCCCTGCCCGGTCTGTATCCGCCGGTGGACATCCGCGGCCATCATTTCGTCGACGGCGCGCTGCGCCGGACCATGCATGCCTCAGTCGTACTCGACCACGGCGTCGATCTCATGCTGGGCATCAATCCGCTGGTGCCGTTCAATGCCAGCCGCGCGCACAGCCATCCCGAGGGCCTGGACAAACTCGCCGAAGGTGGCCTGCCCGTCGTGCTGTCGCAGACCTTCCGCACGCTGCTGCAATCGCGCATGCAGGTCGGTCTGGCCAAATACGCGCAGCAGTACCCGACGGTCGACCAGATGGTGCTGGAGCCCAACGAGGACGATGGCGAGATGTTCTTCACCAACATCTTCAGTTATTCGTCGCGTCAGCGCGTCTGCGAACATGCCTTCCGCAGCACCCTGGCCGACCTGCGCAAACAGCGCGCCGTGCTGGGCCCGATGCTCGAACGCCACGGCCTGCGCCTGCGCGACGAGGTTCTCGACGATCCGGATCGCTCGGTCGAAAAAGGCCTCGGCAAGAGTCATCGCTCGACCGAAACGACCGCGCGTCTGCATCGTGCGCTCGACGATGTCGATGCCTTGATCGCGAAACGACGCACGCGTCATCGCCGCACCAACACGCGCCGTCGTTGATCCGAAACACGGCGGCATTACGCTGCCGCCGCCCGCGCCTTGGTGTGAATGCTCTAGACAGGGCCTTCAGATTGGCGCCACACAGGGCTCCGCCCAACCATTTTTCGAGGGAAGTTGCACATGGCCAAGCTCAAGAAAACCGTCCGCGCGAAAGCGGCGAGCAGCAAGAACAACGCCGCCGACCTGCAGGCCAAGGCCGAGCAGATGTCGCGCTCGCTGGTCGAGTCGGCACAGCAGATCTGGATGGCCGGCGTCGGCGCGTTCAACCGTGCGCAGGGCGAAGGTTCGAAGATGTTCGAAGCGCTGGTGAAGGAAGGCATGACCATCGAGCAGACCACCCGCAAGCTCACCGCCGGCAAGGTCGACGCCGTGCGTGATGTCGTCGAAGGCCGCGTCGGCGTAGTCCGCGAACGCGCTTCCGACACCTGGGATCGCCTCGAGAAGGTGTTCGAGGAGCGCGTGCAGCGCGCCCTGAACCGTCTCGGCGTGCCGGGCCGCGAAGAGCTGGCCGACCTGATCGGTCGCGTCGACGCGCTCACCACCGAGCTCAAGAAGTCGGGCAAGTCGGTGCCGGCCGCCAAGAAGCCGGTCGTGAAGGCCGTCAAGGCGAGCCGCAAGCCGGCCGCCAAAAAGGCGACCAAAACCGCCAAGGCCGCCAAGCCCTCGCGCAAGACCTTGCCGAAGGCCGCCAAGCCCGTCGCCCCGTAACGATTCACGGTTGCGCCCGCCAGCCCCAAAAGAAGTTCGTTAGATCCCTCCCCTTACGACTTCGGCTGGCGGGCCTTTCTAACCCGCTCGACGCCCGGCCCTCGCCGGGCGTTTTTCGTTTTCGCCCTGTCCGGGATACCGGGTTATCCTTCGGGTCCCCCCGCGATACGTTGAGTTGGAGATCTACATGTCGGCAGCATTGGCAGCCATTCTCGTCACCCTGTTTGGACTCGCTGCGGCGGGATGGTGGTTTGGCGTGCACCGGCGCCGGCAGGCGGAAACCGAGGCCGGCATCGATGCCTTGGCGGCGATGAAATGGCGCGAATGCGTCGGCCTGGTCCTCGAAGCGCTGAGCCGCGAAGGCTTCCGGGAGGCCCCGGCCTCCCGCCAACCCGGCGACGGCGGTACCGAATTCCTGTTGACCCGCAACAACGAGCAGGTCCTGCTCGGCTACAAACACGGCACGGCCTATCGCCTCGGCGAAGCGAACGTGCGCGATTTCGCCAACGGCGTGCAATTGGCCGGTGCCACCAGCGGCATCCTCCTGACCCTCGGGTCGGCTGAAGGCACCGCGCGCGATACCGCGCGCCGTTACGGCGTCGAGGTCATCGACGGCAATGCCTTGTGGCCGAAGGTGCAGGACTATGTGCCCGCACAGATCGTGGAAAACGTCAGGGCCCAGGCCGCGGAAAGAACCCGCAAGGGTCTGTGGTCGGGTGCGGTCGGCAGCGTCCTGCTCGGCGTGGCGACGTTGCTGCTTGGCAATCCTTTTGATTTTGATGCCGATGCGCCCGTCGCGCTGCCGGCGGCAAGCACGCAGGCCGCGCCCGCGAAGATCGATTTGGACGCCTCCGCCAAGCAGATCAACGCCGCCGCCGCGGCGATGGCCGAGGTGGCCAAGATGTCGGAGACCGAACTCGCCCAGCGCCGGGTAGAAGCCGCCACCAAAGTGAGCACCTTCACCCAGGTTGGCAGTGCGGCCTGGTCCACGCAGTCGACCCTGCTGGTCATGCTCAAGCGCACCGACGGCGACGAAAAGAACCTCACCCAGGACATCTGCCGGATCCTCACTCAGTACGAGGAACTGCGCTATACGCGCGTCCAGCTCGACCCGCCCATGAACTCGAACATCCCGGTGCGCTGGCGCTCCTGCCAGTAACGCGCGCACGACGTCCGCAAAAGAAAAAACCCGCGCCAAGCGCGGGTTTTCTCTTTATACGAAGGACGACCGCGCCTACCAGTGCACGCCGCGCATGAGGGCCGCGAAAGCGATCTGTTCGCTGCTCGGCTGCTCGCTCTTGAGCGCCTTGCGATCGCCCTTCGCCGCGGCCGAATCCGGGAACATCTCGAACGCGGTGTTCATGATGACCTCGTAGGCCTTCGGCACCAGCGCATTCAAGGTCGCAGCGAAGATGCCCATCCGCGTGGCCACGCGGCTCGGCCGCTCGATGATCGCCTTGACGACCAGGTCGGCGGCTTCTTCCGGCGTCAGCGTCGGCACCGAGTCGTACATCTTGGTCGGCGCGATCATCGGCGTCTTCACCAGCGGCATGTTGACCGTGGTGAATGCGATGTTCTTGCCGCTGAACTCGGCCTGCGCGCAACGGCTGAATGCATCCAGCGCCGCCTTCGAAGCGACATAGGCCGAGAATCGCGGCGAACTGGCCAGCACGCCGATCGAGCTGATGTTGATGATGTGACCCTTGTGACGATGGGTCATCTGCGGCAGGAAGCCCATGATCAGGCGCAGGCAGCCGAAGTAGTTCAGCTGCATCGTGCGCTCGTAATCGTGGAAGCGATCGTAGCTGGCCTCAACCGAACGCCGGATCGAGCGACCAGCGTTGTTGACCAGCACGTCCACGTGCTTGTGATCGTGCAGCACCTTCTTGACCAGCTCGTCGCAGGACGCGAGGTCGGTCAGGTCGCAGGTGTAGGCCCAGCACTTTCCGCCGAGCGCGAGAATCTCGTCGCGGGTCTTGGTCAGCTCCTCTTCGCCACGCGCGACGATGATGACCTTGGCGCCGGCCTCGGCCACCTTGATCGCCGAGGCGCGGCCGATACCGGACGAACCGCCGGTGATGAGCACGACCTTGTTCTCGACCTTGCCGCGCAGCGAGCGGTCGATGAACAGGTCCGGGTCCAGATGACGCTCCCAGAAGTCCCACAGGCGCCAGGCATAGCCTTCGAGATCGGGCACGCTGATCTTGCTGCCCTTGAGCGCGCGCTCGGTTTCGCGGCTATCGAAACGGGTCGGATACGTGATCAGCTTCAGGGTCTGCGGCGGCAGGCGCAGATCCTTGAGCAGCATGCTGGTGAAGCGCTTGACCGGCGGCAGGTTCAGCACCGCGCCGCGCACCGCGCCGGGCACGACCGCGAGCATGCGGGCGTCCAAGCGCATGGTCATTTCCGGCGCATGCGCCGCCCGGCAGAAGGTGTTGAGCACTTCGCCGATGCGCTTGGGGTCCGGATCGACCAGGTGGAAGCATTTGCCGTCCAGGCCCTTCTTGTGGGCGATGTGGTCCATCGCGTCGACGACGAAGTCCACGGGCACGATATTGATGCGGCCGCCCTCGATACCCAGGGTCGGCATCCACTGCGGCAGAGCCTGACGCATCTTCTTGATGAGGGTGAACAGATAGTACGGACCGTCGATCTTGTCGATCTCGCCGGTTTGCGAATGTCCCACGACCGCGCCGGGACGGTAGATGCGGTAGGGAACCTTGCATTCCTTGCGCACCAGTCCCTCGGAATCGTGCTTGGTGCGGAAATACGGATCGGACAGGCCCTCGGCCTCGTCGAACATGTCCTCGCGGAACACGCCGGGGTACAGGCCGGCGGCGGCGATCGAGCTGGTGTGGTGGAAGCAGCCGGCCTTGACCGCGCCGGCGAGTTCGATCGCGTGGCGCGTGCCTTCCACGTTCGCGACTTTCTGCGATTCGGCATCCGCCGACAGGTCGTAGATCGCGGCCAAGTGGAAAAAGTGCTGGACCTTGCCGGCCAGCGCCTTGATCTGCGCCGCGCTCAGGCCGAGCTTGGGCTTGGACAGGTCACCGGTGACCGCGATCACGCGTTTACGGTCCCAGCCCATTTTTTCGCCGATGGCATCAAGCTTTTTCTCGGACCCCTTGCGCACCAGCACGTGGATCGTGCCCTTGCGCTTGAGCAGATTGCTGACCAGGAAACGTCCGACGAAACCGGTCGCGCCAGTGACGAAATAACTCATGATTGCCCCCACCCCGAGACGATGACCGGCCACGCCAGCCAAGAGCCGCTAACTTGCCAGACGAACGCTACCGTTACAAACATTCCGGCGCACTCGTTGACCGCTTCCGGGGGCCGTGATATCACCAACGCTTGCCCTGTTCGCCGAGACCGAGTGCCATGTCCGACCTCAAGAAGCAGTTCGAGAAAGCCGCCAAAGACATCATGAGCCTGGCCGATCGTCCCGATAACGACACCATGCTCCGGCTCTATGGCCTCTACAAGCAGGGGTCCGAGGGCGACGTCAAAGGCCCGAAGCCGGGCTTCTTCGATTTCGTCGGCACCGCCAAGTACGAAGCCTGGGAAAAAATGGCCGGCACCGACTCCGAGCAGGCGATGAAGAAATACGTCGATCTGGTCAAGAAGCTGGTCGGCTGAGGCAATGGCCCGGCAGACCCGCCAACGCATCCTCGACACCTCGCTCGCCATGTTCAATGTGCAGGGCGAGCCGAACGTCACCACCAATCACATCGCCGACGAGCTGGAAATCAGCCCGGGCAATCTGTACTACCACTTCCGCAACAAGGACGACATTATCGAGCAGCTGTTCCAGCGCTATGAAGAGCGTATGGATTCGGCCCTGCTCGCCCCGGAAGGCCGGCTGCCCAATCTCGAGGACATCTGGCTGCAATTGCACCTGGTGTTCGAGTGCATCTGGGAATACCGGTTCCTGTATCGGGACCTCGTCGACATCCTCAGCCGCAACCGGCATCTGCGCATGCGCTTCTCGCGCATCCTCAAACGCGCGGCCGGGAATGCCACCGGTGTGATGCGCGGCCTGGTGCAGGCCGGCGTCATGCGCGCCTCGGCCGCCGAAATCGAGGGCACGGCGACCAATATCCTCGTGCTGGCCACGTTCTGGCTCAATTACGCCAGCGTCCGCGGCGACAAGGACGAGCAGGAAGCGATCCGGCTGGGCATCGTCCAGGTCATGATGCTGGTCGCCCCGTTCATGCGGGACGAGGAACGCCTGCACCTCAACACCCTGACCAAGGCCTACCTGCGCTAGCCCCCAGGGGCCGGGCCCGCCCGGTTGAATTTCCCAAGGTCTTGTATTGCAAGCGATCTTTCGGCCTTGTATAATCCCGCTTCTTTTGCAACCCGTTCCTAGGAATCCACCATGAAAGTCCTGTCGTCCCTCAAGTCGGCGAAGACCCGCCATCGCGACTGCAAGGTCGTCCGCCGTCGCGGCAAGGTCTTCGTGATCTGCAAGTCCAACCCGCGTTTCAAGGCCCGCCAGCGCTAAGCGCAGGGCCTCACGGGTTTAGGGTGAACGCCGGCGAAAGCCGGCGTTTTCTTTTGCCGCGCCGCGATTAGGCATTCCCGGACGGATTTGACAGAATCGCCCCTGCACAGCGGGTAGTACCCCCCAACTCAGCGGAGCAGCCCCATGAAGCGCATTACCCTGTCCCTCGCCCTTTCCTTCGGTTTGCTCGCCGGCGCCGCCGCCCAGGCCGATACCCTGTTGATCCAGCGCGTCCAGACCGAGCAAGGCATCAGCCTGCCCAAGCGTGGCGCCACCATGGCCCAGGTCGAAGCCCAGTTCGGCGCGCCGACCCAGAAATTCGGCGCCGTCGCCGGCCCGGGCTCGCGCAAGCGCAACCCGCCGATCACGCGTTGGGCCTACAACAACTTCAACGTGTTCTTCGAATACAACCACGTGGTCGATGCGGTGGTGGTCAAGGCCCGCCCCGAAGAAATCGGCCCCGCACCCGTCCGGAACTGATGAACCAGTCACCGCGTTTCCCGGCGGAATGGGAGCCCCAGTCCGCCGTCCTGATCGCGTGGCCGCATGCCGGCACCGATTGGGCTGATCGCCTGGCCGAGGTCGAAGGCACGTACGTCGCCCTCGTTGCTGCCATCAGCCGCCGCCAGGCCGTCCTGATCTGCGTCGCAGACGCGGCCTTGCAAGACCATGCCTGCGGGCTGCTTTCGGCCGCCGGCGTGGATCTGGCGCGGCTGCGCTTCGAACGCCTGCCCTACGACGACACCTGGCTGCGTGATTCCGGTCCGATCACCCTGCGCGACGGCGGGCGTTACCGGATGCTCGACTTCCACTTCACGGCCTGGGGAGGCAAGTTCGAGGCCGGTCTGGATGACCAGATCGTTGCGACGCTGTTCGAGCGCGGCCTGTTCCAGCATGCCAGCCGCGAGCGCATCGATTTCGCACTCGAAGGCGGCGGAATCGAAACCGACGGCAACGGTACCTTGCTGTCGACCTGGACCTGCCTGCACGAGCGCCATCCCGAAGCGAGCCGCGAACAGATCACCCGTCAGCTGCAGACCTGGTTGCACCAGGACCGCACGCTCTGGCTCGATCACGGCTACCTGGAAGGCGACGACACCGACGCGCATATCGACACCCTCGCCCGCTTCGCTGGCCGCGATGCGATCGTCTACCAGGGCTGCGATGACCCGGGCGACACGCACTACGCCGAGCTTGGCGCGATGGCCACCGAACTCGCCGCATTCCGCACCCGGGATGGCCAGCCCTATCGGCTGTTCGAACTGCCCTGGGCACAACCGATTCTCGACGAAGGTCGCCGCCTCGCGGCGTCCTACGCAAATTTCCTGATCATCAACGGTGCCCTGCTGATGCCCGCGTACGGCGATGCCGCCGACGTCCGTGCAGCGGCCGTGCTCGCCGAGGCGTTTCCCGCGCTAGAAATCGTTCCCGTCCCCTGCCGTGCGCTGATCTGGCAGAACGGCAGTCTGCACTGCATCACGATGCAGCTTCCCGAAGGTTTGCTCGCATGACCCAGTCCACGCTCACCGTCGCCCTCGTCCAGGAAATCGACCACGGCAGCGTCGAGGCCAACCTCGCCGTGATCGAACAACGCGTCGCCGAGGCCGCGCAGCGCGGCGCCAAGCTGGTGCTGCTGCAGGAACTGCATAACGGCGCGTATTTCTGCCAGCACGAAAGCGTGGCGGAATTCGATCGCGCGGAGGCCATCCCCGGTCCGAGCACTGCGCGCCTGGGCGCACTCGCCAAGAAGCACGGCGTCGTGCTGGTCGGCTCGCTGTTCGAACGTCGCGCTGCGGGCCTTTACCACAACACCGCGGTCGTCTTCGAAACCGACGGCACGCTCGTCGGCAAGTACCGCAAGATGCACATTCCGGACGATCCGGGCTTCTACGAGAAGTTCTATTTCACGCCGGGCGATCTGGGTTTCGAACCGATCGATACCAGCGTCGGCCGCCTCGGCGTGCTCGTGTGCTGGGATCAGTGGTATCCCGAGGGCGCGCGCCTGATGGCGTTGGCCGGCGCAGAACTGCTGCTCTATCCGACCGCGATCGGTTGGGATCCGGACGACCAGGCGGACGAAAAAGATCGCCAGCGTGGCGCCTGGATCCTCAGCCACCGCGGCCATGCCGTCGCCAACGGCTTGTCGGTGCTCAGCTGCAATCGCGTCGGCCACGAGCCTTCGCCGCTCGGCGCCAGCGGCATTCGCTTCTGGGGCAGCAGTCACGTGCTCGGGCCGCAGGGCGAGTTTCTCGCCGAGGCCGGAAACGACTCGCCGCAATTGCTGATCGCCGAAGTGGATCTTGCGCGCAGCGAACATGTGCGCCGTATCTGGCCCTTCCTGCGCGACCGCCGCATCGACGCCTACCAGGATTTGCTCAAGCGCTACCGCGACTGAGCCTCCGCCAGCGACAACGCCTCCCCGCGACGACCGGCGACGGTCGTCCGTTTTTTTCCCCGACCTGAAACCCATGACCGAATCCCGCTCCGACCTCGCCCAGCAGCCGCACGCCATCGTCGAACGCGACGGCGTGCGCTACACCTTGTTGGGCACCGCGCATGTCTCGCGCGCGAGCATCGAGGCCGTCGAAGCCGCGATCGCCAGCGGCACCTACGACACGATCGCCGTCGAGCTGGACAACAATCGCCTGCGCGCCCTCACTGAGCCGGATCTGCTCAACAAGCTCGATCTGTTCCAGATCATTCGCGAGGGCAAGACGGGACTGGTCGCCGCCAATCTCGCACTCGCCGCGTATCAGCGCCGCCTAGCCGAACAACTCGGCGTCGAGCCCGGGGCCGAACTCAAGGCGGCCGCCCTCGGCGCCAAGCAACGCGGCTTGGCGTTGGCCGTGATCGATCGCGATGTCGGCACTACGCTCAAGCGGGCCTGGAGCAAGCTTGGCCTCTGGGGCCGCAGCAAGCTCATGGCCGGACTCGCTGGCAGCCTGTTCGTCGACGAGAAGGTTGAAGAAAGCGAAATCGAGAAACTCAAGGAAGGCGATCTGTTGGAGTCGAGCTTTGGCGAATTTGCCGAGCAGACGCCGGAGCTGTTCGAGGCAGTGATCGCCGAACGCGATCGCTACATGGCAGCTCGCCTGCGTCAGGTCGGCGCTGAAGGCCAGGCCCGCGAAGTGCTCGCCGTGGTCGGCGCGGGTCATCTGAAAGGCCTGGAAACCGAACTCACCGAAGGCAATGCGCCACCGGCCGAACTACTCGCCGAGCTCGACAACCTGCCGCAGGGCAGCCGCATTCCCTGGTTCACGATGATTTTCGCGGGCAGCCTGCTCGCCGCGTTCGGCTGGGGCTATTACCACGGCGGCTTCGATCTGGCGTCCAAGCTCGTGCTGAGCTGGAGCGTCATCACCGCGATCGGCGGTGCATTGGGCTGTCTGGCCGCCGGCGGACATCCCCTGTCGATTCTCGGCGCGGCGCTCGCTTCGCCGATCTCGCCGCTGATTCCCGCACTGAGCTCTGGCATGGTCAGCGCCTTCATCGAAGCCTGGCTGCGCCGTCCGACCTATCAGGACATGCTGAATCTGCGCGACGACACCATCAGCCTCGCCGGCTGGTGGCGCAATCGTTTCTCCCGCGCCTTCCTCAACTTCGTGCTCACCAATCTGGGCACCAGCATCGCCGTGTGGGTCGCCGGCGCCGCGGTGATCCACAAGCTGGGATAACCGCGCGCGTCAGCCGACGTAGGGATTCTGCGCGTCAGCGGCCGCTTTGGCGGCGGCCGACTTCTTGCCCCACAGCGCCGACTCGCGGGCCCGACGGATGATGTGCGCGGTGTTCTGGCCCAGATCGTCGAGCATCGCGTAAATCGTCGGCAGGAACAGCAGGCTGACCACGGTCGAGAACGCCAGGCCACCGGCAACCGCGCGGGCCATCGGATAGTACGGCGGACCGTCGCCACCGACCGACGCACCGGCGAAGCACAGCGGCAACATACCGAGAATCGCCGTCGCCATGGTCATCAGGATCGGTCGCAGACGCTCGCGGCTGCCCTCGACCAGGGCGTCGGTGCGGTTCATGCCGCCGCGACGCAGCGCGTTGATGTGTTCGACCATCACGATGCCGTTGTTCACGACCACGCCCATCAATACAAGCATGCCGATCATCGCCATGATCGAGAACGCGGTGCCCGTGAGGGCGAACACCCAGAACACGCCCAGCCACGAGAAGATGATGCTGCTGAGGATGGCGATCGGGAACAGCAGCGACTCGAACAGCGCCGCCATGACCACTAGGATCATGAAAATAGCCAGCAGCATGTTCCTGCCCATCTGGCCGCCGGCCTGGTCGTCTTCTTCGAAGGTCTGGCCCCAACTCCAGCCGTAACCCGGCGGCAGCTGTGCGCTCTTCATGACTTCCTCGACGGCCTTGCGCGCCTCGTCCTTGGTCTTGCCGTCGGCGATGCTGGCGACGATCGCCTGCGAGGTGCGGCGGTCCTGCCGCGAGATCTGCGACGAACCGCGGCGCAGGTTCACGTCCACGACCGAGAGCAGCGGTACCGTCGTGCCGTCTGCGCGCCGCAGGTTGAGGTTAGACAAGTCCTCGACGCGGAAGGTGTCGGCGCCGGCGAAACGCACCGTCACCGGCACTTCGGTGTCGCCACGGCGGAACTCGCGCATCGGCGAGCCGCGCAGCGCGATGCCGATGTACTGCGCGACTTCCTGCGCGCTAAATCCGTAGATCGCCGCACGCTCGCGATTGACGGTGACCTGGATCTCGCTGTTCTCGTCGCCGGAATCCACGCGCACGTCGCGCAACTCCGGTCGCTTGGACAGCACCGGCACCATACCCTCGCCCAACTCGGCGAGAGCATCGCTGGAATCGCCGTTGAGGTAGACGGTGATCTCCGTATCGCCGGCGCCACCATTGTTGCCGCCACCCTGGAAACCGACTTCCGCGCGAGCGAGTTTCGGCATCTCGGTGCGCATCAGCTCCTGGATTTCCTTGGGATTCTTGACGTCGTCGTTGAGCGTGAGGCGAATGCCGCCCCAGCCCTGTTCGGCGTAGAAAACGTAGATCTGCTTGAGGTGGTAGCGCTGGCGGTTCTTTTCCAGATGCGCTTCGACCTTGGCGATTTCATCGGACATCTGTTCCAGGCTGTAGGAGCCTTTCCAGTTCATGTACAAGCCCATCTCCAGGCTTGCTTCCTCGCCGAACATGTCGAACTTGGTGAACTTCGCCGGTACCAGGCTGATGCCGATGATCAGCAGGATGCCCAGCAGGGCCTTGCCACGGTGCAGCAGCGACCAGCGCAGCAGCCCGCCGTAACGACGGCTGAGCGCTGGAATAAAGCCGTGCGCAGCGGTGACCGCCGGCGGCGTGGCCAGACGCGCGCTGATCATCGGGATCAGGCTCACCGCCACCAGCCACGAGCACAGCAGCGCGATCGTGATGGTCAGCGCGACCTCGCCCAGGAAGATGCTGATGCGATTGGTCGCGCCGAACAGGTTAGGCAGGAACACGATGATGCTGGTCAGGGTGCCGGCGCTGATCGCCAGCTGCACGGCGCGCGTGCCCTCGATGGCGCAGCGCATCGGGTTCTCGGGATATTTTTCGCGGTACTGGTAGATGCTTTCGACCACCACGACCGCGTTGTCGACCAGCATGCCGATCGCCAGCAACAGCCCCATCATCGACAGGATGTTGAGGGTGATGCCGAGGAAGTACATCGCACCCAGGGTCATCACGATGCAGATCGGAATCGCCAGCGTCACCATCAGGGTGCTGGGCCAGTGGCGCAGGAAGTAGTAAAGGACGAACACCGACAGCAGCGAACCCAGTGCGCCAGCCTCGATGAGGTCCTTGATCGAATCGGTCACCGATTCGGCCTGGTTGTCGAACACCAGCACTTGGATGCCCTCGAGGTCGGGCGACTTCTTGATCTCGTCGAGCTCGACCATCACCTGCCGGGCGACGTTGACGAGGTTCGACGACTGCTCGCGATAAATGTCCAAACCCACGGCCGGACGGCCGTCGAGGCGGCGGCCGAATGCCTGCCGTTGCGGCTTGAGCCGGACTTCGGCGATGTCGGAGAGCTTCAGACCCTGCTCGTTGAGCACGAGGTCGCGCAGCTGTCCCAGATCCTTGATCTCGCCCACCGGCTGCACGCGCAGACGTCGCTGGCCTTCGTTGATCTCACCGGCAGACACGGAGAAGTTCACGGCCGCCAGCTTCGCGGCCAGCTGGTTCAGGCCGATGTTGTGCGCGCCCAGGCGCGCGGGGTCGATCGAAACCTCGACTTCGTTGGGCGAGGCGCCGGAGATCTCCGCGCGCGCGACACCGGGCACGCGTTCGATCCGCCGCTGCACTTCGCGTTCGATGAGTTCGTAGTCCTTGCGCAGGTCGCGGTTGGAAGAGAAGCGCACGCGGATCATCGGCTGATCGGTCAGCGAGAAGTTCTCGACGAAATAGCGTTGCAGGTCATCCGGCAGGTCCTGGCGGATCGCGTCGATGCGATCGCGCGCCTCGCTAGCAGAGACATTGACGTCGCGGTCCCAGTCGGAGAACTGGATGAAGATGTCCGCGCCCTCGGCGCGACTGGTCGAGTTCAGCGACTGGATACCCGGCAACGTCGCCAGGGCTTCTTCGGCCGGACGCGTGATGCTGCGTTCGACTTCCTGCGGCGTCGATCCCGAATACGGGAAATTCACCATCAGGAACGGCACGTTCACTTCCGGGAATTGTTCCAGCGGCAGGCGAACGGCGGCGATCAGTCCGATCACCACCATCGAGACGAAGAACATCACCGCCGTGACCGGCCGGCGCAGGCTGAGCTCGGCAAGCGTCATCAGTGCGCTCCCTCGGGCAACGCATCCACGGTTACTGGCTTGCCGCGACGGATGTAGTACTCATCCGGGCGGCGATCGAGCAGGTTGTACATGATCGGGATGACCACCAGGGTCAGCAGGGTCGACACCGTCAGACCGCCGATGACCGTGATCGCCATCGGCGCGCGCACCTCGGCACCGTCGCCGCCGAAGAAGGCCAGCGGCGCGAAGCCGAACAGCGTCGTCAGCGTGGTCATGATGATCGGACGCAGACGCGACTCGGCACCGCGGCACAGCGCATCGCGCTTGGACACGCCCTCTTCGCGCAACTGGTTGACCTTGTCGATCAGCACGATGGCGTTTTTCACCACGATGCCGACCAGCAGGATCAGGCCGATGAACACCACCACCGACACCGGCGAATTCGACAGCCACAGCGCGGCCACCGCACCGACGATCGCCAGCGGCACCGAGAACATGATCACGAACGGGTGCAGCAGCGACTCGAACTGCGAGGCCATGACCAGGTAGACGAGGAACATCGCCAGGCCGAACGCGAACAGCAGCGAACGGATCGAGCTGTCGAGCTCTTCGCTCTGTCCGCCGAACGCGAGCTTGATTTCCGCGCCCAGTGGATTGTCGTGGACCATCTGCCGTACTTCCTGCACGGCCGTGCCCAAATCGATGCCACGCAGGTTCGAGGAGACGATCGCGACGCGGGTCTGGTCAGCGCGATGGATCTCGCTCGGACCGATGGTTTCCACGACATTGGCCACGGAAGCCAGGGTTACCGGCTTGTCGCTCTGCGGGTTGACGATGATCTGACGGATATCGTCCACGGAGGCACGATCGCTTTCTCGGCCGCGCACCAGCACGTCGATCTTGCGATCGCGGAAGCTGTAGCGGGTCGCGACTTCGCCGCGCACCTGGCGCACCACCTGGTCGGCGATCGCACGCGAAGTCAGGCCCAGGGCCGCCGCACGTTGCTGGTCGAAGATGATCTGGATTTCCGGATAGCCCTGCTCCACCGACGATTTGACGTCGGCGAAGTGCGCGGAGCCCTGCATCATCTGCGCCAGCTTGCGACCGGCGCGCTGCAGCTGATCCAGGTCCTGGCCGCGCAGTTCGATTTCCAGCGGCGTCGAGAAACTGAACAACTGCGGTCGGCCGAACTTCACGCCGATGTCGGGGTACTGCGCCATGGTCTTGCGCATGCGCTCGGTCACGGCGGACTCGGTTTCACTGCTGTAGTGGTCACCGAGCACGACGCTGAGCTTGGCCACGTTCTCGCCCGACTCGGTCGGGTTCGCGTCCAGGCGCGTGCCGGTGCCGCTGACGCCGTACAGCGCTTCGATATCGGGATCGCTGTCGTGCGCCTTCTGCACCGCACGCACCAGCGCGTCGGTCTCGCGCAACTGCGTGCCCGGCGGAAGCTTGGCGGTCATCTCGAACCGGTCCTGCGCGAGCTGCGGAATCAGGTCCGTGCCGAGGGTCGAAGCGATCATCACAGCGACCACGAAGGCCGCCGTCGCACTGCCCAGGATCAGCCAGGGACGATCGAGGGCCCGCGGCAGCAAGCCGTGGTAGTAGCTGGCAGCGTATTCGTACGGACGCAGAATTTTCTCGCCGAGCCAGGAACCGCCGCCCAGCACGGTCGTCTGGAAAATGCGGAAGCCGCTGGTGACCACGACGCTCGCAGCGAACAGGCCGGCCTGCCACAGCAGCACGACCGCCATCGCGATGATCCAGAACGGAATGAACAGCGCGAGCTTGGGCACCAGCAGCAAAGCAAACACGCCCCAGCGCTTCCAGCTCGCCCAGGGCTTGGTCAGGGGCCAGCGCAGGATGTCCACGCCGAAGGCAAAAACCCGCAGCATCGGCGCGACCAGCAACTCGAACATCGTCTGGTGTTCGTTGGGCGCGACCGTCGGCAAGTACGACATCGGCGCCTTCGCCTTGAGCGAGGACAGCATCGGGATCAGGGTCAGCGACACGATCAGCGAGATCATCAGCGCGATCGACACGGTCAGCGCCTGGTCCTTGAACAGCTGGCCGGCGACGCCTTCCACGAACACGAGCGGGAAGAACACCGCGACCGTCGTCAGCGTCGACGCGACCACCGCCATGCTGACTTCCTTGGTGCCAACGATCGCGGCTTCGAGGATGTTCAATCCGCGTTCGCGCGCCTTGGCGATGCTCTCCAGCACCACGATGGAGTCGTCCACGACCATGCCGGTCGCCAGTGCCAGGCCCGCGAGGGACATGACGTTCAGGCTCAGGCCCAGCTGACCCATGAAGAAGAAGGTCGCGATGATCGAGATCGGCAGCGACAGGCCGATGACGAAGGTGCTCCAGCCGTCGCGCAGGAAGAAGAAAATGATCAGGATCGACAGGACACCGCCCATCGCCGCCTCGAACTTGACCTCGCTCAGCGCATTATTGATGAACTTCGACTGGTCCTCGATCGTCTGCACCGGGATGCCGTCGATCAGGTATGCGCCGGGTTTCGGCTGCGCTTTCGCAGCACCGGGCGGGCCGGAACCATTGGACGATTCGATCGCGCGCAAGGCCGTCCGCACGGCTTCCGCGACGGCGACGGTATTGGCGTCGCCTTCCTTGTAGACGGCGATTTCCACCGCCTCGCGGCCCTTGAAGCGGATGACCGCCTCGCGTTCCTTGTAACCCTGGTCAACGGTCGCGACATCCTTCAGCCGGACCGGCACGCCATTGAGATTGGCGATCAGCAACTCGCGCATCTGGTCGAGGCTGCTGAACTGGTTCACCGTGCGCACGAGGTAGCGTTCGCTGCCCTCTTCGATGCGGCCGCCGGAAATGTTGACGTTTTCCTGCTTGAGGCGGTCGATGACCGTGCTCGCCGGCAGATTGAGCTGCGCCAGGCGATCGGCGTCGATCTGCACCTGCACTTCGTCTTCCAGGCCGCCGGCAACCTTGATCGCGGCGACGCCTTCGACCGGCTCCAGACGCTTTTTCAGTTCATCGTCGGCATAGCGACGCAGCCGCATCAGTTCCGCCTGTTCGCTACCGTTCTGCACTTCCGGCGTGGTGAGCACCAGACGCATGACCGGCTCGGTCGACGGATTGAAACGCAGCAGCACCGGCGCCTTCGACTCCAGCGGCAGGCGCAGCACGTCGATCTTGTCGCGCACCTCCAGACTGGCCTGGTCCATGTCAGTGCCCCAGGCGAACTCGAGCACGACGTCGCTCTGGCCCGTACGCGAAATCGACTTGAGCTTGCGCAGGTTTTTGACGACACCGACCGCTTCCTCGATCGGCTCGCTGATCAGCGTTTCGATCTCGGCGGGCGCCGCACCGGTGTACTCGGTGCGTATCGTGAGCGTCGGATAGCTCAGGTCGGGCAGCAGGTTGACCTTGAGGTCGCGCAGCGCGATGAATCCGAAGATGACGAAGGTCAACGCCACCATGAACACGGTGACGCGACGACGTGTGGCGAACTCGGCAAGATTCATTTCTTGGGCGTCTCGGCAGCGGCGACGGGCGTGGTGGTGGCGTTGGCGCCGATGACCTGCACTTCGGTGCCGTCGCGGATCGCGACCTTACCGGCGGTGACGACCTGGTCGCCTTCCTTGACGCCGCTGACGATTTCCGCGAGCTCGCCGTTGCTGAAGCCGATTTTCACCGGCACGCGGGCGACCTTGGTGCCGCGCAGCACATAGACCGCCGGCTCGCCTTCGTCTTCGAGCAGGGCGATGCGCGGCACGGTGAGTGCATCCTGGCGCTGGTCATAGACGACTTCGATGCGTCCGAACATGCCCGGGCGCAGTTCCGGCGCATTGTCGAACACGCAGACCACGCGGAAGGTGCCGCTGCCCGAATCCATGACCGGACTGATGCGGTCGACGCGACCCTCGAACACCTTGCCGGGCACGGCATCGACGACCATATGCAGCGGCATGCCGTTCTTGAGACGGGCCATTTCGCGCTCCGGCACGTTCAACGCGGCCTCGAGATGCGAATTGTTGACGATGCGGAAGACCGGCGCGTTGAGCGTGATCAGGTTGCCCGGCTTGACCATGCGCTGGGCGATGACACCGCTGATCGGCGCGGTGATGTTGGTGTAGGACAGTTCGAGCTGCGCCAGCGCATAGCTCGCGCGGGCCGATTCGAGATCGAAGCGGATCTGTTCGCTGGCTTCGGCGCTGACGAGCTTCTGCTTCAGCAGTTCCTGCGAGCGGCGGTAGTTGTTCTCGAGCTTGTGCACGGTCGCGAGCTGGCGCTGCGCCTCGAGTCGCACCTTGTCACCGTCGATGCGCGCGAGCACCTGGCCGGCATGGACCTGATCGCCCTCTTCGGCAAGCAGTTGCACCATCACGCCGGAGGTTTTCGCCACGACTTGGGCTTCGCCGGGGGCGTCGAGATTGGCGGTGCCCGAGTAGCTGGCCGAAATCGGCTTGCGCGAGACCTTGGCCACTTCGACCGGCACGGCATCGACCTTCTTGATCGGCTTGCCGTCCTTGTCGACCTCGGCGCTGGCACCGTTGGGACCGGACGCGGCATTGGCATCCGGCGCGGAGCCTTTGCAGCCCCCCAGCGCAAGGCCCGCCAGGGCCAGGGCGACGGCACCGGTACGGATCAGGACAGGCATTCGGTTGGTGGCGGAGGAGGCGCTCATCGGGGCTCGCTTGTAGGGGTGGTGTTATAGTTGAATAGAACAGTAACGGATCACCCCCGAAAGCAGAATGTGCCGAAAGTCTAGGTGCGTTCCTGCAGGCAAGCCGCCGGTATCGGGCGACGCAGTGGGATGCGATTGTGCGCCCCCCTGTCTGCTCCGGGACCTCGCAGGCTATAATTTTGGTTTGACCTGCTCCGCCGACACTCATCCGCCGGAAACCCATTAGATGAAACGAGTTCTGCTCACCGCCGCCTGCCTGGCACTGGCCCTCGCCGCTGCCCCCGCCTTTGCCAAGGGCGACATCAAGAAAGGCAAGCAACTGGCCTATACCTGTACCGGCTGCCACGGCATCGCCGAATACAAAAACGCCTACCCGAGCTACCGCGTGCCCAAGATCGGCGGCCAGAACGAGCAATACCTCGTCGCGGCGCTGACCGGCTACAAGAAGGGCGAGCGCAACCATCCGACCATGCAGGCCCAGGCGTCGAGCTTCTCGGACCAGGACATCGCCGACATCGCCGCCTACCTGTCCAGCCTGGCTCCGGCCAAGAAGTGAACGGAATCGCTCCCATGACCCTGATCCGCATCGCCACCGTCTGCCTGTCCCTCGCCTTCGCGAGTTCCGCCCTTGCTGGCGCCACCGGCAATGTCGCCCGCGGCAAGGCCAAGGCCACGGCCTGCGCCGCTTGTCACGGCGCCGACGGCAACAAAACCCTGGACGCGACTTATCCGCGCCTGGCCGGCCAGTACCCGGACTACCTGTCCAAGGCCCTGCACGAGTACAAGAACGGCAAGCGCAAGAACGCCATCATGGCGGGCCAGGCGCAGGCCTTGAGCGACCAGGACATCGCCGATCTGTCGGCGTATTTCGGTTCGCTCGACAGCCACATCCACGACCTGAGCGGCCACGCGCGCTGAGTCTGCGCAGGCGTCGAGTTCGCGGAACGAAAAGGCCCCTCGCGGGGCCTTTTCTTTTGCTCGCCATCATTGCGCCGTTGCCGGCAAAGGGACCTCCGGCGGTTTGCGCTCCAGCGGCTTGCGGCATTCGCTTTCGTAAAGCGCGCGGGTCTTGCGCCAGATATCTTGCGATTTCGCCGCGACGATCAGGTCCCACCACGCCTGGCATTGTTTCTGTTCCTGCGCGCTAAGGGTCGCCGGATCGTCTTCCTTGAGCACGAAGCCGTTGTCGTTGCGCTGCACGCCGCACGCGCCGCCCAAGGCAAGCAGGGACACCTTGCAGACGATCTTCGCCTGCGGATTGCCCGGGATGCGGATGCGGATTTCCTTCGTGGACTTCTCCACGGCCTCGGTCAACAGTTCGGTCAGCAGATCCTGGTCGGGCTGCCAGTACTGATCGAAGCGCGTCGCCTCGTAGGCCAGCGCGGGCGGACGGTCGAAAAACGTGCCGGCTGCGTTGATGCCCGGGATCTGATATTCGAAAACGCGATCGTTGCTGTCGACCTTGGCGAGTTCGGCAATCAGGCTCTCGGGCAACTTGACCCGACCCGCGGCGTCGTAAATCTGCAAGGGAACGTTCTCGGGCTCAGGCGGCGGAGCGTCGGGCGACGTTTCCGTCGGCGTCTCGGACGGAGGTTCGACGGGCGTCGGCTCGGCAGACGCCGGTAGATGCACGACCATCGGTTCGAGCCGGGTTTCCTGCCGCGTGATGTAGCTCACTTCGATCGCGTCCGGACTCATGGACGGCGTCTCGGGCGACATCGCGCGCGCCAGCCAGGCGAAAGCGAGCACATGCAGGGAGGCGATGACCGCAAGCAGGGGCACGGACCAACGGAAACCGACGCGCGGCGCCGGTTTCGCCAACGAGAGCGGTCGCCAGGGGGCCGGCACCGGCAATTCGTCAAAGGCAGCCTGCATGTCACTCCGCACGTTGGGGGGCGGCGCTTAGTCCCGGCATCGCCGGAAAAGTTCAGCGGGCGATGTAGGGATTCTCGCCGGTGGCATGATCGGTCGCGTCGCGCACGGCAGTGATCTCGGGAATGCGCGCCATCAAGGTCTTCTCGATGCCCTGCTTGAGCGTGACATCGGCCATGCCGCAGCCATGGCAGCCGCCGCCGAAGCGCAGACGCACAACGCCGTCGCTGGTGATTTCTTCGAGCGATACCTGCCCCTTGTGCGACGCGAGCTGGGGATTGATCTCGGAATCGAGCAACCAACGCACGCGCTCGATCAAGGACGCATCGCCTTTCGGCGCTTCGCCCTTGATGCGCGGCGCACGAATGGTCAGTTGGCTGCCGGCACCTTGGGTCGCGTAGTCGATGTCGGCGCCGTCGAGGAAGGGCGCACTCGGCGCATCGACATACAGCGTGAACCCTTCGCAATCGAGCGACCACTCGTCGCCGAGCAGATCGCCGTTTTCGCAGAACTCCAGGCGGGCGTCGGCGCGCGGCGTGCCCGGATGCACGGCGGAAACGCGGATGCCCACGGCGTCGCCGCCCTGGGTCTTGAGCAGGTGACGGAAATAGGTCTGGGCGGATTCGGTGATATTGATCATTCGCCGATTTTATCCCATGGGCAGCTAAACTTCCGTTCGGCCCGCCCGTCTCCGACCAACGGAAACGGCGATCTCCGATTCCGCGACTCCAAGGAAAGCCCATGTCCCTGCTTGCCGAACTCGCCTCCCGCCATTGCAGCCCGCTGCGCGGCCAGGACCACCTGCTGCCGGAAGACAAGATCCGCGGCTATCTGAACGCCCTGCCCGACTGGGAGCGCATCGAGGACGGCCAGGCGATCAGCAAGACGTACCGCTTCGGCGACTACTACCGGACGATGGCCTTCGTGAATGCCCTCGCCTTCGTCGCCCACCGCGAAGACCACCATCCGGACCTGTCGGTGCACTACGACCGCGTGGTCGTACGCTTCTCGACCCACGATGTCGGCGGCCTGAGTCTCAACGATTTCATCTGTGCGGCGAAGGTGGAGCAGTTGGGCTGAGGACCATGCCGAAAATCAAAGTGAAATATTGCAATGCGTAGGTTGAGCGGCAGCGCTCCTACCCCGGTCACAAATGCGCTACAAGAAGATGAATCCCCGCCCGCAGTGGTGGACTTGGACCGAAGCTCCATCTAGGTTTCTATGGAGCTCATCGGAGACATCAAATGCGCAGGAAACGAGCTTCCGGAATGATTGCCGTCGTTGCGTTGGCAATCGGATCGGTCTGCGGCATCGCATGGTCTAAGTCTTTTTCCCTTTCCGTGCAGGAAGGAGAATCGTTCTGTACTCAGATTTCGATCTATCGATATGGGATTCTGGTTTCCAGGCAAACAATCTTGACGCGGGGCGGACAAGTCGCGCAGTCGGAACTGAGCGGAAACCCTCGCGGCGGTGCGTTAAGACTGAAGCTGAGGGTTGCGCCCGCAAGGATGCAGGGCCAGGAGCAGCAAGCTCACGTCATGACGACAATCCACGAAAAACTGGGCGATTCGTGGACCGTGCTCAACGACTCAGACTATCTCGTCACCATTGATCAGGAGACCTCGGTGTACAGGGACTCTCCACTGGGGCCCCTTGAGCTCCACATTCTCGTTTCTCCCGGCCCATTGAGCCTGATCCGCGAATCCCAAGTAGTCGAGCTAGCTGAACCCGCGCGACCTTAAGTTCTGATGCGGCCGATTCGGATGTCCGCATAACAACGGCTTGTTCAGGCCAACCGATCCAGCACTGCCTTCAAATCATCCGCCAGCGGCGCATTGATCAGGTAGGGCTTGGCGCCGCCTTCGAGGGCGAATTCCATCGACGCGGCATGCAGGAACAGGCGCTTGAGTCCGGCCTGTTCGGCGAGTTTCTTGTTGGCTTCGCGGTCGCCGTACTTTTCGTCGCCCGCGACCGGATGGCCAAGGTGCGCCGCATGCACGCGGATCTGGTGCGTGCGACCGGTCTCGATGCGGACTTCGCAGAAGCTGTGGCCGGCGCGTCGCTCGATCAGGCGGAAATGACTGACCGAGGGTTTGCCATTCGGGTCGACGCGCACCATGCGTTCGCCGCCTTGCATCACCGACTTCTGCAGCGGCATTTCGACCGTCATCGTGCCCTGCGGCATCTTGCCGACCAGCAGGGTCAAGTATTTCTTGTTCGGAGCTTCCTCGTCATCACCCTCGCGCAGCAGGGCCTGCAGTTCGAGCAAGGCGGCGCGCTTCTTGGCGATGATGAGGACGCCGGAGGTGTCGCGGTCCAGGCGATGCACGAGCTCCATCGTCTCGTCCGGGCGCAGGGCGCGCAGGGCTTCGATGACGCCGTAGCTCAGCCCGCTGCCGCCGTGGACGGCGATGCCGCTGGGCTTGTTCAGGGCGAACAGGGCCTTGTCCTCGTAGACGATGCTGGCCGCCAGGCGGTCGAGCATGCCCTTGGGCGGCGTCTTCACGTCGCCGACCTGGTCCAGTCGGACCGGGGGAATACGCACCTCGTCCCCGCCCGAGAGCCGGGTGTCGGGCTTGCAGCGCTTGCCGTTGATCCGGACCTGGCCGCTGCGGACGATCTTGTAAATGATGCTGCGCGGGGCCCCCTTGAGCTGGCCCAACAGGAAGTTGTCCAGGCGCTGACCATCCCGATCCTCGGGCACGAGGACCTGTTTCACACCGCCTGAGACTGTGGTCATGGGTTTCCCATCTGCTACACTAACACCGCGAGATAACGTCCTGATTTCGCTCGATAGTCGGCCGAAAGCCGCTGTTTGGCGAATCCCGACAGGCCGCTACCACACCCCACGGGGGTGACCATGTTAGCCGGTCTGGAAGGCAGACGGATATCGCCTCGGGGTGACGCCCGGGCAGATCCGGAAGACGCTCGGCGTCTTTCGGGACCCCTAACGAACAAATGTAAAGCGCTCCCGTGGGTTCGCCCGACGGTTTTTAGTAGCGCTGGAAGTTCCTGCCGCGATCCGACTGCGCCTGCGCAACGGATCGAGCTAGACGGGCGCGGACCCCCGGCGTTCCTCGCGGTTGAGCGCGTGAGGACACTGACAATGAAGCGGATGCTGATCAATGCCACGCAGGCGGAAGAACTGCGTGTCGCCATCGTGGATGGCCAGAACCTGTACGACATCGACATCGAGCAACCCTCGAAAGAACAGAAGAAGTCGAACATCTACAAGGGCCGCATCGTCCGGCTCGAACCTTCCCTCGAAGCCGCCTTCGTCGAATACGGCGGCGAGCGCCACGGCTTCCTGCCGCTGAAGGAAATCTCCCGCGACTACTTCGTCCCCGGCGTCGACCCCAACAAGGCCGGCCTGAAGGAAATCCTGCGCGAAGGCCAGGAAGTGGTCGTCCAGGTCGACAAGGAAGAACGCGGCAACAAGGGCGCGGCCCTGACCACGTTCATCTCGCTCGCCGGCCGCTACATGGTGCTGATGCCGAACTCGCCCACCGCCGGCGGCGTTTCGCGCCGCATCGAGGGCGACGACCGCCAGGCCCTGAAAGAAGCCATGGACGCGCTGAGCATTCCCGAAGACATGGGCGTGATCATCCGCACCGCCGGTGTCGGCCGCGACGCCGAAGAGCTGCAGTGGGACCTGGACTACCTGCTGCAGGTCTGGAAGTCGATCACCGACGCCGCCCTGGCCAAGCCGGCCTCGTTCCTGATCTACCAGGAATCGCGCCTGATCATCCGCGCGCTGCGCGACTATCTGCGCGCCGACGTCGGTGAAATCCTCGTCGACACGCCGGCGATGTATGAAGAAGCCAAAGACTTCATGCAGTCGGTGATGCCGCAGAACCTGCGCAAGCTCAAGCACTACACCGACGACATTCCGCTGTTCAACCGCTTCCAGATCGAATCGCAGATCGAGAATGCCTACGAGCGTCAGGTCCGCCTGCCCTCCGGCGGCTCGATCGTCGTCGACCAGACCGAAGCGCTGACCGCGATCGACGTGAACTCCTCGCGCGCCACCAAGGGCAGCGACATCGAAGAGACGGCATTCAACACCAACCTCGAAGCGGCTGAAGAAGTCGCGCGCCAGATGCGCCTGCGCGATCTCGGCGGCCTGGTCGTCATCGATTTCATCGACATGGGCTCGGGCAAGCACCAGCGCCAGGTCGAGGACCGCCTGCAGCAGGCGCTGCGTCACGACCGTGCCCGCGTGCAGATCGGCAAGATCTCGCGCTTCGGCCTGCTCGAGATGTCGCGCCAGCGCCTGCGTCCGAGCCTGGGCGAGTCGAGCCAGATCATCTGCCCGCGTTGCGACGGCCACGGCCGCATGCGCAGCGTCGAGTCGCTGTCGCTGTCGATCCTGCGCCTGGCCGAAGAGCATGCGATGAAGGAAAACACCGGGCAGGTCCTGGTGCAGGCCCCGTCGGAAATCGCGAACTACCTGCTCAACGAAAAACGCCGCGCCCTGCTCGAGATCGAGCAGCGCCACGAAGCGCCGATCATCATCGTCGCCGACGAGCAACTGGAAACTCCGCACTTCAACGTCTCGCGTCTGCGCGAAGGCGATCTGGGCGAAGAAACCGCCAAGCCCAGCTACCACCGCACCACGCCGCGCAAGCTCGAAGTCCATGCGCTGACCAAGGCGCACATGAACGTGCCGGACATGCCGGCCGTGACCCATGTGCGTCCGACGCAGCCGGCGCCGACGCGCGAATTGCGCGAAGACGTCGCCGAGGCCGTGGCACCGGCTATGGCCGCCGCTCCGGTCGCTGCCGCGAAACCGGGTCTGTTCGCTCGCATGAAGGCGTTTTTCGTCGGCGAAACGCCGGCGCCGGCGCCGAAACAGCGCAACGACCGCAATGAGCGTGGCGAACGCGGCGACCGCAATAGCGGTCGTGGCAACGAGCCCCGCCGTGGCGAACGTCCCAGCCGCGATCGCGGCCAGAGCCAGAGCCAGGGCCAGGGCGGTCGTGGCGCTCCCGGCCAGGGCGGCAATCGTCCGCCGCAGGGTGGCCAGCCCAAGCCGCAGCCGCAGGGCGGCAAGCCGCAGAATCCGCAGGGCAAGCCCGGCCAGCCGCAGCCGCCCAAGGCCGAGCGCAGCGAAGAGCAGATTCGCCTCGACGAACAACGCAAGCTCGAACAACAGCAGCGTCGCGAAGAGCAGCAGCGCAAGGAAGCCGAGCGTCGCGAAGCGCAGCGCCAGGAAAACATCAAGCGTGAGGCCGAGCGCCGCGCGGCCCGCGATGCGGCGCGCCAGGCTTCGCCGGAAGGCGCCGATGGCGTGACCGTGAGCGTCGATCCCGCGGCGCCCGTCGCTGCGGCTGTGGTCGCTGCTGGTGTCGCCGGCGAAGGTGCCGAACAGACCGCCGAAGGTGCGAATGCCGAAGGCGGCCGTCGCCGTCGTGGCCGTCGTGGCGGTCGCCGCCGTCGTCGCCAGGAAGGCGGCGCCGCAGATCCGAACGCCGCCCCGAATGCCTCCAACGACATGGACTTCGACGAAGAAGAGCCCGGCGACGACATGGAAGAAGGCGAGAGCACGTCGTCGTCTCCGCGTCCGTCCGGAAGCGTGGCGATGCCGGTCTTCGCATCCTCCCTCCCCGTGACTGCGTCGGAATCGGATTTCGATGATCTGTCGCCGGAACCCGAGGCCGTAGTGCGCACGCCGGCGGTGGAAACCCCGGTCGTCGAAACCGTCAAGGTCGAAACGCCCGTCGTGGAAACGCCGGTCGTGGTTGCCCCCATCGCGGTGACGCCGGCCGCGCCGGTGGTAGTTGCCGAAGCCAAGCCGGTGTTCGTCGCTCCGAGCGAGCCCGCCCCGGTCGTGGCCGCTCCGGCGGTTCAGCCGGTCGCCGCCCCGGCGCCCCGCGCGGAAACGCCGGTCGTCCCGGCGGCAGTCGTTCAGACCGCGCCCGTAACTCCGGTTGTCGAGACGCCGGCACCGCTCGAATTGGCGCCGGTCGAGAGCTACATCGCCCCGGTGGCCACGCAAGCCCCGTTGTTCCCGACGCAGGTGTCGCCGGCCGTCGAGTCCAAGCTCAGCCTCGAACCGACGCAAAACGAAAATCTGTGGTCGCGTCCCTCGACCCAGACCAGCGTTCCCGCACCGCCGGTGCAAACGCCGACGCCGACCCCGGCCGTGTTTACCACGAACATCGAGACGCTGCCCAACGAGTTCGCACGTATCGTGCCGCCGGTGGCGCCCGTCGATCCGCTCGACGACGACGAGAGTGTCGAAAAGCGCGATACGCCACTGAGCTGATTGGGCGCGAATCGCCGGAACCGGGAAGGCACCCTCACGGGTGCCTTTCTTTTTTCCCCTCGTCAGCCGACGAGCACCGGATCGGTGACGCCATGCTGCATCGCCATTCGCGCGAGCGCGATGGTGTCCTTGATCCCGAGTTTTTCCAGCAGACGATATTTGTGCGTCGCAACCGTCTTGCCGCTTAGGCTCAGTCGTCGTGCGATATCCTCCGCCCGCAGCCCTTGGCAGAACAGCATCGAAATCTCCAGTTCGCGCGGCGAGAGCTGGTCGAACGGCGACAGGTTCTTGCCGCCCAGTGCGAGCTTCTGCGCGATGTCGCCGCCTAGGTAGCGCCGTCCGCGGGCGGCTTCGCGAATCGCACGCAGCAGCTCCGACGCATCGCAGGCCTTGCCCAGATAGCCGCTGGCCCCGGCGTCGAGCAGGCGCTGCGGCATCGGGCCGTCTTCCTGGACCGACACGATGACCACCTTGGCGATCTCACCCTTGACCAGGCGATCGGTGATGTCGAGGCCGCTGACGCCGGGCAGATGCAGGTCGCAGAGCACCACGTCCGGACGCAGGCGCCGGATCATCGGCAGGCCGTCCTCACCACTGGCCGCTTCACCGACTACCTCCATGTCCAGCTCCTGCTGGAGAATCAGGCGATAGCCGGTCCGCACCAGGGCATGGTCATCGAGCAGAAAGACACGAATCATTGCACTCTCCGGCTGGTTTCCCCGACCCCACAGTACGAAGCCCGCTAGCTCAGAAACAAGACGCATAGCCGCAATTTCGGGTAGGAAAGCCCCTACCCGCCAGTTTCGCTAAACTAGTGTCCTTGGAGAGATGGCCGAGTGGTTTAAGGCAGCAGTCTTGAGTGAATCGTCCGGAACGATTCACGACGGCGCAGCCGGCCCCGCAGGGGCGCAGGGCAGGAAGCCCTGCGCAAAACTGCCGCAACAAATTAACGGAGAGATGGCCGAGTGGTTTAAGGCAGCAGTCTTGAAAACTGCCGTGGTAGTGATACCACCGTGGGTTCGAATCCCACTCTCTCCGCCAATCAAAAAACCGCCCATCGGGCGGTTTTCTGATTTCAGGAAACGGGCGCGCTCCCGGCTTTCCTCAAAGATCGAAATCCTTCGCAAACACCCCGACCGCATTCTCCCAGTTCTCCAGATACAGGCCGATCTGTTCGGTGCTCGAGCCTTTTTCCAGATCGAGGTCCATCTGGATGTAGGGATCGTTCTCTTCGTCCATGAACACGCTGGCGAAGCGGCGCGTGCGGTTCCACTTGTTGATCGCGTCGAGCGTCGTGCCTTCCTTGATGTCGATGCCGAGCTGGAACTGGATCGACTGGCAGCGGCCCTTCTCGCAGCCGTACATGAAGATCGAGAAGTTGTAGCCGGCGACGGCGCTCTCGACTTTCGGATCGCCTTCGCCGTCGACGCCGAGCTTGGCGCGGTAGCCGTTGTCCTGCAGCACGGTGACGAGCTCGGCGCCGCTGATGCCGGTGGTGATGTCGCGGGCCTGCGCCACGGAGGCGCCGGCGGAAAGTAGCAAGGCCGCGATCGCGGCAAACATCGGGGAACGGCGCATGTCGGCTCCTTCAGGGACGGGGTGGAAAATCAGTCGCTCAGATTGAGCGCCTTGTAATCTTTGCAGCTCAGGCGATTGGCCTCGATCACCGACGGCAGGCGCTCGGCCAGGAAATCGATGAACACGCGCACGGCCGGCAGCAGGCCGCGACGCGAAGGGAAAACGGCGTGGCAGATGCCCATCGGCAGATGCCATTCGCGCACCACCGGCTCGAGCTCGCCGCGACGGATAGCATCGGCACAATTGAGTTCCGGCAGCAGGGCGATGCCCATGCCGTCGCGCGCGGCCGCAAGCAGCAGCGGGAAATCGTGCGCCATCAGGATGGGCTGGATGTCGACGCGCTCGATCTCGCCGTTCGGGCCATGCAGGGACCAGCGCTGACGCGCTTCGTCGTCGCTCATCGACAGGGTCTGGTGCTGGGCGATTTCGGCGGGATTCTTGGGGCGGCCGACGCGATCGAGATACTTCGGGCTGGCGACCAGGAGTTCGCGGACATCGCCGAAGCGGCGCATCACCAACTCGCCGTCGTCGCTGAGCTGCGTGCGCACGCGCAGGGCGACGTCGAAGCCTTCCTGGATCACGTCCACGCGGCGATTGCTCACGTGCAGCTGCAGGCGCACCTGCGGGTATTTGCGCAGGAACTCCGGCACGAGCTGGGCCAGCGTTTCCTGCGACAACGCGACCGGGCAACTGACCTTGACCACGCCGCGCGGCTCGGCGCTGACGCGATCCACGGTTTCGCGCGCGGCCTGCGCTTCCGACAGCATCGTCTGCGCATGGCGGTACACGCTCTGGCCGACGTCGGTGACGGCGAAGCGGCGCGTGGACCGCTGCAGCAGGCGCACGCCCAGATCGGTCTCGAGCTGGGTGATGCGCCGGCTCAGTCGCGATTTCGGAATGCCCAGCGCGCGCTCCGCCGCGGCATAGCCGCCGTGCTCGACGACGACGGCGAAAAACTGCAGGTCATTCAGATCGGGGATTTTCATGCGATGCGCTCGAGCCCGCCCATGTACGGACGCAGCACGTCGGGAACCGTGATCGAGCCGTCGGCGTTCTGGTAGTTCTCCATGACCGCCACGAGCGCGCGGCCGACGGCGACGCCCGAGCCGTTCAAGGTGTGCACGGGCTCGGGCTTGCCGGTCGCGGGATTGCGCCAGCGTGCCTGCATGCGGCGCGCCTGGAAGGCCTCGCAGTTGGAGATCGAACTGATCTCCCGGTACATGCCCTGCCCAGGCAGCCAGACCTCCAGATCGTGGGTCTTGGTCGCGCCAAAGCCCATGTCGCCGGTGCACAGCAGCAGGCGGCGATACGGCAGGCCGAGCTTCTCCAACACCGCTTCGGCTGCGAGGGTCATTTTCTCGTGCACCTCGTAGCTCTCGTCCGGGCGCGCGATCGCGACCAGCTCGACCTTCTCGAACTGGTGCTGGCGGATCATGCCGCGCACGTCCTTGCCGCCGCTGCCGGCTTCGGCGCGGAAACACGGCGTGTGCGCGGTCATCAGCATAGGCATGTGTGCATCGTCGACGATCTCGTCGCGCACGAGGTTGGTCAGCGACACTTCCGAGGTCGGAATGAGATAACGCTTGCTGTCGCCGACGGTCGTGCTGAACAGGTCTTCCTCGAACTTCGGCAGCTGGCCGGTGCCGAGCATGCTGTCGGCATTGACCAGCAACGGCGTATTGACCTCGGTGTAGCCATGCTGACTGGTATGCAGGTCGAGCATGAACTGCGCGAGCGCGCGATGCAGGCGCGCGAGCTGGCCGCGGATGACGGTGAAGCGCGAGCCTGACAGCTTGGCGCCGGCTTCGGCATCGAGCCAGCGATGCCGTTCGCCGAGCGCGATGTGATCGCGCACCTCGAAATCGAACGTGCGCGGCGTACCGACTTTTTTCAGTTCGACGTTGTCACCCTCGTCCTTGCCGACCGGCACGGACGGATGCGGAATATTCGGCACGCCCTGGGCGATCGCGTCGATGTCGGAGCGAAGCACCTCCAGGCGCAATTCGGACACCTTGAGCTCATCGCCGATCGCGGCGACTTCCGCCATCAACGGCGCGACATCCTCGCCCTTGGCCTTGGCCTGACCGATCGCCTTGGAGCGGGTATTGCGCAGGTTCTGCAATTCCTGCGTGCGGCCCTGCAACTGCTTGCGCTCGGACTCCAGGCGTTCGATCGCGGCGACATCGAGCTCGTAGCCACGGGTCGCCTTCAGGCGGGCAGCAGTCTCGGCCAGCTGGCCGCGCAGGAGAACAGGATCGAGCATTCGGGCATTCCAGAAATGAAACAGGACACGGAATTATCACCGCGCCCTGCCCGTTTCCGCAACGAATTCCTGCGTTTTTCGCCCTCGGCCCGCAGCGGCCTCAACCCAGCGGGCTCAACCGCCTTTGCGTCCCAGCCACCAGGCCATGACGACACCGGAAATGGTCCAGCCCACGACCTGTTCCAGCAGATTGCCCAGCGTGAAATCGAACGGGAACAGATACCAGTTCCAGTAGGGCACGCTGACCGTGAGCCAGGAGAACAATCCAAGCGCCGCCGCGATCAGCACGCGCTTGCCGAAGCCGAACGCACCGAGCGCGAGCACAAACGCCACGACCAAGGCCGAGAGTGTGTCGCCGGCGACCTGCTTGATCAGATTCGGCGACATGTCGGCGATCGCCGGATTGCCGCCCGGCTCGTAGATCACGAAGGCATAGCCGCTGCCCTTGTTCTCTTCCGCAAACGCGGCGACGGCGGCCGGATCGTTCATTTTTTCCGGCGGCAGGCTCGGATACATGTACACGCCCGGACCGGAGGTCGACGGCGCGATCGCCGCCAAGGTCGCTTTCTGGTCGGTCGGTTCCTTCATGCCCATCTGTCCGATCGGCAGAACCATATGCGCCACGGCGCCCCACATGAAAAACACGATGCCACCCAACAGTCCCGCGATCAGTACACGCATGGCCGCCTCCTCCCCCGAGTAGTGTCCCGAGGCTATGCCGGCGAGTTGCCGCGTGCAAGCACAGACGTCAGGCGCGCAGCCATTCGGCCAGGCGCGCGCCCAGCCAGACCAAGGCGAAGCCGCTGACCAGACTCAGCGCGAGATAGCCGAACAGCAGGCCGGGTCGACCACTGCGGCTGTAGATGAGGCATTCGAGCATCAGCGCCGAATACGTCGTCAGGGCACCCAACACCCCGACGATGAGAAAGCTCCGCCAGTACAGGGCCGACGGTCCGCGTCCTTCGAGCCAGGCGAACAGGAAGCCGGCGGCGAACGAACCCATCAGGTTCACCGCCACCGTCCCCCAGGGCAGCCCGTTGCCGAACTGCCGCAGCAGGAAGTCGCCCAACAGGTGCCGCCCGGCTGCACCCAGTGCGCCGCCGAGCATGACCAGCAGGAGCAATGTCCCATTCATTCTTCGCCCCTGGCCTGCCGGCGCGCTGCACGCAGCTTGTCGAGTTTTTCCTTGAGCTTGATTTCCAGACCGCGCTCGACCGGTTCGTAGTAGACGCGTTCGCCCATGGCGTCCGGAAACCCGGTCTGCTCCAGCGCGATGCCGCCTTCGGCGTCGTGGTCGTACTGATAGCCGGTGCCGTAACCGAGCTCCTTCATCAGCTTAGTTGGGGCGTTGCGCAGATGCATCGGCACCTCCTGCGTCCCGTGCTCGCGCACGTCGCTCTTGGCCTGGTTGAAGGCCAGGTAGGCGGCGTTGGATTTCGCGCAACTCGCCAGATAGATCACCAGCTGCGCCAGGGCCAGATCGCCTTCCGGACTGCCAAGGCGTTCATAGGTGTCCCAGGCTTCGATCGCCATCTGCAGCGCGCGTGGATCGGCCAGCCCGACATCTTCGACGGCCATGCGCGTCATCCGTCGTGCGAGATAGACCGGATCGCAGCCGCCGTCGAGCATGCGCGTGAGCCAGTACAGCGCCGCATCGGGATTGGAGCTGCGTACGGACTTATGCAGCGCGGAGATCTGGTCGTAGAACTGCTCGCCTTGCTTGTCGAATCGGCGCGTGCGATCGGCGAGCACCTGGGCGAGCGTGGCTTCGGTGATGTGATCGTCTTCACCGGTCGCCAGTTCCGCGGCGATTTCCAGCAAGGTCAGACCGCGGCGGACATCGCCGTCGGCGGCCTGCGCGATGAGGCGCAGGTTCGCTTCGGAAATCTTCAGCGGCTGCCGGCCAAGCCCGCGTTCTTCGTCGGCAAGCGCGCGTCGCAGGGCATCGACGATGTCGTCGACGCCGACCGCTTCGAGCACATGCACGCGGCAGCGCGACAACAGTGCCGAGTTGAGCTCAAAGCTAGGGTTTTCGGTGGTGGCGCCGACGAACAAGATGGAACCGCGCTCGATGTGCGGCAGAAAGGCGTCTTGTTGCGCCTTGTTGAACCGGTGCACCTCGTCGACGAACAGGACGGTGCGGCGACCTTCGTTGAAACGGCTTTCGGCATCGGCCAGCACCAGACGCACGTCGGGAAGCCCCGACAACACCGCCGAAATGGCCCGGAACTCGGCATCGGAATATTTCGCGAGCAACAGCGCGAGCGTCGTCTTGCCGCAGCCCGGCGGCCCCCAGAGGATCATCGAATGCACATGCCCCGACTCCACTGCGCGGCGCAGAGCGGATCCGGGCGACAACAGGCGGCGCTGGCCGACCATTTCGTCCAGCGTCGCCGGACGCATGCGTTCGGCGAGCGGCTTCAGGCCTTCAGGTGGCTGAAACAGGGAGGGGGCGGCGGACTTGGATTTGCGCACCCGGCCATTCTAGCCGGGCGGACCGAATCAATCGCGCAGCGGGGTGACCTGGGCCGATTCGCCGACCTCGCCAACGACATCGGCGCCCTTGGGCGGCGTGAACTTGAACGCGCCGGCCGGGAAGCGCGGATTGCGCGCCCAGCCCGAAAAACCGATCACGGTGCGCTGGCCAAGACTGTCACGAAATTCCATGCGCACGAGGCCTTTCGCGCCAAAACCCAGGCGCGCCTGTTCGAACGGCGCCTCGTCGGGCTTCTTCGGCGTCAGCACCAGCCATTCCAGACCACCGGCCTTGCCGCCATCGCTGGTCTTGAACTGGCGATCCAGCTCGGTCGGATCGATCAGCACGGTCAGCGGACTGCCCTGCTCTTCGAAGCTCTGCTTGCGCACGGTGACCTGCTCCAATTCCGGATCGTAGATCCAGATGTGGTCCCCGTCGGCAACGATGAGCTGCTTGGCCGGCGTCGCGGTTTCCCAGCGAAACAGGCGCGGCGCGGACAGTTGCACGGTACCGGCGCTCTTCTCGGTCACGCGCCCGCTCGGGTCGGTGACTTGCTGCGAGAAATGCGCGCTCAGGCCCTTGAGGCCCTTGGTGAAGGCAGTGAGCTGCTCGCGGCCGCCCGCGTGAGCGAGCGTGCTGAGCGACAGAAGGGCGAAGCACAGAAGCGGTTTGACGACAGTGTTCATCGGAAGCCCGGCGAAGAATTGAAGGCAGAGTGCACAAACCTGCCTGAACAGACGGGTCAATGCCGTGGCGGGGGCGGCGCGAGCACGCTGCGATCGCCATTGTGTTCGGGCGGCGTGACCACACCGGCGGCTTCCATCGCCTCGATGAGGCGCGCCGCGCGGTTGTAGCCGATCTTCAGCCGGCGTTGCACGCCGGAGATCGACGCGCGCCGGGTTTCGGTCACGATCTTCACCGCTTCGTCATACAGCGGATCGGATTCGTCGCCACCGCCACCACCCGATTCGGGCAGGCCGGTTGCGCCGACGACGATGCCATCGCCCATCATCTGCACTTCCTCGAGCACGCCACTGATGTAGTCCGGGCCGCCGCCGTGCTGCTTGAGATGTTCGACGACGCGATGCACTTCCTCGTCGCTGACGAAGGCACCGTGCACGCGTTCGGGCATCGCGGTGCCCGGCGGCAGATACAGCATGTCGCCATGGCCGAGCAGGGTTTCCGCACCGGACTGGTCGAGAATCGTGCGCGAGTCGATCTTGCTCGACACCTGGAACGCGATGCGGGTCGGGATATTGGCCTTGATCAGGCCGGTGATGACGTCGACCGACGGCCGCTGCGTGGCGAGGATCAGATGGATACCGGCGGCACGCGCTTTCTGAGCGAGTCGCGCGATGAGCTCTTCGACCTTCTTGCCGACGATCATCATCATGTCGGCGAATTCGTCGATGAACACGACGATGAAGGGCAGTTCCTCGAGCTCGCGCGGCGCCTCGCCCAATTCCGGATTCGGCCGGAACAGCGGATCCATCAGCGGCTGACCCGCGTCCTTGGCGTCCTTGACCTTGCGGTTGAAGCCCGCGAGGTTGCGCACGCCGACCGCCGACATCACCTTGTAGCGGCGTTCCATTTCGGCGACGCACCAGCGCAGGCCGTTCGCCGCTTCCTTCATGTCGGTCACGACCGGCGCGAGCAGATGCGGGATGCCTTGATAGACCGACAGCTCGAGCATCTTCGGATCGATCATCAGCATGCGCACTTCTTTCGCCGTCGCCTTGTACAGCAGGCTCAGCACCATCGCATTGACGCCGACCGACTTGCCCGAACCGGTGGTGCCGGCGACCAGCAGATGCGGCATGCGCGCGAGGTCGGCGACGATCGGGCGACCGCCGATGTCCTTGCCCAGGGCGATGCTCAGCACGCTGTTGGACTTGTCGTATTCCTTGGAGCGCAGCAGTTCGGACAGATAGATCATTTCGCGCTGCGTGTTCGGGATTTCCAGGCCGACGACCGACTTGCCGGGAATCACGTCGACCACGCGCACCGACTTCACCGATAGGCCGCGGGCGATGTCCTTGTCGAGCGAGCTGATCTGGCTGCCTTTGACGCCTGGCGCCGGGTCCATTTCGAAGCGCGTGATCACCGGACCCGGGTAGGCACCGACGACCTGCACTTCGATGCGGAAATCCTTGAGCTTGAATTCGATCTGGCGCGACAGGGTTTCCAGCGTCTCTTCCGAATATCCCTTGGGCTGCGGCTTGGGATCGTCGAGCAGGGACAGCGGCGGCAGCGACTCGTCGCCGCCCACGTTGAACAGCGGAATCTGTTGTTCGCGCTGCGCGCGCTCGCTCTTTTCGATGACGGTCTTGGCCGGCGGCTCGATCTTGACCGGCTCGCGCTTGGCGCGTTTCTCGGTATCGATCTTGCGCACTTCCTCGCGTTCCTCGCGCAGGGCGCGCGTGCGCTGCCACTCGGCGGCTTCCTGCTTCTTCTCGGAGAACCGCGCCACGGCCTTGAGCACCAGGCCGCCGATCCAGTCCATCAGCGCGAACCAGCTCAGGCCGGTCGCCAGCGTCACCGACATCATCAGGACGGCGAACAGGAACAGGTTGCCGCCCATGCCACCGAACACGCTCTGCATCGAGCGTCCGCCGACCTGGCCGAGGATGCCGCCGGACTCGGCCGGAAGATTGGGCGCGGGGCCGCCGATCAGATGCAGCAGACCCGTCGCACTGACCAGGAAGCCGACCATGCCAATGAGACGCAGCGCGGGACCAAAATCCACACGGCCGTCGCCGTCCGAGTCCAGGCCGAACAGCGCGATCCAGGCAATGCCGCCGAGCACGAACGGAATCGTGTAAGCCACGTAGCCGAAGAACCAGAACGCCAGGTCGGCCAGATACGCACCGGCGAGGCCGCCGATATTGTGCAATTGCCCGGTGACGCTGCCGGTGCGCGACCAGCCCGGATCGTCGGTCGAATAAAAGACCAGACTCGCGAGCAGATAAATCAGCAGCGGCGCGATGGCCACCAGGGCCAGTTCGCGCCAGAGTTTTTGACGGCGCTCGTCGCCGACGGCCGCAGTTTTACCGGAAGATCGAGCCACCGTAAGAATCAGCCTCAGCTAAGGGTCGTAGTCGCTTGTTTGCAAGGCGAAGTTATACCGTAAAACCCCCGCCACTTCCCATCCCGCCGCCTCGCCTAACACACCGCCGGCGGGAATTCCCGCCTTGATTTAGGCCCTTGCCAACCCCAAGCTTGCGTCATGCCGCGCGATGACGCGCCGGCTTCCCTCCTTCGACGACTCCGGCCAGCCATGACCGCTCCCAAGCATTGCCATCTCCTGATCCTCGGCTCCGGCCCCGCCGGTTACACGGCCGCGGTCTACGCGGCCCGCGCCAATCTCAAGCCGGTCATGATCACTGGCCTGCAGCAGGGCGGCCAGCTGATGACCACGACCGAAGTCGACAACTGGCCCGGCGATGCCCACGGCCTGATGGGTCCGGACCTGATGACGCGCATGCAGGCGCATGCCGAGCGCTTCGAGACCGAGATCATCTTCGACCACATCCACTCGGCCGACCTTTCGCGCCGCCCCTTCCATCTCAAGGGCGACAGCGGCGAATACACCGCCGACGCACTGATCATCGCGACCGGCGCCAGCGCGAAATATCTGGGCATCGAGTCCGAACAGAAGTTCATGGGCAAGGGCGTGTCCGCCTGCGCGACCTGCGACGGCTTCTTCTTCCGCGATCAAGAGGTTGCGGTGATCGGCGGCGGCAACACCGCGGTCGAGGAAGCGCTGTACTTGGCCAATATCGCCAAGAAGGTCTATCTCGTGCATCGCCGCGACAAGTTGCGCGCCGAGAAGATCCTGCAGGACAAGTTGTTCGCCAAGGCCCAGGCCGGCAAGATCGAACTGATCTGGGACCATGGCGTCGACGAGGTGCTCGGCGACGACAGCGGCGTGACTGGCATGCGCATCCGCAGCGTGCTGGACGATTCGACGCGCGAGATCGCACTGCAAGGTTTCTTCGTTGCGATCGGACATACGCCGAACACCTCGTTGTTCGAAGGCCAGCTCGAAATGAAGAACGGCTACTTGCAGATCAAGTCCGGCACCGACGGCGGCGCCACCGCGACGAGCGTGCCCGGCGTGTTCGCCGCAGGCGACGTCGCCGACCAGGTCTACCGCCAGGCGATCACCTCGGCCGGCTTCGGTTGCATGGCCGCGCTGGACGCCGAGAAGTTCCTCGACAAGGAACATTGATCCCACGGCGCTAAAGTGCCGTCATGACTGAACTGCGCCTGCTGTCCTCCCTGAGTGAACTCCCAGCCGAAAGCTGGGACGCGCTGCACGACGGCAGCAACCCGTTCGTGAGTCATGCCTTTCTCTCGGGCCTGGAACAGCAGCGCTGCCTGCGCGACACCTTCGGCTGGACACCGCGCCACGCGGCCCTGTTCCGCGCAGGAAAGCTGGTGGCAGCGGCGCCGGCCTACCTCAAGAGCAATTCGCACGGCGAATTCGTGTTCGACCACGCCTGGGCGCATGCCTACGACCGCCATGGCCTGGATTACTACCCCAAGTGGCTGGTTGCAGTGCCCTACTCGCCCGTGACCGGTCCGCGCATCCTCGCCCGCGACCTTCTCGCACGCCGCACCCTGCTGGCTGCGATGCTCGAGCAGACCCGTCGCGATGGACTGTCGTCCCTGCATGCCAATTTTCTGGAAGAGGCCGAATTGCCGGCCTTCGACGGGCATTGGCTCGCGCGCGGCGATGTGCAGTTCCATTGGCGCAACGACGCCGACTGGGCGGACTTCGACGCCTTCCTCGCCGCGCTTACCAGCAAGAAACGCAAGAATCTGCGTGCCGAACGCGAACAGGTGCGGCGCGCGGGCGCCAGCTTCCGCGTCGTGCACGGCGACGAAGCCAGCGAGACCGACCTCGCCGACATGCACGCGTTTTATTGCGCGACGCAGATGCACAAGGGCAATCATCCCGCGCTGACCCTGGCGTTTTTCCGCCATCTGGCCACGTCGATGCCGCGCCAACTCGTGCTCATCCTGGCGTCGCGAAATGGCGAAACCATCGCCGGCGCCCTCTGCCTGCGCGGCGGACAGACCCTGTACGGCCGTTACTGGGGCGCGAGCGAAGAATTGCCGGGTCTGCATTTCGAAACCTGCTACTACCAGGGCATCGACTACTGCCTGCGCCAGGGTTTACGCGTGTTCGAGCCCGGCGCCCAGGGCGAACACAAGATCGCCCGCGGCTTCCTGCCGGTGCTCACGCACAGCCGTCATTTCATCGCCGACGCCCGTTTCGCCAAGGCGATCGCGCCCTGGTGCGCGGACGAGCGCAATGGCGCATTGCGCTATCGTGAGCTCGTCCTGCAGCACAGCCCCTACCGTGACCCGACTGCCGATCCCCTTCCTCGCCGCTGACCCCGCCTCGGCGTTTCCGCCTGCGGCACGGGCTCTGCGCGAGCCCGACGGCCTGCTTGCGGCAGGCGGCGACCTGAGCCCGACGCGGCTGCTGAATGCCTACCGGCACGGCATTTTTCCCTGGTACTCCGAGGGCCAGCCGATCCTGTGGTGGACGCCGGATCCACGCCAGGTGTTTCGTACCGACGGCGTGCAGCTCTCATCGAAGTTTCGCCGGCAGTTGCGCCGTTCGCCCTGGACCTTGCGTGCGGACACTGCTTTCGCGCAGGTCATCACCGCCTGCGCGATCGCGCCGCGACCCGGCCAAGACGGCACCTGGATCACCGCCGACATGGTCGCGGCGTACATCGCGCTGCACGAACTCGGGCATGCGCACAGCGTGGAAGTGTTCGACGGCGAGCGACTGGTCGGCGGCATCTACGGCGTGGCGATCGGCAAGATGTTCTTCGGCGAGAGCATGTTCAGCGCCGACTCGGGCGGATCGAAGGTGGCGCTGGCGGGACTGGCCCGATTGCTCACGGACTGGGGCTGGCCCTGGATCGACGCCCAGGTGGAAAACGAACACACGCGCTCGCTGGGCAGCATTCTGTTGCCACGCAGCCAGTTTCTCGCCGAGGTGAACCGGCTGTCGGCCCTGCCCGGCATTCCCGGCCCCTGGACCGGCCGTGTCGGCATGATCGACGCCAAAAGTCTCGCCTAAGCCCTTGGATTAACGAAATTTTTGCTTGCGGACCCGATCCGTGGCATCATTCGCGACTTTCGTGGCGCAAGCCCAACTTCAAAGCGACGCATGTCCAAAGACGATTCCATCGAATTCGAAGGCACGATTCTCGAAACCCTGCCGAACACCGTGTTCCGGGTGAAGCTCGAGAACGGCCATGTCATCACCGCCCACATCTCGGGCCGTATGCGCAAGAACTACATCCGCATCCTGACCGGCGACAAGGTGAAGGTCGAAATGACCCCCTACGACCTGACCAAGGGACGGATCACCTACCGCATGAAATAAGGCGGGCGTGAGCAAAGAAAACGGCGGCCGATGGCCGCCGTTTCCGTTTCTGTCCCGGGCGCCCTGAGCGGGCGCTGCCGTCGCGCTTATTCGACCGTCGCCGGCAGCAGCTTCTCCGGCTCGGCCTGGGCATCGACGACCAGGTCGCCATCGCGCACGTCCACGCTGACGCGGCCGCCATTGACCAACTTGCCGAACAGCAGCTCGTCGGCCAGCGGACGCTTGATCTTGTCCTGCAGCAGGCGCGACATCGGACGCGCACCCATGAGCGGGTCGAATCCGTGTTCGGCCAGCCACTGGCGGGCTTCCGGCGTCGCCGAGAGGCTGACGTGCTTCTCGTGCAACTGCGCCTCGAGCTCGATCAGGAACTTGTCGACCACGCGCAGGATGTGCGCGAAGCCCAGACCATGGAACTGGATGATCGCGTCCAGTCGGTTGCGGAACTCCGGCGTGAAACCCTTGCGAATGACTTCCATCGCATCCGTCGAATGATTCTGCTCGACGAAGCCCATCGTGCGACGGGCTGCCTGCTGCGCACCGGCATTCGTCGTCATCACCAGCACGACATTACGGAAGTTGGCTTCGCGACCGTTCGTATCGGTCAGGATGCCGCGGTCCATGATCTGCAGCAGGATGTTGAACACGTCCGGGTGCGCTTTCTCGATCTCGTCGAGCAGCAGCACGCAGTGCGGCGTCTTGACGATTTTCTCGGTCAGCAGACCCCCCTGGTCGAAACCGACGTAACCCGGGGGCGCGCCGATGAGGCGGCTCACCGAATGCGCTTCCATGTATTCGGACATGTCGAAACGCACCAGTTCGATACCCAACTGCATCGCCAGCTGCTTGGTGACTTCGGTCTTGCCCACACCGGTCGGGCCGGCAAACAGGAAGTTGCCGATCGGCTTGTCCGGCGTGGACAGGCCCGAACGCGCCAGCTTGATCGCCGACACCAGGGTCTCGATCGCCGGATCCTGGCCGAAGATGACCATCTTGAGATTACGCTCGAGGTTGCGCAGCACATCCTTGTCCGATGCGCTGACCTGCTTGGTCGGGATGCGCGCCATCTTGGCGACGATCAGCTCGACTTCCTCGACATCGATCACGCGCTTGCGGTCGGCTTCGCTGCGCAGGCGCTGACGCGCGCCGGCTTCGTCGATGACGTCGATCGCCTTGTCGGGCAGCAGACGATCGCCGATGTGCTTGACCGACAGATCGACCGCCGCCTGGATGGCTTCGGCGGTGTATTCGACTTCGTGGTGCGCCTCGAAACGCGGCTTGAGGCCGTGCAGGATGGCGACCGCCTCGGTGATCGAGGGTTCGACGACGTCGATCTTCTGGAAACGCCGGGCCAGCGCCCGGTCCTTTTCAAACACGCCACGGTATTCCTGGAACGTGGTCGAGCCGATGCAGCGCAGCTCGCCGTTCTGCAGCACGGGCTTGATCAGGTTGGACGCGTCCATCGTGCCGCCGGACGCCGAACCGGCGCCGATAATGGTGTGGATCTCGTCGATGAACAGGATCGCACGCGGCTCCTTCTTCATCTGCGCGAGCACGGCCTTGAGACGCTTCTCGAAATCGCCGCGGTATTTCGTGCCGGCCACGAGGGCGCCCAGGTCCAGCGAATAGATGATCGCGTCCTTGAGCACCTCCGGAACCTTGCCCTCGACGATGCGCCAGGCCAGACCTTCGGCGAGCGCGGTCTTGCCCACGCCGGACTCGCCGACGTAGAGCGGGTTGTTCTTGCGGCGGCGGCAGAGCACCTGGATCGTGCGCTCGACTTCGTCTTCGCGGCCGATCAGTGGGTCGATCTTGCCTTCGCGGGCCAGGTCGTTGAGATTGCTGGCGAATTCCTGCAACGGGTTGCCCTTCGGCTCACCCTCGCCTTCGCTGTCCTGACGGGATTCGGCCTGCGCCTTGTCCTCGTTGCCGTCGCCGACCTTGGCGATGCCGTGGGAGATGTAATTGACGACGTCCAGGCGCGTGATGTCCTGCTGCTGCAGCAGGTAGACGGCGTGGGAGTCCTTCTCGCCGAAGATCGCGACCAGCACGTTGGCGCCGGTGACTTCCTTCTTGCCGGAGGACTGCACGTGGTAGACGGCGCGCTGCAGGACACGCTGGAAACCCAGCGTCGGCTGCGTATCGCGGGCATCGTCGGCCGGGAGTACCGGCACGCTGTCGTTGATGACCTGCTGCAGACCGTCGGCGAGTTTGCCGTGGTTGAAGCCGCAGGCCTTGAGCACCGCGACCGCGGCCGGGTTCTCAAGCAGGGCCAGCAGCAGGTGCTCGACGGTCATGAACTCATGACGGGCTTCGCGCGCCTGCTTGTAGCACTGGCCAATGGAGTATTCGAGGTCCTTGCTGAACATGGGGTTCTCCGGAAACGTTCACTCCAAGATGGGGCCACCGCTCTCGATTTCCAGCCTAGGCCTTTTCCATGCTGCACAACAGGGGATGCTGGTGCATACGGGAAAACTCGTTGACCTGGGTCACTTTCGATTCAGCCACGTCGCGCGTGTACACGCCGCAAATTCCCTTGCCCCGGGTGTGGACGTGCAGCATCACCTGGGTGGCCTTTTCGCGGTTCAGAGCGAAGAAAACCTGCAGTACCTCGACGACGAAGTCCATGGGGGTGAAATCGTCGTTGAGCAGCACCACCTGGTACAGGGGCGGCCGGACCACCTCGGGTTTGGCCGTCTCGACAGCCAGGCCGTGGTGGTGTTCGTGCTCGGGAGGATTGTTCTGGGCCATGCCCCAGTATAAATCGGGGCGACCTCGCCGGATGCAAGCATGGACTAAGTTCCGGGTTTCGTTTCAGAATGCGGTGCCGGCCATCCGGCCTGCCAGACCAGGGGAAAGGGTATGAAAAAGCTTTACATGGCTGCCTCGGCGGCCCTGATGCTGTTCGTGGGATCCGCCAGCGCGGCCAGTTCGGACGCGGTGATCAAGGCCCAGCTCGAGAGCAAAGGCATCAAGTTCGAAATCGACGGCGACGGCGATTTCAAGATCGTCTACAAGGTCGGCACCAAAGGCCGCACCCAGCTGGTGTTCGTGCGCAGCTCGGTCAACACCTACGGCACCCTCAAGGTCCGCGAGATCTGGTCGCCTGGCTACAAGAGCGAAACCACCGATTTCCCGCCCCTGATCGCCAATACCCTGCTGCGCGAGAACCACAGCGTGAAGCTGGGCGCCTGGGAGGCCAACGAAAACATCGCCATGTTCGTGGTGAAGATCGCTGCCGACGCGAATGCCGAGCAGCTGGTCGACGCGATCGAAGCGGCAGTCAACTCCGCTGACAAGCTTGAAGAAAGCATGAGCGGCAGCAAAGACCAGTACTGATTGAACTATCGCAACCGCAAGTTCTGGCAACCGGACGTCACCGTCGCCACCATCGTGGTGCGCGACGGTCGTCTTCTCATGGTGGAAGAAGAAGTGGGCGGCAGGACCGTGCTCAACCAGCCTGCCGGCCATCTCGAACCCGACGAGTCGCTGACCGATGCGGCCTTGCGCGAGACGCTGGAGGAAACCGGCTGGCAGGTGCGCCTGCAGTCCTTCGTCGGCGCCTACCAGTGGAAAGCCCCGGAAACCGGCCGCCACTACCTGCGCCTGGCTTTTTCCGCCGAGCCGGTCGAACACGATCCGCATCGCAAGCTGGACGAAGGCATTCTCCAGGCGCTGTGGATGACGCCCGCCGAACTATCGGCCGATACCGCCCGCCACCGCAGCCCGCTCGTCTGGCGCGTGGTCGAGGATTTCCTGGCCGGGCGGCGTCTGCCGCTGGCCGCCCTGACCCACCTGTCATGAACACCCCCGTGCAAGACCCCTCCTCGCCGCGATCCGCGCGCGTGATCGTCGGCGTTTCCGGCGGCGTGGATTCGTCGGTGACCGCGCTCGTGCTCAAGCAGCAGGGAGAATCGATCGCCGGGCTGTTCATGCAGAACTGGGACGAAGATGAGAGCGGCGAGTGCCGCGCGGAGGACGATCGCCGCGACGCGATCGGTGTCTGCGGCCGTCTCGGCATCCCGTTCTTTGCACGCAATTTCGCCAGAGAATACTGGTCGGGCGTGTTCGAGCACTTCCTTTCCGAATACCGCGCGGGCCGCACGCCCAATCCGGACGTGCTGTGCAACCGCGAGATCAAGTTCAAGACCTTCCTCGACGAGGCGCGTGCCCTGGGCGCGGAAAAGATCGCGACCGGCCACTACGCCCAGGTGGGTTGGCGCGATGGCCGCTGGCGGCTGCTGCGCGGCGCCGACGGCGACAAGGACCAGACTTATTTCCTGCACCAACTCGGCCAGGAACAGCTCGCCGCGACCTTGTTCCCGATCGGGCACCTGCCCAAGGCCGAGGTGCGTCGCCTGGCGGCCGAGGCTGGCCTGCCAACTGCGCAGAAGAAGGACTCCACCGGCATCTGCTTCATCGGCGAACGCGACTTCCGCGACTTCCTGGGCCAGTACATTCCCGCCCAGCGCGGCGACATCCGCAGTGTCGACGGCAGCAAGGTCGGCGAACACGATGGCGTTTTCTACTACACCCTGGGCCAGCGCGAAGGCCTGCACATTGGCGGCGTGAAAGGCCGGCCGGCGGCGCCCTGGTTCGTCGTGGGCAAGGATGTCGCCACGAACGTGCTATTCGTCGACCAGGGAACAGACAGCGAATGGCTGCACTCGCGCCTGCTCGACAGCGAACCGGCCCACTGGGTAGGCGGCGCGCCACCGGGGACGCGCCTGCGCTGCACCGCCAAGACCCGTTACCGTCAGCGCGACGAAGACTGCGAGGTGACCGTGCGCGACGATGGCAGCGTGTCCGTCCGCTTCGATCGACCGCAACGCGCGGTGACGCCGGGGCAGTCGGTGGTGTTCTATGCCGGCGACGAATGCCTCGGCGGTGCGGTGATACTGCGCACCGACGCCCGTCTCGAACAACAACTGGGGCACCGCGCCGCATGAAAGACCGAGTCCTCGCCCTCGCCGGCCTGTTGCAGGCGATCAAGCTCGTCCAACAGATGGCCAACAACGGCCAGTCGGAGACGCAGCCGCTGGCGACCTGCATCGACAGCCTGTTCCGCTTCGATGCCGAGAGCACCGAGGCCGTCTATGGCAGCGCCCAGGAACTCGAATCCGGCCTGCGCCGCCTGATCGCCCAGCTCGACGGCGGCGATCGCGATGCCGCGCAGACCCGCATGGCCATGAACGTCATGGGCCTGGAGCGCCGTTTCGTCGCCTCCGACGCCGTGGTCGCGGCGGTGCAGCGCACGCTCGGTGACATCCAGCGCCAACGCGATCATTGGGGGCCGACCCATCCCACCGTGCTCAGTCGCCTCGGCGAGCTCTATGCCGAACAGATCAGTCCGCTCGGACCGCGCGTGCTCGTCCAGGGCAACCCGGTTTATCTCGGGCAGCCCGACGTCGTTGGCGAGGTACGTGCGGCCCTGCTCGCCGCGCTGCGGGCCGCCGTGCTCTGGCGCCAGGTCGGCGGCAGCTACTGGGATTTCCTGTTCTCGCGCAAGGCGATGACCGAGACCGCGCGCAGCCTGCTCGCCTGAGCTTATTTGGCTCCAGATCGCGGCGTCATGGCGCCAGAAGACCGCTTCTTGAGGCATAATATGGGGCTACCGGCGTGCCTTACCCGCCCGGATTTCAGCCAAGTCCCATAGCCAAACCCTCAGGAGCCCCCTCCATGTCCGACTCCTTCGCGACCCGCGACCAGCTCAGCGTCAACGGCACGTCGTACACGATCTACAGCCTGGCCAAGCTCGGCCAGCGCTACAACCTGGCCCGCCTGCCGTTCTCGATGAAGATCCTGCTCGAGAACCTGCTTCGCTGCGAAGACGGCGTGTCGGTCACCAAGGAATCGATCGAAGCCGTCGCCAACTGGGTCGCGACGAAAGAGCCGGACACGGAAATCGCCTTCATGCCCGCCCGCGTCGTCCTGCAGGACTTCACCGGCGTGCCCTGCGTCGTCGACCTCGCCGCGATGCGCGACGCCGTCGTCAAGCTCGGCGGCTCGGCCTCGAACATCAATCCGCTGATTCCCTCGGAACTGGTCATCGATCACTCCGTGCAGGTCGACGTGTTCGGCAAGCCCAGCGCCCTCGACGAGAACGGCGCGATCGAATTCGCGCGCAACGGCGAGCGCTACAGCTTCCTGCGCTGGGGCCAGAAAGCCTTCAACAACTTCAAGGTCGTGCCGCCGAACACCGGCATCGTGCACCAGGTGAACCTGGAGAACCTCGCCCGCGTGGTGATGGAGCGCGACATCGACGGCGTGAAGTACGCGTTCCCGGACACCGTGTTCGGCACCGACTCGCACACCACGATGATCAATGGCATCGGCGTGCTGGGCTGGGGCGTCGGCGGCATCGAAGCGGAAGCGGCGATGCTCGGCCAGCCGAGCTCGATGCTGATTCCGCAGGTCGTCGGCTTCAAGCTGACCGGCAAGCTGCCGGAAGGCGCGACCGCGACCGACCTCGTGCTGACCGTCACCCAGATGCTGCGCAAGCACGGCGTCGTCGGCAAGTTCGTCGAATTCTTCGGCTCCGGCCTGGAGCACCTGCCGCTGGCCGACCGTGCGACGATCGCCAACATGGCGCCCGAATACGGTGCGACCTGCGGCATCTTCCCGGTCGACGACGAGGCGCTGAACTATCTGCGTCTGTCGGGCCGCGACGAGAAACTCATCGCGCTCGTCGAAGCCTATGCCAAGGCCCAGGGCCTGTGGCGCACCGATGCCGAAGCCGAGTACAGCGCCGTGTTGTCGCTGGACATGGGCACCGTGCTGCCCTCGCTTGCCGGCCCGAAGCGTCCGCAGGACCGCGTGCTGCTCACCGACATGAAGGCGAACTACCACGCCAGCCTCGAAGGCCTGATCGCGAACCGCAAGCCCAAGGCCGAAACCGTGCAGCGCTTCGACGCCGAAGGCGGCGACCAGCCGCAGGCCGAGCACCTCGCCTCCAAGCCCCGTTCGAAGATCCGCATCAAGGATGCCGACTGCGAGCTCGGCGACGGTTCCGTCGTCATCGCCGCTATCACCTCGTGCACGAACACGTCCAACCCCGCCGTGATGCTGGCCGCCGGCTTGCTGGCGCGCAACGCCGTCGCCAAGGGCCTGACCGCGGCGCCGTGGGTCAAGACCTCGCTCGGGCCGGGCTCGCTGGTGGTCACCGACTACCTCAAGAAGGCGGACGTACTGGGCGACCTCGAGAAGCTCGGCTTCTACGTCGTCGGCTACGGCTGCACGACCTGCATCGGCAACTCCGGCCCGCTGCCGGACGAAGTGTCCAAGGGCATCGCCGAGAACGACCTCGTGGTCGCGTCGGTGTTGTCGGGCAACCGCAACTTCGAAGGCCGCGTGCATGCCGAAGTAAAAATGAACTACCTCGCCTCGCCGCCGCTGGTGGTGGCTTACGCGATCGCCGGCACCGTCGACATCGATCTATCGAAGGATGCGCTGGGCACGGGCAAGGACGGACAGCCGGTCTACCTCAAGGACATCTGGCCGTCGAACAAGGAAATCAGCGACAACATCCTGCGCACGATCGGTCCGGACATGTTCGCCAAGAACTACGCCGACGTGTTCAAGGGCGACTCGCGCTGGAACCAGATCGCCTCCCCGGACGGCGAGAGCTATCAGTGGGACGGCGACTCGACCTACGTCAAGAATCCGCCCTACTTCGACGGCATGTCGATGGCGATCGGCAAGATCGAAGACATCCACGATGCGCGCCTGCTCGGCCTGTTCGGCGACTCGATCACCACCGACCACATCTCGCCGGCCGGCAACATCAAGGCCAGCTCGCCTGCGGGCAAGTTCCTGCAGTCGCGCGGTGTCGCTCCGACCGACTTCAACAGCTATGGCTCGCGCCGCGGCAACGACGACGTCATGGTGCGCGGCACCTTCGCCAACATCCGCATCAAGAACCTGATGCTGGGCGGCGAGGAAGGCGGCAACACCCTGCATTTCCCGGATGGCGAAAAGCTGGCGATCTACGACGCGGCGATGAAGTACAAGGCCGAGGGCGTGCCCCTGGTCGTCATCGCGGGCAAGGAATACGGCACCGGTTCGTCGCGCGACTGGGCGGCCAAGGGCACCAACCTGCTCGGCGTGAAGGCTGTCATCGCCGAAAGCTTCGAGCGCATCCACCGTTCGAACCTGGTCGGCATGGGTGTGCTGCCGCTGCAGTTCCTCGACGGCCAGAACGCGGCGTCGCTCGGACTCAAGGGCGACGAGGTGTTCTCGATCACCGGCCTGAAGGACGGCGCCGGCAAGGTTGCCGACGTGGTCGCGAAGAAAGCCGACGGTGGCGAAATCCGCTTCCAGGCGCAGGTCCTGCTGCTGACGCCGAAGGAAGTCGAATACTTCCGTCACGGCGGCATCCTGCACTACGTGCTGCGTCAGCTGGCCAGCAAGAAAGCCGCCTGAGTCTTTCGACTGGTCAGTAAGGAAAAAGGCGGCCTAGGCCGCCTTTTTCGTTTCCCGGGTCTGACGACAGTGACACAGCCAGATCAGAGCGAGGGATCCCACGTCGCCGAGATCAGTTTCCAGTCGCCGTCCTGCATCCGCCAGCCGGTTTCGACCTGGTAGACCTGCGCGCTGTCGGGCAACCAGCCCGAACCGCCGCTGGTGGCCGCGGTGAATCGCACCGTCGCGCGGTCCTGGCCGAACAGCTTGACGTCCATCGGGCCCAGCTGCACGCCGACCTTCTCGTTGCGCAGCGATACCAGGGTGACGAAGCGCCGGAACGACTCGCGATCCATACCGCCGGGACCGCCGAAATCCTCGGCGATCGGTGCGAACAATTCGTCCGCGTCGCGCGCCTCGGCGGCGGCCTGCATGCCGGCGATGGTGTCGCGCAATTTCTGTTCCGGCGGCTCGTGGCTACAGCCTGCGAGCAGGCCCGCGCAGGCCAGCGCGGAGGCCGTCACAAGGCCGTGCAGCCAGCGCCGGCGCGCCTTGCCAGCCCCTAGTGCGTATGCTCCAATCGGGTCATCCACGGCTTCCGTCCTCCATCGTACGGTGAGGGGTCCGGCCTGAGTTCGCGAAAGGAAGATCCGCATGAGCAATGAGCGTCCCTGGCTGGCCAGCTATCCGGAAAACGTTCCGGACGAGATCAATGTAGACGAGTATCCCTCGATCGTCTCGGTGCTGAGCAAAGCCTGCGAACGCTACAACTCCCGCCCCGCTTTCGCCAACTACGGCAAGTCGCTGACCTATGCCGAAGTCGACCGGCTGAGCGCCCAGTTCGCCAACTACCTGCTCAACGAGCTCAAGCTCAAGAAGGGCGACCGCGTCGCCCTGATGATGCCGAACGTGCTGCAGTACCCGATCGCGATCTTCGGCGTGCTGCGCGCCGGCTTGACCGTCGTCAACACCAATCCGATGTACACCGGCCGCGAGCTCAAGCACCAGCTCGTCGATTCCGGTGCCACCGTGATCGTGGTCATGGAGATGTTCGCGCACACCGTCGCCGACGTCGTCGCCGACACGCCGATCAAGCAAGTCATCACCACCTGCATCGGCGACCTGCTCGGTTTCCCGAAGGGCCCGATCGTCAACTTCATGCTCAAGTACGTGAAGAAGATGATTCCCGACTACCGCCTACCCGGCGCGATCAGCTTCCGTCGCGCGCTGGCCCTCGGCGGCGACAAACCGCTGCCGCAGATCGACATCCGCGCCGGCGACATCGCCTTCCTGCAGTACACCGGCGGCACCACCGGCGTCGCCAAGGGCGCGATGCTCACGCATCGCAATCTGGTCGCGAACATGCAGCAGGCCTCGGCCTGGATCGGCAAGGACGTCAGGGAGGGCGAAGAGATCATGATCACCGCCCTGCCGCTGTATCACATCTTCGCGCTGACCTCGAACTGCCTGGTGTTCATGAAGTTCGGCGGCCTGAATCTGCTGATCACCAATCCGCGCGACATGCCCGGCTTCGTGAAAGAGCTCGCAACTAGCAAGTTCACTGCGATCACCGGCGTGAACACGCTGTTCAACGGCCTGCTCAACACGCCCGGCTTCGACAAGATCGATTTCTCCACCCTGCACCTCGCTCTCGGCGGCGGCATGGCCGTGCAGCGCGCGGTCGCCGAGCGCTGGAAGAAGGTCACCGGCGTGACGCTTGTCGAAGCGTACGGCTTGACGGAAACCTCGCCCGCCGCGTGCATGAATCCCCTGGACCTGGCCGACTACAACGGCGCGATCGGTCTGCCGATTCCCTCGACCGACTGCTGCCTCAAGGATGAAGAAGGCCGCATCATGCCCCTGGGCGATGTCGGCGAACTTTGCGTCAAGGGTCCGCAGGTGATGCTCGGTTACTGGCAGCGTCCCGAAGAAACGGCGAAGGTCATCGACGCCGAAGGCTGGCTGCATACCGGCGACATGGCCAAGATGGATGCGAACGGCTTTTTCTTCATCGTCGATCGCAAGAAGGACATGATCCTCGTCTCGGGTTTCAACGTGTACCCGAACGAGATCGAGGACGTGATCGCGACGATGCCCGGGGTTCTGGAGGTCGCGGCGGTCGGCGTACCGGACGAAAAATCCGGCGAGGCAGTGAAGGTCGTCATCGTGAAGAAGGATCCGGCGCTCACTGCCGAACAGGTCAAGGCTTTCTGCCGGGAGAACCTCACGGGCTACAAACTGCCCAAATTTGTGGAGTTCCGCACAGAATTGCCGAAATCCAACGTCGGCAAGATCCTGCGCAGGGAGTTGCGAGACTCGCCAAAGACCACCGCCTGAGGCGGCGGCAGCTCCGGAAGGGAGACAGGCGCACTGTGGGAGTGCCTAGCACACATAAAGGCCGGGTGTACACTGGTTTGGCCCCTGCCAGTCAGGGATGTCTGATCGTGTCCTCCCCTCTCCTCCCTGGAGTACTGCCATGTCCCTGCTCGAGCGCGTCACCCTTGAAATCGGCTCCCCCCTCGTCCGCAATTTCAGCGAATCGTCCACCGGAACCGACTGGTTCTACATGCATGCCGGCGGCCAGACGCCCGGCTATCACCCGTGTTTCTCCGAGCGCCTGCTTCAGGAAATGAAGCGTGGCCAGGAAGACCTGCGCCGCTCGCTTGCCGCCAACAACGATCCGCAAGCCGGCATCCACCACCTGATCCTGGCTTCCGATGCGGACGTGTTCAACCTGGGCGGCGACCTGTCCCTGTTCGCGCGCCTGATTCGCAGCGGCAACCGCGGCCGTCTGCTCGAATACGCCAAGCTGTGCGTCGAAGTCGCCTTCAACTTCTCGCGCCTGTACGAAGATCGCGTGCACAGCATCGCCGTGGTCCAGGGCGACGCGCTCGGCGGCGGCTTCGAAGCCGCGCTGTGCTGCCACACGATCATCGCCGAGGAAGGCACCGGCATGGGCTTCCCCGAAGTCCTGTTCGACCTGTTCCCGGGCATGGGCGCTTACACCTTCCTGACCCGCCGCGTGACCCCGGCCCAGGCCGAGCGAATGATGCTCGACGCCAAGGTTTACCCGGCCGAAGAACTGCTTGCGATGGGCGTCGTCGACTATGTCGTGCCCAAGGGCGAAGGCATCCAGGCCGCGCGCGAACTCGCCCGCCGTCACAAGCGCATCGGCAATGCCCTGCGTTCGATGAATGCCGTGCGCCAGTCCTGCCGCCCGGTCAGCCTCGAAGAACTGCTCGCCGTCACCACCGAATGGGTCGACGCAGCGATGCGTCTGAACGATCGCGCGCTGAAGACGATGGAACGCCTGATCCGCGCGCAGCAGCGTCGCGCCGACACCCTGCCGATGATCAATGCGCGATGATTTGCCGTTTTCGCGACTGACCGCGCCGTTCCCGGGCGGTCGGTCGCGGCAGGAAACCGTCTGCCGGACCCGACCTAGTTGTTGTCCGGGCTCGAGCCGCGTCCGGAATTTCCGTTCTCCGCCTGGATCAGGCGGGCGACTTCGCTTCGCGTCTGTTCGGCCACCACGGTCAGCTGCGAGGTCAGCTCGCTGACCAGCTTGCGCTGTTCGCGCGCCAGCGCCTCGTCGTTGGCCCGCATGATCTGCATGCAGCGCTCGGCCAGAATCTGCGCACCCATGTTTTCGGCGACGCCCTTGAAGGCGTGCGCCGCCTCGCGGAAATCCTCCCAGGCCCGCAGAGAGCCGGCGCGCGAGAGTTCGGCCAGGCAGCCCGAGGCGTCCTTGAGGCATTGCTCGACGAAATCGCGCAGAAAGGACTCGCCCAGATTCATCGCGGCCAGTTCCTGCAGCACCGCAGGATTGACCATCGGCCGCGCGACATCGGTGACCGGACGCACACCGGGCAGCTTCTGCGGCGAAATCAGGTCCGCGATCGTTTCCAGCAGCTTGCCCACGACCACAGGCTTGGTCAGATAGGCCGGCGCGCCGGCGGCTTCGGCATCCTTGACCGCCTGCACCGTGGCATCGGCGCTGAGCACGATGACCGGCGTCGATTTCCCGCCCGCCTGCATGAAACGCAGCTGGCGGATGACATCCAGGCCGGTCAGGTGCGGCATGTGCATGTCGAGGATGGCGATGTCGATGTTGCCGATTTCCAGTGCGTCCAGCGCTTCCTCGCCGTCATTGACCGCAGTCACCTTGTGGCCGGCGCGTTCCAGGATGCGGGTCAGCACGACGCGATTGGCGTGCTGATCGTCGGCGACCAGCACGCGCAGGGACCGCACGCGCGCCTTGTGCCGGATGAACGGATCGTCGAAGGACACCACCTTGCCGCTTTCGGATTCGGGCGAGGCCGCACCGGGTTCCTGCACGCGCATCGGCAGCTCGACCCAGAAGTGGCTGCCGCCGCCGGGGTTGTCTTCCAGACCGATCTGACCGCCGAGCAGTTGCGTGAGCGTCTTGGCGATCGTGGTGCCCAGACCGGTGCCGCCGAAGCGTCGCGTCGGCCCCATGTCGACCTGTTCGAACGCGCGGAAAATGCGTTCCTTGTCCTCGGCTGAAATGCCGATGCCGGTATCGCGCACCGAGAAACGCAGCAAGGGCGCCAGCTCGCTGCCGCCCTGGTTGCTCACCTTCAGCGCGACTTCGCCCTGTTCGGTGAACTTGACCGCGTTGTGCATCAGATTGAGCAGGATCTGCGTCAGGTGCGCGCCGTCGCCATGCACGCGCACGGGCACATCGTCGTCGATGGTGGCTTTCAGCAGCAGTCCCTTGCCGGCGGCATGCGGCTGCAACATCTTCTGCAGGCGATGCACCAGATCGTGCAGGTTGAAATCCGCGTCCTTGCGCTGCAGCTTGCCCGCTTCGATCGCCGAGATGTCGAGCACATCGTCGACCAGGAGCAGCAAGGTCTGCGCCGAGGTGTAGATGACTTCGGCCGATTCACGCTGGTCGGGCGCGAGGCGCGTGCCGGTCAGCAGCTCGGCCATGCCGATGATGCCGTTGAGCGGCGAGCGGAATTCGTGGCTCATATTGGCCAGGAAGCGCGACTTGGCAGCATTGGCGCGCTTGGCTTCCTCGGTGGCGCTGTGCAGGTCCTTGAGCAGCGAGGACAGGTACATCGGGATCGCGATCAGGCCGACGCCGAGACCGCCGGCGAGGTAGACATGGTCGCGCCAGAAATCGCCGAACCACACCACCGACAGGAACGACGCCGCCGCCAGCGTCGACGCAGCATGCAGGTAATGCGTACCGTAGCGCAGGCCGTTACCGATCGTCACCCAAAGGATCAGCACGTAGAGCGGTGCGAGCTCTTCGGCCTTCAGCGTCATCAGGGTCGCGAGCGTTGCGTAGTCGGCGAGCATGCCCAGCCAGCGGCGAACATGGGAAACGCCGGGATCGAAGGCGATGCTGGCGACGATGCCGAGGCCCACCACGGCTTCGGCCAGCATGATCAGCACCATCGGCTGCACGTCCAGCGCCGGGCCGGCGTAGGCCTGCAAGGCGCCCAGATAGGCCAGGATCAGGCAGGCGATGATCAGCCGCACCAGCGCCTGCACGTGTTCGCTATCGGGACGATTGCGAAACGGCTGGAGCCAGCGGGAGCTGTGAAGGGTCACGGGCGGGGTCGCCGGGTCAGGTTACGCCACGGGGGCTGCGGTGAAAGTGCGATGGATCGCCGCGACTTCATTGCTGCGGCCATCCAGGATACGGATCAGGTCGGGATCGAAATGCCGTCCGGAGGATGCCTTGAGACTCGCAAGCGCTTCCTCGATGGTTTTCGCCGGGCGATACGGGCGGTTGCTGGTCATCGCATCGAGCACGTCCGCGACGGCGACGATGCGCGCCGACATCGGAATCGCCTCGCCGATGAGGCCATTCGGATACCCGCTGCCGTCCCAGCGCTCGTGATGCGCCAGCGCGATCTCGGCACCGACCTGGATGAAATCGCTGTGGCTGTCGCGCAGCATCTCGTGCCCGATCAGGGTGTGCGTCTGCATGCGCTTGCGCTCGTCGTCGTCGAGCGGGCCGGGCTTTTGCAGGATGGCATCGGGAATGGAGATGTTGCCGATGTCGTGCAGCGGCGCGGCGTATTCGATCAGGCGGATGTTGTCATCGTCGAGTCCGGCGCTCTCGGCGATCAGCCCGCTGTAGCGCGAAATCCGCTCAACATGGTGGACGTCGTTGCCTTCGCGCTGGCCGGTCGCCTTGGCCAGACGCGTGAGCAGGTCGCGCTCGCGATGCTCCATCTCGTGGATGCCCGACAGCAGCTGGTGCTCGAGCAGATGCGCACGCGACTTCAGCGACTGTTGGCGCTGGCGCAGTTCGAGCAGATTCTTGCAACGCAGGCGCAATTCGCGCGGGCGCACGGGCTTGACCAGGAAATCGATGACGCCGGCTTCGAGCGCGGCCTGTCGGATCGGTTCGTCGCCGACGACGGTGACCAGGATGATCGGCACATCGCGCTGCGACAGCGGCCGGCGGAAGCGACGCGCAAATTCCAGCCCGTCCATCTTGGGCATGCGGTAATCGAGGATCACCAGGTCCGGCGGCTCTTTCTGCGAATACAGCAGCGCCTGCACGGGATCGGGGAAATCGGTGACCTTGATCTCGGGGCTGATGTCCTCGACCAAGTGGCGGAGCATCGTCCGCTGTGAGGCTTGATCATCGACGATCAATACACGCATGAGTCGCACCCATCCGGGAAACCGAATGGGTTGAGCATACGCTTATCAGGCCGAACCTGAACAGTGTCCCGCAAGTGCCTGATTGCGGGCCGTAAGCGGCCGTGACCGGGCTGCCGCCACTGCCCTCCGGCGGCCCCACGTCGGTCAGGCCGATTCGGGTCGCATGTAGGGGAACAGCAGCACGTCGCGGATCGAATCCGAGCCGGTCAGCAGCATGACCAGACGGTCGATGCCGATGCCCAGGCCACCGGTCGGCGGCAGGCCCACTTCCAGGGCGCGGATGTAGTCGGCATCGAAATGCATCGCCTCGTCGTCGCCGCCGTCCTTCTGCTCGACCTGGGCCTGGAAGCGTGCGGCCTGGTCTTCGGCGTCGTTGAGCTCGGAGAAGCCGTTCGCGATCTCCTTGCCGCCGATGAAAAGCTCGAAGCGGTCGGTCAGCTCGGAATCGACGTCGTTCGCACGCGCCAGCGGGCTCACCTCGACCGGATGGTCGGTGATGAAGGTCGGCTGGATCAGCGTGTGCTCGACGGTCTTCTCGAAGATTTCCAGCAGGATCTTGCCCCAGCCGTAGCCCTTCTTGACGTGGATTTTCAGGCGTTCGCAGTGACGGCGCATGGCATCGAGATCGCGCAGTTCCGCCCGCTGGATTTCCGGGTTGTGCTCGAGCACCGCCTCGGTCATTGACCAGCGCCGGAACGCCGGGCCGATGTTGATTGCGTTGCCGTCCCAGGTCAGCGCATTGGTGCCGAGCACCGATGTGGCGACGTCGCGGATCACGCCTTCGGTCAGGTCCATGATCTCGGTGTAAGTGGCATAGGCCTCGTACAGCTCAAGCATCGTGAACTCGGGGTTGTGCCGCGTCGACACCCCCTCGTTGCGGAAGTTGCGATTGATCTCGTAGATGCGCTCGAGGCCGCCGACGGTGAGGCGCTTGAGGTAGAGCTCGGGCGCGACGCGCAGGTACAGGTCGAGGTCCAGCGCATTGTGGTGCGTCATGAACGGCTTGGCCGTGGCGCCGCCAGGAATGTAATGCATCATCGGCGTTTCCACTTCCAGGAAACGGCGCGCATCGAGCCAGCTGCGCATCGCCGAGACGATCTTCGAGCGCTTGATGAAGACGTCGCGCGCTTCCGGATTCACGATCAGGTCGACGTAGCGCATGCGATAGCGCTGCTCGACGTCGGACAGGCCGTGGAACTTGTCCGGCAAGGGCCGCAGCGACTTGGTCAGCAGGCGCAGCGTGCTGGCCTTCACCGAGAGTTCGCCGGTCTTGGTGCGCGTGAGCACGCCGGCGACGCCGACGATGTCGCCGATGTCCCAGCCCTTGAAGGCATCGTAGCTTTCGCCCAGATCGTTCGCGGTCAGGTAGAGCTGGATGCGGCCGCTCATGTCCTGGATCTGCACGAAGCTGGCCTTGCCCATGACGCGTTTGAGCAGCATGCGGCCGGCGATCTGCACGCGACGCGGCGTCGCTTCCAGTACTTCCGCCGTCCAGTGCTCCTTGTTGGCGAACTCCGCCTGCAGGTCGGCCGCGTAGTCGCCCCGTTTGAAATCGTTCGGGAACGCAATGCCCTGGTCGCGGATCGCCTTGAGCTTGCCGCGGCGCTCGGCGATGAGCTGGTTTTCGTCGACGGGGGCGATGGTCGGTTCGGTCATGGTTCTGCCAGGGAGATCGGAGGTAGGAGCGAAAAAAATCAGGCCGCGTCGACGCGTTTGGAACCCGCCGCCAGGCCCGATTTCAGGCTGGCTTCGACGAATTCGTCGAGGTCACCGTCCAGCACCTTCTGCGTGTCGGTGCGTTCGACGCCGGTGCGCAGATCCTTGATGCGGCTCTGGTCGAGCACGTAGCTGCGGATCTGGCTGCCCCAGCCGATGTCGGACTTGGTCGCCTCGAGTGCGTTCTTTTCCGTGTTGCGCTTCTGCACTTCCATTTCGTACAGCTTGGCCTTGAGCATCTTCATCGCGGTGTCGCGGTTCTGGTGCTGGCTGCGGCCGGTCTGGCAAGCGACCACGGTATTGGTCGGGACGTGGGTGATGCGCACGGCCGATTCGGTCTTGTTGACGTGCTGGCCGCCGGCGCCGGACGACCGGTACACGTCGGTACGCAGATCGGCCGGATTGATATCGATCTCGATGTTGTCGTCCACCTCGGGACTGACGAAGACCGAGGTGAAACTCGTGTGCCGGCGATTATCGGAATCGAACGGCGACTTGCGCACGAGGCGATGCACACCGATCTCGGTCTTGAGCCAGCCGTAGGCGTACTCGCCTTCGACGCGGAACGTCGCCGACTTCACGCCGGCAACGTCGCCAGCGCTGACTTCCATCAGCTCGGTTTTCCAGCCGCGGTTTTCGCAAAAGCGCAGGTACATGCGCAGCAGGATTTCCGCCCAGTCCTGCGCCTCGGTACCGCCGGCACCGGCCTGGATATCGACGAAGCAATTGGAGGCATCGAGTTCGCCGCCGAACATGCGCTGGAATTCCAGCTTCTCCAGTCGCGCCGCGATCTTGTCGACATCGGCGACGACGGCCGCGACGGTGCCTTCGTCATCGTCCATTTCCGCCAGGTCGAGCAATTCGGCGGCCTCGACCAGACCGTCGGTGTTGCCGCTGATCTCGGACGTGGTTTTTTCCAGGAACGAACGTTCCTTGCCCAGGGCCTGCGCCCGTTCGGGTTCGTTCCAGATGGCGGGATTTTCCAGCTCGCGGCTGACTTCTTCGAGGCGTTCTAGCTTTGCATCGAAGTCAAAGATACCCCCTCAGCGAATCCAGCCGACCCTTGAGGTCGGCGATTCGCTGGCGGATGAGGTTGAGTTCCATGGAGAGGACAGGACCTATAAAAAACAGGGGGCAATGATACCAGCCCGGGACCTTGCGCAGCGGGCGCGAAACCGCGCGGACTCAGGCCGCCTGCCAGTGCCGGACCAGCAATTGCACGTCGCGGCGACCGCGAAAATCGTCGGGCTCCAGCTGATAGGCGACGTGGATGCGTCCGGGCGGGGGCTGTTCACGCCAGCCGCCGAAATGGATCGCCGAGATCGCCGCCCTGCCCCCGTCCGGCACCAGGGACATTTTCAGATGCCGGCCACCGAGCACGCGCCACTCGCGCACTTCGAAGAGGCCGTCGAACAAGGGCTCGGGAAACCCCTGCCCCCAGGGGCCGGCCAGGCGCAAGGCCTCGGCCAGATCGCGGCCGGATTCACTCACGGTCAGCGGGCCGTCGCTGAGGATTTCCGAGTGCAGCCAGTCGGGCGACATTCGCGCTTCGGTCGTGGCCGCGAATGCGACGCGGAATGCTTCGAGACGGTGCGCGTCCAGGCTCAGACCGGCGGCCATCGCATGCCCGCCGAAGCGTTCGATCAAACCCGGATTCTGTGCATCGATGAGAGCCAGGGCATCGCGGATATGGAACCCGGGAATCGAGCGCGCCGAGCCGCGCAAGGACGTACCGCCCGGTTCGGCGGGCGCGAACGCGATCGTCGGTCGGTGCACACGATCCTTGATGCGTGAGGCCACCAGCCCGATCACGCCCGCATGCCAGGCGGCATCGAACAGGACCAGGCCCGCCGGCAGCGCGCCATCGTCCAGCGGCAGGCGCTGCACAAGCAATTCGGCGTCGTCGACCATGCTCTGCTGCAAGTCGCGACGTTCGGCATTGATGCGATCGAGCACCTGCGCCAGCTCGCGCGCGCGAAGCGGGTCGTCGCAAAGCAGGCACTCGATGCCCAGCGCCATGTCCTCCAGACGCCCCGCCGCGTTCAGACGCGGTGCGAGTGCGAAGCCGATATCGTTGGCCGTGAGTTTGCCCAGATCGCGCCCGGCGACATCAGCCAGGGCTCCCAGGCCCGCCTGCCCCTGCCCTTGCCGCAGGCGTCGTAGACCCGCCGATACCAGCAAGCGATTGTTGTAGTCCAACGGCACGAGATCGGCGACGGTCCCGACAGCAACCAAGTCGAGCAGGCGCGACAGATCCGGCTCGCCGTTCGGGTACGCGCCGGCATCGCGCTGGTGGCGGCGCAGGGCCAGCAGCAGATAGAACATCACGCCAACGCCCGCGAGCGCCTTGCTCGGAAATGCGTCGCCGTCGAGATTGGGATTGACGATGACATCGGCCATCGGCAACTGCGGTCCTGGCAGATGATGGTCGGTGATCAGCACCTGCCAGCCACGCGCTTTCGCCGCCGCGACGCCGGCGTGACAAGCGATGCCGCTGTCCACGGTGATCAACAGATCGGGCGAGAGCGCGACCAGGTCGTCGACCAGGGCCGCCGACAGTCCGTAGCCGTGCGTGACCCGGTTCGGCACCTGGTAGCTCACGCGCGTGGCGCCGAGCAGGCGCAGGCCGCGCACGGCGACGGCCGTGCCGGTCGCGCCGTCGCAGTCGAAATCGCCGACGATGACGATGTGCCGTTGCGCCGCGATGGTTTCGGCGAGCAAGGCGACCGCCGCCTCGAGGCCACCGAGACTGTCGGGCGGCAACAGGCGAGCGAGTTTAAGCTCCGCTTCCTCGGGGCTGCGCAGGCCGCGTGCGGCGTAGATGCGCTGCAGGACGGCCGGCACCGACGCCGGCCAGCCTGAAAATTCCGGCACCGGGCGCCGGACGATGCGCGGCTCGGCGATCACGCGTCGAGCTGGGACAAGGCACGCCGCCAGAACCGCCAACGCTGACCGGAGGCGATGCGCCAGCGCACACCGTCGGCGAAATCGAGCAGCACACTGGCATAGCGCGTGCCCAGCTGGCCGATCGCCGGCTGCAGATGATCGCGCTCGATGGCGTCCCATTGCCGCGCGTGGCGCAGATCAACGAGGACGGACCCGGTGTCGCCGGGTCTCGCGTCGGCGCCGGCCAGCGTCGCCAGGGCGCGCAATTCGACGTCGTCGCCCACGACGTGCGGTGCGGACACGCTCACCGCATCGGGCAACACGCCACCGCCCCAGAACCAGAGGCTGTTCACCGGCATCCGACCGGCGGCGATGCGCTCGGCGTTGCGCGGATGGTTGTGCAGCAGGATCTGCCCTTCGTTGAGCAAGGCGCGCCAGCGACGTCCCTCGGGGCCGTCCGGCAGATGCGCAAGCAGATCTTCGCCGAGGCCTTCCATCGGTGTGGTGAACACCGGCAGTTTCGATTCGCGCGGCAGCATCAGGTACCAGCGTTCCGGCGCACCCGCGGAGATCGGGAAGCCGGTGTCGCCGAACAGCGGCTTCAGCGGTCGGATGAACGCCTCGGCTTCTTCGGCCGTCAGTCCGAGATTACCGAAGGCCATGAGCCGCACGCCGTTGACGTCCGGCCGCACATACACCGGATCGGCGCGCAGCCAAGCATGGATCGGAGCGTCGCCGGCATCCGCCTGGCGGGTGATCGCCGCCATCGGCCAGCCGCGTGGCAACAACTGGAAATAGCGCAGCAACTGCGCGCGATCGCCGGGCTCGGCGGCATCGAGACGATCGGCGCGGCCCAGTCGCTGGGCCGTTTCCGGCGCCAGCGCCTGGCCCGCGAATCGACGGCGCTCGGGAAGCAGCAGGCTCAGGCTGTCGACGGGCGCGCCCATGCGTCGGCCTCAGCCGATGTAGCGCACCGTGAGGATGTCGTACTCGCGCTGGCCACCGGGCGCTTCGATGGTGATCGTATCGCCCTGGTGTTTGCCGATCATCGCGCGCGCAATCGGCGAAGAAATCGAGATCTTGCCCTGCTTGATGTCCGATTCCAGGTCGCCGACGATCTGGTAGGTCACTTCTTCGTCGCTCTCGGACGCGCCCAGCTCCACGGTGGCGCCGAACACGACGCGATCGCCGGCATTGAGCGTGGCGACGTCGATCAGCTGGCAGTGCGACAGCACGTATTCCAGCTCCTGGATGCGGCCTTCGATGAAACCCTGCTGTTCGCGGGCGGCGTGGTACTCGGCGTTTTCCTTGAGATCGCCGTGCGCGCGGGCCTCGGCGATCGCATTGATCACCGCCGGGCGCTTGACCGACTTGAGGTTCTCGAGCTCTTCGCGCAGACGCTGGGCGCCCTGGGTGGTGAGAGGAGCGATGCTCATCCTTGAAGTTCCTTGTGCAATTCCTGCAGCGACCAGACGCGCGGGTGGTTACGGGTGTCGATCGCCTGAATCAGCGCGCGCGCACCCGGGATGGTGGTGGAATACGTTACCCGATGCTGCAGCGCTTCGCGACGGATCGAGAAGGAGTCGGCGATCGCCTGCTTGCCTTCCGTGGTGTTGACGATATAGACGATGTCGCCGTTCTTGATCAGGTCGACGATATGCGGGCGGCCTTCGATGACCTTGTTGATGCGCGCGCATTCGATGCCCTGCTCGCCCAGGTAGGTCGCGGTGCCGCTGGTGGCCACGAGGGTGTAGCCGCGGCTGACCAGCAGTTTCGCGACATCGGCGACACGCGGCTTGTCGCCATCGCGCACCGAAATGAACACCTGACCGACCTGCGGCGCCTTGATGTTGGCCGCTTCTTCCGCGCGCCCGAACGCTTCCTCGAACGTACGGCCGACGCCCATGACTTCGCCCGTGGAGCGCATTTCCGGGCCGAGGATCGGGTCGACGCCCTGGAACTTGGCGAACGGGAATACCGCTTCCTTGACCGAGTAGTACGCGGGAATGATCTCGCGCGTCTTGCCCTGCGCCGCCAGCGACTGGCCGACCATGCAACGCGCGGCGATCTTGGCCAGCGGCGAGCCAATGGCTTTCGACACGAAAGGCACCGTGCGCGAAGCACGCGGGTTGACCTCCAGCACGAAGATGGTTTCGCCACCTTGCGCGTCGAACTGGATCGCGAACTGCGCGTTCATCAGGCCGACGACCTTGAGCTCGCGCGCCATCATCGTCATCTGCTCGCGCAGCTGGTCCTGGATCTCGACGCTCAGCGTGTACGGCGGCAGCGAGCAGGACGAATCGCCCGAGTGCACGCCGGCTTCCTCGATGTGCTCCATGATGCCGCCGATCAGCACGCCGCCTTCGGCGTCGGCGATCACGTCGACGTCGACCTCGACGGCGTTGTCGAGGAAGCGGTCGAGCAGGACCGGCGAATCGTTGGACACCTGCACCGCTTCGCGGATGTAGCGCGACAGGTCCTCGTCGGAATAGACGATTTCCATCGCGCGACCGCCGAGCACGTAGCTCGGACGCACGACCAGCGGATAGCCGATGGCCTTGGCGTGCGCGAGTGCTTCTTCCGGCGTACGCGCCGTGCGATTGGGCGGCTGACGCAGGCCGAGGCGTTCGATGAGCTGCTGGAAGCGCTCACGGTCTTCGGCCAGGTCAATCGAATCGGGCGAAGTGCCGATGATGGGTGCGCCCGCGGCTTCCAGCGCGCGCGCGAGCTTGAGCGGCGTCTGGCCGCCGTACTGCACGATCACGCCTTCGGGTTTCTCGACATCGATGATCTCGAGCACGTCCTCGAGCGTCAGCGGTTCGAAGTACAGGCGATCGGAGGTGTCGAAGTCGGTCGACACGGTCTCCGGATTGCAGTTGACCATGATGGTCTCGTAGCCGTCCTCGCGCAGAGCCAGCGCGGCATGCACGCAGCAATAGTCGAACTCGATGCCCTGGCCGATGCGGTTGGGACCGCCGCCGAGCACCATGATCTTCTTGCGATCGGTCGGCAGAGCCTCGCATTCGTCCTCGTAGGTCGAATACAGGTAGGCCGTCGACGTCGCGAACTCCGCCGCGCAGGAATCGACGCGCTTGTACACCGGGCGCACGTTGAACGCGCGACGCAGCGCGCGCACGGCCGATTCGTCGGTGCCGGTGAGCTGGGCGATGCGCATGTCGGAGAAACCCTTGCGCTTGAACTGGCGCAGGCGCTTGGCGTCGAGGCCGGCGAGGCCGTCGTGGTGCATCTGGCCTTCGATCGCGACGAGCTCTTCGATCTGGTCGAGGAACCACGGATCGATGAAGCTGAGCTTGAACACGTCGTCGACCGACAGGCCGGCGCGGAAGGCTTCGGCAACCTGGAACAGACGCTCCGGACCGGGCTCCTTCAGATCGCGCTTGATGCGCAGCAGGCCGTCTTCGCCCTGGGCCGCCGCACCGGTGGGGTCGAGACCGACCTTGCCGATCTCGAGGCCGCGCAGCGCCTTCTGCAGCGATTCCTGGAAGGTGCGGCCCATCGCCATGACTTCGCCGACCGACTTCATCTGCGTGGTCAGGCGCGCATCGGCCGCCGGGAACTTCTCGAATGCGAAGCGCGGAATCTTGGTGACGACGTAGTCGATACTCGGCTCGAACGAGGCCGGGGTGACGCCGCCGGTGATCTCGTTGCGCAACTCGTCGAGCGTGAAGCCCACGGCGAGTTTCGCCGCGACCTTGGCGATCGGGAAACCGGTGGCCTTGGACGCCAGCGCCGACGAGCGCGACACGCGCGGGTTCATCTCGATGACGACGACGCGACCGTCCTGGGCATTGATGCCGAACTGCACGTTCGAGCCGCCGGTGTCGACGCCGATCTTGCGCAGCACCGCGATCGAGGCATCGCGCAGGCGCTGGTATTCCTTGTCGGTGAGCGTCTGCGCCGGCGCGACAGTGATCGAGTCGCCGGTATGCACGCCCATCGGATCGAGATTCTCGATCGAGCACACGATGATGCAGTTGTCCGCCGTGTCGCGGACGACTTCCATCTCGAATTCTTTCCAGCCCAGCACGGATTCCTCAACCAGCACTTCGCTGGTCGGCGACAGATCCAGGCCGCGCTTGACGATCTCGATGAGTTCTTCGCGGTTGTACGCGATGCCGCCGCCGCTGCCGCCCAGCGTGAAGCTCGGGCGGATGATGGTCGGGTAACCGACGCGGGTCTGGATCTCGATCGCCTGCTCGAGCGTACGCGCGACTTCGGCTTTCGGGCATTCCAGGCCGATTTCCTTCATCGCGACGCGGAACAGCTCGCGGTCCTCGGCCATGCGGATCGCTTCGCGCGAGGCGCCGATGAGTTCGACGCCGTATTTCTCCAGCGTGCCGGCATCGGCCATGTCCAGGGCGCAGTTCAGCGCGGTCTGGCCGCCCATCGTCGGCAGCAGCGCGTCGGGCTTTTCCTTGGCGATGATGCGTTCGACCGTGGCCGGATTGATCGGCTCGATGTAGACGGCGTCGGCCATGTCCGGGTCGGTCATGATCGTCGCGGGATTGGAGTTCACCAGGATGACCCGGTACCCCTCTTCGCGCAGCGCCTTGCAGGCTTGCGCGCCGGAGTAATCGAACTCGCAGGCCTGGCCGATGACGATCGGGCCGGCGCCGATGATCAGGATGCTCTTGATGTCAGTACGTTTTGGCATCTCAGCGTGCCTCCATGATCTGGATGAAGCGGTCGAACAGCGGCGATACGTCGTGCGGACCGGGACTGGCTTCCGGATGACCCTGGAAGCTGAAGGCGGGCGCGTCGGTCAGGGCGATGCCCTGGTTGGAGCCATCGAACAGCGAGCGATGCGTCACCCGCACGTTCGCCGGCAGCGTGCTCTCGTCGATCGCGAAGCCGTGGTTCTGGCTGGTGATCATCACGCGACCGATATCGAGATCGATGACCGGGTGGTTGGCGCCGTGATGACCGAACTTCATCTTCATCGTCTGCGCGCCGGCCGCGAGGCCGAGCAGCTGATGACCCAGACAGATGCCGAAGGTCGGAATCTTCGCAGCGAGGAATTCCTTGATCGCCGCGATCGCGTAGTCGCAGGGCGCCGGATCGCCGGGGCCGTTGGACAGGAACACGCCGTCGGGTTTTTCCGCGAGCACCTGCGCGGACGGCGTCTGCGCCGGAACGACGGTGACCTTGCAGCCGCGTTCGGCAAGCATGCGCAGGATGTTGCGCTTCACGCCGAAGTCGTAGGCGATGACGTGGAACTTGGCGTCAGCGCGCACGAACTCGTTGCGGTCCAGATCGAGCTGGCCTTCGGTCCAGACGTAACGCTCGCGCGTGCAGACTTCCTTGGCCAGGTCCATGCCCTTGAGACCGGGGAACTTGCGCGCGGCCTCGATCGCCTTGTCGACGTCGATGTCGCCGGCCATGAGCGCGCCGTTCTGCGCACCGCGATCACGCAGCAGACGGGTCAGCTTGCGGGTGTCGATATCGGCGATCGCGACCACGCCGCGCGCGGCGAGCCATTCGGGCAAGGCGACCTGGCTGCGCCAGTTGCTGGGACGACGCGGCACATCGCGCACGATCAGGCCGGAGGCATACACCTCGCCCGATTCGTCGTCCTGACTGGTGCAGCCGGTGTTGCCGATATGCGGGTAGGTCAGCGTGATCAGCTGCCGGGCATAGGACGGATCGGTGAGGATTTCCTGGTAACCGGTCAGCGCGGTGTTGAACACCACTTCGCCGACGGAAAGGCCGGGCGCGCCTACGGAAATGCCCTCGAATACGGTGCCGTCTTCGAGTGCAAGGATCGCGGTTTGGGTCACGGGAACTCGCCTTGTCTGGGTGAACCGCCCCGGTCCACCGGGCTGCGGCAGACCGCGAACGAGGCAGGAGGCCAAGTTCGTGGGGGATAGGGGTTCAGGCGAGCGGGAATTCTAGCCGTCGAGGCCGAATCTGTCCACGGAAAAAACGTCCCCGACGCGGGTGCGGACGCGCAAATGCCGCCAGGACGCGGGCCTCAGCTCGCGAAGATCAGATCGGCGAGTCGATAGTTGCCGGCTGCCCGGCCGCGGAGATGCGCCGCGGCCGACAATGCCCCGCGCGCGAAAATGTCGCGGTTCGTGGCCCGGTGCGTGAGTTCGATGCGCTCGCCCGGGCCGCTGAATTGCACCGTGTGTTCGCCGACGATGTCGCCGGCACGCAAGGACGCATAGTGCGGCGGCGACCCGCGCCCGTCCGCGACGGCGGCGCCCAAGGTTAGTGCCGTGCCGGACGGCGCGTCTTTCTTGTGGATGTGATGCGCTTCGATGACATCGGCATCCCAGCCCGACAAGGCGCGTGCGGCGCGGCGCGACAATTCTTCCAGGACGACGACACCGAGACTGAAGTTCGATGCCCACAGCACCGGAATCACCTGACCGGCGGCATCGAGCGTCTCGCGCTGTCCGTCCGACAGGCCGGTCGTACCGCTGACCAATGCAGCTCCGCGCACGACGCACGCCGCGAGCAGGGAATCAAAACCCTCGGGCAAACTGAAATCGATCGCGATGTCGAAAGCCGGACAACGCGCGAGATCGGCACTCGCGAAAACCGGCACCGCCACGCCGTCGATGGCGCGACCGGAATGCGATACCGCGGCGACCACGCTCAACGCGGGGTTTTCCCGCGCCAGGCGCAGCAAGGCCAGGCCCATGCGGCCGCTGGCGCCGTGGATGAGAACGCGGAGGGGATCGGTCATGGCCGCAGGCTAGCGGCCGGAAGCCGGTCTGCGCAAGCCTCGCGCGAACGCGCTTACGAGGTCATGCGATCCCAGAAAGCCTTCACGCCATCGAGGAAGCCGCTGGAGCGTGGCGAATGCCGTGCGCCCTCCTCGCCTTCGAACGTCGACTCGAAGTCCTTGAGCAGCTCGCGCTGCCGCGCGGTGAGGTTGACCGGCGTTTCCACAACCACCCGGCATAGCAGGTCGCCGGTGCCGTGGCTGCGCACGGACTTCACGCCTTTGCCGCGCAGACGGAACAGCTTTCCGGTCTGCGTTTCCAGCGGCACCTTGATCAGGGCCTCGCCATCGAGCGTCGGCACGACGACATCGGCACCGAGCGCGGCCTGCGCGAAACGGATCGGCACTTCGCAGTACAGATCGTCGCCGTCGCGCTTGAAGATGTCGTGTTCGCGGACCTGCACTTCCACGTACAGATCGCCGGCCTGGGCACCGGCCGGACCGGCCTCGCCCTCGCCTTGCAGGCGGATGCGGTCGCCGTTGTCGACGCCCGCGGGGATTTTCACCGCCAGCACTTTCTCGTCCTGCAGACGGCCGTTGCCGTGGCAGTTCTTGCAGGGTTTGGCGATCGTCTGGCCGCGGCCGCCGCAGGACGGGCACGGCTGCTGCACCGAGAAGATGCCGCGCTGCATGCGCACCTGGCCGCGACCGGCACAGGTTTTGCAGGTTTCGACCTTGCCGTCTTCCGAGCCCGAACCGCTGCAGGGTTTGCAGGCCACAAGCGTCGGCACTTCGATCTGCTTCTCGACGCCGAACACGGCTTCTTCGAGGTCGAGCTCGATGACGTAACGCAGGTCGGCGCCGCGGCGCGGACCGCGCTGCTGACGTCCGCCACCAAAAATGTCGCCGAAGATGTCGCCGAAAATATCGTTGACGTCGCCGAAGCCCGGACCCGGGCCGCCGCCACCGCCGCCCATGCCGTGTTCGAACGCGGCATGGCCATGCTGGTCGTAAGCGCGGCGTTTGCCGCCGTCGGACAGGACTTCGTAGGCTTCCTTGGCTTCCTTGAAACTCGCCTCGGCCTGCTTGTCATCCGGATTGCGATCGGGATGGTGCTTTTGCGCGGCGCGACGGTACGCCTTCTTGATTTCGTCCTCGTTGGCATTCTTCGCCAGGCCGAGAACCTCGTAATAGTCACGCTTGCTCATCAAAAATCCCCGATCGCCATCACGCTGCTGCCCGTGTTGAGCGGCCCAAAGGGTCCGCTCGAACACGGGCAGTTATTCCGCGCGCGGGGACCGCGCGCAGGAATAACCACTTATTTCTGGTCGTCCTTGACCTCGGTGAACTCGGCGTCCACCACGTCTTCGGCCTTGCCCGCGGGTTCGCCGGCCGGACCGGCGTCGCCGCCGCCCTGCCCGCCCTGCGCTGCGGCATGCAGCGACTGGCTCGCCTGCTGCAGCGCATTGGTCTTGGCTTCGATCTGACCCTTGTCGTCGCCCTTCATCGCAGTCTCGAGCTCGGACAGCGCGGTTTCGATCGCGGCCAGCTGTTCGCCGGCGACTTTCGAACCATGCTCCTTGATCGCGCTGCGGGTAGCGTGGATCAGGCCGTCGGCCGCGTTGCGCGCGGTGACCAGCTCATGGAACTTCTTGTCTTCCTCGCGATTGGCTTCGGCGTCGCGCACCATCTGCTGGATTTCTTCCTCGCTCAAGCCCGAACCGGCCTTGATCTCGATGCGCTGTTCCTTGCCGTTCTTCTTGTCCTTGGCCGAGACGTGCAGGATGCCGTTGGCGTCGATGTCGAAGGACACCTCGACCTGCGGCATGCCGCGCGGCGCCGGATCGATACCGGAAAGATCGAACTTGGCCAGCGACTTGTTGTACCGGGCCTGTTCGCGCTCGCCCTGCAGCACATGCACGGTGACGGCGGACTGGTTGTCCTCGGCGGTCGAGAAGGTCTGTGCGGCCTTGGTCGGGATGGTCGTGTTCTTTTCGATGATCTTGGTGAACACGCCGCCCATGGTCTCGATGCCCAGGCTCAGCGGGGTCACGTCGAGCAGCAGCACGTCCTTGACGGTACCGGCGAGCACGCCGCCCTGCACGGCCGCGCCGATGGCGACGGCTTCGTCGGGGTTCACGTCCTTGCGCGGTTCCTTGCCGAAGAACTCGGCGACGGCCGCCTGCACTTTCGGCATGCGGGTCTGACCGCCGACCAGGATCACTTCGGTGATCGCGCTCGCGCTCAGGCCCGAATCCTTCAGGGCGATGCGGCAGGGCTCGATCGTCTTCTTGACCAGATCATCGACCAGGGCTTCGAGCTTGGCGCGGGTGAGCTTGATGTTCAGGTGCTTGGGACCCGAGGCATCGGCGGTGACGTACGGCAGGTTCACATCGGTCTGCTGCGAGGTCGACAGCTCGATCTTCGCGCGCTCGGCCGCGTCCTTCAGGCGCTGCAGGGCCAGCGGATCCTTGCGCAGGTCGATGCCCTGCTCCTTCTGGAACTCGTCGACCAGGAAGTCGATGACGCGCTTGTCGAAGTCTTCGCCGCCCAGGAAGGTATCGCCATTGGTGGCCAGCACTTCGAACTGCTTCTCGCCGTCGATTTCGGCGATCTCGATGATCGACACGTCGAAGGTGCCGCCGCCGAGATCGTAGACCGCGATCTTGCGGTCGCCGCCCTTTTTGTCGAGGCCATAGGCCAGCGCGGCCGCGGTCGGCTCGTTGATGATGCGCTTGACGTCGAGACCGGCGATGCGGCCGGCGTCCTTGGTTGCCTGGCGCTGGCTGTCGTTGAAGTAAGCCGGCACCGTGATCACGGCTTCGGTGACCGTCTCGCCCAGATAGGCTTCGGCGGTCTTCTTCATTTTCTCAAGCACCTTGGCCGAGATTTCCTGCGGCGCCATCTTCTTGCCGTCGCTGGTCTGCACCCAGGCGTCGCCGTTGTCGTGCGCGAGGATGCCGTACGGCACCAGGTCGAGGTCCTTCTTGACTTCCGCGTCGGAGAATTTGCGGCCGATGAGGCGCTTCACCGCGTAGAAGGTGTTCTTGGGATTGGTGACCGCCTGACGCTTGGCCGAGGCGCCGACGATGACTTCGCCGTCCTTGGTGAACGCGACGATCGACGGCGTGGTGCGGTCGCCCTCGGAATTCTCGATGACCTTGGCGACGCCGCCTTCCATGACCGCGACGCAGCTGTTGGTCGTGCCCAGGTCGATACCGATGATCTTGCCCATTGTGATTCTCCGTGTTTCTTGCGACCGGCTGAGCCGTGCCGCGATTCAAATGCCTGAGGCCTATTTGGTGGCCATCATTCCGTTTTCAAGACGCTGTATTGCGAATTCGTTCAATCCCGGGCGACGACGACCAGGGCCGGCCGCAAGAGGCGCTCGTTGAGCAGGTAGCCCTTCTGGAACACCTGCACCACGCTGCCGGGCGCCGCGTCGGGCGCATCGGCCTGGCTGATGGCCTGGTGGTGATCGGGGTTGAAGGGCTGGCCGACCGGATCGATGCGGGTCAGACCGTTGTCGCCGGCCACCTTGAGCAGTTGCTTGAGCGTGAGGTCCAGGCCGTCGCGCAGGGGGCCGGCGTCGGGGCCAGCCGCGGTGAGTCCGGCATCGAGGCTGTCGAACACCGGCAGCAATTCGGCCAGCAGACGTTCGTTGGCGAACTTGCGCGCCATGTCGACGTCGCGCGCCAGACGCTTGCGCTGGTTGTCGAGCTCGGCGCGCTCGCGCAGGGTTTCTTCCTTAAGGGCCACGATGGTCGCGCGCAACTGGTCGAGCTCGGCTGCGAGCAGCTCGTTCTCGGACACGCTGCCGTCTTGAGGCGCTTCGGCGCCTGGCTGGGAGTTTTCCGTATGCATGGTCTTCCTGCTGACTGGGATCTGCGATCCGCCCGCGCTGCGGGGGTCGGCAAATCTATGGGGCCTGGGGGGCCGGTTTCAAGCTTTTTCTTCGCCGGATGCGCTCAGATCGTCGGCGATTCGGGGTCGAACGCCGCGCCCAGCAGGTCGGCCGTGGCCTGGACCATGGGAATGACGCGCTCGTAGGCCATGCGGGTCGGTCCGATGACCCCCAGAACGCCCAGGACCTTGCCCTGGCTGGCATAGGGCGCTGTGATGACGGTACAGGCCTCCAGCGGCGCCAGGCCGCTTTCCTCGCCGATGAAGACCCGGACGCCGGGCGCGTTGGTGCAGCGCTCCAGCAGGGCCAGGATCTCGCGTTTGCGGGAAAAGGCCTCGAACAGCTCGCGCAGGCGCTCCATGTCGGACAGCTCCTGCAGCCCCATGAGCCGGGTCTGGCCGGCGAGCAGCATGTCTTCGGTCCCGCTGCGCTGGTCCGCGCCGGACAGGGCCTGCTCGGACAACTCCACGGCGGCCGACAGCACGCGCTCCATCTCGCTGCGGGTATCGCGCAGCTCGCGCAGCAGGGTGGTACGGATATCGGCCAGCGGTCGGCCGGCAAAATGGGCATTGAGGTAGTTGGCGCTCTGCTCGAGTTCGCTCGGCGTATACGCCCGGCGGGTCTGGATGATGCGGTTCTGCACCTCGTTGTCGGTGAACACGAGGATGACCAGCACCCGGTGCCCGTCCAGGGGCACGAAATCGATGTGCTTGAACGCGAACGCCGCGCGCTGCGGCACGGTGACCACGCCCACGAACTGACTCATCGCCGACAGCAGCTCGGACGCATTGGCCAGCAGGGCCTGGGTGCCGACCCCGACCGGCATGCTCGAGCGCAGGCGGTCGAGATCGGGATCGGCGAGCGGCTGCATCTGCAGCAGCGAATCGACGAAGACCCGGTAGCCCTGCGCGGTCGGAATGCGCCCGGCCGAGGTATGCGGTGCGGCGAGCAGTCCGATTTCCTCCAGGTCGGCCATGACGTTGCGAATCGTCGCCGGACTCACGTCCAGGCCCGACTGTTTGGCCAAAGTGCGGCTGCCCACGGGCTCGCCATCGCGGATGTGCTGGGCGATCAGGGTACGAAGCAGGCGGCGGGCGCGCGGGTCGAGAGGCAGACTCATGCCTCATAGATTAGGCCGCGCGGGGGATGACGCAAGCGCCGAGAAGACCCTTCCGATCGCCGCCGTCTCAGCTTTTCGGACAGGGGGCTGAGAAATTGTCCGAACGAACCCCGCTCCGTTTCAGGCAAAATCGCGCCCAATGCTCAATCACCTCACCTTGAAAGACTTCGCCGTCGTCAGCGCCTCGGAATTGGCCTTCGGCCAGGGCCTGACTGCGGTGTCCGGCGAAACCGGCGCCGGCAAATCGCTGATCGTCGACGCCCTGCTGTGGCTCACCGGCACGCGGGCGGACGCCGGCATCGTCCGGCATGGCGCCGAGCGGGCCGAGCTGGCGGCCGAATTCGGCCTGCACGATGCCCCGGATGCGGCCGCCTGGCTACGCGACAACGACCTCGACGACGCCGACGGCTGCCAGTTGCGCCGTGTCATCCGTGCCGACGGCGGCTCCCGGGCCTGGATCAACGGGCGCCCGGCCACCCTCGCCCAGCTGTCCGAGCTCGGCGGCTTGCTGGTCGAAATCCACGGCCAGCACGAACACCAGGCCCTGCTCGAACGCGGCCATCAGCTGGGTCTGCTCGATGCTTTCGGCCAGCACGAGCCGCGCCTGGCCGAGGTGCGCACCCTGGCGCAGGCCTGGGCCGAGCTGGACCGGGAAATCACCGAAATTTCGCGCGCGGGCGATGTCGCCGACCGCATCGGCTACCTCGAGCACCAACTCGGCGAACTGGGCAAGGAAAATCTCGAGGTGTCGGACATCGACGAGATGCTCGGCGCGCACCGGCGCCAGTCGCATGCCGCCAGCCTGCTCTCCGGCTACGACCTCGCGCTGACCCGCCTGGCGGGCGACGACGGCCTGTCCGTGACCCGCGGCCTGCGCCAGGTCGCCGGCGAACTGGCCCGGCATGTCGACGCCGAACCGCGCCTGGCCGAGATCGTGAGCCTGTTCGAATCGGCGGAAATACAGCTCGCCGAAGCGGCGAGCAGCCTCGAGCGCCTGCGCGACGATCTCGACCTCGATCCGCAGCATCTGCAGCAGCTCGAGTCGCGCATGGCGCGTCTGCACGATCTCGCGCGCAAGCACCGCGTGCCGCTCAATGAACTCGCGCATCGTCGCGATGCGATCACCGCCGAACTCGATGCGCTGCGCCACGCCAGCGAGCGCAGCGACTCCCTGTTCGCCGAACGCGAAGCCGCCGGTCAACGCTGGCAGGCGGCCGCCGAAAAACTCAGCGCCGCGCGTATCGCGACAGCCAAACGCATCGGCAAGGCCGTCTCCGCCTTGATGGGCGAATTGGGCATGGCAGGCGGGGTTTTCGCGGTGGAATTGACACCGCAGGATTCGCCCAAGCCGCATGTACTCGGTGCCGAACGCTGCGAATTCCTGGTCTCGGCCAACCCCGGACAGCCGCCGCGCGCGCTGCGCAAGGTCGCCTCGGGTGGCGAGCTGGCGCGCATCAGCCTGGCGATCGAAGTCGCGGCCCTGGGCCTGGATTCGGTGCCGACGATGATTTTCGACGAAGTCGACACCGGCATCGGCGGCGCAGTCGCCGAAGTCGTCGGCCAGAAGCTGCGAACCCTCGGGAAAACGCGACAAGTGCTGTGCGTGACCCATCTGCCGCAGGTCGCGGCGCAGGGCCATCATCATTTCCAGGTCAACAAGGCCGTCAACGGCAGCGCCACCTACAGCGCGGTCTCGGTGCTCGACGACAAGGCGCGCATCGAAGAACTCGCGCGCATGCTCGGCGGCGTGGAAATCACCAAGGAAACCCGCGCGAACGCCAAGCAGATGCTCGGCAAGGCGCAATCCGCCTAGACGCGGACGGGTGGCAGGCGATTACTTCTTTTTCTTGGGCCGCACATAGAGCACGAGGCTGTGCTCTTCGATCACGTAGCCATGCTTGTCGGCGATCTGCTTTTGCAGCATCTCGATTTCCGGGCTGGTGAACTCGATGACCTTGCCCGTTTCCATGTCGACCATGTGGTCGTGGTGCTGGCCACGGTCCATCTCGTACACCGCCTGGCCGCCCTCGAAGTTGTGCTTGAGCACGAGGCCGGCGGCTTCGAACTGGGTCAGGACGCGATAAACCGTCGCCAGGCCGATGTCCTCGCCGCTGTTGAGCAGCTCGCGATAGATGTCTTCGGCCGAGAGGTGGCGGATGCTGGTGGTTTCCAGCAGCTCCAGAATTCGGATTCGGGGGTGGGTGACCTTCAGGCCAACCTTGCGCAGATCCTGCGATTCCATGAATCTTCCGCTCCCATGCAACTTATCGGGCCGACGCCGGTCGGTGCTTGGTGTATTATCGCCCGGCTACCCTCCTTTGACTATGCTCACGATGCGCAAGGCTCTCCTTCTCATTCTCTCGGCCGTGCTGGTTTCCGGCTGCAACTGGGTTTACCGCCAGCCCGTGTACCAGGGCAACCTGCTCGAACAGAAATACGTCGAGCAGCTCAAGGAAGGCATGAGCCGTCAGCAGGTGGAAACCCTGCTCGGTACGCCGCCGGTGTCCGATCCCTTCCACCAGGAACGCTGGGACTACGTCGCGACGGAGCGCTACAAGCGCAACCCGACCGAGGTGAAAAACCTCACCGTCTGGTTCGAAAACGATCAGGTCAGCAAGTGGGAGGGCGAATATTTCCCGGACCACAACGAAGCGCTGCTGCGCCAGGCGCAGAAGTTCGGCAATCTGCCCAAGGACAAGGACAAGGACAAGAAAGGCCGCTGATCGCGCGTCTTTCGTCCGGGTCTGAAAACGCCGCTATTCGCGGCGTTTTTCTTTTCCGCCGGCACGTTCGCGGCGCGCCTGCTTGGGATCGGTGCGCAGTGCGCGCACCAGCTCGATGCGGTCGCCGTCGTGCAGGACCGTTTCGGAGGTCGCCGGTCGGCTGAAAATCGCCAGAGCGACCGTGGCCTCGCGCCAGCCGGGCACTTTCGCGTCCAGATCGGCGTGTGCCAACGCCTCGCCGACGGTGGCGCCGGCCGGCAGGTCGAGCGGCACGTGCCAGGCGCGGTCGGGCAAGGCGAAAACCACTTCGATGCGCAGACGGGGCGCGTCCATGCTCAGTCGTCGCTGCGGTTGGCTTCGCGGCAGAAATCGTCGACCAGACGGTCCGCCAATCCCTGGAAACCCAGGGCCAGCGCCGAGCCCACGAGCTTCCCGGCGACGTCGAATTCCATGCTGAGGCTGACTTTGCACGCGTCCTCGGCCAGGGAATGGAACACCCACAGACCGCTGAACTTGCGGAACGGTCCTTCTTCGAGCATCAGTTCGATGCGGGTCGGCGGCGTCAGCGAATTGCGGGTGGTGAAACCGATGCGCAGCCCGGCCACGCGCAGGTCCAGGCGCGCGAGCATGTGATCTTCGGACTGTTCGATGACTTCGGACGACTCGCACCAGCTGAAACGGCGCGGATAGGCGGCGACATCGTTGACGAGGCCGTACATGCGCGCCGCCGAATGCCGCACCAGCGCGTGTCGGTGGATGCTCGTCATGCCCCTGTCCCCATCAAAGGTTCCCTGCCCGGCCGCGCATCGGCGACAATGGGTGCAAGGAAACTCCATGTCCAATAAGAAAGAAGCCAAGAATAGCGCAGGCACCCAGGGCAAGACGATTGCCCTGAACCGCTCTGCGCGCCACGATTACCACCTCGAAGCCCGCTACGAGGCCGGTATCTCCCTGCTTGGCTGGGAGCTCAAGTCCATCCGCGCCGGCCGCCTGAACATGGGCGACAGCTATGCGATGGTCAAGAACGGCGAAATCTTCCTGTTCGGCTCGCAGATCACGCCGCTGATCTCGGCCTCGACCCACGTCATCCCCGACGATCGCCGTACGCGCAAGCTGCTGCTGCACCGTGCGGAGATCGATCGCCTGGTCGGCAAGGTCGAACGCGAGGGCTACACCTTGATTCCCACCGCCTGCTACTGGTCGGGTAACAAGGTCAAGCTCGAACTGGCGCTGGCGAAAGGCAAGCAGGCCCACGACAAGCGCCAGGCCAGCAAGGACGCGGACTGGGCGCGCGAGAAGCAGCGCACGATGCGTCGACACAACAAGAACGCCTGACGCCGGGCCAAAAATCATGCGGGCAGCCCAATGAAACCTTCGCTCCCCGTTCTCGTCCTGCGCTGGAGTTTCCGTTTGCTGCTCGGCGGCGTGATGGTGATCGCGCTCGTGCTGCTCGCTTTCCGCTGGCAGGCGCAGCAGCGCGAAGTGCGTGATCCGCAGACATCCGCGCCGGCAACTGGGCGTTTCGTCGATGCCGCCGGCCTGCATTTTTTTGTCCAGGAAGCAGGACCGATGCAGGGTCCGGTCGTCGTTTTCATCCATGGCACCGGTGCCTGGAGCGAGACCTGGCGCGAATCGATGCAGACCGCCGCGGCGGCCGGATATCGCGCCATCGCGCTGGACGTACCGCCTTTCGGCTATTCGCAACGTCCCGCCGACGGCGACTATTCGCGTGCGGCGCAGGCCCGTCGAATCTTGGGCGTGCTCGATGCGCTGAAGATCGACCGGGTCGTGCTCGTCGGTCATTCGTTCGGCGCCGGGGCCACGATGGAGACGGTCTTCCTTGCTCCCGAACGCGTGCGCGGTGTCGTGCTGGTCGACGCGGCGCTGGCACTGACGCGCGATCCCGACGCCGATCCCGAGGGCCCGTGGGCCTTGCGCGCCTTTCTCGCCGCCGCCCCCGTACGCGATGCCGTGGTCGCCAGTCTGCTGACCAATCCCGACTACACCGAGCGTCTGCTGCAGAAATTCGTCCACGACCCGCAGGCCGCCACGCCGGCGCGCGTGCAGGTCTACCAGCAGCCGCTCGCGCTCGCAGGAAGCACCTCCGCGGTGGGCCAATGGCTGCCGACGCTGCTGCTCCCGGGACCGCCATCGAAGAGCGACGACGCAGACGCCTACCGGACACTGCGCCTGCCGGTGCGATTGATCTGGGGCGACCAAGACGACATCACGCCGCTCGCACAGGGCCGGCAGATCGAGACCCTCGTGCCCGGCGCGCATCTGGTGTCGCTGCCCGGGATCGGACATATTCCGCAGATCGAAGACAGCCCGCATTTCCGCACCGTCCTGCTCGAACAGCTGCAAGCGATCGTGCCGTCCGCCCCTCCCGCCAGCGAGCCCCTGCCGACCGATGCCCTCCTCTCTCATTGATGCTCTGGCTTCGTTGCGCGGCCGGCTTCCGCGGCTGCGTTTCTGCTACCTGTTCCTGGCCCTGATCGCAGCGTTCGTGCTGTCGTTCGTCGGACTCGAGAATCTGCTCGGACGCGCCAGCACGTGGGTCCTGTATCCGCCGGCGTTCTGGATCGCCCTGTCGTTGACGACGCGGCGCTACCACGACCTCAACAAGCGCGCGTGGTGGCTGCTCGTGCTGCTCATTCCCCTGCTCGGTCCGATCTGGGTGGGCTTCGAGCTGTTCCTGCGTCGCGGCACGACCGGCGACAACCGCTTCGGTCGCGACCGCCTGTCCGCCGTGCACGACTATCACGTGGTCAAGTGAGACGCGGACCATGGACAGCAATCCGCTGATCATCAACGACGTCACCGGCCTCAACCCGGTGGCGGTCTGGGCCATCGTCAAACCGGCCTCCGTCGCCGAAGTGCAGGAAGCAGTACGGCGTGCGTCCGGACCGATCTCGATCGGCGGCGGACGTTTCAGCATGGGCGGACAGACCGCGAGCCCGGGCAGCCTGCATGTCGACATGCGCGGCATGAACCGCATCGTCGCGTTCTGGCCGATGGAACGACGCATTCGCGTGCAGGCCGGCATTCGCTGGTGCGACATCCAGAAGTTCGTCGATCCGCACGATCTTTCGGTCAAGATCATGCAGAGCTACGCCAATTTCACTGTCGGCGGCTCGCTGGGCGTGAATGTGCATGGCCGTTACATGGGCCTCGGCCCACTGATCCTGTCGGTGCGCGCGATCTCGCTGGTGTTGGCCAATGGCGAACGCGTCGAAGCCAGCCCGAGCGAAAACAGCGAGCTGTTCTACGGGGTGATCGGCGGCTACGGCGGCCTGGGCATCGTCGTGGAAGCCGAACTCGAGCTCGCCCCGAACGTACGCATGGAGCGCGTCTCGCAGAAGATGCCGGTCGGCGACTATCTCGCGCACTTCCGCAAATCCGTGCGCAATTCCTCCGACGCGATTTACCACAACGCCGACATCTATCCGCCGCACTACGGCTCGGTGCGTTCGGTGACATGGCGCGAGACCGACAAACCGGTCACCGAGCCACGCCGTTTGATGCCGGCCAAACCCGATTATCCGCTGGAAAAATATTTCCTCTGGGCGATGACCGAAACCCCCTGGGGCAAATGGCGTCGCGAATTCCTCATCGACCCGCTGTTGTTCGCGACCGGCAAGGTCTGCTGGCGCAATTTCGAGGCCGGCTACAACGTCGCCGAGCTCGAGCCCGCCTCGCGCCGTTTCAGCACCTACGTGCTGCAGGAATACTTCGTTCCCTACGAGCGCTTCGACGAATTCGTGGCGAAGATGGCCGAGATCCTCCGCCGCCATCGCGTGAACATGCTCAATATTTCCGTGCGGCATGCGGTCGCCGACCCGGGCTCGCTGATGGCCTGGGCACGCCAGGAGTGTTTTGCGTTCGTGCTCTATTACAAGCAGCGCACGCGCGCGAACGCCCGCCATCGCGTCGCCGTCTGGACGCGCGAGCTGATCGAAGCCGCGATAGCACTGGGCGGCAGCCACTACTTGCCGTATCAGGCGCATGCGACGTCCGAACAATTCCATCGCGCCTACCCGCGCGCGCACGAGCTGTTCGCGCTCAAGCGCCGCCTCGACCCCGATTTCCGTTTCCGCAACGTGATCTGGGACCAGTATTACGCGCCGACATTGGCGCCGCAGGAAGACCGACCCATGGCGACGAACTCCGAGTTCCACACCGTCTACAACGACACCGCCGGGCACGACGGTTTTTATCGCTTCCTGCAGAACGTGTACCGCTTGTATCCGGAGGACCGCTTCCACACGCTGATCAAGGACGCGGTGGGCCGGCATGGCGACGACGAGAGCATCTATCGCGACCTGCAGACCCGGCTGCCGGGCATCAAGCCCTTCCTCGCCGACCTGTTCTATGCCCTGCCCTCGCTGAAAAAGCAGAAGCAGGAAATGACCCGGCAGACCCTGGCGATCCTCGGCACGCGGCGGAAGTTCGACGGCTACGTGGAAATCGGCACGACCGGCCGCTACGTGAAGAGCCTGCGCAAGGCGTTGGATCTGAGCGGCCCGGTGCATCTGGTCAACGATGTCGCCCCGGGCAATTCGCCAGTCGACCTCATCGAGCGCGGACAACTGGGTCAGGCCGGCGCCTTCACGATGATGGACTACCGCGCGATTCCGGCCAGTGCTGTGCCCGATGCCAGCGCCGATCTGGTGACCTGCTACATCGGCCTGCATCATTGCCCGCCAGACACGCTGGAGGAGTTCGCCGCCTCGATCGCGCGCATGCTGCGCCCCAGCGGTGTCTTCATCCTGCGCGACCACGAAGTCGATTCGCCGCAGATGAATGCCTTCGTGTCGCTGGCACACACCGTCTTCAATGCCGGCCTCGGCGTGCCCTGGGAAACCAATCAGGCCGAGCTGCGTTTCTTCGCGCCGCTGCAGCGCTGGATCGACCTGCTGGCGCGGCATGGACTGCGCGACAGCGGTCAGCGCCTGCTGCAGGCCAACGATCCTTCGATCAATACGCTGCTGATGTTCACCAAGGACTGACATGGCGACTTCGATGCGCGCGCGGCGGTGGTCGGCGGCTTGGCTGCTGCTGTGTCTGGCCGGTTTCGCCGCCGCGGTCGTGCCGGCGGCGCCGACCCAGATGACGCCGGAAGCGGACCGGCGCGGTGAAGACCAGACCTTTCTCACCTATCCCGAGTGGTTTCTGGTCTACAGCCCGGACGAATTCGCCGATTTCCTGAAAGCCGGGAAGAATCCCAGCGAGTTTCCCTTCATCGGCCATCTGCAGCAGTTCTGGCAGGCCTACGGCGCGATCTATCGCATCACCGGCGACCGCTATGACTTCAATGGCGAATACCACACGATGATCGGCGTGATCGGCGTGAGCACGACGCTCGAATACGGACTGAAATCCGCCTACGAAACCGTGGTCGGTCGGGTGACCGAACTCACGGCGGGCGGCACCGCGACCGAAGAAGACCGCCTGGCGGCGGAAGTCGCGCGCGACTACGTGGATTTTCTCGCGCTGCAGCCCTGGTACGAATACGATTTTTCCGCGCGGCTCAAGCAGGTATGGACGGACACGCCCTGGGTCGGCCCGAACATGCTGCGCAAATGGGAACGCAAGTACTGGCTGACCAGCGAGTACGCCGGCAAGGCGATCTACGGCTGGCTGATCGGCAAGGCGACGCGGTCGAGCTTCGAGAAACCGAAACTGGAGACCGTGGCTTGGGTGGACGGTTTTCCCGCGGAGTCGACCGGCCTGCCATCGGACCTGCGCGTGATTCGCCGCGAAGCTGACGGACATGCGCTGATCGCACTGCCGCGCTATGCACCATTCACGACCGAATCGCTGCAGCTGGCGCAACGCGGCGTACGTTTCGAGGAGATCGCCGGTAATCGGGACGCCATCCTGATCACGGTCATCGCCCCGGGCGACTGGCGCGCGCCGGACCGCTGGCCGTATCGGGTGCTGTTCCTGCAGCCGGTGCTCACGCGCGCCAACCAGCAACGTCTGGCGGTGGTGGTGCCGGTGAAGGATCTGGACCGCGCCTTGCTGGAACTGGCGCAGGCGCCGTATCGCCTCGAGCACGTCTACGACTATTGAGGGACAGCTGACTCCCTCTCCCGCTTGCGGGACGACCGAAGGGAGTGCAGAGCTGAGGGCCAGGGTGAGGGCAGCCTCACCTTGATGTACCCGCGCTCCACCCCCATACTGTGATCGTCGGTAGATTCAAGATTTCCGTGTTTCCGGGGGTGTCCTGGCTTCGACGGGGGTCGCAAAGTCGACTGGCGCATGCCGAGGGGGCGACTGTCCTCGTTAATCCAGTAGCAAACTTTAGTTGCCAACGACGACAACTACGCTCTCGCCGCTTAAGGCGTAAGCCCCGAACCCACTTGTGCCCGTGCTCGTGGATGTAGGGTCATTATCACGGAACCAGCTGGGGCGGCGACCCGCCAACCCCAGCCTAAACTTAGCGGGTGTGTCTGACGGTGTGCTTCGCACGTCGTGTTTCCGTCAGGCGAGATCTAACGGCGAGCTAAGCATGTAGTGCCGGAGATGGAGTGCTCTCGGACGCGGGTTCAACTCCCGCCACCTCCACCAACAAAGACGAAGGGCCGCGCAAGCGGCCCTTTTTCTTTGCCTCTGGATATCGGCGTCCCTATCGAGACGATGTAGCCGCAAAAAATGTACCCTGATCCTGGTACGAACCAGCTTAAGTTCAGGAAGAAGCATGCGAATTCAGTCCGCCTCAGCAATCCTGGCAGTGATAGCCATTGCGTTGGCGCAAACCGGATGTTCGGAGCCCCAATCTCAAGTTGACGGCGCACGACAATGGAGTTGCTACAAGGTTTCGGAGTCTGGCTCGACGAAAGCGGGTTTTCCTCAATCAGAAGACAAGCAGCGCCTGGCTCTGTCGGGAGACAAGGATGCTGCGTTTGATCTTGCACGGGAAGCGATGAATGTCAGCCCGCCGCTTTCCAGGTGCTGGTTGGTTGTTGCCTCCGAGAACGGCCACGCGATTGCGCAATACAACCTATGGGCAACATTGCGGCACAGCTCGGATAGCAGAGACATGTCGAGAGCCGTCTTTTGGCTCGATAAATCTGCGGATCAAGGCTTCGACAGGGCAGTAAACGACCGGAAAATTTCTGAGCTCTGGATTCGATCCGTAAAGGCAGGAAGGCCAAGTAAATACCGTGAATAGGGGAGCCCACTGCTTGTTTCACGACGCGACATGAAGACCACCCAGGTCCAACACGAAGACAAAGTTGCTCTGGCCCCGTTGCCGTACCTATCTAACCCGTAGATCCACAGGGTCCGGTAGGCAAATTCCTTCTCAGCCGCGCTTAGGTGATGCTCATGCCCCTGATCTTCATGTCTCTCGCATTGGCCACCAACCTGGCCTGCCCCGCTAGCATCACCGATCGCCAAGAAGCGCACTCCATTCCATCTGGCTGGAAGGCACAATCGAGTTCCGGCCCCAGGCTGCTTCGTAATGTGGATGTATACAGCGGCCTCCCAAAGCGAAACTTCCTACTTGTCGGGTCGGATGTACCTTCAAACATAACGGTCTGGACTTTCTCAGGACAGCAAGACATTTGGGTGGAGTGCAGGTACGAAAACTCGGCGATTGTGTTGACCAGAAACATGGGAAAGATAAAGAAGTGCAACCTGACGCCGCGAAAAGGAGGCAGCTTGGAAGGGGCGAAATTTTCATGCTCGCGATAGTTGGCATGAAATCTCACCCATTTCGGACTTCAGGGGCGACAGGAACCCTGTTTCACGCGGAACTACCCGCCCCCCCTCGCAAGAAACGAAGGGCCGCGCAAGCGGCCCTTTTTCTTTGCACGTGGAAAACCCCGGACGCTTGCTGGCATTCGGCGCACCTTCGTCCCAAACCGGTTGCTGTCGGTGCGCAGGCCATCTAGGTTTCCTTGTTTGCGTTGCGCCCAACCAACCACTCGGGGAAAACCAAGATGAAAAAGACGCTGCCTTGCCTGCCGCTGCTGCTCGCGGCTTTCGCCGCCAACGCCGTGTACGCGCCGCCGACCCTGGCCTGCCGGGACGGCGGCGGCACCGAACCGACGATGGTCAAACGCTATGTCGTGCGCTTCCGGGCGCCGTCGACGAGCGCCACGACCGATGCCCAGCAAGCGCAGACCCTGTCCCAGTTCACCGCCGGCTTCGGCGCCCGGGCGCAATGGGTGCGCCGCACCGCGGGCGGCGCGAACGTGATCCGTTTCCTCGGCAGCGATCCGGACGCCGTCGCCCAGGCCCTCGAGCAGCTCGCACAGCGCTCCGACGTCGCCTACGTCGTCGAAGACAAGCTCGTGTCCGCGGCCGTTGTACCCAATGACCCGATGTATTCGCAGCTGTGGGGCCTGACCGCCACGCCCTCGGGCATTTCGGCGCCGAGTGCCTGGAATCGCGGCACCGGCACCGGCGCGGTAATCGCGGTGCTGGACACGGGTATCACCGCGCATCCCGATCTCAACGCCAACCGGCTCGCGGGCGGTTACGACTTCGTGTCGACACAGACATCGGGCAATGACGGCAACGGTCGCGATGCCGATGCGAGCGATCCGGGCGACTACTACACCCTCAACTGCGAAATGATTTCCTCGTCCTGGCATGGCACGCATGTCTCGGGCACGGCGGCCGCCGTCGGCAACAACGCCATCGGCGTGGTCGGTGTCGCCTACGGCGCGAAGATCCTGCCCGTGCGCGTCCTGGGCGGCGGTGGCGGAACCATGGCCGATGTGGCCGACGGCATCATCTGGGCCGCCGGCGGCGCCGTTCCCGGCGTTCCGCTCAATCCCACGCCGGCCACGGTCATCAACATGAGTCTGGCCGGGTTCTCCAGTTGCGGTCCGGTCGAGCAGGAAGCAATCGACTTCGCCATCAATGCCGGCATTCCGGTCGTGGTCGCGGCAGGCAACTGGAACACCGACGCGAGCCAGTTCAGCCCGGGCAATTGCAATGGCGTCATTACCGTCGGCGCAACGACCAACACCGGTGCGCGCGCGAGCTTCAGCAACTACGGCCCGCTGGTGGAAATTTCGGCCCCGGGCGTGGACATCCTGTCGACGCGCAACTCCGGCACGACCTACCCGGCGACGCCCACCTATTCGCTGCTCTCGGGCACCAGCATGGCGACGCCGCAGGTCGCTGGCGTGGTTGCGCTGATGCAGTCGATTTACCCGCGAACGCCGCGACAGATCACCCAGATCCTGCAGCTGACGGCCAAGCCTTTGCCGGTCGGCTGCGCCCCGGGTTGCGGCGCCGGCATCGTCAATGCCGATGCGGCCGCCACCGCAGCCGCGACGTGGCCGGCGGTGCTGTTCCATCCCGAGCGCACGTCGGCCTGCAGTTCGTCCGTGGTGATGTACACCACGAACAACACCTCGGTCGATCCCGATGACGCGATCGTGAGCGTGCTTTGGGACTACGGCGACGGCCGCACCTCGACCGACTGGTCGCCAACAATCAAGTACCCCAATGCCTCACCGAACACGCGTCGTATCACCCTGACGGTCACCGATGCGGCCGGCCACTCCTTCAGCGATGCGATCGATGTGGACACCCATTTCAGCTGCACGCTCTAGACGTCAACGCATCGCGCGACGCAACAGGAAAGGGCCGCGCAAGCGGCCCTTTCTTCGACAGGTCGATGGCGATGAATCAGTCGTGTTGGCGCCGGCGCCGTTTGACGAAGATCGCGCTCAGCCGCTGCGCGATCCGCCATCCGGCCAGGGCCAGCGGCACGGCCTTGATGATCCAGTTCAGGCGCGTCGCGGAGAACATCGCCGCGAGGCTGCCCAGTCCACCGGCGCCGGCTCCGGCGCCGAACATGCCCAGCAGCGCCGGCACACGCTGCAGATGGGTCATCGGATCACGCAGTTCGCGCAGGTTGGCGACGACCTCCAGACGATGCGACTCCGCCTCGAGCCGCAACAGCTTCTTGCGCAGATCGCGCTGCGACAGGCGGGCGTTGTCTGTCATGGCAGCAGGCGCTCCCGGTCGCGGCGCAGTTCGTCGAGCGTCATCGCGAACGGGGCCGGATCGTTCTTCATGCCCTGCCAGACAAAGGCCAGGCAACCCGCGCCGAGGATCAGGAAACCCGCACCGAGCCCGATCACCGCAACCAGTCGATAGGCCGGATCGATCATCAGCACCACGCCCAGCGCCACGGTCAGCAGGCACAGCAGGATCGCGCCTGCACCGAGAATCGACAGCACCAGGGTCTTGATCAGACGCTCGCGCGCCTCCTCGACCTCGATGCTGAAGATGCCCAGATGCGACTGCAGCAAGCCCAGAAGGCTCGCCACCAGGCGTTGCAGCGGACCGGGCGCCGGCTTGGCGGGCGCGTCAGTCACGGGAAACCTGCGCTGATTTCAAGACCGGGCTCAGCGGCGCGAAACCAGCATGCCCACCAGGAAACCGACGCCGACAGCGACGCCGATCGACTGCCACGGATTCTCGTGCACGTATTCGTCGGTGGCCTTGGCGGCGACCTTGGCCTTGTTGGCGACCAGCTGCTCGGTTTCGATGAGCTTGGCCTTGACGTTCTGCAGATTCGACGCGATGCGCTCGCGCAATTCGCGCGCCATCTCGCCGCCCTCGCTGGCGACATCCTTGATCATGGCTTCCGTATCGGCCAGCACATCCTGCAGGTCGGCCATCAGCTCTTCCTGGTCGGCTCTCGTTGCCTTTGCCATTTCAATACTCCTCGGGGGTGGTGATTGACGATGCTCGCCGGGCGAGTGGGACCAGTATAGGTCCCGAGCCCGCCGGCCATGCAACCTGGATATGAAGCGTCGGACTTCCTTGCACTATGCCCGCCAAGATCATGCGCCCGCCTCACGACAGCGGTTTTACCGTCGCAGATTGCACGGCGATTCAAAACCCGTCGCGACTATCCCAACCGGCGCTAAACGCAGGCGCCGGAAATCACTCAATCGACGTAGACGGTTTTGATGTTCATGAACTCGTGGATGCCGTGCTCGGCCAACTCACGACCGAAACCAGAAGCCTTGGTACCTCCAAACGGCAAACGCACGTCACTGCGGACGATCGCGTTGACGAAGCAGGCGCCGGCACGCAGCTGCCGGGCGACGGCTTCGCCGCGCGCCTTGTCGGTCGTCCACACGCTCGCGCCCAGGCCAAAGCTGGTGTCGTTGGCCACGCGCACGGCCTCGGCATCGTCGCGGACACGCAGGATACTCGCGACCGGACCGAACAGTTCCTCGCTGTAGGCCGGCATGCCCGGCTGGACGAAGTCGAGAATCGACGCCGGATAATGCGAGGCGCCCTGCCCCGGCGCGCAGCCAAGCAGGGGCTTGGCGCCGGCGGCGATGCTCTTGCTCACCTGGCCATGCAGCTCGTCGCGCAGGTCGGCACGCACCATCGGGGCGAGCGTGGTCGCGGCGTCGTTCGGGTCACCGACCTGCAGCTTGCGGCTGGCTTCGACGAAACGTTGCACGAAGGCGTCGGCGATCTTCTCGGTAACGATGAAGCGCTTGGCCGCGATGCAGGTCTGGCCGGCATTGCCGAAGCGCGAGCTGACCGCCATCGGCACGGTTTTGTCGAGGTCGGCATCGTCGAGCACGACGAAAGGATCGCTGCCGCCGAGCTCAAGCACGCATTTCTTGAGGTTCTGGCCGGCGGTCGAAGCGACCGAGCGCCCCGCCTTATCGCTGCCGGTCAAGGTGACGGCATGCACGCGCGGGTCGGCGATGACCTTGGCCGCCATGGCATTGTCGATATGCAGTACGCCGAGCACGCCCTCGGGAATGCCCGCACGCTGCACCATCTCGGCGATGACGTCGGCGCAACGCGGCACGTTGGTCGCATGCTTGAGCAAGGCGACGTTGCCGGCCATCAGGCCCGGCACCAGGAAGCGGAATACCTGCCAGATTGGGAAATTCCACGGCATGACCGCGAATACGCAGCCCAGCGGCTCGTAGGTGACGTAGCTGCGCACGGCCTCGGTCTTGATCGGCTGGTCGGCCAGGTAGTCGGCCGCGTGGGCGGCATAGTAGTCGCAGGCGCCGGCGCATTTCTCGACTTCGGCAAGCGCTTCGCGACGAAGCTTGCCCATCTCGGCGGACATGATGCCGGCGATGCGCTCGCGGTGTTCGCGCAACTGCGCGCCGACCTTGACCACGAAGGCGCCGCGCTCGGCCAACGGCAGCGCCGACCAGGCCGGAAACGCCGTCTGCGAACGGGCAAGAATGACCTCGACCGCCGCCGCGTCGATGTAGTCGTAGCGATAGTCGACCTGCCCGGTCCAGGGATTGGTGATTTCAACTGTCATGACACCCTCGCTTCAGCCGTTCTGCACGGCCAATTGCATATCGCGCTGGCGGCGCTTTTCTTCCCGGTAGGACACCCACCAGCCGATCATCGCCGCCGTGGACACCACCAGCACGAGCAAGCTGGCCAGTGCATTGATCTTGGGATTCAGGCCCAGACGCACGGAGGAGAAGATCTTCATCGGCAAGGTCGTCGCATCCGGGCCGGCCACGAAGCTGGATATCACGACATCATCCAACGACAGCGTGAAGGCCAGCAGCCAGCCCGACATCAGCGCGGGCATGATGATCGGCAGGGTGATCACGAAAAACACCTTGACGCGGTTCGCACCCAGGTCCATCGCCGCCTCTTCCAGCGACTTGTCCAGCTCCGCCAGGCGCGAGGACACCACCACGGTCACGAAGGCCATGGTGAAAGTGACGTGCGCGATCCAGATCGAGACCATGCCCTTGGGCGAGAGCCCGAACGGTGCGAACAAGGTCACGAACATCAGCAGCAGGGACAGGCCGGTGACCACTTCCGGCATCACCAGCGGCGCGGTGATCAGGGCGCCGAACAGGGTCTTGCCGCGGAAGGGTTTGAACCGCGTCATCACCATCGCCGCCAGCGTGCCCAGCACCACGGCGGCCGTCGCCGACAGGAACGCGATCTTCAGGCTAACCCACGCCGCGCGCAGCATCGAGTCGTCGTCGAACAGCGCGCTGTACCACTTCAGCGAGAAGCCGGTCCAGGTCGAGCCCAGGCGCGATTCGTTGAACGAGAAAACGATCAGCAACAGGATCGGCAGGTACAGGAAGGCATAGCCCAGTCCCAGCACCACCCGTCCGCCCCAGTTCGCAGGCTGGCCCTTGCTCATGTCAGGCGACCCTCCAGCTCACGCTGCTGATAACGGTTGAACACGATGATCGGAATCAGCAGCAGGATCAGCATCACGATCGCGACCGCCGAGGCCATCGGCCAGTTGTTGGCGCTGAAGAACTCGCTCCACAGCAGACGACCGATCATCAGCGTGTCCGGTCCGCCAAGCAGCTCGGGAATCACGAATTCGCCGACCGCGGGAATCATCACCAGCATGCAACCGGCGATGATGCCGCCGCGCGACATCGGCACGGTAATGCTCAGGAAGGCTTTCCAGGGCTTGGCGCCGAGATCGTAGGCCGCTTCCAGCAGGCGCATGTCCAGCTTCACCAGGTTCGCGTACAGCGGCAGGATCATGAACGGCAGGTACGCATAGACGATGCCGATGTACGCGGCCAGCGGCGTGTTCATGATGCGCAACGGCTCGTCGATCAGGCCGATACCGAGCAGGAACCGATTGAGCAATCCGTTGCTTTGCAGGATGCCCATCCAGGCGTAGATGCGAATGAGGAAGGAAATCCACGAGGGCAGCACGACCAGCATCATCGCGATGTTGCGCGAGGATGGCGACATGCGCGCGATCGTGTAAGCCATCGGATAGCCGATCAGCAGGCAGAAGAAGGTCGAGACTGCGGCGATCTTTACCGAGCTCAGATAGGCCTGCACGTACTGCGCGTTGCTGACCAGCTCGAGGTAGTTGCTCAGGTTGAGCTTGAGCGTAACCGCGTCGTCGACGAATTCCAGGATTGGCGTGTACGGCGGAATCGCGATCGCCTGCGTCGCGAAAGAGATCTTCAGCACGATGAAGAACGGAATCGCGAAGAAGACCAGCATCCACACGTACGGCACCGAGATCACGCCCCAGCGCGGCCCGGGCAGCCATCGTTTCAGCGCGCGCAGGGCGCTCATGCGGTCAGCACCACGCCGGCGTTCTCGCCCCAGGACACCCAGACCTGGTCGTTCCAGGTGAAGGATTCGCTCGCCCAGCGCTTGCGATTGGCGAAGTTGGCCATGAGTTTGTAGCCGCTCGGCAGGCGCAGGTGGTAGACCGAATGGCTACCGTAATAGGCGATGTCCTCGATGATGCCCTGCGCCTTGTTGTGCGGCTGATCGGGCTCTTCGCGGCTGATGGTGACTTTCTCGGGGCGGACCGCGAACGCGACCTCCTGCCCTTCGAAGCCGCTGATGCCGTGGCCGATGTGGATCAAGTCCTGCAGCATCGGCGAACGGATGGTGACGTAGTCGGCTTCGTCGTTCTCGACCTTGCCTTCGATGACATTGAGCGAGCCGATGAACTCCGCCGCGAACCGGCTGGTCGGCTGCTCGTAGATCTCGTCGGGCGTGCCGACTTGTCGGATGCGACCGGCGTCCATGAGCGCGATGCGATGCGCCATCGTCATCGCCTCTTCCTGGTCGTGGGTGACCATCACACAGGTCACGCCGAGTTTTTCGATGATGTTCACCAGCTCCAGCTGCATCTGCGAGCGCAGCTTCTTGTCGAGTGCACCCATCGGCTCGTCGAGCAGCAACAGCTTCGGGCTCTTGGCCAGCGACCGCGCCAGCGCCACGCGCTGCTGCTGGCCGCCGGACAACTGGTGCGGCTTGCGCTTGGCATACTTGCCCATCTGCACGATGCCGAGCATTTCTTCGACGCGCCGGGCGATCGCTTCCTTGCCGTGACCGTCCTGCTTGAGTCCGAACGCGATGTTCTGTTCGACCGTCATGTGCGGGAACAAAGCGTAGGACTGGAACATCATGTTGATCGGGCGATCGTAGGGCGCGAGGTCGTTGAGCACCTGGCCGTCGAGCTCGATCTTGCCCGAGGTCGGCCGTTCGAAGCCCGCCAGGCACCGCAGCAGGGTCGACTTGCCGCAACCCGAGCCGCCCAGCAGGGCGAAAATCTCACCCTTGCGGATCGACAAGCTGACATCGTCGACAGCCACGAAACCGTCGAACTCCTTGCGGACTTCGACGATGCGGACGTAGTTCTGGTCGCCCAGTTTTTCCGTCCGTGCGGACGGATCGGACGGCGGCGTGGCGGTCTGCGAAACCATGGGCGCTCCTGCAATGGATTCCGAAAGCAAGCGGGGCCGGTTACCGGCCCCGCCCCGTGTCGCTTACCGGCTCTTGAGCGCGGTCCAGACCTCGGTGTACTTCTTGCTCACTTCCGGCGGCAGCACCGCGAGACCGAACAGCTTGGTATCGATGGTTTCCTTGCTCGGCGTGATCATCGGGTCCTCGGTGATCGACTTGTCGACCAGGGACTGCGACGCGGCGTTCGCGTTCGGATAGGACACGTAGTTGGAAATCTCGGCGATGATTTCCGGGCGCATCAGGAAGTTGATGAACTTGTGCGCATTGCCCGGATGCTTGGCCGACTTGGGGATGGCCAGCATGTCGAACCACATCGCCGCGCCTTCCTTGGGAATGCTGTAGCCGATGTGCACGCCGTTCTTGGCCTCTTCCGCGCGCGCCTTGGCCTGGATGATGTCACCCGACCAGCCGACCACCAGGCAGGCGTTGCCGCTGGCCAGGGCTTCGATGTATTCGGAGGAATGGAAGTTGGAGATCGAGGGACGGATCGCCTCCAGCGCGGCAGCGGCCTTGTCGATGACCGCGGGATCGAAGCTGTTCGGCGGCTGGCCGATCGCGTGCAGGGTCGAGGGAATGATTTCCGAACCGGCGTCGAGGAAGGTCACGCCGCAGCTCTTGAGCTTGGCCAGGTTCTCGGGCTTGAACACCAGGTCCCAGCTGTTGACGACGTCGGTGGTGCCGAAGGCCGCCTTGATCTTGTCGATGTTGTAGCCGATGCCGGTCGTGCCCCAAAGATAGGGGACGGCGTAGGCATTGTCGGGATCAACGTCGGTGAGCTTGGCCATCAGGCCCGCATCCATGTTGCCCCAGTTGCTGAGCTGGCTGCGATCGAGTTTCTGGTAGGCGCCGGCCTTGATCTGGCGACCCAGGAACGAAGACGAAGGCACCACGATGTCGTAGCCGGTGTCGCCGGCGAGGATCTTGGACTCCAGCGTTTCATTGCTGTCCATCTCGTCGTAGGTGACCTTGATGCCGGTCTCGGCCTCGAACTTGGCGATGGTCTCGGGCGCGATGTAGTCCGACCAGTTGTAGACGTTGAGCACCTTCTCCTCTTCGGCGACGGCCGGACCGGCGCCGGGCTTGGGCGCATCAGCACTGGGTGCCGAGTTGTTGCAGGCGGCGAGCATCACGCCGGCGATCATCAAACCCATCAAGTGCCGTTTCATCGCTGAATCCTCCAAGGAAGGGAATCGGACTGGAAAACTTTCTTCGGGTCCGCCGGAACGCGGCGGCAAGACACCCCGGCAAAGATACTCCGATGCCGGGAAATGTCAGCTGGCCTCAGCGACCCGTCGCCATGCCGAGCTCGCGCGCGGTCAGGTCGAGGGCCTTCCAGGCTTTTTCCGCCATCTCGTCGATCTGCGCCTTGCTGATGACCAGCGGCGGCGAGAGCAACATCGAATCGTAGGTCGCACGCAGGATCAGCCCCTGGTTCAAGGCATGGTCGCGGCAGGTGACGCCGACCTTGCCCCGGTCCTCGAAGTTCGTGCGCGCCGGTTTGGCCGGCACCAGCTCCAGCGCGCCGACCATGCCGACGATGCGCGCCTCGCCCACGAGCGGATGCTCGCCGAGCTGTGCCCATTTTTTCGCCAGGTACGGGGCAGTGTCGTTCTTGCACGTCTCGACGATTTTTTCGTCCTGCAGGATGCGGATATTTTCCAGCGCCACCGCCGCGCAGACCGGGTGGCCGGAATAGGTGTAGCCGTGCGCGAGCTCGCCGCCTTTTTCCTTGAGCACGCCGGCAACGCGATCGTTGAACATTACCGCGCCGATTGGGATGTAGCCCGAACTCAGGCCCTTGGCGATCGGCATGATGTCGGCCTGGAAGCCGAAATACTGCTGGCCGAACCACTCGCCAGTGCGGCCGAAGCCACAAATCACTTCGTCGGCGATCAGCAGCACGTCGTATTTGCGGCAGATGCGCTCGATTTCCGGCCAGTAGCTCATCGGCGGAATCCATACGCCGATCGCGCCCATGATCGGTTCGCCGATGAAGGCGGCGACGCGCTCCGGTCCGAGTTCGAGGATCTTGTCTTCCAGACGCCGCGCCGCGACCAGACCGTATTCCTCCGGCGACAGATCTCCGCCATCGCTGAACCAAAACGGCGGATCGATGTGGTGGATATCGGGAATCGGCAGCCCGCCCTGCTTGTGCATGCCCTTCATGCCGCCCAGGCTGGCGCCGGCCACCGTGGAGCCGTGATACCCGTTATGCCGGCCGATGATGATGTTCTTCATTGGCTGGTCCTGCACGGCCCAGAAATGCCGGACCAGGCGCAGGATGGTGTCGTTGGCTTCAGAGCCGGAATTGGTGAAGAACGCGTGGTTCAGATCGCCCGGCGTCAGCTCGGCGAGCTTGGCCGAGAGCTGCACCGTCGGCTCGGTCGTGCAGCTGAAGAAGCTATTGTAGTAGGCCAGCTGCTCCATCTGCTTCGCCGCGACCGCGCCCAGTTCCTTGCGGCCATAACCGACGTTCACGCACCACAGACCCGCGAAAGCGTCGAGCAACTGGTTGCCCTCGGCATCCCAGACGTAGACGCCCTCGCCCTTGGTCAGGATGCGCGTGCCTTTCTTGGCCAGTGCGGCGTTGTCGTTGAACGGATGCAGGTGATGCGCGGCATCGAGCTGTTGCAGGGTCTGGCGGTGGTGCAGGTCCATGGGATCTCCGGCGAAGTCGGGGGTCAGACGTTGAGCAGCAGGAACTCGCGCTCCCACGAACTGATGACCCGGAAATAAGTCTGGTATTCCTTTTGCTTGACTGCGATGAAGGCGCGCACGAAGCGATCGCCGATCAATCCGCGCAAGGGCGCGCAGGCGTCGAGCATGCGCAGCGATTCTTCCAGCGAGCGCGGCAGCTGGTAGCCGATGTCCTGCGCGCTGCCGGCAACCGGTTCGGTCGGCAGCAGTTTTTCCTGGATACCCAGATAGCCGCAGGCCAGGGTCGCGGCCATGGCGAGATACGGATTGGCGTCAGAACCGGCGAAGCGGCTTTCCACACGCGTGTTCTCGATGTCGTCCATCGGCACGCGCAGGCCGCAGGTGCGGTTGTCAAAGCCCCACTGCACATTGATCGGCGCGACCTCGCCCATCGCCAAGCGGCGATAGGAATTGACGTTGGGCGCGAAGAACGGCATCGCCATCGGCACGTACTTCTGCAGGCCACCCAGGTAGTGCTGGAACAGCTTGCTGTGCTCGCCGGCTTTCTTGCCCGCAAACAGGTTCTTGCCGGATTTGGCGTCCACCATGCTCTGGTGGATATGCATCGAGCTGCCCGGCTCGTTTTCCATGGGCTTGGCCAGGAAGGTCGCGTAGATGCCGTGGCGCAAGGCCGCCTCACGCATCGTGCGCTTGAACAGGAACACCTGGTCGGCACGCGACATCGGATCGGCATGCTGGAAATTGACTTCCAGCTGCGCCGCGCCCGACTCGTGGATCAGGGTGTCGACGTCGAGCTCCATCGCCTCGGCGTAGTCGTACATCATGTCCAGGATCGGATCGAATTCGTTAACGGCGTCGATCGAATAGGACTGCCGCGCCGTTTCCGGCCGGCCGGACCGGCCCGCCGGCGGCTGCAACGGGAAATCGGGATCGGTGTTCTTCTGGACGAGGAAGAATTCCAGCTCCGGCGCGACGATGGGCTTGAGGCCCATCTCGTCGTACAGGGAAAGCATGTGCCGCAGCACGCTGCGCGGCGCCAGTTCGTGCGGCTTGCCGTCGCGCGTATAGCAGTCGTGGATGATCTGCGCGGTCGGATCGCTGGCCCAGGGCACCATGCGCACGGTTTCCGGGTCCGGACGCAGATACATGTCCGAATCGGAGGGAGACACCAGTTCGTAGTATTCGTCGGGATAGTCGCCGGTCACCGTGGTGACGAAAATGCCCTCAGGCAGGCGCGTGCCGTAGTCGTGCGAGAACTTCGCCGCCGGGATGATCTTGCCGCGCGCGTTGCCGGTGATGTCGGGCACCAGGCACTCGACCTCGGTGATGCGCCGGTCCTTGAGCCAGCGCAGCAGCGAACTTTCCTGCGCCTGCGGGCTACTGTCCTTGGACGATGTCTTTTTCTTGGCCATGGATCACGCTCGTTGTTCGGCGCGCGTGCGACAAGCCGCCGCGAACGCCTGGAAGATGCCGAGATAAAAAGGGTTTTCGCGCACTTTCCATTCCGGATGCCACTGGACGGCCAGCAGGAAACTGTCGTTGGACGCCAGCGACACCGCTTCGATCAGACCGTCGGGGGCAGTGGCCTCCACGCGCAGGCCAATCCCCAGGTCGCGCACGCCCTGCCCGTGCAGGGAATTGACGTCCGCTTCCGGGGCGCCGGCGATTTTCGCGAGCAGGCCTTCGGGCGCCAGACGCACCGGATGCGCCGGTCCGTACTGATCGTCGAGCGTGGCATTGAGGTCTTCGCGGTGATCATCGTAGTCGCCGGCCTCGTGCACCTTCTGGTACAGCGTGCCGCCGAGGGCCACGTTCACTTCCTGCAGGCCGCGGCAGACCGCGAGCACCGGCACCTTCATCTCGATCGCCAAGGGCACCAGGGGCAAGGTCGTGCCGTCGCGGGCAGGATCGTGCAGGTTGCCCGCGTAGCTGGGCTCGAGGCCGTAATGATGCGGTTCGATATTGCTGTAGGCGCCGGTGAGCAGCAGCCCGTCGAGGCGTCCGAGCAGGTCGCGCAGGTCCAGGGACGGGGTCAGGGACGGGATGAGCACGGGGACGCATTGGGCGCCGTCGACGATCGCGCGTATGTACTTCTCGCCCACCGCCTGGAAGGGGTGAAGCCCGATCTGCTTGCGGTCGGACGGAAGCCCGACGAGCGGTGCTGACGGCATGCGCGGCTCGGTGTGAAGAGTCTCCGAACACTACCCCGGCTGTTTGATTTTATCAACGGCCAACGAGAATATTCACCGTCCCGACATTTTGCTGCAAAGCACCAATCCGGCCTGCAATGGCCGTTGCAGCCCGAAACCGGCCGATCCGGCCGAATCACGGTGATGAGTATTTTTTACGGTTTTTCGGACTCTGCTAGACTCCGGCCAGCCACGCCGCCTTGAATGGATGCCGATGATGACAAGCAATCTCCTGCCCGATGACGATGCCGCCGAGCTGCAGCAAATCGCGGGCTGCGAAATGATCGATCTGCTGTTGCCGGACATGAACGGGCTCCTGCGCGGCAAGCGCATCACCCGCGATGCGCTTGAGAAGGTCTACGCGAATGGCGTGTGCCTGCCGATGTCGCTGATCGCCACCGACATCACCGGCAACACGGTCGAGGAAACCGGCCTGGGCTACGACATCGGCGACGAGGACCGCATCTGCCGTCCGATTCCCGGCACACTGAAAGTCGTGCCCTGGCAGCGACGCCCGATGGCGCAGGTGCTGCTGGGCATGGAAGACGGCAAGGGCGGCATGTTCGCGGCCAATCCGCGCGAGGTGCTCAAGCGCGTGCTCGCGCGCTACACGGCCAAAGGCCTGACGCCGGTCGTCGCGGTCGAACTGGAGTTCTACCTGCTCGACCAGGAGCTCGACGAGAAGGGCCGCCCGCGCACATCGATCAATCCGGCAACCGGGGCGCGCAACCACAGCACGCAGGTCTACTACATGGAAGACCTGAACGACTATCAGGACTTCACCGATGCGGTGACGGAAGCCTGCCGGGCGCAGCACATCCCGGCCGACACAGCCGTGGCGGAATACGCGCCGGGGCAGTTCGAGATCAATCTCAAGCATCGCAAGGACGCGCTGGTCGCCTGCGACGACGCGATCCTGCTCAAGCGGGTGATCAAGTCCGCAGCGGCCGATCATGGGCTGATGGCGAGTTTCATGGCCAAGCCGTTCGTGGACCAGGCCGGCAGCGGCACGCATATCCATGTCAGCGTGCTCGACAAGGACGGCAACAACATTTTTGCGTGCACGCCCGAACAACCCTGCGATGCGCTGCGCCACGGCGTCGCCGGTCTGCAGCAGGCGTCGAAGGACTGCATGCTGATGTTCGCGCCGCATGCCAACAGTTACCGGCGCTTCGTGTTGAATGCGTTCGTGCCGCTCAACGATTGCTGGGGCTTCAACAATCGGACGGTGGCGATGCGGATTCCGCACAGCGACGAGGCGAATACACGCATCGAGCACCGGATCGCCGGCGCGGATGCCAATCCCTACCTGGTGACGGCGGCGGTGCTGGCCGGCATCCTGTCGGGACTCGAAAGCAAGGGCGATCCGGGTCCGCCGATCGTCGGCAATGCCTATGAGCAGACGGAGGCGCGCGAGCTGTTCTGGCGCGACACGATCCGGGATTTCATGGGCAGTGCCTTCGTGAAGGACACGTTCGGTGCGGAGTTCCAGCACATCTACGGGCAGCAGAAGCTCAAGGAGATGCGCAGCTTCTACACCGAGGTGACGACGCTGGAAATCGACTGGTACCTGCGCCAGGTGTAGGCGCCAGCTCGCTGGCGACCGATTTCGCCATTTGTCCGGCACCGCGAACCACAGGGAATCGCGCGACTCGCCGTGAATACGTCCCTGTAGGCTCGGGGGCAGCATCCCTGCTGCCCACGGTCGCGCGACTCCCTGTGGCTCGCGATGCCTCGTTTCTCGTGGACTGACCTGCCTGGGAAGCTCTTACCTCATGATTGCCTCGCATATCCCTTCCTACTACACCGCCAGTGCGCCGCCCTTCCCTGCGCAGCCGGCGCTGGCAGGCGTCGAGCGCGCGGATGTGTGCATTCTCGGAGCGGGCATCACCGGCTTGTCGACAGCGATCGAACTGGCCGAGGCGGGATACCGGGTCATCGTGCTCGAAGCCGAACGTATCGGTTGGGGAGCCTCGGGGCGCAGTGGCGGCCAGGCGATCTTCGGATATGGCTGCGATCAGTCGAAGATCGCGGCGCTGATCGGCAAGGAGGATTCGCGCAGGCTGTTCGACTGGTCGCTGGAAGGGGTGCGGCTGATTCGCGAGCGCTGCGCAAAATACGCGATCGACTGCGACTGGCGCGACACCCATGCGCATGTGCCGATCAAGCCGCGGCAGGTGGTCGAGCTCAAGCTCTGGCAGCAGGATCTGGCCGAGAACTATGGCTACGACGTGCAATGGTGGGAACGCGATCAGCTACGCGCGCAACTCGCCAGCGATCGCTATCTCGGCGCCCTGGTCGATCCGAACAGCGGGCATCTGCATCCGCTGAAGTACACGCAGGGACTGGCGCGCGCTGCGCTGTCGCTCGGCGTGCGCATTTTCGAAGGTTCGAAGGTCACGGCGCTGGTTCGCGGCGACAAGCCGGTGCTCCAGACAGCGGCCGGTGAAGTGCATTGCGATTTCGCGGTGCTCGCGGGCAATGCCTATGTGCGCGGCATCGCGCCCGAGCTCGACAGCAAGATCATGCCGGTCGGCACCTACATCGGCGCAACGGAGTCTCTCGGGCCCGAGCGGGCATCCGCGCTGATCGGCAACGATATGGCGGTCGCGGACATCAACTGGGCGCTGGACTATTTCCGCTTGAGCGCCGATCACCGGCTGCTGTTCGGCGGACGCGCCAGCTATTCCACGCTGCCGCCGCCGAATCTTTCCGGCACGATGCGCCGGCGCATGACCCGGGTGTTTCCGCAGCTGGCGGGCGTGAGGTTCGAATACGTCTGGGGCGGTTATGTCGACATCAGTCTCAACCGTGCGCCGCACTGGGGCCGACTGGGCGGCAATGTCTATTTCGCGCAGGGATTCTCCGGCCACGGCATCGCCGCGACCGGCTTGGCCGGGCGCCTGATGGCCGAAGCGATCCGCGGGCAGTCCGAGCGGCTGGATGTGTTCGCGAAGATTCCGCACCTGCCCTTCCCCGGCGGCCGCGCGTTCCGCACGCCGATGCTGGTGGCCGCGATGGCCTGGTACAAGCTGCGCGACGCGATGTTCTGAGGCGACTGACCCGATGCCGCCCGTCCGGATTCTCGTGTTGACCGTGCTGGCGATGCTGGCGTTCGCGGCCAATTCCCTGCTCTGCCGGTTGGCCCTGCGCGAGACCGCGATCGATCCGGCGACGTTCACCGGATATCGCGTGATCTCCGGTGCGCTGGTGCTGTACGTGTTCGTGCGATTGCGCGGCGACCGCGCGCGCCTTTGGGATGGTGGCTGGGCCTCCGCGCTGGCGCTGTTCGTGTACGCCGCAGCGTTCTCCTTGGCCTATGTCAGCCTGTCCGCGGGTACGGGTGCCCTGCTGTTGTTCGGCGCGGTGCAGGTGACGATGCTCGTCGGTGGCTGGCGGGCCGGCGAACGCCCGTCTCCGCTTCAGGCGCTGGGTTTGCTGCTCGCCTTTGCCGGCCTGCTGGTCCTCGTGCTGCCGGGCGTCAGTGCGCCGCCCTGGACCGGTTCGGCACTGATGTTGCTCGCCGGCATCGCCTGGGGCCTGTATTCGCTGCGCGGACGCGGTGTGAAAGATGCGGCGGCGGCGACCGCTGGCAACTTCGCACGGGCGATTGTGTTTGCGCTGATCTTTTCCGGCGCGATGGCCGGCTCGGCGCACTGGGATGCCCGGGGCGCGCTCTACGCCGTTGCGTCGGGCGCGATCGCCTCCGGTCTCGGATACGCGATCTGGTACACGGCTTTGCGCGGGCTGCGGGCGAGCAGCGCCGCGTCGGTGCAACTGAGCGTGCCGGTTCTCGCGGCGATCGGCGGCGTGCTCTTTCTCGGCGAATCGCTCACGCTGCGCCTGGTCGTGGCGACTCTGACCATTCTCGGCGGCATCGCCCTGGTGCTGCGGCCGGTGCGCGCCTAGGCCACCGGATACTTCGAAACCAGCTTTCGCACCGTGGTGATGTTGCGGAACGTGGCCTTGCCCTGCAGGGCGCGTTCGATCGTGGCATTGGACAGCTTGGAATCGGCCTGGTTGATGTGCGCCAGCCAATAGACCTCGCGACCGGCGACGTGGAATTCGTGCGCATTGTCGGCCAGTGCGAGAACGGCCGCCTTGGCGCTCACCGTCAGCGGGGCCGCCAGGAAGCCCACATACAGTCCATGCGCCTTCGCGATGGTGCCCGCGGGAAACGGCGAGTATGCGGCGACCTCGGCCAGTTCGGCATTCGTCCGCAGGAAGGTCGCGACTTCATAGCCGAGCGCCTTGTGCAGGCCCGTGGCAATGCGCTTTTCCAGCGCTGCGGCATCCGCCGAGCGCGAGCGGAAGATCACATTACCGCTGGCGATGAAGGTCTCGACCTCCTGCAGCTTCATGGCTTCGAACAGCGCCCGCAACGCGTCCATCTTGACGATGCGGCCGCCGACATTGATCGCACGCAGGAAGGCGAGGTAGATCACGGGCTTGCACCCTGTCCGTTCGCCACCGGCGACCCCAGCGTGCGCAGCCACAGGCGGGCCTGCAGGAACCAGAATACGAAGGCCGGCGATAACACGAACAGGCCGATCATCAGCGGCTCGCGCGCCCGCACCGGCGTATCGGAGCCATGCAGGCAGTCGTTATGGGCGCAGCCCACGACGAGAAACAGCACGAACAGCAGCGCCGGCGCGGCATAGAGCAACGCATGCCGCAGACAGGACCAGAACGCCGGCCAACGCCGGGTCGCCGCGAAGAACACGAATCCGAACACCAGCCAGACTGCCCCGACCACGAAATGGCCGAAGAGCAGCTTCATGAAAATTTCTCCGACCTGTAGTGCGAGCATGGGACTACCGTTTCGTCTGGCTATTCTTAGAAGAAACGATCTCTTGATCAGTCTCGAACATAGAACGGCTCCGCCTTGGCTTGGGCGATCACTTTCCGCTGGAGATCGGGCGTCAAAAGCAGGACTTCGAGCTCCTTCTCCGGAGGTGCAACACCGGCAAACGCCGAAATCGCAGCATTAATCGCCTCACTGTTGGCCTCACCGTCAAAGACGATACTCAGGGTAAAGTGACTGACCCCGCCTTCGTCAAACCGCTTCAACAGATACGCACACTGGACATCGCGATATTTTTTTAAGACGGCAGTCATTGCCGACTTGGCTGTACGGTCTAACTGCTCCCATTCGGCCGACATTGGCTTGTCGTAGGGAGTCAATAGCGGCGGCTCTTGGCTGTGGCCAGAACGGGCGCAACCAAGCAGCGCCAGACACACTAGTGCGACGGTAAATAATTTCATGAAAATACGGCCATTGATTGGGCCAACGTCACGGCGTTCATGCCTCATGTTCCATAAAACACATGGTGCAGCCCGTAGTAAGCCATGAACATCACGACCAGGGCCAGCGTGTAAAGGCCGGTCATGAAATACGCCTCGGTCCACAGGCCCTTGTCGCGCAGCACCAGCATGTTGCGGGCCTCGGTCGGGCCGCGGAAGAACAGCACGAACAGGATCGCGATGATCATCAGATGGCCGATCGCGTCGATCATCCCGAACTCGAAGATCGCGAGCACGAATACCGACTGCAGTCCGAACGCGACCACGCGCCCGACCATCGAGGCGGCGCCGAGCAGCACGAAGGTGATGTTGAACTCGACGAAGCCGGCCAGGATCATGTAGTTCATCGGCGTCATGCCCATCAGCATGCCGGGCTTGGCGGCCAGCAACGGGTAGGTCCATTGCGGATACGCGAATTTTTCGATCGCCGCCCAGGTCAGGGTCAGACCGGTCGCGGCGAACAGCACGATGAAGCCCGACTTGCGCCAGGCGCCCTGCTCGATCGCCGAGACAAGAAAGAAATAACCGATGCCCAGGAAGATCATGTAGTCGATCAGGTGATACAGGCCGTAGTCGCCGATCGCGGCGGCGTACAGCACCAGGATGCCGGCTCCGGTGACCGGCGCGGTGCGCCGCCATAGCGCGCAGAGCGCCATCACCAGATGCAGCCAGGGCACCCAGGCAGCATGGGTCAGCAGTTCCGGCGTCAGATAGAAACTTGTGCCGTAGATCCAATGCCAGGCAGCGAGCGCGAGGAAAAAAATCGCCGCGCAGACACGCATGACCCAGATCGACGAGCCGTCGAAACGGCGCATGCGCGCATCGAGATCGGCCAGGAAACCGCGGCGCACGGCCAGTCGGTCGACGATGAAGAAGAAGTAGATCGCCACCAGGGACAGCATCAGCATGTCCACGAAGAACGGCTCGCTCAGCACCTCGCCGATCGGCCGCGGCACTTCGGCCGGATCGGCCTTGGCGAACCATTTGACGTGCGCCTCCGCAGCGCCGGCGACCAGAAGCAAGCCCAGCCACACTCGGGATGGAATTCGTGCAAGCCAGGATCGTGCAGTGGTCATCGAGGCTTCCTCGCCGGGACTATCGGAAGACATGCCGCACTCTCAGGAGCTAGTTCCCTGCCACTTTCCCCGCCACGCACCGCTCCATTTCCGGCATCGATCCCGACGACATCGTGCACTCGAACTGCGGACGCGCCATGTCCTTCAGGGCTTCGCATTCCTGCAGGTAGCCTTCTTTCAGCGTCATCGACTCGCGGTCGACGTTGTTGCGGTATTCGGCGGGCAGCTCGGCAAGAATCATCGTCAGCTGCTTTTCTTTCATCTGCTTGCATTCACCGGCGGTGAGCGGTTCGCGGCTACCGCGGCCACTGCCGCTGCAGCCGGCAAGGCCGGCCGCCAGAAGCAAAAGGCCTGCCGAACCGAGCTGGAATTTTGACAAGGATTTCCCGCGAACCCGGCTCATTACGGCGCTGCCGGCGGCTGGTAGCTTTCCTGCCATTTTTCACAGGCGCTGGCCTTTTCCGCGTCGCCGAGCTTGGCGAACTTGAGCTTGAAGTCGGCGACCATCGCCGTGTTGAATTCCTCGATGGATTTCCACTTTTCCGGCAACCCGCTCACGGCGACTACTTTGCCGCGCGCGATGGCCTCGGCATTGGCCTGCAGCCACTGCTCGGTGGCCGTCGACATCGCCTGCTTGTCCGCGACAATCGGTGCGCACAGGTCCAGCGTCGCGGGCGCGCCGACGCTCTTTAGATACACGAACCAATCGTCGAGCTCCGCCTTGGTCGGCTCAGCGGCGAAACACAGGCCGGAAGCAAAAACGAGGCTGGAAACAAAAAGGGACCGGACAATATTCTTCATGACGTACCAAGCTCCAGAAACGACGGGACCCCGGTATCGGGGCATGATCCCAGTATCGGGAGAAACAACGCGCGGAACAACACCATTCGTCCCTCGCCCGCCAAGAAAAAGCCCCGCATCGCGGGGCTCTTCTTTTCGATCGGTCGATCCCGGCTTTCGCCGGGAAGGCGACTAGTCGCCCATCTGCTTCTGCAGATGTTCCCAGCGCTCCTGCGCGTCGAGCGTACGCTCGGCGGTCAGGCGGGCTTCGAGGCGGTCGAGGCCGATTTCTTCGCCGGTGTCGACGCAGTAACCATAGCTGCCGTCTTCCACGCGCTTGAGCGTGCTGTCGATCTTGTTGATCAGCTTGCGGTAGCGGTCGCGCGTGCGCAGTTCCAGCGAGTTCTCGGTTTCGCGCGTGGCACGTTCGGCTTCGTCGCCGACGTCACGCACTTCTTCCTTGAGGTTCTCGATGGTCTGCTTGGACTCTTCGATCAGGTCGGTCTTCCACTGCAGCAGGCGCTGGCGGAAATACTCGAGCTGGTACGGGCCCATGTACTCCTCGCTGGCCTTGGGCTTGTAGCCCGCCGGCAAGGTGACGCGCACGCGCGCGGCAGCGGGCTTGACGCGTTCCGGACGCGGTTTGGCCGGCTTCACGTAACCGGCGCGCACGCCGACATCGCGCGGCTTGGCCGGTTCGACCTTGACCACCGGCGCAGGCGCCGGAGCGGCCTTGCCCGTGGATTTCGCAGCCGGCTTGGCGGCAGGAACAGCAACGGGCTTCGCCGCGGGCGCCGCTTTCGCGGGCGGAGCGGCCTTGACAACGGGTTTTGCGACGGGCTTGGCAGCGGGCTTCGGAGCCGGCTTGGCAGCAACGACGGGTTTCTTGACAGGCTTGACGGCGGGCTTGGCGGCTTGCTTCTTGGCAGGCGGCGCAGCCTTCTTGACCGTTTTCGCCGGAAGTTTCTTGGCTACGGTCTTAATGGTCTTCTTCACTGGTTTGGCGGCGGCCTTCTTGGCCGGGGCCTTCTTGATGGGTTTGGCAGCCTTCTTGACCGGCTTGGGCGCAGGTTTGCCCTTCACCGTCTTCTTGACCGGCTTCGCAGGCTTGGCGGGCTTCTTGGCGGCCGGCTTCACGGCCTTCTTAGCGGGTTTCTTGGCGGCCACTCGGGCGTATCCTCTCTCTGTCCTTGAGGCTCAAAGGCGGCGTGTTATAGCCTAGTCCTTCACGAGCGGCAACCTTAGCCCGCACTGCCCGGCCGCGCAAATGATCAAATATCTGGTGTTGTTCCTGCTTCGCGGCTACAAGTTGTTGATAAGTCCGCTGTTAGGCCAACGCTGCCGTTTCTACCCCAGTTGCTCCACGTACACGATGCAGGCGGTCGAACGTTTCGGCGCCGTGCGCGGCAGTTGGCTGGGCCTGAAGCGGATCGGGCGCTGCCACCCCCTCCATCCCGGCGGGCTCGACCCCGTCCCCGACGAATACCCCTGCGGACACCGACATGACTGATTTGCTGATCCAGAACGCCCGCATCGTCAACGAGGGCCGCGAATTCGACGGCGACCTGCGCATCCGTGGCGACCGCATCGAGACCATCGGCACTGGCCTCTCGGCCCGCCCTGGCGAAAAAGTGCTCAACGCCAACGGTCGTGTGCTCATGCCCGGCGTCATCGACGCCCAGGTGCATTTCCGCGAACCGGGCATGGAATACAAGGGCAATCTCGACACCGAACCGGCGGCTGCGGTCGCGGGCGGCGTCACCAGCTATCTCGACATGCCCAACACCAAGCCGCCGGCGCTGAGCAACGATGTGCTCGAGGACAAGTACACCCGCGCCGCCGGACGCTCGCGCGCGAATTTCGGTTTCTACTTCGGCGCCAGCAACGACAACCTCGAGAACATCCGCCGCATCAATCCGAAAACGACGCCCGGCCTGAAGATCTTCATGGGCGCCTCGACCGGCAACATGCTCGTCGACGACCCGGCCGTGCTCGAAGGCATGTTCGCCGACTGCCCGACGCCGATCATCACGCACTGCGAAGACACGCCGATGATCGACGCGGAGATCGCCAAGGCACGCGCGATCTACGGCGAAGACATCCCGGTCGACCTGCACGGCGAGATCCGTTCGCGTGCAGCCTGCTTCAAGTCGACCGAACTCGCGATCTCGATGGCGAAGCGGTTCGACACCTCCCTGCATGTGCTGCACATCAGTACCGCCGAGGAACTGATGCTGTTCTCGCCGGGCCCGGTCATGGGCAAGCGCATCACCGCCGAAACCTGCGTGCATTTCCTGCATTTCGCGCGCGAGGACTATGCGCGCCTGGGCAACCTGATCAAGTGCAATCCCGCGATCAAGGAAGCCAGCGACCGAGCCGCCCTGCTGCGCGCCGTTGCCGAGGACCGCGTCGACGTGCTCGCGACCGATCACGCGCCGCATACCTGGGACGAGAAACAGCAGAAATACGAAAAAGCCCCGTCGGGTCTGCCGCTCGTGCAGTTTTTCCTTGTTTGCGCGCTGCAAAAAGTGCGCGACGGGCATTTCTCCCTGCCCCACCTCGTGCGCAAGATCTGCCATGCGCCGGCGCAGCGATTCGATATCGCCGACCGCGGTTTCCTGCGCGAAGGCTATTTCGCCGATCTGGTGCTGGTCGAACCGGACGGCGGCACGACGGTCACGCGAGAGAGCGTGGTCAGCCGCTGCGGTTGGTCGCCGTTCGAGGGCGAGCGCTTCGATGCCCGCGTTGCGGCCACCTTCGTCAATGGCGAACTCGCCTGGAACGGATCGCAACTGGTCGGTCCGCCGATCGGACGCCGTCTGGAGTTCGCACGATGAAGCACGGTTTCGCGGTCCTGTTGCTGCTGGCGTGTGCCGCCTGCGCGAGTACGCCGATGCAGTCGGCGCCGGCGCAGGCATCGGTGGATGCTCGCATGGTCATCCCTGAAAAAGCCCTCCAAGGCTCGCTCGTGGAAGGCCGGGTGACGCCGGGCAGTCGCGTGGTTTATGACGACAAGAGTTTGCGCGTCGCGGCCAACGGTCGTTTCGTGTTCGGTGTCTCGCGCGAGCAGACCGGCGTGGCGACGCTCAAGATCACGCCGCCCGGCGGGCCAACCCTCACCGTCAACGTGGCGATCGTCGACCGCGAATTCCCGCATGAACGCATCGATGGCGTGCCCGAATCGACCGTCAACCCGCCGCCGGACATCGCCGCACGCATCGAACGCGAGCAGGCGGAAGTCAGCACCGCACGCCTGCGCGACGACGACCGCACGGATTTCGACGTGGCCTTCATCTGGCCGGCGTCGGGTCGCATCAGCGGCGTGTTCGGCGGCCAGCGCATCTACAACGGCACGCCGAAGTCGCCGCATTCGGGCCTGGACGTCGCTGCGCCGAAAGGCACGGCGATCCAGGCACCGGCCGCCGGCATCGTCACCTTCGCCAACCCCGATCTGTATCTGACCGGCGGCACCGTGCTCATCGATCATGGCCACGGCGTGAGTTCGAATTTCCTGCACATGAGCCGCATCGACGTGAAAGTCGGCGACCGTGTGGAACAGGGCCAGGTCATCGGCCTCGTCGGCGCCACTGGCCGTGCGACCGGTCCGCATATGCACTGGGGCGTGAACTGGTTCAACGTGCGTGTGGATCCGCAGTTGCTGGTGGATCCTAAGGCGAATCCGCAATAGTTCTCGCCATTGGCGAGACCCCTCATCCGGCCTGCGGCCACCTTCTCCCCGGTGGGGAGAAGGGAATCTCGCTGCGGCAGATGACTCCCTCTCCCGCTCGCGGGAGAGGGCCGGGGTGAGGGCCGCCTTTGACTCCCTCTCCCGCTCGCGGGAGAGGGCCGGGGTGAGGGCAGCTACTCAGCTCGCCGGCGGCGCCTTGAGCAACTTCAACACCATCACAATCACCACCACCGCACCCAGCAGCAACACGCCCCACAACACCCAGGTGCGCTTGTCTTCGCTGCTGTAGGCCTTGAGCGCATCGACGCCGCCGGCCTCGCGCATCGGGCCCAGGCTCGCGGACGTCGGCTGCCAGTCAGCGCCGTATTTCGAACGCACCTGACCGACCAGCGCCTCCAGCGGGAAATCGCTGCGCTGCGCACGCGGGCTGCCGGCAGTGATCACGTACGGGCCTTTGCCGTGCGTGAGCAGCAGCCAGGGCTCGGGCCGGAACGCGAGTTTCAGCGCCGGCGCTTTTTCCAGATCGATGTTCGCCTCGATACGCCATTCGCGACGTCGCTCGATCGCGGTGTCCAGCGGCTCGTTGTCGAGCTCCAGACCGGCGCCGCGCAGGCGGAACGCGGTCAGGCTGCCGACGTATTGCCAGTCCGCGCGCGCGTCGTCGCGCACCGAGATCGTGAAGGCGGCGATGGTGTTGTCGTCGGCGAGATCGATCGCAACCTGCTCGACCGGAATGCGCGCCGGCAAGGAATACGTGAACGCGCGGCCATCGCGCTTGCCGACAGCGGCGGTGAACCAGCGTCGCGCCGGCGGCTGGGCACGCAGGCCCGGCGGTCGCAGCTGCAGACGCACTTCCGACACCGGCAGGCGCACGTCGGCCGCGAGCGGACGAATACGCAGATAGCGCGCTTCGGTCGGCGGAATGTCGATATGGCGGCGCGCGAGCATCTGCCCGCTCTGACGCAGTTGCGCGATCGTCGCCGAGCCCACCAGGGTGTGCCAGTTCTCGAGATCGTCGCTCGCGTCGATGGCGACCTGCGCAGTGATGTCCGGAGCGTTTTCGCCTAGTCCGAACGAAATACCTTCGATCAGATGGTCCTTGGCGCGGACATCCACCAGCACATCGCGACCGCCCGGCGCATCGCCGGCATTGAAACTCGCGTCCAGTTGCAGTTCGCCATCGGTGCCGCGGCTCACATGCAGGTGCATGTCCGAGCCCGGCGCGGCGCCGACGGTCGACGCCGCAGAGGACGACGGCACCGCGAACCACACCGCCTCGCGCCACACGCTCGGCGGCGGGCAATAGCTCGGCGGCATCGGCCCAAACGGCAGCGGCTCGCCATCGGCGTTGAACGCCGCGATATCGAGCAGGTCCGGGCGCAGCGTCTGTCCGTATACCGATTCATCAAGCTGCAGCGCATACGCGCCCTCGCCTTCCGCGACGACGGGCCACTGTTTGGCGAAATCGGCCGGCTTGCTCGCGGCGGCGGTGCCGCTGAGCAACAGGCCTGCGATGACGAGCGACAACCTCATGCGGACTCTCCCTCTTCGATTTTCGGCGGCGAGGGCGCGATGTAACCCACGCCGACCAGCAACAGGCCCACGACCAGGCAGGACACGATGCCGGTGACATTGCCCAGATACAGACGGTCCACCAGGGCCAGCTTGAACAGCACGATGCCCAGCAGCACCGCACCGCCCATCCACAGTCCGCGATCCACGCGACGCGAGCCCAGGATCCAGGCACCGACGCCGAGCAGGCTCCAGACTACGGTCAGGCAGGTCTGCGTGAAGCCCGAATCCAGAATGTCCGGACCCCAGGGCTCGCCATGCCAGTGGTGCACGGTGCGCAGTACGGCCAGGCTCACGAATACGAAGCCGACGAACGGCCAGGCGCCGCGCATTCCCGAGAAGGCCGACTTCGTCCGCAGCAGCTTGCCGTACAGCATCGCGGCGAGCGCCATCAGGCCCAGCTCCAGCGGATTGAGCAGCGGCAGATACGGCAAGGGAGCCGCACTGCCTTCGAGGAACAGGCCAACGCCAAACGCGAACAACAGCAAGGGAATCGCCAGTCCGAACCAGCCCAGGGCATAGCCTTCGAAAGCCTCCGCACGCGGCCAGCCAAACCACGGCGGCGCACGCCACAGACCCAGCGTGAGCAGACCCACCGGCGCGAGATCGGCGACGAAACGCCAGCCCTGCGCGAGTCCCTGCGCATCGCTGAAGTCCTCGAGCTGCAAGGTCGCGAGCAGGGCCAGCGTCCACAGACCGAGAATGTGCGACAGCGCCAGGCTGCGCGACGGCTGCTCGCGTCCGCCCCACAACGCCGCGATCAGCACGGCGCCGTACAGCGCCCACATCGCCACGGCCGGTGCATTGAGCGGCGCGCCGAACTCTTCCTGCGCGTAGAGCCCCATCAGCAGACCGAAGATCGCGCTGACACCGACAAACCAGTTCAGGCGCAGCCAGGACAGCAGATGGCGCAGCGCGGCGGCAATCGCGATCGTGGCCGTCAGATACAGCATGAAGTAGCGCCACAGACCGACAATTTCCTCGGCCGGATCGACCTGGGTGATCGCTGCGAGGAACCACCAGCCCATCCCCCACAGGAACAACAGCGCCGACAGTCCGCGCACCGGACGATGTCGATCGTGGATGAAGGCCAGCAGCACGCCCGAGAACGCGAGAATCGCCGCACCCAGCCACGAAGGATTGAGCAGGAGATTGTCCGGCGACAGATAGTCGCCGGTGTTCGCGAACAGGCTGATCACGTACGAGCCCGCGGCGAGCAATTGCAGCAGCAGGCCGCTGATCCACGGGAAGGTGCGGTTCTGGCGGATACCGAGCCAGGCTACGCCGGCGCCTTCGAGCGCCCACAAGGTCGCGGTCGTGCCGGCCGAGAACGCCAGCGGAATCGCGAGCGTGGCGAAACCCAGCGCGAGCGCGCCGTAGGCTTCGGTGAGCAGGCGTTCGTCGCGACGACGGCGCAGATAGAACACCAGGCCGGCGTACACGATCGCCACGACCAGCGCGCTGAATGCCAGACCGATGCGATCGTCCTTGAGTAGCACCGCCTGCAAGGGGAAAGCCACCATCGGCGTGCCGAACACCAGGGTGCCGTCCACCCAGGGGCGCCGGTGCTCGGTCTGGCGAATGACGTACAACAGACCGATGACGACGTAGAACACGAAGAACAGGATCAGGAAGGGTTCGACCGTGGAGAACATTTCCGGCCGGTAGTTTTTCGCGCCCCAGACCGAACCGACACCAAAGGTGAAAGCAAAGCCCATCAGGTTGAGCAAGCGCCAGCTCTGCTTCCAGGAAATCGCGAACACCGCGGCATTGAGCACCGCGTAGTAAGAGAACAGGCCGATGTAGTTGTTGCTGCCGCTGTTGATGAGCACCGGCGCCAGATAGCCGCCCAGGAAGCCGAGCACGGCCAGCGGCATGTTTTTCTGCAGCACGGACAGGAAGGCCGCACCGCCGACCAGCACGACGATCATCGCAAAAGCCGGCATCGGATCGAGCAGACCGTACATCTTGTACGCGCCGAACACCGTCAACAGCAGGATGCCGATGCCACCGCCCTGCAGACTCAGACCGAAGGCCGGACGGCTCGTCCGTTCGCGGAAACCGAACGCCAGGGCGAGCAGACCCGCGACGCCCGCACAGATGAAGCGCATCGCGACCGGGAAAGTGAAATAGCCTTCCGCGGCGGCATAGCGCAGGGCCGCCGCGACGCCGGCGAACAGCACCAGCACGCCGATCTTCACCGGCACATTGCCTTCGGTAAACCAGGCCTTGATGCTGCCCGCGAATTTCTCCAGCGGGCCGGGCTCGGCGGGTGCGCGCGGACGCGGCGGCGCTTGCGGACGCGGCGGCGGCATCGCACCGGCGCCGCCGGTGGCCGAAGAAGACAAGGGACTGCCGGCACGTTCGGCGAAACGCGCACGCGCGGCGGCGATGCTGGCTTCGTCCAGTCCTGGCGGCAAGGGGTCGGCCGACGGACTGCGCGGCGTGGGCATCGCGGGAATCGGCGGCGGACCGCCGGTCGCACGAACCGGCGCCGGCGTTTCCGCGGCGGCGGCGGCCGCGGGCGTCTGCGCGGGCGTTTCAGCCGGTGCGGGCGTGGCTGGGCGCGGCGCGGCGGCAGGCGACGGCATCGCCGGCGTCAGCAGACGCAGATGCATTTCCTGCAGTTCGCGATCCTGCGCATCGATACGCCGGCGCAATTCCACCAGGGACCACAGCAGGTAGGGAATGAGGAAGCCGACGACGCCACCGAACAGCCATCGGTTGGTCCCCGACAAGATCACGCCGATGAAGAGACCGAGTATTCCCAAGACCCAATTCATGCTGCCCCTGCGTGTGTTGGTTTCGTGCAGTCTGCATGAACGCCGGGCGCAATAACAACGAAGGCCGGGCGATTGCCCGGCCTTCGTGTTTGATTTTCGTTATTCGCCGATGCCGATGCGAGGCAGCGGCACGATCGGACGCCGATCAGTACCCGCCGGCCACACCCTTGGTGGCGACAGCGACGGCGTTGTGCGCGTGCAGGCTTTCGAAATGCGTGGCGCGCACCCAAAAATCGGCGACGCGTTCGTCTTCATCGAGCGTCTTCTGCATGCGCCGCGCCGCGTCTTCGCAGAACATCAAATTCTGGCCGTTGAGACGCGCAAACGCCTGCTCGTCGACACGTTTCACCGCGGTCTGCACGGGCGTTTTCAGCGCCGCTTCGATGCGATCGATGATGTCGATGAACGGCAGGTTCTGGAACGACGGCACCAGCCGGACCTTGACCTCGGCCGTGCTGCGCTGGCTGTGCGGCGTCGCCATGATGCCCTGCTCGCTGCCCAGCCATTGCAGGACCGCGTCGTGGTCGAGCGGCGAGCCAGCGGCGAAATCTTCGCGGAAGCGTTCCTGGATCAACTGCCGCGCGAGCGCGGCCGAACACGGACACGTGCTCGAGTAGGTCACGTCCACACCGACCTCAAGCGAGAACTGGCCGCGGTCGAGCAAGGCGTTGACGCTGACCGGATACGACTTCCAGCCGGTGTTGTCGCTGACCAGGGCGGGACGGCGCACGAGATAGTCGAAATGGATCTGCAGCATCGCGCGGTCCGACAGATCGGCGTGCGAGTCGAGGAAATCCTTGAGCAGGCGACGGATGCTGCACGGCGACACCGGCTCCGACGACAGCGCCTTGTCGACGTGCAGGTACAGGCGCGACATGTGGATGCCGCGCGCTTCCGGACGCGTGAGATTGACGAAGGCGTTGACGCGCGCACCGCTGGTGATCGTCTGGCCATCCGCGCCGACGACGCCGACCGGCGCGTGGATCTCGCCCATGCCGACCCACTCGAGCGCGCCGGCGACCGACGGACGCGCCTCGTTGGCGATGTCGGGCAGGACGCGGGCCAGGTTTTCCTGGTTGATGGGGGCCATTGGCGCTCCGGGAAGAATTCGGCAGTGGAAGGTAAATGGGGACGGGTGCAGGGTACGTCAAGCGCTCCGACGGGGCCATGACGGCGCCGCAACAGCGTGTTTCAGGCATCGCGCGCGGCGCGCCAGGCGCGCCAGAGCGTTGCCGGCGGGAGCGGCTCGGAAAATCCCCGCCCGCTCGCCAACCGCGCCAGACGCGCCGCATCGAAGCGTCGGCGCCCGCGCCGGATCAATGCCGCCGGGCCCGGGCAGCGCGCGAGTTCGGTCGCCAGTTCCCCGGCCCAGTCGCGCAGCAGCGCCTCGCCCTGCCCCGCGGCAATCTGGCTGAGGCTCAGGCCATGGCGCGCGAGCAGATGCATCGGCAGCCGCGCCTGATCCTCGGCCGCGAGTCCTTGCGGCAATCGCTGCAGCAACCAATGGATGGCCAGCGCGCGCGCGGCCGGCTCCTTGCCGTCGACGGCGAACAACGCGGTTTCGACCGCGATGACGGCCCGCGCGAGCGGCAGAAGCGCCGCGATCGCTTCGGCGGTATCGGCCGGTCGCGACTCATCGCCAACCGCGTCGAGCAAGGCGCGCCCCAACGCCGGCCACGGTGCAGCCTGCGCGGAAAGCACCTCGGTCAGAGGATGACGATGCCGGCCCTGGCCCATGCCGATGAGTTCCTCGGCCCACCAGCCGCATTTCACGCCGGTCACGCGCGCATCGCTGAGCTCGAACAGCGCCTCGCGCAATTCATGCAACAACGCGCCCCAGGCCAGAAGCCGGTACTGCTCTTCCGGCGCGCAGAACACCGGCAGCACGCGCATCTCGGGCTCGCGCGCCTGCCACTTGCCCACGTAATGCGCGATGGCATCGACCGCGGGCACGGTGTCGGAAGAATCTGACATCGGAATTCAGCGAACGAGAATGCCGGGCGCAAGCAGGCCCGAGGGTTGCTCGACCAGGACATCGGCCTGCCAGGCCGACGGGTCTTCGTGCGCCTCGCGGTATCCCCACAGGGCCGCGATCGATTTCATGCCGGCATGACGCGCTGCGATGATGTCGCGCTCGTCGTCGCCGACATACACGGCGTCGGCGGCCTGCACGCCCAGGGTTTCGGCGGCGAGAAACAGCTGGTCGGGATCGGGTTTCTTGCGCGGCAGCGTGTCGCCGCCGATCAGGACCGCGCAACGCCGACTCCATTGCATCGTCGCGACGACTGCCTCCGCCAGATAGTGCGGCTTGTTGGTGACGATGCCCCAGCGGGCGCCGGCGCCTTCGATGGCGTGCAGGACGTCTTCGATACCGGCGAACGGCGTGCTGTGTTCGGCGACGGCCTGTGCATACACCTCAAGGAATGCCGGCACCAAGGCCTCGCGGGCGGCGGCATCGCGATCGGGGAACGCCACAGCAAGCATCGCCCGCGCGCCCTTGGACACGACGGGCCGGATCGCGGCGAGCGGCAAGGGCTCGCCGCCCTCGCGCCGCACGATGACGTTGAGCGCATTGAGCAGATCCACGGCACTGTCGACCAGGGTGCCATCGAGATCGAACAGCACCACGGGTGTGCAAACCATCAGGCTCACGCCTTCACCGCGCAGGCCAGGTAGTTGATGTCCGTGCGCCGGTTGACCCAGGCCTTGTGGCGCAGGGGATCGTAGGCCAGGCCGCTGACGTCCTCGAGGGCGAAACCGGCGTCACGCAGCCACGCGGACAACTCGGCCGGCCGGATGAAACTCTTGTAGTCGTGCGTACCGCGCGGCAACAGATTGGCGAGGTACTCGGCACCGACGATCGCAACCGCGAATGCCACCGGCGTGCGATTGAGCGTGGACACGAACAAGCGGCCCCCGGGCTTGAGCAGACGCGCGCAGGCGCGCAGCACGGACGCGGGATCGGGCACGTGCTCGAGCATTTCCATGCAGGTGATCGCGTCGAACGTGCCGGGCGCTTCCTCGGCCAAGGCTTCGACCGATTGCAGCTTGTAGTGCACGCTCAGGCCCGATTCGAGCAGGTGCAGCTTGGCGATTTCCACGAGCTCGGGCGCGAGATCGAGCGCGGTGACGTGCGCGCCTTCGCGCGCGAGTGCTTCGCTGAGCAGGCCGCCGCCGCAGCCGACGTCGAGCAGCTGCGCACCGCGCAGGCTCACGCGCTCGGCGACATAGCCCAGACGCGCGGGATTGAGTTCGTGCAAGGCGCGCTGCGGACCGTTTTCGTCCCACCAGCGGTTGGCGAGTTCGCCGAACTTGGTGATTTCGGCCTGACTGACGTTCACGGTGCTCATGACTGCTTCCCGATCGCGGCGATGCGCCGCTGCCACTGTCCGGCCTTGGCGCGCAGCGCGACCGAATCCATGTCGACGAGTTCGCCGTCGGCGAGCTTGCGCTGGCCGGCGATCCAGACATCGCGGACCTGATGCCGGCCGGTCGCGTACACCAGTTGCGAAATCACGTGATAGAGCGGTTGCGTTTCCAGTGCGTCCATCGACACCAGGCTCAGGTCGGCCTGCTTGCCGACGGTGATGCTGCCGATGCGGTCGTCCATGCCGATCGCCTTCGCACCGCCGAGGGTGGCAATGCGCAGGGCGCTGGCGGCGTCGAGCGCGGTCGCGTCCATCGCCACGCCCTTGGCCAGCAGCGCGGCGGTACGCATTTCGTCGAACATATCGAGATCGTTGTTGCTCGCGCAGCCGTCCGTGCCCAGGCCAATGTTGACGCCGGCGCGGCGCAGTTTCTCGATCGGGCTGAAACCCGAGGCGAGTTTGAGGTTGGATTGCGGGCAATGCAGGACCGAGGTGCCGCGTTCGGCGCACAAGGCGATTTCCGCGTCGGTCAGCTGGGTCATGTGCACGGCGATCAGGCGTTCGTTGACCAGGCCCAGACGATCCAGGCGCGCGAGCGGGCGCTGGCCGTGCTGCTTGATGGAATCCTCGATTTCCTGCGCGGTTTCATGCACATGGCAATGCACGGGCACGTCCAGCTGTTCGGCGAGCATGCGGATGCGCTCGAAACTCGCATCGCCTACCGTGTACGGCGCATGCGGCGCGAACGACAGGCGCACGAGGGAATCGCGCCGGTAGTTGTCGTGGACTTCCAGGCCCTTGTCGAAGTATTCGGCTGTGCTCGCGGCCCAGGCCGACGGGAACTCGATGACCGGCAGGCCGACCAGCGCGCGAAAGCCGAGGCGGCGATAGGTCGCGGCCTGGGCATCGGGGAAGAAATAGCTTTCGTTGCAGCAGGTGGTACCGCCGCGAAGCATCTCCGCGACCGCGAGCTCGCAACCGTCGGCGACGAATTCCGGACTCATCACCGAGGCCTCGATCGGCCAGACGTGTTCGGTGAGCCAGGGCATCAGCGGCAGATCGTCCGCAACGCCGCGCATGAGCGTCATCGGATTGTGCGTGTGGGCATTGACCAGGCCGGGAATCAACGCGGCCTCGGGCCGGCTGACGGTCTGGGCGGGTGCGTAAGTCGCGCGCGCTTCGGCGCGCGGCAGCACGGCGATGATCGCGCCGCCGGAAACAGCGACGGCGTGGTCGGTGAGGACCACGCCGTGCGGTTCGACGGGCACCACCCAGCCGGCTTCGATCAGGAGATCACAGGGCAGCAGGGGGTCGTCGGTCATCAAATTTTTCCGTGGCAGGGGGCTTACTTCACGCGGCTGACGTATTCGCCGGTGCGCGTGTCGACCTTGATGATTTCGTCCTGGCCGACGAACAGCGGCACGCGGACCACGGCACCGGTTTCGAGCTTGGCCGGCTTGCCGCCGCCGCCCGAGGTGTCGCCGCGCACGCCCGGATCGGTCTCGACGATCTTGAGCTCGACGAAGTTCGGCGCCTGCACGGCGATCGGCGTGCCGTTCCACAGCGTGACCACGCAGGGCTCTTCGCCCTTGAGCCAGTTCTTGGTCTCGCCCACGCCCGTGGCGTCGGCCTGGACCTGCTCGAAGGTTTCCTGCTGCATGAAGTGCCAGTACTCGCCGTCGCTGTAGAGGAACTGCATGTCCGTGTCCATGACGTCGGCGGCCTCGAGGTTGTCGGTGGCCTTCATCGTCAGTTCGACCACGCGGCCGGTCTTGATGAAGCGGTACTTCACGCGGGTAAAGGCCTGGCCCTTGCCCGGCTTGACGTATTCGGTGTCGGTGATGACGCACGGCTCGCTGTTGACGATGATCTTCATGCCGTTCTTGACGTCGTTCATGCCGTAGCTGGCCATGGGTAAAGCTCCTGAAAAACCGCGCCGCTGATGCCATCGCTGGCGGCGGCTACAATAGATGGACGAATCGGGGCCAACCGGCCCTGCGCTAGCCCGCCATGATAACCGCCCCAACCCCCACTCCCCAAGCCAAGTCCTGGCAGCTGCACTGGCGCGAGGCCGTCCGCGATCCGCGCGAGCTCCTGCGCCTGCTCGGCCTGGATGCCGAAGCGGCCCGGATTTCCGAGACGGCCGCGGCCCAGTTCCCGCTGCGGGTCCCGCGCGGCTTCGTAGCCCGCATGCAGCCCGGCGACCTGGGCGACCCCCTGCTGCGGCAGGTCCTCCCGGTCGTCGATGAAGACCGCCTCGTGGCCGGCTTCGACCTAGACGCGGTGGGCGACGCGGCCGCGCGCGGCGCGACCGGCCTCATCCATAAATACGAAGGCCGCGCGTTGCTGATCGCGACCGGCAGCTGCGCCGTGCACTGCCGCTACTGTTTCCGGCGGCACTTCCCCTACGGCGAAGAAACCGCCGCAGCGAACCACTGGCAGGCCGCCCTCGACTACCTGCGCGCCGATCCGGGTATCAGCGAGGTGCTGCTCTCGGGCGGCGACCCCCTGTCCCTGGCGACGGGCAAACTCGCCGAACTCACCGATGCCCTCAGGACCCTGCCCCAGATCCGCCGTCTGCGCCTGCATACGCGCCTGCCCGTGGTCCTGCCCGAGCGCATCGACGAGGAACTGCTGACCTGGCTGGCGCGACTGCCCTGGCCGGTGGTCGTGGTCATCCACGCCAACCACGCCCGCGAGATCGACGCCTCGGTCGGCCAGGCGGTGGCCGCGCTGCGCCGCACCGGCGCGACCGTGCTCAACCAGGCCGTGCTGCTGCGTGGAATCAACGACGAGGCCGGCCGCCTCGCCGAGCTGTCCGAGCGCCTGTTCGAGATCGGCGTGCTGCCCTACTACCTGCATCAGCTCGACCGCGTCGCGGGCGCGGCCCATTTCGAAGTCGACGATGCCACGGCGATCGCACTGCATCGTGAACTCATGACCCGGCTTCCGGGCTATCTTGTCCCCCGGCTGGTCCGGGAAATTCCCGGCGAGGCCAGCAAGACCCCGGTGTGATTGGCTTTCGCCCACATGCTTCTGGTATTGTTGAAAGCCCACGTGCAAGTCCTTGAACAATAAGGAGTGCCATAGATGGCACAGCAGGACGCAGTGATCCGCCTGCTTTTGGTCGAAGACCAGCTGGAAGACGCTGAACACCTCATCAGCATGCTGCGCAATGGCGGCATGGCAATCCGTCCGCAACGTCCTGAATCCTCGGACGAGCTCGATGCGCTGCTCGCCAACCAGAGCATCGACGTCGTGCTGGCCGGCTATACGGCCAAGTACATCGATTTCACCAGCGTCGCCAAGCGCGTCGAAGCCACCGGCAAGGATATTCCGGTGCTCGCGTCGACGGTCGCGCTGGATGAGGCCACCGTGCTCGGCGCCATCGCCGCCGGTGCCCGCGACGTCGCCCTGCGCACCAAACCCGAACATGTCCAGTTCGTCGTGCGCAACGAATTCAACGCCCTGCTCGCCCGCCGCGGCCTTCGCCACATCGAAGCGGCCCTGCGCGAGACCGAGCGCCGCTGCGACGCGCTGATTTCCTCGTCGCGCGATCCGATCGCCTACGTGCACGAAGGCATGCATATCCGCGCGAACCAGGCCTATCTGGAAATGTTCGGTTTCGAAGGCTTCGACGAGATCGAGGGCCTGTCGGTGCTGGATCTCATCGCACCGGCCAACGCCGATACGTTCAAACAGTTGCTCAAGAAGATCAGCAAGGGCGAAGCGCCGCCGCGCCAGCTGGAAATCGGCGCGCAGCGCGTGGACGGCAGCAAATTCGACGCCGTCATGGAGTTCACGCCGGCGACTTACGAAGGCGAATCCTGCCTGCAGATCGTGTTCCGCCAGCAGACCGTCGATGCCAACATGGCCGCCGAGCTGGACAATCTGCGCCAGCGCGATCCGCTGACCAGTCTGTACAACCGCCAGTACTTCATGACCGAAGTCGAGACCGCGGTCGCCGCCGCCGCCGACGGCAAGGGCAAGCAGTCGCTGCTGCTGGTCGAGCCGGACAACTACGAAGCGCGCGTCGACGAAATCGGCCTGGCATTGGCCGACGATCTGCTCAAGGAGATCGCCAAGCGCCTGTCGGCGAACCTCGAAGGTGAGCCCGTCGTCGCCCGCTTCAGCGATCACACGTTCGCCGTGCTCTGCCACGATCACGACCACAAGCAGACCCAGGCGCAGGCCGAGCGCATCCGCGCCGCCTTCGACGGCCACGTGCTGGACCTGGGCAAGCAGTCGATCACGATGACCGTGAGCATCGGCGGCGTGCAAATCGGCGAGAAGATCGCCAGCGTTCCGCAGGTACTGGGCAAATCCAATCAGTGCCTGCAATCGGCCGAAGGCGTGGGCGGCAACCGCATCGAGATCTTCGATCCGGCCGCACGCGACCGCGCCGAGGAAGAACGCCTGCAGGCCTGGGTGCAGCGCATCAAGGAAGCTCTCAGCGAAGACCAGTTCGTGCTCAATTTCCAGCCGATGATCAGCCTCACCGGCGATCCGGCGGAAAACTACGAAGTGCTCGTGCGCATGAAGGCCCCGTCCGGCGAAATCGTCTCGCCCGACCAGTTCATGCCCATCGCCGAGGAACATGGCCTGCTTACCGACATCGATCGCTGGGTCATCGGCCGCACGATCGCGTTGCTCGCCGAGCGCAAGAAGGCCGACAAAGACACGACGCTGTACGTGAAGCTCACCCCGGCCTCGCTGGCCGAAGGCGATCTGCACAACTTCATCAGCACCCAGCTCAAGGCGAACGGCGTCACCGGCGACAAACTGGTGCTGCAGCTGCCGGAATCGAAGATCTACACGCATCTGCGCCCGCTGCAGGCGTTCCAGAAGATCGTCGGCGCGTTCGGCGTGCGTCTGTGCCTGGAGCAGTTCGGCACCAGCCTCAACTCGTTCCAGATGCTGTCGCATTTCGACCCGGCGATCCTCAAGATCGACCGCAGCTTCATCCTCGAGCTTGCCAAGAACGCCGACAGCCAGAAGAAGGTGCGCGAGTTCGCCGAGGAAGCGCGCAAGCGCGGCAAGATGACCATCGCCGAGTTCGTGTCCGACGCCGGCAGCATGACCGTGCTGTTCTCGATCGGCGTGGATCTGGTGCAGGGCAACTTCCTTGCGCCACCGGCACCGACGATGAACTACGAGTTCGGCTGAGCGACGCCCCGCGGCGTTCCATCCGGACAGAAAAAACCCGCCGAAAGGCGGGTTTTTTCGTTACAGCGCACGCAAACCTCAGGATTCGCGCAGCTTCTGGATGCGCACTTCCAGCGGCGGGTGACTCATGAAGAGCCCCTGCACGCCGCGCGCGATGCTGCCGGAAATACCGAAGGCACTGATCGCCGTCGGCAAGGCCGCCGCCTGGCCGTGATTGAGCGCCAGACGCTCCAGCGCCGCGATCATCTTTTCCTTGCCGGCCAGACGGGCACCGCCGGCATCGGCGTGGAATTCGCGCCAGCGGCTGAACCACATGACCACGATCTGGGCGAGCAGGCCGAACGCGATATTCAGCAAGGTCACGATCAGAATGTAGGCCAGGCCACCGCCCTCACGATTACCGAAGATGGCCGAGTCGATGATGCGGCCGACCACGCGCGACAACACGATCACGAAGGTGTTCAGCACACCCTGGATCAGCGCCATCGTCACCATGTCGCCGTTGGCTGCGTGGCTGATTTCGTGTCCGAGCACCGCTTCGGCTTCATCACGACTCATCGATCGCAGCAGGCCGGTCGACACCGCGACCAGCGAATTGTTGCGGCTCGGTCCAGTCGCGAAGGCATTGATGTCGGGGGCATCGTAGATGCCGACCTCCGGCATCTTGATGCCGGCCGCGTCGGCTTGGCGGCGCACCGTCGACACCAGCCACTGCTCGAGCTCGTTGCTCGGCTGCTCGATCACGTGCATGCCGGTCGAGCGCTTGGCGACCCATTTGGAGATGAGCAGCGAAATCATCGCGCCGCCAAAGCCAGCCAGCGTGGCGATGACCAGGGTGATCCCGGTATTGCCCAGCCGGATGCCGAAGTAACCCTCCAGCACCATGAGCACCAAATTCAGCAGGACGATGACCGCCAGGTTGGTGGCCAGGAACAGACCGATTCGCTTGAACATGCATTTTCTCCGTGCCGGCGCAGGGCCGGCGTCAAGGCAACAGATGGAGCAGTTCCCTGCTAAATTCAAGATGATACCCATCTCGCCAGGCATTGCCTCTTGAGTCCGCCCGCCGTCGTCTCGCCCTACCGCGGCCGCTTCGCGCCCTCGCCCACCGGCCCCCTGCATCTGGGCTCGCTTCTCGCGGCGCTGGGCAGCTGGCTCATCGCGCGTCATCACAACGGTGAATGGCTGTTGCGCGTGGAGGACATCGATCCGCCGCGTGAAGTCGCCGGCGCCGCAAGCGAGCAGATCCGCGTGCTGGAGGCGTTCGGCCTGGTGTCCGACCACCCCGTCGTCTGGCAGAGCCGGCGCAGCGATCTGTACGCCGCCGCCCTGCGCCGCCTGCTCGATCAGGGCGACGCGTTCACCTGCCGGTGCAGCCGCAGCGACCTGATGGCGAGCGATGGCCTGCATCGGCAATGCGTCGCGCATCCTTCCGGACGCGTGCACGCCTATCGACTGCGCGTACCGGACGCGACGCTCGGCTTCGACGATCGCCTGCGCGGCCGGTACGAACAATCGCTGCGCCAGCAGGTCGGCGATGTCGTGCTCAAACGTGCGGACGGGCTCTGGGCCTACCAGCTGGCCGTCGTGGTCGATGACGGCGAACAGGGCATCACTGACGTCGTGCGCGGCGCCGACCTGCTCGACTCCACGCCGCGGCAGATCCTGCTGCAGCAGCGGCTCGGCTTGCCCACGCCGACCTATGCGCACCTGCCCCTGCTGCTGGATGAAAAAGGCAGCAAATTGAGCAAGTCGACAGCGAGTCTGCCCGTCGATCCGGACGATCCCTTGCCGGCCTTGCGCCTGGTCTACGGTGCGCTCGGGCAGCCGACAGCAGCACTAGGCACCGGGCAAACCACCAGCGTGCTCCAACGCGCGCTGGCAAGCTTTGATCCGGCTCTCATTCCTGCCAAGGAACGGCGTGTTATCGACCTTCACCCGGGCGCCTTTCCATACGCCTGATCGTGCTTAGCGGCTGTGCAGAATAATCACCACCCGTGCGCTTGCAAGCGGCCTGTCGACAGGCGATGCTCAGCCTCTTCGCGGCCGTCTTTTGCGGCTGCATTCCGGGGTGGTCATGTCACAAGTACGCATCATCAAGAAGTATCCGAATCGTCGTCTTTACGACACCGAGATATCGAGTTACGTCACGTTGGAGGATCTTCGCCAACTGATCGTCGACGGCGAAAGCATCGAAGTGCGCGACGCACGCAGCGGCAACGACCTGACGCGATCGGTCCTGCTGCAAATCATCGCCGAGCATGAGGATATCGGTCAGCCGATTTTCTCGACCTTGCTGCTCAGTCAACTCATTCGCCTGTACGGCGATTCGTTGCAGGGCGTCATTGGAAGTTATCTCGAGCGCAGCCTGCAATCGTTCAACGAACAGCAGCAGCAGATCCGCGGCCATCTCGGCAGCCTGATGGGCCAGACGCCGTGGTCGCTGATCAACCAGATCACCGAGCGCAACATGGAAATCTGGAAGGGCGTGCAGCAGGGCCTGATGAACGGCCTGTCGACGCCGCCGGAAAAACCCAAGGCGACGGTCAAACCCGTGGCCAAGCCGCGTAGCCGCGCGCGGGTCAGCGTCAGGCAATGAATCATCGCGTCGCGCTGGTCACCGGCGGCCTGGGCGGTATCGGAACGCAGATCTGCCGGCGACTGGCCGGCGACGGTCTGCGCGTGATCGCCGCCGACCTGGCGACGGATGCCGCACGTCGCCAGGGTTTTTTCGACGCCCTGGCGGGGCTCGACGTGCACGTCGAAACGGTCGATGTCAGCAGTTACGACGACTGCGCGGCCCTGGTGCAGCGTATCGAAGCCACGCATGGCCCGATCGACGTGCTGATCAACGGCGCCGGCATCACCCGCGACGCCAGCTTCCGCAAGATGACGCAGGAGCAGTGGAATGCCGTGCTCGGCGTCAACCTCGACAGCGCCTTCAACCTGTGCAAACAGGTTGTCGACGGCATGTGCGAGCGCGGCCGCGGCCGCATCGTCAACATCAGCTCGATCGTCGGCCAGGCTGGCGCGTTCGGACAGGTCAACTACGCGGCGGCGAAAGCCGGCATGCACGGATTGACCATGGCGCTGGCGCGGGAAGTCGCGCGCAAGGGCGTGACGGTGAACAGCATCAGCCCGGGCTACATCCAGACGGCGATGACCGCCGCGATTCCCGACGAGGTCCGGAATCAAATGATCGCCAACATTCCGATGGGACGCATGGGGCAGCCGGACGACATCGCGCAGGCGGTCGCCTTTCTGTGCAGTGACGCGGCGTCCTACCTGACCGGCGTGAACCTGCCGGTCAACGGCGGGCTGTTCATCAGCTTCTAGACGGCGCGGAAGCGGTCTAGCGCGCGGGCGGCTGGCCCTGGCAATACTTCGCGTAGAACTGCTCGGCCTTCGGCATCAGCGTCTGCAGATGCTGGATGCGGTTGGCCGGATCGGGATGCGTCGAGGCGAATTCAGGCGGACGCTGGCCGCCGGATTGCTCGGACATGCGCTCCCACAAACCGATCGCCTCATGCGGATTGAAACAGGCGGCCGCCGCGAGCATCAGACCCACTTCGTCGGCCTGCGATTCGTGATCGCGCGAAAACGGCAGCAGCACGCCGTACTGCGTGCCCGCGCCGAGCGCCGACATCACCATCTGCTGTTGTTGCGGATCCATGTCGCCGACCGCGACGCCGGCGGCCATCTGGCCGAGCTGCACGAGCTTCTGCTGTGCCATGCGCTGCGAGCCGTGACGCAGCAGGGCGTGGGCGATCTCGTGGCCCATGACCACGGCCATCGCATCCTGGTTCTGCGCGACCGGAATCAGGCCGGTATACACCGCCATCTTGCCGCCGGGCAGGCAGAAGGCATTGGCCTGGTCGGACTGGATCACACTGACATCCCACTGGAAGCTGTCAGCGATGTGCTGCGGTTCGGCGCCGTTGGCCTTGGCCAGATCGTTTTCGACGTCGTTTGCCCGCGCCTCGAGCCGCGCCGCGATCGCCTTGATCTGCCGCGAGGCTTCGGCGGAGGAATCGAGCACCGGTTCCTGGCTCAATACTTCGTTGTAGGCCTGCAGGCCGAGCATCGCTTCCTCTTCGATCGAGGTGTCGATCATCGCCTTGTTGCCGGTGTACGGGTCGATCGTCTGATTCGAAAAGTAGTAATAGAGCGCGTACGCGCCGAACAGCAGAATGACCCACCAGCGCAGGCCGCCGCGCCGCTGTCCGCCGCTCGCGTAGCTCGATTGCTGGCTCGTCGGGTCCATGCGCATGCTGCTTCTCCGCTCAGAGTTCGCGTACGACCCGGAATCCGAGTCGCGCGCCGGTGGTATCGGCGTCCATCGGCAGTCTAAACGCCGATCGTGCCTGATCCAAGGAACTGCCCCAGGAAGCGCCGCGCACCACGCGCTGCTCGCAACCGGGGTTCACCCAGGCGCTGCCGTCGACGGGCGCGCGCTGGTAGCTTTCGTGCCAGCAATCGAGCGTCCATTCCGACAGATTGCCGGTGAGATCGAACGCGCCGAATTTCTCCGGCGGGAAACTGCGCACCGGCGCCGCGCCCCAATAACCGTCGCGATAGCTCGGAATCGCATTCGCCCACCGGCGACCGCTGCGCGAGACGTCGCCTTCGCCGGTCAGATTGCCGACCAGACGATCGGGTGCGCCGGCGCCCCAGGGATAGGCTGTCTTGCTGCCGCCGCGCAGCACATATTCGAACTCCGCCTCGCTCGGCAAACGGTAACGCTGACCGGTCTGCTTGCTCAGCCAGGCGGCAAACGCCTGCGCGTCTTCGAAAGCGACATGCATCACCGGTAAGTTCGGCGCCGCCGGTCGGCCGATATGGTCGCGCCGCCAGTCGACGCCCTCGTGTTCGCTCATCAGGCCGCCTTTTTCGTCGTAAACGGTCGAGCGGCCCGTGCGCGAAGCGAGCGGACGATAGCCGCTGGCGACGATGAAACGCCGGAATTCGGCGACGGTGACTTCGCTGCGCGCGATCGCGAATCCACGCGCGAACACCACCGCATGCACCGGATTCTCGTTCGCGGTGCGCTCGGCCTCGTCCTCGGGCGAGCCCATGTCGAAGCGGCCGTAGGGAACAACCACCATTTCCGGACCGCGACCGCCGCTTGCCAGGGTTTCGGCAAAGGCCTGTGCGGGTTTGAACGGGCCGTAGTGGCGCGCCAGATGGATGCGCTCGCGAAGGGCCTCGACGGCAGCCGGTTGCGCGGCGATCCGCGCCAGATGCGCGAGCGTTTCGTCAGCCTGATCCAGGGCGAGTTTGTCGACCGCGGCATTGCCCTGGTCGATCAACGCGCCGGTGAGCGCCTGGCGCAATTCGACGATGCGCATATCCATGACGGCGGTTTGCGGCGCGCCCGGCAGCACGCGCTGCGCTTCGAGCAGATAGCCATCCGCCGCCTCGAAATCCTCGGCGCTGGCGGCTTTCCAGGCCAGACGCAGGCGCTCCTCGTGCAGTCGCGCCAAGGCCTGCCGCGCCGGCGCGTAGTCGGGCAAGGCCTTCAGCGCACGCTGCAACAGGTCGCGCGCGCTCTTGCCCGCGGGCTCGAGCACATGACCTTTTTCGGCTTCCTGCTGCGCACGGGCGATCAGGGCGTCGGCGCCATGCGCCTGCGCGAGCGTCTTGCGATACGGCGCCAGCAGCGGCGCCTCGGGCGAGGTGGCGATGGCCATCGCCTCGATGCGCTCGGCCTGCTTCAGATCGCCGGCGGCGATGCGCAGCGCGCCCTCCGCGAGCAGGGCCTCGACTGTCGTCTGCAGACCTTTTTTTGCCTCTTCGTTGGCCGGCTCCAGCCGCGACACCACCCAATACAATTCCAGCGCACCCGGACCGGGACTGCTGCCCCGCTCCAGCTGGCCGCGGGCCAGCGCCTGGCGGGCCAGGGCCAGGGTCTGTGCGACCTGTCCAGGTTCGACCGTCGGCAGATTCGGCACCCAAGCCGGCGGCGCGACAGCCGGACCGTCGCTGAGCGTAAGGTCGACCTCGGCGTCGGGAGCGGTGCGGGGCGGTGCTTCGGCCGGTGCACGCGAATCGCTGCAGGCGGACAGGAAGCAACACAGCACCAGACACGTGGTCAGCAATCGCAGCCGGGTCATCGACACGCCTTGGCCCGTTGAGAGGTTCCGTAGGCTAACCTGTGCGCTTTGGGCAATCAAAGGACACCGTGAGCGACTGGATCGATACGCCCGAGGCGCTGCGCGCCCGGCTTCAGGCCTGGGGCAACCCGGAAATCGTCGCCCTGGACACGGAGTTCATCCGCGAGCGCACCTACTATCCGCAGCTCGCCCTGGTGCAGCTGGCGATCCCCGGCGAGGTCCTGCTGGTCGATCCGCTGGCGCCCGGCGTCGCGGAGGCGTTGCGGCCGCTGCTGATCGATCCGTCGATCATCAAACTCATGCACAGCGCCAGCGAAGACCTGCAGGCCCTGTCGCGCGGCTGCGGTGTCCTGCCCTCGCCGCTGTTCGATACCCAGGTCGCCGCCGCGATGGGCGGTTTCGGTGCCGGGCTGGGCTACCAGAAACTCGTGGAACAGATGACGGGCGTGACGCTGGAAAAAGGCGAGACGCGCTCGGATTGGCTGCGCCGCCCCTTGTCGGAATCGCAGCTCAAGTACGCCGCCGACGACGTGCTGTATCTGCACGCCGCGCACACGGTACTCGCGGCGAAACTCGCCGAACTTGGCCGCTCCGCCTGGCTGCAGGCCGATTGCGAACGCGCGATCCGCAACGCCGGCAGCGACGCCGACGACGTGCATCCGCACCTGGCCGTGCGCAGCGCGCAGATGCTCGATGCCGACGGTCAGGCGCGCCTGTGCCGCCTGCTGCGCTGGCGCGATGTCGAAGCGCGGCGTTCGGACAAACCCAAGAGCTGGATTCTCGACAACGAACTCGCGGTCGCGCTGAGCCGGCGCGTCCCCGACGATATCCATCGTTTCAATGAATTCCTCGACCGCAATCCGAAAGCGCCGCGCAAATCGCGGCGGGAATTGTTCGCCCTGCTCAGCGAACCGCTGACCGAGGCCGAACGCGCGATCCCGCTCAACCGCAGCGGCGAGAACCTCGACAAGCAGCGCCTGAAGGCGATGCAGGAAGCAGTCGCCGCCGTGGCCCTGCCGCTGGAACTGCCCGAAGGCCTCTTGTGCGCGCGCAAGCATCTCGAAGCCCTGCTCGAAGGCCGCGGCTGGCCGCCGGCGCTCGAAGGCTGGCGCCGCGATCTGCTCGAACCGGTGCTCGCGCCCCTGATCCCGGCTTGACAGGGGCCCGTGCCATCGGTTCCACTCGGGTCATGACCTTCCGCACCACGACGACTATTACCACCTCCACTACCGGTACCCGGTCGGTGCGGTGGCTCGTTCGCGGATAAGTTTCTCTTCGCAAACCCTGGCCCCGCACCTCGTCGAGGATGCGGACGCGCCCAGCCCCCTTCCCGACGAATGCAGGGCCTCCCTTTGGAGGCTTCATGAATTCGCCCGCTGTCGTTCCTGCCGATCACGCCGCTGCGGCCCCCGTCACCGTCGCCCACAAGTTCGGCGGATCTTCGCTCGCCGATGCCGGCTGTTTCCGGCGCGTCGCCGCGAACCTGCGTGAGCGCAGCGAACGTGAACAAGTGATCGTCGTCTCGGCGATGCAGGGCGTGACCAATGCCCTGCTCGCGCTCGCCGACGCCGCCGTCGCACAGACGAACGATTGGCAGAACGACTGGGCGGCGCTGCGCGACCGCCATCTCGCCGCCGCAGCCGCACTCACCGGTGAGGCCAGCGAAACACAGGATTGGCTGCAGTTGCGCTTCGAAGAACTGCACGGCCTGCTCAATGCGTTGTCGGTGCTCGGAGCGCCTAGCCGCGAGGCGCTGGAACTGATCCAGGGCCTGGGCGAAGTCTATTCGGCGCGTCTGCTGGCCGATCACTTCCGTCGCGAAGGCGAGGCCTGCGCCTGCCTGGACGCGCGCGAGGTCCTGCTGGTCGCACACGGCGAACTCGGCGTCTCCGTGGACTGGCCGGCGAGCAGTGCACGCCTGGCCGATTGGCGCAGCGCGCATCCGGAACCGCGGATCGTCGTCACCGGTTTCGTCGCACGCAATGCCCAAGGCCGCGCGACCACCCTGGGCCGCAATGGCAGCGATTATTCCGGCGCGATTTTCGCGGCGCTGTTCGACGCGGCCGAACTGCATATCTGGACCGATGTCGACGGCGTGCTCTCGGCCGACCCGCGCGTGGTTCCCGAAGCCGTGCCGCTGGCCACGCTGTCCTATCACGAGGCCTGCGAGCTCGCGTACTTCGGCGCCAAAGTCATCCATCCGCAGACGATGACGCCGGCGCTCGCGCGCGGCCTGCCCATCTATATCCGCAACACCTTCCGTCCGCACCTGCCCGGCACGCGCATCGCCGCCGAGAGCACGCCCGACGGTCCGGTGAAGGGACTGACGCTATGCCCGGACCTGGCCCTGCTCAATGTCGAAGGTGCGGGCATGATCGGCGTGCCGGGCACGGCGCAGCGCGTGTTCGCGGCGCTGCGCGTGGCCGGTGTATCGGTGGTGATGATCTCGCAGGGCTCGTCGGAGCATTCGATCTGCTGCGTCGTCCGGGCCGCGGAGTCGGCGCGTGCGCAAACGGCGGTCGCCGATGAATTCGCGGCCGAACTGGCGCGCGGGCAGCTCCAGAGCATCGGCGTGGTACCCGACATCAGCGTGCTCGCCGCCGTCGGCGATGGCATGGCCGGCACGCCCGGCGTCGCCGCGCGTCTGTTCGATTCGCTGGCCCGGGCGCGCGTCAACGTGCGCGCAATCGCGCAGGGCGCCTCGGAGCGGAACATCTCCGTCGCCCTGGCCAGCAAGGATGCCGAACGCGCGCTGCGCGCGGCGCATGCCGGTTTCTGGCTGTCGCCGCAGACGATCTCGATCGGCGTGATCGGTCCGGGCAAGGTTGGTGCCGCCCTGCTCGAACAGCTGCAGGAAGCGATCCCGCGCCTGCGCCGCGAGGCGAATCTGGATCTGCGCCTGCGCGCGCTCGCGAACAGCCGCACGATGTGGCTCGATCCGCTCGGACACGCACCCGAACACTGGCAGGCGCATCTCGATGGCGCCACCGAGGCCTGCGACCTCGCCCGCTTCGCCGCGCACGTGCGCACCGAGCATCTGCCGCACGCGATCATCCTCGACTGCAGCGCCAGCGATCACGTCGCCGCGCACTACGCCGACTGGCTGGCACAGGGCATCCATGTGATCACGCCCAACAAACATGCCGGCGCGGGCCCCTGGCCGCGTTTCCAGGCGATCCGTGCCGCGAGCGCGGCGACCGGCGCGCGCTTCCGCTACGAAGCCACCGTCGGTGCCGGCCTGCCCGTCATCCAGACTCTGCGCGACCTGCTCGATACCGGCGACAGCCTGCATTCGGTCGAAGGCATCTTCTCCGGCACGCTCGCCTGGCTGTTCAACCGTTACGATGGCCGCATGCCCTTCTCCGAACTCGTCCATGAAGCCCACGCCCTGGGCTATACCGAACCCGATCCGCGCGACGACCTGTCGGGCACGGATGTCGCGCGCAAGCTCGTCATCCTCGCGCGCGAAGCCGGCTTGCCGGTGTCGCTCGAGCAGGTGCGCGTCGAGAGTCTGGTGCCGGCATCGCTGGCCGGCGTGTCGCGCGAGGATTTCATGGCCCGACTCGGCGAAGGCGATGCAGCGATGCAGGCCCGGCACGCGCAGGCCACCGCGGCAGGAAAGGTCCTGCGCTACGTCGCGCGCTTGGACCAGTCGGGCGACGCGCAGGTCGGTCTGGTCGAATTGCCGGGTGACCACGCCTTCGCGCATCTGCGCTTGACCGACAACGTCGTGCAGTTCAGCACGCGTCGCTACGCGAGCAATCCGCTGGTCGTACAAGGCCCCGGCGCCGGACCGGAGGTTACCGCCGCCGGCGTGTTTGCCGATCTGCTGCGCGTCGCTTCCTCGCTCGGAGCGCGGGTATGAGTTCGGACATCCGCGCGTTCTCGCCCGCGAGCGTGGGCAATGCCGGCGTCGGTTTCGACATTCTCGGCCACAGCATCGACGGACCCGGCGATCTGGCGATCGTGCGCCGGATCGCCGAACCCACCGTGCGCATCGCCGCGATCCGCGGCACCACGGTGGATTTGCCAAGGGTGGCCGAGAAGAACACGGCCGGCATGGCCTTGCTGTCTTTGCGCGAAGGGCTCGGGCTGGAACACGGATTCGAAATCGAGCTGGAGAAAGGCATTCCACTCGGCTCGGGCATGGGTGGGTCGGCGGCGTCCTGCGTTGCTGCTCTCGTTGCCGCGAACGCCCTGCTGGCGACGCCGCTGACACCCGAACAGTTGTATCCGCATGCGCTCGCCGGCGAAGCGGTCGCGAGTGGCAGCCTGCACGGCGACAACGTCGGGCCGATGCTGCTCGGTGGCTTGGTACTGGCGACGAAGGATGCGCTGGTGCGCATTCCCGTGCCGGCGCACTGGCATTGCGTGCTCGTGCATCCCGACGCGGTGCTCGAGACACGGCGTGCGCGCGAGGCCCTGAAAGGTCACTACGCGCTCGGAGACTTCGTCGCGCAGAGTGCGAATCTCGCGCTGGTGCTGGCCGGATGTTTCCAGGGCGATGTCGCCCTGGTGCGGCGGGGCTTGAGCGATGTGCTGGTCGAACCGCGGCGGGCGCCACTGATCACCGGATTCGCGGAAGTGAAAACCGCCGCGCTCGACTGCAACGCCCTCGGCGCGAGCATCTCGGGCGCGGGCCCGAGCGTCTTCGCGTGGTTCGAGAGCCGCGCGGACGCCGAGGCCGCCGCCACCGCGATGCGTGCGGCATTCGCGACTGCGGGCTTTGCGAGCGAAAGTTTCGTGTCGCCAATCGCTGGTCCGGCTGCGCGGGTACTGCCATGAACTTCGTCAGCACGCGTGCACAGGCGCCCGCCGCGTCATTGAGCGCCGCGATCGCGGCGGGACTGGCGCCTGATGGCGGCTTGTACGTCCCCGATACGCTGCCCCGGTTTTCACCAGAAGAGTTTTCCGCGGATGAGACGCTCGCCGAGATCGCCGCGCGACTGCTGCGGCCCTTCTTCGCCGGCGATGCGCTGGCGCCCGAGTTGGACGCTATCTGCCGCGAGGCATTCGATTTCCCCACGCCCCTGCGCGCCCTTGCCTCGCCCGGCGATCACGTGCTCGAGCTGTTTCATGGACCCACGGCCGCGTTCAAGGACGTCGGTGCGCGTTTCCTCGCCGCCTGCCTGTCGCGCCTGCAACGCGGCCAGACGCGGGAGCTGACGATTCTCGTGGCGACCTCGGGCGATACCGGCGCGGCGGTCGCCGCCGCATTCCACCGGAAACCGCATCTGCGCGTGGTCGTGCTGTATCCCGACGGGCGCGTGTCGCCGCGACAGGCGCACCAATTGGGTTGCTTCGGCGACAACATCCTCGCCCTGCGCGTGGCCGGCAGTTTCGACGACTGCCAGGCGCTGGTGAAACAGGCGCTCGCCGATCGCCCGCTGCAGGCGCGAGTGCCGCTCAGTTCGGCCAACAGTATCAGCCTGGGTCGTCTGCTGCCGCAGATGAGCTACTACGCGGCGGCGGCCCTGCAACACTGGCGGCGCGAACACACGCCGCTGCATTTCGTCGTGCCGACCGGCAATCTCGGCAATGCGTTCGCCGGCATCCTGGCGCGCGCCTGCGGACTGCCGATCGGTCGGATCGCGCTGGCGAGCAACGACAATCGCGTGCTGCCGGATTTTTTTGCCGGCGGCGACTACACGCCGCGGGCAAGCCGCGCCACGCTCGCCAACGCGATGGACGTCGGCGCGCCGAGCAATTTCGAGCGCTTGCGCTGGCTCTATCCGGACCCCATCGCCCTGCGCGCCGCCTTCGAGGCCCTCGCCGTGCCCGACGAAGCGATCCGCGCGGCGATTTTTGAAAGCCGGCGCCGCCTCGACGAGACCGTCTGTCCGCATACCGCCACCGCCCTGGACCTGCTGGTTCGCCTGCGCGCCCGCGGCGAAACCGGGGCCTGGGCCGTGGTCGCGACCGCGCATCCGGCCAAGTTCGAGAGCATCGTCGAACCCCTGATCGGCGAACCCGTGCCGGTGCCACCCGCCCTAGCCGCCCTGTTGGAACGGCCCGCCCGGGCCGAGCCGCTGGCCGCGGACTACGCGGCACTGCGGGCGCGATTGCTCGCCGCGTCGCCCGGGTGAAGATCGGATTTGGCGACTCGGCGCGACGCGTTGTATCATTCGCCTACCCCGTGGGGGGGTAGCTCAGCTGGGAGAGCGCATCGTTCGCATCGATGAGGTCGTGGGTTCGATCCCCATCCTCTCCACCACAGATTCAACAATGAAGCCCGCCTCGCGCGGGCTTTTTTGTGCCCGATGGATTTCGGGAGTAGTCTCGGGACAGGGGGCTTCCATGAAGGATCTGGGCGATCTTCTGAGCGCGCGGTTGCCGGTTCGTCCATCGCGCGCCGAGGGTGCGGCTGACCGGTTTCTCGCGCTCGTGCAGACACGGACCGCCGCCGCGCTGACCGAAGTCGCGACGCAACTGGTCCGCGATCTGCTCGGCACGCGCCGGGTCGAACTGCTCCTGCCCGTCGCTTCGTCCCCGGCCGACACGCCCGCGACACGCGCCGACGTCCAGCAGCACCCCGATGGCAGTCTGTCCCTGACGATCCCGCTGGTCGCCGGTGCGGCGCGACTGGACATCGATCTGTCCGCCGATCAGACCCGCCTCGACGACACCCTGCCGGTGCTGTGCGAACTCGTCGATCTCATCGATCTGCGCCTGTCGGAATTGCTCGCCGCCGACCAGTTGCGTCAGGCCGTCGCCGCCGCACAGCGCCAGGAGCACCTGCAGCACGCGCTCTACACGATCGCCGATCTCGCCTATGCCGATCTGGACATGCGCGAAATGCTCGCCCGCGTGCACGCGATCCTCAGCGGCCTGACCTATACCGAGAATCTGTTCATCACGCTCTACAACGTCGAGCGCGATGCGATGACCTTTTGCTACGACGCCGACCAGGGCAGTCCGCAGCTGCTGCGCGACGGCATCGAGATGGCCGGCGTCGACTATCCCAACAGCCTGACCCTGGCCCTGCTGCGTCGCGGTCGCTCGATGATGGGACCGAGCGCGGTGCTGCGCAGCGAACTCGGCCTTACGCACGATCCGCGCCTGGGCCCGGAATGCGTGGACTGGCTGGGCGTGCCGATGATGGAAGGCGACCGCGTGCGCGGCGCGGTGGTCGTGCAAAGTTACGACGAGGCCATGCGCTATACCGAAGAGGACCGTGCGCTGCTGTCCTTCGTCGCCCAGCACATTCTCGTCGCGGTCTCGCGCAAGCAGGCGCAGGACGAACTCGAACGCGAAGTCGAACGTCGCACCAGCGAGCTGGCCGAAGCCAATGCCGTCCTGCGCGGCGAAGTGCAGGAGCGCGAGCGCGCGCAGCAGCTGCAGGCCGCGCTGTTCCGCATCGCCGAACTCGCCGGCGCGCACGGCAGCTTGGACGAATTCTACGCCGGCATCCACGGCGTGCTGGGCGAGCTGCTGGACGCGCACAATTTTTTCATCGCCATGCTGTCGGAGTCGGGCCAGGAGCTGTCCTTCCCGTATTTCGTCGACGAGCGCGACGATCGCCTGCCCACGCGCCGGCTCACCAATGGCATCACCGAATACGCCCTGCGCAATCGTCGCCCCTTGCTGGCGCATGCGGCGGAAATCCGCGCCCTCATCGAGGCCGGCGAAATGGTCATGTTCGGCACCCTGCCCGAATGCTGGCTGGGCGTGCCGCTGCTGCTGGAAGGACGCGAAGTGGGCGTGCTCGTGGTGCAGAGTTACGACCCCGATGTGGGCTTCACACTCGAAGACCAGGAAGTGCTGGAATTCGCCTCGTACCACATCGCGACCGCGCTCGAGCGCAAGCAGGCCCAGGATCGCCTGCGCAGCGCCTACGACGAACTCGAGCAGCGTGTGCGCGACCGGACCCGCGAACTCGAACACGCCAACGTCGAGCTGCGCGAGCAGATGGTGGTACGCGAGCACATCGAATCGCGCCTCAAGCACGAAGCTCTGCACGATGCGCTGACCGGGCTGCCGAACCGGGCCTCGATGCTGGAACGGCTGACCCTGGCCCTGCGCCGCTACCGCGCCGACCGCTCGCGGCAGTTCGCGGTGCTGTTTCTCGATCTGGACCGTTTCAAGGTCGTCAACGATTCGGTCGGGCATCTGGTCGGCGACGACCTGCTGATTGCGGCGGGCCGGCGCATCGCCGCCTGCGTGCGCGACCCGGGTTCGGTCGCACGCCTGGGCGGCGACGAGTTCACCGTCGTGCTCGAGGACATCAACGGCGTCGAGGATGCCAACCACGTGGCGATGCGCATCCTCGCCGCCCTCGTCGATCCGATCCGCATCGGCGACAAGGAAATCTATACCTCGGCCAGCATCGGTATCGCGCTCGCCGACCCGCGCTACACCAGCGCCGAAGAACTGCTGCGCGATGCGGACGTGGCGATGTACCGCGCCAAATCACGCGGCCGCCAGCGCTACGAATTGTTCGACCAGACCCTGCACGAGGAAGCGCTGCACGTGCTGGATCTGGAAAGCGACCTGCGCCGAGCGATCGTACGCCGCGAGTTCATGCCGTATTTCCAGCCGATCGTGCGCCTCGACGACGGCGCGATCGTCGGCTACGAGGCCTTGCTGCGCTGGCAGCACAAGGAACGCGGACTGATGCTGCCGCACGAATTTCTCGGAATCGCCGAGGATTCGGGCAGCATCGAGCTGATCGACTGGCAGATCTACGAACGCGTGTTCGACGCCATCCCGCGCCTGGGCGCCGCCCCGCTGTACACGGCGATCAACGTGTCGGCACGGCATTTCCGCTCGCCCTATCTCGCCGAGCGCCTGCTGGAACTGCTCGAGACCTACCAGGTCGCGCCCGATCGCGTACGCATCGAAGTGACCGAAGGCGCGCTGCTGGAAAATCCCGATCAGGCACGGCAGACGATGCTGCGCCTGCGCGATGCCGGCGTGCTGTGCGCGCTCGACGATTTCGGCACCGGCTATTCGTCGCTGTCGTACCTGCACCGGTTCCCGCTGTACGCGCTGAAGATCGACCGATCCTTCGTGTCCGACCTGCAACCCGATCTCGGCGGCAGCAGCGCCGCGGTCGTTCGCGCGATCCGTGCGTTGGCCGGTTCGCTGGGCATGGAAGTGATCGCCGAAGGCATCGAGACCAGCGCCCAGCGCCAGGCGCTGATCGAACTTGACTGCCGGGTTGGCCAGGGCTTCCTGTTCGCGCAGCCGCAGCCGCTGCCCAAACTCGCGACCGTGAATTGAGCGCACTTGCCCGCGACGGCGCAAGAGAGTAAATTTTCGCAACTTTCAGCAATTACTGAAACTTCCGAATGAACCTGCCCCCACTGACTCAGAGCTTTGTCCTGCACTTCGGCGAGATGGGCAGCCGCTGGGGCATCAACCGTACGGTGGGGCAAATCTACGCCCTGATCTTCGTCTCCAGCCGGCCCGTCCACGCGGATGAAATCGTAGATAAATTAGGGGTTTCCCGCTCAAACGTGAGTATGGGCTTGAAGGAGCTCATGGCCTGGCGACTGGTCAAACTCGAGCACCTGCCGGGCGACCGTCGCGACTATTTCACCGCCCCGGGCGAAATCTGGACCATCTTCACCACCCTGGCCGAGGAGCGTCAGCGCCGCGAAGTCGAGCCGACCCTGTCGATGCTGCGGGTGGCCCTGCTCGAGTCGACCGACTCGCCCGAGGACCTGCATGCGCAGGCGCGCATGCGCGAGATGTACGAATTGATGGAGCTGATGACGACCTGGTTCGCCGAGGTGCGCAAGCTCTCGCCGTCGACCCTGGTCAAGCTCATGGAACTCGGCGGCAAGGTCAATCGCCTGCTCGAGCTCAAGGACAAGCTGATGGTGGTGCCGGGCGGCAAGCCCTGAACCCTTGCAGGAGAGTTTGATGGATCCGCTCGTCCTCGCCCGCATCCAGTTCGCGGCGAACATCTCGTTCCACATCCTGTTTCCGACCGTCACGATCGCGATGGGCTGGCTGCTGCTGTTTTTCAAGCTGCGCCATCGCGCGACTGGCGAGAAGAAATGGATGGACGCCTACGGCTTCTGGGTGAAGATCTTCGCGCTGAGCTTCGCGCTGGGTGTGGTCAGCGGCATCACCATGAGTTTCCAGTTCGGCACCAACTGGCCCGGCTACATGCAAACGGTCGGCAACATCGCCGGTCCGCTGCTCGCCTACGAAGTGTTGAGCGCGTTTTTCCTCGAAGCGACCTTCCTCGGCGTCATGCTGTTCGGCCGCCGCCGCGTGAGCGAGAACATGCACACGCTGGCGACCTTCCTTGTCGCGGCGGGTACGACGCTGTCGGCGTTCTGGATCCTGGCGCTGAATTCGTGGATGCAGACGCCCGCCGGTTTCGAAATGATTGGTGGCCAGGCGCATGTCACCAGCTGGTGGCAGGTGATCTTCAACCCCTCGTTTCCGTACCGTCTCGTGCACATGCTGCTGGCATCGGGCCTGACTGCGAGTTTCCTGATGGCCGGCGTCTCGGCCTACCAGTGGCTGCGCAGCGATCGTGCACCGGCGGTGATGGCCGCCCTGCGCACCGGTGTCTTCGTCGCTGCGATGCTGATTCCGGTGCAGATCTTCGTCGGCGACCAGCACGGCCTCAACACCTTCGAACATCAGCCGGCGAAAGTCGCGGCGATGGAAGGCGTCTGGGACACCGAGCGCGGCGCGCCCGCCCTCGCCTTCGGATTACCCAACGCGAAAGATCGGCGCAACGACTATGCGATCGGCATTCCGAAGCTCGCCAGCCTCATCCTCACCCATCATGTCGACGGCGAGATCCGCGGCCTCAATGAGTTCGGCGATCGTCACCCGCCGGTCGCACCGGTGTTCTGGGGCTTCCGCGTGATGGTCGGCACCGGCGTGCTGATGCTCGGCATTTCCTGGTGGTGTGCCTTCCGGCTGCGGCGCGGCGGCGAACCCAGCCCCTGGCTCGCGCGCGCCCTGGTCGGCATGACCTTCTCCGGCTGGCTCGCCACGCTCGCCGGTTGGTACGTCACGGAAATCGGCCGACAGCCCTATCTCGTTACCGGCGTCCTGCTGACCCGCGATGCTGCCGCCGCGACGCCGGTGCCCCTGCTCGGCATTTCCTTGACCCTGTACCTGACGATCTATGCGCTGCTGATCGTTTCCTACGTCAGCGTGGTTTTCCATCTCGCGCGCAAGCGCAAGCTCGTCGATCGCGATGCCGAAGACCTGGGCCAGGAGCTGCCGCAATGAACGACCTGTATCCGCTGATCTTCGTTTTCCTGATGGCGCTGTCGATGCTGATCTATGTCGTGCTCGACGGCTACGACCTCGGCGTCGGCATCCTGTTGCGCCGCGCCAGCGACGCGCACAAGGACGAGATGATTTCCTCGATCGGTCCGTTCTGGGACGCGAACGAAACCTGGCTCGTGCTCGGCGTCGGCATCCTGCTCGTGGCGTTTCCGCAGGCGCATGGCGTCATCCTCGGGGGTCTGTACCTGCCGGTCGCGTTCATGCTGATCGGACTGATCCTGCGCGGCGTCGCCTTCGACTTCCGCGTCAAGGCGCACGACGACCATCGCAAGTGGTGGAATCGTGCGTTCTATGCCGGCTCCTTGCTGGCGGCGGTCTCGCAAGGCTTCATGCTCGGCATCTATCTGCTGGGCTTCGACTATTCGTTCGCCAGCGTGGTATTTGCGGCCTTCGTCGGCCTCGGCCTCGCTGCGGGATACACCCTGCTCGGTGCGACGTGGCTGATTCTCAAGACCGAGAATGCGCTGCTCGATCGCGCGGTGCGCTGGGCCCGCGGCAGCCTGTGGCTGACCGGCTTCGGCATCGTGGCGGTCTCGGTGGCGACGCCCTGGGTGAGTTCGCGCATCTTCGACAAATGGTTTTCGATGCCGAACCTGTTGCTGCTCGCGCCGATTCCGCTGCTGACGGCCGTGCTGTTCTTCGCCTGCGAACGCCAGCTCAAGCACATGATCGAGGGCCGTCCGCATCGCGCCTGGCTGCCGTTCGCGTCCGCCGTCGGCCTGTTCGTGCTCGCGTTCGTCGGTCTGGCCTACAGCCTGTTCCCTTACCTGGTCGTCGACCGCCTGACCTATCTCGACGCCGCAACCGCCCCCGAATCGATGAAGGTCATGCTCATCGGCATCGCGATCACCTTGCCGGCGATCCTGGGCTACACCGTGTACTCGTACCGTGTGTTCTGGGGAAAAACGCGGGAGCTCAGCTACTAGCTAAGGAAGGCATTCCCTAGCGAAGTGGTGGGATTGCGAATCGCCGTCGGCTAGAACCCTGGCTCTAATCTGGTGGTTGACAAGCGTTTCGACGCGCGCTTAGTCTCGACCCATGCCTCGCCACCACACCACTGCCAACGCAATCACCGCCCGGGTCCTCCCGGTCGCTGATGCGTTCGTGGTCAATGGCCTGGCCCTCGCAGCGCTCGTACTCGTACTCGTCCTTATTATCCCCGGAGGTGCGGGCTGAGGGCGTTCGTCTAACGAGTAAAACCAGACGAGACCGAAAACCCCGCACCCGGAAACGGATGCGGGGTTTTTTGTTGCCCGGCTCGCCAAAGCGAACCATGCAAACAGTCAACCAACCCACGCAAAACAACGACGAAGCGCCGCGCGAACGCGTACGCATCTTCGACACCACCCTGCGCGACGGCGAACAGGCTCCCGGCTATTCGATGACGCGGGCGCAGAAGCGGCGCATCGCCCAGGCGCTCGCCGAACTCGGCGTCGACATCATCGAAGCAGGCTTCGCCCAGGCCTCCGACGATGATTTCGCGGCCGTGCAGGCGATCGCCGGCGACCTGCGCGGACCGACCGTCTGCGCCCTCGCCCGCTGCCAGTTCGGCGACATCGAAGCCGCCGCCCGCGCGCTGGAACCGGCGCATCACGCGCGCATCCACGTGTTCATCGCGACCAGCCCGCTGCATCGCGAGCACAAGCTGGGCATGAGCAAGGCCCAGGTCATCGACAACGCGGTCGCCGGCGTGCGCCGGGCGCGCGAGTTGTGCGGTGACGTCGAGTTCTCCGCCGAAGACGCGCTGCGTACCGAACCGGAATTCCTCGCCGAGGTCCTGAGCGCGGTCATCGCCGCTGGCGCTTCGACCCTCAATGTGCCCGACACGGTCGGCTATACGACGCCGGCGGAGATGGCCGAGCGCATCGCCTACCTGCGCCGGCACGTGCAGGGCATCGAACGCGCCGTGCTCAGCGTGCACTGCCATAACGACCTCGGCATGGCCGTCGCGAACAGCCTGGCGGCCGTCGGCGCCGGTGCGCGCCAGGTCGAGTGCACGCTGACCGGCATCGGCGAACGCGCCGGCAATGCCGCGCTCGAAGAAGTGGTCATGGCCCTGAAAACGCGCAGCGAGCTGTATCGCGTCGACACCGGCATCGCCACGCAGCGCCTGTATCCGACCGCGCGTCTGCTGACCAATCTGCTGGGCATGCATCTGCCGCGCAACAAGGCCGTGGTCGGCGAGAACGCGTTCGCACACGAAGCGGGCATCCATCAGCATGGCATGCTCAAACACCGCGGAACCTACGAAATCATGCGTCCGGAAGACGTCGGGTTCGCGCGCTCGCAGCTGGTGCTGGGCAAACACAGCGGCCGACATGCCCTGCGCGAACGCCTGGCCACGCTCGGCCACGAGCCGGACGAGGCGCAGCTCGACGAGCTGTTTACGCGCTTCAAGACGCTCGCCGACAAGAAGCGCGAGGTGTTCGACAACGATCTGGAAGCGTTGGCGCTCGGCCGCGATCCCGATGCGCTCGGTCCCTGGCGCATCGTGCAGTTGCACACCAGCAGCCACGTTGGCGGCATGGCCTCGGCGACGGTCAAGCTGACACACGAGGACGGCCGCCAGGCCAGCGAAGCCTCGATCGGCGATGGGCCGGTGCATGCGGTGCTGCGCACGATCGAGCGCGCGACCGGCCACGCGCTGGAGATCGGCGATTTCCAGATCCGTTCGCTGAGCGTGGGCGGCGATGCCCAAGGCCAGGCAACGTTGTCGGTCGAGCACGAAGGCCGCGAGGTCCGCGGCAAGGGCGTATCCACCGACATCGTCGAGGCGGCGGCGCTCGCTGCCCTCGAGGTGGTCAATCGCATCGAACGCCTGAGCGCGCCCACGCGCCGCGCCGCCAACCAATCCTGACGGAGTCGTCTCATGAAAGCCCCCACCCTGCTCTGGCACAACGGCCGCATCAAGTCCTGGCACGAGGCCAGCGTGCATGTCGGCGCGCATGCGCTGCACTACGGCTCGTCCGTGTTCGAAGGCGAACGCGTCTACGCGACGCCCTCGGGCCCGCAGTATTTCCGCCTGGCCGAACACACCGAGCGCCTGTTCAATTCCGCGCGCATCTACGACCTGGTCATCCCCTACACGCCCGATGAAATCAATGCCGCCTGCCACGAGGTGATCCGCGCCACCGGCCTCAAGAGCGCGTATGTCCGTCCGATCGCGTACCGCTCGGGCTTCACCTTCAGTCTCGCGCCCACGGCGGACGTCGCCGTGGACGTCGCGATCATCGCGATCGAATGGGGATCAATGCACGGCGCCGCCGCGCTGGAGAACGGCGTCGATGTCTGCGTGAGTTCGTGGACGCGCGCCGCGCCGAACACCTATCCGACCGGCGCCAAGGCCGGCGGCAACTACCTGTCGAGTCAGCTGATCGCCCAGGAAGCCGTGCGCGGCGGTTTCGTCGAAGGCATCGCGCTGGCGCCGGGCGGTCTGCTCAGCGAAGGCGCCGGCGAGAATCTTTTCGTCGTGCACAAGAACCGCATCTACACGCCGCCGGCGGGCGCCAGCATTCTGTGTGGCATCACCCGCGACAGCGTGTTCACGCTTGCACGCGAGCTCGGCTACGAGGTGCAGGAGCAGGCCTTGCCGCGCGAAATGCTGTATTTCGCCGACGAGGTGTTCATGACCGGCACCGCGGCGGAAATCACGCCGGTGCGCTCGGTCGACCGCAAGCCGGTCGGCAAGGGCGAACCCGGCCCGGTGACGAAAGCGCTGCAGAAGGCGTTCTTCGGTCTGTTCGACGGCAGCACCGTCGATCGCTGGGGCTGGCTCACACCGGTGACCGAGGCGACCCAGTCCCAGGAGGCCGCGTGATGAATCCGTCCGCCCGCACTCTGCTCGACAAGCTCTGGGACGCGCATCAGGTCGTCGCCGAAACGGCCGCGGCGCCCGGTGTGCTCTACATCGATCTGCATCTGATCCACGAAGTCACGACGCCGCAGGCCTTCACCGAACTGCGTGCGCGCGGCCTGTCGGTGCGCCGTCCCGAACGCATTCTCGCCACGCTCGACCATTCCACGCCGACGACGCCGCGCGATGCGCAGGGTCAGCATGTCTACGCCAGCGAGGAAGCGGCCGCCCAGGTCGCGCAGTTGGAACTGAACTGCCTGCAGTTCGGCATCGACCTGCAAGGCTGGAGCAGCGAATCGCGCGGCATCGTCCACGTGATCGGCCCGGAGCTGGGCGCCACCCAGCCGGGCATGACCATCGTCTGCGGCGACAGCCACACCTCGACCCACGGTGCCTTCGGCGCGCTCGCGTTCGGCATCGGCACGACCGAAGTCGGCCATGTGTTGGCAACGCAATGCCTGTTGCAACGCAAGCCGAAGAACTTCGCGATCCATGTCGAAGGTCGTCTGGCGCCGGGCGTGACGGCAAAAGACCTGGCCCTGCATCTGATTGGCCGCATCGGCGTCAACGGCGGCACGGGCCATGTCCTCGAATACCGCGGCAGCGCCATCGAGGCCCTGACCATGGAAGAGCGCATGACCCTGTGCAACATGTCGATCGAGGCCGGTGCACGTGCCGGGCTGATTGCACCGGACGAAACCACGTTCGCGTATCTGCAAGGTCGCGAACGCGCTCCGAAAGGCGCCGCCTGGGATCAGGCGCTGGCTTATTGGCGGACGCTGCCCAGCGATGCCGGCGCGCGCTACGACCGCGAACTGCGCTTCGATGCCGCCGACGTGCGCCCGACGATCAGCTACGGCACGCATCCGGGCATGGTCGTCGCCCTGCACGCCCCCGTGCCTGCCGCGAAAGACCTGCCCGAGCGTCGCGCGCTCGATTACATGCGCGTTGATGCCGGCAAGCCGATGACCGGCATGCCGGTCGACCTCGTGTTCCTCGGCAGCTGCACCAATTCGCGCATCAGCGATCTGCGTGCGGCGGCGAGCCTGCTGCAGGGCCGGCGGATCGCCGCGAACGTGCGCATGCTGGTCGTGCCCGGTTCGGTCACGGTGCAACGCGAGGCCGAGAAAGAAGGCCTGGACCAGGTGTTCCGCGACGCCGGCGCCGAATGGCGCGAGCCCGGCTGTTCGATGTGCATCGCGATGAACGGCGATCTCGCCCAGCCGGGACAACTGGTCGTCAGCACGAGCAATCGCAATTTCGAAGGCCGACAAGGTCCGGGCGCTCGCACCGTTCTTGCCAGCCCCCTGGTCGCCGCTGCTTCCGCCCTGGCGGGCTGCATCGCCGATCCGCGCGACGTCGGAAAGTCCGGCGATACCTCATCGACCCGGGAGCAAGCGGCATGAAACCCCTGACCCATCTGCGTTCGCGTACCGCGGTGCTCACGCACGAAAACATCGACACCGACCGCATCATCCCGGCGCGGTTTCTCACCACGACCGAGCGCAACGGCCTGGGTCGTTACGCGTTCAACGACTGGCGCTACCGCGCCGACGGCAGCGCCGACCCCGAGTTCGCGCTGAATCGCCCGTCTTCGCAGGGCTGCGAGATCCTGGTCGCCGGCCGCAATTTCGGCTGCGGTTCCTCGCGCGAGCACGCGCCCTGGGCCTTGCTCGACTATGGCCTGCGCGCCGTGCTGTCTTCGGAGATCGCCGACATCTTTCGCGGCAACGCGCTCAAGAACGGCCTGCTCGCAGTCACGCTCAGCGAGGCCGAGCACCGCTATCTGCTCGCGCATCCGGGCATCGAACTGGCGATCGACGTCGCCGCCGGCACGATCGAACTGCCCGATGGCGGCCGCTTCCGTTTCGAACTCGACGCGTTCGCGCGCCACTGCCTGACCCAAGGAGTCGACCAACTCGGTTTCCTGCAACAGCACGGCGCGCAGATCGATGCCTTCGAAGCCCGGCGCGAGGTGCACGCATGAAGGCGAACCTTGTCCTGCTGCCCGGCGACGGCATCGGCCCGGAAACCACGGCTGCTGCGGTCGCGGTGCTGCGCGCCATCGCGACGCGTCATGCGCACGATTTCGTATTCACTGAACACGCGATCGGTGGCTGCGCGATCGATGCGACGGGCGCGGCCTTGCCGGCGGCCACGCGCGCCGCCTGCCTGCAAGCCGACGCCGTGCTGCTGGGGGCGGTCGGCGGACCGAAGTGGTCCGATCCGGCGACGCCGGCGCGTCCGGAACAAGGGCTGCTGCAATTGAGGGCTGCACTCGGCGTGTTCGCGAACCTTCGCCCGGTGCGCGTGCATCCGCGCGCGGCCGCGCTGTCGCCGATCAAGCCCGAACGGCTCGCCGGCGTCGACCTGCTGTTCGTGCGTGAACTCACTGGCGGCAGCTATTTTGGTGCGCGCACCCGCGACGCCGCCAGCGCCAGCGACGAATGCCGCTACACCGTGGTCGAAATTGAGCGCGTGCTGCGCCGCGCCTTCGACCTCGCACGCGGCCGGCGCGGCCGTGTCACCTCGATCGACAAGGCCAATGTGCTGGAAACCTCGCGTCTGTGGCGAGAGACCGCAGTGCGGGTCGCCGCTGACTATCCCGATGTCGTGCTGGAACACCAGCTCGTCGATTCGATGGCGATGTTGCTGCTCACGCGACCGGCGGACTACGACGTGCTGGTCACCGAAAACCTGTTCGGCGACATCCTCACCGACGAGGCCGCCGTGCTCGCCGGCTCGCTCGGCCTGCTGCCTTCGGCCTCGCTCGGCGACGGCCGTCGCGGCCTGTACGAGCCCATCCACGGCTCGGCACCGGACATCGCCGGCCGCGGCGTCGCCAATCCGATCGGCAGCATCCTCAGCGCGGCCCTGTTGCTGCGGCATTCGTTGGGTCTGGAATCAGAAGCGCGCGAAATCGAAGTGGCGGTCGACGCCGTGCTCGATGCCAACGAGCTACCCCGCGACCTCGGTGGCCAAGCCGGCACACAGGACATCACCGCCGCCGTGCTGGCCGCCCTCGCCCACTCCCACGCCGCACAAGCGGCGGCCTGACCCGGACTCGACATGCGCAGCAATGCCATCAAACACGGACCCGATCGCGCCCCCGCCCGCGCGATGCTGCGCGCCACCGGACTCGACGATGCCGATATCGCCAAGCCCCTGGTCGCGATCGTGCACACCTGGTCGAACGTCTCGCCCTGCAATCTCAACCTGCGCGATCTGGCGCAGGCCGCCTGCGACGGCGTGCGTGCGGCCGGCGGTACGCCGATCGAATTCAACACGATCGCCGTGACCGATGGCATCGCCATGGGCACCTCGGGCATGCGTGCCTCGCTGGTGTCGCGCGAACTCATCGCCGATTCGATCGAACTCGCCGTCGACGGTCATTGCCTGGATGCCGTGGTGGTGTTGTGCGGCTGTGACAAGACCATTCCGGCCGCGGCGATGGCGCTCGCGCGCATGAACATCCCCGGCGTGGCGCTGTATGGCGGCAGCATCGCGCATGGCCAACTCGCCGGCCAACCGATCACGATCCAGGAAGTGTTCGAGGCCGTCGGTGCACACGGCGCCGGCAAGATGAGCTGCGCGCAGTTGGCCGAGGTGGAAAAGAAAGCCTGCCCTGGCGCGGGCGCCTGCGGCGGCCAGTTCACCGCGAATACGATGGCGATGGTGCTGACCGCGCTGGGCCTGTCGCCGCTCGGACTCAACGATATCCCTGCGACCGATCCGGCGAAGCGCGATGCCGCGTTTCGCTGCGGCGAGCTGGCGATGCAATGCCTCGCGGACGGTTTGCTGCCGCGTGCCACGCTGACACCCGAGGCCTTCCGCAATGCCGCCCGACTGGTCGCCGCGACGGCAGGTTCGACCAATGCCGTCCTGCATTTGCTGGCAATCGCGCACGAAGCCGGCGTCGCGCTGACGCTGGAGGATTTCGAGCAGGCCTCGCGCAACACGCCGGTGATCGCCGATCTCAAACCCGGCGGCCGCTACACCGCGGTCGAGCTCACGCTCGCCGGCGGCACGGCCTTGGTCGCCCGCGAATTGCGCGCCGCCGGCATGCTCGACGATGCGCCGACGGTGACCGGCCACTCGCTGTTCGCCGAACTCGATGCCGCGGCACCCGCATTCGAAGGCCAGCAGGTCGTGCGCACGATCGCCGATCCGCTCAAGCCGCGTGGCGGCTATTCGATCCTGTACGGCAATCTCGCGCCGGAAGGCTGCGTGCTCAAGCTCGCCGGCCAGGGCAAGGTGCATTTTGACGGTGTCGCGCGCGTGTTCGAAAGCGAGGAGGAAGCCTTCGCCGCCGTGCAGTCCGACCGCATCCGCGCCGGCGATGTGCTGGTGATCCGCAACGAAGGACCGGCCGGTGGTCCGGGCATGCGCGAAATGCTCGCCGTGACTGCCGCCCTCGTCGGGCGCGGACTCGGCAACGAGGTGGCCCTGATCACTGACGGCCGCTTCAGCGGTGCCACGCACGGCTTCATGGTCGGACATGTCGCACCGGAGGCCGCGCGCGGTGGTCCGATCGCCCTGCTGCGCGAAGGTGACCGCGTGGTCATCGACGCCGACACGCGCCGTCTCGACACCGATGCCGATCTCGAGACGCGACGCGCGCAATGGCAGGCGATCGCACCGACGGTCATCCGCGGCGCCCTGGCCAAGTACGCCCGCCTGGTCGGCTCCGCCGCGAAAGGCGCCGTGACTGACGGCGTCTAGGCAACCCATTCCAACCCCCCTTCCTCAACCCACCCTGCTTACCGGAGAAACACCATGACCACCCCCGCCACTACCGACGCCCTGAAGTCATCGCGTCTTGCCATCCTCGGTTACGGCAGCCAGGGTCGTGCCCATGCTTTGAACCTGCATGAATCCGGACTCGACGTGATCGTCGGCGTGCGCAAGGGCGGCCCCAGCTGGGAGAAAGCGCAGGCCGACGGTCTGCGCGTGGCCGAACCGGCCGAGGCGGTGAAACAGGCCGATCTCGTCGCCGTGCTCACCCCCGACATGGTGCAGCCGGCGCTGTATCACGAAGCGATTGCGCCCTACCTCAAGCCGAACGCGGCGCTGTTGTTCGCGCACGGCTTCAATGTGCATTTCGATCAGATCCAGCCGCGCGCGGACATCGACGTGATCCTCGTCGCGCCCAAGGGACCGGGTGCCCTGGTGCGTCGCGAATACGAAAAGGGCCACGGCGTACCCTGCTTGTACGCGATCCACCAGGACGCCAGCGGCGAGGCGCGTGCCAAGGTGCTCGCCTATGCCGCGGGCATCGGCGGCGCGCGCGCGATGCTCATCGAAACCGAATTCGCCGAGGAAACCGAAACCGATCTGTTCGGCGAGCAGGCCGTGCTCTGCGGCGGCGCCACCGAACTCGTGCTGCAGGGTTTCGAAACGCTGGTCGAAGCCGGCTACAAACCCGAGGTCGCGTACTACGAGTGCCTGCACGAGCTCAAGCTCATCGTCGACCTGCTGCATGAGGGCGGCCTGGCGAAGATGCACCAGTTCGTTTCCGAGACCGCGCAATACGGCGACCTCACCCGCGGCCCGCGCGTGGTCAACGACGAAACCCGCAGTCGCATGCGCGAAGTACTCGCCGAGATCCGCGACGGCCGTTTCGCCAAGGAGTGGGTCGACGAATACAAGGCCGGCAATGGCAACTACCGCGCCATGAAAGAGCGCGATCTGGCGCATCCCATCGAACAGGTCGGCGCGACGCTGCGTGCGCGCATGCCCTGGTTGGCACCCGCAGGAGGCTGACATGGACGGTTCCAAGGAACAACGCACGATCACCCGCACCGGCGCGCAATGGCTGCTGCAGGCGCTGGAGGCGGAAGGTTGCGAGGTCATGTTCGGCTATCCGGGCGGCGCGATCATGCCCGTGTACGACGCCCTCGTGGACAGTCCGATCCGGCACATCCTCGTGCGTCACGAACAGGGCGCGGCACTGGCCGCCGATGGCTACGCCCGCGCCTCGGGCAAGGTCGGCGTGTGTCTGGCGACGTCCGGACCGGGCGCGACCAATCTGCTCACCGGCATCGCGAACGCGTATCTGGATTCGGTGCCGATGGTCGCGATCACCGGCCAGGTGCAGACGATGATGATGGGTACGGATGCCTTCCAGGAAGTCGACGTGTTCGGCATGAGCCTGCCGGTGGTCAAGCACAGCTACGTCGTGCGCCGTGCCGAAGATGTGTATGCGACCGTGCGCGAGGCTTTCGCGATCGCGCGCTCGGGTCGGCCGGGACCGGTGCTGATCGACTTGCCGAAGGATGTCGCCGTCGCTTCGGCGCTGGCACGCGCGCCGCGCTACCAGACCCGCCGCGGCAACGACGACGAACCGGAGGCCTTGATGCAGGCGCGCGCCCTGGTCGCGCAGGCCGAACGGCCGCTGCTGTATGTCGGCGGCGGCGTGAGCATGGCCAACGCCGAATGGGCCCTGCGCTCGTTGATGCGTTCGACCGGCTTGCCGGCGGTCTACACGCTCAAGGGCCTCGGCGCGGTGGATCCCGATGCGCCGTTCAATCTGGGCATGCTCGGCATGCACGGCAATCCGGCCGCGAATCACGCCGTGCAGGAATGCGATCTGCTGATCGTCGCCGGTGCCCGCTTCGACGACCGCGCGACGGGCAAGCTGGCGACGTTCGCGCCCAACGCGCGCGTGCTGCACCTGGACATCGATCCGGCCGAAATCGGCAAACTGCGCACGGCCGATGTCGGTCTCGGCGGCAAGCTCGGTGAAATCCTGCCGGCGCTGGCGCAGCCTTTGCACATCGGAGCCTGGCAGCAGCATTGCCGGCAAATGAAAACCCGCCACGCGGAACGCTACGACGCACCCGGCGACGGCGTGTTCGCACCGGCCCTGCTCAAGCAGTTGTCCGAAGCCGGCGGCAATCGTCTGATCGTCGCCAGCGATGTCGGTCAGCACCAGATGTGGGTCGCGCAACACTGGCGGGTCAACCGCACTGCCGCGCATCTGTCGAGCGGCGGCCTGGGCACGATGGGCTTTGGTCTGCCGGCCGCGATCGGTGCGCAACTGGCGAAACCCGAGGCCTGCGTGGTCTGCGTCAGCGGCGACGGCTCGATCATGATGAACATCCAGGAGCTCGCCACGCTCAAGCGTTACGGCATCCCGGTCAAGATCGTGCTGCTCGACAATGCCTGCCTGGGCATGGTGCGGCAGTGGCAGGAATTGTTCTTCGGCGAGCGCTACAGCGAAGTCGATCTGTCCGACAATCCAGACTTCGCGCAACTCGCACGGGCATTCGGTATCGCCGCCTTCACCGTCGAGCGCCGCGATCAGGTGGCGGATGCGATCGAACGCCTGCTCAGCGAAGACGGCCCCGTGCTGTGCCACGTCAAGATCGATCCGCGCGCGAACGTCTGGCCGCTGGTGCCGCCGGGCAAATCGAACGCAGAAATGATGGGCTGCGCCGCATGAGCCGCGCCTTCGCCATCGAACTCGAGCAGGCCGAGGGCGCCCTGCTGCGTCTGCTCGGCACCATCGAACGGCGCGGCTTTGCGCTCGCCGGCCTGCAGGCCGATCCGACCGGAAGTGGCGGACTGTCGGTGCGCCTGAGCGTCGACGGCGAGCGCGATCCGAACGTGCTCTGCCGCCAGCTGGAGCGCCTGGTCGACGTCCGCGAAGTGCGTCTTCTGCCCGAACCCCCCGAAGAAACTCCCGACACCTTCCAGGCCACCTGGCTGCAAGGCTGATCCTTCATCCCCATGAAACCTCATCCACTTACGGAGATCGCCATGAACCGTCGAATTACCAGCAAGTCGTCGCCCCACCCTTCCCGCGCACCCTGCGCCACGACTTGCGATCACCCTCATGACCTCTTCCTTCGAGTACGCCGCCCTTCCCGTTTCGACTGACACCGCGTTTCCGCCTGCCGTTCGCACTACGCGCCGCGTCGCCGCCGCGGCACCCCCACCGTTGCATGTCGTGACCCCGCTGTTGCCCGCCGATATTCTCGGCCGCCGGGTGTTGCTCAAGCTCGACAATCTGCAGCCCTCCCGCTCCTTCAAACTGCGTGGCATCGGTCACCTGTGCCAGCACCACGCTGCGCGCGGCGTCACGCGTTTCGTCTGTTCGTCCGCAGGAAACGCCGGTTATGCCGTCGCCTGGGCAGGACGCGCCCTGGGCATCGCGGTCACTGTCGTCGTCCCCGCCTGCACACCGGAATTCGTGCGTCGTCGCATCGCCGCGCTCGGTGCCGAGGTGCGTTCGGTCGGAACGGTCTGGGACGAAGCGAACACCGCCGCGCTGGAGCTGGCCGCGCAACCGGGCTGCGCCTTCATTCCGCCGTTCGATCATCCGCTGCTCTGGCAGGGCCACGCGTCCCTGGTCGACGAGCTCGTGCAGCAATGCGAGGCGCCGCCCGATGCGATCCTGCTCGCGGTGGGTGGCGGCGGGCTGTTGCTCGGCGTGCTCGAAGGCCTGCGCCGCGTCGGCTGGCAGCACACACGCGTGTTCGCCGTCGAACCCGAACGCGCCGCCGCTCTTGGTCCCAGTTTGTTGTCGGGCAACATCGTCGAGTTGTCGCAGCCGCGTTCGGTCGCGACCAGTCTGTGCGTGCGACGTCTCGCACCGTCGCTGATCTCCGCCTGTCGCGATCGCCCGGTCACCGCGTTGACGGTCAGCGATGCGGAAGCTACGCAGGCTTGTGTGCATCTCGCTGAAGACCAGGGTCTGATGGTAGAGCCGGCCTGCGGTGCAGCGCTCGCGCCCCTTTACGCATCGCATCCGGCGCTGGCCGACGCCCAACGCGTCGTCGCCATTGTCTGTGGCGGCATGGTGGTGACGCTGGATCAGTTGGCGCAGTGGCGCCATGCCGCGGAGGACGCGCCGACGGCCCTCGGATGAGGACTGGGCAAAACTAGCGCGTGTCGACGACTTGTGCGTCCAGCCAGGTCACGACCTGCGCACGCGCCGCGAGATTGTGCACGGGCAGAACGACGACATCGCCGGCACGCGCCCAGGCCAGCATCGCCTGTGCCGCTTCGACTTCCGGAAGAATCGTGCGCAAGTTCGTTTCCGGCAGGCCGTGCCGGAGCAGTTCGTCGCGCAGGATGCCGGGCACCTCGCCGATGGCGCGACCGCGCATATAGCCGTCGAGATCCTTGAGCACGACGAAGTCGGGCCCTGCGGCGGCGGCCGTTCGCGCGAGTTCGCGAATCGCGCCGTCGTCGCGGTTGCCCGCCTGTCCAAGCAACAGCCCCAGACGCCCGCCGGTACTCGCGCCCACGCTGCGGGCAACGGTCAGCAGGCCCGACAGACCCTCCGGGTTGTGGGCATAGTCGAGCAGGACGCTGACGTCACCGATCCGCCAACGTTCGAGACGGCCGGGATTGTCCTCGCGACTCGCGCCGAATCCGGCAAGTACCGCGGCGATGACTTCGGCGGACAGACCCAGACAGGCCGCGACGAGCGCGGCGCCGGCGATGTTGGCGATGTTGTAGCGTGCCGAGCCCGACAGCGTCAGCGGCATCGCGTCGACCGGGCCGAGCCGGTAGCGGATGCCGCGAATTTCCAGCGTCAGCACGCCGTCGGCGACACCGCAGGTCGCGCCACCGTGGCGGCGGTGCGCGACGAGATGCGGATGGTTGTCGTCGAGCGAGAACCACGCGAGCGGACAGGTCAGCTTTGCGGACTTTTCCAGCAGCAAGGCATCATCGGCATTGAGCACCAGCACGCCGTCTTCGCCGATCGCGCGCGCGAGCACGAGCTTGGCGTCGGCGAGATCGGACAGATCGTGTACGCCGTATTCGCCGAAATGATCCGGGCTGATGTTGGTGACGATTGCGGCATCGGCGCGATGGACCGCGAGTCCACGACGCAGGATGCCGCCGCGCGCGGTTTCCAGCACGGCTGCCTGCACGCGCGCATCGCGCAGTACACGACGCGCGCCATTCGGGCCGGAATAATCGCCGCTTTCCACGCACTCGCCGCCGACGAACACGCCGTCGGTGCAGTTGAACCCGCTGCGCTTGCCGGCCTTGCGGAACATTGCCGCCAGCAGGCGCACTGTCGTGGTCTTGCCGTTGGAACCGGTGACCAGGACGGTCGGAATATCGTGCAGCTCGCGCCAGGGCACCTCGGCGGGCAAAGCATCGTTCGGCCAGGTCAGGCCACCCTCGCCCGCTCCGAGCGTGAGCCCGTCATCGTCGAAAAACGCCGGCAATTCGTGCGCTTTCGCCGCTTGCATCAGCGCGATGGCAGCCGCGTTGGCCTCGCCCCGCGCCATCAGGCGCAACGTGCGCACGGCCGCCTCTTCGTCCCAGACGGCCGGATAGCCCGGCGCCTGCGGCCACGGAAACTGCGCGGTATTGACCGCGACGCCCTGCCAGGCCCATTCGTTGATTTCCGTCGCCGTCAGCAACTGATCTTCGGGCGCGACAAAGGCCAGCGACGCGCCGGACCGATGCAGATGCACCGCGAAGTCGCGCAGGGGCCAGCCGAGCGCGGCCATCATCGCGCGTACGCGCACGGCCCAACGCTCGCCGATGTCGGGGCTGTTTTCGAAAACTTCCAGTACGGCACCGCAATCGGGGAAATACAGATTGGGGCCGGTCAGACGTCGCGAGCTTTCGAACAGCGCGGGATCAGACTCGTTCAGTCGTCTTCCTCGCGCGCCAGGCGTACGCCGCGCTCGTCACGCACCAGCCCCTCGAAATCCGCGATGGCTTCTTCGGCCGCCATGGCCGGCGTTTCCGGCACCGCGACTTCCACGCGACGCGGCGGCGGCGCGCCTTCGGGACGGAACTTGATGACCTGTTTCCAGGAGCGGATCAGGGCATCGCCGAAAATCAGCAGCAGGTCGCCGGACCGGCCCATGCGCAGCGCCGCATCGATCGCGGCCTGCTCGTCGGGAATGATGCTGATCGCCTCCAGCGGCACGCCCTTGGCCTGCAGGGCCTTGGCGAGAATGCGCGGCACTTCGTCGCCATCGCGTCCGCGCAAGCCGTCGTCGCGACGACAGATGTAGTGATCGAAACGGCCGGCCACGGTCTCGGCGATCGCGCGCAGATCCTCGTCGCGGCGGTCACCGGGACCGGCCAGCACGATGATGCGGCGACCGGCGACATCCAGGCGCTGCGCCAGATCGGCCATGACGCCGACCGCATGCGCGTTGTGCGCATAGTCGAAGATGACCTTGAACGGATGCTCGTCGAACACGTTCATGCGGCCCGGGGCCTGGAAGAATGTCGTATCGAAGGTGCGCAGGCCCTGGCGGATCGCGTCAAGCTTGATGCCCATCGAGAACGCCATCGCCGTCGCGAACATCGCGTTCTGCACGTTGTGCATCGCGCGGCCTTCCAGCGTCGCGGGCACGAGATGCGTCCACAGCAGCGGAATGTGGCTACCCTTGTCGTACAGGGTAATCATCTGGCCGTTGATGCCCGCTTCCAGCGCGCAGGCGCGGCCCCCGGCGCGGATGTGTTCGCGCACCAACGGATGCTGCGGATTCATGGTGACGTAGCAGATGGTCTTGGCTTCGGTGTACGCGGCCATCTTCAACACCAGCGGATCGTCGGCATTGAGCACGGCGCAATCTTTTGCCACTTCGACGATGATGCGTTTGACCTCGGCGAGCTGCTCGAGCGTGTCGATGCCCTTCATGCCGAGGTGATCGGCGGCGATGTTGAGCACCGCACCGACATTGACGAAGGGCACGCCCATGCCGGCACGCAGCAGACCGCCACGCGCGACTTCGAGCACGGCCATGTCGATCTGCGGATCGGCCAGCACCATGCGCGTGGCCACCGGTCCGGTCATGTCGCCTTCGACCGTGCGCTGGCCGTCGATGTAGACGCCGTCGGTCGTGGTCAGACCCGGCGTGTAGCCGGCCATTTTGGTGATGTGCGCGAGCATGCGCGAGGTCGTCGTCTTGCCGTTGGTGCCGGTGATCGCCGCGATCGGCACGCGCGAAGGCGAACCAGCCGGGAACAGCATGTCGATGACCGGACCGGAAACATCGCGCGGCGTGCCCTCGCTGGGCGCGACATGCATGCGGAAACCCGGCGCCGCATTGACTTCGCAGATACCGCCACCGTGACTCTTGTAGCTTTCGGCGATGTTGTCGCTGAGGAAGTCGACACCGCCGACATCCAGGCCGATCGCCTGGATCGCCCGCACCGCCATGTCGCGGTTGTCGGGATGGATGACATCGGTGACGTCGGTCGCGGTGCCGCCGGTGGAAAGATTGGCGGTTGATCGCAGATAGACGATCTCGTCGCTGCGCGGCACGGAGTCGGCCGTGTAACCGACGCGCTCGAGCATCATCTGTGCCTGCGCATCGAGTTCCAGGCGCGTGAGCACTTTTTCGTGACCGACGCCGCGACGCGGATCCTGGTTCACGATCTCGACGAGTTGGCTCACGCTGCGCTGACCGTCGCCGACGACATGACCCGGCGTGCGCTTGGTCGCCGCGACGAGTTCGCCGTTGACCACCAGCAGACGGTGATCGTCGCCGGTGACGAAGGTTTCGACGATGACCGAGCGGGAGATCTCGCGCGCGACCTTGAAGCCCGCGACCACTTCCTCATCATTCATCAGGCGGATCGAAATGCCGCGACCGTGATTGCCGTTGTAAGGTTTGGTGACGACCGGAAAACCGATGCGGCGCGCGGCGCGCTTGGCCTGCTCTTCGGTCTGCACGAGCTCCTGGCGCGGCACGGGCAGGCCCAGCGAGCCGAGAATCTTGTTGGTTTCTTCCTTGTCGCTGGCCAGTTCCACCGCGATATGCGAGGTCTTGCCGGTGACGGTCGCCTGGATGCGCTGCTGGTACTTGCCGTAACCGAGCTGGATCAGCGACTGCGAATTCAGGCGCAGCCAGGGAATGCCGCGCTCTTCGGCAGCATGCACGAGCGAGGCGGTCGACGGTCCGAGCGCACGGCGCTGCGAATAACGGATGAATTCATCGCGCGCGGTCGGCCAGTTCCAGTCCTCGGGCACCAGGCCGGACGTCTGCAGCTCGGCCGGCAGCAGCGAGGTCAGCAGGCGCATCGCCAGTTCGCCGGCTTCGATGCCTTCGTCTTTCTGCACGTATTCATAGACGACCGAGTACACGCCGTCGCGACCGGCGCTGCGTGTCTTGCCGAAGGTCACCTGTTCGCCGGCGACGTTCTGCAACTCGATCGCAACGTGTTCGAGCACATGGCCCAGCCAGGTGCCCTCGTCCTCGCGCATGCGCCGCACGAAACCGCCCGGTTCGCCGTAGGAGCAGCCGTGCTCGGCGAGGCCGGGCAAGGCCGCGAGCAATCCGTCGATGAAGGCGGGACCGAGTTTCGCGGTCGGCCAGGCTTCCAGCACCCCCAGATCAAGCTCCAGCCGGATCACCGGGAAGTGGGCGTACAGCGAGGGCCCAACGAAAACGGAGCGATCGAGGATGCGCATGGTTCTATCCTTTGGCGCGTGCCAGTTCGCCGGCCGAAGCCTGGCGGGTACTCAGATTGAAGGTGGCACCGGCGACAAGCAGGTGCAGGGTCAGCCCGAGCATACACACCGGCTGCCCTTCTTCCACCAGATCCATGGAAGAAAACTCGATGCCCTTGGCGTCGACCACGGTAATGCCGCCGCTGCCTTCAACTTCCAGGGTGTTGTCCGGACCGATGAAGGCGGCGGTGTCCTCGTCCAGGCCGATGCCAACCGCGAAGGGATTGAAAGCCAGTGCGGTGAGCAGACGACCGATGCGGTCGCGCTCGCGGAAATGCTGGTCGATGATGAAGCGATTGGTCAGACCCAGTCCCGGCGCCAGACGCACGCTGCCGGCGATCGGTGTCGGACCTTCTTCGCCGAACGCGATCATGTGCTCGCTGATGAAACTCGCGCCTGCACTGGTGCCGGCGACAGGCACACCCTCGGCATTGCGCTGGCGGATGAGCTTGGCGACCGCCGTGCCGCCGATGATCGTCGACAGCCGCAACTGGTTGCCGCCGGTCATGAAGATGCCGGTCGCCTGCGCGATGCGCTGCAGTCGGGATTTTTCGTCGCAATCGCGGCGTGTGTCGAAATCAACCGCCTCCACGCGCGCGGCACCGAGGCCGCTGAAAATGCGCTCGTATCGCGCGCCGGTATCGGCCAGACGGCTCGCGGTCGGCAGGATCACGATGTCGGCCTGGTCGCCGCCGCACAGTTCGACGAAACGCTTGAGGATCTGCGGATTGTTTTCTTTTTCTTCGCCGCCGCCGATCGGAATGATCCAGCCGCGGGTACCGCCATCGGGCACAGGACTCGGCATCAGACCGCGCCCTCGAACGTGCCGCGCACCACGGCTTGGCGATCGCGCACGAACCAGCGACCGGAAATCATCACCTCACTCACTTCGAAATCCTCGTTCAAGATCAAAATATCGGCATCGGCCCCGGCGGCGATGCGCCCCTTGCCGGCCAGGCGCAGCAAACGCGCCGGGTTGCTGGTGAATGCAGGCAGCACGCGCTCGAGCGGCTGGCCCCGGCGCAGCAAGGCGGCCAGGGTCTGTGCGAGCGAACCGGGCTCGCCGATCTGCATGCTCAGCATGCGACCGTCGCCGTCGAAATGCGGCAGGCAGCCGCCGCCATCGGAACTGATCGTGACGCGCTCGGGCGGCGCGCCGCTGTCGAGATAGCGCAGCAGGGCTTCGTCGGCAGCCCAGGCGTCTTCGCCCTCGGCGACCGGAAACGCGGTGATGTCGACGGTGCAACCGCGCCGTGCCAGTTCGACCGCTTCCTCGAACAGCGCCCGTCGGCGATTGATGTGCGTGGGATTGAACACCTGCGCCGGAATCTCGCTGAGATCGAGCGCCTCGCGCACCTGCGACAAGCCGCGCGGGCCATCGCCCAGATGCAGATGCAGGATGCCGGCCTTGCCGGTCAGCAAACCGCCGACATGCGCATCGGCGGCGACCCGCAGCAGTTCGTCGAGCGTGGGCTGGCTGGAACGGTGATCGCAGATCGCGAGTTCGCCGACACCGAGCAGGCAATCGATGAAGGCGAGATCGTCGCGCACGCTGCCGGTGACCGTCGCCAACGGCAGGTGATAGCCGCCGGTGTACGCGAACGCGTTCAAGCCTTCGTTGCGCAGGCCATTGACCGTCGCGACAAGTTCGCGCGTGGAGCGCGTGGTGTCGTCGGTGCCGAGCACGCCGACCACGGTGGTCACGCCGCCCAGGGTGAAGCGCGACAGCGGCACGGGCGGCACGCGCGTATGCGCACCGGCTTCGCCACCGCCACCGGTGACATGGGCGTGGCCGTCGATGAAACCAGGCATCAAGGCGCGGCCTTTCACGTCGACCACCTGCAGACCCGCCGCCCCGGCGATCACCGGCTCGGGGTCTTCCCCGATCGACAGGATCTTGCCGCCACCGATCAGCAGATGGCGCAGACCGACATGCGCAGGCGCATGGACATCGGCGTTACGGAGCAACAGCAGCGGAGCGTCTGACACGTGCGGGACCCTGTCCGGAATGGCGCAACCCGGTACGGGACCGGGCGCAAACGTTTCTCAGTATCCCACGCTCAGGCGCTGCGGCGCGCCTTCAGGGCCGGGCTCAGGGCCACGCGCTCGTCGAAAACGAAGCAATCGCCGTCGTAGCCTTCGCCGCCGACCTGCTCGAAATAGCCCAGGATGCCGCCCTCGAGCTGGAGCACATGGCGGTACCCGGCCTGCTGCATCCACAGCGCGGCTTTCTCGCAGCGGATGCCGCCGGTGCAAAAGCTGACGATGGTCTTGTCGGCCAGTGCGTCGCGATGCGCTTCCAGTGCTTCGGGAAGCTCGGTGAACTTGTCGATCGGCAGGGTCAGGGCCTGCTTGAAACTGCCGTACGCGACCTCCTGGCGATTGCGCGTATCGAGCAGGACCAGCTCGCGTCCAGCGTCGTCGCGACCGGTCCGCAACCACTGCTGCAGTCGCTCCGGCGACAGGGCCGGCGCGCGCTCGGCGGCGGGCACCAGCGATTCGTCGCGGAAGGTGATGATTTCGCGCTTGAGCTTCACGCGCAGGCGTTGGAACGGCACCGTCTCGCTGTCGCTGAATTTGACCGTCAGCCCGGCGAATCGCGGGTCTTCGCCCAGGTCGCGCAGGAATTCGTGAATCGCCTCGCCCTCGCCCGCCAGAAACAGATTGATGCCTTCCGGCGCGACCAGGACGGTGCCTTTCAGGTCACCGGCCTCGCACGCCGCGCGCACGCGCGCCACGACCGCCGACGGATCGGCGATCGCGACAAAACGATAGGCGGCGATGTTGAGGATGCTCATGACGACCAAGGACTCAGACGCCGATCACGCCTGGCCGATGAAATCCCGCTTGCCCACGTCGACGCCGTTGTGGCGCAGGATCGCGTAGACCATGCTGAGGTGGAAATAGAAGTTCGGCTGCGCCATGTGCAGCAGGTACGGCAGGCCCTTGGACTGGATGACCAGATCACCGGCGCGGATCTCGATGTCGCGGTCTTCGCCGCCGGCGAAGCTCGCCTCGGGAATGCTGCGCACGAACTCCAGGGTCTTGGCGATGCGCGCCTTGAGCTCGGGCACCGTGGTCTCGGTGTCTTCGAACTTCGGGTTTTCGGTCCCCGACAGGCGGGCCATCGGACCCTTGGCGAAATCGCAGGCGATCTGCACCTGGCGGATCAGCGGGAACATGTCCGGTGCCAGGCGGGAATTGAGCAGCACGGCCATGTCGATCTTGCGCGCCTCGGCGTTCGCGACGGCCTTGTCGAGGATCGCCTCGAGATTCTTCAGGCCGCGGATGGCGACGTGGCTGGCGGTGCCGTAAAGGGTGGTCTGCATCGGTGCTGCTCCATGGGGGTTGCCGGGGCCGCAATGATACGCAGGTCGTGCCGGGCTGCCGGGAGAGGCAATTCCGCCGCCGCGCGGTCCATTCCACACCGGACGGTGCCGTCCGGTGGCCGAAACGGCGTCCGCGGGGTCCCGCGCCCGGGCAAATCGGGTCCGTTTCTTGCGATAATTCACACTTCAGTCCCCGTAGCTCAGCCGGATAGAGCGCGTCCCTCCTAAGGACGAGGCCACAGGTTCGACTCCTGTCGGGGACGCCAGACGGTATGCGGGTCCCCCGCAAGAGCCCGCACATCCATGTGCGGACTTTCAAAATGTTTCGTTAATTTTCGTTCCTGGAGCACTCAATGACCCACCCCGTCCTCACCGCCCTCGGCCTGACCGATCACGAATCCGGCACCTATCTCGGCCGCGGCGAATGGTCCAAGACCCGCGACGCGGGCGTCATCGAGCCGATCAACCCCAGCACCGGCGAAGTCCTGGGCAAGGTCTACGCGTCCTCGGAAGCCGACTACGCGATCATCCTCGAGCGCGCCGAAGCCGCCTTCAAGGTCTGGCGCACGACGCCGGCGCCCAAGCGCGGCGAAGCCATCCGCCTGTGCGCCAATGCGCTGCGCAAGCACAAGGACGCGCTCGGCTCGCTGGTCGCACTGGAGATGGGCAAGATCAAGCCCGAAGGCGACGGCGAAGTGCAGGAAATGATCGACATCGGCGAATTCGCCGTCGGTCTGTCGCGTCAGCTGTACGGCCTGACCATGCACAGCGAACGCCCCGGCCACCGCATGTACGAGCAGTACCAGCCGCTCGGCATCGTCGGCATCATCAGCGCGTTCAACTTTCCGGTCGCGGTCTGGGCCTGGAACAGCTTCCTCGCCGGCGTCTGCGGCGACATCTGCATCTGGAAGCCGTCGCCGAAGACCCCGCTGTCGGCGATCGCCTCGATGAAGATCTGCAACGAAGCACTGCAGGCCGCCGGCTTCCCGGACATCTTCTTCCTGTTCAACGACGCCGGCACCGAGATCGCCTCGAGCTTCGTCGACGACAAGCGCATCCCGCTGATCAGCTTCACCGGCTCGACCCACATCGGTCGCCAGGTCGGCGAGCGCGTCGCGCAGCGCATGGGCCGCTCGCTGCTCGAACTCGGCGGCAACAACGCGATCATCGTCGACCCGACCGCGGACATGAAGCTGGCGATCCCGGCGATCGTGTTCGGCGCCGTCGGCACGGCCGGCCAGCGCTGCACGACCACGCGCCGCCTGTTCGTGCACGAGTCGATCTTCGATTCCGTGCTCGAGACGCTGATCAAGGCCTACAAGCAGGTCGAAACCAAGATCGGCGACCCGACCCTGGCGACCACGCTGATGGGCCCGCTCAACAGCCAGGCCGCCGTGCAGCAATACCTCGCTGCCGTGAACAAGGCCAAGGCCGCGGGCGGCCAGGTGCGCACCGGCGGTGCGGCGATCGAGGGCAAGGGCAATTTCGTGCTGCCGACGATCATCACCGGCGTCGAGAATTCGCATGAAGTCGTGCAGACCGAAACCTTCGCGCCGATCCTGTACGTGATGCCGTTCAAGACCCTCGACCAGGCGATCGAGATGCAGAACGCCGTTCCGCAGGGCTTGTCCTCGTCGATCTTCACCACCAATCTCAAGGCGGCCGAGCAGTTCCTGTCGTCGGCCGGTTCGGATTGCGGCATCGCCAACGTCAACATCGGTACCAGCGGCGCAGAAATCGGCGGCGCGTTCGGTGGCGAGAAAGAAACCGGCGGCGGCCGCGAATCGGGCTCCGACGCGTGGAAGGTGTACATGCGCCGCCAGACCAATACGATCAACTACTCCGATGCGCTGCCGCTGGCGCAAGGCATCAAGTTCGACCTCTGAGGACTCACCATGGACGAGCAGACCCCCGTACCGGCCGCACCGGAACCGATCGTATTGCCTCCCGCGAGCCCGGTCGGACCGAGCAAGCAGACCAGCACGACCGCTGTCATCAGCCTGGTCGCGGGCATCCTCGGCTGGAGCCTCGCGCCCTGGCTGGGCAGCATCGTCGCAATCATCACCGGGCATATGGCGCGTCGGGAAATCGCGCGCAATCCGGACACGATGGATGGCGATGTCATGGCCGTGATCGGCCTGGTGCTTGGCTGGTCGATGATGATCTTCAGCATCCTGGGCATCATCATGGTCATCCTGTTTTTCGGCGGACTGGTCGGCCTGCTGGCGATCGTCGGCGTCGCGGGGCACTGAGGTCGCGTGTACGGACTCGCCCGCCCCTTCCTCTTCTGCCTCGATGCCGAACGCGCCCATGGTCTGGGCCTGAGCGCGCTTGAGGCGGCCTACCGCACCGGCCTGAATCCCTTGATGGCGCTGAAACCGGCGCCGCTCAAGACCAAGGCGTTCGGCGTCGAATTCCCCAATCCGGTCGGCCTTGCCGCCGGCCTGGACAAGAACGGCGAATACATCGATGCGCTGATGTCGCTGGGTTTCGGCTTCGTGGAAATCGGCACGACCACACCGCGACCGCAGCAAGGCAATCCCAAGCCGCGCATGTTCCGCTTGCCGGACAAGCGCGCCGTGATCAATCGCCTGGGCTTCAACAATGCCGGCGTCGACGCGTTGGTGCGCAATGTCGAGAAGTCCAAGCGCAACGGCATCCTCGGCATCAACATCGGCAAGAACAAGGACACGCCCAACGAGAACGCGGTGGACGACTACATCCACTGCCTCGAACGCGTCTATCCGCTCGCTGACTACGTCACCGTCAATATCTCCTCGCCCAATACCTCGGGCCTGCGCGATCTGCAGGAAGAGGAAACGCTGCGCCGCTTCGTCGGCGACCTGCGCGAAGTGCAGGAAGACCTCGCCGGCCTGCACGGCCATCGCGTGCCGATGCTGATCAAGATTGCGCCGGATCTTTCCGACGCCGAACTCGATGGCGTGGCCTCGGTGTTCAATGCTGCGCGCGTGGACGGCGTCGTTGTCGGCAACACGACGATCGACCGCCTCGACATCGAGAACCATCGCCTTGCCAAAGAAGCCGGCGGCCTGTCCGGACAGCCGCTGTACGGCAAGTCGACCTCGGTGCTGCGCAAGATGCGCCTGCGCCTGCAGGACAACATCCCGCTGATCGGTGTGGGCGGCATCCTCAGCGGCGCCGATGCGGTCGGCAAGATCACGGCGGGCGCGTCGCTGGTGCAGTTCTATACCGGCATGGTGTATCGCGGCCCGGAACTGATCGGCGAATGCGTCACCGCGATCCGCCGTCGCAAGGAAGGCGTGGCGTGATCCGCAAGCCATGACCGGTTACCAGCTCGCCGACAACATCTCCCTGCAAGGCCGCAACACGTTCCGCGTGCCCGCGCATGCGGCGATGATGGCGGACGTGCGTCGCGGCGATGCGCTGGCCGAGCTGTACGATTTCGCGATGCTGCGCGAGGGTCCGGTCATGGTGCTCGGCGAAGGCAGCAACCTGCTGTTCGCCGGCGATTTTCCCGGCGTGGTGATCTGCCTGACGATGGCAGAGATCCGCATCCTCGAAGACGACGGCCAGCATGCCCTGGTGCGCGCCGATGCCGGCGTGGGCTGGAACGACCTGGTCGGCTGGACGCTCGCGCGCGGCCTGTGCGGCCTGGAGAACATGGCGCTGATTCCCGGCACCGTCGGCGCCTGCCCGATCCAGAACATCGGCGCGTACGGCGTGGAAGTGGGCGAGTTCATCGAAACCGTCGAAGCCTTCCAGCGCGATACCGGCCAGATCAAGCGGCTGGCGAAAGCGGACTGCGAGTTTTCCTATCGCGACAGCCTGTTCAAGCAGCAGCTCGACCGCTGGGTCATCACCGCCGTCGAACTGCGCCTGCCGCGCCAGCGCGAACTCAAGCTCGACTACGCCGGCGTGCGCGAAGAACTTGCTGCAATGGGCGTCGATACGCCGCGCGCCGTGCACGTGGCCGAAGCGATCAGCCGGCTGCGCACGCGAAAGCTGCCGAATCCGGCGATCCTGGGCAATGCCGGCAGCTTCTTCAAGAATCCCATCGTGCCCGCCGCGCAAGCGCTGGCGCTGAAAGACCGGCACGCCGCCCTGCCCGTGTACCCGGGCGACGCCGACGACACCCGCAAGATTTCCGCCGCGTGGATGATCGAACAGGCGGGCTGGAAAGGCTTCCGCGACGGCGACGCCGGCATCGCTGCGCAGCATGCGTTGGTGCTGGTCAATCACGGCAACGCCACCGGCGCGCAGCTGCTGTCGTTGGCGCACCGCGTCGCCGATTCCGTGCAGGAAAACTTCGGTGTGGCGCTCGAGCCGGAGCCGCGCCTGATCGGCGCGCGCTGGGCCGACCGGTGAGCGCCGTCCTGCCCCACCACGGCGGCAGCGAGAACGTCCAGCGTGCGATCGGCTTCATGGTGCTCAGCACCGTGCTGTTCGGTCTGATGGCGGTCTGCATCCGCCTGGCCTCGAAGCAGTTGCACGCGTTCGAGATCGCCTTCTTCCGCAATTTCTTCGGTTTCGTGTTCACCCTGCCCCTGCTCTACAAGCACGGCTTCGGCATCCTGAAGACGAACAAGCTGTCGCTGTACTTCATGCGCTGCGTGATCGGCATCGTGTCCATGCTCGCGGGTTTCTGGGCGATCGTGCACCTGCCGCTTGCGCAGGCGATCGCGCTGTCGTATTCCACGCCGCTGTTCGTGACCATCGGCGCCGTGCTCGTGCTCGGCGAGGTCGTGCGTGCGCGGCGCTGGACGGCGGTGATTGTTGGTTTTCTTGGCGTGATCGTGCTGATGCATCCGGGCAGCGGCAGTTTCACGATGGGCAGCCTGGTTGCGCTGCTGGCGGCGGTCATGAGCGCCAGCGTGGCGATCAGCATCAAGTTCCTCTCGCGCACCGAGAAGCCCGATGCGATCGTCATCTACACCACGATGATCTGGGTACCGCTGTCGCTGCTCCCGGCCCTGATGTACTGGACGATCCCGACCGGCATCACCTGGCTGTGGATCGTGCTTTCCGGCGGCCTGGGCACGACCGCGCACCTGTGCTGGACGCGCGCGCTCAAGCTCGGCGATGCGTCCATGCTCACGCCGATCAGTTTTCTGCAGGTGCTCGTGGTCGGCGCGTTCGGGTATTTCCTGTTCGACGAACAGGTGGACCGCTACACCTTCCTGGGCGCGGCGATCATCTTCGGTTCCAACGTCTACATCGCGCGCCGCGAGGCCAAGCTGGCGCGCCGGGCCGTGACCGACCCGGACATCAACCCCGAGACCCAGCAGCGGTGACCACCCTCCCGGCCCGCCTTGCTGCAGCGCGTCGAACCGCGCCGGACCGGGCTCCCGGGGCAGCCCCGGGGCGTCGGGGCGAGCCCCGGGCTTACCCGCTACAATCGGCCTCAGTGCCTTCCCCCCGCTCGCCATGAGTCAGCGCGACAACGACCCCATCACGACCCAGTTCACTGCCGTCAGTGCGCCCCTGCTCAATGGGCCGCGCTCGGCCTGCGTGATCGTGATCCATGGCGAGAGCCTGGGCAAACGCGCGGACATCGAGGACACGCCGGTCATCATCGGCCGCTCGGAAGAAGCCGACCTGCATATCCCGAACAAGAGCGTCTCGCGCCAGCATTGCGAGATCTGGCGCGTCGGCGACAGCTACCGGCTGCGCGACCTCAAGGCGACCAACCGAACGCGCGTGAACGACGAGCCGGTGACCGAGGGCGAACTCGCCGACGGCGACCACATCACCCTGGGCGAAAGCGTGCTGAAGTTCATCAGCCACTCCAGCGTGGAAGCGCGCTACCACGAAGAGGTCTACCAGCTCGCCACGCACGATGCCCTGACCGAGCTGTACAACCGCCGCCACTTCATCGACCTGGTCGACAAGGAAATCGCGCGCGCCGTGCGCCATCGCCGCTCGCTGGTGATGTGCATCATCGACGTCGACCACTTCAAGCCGATCAACGACAAGTACGGCCATATCGCCGGCGACGGCGTGCTGCGCCAGATCGCCGGGCTGATCAGCAGTTTCGTGCGCGGGGAAGACGTCGCCGCGCGCATCGGCGGCGAGGAGTTCGCCGTGCTGCTGCCCGAGTCCGACCTCGACGCCGCCCTCGCGTTTTCCGAGCGCCTGCGCGAGGCGGTCGAGCTGACCGACTTCGTGATCAATGGCGAAGTGCAGCGCATGACCATCAGCATCGGCCTGGCCGCGATTTCCGATGCACGCCGCGAACGCGTGCCGCTGATGCATGCCGCCGACGTCGCGCTGTACCGCGCCAAGGGCGAGGGCCGCAACCGCGTCTGCGTCGAATCCTAGTTCCCGTCTGGAGATTGCCGGTGCGTCCACTGATCCTGATCCCCGCCCTGCTTCTGCCCGCGCTGATGCTGATCGCCACCGCCTCGCGCGCCGCCAGCTTCGACTGCCGCAAGGCCAGCGTGCCTTCGGAAAAAGCGATCTGCGCCGACCGCGAACTGTCCGGTCTCGATGACCAGCTGGCTGCGTCCTACAAACAGGCGCTCGGCGCCTGGCAGGGACGCATCGCCGAGTACGTGCGCGCCGACCAGAAAGCCTGGCTCGCAGAAACGCGTCGCGCCGGCCTGGAAGACGACGACGAGATCGACAACGCCGTCTGCGACGGCCCGCTCACGCCCTGCCTGCGCGATCGCTACCGCGCCCGCCTGGCGGCCTTCGCCAGCCCCGCGTATCGGCACAGCGGCATCTACCTGCGCAGCGACGGCAGCAAGCTGCTGATCTATGCGACCGGCGCACTGGCGGTACGCGTGTACAACAAGCCGGCCGCGATCGCCTATTCCTCGCGCGAGGAAACCGGTGGCGCGGCCTGGGCCAGCAGCGACCGGATGCGTGTCCAGCTCGACGACGACAGCGGCAAGTGCACGCTGGACATCACCCTCAACGGAACCGAAGCGGTGGTGAGCAAGAATCCCGGCTGCGCGCTCAAGGGCGTCGAGGGTCGCTTCAAGCGGGACTTGAAGGACGTCCTTGCGAACTACGAGCTGGATATCTACTGAAATCAGGCAGTTATTCGGTCGCGCCTGCGTGACCGGAGTTCCGGGCACTTTTCCGTTGTTGTGAAGGCAGCCTCCCTGCCCACACGAGGAAAGTCCCATGCGTTCACTGATCTATGCTTCGCTCGCGCTCGCGCTGTTCTCGACCTCCGCCTCCGCCGCCGATTCCTGGACCGGCTTCTACGCCGGCGCCAATGCCGGTCGCGCGAACGGCGACTCCCGCAGCCAGCTCGCCTTCGGCGGAAACTGGGCCATCGAGACCCCCGCCTTCCGCGACGAGGTCCGCAACACCTGGTCGACCGATCTCGATCCGAGCGGCTTCACCGGCGGCGTGCAGGCCGGCTACGACCACCAGTTCAACAATCGGTTCGTGCTCGGCGTCGAGTTCGACATCAACTCGGTCAATCTCGACGAAACGCGTCTGACGCCGCCGACGTCGGTGTCCGCCGCGCCATCGGTAACCTATTCGTACGGCAACTCGATCGACACCGGCCGCGCCTTGTCGCTACGCCCGCGCTTCGGCGTAGCCTTCGATAACAACACCCTGCTCTACCTCACCGGCGGCTGGACCCGCGTCAAGGTCGAAGGCGGCGCGGAAATTCTCAGCAACGCCAACTACTCCAAGATCGGCGCCGGGTCCAAGACCCTGAACGGCACGATCTGGGGCATCGGCGTCGAGCACCGTTTCGGCAACAGCAAGTGGTCGGGCAAGCTCGAATACCTGCGCTCGAAGCTCGACGACTTCACCTTCGCGACGACCTATCGCGCCGGCAGCTCGTTCCCGGGCTATAGCGAGACGGTGACGCAGGATTTGTCGTATCGGACGATACGCGTTGGATTCAATTATCGGTTCTGATTGTGTTTTCTTGTGGAGCGAAAGAGCCGGGCATTGCCCGGCTCTTTCGTTTGATTGGGCGCGTCATTCCGTATGCCGTTACTCGCTTGATGCCGCAGGAAGTTTGACAACACAACTTAAGTCGTCCCCGTCGCCCGACAGGTCGTTGATTCCGTTGGATCCGAATGATTCGAAGTAGAAGTCACCAACCTCATTTCGTCCAAATAGCAGCGGGCGACCCCAGCCGTCGATCAAGTCCTCTTCCTTCATATAGGGTGGGTTCTCTCTCCAAAGCTCACTGAGCTCGAAGCTCTCCCTATGCCCCTTCCCGTCTGCGAAATATGTCGCTACCGAACCGCACAAGGTCGAGACCTGTGCTCGAGTTCTTCCACGAGCCATTCCCTCCACGGTATCCCTTGGCCGCGAAACTTGCCAAGCGAGGGTCAAAAACGAAATCAAAATTCCGGCCACGATCAACAGCCATATTTTCTTCATTTCAACAACCTTGAATCCTTGAAAAGGATTTTCACACCCTAGCAAATTCTCACTGAGAAAATTGCCCCCAGAAACAACACCTACAACGCTAGTTTGAACACTTCTTGCAAAATGGATTTTCTTGCCTGTATTGCGCATACAGGCTCGTCAAATCAACGCGAACTCTTCTTGCGCTACCCCAAACAGGCCCATGGGGCACGTCTTGTTTTCTGGCACGACTGCGCTCGAAGTACTCTCGCATATAAATGGAGTCGTGATGCTCAGTATGATCTGGACTCAAAGAGAGATCTTCCCACCACCTATCAGTACTGTGCATCGATTCATGGAAAAGAGAAAAGAACAACTCGTTCCACTCAACCTCAGAAAGGCAAGACGGAATGCAGTATCTCTCCGACACTGTAATGTCTCCCGAAAACTGATTGGCATCCGCATAGATTCCCTCGTCGAGACGTCCGCAATAGACAATTCCGCGAGGATGGAGCTCAGGAAACTGCTGCAAAACTACGCCCTGAACTCGCCTTACATCAACAATATCAAGTCCAAATGGGTCGACCAATCCAATTGGAGAACTGTTCACGTAGGAAAACGTGGAAACACCTCCATTCATTCCGATCGGGTCACTTTGCACATACCGTCCGATCGCTGGATCGTAGTCGCGAAAGTAGTTGTAGTGCAGCTTGCTCTCCGAGTCATACCACTGCCCGGGGTAGCGGAGATTGAAGGTGTAGGTGATCGAATTCGCGTCCGGGTCTGCGCTCGGAGCATGTTCGCCGAAGGCTGTGTTTGTTAGGTTCCAACGCCAAATGATTTTGTCTTTGGCGGGATGGATTACCGCTCTGGGAGTTCCAAGATGATCGGTCTCTACGTACTGGTAGGTACTGCCGTCGTGATCGCTCAGCACGCCAACCAGTGTGTCATCGAGCCACACGTATTCCTGCACCCGCGTGCCGTTCGCCTGATATTCGCCGAGCACATGGCCGGATTCGTCGTAAGTGTAATAGCGATTGGCCGAGCTGCCTGCCGCGACCACTTTGGACACCCGCTCGCCGCGGCCGCTATAACGATACGTCCGCGTAACGGACGTGCCATTGGCCTTGTAGTCGCGCAGGCGATTGCGATCGTCGTAGACGAAGGTCGATGTGCCGTTCTTTGTCTGATTTCCATTCGAGTCGTAGGTCAACATGACAGCACCAGTTTGCGTCAGGCGATGACTCGCCGGGTCGTAGATATTGGTCGTGGTCGTGCTGCCGAGCGTCTTGCTCAGACGGTTGCCTGTGGCGTCATAGGTGAAGCCTTGCACGAGCGAGCCGCCGCTCTTGAGTGCAGCAAGGCGATCCTGACCATCGTAGGCGAAGCTTCGGGTAGTCATGGCACTCGTCGTCGTACGCTCCACCACGCCGGTGATATTGCCCACCGCATTTAGCGTGAAGTCTTCGCTAAGCCCATCGACACCCGAGTCGCTGACTTTGTCGATGCCATAGTTTTGGTCATAGGCCTTAGTCATGACCCGGCCGCTGCCGAAGGTCAGCGTGTTCAATGGCCCGAACGGCAGATAGGCCACAGACGAAACTAGACTGATCTGCGCGGCCACCGCCGTCGGCTTAGCAGTAATTCCAGTGATCTGACCATTGGCATCGCGCAGATAGGTCACGATGGCGCCACTGGGATAGGTCATCGCCACCAGGCGACCAGTGCTGTTGTAGGTTGACCCCACCGTCAGCGTCGGGCCGCCAATGACGGACTGCACCTTGCGCACCAAGTGACCAGAGCGGTCATAGCAAAAGCGCGTGCTGCCTGACTCATCCCGGATGCGCGCCAAGCGGCCGGCGCCGGACATTTCCCCAGCGAGACAGTCGGCTTGCGGCAGGTCGTAGTCGAAATAGATGTTCTGCGCGCTATTGGAGACGGATTGGCTGATCAGGCGGTTCAACGCATCGTAACTATAGGTCGTCAACTTGCCACGCGCATCGAGCTGGCTACTCCGGTTGCCGGCACTGTCGTAGCCATAGATCGTCGTCCCGGTGTCCGGACTCACCAACTGAGTGATGTCGTCCAGGCCGTCGTAACCGTAATTCGTGGGAAGGCCTTTGGGATCGATGACTCCGATCAAGTTGTCACGAGCGTCGTACTGGAACTGCGTAGTGCCCTTTTCCACCCCCGTGCCCGTCGCATTGACAACGCTTCTCTTGAGGTGCCCCAACAGATCGAAATCGCTGCCGCCAACACGCGACAATGCATCGGTGATGGTGTTGACCGTGCCCTCGGCGTTGTAGGTGAAGTCAGCCGGCGTAGCGGTCGCATCAGCGATGGTTTGCAGCTGTCCCAAGCCATTGTAGACACGCGACAGAGTTCTCTTAAGGACCCCGTTGCCATTCTTCGTATCTTCTTTGATGCGGTCACCAGAACTATTCAATGTGTAAGTGACCGAGTTCCCTGAGTTGTCAGCGATACCGGTCAAACGATGAGCAGCATCATAGGCATAGCTGATGAAGGAGCCATCCGGCAAAGTGACTCTGGCAATTTGTCCGGCTTCATTAACGTCCATGCGAGTGATCGCATCGTCCGCCTCGGTACCACTGTCGAAACCACGGACCTTGCGCGCAATCAACCAGCCTCTGGAGTGGTATTCCAGATCGGTGATCACGCCATTGGCATCTTTCATAGATAGAATTCGGCCATTCGCGTTGTAGGCCAATATCTCGACGACCTGGCCCGCGGCATTCGTTACCTTCCAAAGATCGCCCTTGCGATACGGACAGGTCGTGGGAACCGTCGCGCAGCCAGCGGCATCGCTGGCATAGTACGAGTAGGTGCTAATGTCACCAACGTCCGTACGCGGGCCGTTTGCGGAAGTCACCAGCCCCACCAAAGGGCAGATTCCAGCTGCCACGTCCGCAGTTTCGCAGTAAGTCAGGCTCGACGTGCGGGACCGGCCAGCCGCGACATCAGTGAGCGTCACGGCGAGGATTTGACCTCGGCTGTTGTAGGTGTAGGTTTGCCGTTGACCGGCACGATCGATCTGCCTCGGGGTGCGCAACGTGGTATCCCAGTGAAGCGTCTCAGCCCTTTGCTCCGGCGTGCCCTTGGCTCGAACGACCTGGATCAGCAGCCCAAACTCATCGTAGTCTGAGTCTTCGATTGTGCCTGCCGCATCGATCGAGACGTCTGGAAGACCCGATTCGTCAAAGGACCACTGCCTTGTCTGCGAACTGCACCCAGTGCACGAAATGGTGTCCGACGCACGTAAAACACGGTCGTGAACTACAGAAAACCGACGGACAATTGACGACCCGGAAGCGGTGGTGATGGTGGCGCTACCATCCGGATTTCGAGACAACACATATCTCTCGACGCCACCGGCGTGCTCGGTCGAGATCGCCTCACCCACCCAGTTGTACCCGAAGGACGCGAATCTCTGGCCCTTTTCGTCAACTATTCCTGTCAACGCTTGAGGCAGAGAACTTCCTGTCGTCAAGGCTTGCTCGTTGTAGACGTAGCCTCTCGTTGATCCGCCGGGCTTCGAAACCGACACAAGCAGCCCGCCTGAATAGGCATACGTGTACGCACTTCCATCGGGAAGAGACACGGAGCCAATTTGGCTGTCCGCTCGATAGGTGAAAATCAGGGAGCGCCCGAGATAATTGGTGACCGCGATGAGCAGTCCCGGACGCGGCGCTATCGCTGATGACGTGCTGCTTGTGCTGTATTCAAACGAAAGCTGTTCTCCCAAGCCGCCCCTGATAGAAACTATTCGCCCGGCAGCATCGTACAATTCAGCATGACTGGCGCCATTTTCATGGTAGGTCCAACCAAGGATCTTTCCCGCCCCATCCCTACTGCTGGAAAGCTTCGAGAACTCTCCTGCTTCTGCAAGCCAGCGATCGCCAGTCCATTCAAACGAAACTGTTCGACCATCAGCCCTAAACAATGTCGCCGTCTCTTTTCCTTGCGCATCTTTCGCGTGATCGATTTTCAACGAATAGCTGTGCCTCCAACGTGCCCCCAACTGCGCCCATGCCATTTCGCCCAAGCTGTTGTAGTAGCGCTTGAACTCCAGCCCAGCGCCAAGGTCGAAGTCAGTTTCTTCCTGAAACTTGTTGCCGGTTCCTGTGTTGATCGGGTTTCCGCATGCGGTTCCTGCTCGCAAACAATGCGACCCGGCCGATTTCTGGGCCTGACGCCTCTTGTCGATCTCGTCACCCGAATAGGCCACGAGGAATATGCCGGCATTGCCTGTATTGTTGAGTGCGACGTTGCAGTAGCTCCAGTCGCGATCCTGAATTCCGGTGATGAAATACGGATATGGATCAACATACGCACCTATCCAAGACTCGCAATCCGACCGACACTCCCGGGTTCCCGTTGCCGAATTCTGCATACACCAAAGGCCCGCAGCAGGCGTAGACGATGGAACTACGCCCAATTTCGCTGCGACAGGCGTCGCTGGGAGCAAAAGCATCAGAGCGACCATCACAGACGCAGAGAAACAAGAAACTAAGCGCATATCTATCTCGAGTTATTTGGAAGCGACACTTTTTTAAAGCGTCAGCCTAGAGTCCGCCAGGGGAATGAAAATTGATGCCGCCAGCCGATACTAGCCGCGCGATCAACTGGTCCGGCCGGACAATTCGGCCAGACTCGTTTGTCGTGAGTGACGGCCCCTGTCCCTATGTGTCAGATACCCGAAAATCGCGCGCAAAAAGTCATCTGCCATGACCTCCTGTGAGTAAATCTGTACGCGTTTCCGTACAAAACGGTTTCGTCGTCAGACTTGATAACTACGATTCAGGGCGTGAACGACCGCCAGCTCTGCTATTCGCGAGCTTTGGTTCGTTTCGCAGGGGGCCTTCTTGGAAAGAAGGAATTGGCCGGGGATCGGGGACCCCTCGCAGGTTTTGTCGCCAGCGAGCTGGCTCCTACATGCCGCGCGCGCTCAGGACTCGATAAACCGCACACGCCGCGTGATCGAGCAGGTCAGCTCGTAGCTGATGCTGCCAGCGGCGGCGGCGACTTCTTCGACCGGCAGGTCCGGGCCCCAGAGCGTCACGGCATCACCGACGCGGGCGTTGCCGAGGCCACGCAGGTCGATCGTCATCAGGTCCATCGAGACGCGGCCGATGACGGTGGTGCGTTGGCCGTCGACGAGCACCGGCGTGCCGGGCGGTGCGTGGCGCGGATAGCCATCGCCGTAGCCGATGGCGGCGACGCCGACGTCCATGTCTTCCGGACATTCCCAGGTCGCCGAATAACCGATGCGTTCGCCTTTGGCGACGCGGTTGATCGCGATCAGGCGCGTCGACAGGGTCATCGCCGGTTTCAGGCCGAAGTCCGCACCGGTCTTGCCCGCCACGACCGACAACCCGTACAGCGCCCCGCCCGCGCGCACCCAGTCGCGATGCGCCTGCGGCCAGCCGAGCACCGCGGCGGAATTGGACAGTGACGCGTCACCGGGCAAGGCATCGGTCGCGTCGGAAAATTCTTTCAGTTGCGCGCGCGTCTGTGCGCTGTCAAAATCGTCGGAGCTGGCGAAATGCGTCATCAGCGTGATGTCGTCGGCGACATTGGCCAGCGCTTGCAGACGTGCATGCGCGTCGGCGGCCTGCGCCGGCGCGAAGCCCAGGCGATGCATGCCGGTGTCGAACTTCAGCCAGACGCGGATCGGTTCGGCGGTGGCATCGCTCGCGGCATCAGCTTCGAGCATCGCCAGCTGCGATTCGTGATGCACGACCGTGTCGACGCCCAGACGGCGCAGCACCGCGAAATCCGACGGCTCGTCGAAGCCCGACAACAGCACGATGCGCTGCGACAGACCGGCCGCACGCAAACGCTCGGCATCGGACAGGGCCGCCACACCGAACGCATCGGCGCCTTCGAGCGCGCGCGCGACGCGTTCCAGACCGTGCCCATAACCGTCGGCCTTGACCACGGCCATGACCCGGCTGTTCGGCGCGAGCTGGCGCACCTGTGCGAGGTTGTGGCGGAGCGCGTCGATGTGGATCGTGGCGGTGGTGGCTCGGGACATGGCGTTCTATGCAGATGAGAGGGATGGGACGCGGCGGTGGCGGCTTAGGCCGCCTTGCCCAGTGCCGCCAGGAACTTGCGTGCGAGCACGGCGATATCGAATTCTTCGAGGAAGCGCGCTTCGCCGGCCTTGACCATGCGCTCGCGCAGTTCGGGATCGCGGACCAGGCGCGCGATGCTCGCGGCATACAGACGCGGATCGACGTCATCCCAGAGCAAGCCGGCCTCGCCCACCGTCGCCGGCGTCGCCGCGGTCGCCCGGCCGATGATCGGCAGGCCCATGACCATCGCCTCGACCAGGGGCACGCCGAAGCCTTCGTGCTCGGACAGATACAGCATCGCATCGGCGCGCTCGTAGCAGGCCTTGAGCACGGTGTCGCCGACGTTTTCGAACACATGCACCTGCCCGGCCAGGCCGTAGGCGGCGATGCGCTCCTGCATGCGCAGCTGGTATTTGCTCAGGCGCGGGTCTTTTTTGCCGACGATCATCAGCTCCGCATCGGGATCGTAGTTGGCGACGTAGCAGGCGAACGCATCGATCAGCGGCAGATAGCCCTTGTTCGGCGCCAGGCGACCGACCATCAGCAGCTTGGCGCCGCAAACACTCAAGCGCGACAGCGCGCGGTGATCGGGTTCGATCTCCAGCAGATGCTCCATGCGATGGAAAGGCGCGACGATATGCGACCGCGCGCGGTCGAGACCGAGCTCGATGAGTTCGTCTTCGTTGTACGAAGAATCGGAAATCCACTCCAGCCCGGGAATCGCGACCAGGCGCGCGACTTCCGCGCGACCAGCGGCGCAGGCGCGCAGGTAGCTGTGGTTGATGCCGTAGAAAAACTGCGGCGGCGTGATGTTGTGATAGCGCACGATGCGCCGGCAGCGCAGACCGCGCAGCAGGGCTTCGGCGCTCGGCCAGCCGATGGAATGGTGGTAGATCAGCAGGTCGTCGGCGCCGGTGAGCCATTCGCGCAGCGTCGTGTACGAATGCACCGTCTCTTCCTGCAGGTCGGACGGCTCTTCGGCGAACAGGCGCAGCTCGTCGCCACGCGCGCGCAGGATCGCGACCATCTCACGGATGTCCGCACCGATCGCATCGCGCCCGAGGATCGCCGGCGCCAGCATCGCGATCTTCATCGCGGCTCTCCCGGCCACGCGGCCGAGGGATCGGGCGCCGCGCCCTGACGCGCGATGGTCTTGCGCAGTTCGCCGATTTCCTCGTACAGGCGGGCGACCTGCTCGGCCGCCTGCGCTTCCGCCGCTTCGCAGCGCGCCTGCAGGCGCGACTGCTGCACGTTCTGCTCGCGCTGGATCGACGGCAGCCGCAACAGGATCGACACGCGTTCGATCAGACCGCCGAGCAGTGGAATGCGATAGATGCGTTCGAGCGCGTAACGGCGATCGAGCCCCTTGATGCGCACGCCGCCGGCGCGGGCCTCCGGCGAGGCGGCAACCTGCCCCATCAACAGGATCGGGTTTTCGCCGCGCTCCAGGCGCGTCAGCGCGTCATGCAGTTCTTCGGTGCGCGGTGCGCGTTTGACGACAGCGCGATACAGCCGTTCGACGAAATCCTCGCCGAAGCTGTTCTCGAAATCGCGGCGCGCATAGGTCCTGCGACCTGGCTCGATCGGCGGCAGCGCCGGCGCGGTGCCCGCCGACGGCACTGACCAGACCGGCAAGGCCTGGGCCTCGCGCAGGATCTGCGCGCGCAGCGCGGGGTCGCTGTCCTTGCCGGGATCGCTCGTGCCGGGATGCGCTGGGCTCATGCGTGGGTCCGATTCCAAACCAGTTCGGGGTCTTTCCGCGCGCCGGGCCGCTGGCCTGCGCACGCGCGGGAAGGTCGCGCTAGCTTATTCGAAACTGCCGACGGAATCCCGGGCCAGATTGTCGAAGCGCGTGTATTCGCCGAAGAATTTCAGCTTCGCCGTACCGGTCGGGCCGTTACGCTGCTTGGCGATGATGACCTCGGCCAGGCCTTTGTCGTTCGAGTCCTTGTGGTAGTACTCGTCGCGGTAGATGAACATGATGATATCGGCGTCCTGCTCGATGGCGCCGGACTCGCGCAAGTCGCTCATGACCGGGCGCTTGTCGGTACGCGATTCCAGGCCGCGATTGAGCTGCGACAGGGCCACCACCGGCACCTTGAGCTCCATCGCCAGCGCCTTGAGCGAGCGGGAGATTTCCGAGATCTCGTTGGTGCGGTTTTCGGCCGAACCGGGCACCTGCATCAGCTGCAGGTAGTCGATGACGATCAGGCCCAGGTCGTGCTCGCGCTTGATGCGGCGGGCTTTCGAACGCAGCACATCGGGCGACAGCGCCGGCGTGTCGTCGATGAAGACCTTGACGTCGGACAGCATCTTGATCGCCATGTTCACGCGCGACCAGTCCTCGTCCTCGAGCTGGCCGGTGCGCAGGCGCGTGGCATTGATGCGGCCGATCGAGGAGATCAGACGGAATGCCAGCTGCGAGGCCGACATTTCCATCGAGTAGATCGCGACGGCTTTCTTGGTCTTGAGCGCGGCGAACTCGGCTATGTTCAGCGCCAGCGTCGTCTTGCCCATGGCCGGACGCGCAGCGAGGATGATGAGGTCGGACGGCTGCAGGCCGGCGGTCATTTCGTCGAGATCGTGGAAGCCGGTCGGCAGGCCGGTGACCGAGCCCTGGTTCTCGTAGCGCTCCTGCAGGATCTGGAACGCGTCCTTCATCGCCTCGCGCAGGGGCACGAAATCGGCGCGGCCGCGGCGGCCTTGCTCGGCGATCTTGAACACCTTCATTTCCGCCGCGGACAGCACTTCCTGGCTCTCGCGGCCTTCGGGCTGGAAACCGTCGTTGACGATCTCGGTACCGACGTCGATGAGCTGACGCAGCACCGATTTCTCGCGCACGATCTCGGCATAGGCGCGGATATTCGCGGCCGAGGGCGTGCTCGAGGCCAGTTCGATCAGATAGCCGGTGCCGCCGATCTGCTCGGAAAGGCTGTGGGCTTCGAACCACTCGCCCAGGGTCACGGCATCGAAGGGCTTGCTCTTTTCCGACAGCTCGCGGATCGCGCGGTAGATCAGGCGATGGTCGCGGCGGTAGAAGTCCTGCTCGATGAGGAAGTCGCCGACCCGGTCGAGCGACTCCGGCGCCAGCATGAGGCCGCCGATGACGGCCTGTTCGGCCTCCACGGACTGCGGCGGGACGCGCAGGGCGTCGATCTTGCTGTCGGAGCGGAACGAATCGGGGCGTGCGGACATGTAGTTATTGTTCTCGATGCCATCGCGGGCGGATGGCCGCAACGAAGGGATCATCGTACTCGCCTCCACGGTCGCGCGTCATTGCGCAACCCTGTGGATAAGCGGTGGGCATCTCACCGATTGAGACTCGGGACCGGCAAACAAAACGGCCGCCCGAGGGCGGCCGTTCGGCAGTACTTGCGAGACGCTTACGCGGCTTCGCCGACCACGATGACCTTGATCTTCGTCTCGACGTCAGCGTGCAGGTGCGCGGTGACTTCGAATTCGCCGGTGCGGCGGATCGGGCCTTCGCCCATGACGACTTCCGACTTCTCCAGCTTGTGGCCGGCAGCCGTGAAGGCCTCGGCGATGTCGCGGGTGGTGACGGAACCGAACAGCTTGCCTTCGGTCGAGGCGTTCGCGGCGATGGTGACCACGGCGCCTTCCAGGGCGGCCTTGCGGGCTTCGGCAGCCGACAGGATGCCGGCGGCTTTCGCTTCGTATTCGGCGCGCTTGGCTTCGAAGGTCGCGATGTTGGCCGCCGTCGCCGGCACGGCCTTGCCGTACGGGATCAGGTAGTTGCGGCCGTAGCCCGGCTTGACGTTGACCTTGTCGCCCAGGCCACCGAGGTTGGTGACTTTCTGCAGGAGAATCAGTTGCATGGTGTTGCTCCGTTTACGTTAGCGGCGCCGAAGCGCCGCAACTGTGGCTGTCCGTAAGGACGGTTAGACGTTGTGGTTGTCGGTGTACGGAATCAGGGCCAGGAAGCGGGCGCGCTTGATCGCGGCCTGCAGCTGGCGCTGGAACTTCGACTTGGTACCGGTGATGCGGCTCGGAACGATCTTGCCGTTCTCGGTCAGGTACTGGCGCAGCGTGTTCAGATCCTTGTAATCGATCTTGGTCACGCCTTCGGCGGTGAATTTGCAGAACTTGCGGCGGCGGAAGAACTTGGACATGGTCGGTCTCCTCGGGCTCAGGCGGCGTCAGTGGCGTCGACGCCACCTTCGATCGAATCATCATCACGGCGGCGGCGATCACCCTTCTCGTCTTTCGACTTCAGGATGTGGCTCGGCTCGGTGACGGCCTCTTCTTCCGAGAGCACGATGTGGCGCAGGACCGCGTCGTTGAAGCGGAAGCTGTCGCCCAGCTCGGTCAGCACCTTGGCGCCGCACTCGATGTTCATCAGAACGTAGTGGGCCTTGACCAGGTTCTCGATCGGGTAAGCCAGCTGACGACGGCCCCAATCTTCCAGACGGTGGATCTTGCCGTTGTCGCCTTCGATCAGCGCCTTGTAGCGCTCGATCATGGCCGGCACCTGCTCGCTCTGGTCCGGATGGACCATGAACACGACTTCATAGTGACGCATGGGTTGTTTCCTTGTGGATGCGGCCTTGCGGCCTGGCAGCTCCCGGCGGGATGCCGTGGAGCAAGGTCTCCCGGAACCTTAATGCAATCGGGAGCCGCCGATTATGCCGGAAACGGCCGTATCAGCGCAAGTGGCTGTGCCGCAAGGGAAAAGGGCCTCAGGCGGCCTGTTCGTCCGTGGTGAAGCTCTCGCCGCAGCCGCATTCGGCCGCGACCCGCGGGTTGCGGAAGACGAACTGCTGGTTCAAGCCCTGGCTGACAAAGTCGATTTCGGTGCCGTCGACTTGCGCCAGGCTGCCGCTGTCGACACGGACAGCGACGCCGTCCTGTTCGAACACCTGCTCGCCGTCATGGGCCTGCGTCGCGATGTCGATCTGATAAGCCCAGCCCGAGCAACCGCTCTTGCGCACGCCGAAACGCAGACCGATGCCACCGGGCGTTTCCGCCAGGTATTGGCGGACGCGGGCGACGGCGGCGGGTGTGAGGGTGACGGCCATGGGCGGATTCTCTCGATTCGAAGGGCAAGTATAAGGCGTGCGTCGCCCGGAACGCTGCGGAAAGCCCCGCTGTCCGGGTATCCTTGCCGCTTCCCTCTGTAAGTAGGCCTTCGAGGCCGGAGATTCAAGGCATGGCAGTGGTCAGCGTCCAGCAGGCACTCGCAGGCGGCATCGCGGCGGGCAGTGAAGTCACGGTGCGCGGCTGGGTTCGTACCCGGCGCGACTCGGCCGGCCTGGCCTTCGTCAACGTCAGCGACGGCTCGTGCTTCGACCCGATCCAGGTGGTGGCGACCGAATCGCTGGCCAACTTCGACAACGAAGTGAAGAAGCTGTCGGCGGGCTGCTCGGTGATCGCGACCGGCACGCTGGCCGCGTCCCAGGGCAAGGGCCAGAAATTCGAGATCCAGGCGACCTCCGTCGAAGTCGTCGGCTGGGTCGAGGACCCCCTCACCTATCCGATGCAGCCCAAGCAGCACACGCTGGAATACCTGCGCGAATTCGCCCATCTGCGTCCGCGTACCAACCTGTTCGGCGCGGTCACCCGCATCCGCCACTGCCTGGCGCAGGCGATCCACCGTTTCTTCCACGAAGACGGCTTCTACTGGGTCAACACGCCGATCATCTCGACCTCGGACGCCGAAGGCGCCGGCCAGATGTTCCGCATCTCGACCCTGGACATGATGAACCTGCCGCGCGACGCCAAGGGCCAGGTCGACTTCTCGAAGGATTTCTTCGGCAAGGAAGCCTTCCTGACGGTGTCGGGTCAGCTCAATGTCGAAGCCTTCTGCCTGGCGCTGTCGAAGGTCTACACCTTCGGCCCGACCTTCCGCGCCGAGAATTCCAACACCACGCGCCACCTCGCCGAATTCTGGATGATCGAACCGGAGATCGCGTTCGCCGATCTCAACGACGACGCCAACCTCGCCGAGAAATTCCTGAAATACGTGTTCCAGGCCGTGCTCAACGAGCGCATGGACGACCTCGCCTTCCTGGCCGAGCGCGTCGACAAGACCGCGATCACCAAGCTCGAGACCTTCATCGCCGCGCCGTTCGAACGCATCGACTACACCGATGCGGTGTCGCTGCTGCAGAAGTCCGGCCACAAGTTCGATTTCCCGGTCGAATGGGGCCTGGACCTGCAGACCGAACACGAACGCTGGTTGACCGAAGTGCACGTCGGCCGCCCGGTCGTGGTCATGAACTACCCCGAGCAGATCAAATCCTTCTACATGCGCCTCAACAACGACGGCAAGACCGTCGCGGCGATGGACGTGCTCGCGCCAGGCATCGGCGAGATCATCGGCGGTTCGCAACGCGAGGAACGCATCGACGTGCTCGACGCGCGCATCGCGCAGTTCGGCCTCGATCCCGAGCACTACACCTGGTACCGCGATTTCCGCCGCTATGGCACGGTGCCGCATGCCGGTTTCGGCCTGGGCTTCGAGCGCCTGGTGGTCTATGTCTGCGGTCTTTCGAACATCCGCGACGCGATTCCGTATCCGCGCGCACCGGGTCTGGCGACGTTCTAAGCCATGTGGCAGGCGATGCTGTTCCTGTTTCTCGGCCTGGCCGGCTCCGCGGGGCCGGCGCATTTCGGCATGCGCGTGCTTTCGCACCGGCAGCAGCTTGATCGCCGGCTGGCGTTCGCCCCGGGCACCGAGGATGGCGGTTTTCTCTACAGCTGGTGGCTGATGCGGTTCGGACAGGCGCGCCTGGGCGATGCCGCGTTGCGCCAGTTCGGCAATCTGGCCGGCATCATGGGCTGGCTCACTCTCATCGGCGTGGTCGGCACCGCCGTCTGCATCGCGGCAAAGGCAGGAATCGAAAATGGCTGACGAATCGATCTACGACCTCGGATATGAAGCACAGGCGTTCGAGCGCGAGGAATGGTGGCTGGCGACGCCCGAGCCGCTGCTGATCTGGGCGCGCCTGCGCATCCTGCACAGCGGCGTCGCGCAGGTGTTCGACAGCCACGGCGAAACCCTGAGCTACGAAAGCGACGACATGGCGCGTGCCGCGCTCATGGATGCCGATTTCCGCGCGCTCGAAGGCATGGACGACGACGATGCCGAAGCGATCGGCCAGCTGCTCGAAGACCTGCAGCCGCCGCAGGGCGAGGACGACGAAGAACTGCTGCCGCAGATGATCAAGACCCTCGGCCCGCGTCACTGAGCATGTACACACCTCGCCATTTCGCTGAAGACGATCTGGCGGCGCTGGACCGGCTGGCGGTGGCGCACCCGTTCGCCACGCTCATCACGCTCGCCGATGGCGCACCCTTCGTCTCGCATGTGCCGGTGCTGTACCGGCGCGACGAACACGGCATCGAATTCCGCGGCCACTGGTCGCGCGCGAATCCGCAATGGCGGCACGGTGGCGACGCGACGCTGATCCTGCACGGCCCAAGCGCCTATGTCTCGCCGTCCTGGTATCCCGACAAGGAAAGCGCCGCGCGCGTGCCGACCTGGAATTACGCGGTCGCGCATCTGGGCGGCGTGCTGGAGACCTTCGAGGACGACGCCGGCCTCGCGGCCATCGTCGCCGACCTCAGCGATCATTTCGAAGCGACGGTCGGCAGCGAGTGGCGTTTCGAATTCGAACGCGAGGACCATCGCAAGCAGTTGCGCGGCATCGTCGGCTTCCGGCTGCGCCCGACGCGCGTCGAACTCAAGTTCAAGCTCAACCAGAATCATCCGCCGATCAATGGTCATCGTGTCGCCGAGGCCCTCGCCACCGGCAGCGACGATGCCCGCGAGATCGCCGCGCTGATGCGCGAGCGCCTTGCGCCACCCGCACAGGAGACATGACATGGGCCTAGCGCTCGAAGGCAAACACGCGCTGGTCTGCGGCGCGTCGGAAGGCATCGGTCGTGCCAGTGCGATGGCCTTGGCCGAGCTCGGCGCCACCGTTACGGTGCTCGCCCGCCGGCAGGAAAAACTCGATGCCGTCTGCGTCGCCCTGCCCCGTCCGTCCGGCCAGACGCATGCGACGCTGTCGGCCGATGTCAGCGATGCCGCTGGCCTGCGCGAAAAGGTGCAGGCCTGGGCCGCGGCCCATCCGGTGCACATCCTGATCAACAACACGGCCGGCCCGGCTGGCGGCCCGGCGAACAGCGCCGAACCCGAGGCCTACCTGCAGGTGTTCCAGCAGCACCTGATCGCCAACCAGATCCTGGTGCAGTCGGTTCTTCCGGGCATGCGCGCGGCGGCCTGGGGCCGCATCGTCAATATCATCTCGACCTCGGTTAAAGAACCCATCGCCAACCTCGGCGTGTCCAACACCATCCGCGGCGCCGTCGCCAGCTGGGCCAAGACGCTCGCGGGCGAACTGGGTCCCGACGGCATCACGGTCAACAACGTGCTGCCCGGCTACACGCGCACGCAGCGCCTGGACCAGATTCTTGCCGAACGGGCCAAGGCCACAGGCAAGAGCGAAGCCGAGATCGCCCAGGGCATGCTCGCCACGGTGCCCGCCGGCCGTTTCGCCGACGCGTCGGAGATCGCCGCAGCGGTCGCCTTCCTGTGCTCGCCGCAGGCGGGCTACGTCAACGGCATCAACCTGCCCGTCGACGGCGGCCGGATGAAATCGCTGTAACATCGGCGCCATGTCGTTTTTCGAACGCCGCCAGGCCCCTCGCGAAGCCAAGCAAGTGCAGGCGCTCGTCGTGCGCGGCACGACGGCCTTCCAGGTGGATGTCGCCGATCTGTCCAAGGGCGGCGCCTGCGTGAAGCGGCCGCGCAACTGGCCCTTCAACATCGGCGATGCGGTGTTCCTGTACCTGGTCGGCAGTCCCGGTCCCGTCATGGCGATGGAAGCCCGCGTGATCTGGTTCAAGGACGACGAAATCGGATTGCAATACCTCTGATGCCCGCCCGCCACGACACGCCGGCCACCCCGCTCCCTGGGGCCGACGTGCGGGCCAAACCTGTCCGCATGGCGGGCCTGCCGGTTAAGCTTGGCCGATGACCTTGCGACTGACCCAGCTCATCGGCGCCCACGCCCGGCCCGCGAAATCCGAAGGCTGGCTCGATGTGCACGAACCGGCCACTGGCGCGCGTTATGCCCTGTGCCCCGATGGCGATGCCGACGATGTCGCGGCCGCCGTGGAAGCAGCGCAGGCCGCGTTTCCGGCCTGGTCCGCCCTGCCGACGAGCGAACGTGCCCATTGGCTGCACCGGCTCGCCGATGCCCTGCAATCGAAGCTGGAAGATTTCGCCCAGGCCGAATCCCGCGACGCCGGCAAACCGCTGCCGCTCGCGCGTGAGGTGGAAATTCCGCGCGCGGTCGCCAACCTGCGTTTCTTCGCCGCCGCCGCGACGCAATTCGCGAGCGAATCGCATCATGGCCAGGCCGGTCTGAATTACACGCTGCGGCAGCCGCTCGGTGTCGTCGGCTGCATCAGTCCCTGGAATCTGCCGCTGTACCTGTTCACCTGGAAGATCGCGCCCGCCCTCGCTGCGGGCAATTGCGTCGTCGCCAAGCCCAGCGAGGTCACACCGGTGACCGCATGGATGCTCGGCGAGCTCGCGCGCGATATCGGTTTCCCACCCGGCGTGCTCAACATCGTCCAGGGCCTCGGTCCGAAGGTCGGGCAAGCCCTTGTCGATCATCCCGGCATCAAGGCGATCAGCTTCACCGGCAGCACCGCGGTCGGGCTGCGCATCGCCGCGACCTGCGCGGCCAGCCTGAAAAAGGTCTCGCTCGAACTTGGTGGCAAGAACCCGACTCTCGTGTTCGCCGATGCGCCGCGCACCGGGCTCATCGACCAGCTCGCGCGTTCGGCGTTCCAGAACTCCGGGCAGATCTGCCTGTGCGGTTCGCGCCTGCTCATCGAGCGCAGCGCCTATGCCGACATCCGCGACGAGCTCGTCGCGCGCGTCAAACACCTGCGCCTGGGCGATCCGCTCGATGCAGCGACCCAACAGGGCCCGCTGGTCTCGCAAGCGCATTACGACAAGGTGCTCGGGCATATCGAACTGGCGCGGGCGGAAGGCGGCAGCGTGCTGTGCGGCGGCCATGCCGCCCCACCGGCCGGGCGCTGCGAGAATGGCTGGTTTGTCGCGCCGACCGTCATCGAGAATCTCGGCCCGTACACGCGCACCAATACCGAGGAAATCTTCGGCCCGGTCGTGACCTTGCAGCCCTTCGACGACGAAGACGAGGCGCTGGCGTTCGCCAATGCCACGCCTTACGGGCTGGCCGCGAGCATCTGGACCAGCGATCTGCGGCGGGCGCATCGGGTGGCCGAAAGGCTGGAGGCCGGAATCGTCTGGGTGAATACATGGCTCGAACGCGATCTGCGCACGCCCTTCGGCGGCATGAAGCAGTCGGGCCTGGGCCGCGAAGGCGGACTCGACGCAATGCGTTTTTTCACCGACAGCAAAAACATCTGCATCAACCTGGGGTAAGCAATGAGCCAGTTGGACGACCTGCTGAAACGCAACAAAGCCTGGGCCGAAAGCGTGCGCGCGGAAGATCCGGGATTCTTCAAGCGCCTGTCGACGCAGCAGGCGCCGAAATACCTGTGGATCGGGTGTTCTGACTCGCGCGTGCCGGCGAACCAGATCACCGGCCTGGCGCCGGGCGAGGTGTTCGTCCATCGCAACATCGCCAATGTGGTCGTGCATACCGACCTGAATTGCCTGAGCACGATCCAGTTCGCCGTGGACCTGCTCAAGGTCGAACACATCCTCGTCGTCGGCCACTACGGCTGCAGCGGCGTGCATGCGAGCCTCACCGGCACGCGCGTGGGCCTGGCCGACAACTGGCTGCGCCATGTCGGCGACGTCGCACAGAAGCATGCGTCCTTGCTCCGGGAAGTCGAACTCGAATCCCTGCGCCACGCCCGCCTTTGCGAACTGAACGTCATCGAGCAGGTCATGAACGTCTGCCAGACCACGATCGTCGAAGACGCCTGGGCGCGCGGCCAGAAGCTGTCGGTGCACGGCTGGGTCTACAGCCTGCTCGATGGACGGGTGCGGCAGTTGGGCATGGACATCGAAGCGCGCGAACAATTGTCCGACGCGTACGCCGGTGCGCTCAAGCGCGTCGCCGGCCAGACGCAATCGCGATGAGCGAGGTCATCCGCACCGACAGCGCGCCCCGGGCCGTCGGCAGCTATCCGCATGCGCGCCGCGTCGGCAACCTGTTGTTCCTGTCGGGCATCGGTCCGCGCGATGCGCGCGACAACAGCATTCCCGGCAATGTGCTCGATGCAGCGGGAACGCTCGTGTCCTACGACATCGTCGCGCAATGCCATTCGGTATTCGCGAACGTGAAAGCCGTGCTGACCGCGAGCGGCGCGAATTGGGCGGACCTGGTCGACGTGACGGTCTACCTCACCGACATGGCCAACGATTTCAAAGCCTACAACGCCGTGTGGGCCGACTATTTTCCCGACGCCGCGACCGCGCCCTGTCGCACGACGCTCGGTATCACCGCCCTGCCGACGCCGATCGCGATCGAGCTCAAATGCCTGGCGGTCCTGCCGCCGGTCGCCTGATCGCCGCTGTCCCGAAAGGAAGCCGTCCCATGCTGACCCCCGCGTTCAACCTGCAAGCCTGGATCGATCAGAACCGGCATCTGCTCAAGCCGCCGGTCGGCAACAAATGTATCGTAGACGGCGATTTCATCGTGATGATCGTCGGCGGGCCGAACCAGCGCACCGATTATCACTGGGACGAAGGTCCGGAATTTTTCTACCAGATCGAGGGCGAGATGGTGCTGCGCCTGCAGGAAGACGGTGCCGTGCGCGACATCCCGATCAAGGCCGGCGAGATGTTCTATCTGCCGCCGCGCGTGCCGCATTCGCCGCAGCGCATGGCCGACTCGGTCGGCCTGGTCATCGAGCGCCGCCGTCTGGCGCACGAGGACGACGGCCTGCTGTGGTTCTGCGAGCAGTGCAATCACAAGATCTACGAAGAGTATTTCCATCTCGACAACATCGAGACGGATTTTCCGGCGGTGTTTGAGCGTTTCTACCGTTCGCGTGCGCACCGGACCTGCCAGACCTGTGGCCATCTGAATCCGGCGCCGTCCAAGTTCGAATTTCCCGATACCTGAGCCGGTAGACTAGGGCCATGCTCAAAATCGATACCCACGCCCACTACCTGCCCCGCGACTGGCCCGATCTCGCGGCCAAGTATGGCGACAACCGCTTCCCGGTGATCCATCACGGCGACGACGGCCGTCATCGCATCTACAAGGACGGCAAGTTCTTCCGCGAGATCTGGCCCAAGACCTGGGATCCGGATGTTCGCATCGCCGACTACGCGCAATTCGGCGTGCAGGTGCAGGTGATCAGCACGGTGCCGGTGATGTTCGGTTACTGGGCCAAGGCGCACCACGCGCTCGAGCTGCACCAGTCGCTCAATGACCACATGGCTGAAACCTGCCGCGCCCACCGCAAGCATTACGCCGGCATCGGCACCGTGCCCCTGCAGGCACCGCGTCTGGCGATCCAGGAACTGGAACGCTGCATGGACCAGCTCGATCTGCAGGGCGTGCAGATCGGCTCACATGTCGGCGAGTGGAATCTCGACGCGCCCGAGTTGCTGCCCTTCTTCGAGGCCGCGCAGGACCTGGGCGCGGCGATCCTCGTGCATCCCTGGGACATGATGGGCAGCGAGTCGATGCCCAAGTACTGGCTGCCCTGGCTGGTCGGCATGCCGGCCGAACAATCGCGCGCGGCCTGCTGCCTGATCTTCGGCGGCGTGCTGGAGAAATTTCCGCGGCTGAAGATCTGTCTGGCGCATGGCGGCGGCAGTTTCCCGTACACCATTGGCCGGATCGAGCATGGGTTCAACATGCGGCCAGACCTGGTCGCCACCGATAATCCGCGCAATCCGCGCGAATACCTCGACCGCCTGTTCTTCGATTCCTGGGTCGCCGACGAACGCGCGCTGCGCTATCTGCTCGACACCTGCGGCGTCGACCGCGTGATGCTCGGCACCGACTACCCGTTCCCGCTGGGCGAGCAGGAGCCGGGCAAGGGCATCGCCTCGCTGAATCTCGACGCCATCGCGCAGGCCCGCCTGTATCACGGCACGGCGCTGGAATGGCTGGGCCTGGCGAAGTCGCGCTTCGAATGAGCGCTCCCACGAACCCAGACCCGCGACGCATGACCGATCCGTATTCCGACGAGCACGCCCTCGCCCTCGACACCGCCGATCCGCTGCGTGCCTTCCGCGACGAATTCCACGTGCCGGTGCATGGCGACGGCGAGCAGCTTTATTTCTGCGGCAATTCGCTCGGCCTGCAACCGCGGGCCGTACGCGGCGCGCTGATCGACGAACTCGACGACTGGGCGCGCCTCGGTGTCGAAGGCCATTTCCTCGGCAAGCATCCGTGGATGCCCTATCACGCCTTCGTGCGCGATTCGTTGGCGGCCTGCGTGGGTGCGATGCCCTCGGAAGTGGTCGCGATGAACTCGCTGTCGGTGAACCTGCACCTGCTCATGGTCAGTTTCTACCGGCCGACCGCTGAGCGCCCGGCCATCCTTATCGAGGCCGGCGCCTTTCCCTCCGATCGCTACGCCGTCGAAGCGCAGATCCGCTTCCATGGCTTCGATCCGTCGACCTGTCTGATCGAACTCGAAGCCGACGAACAGACCGGCACGATTTCGCTGGCCGCGATCGAGCGCGTCCTCGCCGAACACAGCTCGCGCATCGCGCTGATCCTCTGGCCCGGGGTGCAGTACCGCACCGGCCAGGCGTTCGACCTGAAGGAAATCGCACGTCTGGGCCATGCGCGTGGCTGCGTGGTCGGCTTCGATCTCGCGCACGCGGCTGGCAACCTGCCCCTGCAACTGCACGATAGTGGCGCCGATTTCGCGGCCTGGTGCAGCTACAAATATCTGAACTCCGGGCCGGGTGCGGTGGCTGGCGCTTTCGTGCACGAGCGCCACGCGCACAGCGATCGTCCGCGCTTCGCCGGATGGTGGGGTCACGACCAGGCCACGCGTTTCCGCATGGGCCCCGACTTCGTGCCCACGCCCGGCGCCGACGGCTGGCAGCTGAGCAATCCGCCGATCCTCGCGCTCGCGCCATTGCGCGTATCGCTGGAGATTTTCCAGCGCGCCGGCATGACTGCCTTGCGCGCGAAATCGGAAAAGATCACCGCGTATCTGGAAACGCTGATCCGTGCGCGCGTCGCCGACACGCTGCAGATCGTCACGCCCTCCGAGCCCGAACGTCGCGGCGCACAGCTGTCCCTGCGCGTGGCCGGCGGTCGCGAGCGCGGGCGCGCGCTGTTCGAGCACCTCGTCGCCCTGGGCATCGTCGGCGACTGGCGCGAACCCGACGTCATCCGCATTTCCCCGGCGCCGCTGTACAACCGCTACCGCGACGTGCTCGGTTTCGTGCGCGCGGTGGAGGCCTGGCGCAACCCCTGACTCCGGAACCCCGATGCGAGCTGAGAAAAAGATCACGATCATCGGTGCCGGTCTCGCCGGCGCCCTGCTGGCCATCCTGCTGGCACGCAAAGGCTGGACCGTCGAAGTGTTCGAGCGGCGCCCGGACCCGCGCCTGGCCGGCTACGAGGGCGGACGCTCGATCAATCTCGCGCTCGCCGAACGCGGCCTGCATGCCCTGCGGCTGGCCGGCCTGACCGAAGCGGTTATGGCGCAGGCGGTGATGATGCGCGGCCGCATGGTGCATTCGGCCGACGGCGGCACACAGCTGCTGCGCTACGGCAAGGACGATTCCGAAGTCATCTGGTCCGTGCACCGCGGCCGGCTCAACATCAGCCTGCTCGATGCCGCCGAGGCCGCAGGTGCGACGATCCGCTTCAATGCGCGCCTGGACCGCGTCGACTTCAACGCCAAGACCTTCCGCCTGATCAACGATCACGATCGCCGGGACGAAGTACGCGATTTCGCCGTGCTGATCGGCGCGGACGGCGCGGGGTCGGCGCTGCGCCAGGCGATGTCTGGCAAGGTCGCGCTCAACGAGCATTTCGCGCCGCTCGGCCACGGCTACAAGGAACTGGAAATCCCGCCGGCGGACGATGGCGGCTTCCGCATCGAACCCAATGCGCTGCATATCTGGCCGCGCGGCGGCTATATGTGCATCGCCCTGCCGAATACCGAAAAGACCTTCACCGTCACCCTGTTCCTGCCCAATGAGGGCGATCCGAGTTTCGCGACGTTGCCCGATGTCGCGGCCGCGCATGCGTTTTTCGCGCGCGACTTTGCCGACACCCTGCCGCTCGTGCCGGAATTCGACGCGGACTGGACCAATAATCCGATCGGCAGCTTGTCGACGCTGTATCTCGATCACTGGCACTTGGACGGCCGCGCGGTGCTGCTGGGCGACGCCGCGCATGCGATGGTGCCCTTCCACGGTCAGGGCATGAACTGCGCGTTCGAGGACTGCATCGCACTCGCGCGGCATATTGAGGAGGCCGGCAACTGGGCCGAGGCTTTCGCCGCGTTCGAAGCCGAACGCCGGCCCAATGCCGAGGCGATCCAGGCAATGGCGCTGGAAAATTACGTCGAGATGCGCGACCGCGTCGACGACGTCGACTTCCTGCTGCAGCGCCAGCTCGAGCGGGTGCTCGCCGAGCGCCACCCGGGCCGATTCGTGCCGCGCTACACGATGGTCAGTTTCATGCGCGTGCCTTACGCCACCGCGTTCGAGCGCGGCAAGATCCAGCGCCAGCTGCTGATCGACGCCACGCGCGGCCTGCGCGACATCGCCCAGGTCGATCTCGAGGCCGCCGACGACATGGTGCGCACGCGCCTGTCGTCCCTGGTCACGACCTCGATGACCTGACGCCGCCGTTTCCGCGAGGTCCCCGATGCCCGCAAGCTTCCTCTGGTACGACCTGGAAACCTTCGGCCGCGATCCGCGGCGTACGCGCATCGCGCAGTTCGCCGGCATCCGCACCGACGAACAGCTGCAGCCGATCGGCGAGCCGATCTCGCTGTACTGTCAGCCGGCCGACGATCTGCTGCCCTCGCCGGAAGCGACGATGATCACCGGCATCACGCCGCAACAGGCCCGGCGCGATGGCTTGCGGGAAGCGGATTTTTTCGCGCGCTTGCACGAAGAACTCATCCAGCCCGGCACCTGCGCGGTCGGTTACAACTCGATCCGCTTCGACGACGAATTCATCCGCTTTGGTCTGTACCGGAATTTCCACGACGCCTACGAGCGCGAATGGCGCAACGGCAATTCGCGCTGGGACCTGCTCGACGTCATGCGCCTGATGCGCGCGCTGCGGCCGGAAGGCCTGCAGTGGCCGCTGCGCGAAGATGGCCTGCCGAGTTTCAAACTCGAACACCTCGCCGAAGCGAACGGCGTGCGCGAAGGCATGGCGCACGAGGCCCTGTCGGACGTGCGGGCACTGATCGGCCTCGCGCGACGCATGCGCGAGGCGCAACCGCGCCTGTGGGACTACGCGCTGCGCCTGCGCGACAAGCGCCATGTCGGCAGCCTGCTCGATACGATCGCGCTCAAGCCGGTGCTGCATATCTCCGGCAAGTACCCGGCCAGCCGGCATTGCGCGGCGCTCGTGCTGCCGCTGGCGCGGCATCCGCGCATCGAATCGCGCGTGATCGTGTTCGATCTCGACGCCGACCCCGCGCCCCTGCTCTCGCTCTCGGCCGAGGGCATCGCCGACCGGCTCTACACGCCTGTCGCCGACCTTCCGGAAGGGGAATCGCGTATTCCGCTCAAGGAAGTGCACACCAACAAGTGCCCGATCCTCGTGCCGCTCGAACATCTGCGCGAGACCGACTTCGAACGGCTCGGCATCGACCGCGCCGCCTGCCTCGCGCATGCCGACCGCCTGCGTGCCGACACCGGCTTAGCGGAGAAGGTCCGGCGCGTCTTTGCCTCCGAGCAGGCACGCGAACCGGCCGATGCCGATGCGGCGCTGTACGACGGCTTCCCATCCGACGGCGACAAGCGATTGTTCGCGCGCGTGCGCAGCACCGGGCCCGCGCAACTGGCCGCGCTCGCCGGCGAGTTCAAGGACCCGCGCTATCCGGAACTGCTGCTGCGCTATCGCGCGCGCAACTGGCCGGAAACCCTCTCGGCGGCCGAACGCGGCGCCTGGGACGACTACCGCCGACGCCGCCTGACCCGCGACAGCGGCCTGTCCGAATACGATTTCACAACGTATTCCGAAACGATTGCGACACTGCGCGCCTCGCAGGGCCCGGGCGAAGCCCAGGCCTGGCTCGACGCGCTGGAAGACTGGGGCCGGGAGATCGAAGCCAGTCTCGGCTGAACCACGGAATCGAAGACAGACTATGCCTACCTACTTCACCGAAAAGACCTTCAAGTTCCTGCGCGCGCTGGCGCGCAACAACTCGCGCGAGTGGTTTCATGAGCACAAGCCCGAGTACGAGGAACACCTGCGCGCGCCTTTCCTGCGCCTGATCACCGACCTGCAGCCCGATCTCGCGACGATCAGCGAGCACTACCGCGCCGATCCGCGGGCCACGGGCGGCTCGCTGTTCCGCATCCATCGCGACACGCGTTTTTCCAACGACAAGACACCTTACAAGACCTGGTCGGGCGCGCGGTTCTCGCATGCACGCAGCAAGCAGGTGGAAGCCCCGTCGTACTACCTGCATGTGCAGCCCGGCAACTGCTTCATCGGCGCGGGCCTGTGGCATCCGGAGCCGGAATCGCAGCGCAAGATCCGCCACTTCATTTTCGAGAATCCCGGCACCTGGAAGGCCGCGGTGAAATCGCCGGCGTTCGCGCGCAAGTTCACCATGGACGGCGAATCGCTTGTGCGTCCGCCACGCGGCTATCCGGCCGACCACGAGCTCATCGAGGACATCAAGCGCAAGGATTTCGTGGCGACGCTCGGGCTGGAAGATGCCGTCGTGCTGGGCCCGAACCTGCGCAAGACCGTCGCCACGCAATTCACCGCCCTGTCGCCTCTGGTCGACTATCTCTGCGCGGCCCTCGATCTCGAGTTCTAACCCGCTGACTTATTCGCAAGAAGCATCTTGTTCGTCCCGCGGGTACTTCGCGAGAACATGGGGCGGGCCGACAGCACGGCCATGCCCGCGCTGGGCTGACCAGAGAATTTGCCGAAACAGATCGAGCGCGGCTCGGTCGCGTATCCTGCCTGTCAGACTGGGAAGCGATCCTTCGCATTTCGAATAGAGCTGAAAAGAAGCGGTCGCAACGAACTCCTTTTCATCTGTGAGCAAGTACAAGTCGATCGGCATCTGATGGATGGTCAGTTTGCAGGTCGATACCTTGCCTTTCCATCCCTCGAAAGATTCCGGACCAAGGTAGTCGTTGGCGATGTTGATCGGATGACTTCCGTCTGAGTACCAAAGGATACCCTCGACGGCCCGCGGACCTGTCGTCTGCTTCATCTCAGCAGGCATGGTCACCGACAAAGCAGTGACATCCTCGACCCTGCCCGCGATCGGAGCAGGCGGTGTCGCCGAACAAAGCTCAGCAACAACGGCGGCGTGATCCAGCCCGTCCACTGGACCCGCACAACCAGAAAGAGCGAGCAGAAACACCACTGAGAAGAGGTGGATTGACAGCCAATTGCGCGAATTTCTAGTCATTTCTTGCCTAGTGGGGCATTTCTGGATGACCGCATCTTGCCGCAGCGCAGCAACCATACGCTGACGCATTGCACCATCGAAATGTGTTGACGGTCACATACTTGTGCGTATGCTCGGTCGCCATACGCCAGCGCAGGGATGCCTGGCGACATCCGGGACAGGAGCATTGGGACGCCGCTCCACCCCGCATCGTTCTCTGGGGAGGGAAACAATGCGCTATCTGCTCCTGGCTGCCCTCGCAGCCACGTCTTCGTTGTGCCATGCGGCGACCGGTGTCGCCTTCGTACACGGCACCGGCAAACAAACCAACGCCACCGCCGACTACTGGCAACCGACCATGGTCAACAATGTTCGCGGCGGTCTGCCCGACCCGAACAATTACGTCGTCATCAACTGCGACTTCACCAAATACATGTGGGAAACCGATGCCGCCGGCTGTCTCGCAGGGCAACTGACCAGCTTCATCGCCGCGAAGAACATCGATCGCCTGATCATCATCACGCACTCCAATGGCGGCAACGTCGTGCGCTGGATCCTGTCGAATCCGACCTACGACAGTCGCTACCCGAACATCATCGCCAAGACCGTCCGCGTGAACGCGCTGGCGCCTTCGTCCGCGGGCACGCCGCTCGCCGATGCGGTCATCAACGGCAACGTGTTCGAGACCTCGGTGGGCTGGCTGATCGGCTACAAGTCCGACGCCGTGCGCCAGCAGCAGCAAAGCTGGATGGCCTACTACAACGCGAACAATCTCTACGGCACCAGCGGTCGGCCGGCGCTGCCGAAAACCTTCCGCACCGTCGTCGGCACCGATGTCGATTCCGCGATCTGGGATTCGGACAGCTACTGCGGCGGCTACTTCGAGAACGTCGGACTGGAAACCACGCAGCTGTGGCTGAACTCGTGCTCGGACGGCTTCCTCAACTGCACCAGCCAGTCGGCGGCGGGCAGTGTCTGGTTCCAGGACAAGACGCGCATGGCCGGCAGCGAACCGCTGTCGCACAACCAGAGTCGCCGGGCCTGTTTCGGGCTTGATTCGATTCTCCGCACCGACATGTCGAAGTGAGGACCGAACCCATGCGCACTCTTATCGCTTTCGCCCTGGCCACGGCCTCGTTCAGTGCCTTCGCCGGCAATGCCAATCTCGATGCACCGCGTCGCGGTGATCTCGTCGCCACCCGCACCGTCGCCCTGCCCGCACCGAGCGGACAGATCGAACGCCAGCCGGTGTCTTTCAGCTGGAAACTCGATCCGAACGCGGCAGTGACCGAGCAGACGCCGTTCGCGTCGGAAAGCCGCGAATACTGGACGCAGGTGGACTCGGCCGAACTCACCCGCGGTTTCGCCATCGACACCACCGCGCCCGGCGCCGTGATCCGCATCAGTCCGATCGGCAAGGCCGTGCCGGTGCCGGCCGATAACCTGATGCTGCTGCGCGACGGCCGCGCGATCAGTTCGACGCAATCGTTCGCACGTCGCACCACGGCCGCACAGTTGCAGGAAGCGGGCATGGACATCGACAACGGCGCGGCGGTCGTGCAGATCGCGCCGGGATTGGGCAAGGGACGCTTCCAGGTGTTGATGCCGGAAGCGAGCGGGCGCTACCTGGTGCACGTATTCGAACCGGAAAGCGAATACGTGCTCCAGGCGCGCGCGAGCCAGGCCAATGTGCTCGCCGGTGGCGACGTCGAAGTCAGCGCCGTGCTCGGCAAGGGCGACGCCGGACTGCCGGGCTCGCAGCTCGCCGGTCTGCTCGTCTCGCCTTCGGGCAAGAGCTACGACCTGAGCTTCGACCGCAACGGTCGCGCCCTCGCCCACATACCGGTGGATGCCGGCACCGAGCCGGGTCTGTGGGACGTGCAGGTGTTCGCCGGCGCCAGCCAGGGCGAGGGCCGCATCCAGCGCGATACCCGCACCGCGATCGCTGTCGCACAACCGACCGCGCGTCTGGGCAATGGCGTCAGTTTCGACGCGCTGCGCCTGGGCTTCAGCGTGCCGGTGCAGGTCGGCTCGCCGGGACGTTACGAACTGCGCGGCACCTTGTTCGCCACCGGCCCCGATGGCCTGGCGCGCCCGGTGTCGGAAGCGCACAGCGCCGCGTGGTTCGAGCGCGGCAACCGTTCGCTCGCGCTGGCCTTCGATCGCAGCCATCTGCCCCCAGGCTATGGCGCGCCGTTCGAAGTGCGGCAGGTGCAGCTTAATGACCAGAGCCGGATGGGACAGCTGGAAAGCCGCGATCTGGCGGTGCGTGTGGGAACGCAGGGACCGTTCCTGCCCGCGCCGCCGGCTCCGGTGAGCCCAGTGGTCGCGCCGACGCGTGGCCGCGGCAATGCCGGGCGATTCGATCGCTGAAGTTGCTCCGCCGATAGGCGGGCCATTCGCGATCGGCAATAATGACGGCCGGGCACACGCCCGGCCGTCTTCTTTCGAAAGGGCCGCATGGACGCCGACCTGCGCCGCTTCGCGATTTTCTATTTCTGCTACTACGCCGCCCTCGGCGCCTACACGCCCTATGTCGGCCGCTGGGTCGCCTCGCTCGGTCACGGCGGTTATGTCGTCGGCACGATGCTGGGGCTGTGGTACGCGACGCGCATCCTGGCCCCACCGGTCTGGGCACGGCGCGTCGAAGCCAGCGCCCGCCCCGGACACTGGTTCGTCGCCGGATCCGCACTGACGTTGCTGTGTTTTGCCGGTTTCACGCTCACGCGCAGCGCCTGGGCGCTGTTTGCGGTCATGGCGGCGTTCGGGCTGTTCTACAACGCGGTCATGCCGCAGTTCGAGGCGATGACGCTCAAGGCGCTGGGCACGCGCAGCGGCGATTACGGCCGCATCCGCGTCTGGGGCTCGATCGGCTTCCTCATCGTCGCGTCGACGTACGGCTGGTTGCTCGATCGCCTTGGCGACGGCGCATTTCCTTGGATCACCCTGCCCTTGCTGCTGTTGATGCTCGCGGCGGCATGGCCGCATCGCCACGACACGCCGCCCGATCATCTCGACACGCTCGAAGACGCCGGCCATTTGTGGAAGCGCCCGGGCGTGCGCCGCTTCCTGCTCGTCGCCCTGCTGATGCAATTGGGGTTCGGCGCGTTTTATGTGTTCTACACCTTGCACCTCGCCAGACATGGCCACGACGGCGCGACGATCGGCGCGCTGTGGGGCCTGGGCGTGCTCATCGAGATCGCGATGTTCTGGCAGTCGCCGAAGCTGCTCGCGCGCTTCGGTGCGCCGGCGCTGATGTCGTTCTGCATCGCCCTGACCGTCGTGCGCTGGACAGCCACGGCCCTGCTGGCCGATTCGCTCGCGTGGATGGCACTCGCCCAGCTCACGCATTGCTTCAGCTTCGCGATCTTCCATGCCTGCTGCATGCGTCGCATGTCCGATCTGTTCCCGGGCAAGCGCGCTGCCGCCGGACAAAGCCTGCTTTACGGCTTCTCCTCGGGCGTGGGCGGCGTGCTCGGCGCGGCGCTCGCGGCCGGCATGTGGGAATGGCGCGGTGGCACGGCGGCCTTTCTCGCGGGCGCGGCGGCGACCTTGATCGCGTTCATCCTGCACGCCCTGCGCGCAAAACCCCTGCCGGCGCCGACCGGATAGCAGCGCGTCCTGAGCGGCGCCGCGATTGCGTTGCGGTGCCGGGTCCGGAGCGATGATTTATCCTAGACGCACGCGGCAGGGACCGCGATGCGCCCTCGGGCCTCGATACAGCCTGGCCGCGGGTTTCCGGCCACAGGGAGAGCGAACGATCCATGGCCGCCGCCGTCCAGACCTTGCCTGAGGCCGCGCCGCGCCGCGTGCTGGTCACGGGTGCGAGCGGGTTCGTCGCGGCTTCGCTCGTGCGTCGTTTGCTGGCGCAGGGCCATGAGGTGCATGGCCTCGTGCGCGAGCACAGCGATCTGTGGCGTCTGGCCGAACTGGAAGACCGCATCACGCTGCATCGTGCCGACCTCTGCGACGCCACGCGCATTGCTGGAATTTTCGCTGCCGTCCGTCCGCATTGGCTGTTCCATCTGGCGACCGCGCGCGCCGCGCACGAAGGCGACCAGACCTACGCGCAGAGCAATGTCCTCGCCGCCGCAGGCCTGATTGCAGCCTGCCGTCAGCAAACACCCGAACGCGTGATCGTGCACGGCAGCTCACTCGAATACGGTCATCGCGATCTGCCTCTGCGCGAAGACATGACACCGCAACCAACCACCGCGCACGGACAGACCAAGGCCGAGGCGACCGCGATGTGGCTGCAGGCCGCGCGCGACGACGGCCTGCCCGTGACCGTGCTGCGTCTTTTCTCGGTCTACGGCCCCTGGGAAAGCAGTGCGCGCCTGTTGCCGAAAGCGCTGCTCGCCGGCCTGGCCGCGCGCGAACTGCCGCTGACGCCACCGGGCATCCGTCGCGACTACGTGCATGTCGACGACGTCGTGACGGCCAGCCTGCGCGCGATCGGCGCCGACGCGACGATCGGCGAAGTCGTCAACATCGGCAGCGGCGAACAGACCAGCAACGAAGAACTCGTCGCGCGCATCGACGCACTCACCGGCGGTCGCCTGCGCCTGGCGGAAAATGCCCATCCGCGCCATGAAAACGATGCCGGGCACTGGGTCGCCGACACCGGAAAATGCCGGACGCTGCTGGGCTGGTCGCCGACGCTGACGCTCGACGAGGGCCTGCGCGGAACGCTCGCGTGGCTGCGCGAACACCGACACCTGGCGATGTATGTCTGAGATCGCCCTGCGCCAGATCATCGGTCGTCCCTCCCTGTCCATCGTCGTGCCGGTGTTCCGCAATGCGCCGTCCTTGGCGACCCTGGTCGAACGCATCGACGCGGCGATGGCCGCCGCCGGCCTGAGCCACGAAATCCTGCTCGTCGACGACGCCTCGCCCGATGATTCCTGGGCGCGCATCCGCACGCTCGCCACCGCGAGTTCGCACCTGCACGGTCTGCGTCACGCGCGCAACGAAGGTCAGCATGTCGCGGCGATGACCGGCCTCACGCGCGCGCAGGGCGAGATCTGCGTGGTCATGGATGCCGATCTGCAGGACCGGCCGGAAGCCATCGCCGGCATGGTCGCGCGGCTGCAGCAGGGCGATGCCGAGGTGGTGTTCGCCGGCCGCGTCGGCGACTACCAGTCGTGGCCGCGCATGCTCAGTTCGCGTCTGTATCGTCACGTCCTGCTCGGCGGCCTGACCCGATTACCCACCGATGCCGGCATGTATTTCGCGATCACGCGCTCCGGTCTGGCGCGTTTGCGCACGCTGCGTCCGTCCGGGCAGCCGATGCTGATCGGACTGCTCGCCGCTGCCGGCTTGCGCTGCGAAAGCCTGCCGGCGGCCCGCGCCGAGCGGGAACACGGGACCTCGGCCTACAGCAGTTGGCGACGCCTGCGCTCAGCGCTGCGCATGGCGCGTTGCGCCTTGTTTTCAGCGCGCGCGCCCGATGGGTCAGGCTGGCCGCAGGCCGTGCTGGCCGAGCCCCGCATCGGTCCGGCGGAGGATCGCCGATGACGCGCGCGCGTTGGCCCGTGCTGCTGCTCGCCGGCCTGGCCCTGATCGCCTACTACGCATGGATCGCCTGGCAGGCACCGTTCAATGTCGGCGACGAGGGCTATCTGTACTACCTCAGCTGGGCGATGAGTCTGGGGCAATCGCCGTATCGCGATTTCGAACTGTCGTCGTATCCGCCCGGCCTGTTTGCGCTGCACGGCCTGGTGTTCCGGCTGTTCGGTGCGAGCATCGAAAGCGGTCGCGGCTTCGACGCCCTGTGGCTGCTGGCCAATGTCGGTCTGGCCCATGGCGCCGTGCGCGGCATCGCCGGGCGCGGGCCGGCATGGGTCGCGACGGCGCTGGTCGCGCTGATTCCCGGTCCCTGGCATTTGTCCTATATCGCCACGCTGAGTCTGGCCTCGCTGTGGCTCGGCGTGCGTATCCAGTGCGACGGACGACGCTGGGATCATGTCTGGCTCGGCGGGGTCATTGGCCTGGGGCTGCAGATGCGCCTGGACGCGGCGATCTGCGCGATGGCGCTCGCCCTGCTTGTGAGTTGGCGGCGCGCGCCTGCGACGCGCCTGGCCGGTGATTTGAGCGCCTTGCTTGGTACGGCCTTGCTCACCCTGCTGCCGTTATCTATTTACCTGCAGCAGCGCGGCCTGTTCGGCGACTATCTCGCACAGTTGGGTCATTTCGTCGGCATCGCGTCCGAACGCAGCGGCGCCTGGTACCGACTGCCGCCGCCCGGCTTCGACGCGCTGTTTTCGGGCTGGCCGGGCGCCTTGTTTCCGGCGCTGTATTTCAGCTCGTTCGCGATCGTGCTGGGCGTCTGCGCGGTGGCCGGCAAGCAGATGCGGTCCTGGCAGTGGCAGGACCGTGCGCCTCTGCCGCTCGGCGTGCTGGTCGCCTGCTGGGTGCTGATGAATTTCCCGCAGCACGCGCTGGAACGGCCGGACGAATGGCATCTGTATCAGCGCGGTTTCGCCTTCGTGGTCGGTGCGTGCTGCCTGCTCGGCCAGGCGCCGCTAAGGGCGCTGTTCGTCCATCGAACGGCGCGCACGATCCACGCCGTCGCCGCGTTCTGCCTGTTGCTATTCACGATTGGCGGCTTGTGGTTTCCGGCCGGCGGTGGACCAGGCAATCTGCGCGGCGCCGGGGCCGTCGTTGTGTTGCCCAACGGCCTGCGTTTCGTCGAACCGATGGACAGCGACTGGGGGCGCGCGGCGACGGATATCGTCGCCGAGACCCGTCCGCAGGATCGCATCGCCGGCGTCCCGTTTGCGCCGGGGCTGAATTTCATCACCCAGCGCCTGACGCCGGGCCGCCGCAATCACTACATGCCCAATGCCATCCGCACGCCCAACGACGATGCACAGAGCGCGGCGATGCTCGCCCGGGCCTCGCATGTCGCGTTGCAGCCGGGCTTCCAGTTCTCGCCGATGCCCCGGGCGGCGCTGGGCTGTTATGCGCCCGCGATATCCTTCGTCCTCAACCACGACTACGATGTGCGCCAAGGCTTTGCGCATCCGCTCCTGCTTGCGCGCCGACCGGGCACGTCCGATGTCGCGCATAACATCGTGCCGCCCTGCACCGCCCCTGTGGCAGAACCCACTCCTCTTCCCGATCCTGCCTGACCCGACCCCCATGAACGACGCCGAACGCCAACTGCACAACGCCCACCAGCGCCACTACTACGAAACCGCGCTCGACAAGCCGGCGATGCAGGTGCTGGACACGCCTTATGTGCGTCGCCATGTCGATCGCATGATCGAGCACGGCGGTCTGCAGCCCGGTCAGCACATCCTGGAAGTCGGCGCCGGTCTGGGCAAGTTCAGTCTGCCGCTGCTGCAACGCGGACTCGACCTGACCTGCAACGATCTTTCGCCGGTCATGCTCGAGCGTCTGCGCGAAAGCGCACCGCGCCCGGTGCCGACCGTGGCCTGCGACATCATCGATATCGGCGCGCATGCGAAAGAAAAATTCGATCGCGCGATCGGTTTCTTCACCCTGCATCACATGGTCGAGCTCGACGCCGTGTTCGCCGGCATCCGCAGCGTGCTCAAGCCCGGCGCCGAGATCTGTTTCAGCGAACCGTTCGGGCGCAATCCGCTGTACCTGGTACAGATCGCGTTGACGCCGCGCATGACCCTGAAGGCCGAGCGCGGCATTTTCGATATGTCCGACAAGGTCATCCACGCGGCGATGCGCCGCGCCGGCCTGGAGCCGCTACCGAGCGCGAGCTATGGTTTCGCGCCGCCGTTCGTGGTCAATCGCGGCTGGGGCGGCCGGCTCGAAGACGCGCTCAATGGCCCGCGCTGGCTGTCGTTCGCGCATGCGTTCGTGATGTTCCGGGCACGTAATCCCGGATGAATCTGTCGCTCTACGCGTGTCCGCGCTGTCATCGGCCGCTGGCCGGCGATGCGCTCCGCCTGCACTGCCACGAATGCGGTTTCGCGCTGACCATGAGCGAAGGCCTGTGGCTCGACAACACCCTGGCGCAACCGCCGGGTTTCTCGCCGGACCGGCGTGAACACCTGAGCGACATCGAACGCGACCATTTCTGGTTCGGACCGCGCGATCATCTGCTCGCGAAACTCGCCGCGCGTGAACTGCCCCGCGGCGGCAACGCGCTGGAACTGGGCTGCGGCAGCGGACGCCTGTTGCCGGCCTGGAACACGCAGTTCGCGCAGACCTTCGCCGTGGAATCGTATGCCCGCTCGCTCGCCGAGGCGCAGGCGCGCGACGCGCGCACGACCCTGGTGCAGGCGGACGTGACGCGACTGCCTTTCGCCGACAACCAGTTCGACACCGTGCTGGCCTTCGATGTGCTCGAACACGCGCCCGCCGACGCCATGCTCGGCGAAGCAAGGCGGGTGGCCCGCGACGGTGCGCGCTTCCTGCTCTCGGTACCGGCGTTCCAGAGTCTGTGGAGCTATGCGGACGTCGCGGCCGGGCACCGGTGCCGCTATGACCTCGCGCAACTGCGCGGCGAGCTCGTCGCCAATGGCTGGCGCCTGCTCGGCCATACGCATTACCAGTTCGCCCTGTTTCCCGTGCTCTGGCTCAGCCGCCGCCTGCTCGGCGAACGCGGCCAGGCCGCCGAACGCCGTCCCAGCCGCGTCGCCACAGCCCTGCTGGGCCGGATCAATGCGCTCGAGGTCGGTTTGGGTGCCGGATTGCGTTTGCCCTATGGCACGTCATTGATGGCATGGGCCGAGGCGGTTTGATGCACAAGGATTTCAAGCTGCTGCTGTTCGCCCACGAGCCCGCTGCCTTGCGCGCGGCCGTGGCCGCCGGCCTCAGCGATTTCATGGTCGACTGCGAATGGCGCGGCAAGACCGAGCGCCAGACCGGCGCCGATACCGATACCTCGCATGTGGGCATGGCCGAGGTGGCCGCCGCCGCGGCCGTTCCGGGCGCCCGCATCACCTGCCGCATCAACAGCCATGGCGAATGGACGGCACGCGAAGTCGACGCCGCGATCGCCGCCGGCGCGACCCGCGTTTTCCTGCCGATGGTTCGGCGCATGAGCGAGGCCGAGCACTTTCTGCGCCTCATCGATGGCCGCGTCGAACCCGCGATTCTCGTCGAGACTCTGGAAGCCGTGCGTCTTGCTCCCGATCTCGCGCGCCTGCCGCTGTCGGCCGTGTACGTGGGTCTGAACGATCTTGCGATATCGCGTGGCAGTTCGCTGATTTTCGAGGCCGTGCTCGACGGCACCGTGGCCAGGCTGCGCGACATCTTCGACGGCGTTGAATTCGGATTTGGCGGCGTCACCCTGCCCGGCTGCGGTCACCCGGTACCCGGCGACCTGCTGCTCGCGGAAATGCAGCGGCTGGAATGCGATTTCAGTTTCATGCGGCGATCCTTTCACCGCGACGTGCAAGGCAAGGACATGACGACCGAGGTCGCACGCCTGCGCGATTTCTGGCGCCGCCTGGGCCTGCGCAACCGCAGCGAACGCAATGCGCAACACCAGCAGCTGCAGCGCTGCCTGCAGATGCTGCTGGCCGACAGCCCCGCCACCGCGCCGGCCTGAACACGCCGCGCCGCGGCGTGGCTCAGTGCTTGATCATGATGTGCCGGATTGCGGTGTAGTCCTCGAGCCCGTACATCGACAGGTCCTTGCCGTAGCCGGACTTCTTCATGCCGCCATGCGGCATTTCGTTGACCAGCATGAAATGCGTGTTCACCCAGGTGCAGCCGTACTGCAGTTCGGCGGACACACGCATCGCCTTGCCGATATCCGAAGTCCAGACCGAAGACGCCAAGCCGTAGTCGCTGTCGTTGGCGAAGGCGATCGCCTGGTCGACGTCGGAGAACCGCGTGACCGACACCACCGGGCCGAACACTTCCTTGCGCACGACCTCGTCGTCGTTCGTGGCACCGGCGATGACCGTGGGCTCGTAGAAGAATCCGCCGCCCGCCACCACTCGACCACCCGTCGCGATCTCGATGTGTTTCTGCGCACGGGCGCGGTCGACGAAACCGGCGACACGGTCGCGCTGCGCGGCCGACACGAGGGGACCGAGCTCGACGCCCTCCTCGTCCTGCAGGCCGTGCTTGATCGTCGAGACGGCCGAGGCGAGATCGGCGACGAAATTGTCGTATTTCTTCGACTGCGTATAGATGCGGCAGGCGGCCGTGCAGTCCTGACCGGCGTTGTAGTAGCCGAACGCGCGGATGCCTTCGACGACCGCGGCGATGTCGGCATCGTCGAACACGATCACCGGCGCCTTGCCGCCGAGTTCCAGATGCGTACGCTTGAGCGTCTGCGCGGCGACCTCGAGCATCTTCTGCCCCGTCGCGATCGAGCCGGTCAGGGAGATCATGCGCACCTGCGGCGCCGACACCAGCGGCTGGCCGACGCTGGCGCCGCGACCGAACACGATATTGGCGACACCCGGCGGCAGCAGATCGCCGATCAACTCGAAAAAGCGCAGCGAGGTCAGCGGCGTAATTTCCGACGGCTTCAGCACGAGGGTGTTGCCCGCCGCAAGCGCAGGCGCCATTTTCCAAGCCGCCATCATCAGCGGATAGTTCCAGGGCGTGATCGAGGCGATGACGCCGACCGGATCGCGCCGGATCATCGAGGTATGGCCGGGCAAGTACTCCGCCGAGGCCGAGCCGCCGAGACAGCGCGCGGCACCGGCGAAAAAGCGGAACACGTCGGCGATCGCGGGAATCTCGTCATTCAGAGCAGCCGAATACGGTTTGCCGCAGTTGTCCGATTCCAGCCGGGCGATTTCGTCGGCATGCGCTTCGACGACCTCGGCGATCTTCAACAGAACGGTCGCACGATCCTTCGGCGCCGTGCGTGCCCAGCCGGGCAAGGCGGCGTCGGCCGCCGCGACAGCGGCCGCCACTTGTTCGGGACTGGCTTCGGGAATGCGGCACAGCTCCGCACCGGTGGACGGGTTCAAGACCGAGAACGGCTCGCCCTGCCCGCTCACGAGTTGGCCGTTGATGAACATTCGGGTCTGCATGGGCTGGCTCCGGGGTGTGCGAAGGTTGTTGCAGCTATTTGCCGCTGCCGGCCACCGAGTCGGTGTCGCGGGTGAGGTAGTACGCGCCGAGGATCGGCAGCATCGTCGCGAGCATGACCATCATCGCCACGACATTGGTGATTGGCGTGTCGCGCGGTTTGCTCAACTGATTGAGCAGCCAGATCGGCAGGGTACGCTCGGTGCCGGCGGTGAACGTGGTGACGATGATTTCGTCGAAACTCAGCGCGAATGCAAGCATGCCGCCCGCGAGCAGGGCCGTGGCGATGTTGGGCAGGACCACGTAACGGAAGGTCTGGAAGGGGTCGGCACCCAGGTCCATCGAGGCCTCGATCATCGAGGACGAGGTGCGGCGGAAGCGCGCGATGACATTGTTGTAGACGACCACAATGCAAAACGTCGCGTGGCCGATGACGATCGTCAGCAAACCTGGCTCGACGCCGACCATCTTGTACGCCGCCAGCAGCGCGATGCCGGTGACGATGCCGGGCAACGCGATCGGCAGGATGAACAGCAAGGTGATGCCTTCCTTGCCGAAAAAATCGCGCCGGTACAGGGCGGCGGCGGCAAGCGTTCCCAGGGTCATGGCGATCAGTGTGGACAGGCTGGCGATGCGCACCGACAGCCAGATCGCGTCGCGCACGTCGGTGCGCGCCCAGGCCTCGCCGAACCACTGCAGCGTGAATCCCTGCAACGGAAAACTGAAAGCGCTTTCCTCGGTATTGAACGCGTACAGGAAGATCACCAGGATCGGCGCGTGCATGAACAGCAGACCGCCCCAGGCCGCCGTCTTCAGGCCCCAACCCGCGCGATCGCCGTGCTCAGAGCGCATCGAAGGCTCCCAGGCGCTTGGCGATCGCCAGATAGATCGCCACGAGCACGATCGGCACCACGGTGAAGGCCGCCGCCATCGGGATATTGCCGACCGCGCCCTGCTGCACGTAGACGTAGGTGCCGATGAACAGGCCCGACGGGCCGATCAGCGTGGGGATGATGTAGTCGCCGAGGGTCAGCGAGAAGGTGAAGATCGAGCCGGCGACGACGCCCGGAAAAGCCAGCGGCAGGATCACGTGCCGGAAAGTCTGTCCCGCTCGTGCGCCCAGGTCCGACGAAGCCTGCACGAGATTCGGCGGCACGCGCTCGAGCGCGGCCTGGATCGGCAGCACCATGAACGGCAACCACAGATAGGTGAACACGAGAAAGCGGCCCAGGTGCGAGGTCGACAGCGTCGAACCGCCGACATAGGGCAGCTGCAATAAGGCTTCGAGCGCGCCGGTCAGATGCAGTTGCCCGAGTAACCAGAACACGATGCCACCCTTGGCCAGGATCACGGTCCAGCTGTAGGCCTTGACGATGTAGCTCGCCCACATCGGCAACATCACGCCGATGTAGAAGAACGCCTTCACCGCCGGCGTCGCGTACCGGGACATGTAGTAGGCGATCGGAAACGCGATCACCGCCGACGCCAGGGTGACCGCCGACGCCATCGCCAGCGTGCGCATCACGATGTCGATATTGCCTTTCGCGAAAATCAGCCCGTAGTTGCGCAGGGTGAACTGCGGCAGCACGCTCATCGAATAGTCGTCGAAGCTGTAGAAGCCCTGCCACAGCAGGGCCAGCAAGGAGCCGAGATAGATGATGCAGAACCAGATCAGCGGCGGCCCGAGCAATACCGCCAGCAGCAGACCGGCGCGCCGGTGCAGCAGCGCCGCCACGTGGCGCAGGGGCGTGCGCAGGTAGAGCGCGTTCGCGTTCATCCCGCAGGATCCTTGAGCGGCACCATCGCCTCGCGCGACCAGGTCGCGAACAGGGAATCGCCTGCACGCGGCAGCGCCGCGTCCTGCGCTTCGTTGTTGTTGAGGCTGACCACGAGCGTCGCGCCGCCATCGAGTGCCATCTCCACGCGGCTGGTCGCGCCGTGGTACTGCACGTCCTCGACCAGACCCGGCACGCTGATGCGATCCGAGCCCGACGACGGCAGGCTGGCCAGACGGATGTGCTCGGGCCGGATCGAGAACGCATGCGCACTGCCGCCGAGCAACTGCGCGCGCTCGCCATCGATGACGTTCGAAGTGCCGACAAAACGGGCGACGAACACCGTGGCCGGACGCATGTACAGATTGCGCGGCGTATCGACCTGTTCGATGCGGCCCTGGTTGAACACGGCGACGCGGTCGGACATCGACAGGGCTTCGCCCTGGTCGTGCGTGACGTAGATGAAGGTGATGCCAAGCTTGCGCTGCAGGGACTTGAGTTCGCCCTGCATCTGCTCGCGCAGCTTGAGATCGAGTGCGCCGAGCGGCTCGTCGAGCAGGAGCACGCGCGGCCGGTTCACCAGGGCGCGGGCCAGGGCCACGCGCTGTCGCTGTCCGCCGGAAAGCTGCGAAGGCCGACGATCGCCATAATCGGCCAGCGCGACCATCGCCAGCGCCTCGGCGGCGCGCTCGCGCCGCTCCGTTTTCGCGACGCCCTTGACCATCAATCCGTAGGCGACGTTGTCGCGCACGTTCATGTGCGGGAACAGCGCGTAGTCCTGAAAGACGGTATTCACGTCGCGCTGGAACGAGGGCACACCGGCTGCCTCGCTGCCATGGATGCGGATCGATCCGCTCGTGGGCTGCTCGAAGCCGGCGATCAGGCGCAGGCAGGTGGTCTTGCCTGAGCCCGACGGGCCGAGCATCGAAAAGAACTCGCCCTCGCCCACCGCGATCGAGACGTCATCGACGGCCTTCACCGCCCCATAGTGACGGGATACCTTGTCGAACTCGACGGCGGAGGTCATGCGCGCGTTCCGCTAGCCACCCATGATCGTGATGTAGTCCTGCGTCCAGCGGCTGTACGGCACGCATTCGCCCTGGCTGCACTTGGCTTCGGGCGTGCGCCAGAAATGGATCTTGTCGAAGTTGTCATAGCCATTGGTCTTGCAGCCCTCGGCACCGAGCAAGGCATTGTCCTTGCACGCCACCGGCACCGCCGGCAGCGAGCCGAACCAGGACGCGACGTCGCCCTGCACCTTTGGGCTGATCGACCATTCCATCCACGCGTACGCGCAATTGGGATGCTTGGCCTGGCTGTGCATCATCGTGGTGTCGGCCCAGCCCGTCGCGCCTTCGGCCGGAATGACCGAGGCGATCGGCTGCGGTGGTTTTTCCGCCTGCAGGGCGTTGACCTGGTACGGCCAGGAGCCGGAAACCACGACGCCTTCGTTCTTGAAGTCGCTCATCTGGATGGTCGCGTCGTGCCAGTAGCGATGCACGAGGCCCTTCTGCTTGCGCAGCAGTTCCAACGCGGCCGCGTACTGGGCTTCGTTGAGCTCGTACGGATCCTTGATGCCAAGCTCGGGCTGCTTGCTCATGAGGTAGAGCGCGGCATCGGCGATGTAGATCGGTCCGTCGAAGGCCTGCACGCGGCCCTTGTTGGATTTGCCGTCGGGCAGTTTCTGTTCTTCGAACACGACGCTCCAACTGGTCGGCGCTTCCTTGAAGGTGCCGGTGTTGTACATCAGCACGTTCGGGCCCCATTGGTAGGGCACGCCGTAGTGCTTGCCGCCCACCGTGTGCCAGGCTGCATCCTGCAGGCGCGGATCGAGCGTGGAATAGGATTTGACGCGGGCGACGTCGATCGCCTGCACCTTGCCACCGGCGATCAGACGCAGCGAGGCGTCACCGGAGGCCGTGACCAGGTCGTAGCCGCCCTGGTTCATCAGCGAAACCATTTCATCGGAATTGCCGGCCGTCTTGACGTTGACCTTGCAGCCAGTGGCCTTCTCGAAGCCGGTGACCCAGTCGTAATTCTTGTCGCTATCGCCGCGTTCGATGTAACCGGGCCAGGCGATGATGTCGACAGCGCCTTCGAGCACGGGCACCGGCGCGGTGGTGGCGGAGGCAGAGGGTGGCGGCGCGGCGTCTTTCTGTCCGCAGGCAGCGGCGGCCAGCGTGATCGCGGCCGAAAGGGCGAGGTGTTTCATACCGATGGACATCACTGCAGCCTCCCTGGTGACAAACCTTGCAACAGGATGCAGGCCAGGCGGAGACAGACACGCGTTGGCCTGCGGTTTCGTGACGAGCCGCGCGTGGGTTGCGGCGAGCCCATAGCCTCACCGGCCGCCCAGTCAGTGTCAAGTATATTGATCACCCGCACATCGGCGGCGCCGGACCGGCTTACTCGGGGTTGGAAACACCATGCGGCACATGTCCGGTCGCGACATGCCGGCGCGCGTTTTCGACGTTGTGCCGGGAATCGTCGAAGAACAGGTCGGCGCCGAAAGCCTGCAGGAACGGTCCCTTGTCGCGGCCGCCGAGGAACAATGCCTCGTCCAGGCGCACGCCCCACTCGCGCAGGGTCAGGATCACGCGTTTGTGCGCGGGCGCCGAGCGTGCGGTGACCAAGGCGGTGCGGATCGGCGAATCCTCGGCGGGAAAGGCCTGCTGCAGTTCGTGCAGGGCACCGAGGAAGCCGCGGAACGGCCCGCCGGACAGCGGCTCGTGCGCGCGTTCGGCCTCGTGCGCATGGAACGCGGCGATACCGCCCTCCTGCGACACCCGTTCGGACTCGTCGCCGAAGATCACTGCGTCGCCGTCAAAAGCGATGCGCAGCTGATCGCGCGCGGCTTTTCCCGAAGTCTGGATGCCCTCGACACCCGTTTCCGGGGCACGCGAGGGCAGGATCGTCGCCGCCGCGACATCGTGTTCGAGCGCGCGTCGCACCGAATCGGGATTCGCCGACAGGAACAACTGCGCGCCGAACGGCTTGATGTAGGGATACACCGGCGCGCCGCTGGTAAACACGGCGCGGATGATGCCCAAGCCGTGTTCTTCGATGGCGTTGAAAATGCGCAGGCCGGTGTCGGACGAATTGCGCGACAGCAGGATCACTTCGACGCGCGGCCGCTCCGCCGGTGCGCCGGCATTGAGCGCGAGCAGCTTCTTCACCAGCGGAAATGCGATGCCCGGCGCGAGCGGCTCATCCTCGCGCGCGCGCTGGAACTGCGAATACGCCGCGACGCCTTCCCGCTCGAACAGGTCGTGCCCGTCCTCGAGCTGGAACAGCGCCCGCGCGGTGATCGCGACGACGAGCTGGGCGTTGGAAGGTTCGACGGAAACGGACGTCGTCATGCTCAGGTCACGAACTGCTCATTGAGGATACGCTCCTCGAGATTGTGTTCGGGATCGAACAGCAAGGTGACCGTGCGGTCCTGCGATTCGCGAATGGTCACTTCCACCACATTGCGCACTTCATGCGAATCGGCGGTTGCGCTGACCGGTCGCTTGTAGGGATCGAGCACCTCGATCTTGATCTGCGTATCGGCCCGCAGCAGCGCCCCGCGCCAACGCCGCGGCCGGAACGCCGCGATCGGCGTCAGCGCGATCACCGACGAGCCGAGCGGCAGGATCGGACCATGCGCGGAAAAGTTGTAGGCGGTGCTGCCGGCCGGCGTCGCGACCAGCGCGCCGTCGCAAACGAGTTCGTCCAGGCGCACCTGGCCATTGAGATGCACGCGCAGATGCGCCGCCTGGCGGGTCTGTCGCAGCAGGGAGACTTCGTTGTAGGCCAGCGAGGACATCGTCGGGCCGGCTTCGGTCGTCGCGGCCATTTCCAGCGGACGCAGTACGGCCGGTTCAGCCGCGTGCAGACGCTCGACGAGCTCGCCGGCACGGTACTGGTTCATCAGGAATCCGACGGTGCCGAGCTTCATGCCGAACACCGGGACATTGCGCTCGCCATGCCGGTGCAGGGTCTGCAGCATGAAACCATCGCCACCGAGCGCACAGATGACATCGGCGTCCTCAGGTTGCCGCTGGCCATGCGTCTTGGTCATCAAGGCCAAGGCCTCCTGCGCTTCCGGCGTCGGACTGGCAAGAAAGGCGATGCGGGGATGGGCGGGCAGGATCATGCAGGGCGTCTCCGGTCAGCGGGGAGCATAGCCGATTGCCCTTTTCAGGGGTGATGCATGCGCCGACCCGACGCGGGTGCCGTTCCGGCAGCCCGCGTTTTCAAGCCGACCTCAAGCCGGACGCGAACCGGCCGCGGCGATCTGCGCGAGACGACGCACCGCGACCGACAAGGTCGCGAAATCCATGCTGCGCAGATTGCGCATGTCGGCGAACATGCTCAGCGTGTATTTCAGCGCCGCATCATCGCGTGCCAGCCATTTTGCGACCATCGCTTCCGGCTTCTCGCCCTTCGCGGCCGAGCCGAACACGATGCCGACCAGCGAGCGCTGCTGCGACTGCAGTTCGTCGCGCAGCACGCCGCGTGCCTGCGCATGCCAGCGGCCTTCGACGGGCAGCTTCTCGACGTTGTCCATGAGCCACTTGCTGTGCAGGGCATCGGACAAGGCGAAGTACACCTGGCCCACGTCCGCGACCGCGAGCTTGCGCTCGATCGCCACGTCGATGATGTCCAGCGCATAGGTCAGGTACGGCAGGCAGGCAAAGGCCTGCGCCAACTCCGCCGGGAACCCCTGCGCCAGCCACTGTGCACGGTCCGCTTCCAGCGAGGCTTTGCTTTCCGCCGGCAGGATGCCCGGCAGCGCTTCCCGCAGGGCCTGCATCGGCGCGGTGTAGCGCTCGACCATCTGCGCGATGTTCAGCGTTTCGCCCGGCTTGTTGAGCAGCCAGCGCGTCATGTTGCGCTGCAGATGCCAGATATCGCTGAGCGCTTCGATCTGCGCCGACTCCGGCACCTTCAGATCCAGTGCGTCGATGCCCGACCACCAGTTGCGCGCACCGAGGATCTCGCGCGTGATGGTGTAGGCCTTGGCGATCTGCGCCGGCGTTTCGCCGGTGTCTTCCTGCATGCGCAACAGGAAGGTCGAGCCCATGCGGTTGACCATCGAGTTGGTCACCGCCGTGGCGATGATTTCCCGACGCAGACGATGGTTCTCCATGTCCGCCGCGTAGCGTTCCTGCAGTGCCTTCGGGAAATAGCGCACAAGCTCCTTCGACAGGTACGGATCCTCCGGCACGTCCGAATCCAGCAGCTGGTTGAAGATCACGATCTTGTCGTAGCTCAGCAGCACCGACAGTTCCGGACGCGTCAGGCCGTGGCCGCGCGATTTTCGCTCGCTCAGTTCCGCATCGGTCGGCAGGAACTCGATCGCACGATCGAGCAGACCCTGCGATTCCAGTGTACGGATGAAGTGCCCGAACGAGCCCAGACGCGCCGCGCTCATCGCTTCCATCAGGCTGATGGCCTGGTTCTGGCGATAGTTGTCGTTGAGCACCAGCTCGCCGACTTCGTCGGTCATGCTCGCCAGCAGGGTATTGCGCTGGGGCATGGTCAGGTCGCCGCGTTTGACCACGGCGCCGAGCAGGATCTTGATGTTGACCTCGTGATCGGACGTATCCACGCCCGCCGAGTTGTCGATGAAGTCGGTATTGAGCAGCACGCCGTGATGCGCGGCTTCGATGCGGCCGCGCTGGGTCATGCCCAGGTTGCCGCCCTCGCCCACCATCTTGCAGCGCAGCTCGCTGCCGTTGACGCGCAGCGCGTTGTTGGCGCGGTCGCCGCAATCAGCATGGGTTTCGCTGGCCGCCTTGACGTAGGTGCCGATGCCGCCGTTCCAGAGCAGATCGACCGGCGCCTTGAGAATCGCATTCATCAGGTCGGCCGGCGCCATCTGGTCGGCGTCGGTCTGGATGTCGAGCGCAGCCTTCACTTCCGGCGACAGCGGAATGGTCTTGGCCGATCGCGGGTAGATGCCGCCGCCGGCGCTGATCAGCGACTTGTCGTAGTCGTCCCAGCTCGAACGCGGCAGCTTGAACAGACGGTCGCGTTCGACGAACGAGCGCGCCGACTCCGGATTCGGATCCAGGAAGATATGGCGGTGATCGAAGGCCGCGAGCAGGCGGATGTGCTTGGACAGCAGCATGCCGTTGCCGAACACGTCGCCGGACATGTCGCCGACGCCGACGCAGGTGAAGTCCTGCGTCTGCGAATCGCGACCGAGCGCGCGGAAATGGCGCTTGACCGACTCCCAACCGCCCTTCGCAGTGATGCCCATGCCCTTGTGGTCGTAGCCAACCGAACCACCGGACGCGAACGCGTCGTCGAGCCAGAATCCGTGCTCGGCCGAAATGCCATTGGCGATATCCGAGAACGTCGCAGTGCCCTTGTCGGCCGCGACGACCAGGTACGGATCGTCCTGGTCATGACGCACGACATCGACGGGCGGCACGATCTTGCCGTTGACGATGTTGTCGGTGATGTCGAGCAGGCCGTTAATGAAGCGCTTGTAGCAGGCGATGCCTTCGGCGAGCACCGCGTCGCGATCGCCGCCGATCGGCGAACGCTTGGCGAAGAAGCCGCCCTTCGAGCCGACCGGCACGATGACCGTGTTCTTGACCATCTGCGCCTTGACCAGGCCCAGCACTTCCGTACGGAAATCCTCGCGGCGATCCGACCAGCGCAGGCCACCGCGCGCGACCGGTCCGAAGCGCAGGTGCACGCCTTCGACGAACGGCGAGTAGACGAAGATTTCGCGGTAAGGACGCGGCTTCGGCAAGTCCGGCACCTTGGCCGGATCGAACTTAAAGCTCACGTAATCCTTGTGCGTGCCACCCTCGCCCTTCTTCTGGAAGAAGCTCGTGCGCAGGGTCGCGTTGATCGCCGCGATGAAGCCACGCAGGATGCGGTCCTCGTCGAGACTGGACACTTTTTCCAGCATGATCGACAGCGCGTCGCCGCAGGCATCGATCTGGGCGTCGCGGTCGAGTGCGCGATCGGCGCCCATTTCCTCGAGGATCGTGCGCAGCTGCTCGCGGTCGGCCATCGGCACGACGTCGGTCAGCGACTGGCGCAGGGCCTGGCAGGTTTTCGGATCGGCCTTGACGTCGCGGCCCGGCTCGAAGCGTGCTTCGAACAATTCGACCAGCAGGCGCGCGATCAGCGGATAACGCGCCAGCGTTTCTTCCATGTACGTCTGCGAGAACGTCACGCCGGTCTGCAGCATGTACTTGCAGTAGCCGCGCAGCATCGACACTTGGCGCCAGCCCAGACCCGCTGCGAGCACGAGACGATTGAAACCGTCGCTCTCGGCGTCGCCGCGCCAAACGGCGGCAAACGCCTCTTCGAAACGCGTGCGCACAGCATCGGCATCGACTTGGCCGGACAGGGCTTCGACCTCGAAGTCCTGAATGACCACGCGGCCGTCTTCGAGCTCGAGCTCGTAAGGATGTTCGCTGTTGATGCGCAGGCCGAGGTTTTCCAGCATCGGCAGCGCGTCGGACAGCGCGATCTCCTTGCCGAGGCGGAACAGCTTGAAGCGCAGCTCGCCTTCGCCGCTGCGATACAGCGACAGGCGCAAATCCTTATCGCCGGTCAGCGCACTGGCCTGCAGCACGTCGCCCGCGGCCAGTTCCGGCGTCACCGATTCGATGTAGCCAGCCGGCATCGCGCGGCCAAAGCGGTTGGCCAGTTTCAGGCCCTGCTCTTCGCCGTGCCGCTGCACGAGCTGGTCGCGCAGTTCGTCGTGCCAGTTGCGCACGAGACGCGCGAGTTCGAGTTCGAGCGCAGCGGCGTCGACATTGACCTTCTCGCCGGCTTTCGGGCGGATGGTCAGATGCAACTGCGCCAGCGGCGACTCGCCGATCTGGATATTGGTGTCGAGACGGTCGCCGTGCAGCTCGCGCATCAGCAAGGCTTCGATGCGCTCGCGGATTTCGGTGTTGAAGCGGTCGCGCGGGATGTAGACCAGGGCCGAATAGAAGCGGCCGTAGCGGTCGCGGCGCAGGAACAGGCGCGGACGCACGCGCTCCTGCAGACCGAGAATGCCGATCGCGGTCTGCACCAGTTCTTCCGAGGTCGCCTGGAACAGCTCGTCGCGCGGCAGGGTCTCCAGAATGTGCTTGAGCGCCTTGCCGCTGTGGCCGGTTTCCGGCAGGCCCGAGGCCTTCATGACGCCGTCGAAACGCTGGCGCACGACCGGAATATCCCAGGGGCGGCGGTTGTAGGCGCTGGACGTGTAGAGGCCGAGGAAACGCTGCTCGCGCACGGCGCGACCCTCGGCATCGAATTCCAGCACGCCGATGTAGTCCATGTAGCCGGCCCGATGCACCGTCGAACGGGCATTGGTCTTGGTCAGGATCAGCGGATCCAGACGCGCCCCCGGCGGCAGGTCGGCGGCGGCCAGGCCGGTGAGCGGGCGCGGCGCGGCTTCGTCGTCCTTGCCGTGCATTAGGCCCAGGCCCGTGCCGACGACCGGGCACAGCATGCGCTTGCCGTCGCGTTCGCCGACTTCGTATTCGCGGTAGCCGAGGAAGGTGAAATGGTTGTCGGCGGCCCAGCGCAGGAAGGCCTGCGCTTCGGCGCGCTGCTCGTCGCTGGCGGGCATGCGGCGGGTACCGAGTTCTTCGGCGATCACTACCATCTTGTCGCGCATGACTTTCCAGTCCGCCACGGAGCCGCGCACATCGGCGAGCACCGTCGCGATTTCCTGCTCCAGCGCGGCCATGACCGCCGCCTCGCCCTGGCGATCAATTTCCAGGTGCATGAAGGATTCGGGGGCACCCTCGCCCACGCCGACCAGCTTGCCGGACGCATCGCGTGCGATCGCGATGACCGGATGCACGATGCCGTGCATGGCGATATCGCGCTGCGAAAGCAGCATGCTGACCGAGTCGACCAGGAAGGGCATGTCGTCGTTGACGATCTGCACGACCGTGTACGCGGTTTCGAAACCGTCGCCGGCCGCGGGATTGAACACGCGGATCTTCGCCTTGCCCGGCTGACGCTGCTGCGCGAACTCAAGTGCGCTGGCGGCGATGCCGGCCCAGGCGACCGCGGGCCGCAGGGCCAGCTCGTCGGACGGCATGCGCGCGAAATAGGCGGCAGTGAAGGCCTTGGCGAGCTCGGACTGGCTCGCAGGAACGGCCGATTTCAGCGCGGCGAGGACGGAGTCAAGGGGGGCTTGGGCGCTCATGCGAATTCAGTCTCGATGGAAGCGTGAAAGTAGGAAATTGTAGCCAATTCAGGCCACTAGCGGCCAGTTGGCGGCCGATGAACAAAGCCCCGCCGTAGCGGGGCTGGGATACTGGCCGGTATGGCGAGCATGCGTTCGCGCGATCAGCGCAGGCCGGTTTCGTTGCGCGCGATGACCAGGCGCTGGATTTCCGAGGTGCCTTCGTAGATCTCGGTGATCTTGGCGTCGCGGAAATAGCGTTCCAGCGGCATTTCCTTCGAATAACCCATGCCGCCGTGGATCTGCACGGCCTGGTGGGTGATCCACATCGCCGCTTCCGACGCGGTGAGCTTGGCGACTGCCGCCTCGGTGCTGAAACGGCCGCCATTCTTGTCGGTCTCGCCCTTGGTCCAGGCGGCGCGCAGCGTCAGCAGCAAGGCCGCGTCGAGCTTGCACTTCATGTCGGCGATCTTGGCCTGGGTCATCTGGAACGTGCCGATCGCTGCACCGAACGCCTTGCGCTCCTTCACGTAGCTCAGCGTGGCTTCGTACGCGGCGCGCGCGATGCCGATCGCCTGCGAGGCGATGCCGATGCGGCCGGCGTCGAGCACGCCCATCGCGATCTTGAAGCCCTCGCCTTCGGTGCCGAGCACTTCATCGGCCGACGCGACGTAATCCTGGAACTCGATCTCGCAGGTCGCCGACGCGCGGATGCCGAGCTTGGGTTCGGTCTTGCCGCGGTGAAAACCGGGCTTGGTGGTGTCGACCATGAACGCGGTGATGCCCTTGGGACCCTTCGCGGGGTCGGTCATCGCGAACAGCACGATGTACTTGGCGACGGGGCCGGAGGTGATCCAGCTCTTCTTGCCATTGATCACGAAGCTGCCGTCGGCCTGCTTGACCGCGCGGCAACGCATGGCCGTGGCGTCGGAACCGGACTGCGGCTCGGTCAGCGCGAACGCGCCGATCTCGCGGCCTTCGGCGATCGCGCGCACGTACAACTGCTTCTGCGCCTCGGTGCCGAATTTCAAGATGCCGTTGCAGAACAGGGAATTGTTCACCGACACGATCGTGGAATGCGCGGCATCGCCAGCGGCGATTTCCACCATGGCCAGCACGTAGCTCACCGGGTCCATGCCGGCGCCGCCGTATTCGGCCGGGACTTCGATGCCCATCAGACCGTTTTCGCCGAGCGTGCGGATGTTCTCGAGCGGGAATTCGCCGGTGCGGTCGTGGTGCTCGGCGCTCGGCGCGATCTTTTCCTGCGCGATGCGGCGGGCCACGTCCTGGATCATCAACTGCTCTTCGGTGAATCGGAAATCCACGGCAGGTCCTCATTGGCTTTCGGGAAGACCGCCATTGTAGCGGGTCGCGCCGGGCCGATTCGATGACGGACTTGGCAAGACCGCGTGAAGTCCCGCCTTGACGGCCGCCCGGGGCAGGCCTAACCTGCCTCATCTTTAAATCCGGATGAAAGGATAAAGCCTTGGATCTCGATGCCTGGTCCGCCTGTCTGCGCGTACTCGCCGATCCCACCCGGGTCCGCCTGCTGGCGCTGCTCGAGCGCGAAGAGCTCACCGTCGCCGAACTGTCGGCCGTGACCCGGCTCGCCCAGCCGCGCGTGTCGACCCATCTGGCCAAGCTCAAGGAAGCCGACCTGGTCCGCGACCGGCGGGCCGGCGTGTCGGCCTATTACCGGTTCAACGAGGACAACCTGGAGCCGTCGGAACGCGCGCTCTGGGACGCCCTGCGTTCGGGCACGGACGATCCGCTGCTGCGCCAGGACGCCGAGCGCCTGACCGAAGTGCTCGCCTCGCGGTCGGCCGACCAGAACTGGGCCGATTCCGTCGCCGGCGACATGGAGCGGCACTACTCGCCGGGCCGTACCTGGGAAGCGCTCGCGCGCGCCGCGCTGCCGATGCTCGCGCCCGGCGACGTGCTGGACGTTGCCTCGGGCGACGGCGTGCTCGCCGAGCTGCTCGCGCCGCATGCCAAGCGCTACATCTGCATCGACTCCAGCACCAAGGTCGTGCTCGCCGCGGGCGAACGCCTGCGCAAGCTCGACCACGTCGAGGTGCGCGAGGGCGATATGCAGCACCTGCCCTTCGACAAGCCACAGTTCGACCTCGTGCTGATGATGCACGCCCTCACCTATGCCGAAAAACCCGCACTCGCGGTCGCCGAGGCTGCCCGCGTGCTGCGCCGCAACGGCCAGTTGCTGCTGACCTGCCTGGCCAAGCACGAACACAAGGCTGCAGTGACGCCGTACGGCCACGTCAACCTGGGCTTCACCGAAAAAGACCTGCGCAAGTACGCCGAAAAAGCCGGCCTGAGCGTGCAGGTATGCGAAGTCGTCACCCGGGAAAAACGCCCGCCGCATTTCGAAGTGCTGACCCTGCTAGCCCGCAAGGCCTGATCCACCGATCGCCGCGCCACGAGCGCCGACTCTGTCGAAGGATGAATTGTTGAACTCGCTTCCCTGGAAACACCCGCATCGCGTTGCCCTGCTCGAGCAGGCGCTGGCCGAACGCATCCTCGTGATCGACGGCGCCATGGGCACGATGATCCAGCGGCACGAACTCGACGAAGCGGGCTATCGCGGCGACCGGTTTGCGCAGGGATATGACGGAACGCACTTTTCCGAGGGACACCATCACGGCCCGAGCTGCGGCTGCGCGGGCGATCTCAAGGGCAACAACGACCTGCTCACGCTGACCCAGCCGCAGATCATCCGCGACATCCACCTGGGCTATCTCGAGGCCGGCGCCGACCTCATCGAGACCAATACCTTCAATTCCACGCGCGTGTCGCAGGCCGACTACAAGCTCGAGCACCTGGTGCCGGAGCTGAACCGGGAGGCCGCCCGCCTGGCGCGCGAATGCTGCGACCAGATCGAGGCGCGCGATCCGTCGCGCCCGCGGTTTGCGATCGGCATTCTCGGCCCGACCTCGCGCACCGCCTCGATCAGCCCGGACGTGAACGACCCGGGTTTCCGCAACACCAGCTTCGACGAATTGCGCGACAACTACATCGAAGCTGCGCGCGCGCTGATCGAAGGCGGCAGCGACGCGATCATGGTCGAGACGATCTTCGACACGCTCAACGCCAAGGCAGCGCTTTATGCGCTGGAAGTGCTGTTCGAGGAACTCGGCGAGCGTGTGCCGATCATGATTTCCGGCACGATCACCGACCTGTCCGGGCGCACGCTGTCGGGCCAGACGGCCGAGGCGTTCTGGTACTCGATGCGGCATGCGCGACCGCTGTCGATCGGATTGAACTGCGCGTTGGGCGCCAAGGACCTGCGCGCGCATGTCGACATGCTCTCGCAGGTCGCCGATACCCATGTCAGCGCGCATCCGAATGCCGGCCTGCCCAACGCCTTCGGCGGCTACGACGAAGGCCCGGAGGAAATGGCGCATGTGCTGCGCGAGTTCGTCGAGGCGGGCCTGCTCAATCTGGTCGGCGGCTGCTGCGGCACGACGCCGGCGCATATCAAGGCGATCAGCGACGCCGTCGCTGGGAGTCCGCCGCGCCGGATCCCGCAGCCGCCGGCCTACACGCGCCTGTCGGGCCTGGAGCCGTTCGTCATCACGCCGGACACCAATTTCGTCAACGTCGGCGAGCGCACCAATGTCACCGGCTCGGCGCAGTTCAAGAAGCTCATCCTGGAAAACCGCTACGACGAGGCGCTGACCGTCGCGCGCCAGCAGGTCGAAAGCGGCGCCCAGGTCATCGATATCAATATGGACGAGGGCATGCTTGATGCCGAGGCGGCGATGCCCCGGTTCCTCAAGCTCATCGCTGCCGAACCGGATATTTCGCGCGTGCCGGTGATGATCGACTCCTCGAAATGGAGCGTCATCGAAGCCGGCCTGAAATGCGTCCAGGGCAAGGCGATCGTCAATTCGATCTCGATGAAGGAAGGCGAAGCCGCCTTCATCGAACACGGCCGCAAGGTCCGCCGCTACGGCGCAGCCGTGGTGGTCATGGCCTTCGACGAAGTCGGTCAGGCCGATACGTACGAGCGCAAGGTCGAGATCTGCTCGCGCGCCTACCAGTTGCTGACCGAAGAAGCCGGCATCGCGCCCGAAGACATCATCTTCGATCCGAACATCTTCGCCATCGCCACCGGCATCGAGGAGCACAACGGCTACGCCGTCGCCTTCATCGAGGCGGCTGCCGAACTCAAGCGGCGTTTCCCGCTCAGCCATATTTCCGGCGGCGTCTCCAATGTCAGTTTCAGCTTCCGCGGCAACAACGCCGTGCGCGAGGCGATCCATTCGGTATTTCTGTACCACGGCATCCGCGCCGGCATGGACATGGGCATCGTCAACGCCGGCGGCATGCCGATCTACGACGACCTCGACGCCGTGCTGCGCGAGACCGTCGAGGACGTGGTGCTCAACCGCAGCGCTGATGCGACCGAACGCCTGCTGGCCGAAGCCGACAAGCACAAGTCGAAAAAAGGCGAGATCAAGGGCGAAGACCTGACCTGGCGCACCAAGACCGTCATCGAGCGGCTCAAGCATGCGCTTGTGCACGGCATCGACAAATTCGTCGAAGAAGACACCGAACTTGCACGGCTGGACGCCGACAAGCCACTGGAAGTCATTGAAGGGCCGCTGATGGCGGGCATGAATGTCGTTGGCGATCTGTTCGGCGCCGGCAAGATGTTCCTGCCGCAGGTGGTCAAGTCCGCGCGCGTCATGAAAAAAGCTGTGGCCCACCTCATCCCGTTCATCGAGGCGGAAAAACTGCGCTCGGGCAACGCCGGCAAGCCCAAGGCGAAAATCCTGATGGCAACCGTGAAGGGCGACGTGCACGACATCGGCAAGAACATCGTCGGCGTGGTCCTGGCCTGCAACAACTTCGAGGTCGTGGACCTGGGCGTCATGGTGCCGACGCAGACCATCCTCGACCGTGCGCGCGAGGAAAAGGTCGACGTGATCGGCCTGTCCGGCCTGATCACGCCCTCGCTTGAGGAAATGAGCCACGTCGCCAAGGAAATGAAGCGGCAAAACCTGCACCTGCCGCTGCTCATCGGCGGCGCCACGACCTCGCGCGCGCACACCGCGCTGAAGATCGCCCCGCACTATGCCGAACCCGTCGTCTGGGTGAAGGACGCGTCGCGGGCCGTCGGCGTCGTGCAATCGCTGATCTCCGACATCCTGCGCACGCCCTTCGTGGAGGGCATCGCCGCCGACTACGCCGAGGTGCGCGCGCGTCACGCCAACCGCGGCGACGCCAAACCCCTGATGTCGATCGACCGCGCGCGCCTGAAGCGTTTCAAGGACGACTGGGCGAGCTACGAACCACACGCCCCGATTAAGCCTGGCGTGACCGTGTTCGACGACGTCCCGCTGGCCGAACTGCGCGCGATCATCGACTGGACGCCGTTCTTCCAGACCTGGGAGCTGTCGGGCCGCTATCCGCAGATTCTCGACGATGCGATCGTCGGCAAGCAGTGCCGCGAGTTGTTCGCCGATGCCAACGCGATGCTGGACCGGATCGTCGACGAAAAATGGCTAACCGCGAAAGCCGTCTGCGGTCTGTGGCCCGCGAATGCGCAGGGCGACGACATCCTCGTCAATGCAGACGCCCCGACGACGCTGCACTGCCTGCGGCAACAGGCGGAAAAGCCGGACGAGCGGCCGAATTTCTGTCTGGCCGACTTCATCGCGCCCGCCGACAGCGGCAAGACCGACTGGGTCGGCGCGTTCGCCGTCAATGCCGGCATCGGCATCGACCCGCACGTCGCCGCGTTCGAAAAAGCGCACGACGACTACAACGCGATCCTGCTCAAGTCTCTTGCCGACCGCCTCGCCGAAGCCTGCGCGGAGTGGCTGCACCGCGAAGTGCGCGCGCGCCTGTGGGCCTACGCGCCCGACGAGGCCCTGAGCAACGAAGACCTGATCGCCGAGAAATACCGCGGCATCCGCCCTGCCCCGGGCTATCCGGCCTGCCCGGAGCACAGCGAGAAGGAAACCATCTTCCGTCTGCTCGATGCGGAGAACGCGATCGGACTGCGTCTTACCGAGAATTTCGCGATGTATCCGGCCTCGGCCGTCAGCGGACTGTACTTCTCGCATCCGCAGAGCCAGTATTTCGTGGTTGGCCGGCTCTCGCGCGAGCAGGTCGCCGACTACGCCAAGCGCAAGGGCGTGACCTTGCTGCAGGCCGAACGCTGGCTGGCTCCGAACCTGGACTACGACCCCGAATGAGCGATCTCGCCCCACCGGCCCCGCACATTGTCATCGTCGGCGGCATCAGCAACGCCGAGTTCTTCGAGCGCTACGCGGCGCCCGGCCGGGTCGGTCTGTGCGGCGGCGTCGACTTCATCAACAAGTCGATCCGCAAGCTGCAGTACCACCTCACGCCCGAGGGCCATCGCAGTCCCTGGTCGCATGCGTTCTTGTGCAGCGGCCGACGCGTGGACGGTCGGCATTGGCTGCTGGAGTCGGATCTCGACATCCGCCACAAGCAGATCCGCCTGGGCGTGCAGGAAAACCGCGCCGATCGCTACCACGACGCCGAAACCTTTCCGAACCTGGCGATCCTGGATTTCGCGCTCGACGAGTCGCAGACGGCGAAAGTGCTGACCGAAGCCCTCGACCTGCTGTCGGGCCTGTCGCACTACTCCCTGCGCGAACTCATCGGCACCCTCATGGCGATGCAGAACCCCAGCCTGCGCCGGCGCCGCAACGTGCTCGAAAGCGAAGGCGCGCTGTACTGCTCGGCGATGGTGCAGCACTGCTATTCGACGATCGGCATCGAATTCGCACCCGGCGTCGACCACAAGAACGTGACCCCGCACGACATCAGCATGGCTGCACACCCGCACACGGCCTACGTGTTGATCCGCGAACCGGGCCGTTCTTCCCTGCGCAAACTAAAGAACACGATTTCCCAGATGTTCGACGACGTCTCGGCCTGAGGTCGGGGCTTACCAGACCAGATCGTCCGGCACCTGATAGGCCGGGTCGCTGTACGGATCGTCGGTCGCAGGCGCGTTCGGATCGACCTTCAGCGCGACGCAGGGAGCGAACACCGCCTCGGCTTCGATCAGCAGCGCGATCGGCACGACGAGATAACGGCCGCCGTCCTGCACCACGCCCAGTTCGCCCGCGTTGAGCGCCTTGAGCTGTTCGGGCGTGACGTACACGCGCTTGATCTTGCCGCCGTATTCGAAGTGCCGCGCGATTTCAGCGTCCTTGACGTTGAGCGCCTTGTCCTTGAGCAGTTCGGCGAGCTTTGCCTTCGCCTCGCGACGAACGCGCGCTTCTTCCTGCTTCACGCGCTCAGCTTCGATGCGCTCGTCTTTTTCCTTCTGCGCGCGGATCGCATAGGCCTTGCCCAGGTCGATCTCTTCCTGGCTGCGCTTGGGCGCGCCCGCGGCATGGGCCTGGCGACGCTGATCCGGTCGCGGACCCGTGCGCGGCTTGGCGGCGTCGTGGCGCGGCTTGCCGGCCTCGGAGCGCGGTTTCCCGGCTTCGTGGCGCGGACGGTCGCCGGGCTTGCGGTCGCCGCCGCGATGCTCGGCGCGGCGCGCATCGCCGGGCTTGCCCGGGGCGCTGCGAGGGTCGCGCGTTTCGGGCTTGCGCTCGGGTGCAGGCGCGGGCTTGAAGCCCAGGCCCAGCAGCTGGTTCTTGAGGGAATCGCTCATGCGTGGTTTTGCTTCAGTAGTGCGGCGGCGGCGGTTCTTCGCCGGGATCGGAATGCAGTTCCGAGCGCAGTTGCTTGAGATCGTCGAGCGCGCGCTGCAGCAGTTGCAGGGCGCGTCGGGTTTCGGCACGCGATTCGGCGAGCGCGTCGCTCATCTCCGCCAGCGTGTGCTCCTGGAACGCGACGCGAGTTTCGAGTTCGGCGAAACGGCGATCGAACTGGAACTCCAGCGAGGTATCGGGCACGGGCATGGGCCTCACTCCTTCGCGGCGATCGTACGGCCGCGACCGATGCCGTAGTAGGCCAGGCCGGCGGCCTCGACTTCGGCGGGCTCGTAGATGTTGCGGCCATCGAAAACGACCGGATGCTTGAGCGCGGCCTTGAGCTGGTCGAAATCGGGATTGAGGAATTTCTTCCATTCCGTCACCACGACCAGCGCGTCCGCCCCCTTCAGCGCCGAGGCAGCGGAATCGCACAGCACCAGATCGGCGCGTTCGCCGAAGATGCGCTGCGCCTCCTCGCTTGCCTCCGGGTCGTGCGCGCGCACCTGGGCACCGGCTTCCCACAATTGTGCGAGCAAGGTGCGGCTGGACGCCTCGCGCATGTCATCGGTATTGGGCTTGAACGCCAGACCCCAGACCGCGAAGGTGCGCCCGCGCAATTCACCGCGGAAATGCCGCGCGATGAGTTCGAACAGCTTGTGCTTCTGGCGATCATTGACGGCTTCGACGGCTTCCAGGATCTGCGCGTGGTAGCCGTGCTGGCGCGCCGTGCGCTCCAGCGCCTGCACGTCCTTGGGGAAACACGAGCCGCCATAACCGGCGCCGGGATAGATGAAGGAATAGCCGATGCGCGGATCCGAACCGATGCCGTGCCGCACCATCTCGATGTCGGCGCCGACGCGTTCGGCGATGTTGGCCATTTCGTTCATGAAACTGATCTTGGTCGCCAACATCGCGTTCGCGGCGTATTTGGTCAGCTCGGCCGACCGCACGTCCATGGCGACGATGCGCTCGTGATTGCGGTTGAACGGCGCGTAGAGACGCTTCATCGCTTCGAGCGCGGACGGACTCGAGGAGCCGACGACGATGCGATCGGGGCGCATGCAGTCCTTGACCGCATCGCCCTCCTTGAGGAATTCGGGATTGGAAACGACTTCGAACGGCACGTCCGCGCCGCGCTTGGCCAGTTCCGCAGCCACGGTGGCGCGCACCTTGTCGGCGGTGCCGACGGGCACGGTGGATTTGTTGACGATGACCGCACGCTTGCCCAGGTTCTGGCCGATCGTGCGCGCGACCGCGAGCACGTACTGCAGGTCGGCGCTACCGTCCTCGTCGGGTGGCGTGCCGACCGCGATGAAGATGATTTCGCCGTGCGCGATCGCGCTGGTGGCGTCGGTGGTGAACGCGATGCGGCCGGCGCCATGATTGGCCAGCACCATGTCTTCCAGGCCCGGCTCGTAAATCGGGATCACGCCGCGATTCAGGCCTTCGACCTTGGCCGCGTCGATATCGACGCAAACCACCTGGTTGCCGACTTCGGCAAGACACGTGCCGGTAACCAATCCCACATAACCGGTGCCGAAAACGGTAACGCGCATGCTGACTCCCGAACCGCAGAAAGGGCGGCGGCGATGCCGCCGCCCCGGGGCTTACTTGATGATGCTGATCAACTCGACTTCAAAGGTCAGCATCGAGTTCGGACCGATGGGCGCCTGGCCGTTCGGGCCGTAGCCGAGCTTGGACGGAATCCACAGCTTGTACTTGCTGCCGACCGGCATCAGGGCGACGCCTTCGGTCCAGCCCGGGATGACCTGGTTCAGCGCGAACTCGGCCGGCTGGCCGCGCTCGTACGAGCTGTCGAAGGTCGTGCCATTGAGCAACGTGCCCTTGTAGTGCACGCGCACCGTATCGGTCGCCTGCGGCGTCGGACCCGCACCCTGACGCAGCACCTGGTACTGCAGGCCACTGGCCGTGGTGCGCACACCGGGCTTGGTTTTGTTGGCGGCGAGGAAACGGTTGCCGGCTTCGAGATTCTTCTGGCCCTCGGCCGCGGCCTGCGCGCTCAGGCGCGCCTGCATCTTCTGGCTGAAGGCGTTGCGCAGCTGTTCGGCCTGCGCATCGGTCATCGCGGTCGGCTTGCCGGAGAACACGGCCTGGATGGCCTGCGCCATCACGTTGACATCGATCTCGCCCTTGATCGGCTCGAGCGAACGCGCGACGTCCATGCCGATCATGTAGCTGACCTTCTGACGCTCGGTGGTCAGGGCGCCAGCAGGCCGGGCGGCAGCGGGCGCGGGCTTGGCGGCCGGCGCGCGCGCAGCGGCTGGCTTGGCAGCGGGCGTCTGGGCCATGGCAGCAGCGCCAACGGCGAGCGTCGCCACGAGGGCGGCGGAACGAAGAACCGGATTCATCGGGTGAAACTCCTGGGCTAAGCCGGCGCATGCGGCATAAGCCCCCATTGTCGCCAGCGCGGGGCTCGGCGGCAATCGGCGCGAACGGCTGCCCTCACCCCGGCCCTCGCCCGCAAGCGGGAGAGGGAGTTCGCGTTGATCCTTCTCCCCGCTCGCGGGGAGAAGGTGGCCGCAGGCCGGATGAGGGGTGCTTCGACGAAGCGCAATTACCCCTTTTTCGCAGGCCTCGGCGCCGCCATCAGACTCTCGAGTTTCGCAACCAGTTCCGGATCATCGGGCTTGGTGCGGCTGCCGTAACTCGCGACAACCTTGCCGTTGCGATCGATCAGGTACTTGTGGAAATTCCAGCCCGGCGCATCGCCGGTCGCGGCGGTCAGCTGACGGTAGAAAGGCGTCACTGCATCGCCTTTTACGTGCACTTTTTCGAACATCGGAAATTTCACGCCGTAGGTGAGCGTGCAAAATTCCTGGATCTGTTTTTCGCTGCCCGGCTCCTGTCCCATGAAATCGTTCGACGGAAAACCGAGAACCGCGAATCCGCGATCCTTGTATTTGGCATGCATCGCTTCCAGCGCCTCGTACTGCGGCGTGAAACCACACTTGCTGGCGGTGTTGACCACCAGCAGCACGTCGCCGCCGTAGGCCCGCTGCAGGTTAACCACCTCTTTTCCGGCCAAACGGCGGTAGTTCTGGTCCAGCAAGGCCTTGCCCGACAGCGCAGGCGCCGCTGCCAACAGGCCCGCCAGGGCAACAAACATCAGCTTTTTCATCGACTTACCCCTGGTTGGGGCCCGCGGCCCGGATATATGCCATCAGTTTGGTACGAAAAGTGTGCAGGGAGTGTTGACATCAAATTTTCTAGTGTTATAGTTGCCTACAACACCGCTCACTTACCTCACCAGCCTGGGAGGCAATATGTACCACAAAGTCAAAAACACGATGGCCGGCCTGATGGTCGCCCTGTCCATGCTGGCGGTGAGCTATTCCGTCGGCGCCCCGCCGCGCAACGAGATGGCCAGCATCGATCTGTCCTCGCCGGGCTTCAACGTCCAGGCCGACAGTGCCGAGATCGCCCGCAAGCGCAACATCGGCATGAAGCGCCAGATGTCGATGCCGTTCTTCTCGTTCGCGCCGATCCTGCCGAAACGGGAGTCCTGAGCATGAGCATTGCATGGAGCGACAACTCACCGATCTACCGCCAACTCAAGGAGCGGGTGGTGGGCATGATGCTGGATGGCGTGCTGAAGCCCGGCGACGCCCTGCCCTCGGTCCGGCAAATCGCCGCCGAGTACCAGCTCAATCCGATTACCGTCTCGCGCGCCTATCAGGAGCTGGCGGACGAAGCTTTGGTTGAAAAACGAAGGGGACTTGGCATGTACGTTACCGAAGGGGCGCCCGTGAAACTGCTGGCCAGTGAGCGCGAGCGTTTTCTGAGCGATGAGTGGCCGGCGATGGTGGAACGCATCCGCCGCCTGGGTTTGAACATGGAACAGTTGTTGAAAGCGGCCAATGACGGAGGTGCGAAATGAGCGCCCTGATCACTGCCCGCGGTCTGAGCAAGCGCTACGGAAAGCAGATCGCCGTCGATAACGTGAGTTTCGACATCCCCGCCGGCCGCATCGTCGGCCTGATCGGTCCGAACGGTTCGGGCAAGACCACCACGCTCAAGGCCATGCTGGGCCTGGCGCCGTTCGACGGCGAGCTGACGGTGCTCGGCCTCGACCCGCGCACCCAGCGCGATGAGCTGATGCAGCAGGTCTGCTTCATCGCCGACGTGGCGATCCTGCCGCGCTGGCTGAAGGTCAAGGACGCGGTCGACTTCGTTGCCGGCGTGCATCCGAAGTTCGATCGCGCCAAGGCCGAGCGCTATCTGTCGCACACCAAGCTCAAGCCGGACATGAAGGTCAAGCAGATGTCCAAGGGCATGATCGTGCAATTGCACCTCGCCCTGGTCATGGCCATCGACGCGAAGCTGCTGGTGCTCGACGAACCGACCCTCGGCCTGGACATCCTTTATCGCAAGCAGTTCTACCAGAACCTCCTGGAAGACTATTTCGACGAAGAGAAGACGATCATCGTCACGACGCACCAGGTCGAAGAGATCGAGCACATCTTGTCCGACCTGATGTTCATCCGCGAAGGCAAGATCGTTCTTTCGGCGACGATGGACGATGTCGCCGAGCGCTTCACCGAGGTCATGGTCAACGCTGACCGTGCCGATGCCGCCCGCGCGCTCAAGCCGATCGACGAGCGCCAGGTGTTTGGCAAGTCTGTCTTCCTGTTCGACGGCGTGCCCCGCGCACAGCTGGCTGAAATGGGCGAGACCCGCAATGTCGGCGTCGCCGATCTGTTCGTGGCAACGATGAAAGGAACCTACGCATGAACACCTTCAAGTGGTTGATGAAGCGTGAGTACTGGGAACACAAGGGCGGTCTGTTCTGGTCCCAGATCGTGGTCGGCGGCTTGATGGTGCTCATGATGGGCATCACCTTCATGGTCGCCCTCGGCACCGGCAAGATGCAGGGCATGCATGTCAACGGCACCGAGATGCACAGCCTCGCCGAAGCGGTCACGCCGGAAGTGCAGGTCAAGATGGTGGAAGGCATTTCCACCGTGTTCGTCGGCAGCGCCGCGCCCCTGTTCATCGTGCTGAGCTTCGTGTTGTTCTTCTACTTCCTCGGCTCCCTGTTCGACGATCGCAGCAACCGCAGCGTGCTGTTCTGGAAATCGCTGCCGATCTCCGATCGCGACACGGTGCTTTCGAAGCTGGCGACGGCGCTGGTGGTGGCACCGGTGATCAGCCTGGTCATCGCGACGATCGTGGGATTGCTCATCACGATCCTCATGCTGGGCAGTCTGGCGGTGGCGGGCGTGAATCTGTTCGGCCCGGTGTTCAGCACGGCGCGTACCTATACCTTGCCGCTGGAGTTCTTCGCCTCGCTGCCGGTGTACATGGTCTGGGCCCTGCCCACGGCCGGCTGGTTGCTGATGATCTCGGCCTGGGCCCGCACCAAGCCCTTCCTGTGGGCCGTCGGTATTCCTCTGGTCACCGGCGGTCTGCTGAGCTGGACGAACGCGATGCTCGATCTGAACTGGAAGCTCGAGATCCTGTGGCGCGCCATCGGTCGTCTGCTGCTGAGCGTGGTGCCGGGTTCGTGGTCCTTCCTGATCAACGATCCGGGCCGCATCCAGGCCGACGCGCTGGACCATGGTTCGCCGCTGTCCGCCGCCTGGGCTGTCATGACGACGCCGGAAATGTGGATCGGTGCGGTGGTCGGTATCGCGATGATCGTGGTTGCAGTCCGCCTGCGTCGGTTCCGCGACGAGGGTTGATTCGAGCTGCTCCTGCCGGAACATCGGCGCCGGAAACGAAAGAGCCCCGCATTGCGGGGCTTTTTTTCGTCTGCCGCGACCCTCACCCCAGCCCTCTCCCGCTCGCGGGAGAGGGAGTCGGCGACGTCAACCGCTGCTGCCCCCGGACCCGATACCGCCCTTCGTCAGGGCTTTGGGATCGAGCAATTTGCGCAGTTGCGCTTCGCTGAGCGACGTCATCTGCTTGGCGACCTCGAGCACCGGCCGCTTTTCCTTGTACGCGCGCTTGGCGATGGCGGCCGCCGCTTCGTAGCCGATGACCGGATTGAGCGCCGTGACCAGGATCGGATTGCGCGCCAGCGCCTCGTCGATGCGGTCGTGACGGACCGTGAAACCGGCGATCGCCTTGTCGGCGAGCAGGCGCGAGGCATTGCCGAGCAGCTCCAGCGACTGCAGCAGGTTGTGCGCGATCACCGGCAGCATCACATTCAACTGGAAATTGCCGCTGGCGCCGGCGAAGGTGATCGTCGCGTGGTTGCCGATGACCTGCGCGCAGACCATCGCCATCGCCTCGGGGATCACCGGATTGACCTTGCCGGGCATGATCGAGCTGCCGGGCTGCAGCGCCGGCAATTCGATTTCGCCCAGGCCAGCCAAGGGCCCGGAATTCATCCAGCGCAGATCGTTGGCAATCTTGTTGAGCGCGACCGCCAACGCATTGAGCTGCCCGGAAAACTCCACCGCGGCATCCTGCGCCGCGATTCCCTCGAACAGGTTCGCCGCCTGGGAAAACTTCACGCCCGTACGCACACGCAACTGCGCGGCGGCACGCTTGCCGAAACGTGCGTCGGCATTGATCCCGGTGCCGATCGCGGTGCCGCCGATGGGCAAGCGCTGCAGTCGCTTGGCACTGTCGTCCAGCCGTTCGATCGCCGACGCGAGCTGCGCCGACCAGGCCGACAACTCCTGACCCAGGGTCAGTGGCATCGCGTCCATCAGATGCGTGCGTCCGGTCTTGACGACCTTGGCCAGCGCTTTCGCGCGCTTGTCGATGACCGACTTCAGATGCTTGAGCGCCGGGCGCAGCGTCTCGTGCCAAGCCAGCGCGGCCGATACCTGGATCGCGGTCGGGATCACGTCGTTGGAGCTTTGTCCGAGATTGACGTGGTCGTTGGCGTGCACGGGCTTGCCGAGCTGGCGCGAGGCCAGGGTCGCGATGACCTCGTTGGCATTCATGTTGCTGGAGGTGCCCGAGCCGGTCTGGAACACGTCGATCGGAAACTCGGCATCGACCTCGCCACGCGCGACCGCGTCGGCAGCGCGCACGATCGCCGCGCCGGTATTCTTGGGCAACAGGCCCAGCGACAGGTTCGCTTCGGCGGCCGAGGCCTTGATCAGTCCCAGCGAACGAATGAAGCCGCGCGGCATGCGCAGGCCGGAAATCGGGAAATTGTCGACGGCCCGCTGCGTCTGGGCCCCGTACAGAGCCTGGGCGGGAACGCGCAATTCGCCGAGGCTGTCGTGTTCGAGGCGGGTCTTGGCGGTCATGGGCGGCTCCGATGGGGACGCGCAAGCATAGCGCCGGCCCCCGCAACGAGCATGTAAAATGGCGGTCTGCCGCTGCCCGACCCGCGCAACCACGGAATCCTCATGTCCGAACACACCCTGCTCGCCCTCTCCCCGCTCGATGGCCGCTACGCCGGCAAGGCCGAAACCCTGCGGCCGATCTTTTCCGAGTACGGGCTGATCAAGGCGCGCGTGACGGTCGAAGTGGAGTGGCTGCTCGCGCTCGCGGCGGATCCCGGCATCGTCGAGCTCCAGCCCTTCTCGCCGGCCGCCGGCGCGCGCCTGCGCGCCCTGGCGACGGATTTTTCGGTCGCCGACGCCACCCGCGTCAAAGAGATCGAGCGCACGACGAACCACGACGTCAAGGCTGTGGAATATTTCATCAAGGAAAAACTCGCGGGCGACGCCGAACTCGGCCCGTCGCTGGAGTTCGTGCATTTCGCCTGCACCTCCGAGGACATCAATAACCTCAGCTATTCGCTGATGCTCAAGCAGGCGCGCGACACCGTGCTCGCGCCAGCGCTGCAGGGGCTGGCCGACAAGCTGCGCGCGATGGCCAACGACTACGCCGCGCTGCCGATGCTTTCGCGCACGCACGGCCAGACGGCCTCGCCGACCACCGTGGGCAAGGAGCTGGCCAATACCCTGGCGCGCCTGGGCCGTCAGCAGAAACAACTCGCGCAAATCGAGATGCTCGGCAAGATCAACGGCGCGGTCGGCAACTACAACGCGCATGTCGTCGCCTATCCCGAGGTCGACTGGGCGGCGTTCGCGCAGCGTTTCGTCGAGTCGCTGGGCCTGGACTTCAATCCCTACACCACCCAAATCGAACCGCACGACGGCATCGCCGAGCTCTGCGACGTGCAGCGGCGCATCAACACCGTGCTCATCGATCTGTGCCGCGATGTCTGGGGCTACATCTCGCTGGGCTACTTCAAGCAGTCGGTGAAGGCCGGCGAAGTCGGTTCGTCGACGATGCCGCACAAGGTCAATCCGATCGACTTCGAGAATGCCGAGGGCAATTTCGGCATCGCCAACTCCCTGCTCGGACATTTCGCCGAGAAGTTGCCGATCAGCCGCTGGCAGCGCGACCTGACCGATTCCACGGTCCTGCGCGCACTCGGCACGGCCTTCGGTCATTCGCTGATCGCGCTCGACGCCCTCATGCGCGGCCTGGGCAAACTCAACGCCAATCCCGATCGCCTGGCGGCGGATCTCGACGCCGCCTGGGAGGTGCTCGCCGAGCCCGTGCAGACCGTCATGCGCCGCCATGGCCTGCCCAATCCCTACGAGCAGTTGAAAGCGCTCACGCGCGGCCAGGGCATCACCGAAGCGGCGATGCGCGACTTCGTCGCCGGCCTGGACCTGCCCGCCGACGCAAAAGCACGTCTGCAGGCGCTGACGCCGGGCGGCTATGTCGGCCTGGCCGAACGTCTCGCCAAGAAGATCTGATCATGGCCGCCCTGATCGAGGTCGCTGCCAGCGCGAAATACTTCCTCGGCATGCCGGTCGAGCAGTTCCTGCGCGAGTACTGGCAGAAGAAGCCGCTGCTGATCCGCCAAGCCTTCCCCGGCTACGAGGCGCCACTGGAACCGGAAGATCTCGCGGGCCTGGCCTGCGAGGAAGCCGCGCTGTCGCGCCTGGTCTCCTACAACCGCAAGAAAGACGCCTGGTCCGTGCGCAGCGGTCCGTTCGCCGAGGAAGAGTTTCCCAAGCTCGGCAAGAAGGACTGGACCCTGCTCGTGCAGGACATGGACAAGTGGGATTTCGATGTCCGCGGCCTGCTCGATCGCTTCCGTTTCCTGCCGGCCTGGCGCGTCGACGACGTGATGATCAGCTTCGCCACGCCCGGTGGCTCGGTCGGCCCGCACGTCGATCAGTACGACGTCTTCCTGCTGCAGGCCCAAGGCCACCGGCACTGGCAGATCGACACGAACCCGAAGGCGTCGAAAGCGTTCCGACCCGACGTCGAACTCAAGCTCCTGCAGACCTTCAAGCCATCGCACGACTGGGTGCTGGCGCCGGGTGACATGCTCTACCTGCCGCCGGGTGTGCCGCATCACGGCGAGGCCGTTGATGCCTGCATGACCTTCTCGATCGGCATGCGCGCGCCCTCGCAGTCGGAGCTGATCGTCGATCTCGCCGAAGAACTCGCGGCCTCGCTGCCGGAAGAATCGCGCTACGGCGATCCGGACCTGACTGAGCCCGACGATGCCTTCGAAATCGACGAGGCCGCGTTCGCGCGTGTGGATGCCGCGATCGCCGTCCTGCAGAACCTCGATGCCGCAAAGAAGCGCGAATGGTTCGGCCGCTTCATCACGCGTTACCGCGCCTCCGGCGAAGTGTCCGCTGCGCCCCGCGCGCCCAGCCTTGCCGTCGTCGAGAAAGCCCTGACCGAAGGCGGCCTGCTGCTGCGGCATCCGTTCGCGCGCACGGCCTGGGCGAAAACCGGCAAGCGTGCGCAGCTGTTCGTCACCGGCGAAGCGTTCACGATGAGCGCGGCCTCGGCCCGCCTGCTCGCCAGCTACGAAGCCCTGGACGAAGCTGCGTTCGCCAAGCTCGACGACAGCGCCCGCGAGACGCTGGAAACCTTGATCGCACGCGGGCACTATCAGCTCCAGCGCCCCAGCAAATCCCGCCGATGAGCCTGCTTCCCAGCGCCGAATTCCGCATCGATCCCGCGAGCTATCAGGCCGACCTGGCCGACCTGCGCGCCGTGCGCGAACCGGTGTTCGTGATCGAGCAGAACGTGCCGCTGGAACTGGAATGGGACGAACTCGATCCCCTTTGCCATCACGTGATCGCGCGCGACAACCAGCATCGCCCCATCGGCACCGGCCGGCTCACGCCCGAACACACCATCGGTCGCATGGCCGTGCTGCGCGACTGGCGCGGCAAGGGCGTCGGCGATGCCCTGCTGCAGGCCCTGATCGAGCAGGCGCGCGCGCTGGGCTGGACGGAAGTCAGCCTGCATGCGCAGGTCGGCGCCATAGGTTTCTACGAAAAATTCGGCTTCGCACCCTACGGCGACGAGTACGAGGAAGCCGGCATCCAGCACCGGAACATGCGGCTGGCGCTGGAGCCGCGCCAGCTCGCCGGTCGTCCGCCGGCAGCCGCGCGCGGCCCGTCCGAAAAACCGGTCGAGTTCGACCATATCGATCCGGTCATCGACGCGACCGCCCGGCTCATCGGCGGCGCCCGGCGCGAGCTGGTCGTGTACACCCGCGATCTCGAGCATGCGCTGTATGCGCGACCCTCGATCGTCGAGGCCTTCAAGCAATTCGCGATTTCCGGCCGCGGCGGCGTCGCGCGCATCCTCGTGCAGGACCCGGTGCTCGCCCAGCGTCAGCCGCATCCCCTGCTCGCGCTGGCGCAACGCTTGCCGACCGCGTTCCAGTTCCGCACGCCGGTCGATCCCGAGGACCTGCAGTACGCCTCGGTGTATCTGGCCACCGATCACGATGGTTACCTGTTCCGCACCCTCGGCAGTCGTTTCGAAGGCGACTGGAGCCCGGCCCTGCCTTCGCGCGCGCGCCAGCTCAATGATCACTTCGGGCGGGTCTGGGAACGCTGCCGTCCGTGCACGGAGTTCCGGGCGCTGGGTCTGTAGGCCCGCTCGGGCCCGTCCTGCACCCGCCGACGGGTACTCATGGCCTTGCCGCTCGGGCTATAATTCCCGGCCTTGCCCGTCGCTGCTTGGCGAGGCAATGAATTCCAACCCGAACAATGACTTGGCCTGCCTTCCTAAGAGGCCAGAGCGGATGCCGTGGATAGCCTGATCAAGCAGTTTTCCCAGTCCTCGCAGCTTTCCGGCGGCAATGCCGCCTTTATCGAAGACCTGTACGAGCAGTACCTGGTCGCTCCCGACAGCGTCGGGCCGAAATGGAAAGCCTATTTCGACGCGTTCAAGGGCCGCGAAGCCGGCGATATCCCGCACTCGGCGGTCATGGCCAATATCCAGACGGCGGCGCGCCTCGGCGCGCGCGGTCTCGCCAGCGGCGGCATTGACGAAGAAGCGGCGCGCAAGCAGACCGCCGTCGGCAAGCTCGTCACGGCCTACCGCTCGCGCGGCCATCTCGGCGCGCACCTCGACCCACTGGCGATGACGCCGCCGGAAGACGCTCCGGACCTCAACCTGGCCTTCCACGGCCTGAGCGACGCCGACCTCGACGGCGAATATGCCGTCAGCACCTATTTCGGCGCGCCCAAATACAAATTGCGCGACCTGCTCGGCAAGCTCAAGGCGACCTACAGCCAGAGCATCGGTGCCGAGTTCATGCACATCTCCGACGCGGCCCAGCGCCGCTGGATGCAGCAGCGCTTCGAAGGCGCGGCCGGCAGCTTCGGCCTGGCCAAGGACGACAAGACCCGCGTGCTCGAGCGTCTCACCGCCGCCGAAGGCCTGGAACGCTATCTGCACACCAAATACGTCGGCCAGAAGCGGTTCTCGCTAGAAGGCGGCGATTCGCTGATTCCGCTGATGGACACGCTGGTCCGTCGCGGCGGCACCAGCGGCGTCAAGGACGCGGTCATCGGCATGGCCCACCGCGGCCGTCTGAACGTGCTGATCAATACGCTCGGCAAATCACCGCAAAAGCTCTTCGCCGAATTCGAAGGCCGTTTCGACCATCCCGACACGCCCGAGCATAGCGGCGACGTGAAGTACCACATGGGCTTTTCGGCCGACGTGGCCACGCCCGGCGGCCCGGTGCACCTCGCCCTCGCCTTCAATCCCTCGCACCTGGAAATCGTCGACCCGGTCGTCGCCGGCAGTGTGCGGGCGCGCCAGATGCGTCGCCAGGACGCCGAGCGCAAGCAGGTCCTGCCGATCCTGATCCACGGCGATGCCGCGTTCGCGGGTCAGGGCGTGATCATGGAACTGTTCCAGATGTCGCAGGCGCGCGGTTTCGCGGTCGGCGGCACGGTGCACGTGGTCATCAACAACCAGGTCGGCTTCACCACCAGCCGTCCCGACGACGCGCGTTCCACGCTGTACTGCACGGACCCGGCGAAGATCGTCGGCGCCCCGGTGCTGCACGTGAACGGCGATGATCCGGAAGCCGTGGTGTTCTGCGCGCAGATCGCCTACGACTTCCGCCAGGAATTCGGTCGCGACGTCGTCATCGATCTCGTCTGCTACCGCCGTCACGGTCACAACGAAGCCGACGAACCGGCGGCGACGCAGCCGCTGATGTACCAGAACATCCGCGCCCGCAAGACCACGCGCGAGTTGTATGCCGATGCGCTTGCCGCGCAGGGCGTCATCACCGCCGATGCCGCCAAGGCCCTCGTCGATGCGTACCGCGATCGCCTGGACCGCGGCGAAGTCACCACCGAGCTGGCCAAGGTCGGCGCCGATCCGTATGCGGTCGACTGGACGCCCTGGCTCAACGGCAAGCTGTCGGACGCGGTGAAAACCGGTCTCGCCCGTTTCTCGCTCGACAGTCTCGCCAAGAAGATCAATGCGGTGCCGGACACGCTCAAGCTGCACCCGCGCGTCGCGAAGATCTACGAAGACCGCCGCAAGATGGCGACGGGCGAGCTCGCGATGGACTGGGGCTTCGCCGAAAACCTCGCCTACGCGACCCTGCTCACCGAAGGCTACCGTCTGCGCCTGGTCGGCCAGGACGCTGGCCGCGGCACCTTCTTCCATCGCCATGCGGTCGTGCACGACCAGGTGACGGGCGAAGCGGTCATGCCGCTGCGCCAGCTCGCGCAGCAGCCCGAACACGCGGTCATCATCGATTCGCTGTTGTCGGAAGAAGCGGTCATGGCCTTCGAATACGGCTATTCCACGGCCGAGCCGATGACGCTGAACATCTGGGAAGGCCAGTTCGGCGATTTCGCCAACGGCGCGCAGGTGGTCATCGACCAGTTCATCACGTCCGGCGAATCGAAGTGGGATCGTCTGTGCGGTCTGGTGCTGTTCCTGCCGCACGGCTACGAAGGCCAGGGCCCCGAGCACAGCTCGGCGCGTCTGGAACGTTTCCTGCAGCTGTGCGCGCTCAACAACATCCAGGTCTGCACCCCGACCACGCCGGCGCAGATGTTCCACATGCTGCGTCGTCAGATGCTGCGCGCGACGCGCAAGCCGCTCGTGGTCATGACGCCGAAGTCGATGCTGCGCAACAAGGTGTCGGTGTCGACGATGGAAGATCTCGCCAACGGCGGCTTCCAGAACCTCATCCCCGACAGCGTCTGCGCCGATCCGGCCAAGGCGCGCCGCGTCGTCGTCTGCGGCGGCAAGGTGTACTACGACCTGCTGGAAGTGCTGGAAGCGAAGGCGATTTCCGATGTCGCCGTCGTGCGCGTCGAGCAGTTGTATCCGTTCCCGCGTCCGGAGCTGGCCGAGGAGCTCAAGCGCTTCGCCAATGCCAAGGAAGTGGTCTGGTGCCAGGAAGAGCCGCAGAACCAGGGCGCGTGGTACCAGATCCAGCATCACCTGCGCTTCTGCCTGCAGGCCGGCCAGAACCTGCACTACGCCGGCCGTGCGCGCTCCGCAGCGCCGGCCTGCGGACATCTGAACTCGCACAATGCCGAACAGGCCAAGTTGATCGCCGACGCGCTGATCAACCCGGCCAACGGCGAACACGTCACCGAATAACCGAACACCACCCAGGGCCCTTTCCATGAGCATCGAAGTCAAAGTGCCGGTTCTGCCGGAATCCGTTTCCGACGCCACCATCGCCACCTGGCACAAGAAGGCCGGCGATTCCGTCCGCCGCGACGAGAACCTGCTCGACCTCGAGACCGACAAGGTCGTGCTCGAAGTGCCGTCGCCGGTCGACGGCGTGCTCAAGGAGCTCAAGTTCAAGGAAGGCGACACCGTCACGAGTTCGCAGGTCATCGCGATCATTGAAGAAGGTGCCGTGGCTGCCGCTGCTCCCGCCGCTGCCGCGCCGGCTGCGGCCGCGCCTGCCGCTGCGGCTCCGGCGGCCGCCAAGGCGGCGCCCGCCGCCGCGAAAATCGACTCGGCCCTGCCGCCCGGCGCCGCGAACTTCGCCGCGCGCAACGACGTCAATCCGGCCGATGTCGCCGGCACCGGCCGTCGCGGCGCAGTGACCAAGGAAGACCTGGTCAACTTCGTCAACAGCGGCGGCGCCAACGCCGCCTCCGGTGCCCGTCCGGAGCAGCGCGTGCCGATGACGCGCATCCGTCAGCGCATCGCCGAACGCATGATGCAGTCGAAGAACTCCATCGCGATGCTCACGTCCTTCAACGAGGTCAACCTCGGCAAGGTCATGGCGATGCGCAAGGAACTCGGCGAGCCGTTCGAGAAGACCCACGGCATCAAGCTCGGCTTCATGAGCTTCTTCGCCAAGGCCGCCGCGAACGCGCTGGCCAAGCACCCAGTCGTGAACTCCTCGGTCGATGGCACCGACGTGATCTATCACGGTTATTCGGACATCTCGATCGCCGTGGCGACCGAAAAAGGCCTGGTGACCCCGGTCCTGCGCAGCGTAGAGAACCAGAGCTTCGCCGACATCGAACTGGCGATCGCGAACTACGCGAAAGCCGCGCGCGAAGGCGGTCTCAAGCTCGAGGATCTGCAGGGCGGCACGTTCACCATCACCAACGGCGGCACCTTCGGCTCGCTGATGTCGACGCCGATCGTCAACCCGCCGCAGTCGGCGATCCTGGGCATGCATGCCATCAAGGAGCGTCCGATCGCCGAGAACGGCCAGGTCGTGATCGCGCCGATGATGTACATCGCGCTGTCGTACGACCACCGCATCATCGACGGCAAGGATGCGGTGCTGTTCCTGGTGGACATCAAGAACCAGCTGGAAAATCCGCACCGGATGCTGCTGGGCCTTTAAGTCCCGACGTCCCTCCCCCATCTGGGAGGAAGGAAGGAGCACGTTCTCCGGCCAGTCCGAAAACCGCGCTCCGACATTCCCCTCACCCTGCCCTCTCCCCCGGGAGAGGGAACATCTAGGATCGAATCGAAATGAGCGAGCAGTTCGACGTAGTGGTGATCGGCGGCGGTCCCGGCGGTTACGTGGCGGCCATCCGCGCGGCGCAGTTGGGTCTGAAGACGGCCTGCGTGGATGCCTTCATCGGCAAGGACGGCAAGCCCGCACTCGGCGGTACCTGCCTCAACATCGGCTGCATTCCGTCGAAGGCGCTGCTCGATTCCTCGCGCCAGTTCCACAACCTCACGCACACGTTCAAGGACCACGGCATCAGCGCGGACAACGCGAAGATCGACGTCGCCGCGATGATCGCGCGCAAGGACAAGATCGTTAAGCAGTTCACCGGCGGCATCAACGTGCTGTTCAAGGGCATCAAGGGCAACGCGGTCACGCCGATCGCCGGTTTCGCCACGCTCAAGCCGGGCAAGGTAATCAGCATCAAGGGCCACGACGGCAACGTCGCCGAAATCACCGCCAAGCACGTGATTCTCGCCGCCGGCTCGGCACCGATCGAACTGCCGTTCGCCAAGTTCGACAACAAGCTCATCCTCGACAATGCCGGCGCGCTCGACATCGGCAGCACGCCCAAGCGCCTGGGCGTCATCGGTTCGGGCGTGATCGGCCTGGAGCTCGGCAGCGTCTGGCGCCGTCTCGGCGCCGAAGTCACCATCCTCGAAGCCCTGCCCGACTTCCTCGCCGCCGCCGATGCCGACATAGCCAAGGCCGCCGCGCGCGAATTCAAGAAACAGGGCCTGGACATCAAGCTCGGCGCGAAGGTCAGCAAGGCCGAGATCAAGGGCCAGGAAGTCCACGTCACTTACGCCGACGCCACCGGCGAACAGACCCTCGTCGTCGACAAGCTGCTGGTATCGGTCGGCCGCAAGGCGGCCACGGCCGGCCTGCTTGCCGAAGGCACCGGCGTGACGCTCGACGAGCGCGGCCGCGTCGTCGTCGACGAACATTGCGCCACCGGTGCCGAAGGCATCTGGGCGATCGGCGACTGCGTGCGCGGTCCGATGCTGGCGCACAAGGCGTCCGAAGAAGGCATCGCCGTCGCGGAGCTGATCGCGGGCCTGCCCGGTCACGTCAATCTCGACACCGTGCCCTGGGTCATCTACACCGAGCCGGAAATCGCGTGGGTCGGCAAGACCGAAAAAGAATGCAAGGACGCCGGCATTCCTTACAAGGTCGGCACCTTCCCGTTCGCCGCCGTCGGCCGCGCCGTCGCGATGAACGAAACCGCCGGCCTGGTGAAGGTCATCGCGCATGCGGAAACCGACCGCATCCTCGGCCTGCACATGTGCGGCGCCAACGTTTCGGAAATGGTGCACGAAGGCGTGGTCGCGATGGAGTTCAACGGCTCGGCCGAAGACCTCGCGCGCATCTGCCATGCGCATCCGACCCTTTCGGAAGCCGTGCACGAAGCCGCCCTCGCGGTGGACAAGCGCGCGATCCACAAAGCGAACTGATCGCGGCCGCTCAAGAGATGAGCCGCCCCGGGTCTTTCCGCGCCTTCCGCATCCACAACGACGATGCCGGCTATCGCGCCGGCATCGAGACGATGTCGGTCGACGGGCTGAGCCCGGGCGAGGTCGTCGTCCAATCGGCGTACAGCAGCGTCAATTACAAGGACGCACTCGCCGGCACCGGCCAGGGCAAGATCCTGCGGCAGTTTCCGCTCAACGGCGGCATCGATGTCGCCGGTCACGTCATCGCATCCAGCGACCCGGCGTTCAAGGAAGGCGATGCCGTGCTCTGCACCGGCTGCGGGCTTTCCGAGACACGGGATGGCGGCTACAGCGAAATCGCGCGCCTGGAATCACGCTGGGCCGTGCACCTGCCCCCGGGCCTGAGCCTGCGCGAGAGCATGATCCTCGGCACGGCGGGCTTCACTGCGGGTCTGGCGCTGTATCGCATGCAGCAGAACGGCCAGACACCGGCGCTCGGCCCGATCGCGGTCAGCGGCGCCACCGGCGGCGTCGGCAGCCTGGCAATCGCGATCTTCTCGAAAGCCGGTTATGCGGTCAGCGCGATCAGCGGCAAGCCCGAACACGCCGATCACCTGCGCCGCCTCGGTGCTGGCGAGGTGCTCGCGCGCGAGGCGGTCGCCACCGGAAAACCGCTTGATTCCACACGTTTCGGCGGCGCCCTGGACAATGTCGGCGGCCCGATGCTGGCCAGCCTGTTGGCGCAGACGGCGCCTTACGGCAACGTCGCCAGTTGCGGCCTGGCGGGCAGCCACGCGCTGCCGGCGACGGTCATGCCCTTCATCATCCGCGGCGTGTCCCTGCTCGGGATTGCCTCGGCAGGCACCGCCCGGGACATCCGCGACGCGGTCTGGCAGCACCTGGCTTCCGATTGGAAACCCGACTCCCTCGCCGCCATCTGCACGCGTGAAATCGGCCTGGAAAGCCTTGCCGAGGCCTTCCCGCCCATGCTGGCCGGAGGCTCCTTCGGTCGGACAATCGTCAAACTGTGAATCAATCTTGCGTCATCCGGCATTGACAGGCATACAATCACGCAATCTTTGTGGAGGGCCCTATGGCACGCATCCTGATTGTTGACGATTCCCCGTCCCAGCTCATGGGCATGAAGCGCATCGTGGAGAAGCTCGGCCACGAGGCCCTGAGTGCGGAGGATGGCGCGGCGGGCGTCGAAGCGGCCAAGGCCAACCTGCCCGACCTGATCCTCATGGACGTGGTCATGCCGAACCTCAACGGCTTCCAGGCCACCCGCGCGATTTCCAAGGAAGCCACCACGGCGCATATCCCCGTCGTGCTGGTGACCACCAAGGACCAGGAGACCGACAAGGTCTGGGGCATGCGCCAGGGCGCCAAGGCCTACATCACCAAGCCGTTCACCGAAGCGCAGCTGGTCGATGTGATCAACAGCCTGCTCGCCGGCGGCTGATTCCGCCGCAGGGCAAGCAAAAAGGCGGGGATTCCCCGCCTTTTTTGTTGCCCGCATTCGACGGCCGGCCGCGGCTCAGCTGCGGAACGCCTCGGCCATCTGCTTGTAGAGTTCGCGCTGCGCGGGCGTTTCCGCTTTCGGCGCGCGGATCTCGATTTCCACGATCTGGTCGCCCGCCGCCGGCTTGCCCGGCAGGCCGCGACCGCGCAGGCGCAGCTTGCGGCCGGCATCGGAGTCCGCCGGCACGCGCAGTTCCACCGAACCGCCCAGGGTCGGCACGCTCACCGTCGTACCCAGCGCCGCTTCCCACGGCGCCAACGCCAGCGTGTAGAGGATGTTGCGGCCGTCGACTTCGAAGTCCGCATGCGGCCGATAGTCGATTTCCAGCAGCAGATCGGCGCGATGCGGCCCCTGCGCCTGGCCCTGCCCGCCCAGGCGGATCACCTGGCCCGGCCGGATGCCGGCAGGCACCTTCACTTCCAGCGTACGGCCGTCGATGCCGATGCGCTGGATGCCACCCGAATAGGCGATTTCCAGCGGAATGGCCAGCTTGGCGCGGGTGTCGCCCGGAGGCGCCGGACGCCCGCGCGCGCCGCCCCGGGCGCCGCCGAACAGCGATTCGAAGAAATCGCTGAAGCCCGCACCGCCGCCGCCATCGTCGAAACGGAAGCCGCCGTTGCCGAAACCGCCCGGCCCCTGGCCGAACTGGTCGCCGAAATCGGGCGGTGGCCGAAACTCCTCGCCCGGACGATAGCCGCGCGCGCGCAGCTGGTCGTAGGACGCGCGTTTGTCCTTGTCGCGCAGCACTTCATAGGCCTCGTTGACCGCCTTGAAGCGCTCTTCCGCGCCTTTTTCCTTGCTGACATCCGGGTGGAATTTGCGCGCCAGCCGGCGATAGGCGGTCTTGATCTCCGCCTCGCCCGCGCTCGCTTCCACACCGAGGGTGTCGTAGTAGTCCTTGAATTCCATCCCGCCTCCAACAACAAGACCCGCGGAGCGAACTCCGCGGGGGGATTCTACGTCGTTGCCGCCGCGCTACGCGGCCTTACTGCACCTGGATGCGTCGCGGCGTCGACTGCGGACGCTTGGGAATGACGATTTCCAGCACGCCGTGCTTGCCGGTCGCGACGATATTTTCCGCATCGGCACTGTCGGGCAAGGTGAACTGACGCTGGAAGGCGCCCTGCTCGCGCTCGGTGCGCGCGAGACGTTCGCCGTCGACGGGTTCGTCGGCCTTGCGCTCGCCCTGGATCGTCAGCACGCCCTTGTCCATGCTGATCTCGATCGCCGCCGGATCGACGCCCGGCAGGTCGGCGAGGATGACGAAGCGGCCGGCTTCTTCCTTGATGTCGACGCGCGGCTGCCAGCGCGCCGTGGCGGTGTTGGCTGCGGCGGCGTCGTTGAACAGGTGGTCGAACACTTGCTTGAGTTCGGCGTGCAACGGGTTGTGGCTGTAGCGGAGGTGGTGACGGGCGAGGCTCATGGTGTGGCTCCTTGGGCGGCGGGTGATTACCGCCATGTCCCCTATCTGTATTCGCCGGAATTTTTTTCAAGGACTGGAAATTCAAGCCCGCCGCCCCCATCGCCACGGGGCTTTCACCGGCTTCGTTTAGAATCGCCCCCCAGACAGGAGAAACCCATGACGATCCAGATCGGCGAAAAAATTCCGCAGGCCACCCTCAACTACCTCAAGGATGGCGTGCAGGCCGTCAACACCGACGAATTGTTCGCGGGCAAGAAGGTCGTGCTGTTCGCCGTGCCGGGTGCGTTCACCCCGACCTGCTCGGCCAAGCATCTGCCGGGCTATGTCGAGAAGCTCGGCGAATTCGAGAAGCACGGCGTCGACGTCGCCTGCCTGTCGGTCAATGACGCCTTCGTCATGGGCGCCTGGGCGAAGAGCCAGAACGTACCCGATTCCGTGCACATGCTCGCCGACGGCAATGGCGCGTTCACCAAGGCCCTGGGCCTGGAACTCGACGCCACCGCCTTCGGCATGGGCCTGCGGGCAAAGCGTTTCGCGCTGTACGCCGAAGATGGCGTGGTCAAGCAGCTGTTCGTGGAAGCGCCGGGCGAGTTCAAGGTCTCCGCAGCCGACTATGTGCTCGAGCACCTGGGCTGAAACGACGCTCGTCGTAGAAACAGGAAAGCGGCCGCGAGGCCGCTTTCTTTTTGCTCAGCGCAGGACCCGCAGTTGCAGTTCCGCCCAGGCACCGGACTCGGCCATCGCGGTGATGCGCTGATCGCCCGGTTCGGCGAACGCATGCGAAAAACCGGCACTGCCGACGCTCTCGCCGACAAGCTGACCATTGACCAGCCAGCGCACGCGACGGCTGGTACCGAGCGCGCGCAGCCGCACTTGCGGCGGCAAGGCGCTGTTGGGCGCCCGCGCGATCGCACTGCCGTTGCTCGGACCTTCGATGCGCAGCGACTCCATCGCGGTCAGCGCATCGCCGCTGCAATCAGGCGACAGCGCGGGAATTTCCGCGGCCTTGCGCTGCGCCATCGGCAACCACGGATAGGCGAGACTGGGCCAGCGCGCGATCGCCATCGACCGCGTGGCATGCGTCTGCGAACACGCGCCGGCGATGCGCTTCCCGCTCGTCGCATCCACTTCGACAACCAGACGGCCGGAACTCCACAGGCGCGCGTCGCGCTCGGGCAAGGTCGGCGGCAGACTGCCAGTCAAGGCCCAGGCATCGCGTTTTTCGCGGCACAGTTCCGGATGCGCGGGATCGTCGGCCAGACCAAGCGGCCAGCAGATATCGAGCCGGCGTACGTCCGGTGGCGGCGCACGTCGCGTCGCGACATGCCGGTTGCGCGGCAAACTGTCGACAACCTCGAACAGCAAGGGCAAGGCCGTGACCGCACCGTACTGACCGGGCATCGGCGTGCCATCGGGCCGACCGACCCAAACGCCGATGGTGAAATCGGCCGTGCTGCCGAGCGCCCAGGCATCGCGGAAGCCGTAACTCGTTCCGGTTTTCCAGGCCACGCGTTGCTGGCTGCCAGTATCGAACGTGTCCTCGCTCAGGCCGTCGCGCTCGTGCTTTTCCAGGACCTCGCGAATGATCCATGCCGCGCCCGGCGACAGCAGACGTCGCGCCCCGGGGACCTGCCCGGGCGTGTAATTGACGCGGCCGGCCAGTCCCTCGCGATTGAGCGCGACGTAGGCGCCTACAAGTTGTTCGAGCGAGACACCGGTACCGCCGAGAATGATCGATAGATTGGGTTTGGCGCCGGTCGGCAGACGCAGTTGCACACCGGCATGCGCCAGGCGCGCGGAGAAACGCTCCGGCCCGAGCCGGTCGAGCAGATCCACCGCCGGCACGTTCAGTGACAGTCGCAAGGCGTCGGATGCGGACACCGGCCCGTTGAAATTCGGATCGAAATTGGACGGACGGTAGTCGCCGAAACTTTGCGGTGCGTCGATCAGCAGGCTTTCGGAATGGATCAGGCCATCGTCCATCGCCAGGCCATAGAGGAAAGGCTTGAGCGTCGAGCCCGGCGAGCGCGTCGCCTGCACCATGTCGACATGCCCCAGGCTTGCCTCTTCACCGAAGGCCAGCGAGCCGACATAGGCGCGCGCCTCGAGCGTGTGATTGTCGACGACCAGCAAGGCGGCCGAACTGCGCTCGGGCAAGCGGGAAAAATAGGCGGAAACGCGTTCTTCGAGCATGCGCTGCAGATCGGGGTCGATCGTGCTGCGGACTTCGGTCTTGCCCGGATTGGCGTTGCGCAGTCGCTCGGCCAGCAAGGGTGCGAGCATCGGCGGTTCCAGACGACGCGACACCACCGGCTCGATCAAGGCGTCGTGCACTTCCGCCTCGCTCCAGTCGCCCTGTGCAGCCATGCGCGCGAGCACCTTGTCGCGCGCCAGACGCGCGGCTTCGCTGTGCCGGTCCGGACGCAGACGGCTCGGCGACTGCGGCAACACGGCGAGCAACGCCGCTTCCGCCGGCGAGAGCTTGCGCGAGGACTTGCCCAGATACGCCCAGCTCGCGGCCTCCACGCCTTCGATGGTGCCGCCGAAGGGCGCATGGTTGAGATAGATGGTCAGGATTTCGGTCTTGGAACAATGCAGCTCCAGCTGCAGCGCGCGCAGCATCTGACGAATCTTGCCCCAGCCGCTGCGCGGTTGCGGCTCGATGATGCGCGCGACCTGCATGCTCAGCGTCGAGCCCCCGGAGATGATGCGGCCGTTGCCGATCCACTGTCCGGCCGCGCGTACCAGTGCGACCGGATTGACACCCGGATGCCGCCAGAACCAGCGGTCCTCGTAACCGATCAAGGCCTGCACGTAAAGGGGTGACACGTCGTCGACCTTGACCGGATATCGCCACACGCCGTTATCCGCCGCGAAGGCACGCAGTGGCGTGCCGTCGCTTGCCGTCACGATCACGCTGGCGTCGTGACGGTCGGGCAAGGGCAAGGGAAACAAGCGATCGAGACAGAACACGAAAACCGCGAACAACAACAGGCAAACACCGGCGTGGGCGGCGCGGCGGCGCCAGCGGCGGGCATGGAACGGAGGAAGGGACATGGAGGGAAGTCGAAGGCCGCGGGGACGACGCGAACGTCATCCCCGCGGAAAACCAAGTCTCAAGGTTGGACGACGGTGATGTTTTCCACCGTGGTGCGACCGACAGCACGCAGTTCGGGACGATACATATCCTCGACCTGCGGCGGCGGCACCACGTACGTGCCCGGCGTCACAGCGCGCACCAGATAGAACAGTTTGGCCGTGTCGTAGGAGAGCTTGACGGCAGCGACATAGCGGTCGTCGCGATACTCCTCGTGCACGATCGTTGCCTGGCTGCCGCGCTCGTCGAGAGACACGCCGTCGACGGTGATGTCGGCCCATTGTTCGGCCGGCGTCAGGTTCAGGTTCTCGATCTCCAGGCCCGCCGGCAGCAGGTCGACGACCAACGCATCGGGCACGCTTTCGCGCGACTCGATCTTCAGCTCGACGATCAGGGGCTGACCCTCGCGCAGGGTGCCGCCCTTCCAGGGCGTGCCGTCGGTGTTGTAGTAGCTGCGCAGGACGCGGATCTTGCCGTCGCTGACCGCCGGACGCGTGCGCGGAATGCCTGCGACTTCCACCGTCGCATACAGCGCACCGGTCGATTGCAGGTTGTAGCGCACGCCAGCCGCGAGATCGGCATAACTCAGGCTCTGGCTGGCGATGCGATCGGGCGTGAGCTTGGTCTGCGCGCTGCCGATGCTGTAGTCGCCCTGGAACACGCGTTCCTGGTCCATCGTGTTGGCGAGCGTCTTGCCCAGGCGGGCCAGCGCGATCTGTTCCTGCGTGCTGTACCAAACGTAGCGTTCGCTGGCGCGCGCGCTGAGGTTGCGCGACAACGAGAGCAGACGCGCATCGGCCTGCGGCAGGTTCAGCTTGTGACGCTTGGCCAGCATCACGATCAGGGCCTCGTCGCGGATGCTGGTGCCGTAGTCGCCGTAGTAGTACGGGCGGTCGTCCTTCATCTTGAACGCCTCTGCCAGCGCCTTCTTGCCGCGCGCCTGGTCGCCTTGCAGCGTCAGGGCCAGGCCGAGGTGCATCATCGCCAGCGGCGTCTTGGCCTTGGCGCGATCGTTGTCGTACAGCGCACGCAGCGTGCCCAGCGGTGCCCGGTTGACGCGTGCCAGCACGTAGCCGGCATGCGCCTGGTAGGCGAAGCGCAGGTTGTCGCGATAGTCATAGCCGTAGAACGGCGAGCTGCTGGTCAGCAGATCCTCGTTCAGACGCGTCAGCGCTTTCTGCAACATGCCTTCGGGCACGGCGAAGCCGGCGTCGCGGGCATCGAGCAGGAACTCGGTGATGTACGGCGTGAGGATCGGATACGCCTCGGAATCGCCGCCCCAGAGCGAGAAATGTCCGCTGCTGGTCTGCATCGAGGCCAGACGGCTGAAGGCGCCTTCCAGGCGGTGGCGGCGATCATCCGGCGTCAGCCCCTTGAAGCCCATGCGCGCAGCGGTCTCGGCGTCGAGCAGCAGCGCCGCGTAGCCACGCGTCGTCGTCTGCTCGGCGCAGCCGTACGGATACTTGAGGATGTCGTCGAGCACCTGGGCGAATGGAATCGGCGGCAAGGTGCTGACGGTGACACGGGCATTGACCGTGCCCGGCATCAGACCATCGGCGATCTCGGTGCCGACCGTGAGCCCCTGCCCCGACGTCAGCGTCTGCAGACGCGAACGCGCGACACCGCCCCAGGCCGGACGCACCGGAATCTCGAAGCTGCGATTGACGGTGTGACCGCCGCCGGTGACCTTGAGCTTGATCGTGCCCAGGCCGAAGCCCTGCCCGCCCGCGAGCGGGAAGGTCAGCGTGTTCTTGCCCTCGGCACCGAGCGTGAACTTGCGGCGGCCATTGGCCACGTCCAGCGGGCCGTCGGTGTCGATGGCGACGTTGAACTCGGCGATGCGACCGGTGAAGTTCTGCACGTCCAGCGTCAGCATGCTGCGATCACCGGGCGCGAGCGCGCGCGGCGCGCTGATCTCGGCGAGTACCGGCGCACGCAGCACGCTTTCCGTACTGCCCTGCCCGTACTGGTCCTGGCTGTAGACAAGAGCCGACACGCGCAAGGTGCCGTTGAAGTCGGGCACGTTCACGCTGACCTGGGCTTCGCCGCGCGCATTGAGCACGACCGGGCCGGCGTACAGATCCACCGTCTGCACCTTGGCAGTCGGACGCTTCGCCTGCGGCAAGGCTTGCAGTGCCATGTCGCCGCCGAACTTCAGCGAGGCGGTATCGCCTTCGAAACTCTCGATGACGCGACCGTAGATGTCATAGGCATCGACACCCAGGCGACGCTGCGCGAAGAAATGACTCGCGGCATCGGGCACCGGGAAACGCGTGATGTTGAGAATGCCGATGTCGACGGCGGAGACCGTGACCCAGGCCTTCTTGCCGGCCAGTTGCGGCGCCTTGATCGTGATCGGCAGCGCCTGCTCGGGACGGCTGAGCTTGGGCGCGGTCACCGTCACCGCAACCCGGCGATCGGCGCGCACCATGGGCACGTGCACGACACCGACCGCGCGCGCGGGCGTGACTTTCTCGACCGCCGAACCGCCGCGGAACACCAGCGCAGTGATGTAGACGTCGTGGCGCTCCCAGTCTTTGGTGACCGTGAGTTCGAAGGTCGCACCGGCCTTGGCATCGATCGGCTGCGTGTGCAGCAGATGATCGCTTTCGACGATCAGCACGCCCGGGCCCGGATGCGGCGGCGTCACGGTGACCTTGACCTTGTCGCCGGCGCGATAGCCGGTCCGGTCGATCGCGAGCTTGACCTTGTCGGGGCGCGCGTCGAGGCCGCGGTTCTGGTTATCCCAGTCCCAACCGGCGACGAACGGGAAACGCGTGACCAGGCCGGTCGCCGGATCCTTCACTTCGACGCGGTATTCGCCCCATTCGACGGTGAAGTCGACGCGGGCGGCGCCCTCGGCGCGCGCGGCGACGGTTTTGGTCTCGACCGTCTTGAAGGTGGACGTGTAGTCGTAGCCCCAATGGTCGCTGTCATAGGTCCAGTGATAGTTGCGCTCCTCGCGCACCAGGCTCACGGAAAGATTGCTCGCGGCCTGCAGACGGCCGTCGGCCATGCTGCGGATGATCTCGAAGCCGACCGTGCTGTCGTACGGAGCCGATTCCTTGGCGTCGAACAGCGGACGGACGCCGACCAGCACCGGCGCCGGCCAGAACGTGCGCTTGAGGCTGCGGCTGACCGGTCGACCGCCGGTTTCATACACGCTGCCGGTCACGATCACCGATACGGGCGCCGTGTTCTTGACCTCGTCGGGCAGCTTCAGCGCGTAGCTAAGCTTGCCTTGCGCATCGAGTGCGGTGTCGATGACGTCCTCGGGTTTCTTCGGCAACGACAGGGTCGGATCGCCGAAGAAATGGTCCGGGTACTTCTCGACCGGATGCTGCTCGGTCACCACGCCCATGCGCGCGGTGAAACGGTTCTCCGAGGCCGGCGCGCCGTACAGATACGCGGCGGTCACGTCGAGCTTGAGCGCTTCGCCCGGCTTGATCGTCGCCTGGGCGGAATTGAGGTCGAGCTTCATGCGCTCGGGCAGGAACTCCTCGATGTGCAGCTTCATGCCCTGCACCACATCGCCCGCGCCCGGCGCGGTACGGAATTCGACCTGCCAGTTGCCGGTCGGCGCATCGGGCGGCAAGGCCTGCTGCCATTCGAAATAGCCGGCTTCGCGCGGCGTGAGCTGCGATTCGATGAACACCTTGCCATCGGGTTGCTTCAGGCTCAGGAACAGCGGCTGCGCCTTGACCGGCTTGCCGTCGAAATTGCGCATCAGGGCCGAGATGCGCAGGGTTTCACCGGGGCGGTACAGGTCGCGACCGGACCAGGCGAAGACATCGAACCAGGCCTGTTCGCGGCCGGACACGTCGAACTCGGAGAGGTCCAGCGCCGGCTGGTTGAACGCCAGCATTGACACGTCGTTGCCGCGGCGCGCGATCAGCACCTGCTCGGCATTGAGCTTGTAGGCGACGAGCGCGTCGCCGTTGGAGTCGGTCGTCGCCTTGAGCGTCGTCTCGCCCTTGCGATCGAGCGCGGACAGGGTGACGTCGCCCAGCGCTTCACCGGACTTCAGAGAGGCGGTGTGGACGTAGATGTTGTCCTTGTAGGCGCGCACGTGCAGGCCGATGTCGCTGACGTAGAAGATCGCCGTCTCATATTCGCTGTCGAACTTCGCGACCGGCTTCATGACGGCGAAATACAGGCCGGCGCCCTGCAGCTGGCTGATGTCCTTGAGCGGCAGATAGGTCAGACGGCGTTCGTTCTGCGCGCCACCGAGCACGAAACGATTGAGGTAGACCGAATCGGCGTATTCGCGGATCGAGGCACGCGACTCGCTTTCGTAATCGCCCTCGTCGAGCTGCCAGCCGCTGCGACGACCGCCGCGCTGGTATTCGGCGAAGAACTTGGCGACTTCGCTGTCGCGCACGCGGAAGAATTCGACGTCCACTTCCGGCACGTTCACCGACACCACCGGCAGGCCGCGGCTTTCCTTCGCCGGCAGCACACTGCCTTGCGAGGCGAAGCCGACAGCGGGCTCCATCGGCCCGGTGAAGATCTTACGTTCGTCGTCCTTGCCCAGGATCTTGCCGTCCGCGGCGGTGAGGGCGGCGCGGATCAGCACCGAATAGGTTTCGCTCGCTTCGACATAAGGAAAGCGCAGCGTCTTGCCGTCGCTGGAGAGCACCCAGCTGCCCTTGATCAGTTCGCCCTTCGGCCCCTTGACCACCAGCAGCTGATCGAAATCCTGCGAACTCGCCAGCGCCTGCGAGAACTCAAGCTCGATGGCGGCGTCCCCGTTCTCTTCGCCGCGTCCCGCGGAGACCAGCCCGAATCCGACGACCTTTTCGCGCAAGTCCACGGCCGCCTGACCGGGCTGCAACTCGGGGACCTGGTTGGCGTCGCGCTTGCATCCGGTCAGACCGCTGACGACCAAAACGCAGGCAACAAAAAACGCCGCTATGCGACGTTGGGTTCGGGAATGGAACATGGTGGCACCTCCGGGGACTGCCCAGACGAACGTGCCGAGTCTTGCAACCCGGCCACGTTTTTAATGGAATTTTAACTGCGGTTATTTTTTCGTTATTTATCAATGACTTTCTTGAAATCAGTTACTTGCCGCTCGCCACGACCGGCAGTTTCGCCGCCTGGGCGGTCGCGGAAGCCACCTTGTCGATCGGTGTCATCTGCATCGCGGTATCGGCCACATCCAGGCCCAGACCGCTGCCGCCGTTTCGCGAAGAGCGCATCAAGCGACCAAAATCGATATCGACATAGCCCATCGGATGCCCGTCAGCGGAAAACGCCATGCCGGGCACGCCATCGACGAGCAACACGGTTTTCGGCGTGCGCGTTTCGCCCATGACGAATCCAGGGCGGAACACCGGTACGCCGCCCCACTCGTCCGACGTGCGCAGCAGCGAGAAGAACACCATGCCCGGCTCGGCACGAATGCCGTCGGACAGATTCACGAAGCTCAGCCCCGCCGGCGGCTGCCGCAGTCGCAGCCAGGCCAGACCGAGCTGGCTGTCGCGCGTGACCAGATCGGCCGGCAACCAGTCGTCGCTGCCGGGCAAACGCACGCGGAAATCGCTGGACTTGGCGACCGGCGCCGCGCCCTGCCCGCCGCCGCTGGGCATGAACGCACCGAAATCCATGCTGACCGCGCGATCGGGCACGAGCAGCAGGCCGTTCGCGCCGACCAGCAAGGCCTGCGTGCGATCCTCGATGCGCTCTTCCTTGCCGGAGCTGTTGACCGACATCACGAACTTCACGGTGACCACGGACTGCGCATGGCGCGCGGTGAGGTCCTTGTAGATCTGCCGGTAGTCCTCGACCTCGGCAGCGGAAACGCGCAGCGGCGAAAGCACGGACAACGCGAGCAACACGAACAGCGAAACGGATTTCATCGGGACTCCGGAGCGTCGGCCTTGAGCCAGTAGCGTTCGAGATAGAGGATGCGCGTCTGGCTGCCGCGAATCACCTGCAAGGGAATGAGACCGCCGTCGACGGCCGCGAGCGAATGATCGAGTGCTTTCGACAGTTCATCGGGCGTGCTGACCAGACGGTCGCCGAGCTGGATGATGACATCGCCGCGCTTGAGATGCGCCAGACCCGCGGCGCCACCGCTTTCGACGCCATCGATGATCACGCCACTGCGATCCATCGGCAGCTTGAGCGCGACGCGATCGTAGAAACCCAGTTCGCGCAGCTGCGCGCGCAAGCCGGCAACCGCGAGCGTGCGCAGGCCGGAGGTATCGACCGGCGACGGCAACAACCCGACGTCGAATTCGATCGTCTTGCCGTCGCGCAGCGCCGAGAAACGCGAGCGACTGTCGAGCGACAGATCGTGCACGCGCTGGTCGAAGCCTTCCGACGAAGTTTCGTTGTTGGGCTTGAGCGGCTCGCCGTCGACCGACACCAGCAGGTCGCCGACTTTCGCGCCGGCCTTCGCCAGCGGACTGCCCGGATACAAGCGGGAAATGCGGTAGCCCGGCCCGGGCAGGCCGATTTCGCGCGCCAGGGAGGTGGTGAACGGCTGCACTTCCACGCCGACCCAGGCTTTCGGCAACTCGGGCAATGGCGTGCGCGCCTGGTCGCCGAACACGGGCGTGAGCAGACTCAGACGCTGCGCGCCGTCACGCTCGCTTTGCACGATGAGCGGTTTGACTTCGGCGCCGGGGCGCAGCGCGCTGGAGAGATCGGCCAGCGAATTGACCGGTTTGCCATCGATGCGCCGGATCACGTCGCCAGCCGCCAATTCCGGGCGCGCCACGGCGGCCGGTCCGCCTGGACGCACGCCGGTGACGAGCAGGCCGGCAGCATCGTCGAGATTACGTCGGCGGCCCATCGCTGCCGTGAGTTCGGACGCGGAAATGCCCAACGGCGGCACCGCGTTTTCGTCGCCGCGTTCGCGCGTCTGCGCGGTGGCCTTGAGTTCGATGTCGCGGCGCTTGCCGTCGCGTTCGACTTCGATGCGCACGGCCGAATTCACCGGCAGTTCGGCGATGTGCTTTTGCAGGGCCGGCAAGTCGATCGGCTGCGGTGCGTCGATCGCTTCGCCGTTGAGCTTGAGAATGCGGTCGCCGGCACGAAGGCCGGCTTTCTCCGGCGGCGAATCGCGTTCGACCGCATTGACCAGCACGCCATGGCTGAAGCCGGTGCCCTTGAGCGAACGCAGGCGAAACCCGAGCGAAACGCGGCTGACGCTGCCTTTGTCGATGAGCGCGCGAACCACACTGCCCGCCTCCGGACCAGGAATCGCGAACGCGAGGTCGCCGCCGACGATCATGCCGCGCGTATTGACGCCGACTATGCGGCCGCTCAGATCCACCAGCGGGCCGCCGGAATTGCCCGGCGCGATCGCCGCGTCGTGCTGGATCCAGGCGTAATAGCGACCGGTCGGCTCGTCTTCACCCAGGCTGTCTTCGTACTCGGCCTCATCGTCGAACAGGGAAACCAGCAGGCGGCGCGGATTGTTGACGACGCCGGCACTCATCGAATTGGACAGGCCCCAGGGCGCGCCCATCGCCAGCACGGTATCGCCGGGCTTGATGTCGAGCGAGGTCGCGAATTCGGCGTAGGCGAAGGTCTCCGGACGCGGCGACTGCACCTGCAACACGGCCAGATCCGACAATGTGTCGGTGCCGACGAGTTTCGCCGGCAGCTCGCGACCGTCGGCGAACACGACGCGGAAGGATTTGCCGTTCTGGGTGACGTGCGCATTGGTAGCGATGTGGCCCTGCGCACTGACCACGGTGCCGCTGCCGCTGGACACGCTCAGCGAGGGTTCGCCCTGGCGATAGTCCTGACGCACCGTGAGGATGCTCACGACGACGGGCAGCACCTTGTCGCGCGCAGCGGAAATGCGGTTGCTGTCGGCCGTCGCGGGCAGCGACTGGTCGGCATGGGAAAGGGTCGGGGCGAGAAACAGCAGCCCCAGCAAGATCATCGCCGGGCGCAGGAAGAATCGGATGTCGTGCATGGGAACCCCGGGAGACTTGCCGCAAGCTTAGGCGCAAGCCGCGTGAAAAATCCATGCGCCTTGCGGGCAGTTACCGGGAAGCAGGTGGTCCAACCGCGACCGCGATCGCGCCGGGCGGGCGCGATTGCGGGTCACGAACGGGAGGCGCAGGTCAGACGGCGTCGCCGGCCTGGGTCTCGTCGACGACGGCATCCGGGGCGGCATCGTCGACATCGACGATGAGGTCCAGACTCTCCACCGCGATCAGCTTTTCGCCCTCGGCCACACGCATCAGGGTGACGCCCTGGGTGTTGCGGCCGACCTGCGAGACTTCCGACGCGCGCGTACGCACCAGGGTTCCCTGGTCGGAGATCAGCAGGATTTCGTTCTGCTCGGTCAGCTGGATCGCGCCGACCAGGGAACCGTTGCGCTCGCTGGTCGCGATCGCGATGACGCCCTGGGTGCCGCGGCCCTTGCGTGGGTACTCGGACACCGGGGTGCGCTTGCCAAAGCCGTTCTGCGAGGCGGTGAGGATGTCGCCCTCGCCGTCGACGACGATCAGGCTGACGACCTTCGGTACCGGCACGCCCTCGGTTTCGACCAGGCGCATGCCGCGCACGCCGGTGGCGGTGCGACCCATCGAGCGCACTTCGGTTTCATCGAAGCGCACGGCCTTGCCGTTCGAGGCGAACAGCATGATGTCGCGTTCGCCATTGGTCAGCTGCACATCGACCAGACCATCGCCGTCGTCGAGATTGATCGCCCAGATACCGCTCGCGCGCGGACGCGAGTATTCCGACAGGGGCGTCTTCTTGACCGTGCCGTCGCGCGTGGCGAAGAACACGAACTGATCGGCGCTGAATTCGCGTACCGGCAGCACCGCCTGCACCTTCTCGCCTTCCTGCAGCGGAATCCAGTTGATGATCGGACGGCCGCGCGAGTTCGGACCCGCATCCGGCAACTGGTAGACCTTGAGCCAGAACACGCGACCGGCGCTGGTGAAGGTCAGCAGCGTGTCATGCGTATTGACCACCCACAGGCGGTCGATGAAATCCTCTTCCTTCATCGCCGTCGCCGAACGACCCTTGCCGCCGCGCTTCTGCGCGCGATAGGCCGAGGTCGGCTGACGCTTGGCATAGCCCGAATGCGAGAGCGTCACCACGACGTCTTCCGAAGCGATCAGGTCGAGGATGTCCAGATCCTCTTCGCCCGGACGGATCTCGGTGCGGCGATCGTCGCCGAATTCTTCCTTGAGGCTGCGCAGCTCGGTGCGGATCACGTCGAGCAACACGTCGGGATTCTCGAGGATGCGGATCAGGCCGGCGATCGTCTCCAGCAGCTGCTTGTATTCGTCGGTGAGCTTTTCCTGTTCCAGCCCGGTGAGGCGGTTCAGGCGCATTTCCAGGATTTCCTTGGCCTGCACTTCCGAGAGACGGTAGCCGTCGCTCTGCAGACCGAAGTCGCGCAGCAGGTCTTCTGGACGCGAGGCGTCGGCACCGGCGGCGCCGAGCAATGCGCGCACCAGACCGGGTTCCCAGTTCTTGGCGAGCATGCGGTCCTTGGCGACCTGCGGGCTCTCGGACGTCTTGATCAGCTCGATCATTTCGTCGATGTTGGCCAGCGCGACCGTCAGGCCTTCGAGGATATGCGCGCGCGCACGGGCCTTGCGCAGCTCGAAGATAGTGCGGCGGGTGACCACTTCACGGCGGTGGCGGATGAAGGCTTCGAGGATCTGCTTGAGGTTGAGCACCTGCGGGCGACCGTCGACCAGCGCGACCATATTGATGCCGAACACCGATTCCATCGGCGTCTGCAGGTACAGGTTGTTGAGCACGACCTCGGCCGACTCGTTGCGCTTGACCTCGATGTAGATGCGCATGCCGTCCTTGTCGGACTCGTCGCGCAGCTCGGTGATGCCCTCGATCTTCTTTTCCTTGACCAGCTCGGCGATCTTCTCGATCAGACGTGCCTTGTTCACCTGGTACGGCAGCTCGGTAACGATGATCGACTCGCGGCCGTTGTCCTCGTTGACCTCGATGTCGGCGCGCGCCTTCATGCGCACGCGGCCGCGGCCGGTGTGATACGCCGCATGGATGCCGGCGGAGCCGTTGATGATGCCCGCGGTCGGGAAATCCGGACCCGGGATATGCAGCATCAGGTCGCCGATGGTGGCGTCCGGATCGTCGATGAGCGCGATGGTCGCGCTGATGACTTCGCTGAGATTGTGCGGCGGGATGTTGGTCGCCATGCCGACCGCGATGCCGGCGGAACCGTTGATGAGCAGGTTCGGCACGCGCGTCGGCATGACCGTCGGCTCGAGTTCCTTCTCGTCGTAGTTGGGCTGGAAATCGACGGTCTCCTTGTCGATGTCGGCCATCAGCTGGTGCGTGAGGCGCGCCATACGCGCTTCGGTGTAACGCATCGCGGCGGCGGAGTCGCCGTCGACGGAACCGAAGTTGCCCTGTCCGTCGACGAGCATGTAGCGCAGCGAGAACGGCTGCGCCATGCGCACCAGGGTGTCGTACACTGACTGGTCGCCGTGCGGGTGGTACTTACCGATGACGTCGCCGACGATACGCGCGGACTTGTAATACGGTTTGTTGGAGTGCGCGCCGAGTTCGTGCATCGCGAAAAGCACGCGACGATGGACCGGCTTGAGGCCGTCGCGGACATCCGGGAGGGCGCGGCCGACGATCACGCTCATGGCGTAATCGAGGTAACTCCTGCGCATCTCATCTTCGAGGTTTACCGGGATGATTTCCTTCGCGAGCTCTGCCATTCGACCTTCCGTATTCGACGATTTCCAGGCCCGTTCCGGGGTTCGGAACGGGGTACTTCATGCGACAGGAAATCATAGCAGAATCCGGCCTCGGGAAGGGTCGGATTGGCCCGAAAAATCAGGGCTTTAGGCGCTTGACATGGGCATCGGAAACCCGGTCTTTTCCGGGTCGGAAAAACAGGAGCGCCGGCGTGCTCAGCCGGTGCCGAAAACGGCGGCCATCCGGGCCGCGTCCGGGGCCAGGATCACGCCCCGCTCGGTGACGATGGCATCGATCAGGCCGGCCGGCGTCACGTCGAAAACCGGATTGAACGCGGTGATGCCTTCGGCGACCGTGCGCGTTCCGGCAACGGCCAGCAGCTCGGCGCCGTCGCGCTCCTCGATGTGGATGTCCGCGCCGGTCGCGGTGGCCATGTCGACCGTGGACGAGGGCGCGACCACCATGACCTTGACGCCATGGTGGCGTGCGGCGATGGCGTGATGGTAGGTACCGATCTTGTTGGCGGTATCGCCATTGGCGCAGATGCGATCGGCGCCGACGACGAGCCACTGCACAGCGCCGGTTTTCATGAGATGGGCGCCGGCGGCGTCGGCGATCAGGGTCGCAGGAATCCCGTCCTGCAGCAGCTCCCAGACGGTCAGGCGCGCCCCTTGCAGCCAGGGACGGGTCTCGCTCGCGTAGACCCGGTCGATGCGTTCAAGTGCCACCCCGGCGCGGATCACGCCCAGTGCCGTGCCGAATCCCGCCGTCGCCAGCGAACCGGTATTGCAATGGGTCAGCACGCCGGAACCTGGCGCGATCAGTTCGGCGCCGAGGCGACCCATGTGCCGATTCGCGGCGAGGTCTTCGCGCTCGATCGCCAGCGCCTCGCGCTCGATCACCTCCCGCCAGTCGCCGCCGGCGGCAGCGAGCGCCGCACGCATGCGCGCGATCGCCCACATCAGGTTGACGGCGGTCGGACGCGAGGCGTTGAGTTCGGCGATCGCCGGATCCATCGCCACCAGTGCCTGCGCCCCGTTGGCGGCCGCGATGCCCTCGCCAGCCAGGACCACGCCGAACGCGGCGGAAATGCCGATCGCCGGTGCGCCGCGAACCACCAGATCGCGGATCGCCTGCGCGACCGCATGGCTGTCGGCGCAGTCGAGATATTCGACGACGAACGGCAGCTTGCGCTGATCGAGCAAGGACAGGCGTCGGTCCTGCCAGCGGATCGGACGAATGCGGTCGTAACGGTCGAAGTCCATGCGGGTTCCTTGTCTGCTGCCTCCAGTTTATCAAGCACGCGGGTTATGCTCGGCTCATGGCCACACGAAAAGCCGCAAGCCCGCGCCGAGCGCGCGTCAAAGCCGATCTGCCGGACACCGGTATCGAAACCGCGCTGCACACCGCCTGCGTCAAGGCCGGTGCGGCGGCGGCGCTGCAGGTCTCGCTCGAGCGCCTGCCCCTGCTCAAGCCCTTCCTGCCCCGCCCGGTCACCAATGCCGCCCGCGGCGATGCACCCGAACGCCTGCAACGCCTGCTGATCAAGGAAATCTACAGCCGCTATCGCCTCAAGCCGGCCGGCTGGGAGATCGAGGGCATCCTGGCCGTCGCGCAGACGCAAAGCGTGCTGACGCCGCTGGCGACGCAGGAAGGTCTGCGTTCGGTGCTGCGGACCTGGCTGCCCGACCGTCTGAGCAGTCCGCTGGTGCGCTATACGCCGCTGGAACCACTGGTCACCGCCACGGCCAAGGCGGTCGCGGCGACCTGGGCAGCGGGACGCTACGCCGACAGCGTCTGTCGTCTGCGCAAGGCCGGCGCCGACTGGCTGCCGGCACCGCTGGCCGAGGCCCTGAGCCTGGCGCCGGCAAAACTTCGCCGCTGGAGCGCCGAGGCCCTCGCGCTCGCCCTGCCCCCGCTGCGTTTCGCGACCGCCTGGAGTCCGGTGGCAGTGGCGAAAACCACGACCGTGCGCAAAGCCCGCGCCAAGCGCAGCGCAAAATGAAAAATCCGCCGGCGCAGCACGCCGACGGATTTTCCTGAGCGACGGATTGCCGGCAAATCAGTACACGACGAATTCCGCGCGGCAGCCGCGATCCACCCAGACGCCGTCGTTGCGATAGCCCCAGCTCTCGTTGACCGTGCAGGCACCGCGGCTCAGTTGCCGGGAAATCTGCGCCTGCCGCAGATAGCCGCCGGCGCGACAAAAGACATAGCGACCATCGCGCGACTCACAGGTCAGGCGGCGGGCATTGCCATAGCCGTTTCCATAGCCGTTACCGCCGTAGCCACCGTTGTTGCCATAGCCATTGCCGTAACCGTTTCCATAACCGCTATAGCCCGAACGGCTGCCAATCACGAACTCGGCGCGACAGCCTTGCGAAACCCAGATGCCGCGACGATCCCAACCCCAGGTACGGCCCTCAAGGCATTGGCCGCGCGAGAGCTGGTTGGCCAATCGCACGCCGTAACGCGTGTCGACATCGCAGTAGACGGTGCGTGCATTCGACGACTCGCAGCGCACCACCTGACCGCGATTGCGGCCATTGCCGTAGCCGTTGCCGTAGCCGTTGCCGTAGCCGTTGTCGTTGTCGTTCCAGCCGCGATCGTCGTCGCCGCGACCATAGCCGTAGCCGTAGCGGCTACTCAATTCGAACTCCGCCCGGCAGCCGCCGCTGACCCAGAGACCGCGACCATCCCAGCCCCAGGTCTGTCCCTGGATGCAGGCGGCGCGCGAGGTCTGGCGCAGAAACCGTACGTCGTAGCCGTTGTCGACACGGCAGTAGACCGTGCGCTGATCCTGCGACTCGCAGCGCAGGGTCTGTGTCCCACGGTCCGCGCGGGAATACTGGTCGTCGTGACGCGAATTCCAGTCGTCGGCCGAGGCGGTTTGCGCGAGGCCGAGCACGAGCAGGACTAGCAGGGAAAGCGGGGTGTTCATGGTGGCTCCAGGCTGGCTCCGAGGTGGACCAGGCTCGGTTCGAAACATAGGCACGTCTTTGTGAACCGTCATCCAACCTTCACGGCGAACCCGCGTGAGGCTTAGCGCCGATTCACTTTTCCAGGACGCACATCCCGGCTTGTGACGGACATCATTGTCAGCAGCGGCCCTAGCCCCTAAGGTTGGCGCCATGAACGCCCCTCCGCCGCGTCCCCCTCTGCAGTGGCCGTTCCTCGCCTGCGGTCTGGGCGTGGTCGGCCTGCTGGTGTGGTTCGGCTCGGTGCAGATGAGCGTGCTGCATTCGTGGCTGGGGCTGCTGGCCGGCGTCGGCCTGCTGATCCTGATGCTTCGTCAGTTCCGGGGTCTGCACCGTCAGGCCACGCAGGACGCACAGGCGATCCAGGTCGTGCGTCGCGAACTGGCGATCGAACAGGCGCGACAGGAAAGCCATTCCGCCGATCTCGGCCTGCTCAGCCGCTTCGGCAATCTGCTGCTGGCCTGTACCGACGAAGCCGAAGCCTTGCAGACCAGCCAGCAGATGCTGTCCCTGTTGCTGCCCGGCAGCGCGGGCTCGATCTACCCGCTCATCGATGGCGAAGGTCTCGCCGAAGCGACGCACCTGTGGGGCATCCATGTCTGTGGCACCCGCCCCCAGGCTAGTGCGCAGGATTGCTGGGCCATGCATCGCAAGCGCCAGCATGTCGCCAGCAACCAGTCGCCGGAGAGCCTGTGTCCGCACGTGCAGCCGAACGGATCGGCGGCGTTTTTCACCTCGTGCATTCCACTGGTCGCGCAGAACGAATCCCTGGGCTGGATCTATCTCAGCTCTCCGGGCGCGGAGGCCTATCCGAAACTGCAGATGGCGGTCGCCGCCGCCGAACAGCTCGCCCTGGCCCTGGCGAACCTGAAACTGCGCGAAAGCCTGCGCGACCAGTCGGTCCGCGATCCGCTGACCACGCTGTTTAACCGCCGCTACCTCACCGAGTCGCTGGGTCGCGAAATGGCGCGCAGTGGTCGGCGCAAGCAAACGCTGGCGGTGATGACTTTCGACATCGACCACTTCAAGGCCTTCAACGACACCTACGGCCACGCTGCCGGTGATGCCGTGCTGGTCGCGTTCGCACGACTGCTGCAGACCTCGTCGCGCAGCGAAGACATCGCCTGCCGCATGGGCGGCGAAGAGTTCGTGCTGATCATGCCGGAAATGGAACTGACGGTCGCCGAACGCCGCGCCCACGAATTGCTCGCCGGCATCACCCAGCTGCAGATCATGCACGAGGGTCAACTGCTGCCCGCGGTCACCACGTCGATCGGGCTCGCGTTGTTCCCCGACCACGGCCGCCAGCCGGATCGCCTGCTGGCCGCCTCCGATCAGGCGGTGTATCGCGCAAAGAGCGCCGGCCGCAACCAGCTCGTCGTCGCCGACGCCGTCGACATCACGTCGAGCTAGGCCACCGTCAGGCGCGATCGAACGGAAACGCGATCACGTCGGCGATGCGCTCGGTGCCAAGCATCGCCATCAGCAAGCGATCCACGCCCAGCGCCACGCCCGCGCTCGAGGGCAGTTTCGGCAGCGCCGCCAGCAGGCGTTCGTCGACCGGCGGCTGCACCGCTGCCCGCTTCTGCCGCGTCGCCAGATCGCGCCCGAAGCGCTCGCGCTGTTCGGTGGGGTCAGTGAGTTCGTGATAGCCGTTGGCGACTTCCAGCGGGCCGACATAAACCTCGAACCGCTCCGCCACCGGCACGTCGCCGGGACGGATCTTCGCGAGTGCGCATTGGCTCGCCGGATAATCGAAGATCAGCAGGATGCGGTTGGCCGGAATCGACGGCTGGATCAGGTGCGTCATCAGCAGATCTAGCCAATCGTCGCGACCCAGCCCATCGGGATCGATATCGAAAACGGCCAGCGGGCCGCGCAGTTCCGCTTCGGTCGCGGTGAGCGCGTCGAATCCGAAGCTATCCTGATAGAGCTGGCGGAAACTGACATCGCGCACGGTCGCGCGCCGGCCGGCGAGGTGCAACGCGTCCTTCACCAGCTCGGCGCATTCGTCCATGAGCTTGTGATGGGTCCAGCCCGCGCGATACCACTCGAGCATGCTGAATTCGGGATTGTGGCGCTTGCCGGCTTCGCCGTTGCGGAACACGCGCCCGAGTTCGTAACAATCGCCGATACCGGACGCGAGCAGACGCTTGAGAGGAAATTCCGGCGAGGTGCGCAGCCAGCGCTGACCGACGCCCGCGCTCTTGGGGCCGATGAATTGCAACTGGAAACTCTCGATGTTGGCATCGGTATTGCCGGCCATCGAGAGGATCGGCGTCTCGACTTCGAGCACGCCGCGATCGGCGAAGAACTTCCGGATCAAGGCGTACAACTGCGCGCGCAGCCGCAGTGCCTTGATATTGGCGGTGGGCTTCCAGTCCTTCATGTCGCGTTCCTCCCTGCGGTCGCCGGAATTACTGTACTCGGGTGCAGGAAAATCGGAAGCCCGCGGACTTATTCCGGCGCGTGCCGATTCAGGAAGTCGATCAGGGCGGCTTCGTCCCAGACCTCCACGCCGAGCTCGCGGGCCTTGTCGAGCTTGGAGCCGGCGGCCTCACCCGCGACGACGAAACTGGTCTTCTTCGATACGCTGCCCGACACCTTGGCGCCCAGTGCTTCCAGCCGATCGCCGGCCTGGTCGCGGCTCATCGACGCCAGACCGCCGGTCAACACGACGGTCTTGCCAGCGAGCGGACCTTCCGCACTCGCGGTCATTGGGGTGATCGCGAGCAGGCGAGCCAGCGCTTCGCCGCTGCGCTGCAACAGAACCGCATGCGCGGCCTCCGCGCGCCAGGCGAGCAAGGCCGACAAGGTTTCGGGCGGCAGACCGCTCTGCGCCAATGCCGCTTCGGACGCCGCGACGATCTGCGCGGCATCGGCGAACGACTTCGCCAGCTGTTCGGCGCGTGTGCGCGTGATCTTCGGAATTTCCGTGTCGGTCAGCAACGTGGCCAGATCGAGGCTTTCGCGCAGCTTCGGCGACGGCGGATGCGTATCGGCAATCACGACGCCGCGCGCGAGCAGTGCACTGATCGCGTCCTGGTTGCCGGGCTGGTCGAGAAAATGCCCGATGGCGCGCGCCACTTCGCCGCCGACATCGGGCACGCGCTTGAACAAGGGCCAGGGCAGGTACCGGATCAGCTCGAGATCGCCGAACCAGGCCGCCAGCGCTTTTGCCGTGCTTTCGCCGACATGCTCGATGCCCAGTGCAAACAGGAAACGCTCGAGCGTCGTGCGCCGGCTGCGATCGATCGCCTCGATGAGGTTCTCTGCCCACTTGCTCGCGACCTTGCCGGCCTTCACCGTCTCCGGCGTCGTGCCGTCGCGCTCATCGACGCGACGCTTCATCTCCAGCAGATCGTCCAGCGTGAGCTTGTACAGATCGGCGACCGATTCGAGATAGCCCAGATCGGACAGGTCTTCGATGTAGCGGTCGCCCAGGCCTTCGATATCCATCGCGCGACGCGAAGCGAAATGCCGGATCGCTTCCTTGCGCTGCGCCGGGCAGGACAGTTCGCCCGAGCAGCGCCAGGCGGCTTCGCCTTCCTCGCGCACGATTTCCGCGCCGCAGACAGGGCACGTCAGTGGCATCGTCCAGGGCACGGTTCCCGCGGGACGCCGCTCCGGCACCACGCGCGCGATTTCCGGGATGACATCGCCGGCGCGGCGCACGATCACCGTGTCGCCGACGCGCACGTCGAGGCGCGCGATCTGGTCGGCATTGTGCAAGGTCGCGTTGGTGACCACGACGCCCGCGACCTGCACCGGGCGCAGGCGCGCGACCGGGGTCGCCGCGCCGGTGCGGCCGATCTGGATTTCGATCGCCTCGAGCACCGTCGTCTGCTCCTGCGCCGGAAACTTGTGTGCGATCGCCCAGCGCGGCGCGCGCGAGACGAAGCCCATTTCGCGCTGACCGGCGTAGTCGTCGAGTTTGTAGACGACGCCGTCGATGTCGAACGGCAGACCCTCGCGCTTCTCGCCCATGCGCCGGTAATAACCGAGCACGCCGTCGGCGCCCGCGACCACATCGCTTTCGGCGCTGACCGGGAATCCCCAGTCGCGCAGGCGTCGCAAGGTTTCCGAATGCGTGTTCGCCAGCTCGCCGCCGTCGACCGCTCCCACGGCATAGGCGTAGAACGCCAGCGGCCGCTGCGCGGTGATGCGCGGATCGAGCTGACGCAGGGACCCGGCCGCGCCATTGCGCGGATTGGCTAGCACCTTTCCGCCTTCCTTCAGGGCACGCTGGTTGTAGCGATTGAATTCGGCCAGCGGCATGTAGACCTCGCCGCGCACCTCCAGCGTCTTCGGCCAGTCCTTGCCGCGCAAACGCAGCGGGATTGCCTTGATCGTGCGCAGATTCGCCGTCACGTCCTCGCCAGTGGCACCGTCGCCGCGCGTCGCGCCCTGCACGAAGCGGCCCTGCTCGTAGCGCAGACTGATCGCCAGGCCGTCGAGCTTGGGTTCGACGGAAAACGAGGGCGAGGTCCGCTCCAGCCGCTCTTCGATCCGGCGGACGAAGTCGACGACTTCCTCGTCGCTGAAGGCGTTGCCCAGCGACAGCATCGGAATCGCATGGGTGACTTCGGCGAAGCCGCCGGCCGGCGCGAGGCCTACGCGCTGCGTCGGCGAATCGGCATCGGCAAGTTCAGGGTGTTCGGTTTCCAGCGCTTCGAGCTCGCGCAGCAACTGGTCGTATTCCGCGTCCGACAAGGTCGGATCGTCGAGCACGTAGTAGCGGTGGTTCGCGTCCTCGAGCAGGCGACGCAGATCGCGGACACGGTCACGTGCCTGGACCATGACTCAACGCCCCGGCTTGATGTTCAACTTTTCGCGCGCGCGGTCGTAGGCGCGCACGTCGTCGCGGATATTGGCGATGCGCTGGCGGCCGAGGGCATTGCGCTCTTCGTCGAGCAGGACGGCGTCGAGCAATTCGGCCATGCGCTGCGCGGTCGGCAGCAGGGTGTCCCAGGCATCGAGCGCCGACAGCGGGCCCGGCAAGGTCATGAAGAAACTGATGCCCGGCGTCTTCAAGTCCTTGATGGTGCGCAGATCGAAGGACCCGGGTTTGATCAGGTTGGCGACGCTGAAGATCGGCCCCTGCTCCGGATGCTTGTCGACCATGCGATGGAAAATGCTCATGTGCCCGTAGATCAGTCCGGCTTTTTCGGCGGCCACGACCAGATCCGGACCGGTCAGGGCATGACCGGCGCGCGCGGCGACATACAGGCTGACGATCTTGTCGAAATCGGCACTGGGCCGCGCGCCGATCTGCATGCCGCGGTTCTGCGTGGCAGGATCCGGCGTCGCCGGCGTGCGCGTCGCGCCGCCGTCGGCAAGCGAGGCTTCCAGCAGGTCGAATTCGGCCTGCGCGACTTCGCCGTCGCCCAGATGGATGTCGGCATCGGATTCGAGAATTTCGCGCAGCGTGGGTTCCTGGCGTCGATCCGGATCGGAAGGCTTGCCGCCGGGAACGCGCTTGCCCTGCTCGGGCTTCTTGCGACTGCTGAAGAAGATGACGGCCATCAGAATCAGCGCCGCGATGGCAATGCCGATGCGCAGCAGGGCGGTATCGCTGATTCCTTCGAACATCCTCAATCTCCCGATTCGCGATGGAGCAAGTCTAACCGCGCCGCCGTGCCGCCGTGACCGGCGCGGAGGTCATCAGCGCCGATCGGTCCGCCGGCGATTATGCCGCACCGACCAGGCGTGCTGCCTCGGCCAGATCCACCGAGACCAGACGACTGCAGCCCGGCTCGCGCATGGTTACGCCGGAGAGCTGCTTGGCCGCTTCCATCGTCGCCTTGTTGTGGGTGACGAACAGGAACTGCACCTTCTCGCTCATCTCGGTCACCATCGACGAGAAACGGCCGACGTTGGCTTCGTCCAGCGGCGCATCGACTTCGTCGAGCAGGCAGAACGGCGCCGGATTCAGGCGGAAGATCGCGAACACCAGGGCGACCGCGGTCAGCGCTTTTTCACCGCCGGAAAGCAGCGAAATATTCGACACGCGCTTGCCCGGCGGGCGCGCCATGATCGACACGCCGGTGTCGAGCAGGTCTTCGCCGGTCAACTCCAGATACGCATGACCGCCGCCGAACAGGCGCGGGTACAGCTCCTGGATGCCGGTGTTGACGCGGTCGAAGGTTTCCTTGAAGCGGCCGCGGGTTTCGCGGTCGATCTTCTTGATGGCGCCTTCGAGGGTTTCCAGTGCCGAGGTGAGATCGGCGTTTTGCGCATCCAGATAGGTCTTGCGCTCGCTCTGTTCGCCGTACTCCTGGATCGCAGCGAGATTCACCGGCTCGAGGCGGCGCATCTTGGCGTCGATGTCGCCGAGCGTCTTGGTCCAGCCGTCGAAGTCGGCCTTCTCGGGCAAGGCAGCGATGACCGCCTCAAGCTCGAGACCGGCGCCGACGATGGCTTCGGAAAGCTGCTCGGACTTCAACGTGAGCGCCTGTGCTTCCAGGCGGCGCGTGGAAATCGCTTCGCGCTGCGCCAGCGACTGCTGATCGCGCTGCTGGCGGGTCTGTTCGTATTTGCGCAGCTCGTTCTCGATGCCGTCGAGCGTGGAGCGCGCGGCTGCCAGATCCTTCTCGACCACGATGCGCTGATCGAGCACGGCCTGCCGGTCGGACTGCAGTTTCACGATCGGCGCATCGCCTTCGGCGAGCTGCGCGACGAGCTCGTTCAAGCGCAATTCTAGTTGCGCCCGTTGGCTGCCCATGCGCGCCAGCGACTGCGTGAGCGCCAACACGCGGGCGCGCTGCGACTCGAGCGCCAGTGCGAGCTGATGCGCGGACTCGCGCGCCTCGCGCGCCGAATTGCGGGCCAGGTCGCGCTGCTCGCTGAGCGTGCGGCGCTGGCTGTCGAGCTGCTGGCGTTCGGTTTCGAGGTCGCCCATTTTCGCAACGGCCTGCTCCAGCCGCGCGCGCGCCTCGCGGATCTGCGTCTGCGATTCGTCCAGTGTCTGGGCCAGCGTCGCCAGCTCGGTGTCGATGTGGGTGATGCGCGACTGCGCCGATTCCAGGCGGCTCTTGTGCCCCTGCATCTGGCCAGCCAGCTCGGACACGCCGCGATGCGTCAGATACATCGTGCGCTGCGCGTCCTCGCGGTGCTGCTCGGCTTCGAGCAGCTTGTCGCGCATCAGGGTCAGCGATTCGTTGATCGACTGTTCCTTCTTGCCGAGCGCTTCGATTTCGGCACGCAAGGCCTTGATCTCGTTCTCGCGTGCGAGCGAACCCTGCTGCGCCTCGCCGCTGCGCACCACGCGCAACCAGCCGGCACCGAGCCATTCGCCGCGACGGGTGATGACTGCCTCGCCTTCGCCCAGGCGATCGGCGAGCGCGCGCGCGGAACCCGCGTCATCGGCGACACGGATTTTCGCGAGCAGCTGGCGCACGGCCGTCGGGCCCTGCACTTTCGCAGCCAGCGAATCGGTCGGCACCGACGCGTTGTCGCGTGCGGAAGACACCAGCGCGACGCGGCCCTGGCCGAGACTGGTCAGCGCGTCCAGCCACTCGCCGGGTGCGTCCACGGTGACGGCTTCGAGCAGGCTGCCGAGCACGGTTTCGACGGCGGTTTCCCAGCCGGCTTCCACATCCAGCGACTCGCCCAGACGGGTATTGCCGTCAATGCCCTGGCTCTTGAGCCAGTCGAGCGCGACGTTCTTTTCCTGGCCAAGCGCCGCGTGCTGCAGCGCTTCGAGCGACGCGAGACGACCCCGTGCCGCCTGGATCTGTTTGCGCGCTTCGGACAATTCGTTCTGCTGCTGGCGCTGTTGTTCCTGCAAGGCGGTGAGATTGGCCTTGCGCTGCTCCAGATCGCCGGCCAGCGCGTCGAGGCCGGCTTTTTTCTGGTCGTGGTCCTCAGTCATCGCCGCGAGGGCGGTCAGCAAGGCGCCCGTGTCGAGTCCGCCACGCTCGCCCGAGAGGGTTTCGCGACGGCGACCGGCATCGAGCGACTGCTTTTCGAGGTATTCGATCTTGGTGCGTTCGACTTCGGCCCAGCGCGCGGCTTCGGCCTGCGCCTTGGCGTAGGTGTCCCAGCGCTGCTGCCAGTCGTTCAGGGCCGTTTCGGCGGCACGCAGGGCTTCCTGACGCGACGTATCGTCGCCGCTGAGCGCAGCGAGCTTGGGCTCGGCATCGGCGATCGTGCTGCGCAGGTCGCCCAACTGTTTTTCGTCGCCGGTAATGTGTTCGCCGATCTGCGCGAACGCCGCATCCGCTTCGGCGCGTGCCGTTTCCAGACGCTGCTTGAGCTCGCGCTGGTGGCTGATCTGCTGCTCGATGCGCGCCAGCTCACCGCTGATGCGATAGCCCTCGGCCTGCACCTTGCCCAGGGCTTCGCTGGCTTCGGTGTGCTGCACGCGGCAGGTCTCGATCTGCGCCTCGGCCGAACGCTGCTCGGCCTGGAACTGCTGCAGCTTGAGTTCGTCCTGGGTCATCGCCTCGCGCATGCCGCTCAATTCGCCATCGAGCTTGCGGTATTCGAGACCCTTGAGCTGGGCATCCTTCTCGCGACGTTCGGCCTGCAGTGCCTGGTACTGCTCGGCGGCGCGCGCCTGGCGCTTGAGGTGGTCGATCTGCTTGTCGACTTCTTCGCGCAGGTCGTTGAGGCGATCGAGATTCTCGCGCGTGTGCTTGATGCGCGTTTCGGTTTCCTTGCGGCGTTCCTTGTACTTGGAGATGCCGGCGGCCTCTTCGAGGTAGACGCGCAGATCCTCGGGCTTGGCCTCGATGATCTGGCTGATCATGCCCTGCTCGATGATCGAGTAGCTGCGCGCGCCCAGACCAGTGCCGAGGAACAGGTCGGTGATGTCGCGACGACGGCAACGCGCACCGTTCAAGTAGTAGTTGGACTGGCCGTCGCGGCTGACGGAACGCTTCACGGAAATTTCCGCGTAACGCGCGTACTCGCCGCCGACCGTGCCTTCGGAGTTGTCGAAGATCAGCTCGACCATCGCCTGACTGACCGGCTTGCGCGTCGAGGAACCCGAGAAGATCACGTCGGTCAACGAATCGCCGCGCAACCGGCTCGCCGAACTCTCGCCCATGACCCAGCGCACGGCGTCGATGATGTTGGACTTGCCGCAACCGTTCGGACCGACGACGCCGGTCATGTTGGTCGGCAGGTGCAGGACCGTGGGGTCAACGAAGGATTTGAAGCCGGACAGCTTGATCGTCGAAAGGCGCATGGGCAGCAATATTTGGTGCGGAACCGGACTCAGGCCGGCTGTCGGGGCGCGAGGCTCCGCCGCGGGGTTTGCAGGGGTCCGAAATCAGGCCGTCTGTCCGTCCAGGTTATTGATTTATATGGAAGACAGACGCGCGAGAAAGACGGTCGAGGGTCAGTATACCGTGCCCCGGGCACCCGGGTAGGCGCCATGTGAAGCCATGTGAACACCGGGACCGCGGGTGGCCGCAGCCACCCCTACAGGCCGGCTTCTGCGGGGGTCCGGGCCTTGATGGACAGGGCGTGGATATCGGTCTGCATGAGGCTGCCGACGGCCGCGAAGACCCGGCGATGGCGCGCCAGCGGCGCCAGACCGGCGAAGACCTCGCTGACGATGTCGACGGCGAAATGCCCGCGACCGTCCCGGGCCCCCTCATGCCCCGCGTGCTTGTGGCTCTCGTCGACGACGTCCAGGGAGACCGGCGCAAGGCCCTGTAGTGCCGCCTGGATCAGCGCAACACGCGGATTCGGGGCGGAGCTCATGGCAAGACGTGGCGGAACGGGCGGACGTCGACCCGGTCGTAGACGCCCGCGGCCATGTACGGATCGGCACCAGCCCAGGCGCGCGCCTCTTCGAGCGAGGGAAACTCGGCGACGATCAGACTGCCGGAAAAGCCGGCCGGGCCCGGATCTTCGGCATCGATGGCCGGAAACGGGCCGGCCAGACGCAGGCGGCCGGCATCGCGCAGCGCTTCAAGCCGGGCCAGATGCGCCGGTCGCGCGGCCTTGCGGGCTGCCAGGGAGTTTTCGGTGTCGCTGCCGATGATCGCGTACCACATGCCGTGTCTGTCCCCGTCGTCGTTTTCCAGGCGCGCATCGTAGCCCGCCGCCCGCATGCCTGCTGCCCTGGCTAACCGCGCTCGCAATCGGCCAGGATCGCCGCCAGCGCTTCCGGCGAACGCCAATGCCAGCCGCAGACATAGCGCGGCAGATGCCAGGGATCCGAGGCGAGCGTGACCGGCTCGCCCTGCACGCCCAGCGCCGCCGACAGTCCCAGGCGAGCCCCCTCGCCCGGCAGATACCGCGTCACCAGGAAAGGATTCGCCTGTCCGTAGGGATAGGCGAAGAATCGGCACCGCGAAGGCGCCAGGCGCGCGTTGAGGTAATCCACAGCCTGGTCGATCTCGAACGCGGCGCGTGCCGGTGAATTCACTTCGGAAAAATCGCCGCGTGGCATCGCTTCCGGACCCGGACCGGGCATCACCGGATGATTGTGGTCCCAGCTATGGCATTCGATCGCCATGAGGCCGCTGCCGACAGCCGACGCCCACCAGTCCTCGCGCATCCAGTCCAGGCCATGCAGGCATTCGCGATCCATGCGCGCGCGCGCCTTGGGATCGGCGATCACGAACACACTCATGTGCAGGTCCGGCTGCTGCGATCCGGCGGCATCCTGCAGGCAACCGAGAAAGCCGCGCTGGCGGCCCTGCCCGGGATAGTCGACGTCGCGAAAATCCAGATCGGTGCCGTCGTCGCAGGTCAGCACCAGGCAACGGGAGAGATCGCGCTTCGCTTGGCCCGCCAGTTGCTCGGTGACCCACGCGAGCGGCACCACGCGCCAGCCGAGGCGCGAAAACATCGCCAGGTCTTCGGCGAGCGCGCGGTGATCGTTGTCGGCGTAACCGGGGCCGGCCACGTTGCCGGCGTGATATGTCAGTATCGGCAGTCGCATCGTCGGGAGTGTCGTGGTCCGTGGGCCGTCACTTTCAACAGCCCGGGACCGGGTGCCAGCAACCGCACGCCATCATAACGACATGAGCCAACGCCTCAGCATTCATCCCGTCACGCCGCAGGAGCGCCTGATCCAGAAAGCCGCCGAGATCCTCAAGGCTGGCGGGCTGGGCCTGTGCCCGACGGATGCGGGCTATGCCCTGGTCTGGGCGCTGAACGGGACCGAGGCCGAAAACCGGGTCCAGCGGCTGCGGCAACTGGACAGCAAGCATCCTTTCACCTTACTCTGTCGACAGATTAGTGAGGCCGGCCGTCTGGCCCGGCTCGACGATCCGGCCTTCCGGCTCCTGCGATCGCTGACCCCCGGTCCCTGTACTTTCATCCTTCCGGCCTCACCGGAATTGCCCAAACGTCTCAAGAACAGCGGCCGCAGCAAACGCCGCGATATCGGCATTCGCCTGCCCGACCACGTGGTCGCGAAGGCCTTGCTGGAGGCGATGGGAGAACCGCTGCTTTCCACCAGCCTGGTGCTGCCGGACGAGGATGAGCTCGCCAGCCACGAGGCCGAATCGGTGGCAGAGCGGTGCATGCGCTGGGTCGATGTCATGCTGGACGCGGAAGACTGCGAACCGGGACCGACCAGCGTGGTGGACTGCACGGGCGATGAGCCCACCGTCGTGCGCCAGGGCTTCCACCCGGTGACGCTGTAACCCGCAGAACAGCAATGACCAGAACCACCCGGCCCGGACGGCCCGCTCTCCAGAGCCCATTCCTGAACCAGTGACTTGATGACCACCGAACCCGCGCCCGTCGCGCCCGAATCCGCTTTCCCGGTCCCGCCGCAGCAGCAGGAAATGCCGCTCGCCGTGTTCAAGGGCCAGCCGGTCCTGCAAATGCCCCAGGACCTGTACATCCCGCCGGATGCGCTGGAAGTGATCCTGGAGGCCTTCGAAGGCCCGCTGGACCTGCTGCTGTACCTGATCCGCCGCCAGAACCTCGACATCCTCGACATCCCGGTCGCGGAAATCACCAAGCAGTACGTCGACTACATCGACGTGATGCAGGACTTGCGCTTCGAACTCGCCGCCGAATACCTGGTCATGGCCGCGATCCTGGCCGAGATCAAATCGCGGATGCTGCTGCCGCGGCCGCCGTCGGAGGAAGGCCTGGAAGCCGACCCGCGCGCCGAACTCGTGCGCCGTCTGCAGGAATACGAGCGCTTCAAGAAAGCCGCCGAGGATATCGACCAGCTCGATCGCCTCGACCGCGACACCAGCATCGCCTCGGCGCACGTGCCCGAGCGCACGGTGCACCGCGACCCGCCGCCGGTGGACCTGCGCGAAATGCTGCTGGCGCTGCGCGACGTGCTCAAGCGCGCCGAGCTGTTCACCCATCACGCGATCAAGCGCGAAGCCCTGTCGGTGCGCCAGCGCATGGGCGAAGTGCTCAACCGCCTCGCCGACGGCAGCTTCCACGGCTTCGAGACGCTGTTCAACGCCGAAGAAGGCAGGCTGGGCGTCGTCGTGACGTTCCTGTCGGTGCTGGAACTGGCCAAGGAACAGCTGCTCGAAATCGTGCAGGAAGCGCCGCTCGCGCCGATCTACGTCAAGTCACTGGCCGCGTCCGATCGCGATGCCGCCAACGATGCCGACTTGCCCGAACCCACTTCAGATGGCGGCTACGCCTGAACCCCCGGAACATCAAAGCACAATGGATCAAGATCCCGATTTCCTAGCTCTCGTCAAACGCGTCGTCGAAGCCGCGCTGCTCGCCGCACCGCAACCGCAGACGCTGACCCAGCTCGCCGCCCTCTTCCCCGAAGACCAGCCGGTCACGCCGGCCGAAATCGGCCAGGCCATCGCCTCGCTGCAGACGGACTGCGAACACCGCGGCGTCGAACTGGTCGAGGTCGCGTCCGGTTATCGCTTCCAGGTGCAGGCCGACGTGCATTCCTACGTCACCCGCATGTGGACCGAGCGCCAGACCAAGTACACGCGCGCCACGCTCGAGACGCTGGCGCTCATCGCGTATCGCCAGCCGATCACCCGCGGCGAGATCGAACAGATCCGCGGCGTCGGCGTGAACGCGAACATGATCAAGATGCTTGAGGAGCGCGAGTGGATCCGCTCGGTCGGCCACCGCGACGTGCCGGGACGGCCGGAGCTGTTTGGCACCACCAAAGCCTTCCTCGACTATTTCGGCCTCAAGAGCCTGGACGAACTGCCGCCGCTGGCCGAGCTCAAAGACATTCCCGAACTCGAGCCGCAGCTGCCGTTCGATCTCTCCCCCGCCGTCGTCGCCAATGCCGCCATGGCCGATGCCGACGACGAACACCCCGAGCAAGACCCCGACGCAGCCGACGAATCCGATGACGATTCCGAGGCTTTCAACGACACCCACCCTACGGATCAGAGCATCGTCGAGACGACGACCGCGGAAACGAACGAACAGGCCGGCGACAACGCCGAGCCGGAGCTAGAGAAATGAGCGACACCAAAATCAAGAAAGTCCTGTCCCTGAAAGCGAAAGGCGACGAGTCCAGCCCGAAGATCGAAGAGCGCCTGCACAAAGTGCTCGCGCAGGCCGGCCTCGGTTCGCGCCGCGCGCTCGAAGAGCGCATCGCCCAGGGGCTGGTCAAGGTCAATGGCGAAGTTGCCCAGACCGGCCAGTCGGTCAGCAGCGGCGACCGCATCGACATCGACGGCAAGACCTTCGTCGCCAGCGCACTGTCGGAACCGGCGAGCGTGCTGATCTACAACAAGCCCGAAGGCGAAGTCACCACCCGCGAAGATCCGGAAGGCCGCCCGACCATTTTCGATTCGCTGCCGCGCCTGAAGGGCGCGCGCTGGATCGCCGTCGGCCGCCTCGATATCAATACCACCGGTCTCCTGCTGCTGACCACCGACGGCGAACTCGCGAACGCGCTGATGCACCCGTCGAACGCGATCGAACGCGAATATGTCTGCCGCATCCACGGCGAAGTGCCCGACAACATCGTCGACCGGCTCGCGCGAGGCGTCGCGCTGGAAGACGGCCCGGCGAAATTCGACAGCATCGAACGCATCGGCTCGAGTGATTCGCACGCCTGGTTCCAGGTCGTTGTCGCCGAAGGCCGCAATCGCGAAGTGCGTCGCCTGTGGGAATCGCAGGGCTACCAGGTCAGCCGCCTCAAGCGCGTGCGCTATGGCGACGTCAGCCTGCCGCGTCTGCTCAAGCGCGGCCACGCGGTCGAGATGGAACAGGAAAAAGTCGAAACCCTGCGCAAGATTTTCGGCCTCGAGAACAACGCGCCGGTACTGACCCTGCAGCCGGTGATCGGCCAGCGCAAATCGCGCCCGACCGAAATCCGCGTCGGCAAGGACCGTGCGCAGGCTGGCTACGTCAATGGCCACGTCAACGATGAAGCGCGCGAACTGCGCCGCTTCGACCACGTGCGCGAAGACAAGCCGCGCGGTCGCGGTCGTCCGGGCGCCGGTCCGGGCCGCGGCAAACCCGGCGGCGGTTACAAGGGCAAGCCCGGTGGCAAGCCGTTCTCCGGTCCGATGGGTTCGGATGCACCGGTGCGTACGCATGGCCCACGCGCTCCCGGCGGCGGCAAGCCGGGTTTCAAACCGAAGAAGCCGTTCGGCGCCGCCGGTCCGCGCGACGACAACTTCGGCAATCGCATCGATGATCGCGGTCCGCGTCCGCCCAAGCCGTTCGGCGATCGTCCGCCGCGTCCGCAGGGCGACCGTCCGTTCAACGATCGTGGTCCGCGTCCGAACGCTGGCCCCGGTGGCTTCAAGGGCAAGCCGCGTGGCCCGAAGCCGGGCATGCCCGGTCAGGATCACAACCACAATCCGGCCGAGTTCAAGAGCTGGTACGTGCCCGATGGCGTGGAGACCGGTTCGAAGGTCGCGCCGCCGCGAGGCGCGCGTCCGCCCAAGCCGTTCGCGACGGAGCGGGGTCCGCGTCCGCAAGGCGATCGCGCGTATGCCGCACGCGGTCCGCGTCCGCAGGGCGACCAGGCGCGCGGCCCCAAAGGCCCGCGTCCGCAGGGTGATGGTCCCTACCAGAACCGTGGCCCGCGTCCGCAGGGCAATGGCCCGAATGCGCGTGGTCCGCGTCCACAGGGCGACAGCCCGTACGGCGCTCCCCGCGGTCCGCGTCCGCAGGGCGACCGCCCGGCCGGCGGCCCGCGCAAACCGGCAGGCCCGCGTCCGCCGTTCCGCAAACGTCCCGAAGGCCTGCCCTCGGACGACTGAGGCATCGCGGCGTTCGACGATGCGACACACGAACAACCCGCCGAAAGGCGGGTTTTTCGTGACTGCGCACGCATGCGATGATCGCCCCTCTCCATCGCGATGCCGCCCATGTCCGATCTTGAAGCCCAGTGCCTGGCCCGGCCGTGGTTCTATCCCTTCGTATTGCCGTCGGGCCAGCGCGTGGCCAGCGATCACGACGGCCTGCTCGACGGCATCCATCACACGCGTTCGTCGATGTTGCGTGCGGCCGTCGCGGCGCAGTTCGGTGCGACGCTACCGCCGGGACTTCAGGCCATCGACCTGGCCAGCCATCAGGGCTGGTTTTCGGCGCAGTTGCTCGATCTCGGCTTCGCCGGCGTGCTCGGCATCGATGCGCGCCAACAACACGTCGACGATGCTCGTCTGATGCTGCACACGCTCGGTCGCACGCAGGCGCGCTTCGAACAAGCGGACGTGCATGCGCTTGCGACGGACGTCATGGGCGAATTCGACCTCGTGCTGTGCCTGGGCCTGATCTATCACCTGGAAAATCCCGTCGGCGCCCTACGCCAGGCACGCCGACTGTGCCGCGGCATGTGCCTGATCGAAACCCAGATCGCGCCCGGACAGAACGGCTGGATGGATTTCGGGCATCACCAGTACGTCCGGCCGATCCAGGGCAGCTTCGCGATCATCGACGAGACCGAAGAAACCCATGGCCCGGAAACTTCGACCCTGGGCATTTGCCTGGTGCCGAGCCTGGATGCGCTGCTGTGGATCCTGCGCAAGGTCGGCTTCGCGCGCGTGGAAGTACTACCAGTGCCGGAAGACGGTTACGAACAGCTCGTGCATCACAAGCGGGTCATGGTCGCGGCCTACGTCTGAGCGCCGCCACGCGAATGTGACGGTGTTCGCGGGATCGCTTGAGCCCTAGCTCTAGGGAAGTTTGTGAAGGTCGTCGTGGACCCACCACGGAGATCTGCCATGCGCCCCACCCCACTGCTGTTCATCGCGATCGCACTGCTCTCCCTGACCGGCTGCGCCCAGCAGACCGCCATCGCCAACCACGACAGCGCCGCTCTGGTGCAAGCCATCCGCGCCGCCAACCAGACCCCGGGCAAAGACGTGATCCGCCTGGCCCATCGCGGCCTGTACGTCATCGGTGGACCCGCCGAACCCGGCTTGCTGCTACCGGCGATCCGCGGTGAACTGCAGATCATCGGCGACGGTGCCGAGATTCGCGGCTACACCGGCGACAAGCTTGCCCTGCTGCAGATCGACAAAGGCAGCACGCTTGCGCTCGACAACCTCAGTCTCGCCGAAGGCAGCGAAGGCGCGGTACGCAATTTCGGCGCACTCAGGATGACCGCCGTACGCATCATCGACAGCACCGGCTCGCGCAGTTCGGCGATCGTACTCAACCATGGCGACATCGACGCCGTCGACAGCGAAATCGCCTACAACACGCTGGCCGGTGCGCATCGTGATGCCGGCACGGTGCTCAACTTCGGGCGCATCGTGCTGGACCGCACGACGATCCACGACAACCGTGCGATCGGCGGCTCGCCCAATCTCGCCGTCGCCGGCGGCGTGCTGAACTACGGCAGCCTGCGCGTCGACGGCTTGGTCATGCAGGACAACGATGCCGAACAAGGCGCGGCCGCGCTGCAGGCCGACGGCATCCTCAATCTGGGCAATGGCGAAGTCGAAGGCGCCACCGCACGCGGTGCGATCCGCAACGGCGGTGGTCTGGCGATCCTCAATCCCTGATTCGCCGGCGGCGGGTCGGTTCGACGCGGAACCTCGCAAAAAGAAAAGCCGGCGCAAGCCGGCTTTTCCATAGACGAAGACGCCGAACGATCAGTCCAGATCGATCGAGCCGCTGGTGCGTTCGCGGCGACGCTGTTCCTGCGCGTCGAACTTCGCCTTGCAGCTGTTCTGCTGGACCATCACGCAGTCCAGGTAGTCGCTGATCAGCACGACAGCGGCGCGGATCGCCTTGCCGGCCGGTTTGTTTTCCTGGTTGGCGAGGTTGCCGCCGACGCCGCCGCGATAGAAGTCGAGCTTCATGCCGCCGCCCTTGGACGTGCCCTCGATCGTGCGCGAATAGGCGATCTCGCCGGTGGTCGTGTCGACCACGCGCAGATCCACAGCGATGTAGGCATTCTGCGAATTGCCGCCGAGCGACACGCCACCGAAGCTCAGGCCGCTGTTGGACTTCTTGGTTTCCTCTTCGTACGAGGTCACGGTACCCATGACCAGGTACTGCGCGCCCGCGAGCTTGCCCATCTGCGCGGCCGTGCTGGCCTTGGCGCGGCCGGAGGCCATCAGGTTCTGCTCTTCGAGCACGGCCTTGAGTTTGGTGCGTTCGACAACGCGGAAGGAACCGGTGTTGGACAGTTCGTTGCTGAGCAGGCCGGCGAGGTCCCAGCCGACGCTGCTGCTCCACCAGCCGGCGCTGGTTTCGTTCTTGAATTCGGCGACGGCCACGACGGGCTTGCCTTCGGGTTCCTTGGCCTGCGCCGCGATCGGCAGCAACAGGGACACGAGGAAGAAACTGGCGAGGATGGAACGGGTCTTCATGGGGGTCTCCAGCAGAATCGTGCTTGATACGGGATAGCTTCGAGAACGCCACGGGAGGCGCAATCAGGCCATTCCGGAGCCGATCATACCCCGATCCCCGGACGGCGGAACCGTGCCGGAAGGCGCGTGAACGCTAGTCCAACAGCTGGAACCGATCGGCGTCGCGCTGCGCCGGAAAGCGCTCGCGGTAGTGCGCCAGGGCGCTGGCCGAAAACGCCGAAGTGACCACTTGCGGGCGGTCGTCGCATTCGACCAAGGGCTCGCCGATGAAATCCAGCAGCACGCTGTCGCCGGCATAGTCGTGCTCGTTGCCGTCGCGTCCCACGCGGTTGACCGCCGCCACGCAGGCCAGGTTTTCCATCGCGCGCGCACGCAACAGGGTGCGCCAGGCGTTGCGCCGCGCGCTCGGCCAGTTGGCGACAAATACCAGCAGGTCGTAGTCGAACCGGCCCGGCGCATCGACGTCGAAACGGTTGCGGATGAACACCGGAAAACGCAGGTCGTAGCAGACCAGCGGGCAGATCCGCCAGCCTTTCCATTCGAAGATCCGGCGCTCACTGCCCGCGGCATAACGCTCGTGTTCGTTGGCCATGCGGAACAGGTGGCGCTTGTCGTAATGCGCCAGCTGCCCGTCGGGCGTCGCCCACAGCAACCGGTTGTAGACGCCGCCGGCGTCGCGGATCTGCACGCTGCCGGTGACCACGGCACCGAGCTTTCCGGCCTGCTCGCGGATCCAGGCGACGGTCGGCCCGTCCATGTCTTCGGCGCGGTGGATCGCCTCGTTGCTGAAGCCGGAGGTGAAGGTTTCCGGCAATACGACCAGGTCGGTCGCCCCAGCGAGCGGCGCGAGCAAGCCCTCGTACATCGCGCGGTTGCCGGCCGGGTCGTGCCAGCGCGTGTCGCCCTGGACCAGGCTGACGCGCAGATCGTGCGCGTTCATGCTTTTTGCAGCCGCTCGATCGCCGCGTCGAGCGTCGCCTGGTTCTTGGCGAAGCACAGACGGGCCAGACGCTGGCCCGGCGGCGGCGTTTCGTAGAACGGCGACAGCGGAATCGCCGCCACGCCCTTCTCCGTAGTCAGCCAGCGGCAGAATTCGGTATCGGGCAAGTCGCTGATCGCGGAGTAGTCGACCAGCTGGAAGTAGCCGCCCGGCACCGGCAGGGTGCGCAGGCGCGTGCTGGCGAGCTGGCGGGCGAAGTGGTCGCGTTTTTCCTGGTAGAACGCGCCGAGCTCGTCGTAGTGCGCCGGCTGCGCGTCAATCATCGCCGCGAACGCCCACTGCGCCGGCGCGAAGCTGCAGAACGTGTTGTATTGATGGACCTTGCGCAATTCGGCGGTCAGGGCTGCCGGCGCGATGCAGTAGCCGATCTTCCAACCCGTGCAGTGGTAGGTCTTGCCGAACGAGGACACCACGAAGCTGCGCTCGGCGAGTTCGGGATAGCGCAACACGCTTTCGTGGCGGCGGCCGTCGAACACGATGTGCTCGTAGACCTCGTCGGCGAGCACGAGAATGCGCGTATCGCGCACGATGTCGGCCAGCGCGGCCAGGTCGGACGCATCGAGCATCGCACCCGACGGGTTGTGCGGCGTGTTGATGAAAATCATGCGCGTGCGCGGGCTGACCGCGTCGCGCACCTTCTGCCAGTCGACCGAGAAATCGACCGGATCGAGCGCGACATGCACCGCGCGCGCGCCGGCGAGGTTGATCGCGGGCTCGTAGCAGTCGTAGCACGGGTCGAGGACGATGACCTCCTCGTCCGCGCGCACCACCGCCAGCACCGCGTCGAAGATCGCCTCGCTGGCACCGCTGGTGACGGTGATCTCGGCATCGGCGTCGACCTTGCGGCCATAGCAGCGCTGCGTTTTCGCCGCGATCGCCTGGCGCAGCGCCGGGATGCCGGTCATCGGGGCGTACTGGTTCTTGCCGTCGCGCATCGCGCGAGAAAGTTCGTCGACGAGAAAATCGGGCACCGGAAAATCCGGAAAGCCCTGCCCCAGGTTGACCGCGCCGTGTTCGACGGCCAGTTGCGACATGACGGTGAAAATCGTGGTGCCGACATTCGGCAACTTGCTGGGCGGATACATTTCGGCAACCTGGGCGGACTGCGCCGATTATGCAATGCGGGTCCGACGAGCACAAAAAAACCGGCCCCACGAGGGGGCCGGTTTCGTCTAGCAGTGACGCGTCGCTTACTGGCAGTTCTTGCGCGAGGTCAGCAGGGCCGTCGGACGGTTCTGCGACCAGGTGCCCGGCACGCCGTTGATGAAGGTCACATTGGTGCTCATGTTGGTCACGTCGTTCGTGGCCAGCGTGCGCGTACCCGTACCGATGACCGTGCTGCTCGGCGCCGCGTAGGTGCAGGTCGGGCAGAAGCCGGTGTACTGCTCCATGTTGAAGGTGTTCACGCCGCTGTTGAACGCCTTCTCACCGTACAGCCAGCGCGGGAAGCCCTGGCCGTCGTAGGTGTAGGCCGCCATCACTTCGACCGTCGGTTCCGTGATCAGGCTGTAGCCGAAGCCGGACAGGTCGGGCGAGTACCACAGGCCCGAGGTGTCGAGCGGCTGCGCGTTGAACACCGGGCAACCACCGCCGCCGAGGCGGTCCATGTGCTCGGAACCAGTATCGCCGTCGATGTTGTAGCTCACCGTCATTGTGCTCACGCCGGTCGGCGTGATCATCACGTCACCGACCTTGGTCTGCGACGGCGCGCTGCCGTTCCAGACCGTGCGCAGCAGGTCCGCGTGCCAGGTGCCGTTCGCGCCGATGACCGGAGCGTCGGTGTAGAGCCAGGTCGGCTTGTTGTCCTGACCGTAGGTGTACCAGACCAAGGTCCACTGGTCGGTCGGACCGGCGACCGGGCCAGCGAAGTCCACGAACATGCCGTGGCCGCTGCGCGAGGTGTTGTAGTAGGCACCCGAGCGGAAGGCCGGCGCCGCGCCGACCGAGTTGACGGTCGCCGTGACGTTCACCACCGCCGTCGTGCCGCCGGTGTTCTGCGGCTTGAGGTACCAGCGTCCCGGGCTCAGCGTGGCGCCGGCCGTGGTCAGCGTGATCGACTGGTTTGCACCGGCCACTGCCGCGCTGGCGTTGTTGGCCACCGGGGCGGCGATGATCGCCGACACGGTTTCATCGAACGTGGTCTGGCGCGAGAGATCCAGACGCACCGAGCCCGACGCACCCGCCGTGGTGAAGGTCACCGACGTCGCCTGGTTCGGAATGTCGATGTAGAGCTTGTTGTGCGTCGCACCGGCCGGCAGCGTGACGCTGCGCGGCACGCCGGAAGCCAGGGCATACGGCGCGAAGCCGGCCGCCGTGCGGATCAGGCGGACCGGAACGGTGCCGATGGTGTTGCCGGCCACGCTCTGCACCATGAGGTAGGCGACGCGAATCTCGCCGTTGATCATGGTGGCGTCATCCCAGCCGACGCGCGTCTTGAACGCTTCCAGCGCGGCGGTGTGGCCCGGGCCGGTGGCGACCAGGCTGCCGTCGGTGGCGGCCGTCAACGGAACCGCGGAGGTTTCGATGTTGATGATCGCATTCGTCGTCGGGCTACTGTCGCCCGCGTAACGATCGACCAGCACCCACAGCGTCTGCGCCGCGGCCGTGGTCTGGATGTCGAACAGGCAGGTTTCGAACGCGCTGCCGGTCGCACCCTGGCAGACCAGTTCCGCAGACTCGGGAACGCCGTCGCCGTCATCGAGACCGATGTAGATGTCAACGTCGTTGGACTGCGCCGAACCCGTGGTCGCCTTGACGCGATACGAGACCGGGCCGCCGACCGGGCTGGCCGGGATCACGATATTGGACTGCACTTTGCAAACGCCGACGCCGCAGGCGTTGAACGGATCCGCATCGTTGTCCTTGCGCAGCAAGGGAGCACTGATGACGGGCTTGACCAGGCCGGTAGCGACGAAGCGCGCATCCGGCAGGGCCACGAGACCGCTCATCGACACGTCAACGAAACCGCGTTCCAGCGGCAGTGCTTCGTCGTCTCCGAGGATCACCGGGTTCGGCAGCGTGCCGGGGGTCGAGAAGATCGCGACCGGCAGGGTGAGGCTCGGGCGGCCGGCACCGGTGGTATCGGTCAGCGTGACGCTGCCGTACACCCAGTTGCTGACCAGGCTCGGCGCACCGGTGAGGTCGATGTTGAAGGTAATCGCCTGGCTCGCCGCATTGCCGACCGTGAAGCTGGCGAGCGACGGGGTGATGGTGACGCCGGCCGGCAGGCTCGAGCTGATCGCCCAGGTACCGCCGCCGACCATGTCGGTGAAGGTGCGGGTCAGCGCGCAGGTCTGGAAGCACTTGTCGTAGCCGAGGCTCGGCAGATTCAGCGTGTGCGCGTTGGTGGCGTTTGCCGCGCGGAACTGCGCGTCGGTCGCGTTGAGGAACAGACCGGCCTTGACCGCACGCGACAGGTCGATGGTGCCGGCGCCGCGATCGTGCGGGGTGGCGGCGGAACCGTCGTAGTCGAGGATCGTGCTGCTGCGCGCGGTGAGCATCAGCGCAGAGATGATCTGGCTCGGCGTCCACGTGGTCTTGACCGACTTGAGCAGTGCCGCCGCACCGGCGACATGCGGCGTCGCCATCGAGGTGCCGCTCATGTACTGGTAGCAGTTGGTCGGGTTCGTGGTGCAGCTCGGATTGACCTTGTTCGCCGCGATGATCGCCACGCCCGGGGCGGTGACGTCGGGCTTGACCACGCCGTACGGAATGACCGGACCGCGACCGCTGAAGTCGGCCATGATGTCGGCCACGCCAGCATTGGCACCGATCGCGGTGCCTTCCAGGCGCGCCACATGACCGCTACCCGCGCTCAGCCAGGCCATCAGCGCCTGGCCGTCGGTGTAGTTGAGGTGCGTGCTCGGAATCGGATGGTTGTCGTTGACCACGCTCGGGCCTTCGGCGGCCGAGTTGATCAGCACCATGCCGCTGCCGCCGGCGAGGCTGACGTTCGTGCTCTTGGCGACGCGCGCATAGGTGCCGCGCAGACAGGTCACGATCTTGCCGCTGAACGTGGAGGCATTCCAGGTCGCGGGCTTGCTCTGGCCGGTCGGCGGATTCGCCGCGTCGACGGGGCCGTCGCCGCAAAGCGGGTAGTCGGTCGCGGCCACGATCGGCAGCAGGCCGGTCGAGGTCGGCGCGCTGGTGTCGCCGGCGCCGATCAGGATGCCGCCCCCCGGGGGTGCCGTGGCACCGCCGGCCATGTCGACGAGACGGTTGGAAATCGCGCGGTCGTGGGTGACGGCGCCAACGCCCAGAACCCACGGCGAGTTCGCCGGGTTGCCGTGCGTGCCCGGCGCCGGGCCGTCATTGCCAGCCGCCGCTGCGACGGTGACGCCGGCGTTGCGCGCCGCGAGGAAAGCCTCGGAGTCGTCGTCGGTGCCGGCGCTGACGTTGAAATTCGCCCACGGGTCGGTCGGACCGCCGCCGATGGAGTAGTTGATGACGTCGACGCCATCGGCCGTGGCCTGCTGGATCGCCGCAAGGATCCAGGAGCCCTGGCAGCTCGCGGTCGCTTCGCAGGCCTTGTACGTGATGATGTTGGCGTGCGGAGCGACGCCGGACATCTGCACGTTGCTGGTCAGCGCGCCGGAGGTGATGGTGATGTTGAGCGTATTGCCCGCCGTGGTGCTGGCCGTGTGCGTGCCGTGGCCGGTACCGGCCGGGTTGTCGAGGCCGTTGTTGGCTTCGCCATCATTGGCGCCGGTGGTGAGATCCCAAACGCCGATGAGCTTGGTGGTGCACAGGCCCGGCGTGGTCGGGCACAGACCGTACGTGGTCGCGCCGCGCGGATTGATGTGGGTGTAGCCGTCGACGGGGCCGACGCTCTTGAACGAGTCATGCGCCGCATGCACGCCGGTGTCGATGACGCCGACGATCATGCCCTCGCCCTTCTTGGAGATGCCGCCGGTGGCGGTGCCGTCCCAGATGGTGGTGGCCTTGATCCAGCGCGGACCGCGATCGGTCAGCGGATGACGGACGAAGTCGAGGCGGACGCGGCGGACGCCGTCGACCGTCTTGAGTTTTTCGGCTTCGGCCGCGGTCAGGTCGATTGCGATGCCGTTGTTGACGACGTCGTAGACGAAGTTCGGCGTCAGCGGACGACCGAGCAGCACGGCCGCGTCACCGAGGCGCTTGTTGCGCAGCTCGGCGAGATAGGAGCGATAGGCGCGGGCTTCGAGGCTCGCGACATTGAGTTTGTGCGCACCGGTGGCTTCCGGGCTGGTCGCGGCGAGGCGACGCGGCGCGGACGTGCCGCGCGTCATGCCACCTTTGAAGGTCGCCAACGGATCTTCGTTGAACATGACCAGGTAGGTCTGACGCTGGTCGGGACTGACGGCGCGGGTACCCGCCGTGGCGGAAGCCGCTTCTGCTACATGGTTCGCCGGCAGGCCGAGGCCCAGGGCGATGGCGATCATCAAGGGTGAAACACGCATTGGGTGAGTTTCCGCAGATGAATAACGCCTTAATTCTCATCCACGGCCGCGGGAAGCACAAGCACCACGTTTCGTCGCGTTCGCTGTAAAGAATATGACACGGCAAAAATGCGCCAAACCCGCGCCGTTGCTGCTTTGCAGCAAGTTGCCGGCACCTGCGCCAGGCATCGCTTTGCGTGGTGTCGACACGATTGTGAGCGGTCGTTCATGGACAGCAATTCACGCAAGTCGGTAGCATGCGGCCGGCATGAACACCCCCTCCTCCGCTTCGTTCCCGCTGCTTGAATGCCGGGGGCTGTGCTTTTCGCGCAACGAGGAGGCGATTTTCGGTCCGTTGGACTTCCGACTCGAGCCCGGACTCGCCCTGCAGGTGCTCGGCGGCAACGGCGCGGGCAAGACCACCCTGCTGCGCGTTCTCGCCGGCCTGCTGTCGGCAAGCCAGGGCGAAGTGTGGTTCGAAGGGCAGGCCGTCGACCAGGCGCATCTGGCGCGCGGCTGTGCTTTCCTCGGTCATCTGCCCGGCCACAAGGCCGATTTGACGGCGTTGGAAAATCTGGCGTTCACGGCGGCGACGCATGCCTCGTCGCTGCGCCCGGAAGCGGCGCTGGCCGAAGTGGGACTCGCGGGCTTCGACGACAGTCTTGCGCGGCGTTTGTCGGCCGGACAGAACAAGCGCCTGGCCCTCGCCCGCCTGCGCCTGTCGGCGGCGCGGCTGTGGCTGCTCGACGAGCCGTACGCCAATCTCGATCTGGATGGCATCGCCCTGGTCAATCGCCTGATCGCGGCGCATGTCGGCGGCGGCGGCGCGGTCCTGCTGACCACGCACGGCGCCTATGCCGCCCCTCCCGTGCCTCTGCAGACGCTGGAGCTGCGCGCGTGACCGGCCCGGGCCTGATCGCGGCGGCGCGCGCGCAAATCACACGCGACCTGCGCCTGGTCTGGCGTCGACGCGGCGATGCGGCGCAGCCGGTGCTGTTCGCGCTGATGGTGCTCGCCCTGTTCCCGCTGGCCCTGGGCGCGAATCCGGCCGCGCTGGCGAAAATCGCGCCCGGCGTGCTCTGGGTCGCTGTGCTTCTGGCGGGACTGCTCACGCTCGATGCGCTGTTTCGCAGCGATGTCGAAGACGGCAGCATCGAACAACTCCTGCTCAGCCCCGTGCCGCTGGCCTGGCTGATCGCGATGCGGGTGCTGGTGCACTGGGTCGTCACCGGGCTGCCGTTGTTGCTGCTGACGCCGTTTTTCGCGGAACTGCTGTTCCTGCCGCGCGCCCTGCTGATGCCGCTGATGTTGTCGCTGGCCCTGGGCACGCCACTGCTGAGCCTGATCGGCGCGACCGTGGCCGCGCTGACCGTCGGGATACGCCGGTCTGGTATGCTTTTGGCGGTGTTGGCGTTGCCGCTTTATGTCCCGGTGCTGGTGTTCGGCGCGGGCGCGGTGATCGCCGCAGCTCAAGGCCTTCCCTGGATCGGCGCGATCTATCTGCTCGCCGCCGGGCTGGTTCTGGCTCTCGTGCTGGCTCCCCTCGCCGCCGCCACCGCCCTTCGCATTGCCCTGAGCTGATCGTCCCCGTGAATCGCCTGCTCCTGTGGTTCCACCAAACCGGCTCGCCGCCGAATTTCGACCGCTATGCCGCGCGCTGGACGCCCGTCGCGTTCGCACTGGCTTTCCTGTCGCTGGCGATCGGCATTTACGGCGCCTTGTTCTCGGTGCCGGCCGACTACGCCCAGGGCGACAACTTCCGCATTCTCTATATCCATGTGCCCAGCGCGTGGATGAGTCTTTTCATCTTCGTGGCGATGGCGATCCAGAGCTTCATCGCCCTGGTGTGGCGCATCAAGATCTGCGAAATCCTCGCGATGGCCTGCGCGCCGATCGGCGCGGCCTTCACGCTGATCACGCTGCTGACCGGTTCGATCTGGGGCAAACCGACCTGGGGCACGTGGTGGACCTGGGATGCACGCCTGACGTCCGAGCTGGTGCTGCTGTTCCTGTACATCGGCGTGATCGGTCTCAACGGCGCGATCGAGGATCGTCGCGCCGCCGCGCGCGCTGCCGGCTTTCTGGCCCTGATCGGCGTCATCAACGTGCCGATCGTGCACTACGCGGTGCATTGGTGGAACACGCTGCACCAGGGCGAGACGATCCGTCTGATCGGCGAATCGAAAATGGATTCGAGCATGCTGTGGCCGTTGATCGCGACGATGATCGGAACCAAGGCCTGGTTCGTCGGCTCGTTGCTGCAACGCGCGCGTGCTCTGAATCTGGAACAGGAAGCCAACAAGGACTGGGCACGCACCGCCTACGGAGCCAAGCCATGAACCGCTTCGACTACGTCAAGGTCGCGTACGCCGTCTTCGCCGTCGTCTTGGCCTGGGACTACGCGGCACCGCGCGTGCGATTCGCGCAGGTGCGCAAGGCGATCGCGCTGCGTCTGCGCCGCGACGCCGCCAAGAAAACCACGCAGGAACCGCAGGCATGAATCCGATCCGCCAACGCCGCATCGCCCTCATCGGCGTGCTGCTCGCCGCCGCGGCCGGCGCCGGTTTCCTGATCGTGAAAGCGCTGCAGGAAAACCTCACCTACCTGCATACGCCGACCGAAGTGAAAACCGGCGCGGCGCCGAAGGACGCGCGTTTCCGTCTCGGCGGCGTCGTCTGCGAAGGCAGCGTGCATCGCAAGGACGGCACGCTGGAAGTCGATTTCGTGATCACCGACCGCGTGCGCCAGGTACGCGTCACCCACGACGGCATCCTTCCCGACATGTTCAAGGAAGGCACCAGCGTGATCGCCACCGGCCGCATGCAGGGCGATGCCTTCGTCGCCAGCGAAGTGCTGGCCAAGCACGACGAGACCTATATGCCCAAGGAAGTGAAGGACGCGATGGCCAAGGGCGCCGCCCTGCACACGCATAGCTGCGGAGCGAACTGAGTGCTGCCCGAACTCGGCCATGTCGCACTGGTTCTTTCCCTGTTGCTGTCCTTGCTCTTGGGTGTCCTGCCGCTGATCGGCGCACATCGGCAGCAGGCCGCCTGGATGGCCACCGCCCGGCCGCTGGCTTACGGGCAACTGCTGTTCGTCGGCCTGGCGTATGCGGCCTTGACCTGGGCTTTCCTGACGCATGATTTTTCGGTCGCGTACGTCGCGACCAATTCCAATTCCCTGCTGCCACAGATCTACCAGATTCCCGCCGTCTGGGGCGCGCACGAAGGGTCGCTGCTGTTGTGGACCTTGATCCTGGCGTTGTGGATCGCGGCCGTCGCAGTGTTCTCCCGCTCCTTGCCGATCACCGTGCTCGCGCGCGTGCTCGCGGTGATGGGCTGGATCAGCTTCGGTTTTCTCGCGTTCCTCATCTTCACCTCCAATCCCTTCGAGCGCTTGCTGCCGGCCGCTGCGGAAGGACGCGATCTCAATCCGCTGCTGCAGGATCCGGGCCTGATCATCCATCCGCCGATGCTGTATGTCGGTTACGTGGGTTTCTCGGTCGCGTTCGCGTTCGCGGTCGCGGCGCTGATCGGTGGCAAGGTCGATGCGCAGTGGGTGCGCTGGTCGCGTCCGTGGACGAATGTCGCCTGGGCTTTCCTGACCATCGGCATCGCGCTCGGCAGCTGGTGGGCTTACTACGAATTGGGTTGGGGCGGCTGGTGGTTCTGGGATCCGGTCGAGAACGCGAGCTTCATGCCCTGGCTGGTCGGTGCGGCGCTGATCCATTCGCAGGCCGTAACGGAAAAACGCGGCAGCTTCCGCGGCTGGACCTTGCTGCTGGCGATCGCGGCGTTTTCGTTGTCCCTGCTCGGCACCTTCCTCGTGCGCTCGGGCGTGCTGACGTCGGTGCATGCCTTCGCTTCCGACCCCGAACGCGGACTGTTCATCCTCGTGTTCCTGGGACTCGTCGTCGGCGGCTCGCTGCTGTTGTATGCCTTGCGCGCACCGCGCGAGGAACACGGCCAGCCCTTCGCCGCGTTCTCGCGCGAAACGCTGTTGCTCGGCAACAACCTCTTGCTGACCGCCGCCGCGGCGATGGTGCTGCTGGGCACGCTGTATCCGCTGCTCGCTGAAGCCCTGGACCTGGGCAAGATTTCGGTCGGCCCGCCGTACTTCGGCCTGCTGTTCGCGCTGTTGATGGCGCCGCTGATCGCCCTCGTGCCTTTCGGTCCGTTGACCCGCTGGCAGCGCGAAGAATGGCGCCTGCCGCTGCGTCTGCTTGCACCCTGGATCGTGCTGGCGCTGGTCGCCGGTGCGCTCGGTTTCTTCCTGCTGCCACACGGCACGATGAAAACCGCCGGCGCAATCATCGCAGGCGTGTGGCTGGCCGCGGGCATCCTGCGTTTCGTGCGTCAGCGTTTCGTACAGGGCAAAGGTCGGTTCACCGCCGAGATGGTCGGCATGTGCTTTGCGCATGCGGGCCTGGCAGTGTTTTTCTTCGGCGTGCTGATGACGGAAAGCCTGAGCCAGGAAAAAGACGTCGCCGCCCAGCCCGGCCAGAGTTTCGAATTGCGCGGCTACGATTTCCGCTTCGATGGCGTCGTGCGCGTGGAAGGCCCGAACTACCAGGCCGATCGCGGCACGCTCGTCGTCTCGCGCGGCGGCCGGCCCGTCGCCACCCTGCAACCGGAACGGCGCGCGTATGTCAGCGGCGGCAACATCCTGACGGAAGCCGCCCTGCAGCCCGGATTCACCCGCGATCTGTATGTCGCCCTCGGTGATTCGCTCGACGATCAAGGCACCTGGGCCCTGCGTCTGCATGTGAAGCCGTTCATCCGCTGGATCTGGCTTGGCGCGCTGATGATGGCGCTGGGCGGCTTCACTGTCGCCTTCGACAAACGTTTCCGGCGTCCGGTCGACGGAGCCTCGGCATGATGCGCCGCCTGCTGCCCCTGATCGCTTTCGCCCTGCTCGCCGGATTGCTGTATGCCGGCGTGCGCATGAATTCGGGCAAGGACACCAGCGCGATTCCTTCGCCGCTGATCGGCAAGCCGGTACCGGCGTTCAACCTGCCCACGCTCGACGATCCGACCCGGAAGATCAGCGACCGCGACCTGCGCGGCACGCCCTACCTGCTCAATGTCTGGGGCAGCTGGTGCCCGAACTGTCGCGTCGAACATCCGGTCATCAGCGATCTGTCGCGCAGCGGCAAGCTGCGCGTAGTCGGTTACAACTACAAGGACGAAGCGGCGGACGCGAAGCAATGGCTGCAACAGTTCGGCAATCCGTATGCGCTGATCATCGTCGACGAAGAAGGCCGCGCGGCGCTGGACTGGGGCATTTACGGCGCACCGGAAAGCTTCCTGGTCGACGCCCGCGGCATCGTGCGCTGGAAGTTCGTCGGCCCGATCGATGAGACGGTCGTGCGCGAACAGATCGAACCTCTGCTGGCGACCATGGCGGGCGAGCAATGAAACGTCTTTTATTTGCTTTCCTGCTGCTGCTCGCGATGGCGCCGGCGTTCGCGGCCGTGGAAGCGCCGCCGCAATTCCGCGACGCCGCCGAAGAACAGCGCTTCCGTCAGCTGACCACCGAGCTTCGCTGCGTGATGTGCCAGAACCAGTCGCTCGCCGACTCCAACGCTCTGATCGCGCACGACCTGCGCAAGGAAGTGCTGCTGCTGATGCGCGAGGGCAAGAGCGATGCGCAGATCAAGCAGTTCCTGGTCGCGCGCTACACCGATTTCGTGCTGTACAAGCCCGAGGTCAAGCCGATGACCTGGCTGCTGTGGTTCGGCCCGGCGGTCCTGCTGCTGATCGGTGCCGGCGTGATCGCAACGATCGTACGCAAGCGCAGCGCTTCGACGCCGGCCTTGCCGCTGCCCGATGACTCCCAGGAGTGGTGATGACGTTCTATCTGCTCGCTGCCCTGCTCGTTGTCGTCGCGATCGCGTTCGCGACGCAGCCGCTGTGGCGGAATGCGCGTCCCTTGGCGATCGTCCTGGTGATCTTGCTGCCGCTTGCCGGTGGCGGCCTGTACGCGCTGAAGGGCAATCGTGACGCGCTCGATCCGGGCAATCTCGCGCAGCCCAAGACGATCGACGAAGCCGTTGCGATGCTGGAAAAACGCATGGCCGCCGATCCGGAGAATGCCGAAGGCTGGCTGCTGCTCGCGCGCACCTACATGGAGCTGCAGAAGTTCGACCTGGCCAACAGCGCTTACGCGCGCGTGTTCGCGCTACAGCCGGAAGATCCGGACGTAGCCGTCGAATACGCCGAAGCCCAGATGCGCGCTGCCGCCGATCATCGCTTCCCGCCGCAGGCCGTCGCCCTGCTCGAAGCCACCCTCGTCAAGCAGCCCGATTCGCAGCGCGCCCTGTTCTTCCTGGGCATGCATCGCATGCAGTCCGGGCAGCCGGCCGAAGCCGCGGCGCTGTGGGAAAAAGTCCTGCCGACCTTGTCGCCGGATACCGCCGTCGTATTGCGCCAGCAGATCGACGCCGCCCGCGCGTCCGCACAGATGCCACCGCTGCCACCACCGGCGGTCGCCGAAGCGGCCACGCTGACGATCACGCTCGACATCGACCCGGCCTTGCGCGCGCAGGCTCAACCCGGCGATACCGTGTTCGTGTTCGCCCGCGGCATCGACGGCGCCGGCCCGCCGCTGGCGGTCAAACGTCTCGTGCTCGATCAACTGCCGGTGACGATCACGCTCAGCGATGCCGACAGCCCGATGCCCGCCGCGAAGCTGTCCGCGCAATCCCGGGTCCGGCTCATGGCGCGCTTGTCGAAGTCGGGCAATGCCCAGGTCGGCAGCGGCGATCTCGAAGCCAGCCCGGTCGAGGTCGCGGTCGGTGATAAAAAGACGGTCTCCCTGACCCTGTCGCGAGCGATTCCATGAGCGAGTTCATTCCGCCCGGCACGAAGTTCGCTGCCCTGCCCTCGCCGTTCGCGATCAAGCGCGGCGGTAGTCTGCGCGGCGCGCGGGTGGCCTACGAAACCTGGGGCGAACTCGACGACGCGCGCGGTAATGCCATCCTCATTCTCACCGGTCTGTCGCCGAACGCGCATGCCGCCAGCAACGCCGACAATCCGGAAGCGGGCTGGTGGGAAGCGATGCTCGGTCCGGGCAAGCCGATCGACACGAACCGCTGGTACGTGATCTGCGTGAATTCGCTGGGTAGCTGCAAGGGTTCGACCGGACCGGCCTCGATCGACCCGGACACGAACGAGATCTATCGCCTGTCCTTCCCCGAACTGTCGATCGAAGACATCGCCAACGCGGCGTTCGAGGTCGTGCGTTCGCTCGGCATCGCGCGCCTGGCCTGTGTGATCGGCAATTCGATGGGCGGCATGAGCGCGCTCGCCTACCTGCTGCAGCATCCCGACAGCGCGCGTTCGCACATCAATGTCTCCGGCAGCGCACGCGCCTTGCCGTTCTCGATCGCGATCCGCTCGCTGCAGCGCGAAGCGATCCGCCTCGACCCGAACTGGGACATGGGCGAATACGACGACACCAACTATCCGGAAAACGGCATGCGCATGGCGCGCAAGCTCGGCGTGGTGACCTATCGCTCGGCGATGGAATGGGACGGCCGTTTCGGCCGCGTGCGCTTCGACAGCGAATGCCGCGAGGACGACCCGTTCGGCCTCGAGTTCGAAGTCGAACGCTATCTCGAGGGCCACGCGCGCCGTTTCGTGCACCAGTTCGATCCCAACAGCTACCTGTACCTGTCGCGGTCGATGGACTGGTTCGACGCCGACGAGTACGGCCAGGGCGACGTGATCGCCGGGCTGGCGCGCATCAAGCTGGAGAAGGCGCTGGCGATCGGCGTGCGCACCGACATCCTGTTTCCCCTGCAGCAGCAGGAACAGGTCGCTGATGGCCTGCGTGCCGGCGGGGCCGAGGCACAGTTCCTGCCGCTGGATTCGCCCCAGGGCCACGACGCCTTCCTGGTTGATTTCGAGCGTTTCGGGCCGGCCATCGCAGGTTTCCTAGCGCAGTTGTAGACTTCGCCCATGAACACTCTCACCTTCACCGGTCGCGACGCCCTGCTCCAGGTCATCGACGAGGCCTACGCCCAGCCCGATCACGAGGGCCTGACCCACGTGCTGCGCGACGGCTTGTGCCGTCTGATCCGCGACAAGGTGGTGTTCCTGCCCGAATGCGTGTTCGAACCCGTCGAGGGCCACTACGCGCGCCGTGAGCTGTACGCCTGCCCCGAACGCGGCACCACGGTCGTGGCGATGACCTGGGCGCCGGGCCAGGGCACGCCGATCCACGACCATTGCGGGCTGTGGTGCGTCGAGGGCGTCTGGCAGGGCCAGCTGGAAATCACCCGCTACGAGCTCGAGGAAGATGCCGGCACCCGCTGCCGCTTCGCGCGCTACGAGACCCTGGTCGCCGGCACCGGCACCGCCGGCAGCCTGCTGCCGCCGCACGAATACCACACGATCCGCAATCCCGATCCGGCCCGCATCGCGATCTCGCTGCACATCTACCAGAAGGAGATGGGCACCTGCGCCACGTTCGAGCCCGAAGGCGGCGACTGGTACCGGCGCGGCTCGCGCGAACTGTGCCTGGACCAGGTGGAATGCGGTCCGGACGAAGCTTGAGCTATAATCGCCCTGGCAATGCCGGTGTGGCGGAATGGTAGACGCGGCGGACTCAAAATCCGCTGGCAGAGATGTCGTGTAGGTTCGAGTCCTATCACCGGTACCAAACAAGAAAAAGCCCGCGAAAGCGGGCTTTTTCGTGTCCGGTCGCCGGGCGCGGGATCAGCCGCGCATGCGCTCTAGCAACAGCATCATGAACACGCTCAACAGGGCCGTTTCCTGCTCGTCTTCGTTCATCGGCGCGGTCGAATCGATCTGGTAGCGGCCTTCCATGAACGCCGACAGCTTGTGCACGCGCAGCACCTGGGTGCCGTCGGCACGCGTCACGCGATAGGCCGGATGGAACAGGTAACCCGAGAACAGACCGACCAGCGGGATGTCGGAGAAAATCGCGTCGGCGACCTTGATCCAGGGATTTTCCTCATTGATGTGCAGCATCTGGCCGCCCGACACGAGGATGTCGTACTTCGCGCTCCACAACGAACGCATGCCCTTGCGGCGCAGGGAACCCAAAGTGCGGCCGTCGCGTGCGGTGAACTTGTACTGCGCGTTGAAATCGAGCACACGGTCGGCGTCGATCGCGTACAGCTCGCGCGTCTGCGCCGTGTCGGCGAATACCTTCACCGATTCCTTGAGTTTGAAGGCTTTCTGCTTGACGTAGAACTTCAGCGCGCCCGCGGCATCGGTGACGGAAATCTGCGGCGCGATGGCGATGATCTTGAACGAGAGTTGCAGCGGGAATTTCATCAGGGGATCCGTGGTTTGGGGCAATTCGCCGCGTAGCTTAGCGGGTTGTGATGGCAGCTTGCAGTCGGGGGCGGTGCGCGTCAGTGGCTGCGGTCGCGGGCAAACCCGCTCCTACGGCTGCGGTGCGCGCGGCCAGGGCCACCAGCCCTGCCCGGTCTGGGCGTAACGATCGGCCGCCTGTTCGAACCGGTTGCGGTGACTGATGCCGCCGCAAGCGAAATACAGCGGCAGGAACAAGGCGCCGAGCGCGAGGTACTGGTAGACATGCGCGCGCTCGTGGTCGCCGATGCGCACGCAGTCGTCGCCGCCATGCGCCTGGCAGTGATAGGTGCGCGCCGGCTGGTCGAGACTGGTGCCGGTGAACAGGATTACATTGCCCAGGGTCAGCGCGCCGCCGCCGGCGCGGCCCCAGGGATAGCGCAGAAACACCAGCGCGGCATCGGAGAAACGCGCGCGCGCGCCGAACGGCAGCGCCACCAAACCGGCGATCGCGCCGGCCAGGCTCATCGGGCTGGCCCAGATCAGTCCCAGGGTCTGCGCGAGCCGAAGCAGAAAGCGTCGCGCCGACATCGTGCTCAGCCGCCGAAGGCCTTGCGCAGCAACGCCTCGGAGTGGCTCGGGCTCAGTTGCGCGGAGGTCGTGATCAGGCTGTTGACGGCCCAGCACGCGTCCTCGGGGCTCGCTGCCGCCGGATTGCTGAAAACACGCATGAGGCGTTCGCCGTATTCGCCGGGGTAGCTCTGCGCCAGATCGATGAACGCGCCCTTGAGCGCCTCTTCATCGACCGGAATCGCCGGCGCATTGTCGATCTCGGCAAGCAGGGCGTCGTAGAAGGTGTCGGTAACGATCCGGTGGTGTCGCGCGGGCAGGCGCTCAATCGCGTCCTGGATGTCCTTGCCCAGCGCCTGGTCGAAGTCGTCCTGGGGCACGGCGAGTTTCGCGCAGCTGGCCTCGGGCAGACGCGGCAGGATCGCGGCCTGGGTCTTGGCCATCTCGATCAGGCGCTCGCGCGGAAACGAGCGCGCGCCGCGGCTGAAGGCCTGGTCCCAGGCGGCGTACAGGCCCTTGCTGGTCAGGTCGCCGGAATAGCGCGCCTTGAGTTTGGCATTGCTGTTGAACTTGTCGACGAAGGCCTGATGGTCGGCATACAGCGGCGAACTCGGCGGATAGGGATTGACCAACTCGACGCCCCCCGAACTGGGCAGGACCGAGCCGCCGTTCTTGAGCATGTTCTTGGCGCCCATGAGGACGGCGATGACGATAAGGACCAGGAAAATCTTTTTCATGACAGGCTCGGCGGGATCTCCGGCCCATGATAGCGAGCCCCCCTGACCGCAGCCAGTGCGGCAGCGCAGCAGTAGTGGCATTCTTCCGTCACCTTCCAAGCCCAAGCCGCGACGATGACCGACCAGGCCACAGACTCCGCTGACAACGTCTTGTCCAAACGTACGACGCCTACCTGGGACATGGAGCTGCTGATCTCCGGCGCTACCACCATCGGTCTGTTGCAATTGCCGGGGCTGATGGACGAAGTTTTCCTCGATGCGATCAACCGCAGTGCCGACGAAATCCTGCGGGTGATCATGCCCTTGTGGACCTACGCGAAGTTCGCGTTGTTCACCTTGATCGCGACCTTTGTCATGCACCTGTGCCTGCGCGGCTACTGGATCGCGCTGGTCGGCATGAACTCGGTGTATCCCGGCGGGGTGCGTTGGAACAACCTGAAGATGGGCCCGCATTCGCGTGCGATCAGCGAAAAGGAATCGCCGGCGATGGCCGAGGTCATCGAAGCCGCCGACAACCGCGCGACGCGCGTGTTCGGGCTGGGATTCGGCATGGCGATGGTCATGCTGATGCCCGTGGCGATAGCGCTGCTGGTCCTGACCTCGGCCTTGCTGGCACGTCATTTCTTTCACATCAACATCGATGCGCTGAAAGTTTTCGCCATCGTCCTGGCGGTCGTGATCCTGCCCTGGGCGCTGCTGAGCTTCGTCGACCGCCAATATGGAGACCGCTTCGCGCCAGACCATTGGCTGTCGCGGGCGATGCGCCGGCTGCTGGCGATGTACAGCCGCGTCGGCATCGGACGGCGCAACAACTTGTTGCTGACGCTGTACACCAGCCACGAAGGCGCGCAGCGCGCCAGCCTGGTCATCGTGCTGGCGATGGTGCCGATCTTCGCCGTGGTCTTCGTGCAGTCGGTGATGGCTTCCGTCGGATTTTCCTACGGCGACTTCGACGGCCTGCCGGACGACACGATGTACGCTGCCAACAGCGCGCAACCGGAGTTCTACGACAGTTCGCGCAATGGCGACGCCGCCCTGGGCCTGCTCGCGCCGTTCATTCCCAATCGCGTGGTGCGCGGGCCGTATCTGGAATTGTTCGTCCCCTACCTGCCGCGCCGGCATACGCCGGCGATGCAGCGCGCCTGCCCGGATGCACTCGCGGAAATGATCGCGGCCAATGAAGACAACACCGATGTCGGTTCGCGTGCGGCGTTCGATTGCCTGGCGCGGCTGCACGACATCCAGTTGGACGGCTTGCCGGTCGCCGTGACTTTCGACGCCAGCGCCGACCCGAAGACCGGCCAGCGCGGCATGCTGGCGATGATCCCGGTGCGCGATCTCGCCGCAGGCCGGCACGAACTGAGCGTTGCCGCGATCACGCGCACGAGTGCGAAGAAAGAACTGCCCGTGCGCCGCTATCGGATCATTTTCTGGAAATGAGGATCTCGCGCCGGAGCTAAGGCATCCGGCCGAGATGATCCGCGCTCAGCGGAGCCAGCACGCCGTTGACGAACGCGCGGGGCGTGGTCGCGATGTCGGCATCGCCCGGCAAGGGTTTTCCTTCGGCGACATGCGCCCACATCGCATCGAGACCGCGGTAGGCATAGGGCAGCATCGGCAGGTAGCGCGCACCGAGCACCGGCAAGCCCAGGAACGCATCGAAATGCTGCGCGTTGTGCACGCGCCAGTAGCGGACATCGCGGCCACGGGCACTCGCCCAACGCGCGTAGGCGGCGCCGCTGAAAGCTTCCGGAATCAATCCGTCGTCGACGCCGTGCATGACCAGCACCGGCAGATTCTTTCGCGGCAAGCGCGCGCGGGTGGCGGCCACCGATGCACGCACGGTGTCGGCCGGCGCCGACTTGTCGGTCCATAGCGCGCGCAGGCACTGCAGGCCAGGCAAGGCATCGCTGGTGTCGCCCGCCTTCGCATCGAGCAAGGTCACGCCGGCACCCGGCGGAATGCCGGAGCTGTCGCTCCACCAGGCGGCGCGTTCCTTGTCGGCGTTGGCAGAACGCAACCCGTCCTTGCCGAGCGCAGTGAAACGATAGCCGCAGGGCATGGTGCCGGCGTCCGCGCGCGCATAAGCGGAGGCGTAGGTGACTGCCACCGTGCGCCACAGATCGAAACTCGTACTGATCGCGCCGGCGGCGAGCGCCTCGTCGGTCCAGCCCTGCGCGTGCAGGATTTGCCGCGCCTGCTCGGCCTGCGCCATCGGCGTGTCGCCGGTCAGCCGTCCCTGTGCCTTCAATGCTGCGCAGCGTGCGATCCCAGCCGGCGCGGGCTGGCCACCGGGCCGGGCCATCGCCACGCCATCGAAGGTCGGCGCGGCGAGCGCGCAGGACATCCAGATCGCCGCCTCCGTCGTGTAGTCAAACAGCGGTCGCCCGCCCTCGCCCGGGAACACGTTCGGCGAGATCGCGACCACGCCGTCGAGCCAGTCGCCATCGAGTTCCGCCGCGCGCAACACCGCGCCGCCGCCATTAGAAACGCCGACCGCGATCACGCGCGTATTCGCGAAGGTGTATGGGCCGCCGTCGGGGAAACCGCTCTGCAGCACGCCCAAGGCGAACTCGGCGGCTTGCTTCACATGCCGGCCCCAATCGGCCTCGGGATTGTCGCCCGAATGGGCATGCTTGACCGCGACCGGCGCGAGACCGGCGCCGGTGTATTTGGCGATGTCGAATTCGACGGCGTCGCCCGGTTCGGCCCGCGTGCCGTCCAGACGTGTTCCCACGCCGTCTGCCGTGTCGACGAACCCGGTGCCAGTACCCTTGTCGGTGTAGGCGACTGCACAGCCATGGCTCAAGCCCCAGGCGCCGGCGAGCGCGATGCCCCCGTAGATGCCGCGCGACCCGGACGAGGCGTTGACGACGATGCAGCGTTTGCCGGCGTCGAACGCATCAGGCAATTGCACCATCACCCGATGCGGTTGCTTCGCGCCGGGCAGGCGCACCAGCGCCTGATACTCGCGACCAGGCACCGGCGCGAGCGATCCGTACAGCTCGCCATAGCCGCCACCGGGCGCGAGATCGGCGATGCCGCGCCAGTTCGACCAGATCGCGCGACGGCGCAGTTCCTGCGGCGTGGGATGCGCAGCGTCGGCGAACGCTGGCGGCAGCGGACTGCGCAATCCCGCCGTGCCCAGTCCGGCAGTAAGAAGGTCGTCGCCCTCGCGGTGCGACTGCAGGGCGATGCCGGCGACGAGTTTCATTTCCTTGGCCTTTGCCGGCGCGGTAGCGACGGAAACCAGTGCGGCGAGGGCCGCGAGCGGGAACAGCAGACGCGAGGCGATCGGGTTCATCGCCGCAAGATAGCAACCGTCGCACGGTCCGGCATCGTACTTTGGTACAGGCGTCGCGCCCGGATGCCCTTGTTAGTGTGCGCAATCGGCTTCATCGGGTCCCGCGCATGTCCGAAAACTTCCTCATCGGCCGAAACGCCCTGGTCACCGGCGGCACGTCGGGCATCGGCCTGGCGATCGCCACGGCCCTGGGACGCGCCGGCGCACGCGTGGCGATCAACGGCCTGGGCGACGGCGCGCAGATCCTCGCCGCCTTGACCGACATCCTCGCCGAGGGCGCGACCGATGCGCGACATTTCCCCGCCGATCTGCGCGACGCCGCGGCGATCGAAGCGATGGTCACCGATTGCACGGCCTGGGGCGCCCCGGACATCGTCGTCAACTGCGCAGGCATTCAGCACACCGCCGCGCTCGCCGACATGCCGGCAGCAACCTGGGACGCGATGATCGCGGTGAACCTGAGCGCGGCCTTCCACACGCTGCGCCTCACCCTGCCCGGCATGGCCGCCCGCGGTTTCGGTCGCGTGGTCAACATCGCTTCGGTGCACGGGCTCGTCGCTTCGCTGAACAAGGCGCCGTATGTCGCCAGCAAGTTCGGACTGATCGGACTGAGCAAGGTCGCGGCGCTGGAATACGCGGCGGCCGGCACGCGCAGCAGCGGCGGCGTGACGATCAACTGCCTGTGCCCGGGCTGGGTGGAGACGCCGCTGATCGAACCGCAGATCGCCGCACGCGCCGCCGCGGTCGGCGGCGGCCGCGACGAGGGCGTGCGCGAACTGCTGCGCGAAAAACAGCCGAGCCAACGCACCTCGCTGCCGGAGGAAATCGCGCAGGCGGTGCTGTGGCTGTGCCGCGCCGAATCGCACAATCTGACCGGTGCGGCGATTCCGATCGACGGCGGCTGGACGGCGCAATAGTCTGCGAACAGCCGTGTTCCGCATGCGCCGATCCGCCTGCCGATGCCGTCCACGCATTAGACTCGGCTCATGACCCGCCTGCTCGTCGCCGACGACCATCCCCTGTATCGCCTCGCGTTGACGCAGGCCGTGCACGGCATCCTGCCCGACGCCGATATTCGTGAGGCCGGCGATCTCGCGGGCGCGCAGGCCGCGCTCGCGGCGCATCCCGATACCGATCTGGTCCTGCTCGACCTGCACATGCCCGGCAGTCATGGCCTCATGGGGCTGGCGACCTTGCGCGCCGAACATCCTGGCGTCGCCGTGGTGATGATTTCCGCGCACGACGATCCGCTCACGATCCGGCGTGCGCTCGCGCACGGCGCGGCCGGCTATCTGACCAAACGCGCGAACCTCGAGGACTTGCAGCAGGGCTTACGCGCCGTGCTCGCCTGCGAGGAATGGCTGCCCCCGGGCGTACGCGAGGCCGTCGCCGCGATCGCGATCGATCCGCAGGACGCCCACATTGCTGCTCGCCTGGCGTCGCTGAGTCCGCAACAGTTCAAGGTGCTCGCACGCGTCGCCGAGGGCCGCCTCAACAAGCAGATCGCCGACGAACTCGGCATCCAGGAACGCACGGTCAAGGCCCATATGAGTGCGATCTTCGAAAAACTCGCGGTGCGCAATCGCACGCAGGCCGGTGTGTTGCTGCGCTCGCTCGAACTCGGCGACCCGAGCAAGTCCGTCGCGCCGGACTGATCGTCCGCAGACTCAGGACGTCACCGCCAGCAGGCGCGCCATCATCGACTTCAACGCGAGCGGCTTGAGCGGCTTGTAGAGCAGTTGCGCGCCCGCCGCCGCCACGGCCAGGCGCACCGCTTCGCTGTGATCGGCGGTGATGACCACGCAGGGACGCGAAGGCATCAGGCCCTGCAGGCGCTCGCGCAATTGCAGGCCGGTGTGGTCGCGGTCGAGGTGATAGTCGAGCAGCAGCAGATCGGGCGTGGCTGCGCGCACGGCGTCCTCGGCCTCGTCGGCGTCGCGTGCGGCGAGCACTTCGCACTGCCAGCCCGACAGCAGGGCCTGCATCGCACGCAGCACATCCAGATCGTTGTCGACGACCAGCACGCGGCTGCGCGGCGCTTCCGGCGGCGCGGCGGACGTGCCGGGAACCGCGACCGGCTGCGCTGCCGCACGCGGCACATCGACGCAGAACATCGCCCCGTGCCCGAGACGCGAACGCAGGCCCAGCCGATGGCCGAGCAGGCGCGCGATGCGTTCGGAAATCGCCAGGCCCAGACCGAGTCCCTGGCCGCCGCGATCGAGCCGGCGGAATTCCTCGAAGATCACCTGCTGGTCGGCCTCGGCGATGCCCGGACCGGTGTCGTGCACTTCGATCGACAACTGCGCGCCGTGACGACGGCAGCCGATCAGGATGCGACCCTGCGCGGTATAGCGCACGGCATTGGCGAGAAAATTCTGCAGCACGCGACGCAGCAACTGCGGATCGCTGCGCACCCAGGCGCGCGTCGGCACGCAGTCCAGACGCAGGCCCTTCTCGTGCGCAAGTACGCCGAATTCGGCCGCGAGGTGCTGCAGGACTTCGTCGAGGCGGAACACCTGGATGCTCGGCGCCATGCCGCCGGCGTCGAGGCGCGAGATGTCGAGCAGCCCCGACAACAGGCTCTCGGCGGACCCGAGCGCGCCGTCGATATTGGCCACGCCAGCGCGGTACTGCGGATGCTCGAGCTGCTGCGCGAGCGCATGGGTGAACAGATGCGCGGCATTCAGCGGCTGTGCGAGGTCATGGCTGACGGCGGCCAGAAAGCGCGTCTTCGCGCGATTGGCACGCTCGGCTTCGGCTTTCGCACCTTCAAGTTCGGCGGTACGCGCGACTACGCGCTGTTCCAGGGTTTCGGCGACGCGCTTGAGTTCGTCCTCGCTGCGCCGGAAATCGGTGACGTCGGTGAAGGTGGCGACGAAGCCGCCGCCGGGCATCGGATTGCCGCGGATCTCGACCATCGCTTCGCCAAAGCGCCGCTCGGTGACATAAGGCGTGCCCGCGCGCATGTGCGCGATGCGCTTGCGTACTTCCCGATCATCGAGGCGATCGTCGAAGCGATCGTCGAGGCGATTGCCCGCCAGCCCACGACGCACGTTGTAGGCGAGCAGATCGACCACCGGCACGCCGACGCGCAGCAACTCGCCCGGATAGCCGAACAGTTCGGCGTAGCGACGGTTCCAGGCGACCAGACGCAGCTCGGCATCGACCACGCTGATGCCCTGGCTCATGTTTTCCAACGCTGCTTCCAGCACGCGCTGGTTGAAGCGCAGCGCCTGCGAGGCCTCGCCGACGATGGTGGCGACGGTATCGAGATCGCGGCCCTGCTCGCGGCGCGCGGCGTCGAGCAGCAGGCGGGCCGACGCGGCACCGAGCACCGCGGCCAGTTCACGTTCGATGCGTTGTTCGACGAGCAGCGGCACCGCACCCTCGCCGGGCGCGTCGTTCAAGGCCAGGCGCACGCGCTCTTCGGGCAGGAAGCGCGCCGCGACCTCGTGCAAGGTCACCCGCGCGAAGCCCGCTTCGGCGATCACTTCCGGCGAGGTGCCGCGCCGGCTCGCATCGAGCCAGGTCACCGCCGCACCGGCGATCAGACTTAGCGTGACGCCGCGACCGAGCCGGCTCCAGGTGTCGAGACCGAGCAAGCCGTCGGGCGCAAGCCAGGTCAACCCCATCGGGCCGGCCCGCAGCCAGTGCGTCGATGCGCCGAAGCCCTCCACGAGCACGGGCACGAGCAACGCCCAAGCCCAGACGAGCACGGCGACGAATACGCCGAGCATGACTGACCTCGGTGGCGTCTGCGGGCGCCACACGGCGAACGCCACCGCCGGCGCCAGCGTCGCGAGACCGGAGAACGACACCGCACCGATGTCAGCCAGCGCGTCGCTGCCGGCAATCGCGCGACTGTAGAGCCAGGCGAGCAGTACGACCGCGAGAATGCCGACGCGACGCTGCATCAGCACCGCGCCGCGCAGATCGCCGCCCTCGCCCACGCCGCGCGAGGTCCAGCGCCCGCGCACGAGCAAGGGCGTCAGCCAGTGGTTGCCGATCATCACACTCAGCGCCAGCGTCGCCAGGATCACCATGCCTGTGGCGGCGCTGAGACCGCCGAGGAAGGCGAGCAAGGCGAGACCCTCGTGGCCCTGCGACAGCGGCAAGGCGAGCACGTACAGATCCGAGGGCACGCCCTGGGGTGCCAGCAAGGCATCGCCGGCGCGCGCGAGCGGCAGGATCGGCAACGCGATCAGCAACATGTACAGCGGGAACAACCAGCGCGCGGTGCGCAAATGGCGATCGTCCCGGCACTCGACCACGCCGACGTGGAATTGGTGCGGCAAGGTGAACATCGCCAGGGCGCCGAGCAGGATCAGTGCGGGAAAGCCGCTCGCATCGTTCGGCGGAAGCTGTGCGGGATCGATCGCCGGCAGCGTCGGCCCGGTCCAGACGAAGAAGCCCAGCGCCAGCATCGCACCGAGTTTGAGCAGCGATTCCACGGCCATCGCCAGCACGAGGCCACGGTTGTGTTCGATCGCCGACGCGCGCCGCGTGCCGAACAGCATCGCGAACAAGGCCATCGCCAACGCGACGTAAAGAGCGCTGTCTTGCCAGGGTGCGGGCGAGATCGCCGCCGTGCGCGTGAGCAGGCCGAAGCTCATCGCCACGGCTTTGAGCTGCAGCGCGATGTAGGGAATGATGCCCATCACTGCGACGAAGGTCACCAGCGCGGCCAGTCCGGAGCTCTTGCCCAGGCGCGTGGCGATGAGGTCGGCAATCGACGTGGAATTCTGTTCGTGCGCGATGCGTTGCAGGCGACGCAGGAAACCGAAGCCGAACAGGTACAACAGGATCGTGCCGATAAAGGTCGGCGGAATCGGCCAGCCGGAACGCTGTGCCTGGGTGACGGTGCCGTAGAAGGTCCACGACGTGCAATAGACGGCGAGCGAGAGGCTGTAGACCACCGGCCAGCGCGAACCGAGCAGGCCGGCGCGGCGTTCGGCCCACAGCGCGGTGCCGAACAACAGGCCCAGCCAGGCCAGGGACGCGAGGACGACGAGGAGATTGCTCAGCATGCGTTTGCTTCAACCGCGCGATGCGTGTTCGATCCCGAGAATAGCGCAACCCGCGGGCAAAAAAGACGGGCCGCCGAAGCGGCCCGGGGGAAAGTGATCGCCCGTTACTGCCCTTAGAACTCGTAACGCGCCGACAAGGTCACCTGGCGTGGGTTGCCATAGAAGCCGGTGCGCACACCGGTCGACGGAATGACGTAGCCCGTGGTCAGGTACTGTTTGTCGCGCAGGTTGCTGCCTTGCAGGGAGAAGCTCCAGGGCGTGGCGGTTTTCCACTGAATGCCGGCGCTCAGCAAGCCGTAGCCGTCCTGATGGATGGGCTTGGTGGTGGCGCCGGTGATCGGATCGCGCACGACTTCGGTCGTCGCGGTGACCTCGCTCTGGTAGCTGTAGCCCACGCGGAAGCTCAGCTTGCCGCCGTCATGCAGCGGCTGGATGTATTCGACGTTCAAGGCGCCGGACAGATCCGGGGCATTGGTGAATTCCTGCTGGTCGGCGATGTTGACGGCCTTGAACATGTATTCGTCGAACTTTGCATTGAGGGTCGCGACATTGCCGCTGATCGACCAGTGCTCGGTCGGACGCACCTGCAGCTCGACCTCGACGCCCGAAACGGTGCCCTTGCCGGCATTGGTGAAGTCGGCGCAGAAGGTCGGCACGCTGCTCACGATGCAGGAAGTGAACACCGACAGCTGGATGTCCTTGTACTTGTTGTGGAAGTAGGCGACGTTGAGGAACATGCGCTGGTCGAGGAAGGCCATCTTGCTGCCGACTTCGAGGCTGTCGACCTGCTCGTCGTCGTAAGGCTCCTGCGAATTGGGCAGCACGCTGGCGCGGATGTTGTAGCCGCCGGATTTGAAGCCGCGCGCGAACAGGCCGTAGAACAGCACGTCGTCGGTCGCCTGATAGTCGAGCGAGATTTTCGGCGACAGATTGATGAAGGTCTTGGACTTGTCGAAACCGACCGTGAGCGTCGGCACGCTGAAGCTGTCGTTGGCATAGCTGCGGTTGAGCACGTGCGCAGATTTTTCTTCCTTCGTCCAGCGCAGGCCACCGCTGATGCTGAACTTGTCGGTGAAGTCGTAGCTCCAGTCGCCGTAGACCGCGATGCTGCGGGTATCGACTTCGCCGCGTGTGTCGCCGAACTGGCCGCCAAAACCCGGTCCCGGCGGCGCCGGGAAGAACGGCGGGATGTCGGCGCCCTTGAGGAAGATGTTCTGCACCAGGCCGCCGGCCGTGCCCTTGAACCAGTAAACGCCGAACACGCCGTGGCTCTTGCCGGCCGCGTCGTAGGACGCCTGCAGTTCCTGGCTGAGCTGGTCGTCGTTATAGAACGCCTTCACATCGGTGAGCTGCGCCTGCAGCGTGTCGAAATCGATGTAGGTCGCGGTGTCGGACTCGCGCCAGGCGGTGATCGACTTGAAGCTCCAGTTGTCGTTCGGGCGCCAGTTCATCGTCAGCGAGGAACCGCTGAGCGTGGTCTCGTTGACATTGGGCATGCCGTTGCGCACGTCGTAGCGGCTGCTCAGCGGCAGATTGTCGGGGTTGGCGGGGTCGCGCACGTTCGTGGTGAGCATCTGCGCGCCGCGCACGCCGGAGTCGTCCTTGGCGTAGTCGTAGCTCAGGCGCGCGTCGAAGCGGCCGCTATCGGAGAAATAGCCGCCGGTGAAGCGCAGCGCCTGGATGTCCTTGTCGCTGACATCTTCGCCAGTGACGATGTTGTGGCCGAAGCCATCGCGATTGAGGCTGGCCACGGCCAGGCGCATGCGCACGTTGTCACCGACCGGTCCGCCGATGGCGCCCTTGAAATCGCGCTCGCTGAAGTTGCCGAGGCCGACTTCTGCGAAGCCCTCGACTTCCTTGGGCAGGTCGCGGGAAATGTATTTGATGGCACCGCCGACGGTGTTCTTGCCGTACAGCGTGCCCTGCGGACCGCGCAGTACCTCGATGCGACCCACGTCGAACACGTCGAGCAGGCCGCCCTGCGGGCGCGCCACGTAGACGTCGTCCAGATAGATGCCCACACCCGGATCGACGCCCCAGAGCGGATCGGACTGGCCGACGCCGCGAATGTAGGCGGTGATCGTGCTGTTGGAACCACGCGCGGCGTACAGCGTCAGGTTCGGCACCTGCGCGTCGAGATCGCCCAGGTCGCGGATATTGAGCTTATCGAGCAGTTCGGGTGTGAAGGCAGTGACCGCGACCGGCACCTCCTGCAGCGTTTCTTCGCGACGACGCGCGGTGACCTTGACGCTTTCGAGCGTGGTCGCGGTGTCGGTCGGCTTGTCGCCCGCCGCGGTCGGCGACGAGGCGCCGTCCTGGGCTTGCACGGTGCCGGACATCGCCAGAACCAGGCCGATCGCGAGGCTGAGGTGGTTGCGCTTCATGGACTCCCCTTTGTTTCTTATGGATAGCTGCGGACGGCCGGTCGGCCGGTTACAGCGCAGCCTAGGTTCGTGCCACCGCGGACGCACTTGTACCTTCGTACAGTGTGCCCGCCCACCGCCAATGCCGACACTCCACGCCATGCATGCAGGGAGCGGATGATGGATTTTGTGATCGTGTTGGCGGCGCTGTGCTTCCTGATGTTCGTCGCCTATCGCGGCTACAGCGTGATCCTGTTCGCTCCCGTCGCTGCGCTAGGCGCGGTGCTGCTCACCGATCCGGGCCTGGTCGCGCCGATGTTCACCGGCCTGTTCATGGACAAGATGGTCGGCTTCCTAAAGCTGTACTTTCCGGTGTTCGTGCTCGGCGCGATATTCGGCAAGCTGATCGAGCTCGCCGGTTTCTCGCAAGCGATCGTCGGCGCCACCATTCGCGTGCTCGGGCGTAGCCGGGCGATGCTGTCTATCGTGGCGGTCTGCGCCCTGCTCACCTACGGCGGTGTTTCGTTGTTCGTGGTGGTGTTCGCGGTCTATCCCTTCGCTGCAGAGATGTTCCGCCAGAGCGATATCCCCAAGCGCCTGATTCCCGCGACGATCGCGCTCGGTGCGTTTACCTTCACGATGGATGCCCTGCCGGGCACACCGCAGATCCAGAACATCATCCCGACCTCGTTCTTCGGCACGACCGCCTGGGCCGCGCCCTGGTTGGGCACGATCGGCGCGTTGTTCATCCTGGCGGTCGGCTTGAGCTATCTGGAATGGCGTCGGCGTTCGGCCCTCGCGGCGGGCGAAGGCTATGGCGGCGATCTGGTCAACGAACCGGCGCCGTTCTCCGGCGAACGCCTGGTCAACCCCTTGATCGCCCTGTTGCCGCTGGTGCTGGTAGGCGTGAGCAACAAGGCGTTCACCACGCTGATTCCGCAGTTCTACGGCGCCAGCCACGAATTTCTTCCCGCCGTCATCGGTGATGCGAAACCGGTCGTGCAGGAGGTCGCGAAGGTCGCGGCGATCTGGGCGGTCGAAGGCGCCTTGCTGATCGGCATCCTCACGGTCCTGGCATTCGCCTGGAAACCGGTCATGAAAAGCTTTGCAGAAGGCTCGAAAGCCGCGATCGGTGGCGCGTTGCTCGCATCGATGAATACCGCTTCCGAATACGGCTTCGGCGCGGTGATCGCGTCCCTGCCCGGCTTCCTGGTCGTTGCGAACGCGTTGAAGGCGATTCCCGATCCACTGGTCAACGAAGCGATCAGCGTGACCGCGCTTGCCGGCATCACCGGTTCGGCCTCGGGCGGCATGAGCATTGCGCTGGCCGCCATGTCCGAAACTTTCATCGCCAACGCCCAGGCGGCGCATATTCCGATGGAGGTGCTGCATCGCGTGGCTGCGATGGCCTCCGGCGGCATGGACACGTTGCCGCACAACGGCGCGGTGATCACCCTGCTCGCCGTCACCGGTTTGACCCACCGGCAGAGCTACAAGGACATCTTCGCGATCACCCTGGTCAAGACGATGGCGGTGTTCGTGGTCATCGTGGCGTTCTACCTGACCGGCCTGGTGTAGACGCCGTCGAATCGGGACAAACAAAAAGCCGCCCGAAGGCGGCTTTTTGATGGCAGCGAAGCAGCGAGGGCTTAGACGACGCCTTCGCCTTCCGCCACGGCCTTCATCGACAGGCGGATGCGGCCCTGCTTGTCGACTTCCAGCACCTTGACCTTGACCACGTCGCCTTCCTTGAGCTTGTCGGAAACCTTCTCGACGCGCTCATCGGAAATCTGCGACACGTGCACCAGACCATCCTTGCCCGGAGCGATCGTGACGAACGCGCCGAAGTCCATGATCTTGGCGACCTTGCCTTCGTAGATGCGGCCCGGCTCGACGTCGGAGGTGATCTGCTCGATGCGCGCCTTCGCAGCCTGGGCGGCGGCGGCGTTGACCGAGGCGATGACGATGGTGCCGTCGTCCTGGATGTCGATCTGGGTGCCGGTTTCCTTGGTGATGCCCTGGATCGTGGCGCCGCCCTTGCCGATCACTTCGCGGATCTTGTCCGGATGGATCTTGATGGTCAGCAGGCGCGGAGCGAACTCGGACAGCTCGGCGCGCGGCGTGGTGATCGCCTTGGCCATTTCACCGAGGATGTGCAGGCGGCCTTCTTTGGCCTGGGCCAGCGCGACCTTCATGATCTCTTCGGTGATGCCGTCGATCTTGATGTCCATCTGCAGCGCGGAAATGCCGTTGCTCGAACCGGCCACCTTGAAGTCCATGTCGCCGAGGTGATCTTCGTCGCCGAGGATGTCCGACAGCACGGCGAAGTCGCTGCCTTCCTTGATCAGGCCCATCGCGATACCCGCGACCGGCGCCTTCACCGGGATGCCGGCGTCCATCAGGGCCAGCGAGGAACCGCAGACCGAGGCCATCGACGAGGAACCGTTCGACTCGGTGATTTCCGACACGATGCGAATCGTGTACGGGAAGCTCTCCATCGACGGCATGATCGCCTGCACGCCGCGGCGCGCAAGACGCCCGTGGCCGATTTCGCGACGCTTCGGACCCATCATGCGGCCCGCTTCACCCACCGAGTACGGGGGGAAGTTGTAGTGGAACAGGAAGTGGTCCTTGGTCTCGCCTTCGATCGCGTCGATGATCTGACCGTCGCGGGCGGTGCCGAGGGTGGCGATGACCAGGGCCTGCGTCTCGCCGCGGGTGAACAGCGCCGAGCCGTGGGTGCGCGGCAGCACGCCGGTCTTGACCGTGATCGGACGGACCGTGGACAGGTCGCGGCCGTCGATGCGGACGCGGGTGTTGAGCACCGACGCGCGCATGGTGTTGTATTCGAGCTCGCCGAATTCCTTCGACATTTCGGCCGACTGCCAGCCGAGCTGCTCGGCCTGGGCCTTGAGCGACTCGAGAGTGGCTTTCTTCAGCGCGGAAATCGCGTCGCGGCGCTGCAGCTTGTCGCGGACCTGGAACGCGGCGGCGAGGTCGTTGCCGACCGCAGCCTTCAGCGCCGAGATCATCGCTTCGTTCTTGGCCGGGGCCTGCCAGTTCCACGAGGCGGCGCTGGCTTCGACGGCGAGTTCGTTGATCGCGCGGATCGCGGTCTGCATCTGCTCATGGCCGAACATCACGGCGCCGAGCATCACGTCTTCCGACAGTTCCTTGGCTTCCGACTCGACCATCAGCACGGCGTTCGCGGTGCCGGCGACGACGAGTTCGAGGTCCGAGGTCTTCAGCTCGGTCGTGCTCGGGTTCAGCACGTACTTGCCGTTGATGTAGCCGACCTTGGCGGCGCCGATCGGGCCCTTGAACGGGATGCCCGAGATGGCGAGCGCGGCGGACGCGCCGAGCAAGGCGGCGATGTCGGCGTGGATTTCCGGATTCATCGACAGCACGGTCGCGATGACCTGCACTTCGTTGCGGAACTCTTCCGGGAACAGCGGGCGGATCGGGCGATCGATCAGGCGCGAGACCAGCGTCTCGCGCTCGGTGGCGCGGCCTTCGCGCTTGAAGAAGCCGCCCGGGATGCGGCCGCCGGCGTAGAAACGCTCCTGGTAGTCGACCGTCAGCGGGAAGAAGTCCATGCCTTCTTTCGCGTTCTTGTTGCCGACCGCCGTCACCAGCACGACGGTGTCCGCCATGCGGACGATGACCGCACCGCTGGCCTGACGCGCGACTTCGCCCGTCTCCAGGGTGACCTGGTGCTGTCCGTACTGGAATGTCTTGGTTACTTTCGCCACGAGTTTTATTCCTTCAGTCGTATCTTCCGCGACGAGCACCCCGCTCGCCGGGTGTGGCGCCCTTGCGGACGCCCAAAATAAACGCGGCGCATTTCTGCGCCGCGTGGTGTTCGTTGCTTAGCGGCGCAGGCCCAAACGCTCGATGAGGGTCTGGTAGCGCGTGACGTCCTTTTTCTTCAGGTACGCCAGCAGGCTGCGGCGCTGGTTGACCATCTTGAGCAGGCCGCGGCGGGAATGGTGATCCTGCTTGTGGGCCTTGAAGTGCTCGCTGAGCTGGTCGATGCGCGCGGACAGCAGGGCAACCTGGACTTCCGGCGAACCGGTGTCATTGGCGACGCGACCGAATTCGGAAATGATCTTGCTGGAATCAACGGACATGATGCTTTCTCTCTGTGATGCGTGGCTGGCAGGAACGCCGTCGGCATGACGGTGCACCGCGTGGCCCGCCGGTTGGTAAATGTGCTGGGATCAGCCCCGTAATTGTAGACCGCAGGGGTCTTTCGGGACAAGGGTTTGCGTGCCCCGAAACCGGGCGACGCGGCCCGTTTCAGACCTGCGCGGCCCAGCGGAACAGCCGTTTGGGACGCAATTGTCCGTCCGCGTCGACTTCCGCCAGGCCCAGGGATCGCCCCTGGGCATCGGTGACGTTCACGTCGCCGGCCGGGACAGGTTCGTGAAGACGCAACAGCTGGCCCTGCCCCAGGCGGCGCGCCTGGTCGGCATCGAGCACCAGACGGCGCCACTGGCTCAATCCCGCCTCGACCGGCAGCAGGCAGCCGTCCAGGACGTCCTCGCCCTGCCCCGCGAGTTCACGCAGGCTTTCGAGGGTATGCATCGGTCGATCGCGAAAGGGATCGACCCAGAGCCGGCGCAGTTCGGTCACGTGCGCGCCACAGCCCAGGGCCTCGCCGAGATCGCGGACCAGGCTGCGCACATAGGTGCCCGACCCGCAGGTGATGCGCAGCCGGAGCGTGGTGTCGGCGAGGTCCATGAGCTCGATCGCATCGACCAAGACCTCGCGCTCGGCGACCTCGATGATTTCGCCGCGGCGCGCCTTGGCATACAGCGGTTCGCCGCCCTGCTTGAGCGCCGAATAAATCGGCGGGCGCTGGCGGATGCGGCCCTGCAGCGGCAACAGCAAACGTTCGACCCCTTCTCTCGACAAGGCGGGAATGGCGCGCTCGCGCAGCACGCTGCCGTCGGCATCGTCGGTATCGGTCGTCGCGCCCAGACGTGCCATGGTTTCGTAGGCCTTGTGATTGCCGAGCAGGTGTCCGGCGATCTTCGTCGCCTCGCCAAAGCACACGGGCAACAGGCCGGTCGCGAGCGGATCCAGACTGCCGGTATGCCCGGCCTTCTCGGCACGAAACAAATGGCGCACGCGCTGCAGCGCCTGGTTCGAGCTGATGCCGGCGGGCTTGTCGAGCAGCAGGATGCCGTCCAGCGAGCGGAAGACGGTGCGCGGAAGTTTGTTCATCACCGATCCGGACCGGAACGACGGATCAGCTTTCTTCGTCGGACGGCGCGTCGGCATCGTCGCTGGGCGGATTCTCGCGCAGCAAGGCATCGATGCGCAGACCCTTGTCGACGGAATCGTCGTAATGGAAATGCAGTTCCGGCGTGTGCCGCATCTTCACCGCCTGCGAGAGGCGGTAGCGGATTTCCGGCGATACGGCTTTCAAGCCCTTGACCGCCTCGAGCGAACGCTCGGGCTGCAGGGCGGTGACGAACACTTTCGCGTGCGCCATGTCGCGCGTGACTTCCACGTCCGAGACGCTCACTGATGGCAGGCCATGCTCGCGCACGGCCTGGTGCACCAGGATGCCCAGCTCGCGACGGAGCTGGGCGGAAACGCGGTCGGTGCGATGGAAGCTCTTGCTCGGCATCAGAGCGTACGCTGCACTTCGATGCGCTCGAAGCACTCGATCTGGTCGCCCGGCTGCACGTCGTTGTAGGCCTTCACCGCGATACCGCACTCGGTACCGGACTTGACCTCTTCGACGATGTCCTTGAAGCGACGCAGCGATTCCAGCTCGCCTTCGAACACGACGACGCTGTTGCGCAGCACGCGGATCGGCTTGTTGCGCTTGACCGTGCCCTCGATGACCAGGGAGCCGGCGACCGCACCAAACTTGGAGCTGCGGAACACGTCGCGGACTTCGGCGATACCGATGATCTCTTCGCGGATCTCCTTGCCCAGCAGACCGGATGCGACCTGCTTCACCTGGTCGATGACGTCATAGATGATCGAGAAGTAGCGCAGATCCAGGCCGTTGCTCTCGATGATGCGGCGGGCGCTGGCGTCGGCACGGACATTGAAGCCGATGATCACGGCCTTGGCACCGGCCGCACGCGTCGCGTCGGACTCGGTGATGCCGCCCACGCCGGATTCGATCACATTGATGTTGATCAGGTTGTTGGACAGCGCGGTCAACGACTCGCGCAACGCCTCCACCGAGCCCTGCACGTCGGCCTTGACCACGATGTTGAGCGTCTGCTGACCGTTCGCCTGGCCCATCTGGGCGATGACGTCTTCCATGCGGCTGCCGGGCTGCTTGACCAGGCGCGATTCGCGGCGCTTGGTGTCGCGCTGCTGGGCGACGTCGCGCGCCAGGCGCTCGTCGGCCACCACCACGAAATCATCGCCGGCATCGGGCACGCCGGACAGGCCGAGCACCTGCACCGGGATCGACGGACCCGCCGATTCGGTCTGCTTGCCGTTCTCGTCGAACAGCGCGCGGACGCGGCCGTAGTGCACGCCGCACACCAGGTAGTCGCCCTTCTTGAGCGTGCCCTGCTGAACGAGCACGGTCGCGACCGGACCACGACCCTTGTCGAGCGAGGATTCGATGACCACGCCGGTGGCGCGGGCGTCGACTACCGCACGCAGCTCCATGACTTCGGCCTGGATCAGGATCGCGTCGAGCAAGGCGTCCACGCCCATGCCGGTCTTCGCGGACACGGGAACGAACTGCACATCGCCGCCCCACTCTTCCGGCACCACTTCCAACTTCACCAGGCCCTGCTTGATGTTGTCGGGATTGGCTTCGGGTTTGTCCATCTTGTTCATCGCGACCAGCAGCGGCACCTTGGCGTCGCGTGCGTGCTTGACCGCTTCGATCGTCTGCGGCATCACGCCGTCATCGGCGGCCACCACGAGCACGACGATGTCGGTGAGCTTGGCGCCGCGTGCGCGCATCGAGGTGAAGGCCGAGTGACCCGGGGTATCGAGGAAGGAAATGACGCCCTTCTCGGTTTCCACGTGGTACGCGCCGATGTGCTGGGTAATGCCGCCGGCTTCGCCGGAGGCGACCTTGGTGCGACGGATGTAGTCGAGCAAGGACGTCTTGCCGTGATCGACGTGGCCCATGATCGTGACGACCGGCGGACGCACGGACTTGGCGCCCTGCACTTCATCGACATGCGCTTCGAGGGCGACCTCGGCATCGTCGTCGTTGGCTTTCGTGGCCTTGTGACCCAGCTCCTCGACGACCAGCACCGCGGTGTCGTGGTCGATGACCTGGTTGATGGTGACCATCATGCCCATCTTGAACAGGGCGCGGACCACTTCGCCGCCCTTCATCGCCAGCTTGTTGGCGAGTTCGGAGACGACGATGTTCTCGCCGATGAACACTTCACGCACGATCGGTGCGGTCGGGCGCGAGAAGCCGTGCTGGCCCGAGCTCGTACGCGAGGGCTCGGCCATGCGCTGCTTGGGACGCTTGCGATTACCGGCGGCGCCACGACGAGCGCGTTCGTCGGCGGTGAGGTGCAACTGGCCGGCGACATACAGCGGCGTCGCGCCTTCTTCGCCTTCGTTGTCGACCATCGCGTGCGAACCGCGCGCCTTGTGCTTGGGCGCAGTCTTGCTGTTGTTGCTGACCGGCGCTTTCGGCGCAGGGGCCTTGTCGCGCGGCATGTCGACCTTGTGCGGACGCGGTGCGTGCTTGTCGTCGCGCGGCTTCGGCGCGACCACTGCAGCAGGAGCGACCTCGTCCTCGACGGTCTCGTCGTCGGCGACCACGGCCACTTCCTCGCGCGCCTTGCGGGCGGCTTCTTCGGCCTCGCGGCGGGCGATTTCCTCTTCGCGACGCTTGCGGTCGACTTCGCTCAGCGCGGCCAGTTCGGCGTCGTTGCGCGTCTTCGAGGCTTCGAGCTTGCGCAGCGCGTCTTCGCGCTCGTCGTTGACCGGCGTCTCGACGGCATCGCGCTTGACGTAGGTGCGCTTCTGTCGCACTTCGACGGCGACGGTCGACTTGGTCTTGCCGGCGCTGACGGTCAGTTCCTCGACCTTGCGACGCTTGAGCGTGATCTGTTTCGGCGCAGCCGTCTCAGCCGGCTTTTCATCCTTGCCATGGGTACGGCGCAGGAAGCCGAGCAGCTTCATCTTCTCGGTGCTGCTGACCACCTGATCCGGCCCGCTGAAGGTCATGCCCGCGCCGGCCAGCTGCTCGAGCAGCTTTTCGGTGGGCATTCCCAGCACTTTGGCCAGCGAACCTACGGTGACTTCAGACATTTGGTTGCGATTCCTTGCGTTCGGCGCTTCGTGCGCCCGTGGTAATTCTTCGTGTCGAACCGGGCGAGGATCAGGTGAACCAGTGCTGGCGCGCAGCCATGATCAGCTTGGCGGCGTGCTCGGCGTCCATGCCTTCGATGTCGAGGATTTCGTCGACCGCCAGCTCGGCGAGATCGTCGCGGCTGACCACGCCGCGCGACGCCAGGATGTAGGCGGTGTGCTCGTCCATGCCCGGCAGCGACAGCAATTCTTCCGACGGCTTGTGGTCTTCGATTTCTTCCTCGACGGCCAGCGCTTCGGTGAGCAAGGCGTCGCGGGCGCGGGCGCGCAGTTCCTCGACGATGTCCTCGTCGAAGCCTTCGACGGCAAGCAGCTCGGCGGCCGGCACGTAGGCGATTTCTTCGACCGTGCTGAACCCCTCGCTGACCAGGATGCCGGCGATTTCTTCGTCGACTTCCAGCTTGTCCATGAACAGCTGGCGGGCGGTGGCCTGCTCGGCCTCGCTCTTGGCGGTGACCTGGTCCTGCGTCATCACGTTGAGCTGCCAGCCGGTCAGGCGGCTGGCGAGGCGCACGTTCTGGCCGCCCTTGCCGATCGCCTGCGCGAGCTTGTCTTCGGCGACCGCGAGGTCCATCGAGTGCTTTTCTTCATCGACGATGATCGACTGCACTTCCGCCGGCGCCATCGCATTGATGACGAACTGGGCGGGATTGTCGGACCACAGCACGATGTCGACGCGTTCGCCGTTGAGCTCGTTCGACACCGCCTGCACGCGCGAACCGCGCATGCCGATGCAGGCGCCGATCGGATCGGTGCGGTGATCGTGCGCGAGCACGGCGATCTTGGCGCGGTCGCCCGGATCGCGCGCGGCGGCCTTGATCTCGACCAAGCCCTGGCCGACTTCCGGCACTTCGAGCTTGAACAGCTCCATCATGAATTCCGGTGCGGTGCGCGAAATGAACAGCTGCGGACCGCGCGCTTCGGCGCGCACGTCCAGCAGGTAGCCGCGCACGCGGTCGCCCGGACGCAGTACGTCGCGCGGGATGGCCTTGTCCTTGGGAATGAAGGCCTCGGCATTGCCGCCCAGGTCGACATAGACGTTGCCGCGCTCGACGCGCTTGACGACGCCGTTGATCAGTTCGCCGACGCGATCCTTCCACGCTTCCAGCACCTGCGCGCGCTCGGCTTCGCGCACGCGCTGCACGATGACCTGCTTGGCGGCCTGGGCGGAAATGCGGCCGAACTCCGGATTCTCGATCTGCTCTTCGACGAATTCGCCGACCTGCGCATCGGGATTGTCGTCGATGACGTCCATGAGGCGGATCTGGTGATCCGGCGACTCCATCACGACGTCGTCGGCAACCACTTCCCAGCGGCGGAACGTCTCGTAGACGCCGTCCTTGGGATTGATGGCGACGCGGACGTTCACGTCCTGGTCGTGATAGCGCTTCTTGGCAGCCGAGGCCAGCGCGGCCTCCATCGCTTCGATGATCACTCCGCGCGGCACGCCCTTTTCATTGGCGACCGCTTCCATGACCAGCAACAGTTCCTTGCTCATGATGCTTACTCCGTGCAGGCGCTCGCGCGCCTCAGCCCTTGTCAGATTCGTTGGTCTTGCGGCGTTTGCCGCGTTGTCCGCCCGGTTTTTCCGTGATCAGCCCGAGGGCGACCAGGTCCGGCACCAGGCGGGCCTTCTCGATATTGTCGTGGGCAACGGCGAACTCGCCCTTGCCCTCTTCCGCGATGATCACGGTCTCGCCTTCGACGCGAACGATGCGTCCCTGCAACCGGCGACGTCCGTCCTGCGGCAGGCGCAGACTGACCTTCGCTTCCTCGCCGACGAAACGCGCGAACTGTGCCGCGGTGAACAGCGGCCGGTCGATGCCCGGCGAAGACACTTCCAGCGTGTACTGCGACGCGATCGGATCGTTCACGTCCAGCACGGCCGAGATTTCGCGACTGACCGCTTCGCAATCCTCGATCGCGACCGGCCGGCCCTCGACGTCGATGTACAGGCGAAGCAGGGAACTGTGGCTCGACGGCGCGAATTCCACGCCGAGCAATTCCAGCCCCAACGCAGCGACCGTGGGCGTGAGCAACTCGACGATTTCTTCCGCTTTTCCTGCCATGTTTCTGCTGTTCTCGATGCCTTGTGTTCGATGCCTGCCGTGGATGCCGGACGCAAATCCGGAAAACAAAAAAGGGCCGTGAGGCCCTTTTCCGGTACATCCTGGTTCCGGTGTCTTCGGGTGCCGAGGCACCTTCCGACAAGACCGGGCGACTCCCGAGGGAGACCGCCTTGAAACTGGTAGCGGGGGCAGGATTTGAACCTGCGACCTTCGGGTTATGAGCCCGACGAGCTGCCAGACTGCTCCACCCCGCAACAGTGAACCGCGATTATAGCCGCCTCCCCGTTTTCGGCGCAAGCCTTGTTTATGCCGGGAACGCGAGGCGGCACCAGTTCACGATCGGTTCGGCGAAGATGCCCAGCACCAGCAAGGCCGAGGCATTGAGCACGAAAACAGCGCGCAAGTGGCTGTCCGCGTTGATCTGCGGGCCGTCGCCCTCGGCTTCTTCGAAGAACATCGCGCGGATCACACGCAGGTAATAGAAGGCGCCGATCACCGCACAGACCACCGAAAGCACCGCCAGCCAGGCCAGGTCGCCGGCCAGGGCCGCACGAATGACCTCCAGCTTGGCCCAGAAGCCCAGGAACGGCGGCACGCCGGCCAGGGACGCCATGATGAACAGAACCATCAGCGCGTACATCGGATTGCGCTGCCACAGGCCGCGGAAGTCGCTGATGCGGTCGGACTCGAAGCCGCGCCGCGACAGCAGGATGATCGCGGCGAAGCCCGCGGCGGCCATGATCGAATACGCGATGGCGTAGAACATCGCCGCCCCGTAGCCCGTGTTGGTCGCATTGGCCAAGCCCATGAACAGGAAGCCGACATGGGAAATGGTCGAGTACGCGAGCAGGCGCTTGAGATTGGTCTGCGCAAGCGCGATCAGGTTGCCGATGATCAGCGACAGCGCCGCCAGCCAGGCCAGCATGAGCCGCCATTCGCCGTCGACCGGGCCCACGCCTGACTCGAGCAGGCGATAAGCCATGCCGAAAGCGGCGAGCTTGGGCACCGAGCCGATGAACAGGGTCACGGCGGTCGGCGCGCCCTGGTAAACGTCGGGCAGCCACATGTGGAACGGCGCCGCGCCGAACTTGAAGCCGATGCCTACCACCACGAATACGACGCCGAACATCAGCATCGTCTGTTCGCTGGAATTGGCGGCCGCCGCGTAGATCTCGTTCAACTGCAGGCTGCCGGTGGCGCCATAGATCATCGACATGCCGTACAGCAGCAGGCCCGAGGCCAGCGAGCCGAGGATGAAGTACTTCATCGCCGCTTCCGACGAAGCGTAGTTGTCGCGGTCCATCGCGACCAGGCCGTACGAGGTCAGCGCCAGCAGCTCCAGGCCCAGATACAGGGTCACCATGCCGCCGGCCGACACCATCAGCATCATGCCGAGCAGCGCGAACAGGATCAGTGCGTAGAACTCGCCCTTGAACAGGTCGCGATCAACCAGATAAGGCTTGGCGTAGATGAAGACCAGCGCGGTGACGCCGTACATGCCCATCTTGAGCACGTCGCTGGCGATGTCGCGCACGAAGAACTGGCTGAATGCGTAGGTCTGCCCCGTCGCCATGTCCCGGGCGGTGAGCACCGCCGCCGCGACCAGGATCAGCAGCGCGAGGAAGTGGGTCAGGCCCCGGCGCTGGGGCGAGATGAACAGGTCCACCATCAGCAGCGCGAAGGCGGCCGCGCAGACGAACAGCTCGGGAATGAGCGTGTGCAGGTCGGCGCTGGTAATGATCGTCGGCAGCATGTGCTAAGTCCCTTACAGCTTGGTCGCGGCGAGCTGGCTGACCAGCTGGCTGACGGAGGCGTCCATCAGATCGGTGAGCGGCTTCGGATAAACGCCGAGCGCCAGCGTGCCGATCGCGAAAATTCCCAGTACCCAGGCCTCGCGGCTGCCGATATCGGTCAACTCGGCGACGTGGTGGTTGGCCACGGGCCCGAAGATCACGCGCTTGACCATCCACAGCGTGTACGCGGCGCCCAGCACCAAGGTGGTGGCCGCGGCGAATGCAACGAGCGGGCTTTGCTGGAACGCAGCGAGGATGACCATGAATTCGCCGACGAAACCCGAGGTGCCCGGCAAGCCGGCATTGGCCATCGCGAAAAACACGAAAAACGCGGCGAACCACGGCATCGTATTCACGACACCGCCGTAGTCCTTGATCATGCGGCTGTGCATGCGGTCGTACAGCACGCCCACGCAAGTGAACATCGCGCCGGACACGAAGCCGTGCGAGATCATCTGCACCATGGCGCCCTGCAGGCCCAGACGGGCCGCATCGAGATTGCTGTACTCACGTACCAGCGCGAAGGCGATGAAGGTGCCGAGCGTGACGAAGCCCATGTGCGCGATCGACGAATACGCGATCAGCTTCTTCATGTCCTGCTGCACCAGGGCCACGAAGCCGATGTACACGACCGCGATCAGCGACAGCGCGATGACGACCCAGGCGTACTCATGGCTGGCATCGGGCGTGATCGGCAGCGAGAAGCGCACGAAGCCGTAACCGCCGATCTTCAGCATGATCGCCGCCAGCACGACCGAGCCGCCGGTCGGCGCCTCGACGTGCGCATCGGGCAACCAGGTGTGCACCGGCACCATCGGGACTTTCACCGCGAACGCCGCAAGGAAGGCGAAGAACAACCAGGCCTGCTCGGTCGCAGTGAGCGGCAACGCGGTCATGTCGCTGAGCTGCCAGCTGCCACCCTTCAGGTACAGATAGACCAGGCCGACCAGCATGAACACCGAGCCGAGGAAGGTGTACAGGAAGAACTTCACGCTCGCGTAAACGCGCTTCGGGCCGCCCCAGACGCCGATGATGATGAACATCGGGATCAGCATGGCTTCGAAGAACACGTAGAACAGCAGCCCATCCAGCGCGCAGAACACGCCGATCATCAGGCCTTCGAGGATCAGGAAGCTGGCGAAGTACTGGTGCACGCGACGATCGATCGAATTCCACGAGCCCAGCAGCACGAGGATCGTGGTCAGCGTGGTCAACCCGATCAGCGCGACCGAGATGCCATCCACGCCGAGGTTGTAGCCGATGTGGAAACTCGGGATCCAGGCGTGGCTTTCGGCGAACTGCATCGTCGGCACCGAGGTGTCGAGGCCGGTGAACAGCGGCAGGCACAGGGCGAAGCTCGCGATGGCGATCAGCAGCGCGAACGACTTCGCCTGCGCGGCCCGTTGGTCGCCGAAAAAGAGCGTCGCCGCGCCGCCGAGTATCGGCAGCCAGATCAGCAGGGTCAGCAGCGGCCAGGACGAAAGCATCAGTGCAATCCTTGAGTCTTGTACTTAGTGGCCGATCATTCGCGGCAGCATCGCGAGCAGCGCGATGAGGCCGAGGATCATGGCGAAGGCATAGTGGTAGAGGTAGCCGGACTGTACGTGGCGGACCAGCGCGGAAACGCGGTCGACCACCCAGGCCGTGCCATTGACGGCGACGCCGTCGATGAGGCCGGCATCGATGTACTTCCACGCTGCCTTGCCCAGCGCGACGCCGCCGGCAGCGAAACCGCCGATCCAGAGGTCGTCCATGCCGTATTTGTTGTCGAGGATGCGCGTGAAGAAGGCGCCGACGGGGCTGGTGCGCATCCGGGCGGGGATGGCGGGCTTCCAGAGGTAGAGGAAGGTCGCGAGAGCGAAGCCGATCGCCGCCAGGATGAAGGGCGGTTGGAGGATGCCGTGCAATGCCATGGCGGTCGCGCCGTGGAACTCTTCCGCAAGCGCCGACATCGCCTTGAGATGGCCTTCTGATTCGTTGACCTGAATCGCGCCGGTGAAGAAGTCGCCATACAACATGGGCTTGATCGTGAAGAAGCCGATCAGCACCGAAGGGATCGCAAGCAAAATAAGTGGGACCGTGACGACCCACGGCGACTCGTGCGGCTCGACCGGGCCATGGTGTGCGTGATCATCGTCTTCCGCATGAGCGTCATGGTGTGCGCTGGGCGCATCCACCGCATGCGCATCGTGCGCAACGACCTCATGGGCATGATCGTCGTGACCATGCGCCTCGACGTCGCGGAAGCGCTCCTTGCCATGGAACGTGAGGTAGAGCAGGCGGAAGCTGTAGAAGCTGGTGACGAACACGCCGATCAGAACCGCCCAGTAACCGTAGGTTGCGATCCAGCCATGCGAGGTGTGCATGTGGTGCTGCGCCGCCTCGATGATCGTGTCTTTCGAGTAGAAGCCCGAAAAGAACGGCATGCCGGTCAGCGCCAACGTGCCGATCCACATCGTGTAGAAGGTGATCGGCATGTACTTGCGCAGACCGCCCATCTTGCGCATGTCCTGCTCGTGGTGCATCGCGATGATGACCGAGCCGGCGCCGAGGAACAGCAGCGCCTTGAAGAACGCATGCGTCATCAGGTGGAACACCGCCGCCGAATACGCCGATACGCCCAGCGCCACGGTCATGTAGCCCAGCTGCGACAGCGTCGAATACGCGACGACGCGCTTGATGTCGTTCTGCACGATACCGATCAGGCCGGTGAACAGGGCCGTGGTGGCGCCGATCACGAGCACGAAGTTCAGCGCCGTCTCGCTCAGCTCGAACAGCGGCGACATGCGCGCGACCATGAAGATGCCGGCGGTGACCATCGTCGCGGCATGGATCAGCGCGGAGATCGGCGTCGGACCTTCCATCGAGTCGGGCAGCCACACGTGCAGCGGCACCTGCGCCGACTTGCCCATGGCGCCGATGAACAGACAGATGCAGATGACGGTCATCGCCGGCCAGACGACCGGGCCCATCGGGTGCCAGACATGGCTGCCCAGGGTGATCGCACCGGACCAGATGAGCTGTGTGCCGCCCGCGGCGGTCGTGGAATCGGCGAACACCGTGCCGTAATCCAGCGTGCCGAACACGTAAAGCACGCCCGCGATGCCTAGCAGGAAGCCGAAGTCACCGACGCGGTTGACCAGGAACGCCTTCATGTTCGCGAAGATCGCGGTCGGCCGCTTGAACCAGAAACCGATCAGCAGGTACGAGACCAGACCCACCGCTTCCCAGCCGAAGAACAGCTGCAGGAAATTGTTGCTCATCACCAGCATCAGCATCGAGAAGGTGAACAGCGAGATGTAGCTGAAGAAGCGCTGGTAACCCGGATCGTCCTTCATGTAGCCGATCGTGTACACATGCACGAGCAGCGAGACGAAGGTCACCACGACCATCATCATTGCGCTGAGCTTGTCGACCATGAAACCGATATGGGCGACGTACTTGCCGATTTCGAAGAAGGTGTAGACGTTCTGGTTGAACGGGTCGACCTCGCCGGTCGACAGGCGGTACAGCACCTGGCAGGACAGCAGGCAGCTGATCGCAACGCCGGCGATGGTGACGGCATGCGCGCCGGTGCGCCCGACCTGCTTGCCGAAGAAGCCTGCCACGACGGCGCCGACGAGCGGCGCGAGCGCGATGATCAGGAGAATGGTCATCGAAAGCATGCGCGGTCAGCCCTTCAGGGTGTCGAGTTCGGCGACGTTGATCGTGCGCCGGTTGCGGTACAGCGTGACCAGGATGGCGAGGCCGATCGCCGCCTCCGCCGCCGCCACGGTCAGAATGAAGAACACGAACACCTGGCCGGATGCGTCGCCGAGGAAGCGCGAGAACGCGATGAAGTTCATGTTCACGGCCAAGAGCATCAGTTCGATGCACATCAGCAGGACGATGAGGTTCTTGCGGTTGATGATGATGCCGGCGACGCTGATCGCGAACAGGATCGCGCCCAGGGCCAGATAGTGATTGAGCGTGATCACGGGTTGCCCTCCGCACGGCCATCGGCCGGCCTGGTTTCGGCATTCATCTTGACCAGGCGCACGCGGTCTTCGCGGCGCACGGCGACCTGGCGGGCCGGGTCCTGCGTCTTGGTGCCGGTGCGGCGACGCAAGGTCAGCATCACGGCGATGACGATGGCGACCGTCAGGATCACCGCGGCAATCTCGAACGGCAGCATGAAGCGCGTAAACAGCGCCTGGCCGATCCACTGGATATTGCTCATGTGCGCGGCCGCAGCCGGATCCGTCGCCGACAGCCCGACCGACTCCTTGCCGCCAAACACGCCGATGAGCCCGAGCATCTCGGCGAGCATGATCGCCGCGACGATGGCCGCAATGGGGAAATACCGGGCGAAACCCTCGCGCACCGGCGTCATGTTGATGTCGAGCATCATCACCACGAACAGGAACAGGATCATCACCGCACCGACGTAGACCAGCACCAGGGTGATACCGAGGAATTCGGCCTGCAGCAGCAGCCACAGACAGGCCGCCGAGAAGAAGGTCAGCACCAGGCTCAACGCGGCATGCACCGGGTTGCGCATCAGGATGACCGAACAGGCTGCCGCCACCAGGACGGCAGCGAAGGCGAAGAAGGCGATCAGTTCGAACGACATGTCTGTGCCCTGCCCTCAGCGGTAGGCCGCGTCGGCGGCGCGACGTTCGGCGATTTCGGCTTCGAAGCGGTCGCCGATCGCGAGCAGCTGCGGCTTGGTGACGATGTTCTCGCCGCGATTTTCGAAGTGGTACTCGTGGATGTGCGTCTCGACGATCGAATCGACCGGGCAGCTTTCCTCGCAGAAACCGCAATAGATGCACTTGAACAAGTCGATGTCGTAACGCGTCGTGCGGCGCGAACCGTCGGCGCGCGGCTCGGCATCGATGGTGATGGCTAGCGCCGGGCACACGGCTTCGCACAGTTTGCAGGCGATGCAGCGCTCTTCGCCGTTCGGATAGCGGCGCAGCGCGTGCAGACCGCGAAAACGCGGCGACTGCGGGAACTTCTCGAACGGATAGTTCACCGTGTACTTGGGCTTGAACATGTACTTCAAGGTCAGCCACATGCCCTGGATGAATTCCAGGAGCATCAGGCTCTTGAGATAGCTGAGGATGCGGGTCATTTCGCCTTAGGCCCCAATGACAAACCAGTTGTTGTACGCGGCCACCGCGGTCACGAAGATCCAGACGATGGTGATCGGAATGAAGACCTTCCAGCCCAGACGCATGATCTGGTCATAGCGGTAGCGCGGAAAGCTGGCGCGGAACCACACGAAGGAGAAAGCGAAGAACAGCGCCTTGGCGAACAGCCACCACCAGCCCGCGACACCGAGCCAGCCCCAGGTCGCCGGGAACGGCGACAGCCAGCCGCCCAGGAACAGCAGCGAGGCGAGGAAGCTCACGAGGATCATGTTGGCGTATTCGGCCAGGAAGAAGATCGCGAACGCCGAGCCGGAGTATTCGACGTGGAACCCAGCCACGATTTCCGACTCGCCTTCGGCCACGTCGAACGGCGCGCGGTTGGTTTCGGCAACGCCCGAGATGAAATAGACCAGGAACAGCGGCAGCAGCGGCCACACGAACCACTCGCCTGCGCCCAGGTCACCGGCCTGCGCCTGCACGATCTCGGTGAGGTTCATGCTGCCTGCCGCCACGAGCACACCGACCAGGGCAAAGCCCATCGCGATTTCGTAGCTCACCACCTGCGCCGCGGAACGCAGCGCACCGAGCATTGCGTACTTGGAGTTAGACGCCCAGCCGCCGAGGATGATGCCGTACACGCCCATCGAGGTCAGTGCGAGCAGGGCCAGCAGACCGGCGTTGACGTTGGCCAGCACCAGGGGGCCCTGGTCGTTGGCATCGAACGGAATCAACGCCCACGCGGCAAAGGCCGGCGCCAGCGCGAGGATCGGCGCCAGACGATAGAGGAACGGGCTGGCGCTGCTGGGAACGATCAGTTCCTTGAACAGCATCTTGAACACGTCGGCGAAGGCCTGGATCACGCCGATGCCGAACACGCCACCGACGTACTGCGGCCCCTGGCGGACATGCATCCAGCCGATGACCTTGCGCTCGAACAGCGTGTAGAACGCCACCGAGATGATCAACGGCAAGGTGATCACCAGGACTTTGAGCAACATCCAGCCGAAAGCGCCGAACAGGCCGAACTGGAGCAGGAATTCGCGAATGGGATCGATCACGCTCAGGCCCTCACTACCGCGAGGCCGGCCGTCGGCGACATCGGCGCCGTGGCTTCATAGCCCGATTCGATCCAGATCGCGCCATGCGGCACGCGCGTGCTGACCACGACCGGCAGCGAAGCGCTGCCCGTGCCGTCGCCGGCCTTGATGATCGCACCATCGGAAACGCCGCGTGCGAGCGCATCTTCCGGATTGAGCACCGCACGGGCACCCGTCGTCAGCGGATGGGCATTCAGCGCGGCGGCACGACGCAATACGGCGTCGGCGCGATAGATCGGCGTGGTGACGATGCGTTCGAGGCCCGGCTGCGAGGCCACGGCCGCCGCCAGACCATCGCCCGAGGCGACCATCTTGGGGGCGAGCTGCGATTGCAGGCCGGCGAGATCGGTGAAGTCGAAGCCGGACAGGGCGAGCTTGTCGGCCAAGGCCTTCAGCACGCGCCAGCCCGGACGGGCCTCGCCCGGCAATTTGGCGCCGGCTCGCGTGGCCTGGTCGACGCCGTCGACATTGGTCAAGGTCGCTTCCATTTCCGGCAGCATCGCGATCGGCAGGATCACGTGCGCGAGTTTCTTCAGTTCGTCCGAAGCAAACGCCGACAGCGCGATGACCTTCGCCGAGGCAAGCGCCTTCAAGGCCTGCGCGCCGTGCGCGAAATCGAACTGCGGTTCGATGCCGTGCAGCACGAACGTTTTGATCGCGCCGTCGAGCATCGTCGCAGCCGTCTTGCCCTGCCCGCCCGGCAACACGCCGTGACGTGCAAGGCCGAGGGCATTCGCGCCCTGCGCAATGCGGTTGAGCTTGGCACCGGTCGCCTGCGCGAGCGCACGCGCGGCGGCATGCAGATGCGAGGCTTGCACGTGGTTCTCAGCCAGTTCGCCGAGCACGATGACGGCATTGCCTTCGGCCTTCTTCAACGCGTCGGCGATCGTGCGCAGGTTGTCGCCAGTACCGACGGCCAGGGCCGCCGGCAGCGAGGCACCGGCCGCCTGGGCCAGACCCGCGAGCGCCGCCGGCAACGCCGACGGCAACACGAGGTGTTTGCCGGCGAGCGCGAAGGTGACTTCGAAGTCGACCGGATTGACGGTGTAGATCTTCGCGCCGCGCTTGGCGGCCTTGTGCAGGCGCTGGTGCAGCAGCGGAATCTCATGGCGGATATGGCTACCCACCAGCACGACCACGGCGGCTTTTTCGAGATCGGCCACCGGCATCTGGAACGGCTCGGCGACTGCCGCATCGGCGAAGTCGAGCTGCTTGAGGCGATGATCAAGATGGTTCGTGCCGAGCGCTTTCGCCATCGCGGCGAGCAGGGTGCCCTCTTCGTTCGAGGTGGCCGGATGCGCGAGGACGCCAAGATCGGCCGCTGCGGTCGCCTTGATGAGATCGGCGGCGGCGTTCAGCGCCTCGTCCCAACTCGCTTCGCGCCAGGCATCGCCATCGCGAAGCAGCGGGCGCTGGACACGGTCCGCGGCCTGCAGGCCCTGATGCGAATAGCGATCGCGGTCCGACAACCAGCATTCGTTGACCGCTTCGTTGTCGCGCGGCACGGTGCGCGCGACATCGCCGCGGTGCACGTGCAGGAACAGGTTGGAGCCCAGGGCGTCGTGATAGCCGATGCTTTCGCGCGCAGTGAGTTCCCAGGCGCGGGCCTTGAAGCGGAACACCTTGTTGGTCAGCGCGCCGACCGGGCAGACGTCGATGACGTTGCCCGACAGTTCGGTCGTCAGCGGCTTGCCGTCGTAGGTACCGATCTGCAGGTTCTCGCCGCGGCTCATGCCGCCGAGTTCATAGGTGCCAGCGATGTCGGCGGTGAAACGGACGCAGCGCGTGCACTGGATGCAGCGCGTCATGTCGGTCGCGACCAGCGGCCCCATGTCCTCGTCCACGACCACGCGCTTGCGGTCGACGTAGCGGCTGACCGAACGGCCATAGCCCATCGACACGTCCTGCAGTTCGCACTCGCCGCCCTGATCGCAGATCGGGCAGTCCAGCGGATGATTGACCAGCAGGAATTCCATGACGTTGCGCTGCGCATCGAGCGCGCGCTTGGTCTGCGTGGTGACCTTCATGCCTTCCATGACCGGCGTGGCGCAGGCCGGCGCGGGCTTGGGCATCTTCTCGACGTCGACCAGGCACATGCGGCAATTCGCCGCGATCGGCAGTTTCTCGTGATAGCAGAAACGCGGGATCGGAATGCCGGCCTTGTCGGACGCGTGGATGATCATCGAACCCTTCGGCGCCTGCATCGGCACGCCGTCGATTTCGATGTTCACCACGTCGGGCGCGGTGTTGGGGGCGACGGGCGCGGCGCTCATGCGGCCTGCTCCACGGTGATCAAACCTTGAGCCAGGTCGTCGACATAGAAACGCTTGTTGACGATGGCGTACTCGAATTCATGCCAGTAGTGGCGAAGCATGCCCTGCACCGGCCACGCGGCGGCTTCGCCGAACGCGCAGATGGTGTGGCCTTCGATCTGACCGGCGGCAGCCTTGAGCATGTGCAGATCGTCCATGGTCGCCTCACCGGCGACGATGCGACCCAGCACGCGATACATCCAGCCCGTGCCTTCGCGGCAGGGCGTGCACTGACCGCAACTCTCGGCGTAGTAGAAACGCGAGATGCGATGGCAGGCCCGCACCATGCAGGTGGTTTCGTCCATGACGATCACCGCGCCCGAGCCCAGGCCGGAACCGGCCTTCTGGATCGAGTCGTAGTCCATGGTGCAGGCCATCATCGTGTCGGCGGGCAACACCGGCATCGACGAGCCGCCCGGAATCACGGCCTTTAGCTTGCGGCCGTCCTTCACGCCGCCGGCAAGCGCCAGCAGGTCGGCAAAGCTCGTACCGAGGCGGATTTCGAAATTGCCCGGATTGTTGACATGCCCGGACACGGAAAAGACCTTCGGGCCGCCGTTGTTGGGCTTGCCCAGATTCAGGAACCACTCCGCGCCGTTGCGGATGATCGCCGGCACCGAGGCATAGGTCTCGGTGTTGTTGATCGTGGTCGGACGGCCGAACAGACCGTAGTTCGCGGGGAACGGTGGCTTGTAGCGCGGCTGGCCTTTTTTGCCCTCGAGCGATTCCATCAGCGCGGTTTCTTCGCCGCAGATGTAGGCGCCCGCGCCGAGCGCGGAATACATGTCGACATCGACGCCGGAACCGAGCAGGTCCTTGCCGAGCCAGCCATTGGCGTACGCTTCCTTCAGCGCCTCTTCGAAATGTTCGAAGGGCTCGTGATGGAATTCGCCGCGCATGTAGTTGTAGGCAACCGTGCAGCCGGTCGCATAGCACGCGATGGCCATGCCTTCGATCACCGAATGCGGGTTGTAGCGCAGGATGTCGCGATCTTTGCAGGTTCCCGGCTCGGATTCGTCGGAATTGCACAGGATGTATTTCTGGCCGGGCGCCGTGCGCGGCATGAAGCTCCACTTCAGGCCGGTCGGGAAGCCCGCGCCGCCGCGGCCGCGCAGGCCGCTTTGCTTGACCATCTCGATGACCTGGGCGGGATCCATCTTTTCGGAGAGGATCTTGCGCCAGGCGGCATAACCGCCGGTCTTGAGGTAATTCTCGTACGACCAGGGCTTGTCGAAATGCAGGGTCGTGAGAACGACGCTGTGTTCCTGCGGAGCCGGGCCGACGGGGCCGTGGGTTTCGGAGTGAGCCATGGTCGCTTCCTTACTCCAGACCGTCGAAGAGTTGGTCGAGCTTCGCCGGTGTCAGGCGCTCGTGATAGTGGCCATCGATGACCATCATCGGCGCACCGGCACAGGCCGCCAGGCATTCTTCTTCGATCTTCAAGGTGATGCGGCCGTCCGGGCTGGTACCGCCGTGCTTGCAGCCGAGTTTCTTCTCGGCATGCTTGACGAGGTCTTCGGCGCCGTTGAGCCAGCAGCTGATGTTGGTGCAGATGGCGACCTTGTGCTTGCCGACGGGCTGCAGGTCGAACATCGAATAGAACGTCGCGACTTCATACGCCCAGACCGGCGGCAGCCCGAGGTATTTGGCGACGGCGGCAATGATCTCGTCGGTGAGCCAGCCGCCGTTCTGCTCCTGCGCGGCCATCAGGCCCTGGATCACGGCCGAGCGCTTGCGATCGGGCGGGAACTTGGCGACCCAGTGATCGATATGCTCGCGGGTGTGCGCCGTCAGCGCGACCATCGGGTCGACGTTCTGGCAGGCTTCGAAATTGCCGGTGGCTTTCATCGGTCTACTTCACCAAAAACGATATCGTACGTGCCGATCATCGCGACCACGTCGGGCAGCATGTGGCCGCGCACGATCGCGTCCATCGAGGACAGATGGGCGAATCCGGGGGCGCGCAGCTTGAGGCGGAACGGCTTGTTGGCACCGTCCGACAGCAGGTACACGCCGAACTCGCCTTTCGGCGCTTCCACCGCCGAATACACTTCGCCCGCGGGCACCGAATAGCCTTCGGTGAACAGCTTGAAGTGATGGATCAGGGCTTCCATGTCGTCCTTCATCTCCTCGCGGGACGGCGGCGACACCTTGAAATTCTTGGTCATGACCGGGCCGGGATTGCGGCGCAGCCATTCGATGCATTGCTTGATGATGCGGTTGGACTGGCGCATCTCTTCGACACGCACCAGATAGCGGTCGTAGCAGTCACCCTGGACGCCGACGGGAATGTCGAAATCGACTTTGTCGTAGGCTGCGTACGGCTGCTTCTTGCGCAGATCCCAGGCGATGCCGGAACCACGCAGCATCGGGCCGCTCATGCCCCAGGCCAACGCCATGTCCGGCGGCACGACGCCGATGCCGACGGTGCGCTGTTTCCAGATGCGGTTGTCGGTGAGCAGGGTTTCGTATTCGTCGACGCGGCGCGGGAAATCGTCGGTGAACGCTTCGAGGAAATCGAGCAGCGAGCCTTCGCGCCATTCGTTCAGGCGCTTGAGCTCGGCACCCTTGCGCCAGGGCGATTCTTTGTACTGCGGCATGCGATCGGGCAGATCGCGGTAGACGCCGCCGGGGCGGTAGTACGTTGCGTGCAGGCGCGCGCCCGACACCGCTTCGTACACGTCCATCAGTTCTTCGCGCTCGCGGAACGCGTACAGGAACACCGCCATCGCACCGAGATCGAGGCCGTTGGAGCCGATCCACATCAGGTGGTTGAGGATGCGCGTGACTTCATCGAGCATCGTGCGGATGTACTGTGCACGCTCGGGCACTTCCAGGCCCATCAGCGTTTCGATGGCGCGCACATAGGCGTGCTCGTTGCACATCATCGACACGTAGTCGAGGCGATCCATGTAGCCGATCGACTGGTTGAACGGCTTGGATTCGGCGAGTTTCTCGGTGCCGCGATGCAGCAGGCCGATATGCGGATCAGCACGCTGCACGACTTCGCCGTCCATCTCCAGCACCAGGCGCAATACGCCGTGCGCGGCCGGATGCTGCGGACCAAAGTTCAGGGTGTAGTTGCGGATCTCTTGCGCGCTCATTTTTTCACCTGCGACGATTCCGCCGCCGATTGCTGCCAGCGCGAGTCTTCGCGCACCACGCGCGGCACGCCGACGCGCGGATCGATCGACACGGGTTCGTAGACCACGCGCTTCTTGTCGGCGTCGTAGCGCACTTCGACGTTGCCGATCAGCGGGAAATCCTTGCGGAACGGATGGCCGACGAAACCGTAGTCGGTCAGGATGCGGCGCAGGTCCGGGTGACCCTCGAAGATGATGCCCATCAGGTCGAACGCTTCGCGCTCGAACCAGTTGGCGACCGGATACACCGGTACCAGCGACGGCACCAACGGCAGGCTATTGTCGAGTGCGAAACAGCGCAGACGCAGGCGGCGGTTGTGCTGCACGGACAACAGGTGCGCGACAGCCGCGAAGCGACGATCCGGACCGCGGCCGCGCGGGCGGCTTTCCCAGGTGAAACGACCCGGGCCCTGCCCTTCCACGCCGCGCGAGAAACCTTCGGACGACACGTCCGAGGTATCCCATTCGTCGTCGCCGAAACTCAGGTAGTCGACACCGCAGACGTCGATGAGCTGCTCGAAACGGAATTCGGCATCGTCCCGCAGAGCCAGCGCGACATCGCGCCAGGCCTCGGCCGGTACTTCCAGGGTGGTTTCACCGCGGGCTTCGACGACGGACACGACCTTGTCGCCGAAGCGGGCCTTGAGTCGGTCGGAAAGTGTCTGGGTCTGTTCGGGCATGGCGTTGGGCTGTGCCTGGTCTGATTAGCGGGCGATGGTGTTGGTGCGGCGAATCTTTTTCATCAACTGCAGGATGCCGTACACCAACGCCTCGGCGGTGGGCGGGCAACCGGGCACGTAGATGTCCACGGGCACGATGCGATCGCAGCCACGCACGACCGAATACGAATAGTGGTAATAGCCGCCGCCGTTGGCACAGCTGCCCATGGAAATTACCCACTTGGGGTCGGGCATCTGGTCGTAGACCTTGCGCAGGGCCGGCGCCATCTTGTTGACCAAGGTGCCGGCGACGATCATCACGTCGGCCTGACGCGGCGACGGACGGAACACCACGCCGTAGCGATCGAGGTCCAGACGCGAGGCGCCCGCATGCATCATCTCGACAGCGCAGCAGGCCAGACCGAAGGTCACCGGCCACATCGAACCGGTGCGTGCCCAGTTGATCAGCGAATCGATGCTCGTGGTCGCGTAACCGCGCTCGATCAGCGGATTGTCGGCGCCCGGACGCAGGATGTCGTCGACCGTTTCGATCGGCAACGGGTTGTGCATCACGTTCGAGAGGGTTTGGATCACTCCCATTCGAGCGCTCCTTTTTTCCAGACGTAGACGAAGCCCAGCACGAGCAGGCCCAGGAAGATGCCCATCTCGTACAGGCCGGCGACGCCGAGCGTGCGGAAGATCACCGCCCACGGAAACACGAAGGCGATTTCCAGGTCGAAGGCGATGAACAGGATGGCGATCAGGTAGTAGCGCACGTCGAACTGCATGCGCGCGTCTTCGAAGGCTTCGAAGCCGCATTCGTACGGAGAAAGTTTTTCCGCTTCCGGACGCTGCGGTCCGAGTAGGTTGCCGAGCACCAGAAGTGCGACGCCAACGGCGGTCGAGACCGCAAGGAACAACAGGATCGGCAGATATTCGCCCAGCATGCGCGACTCCTTTGCCAGCGCCTTTGGGCGCATTACTGCCGTCGCGCCGCATTGCGGGCGACGGCCGATTCTGAAAAGTTGGTGCCCAAAGGGGGACTCGAACCCCCACGACCTAAGTCGCTACCACCTCAAGGTAGTGCGTCTACCAATTCCGCCATCTGGGCATGTGTTCGACCCGTTGCCGGACCGAGCTTGAAGATTGTACCAGCGGATCAACCGCCCTTGCTGCCCTCAACCGGTGCCGGAGCGGGTTTTTCGTCGCTCGTCGCGGGGGCCGGAGCCGCCGTCGGTGCCGGTGCGATGACCGGCGTGACCGGTGCCGTGGACGGCGACAATGCCGGCGCCGTCGTGGACGCCGAAGGCAGTGCCGGAGCCGCGGGAGCGGCCGGCGTCGCGGCCTTGTCGGCGGGAGCCGCCGGCAGGTCGGACATCACGCCGAGGTCGGCCTTCGCCTGCTCCACCTTCACGCCATGGCTGGCCTGCCAAGCCATGAACAGGCTCAGCGCGAAGAACAGACCGGCCAGCACCTTGGTCGAGGTGGAAAGGAAGTTGCCTGAGCCGCGCGAGCCGAACACCGTGGCCGAGGCACCGGCACCGAAGCCGGAACCGGCCTGGGCACCCGCGCCGCGCTGCAGCAGGATGAGCACGATCATGGCGATCGCAATCAGCACGTAAACAACATTGAGCAGGGTATGGATCATGGTTCTAGTCTAGCGAGCCGCCGCGTTGGCGATGGCAAGGAAATCCTGGGCGACCAAGGAGGCTCCCCCGATCAGGCCACCATCGACATCGGGCTGTGCGAACAGCTCGACCGCGTTGGCGGGTTTCACGCTTCCGCCATAAATGATCGGGAGCGAGCCGGCGATTCTAGCATCCTGTGCGCGCAATTCGCCACGCAGGAATGCATGGACCTCCTGGGCCTGGGCCGGACTGGCGGTCCGGCCGGTACCGATGGCCCAGACCGGCTCGTAGGCCAGCACCGCATTTTCGAAGGCCTGCGCGCCGCCCAACTCGAACACCGGCTCCAGCTGGCGCTGGATCGCCCACTCGGTCTGACCGGCTTCGCGCTGGTGCAAGGTCTCGCCCACGCACAGGATCGGCACCAGGCCGGCCTGCTTGGCGGCGAGGAATTTCCGGGCGACCAGCTCGTTCGATTCCTCGTGATATTCGCGGCGCTCGGAGTGTCCGGCCAGTACATAACGGCAGCCGATGTCGCCGAGCATCGCGCCGGCGACCTCGCCGGTGTAGGCGCCCTGCACGTTGACGTCGAGGTCCTGCGCGCCGAAGCGCAGACCGGCCTGGCCGTACTGGCCGATCAGCTCGGCGAGATACGGCAGGGGCGGCAGGATGGCGAGCTCGACACCGTCCGGACGCGCGGCCGCGACCACGGCATCGAGCAGCGTGCGCGCGAACGCGCGGTCGCCATGCAGTTTCCAGTTACCGGCCACGATCCTCTGGCGCATCACCCGCTCCCGTGCTGACAGGGCGACAAGGATACCGCCTGCGGCCAGGCTTTGCCCTGCGGCCCGGGCTCAGACACGCAGGTCGTGCATCGCTGCCGCCGGTGTTCCTGCCGAAAAATCCCGGGCCCAGGCCGAGAGCGCGTCCCCGGCCAGCGGCGGACTGAGGAAATACCCTTGCGCCATGTCGCAACCCAGCCGCGCGAGCAGGGCCAGACTGTCCTCGGTCTCCACGCCCTCCGCGATCACGCGCAGGCCCATGTTATGCCCGAGTTCGATCGTCGAACGCACGATCACGGCGTCATCGCTGTCCTCGGTCATCTGCATGACAAAACTCTTGTCGATCTTGAGTTCATCTACCGGCATGCGCTTGAGCTGGGCGAGAGAGGAATAGCCGGTACCGAAATCGTCGATCGCCAGGCGCATGCCGATCGCGCGCAGGCGATGGAGCATGCGCACGGCGTAGTTGACGTCGCGCATCAGGGCGCTTTCGGTCAACTCCAGAATCAGTCGCTGCGGCGGGACGTCGTGCCGTTGCAGGCAGGCCAGGATGAAATCCGGCAGGTCGGCGTCCATGAGATCGATCGCCGACAAGTTCACCGCGATGCCCAGATCCAGCCCCTGCTCGCCCCATTTTTTCTGCTGCGCCAAAGACCGATCCAGCACATACCGGGTGAGCTCGTGGATGAAGCCGGAACGCTCGGCCAGCGGCACGAATTCGTCGGGACGCACCGGACCGAGCTGCGCATGCGTCCAGCGCACCAGCGCCTCGGCATGCAGTACGCGACGGCTGCCGATCTCGACCTTGGGCTGGAATTGCAGGCTCAATTCGTCGCGTTCGATCGCGTGGCGCAAGTCGCCCATGAGCGCGAGCTGGCGCAGGTGCACCTCGTCGCGGCCGCTCTCGTACAGGGCAACGCCCTGGCGCGTTTCCTTGGCGTCGTACAGCGCGATGTCGGCGCGACGCAGCAGCGTTTCCGCCTCTTCGCCGTGGTCGGGGTACAGCGCCAGGCCGATGCTGGCGTCCAGATTGATGCGGGTGCTGGTGAGGTCGAGCGGCTGACGCAGCGAATGCAGCAGCAAGGTCGCACGCTCCGGCGCCTGCCCGCGCTCGACGTTTTCCATGAGCACCAGAAACTCGTCGCCGCCCAGACGCGCGACGAAATCCCCGGCGCGCACGGCCTGGCGCAAGCGCTTCGCCGCTTCGACCAGCACGCGATCGCCGAAGCCGTGGCCGAGGGTGTCGTTGATTTCCTTGAAGCGGTCCAGATCGATCATCAGCACGGCGCTGCATTCGCGATCATCGCGATGACGGGCGATCGCCGCTTCCAGCTCATCGCGTGCCCGCGCCCGGTTGGGCAGACCGGTGAGGCTGTCGTGGCCGGCCTGGTGCAGGATTTTTTCCTCGCGCCGGGCGATGCCTTCCTGCATTTGCCCGAACGCATTGGCGAGATGGGCGATCTCGTCCTTGCCGGCGATCGCCACGGGCCGTGAATAGTCGCCCTCGGCGATGCGCTGGGCCGCCTCCGCCAGTTCGCCCACCGGCCGGCTGACGCCGCGCGCGATGACCATGGCCACGGCCAGCGCCAGCAGTCCGGCAAGCGCGGACAGCATCAGCACGCGGAACTTGAGCGCGGCATAGGGCGCCATCGCTTCGTCGAGCGAGCCTTGCAGCAGCACGCGCAGATCGCCCTGCGCGGCCTGCCCCAAGGGCTGCGCGGCAGTGAAGTACTGGCGACCGTCCAGGCTCATTTCCCGCACGCCCGCGCCCGATGCCGGCAGGACGGAGGAACGTAGCGCGCGCAGCGGCGCCGGCGCGAGGCTGGACGCGAACACCTGCACGCCGTCCGGCGCGGTCTGCACGAAACTGGCATCGAGGCCGGTCAGCGCGCGAAAGTCGCGCGCATAGTCGTCGGTGAGCACGGAGCCCACCGCCACCCAGGCGATCAAGGACGGTGCCCGGATCGGCACCAGGGCCACTTGGCAAAGCTTGCCATCGAGCATCAGCACCGATTGCGCGTAACCGTCCGCTTCGGCCTGCCGCAGCAGGGGCGCGAGCGCCGCGGCGGTCGCGGCGCCATCGCCCTGCCCGGCCTGCCAACGACCGTCCGGCGACAGCACCACGGCCACATCTGCGCCGATGCGGCTGCCCTGATTCGCGAGTGCCGATGCCACCGTGCCGGGATCGCCGGAAGCGATGGCGGCCTTGAATCCGAAATCGTCGGCCAGCACCACGACCGAATCGAGCAACTGGCTGCTGCGGTTGTCGTTAAAGCGCTGCCAGACGCGCTGGCCCACATGGATCTCTTCACCGAGCTGCGAGCGAACGCTGCGCTCCGTCGCGACCTGCACGACCGCGAACGTCGCCAGCTGTGCCGCCAGCACCACCAGGATCAGCAGCGCGATGATCTTGTCGCGGAAGCGACGGCGGCCCATGGTCGCGGCCTCAGCGCGCCGGGACCGGAGACACGGCGGGGGCCGGTTTCAGACGCCGGTTGCCGCGCCGCGGTGGCGGTGGCGGCGTCAGCTGCAGATGCACGCGGCGCGGGGCCGAGGTGCCTAGGCCCACAACAAGTTCCTCACGCACGGGCTCGCCGGCCAAACGCGGATGCCAGGTTTCCAGGCGATACCGGCCGGGCGGCAGGCTCAGCACGGCCTGGCCCGCAGCGTCGGTCTTGGCGAAATACGGGGTATCGAGCACGACGATGTAGCCGATCATCCAGTCGTGGATGTTGCAACCGACCACGACGACGCCGGGTTTTTCGAAACGCAGGGGCGCGGCCGGCGTTCCGGCATAAAGCGGCAGGTCGAAGGGCTTGGCCGGAGAGAACGAATAGACCTGGTGACGGATGTTGTCGCTGTTGGGGAAGGTCACGATGCTGCCGACGGCGATCGCCAGCACGCCGGGCACGAACTGCGAACTGTGCTGATCCATGATGCCTTTGCCGGCGCTGACGGCCGGATGCGCGTCCAGTGCGATCGCACTGACCACGGCGTCGGCCAGCGGCTTCCGGTGACCGTCGTCGACACCGACCTGCAATTCAGCGGCGCCGGCCAGGCCGCAGAACAGGCCCAGCGCGACCACCATGCCCACGGCGCGCCGCGGCGTCGCGCTCCCTTTTCCCGCCTGTCGGATCGGCATCGCTTTCCCCTTGTCGGGCGGCAGGCGGTCGGGCTGGTGGGCCGCAGGGCCCAGGCCGCACAATCGAGCACCTTCCCGGAATGACTCCATGTCCAGCACGACTCCCCTCGCGAACAACCCCGGCTACGTCCTGATCACCGGCGCCTCTAGCGGCATCGGCGCGGAAATAGCCCGGGAATATTCCCGGCGCGGCAGGTCGCTCATCCTGACGGCCCGACGCACGGATCGATTGGAAGCACTGGCGCGCGAACTCGGCGTGAATGCGCCCTGTGTGGTCATTACGTCCGACCTGTCGCAAGCGGATGCGCCGCGACGCCTGTTCGCCGAAACGCAGGCGCGCGGACTGCATGTCGACACCCTGGTCAACAACGCCGGATACGGTGTGCCGGGTCGCTATCTGTCCAGCGACTGGCGGGTGCACGCCGATTTCCTGCAGGTGATGATCACCGCCGTCGGCGAACTGACCCATTTGTATCTGCCCGCCATGGAGCAGGCCGGGCGCGGTCGCATTCTCAACATCGCCTCGCTGGCCGGACTCGTTCCCGCCTCGGCCGGGCATACGATGTATGGCGCGACCAAGGCCTGGCTGATCCGCTTCTCCGAATGCCTCGCGCTGGAGACCGCCCCGCGCGGCGTGTTGGTCACCGCGTTGTGCCCGGGTTTCACCTATTCCGAATTCCACGACGTCAACGGCATGCGCGAGAAGATCTCGAAAATGCCGAAATTCCTGTGGCTCACCAGCGAACAAGTCGCCCGCATCGGCGTCGACGCGGTCGAAGCGGGCAAGACGCGCGTGATCACCGGCGCGCCCAACAAGCTGGTCGCTTTCCTGTGCAAATATCTGCCCGATGCCCTGGCGCGCGCGCTGGTGGCGAGCAAGACCAAAGACTTCCGGGATGCCGAATAATCCGATGAACATGAACCGGCCCGCGCCACCGCGCATCGCGATGCTGCCCTATCGCAAACCCACCGAGGGTCGCGACTACTGGGTGCTCGACGACGCCCTGCCCAATGCGCTCGCCGTGCGCGAACGCTGCCTGGCCAAGACCGACTGGATCGAGGGCTATCCGCACAAGCCGGAAAGCTGGCCGGGACTGCGCGCGATTCCCGCGCTGGAACCGGAAGAACTCGCACCGCTCGAAGCCTGGGTGCGCAAGGCCACCGGCGCCGACAAGCTCTGGGAAGAAACCACGGCCGACGGTCAGCGCCTGAATCACAACTGCGTGCAGGTCGTGGGCGAAGGCGAATGCGAATCGCGCCCGCATACCGACTCGCGCAAGCTGTGCCGGTACGCGGCCGTGCTGTATCTCAATCCCGACGTCCCCGACGACTGCGGCACGAGTTTCTACCGGCAGCGTCTGCCCAACGGGCAGCTCGGCGGCAATATGGTATCGCCGCCGCACGCCAATCTCGTCGAGGCCCTGGGCACGCGTTTCGTGCCGCCCAACTCCTTCGCCGAGGATGTGCGGATCGCGCACCGGTTCAATCGCCTGCTGGTGTATCGCAGCAATCTCATCCACAGTGCGACCGAGTACTGGGGCCACACGCTGGCGGAGAAACGCATGGCGGCCGTGTTCTTCTGGATGGCCTGAGCAGCGCGCGGCCCTCGCCTTGAAAAGACCCGTGCCCACTGAGCCAGGTCGCGTCCGCAGCTTCGCCCCGATCGCCGACGCCAACGCCCGCCTGCTGATCCTGGGCAGCATGCCGGGCGAGGCCTCGCTGCAGGCGCAGCAGTACTACGCCCATCCGCACAATCTGTTCTGGCCGATTCTCGGCGAAGCGGTCGGCGCCCTGCCCTCGCTGCCCTATGAGGAGCGCACGCAACGTCTGCGTGATTCAGGCATCGCGGTCTGGGACGTACTCGCGCATTGCCGGCGCCCCGGCAGTCTCGACGCGGCGATCGACCTGCGCTCGGCGCAGGCCAACGATTTCGCTGCGTTCTTCGACGGACATCCGCAGCTGCGACGCGTGTTGTTCAACGGCGCCACGGCAGAAGCGATCTTCCGCCGGCAGGTCGCGCCCGCACTGCCGACTCGGGCCCTGGAATGGCGGCGCCTGCCCTCGACCAGCCCAGCGAATGCCTCGATACCGCGTGCGGAAAAATTCGCCGCCTGGCTCGAGGCCCTGCGCTGATCCGGCTCAGACCAGCTTGATCTCGCGCAGCCGCTCCATCAGGTACTCGTGCGAGGTGATCGGCGTCGGGTAGCGGTTGGGATTGTCCGCGCTGATGCAGCCCGGCAGCGTCTCGATGAGGAAATCGGGATTGGGATGCAGGAAGTACGGCGTCGAATAGCGCGGCTTGCGCGCGGCCTCGCCCGGCGGATTGACCACGCGATGCGTGGTCGACGGATACACGTGGTTGCTCAGGCGCTGCAGCATGTCGCCGATGTTGACGACGATCGTGTCGGCTTCGGAAGTGAACGGCACCCAGTCGCCTTTCTGCGATTTGACTTCCAGACCGGCCGCGCTCGCGCCGACCAGCAAGGTGATGAAGTTGATGTCCTCATGCGCGCCGGCGCGCACGTTCGGAATATTGTCGGCGGTGATCGGCGGGTAGTGGATCGGCCGCAGGATCGAATTGCCGTTATTGGTCTTGTCGGCGAAGTAGTCCGCGGACAGACCGATGTGCAAGGCCAGCGCCGAGAGCACGCGCGAACCGAGCGCATCGAGTGCCTCGTAAAGTTCGTAGGCGTAATGCTTGAACGACGGCACTTCCTCCGGCCACAGGTTCGGCGGCATCACGACGGCGTACTTCGAGCCCGCCGGCAGTTCGCGACCGACGTGATAGAACTCCTTGAGATCGGCGTACTTGGAGTCCTTCGCCGTTTCGATGCCGAACGGCGTGTAGCCGCGCGCGCCGCCGCTGCCCGGCACGTGGTATTTGCGTTTGGTCGCTTCGGGCAAGGCGAAGAAAGCCTTGAACGCCTCGTAGGCGCCGTCGATGAGCGCGGGCGAGATGCCATGACCGCTGATGCCGCAGAAACCCCATTCGCGATACGCGGCGCCGAGTTCGGCGACGAAGGCGTCACGGTCGCTGTCGAAGCGGCGGATGTCTAGGGAAGGAATCTGGCTCATGGCGGGTCTCGATGGCAAAAGGAATTCAGTGAAGATCGGGCACGCGTCACACCGACTCGCGCACCACCGCGGAAAGACGGTCGAGCACGTGCTGCATCAGCGTCGCGTCGGCAGCTTCGACCGTGACACGCACGACCGGTTCGGTGCCCGAGGGTCGCAGGACGAGCCGGCCCTTGCCGTCCAGGGCCGACTCGGCTTCGGCACGCGCCGATTGCACCGCCGGCGCGTCCAGCGGCCGGGCGCCGGGCGCGATGCGCACGTTGACCGTTTTCTGCGGCAATGGCTGATAGGCAGCGAGTGCGTCCTTGAGCGAGATCCGGCGACGCTGCAGCACGTCCAGCACCTGCAACGCAGCGACGATCGCGTCGCCGGTGCTTGCGCGGTCCAGGCACAGCAGGTGCCCGGAGGCTTCGCCACCGAGCATGCCGCCGCCCTCGACCAGGGCCTGATGCACGAAACGGTCGCCGACTTTGGCACGCACGAAGGCGATGCCGAGATCACCCAGCGCTTTTTCCATCGCGTAGTTGGTCATCAGCGTGCCGACGACCGGACCGCGCAGGCGACCTTGCTGTTTCCAATCGGTAGCGAGCAGGTAGATCAGCGCGTCGCCGTCGAGCAGACGACCATCACCATCGACCATCAGCACGCGGTCGCCGTCGCCGTCGAACGCGATACCGAGATCGGCACCGGTCTGGCGCACGTGCGCGATCAGGGCTTCCGGGTGCGTGGAGCCGACGCCGCGATTGATGTTGAGGCCGTCGGGCTGCACGCCGATCGCCGAGACCGTTGCGCCCAGTTCCGCGAACACCTTCGGCGCCACCTGGTAGGTCGCGCCATGGGCGCAGTCGAGCGCGATCGTCATGCCACGCAGGGACAGGGACCCGGGCACGCTGGCCTTGCAGAACTCGCCGTAGCGGGTCAGCGCATCGGATACGCGCGCGACCTTGCCCAGGTCTTCGGAAGCGACGGTGGAGAACGGCTGATCGAGCTCGGCCTCGATGGCGAGTTCGACCTCGTCGGCCAGCTTCTCGCCGTGTGCGGAAAAAAACTTGATGCCGTTGTCTTCGTGCGGATTGTGCGAGGCGGAAATCACGATGCCGGCATCGGCACGCAAGGAGCGCGTGAGATAGGCGACGGCCGGCGTCGGCATCGGGCCGAGCATGCGCACGTCCGCGCCAGCGGCGACCAGGCCCGCTTCGAGCGCGGCCTCGAACATGTAGCCGGAGATCCGCGTGTCCTTGCCGATGACGACGGTCGCCTGCTGTTTGTCGCCGGCCAGCACGCGGCCCGCGGCACGACCCAGGCGCAGCATGAAATCGGCGGAGATCACGCCCTCGCCGACACGGCCGCGGATGCCGTCGGTACCGAAATACTTGCGCGCGGCCATGGCTCTCAGCCCTCGGCGACGACCGGAGCGGGCTGCTTCATCATCAGCGCCAGCAGCGCCGCCAGGCGATCGCGCATTTCCCGGCGGTCGACGATCATGTCGACGGTGCCGTGATCACGCAGGAATTCGGAACGCTGGAAACCTTCGGGCAAGGTCTCGCGCACGGTCTGCTCGATCACGCGCGGACCAGCGAAACCGATCAGGGCCTGCGGTTCGGCGATGTTGAGATCGCCCAACATCGCCAGCGACGCGGTGACGCCGCCGGTGGTGGGATGGGTGAGCACGGAAATGAACGGCAGGCCGGCCTGGCGCAGACGACCGATGGCGGCCGAGGTCTTGGCCATCTGCATCAGCGAAAACAGGCTTTCCTGCATGCGCGCGCCGCCCGAGGACGAGAAGCACACCATCGGGCAGCCCACTTCCAGCGCCCGCTCGGCCGCAAGCGCGAAACGCTCGCCGACCACCGAACCCATCGAACCGCCCATGAAACGGAATTCGAAAGCGCTGGCGCAAATGTCGCGGCCATGCAGCTTGCCCTGCACCGAGATCAGCGCGTCTTTCTCGCCGACGGCTTTCTGGGTGGACTTGATGCGGTCGGCGTATTTCTTCTGGTCCTTGAAGTGCAAGGCATCGACCGGACCGAGTTCGTCGCCGATCTCCAGCACCGGACCCTCGTCGAGGAAGGTCGCCAGGCGCTCGCGCGCGCCGATGCTCATGTGATGCGCGCACTTGGGGCAGACGCGCAGGTTCTTTTCCAGCTCCGGACCGTACAGCGCGGTGCCGCAGCTGTCGCATTTTTCCCACAGGCCTTCGGGCACACCGCGCTTGCCGCCACCCTGGGTGCGGATGCGCGCCGGCATCAATTTGGTCAACCAGCTCATCGAGCCACTCGCAATATTCTGTGAAGGGGGAGTTTATAGCCGAAATACGCGTGGGGAATCGGCTGCCCGACCGGAATGCCGGTCCCAGCCGCCCGCACCGCCCCGATTTGCACGAGGATCACTCGCCGGCATCCAGGGCCGCACGCAGGGGCGCGAGGAACTCGCGGGCCCGGGTGGCAGCGTCTTCGGGCGTCGCGGCCGTCGCCAGGCTTTCGACCAGGGCGCTGCCGACCACGATGCCGTCGGCGATCGGCGCCATCGCCGCGGCGGAGGCCGCGTCCTTGATGCCGAAGCCGATCAGAACGGGTACTTTGGCCATCGCACGCAACGCACCGGCCTTGGCGACGACGTCGCCGGCATCGACGATGCTCGCGCCGGTCACGCCGGCGAAACTGACGTAGTAGAGATAGCCCTGCGATTGCGTGGCCAACTGCGCCAGGCGATCGGGCGACGTCGTCGGCGCGGCCAGGGAAATCAGGTCGAGACCGTGCGCGGAAAATGCCGTACGCATCGGCGCGGATTCTTCCGGCGGCAGATCGACCAGCAGCACGCCGTCGACCCCGGCGGCGATCGCGTCCGCGGCGTAACGATCGACGCCACGAATCTCGATCGGGTTCAGATAGCCCATCAGCACAACCGGCGTGTCGGTGTCGCGGCGACGGAATTCGCGCACGCAGTCGAACACGTACGAGGTGTTCACGCCGCGCTCGAGCGCGCGTTCGGAACTGCGCTGGATGACCGGACCGTCGGCCATCGGATCGGAAAACGGCACGCCGAGCTCGACCATGTCCGCACCGGCGTCCACCAGCGCATGCATCACCGCGACCGTCGCTTCCCGCGAGGGATCGCCGGCGGTGATGAACGGCACCAGGGCCTTGCGGCCATCCGTGCGCAGACGCGCGAATGTCGCCTCGAAACGACTCATTCGGCCTGGCTCGGACCCGTTGCGGCGCGTTCGTTGATGAGGTTGCTGAGGTTTTCCTCGAGCGCACGACGATAGAGGTCGGTCATGTACGCGACGAATTCCTCGCGCTCGGTCTGCGGCGAGGCGGCGATGCCCAGGAACGCATGCGAGTTGTAGCGCGCTGCGGCGTAGAGCACGGCGAAGCTCACGCGCTTGTCGCCCTGCTGGCGGGCCTGGCGATTGGTGACTTCGAGATATTCGTTGACGCAGGCGAACAGGGCCGGGTCGAGCTGCTGGCCTTGCGGAGCGGATTCGGGCGTGGTGCTCATTGGGATTCCTTGGTCGAAAGTGAAGGCGGTTTCTGGGAGAGATTAAAGCGTGATGCCTTCGCGCTTGGCGATGGTGTAGATGTCCTTGTCGCCGCGGCCGGACAGATTGGCGAGCACGAGCGCGTCCTTGGGCAGGTTGCGCGCCAGCTTTATCGCCTGCGCGATCGCGTGACTGGACTCCAGCGCCGCGAGGATGCCTTCGGTGCGCGCGAGCAGGTGGAAGGCTTCCATGCATTCGGCGTCGGTGATGCCGGCATACGTCGCGCGGCCGGTGTCCTTGAGGAAGGCATGTTCCGGGCCGACACCCGGGTAGTCCAGACCGGCGGAAATCGAATGCGTCTCGATGATCTGGCCGTCGTCGTCGCAGATGAGATAGGTGCGGTTGCCGTGCAGCACGCCCGGACGTCCGGCCGACAGCGAGGCCGCATGCTTGCCGGTGGCGATGCCCTCGCCCGCCGCCTCGGCGCCGCACAGCGCGACGGCACGATCGTTGAGGAAGGCGTGGAAGATGCCGATCGCGTTGGATCCACCGCCGACGCAGGCGGTGACGGCGTCGGGCAATCGCCCGTAGTCCGCGAGCATCTGGGCCCGCGCTTCGCGGCCGACCACGGCGTTGAAATCGCGGACCATGCGCGGATACGGACTGGGGCCGGCGACGGTGCCGATGATGTAAAACGTGTCGTGCACGTTCGACACCCAGTCGCGCATCGCTTCGTTCAGCGCATCCTTGAGCGTCTTCGAACCCGAATGCACCGGCACGACTTCCGCGCCGAGCAATTTCATGCGGAAGACGTTGATCGCCTGGCGCTCGATGTCGACCGCACCCATGTAGACCACGCATTTCAGGCCCAGGCGCGCAGCGACGGTCGCCGAAGCGACGCCGTGCTGGCCCGCGCCGGTCTCGGCGATGATGCGCGTCTTGCCCATGCGCTTGGCGAGCATCGCCTGGCCGATGGTGTTGTTGATCTTGTGCGCGCCGGTGTGGTTCAGGTCCTCGCGCTTAAGCAGGATGCGCGCGCCGCCGACATGCTTGCTCAGCCGCTCGGCCTCGTAGATCGGGCTGGGACGGCCGACGTAGTGGCGATAGTCGTGCTGGAGTTCGGCGAGGAATTCCGGTTCGTCGCGATAGCGGTCGTAGGCGGCGGCGAGTTCGGCCAACGGCGCGATCAGCGTTTCCGAAACGAAGGTACCGCCGTAGTTGCCGAAATGGCCGTCGGCATCGGGATAGACGCCGTAGTCGGCGATCGATGCGGTATCGGGCGCCTTACCCGACGGGTTGTTGACCTTCGCGTTGCTGGAAATCGGCACGTCTGACCTCGTCCACGAACTGCTGCATTTTCTCGCCGTCCTTCAGGCCCGGCGAACTTTCGATCCCGCTCGACACGTCCACCGCGTAGGGCCGGACCTGGCGGATCGCCAGGCCGACATTGCCGAGGTTCAATCCGCCGGCCAGAAACATCGGCCGGCCGAGGTCCGGCGCGAGGGTCCAGTCGAAGCTTTCGCCACGGCCACCGGACTGTCCCGGACCGTGCCCGTCGAGCAGGAAAGCGGAAGCCGAAGGATAGCGTTTTCTGGCCGCCAAGGGGTCCTCCGAACCCGGCCCCATGGGCAGGGTTTTGAGGTACGGAAGGCCGAAACTGCGACAGAACGCATCGTTTTCGCCGCCGTGAAACTGCAGCAGGGTCGGACGCAGGGTCCGCACCACCTCCAGGACCTCGCTGCCGCCGGCATCCATGAACAGGGCGACCACGTCCACTAGAGGCGGCACCGCCGCGCGCAGACCGGGCAACTGGGCCAGGCTCAGACGTCGCGGGCTGCCGGGCGCAAACACGAAGCCCAGGGCATCGACCCCCAGCTCCACCGCCAGGCGCACGTCACCCGGACGGGTGAGACCACAGAATTTGATGCGGGTGCGCATGGGCGGGGCCCGGAGACGGGGACGCTCCGATTGTAGGCCTGTCGCGGAAGGGGCGCCTCCCTCAGTCCTTTCGCGGGCTCCAGGGGCCTTTCGTCACCGAACCGCGCTTTTTCGGCTTGCGCCGTTCCGCCCAAAGAATCGGAAACAGCGCCCAGGCTTTGCCGCCATCCAGAGCTCGACTGGGTGCGAGGTTGACGAACGCAGTCAGCGCGCTCAGGTAGCCGAGGAAGGCAACCACCGGCCCCATGCCCGGCACATCGCCCAGAGAAATGGTTTGCGCCAGCACGATCAGCGGGATGGCCACAGCGAACTGGGCCAGCACGCCACCCCAGGCGATGATCGCCTCGTCTTTGCGGGTTTCGGGTGCCTGGAAGCAGCACAGACCATGCAGAAAGCCCAGATAGATATCCAGAGACCGGTAGCCGAGCCTTCCTGCGACGAACGCATGTCCACTCTCATGCAACAGGAGGATGCCAAGGTAGGAGCAGATCGTAATCGGTGCGAGCACGGGATGGCGGTACGACATCATCAGGATGCCGCCCATGACGATGAATACCGACCAGTGCACATGAACTCGCGCACCGAAGATCTTGAGAAAGGTAATTCTCTTGTAGCCGGTCATGGCATTCCGTGCGCGTGAACGAGACGACGTCGCACTACAGGGTCACCGATGGCGGAAGCCGCCATTCGGCGGGATATTTCGGGCCCAGGAACACCAGACCTTCGGCCGGCGCAGTCGGACCGGCGACGGTGCGGTCCTTGCCGGCGAGCAGGCGGCCGAGCCAATCCTCCGGCTGTTCGTGCAGGCCCACCAGGATCAGGCTGCCGACGATGTTGCGCACCATGTGATGCAGGAACGCGTTCGCCTGCACCTCGACGATGACCTGGTCGTCGTCGCGACGCACGGCGATGTCGTGGAGATGACGATTGGGATGCTTGGCCTGGCATTGCGCGGTGCGGAACGCACTGAAATCGTGCTCGCCGCACAGCGCCTGCGCGGCGCGATGCATCGCGTCGGCATCGAGCGGGCGGCGTTCCCAGCTGAGGAATTGCCGCTGTATCGCCGGCGGCACCGGCCGGTTGAGGATGCGATAACGATAGCGGCGCGCCCGCGCGCCATAGCGTGCATGGAACGCGTCGTCGACCGGCTGGCACCACAGCACGCGCACGCCGGCGGGCAGCCGCGTATTGGTGCCCAGCACCCAGGCACGCGCATCGCGCTCGGCTTCGCTGTCGAAATGCACGACCTGGCAGGCCGCATGCACGCGCGCGTCGGTACGCCCGGAGCACACCACCTCGACCAGATGATGCGCGACAAAGCCCAGCGCCTCTTCGACCGCCGCCTGCACGGTCGGACCACCGTCGTGGCGCTGCCAGCCGAGAAAATCGCTGCCGTCGTATTCGATGCCGAGAGCCAGGCGCATTCTAGGCCCGGTACATCCATTCCAGCGTTTGCGGCAGCGTGTAGTCGTCGAGCGCGCCGACCGCCGCGAGCAGGCGGACATTGGTGCCCGACAGACGCTGCACCTCGTTCGCGCGCACGAAGGCCGGATTGACCTGGATGTCGATGCGGTAGCCGGCCAGCGATTCCAGCGTGGCGATCGCCTCGCGCAACGAATAGGCGCGACCCGAGCACAGATTGAACGTCGCGCCGACCGGCGCGGTTTCGACCAGCCGGCGATAGGACTGCGCAACCGAACGCACGTCCCAAAAATCGCGGGACACGTCGACATTGCCCAGCTCGATGACCGGCGCGCGGCGGCGGAAGTGATCGACGATCTTGGGCAGCACGAAATTCGGCGACTGGCCCACGCCGGTGTAGTTGAACGGCCGCGTGAACACGATCGGCAGGCGATCCATCCACAGGCGCGCCATGTATTCCATCGCCAGCTTGCTGACGGCGTAGTCGTTGGCCGGGGTCGCCGGCACCGTCTCGTCGATGATCTCGACGTCGGCATTGCCGTAGATGTTGGCGCTACTGGCGAGCACGACCACGCGCGGCCGGTGTTCGGCCTTCGCCAGGGCCTCGAGCAGATTGCGCGTGCCGACGACGTTGACGCGGTAGATCGCGTCGGCATCGCCGTGCGCGACGAAGGAAATCGCGGCCAGATGCACGACAACGTCGGGTCGCGCGGACAGGATCGCCGCTTCGGCCGCGGCGCGATCGGTCAGATCGACGGTGAGCCAGTCGGCTTCGTCGTTGACCTGGTGCGTGAGCCCGATGACGCGATAGCCTGCGGCTTCCAGTTCGCGTGCGACGTAGTGGCCGGTGAAGCCGCAGATGCCGGTGACCAGCGCCCGTGGCTTCCCGTCAGAAGGAGAAACCACGCTCGTTCCTGGCGATATCGGCATCGACCATCATCTTGCACAGTTGCTCGAGCGTGGTCGTCGGTTTCCAGCCCAGCTTGGCCGTGGCCTTGGCCGGGTTGCCGATCAGCAACTCCACTTCCGCCGGGCGATAGAACTTGGGATTGATGCGCACGAGCGTGCGGCCCGTCTCGCGGCAGACGGCGGTCTCGCCCTCGGCCTGGCCCTTGAAGTCGAGCGCGATACCCGCGCCCTGGAAGGCCATCGTGACGAAATCGCGCACGGTTTCGGTGCGATTGGTCGCGAGCACGAAGGTGTCGGGCGCGTCGGCCTGCAACATGCGCCACATGCCGTCGACGTAGTCCTTGGCATAACCCCAGTCGCGCTTGGCGTCGAGGTTGCCCAGCTCGAGTTCGTCGAGCTTGCCCAGTTTGATCTTGGCGACACTGTCGGTGATCTTGCGGGTCACGAATTCGCGGCCACGCAGCGGCGATTCGTGATTGAACAGGATGCCGCTGCTGCCGAAGATGTCGTAGGACTCGCGGTAGTTGACCGTGATCCAGTGCGCGTAGAGCTTGGCCACGCCGTAGGGACTGCGCGGATAGAACGGGGTTTCCTCGACCTGCGGCACGGCCTGCACCTTGCCGAACATTTCCGAGGTCGACGCCTGGTAGAAGCGGATCTTCGGATTGACGATGCGGATCGCCTCGAGCAGGTTCAGCGGTCCGATGCCGGTGATCTGCGCGGTCGCGATCGGCTGGTCGAACGAGACACCGACGAAACTCTGCGCCGCCAGGTTGTACACCTCGGTGGCTTCGCTGGTTTCGAGCAGGCGGATGCTGGACGCGAAATCGAGCAGGTCGTGCTCGATCAGATGCAGGTTGGGATGGTTCTGGATGCCCAGTTCCTCGATGCGCCAGAAATTGACCGAACTGGTGCGTCGATAGGTACCGTAAACGCGGTACCCCTTCTCAAGAAGCAACTGCGCCAGATAGGCGCCGTCCTGACCGGAAATGCCGGTGACTACTGCAGATTTCATTGATTGCCTGATCGTTTTGTTTGGTTGCTGCTGCGGCCGGGCCCGCAGGCTCAGCCGATTTCCTTGAGGATGCGCTGCGCCGCGGCCTTGGCAGTCGGGCCGCCCTCGGCCATGACTTCCTCGAGCATGCTGCGCGCGCCTTCGAGATCGCCGATGTCCAGGTACGCCTTCGCCAGCTCGATGCGCGTGGCGCTGGCTTCGTCCTCGGCCATGAGTTCGGCTTCGTTGCGATGCAAGTCGACCGGACTCTGGGCCGCGCGGTCGAGCTCACCCTGGTCGATGATGTTCACCGCCGTGGTCGAGGCGTAATCGTCTGACGCGCCGCCGTCGTTGTCGGAATGGAAGTTCGTGTCCGCGAACGACAGATCCTCAAGTTCGGGTTCGGGCTCGATCATCGGGGCCGGTGCGGGCGTCGGAGCGACGGCTGCGGGAGCCGGCTCGGGAGCACGAGCAGGCGCAGGCGCCGGTGCGGCTGCCGTGGCATTCCAACCGGCCTGACTGAACAGCGGATGCCCCGGCATCAGCGAGGCGCCCATGATCACGGCCTCGCGCCAACGCGGATCCATCGTGCTCGGCACATGCATGCGCATGGCTTGCGCGGCGGCTTCGTAATCGGCCGAGTTGCCGCGCGAGTGGAACAGGCGCAGCAGGCTCAGGTGCGCTTCGAGATCCTGCGGACGCGAACGAACCGCGGCGGTCAGGGAATCGAGCTGCGTGTCCTTCTTGGCGACCGGCGCCGGTTCCGGCTTCGGTGCGGGCGTCGGCGCCGGGGCAGGCGGCGCGGCATCGGCCGGCACAGCCTTGCCCACACGCGTCTGCGCGAGACTGGCGCGCAGCGCGACGTCGTCGGAAATGCGACGCGGCGCTTCGACGACCTCGTCGCTGGAACGCTTGCGACTGCGCAACGCGAACACCAGGCCACCGAGCAGCAGCAGACCGCCGCCACCCAGGACATACGGGTTCATGTAGATCGGCGTCGCTTCCGGCGCCGGTGCCGGATTCGCGGCGGCCGGATCGGGAGCCGCGGCATCGAGCGGTGCGGGGCCGGCGGTGGGCGCGGCCACCGTCGCGGCGGCGGGTTGCGTCGCCGCAGCCGCCTGCTGGTCTTCCAACTGCTTCAGACGATCCTGCAGGGCCTTCAGATCGCTGTTCTGCACATCGATCATGTGCTGGCGATCGGTGTTCATCTTTTCGAGGTCGGCGACCTGCGACTTCAGCTCGGTGATTTCGGCATTGCGCGCGGCCAGGTCCTCGCGGGCCTGGACCAGCTGCGCACGCAATTCGGTACCGCCGGCACCGGCGGACGCGCCCGACTGGGCACCGCGCGCGCTGGAGCGACCGGCGGGCGGCACGATTTCCAGGCGCGAGGCCGAACGACCGGAGGAAGCCGGACGCGAGGCGACACGCGGCGGCGGTGCGGCGGCGGGCTCAGGACTCGTCGTCGCGTCGGGTTGTTCGGCGACGCTGTCGGCCGGCTGCGGCACCGGCTGGCGCGGTGTGCGCCAGGCGCTCGCCTGTTCGCGCACGAGCACGGCCGCCTGTTCGGGCGACAGGCTGGTGGCTTCCTCGCGACTGGGAATACGCAGGACCGAACCGCTCTTGAGGCGATTGATGTTGTCCTGGTCGAAGGCGTCGGGATTGGCGCGCAGCAAGGCGAGCATCATCTGGTTGACCGACACGCTGTCGTCGGGACGCGCGGCGTTGGCGATCGACCACAGGGTCTGGCCGGCATTGATCGGACCCACTTCACCGGCGGCGGCGACCGGCGCCGGCATCGGCGGCGCGGCCACGGGTTCGGGCTGCGGTTCGGGACGGGCCGGCTCAGGCTGCGGCGGCGGCGCGGCTTCCGCGACCGGCTCGGGTGCAGGCGCCGGTTCGAAGACCGGCGGCGGGGCCGGGGTCGGAGCCACGGCGACAGGTTCGGGTTCGCGTACCGGTTGCGGGCGCGCGGGTTCGGGTTCGCGCACCGGCGGCGAGGACGGCATCGGCGGCGGCGGGGGCGCGGTGGCCACCGCCGGGGCGATCGCCGGCGAGCTCATCGGGCGGATCACGGCGGGCGCGATGTACGGCGGGTCGATCAGGGCGGTGTATTCGCGGGTGACCGCGCCCTTGCCCCAGTCGGCCTCGATGAGGAAGCTCAGGAAAGGCTCCTGGAACTTGCCCGGGGTCGAGACCCGGATGACCGGCTGGCCGCGGGAATTCTTGCCGACGCTGAACTGCAGGTTCGCGGTCAGCTGGGCCGGACGCTCCAGCCCGACGCGGGAAAACGCCTCGGGCGAAGCCAGGCGCACGTCCAGTTGTTCGAGTTCGGCGGGGGTGGCCGACAGGATCGGAATTTCGGCGACCAGGGGCTGGTTCAAGCCGGATTTGACCTGCAATTGGCCCAGGCCCATGGCCTGCAGGGAGGGGGCGGCCAGTGCCAGCGACAGGGCCAGCGGCAGCGTTAGGTGTCGGGTTTTCACGTGCAGCTTCTCCCCAGATGACTGACCCGGGCCGCCGGCGGGGGCCGGCGGCGCGGGAAGAATTCCCATGATGAGAACCGTTTACGCGCGATTTTTCAACACAAGCTCAGCAAGTTGTACCGCATTCAGGGCCGCACCCTTGCGGATATTGTCCGAAACCACCCACATGTCGAGGCCCCGGGGATGGGAAACGTCCTCGCGCAGGCGGCCCACGAAAACCGGGTCCTGGCCCGAGGCATGGGTCACCGGGGTCGGATAGCCGCCCGGCACCCGATCGTCCACGACGACCACGCCCGGCGCCTTTTCCAGCAGCGCCCGCGCCTCGGCGACGCTGATCTTGTTGCGGGTTTCGATGTGCACGGCCTCGGAGTGGCCGAAGAACACCGGCACGCGCACGGCGGTCGGATTCACCTGGATGTTCTCGTCGCCGAGAATCTTCCGCGTTTCCCAGACCAGCTTCATCTCTTCCTTGGTGTAGCCGTTGTCCATGAACTCGTCGATGTGCGGAATCAGGTTGAAGGCGATCTGCACGGGGAAGCGCTGCGGGTCGGGCTCCTGGAAGCCCAGGATCGCCGCGGTCTGCTTGCCCAGTTCCTCCATCCCCGAGCGCCCGCCACCCGAGACCGACTGATAGGTCGCGACATTGATGCGCTCGATGCCGACCGCACGATGGATGGGCGCCAGCGCCACAACCATCTGCATGGTCGAGCAATTGGGATTGGCGACGATGCCGCGCGGGATGTTCTTCAATGCGTCGGGATTGACCTCCGACACGACCAGGGGCACGTCGTCGTCGTAGCGGAAGGCCGAACTGTTGTCGATGACGATGGCGCCGGCCGCGGCGAACTTCGGCCCGTATTCTTTCGAGATCGAGCCACCGGCCGAGAACAGCGCGATGTCGACGCCCTTGGGGTCGAAGGTCGCGAGATCGCGTACGACGATTTTCTGGTTGCCGAAATCGATCTTTTCGCCGGCCGAACGGGCACTGGCGAGCGGGATGAGTTCCTTGATCGGGAAGCCACGTTCGTGAAGGATCGAAAGCATCACTTCGCCGACGGCGCCGGTGGCGCCGACGACAGCTACGGTATAGGTCTGGGTCATGGTATGCGGGAGTCTTTTCGGATGTCTTGAGTCAGGTCGCCGCGCGGGACGCGCGGAAGCGATTCGTGGCTGAGTCCCTTCAGTCGGGGCGCCGGCTGCGATGCATCGTCAGCGGTCCTCGGGTGCGCCCCGACCGGCGTTTTCGCGCCAGGCGTTTCATTCCAAGGAGCAGGCGCGCGTCGCTCATGCGACACCGCCGGGAATACGCGGAAACACTTCGCCGACGTCGCCGCACTGCGCGCGATGGCGCAGTGCCTGGTCCATCAGCACGAGCGCCATCATCGCTTCGCAGATCGGCGTCGCGCGCAGGCCCACGCAGGGATCGTGACGCCCGGTGGTGATCACTTCGACCGCCCTGCCCTCGGTGTCCAGGGTTTCGCCCGGCAGACGCAGGCTCGAGGTCGGTTTGAACGCGACCGAACAGGTGATCGCCTGCCCGCTGGAAATGCCGCCCAGGATGCCGCCGGCATGATTGCTGCGAAAACCGTCGGCGGTCATCAGGTCGCGATGCTCGCTGCCCTTTTGCGCGACGCTGGCGAAACCGGCACCGATCTCCACGCCCTTGACCGCGTTGATCGACATCATCGCGGCGGCGAGTTCGCCGTCGAGCTTGCCGTAGATCGGCTCGCCCCAGCCGGGCGGCACGTTGTCGGCAACCACGGTGAGCCGCGCGCCGACCGAATCGCCGGACTTGCGCAGGGCATCGAGGAATTGTTCCAGTTCGGCGACCTGGCCTGCGTCCGGCCAGAAGAACGGATTGTCTTCGACCGCATCCCAGTCAAATGCGCGCGGCCGCAGGTCGGCGATCTGGGCGACATGCCCGCGCACGACGATGCCGTATTTCTCGCCCAGCCACTTCTTGGCGATCACGCCGGCGGCGACGCGCATCGTCGTCTCGCGCGCGGAACTGCGGCCACCGCCGCGCGGATCGCGGATACCGTACTTCTGCCAGTAGGTGTAGTCCGCGTGCCCGGGCCGGAACTGCTCGACGATCTTGTCGTAGTCCTTGCTGCGCGCATCGGTATTGCGGATCAGCAGGCCGATCGGCGTGCCGGTGGTCTTGCCCTGGTAGACGCCGGAGAGAATCTCGACCTCGTCGGCTTCGTGACGCTGCGAGGTGTGGCGGGACTTGCCGGTGGCGCGGCGCTGCAGGTCGTGGGCGAAGTCTTCGGCGGCGATGACGATGCCGGGCGGGCAGCCGTCGACGACGCAACCGATCGCCGGACCGTGGCTTTCGCCAAAGGTGGTGACGGTGAGGATTTTTCCGAAGGAATTGCTCGACACGAAGGTTCCGTTTCCGCCTGAAGTGATTCCATCGTCCCGGCGCAGGCCGGCACTCGTTTTGTTTACATCGGGCGACTAGCGCCGCGCATCCGCCAAGGCCTTGATCTTCGCATGATGAGCAAGGATGTCGGCGCGCTCGATCGCGAAGATGCCCATCTGTCCGACCTTGAACTCGACCCAGGCGAACGGCACTTCCGGCAGCAGCGCGACCAGATGCCGCTCGCTCTCGCCGACTTCGCAGATCAGCAGCCCTTCTTCGGAAAGATGGGCCGGCGCATCGCGCAGGATCTCCAAGGCCAGGTCCAGACCGTCGTCGCCGGCGCGCAGGCCCAGCTCGGGCTCGTGCGCGTATTCCTTCGGCAGCGCGTCGGTTTCGGCATGCGTGACGTACGGCGGATTGGTGACGATGAGGTCGTAGACCTCGCCGACCAGTCCGCGGAAAAGATCGGAATGCACCAGACGCACATTTGCCGTTTCCAGGCGCGCGACATTTTCTTTCGCCAGCGCCAGCGCGTCCTCGGAAATGTCGACCGCGTCGACCTGCCATTCCGGGTTGTAGTGCGCCGTGGCGATCGCGATGCACCCCGAGCCGGTGCACAGGTCCAGGGCGCGCGTGACCGGGCGGCCACCGAGCCAGGGCTCGAAGCCCGCTTCGATGAGTTCGGCGATCGGCGAGCGCGGCACCAGGGCGCGCGGGTCGGACTTGAAGCTCAGACCGGCAAACCAGGCCTCGCCGGTGAGGTAGCAGGCCGGAATGCGCTCGTCGATGCGACGGTCGAACAGACTCAGGATGCGGACTTTTTCTTCCGCGACCAGACGGGCCTGACCATAGACCGGGCTCAGGTCGTGCGGCAGATGCAGCGCATGCAACACCAACTGTGTCGCTTCATCGAGGGCGTTGTCGTAGCTGTGGCCGAAGGTCAGGCCGGCCGCGCTGAAACGGCTGGCGCCGTAGCGGATGAAATCGATGATGGTGACGAGTTCGGCGCTCATGGGGCCCGGAATGAGGACGCAAGACGCTCAGTATAACGGCCCGATGGCTATAATTCGCGCCATGAACGCTGCCAATGCCGCCGGTTTCGCCAACAGATCCATCCTCTTCGTCCTCGCCGCCGCACTCGCGGCAGGACTGGGACTGATGGCCGCCCAACGCGTCTGGACCCGGCCGCAAGCGCCGGCGCCGATGCCTGCCGAAGCACTCAAGACCGTGCGCCTGTTTCCGGCCGCGCGCGCCCTGCCCGACTATCGCCTGACCTTGTCCGACGGCAGCGCACTCACGCCGGCGACATTGCGCGGTCACTGGACCGTGGTGTTTCTCGGCTTCACGCATTGCCCGGATGTGTGCCCGACGACGCTGACCGAGCTCAAGCAGGCACAGGACACCTGGTCAGACCTGCCGGCGGCGATCCGGCCGCGCGTGCTGTTCGTCTCGGTCGATCCCGAGCGCGATACGCCGAAGATCATCGGCGACTACGCCCACTACTTCCACGCCGACACCCTCGCGGCGACCGTCGCCGAACCGGGTCTGCAGCAGTTCGCGCAGGCGCTGGGCCTGGTCTACATGAAAGTGCCCACCGAAGGCAGCGACTACACCATGGATCATTCCGCGACCCTGATCGTGCTCGATCCGCAGGGCCGGCAAGCCGGCCTGATCCGACCCCCGCTGCAGCCGGCCGACATCGCCGCCGACCTGCGCCTGCTGACGGAGCGCGCCCGATGAGTCCCGCCGTGTTTTTGCAGTACGTCCTGCCACACCGTCTGCTGTCGCGCCTGGCGATGTGGGCCGCGCAGGCCGAATCTCCCGGCTTCAAGAACTGGCTGATCGCGCTGGTGATCCGCAAGTTCGATGTGAACATGGCCGAAGCCGCCGATCCCGATCCGCGTAACTACGCCAGCTTCAATGCCTTCTTCACCCGCGCCCTGAAGCCCGGCGTGCGCCAGCCCGATGCCGACCCGGGCGCCTTGCTGATGCCTGCCGACGGCAAGATCAGTCAGATCGGCCGCATCGAATCGGGACGCATTTTCCAGGCCAAGGGACAGAGCTTCACCGCTGGCGAATTGCTTGGCGACGAAGCGGCAGCGGCACCGTTTGCCGACGGCTGGTTCGCCAACATCTACCTGTCGCCGCGCGACTACCACCGCGTGCACATGCCCTGGACCGGCACCCTGACCGAAACCCTGCATGTGCCGGGCCGCCTGTTCACCGTCGCGCCCTGGGGCGTGCGGGAAATCCCGCGTCTGTTCGCGCGCAACGAGCGCCTGGTCTGCCATTTCGACACCGACCACGGCCCGATGGTCATGGTCATGGTCGGCGCCCTGCTGGTGTCGGGCGTGGAGACGGTCTGGAACGGCGTGAACATTCCCAAATACGCCTCGCGACCGCTACGCCGCGACTTCCGCGGCCAGAACATCCGGCTCGAACGATTCGCGGAAATGGCGCGCTTCAACTACGGCTCCACCGTGATCGTGCTGCTGCCGAAGGACGGCGTGGCCCTGGATCATTTCGAAACCGAGACCCCGACGCGCCTGGGCGAGCGGATGGGGTATGTCCTGGGGTGAATGGACTACCATGCCCCATCGCGACCGCCGTCGCGTACCGGGCGTGGCATGGGCACCCAGCACAACATCCGCGTATTCCAGACCGCCGAACATGGCTGCGGCTATTGGCCGGAGCGGCTCGCGCGCGACCTGGTGCTGGATCCGTCCGACCCGTCCTTGCCGGCCCTGTATCCCAATGCCCTGTCCCTGGGATTTCGCCGCTCCGGCGGCCATGTCTATCGACCGCATTGCAATGCCTGCCGCGCCTGCATCGCCGTGCGCGTGCCGGTCCGCGAGTTCCGGCCCAGCCGTAGCCAGCGTCGTTGCCTGCAGCGCAATGCCGATCTGAGCGTGCGCGTGAGCCCGGCGCGGCGCACCGGCGAAATCTTCGACCTGTATCGCCGTTACGTGGACACCCGTCATGCCGGCGGCGGCATGGATGCGCCGATGCCGGTGGATTTCGACGGTTTCCTCGCCTGTGGCTGGAGTCCGACCGAGTTCGTGGAATTCCGTCTGGGCGAAGAACTGCTCGGCGTCGCCGTCACCGACGTGCTGCCGGACGCGCTCTCGGCCGTGTACACCTTCTACGCGCCGGAAGTCGCCGAACGCAGCCTGGGCACGTACGCGATCCTCATGCAGATCGCACGCGCGCAGCGCGAGGATCGCCAGCATCTGTACCTGGGTTTCTGGCTCGACCAGCATCCAAAGATGCACTACAAGCAGGGTTTCCGCCCGCTCGAATACCTCGACGGCCGCGACTGGAAGCCGCTGGCCGCCCCGCCACCCGCACGCTGAACGCGGGGCCGGCTATCGCGCTTGCGAAACTGCCATGCGGCCGTGCAACACTGACCGCATCCGAGTCGCACGGCCACCTGCATGTCCCGATTCCGCGTTTTCACTGCCCTCGCCGTCCTCGCCCTCGCGCCGGCTTGCGCGCACCGGGCGACGACCATCGCCGACGCGCCGACGATTCGCGTCGCCACCTACAACACCTCGCTCTACGATGCGAAAGACGGCGGCGTGATCGCGCGACTGGAGACACAGGATGCGAAGGCGCGGCAGATCGCTGCGGTCATCCAGCACCAGCGTCCGGACATCCTGCTGCTCAATGAATTCGACTTCGACGCCGACGGGCGCGCCGCGGATATTTTCCGCCGCGACTATCTCGCGGTCGGACAGGCGGGCCAGGCGCCGATCTACTATCACTTCGTCTATCTCGCGCCGGTCAATACCGGCGAACCCTCGGGCATGGATCTCAATCACGACGGCACACCCGGCCGCGGCGGCGACGACGCCTACGGCTTCGGCCTGCACCCGGGGCAATACGGCATGCTGGTGCTGTCGCGATTCCCGATCGATGTGGGCTCGGTGCGCACGTTCCGGAATTTCCTGTGGAAGGACCTGCCGAACGCACGCCAACCGATCGATCCGAAAACCGGCAAGCCCTGGTACACGGCAGAAGAATGGCAGCGCCTGCGTCTGAGCTCGAAATCGCACTGGGACGTACCGATCGACACGCCGCTGGGCCGCCTGCATTTCCTGGTCGATCATCCGACGCCGCCGGTGTTCGACGGCCCGGAAGACCGCAACGGCGCGCGCAATCACGATGAAATCCGTCTGTGGTCCGAATACCTCAGCCCCGGCGCGAAACCCTGGCTCTGCGACGACCGCGGACAGTGCGGCGGCCTGCCCGAAGGCGAACGCTTCGTCATCGCCGGCGATCACAATGCCGATCCGGCCGACGGCGACGGCGTGCGCGGCGCGATCCAGCAATTGCTCGAACACCCACGTGTGCTGCGCTACACCACGCCGGCAAGCGAAGGGGCAGTGATCGCAGCGAACACCGTCGGCGGCGGCAATCTGAGCCAGCACGGCGCACCGCAGCACGACACCGGCGATTTCGGTCCGAAAATCGGCAACCTGCGTCTGGACTATGTGCTGCCGTCGGTGGGATTCACCGTCGAGCGCAGCGGCGTGTTCTGGCCCAAACCGGGCGAGACCGGCGCCGACTGGATCGAGGCGACCGATCACCACATGGTCTGGGTCGATATCCGCTGAGTCGCGGGCGACGCGGCGAGCGGATCAGGCGAAGCCGAAGCCGCCTTCGCCGTCGGTGATCGACACGATGAGACGGATCATCGCCGTCGGCACCATGAGTTCGAGTTCCACGTCCTTGCCGGCGCTGTTCTTGCTCGTGAGTTTCATCTCGCAGAACGCGCCGCCGGTGTCGACGCCCGTGCACTGGATATGCGTGCCGGCCGGTCCGTCCGACAGATAGGGTTTGATCGCCTCGCCCAGCGCTTCGAGCGCGCCGGAATGCAGGAATACCGCGTACGTTTCGTGTTCGCCCATGGCCGGATATCCTTCAGCGCAAGCTGACCTGGAGTGCCGCGGCGGCGCGCCGCGCCTTGGCGCGAGCCTGCTCGATATCCTCACCCAGCGCCAGTGTCACCGCCACGCGACGCTGCCCCTCGACGCGCGGCTTGCCGAACAGGCGCAGCGCGGTGTCGGGCTCAGCCAGCGCCGCGCCGACATCGTCGAACACCGGCACGCCGTGGCCATGCGCGAGCACGGCACAGGACGCCGCGGGGCCGTGCCGGCGGATCGCCGGAATCGGCAAGCCCAGAATGGCGCGCGCATGCAGCGCGAACTGCGAAAGATCCTGGCCGATCAGCGTCACCAGGCCGGTGTCGTGCGGACGCGGAGACACTTCCGAAAACCAGACGTCGTCGCCCTTCACGAACAGCTCGACACCGAAGACGCCCTGGCCGCCGAGATCGCCGGTGACCTTGCGCGCGATGTCGCGCGCGCGCTCGATCGCGCGCTCGGACATCGGCTGCGGCATCCAGCTTTCGCGGTAGTCGCCGTCGATCTGCAGGTGACCGATCGGATCGCAGAAATCGGTACCGCCGGCGTGGCGCACGGTCAGCAAGGTGATTTCGTAGTCGAAATCGATGAAGCCTTCGACGATCGCACGCCCCTGACCGGCGCGACCGCCCTTCTGCGCGTAGTCCCAGGCGGCGTCGATCTGCGCGGCATCGCGCACCGTGCTCTGGCCTTTGCCCGAGGAACTCATGACCGGCTTGACCACGCAGGGAATGCCGATCGCGGCGACCGCGGCGCGATATTCCTCGAGCGTATCGACGAATCGATACGGCGACGTCGGCAAGCCCAGGGTTTCCGCGGCGAGGCGGCGGATGCCTTCGCGATCCATGGTCAGGCGCGCGGCGCGCGCGGTCGGAATCACGCGCTGGCCGGCGTCGCGTTCGAGTTCGACCAGGGTCTGCGTGTGGATCGCCTCGATCTCGGGTACGACCAACTGCGGCTTTTCGTGTGCGATCAGGTCGCGCAACGCGGCCGGGTCGAGCATGTTCAGCGTGTGGCAACGGTGCGCGACCTGCATCGCCGGCGCATCGTCGTAACGGTCGGCGGCGATCACTTCGACGCCGAAGCGTTGCAGCTCGATCGCCACCTCCTTGCCCAGTTCGCCCGAACCCAGCAGCAGAACACGCGTCGCCGCGGCGGAAAGCGGCGTACCCAGTCGCACGGCGGAAGCGTCGGTCATGGCATCGAACTGGGAAGTGGAAAGCGCCGGATTGTAGCGGCTGGCGGTTCAAAGCGCCGCGCTTTTCTGGCATTCTCGGGCCTTCGCTTCCCGTGATGCCGATGCGCGCGACGACTGCCCTACTACTGCTGAGTTTGCTGGCTCCGGCCGCTTACGGCGTGAGCTGGAGCCAGGCCGAATACGCCGGAACGCTCACCGATCCCGATCTGGACGAAGTCAGCGGCCTGGCCGCGTCCCGGGCGCATCCGGGCCTGTACTGGGCCGTCAATGACAGCGGCAATCCCGCGCGCCTGGTCCTGCTCAAACCCGACGGCACGCGTGTCGCCAGCTACAGCACCGTCGGCGCCGAAAACACCGACTGGGAAGACATTGACTCCTTCGAGCTCGACGGCAAGCGTTACCTGCTGGTCGCCGACACCGGCGATAACGGCGGCATCCGCACCGACCTGAGCCTGCTGGTGTTCGAAGAGCCCCGGACGATCAAGGACGGCGGCGAGATGCCGCTGGCCTGGAAGATCGAATTCCGCTGGCCGGACGGCGCGCGCGACTGCGAAGCCAGCGCGGTCGACCCGGTCAACGGCGACGTGCTGCTGATCTCGAAAAAACGCGTGCCGCCGGAGCTCTTCCGCCTGCCGCTGCGACCGTCGACCGGCGTGCAGGTCGCGGAGAAAATCGCGACCCTGCCCGGCATCGCGCAACCATCCGAACAGGAACTGGAGAAAAACCCGGTCTACGGGCGCTACCGATCGCAGATCAGCGGTGCCGACCTGAGCCCGAACGGTCGCGTTCTGGCGGTGATGAATTACCACTCGATTTATTTCTACATCCGCGCTCCCGGCCAGAGCTGGCCTGCCGCGACGCAACGCCCGCCGAGCCAGTTGCGCTTTCCCTGGCTGCCACAGGCCGAGGCGATCGCCTTTTCCACCGACGGCAGCACCCTGCTGATCGGCAGCGAACAACGCCCAACGCCGCTGCTGCGTTTCCGGGTCGTCTCCAAGTAATTGATTTCGTTGGATGTGCGAGCTTCCGCCGGCCGCGGAGGGGTGACTTTCGGCCTCTTGAATTTGTGATATCACATTGATATCGTTCTCCCGCACCTCAGGAGAATACCCATGAAAGAATCCGATATCAGCTCGTTCCCCGGCATCCCGTTCCTGCTTGTCCATCTGGCCGCCTTTCTCGGCGTCGCCTGGCTGGGCATCTCCGGCGTCGCCGACCAGAACGTCGTCCCGGTGGTCGTCGCGCTGATCGCGGGCCTGTGCCTGGTCGTGATGCTGGGTGGCTACTACATGGTCGAGCCCAACCAGGCCGCCGTGCTGAGCCTGTTCGGCAAGTACATCGGCACCAGCAAGGACCAGGGCCTGCGCTGGAACAACCCGTTCTACAACGCGAAGAAGATCTCGCTGCGCACGCGCAATTTCGAAAGCAGCAAGCTCAAGGTCAACGACCTAGAAGGCAGCCCGATTGAAATCGCGTCGGTGGTGGTCTGGCAGGTCGTGGATTCGGCCGAGGCGGTCTACAACGTCGACGACTACGAAAGCTTTGTGCACATCCAGTCGGAAGCGGCGTTGCGCGCGATGGCGATCAACTATCCGTACGACCAGCACGAGGAAGGCAAAATCTCCCTGCGCAGTCACGCCGCGGAAATCTCCAAGCACCTGACCGAGGAAATCCAGGATCGCCTGGCCCAGGCCGGCGTCCGCGTCATGGAAGCGCGCATCAGCCACCTCGCCTACGCGCCGGAAATCGCCCAGGCGATGCTGCAGCGCCAGCAAGCCAGCGCGATCATCGCCGCCCGTACGCGCATCGTCGAAGGCGCGGTGAGCATGGTCGAGATGGCGCTGAGCGAACTGTCCAAGCGCAACGTGGTCGACCTCGACCCCGAGCGCCGCGCGGCGATGGTAAGCAATCTGCTGGTCGTGCTCTGCGGCGAACGCGGCACGCAGCCGATCGTCAACACCGGCTCGATTTACTGATCCGGCGTGGCTGAGAAAAAAGCCTATCCGCTGCGCATCAATGCCCAGGTGCTGGACGCCGTCCAGCGCTGGGCCGACGACGAACTGCGTTCGCTGAACGCGCAGATCGAATACGTGCTGCGCGAAGCCTTGCGCAAGAGCGGGCGTCTCAAGACGCCCGGTACCGACGACAACGAGGACACATTGAAATGAGCGCCCACAGCCGCTGGCAATATCTGGTCCTGGACCTGCGCATGAAGCTGTTCGACAGCCAGGCTACGCAGCTACAGCGCGTGCAGGACGAACTCAACCGTCTCGGCCTGCAGGGCTGGGAGCTGGTATCACTGATTCCGATGCCCGGTGCGTTCGTGCAGCGCGCGACGTTCAAACGGGCGGGTTGAGTCCGGACATGGACACCGTCGTTCGCGAGCCTGTCTCGGTTGCCTTGCGCGAGGATTTGAAACTCGCGGGCGTGTTCGCGGTGGCGGCCGCGCTCGCGACGATGGCGGTACTGCCTTACGCCCTTGCGCTGATGCCGGAGGTCCGCGCGAAACTGCCGGTGTCAATGCCGGTACTGATGCTGCTGCAAGGATTGCAGGGCGGTCTGTTGCTCGGTCTGATGGCGATCGCCGGTCTGTGCATGGGTCACCGCGTCGGACTCGATGCGCCTTGGCTGCGCGCGCTGGTGATGCGGCGCGAACTTCCGCAGGTCGCCTGGATAACGGCCGTCATGGCGGGCATCGCTAGCGCGCTTGCGATCCTGGGCTTGCTCGCCGTGATCGATCCCTGGTTGCCGACGGCGCTCGCCGCTCATGGCGCGCCGCCCGCGCCGGGTGCTGGACTCGGTCTCCTGGCTTCGTTCTATGGAGCGATCGGCGAGGAACTGCAATTGCGGCTGTTCCTGATGACGTTCCTCGTGTGGATCGTCGCCAAATGGCGTGCCGCTGCGCCGAGTGCGCTGGCCTACTGGATCGCGATCGTTGTTGCCGCCCTGCTCTTCGGCGCCGGCCATCTACCGGCGGCCAGTCACGTCTGGCCGCTGACCGGACTGGTGATCGCACGCGTGATCCTCGCCAATGCGCTCGCCGGGGTCGTGTTCGGCTGGCTGTACTGGCGCAAAGGCCTGGAAGCCGCGATGCTGGCGCACTTTTCCGCCGATATCGTGCTGCATGTCGCCGCCCCGTTGTGGCTCGGAGCCCTCGCATGAGCGCGCAGGATTTCGAGATGGTGCCGCCCAGAAAATTCGCGAGCCTCTTCCCGGTGTTCATCGGTCTCGTGTTGCCGATGATGGTGTTCGTGCCGATGCTGTTGGCGACGCAAGGCAAGCCGGAAATATGGACGATCGCCCCCTTCCTGCTGGTTTTCCCCGTGGTCTCCGGCGTGCTGGCCTGGTCGATGCATCGCCGGACACTGCAGCTCGAGGAAGGCAAGTTGCTCGTGCGCCGCTTCCCCTGGCCGCGACGCATCGCGACCGCCGAGATGGACCTCGAACAGGCCGCGATTCTCAATCTCGACGAACATCGCGAGCTGCAGCCTGTCTTCAAGATCGCCGGCACCCGCCTGCCCGGCTATCACTCGGGCCTGTTCCGCCTGCGCGACCGCCGCCGCGCCACCGTGCTGCTGACCGACTGGCAGCGCGTGCTGGTGCTGCCGCTGCGCAACGGCCGCGTGCTCCTGCTCAGTCCGCAGCGCCCGGATGCCCTGCTCGCCGCCCTGCGCCGCACGAACGGGTGACATCGGCGGACGCGGAAGCTAGTCTGCGGCCATGCATCCCGACGACTGGCGACTGATCAACGGCGACTTCCTGGAAGCGATTCCCGCGACGCTCGCACGTGCGCGCGGCAACGCGACGGCGCGTGCGCTGGCGCAGAACCCGTGGCTGATCCGGCGCAAGAGCGACGGCCGCTATCTCGCAGTGCGCCGCGGCGACGTGCTGCGGGAGCTGCAACGCGGCGCACTGACGCCCGAATTGCGCGACGACGTCGCACAGTTGCCAGGCATCGACCTCGCCGGCGAAGCACCGCGCCCGCTGACAGGCCTGCTCGATCGCCTCCATGCCCTCGGACTCGACGAAGAGGCCTACGGCGAACGCACGGGCCTGCCTCTGGTCGCCGAGCCCGGCACGCTCGCGCATGCCGGTCGCGACCGCTACCGGCGACCGCTGTGGTTGCGACACGCGGTGGCGCAGGCCTGGCGAGCGATGCGCGTCGCCGCCTTGCGCGACGGCGTGGTGCTGGAGGCGATCTCGGGCTACCGCAGCCACGACTACCAACTGGGCATTTTCCGTCGCAAGCTTGCGCGCGGACAAACGGTCGACGACATCCTGGCCGTCAATGCGGCGCCCGGCTTTTCCGAACACCACAGCGGCTGCGCACTCGACATCGGCACCCCCGGCGAACCGCCCGCCGAAGAATCCTTCGAACGCACACCCGCCTTCGCTTGGCTGCAAACGCACGCCGCCGACTTCGGCTTCGCGATGAGCTATCCCCGCGGCAACCCGCACGGCATCGTGTACGAACCCTGGCACTGGTTTCACGCGCTGTCTTAATGCACTTGCCGCACATCGGAGACCGTCGCGAAGGGAGCCCTTGCGCCCGCCATTCAAGTCGCCGCACGTTACCGGCTTGGTTGAATGGCGGACGCAAGGGCTCCAGACAATCCGCAGCAAATCAGCAAAGGATCAACGCAAGCGAGCCGAGTGGGATGATAGGCTCGTATCCATGTATCCCTTTTCTCCAAAATCTGCAAAAGAATTGCTGCCGGGACAGTTCTGGGCGATTCCGCTGGCGGATGGATCTTTCGCCTGTGGTCGAGTCTTGCAGCTCAACGCATCGGAAATTCCGGTAAAGACGCGCGCCTTTTTTGGCGGACTTCACCAATGGCGCGGAACATCACCGCCCACATCCCTTGATATCGCCGAGAGCCCACTGACGGATTTTGGCGTCATGCATATCAAGTCCATCGTGGACGTCGGCGGCAGAGTCCTCGGAGAAGCTTCTTTAAGCAGCGTGCTTCCACTGAATCTTTCCGCAAAAGGCGGCCACGGGACAATGCTCCTAAACGGAGCGGACGCCATTCGTATTGCTCTGCCCTCCGAATGGGGGCAGCACCCCGTGCTGAGCTTCTGGAGTAGTGACTTCATCAAGCAATTGGCCGAGCTCAAGCAGCCCGCCGTTTGACCAGTCGCTCCAGAGGACCGTCAGGAACACGCAGCACTCCTCGTTGATTTTCTGGGGCAGATCGAGCGGCCTTGCCTTCGCAATTCGACCAAGCCGGTAACGTGCGGCGACTCGAATTGTGAAGGCAAGGCCGCCACTCGCGACGGTCATGTCCATGCGGGCTTTCCGAGCAGTGATCAACACTCTCCGGAAAGCGTCCACAACGAACAGAAAGCGATCAACCTTGCGAGCGCTTGACCTTGGCTTTCGGTTTGCCGGCGGGCTTCGCGGCGGCTTTCGCATCGGCAGCGCTGTCGGCGATGCGCCAGAGGTACAGGCCGGCCAGCGTGCGGTACGGGCCCCATTTTTCGCCGCGCAGGGCCAATTCTTTCGGCGTCGGCATTTCTTCCAGACGATCGAGAATTTGCGCGCCCTTGCGCACGCCCAGATCGTCCACCGGCAGGATGTCCGGACGACCAAGCCGGAACATCAGCATCATTTCCACCGTCCAGCGACCGATGCCGCGCACCGCCGTGAGTCGTTCGATGATTTCGTCCTCGTGCAAGGACAACAACTCCCGCGCCGTCGGCACCTCTCCGCGTTCGGCGCGCGCCGCCAAATCGCGCAGCGCCAGCGTCTTGTTGCCGGACACCCCGCAGGCACGCAGCGTCGGATCGTCGACCTTCGCCAGCGCCACGTGCGAGAGCTTGCGCGCGCCGACTGCCGTTTCCACCCGCCCCACGATCGTCGCCGCCGCCTTGCCCGACAGCTGCTGATACAGAATCGAGCGCGCCAGCGAATCCACGGTTTCGAACGGCTTGCTCCAGCCATCCTGCGGCAAGGGCCCGATCCGGTCGATCCAGCGCGCGAACTTGCGATCGCGTTTGCCCAAGTGCGCGGCAGCGACGTCCAGGTCGAAACCACGGGGATGCTTGGCCATGCTCAATCCTTGCCGATCAGATCGGCCGCCACGATAACCCAGGCCAGGATCAGCAGACTGCCGCCGGCCGGCGCGAACGTCGTCGGCGTGCCGAACAATGCCGCCGACGCGAGCGAACCACTGAACAAGCCGATACCCGAGACCCACATCCCTTTCGCCACCGTCGCCAGACGCGAGGTTCGCGGCATCAGCACGATCAAGGCCAAGCCGTGCGCGAACGCGAACAACGCGGCCAGCGCGAGACGTTCTTTCGCCGGCCCCTGCGCGGCATGGCTGGCATAGGCACCGAGCGCGACGGACGCGCCGCAGCACAAGGCGCCGACCGCGGCGAAAACACGCGAGCCGCGCATCAGGGTGCCGGCGCGAGCAACTGCTCGCGCCCCAGCATCAGCACCGACGCCGTGGGCGCCGGCAGCAGAAAGACGTAGCCGGACCAACGCGCCTGCCAGGCCGCCACCCGCTGGCGCAACTGTTCCGCCGTTTCGCCGACCGCACCGGCTTGCGTCGACCAAGCCGCTGCGCGCGTCTCGTCGACATCGGCCCGCAGACGGATCCAGACGCGTCCCTGCCTACGCCAGGCCTGCACCGTCACGTCGACACCATCGATACCGACATACCGCAGTTCGCGATCCAGGGTGCCGCCAGCATCGTCGCGCGCGACGTCGTCGAGCTGCAGCTGATCGAGCAGACTGGCCAAGGCATCGGCCTGATGCACATCGCCCGTCGCGGGAGGTCCGCCTTCGACGACGAAGCGGTCGAAATCATGCACCAGGCGAAAACGCCTGCCGCCCACCGGCGCGATCTCCACCGCGGCGATGCGCGCCAGCGGTCGATCCACGATCAGGTGATCCAGCCAGTCGCGCGGATCGCGCGCGGCTCCCAGCAGGCGATCGGTCTGCCAGCTGCGCGCTTGATCGGAAAAGCGTACATACGTGCCGACGGGCGCAGCGCGGTCACGACCGATGATCAGACGCGGTATCGACAGGCTCGGCCCCGCGAGGTGCAGCTCCACGCCCTGCGCATCGGCCGACGCGATCGGGTCTACGCCCAGACGTGCATACAGCGCCGGATTGTCGGTTTTTTCTTCGACCCGGCGCGCCTGCGTCAACGCGAACAGATAGCGATCGACTTTGCCGGCATCCGCCGGCCAGCCAGCGCGCTCGGCGACGCGCCAGACGGCATCTTTCTTTTCCAGCGTGACCCGCGGAACCGTGCCGGCGCCATAGACCTGCAAACGATCGACAGTTTTTTCCTGTCGCGCGAAATCCGGCAGCAGCCGATCCGAATCCGGGGTGGCAGAACTGCCGCAGGCACTCAGTCCGCCAGCAAGCAACGCCGCAAACAAGCAACCCACCCGTTGCCCCAAGGCCATCGGCTAAGCGCCGCCGCTGCGACGCTGTTGCCGGCGGCGCAAAGCGATCAGTCCCGCCACCACCACGACCAGCAAGGGCATGCCGAGGATATTGATGAGCTTGAGGCGACGGCCGAGGCTCTCGATATCGGCATTGAGCTGGTGCTGCACATCGCGCAGCTCGCGACGCGTGGTCAGTTTCTGTTCCTGCAATTTCAGCAGGTCGGCCTGCTGTTCGCGGGTGAGTTTCGGCGCTGGTTCGCCGGGCGCCGCCGGCTGCAACTGCGCAAGCTTTTGTTCGAGCTCGTCAAGCTGCTGACGCAGCTGCTTTTCCTTGGCCTGGTAGCGCTGTTCGGCGGCGCCACGGATCGCGTCGACGCGTTCGAACGGCCGATTGGCCGAGGCACGCGTGCGCACCGCGATCAGGTCCGCATTGCCGACCAGATTGTCGACGGTGTTGTAGACGAAGTCGGCATTGTTCGCGAACGGATTGAAGATCTGCTGGCCCATGAAATCCTGTACCTGGACCCAGAGCCGATCGCTGAGCAGGTCGGTGTCAGCGACGATCACGATGTTGACCGGCTGCTTGCTGGCGACGAGCTGTCCCGCGGCACGGCGCGCGGGGAATGCTGTTTTCAGCACACCGCTCAGACGGGCCGCGATCACCCGCACTTCCTGACCGTCCTCCTTGAAGCCTTCGGCCAACGAGCCCGGATCGGCGACCGCGGCGCGCACGGCGGCGGCATCGGCCAATCGCGACGAGGACGAACTCTGCACCAGCGCTTCCATCTTCAGCGGCGAATCGGCGGCGACGCTCAAGGCGCCCGCGCTCGACAGGTTCAGCGTTTCGATGCCGGCGGTGATCACGTCGTGGGCATTGAAGGCCGTCTTGCGCAGCCCGAGCAGGGCCGGATTGCGCACGGGCGGCTGGTTCGGATCCGGCTGCACCTGCAGGGAATTCTGCGGCGCTTCCAGCACGACCTTGCCCGGGTCGTATTGCACGCCCCAGGCCTGGAAAAGCGTGTGCAGGTCCGAGGACACCGGCTGGGTCTGACCGCTCAGGTCGATGCGCGTACCGGCCGGATCGGCCTCGGCAACCGGATCGACGAACACCAGCAGATGACCGCCGCGCAACACGTACTGATCGATCGCATACAGCGTGTCGTCGGAAAGATTCTTCGGATGGATCAGCATCAACAGATCGACGTCCGGACCGATCGACGTCGGCTCCGGCTGCAGGCGACGCAACTCGAACAGTTCCACCAGTTGCCGGTCGAGCACCCAGCCCATCGTCGGCTGGTTGGTCAGTGGATCGAGACCCGGACCGGTCGGCAGATCGCTGAGCACAGCGACGACCGGCTTCTTGTCGATCGCCAGGGTCGAGATGAGTTTGGCCAGATCGTATTCGAGGAAAGCTTCCTTGTCGGGCTGGATGAACGGCATCGTGGTCTCGCCGTCCGTGCTGTTGGTGCCCACTAACCCGAAATACAGCGTGTCGCCGGACGCCCCGAGCGGCACGCCCTGCAGACCATGCGCGGCCGCGTTTTCCTCGTCCTTGGAGAACGGCTCGGGATCGATGACCTGCAAGGTGACCTTGCCGTGCGAGCGCGCCGCGACTTCCTCAAGCAACTCGCGCACGCGCTGGGCATACACACGGAATTGCGGCAGGTCGCGCGCGGCCTTGTCGGAGTAGTACAGCTGCAGCTTCACCGGCTCCTCGATGCGGTCGAGGATGCGCCGGGTGCCGTCCGACAGCGTGTACTGGCGGTGCTCGGTCAGGTCGATGCGGGCGCCACGCAGGAACATCGCCGACAGCGTGACCAAGGCGAGAAATGCGAGCGCGAGCAGCGGCAAGGCGTAGACCGGAGCGCTGCGACGATTGAACAGGCGGTTGAGCAAGGTCATGGTGTCAATCCGCTTTCTTGATATCGATGACCAGCACGGTCGCCAGCAGCCAGGCGCCGATGCCCAGGCCGAAGAAGGCCACGTCGCGCAGGTCGAGCACGCCGCGCTGGATCGCCTGGAAATGCGTGAGGAAACTCAGGCCGCTGATCGCGTCGACGACCGGTTGCGAGAACATCGCGCGCACACCGTCGAGCGCAAGCGGAAACCCGGCGAGCAAGAGCAGCAGGCAGACCACGACCGTGAGAATAAAAGCGACGACCTGGCTGCGCGTCACCGCCGAGAGGCAGCCGCCGATCGCGAGCATCGCGCCGGCCATGAGCCAGCTGCCCAGATAACTGGCGATGATCACGCCGTTGTCCGGATTGCCCAGCCAGTTGACCGTCACCCAGATCGGAAAGGTCAGCGCGAGCGCGAAGCCCAGGAAGAGCCACGCCGCAAGGAACTTGCCCAGCACCGCCTGCCACAGAGTCACCGGCTGGGTCAGCAACAACTCCAGCGTGCCGGTCTTGCGCTCCTCGGCCCACAGGCGCATCGCCACCGCCGGCACCAGCAAAAGATACAGCCAGGGATGGAAGCGGAAGAACAACTGCAGGTCGGCCTGCCCCACTTCGTAGAAATCGCCGAGGTAGAAGGTGAAGGCACCCGCGAGCATCAGGAAGATCACGATGAACACAGCCGCGAGCGGCGTGGCGAAATAGCTGGCGAGTTCGCGCTGGAGAATGGCGATGACCGGGCTCATGCCTTTGCCTCCGGCGTGGTGATGCGGCGAAACACTTCGTCGAGCCGGCCGTGTTCGAGGCGCAGGCCGCGATAGACGACGTTGCGCTGGCGCAGACGATCGGCGACAGCATCGACAAGCTTGGCCTGGCCTTGCGGGAAGACATACAGACGCTGTTCGCGTTCGTCCTGTTCGAACCCGCTGACGCCGGGCATGCCGTCCAGCGCGGCGCGGGCGGCGATGCTGTCGTCGGCGTTCAGGGACACGGCATTGTGGAATCGCGAGCGCGCCAGCAAGGCAGCCGGCGTCGCATCGGCGAGGATCTTGCCGTGGGCGATGATGATCGCGCGCGTGCAGACCGCTTCGACTTCCTCGAGGATATGCGTGGACAGGAGCAGCGTGCGCTCACGCGCGAGTTCGCTGATCAGTCCGCGCACTTCATGCTTCTGGTTCGGATCCAGGCCATCGGTGGGCTCGTCGAGGATCAGCGCCGCCGGATCGTGCACGATCGCTGCCGCCAGACCGACGCGGCGCTTGAACCCCTTCGACAGGGTCTCGATCGACTGCGCGAGCACGCCGTCGAGGTTCAGACGCGCGATGACGAAGTCCAGGCGCTGACGACGCAGCGGCCCGCGCAGGCCGCGCAGGTCGGCGATGAAATCCAGGAACCGCTTCGGCGTCATTTCCGCGTAGCCGGGGGCGCCTTCGGGCAGGTAGCCCAGCGCGCGTCGCGCCGCGAGCGCATCGGATTGCACGTCGTGTCCGCAGACCCGTGCGGTGCCTTCGGTGGGCGCGAGAAATCCCGCGATCATCTTCATCGTGGTCGACTTGCCGGCGCCGTTCGGGCCCAGGAAACCGAGCACCTCGCCCGGTTCGGCCTTGAAACTGACACCGTCCACGGCGACGAGCCGGCCGTAACGTTTGCGCAGGGCGGTTGCCTCGATCATCGATAGTCCCGGGGAAAACCTGCTGGAGAGGATGGCGGGAAACGCCGTAAAAAAATACCGCGGAGAAACCGGTGAAGTTCCTGCGCGGCGATCGGCGGGGCCCACAACGCAAGAGCGGGCCATTGGCCCGCTCCGCGTGTTGCTGCTGTGTCCCGAACGGTCATTACTTGACCGGCCAGTACACCTTGAACTGTGCATCTTCCGCGAGCATCGTGGTGATGCCGCCGATGTAGTCCTCGAACGGACGGTCCTGCGTGTCGGAACCATGGGCCATCGCCCAGGCACGCAACACGTCGCGCTCGCGCGGCAGGCCCGGGGCCGGACCGACGTAGGTCGTCGTGGCGACGCGGCGAGCCGGAATCTGCTCGTACACGACCGTGCTTTCCAGCGTGACATTGAGCTTCTCGCCAACCGGCGCGTCGGCGGGCGCATCGGCCTTGCGGACCGGCTGCACGACGTCGAAACCGTAGGTGTCGCCGGTGAACTCGTTGGTGACAATGCGCAGTGGACCGGCAGCGACCAGACCATTCGCGGTCATGACCTTGTTGATCCACTGGACCTGGCTGGACATCGCCTGGGCGATTTCGTCGTTGCTGCGCTTGGAGGCGGTCGTCACGACGAGCACGTCCTGAGCCGGCAGGTCCTCGAACGCGAACGGGGTCGCGTGGCTGGAATAGTCGAACTTGGGCACGGTCGCCAGGAAAGTGGTGAACTTGTCCAGGCCGCGCTTGATGTCGTCGCCGACGTTGCGCGTGACGTACAGGCCGGCGTAGCGGCCGAGCAAGTCCCAACCGTAATCGACGGTGTACTGCTGGGTGATCTTGACATTCTTGTTGCCCTGGCCGGTGCGCTCGAGCTTGAAGGTCATGAACTTGTCGCTGCCGCGGGCGTCGTTGGTCAGCTTGTACTTGATGCGCTCGCCGGGAACGCTTTCGACGATCTCCCAGCTGCCCTGACCGATGATCTTGTCGCGGGAGTTGTAGTTGAACTTGGCGCCCACGCCTTCAGCCGGACCCGACAGGCTGGTCTGCATGCGCGGGTCATGGCGCAGCAGCGGATTCCAGTCCTTGAAACGGGTGAAACCGTTGAGCAGGTCGGTGACCGTGCCCATCGGGCGGTTGGTCTCGGTGCTGAAGCTGAAGGTACGTTTGGCCGGCAGGAACAGGCCGATAACCACGAACAGCGCGGCAACAATCAGCAGGGAAATCAGGAACTCGATAACTCGGGTCATTCGGGGTCTCTCCGGGAACGGCCTGCACCGGGGGCACTTGCCCCGCCGCAGGAACGGGAGAGGATAGCAGGTCGGAACCGGGCCCGGCAGGGGCCTGTTCACAGTCTGGGAAACTGCCCGGCGGACCGCCGCAAACCTTTGCGCGACGGGGTCGCAGACGCGATCGGACGGCGCCGGCCACAGCGCGGCCCGGGCCGCGGGACCGCCGCGGGCTCGGTGTCCGGCGGACCGTCACGGCCCGCCGCGAGATATCAGACCAGCTTGAGCTCGAAAGCCTTGAGCACCGCGCGCGTACGATCGCGCACGCCGAGCTTGGACAGGATGTTGGACACGTGATTCTTCACCGTGCCCTCGGCCACGCCGAGCGAATTGGCGATTTCCTTGTTCGAGAAGCCGCCGGCCATCAGGCGCAGGATTTCGGTTTCCCGGTCGGTCAGCGGATCGGGCTGTTCGAGGCTGACGAAATCGTTGTTCAGACCTTCCAGGCCCGACAGCAGACGCTGGGTCACCGCCGGCTGCACCAGGGAGCCGCCGTCAGCCACGGTCTGGATCGCCGACACCAGCTGGTCCAGGGAGACGTCCTTGAGCAGGTAACCGCGCGCACCGGCCTTGATGCCGGCCAGCACCAACTGGTCGTCGTCGAAGGTGGTCAGGATGATCGTCGGCGGCAGTTGCCCGAGCGCGGCCAGGGCCTGCAGGGCTTCCAGTCCGGACATCACGGGCATGCGCATGTCCATGAGCACCACGTCGGGCTTGATCTGCGGGATCAGCTCGACGGCTTGGCGACCATCGCCGGCTTCGGCGATGACCTCGATGTTCTCGGCCAGCTCCAGCAGCGAGCGCACACCCTGGCGCACCAGGGTTTGGTCATCGACCAGGCAGACACGGATCATGGGGCAACCTCCAGGGGTAAGCGGATGTCCAGGGCGAATCCCTGCCCGGGCGACGTGATGATATCGACCTTGCCGCCACAGGCAGCGAGGCGTTCGCGCATGCCATTGAGCCCGTTGCCGGGTTTGGCCTGCGCGCTGCCGCGACCATCGTCGCGGGCCGACAGACGGATCATGCCCGGCTCGAGCTCGACCCGCAGCCACAAATGGCTGGCGCCGGCATGGCGGACGGCATTGGTGACGATTTCCTGCGTGCAGCGCAACAGCACCTGCGCGCATTCGGGGTCTTCGACCTGCAGATGCTCGGGCAGGTTGAGCACCACATCGAGCGCCGGCACGCCTTCCACCAGGGTGCGCAGGGCGACGCCGAGATCGATGCCGCGCTCCTCGCGCATCTCGCTGACCGCTTCGCGCACATCGGTCAGCAGCAGCTTGGCCAGGGTATGGCTTTGCTTGACGTGGTCGTGGGCGCGGCCCTCGGTGAGGTGGCCGGCGACTTCCAGGTTCAGGCTCAGGGCGGTGAGATGGTGGCCGAGCAAATCGTGCAGTTCCCGGGAGATGCGCAGGCGTTCGCTCATGCGCGAACTTTCCGCGAGCAGCGCGCGGGTGGCGCGCAGTTCCGAATTCAGGCGGCGCTGGTCTTCGCGGGCTTGCGCCTGCTGCTTGGCGACCAGGCCGGTGATGAAGGTGAAGCTGGAATAGCCGGCATAGAACATCGCCTGCAGGGCCGCCGCCATCGGCGTGAACCCGCCGATGCCCTCGAAGACCGGCACCAGGGCGACATGCTGCAACACCAGCCAGGCGACGCCGATCCACAGCGGCATCAGCCAGGGAATCACGCCCGACACGACCATCAGCAGGATGCTGCCGAGGCCGGTGCCGGTGAGCTTGCTCACTGCGATCGCGGAGATCGTCAGCGCGCCGAGCAGGAGGATGTCGTACCAATGCGTCCGGCGTACACCGAAACCTCGCGTGACCAGCCAGTACGCGGCGCCGAAAATGAAATACGCGATCGTCGCGCCGAGCATGTCCGGCGCCGGCCCCACCAGTTCCTCGGCGTCGCTGACCGGGAAGTACAGGGTATTCAACACCAGCGGAATGCCGACGACGGCCCAGGTGAACAGGCCGGCGTATCGGAGCAGCTGCGTGTGGGACAGGCGCGTGAGCATGCCCCATCTTAGGCGACCCGGGACCGGGGCATGCAGCCCGAAAGTCACGGATAACCCCCCGTTAACCTCGTGCGGACCGGTCGCAGCAGGCCGGAGGCCATGCGATAATCGCGCATTGATTGTGGCCGCGCCGGTTTGGCGCGCCCCCGACCCCGGGAGTCAGCAGGACAATGTCGATCATCATCCGCGACGTGCGCGAGCACGAGCTGGATTTGGTTCTAGCGCTCAACAATGCGGCAGGCCCCGGCATCCTGCCGATGGATGCCGCCAAGCTCCGCTTCTTCTGGGAAAACGCCGATTACTTCCGCGTCGCGGAGAAAGACGGTCTGATGGCCGGCTTCCTGGTCGCGCTGTCGCACCAGGCCCCGCACGACAGCAGCAACTTCCTGTGGTTCCGCGAGCGTTACCCGCAGTTCCTGTATGTCGACCGCATCGTCATCGCCAGCAGCCGCCGTGGCGCGGGCGTGGGTCGCGTGTTCTACGGCGACGTGCAGAGCTTCGCGGAAATGCGCGTGCCGCAGCTTGCGGCCGAGGTGTTCATGGAAGGCAGCAGCCACCCGGCCCTGCTCTTCCACGGCAGCTTCGGTTTCCGCGAGGTCGGCCAGCACGTGATGCCCGACCACGGTCTGCGCGCGTGCATGCTGGTCAAGGAACTGTGCAGCTATCCGTACGTGCAACAGACCTACGGCAACGCACTGCCTGACGTGTCCTGGCTGTCCGCCCGCACCGTTCCCGGCCGCAAGGCACATCTGGCGACCGGAACCTGAGCATGTCGGCAACGCTTCCCGATTACGAACAGGCCGGCGAACTGAAGATCGGCCAGGTGGGCATCGCCAACCTCCGCATCCGTCACCTCGATGTCGCCAAACTCTCGGCCGAGATGAGCGAACGCGTGCGCAGCGCGCCCAAGCTCTTCGACCGCGCGGCGGTGATCCTGGATTTCGGCGGATTGTCGGAAACGCCGTCGGCGACCACCGTCAACGCGCTCGTCGCCGGCCTCAAGTCCGCCGGCGTGCTGCCGGTCGCGATCGCCTACGGCACGCCGGAAATCGAAGCGCTGTCGCGCGATGTCGGTCTGCCGCTGCTGGCGAAATTCCGCGCGTCCTACGAACGCGTGGAGGCCGGCGAACCGGCGCCCGCGCCACCCCCGAGCAAGAAGCAAGCCGCCGCGGAAGCCGCTCCGCCGGCAAAACCCGCTGCTGCCGCCGCGAAATCCGAACCCGGCCTCGTGCACACGATGCCGGTGCGCTCAGGCCAGCAGGTGTATGCGCAGGGGCGCGACCTCACGGTCTGCGCCACGGTCGGCGCTGGCGCGGAAGTCATCTCCGATGGTTCCATCCATATCTACGGCGCACTGCGCGGGCGCGCGCTCGCCGGCGCCGGCGGCGTCGCAACGGCGCGCATCTTCTGCCGCGAATTCCACGCCGAACTGGTCGCCGTCGCCGGCGTCTACAAGGTGCTGGACGAAATACCCAAGAATCTGCACGGCAAGCCCGTGCAGATCTGGCTTGAAAACGAACAGCTGCGTATCGAAGAGCTGGCCTGAAAACAATAATTCGAATCGAAACGACAGGAACGGAGAACAACATTGGCTGAAATCATCGTAGTGACCTCGGGCAAGGGCGGCGTCGGCAAGACCACCACCAGCGCCAGCCTCGCATGCGGCCTGGCGAAAGCCGGCAAGAAAACCGCCGTCATCGACTTCGACGTCGGCCTGCGCAATCTCGATTTGATCATGGGCTGCGAGCGCCGCGTGGTGTACGACTTCGTCAACGTCGTGCACGGCGAGGCCTCGATCAAGCAGGCCCTGATCAAGGACAAGCGCTTCGAGAATCTCTACGTGCTCGCCGCTTCGCAGACGCGCGACAAAGACGCGCTGACCACCGAAGGCGTCGAGAAAGTGCTCAAGGACCTCGCCGACGACGGTTTCGACTTCATTGTCTGCGACTCCCCGGCCGGCATCGAGAAAGGCGCCTTCCTGGCGATGTATTTCGCCGACCGCGCCGTCGTCGTGGTCAATCCGGAAGTGTCCTCGGTGCGCGACTCCGACCGCATCCTCGGCCTGCTCGCCTCCAAGACCAAGCGCGCCGAGAACGGCGAGCGCGTCAAGGAACATCTGCTTCTGACCCGCTACAGCCCCGAGCGCGTCGAGAAGGGCGACATGCTCTCGATCGCCGACGTCGAGGAAATCCTCGGCCTGAAGGTCATCGGCGTGATTCCCGAATCGCCCGAAGTGCTGCAGTCGTCGAACTCCGGCGTGCCGGTGATCCTCGACGACGCCTCCAACGCCGGCATGGCCTACGTCGACGCGGTCGCCCGCATCCTCGGCGAGGACAAGCCCCTGCGCTTCGTCACTGTCGAGAAGAAGGGTTTCTTCTCCAAGATGTTCGGGGGCTGAGCCATGGGCATCTTCGATTTCCTGAGTCAGCGCAGCAAGAACACCGCCAACGTCGCCAAGGATCGTTTGCGCATCATCATCGAGCAGGGTCGCCGCGAACGCGGTGCGCCGGATTATCTGCCGATGCTGCAGCGCGAACTGCTGGAAGTGATCAAGAAGTACATCAACGTCGATATCGAAGCCGTCAAGGTCGACCTGCACAAGGATGGCGAACACGAGCTGCTCGATATCTCGGTGACCTTGCCGGAAAAAGGCACCGCGGCCGCGGGTTGATCCTCACGCTCGCCGACACCGGATTCGATGCCCCGCGCGCCCTGCTCGCGGGCTACGGTCTGTCCCTGATCGAGATTCCTGCCGGCGAAGCGATTCCCGGCAGCTTCTGGGGCGAGGTCGAAGCCGGCCTGATCGGTACCGACGTGTTCGCACGCGCCGACACGCCCGTGCACTCGCTGCTGCACGAGGCCGGACACCTGATCGTCATGCCGGCCGAACGCCGCGCCCACGTGCACACCGACGCAACCGATTCGGTCGCCGAGGAAGACGCGACCTGCTATCTGCAAATCCTGCTCGCCGACCGTCTGCCCGGGGTCGGCCGCGAACGCCTCATGGCCGACATGGATGCCTGGGGCTACACCTTCCGTCTGGGTTCGGCCCGTGCCTGGTTCGAACACGACGCCGAAGACGCGCGGGCGTTTCTCGAATCGCGCGGACTGCTGCCTCTCACTTGCGCGCTGTAGGCCGCGGGGACTAGCCTTCGGGCTCCCTGACCCGCTCCGGAGCCCGCCTCGTGAAACCCCAACGCGCCCTGCTCGCGCTCGCCGTCGCCGCCAGCCTCATCGCCGTCGCCGGCTGCAACCAGTCCGGCGGTGGCACCGCCACGACCGGCTCCGATCACGCCAACGAAACCGCCGACCAGTTCGTCGCGCGCGTCAACAAAGAGATGCGCGCCGACTACATCGAGAGCACGGCGGCTCAGTGGCTTTCGGAAACCTACATCAACGACGACTCGCAGGTCCTCGCCTCGAAGGCGAATGAACGCGCGCTGGTGAAGCTCGGCGAATACGTCGAGGAAGCCAAGCGATTCGACGGCCAGCAGCTGTCGCCTGACACGGCGCGCTCGCTGCAACTGCTGCGCCTGGGCATCACCGTGCCGCCGCCGAAGAATGCCGAGCACCTCGCTGAACTCACCCAGCTCGGCACCAAGCTCAACGGCGAATACGGCGCCGGCAAGTTCTGTCCCGACGCGAACAATCCCGCGACCTGCCAGGACATCGGCCAGATCGAAGACGTGCTCGCCGACACCGCGCACAAGTCCTACGACGAGCAACTGCGGGCCTGGGAAGGCTGGCACACGATTTCGGTGCCGATGCGCCAGGACTACCGGCGCTTCGTCGAGCTGAGCAACGAAGGCGCGCGCGACCAGGGCTTCGCCAACACCGGCGAGCTGTGGCGCAGCGGCTACGACATGAAGCCGGCGGACTTCCAGGCCGAGACCGATCGCCTCTGGGGCCAGGTCAAGCCGCTGTACGACCAGCTGCAGTGCTACACCAAGAACAAGCTCGTCGAGAAATACGGCGAACAGGGCGAAGTCCGCGGCATGATTCCCGCGCATCTGACCGGCAACCTGTGGCAGCAGGACTGGAGCAACCTGTGGCCACTGCTGCAGCCGTACGACGGCGTGGCCAAGCTCGACATTACCGCCGCCCTGCAGAAGCAGCGCAATGAGAAGTACGTCGCGCTGGTCGCGGAATTCATCAAGGCCAACGGCCATGATCCGTCCGCCAACGACAGCATCGAAATCGGCCGCGCTGCCGACCTGGCCCAGGCCAAGGCGATGGTGCGCGAGGCAGAAAGTTTCTACGTCAGCCTCGGCATGCCCAAGCTGCCCGACTCGTTCTGGGACAAGGCGCAGTTTATCCAGCCGCGCGATCGCGACGTGGTCTGCCATGCCAGCGCCTGGCCGATGACCATGGACGGCGATGTGCGCATCAAGATGTGCATCAAGCCCGACGAAGATTCCTACACCACGATCTATCACGAGCTCGGCCACGTCTATTACTACCTGGCCTACCAGAAGTCGCCGGCGCTGTTCCAGAACGGCGCGAACGACGGCTTCCACGAAGCCATCGGCGACACCATCGTGCTGTCGATGACACCCGAATATCTCAATTCGCTCGGCCTGGTCGACAAGCCCACCGTCAGCAACGAAGCCGTGATCAACGACCAGATGCGCATGGCGCTGGCCAAGGTCTCGTTCCTGCCGTTCGGCCTGATGATCGATCGCTGGCGCTGGGGCGTTTTCGATGGCTCGATCAAACCCGAAAACTACAACCAGGCTTGGTGGGACCTGAAGGCCAAGTACCAGGGCGTGGCACCGGCGACGGCGCGCGGCGAGAACTTCTTCGACCCGGGTGCGAAGTATCACGTGCCGGGCAACACGCCGTACACGCGTTATTTCCTTTCGCACATCCTGCAGTTCCAGTTCTACAAGTCGCTGTGCGATGCCTCGGGCTTCAAGGGTCCGCTGTACCAGTGCAGCTTCTTCAAGAGCCCGGAAGCCGGTCAGCGCTACTCGGCGATGCTCGCCAAGGGCGCGAGCCAGCCGTGGCAGCAGACGATGAAGGAACTCACCGGCAGCGAGCAGCTCGACGGCTCGGCCGTGCTGGAATATTTCGCGCCGCTCAAGAGCTGGCTGGAAACGCAGAACAAGGGCAAGACCTGTGGCTGGGAACCGCCGAAGGGCGTTTGAGTCCGCGGAGGTTTCGGAGAGGGCCGGCACATGCCGGCCCTTTTCTTTGCTGCGATGATCGCGTTCTCACCGCCGAAGACTTCGCCGCCATGACCGACCTGCGCATCGAATCCGCCGACCCGTCGATGCTCGACGCACTCTGCCCGCTGTTCCAGGGCTATTTGCGCTTCTACGGCAAGTCGGCGGACGACGCGGCGGTGCGAGCGTTCCTGCAGGCGCGTCTGGAACGTGGTGAATCCACGATCTTTCTCGCGCGCGACGGCGAGCATGCGCTCGGCTTCGTACAGTTGTATCCGGCGTTCGCGAGCCTGTCGCTCGCGCCGAGCTGGATCCTCAACGATCTCTACGTCGCGCCCGCCGCGCGTGGACAGGGTGTGGCGGAAGCCTTGATGCAGGCAGCGCGCGATCTCGCACGGGCCGACGGCGCGGCCGAAATCTTCCTGCAGACCGCCCACGACAACCTGTCCGCACAGCGCCTGTACGAGCGACTGGGCTACCGTCACGACCTGGATTTCCGCGTCTACACCCTCGATCCCCGGGTGGACTGACGGCGCACTTCCCGCCGGTCCGCCGGCGCGCAATACTCCGGCATCGCCCCGCCGGTCCGCCGCCATGACCCAACTACTCAATCCCAAAACCCTGGTTCCGCAGCCGCTGAGCCACGCGCTCGCCCTGCCCGCCCGCTATTACACCGATGCCGGCATGCCGGCGCTCGACGTGCGCGCGGTGTTCGCGCACAGCTGGCAGCTGGTCAGCCACGAATCGCAGCTGCGCGACGCCGGCGATCACATCGTCGGCGAAATCGCCGGCCTGCCGATCGTCGTCATCCGCGATACCGAAGGTCGCCTGCGCGCCTACCACAACGTCTGCCGCCATCGCGCCGGTCCGCTGGCCCTGTGCGACGGCAAGGGCGCGAAAGCCTTGCGCTGCAAATATCACGGCTGGACCTACACGCTGGACGGCGTGTTGCGCAGCGCGCCAGAAATGGGCCAGACCGAGGATTTCGAACCGTCGTCGATCCGCCTGCCGGAACTGCGCGTCGACACCTGGCATGGCCTGGTCTTCGTCGGCGCCGAAGGGGCGCCGCCGTTCGCGGAGTTCGTGCACGGCATGGACGGCCCGCTGCGTTCGCTGTCGCCGCAGAACTATGTTTTCCACCAACGCTTCAGCTACGAGGTCGCCTGCAACTGGAAGGTGTATTGCGACAACTACCTCGAGGGCTATCACGTCCCGCATATCCATCCGGGCTTGAACAGCCTGCTCGACTACCGGCAGTACGTCACCGAGGCCGGCGACTGGTTCTCCTACCAGTACAGCCCGCTGTCGAGCGACGATGCGCTGTACGGCAGCGGCGATGCGCTGTACTACTTCATCTATCCCAACGCGATGCTCAACCTCCTGCCCGGCCGGCTGCAGGCCAATCGCGTCGTGCCGCTGGGCGTGGACCGCTGCCGCGTCGAATTCGATTACTACTACACCGACGACAGCAGTCCCGAAGCCTTGGCGCGCCGTGTCGCCGACCATGATTTCGCGCATCAGGTGCAGGACGAGGACATCGGCATCTGCGAACACGTGCAGCGCGGTCTGGCCTCGGGGTCCTACGAGGCCGGTCGCCTGAATCCGCTGCGCGAAAATGCCCTGCATCACTATCACGAGCTTCTTCGCCGCGCGTATCGCGACGCGGCGGCCGGCGAATGAGTACCGCGCGGCCTCTGGGCCTGTGGACGGCGATCGCCCTCGTCGTCGGCAGCATGATCGGATCGGGCGTGTTCCTGCTGCCGGCCACTCTGGCGCCCTTCGGCGCGGCGAGTTTGCTCGGCTGGGGGCTAACCCTGATCGGCGCGCTGTTGCTGGCGCTGGTGTATTCCTGGCTCGCCCGCGTCATTCCCGCCGACGGCGGCGCCTATGCCTATGCGCGCCAGGCGTTTGGCGAACAAACCGGTTTCCTCGTCGCCTGGAGCTACTGGATCTGCATGTGGTGCGGCAATGCCGCGCTCTCGGTCGCGTTCGCCGGCAGCCTCGGCGCGGTGTGGCCGGCGGCGACAGCGACGCCGATGCGCGGCGCCGTCTGCGCCCTGGTCGCGTTGTGGATCTGCACTGGCGTCAATCTCGCCGGCATCCGCGAAGCCGGTCGCCTGCAACTGGTGACGACCTTGCTCAAGCTCGTGCCGCTGGTGCTGTTCGGCCTGCTCGGGCTGGGCTATGTGCAGTCGAGTTCGTATCACCCCTTCAATCCGAGCGCACAGCCGCTGATGAGCGTGACCACGGCGGTCGCCGCGCTGACCTTGTGGGCATTTCTGGGACTGGAAGCGGCGACGATTCCCGCAGGCGCGATCCGCGATCCCGAGCGCACGGTGCCGCGTGCGACGGTGATCGGCATGCTGATCGCCGGGCTCGCGACGATGCTCGCCTGCACGGTCGTGCTCGGTCTGCTACCGGCGGACGTCTTGCAGCACTCGGCCGCACCGATGGCCGATGCGGCGAGCCGGCTCTGGGGTCCGTGGGCCGGTGTCGGCATCGGCGTGGTTGCGACGATTTCCTGCTTCGGCGCGCTCAACGGCTGGGTGCTGCTGCAGGCGCAGGTACCGCTGGCCGCCGCGCGCGACGGCGTGTTCCCGCCGTTCTTCGCGAAGGAAGATGCGCGCGGCACGCCCTGGATCGGCCTGCTGCTGAGCACCTCGCTCGCGACCGCCCTGGTCATCGCCAACTACAACGCTTCGCTGGTGAAACTGTTCGCGTTTTCGATCCTGCTTTCGACCGCCGCGGCGCTGCTGCCGTATGCGGTCAGTGCCGCCGCGTGGCTGAAGATGAACTCGGACGCCGGCCTCGGCCGAAAGTTGATCGCCGCCGGCGCGCTGATCTACAGCCTCTGGGCCCTGATCGGCACCGGCACCGAGTCTTTGATCTGGGGCGCGGGACTGTTGCTTGCCGGGTTGCCGATCTATCTGTGGCAGCGGCGTAGCGGAAGCTGAGCCTCGGGCAGTCTGCAGACTGCTCGGCGCACATCACATCTCGTCGGTCGGTTCCAGGCTCGCTGCGTCCTGGCTGGCTTCCGGCAGCTGCGCCTTGTCGGTGTGCGCCAGGTACCAGCGCCACATGCCGTAAGCAACCGCGGTGAACACTGCCGAACCCAGCGCCAGATGCAGTCCGCTGTCGCTGAGCATCGGCGAGAGCACGCCGGCGATCAGCGCATTCGACAACAGGCCGACGAAGGCCTGCATCGACGAAGCACCGCCGCGCTGGTTCGGATACATGTCGAGAATGGCGATGGTCAGGATCGGAAATACCAGCGCGATGCCGAACGCGCTCAGCACCGTGGGCAGCACGGCCCAAGGCAGATGCAGGGTCGGCGACAGCCCGCTGTAGACGATGTTGAACAGTGCCGAAAGCCCGCAGAACGCGAAGCCGATATTGGCCAGACGCACGCCGCTGATCTTGCCGGCGGCGCGACCGCTGAAGAACGCGCCGATGACCATGCCCGCGATCGTCGGCACGAAGAAATAGCCGAACTGCTGCTCGTTGAGCTTGAGCAGGTCCAGCACGAAGGCCGGCGCCGAAGTGATGTACAGGAACAGCGCACCGAAATTTGCCGTGCCGGCATAGGCGAGCAGGCGGAATTTCCGGTTGCCGATGATCTCGCGATAGCCGTTCGCGAGAAACTTCACGTTCATCGGCAGGCGCTTCTCCACCGGATGGCTTTCCGGCAGCGCCAGCGCGCTGACCAGCAGCAGCAAGGCGCTGAACCCCGACAAGAACCAGAAGATCGCCTGCCAGTTGCTCCAGCCCAGGATCCAGCCGCCGATGATCGGCGCGATCGCCGGCGCGACGCCGAAGATCATCGAGATATTGCTCATCAGGCGCTGGGCATCGTGGCCGTCGAGGGCATCGCGCACGATCGCGCGGCCCACGATCAGGCCCACGCCCGCCGACAGGCCCTGCAGCACGCGGAAGAACAGGATCTGCGGCATCGTCGTCGACAGCGCGCAACCGACGGACGCGAAGGTGAAAATCAGGATGCCGGTCAGGATCACCGGCTTGCGCCCGAGCGCGTCCGACAGCGGGCCGTGGAACAGGGACATGCCCGCATAACCGAGCAGGTACATGCTGATCGTCTGCTGCATGGCGACCTTGTCGACCTGCAGCGCGCCCTGCATCACCGCGAACGCGGGGAAGATCGTGTCGATCGAGAACGGGCCCAGCATTGCCAGCGCGCCGAGAATGAAGGCCAGACGAGCCTTGGAGATGCGCAGATGGGAAATCATGCCGTCATTCTAGCAGCGGCCCCGCCCAGCGCCCGGCGCCCCGGCTTGTCCCGGCGCGAAACCGCCCCATACTGACGCGATGAGCACGCCCGTCCCCGACCTGTCGATCGCCCGTCCCGAAGGCGACAAGCCCACCTCGCTGATCCTGTCGCGACTGGCCCCGTTCCTCAAGCCCTACAGCGGCCGCATCGCCATCGCGATGGCTTGCCTGCTGTTCGCGAAAGTCGCGGGTCTGGCCGTGCCGATGGTGCTCAAGCGGCTCATCGACACGCTGGGCATCACCCCGACGCCGGCCCTGATCCCGGTCGCCCTGCTGCTCGCCTACGGCGCGGCGCGCCTGTCCGAGCGCGTGTTCACCGAAATGCGCCAGATCGTGTTCGCGCGCGTGATGGCACGCAGCTCGCGCATGGTGATGCTGTCGGTCTTCCGGCATCTGCATTCGCTGTCGCTGCGTTTCCATCTCAACCGGCGCACCGGCGGCGTCACCCGCGATGTCGAACGCGGCGGCTCGGCGATTTCCGATCTGCTCGACTGGACGCTATACACGATCATTCCAACGCTCATCGAAGTGACCCTGGTCACGGCGGTGCTGGTGTTCCTGTACGACATCTATTTCGCCCTGATCACCCTGGTCGTGCTGATCGCCTACATCGCGTGGACGGTCGCGGTGACCGAGTGGCGCACCAAGTTCTATCGCGCTTCGGTTGAAGCCGACACGCGCGCGAGCGCGAGTGCGGTCGACTCGCTGCTCAACTACGAGACGGTGAAGTACTTCAACAACGAAAACCACGAGGCCGCCCGCTACGACACGAGCCTGCAGCAGATGGAGGAAGCGAACGTCAAGAGCTACAAGACGCTCGCCGTGCTCAACGTCGGCCAGAGCGCGATCGTCGCAATCGGCGTGACGGCGCTGATGTGGAAAGCCGCGCATGGCGTCGTCGTCGGCAAGCTCAGCGTCGGCGACCTGGTGCTGGTCAACGCCTACCTGCTGCAGATGGCGATGCCGCTGAATTACCTGGGCATGATGTACCGCGAGGTCAAACAGGCGCTGACCAATATCGAACGCCTGTGGGGTCTGCTCGACGAACAGCAGGAAGTGCGCGACAAGGCCGAAGCCCGTGCTCTGCAGACCACGCAGCCGCGCCTGGCCTTCGAAGACGTTCGCTTCAGCTACGACACGCGCCGGGAAATCCTGCACGGCATCCGCTTTGAAGTGCCGCCGGGTCATACGGTGGCCGTGGTCGGTCATTCCGGCAGCGGCAAGTCGACGCTCGCGCGCCTGCTCTACCGCTTCTACGACGTGGACAGCGGCGCGATCACCATCGACGGTCAGGACCTGCGCGCGCTGACGCAGGACTCCGTACGCGGCGCGATCGGCATCGTTCCGCAGGACACGGTGCTGTTCAACGACAGCATCCGCTACAACATCCGCTACGGCCGCCCATCGGCGAGCGACGAGGAAGTCGAGGACGCGGCGCGCGCCGCGCATATCCACCGGTTCATCGAATCCCTGCCCGACGGCTACGACAGCGAAGTCGGCGAACGCGGGCTGAAATTGTCCGGCGGCGAGAAACAGCGCGTGGCGATCGCGCGGGCCCTGCTGAAGAATCCGGCGATCCTGATTTTCGACGAAGCGACATCGGCGCTGGACTCGGCGAGCGAAAAAGCGATCCAGGCCGAGCTCGACCGCATCGCGATCGGTCGCACGACCCTGGTCATCGCACACCGTCTGTCGACGGTCATGGACGCCGATGAAATCCTGGTCATGGACGCGGGCAATATCGTCGAACGCGGCAACCACGCTGCGCTGATCGCCCGCAACGGACATTACGCGGCGATGTGGCGCCTGCAGCAGCAGGCGAGCGAAGCCGCGCCGACCTGATCACACCGGCAAGGGCAGGCCCAGATAGGGCGCGGCCAGCCAGTACAGGCCGCCGATCACCAGCGCCCACATCGCCAGCTTGAACATGAAGCCGACGACCTTGATCGCGAGATAGATGCCGACGATCACCACGAGAATTGCGATCCAGCTCATTCGTTCTTTTCCGTACGTGCGCGTGGCCTGCAGTCTAGCCCAAGAAGGCAGCCGCTCCGGCCGGCAGCGACAGAGTGCGACGCAAGCGACGTGAGGCTCGTCAAAACGCGTGTTCTGGCGGTCTGGAAAGGCCGCAAAGACGCTAGAATCGGTCCGGCCGGCGCACCGACATCCGGCCGTCGCCCACTCCCCCGGACCCGCCGTATGACCGATGCCCGCCCGCCGATTCAGCCGTCCACGTTCGCCGCCTGGTCATGGGCAGTAGTGCTGGTGCTGCTGCTGGCCGCGAATACGGCCTGGGCGGCCCAGCGGCAACTCGATCGCCCGCCCCCGCCGCCGCCAGGCAGCCCAGTCGAATCTGGTCGCCCGCCGCCGCCCCCACCGCCGGGCGGTTGGAATACGGCTCCACCTCCCGAACAGACTCCGCCCGCACAGATCACCCCGCCGGCGCCCGTTGCCGTCGAACCGGCCGCGCCGGACGCTTCGCCCGTGGTCGCGGGCAGCGTCGCGGATCTGGAAAACAAGCTCGCCGATGCCCGCCGCAGCAACAACACGGCCGACATCAGCGCCGCGCTGATCCGCCTGGCCGATGCACAGTTGCAGGCCGGGCAGGCAAGCCGCGCCCTGCCCTTGCTGGAAGAAGCCGTCACGCTGTCGAGCCGCTACAACGACGATCGCCAAGGTCGCGAGGCGGCCCTGCTGATGGCCAAGGCCTATTTGGCCCAGGACGACGCCGGCATGGCGGACACCTGGAACAAACGTGCCGAACAATTCCGCGAACGCATCGAACGCCAGATCGCGCCGCGCCCGGAAGCATCGGGTGACGCGACAGCCACGCCAGCGACGGGCGCACCCGCTGTGGTCGCGCCACCGACGAACGGCGTCGACGGTGCCGAGCAACCCGCCGCGGCGCCGAGCCAGGCACGCTGGTTGTGGTTGTTGTTGCCCGTGTGCCTGCTGCTGATCTGGGCCTGGCTGCGCAGCCAGCGCAAGGCCGACGACCTGCGCAATGAAACCGAACGCCTCGCCCGCCACCAGAAACATCTGCGCAATGCGCACCAGACCTTGCAGCAGCAGGCCGAACACCTGCGCCAGACCGCGACGCAGGACGCGCTCACCGGCGCCCTGACCCGCCAGGCTTTCGCCAACGATTTGTCCGAACTGCTGCATCACGCGCAGCACTACGGCAAACCGGTCGCGTTCTTCCTGTTCGATCTCGATCATTTCAAATCGGTCAACGACACCTACGGCCATCTCGCCGGCGATATCGCGCTGAAAATGGTCGCGGGCGTGGTGCGCGAGAATCTCGACAGCCAGGATCTGTTCGGCCGTTTCGGCGGCGACGAATTCCTGATCGCCTGCATGGATGGCGACGCCGCCACCGCGCCTTTGCTCGCCGAAAAGATTCGCGCCTCGGTGCGCAAACACGCCGTCGACGGCCATGAATCGCTGCACGACATCAGCATCAGTGTTGGCATCGCGATCGCCGACCCCGAGCAGGGCTACGATCTCGCCACGCTGTTCACCCACGCCGACACCGCGCTGTATGCGGCCAAACGCGCCGGGCGCAATTGCGTCCGTCTCGCCGATGCCGGACTGGCCACACCGCCGAGTAGCGAATTCCCCTTGCGCAGCCTGGCTGCCACCCCCAACGACGCCTGATCCCGCGCCCGCGCGCCGGACCCGCCAACCCCCACGGACCCCATGACCGAACCTGCACGCCCCAGCTTCCACGGCTTTGAACAGATTCCGCTGCGCGAATACGCCGAACGCGCGTATCTCGACTACTCGATGTACGTCGTGCTCGACCGCGCCCTGCCTTTCCTCGGCGACGGCCTCAAGCCGGTGCAACGCCGCATCATCTACGCGATGAGCGAGCTGGGCCTGGGTGCGACGGCGAAACCGAAGAAATCCGCCCGCACCGTCGGCGATGTCATCGGCAAGTTCCACCCGCATGGCGACAGCGCCTGCTACGAAGCGTTGGTGCTCATGGCACAGCCGTTTTCGTACCGCTATCCGCTGATCGAGGGCCAGGGCAATTTTGGTTCGACCGACGATCCGAAATCGTTCGCCGCGATGCGCTACACCGAATCCAAGCTCACGCCGATCGCCGAAGTCCTGCTCGGCGAACTGACCCAGGGCACGGTCGACTGGAGCCCCAACTTCGACGGCACGCTGGAAGAGCCGAGCTGGCTGCCGGCGCGCCTACCGCATCTGCTGCTCAATGGCACGACCGGCATCGCGGTCGGCATGGCGACCGACGTGCCGCCGCACAATCTCAACGAAGTCGTCAGCGCCTGCGTGCGCCTGCTCGACGACCCCGACGCGAGCGTGCGCGACCTGTGCGAACACGTGCGCGGCCCGGACTATCCAACCAGTGCGGAAATCATCACGCCTGCGGCTGACCTCGCGGCGATCTACGAGACCGGCGGCGGCAGCGTGCGTGCGCGCGCGACCTACCTGCGCGAACACAACAACATCGTGCTGACCGCGCTGCCCTACCAGGTGTCGCCGTCGAAAATCATGGAGCAGATCGCGCAGCAGATGCGCGCCAAGAAACTGCCCTGGCTCGAAGACCTGCGCGACGAATCCGATCACGAGAACCCGGTGCGCCTGGTGCTGGTGCCGCGTTCGAACCGTGTCGACGTCGAAGCCCTCATGGGGCATCTGTTCGCGACGACCGACCTGGAAAAGAGTTTCCGTGTCAATTTCAACATCATCGGTCTCGACGGTCGTCCGCAGGTCAAGAACCTCAAGACGATGCTGACCGAGTGGCTGGTGTTCCGCACCGAGACCGTGCGCAAGCGCCTCAAGCACCGCCTCGAGAAAGTCGAACGCCGTCTGCACCTGCTCGATGGCTTGCTGGTCGCCTTCCTCAATCTCGACGAAGTCATCCGCATCATCCGCAGCGAAGACGAGCCCAAGCCGGCATTGATGGCGCGTTTCGGACTGTCCGAAGACCAGGCCGAGTACATCCTCGAGACCAAGCTCAAGCAGCTGGCGCGCCTGGAAGAGATGAAGATCCGCGGCGAACAGGACGAGCTCGCCAAGGAACGCGACAAGATCGCGGCGATCCTCGCCTCGAACGCCAAGCTCAAGAAGCAGGTCAAGGACGAGCTGCTGGCCGACGCCAAGAAGTTCGGCGATGCGCGCCGTTCGCCGCTGGTGCAACGCGGTGCGGCTCAGGCGATCAGCGAGAACGAGCTGGTGCCCAGCGAACCGGTCACGGTGGTGCTCTCGGCGAAAGGCTGGATCCGCGCGGCGAAGGGTCACGAGGTCGATGCCGCGTCGCTCAGCTATCGCGACGGCGACAAGCTGCTGCAGGCCGTGCGTGGCCGCAGCACGCAACAGGTCGCCTTTCTCGATTCGAGCGGCCGCAGTTATTCCAGCCTGGCGCATACGCTGCCGTCGGCGCGTGGCAATGGCGAGCCGCTGTCGGGACGGTTCTCGCCGCCGGCCGGCGCGCAGTTCACGGGGCTGGCGGTCGGCGAGAACGACACGCGCTTCCTGGTGTCGTCGAGCTGGGGCTATGGCTTCGTCACGCGCTTTGAAAACTTCACCGGCCGCAACAAGGCCGGCAAGCAGCTGATCAACGCCGACGACGCCGCGGACATCCTGGCGCCGGCGCTGGTGACCGATGCGCAGACGGACTGGATCGTGTCGATCACCAACAGCGGCCATCTGCTGGCGTTCCCGATCACCGAGCTGCCGGAACTCGACAAGGGCAAGGGCAACAAGCTAATCCAGATTCCGCCGGCGAAGCTGAAATCGGGCGAGGAAAAAGTCATCGCGGTCGCGAGCGTGCGTCAGGGCGGCGAGCTGACGCTGTATTGCGGCCAGCGCAAGCTGGTGCTTGGCTGGCGCGACCTGCAAGCCTACGAAGGCGCCCGCGCCTCACGCGGCAACGCCCTGCCCCGCGGCTTCCAGCGCGTGGATTCCGTCGAAGCGACGTAGCCAATTCTCTGCCGAGCAGGAAATCTCGTTTCCGCCCCCGCGCCCCCGACCCACCCGGAATGACGGTGCCGGTTCGGGTCGGGCGTCCTGCCCTTCACGAACCGTCGCAGGCCATCCCTGGCCTGCTCACATCATTCCGGGTAAGTCGGGGGCGCTCTGCGAAGGTTTCGAAACGGGATGGAAGAGCTTTTGATCTTCGCAACGCCGCCTCGCGATCTCAGAGTGTCGCCGGTGACGATGGGATGCCACCGTGAGCAGGCCAAGGATGGCCTGCGGTCGGTGAGTGGGTACAGGAGGTACCCCCGAACCGACACGGTGGCACCCGTCGGCGCCGGCGGCGCGGGTGCGACAGCGAGACTCTCAGCAACGGTGGCCAAGACCTCACGTCGCGGAAAGATGCACGCCCGCCACCGCGCGGCCCGAGGGATCGGCAGCGTTCTTGAATGCCGCGTCCCACTCGATCGCTGCTGCGGTTGAACAAGCGATCGACGGGCCGCCCGGAACGGTCGCTGCGCAGGCATCGCTCGGGAACGCGACAGCGAACAATCGGCGATACATCAGCGCTTCCTTCGTCATCGGCGGGTTGTGCGGGAACTGCTCGGCCGCGACGGCCAACTCGGCCTCGTCGATCGTGGCCTCCGCATGCGCCTTCAGCGAATCGATCCAACCGTAGCCGACGCCGTCGCTGAACTGTTCTTTTTGCCGCCACAGGATGCGGTCGGGCAGCGCGCCGTCGAAGGCCTGGCGCAGCACGGCCTTTTCGATGCGCCCCGCGCGTACCCGCTTGTGCTCGGCGTCCATCGACATCGCTACGTCGAGGAATTCCAGATCCAGGAAGGGCACCCGCGCTTCCACGCCCCAGGCAGCCATCGCCTTGTTCGCCCGGTTGCAGTCGTACAGATGCAGCGCGTCGAGCTTGCGCACCGTTTCCTCGTGGAAGGCTTCCGCGGACGGCGCCTTGTGAAAGTACAGGTAGCCGCCGAAGATCTCGTCCGCACCCTCGCCCGACAGCACCATCTTCACTCCCATCGCCTTGATGCGTCGCGCCATGAGATACATCGGCGTGGACGCGCGGATGGAAGTGACGTCATAGGTTTCGATATGGCGGATGACGTCGGGCAAGGCATCCAGCCCCTCCTGGATGGTGAACTTGAACTCGTGATGGCTTGTGCCCAGTGAATCGGCCGCGACCCGCGCGGCGGCCAGATCGGGCGACCCTTCCAGGCCGATCGCGAACGAATGCAGGCGCGGCCACCAGGCTTCCTCGCGATCGTCGGTCTCGATGCGATGGCGCGCGAACTGCGCCGCACAGGCCGCGACCAGCGAAGAATCCAGTCCGCCCGACAGCAACACGCCATACGGCACGTCGGTCATCAGCTGCCGATGCACGGCCGACTCCAGCGCCGAGCGCAGCGATTTCGGTCCGACCTCGACACCGCGCGTTGCCTCGTAGTCGCGCCAGTCGCGCGACCAGTAGCGGACCGGCGTGCCGACGCGGCTATCGAGATAGTGGCCCGGCGGGAACACCGCGATATCGTCGCAGACGCCGACCAGCGCCTTCATCTCCGAGGCGACATGCAGACGACCTTGGGCATCGTGGCCGGTGTACAGCGGACACACGCCCAGGGGATCGCGCGCGATCAGATAGCGCTTTTCCACCGCGTCCCACAGCGCGAACGCGAAGATGCCATTGAGCTCGCCGAGGAAGTCCGCGCCTTTCTCGCGATACAGGGCGTTGATGACCTCGCAGTCCGAATCAGTCTGGAACGCATAGCGCGCGTGCAGCTCCTGGCGCAATTCGCGATGGTTGTAGATCTCGCCGTTGACCGCGAGCGCCAGCCCGCCGTCCTCCGAACGCAGCGGCTGCGCGCCCGAGGCGACGCCGACGATGGCCAGGCGCTCGTGCACGAGCAGCGCATGCTCGTCCACGTAGACGCCGCTCCAGTCCGGGCCACGATGGCGCTGGCGCGCGCTCTGGGCCAGGGCCTGCGGCCGCAAGGCGGCGAGATCGGTGTCGGCACCGAGGGCGAATATTCCAAGAATCGAGCACATTGCGTTTTCTCCGGGATGAAAAAGAAAACGGCCCGCACTTTTCAGTGCGGGCCGTTGGGATTGGGGCTGTGGAATCTTGTACGCCTAATCGCCGACCCGCCTGAGCGTCCGGTTATTGTTATTGGCGTTATTGGTGTTCAGGCACGCGTCGGCCGGGACCGCGAGGGTCCGGAGGTCGAGGGCGGCAGTGGCCTGAAGGGTGTGCATGGCCCGATTGAAGCCCAATGCGGCCCGATGCGCAAGTGGCACCGGGGCGCCATGGCAATCCGCTAGGATTCGCCTGTCCCTCCGGAGCCCGCCATGTCCCGACTGCCGCGCCTGCTGCTGCGCCTGACCTTGCTGCTGTTGCTGCTGGCCGCGCTCGCGCTCGGCGTCGGTTGGTGGACCTTCCGCGGCAGCCTGGCGACCCTCGACGGCGAGCTGTCCCTGCCCGGCCTGTCGGCCCCGGTGCGCATCGAACGCGACGCGCTCGGCGTCGTCACCATCGACGCCGCCAACGAAACCGACGCCGCCCGCGCGCTCGGCTACGTGCATGGCCAGGAACGATTCTTCGAAATGGACCTCATGCGTCGCTCGGCCGCGGGTGAATTGTCGGAACTGTTCGGCGCGATCGCTATCGAGAAAGACAAGTCGATCCGCGTGCACCGACTGCGCGCACGCGTGATGGAAAACATGGACGCTGTCGTCGGCGACAAGATGCCCGTGCTGCAGGCCTACACCGAGGGCGTCAACGCGGGCCTGCATGGCCTGCGCCAGCAGCCTTGGCCTTACACGCTCATTGGCGTCGCGCCGCGCGACTGGCAACCGGCGGACACCGCGCTGGCCGGCTATGCGATGTTCTTCGATCTGCAGGACGAATCGAACTCGCGCGAACTCGCCTTGTGGAAGATCAAGCAGGTCGTGCCCGATGCCCTGTACCGCTTGATGGCTTTCGATGGCACGGAATGGGATGCCCCGTTGATCGGACCCTCGCATGGCAATGTGCCTCTGCCGCTGCCGAGCGCGTTGGACCTGCACCAGCTGCCGACCCCGGTCGAAGACAAAGACCATGCGGAATCCGAGCCGGCCGCACCGGGCAGCAATAATTTCGCCGTCGCCGGCGCGCTGACCCAGGACGGTCGCGCGATCGTCGCCGACGACATGCATCTGGGTCTGCGCGCGCCGAATATCTGGTTCCGCGCACGCCTGCAGTATCCGGATCCGAAAGCACCCGGCGGCAAGGTCGATGTCAGCGGTTTCACCCTGCCCGGCATTCCGGCGGTCATCGTCGGCAGCAATACGCATGTCGCCTGGGGTTTCACCAACAGCTACGGCGACTGGCTGGACTTCTATCGCGTGGACTGGGCCGATGCGGGCAAGACGCGCTACCGCGTGCCTGAAGGCCAGGCGGTTTTGCGCACGGCGCATGAACCGATCCGGGTGAAGGATGCGCCGACGGTCGACTTCGTCGTGCGCGAAACCCGCTGGGGTCCCATCGTCGAAGACGCGAAGGACGGCAGTGCGCTGGCCTTGCGCTGGACGGCGCATTTGCCCGGCTCGCTCAACTTGGGTCTGACGGAGTTGGCGCGTGCCGGCGATCTCGACAGCGGTTTGGCCATCGCCGATGGCATCGGCATGCCGGCGCAGAATCTGGTCATTGGCGACAGCAAGGGTCGCATCGCCTGGCGACTGACCGCGCAGATGCCGATGCGAACCGGCCAATGCGATCCGACGGCGCCGCAGGTGGTCAGCGCGCCCTGCCGCTGGAGCGGCTGGTTGGCGCCGACCGAGAATCCGAGCCTCGTCGATCCAGTCGACCATCGCCTGTGGACGGCGAATGCGCGCACGGTCGACGGTGCCGCCTTGGCCCTAGTCGGCGACGGCGGCTACGCGAACGGCGCCCGCGCACGCCAGATCCGCGACGATCTGTTCGCGAAGGACCGTTTCACCGAAAAAGACCTCATGGCGATCCAGCTGGACGATCGCACGCTGTTCCTCGAACGCTGGTGGATGCAAATGCGCGTGCAGGCGCAGGCCTCGGACGATCCGGCGTGGAAGCAGATCGAGGCCGCGACGCGTGCCTGGGACGAGCACGCCTCCGCCGATGCGGTGAGCTATCGCATCACGCGCGCCTGGCGGCTGGCGGTGATCGAGCGCATCCGGCACGGCCTGATGGCGCCGGCGATGGTAAAGCTGGGCCCGGATTTCGTGATGCCCGATCTGCCGCAGATCGAGGGTGTCGCCTGGGAGCTGGTGTCGTTGCGGCCGAAGCATCTGCTGCCACGCAAGTACGACAGCTGGGATGCGCTGCTGCTCGACGCCGCGCGCGACGTCACCGCCGATCTGTCCCGACACGGTCCGCTTGATCGGCAGACCTGGGGTGCACGCAACACCGCGAACATCTGCCATCCGCTGGCACGGGCGCTGCCCGGTTTCGCGAAACCGCTGCTGTGCATGCCGGCCGACCCATTGCCAGGCGACATGAACATGCCGCGCGTCGCGTCGCCGGATTTTGGCGCGTCCGAACGCATGGTCGTGTCACCCGGTCACGAAGCCGACGGCATCATCCACATGCCCGGCGGCCAGAGCGGGCACCCGCTGTCGCCGTTCTGGGGCGCGGGACACGCGGCCTGGGTGCGCGGCGAACCGACACCGTTCTTGCCGGGCAAGGCGACGCACACGATGACGTTGGCGCCTGCCAAAAAATAATGTGGGAGCGACCTTGGTCGCGATCGCTTCCGCGTCAAATTCGACGGTCGCGACCAAGGTCGCTCCTACATCGGCAGCAGGAGCTTCTCGGCGATTTCGCGGTACAGGGCCGGCAGACGCTGCAGGTCTTCGACCGAAACGCATTCGTCGACTTTGTGGATGCTCGCGTTGATCGGACCCATCTCGATCACTTCGGCACCGAGCGGCGCGATGAAACGCGCGTCCGAGGTGCCGCCGCCGGTGTTCTCGTCGGGCGTGACACCGCAACGTTCGACCATGACTTCGCGCGCGGCGCAGCGCAGCGCGCCTTCGCGCGTGAGGAAGGGCTCGCCGCCGCGATGCCAGCGGATCGCGTATTCGAGGCCGTGGCGGTCGAGCACCGCATGCACTTCGCGCTCCAGCGCCTCGGCTTTCCAGCCGGGGTTGTAGCGGAAGTTGAACACCACCTCGCAGTCGCCGGGAATCACATTGTTCGCGCCGGTGCCGGCGTGGATGTTCGAGATCTGGAAGCTCGAGGCCGGGAATTCGGCATAACCCTCGTCCCAGCGCCGGCCACACAATTCCGCGAGGGCGGGCATCGCCTGGTGGATCGGATTGCGCGCACGTTCGGGATAGGCGACGTGGCCCTGGATACCCTTGACGATTAGCGTGCCCGACAGCGTGCCGCGGCGACCGACGCGCAGCAGGTCGCCCAGTTGCTTGATCGAGGACGGCTCACCGGTCACGCAATAGTCGATCTTCCGTCCGGTCGCACGGAAATGCTCGGCGACCTTGCGCACGCCGTCGACGGCATCGCCTTCCTCGTCCGAGGTCAGCAAGATGGCGATCGTGCCGGGGTGAGCGGGATGCGCAGCAACAAATTCTTCGGCGGCGACGACGAAGGCCGCCACGCTGCCCTTCATGTCGGCAGCACCACGACCGTAGAGCAGGCCATCGCGGATCGCAGGCACGAACGGGTCGCTGGTCCATTCTTCGACCGGACCGGTCGGCACGACATCGGTGTGGCCGAGGAAGACGAGCACCGGCGACCCTTCGCCATGCGTGGCCCAGAGATTTTTCACCGGGCCGAACGGCAGGTTCTCGATGCGGAATCCCGCGTCGGCGAGTTTTGCGGCGATCAGGTCCTGGCAGCCCTGGTCGTCGGGTGTGACGGACGGGCGCGCGATGAGGTCGCGGGTGAAATCGAGGACGTTGGTTTTCGTGGTCATGGGCTTACTTTACCTGCGATTGGCAGCGGCGCGGCCCTCACCCCGGCCCTCTCCCCTCGCGGGAGAGGGAGTCGGCGGCTGCAGCGAATATCCTTCTCCCCACCGGGGAGAAGGTGGCCGCAGGCCGGATGAGGGGCCGCCTTACTTCGAAATCCCGAACCGCGCCTTGAACCCATTGTCGGTAAACCCCTGCGTGACCACGCCATCGTCCGTGACCACGACCGGCCGCTTGATCAGCGCCGGATACTCTTTCAGCAGCAAGGTCCATTCCGGATCGCTCTGCGGCGACTTGCGCATCTCCGGCAGCGTGCGCCAGGTCGTCGACGCGCGGTTGATCAGCTTGTCCCAGCCTCCCACCTGCTTCGCCCAGTCCTTCAGCGTTTCCGGCGTCTGCCGATCGTTCCGGTAATCGACGAACTGATACTCGACGCCGAATCGCGTCAACCAGTTGCGCGCTTTCTTGCAGGTATCGCAGTTGTCGAGGCCGTAGATCGTCGTCACGCTCATTCCACCGCGCCGCGCAGCAGTTCGTTCACCGACGTCTTGGAGCGCGTCTTCTCGTCGACCTGCTTGACGATGACCGCGCAATACAGCGAGTACTTGCCATCGGCCGACGGCAGCGAGCCGGAAACGACGACGCTGCCGGCCGGCACGCGTCCGTACGAGACCTCGCCGGTCGCGCGGTTGTAAATGCGCGTGCTCTGGCCGATGAACACACCCATGCCAATGACGCTGCCGCGTTCGACGATGACGCCTTCGACGACTTCCGAACGCGCGCCGATGAAACAGTTGTCTTCGATGATCGTCGGCGCCGCCTGCAGCGGTTCGAGCACGCCGCCGATGCCAGCGCCGCCGGAAATGTGGCAGTGCGCACCGACCTGCGCGCAGGAACCGACCGTCGCCCAGGTATCGACCATCGTGCCGACGCCGACGTGCGCGCCGATATTGACGAAGCTGGGCATGAGCACGACATCCTTGCCGATGTGCGCGCCGCGACGCACCACCGTACCGGCGACCACGCGGGCGCCCAGTTCGCGGAAGTCGTTTTCGTCGAAGCCCTCGAAGCGCGTCGGCACCTTGTCCCAGTAAGGACCCGGCGCGCCTTCGACGAGCTGCATGTCGTTGCAGCGGAAATACAACAGCACGGCCTTCTTGGCCCACTCGTTGACCTGCCAGCCGCCGCCGGCAATCGGCTCGGCGACGCGCAGCTTGCCCGACTCGAGCAAGGCCACGACTTCTTCGACCGCCGGCCGCGTCGAACCGTCGATCTCGCTGGCGGTCAGGCTGGCGCGACGCTCGAACGCGTCCTCGATGGTCGCGCGCAAGGTGGCGTTAGCGGGCGGATGCGGATTTGCCATGGATTTGCTCTCCTTCGACGCAGGCCACGAGGGCGCTGCGCAATGTTTCCAATGAATGGGGGTCGGTCACCGCGCGGTCATTCTCGTCGGTGAGCAGGAAAAAATCTTCCACGCGCTCGCCGAACGTGGCGATACGCGCATCATGCACGCGCAGACGATGCGTACGCAGCACCTGGGCGATGTCCGCGAGCAGGCCGGGCCGATCGGTGCAGACCAGACTCAGGCGCGTGCGGTCGCCGGCATCGACGGCATCGAAATCCACGCGCACCGGCACGCGGAAATGCCGCAGCTGGCGCGGCATCGCCCGTCGCGCCGGCTTGACCTGGGCCGGATCGCGCAGGGCGCCGTGCAGGGTCTGCGCGATGCGCACCGGATCGGGCGTATGGGCGCTCGCGAGCACCTGGAAATTATCCAACGCGAACCCGTCGGTGGAACTGAGGATGCGCGCATCGAGCACGCTCAGGCCCAAACGATCGAGCGTGGCGACCAGGGCGGCAAACAGGCCGTCGCGGTCGTGCGTGCGCACGAAGACCTCGTAGCTGCCGGGACTGTCGTGCCCGCGCACGAGCACCTGCGACGACTGCGCGGCGTGCGCAAGAATCCCCTTCGTCTGCCAGACCAGCTGTTCGGGGCGATAGCGCAGGAAGGCCGCTTCGGGGAAGGTCGTCCACACACCCTGCACCGCCGCCTCATCGAAGCCCTCGTCGAGCAGCTTGGCCAAGGCCATGTTGCGCGTGTCGGCGATGATGTCGTCGGCATTGAGCGGATGCTCCAGGCCACGGCGCAAGGCGTAGCGCGTGGCCGTGTACAGGTCGGCGAGCAGACGGTCCTTCCAGGCATTCCACAGCTTGGGACTGGTGCCGGCGATGTCGGCACAGGTCAGCAGATACAGGTAATCGAGATGCTCGCGGTCGGCGACGCGGGTGGCGAAACGCGTGACGACGTCGGGATCGGAAATGTCCTGGCGCTGCGCAGTCACCGACATCAGCAGGTGTTCGCGCACCAGCCACACCAGCAGCTCGGTGTCGGCGCTGGGCAGCTCGTGCGCGTCGGCGAATACGCGCACGTCTTCGGCGCCGAGCTGCGAATGGTCGCCGCCGCGGCCCTTGGCGATGTCGTGGAACAGTCCGGACACCAGCAACAGGAAAGGCTTGCGCAAGCGCGGCACGACTTCGTGCGGCAACGAAAAGCCCTCGACCGGGCCGGCCAGGAAACCGTCCATGAAACGCAACACGGTCAGCGTGTGTTGATCGACCGTATAGACATGGAACAGGTCGTACTGCATGCGCCCGGACACCTTGCCGAACTCGGGCAGATAGCGCGCCAGCACGCCCAGCCGCGCCATGCGCTTGAGCGTGATCACGGCCTTGGGACCGGACAGCATCGCGATGAACTGCGCACGCACTTCCGGCGATTGCTCGCGGTAAGGCTTGAATGTGGGCAGCGATTCGGCAAGCGCACGCGCCGTTTCCGAATGCAGGCCGCGCGCGGTGTCCAGACGCGTCCAGACCGAGAACAGATGCAGCACCGTCGCCATGTCGCCGGCAAGACGGCCGGCATCGGTCATCGCGAGATAGCCGTGGCGCAACACGTACCCGGGCTCGACCTCGATGATCTTGGTCTCACCCGACAGCTGTTCCTCGAACCGCTGCAGCAGGCGATCGTTGATGCGCAACGTGGTCGCGGCGGCGCGGAAGAAGCCCTGCATCATCTGCTCGACGGCGAGGTTGTCGTCCTCGTCCTTCAGACCCATCAAGGCCGCGAGCGTTTTCTGGTGATCGAAGACCAGACGCTCTTCCCGGCGCGGCGCGATCAGATGCAGGCCGAAGCGCAGTTTGGCGATGATCCGCCACTCGCGCTCGAGCGTCGCGCACTCGTCGCCGCCGAGCAGGCCCAGCGGCACCAGCGCCTGCAGGCCCGGCACGCCGTACAGGCGCATGCCCATCCAGGTGACGGTATGCAGGTCGCGCAGTCCGCCCGGACCTTCCTTGAGGTTGGGTTCGAGGTTGTCGGCGGTGTCGTTGTAGCGGGCGTGGCGCGCACGCTGTTCTTCGCGCTTGGCTTCAAAGTATTTTTTCGGCGGCCAGAGTTTTTTCGGCGCAAGCGCGGCGATCAGCTCGGTGCGCGCCGCATCGTCGCCGGCGAGCGTGCGCAGTTCCATGAGCGAGGTCAGCGTGGCGATGTCGTTCTTCGCGGCGTCGACGCATTCGCGCACCGAGCGCACGGCATGGCTCGCCGCCAGGCCGACGTCCCAGAGCAGGGCGAACAGGCGCGACATCGCGGCCACATGCTTTTTCTGGATTTTCGGCTCCGCCAGCACCAGCAGGTCGATATCCGAGAGCGGATACAGCTCGCCGCGGCCGTAACCACCGGTCGCGAGCAGGCTCATCGGTTCGCGCGCATCGACGCAGCGATGCCAGGCGGACACTACGAAGGCATCGGTGAGCGCGCATTGCCGCGCGATCAGGCGCTCGACGCCCTCGCCGGCCGCGTAGGCCTGCTGCAAACGTGCGCGGTGTTCGGCCAGAGCGGCCTTGGCGGTATCGCGCCAGGCCTGATCATCGGCGGCCTGGGCCAGGGAGGCCGCCAGCGGATCGGCGGCCAGGCTCACAGGTCGTTGTCGTCGCCGGGGACGCGGGTCAGGATTTCCACGCCGTCCTCGGTGACCAGCACGGTGTGCTCCCACTGCGCCGACAGTGAACGATCCTTGGTCACCACGGTCCAGCCATCGGGCATCAGGCGGGTGTGGCGCGCGCCTTCGTTGATCATCGGCTCGATCGTGAAGGTCATGCCCCGCTGCAGACGCAGGCCTTCGCCCGCCGTGCCGTAGTGCAGGACCTGCGGGTCCTCGTGATAGATGCGGCCGATGCCGTGACCGCAGTACTCGCGCACGACCGAAAAGCGCTGGGCCTCGGCGTATTTCTGAATGGCGTTGCCGATATCGCCCAGGGTCGCGCCGGGCTTGACCACGCGGATGCCCTCGAACATGGCCTGGCGGGTCACGTCGACGAGGCGCTTGGCGATCACCGAGGCGTTGCCGACCACGTACATCCGGCTGGTATCGCCGTGGAAACCGTCCTTGATGACGGTTACGTCGATATTGATGATGTCCCCGTCCTTCAGGACCTTGGCCTCGCTGGGGATGCCATGGCAGATGACGTTGTTGACCGAGGTGCAGACCGTCGCCGGGAAGCCCTTGTAGCCGACGTTGGCCGGGATGGCCTGCTGCACGTTGACGATATGATCGTGGCAGATGCGGTCGAGTTCGGCGGTGGACACCCCCGCTTTGACGTGCGGGGCGACCACTTGCAGGACTTCGGCGGCCAGGCGGCCGGCCACACGCATCTTGGCGACGTCTTCGGGGGTCTTGATCGTTACTTTCATGGTCGGATTATCCAACAGTTGCAATGGTTTAGGCCAGCCTTTACAATCCCGCGGCTTCAAAACGCCCACGCCGAGCGTCATCGGTGAATCCACACACCTGGCTATTCCCCGCCCCGGGGTGCCCAGACCGACAGGTCCGGGTTCGTGGCGGCGGCCAGGTGGAGGCCCAACCCCGGAACCATCACGCCGTCAGATATGCGGCCGGTTCCCTATTTCGAAAGGTCAGTCCCATGCCCCAAGTCACCATGCGCCAGATGCTGGAAGCCGGCGTTCATTTCGGCCACCAGACCCGCTACTGGAATCCCAAGATGGGCCCGTACATCTTCGGCGCCCGCGGCAAGATCCACATCATCAACCTCGAGAAGACGCTCCCGCTGTTCACGGACGCGATGAACTTCGTCTCGGGCCTTGCGCAGAAGCGCGGCACCATCCTGTTCGTCGGCACCAAGCGCTCCGCGCGCGACGTGGTCAAGGAAGAGGCCGAGCGTTGCGGCATGCCGTACATGAGCATGCGCTGGCTCGGCGGCACCCTGACCAACTTCCGCACCGTGAAGCAGTCGGTTTCGCGCCTGAAGGAACTCGAGCTCGCTGAGACCGACGGCACCTTCCAGAAGATGGTCAAGCACGAAGTGCTCGGCCTGCGTCGCGAGCGCGACAAGCTGGACGCGTCGCTGGGCGGCATCAAGGACATGAACCGTCTGCCCGACGCGCTGTTCGTGATCGACATCGGCCACGAGAACATCGCCGTGCAGGAAGCCAAGAAGCTCGGCATTCCGGTCATCGCCGTCGTCGACACCAACTACGACCCGAGCCTGGTCGACTACCCGATCCCGGGCAACGACGACGCCATCCGCGCCGTGCAGCTGTATGTGCGCGCCGCTGCCGACGCCGTGCTCGAAGGCAAGGCTGCCGCGCCGGCCGCCGCCAGCCGCGACGACGAGTTCGTCGAGCTCGACGCTGAAGGCAACCCGGTCGGCAAGGCCGACAAGAAAGACGCCCCGCGTCGCGCCCCCGCCAAGAAGGGCGCCCCGCGCCGTGACGGCGATCGCGCTGCTCCGCGCGGCGACCGCAAGTAAGACCTGCTGCTTCGCGACGGGAGCGGTCACGCTCCCGTCGCTGTTGTCGAGCAAGCTTCCCCTCTCCCCGCGCGGCGGATCCGTCCGCCGCGCCGTCATATCCGAAACACCGAGGTAATCCATGGAAATCACCGCTGGTTTGGTCAAAGAACTGCGCGAGCGCACCGGCGCCGGCATGATGGAATGCAAGAAGGCGCTCAAAGAGAACAACGGCGACCTCGACGCGTCCGGCGAGTGGCTGCGCAAGCAGGGCCTGGCCAAGGCCGACAAGAAGGCCGACCGCGTCGCCGCCGAAGGCCGCATCGTGGCCGCGTCGGAAGGTGGCAAGGCCGTGCTGGTCGAGATCAACTCCGAAACCGATTTCGTGGCCAAGGACGACAACTTCCTCGCCTTCGCCAATGCCGTGGCTGCGGCCGCGCTGTCTTCGGGCGCCGCTGACGCGGAAGCACTGAAGTCGGCCAAGCTCGCGACCGGCCAGACCGTCGAAGAAGCCCGCGCCGCCGTCATCGCCAAGGTCGGCGAGAACGTGCAGGTGCGTCGCCTGGTTCGCGTCGACAGCGCCAACGTCGTTGCAGCCTATGTGCACGGCGGCCGCATCGGCGTGCTCGTCGAGAGCAAGGGTGGCGATGTCGATTTCGCGCGCGGCGTGGCGATGCATGTCGCCGCGATGAACCCGCCGTACAACAAGGCCGCCGACGTGCCGGCCGAGTTCCTGGCGAAGGAAAAGGAAATCGAGCTCGCCAAGATGTCGGAAAAGGACAAGGCCAAGCCGGCCGAGATCCTCGAGAAGATCATCGGCGGCAAGGTGGCCAAGATCGTCAACGAAGTCACCCTGTACGGCCAGCCGTTCGTGCTGAACACCGATCAGAGTGTCGAAGCCGCCGCGAAAGCCGCCGGCGCCGACGTGGTCGGTTTCCAGCGCCTGGCGGTCGGCGAAGGCATCGAGAAGGTCGTGGAAGACTACGCCGCGGAAGTGGCGAAGGCGATGCAGGTCTGATCACCTGCACTGCCGGTTAGAAACAAGAAACCCGCGAGCAATCGCGGGTTTTTTGTTGCCCAAGCCTCACGCCGCCATCAATGCGTCTTCTGAAAATACACTTCCTCGTACGGCTGCACGACCACCCAGCCCTCACCCTTGAACTTGAGCTGCACGCTCTCGCCGGAACCGCGGCCCAGCAGCGTGCCCAGCGACATGTCGACCACGACTTCCGGCGACAGGCCACCCGACCACGCGACAGTTGCGTTCGGATCGGTGAACACCGGGCCGGTCTGCGCCGACACCGGCAAGGTCAGCGGCTCGTAGTGCGAGGTGATCGCGACGATGCCGTTGCCGTGCAGTTTCATGTTGAACAGACCGCCCGACATCATGCCGGCCATGCGTCGCATCATCGTGATGTCGGACTGGATGCCGTCCTCGTAAGCGAGCACGTCGTTGCCGTTGACGAAAATCGTGTCGCCGGCCAGACGCAGCAGGGTGATCTTCTTGCCGGCATCGGCGACATACACGCGCCCCTGCCCTTCCATCTTCATCATCTGCATGCCTTCGCCGCTGATCGCCTTCTTCAGCAGATTGCCCAGGCCCTGTTCCATGATGCCCTGGCGCACGAACTTCACGCCGCCCTGGTAGGCGACCATCGAGCCGGCCTTGGCCCAGACGCGACCGTTGAGTTTGACCTCGAGCAGGTGCGAACTCTCGAGCTCGAAAGCATCGCCGCTGAGATCTTTCTGCACGGAGGCAGCGAGGAATTCCTGGACGGATTTGATGGGCATGGCTGGTCCTTGCTTTTGATCGAAAAGAATTCGGCAGTGGCTATTGATCGCGTGCTGCGAACCGCTTTTCCGGTCGGCTACGGCTTCGGCAAAAACTGCAGCGGATCCACCGGCTTGCCGTTGCGGCGGATCTCGAAGTGCAGCATGTCGCGGACGGCGCCAGTGCGGCCCATTTCAGCGATGGCGTCGCCGGCCTTGACCTTGGTGCCTTCGGCGACCAGTCGGCGGCGGTTGTGCGCGTACGCGGACAGCCATTCGTCGGAGTGCTTGATGATGATCAGCTCGCCGTAACCCACCAGTCCCGCGCCGGAATACACGACCACGCCATCGGCCGAGGCATACACGGTCTGTCCGGATTTGCCGGCGATGTTGATGCCCTGCTGCGTCTGATCGCCGGCTACGTAACGACCGATGATCTGGCCCTGCGTGGGCCAGCGCCATTTCGGCGCGCCAGCGATGACCACGGGCGGTGGATCCGCACTGGTCGGCGGTGCCGTCGTGGTCCCCGGCGACGGCACAGGCACGACTGGCGGCGTGGGCACCGGCACCGGTGCCGTCACCACGGGCGGTGTCGGCACGGGCACGGACGGCGTCGTCGCGGGCGCGGGCTTGGGCGGTGTCGTCACCACGGGCGTCGCCGGCTTTGGCGGTGTCGCAACCGGCGGCGTAGCGACAGGCGCGGTGACCACGGGCTCGGGCAACAACTCGCCTTCTGGTGGGCGCAGATGCAGGCGCTGGCCGGACTGGATCGCGAAAGGCTCGCCGATGCGATTCCACGCGGCGACATCCTTGAACTTCAGGCCGAAGCGCGTGGAGATGCCGTACAAGGTCTCACCCGGCTTGACGATATAGGTCTCGTCGCGCGGGATCGGCTGCACTTCCGGACGCGGCGGCGGCCCGTCTTCCGAGATCGGCGCCGGCCGGGACGTGCGCGGCGGCGGCGCGTCCTGGTCGGGATAGTACTGGCGCACGACACGCGCGCTCGTGCACGCCGACAGCGTCATCGCCATCAGCAGGAGCGTCAGCAGGTGCGTGGTCTTGTGGGGCATGCGGAGGGATTCAAACATAAAGCGGCGACAATCTCACGCGCCGTGGCCGCGCAAGTACAGCCAGGCGATGAGGCCGGCGAACAACAGTAGGGCGATCCAGCCCACCGGCTCGATGTGCTTGCGCAGCGCCGCCTCGGCCTTTTCGCCCCCCAGACGGATCGCACCGGCGACCAGGAATACGCGCTTGCCGCGACCGATGACTGCGCCGGCGAAAAACGGCAGCAAAGGCATGCCGACGGCGCCCGAGGCGAGCGTGAAAATCTTGAACGGGATCGGCGTGAAGCCGGCGATCAGCAGCAGCCAGAATCCATTTGCCGCCGCCTGTTGCTTGATGCTGTCGAATTGCGCGGCATAGCCCATCTTCTCGATGAAAGGCATCGCCCACTCGATGGCGTAGTAGCCGATCGCATAACCCACGAACATGCCCAGCACCGAACCGAGCAGGCTGAGCGCGGCAAACCAGAAGCCGCGCTTGGGCTGTGCCAGGCACATCGGCGCGAGCATGAGTTCGGGCATGACCGGGAAGAACACCGCTTCGGCGAAACTCAGGCCGAACAGCAGCCACTGTGCGTGGCGATGACGGGCCCAAACGATGGCGCGGTCGTAAAGCGGCTGAAAGATTTTCAAATGATCCCCGATACCAGCGGCACGAAAACGACGTTGCCCAGATCTTCCTCGACCAGACCCTGGTCGGTCTTGCGCTTGCGCAGAAGTTTCTGCGTCGCGCTGCCGCCGACCGGCGCGATCAGCGTGCCGCCATCCGCGAGTTGGTCCATCAGGCTGCGATCGAGGTGCGCGCCGGCTGCGGTGACGATAATCGCGTCGAAAGGACCGTGCTCAGGCCACCCAAGACGGCCGTCGTCGTGTTTGGTGCGCAGATTGAGTCCGAGATTGCGGAAACGCCGACGCGCGATGCGCAGCAGCTCCTCGATGCGCTCGACCGTGTAAACCTCCAGGCCCAGCGTCGCGAGCACCGCACCCTGATAACCCGACCCGGTGCCGATCTCGAGCACTTTCTTCGGCGCGCCGTGTTCGAGCAGCGCCTCGGTCATGCGTGCGACCACCCAGGGCTGGGAAATCGTCTGGCCATTGCCGATCGGCAGCGCGGTGTCTTCATAAGCACGCGAGGCCAGCGCCTCGTCGATGAACAGATGCCGCGGCAGACTGCGCAGCGCGCTGAGCACACGCTCGTCGCGAATCCCGCCTTCGCTGCGCAGACGATCGACCATGCGGTCGCGCGCGCGTTGCGAGGTCATGCCCTGCCCCGCCGATTCCGGTTTGAGATGGAAGCGCGGCGTCATGCGGAATGCTTCAGTTCGGCCGACAGGCCGCCGACCCAGCTCGCGACCGTTTCCAGCGCCTGGTAGCGCGTGAGGTCGACGTGGATCGGCGTGATCGAAATGAATCCGGTGCGCACGGCGTGGAAATCGGTGCCGGGACCGGCATCCTGCGCTTCGCCCGGCGGACCAATCCACCAGATCGGACGGCCGCGCGGATCGTTCTGCGCAATGCAGGGCGCGGCGCGGTGCCGATGCCCCAGGCGTGTGACTTCGAAGCCCTTGATCTCATTCCAGGGCAGGTCCGGCACATTGACGTTGAGTATCGTGTCGGCCGGCAGCGGGTCCGACATCAGCCGGCGCGTGATCTCGACCGCCGCGCGTGCGGCGCTCTCAAAATGTTTGGCCTGATGATCGATCGTCGACAAGGACATCGCGATCGCCGGCAGGCCCAGGCAACGGCCTTCCATCGCGGCGGCGACGGTGCCCGAATAGATCACGTCGTCTCCGAGATTGGAGGTGTTGTTGATGCCCGACAGCACGATGTCCGGATCGGCGGCGAGCATGCCGGCGAGCGCGAGATGCACGCAGTCGGTCGGCGTACCTGCGACGCTGTAGACCTCGTTGCCCAGGGGCTTGGCGCGCAGCGGCTGGTCGAGGGTCAGCGAATTGCTTGCGCCGGAACGGTCCCGGTCCGGCGCCACCACGGTGACTTCATGGCCGGCCTGGCGCAGGGCCTCGGCCAGGTGCTTGATGCCCGGGGCATCCACGCCGTCGTCGTTGCTGACCAGTACGCGCATCGATCTTCCTGTGTGAAGCCGAATCATAGCGGATGCCTCCCCCGCCGGGCAGCTTGCCTTCGTCGTCGCGGCGGTTAGTCTTGGCCGATGAAGCGCAAGCCGCCGACGATCAGCCCCGAGGATTCCGAACTCTTCCGCGACGCCATCGGCGATGTGCGGCGGATCGAAGCGGAGCCGGCGGCCCCCGCGCGTCCGGGTCCACCCCCGGAGCCCCGGCGCCTGCGCATCGACGAGGAAGAAGCCCTGCGCGAATCGCGCCGGGCGCCGGCCGACCTCGCGCTCGATGCCGCCGACCTGCTGTCCTATTGCCGCCCGGGACTGCCCGAACGCGTGTTCAGGCAGCTCAAGCGCGGCGAATACAGCATCCAGGACGAGATCGACCTGCACCACCTGCGCGCCGCCGACGCCGAAGCCCTGCTCAAGCAGTTCCTCAATGCCGCGCGCCGCGGCCACCACCCTTGCGTGCGCATCGTGCATGGCAAGGGGCTGCGCTCGGAAGGCGCGCCGGTGCTCAAGTCCCTGGTCGATCGCGTCCTGCGCCATCGTGGCGACGTGCTGGCCTTCGCCTCGGCACCGCTGAACCAGGGTGGGTCCGGCGCGGTGCTCGTTCTCCTGGATGAGCGGTGACCGCGATGCATCCCTGGCGACCGGATCGCGCCGATGCGAACGAATGGCGACGCCCGTGGAAACTGCTCAGCCTGGCGATCGGGATGGGCTGGTTGCTGTACGGCGCGTTGAACTATTCCTTCGGCGACTGGGACGTCGGCATAAGCCTGCTCATGGGCGGCCTGTCCTATCTGCTCGCGCCCTGGAGCCTGCGCAGCCTGGTCCTGTGCTGGCGCGAACGCCCGCGCGACTGGCCTCTACGTTCGGGCATGGCCCTGTTCTACGGCTGGCTGACCGTCGACGGCGTGTACATGCTCTATCACACCGCACTCGGCCATCCGACACTGCGCGCGGAAAACGCGCGGACGTCGGCCGCGCTGTTCGCCTTGTGCGGCGCGCTCTGGTTCTATCGCGGCAGCCTGCGCGAACTGGTCGCGGAATTGCGGAACGTGCGTCGGCAAGGCTAAAGCCGTCGCCTCTACCCTGCGGGCTGCGCGACCTCGCCGAGTTCGGCGAGCACTTCGGTCGCATACGAACCGGGCGACAGCGTGAAAGCGAGTTGCAGTACGTCGGCTTCCAACCAGCGCCAATCGAGCGCATTCACGCGCACGCGCAAGGCGCGGCGCTCCTGCTTCATGCCGGCCGCTTCCAGACCGGCCCGCAGGTCGGCGAATGGCGCGACGGTGATTTCCTCCAGCGCGCGCACGGCGGCCTGCGGCCGCAGATCGCCGGTGCCCCACATCGGCCCGGTCGGGTGGATGTCCTGGCGTTCGACACGCTCGCGCAACGTCTCGGTCGCCGGCTCGGGCCCGAACACGCTCTGCGTGCCGTCGAGCATCCACACCTCGCCCTCGTCGCCGGCATTCCAGGTACCGGCCGCGATGCGTGCGGCGAGCACGGCATTGAACAGCTCCGAACGCGCTGCCGACAGATAGATCGAGCGCTGGTCACGGTGCACACGCTCCCCCGCGAACATCCGGCGCGCCGCCTCGACATTGTCGCCGTCGCGCCCGAAACGCTGCTCGCCGAAATAGTTCGGAATGCCGTGTGCGGCGATCTGCGTCAGCCGCTGCTCGATCGCGACGCGTTCGCCCGCGGCCTGCCGCAGCGTGAGCGTGAACCGGTTGCCGGCCAGGGCACCGCGCGGCAGCTTGCGGTTGTGCCATTGGTGATCGAGCACGCGCAGCTCATCTGTGGCCAGCAGGGCCACATCGGGAGAAACGCGCTTGGGGAAATGCACCGAGAAACGCTGGCGCGTGAGTGCATGGCGATCCTTGAGGCCGGCGTAGCCGACGCCCATCTCCGGAATGCCGGCCCAGCGCGCGATCTGCTTGGCCGCGAACGCAGTATTCATGCCGCGCTTTTCGATCGTCAGCAGCAGGTGCTCGCCCTGCCCGCTCGCTTCGAAAGACGGGAGCTCCTCGACCAGAAAATCTTCCGGCGTGGAGCGGAAATCGGCCCGCAGTACCGCCTCGCCATAGGCGCGCGGACCGCTCACGCCTTCACCAGCAACACCACCGCCTGGGCCGCGATGCCTTCGCCGCGACCGGTGAAGCCGAGTTTTTCGGTCGTCGTCGCCTTGATGCTGATGCGATCGATGCCCACGCCCAGATCCTCGGCCATCGCCGCGCGCATCGCCTCGGCATGCGGACCGATCTTCGGCCGTTCGCAGATGACGGTCAGGTCGGCATTGCCCAGGGCGTAGCCGTGCTGATCGACGAGCAGCGCGCAATGGCGCAGGAACTGGCGGCTGTCCGCGGCCTTCCAGCGCGCGTCGGACGGTGGAAAATGTTGGCCGATGTCGCCGAGCGCAAGCGCCCCAAGCAGGGCATCGCAAAGCGCGTGGATGGCGACGTCGCCGTCGGAATGCGCCACCAGCCCTTGCTCGTGCGCGATACGCACGCCACCGAGCATCACATGGTCGCCCTCGCCGAAGGCGTGGACGTCGAACCCCTGGCCGATGCGCATTGCAGTCACGAGATGGCTTCCTTGATGGAACGGACCGGTCAGACGACGCGCTTGAGGATGAATTCGGCAAGCGCGAGATCGGCCGGCGTAGTGACCTTGATATTGTCTTCGGAACCTTCGACCAGGCGCGGCTTCAGGCCCAGTCGCTCCATGGCCATCGCCTCGTCGGTTACCACGGCACCGGCGCTGAGCGCGGCGCGCAAGGCCCTCGTCAGACCGCCGCGACGAAACATCTGCGGGGTCAGCGCGCGCCACAGGTGTTCGCGCGCTTCGGTCAGATGACTGCGCGACTGCACATCGGCGCGCTTGATCGTGTCGCGTACGGGTGCGGCGAGAATCGCACCGACCGGATCGGCCTGGCCCATCGCGATCAGGCGCGTCAGGTCGACGCCGCGCAGACAGGGACGCGCCGCGTCGTGCACCAGCACCCACTGGTCTTCGCTCACCGTCGCCGGCAAGGCCTGCAGGGCCGACAACACCGAATCGGCGCGTTCGGCACCGCCGATGCAGGTATAGATCGGCTTGCCTTCCATTTCCCGCCAGCCGGCCCAGTAGGGATCGTCGGGCGACAACGCGATGACGATGCCGTCGACCTCCGGATGCCCGAGCAGTGCGCGCAGACTGTGCTCGATCAGCGTGCGACCGGCGACTTCGAGGTACTGCTTGGGCGTCTCGCTGCCGAAACGCGTGCCGCGGCCCGCCGCCGGCATCACGGCCCAGGTCATTGGACCGGGTCCGTGGTCGCGGGGGTGGCGCTCGCGGCCGGCTTGGCCGATTCGGGTTCGACGACGCGGTAGAAGGTCTCGCCTGGTTTGACCATGCCCAGTTCGCTACGTGCGCGTTCCTCGACAGCGCTTTCGCCGGACTTGAGGTCTTCGACTTCCGCCGACAGCGCATCGTTGCGCTGCTGCAGGCGCGCGTTTTCGGCGCGCTGGTCGCTGACCGTCTGACGCAGCTCCTTGGCCTCGAACCAGCCGCCGTCACCGAACCACAGTTTCGACTGCAGCGCGAGCAACAGGGCCATCAAGGCCAGCAAGGGCCACCATCGGCGCAGGGTCGGACTCACGTCAGCGCTTGAGGCTCACGAAGGCATCGCGACCGGCATAGCGCGCTTTCGCGCCCAGGGCCTCTTCGATGCGCAGCAGCTGGTTGTACTTGGCCACGCGATCGGAACGGCACAGCGAGCCGGTCTTGATCTGCGTGGCGGTCGTGGCGACGGCGATGTCGGCAATCGTCGTGTCCTCGGTCTCGCCGGAACGGTGCGACACGATCGCGGCATAGCGATGCGCATCCGCCATCGCAATCGCTTCGAGGGTTTCGGTCAGCGTGCCGATCTGATTGACCTTGATCAGGATCGCGTTGGCGACGTGCTTGTCGATGCCCTCGCGGAATATCTTCGGATTGGTGACGAACAGATCGTCGCCAACCAGCTGCACGTCCTTGCCGATACGGTCGGTCAGCAGCTTCCAGCCGGTCCAATCGTCTTCGGCCATGCCGTCTTCGATCGTCACGATCGGATACTGCTTGGCCCACCCGGCGAGGAAATCGACGAACTGCTCCGAGCTCAGGCGCTTGCCTTCGCCGGTGAGGTTGTACTTGCCGTTCTCGAAGAATTCGGTGCTGGCGACGTCCAGGCCCAGCAGGATGTCTTCGCCGGCGGTGTAGCCGACCTTGCCGATCGCCTCGAGAATGGTTTCCAGCGCTTCCTCGTTCGACCGCAGGTCCGGTGCAAAACCGCCTTCATCACCGACCGCCGTGCTCAGGCCACGGCCCTTGAGCACGGACTTGAGCGAATGGAAAATTTCCGTGCCGGCGCGCAGCGATTCGGCGAAGGTATCGAAGCCGACCGGCAACACCATGAATTCCTGCATGTCGACGTTGTTGTCAGCATGGGCGCCGCCGTTGATGATGTTCATCATCGGTACCGGCAGCACCGCCGCGCGGTCGCCGGCGAGATGCGCCCAGAGCGGCTGCTGCTTGGAGGCTGCGACCGCATGCGCGTTCGCGAGCGAGACGCCGAGCAAGGCATTCGCGCCGAGGCGGCCCTTGTTGTCGGTGCCGTCGAGATTGATCAGGCGGTTGTCCAGGCCTTTCTGGTCGGCGGCGTCGAAGCCCTTGAGCGCGTCGGCGATCGTCGTGTTGACGTTCGCGACGGCCTTCTTCACGCCCTTGCCCAGATAGCGCGTCTTGTCGCCATCGCGCAGCTCCACCGCTTCCTTCGAACCGGTCGAGGCACCCGAGGGAACCGCCGCGCGGCCGACATGGCCGGAGCTCAGCGTGACTTCCGCTTCGAGCGTGGGATTGCCGCGACTGTCGAGGATCTCTCGGGCATGGATGCGGGTGATGGCGGTCATTTCGGTTCGACTCCGGCGATATGTTTCAACTCGGGGCTGGCGGCGCAGGCACCGTCGGTCCCCAGACTCAGGTAATAGTAAAAAGCGGCATTGGCCCGGAACAGCGACAGCTTGTTGCCCGGATCGGTGCTGGTATAGCCATGCAGGGACATCAAGGCAGCCTGTGCGCGCTTTTCCTTCGACTGCTTGACGTCGGCGAGCACCGGCACCTGACGCTCTTTCGGCACATCGGCCAGCGCCTTGGCGATCAGCGCGTCGCCCTGGCCGGCCTTGATCACGCTGCGGGCGACCGCGAGAAAATCCGGACTGCCGTCGCGCATGATCACCGGGTTGACGCACTCCGACAGCGTGACGGTCTCGTACGAGGCCTCGGAAGACTCGATGACCTCGAGCATCGCGCGGTCACGGTTGCCGGCGTTGTAGCGCTCGTAAAGGCGCGCAATCACGCCGCGGCGCGTGCCGTTGGCGGCGACGAACTCGATGACCTTGTTCTGATAGGCGAGCACGTCCTGACTGGGCAGCGGCGCTTTCGGCGCCGCCGGTGCGTTCGCTGCGCGATCGGACGGGGAGCATGCCGCCAGCAGAAGCAGCGACAGGGTCAACGCGGCACGCATCAGTCGGAACTCTCGCCGATGCTCATAACTGGGACTCGAGGAAGCCGTTCTTCTTGGTGATCTGGTCGAGCGCCATCAGCGTTTCCAGCAAGGCCGCCATTTTCCCCAGCGGCCAGGCATTCGGGCCATCGGAAAGCGCCTTGTCCGGATCCGGATGCGTTTCCATGAAGATGCCGGCGATGCCCACGGCCATCGCCGCACGCGACAGCACCGGCACGAACTCGCGCTGACCGCCGGACTTGCCGTCCATGCCGCCGGGCAACTGCACCGAGTGCGTCGCATCGAACACAACCGGGCAACCGGTGTCGCGCATGACGCTCAGCGAGCGCATGTCGGACACGAGGTTGTTGTACCCGAAGCTCGCGCCACGCTCGCAGGCCATGATCTGCGTGTTGCCCGTGGCCTGCGCCTTGGCGGTGACGTGCTTCATTTCCCAGGGCGACAGGAACTGCCCTTTCTTGATGTTCACCGGACGGCCCGCGGACGCGACCTTCTGGATGAAATCGGTCTGCCGGCACAGGAATGCCGGCGTCTGCAGCACGTCGACGACCGACGCGACTTCGTCCATCGGCGTGTATTCGTGCACGTCGGTCAGCACCGGCACGCCGAGCTGACGCTTCACTTCCGATAGGACCTTCAGGCCTTCGGCCAGGCCCGGCCCCCGGAAACTCGTGCCCGAGGTGCGATTGGCCTTGTCGAAACTGGATTTGAAGATGAAGGGAATGCCGAGCTTGCCGGTGATTTCCTTGAGCTTGCCGGCGACATCGAGCTGCAGCTGCATCGACTCGATTACGCAGGGACCGGCGATCAGGAAAAACGGCCGGTCGAGGCCGACCTCGAAGTCGCAGAGCTTCATGCACTCACCTCTTTCAACAGGCGCCCGCCGGCCTTGTGCTCGCGTGCGGCACGGATGAAGCCGATGAACAGCGGATGGCCGTCGCGCGGCGTGGACAGGAATTCCGGATGCGCCTGGCAGGCCACGAACCAGGGATGGTCGGGCAACTCGATCATTTCCACGAGCAGGTCGTCCATCGACTTCGCGGAAATAACCAGGCCGGCGTCCTCGATCTGGGTGCGGTAGCGATTGTTGAATTCGTAGCGATGGCGGTGACGTTCGGCGACGACATCCTTGCCGTACATCTCGCGCGCTTTCGTCCCGTGCTTGAGACGGCATTCCTGCAGACCCAGACGCATCGTGCCGCCGAGATCGGATTCCTCGGAACGCCGCTCGACTTCACCGGTGGCCGTGCGCCATTCGGTGATCAGGCCGATCACCGGATGTTCGCAGCGACGATCGTTCTCGGTCGTGTTGGCACCGGTGAGACCAGCGATATGGCGCGCGACATCGACCACCGCCGCCTGCATGCCGTAGCAGATGCCGAAATACGGGATGCGGTTCTCGCGCGCGTGTTTCGCGGTCAGCACCTTGCCTTCGAAACCGCGATCGCCGAAACCGCCGGGCACCAGGATCGCGTCGACGCCGGACAGCGCAGCCGCGCCCTCGTACTCGACCTGCTCCGATTCCAGCCATTTCAGGCGCACCTTGGTGCGCTGGCGCAGACCGCCGTGGCGCAGGGCCTCGCCCAGCGATTTGTAGGCATCCTGGTGATCGACGTACTTACCCACCACCGCGATGGTGACCTCATCGACCGGATGCTCGACGGCGTCGACGACCGCTTCCCATTCGGAAAGATCGGCCGGCTTGACCTGCGATTCCAGACGCAGACGCTCGACGACGATCTCGTCGAGGTGCTGGGAATGCAGCCACAGCGGCAGCTTGTAGATGTTGTCGACGTCCACGCAGCTGATGACCGCTTTCTCGTGCACGTTGGTGAACAGTGCGATCTTGCGGCGCTCGCCGTCCGGAAGCGGTTTTTCGCTGCGGCACAGCAGGATGTCGGGCTGGATGCCGATCGATCGCAGTTCCTTGACCGAGTGCTGCGTCGGCTTGGTCTTGAGTTCGCCGGCCGCCGCGATATAGGGCACCAGGGTCAGGTGCATGAAGATCGCCTGGTCCGGACCGCGTTCGGTGCGGATCTGGCGGATCGCCTCGAGGAAGGGCAAGGACTCGATGTCGCCAACGGTACCGCCGATTTCGACCAGACCGACGTCGAAACCTTCGGTCGCGGCATCGATGCAGCGCTTGATTTCATCCGTGATGTGCGGAATGACCTGGACGGTGCCGCCCAGGTAGTCGCCGCGGCGTTCCTTGCGGATGACTTCTTCGTAGATGCGGCCGGTGGTGACCGAGTTCTTGCGGGTCAGGCGGGTGCGCACGAAGCGTTCGTAGTGGCCCAGGTCCAGGTCGGTCTCGGCGCCGTCGTCGGTGACGTAGACCTCGCCGTGCTGGAAGGGAGACATCGTGCCCGGATCCACGTTGATGTAGGGATCGAGCTTCATCATGGTGATCCGGAGCCCGCGGGCCTCCAGGATGGCCGCGAGGGACGCGGCGGCAATGCCCTTGCCAAGCGAGGACACCACGCCACCAGTTACAAAAATTAGACGCGTCATAAATTTTGGGGGCGCTGGAAAGCCCCATTCTACCGGCTCGGAGCCCCGACCGCACCCTTTGCGGCGCGGCTTGACCCCAACCCGCCCCGGCCCGCATCCTGCCTGCCTTCACGCAAGCCCTTGAGCCACATGAGCAGTCGCTACAACGCCGCCGACATCGAAGTCCTTTCCGGGCTGGACCCGGTCAAACGCCGCCCCGGCATGTACACCGACACCACCCGGCCCAACCATCTGGCGCAGGAAGTGGTCGACAACTCGATCGACGAGGCCCTGGCCGGGCATGCGAAAACGGTGGAAGTCACCGTCTTCGCCGACGGCAGCTGCGAAGTGTCGGACGATGGTCGCGGCATGCCGGTCGACGTGCATCCCGAGGAAAAGATTCCCGGCGTCGAACTGATCCTCACGCGCCTGCATGCCGGCGGCAAGTTCAGCAACAAGAACTACACCTTCTCCGGCGGCCTGCACGGCGTCGGCGTCAGCGTGGTGAATGCGCTGTCGAAGAAGGTCGAGGTGTTCATCAAGCGCGACGGCAACGAATACCGCATGGAATTCCGCGACGGTTTCCGCTCCTCGCCGCTCGAGGTCATCGGCGCGGTCGGCAAGCGCAACACCGGCACCCGCGTGCATTTCTGGCCGGACACCAAATATTTCGACACGCCGAAGATCCACGTCAAATCGCTGCGCCATCTGTTGCGCGCCAAGGCCGTGCTCTGCCCGGGCCTGACCGTGAAGCTGTTCGACGAGGCGACCGGCGAACGCAACGAGTGGTTCTTCGAGAACGGCCTGCGCGACTACCTGCAGTGCGAGCTCAACGGCCGCGAGATGCTGCCGCCGGATCTGTTCACCGGCAACCTGACCAAGGAAAGCGAAGTCGTCGACTGGGCCGTGTCTTGGCTGCCGGACGGCGAACTGGTGCAGGAAAGCTACGTCAACCTGATCCCGACCGCGCAAGGCGGCACGCACGTCAACGGCCTGCGTTCGGGCCTGACCGATGCGCTGCGCGAGTTCTGCGACTTCCGCAACCTGCTGCCGCGCGGCGTGAAGCTGGCGCCGGAAGACGTCTGGGACCGCGTGAGCTATGTGCTGTCGCTCAAGCTCACCGACCCGCAGTTCAGCGGCCAGACCAAGGAACGCCTAAGCTCGCGCCAGGCGGCGGCGTTCATCGAAGGCGCCACGCACGATGCGTTTTCGCTGTGGCTCAACCAGCACGTCGAAATGGGCACGCAGATCGCCCAGATCGCGATCGACCGCGCCGCGGCCCGTCTGAAAACCGAAAAGCAGATCGTCCGCAAGAAGATCACCCAGGGCCCCGCCCTGCCCGGCAAGCTCGCCGACTGCATCTCGCAGGACCTGGGTCGCACGGAAATCTTCCTCGTCGAAGGCGACTCCGCCGGCGGCAGCGCCCGCCAGGCGCGCGACAAGGAATTCCAGGCGATCCTGCCGCTGCGCGGCAAAATCCTCAACACCTGGGAAGTGGAAAGCTCGGGCGTGCTCGCGTCCAACGAAGTGCACGATCTCGCGGTCGCCATCGGCTGCGATCCGGGCACCGAGAACATCGAGGGCCTGCGCTACGGCAAGGTCATCATCCTTGCCGACGCCGATTCCGACGGTCTGCACATCGCCACCCTGCTCTCAGCGCTGTTCCTCCGCCATTTCCCCTCGCTTGTGCGCGCCGGCCACATCTTCGTGGCGATGCCACCGCTGTTCCGCGTCGACGTGGGCAAGCAGGTGTTCTATGCCCTGGACGAGGAAGAGAAACGCATCCTGCTCGAGCGCATCGAGAAGGAAAAAATTCGCGGCCAAGTCTCGGTGACGCGCTTCAAGGGCCTCGGCGAGATGAATCCTTCGCAGCTGCGCGAATCGACCATCCATCCAAACACCCGCCGCCTTGTGCAGCTGACCGTGGACGACCCGGTCCTGACCCGCGGGCTCATGGACATGCTGCTGGGCAAGAAGCGCGCGGGCGACCGCAAGACCTGGCTGGAAGCCAAGGGCGACCTCGCGTCCCTGGAAATCTGACGCGGATCGCTGAAAGTTCGCCTGGATTTGTTAATCTGCGGGGCGCAAATTCCCGTGGAGAACCCGATGACCCAGCAATGGACCCGAGCCCTGACCGCCGCTTCGTTGGCGCTCATCGCGACCGGAAGCCTCGCCCAGACCCCGAAACTGCCGGCGGAAACCTTCGCCAAGCATTCGGAATATCTGTCGGCCGAGCTCTCGCCCAACGGTGACTACGTCGCCGCGATCACCTCCGAGGGCGAGAAGCTCTCGCTGTCCCTGATCCACCTCGACGGTGGATTCGAGACCAAGATGGTTCGCCTTGGGCCCAAGGAAGCGGTCTCCAACACGACCTGGACTTCGGACAACCGCATCGTCATCGCCAAGGCCAGCCAGGGCGGCTACCTCGGCGACCTGCCGCGCGCGAACGGCGAACTGATGGCGACCAATGCCGACGCCGAGAAATCGCTGTACCTGTACGGCTACAACAATGCCCGCGGCCGCGATCAGGGCTTCGGTCAGGTCATCCATGTCATCGACGACGCGCCGGGCGAAGTGCTGGTCTCGGTCAGCGAATACCAGTCGCGTGCGTCCGAGCGCGAGACGGTCATCCTGCGCATGAACACGATCACCGGCTCGCGCCGCGAGATCGAGCGCATGAATTTCGCCGGCGGCGTCATGGCCGACCACAACGCGGTGCCGCGCTTCATTCTCGCCAACGACGAAAAAGACGAGCCGGAGATCCACTACCGCAAGTCGGCCAGCGACAAGGGCTGGGCGATGCTGCCCAAGACCATCGCCGGCTACAGCTTCAGCCCGCTGTACTTCGAAAAAGACAACAACATCGTCATCGCCGCGATCAGCGATCACAAGGAGCCCGACGCGCTGTACCGCGTCGACCTCGCCCAGGGCACCCGCACCAAGCTGATCGGCAACCCCGATTTCGAGATCGGCGGCATGCTCTATGCCGGCTTCGACCGCCGCCCGTTCGGCGTGTTCTACAACACCGGCAAGCCGTCGGTGCAGTACCTGGATCCGAACTCGGAATGGGCGCAGCTGCATGCCGCGCTCATGAAGCAGTTCCCCGGCGAAATGCTCAACTTCACCAGCTTCAGCAAGAACGACCGCAAGCTGATCTTCACCGTCTACAGCGACCGTCACCCGGGTGCGTACTACCTGTTCGATCGCGACGCCAAGAAGATCAAGCTGCTGTTCGAAGCACAGAGCTGGGTCGATCCCAAGCTCATGGCCAGCCGTCGTCCGGTCGAATTCCAGGCCAAGGACGGCACCAAGCTCTATGGCGTGCTGACCGTGCCGAACGGCGTGCAGGGCCCGCAGCCGATGGTCGTGTTGCCGCACGGCGGCCCCTACGACATCAAGGATGACTGGTCCTACGATGCCGATGCGCAGTTCCTGGCCAACCGCGGTTATGCGGTGCTGCAGGTCAACTTCCGCGGCTCCGGCGGCCGCGGCGTCAATTTCGTCGAAAGCGGCTACCGCCAGTGGGGCAAGCTGATCCAGGACGACATTGCGGACGGCGCCAAATGGGCGATTGCGCAGAACATCGCCGACGGCAAGCGCGTCTGCATTTATGGCGCGAGCTTCGGTGGCTATTCCGCGCTGATGAATCCGATCCGCTATCCGGACCTTTACCGCTGCGCGATCGGCTACGTCGGCGTCTACGACTTGTCGACCGAGTGGAAAGCCGGCGACACCAACGACACCGTGCAGGGCCGTCGTTTCCTCGAGCGCGTGATCGGTCATGATCCGGCCGAACTCGACGCACAGTCCCCGGCCAAGCACGCCGATGCGCTCACCCTGCCGGTCATGCTGATCCACGGCAAGGACGACTGGCGCGTTCCGATGGAACAGTTCGACGCCCTTTCCACGGCGTTGAAGGGCCACGGCATCGGTTTCGAATCGATCGTCAAGAACGGCGAAGGTCACGGCTACTACAAGCTGGAAAATCGCGTCGAGGTCTACGACCGAATCGACGCCTTCCTGCAGCGTTACAACGCACCGAAGTAATCTCGCGCTTCCCGCGATGCATGAAAAACGCCCCGGACTCCGGGGCGTTTTTTTGTCCGCCGTTTCCGAAAAAACGGGTGGTCAGTCCGACCCGCGCAATGCCGCGGTCAACAGGCGGAAGATCAGTTCCTGGGTGGCTTGCGCGAGGTCCGGCGCATAAGTCACCGTGTCCTCGTCCATATACGTCGTCTGCGCAAGTTCCAGCTGCACCGCCTCGATGCCGAGCGCCGGCGCGCCGTAGTGACGCGTGATGTAGCCGCCCTTGAAGCGTCCGTTCACGACCCAGGATTTCTCCGACTGCGCGGTCAGCACCGCCTGCATACGCCGCTGCGTCGCTTCGCTGCAGCTTGCGCCATTGGCGGTGCCGAGATTGAAATCGGGCAAGCGACCCTCGAACAGGAACGGCACCTGCGACCGGATCGAATGTCCTTCCCACAGCAGCACGCGGCCGTGTTCGCCGTGCAGGCGCGCGATCTCGCCGGCCAGGGCATCGTGGTACGGACGCCAGTACAACTGCACGCGCTCGGCGATTTCCTCCGGCGTCGGCAGGCCGCCCTCGCGATACACCGCTTCGCCGCTGAACTGCACGGTCGGACACAGGCCGGTGGTGTTCTGGCCCGGATACAGCGAGACATCGTCGGGCGAACGATTCAGATCGACGACGTAACGCGAATACCGCGGCACCAGGATCGAGGCCCCCATCGCCCGAGCGAAGTCGTACAGGCGACTGACGAACCAGTCGGTATCGGGCACGCTGCGAGCGCTGCCGGTGAGGCGCGCGGCGATCTCGGGCGGCAGTTGCGTGCCGTCGTGCGGCAGGCTGATGAGCAAGGGGGCGGTGCCGCGATGCAGGGTGTAGATGTCCATGGACGGGCCTAGATGGCGAAACGCAGGGGCGAACTGGGCGACGGATCGACGATCGGCGTGCGTTGGCAGATCAGGTCGGCGAGCAGATGGCCGGTCGCGGTGCTCATGCTCACGCCGAGCATGCCGTGGCCGGTGGCGAGCCACAGATTCTCATGCCCGGGCGCGCGACCGAGGATCGGCAGGTCGTCCCAGACCATCGGGCGCCAGCCATACCATTCTTCGCGCTTCTCGGCGCCGACTGGCTCGCGCAGGTAGTCGCGCGCGCCACGTTCGAGCGCGTCCAGACGCGTGCGGTTGAGCGTGCTGTCGTAGCCGGAGAACTCCATCGTGCTGCCGAGACGGAACCCGCTATCCCAGGCCGTGACGCAGACGCTGCGCTCGCGCAACACGATCGGCACGCGCGGCGCCAACGCCGGACGCGAATAGGTGATCGAATAGCCCTTGCCCGGCTGCATCGGCAGACGCAGTCCCAGTTGCTTCAACAGCAGCGGCGACCAGGGGCCGAACGCCGCCAGCACCTGCGCACCCCGCCGCGGGCCCTGCGAGGTCTGCACGGCCCGGAGCCGTCCGCCGTCGCGCTCGAATCCGACGACTTCGACGCCCTCTTCGATGACGCCGCCCTGCGCGCGCACGCAACGTGCGAGTTCGGCGACGTAACGATCCGGGCGCAGATGCGCATCGTTCGGAAAATGGATGCCGCCGGCCATGCCCGGCAGCAGGGCCGGTTCTGCGGCCGCGAGTGCGGCGCCGTCCAGCACCTGCGCGGCGATGCCGAAATCGCCAAGCACCGACAGCTCGTCGCAGGCGCGCTCGAAGGCGCGCGCATCGCGATACACGTAGCGCAGCCCGGATTCGGCGAATTCGCAATCGAGCTGCTGCGTCGCGACCAGATCGGCGAGCAGATTCCGTGAGGTTTCCAGCAGCGACGATCGCGCACGCGCCGCGCGATGCCAGTCGGTGGGATTGCAGCGCGTGGCGAAGTGCACCAGCCAGCTTGCCAGGGCCCAGTCCAGGCGCGGCGGGATATACAGGGGCGCATCGGGCGTGAGCATCCACTTCAGCCCTTTCGCGACCATGCCCGGCGCGGCGAGCGGCGGGGCGTGGCTGGGCGTGATCGTGCCGCAGTTGCCGTGCGAGGTGGCGGCACCGGTACGGCCGCGCTCGAGCACGCGTACCGAACGGCCCGCCTGCAGCAGATAGTGCGCACAGGCCAGGCCGATCACGCCGCCGCCGAGGATCAGCACATCCGAATCGTGTTCCGTCATGCCGCCATTGTAGGGGCGGTCCGCGTTTCGGTCAGTGCTTCAGGCGACCGCGACCTCGCGGCGCAGCGCCGGCCACTGCCAGTACGTGATGGCGCGCCACAGCCATTCCATCGGCCCGTATTTGAAACGCGACAGCCACCAGCGGCTGAACACCAGTTGCAGGGCATAGATCGCCAGCACCAGCCCGACCTGTCCGGCGCGACCGACCTGTCCCCAGAGCCCGAGGCCGTAGTGGAGAAACAGTAAGGTACCGAGCACTGACTGCGTCAGATAATTGGTCAGCGCCATGCGCCCGGCCGGCGCCAGCCATGCGCGCAACCCATCGCCGGCCGGCCCCTGCAGTGCGAGGACCAAGGTCGCGCCGTACGCCAGGGCCAGCATCAGTCCCGAGGTCAGATAGCAGACCATCATCACCGCCGCCGACAGTCCGAACTGCGGCACTTCCAGCACGGTGCCCTGGCTGATGCTGATCGCCATCAGGGCGAAGCCCAGCGGCAAGCCGATATTGCGAAAGCGTCGCAAGGCCGGCAGGTGATTTTCCGGCCGGGACACGACGCCGCTGCGTATCAGCGCCGCGCCGATCAGGAACACGCCCAGCAACAGGAACAGGAAAAACGGCAGCGTCCCCAGTTGTTCGACCGTGTCGATCACGCGCTGCCCGACGGCATCGGCGTAGCTGCCCTGGCTGTAGGCCAGCTGCGCCTGCTCGCGCATCTGCGCATGTTCGGCGATCTGCTTGCCGCGCTCGGCCACGGCGGCCGGATCGGCGGGCGCCAGCGAGCCCAAGGTGCCGAACACCAGCATCATCAGCAGCGGAAAGGTGTACAGACCCAGGCCCCAGCGCGCGAGTCTGGCGGCTGGCATCGGTTCGGGTTCCGCACCGCCGTGCCGCCAGCGCAGAAAAGCGTGCCGCAGCGAGCGCAGCACCAGCAGCGCGAATGCCCCGATCGCATAGCTCACCAGAATGTCGCCCGACCAGATCAACAGCGCATGCACGCTGCCGATCAGAAGCAGGCCCAAGCTGCGGCGCAGATAGGCGGGCACGAAAGCCCGTCCCGCCCGCGAGGCACGCTCGATCATCACCGCGAAGCCCATGCCGAAAAGCGTCGAGAACAGCGTCCAGAATTTGCATTGGACGAAGAAGTAGACGAAGGCGTCGGCTGCGTAGTCCAGACCGTGCATGGTCGGGTCGATGCCCGCGCGACCGATGTCCTGCAAGGGTCGGCTGAAGAATTCGACATTCATCAGGAAGATGCCGAGCAAGGCGAATCCGCGGACGACGTCCATGGCGTCGATGCGATCGGCCCCGGTCACCGGACCTAGTTTTCCGGATTGATCCATGTCCCTGCCCCGTGCCTGGTTGGCCTCGGGGCATCATTTCCCATGCCTGTCCGCGCCGCAAGTCGGGCACGGACGGCGCGGCCGACTCAGTCGACGGCGACGCGGCGCATCGCAGGCAGTTGCCAGTAGGTGATCGCGCGCCACAGCCATTCCATCGGGCCGTAGCGGAATTTCGACAGCCACCAGTGGCTGAAAGCGATCTGCAGCGCGAACACGGTGAACACGAACACCACCTGCCACGCGCGACCGATGCCCCAATAGCCCAGGCCGTAGCCGTAGAACACGGTCGTACCGATGAGCGACTGCGTGAGGTAATTGGTCAGCGCCATGCGCCCGGCCGGCGCGAGCAGGCGGACGTTCGAGAAAATGCCGCGGCTGTGCAGCATCACCACCATCAGGCCGACATAGCCCAGACAGGCCGGCAGATTGCCGATCAGCGTCATGCCCATCGCCGTCTGATACATGCCCTGCGGCAGGTCCGGACTGTTGCCGGTCGCGATCGCACTGCCGATCAGCCCCAGACCGCAGCCGATCGGAATGCCGAACAGCGCGAGTTTGCGGAACAAGGGCAAATGCGCGGCCGTGTTTTCCATGATGCCCGAGCGCACGAACCAGGCGCCGAGCAGGAACATGCCGACGATGACGATCGCGAAACCGGCCTCGCCTGCGGCATGCTCAGCGAATTCGCCGGCGCGCAGTTTCACCGCCGAAACATAACTGCCCTCGGTGAGAATCTTCCGCTCTTCCGCGATCTGTTCGGCCTGTTCCTTCAGGCGCTTTTCGCGCGCAGCCTTTTTCTCGGCGCGTTCGGCGGCGGCTTTCTTGTCGGCGTCCGCCTGTTCCTTGCTGACCGGGGCCTTCGCCGCCGTCGAGTCGCTGGCGCTCGCGCTGATCGCCGGTTTCGCGGCGGCATCGACATCGGCAGGCTTGGGACCCAGCCATTGCGCGAGGCCGAACGAGGTCATCATGACGAACGGAAACAGATACATGCCGACGCCGAGACTGCGTTTGCGCTGGCTGATCGGGTCGTGGAATTTCGCGGAGAGCACGCCGAAAAGCGTGAGCACCGAAGCAAAGATGGTCAGCGGAATGCGTGCCTGTGCGGGCGGTCCGATGCCCAACCAGGCCAATGCAGCGACGATAGCCACCAGCAAGGCGATCGTCAGCATGATGGCCGAGAACACCGGCACTTTGCCGCCGCTCGGCAGCTGCAGGCCGCGCTCATTGCGCAGGAACAGGGCCGCCGCGCCCATCAGCGCCAGACTCGCTGCCACCTGGAACACCGGATCGCCGCCGGGGATGAATCCGATGCCGATCAGCGCCACGAGACCGGCGAGTATCCAGTACCAGCGCCCGTAGATCACGATGAGCAGCGCCGTCGCGCCCACGGCGTAACTGAAGAGGATGTCGCCGCCCCAGATGAAGATGTGGTGGATCGTGCCAAAGGCCGCGAGTGCTGCGATGCGTCGCAGATAGGGGCGTAGGAAATTGCGTTCTGCGCGTTCGGCACGCGTGAGCATGACCGCGAAGCCCATGCCAAACAGCAGCGAGAACATCGTCCAGAACTTGCCCTGCACGAAGTTGTAGATCAGCCAGCCGGCCAGCCAGTTCAGACCGGTCGCCGTCGCCGGCAGACCTTCGCCGAGCGCGGCGAGCGGTCGATTGAAGAACTCGATGTTCATCAGGAAGATGCCGACCAGGGCAAATCCCCGGACGACGTCGAGCGCCTGGATGCGCTCATTGCTGGCGACCGGCGCAAGCACGGTCCCGGCGGCGGAGGTGGCGGAATCTGACATGGTGGTCCCCTGACGATGACTGCCACGATAGGCGGGCCGCCAAGCCGAGCCATGTGGCAAAGGTCCCTGGGACCTCAGACAGGGTCGGCGCTGGCGTCACGTACCAAAGAAAACGCCAGCGACCCTTCGGCCGCTGGCGTTCTTGGTTTCCGCGACCCGGCGATCAGTCGCCGGCGCGACGCAGCATCGGCGGCAGCTGCCAGTAGGTGATCGCACGCCACAGCCATTCCATCGGGCCGTAGCGGAACTTCGCCAGCCAGAAATAGCTGAAGATCAGTTGCAGCGAGAACACCACCGCCACGAACAGCACCTGACCCGCGCGCCCCACCTGGCCGTAGTGGCCCAGACCGTAGCCGGAGAAATACCAGGTGCCGATCAGCGACGCGCAGAGATAGTTGGTCAGCGCCATCTGACCGGCGAACCGCAGCGGCGACAGCACCTTCTCGCCGATACTGGTGCCGAGCAGGCAAATCAGCGTCGAGAAATAGCCGATGCACATCGGCAGCATCGCCCACTGGAACAGGATGCCGGTGATCATCGAGGTGAGGTTGCGGTCGGGACTCGGCGTCGACGACGGATGCAGCAGCACGCTCGTCAAGGTCATGGCCAGGCCCAGAGGCAGGGTCCACGAGGCCAGTCGCCGGAACATGGGCAGATGCCGGCGCCAGTCCGCCATCACGCCTGAGCGCACGAACCAGAAACCGATGAGGAACATCGGCAGGGCCAGCATGCTCAGACCCGCGGAACGCGGGAGTTCTTCCATGTACTTCTCGCCTCGGAAGACCACCGACTCGGCATAGGTGCCCGTGGTGAAGATGCGGGTTTCTTCGGCTGCGTCCTTGGCACGCTCGGCCATGCGCTCGTCGAACTGTTCGTGCCGTTTCTGCACGTCCTGCGCCGTTTCCTTCGGCATGAGCTGTGGTGCGGCGCTCATGACAACCCAGCCGAGCAGGCCCAGGGCGAAGAAGACCGAATACAGGCTCGCGCCCCACTTGTAGTAACGGCTGAGCGACGCGTTCTTGCGATTGAGGAAGAACATCAGCAAGGCGACGACCAGCAGGACAAACGCGGTCATTCCCGCCGCCTGCATCAGCGACTCATGACCGGTCAACTGCATAGCGACACCCGCCACGGCGACCGACACGAACACGCCCGCCCAGATCTTCCAGCTCCGGCTGGTGATCAGCAGCAAGGCGAAAGCAGTGACGGCGTAGTCGTGCAGGATGTCGCCGGTCCAGATCAGCACGAAATGCGCCGATCCAAACAGCAGCAGGCCCGCGATGCGGCGCAGGTACGGCGTCATGAACGCGCGATCGGCGCGTTCGGCACGCGTGAGCATCACTGCAAAGCCCATGCCGAACAGCAGCGAGAACAGGGTCCAGAACTTGCCCTGGACGAAGGTGTAGACGAACCAGCTCGCCGCGTAGTCGATGCCGGTCTGGGAGGCGTCGACGCCGGTGCCCAGGAAGGTGATCGGACGCGTGAACCACTCGACGTTCATCAGGAAGATGCCGATCAGGGCGAACCCGCGAATGATGTCGAGGGCGTGGATGCGCTCGCTGCGACTGACCGGAGCGAGCCCGGATTCGGACGCGCTGGAAGCGATGTCTGACATGGTGTTCCCCTGGTTGGTGCGCACACAGTAGGCAAGTCCGGCCAAGCCGCCATGTGTCAGAGGTATCGGAACCCCGACCCGGACCGCACCGAGCCTACGCCTTTCGTCCGCAGGGAACAGCTAACGCAGTGCAGCAAAAAAAACGGCCCGCGCAGGCGGGCCGTCTGTTTGCGCTGCAAATCCGCCGATCAGTGCTGCACGCCACCGTCGCCATGGACGTGACCGTGTGCCTTCTCCTCGTCGCTGGCGTCGCGCACGTCGATGATCTCGACGTCGAAGTCCAGCGTCTTGCCGGCCATCGGATGATTGAGGTCGACATCGACCACGCTCATGCCGACCTTGAGCACGGTCATCGCGCGCGGACCCATGCCGGTCGGCAGCACGACCTGCATGCCCGGAACGAGTTTGGCGTTCTTGAAATGCTTGCGCGGCACGCGCTGGGTCATGCCGTCGCGACGCTCGCCGTAGGCCTGGTCGGGCGTGATCGTGACCTGGAAGGTCTCGCCGGCATCGCGGCCGATCATCGCCTTCTCGAGGCCCGGAATGATGTTCTGGTGACCGATCAGGACCGCCATCGGATCGCGATCACGCGACGTTTCCAGCGAGGGCTGGCCCGATTCGGAAACGGAGTAGTGGAAACGCACGACGCTGTTTTCTTCGATCTTCATTGCTGGTTCCGGAGGGGCCGGCCGGGATGACTCGGCGTCGGCGATGGGGCAAACTCGCCCGTGATGAGGGACGCGCATTATCCGCAGCCAACAGCCTGGACGCCAGTTTTCCGGGCTTTTTTCCTGATGTGGCTCGCGCTGCAGCTGGGCGCGTGCGCGACGACCGGGGGTTCGGCCACCGGCGGCGGCGACTCCCAGGCCTATGGACTGGGCGAGGACTCCTACCGGGAACCGGGGGCCTTGGCCGCTGTTTCCAACGATGTGCTGATGCGCGCCATCGGCCTGGTCGGCATTCCCTACCGCTACGGCGGCACCTCGCCGCAGGGCGGTTTCGACTGCAGCGGCCTGGTCGGCTTCGTGTTCAAGGACGCGGCCGGCCTCTCGCTGCCGCGCAGTACGCGCGAGCTCATCGACATCGATGCGCCCAAAATCGACCGCGATGACCTGCAGCCGGGCGATCTGGTGTTCTTCAATCCGCGCGGCGGGCGGGTCAGCCATATCGGCATCTATGTCGGCGAGGGCCGCTTCGTGCACGCTCCCGCCACGGGCGGCACCGTGCGCCTGGACTCGCTCGAGAGCACCTATTGGCGCAAGCACTACGTCAGCGCCAAACGCCTGCTGCACTAGGCCCGCGGTCGTCGTCTGAACGCGCATTCACGCGCAATTGGCTAATCGCCGGCCCTTCCTGTAGGATGCGCCCCGTTTGCAGCACCGGCTTCGTTTTCCCCGGTCGCCAAAGCCGATTTACACAAGCTTGCTTCTCGAAGCGCGCCCCCGGCCCAAGCCCACCCCGCACGTCACGCTGCGCAAACACGCCACTCTGGCGTCACTGATTTATCAAGCTCGCAGCGCGGTTTTTGGGAACGCTCCGGGTACAACGGAGCATCATCATGTCTTTCGAATCGCTCGGGCTTTCGCCCGCGCTGGTCCGCGTGCTGTCGGAAATCGGCTACACGCAGCCCACCCCCATCCAGGCCGAGGCCATTCCGCTCGCCCTCGCCCGCCACGATCTTCTCGGCGGCGCCCAGACTGGCACCGGCAAGACGGCGGCGTTTTCGCTGCCGCTGCTGCAGCGTCTGTCGGAAACCGCGCCGGCCTTCGGCGGCCCGCGCCGCATTCGCGCCCTGGTGCTCACCCCGACGCGCGAACTCGCGCATCAGGTCCATGAAAGCCTGCGCACCTACGGCAAGCACCTGCGCCTGAACTCCACCGTGATCTACGGCGGCGCCGGCATGAACCCGCAGCTCGACGCCCTGCGTCGCGGCGTCGACATCCTCGTCGCCACGCCCGGCCGCCTGATCGATCACCTCGAGCGCGGCAGCGTCAAGCTCGGCGACGTCGAAGTGCTCGTGCTCGACGAGGCTGATCGCATGCTCGACATGGGCTTCCTGCCCGCGATCAAGCGCATCCTCAACAAGCTGCCGGCGACGCGCCAGACGATGCTGTTCTCGGCGACGTTCGAGGAAGCAATCAAGAAGCTCGCACTGGAATTCATGCGCAATCCGCGCCAGGTCCAGGTCGAGACGCAGAACAAGGTCGCCAACACCGTCACCCATCGCGCCCATCCGGTCGATGGCGCGCGCAAGCGTGACCTGCTGATCGACATCCTCAGCCAGCGCTGGCAGGAACAGATCCTCGTGTTCGGCAAGACCAAGCACGGCTGCAACCGCCTGTCCGAGCAGCTCGAGAAAGCCGGCATCACTTCGGTCGCCATCCACGGCAACAAGAGCCAGTCGCAGCGTCTGAAAGCTCTGGCCGACTTCAAGTCGGGCAAGGCGCGCGTGCTCGTCGCGACCGACGTCGCGGCGCGTGGCCTCGACATCCCGCTGCTGCCGCTGGTCATCAACTTCGACCTGCCGATGGTCGCCGAAGACTATGTGCACCGCATCGGCCGCACCGGCCGCGCCGGCGCCAGCGGCGAAGCGATTTCGCTGGTCTCGCCCGACGAAGGCGGTCTGCTGCGCGCGATTCACCGCGTGCTCAAAGCCGATATCGAAATGGTGGAAGTCGAAGGCTACAAGCCCAGCCGCGGCATCCGCATGGGCAACGACAACGCTTCTGCCGGTCGCCCGGCCGGTCAGCGTCCGCCGAGCCGTCAGCGCCGTCCGCATGCCGACCAGGCACCGCGTCACGCCCACGCCGGCGCGAAAGCGCACCCGGCCGCGGATCGTCGCGAACGCCGCAGCGTCAACGCACCGCGCGCGCCGCGCGGTCTGTAAACGCATTGCCACCAAGCAAAAAGGCCGCGAAAGCGGCCTTTTTCTTTGCTGCGACGACCCTCGCGCTCAGGCGTCCGCTTCGCCCAGGCCGACTTCGTTCTCGTCGCTGTCGTACACCGCCTGGTCCAGCAGGCCGGTCTCTTTCGCGACCAGCACGGGCACCAGCATCTGACCGGTGACATTGGTCATCGTACGCACCATGTCGAGTACGCGATCGATCGCGATGATGTAGCCGATGCCTTCGAGCGGCAGACCGGCCGCACTCAACACCAGGGTCACCATCACGATCGCCGTGCCGGGCACGCCGGCCGTGCCGAAGCTGCCGAGCACCGACGCAAGCAGGATGGTGAAGTACTGCGACAGCGACAGGTCGATGCCGAAATACTGCGCGACGAACACCGACGTCACCGCCGGATAGATCGCGCCGCAGCCATCCATCTTGATCGTGGCACCCAGCGGCACGGCGAACGCGGCGTATTCGGATTTCACGCCGAGGTTGTGCACGACGCTGCGCAGCGCGACCGGCATCGCCGCCAGGCTCGAGGACGCGACGAAGCCCACCTGCATGCCCGGCCACGCGCCGCGCAGGAACTTGATCGGGTTCAGGCCGTGCGCCAGCAGCAGGCCGCCGTAGACGAAAACGATATGCAGACCGCAGGCCAGAAACAGCGTGAACACATAGGTGCCCAGCGGCAGCAACTGGCCGAAACCGAAATGGCCGACCAGGGCGGCGATCAGTCCGAAGGTGCCGATCGGCGTGACTTCGAGCACGAAGCGCGTCACCTGCACCATCACCGCGCTCGCTTCGCCGGCGAGCTTGCGCAGGCTGGCGGTTTTTTCGCCGAGTTTGACCAGGGCAAAACCGACCAGACCGGCGAAGAAAATCACCTGCAGGATCTTGCCTTCCGCGAGCGCCTTGAAGGGATTCGCCGGCAGCACGTCCAACAGCACCTGCACGACGGTGGGCACTTCCCGGACCGTGTAGTCGGAAGCGAGGCTCAGTCCGGTCACGCCTTGGCCCGGGCCGATCAACAAGGCCACGGACAGGCCGACCGCAACCGCGAGCGCCGCGGTCAGCGCGAACCACGCGAAGGTGCGTCCGCCGAGGGCCGCGACGGACTGCTGTCCGTGCAGGCTCGCCACCGCATTGATGACCGCGAAGAACACCAGCGGCGTCGCGATCATCTTGATCAGGGTCACGTAGGCCGTGCCCAAGGGCTGGAACCAGGTCGCGGCCGGTTCGCCGAGCGCCCAACCCGCGAGCGCACCAAGCACGAAGGCGCCGACCACCCGTTGCCAGAAAGGAATGCGCAGCCAGCGGGACAAGAGATTCACGGCGAGAGTCCGGGCGGAAGACCTCGAGTATCTGGGCAGCTGGCGACGCCCTCAAGTGCATTCCGGCGAACACAGTGTCCCGAATGGGCTTGCCTTCACGCCGGCCAGCGACGATGCTCGCGGCATTCGGCCGGCGGAGAGCTCTCGATCATGTGGCGCAATCTGTTCGCACTGGTGTCGGGCGTATTCGGCGCGATGATCGTGATCACCTTCATCGAACTGATCGGGGCCAAGCTCTATCGCGCGCCCCCGGGTTTCGATTTCAAGGACCCGGCAGCCGTCGCCGCCTTCGTGCACAGCATGCCGCTCAGTGCCGAACTGCTGATCGTGTCGGCCTGGTGCCTGGGCGGTTTCGCCGGGGCGTTCGTCGCCGCGCGGCTCGCCCTGGGCTACAAGACCGCGCTCGCGATGCTGATCGGCGTGCTGATCGCCGTCGGCACGCTCGCCAACGCCCAGTCGATTCCGCACCCGACCTGGATGGTCGTCGCCGGCGTGATCGGGCCCGTGTTGCTGGCCTGGCTAGCGCAGTGGCTGGTGCAGAAGCGGCAGAATCAGAACGGCTTGGCCAGCACCAGATAAATCACGCCCAGCAGCAGAAACACCGGCAGCTCGTTGAGGATGCGCAGGGTTTTCGCCGACGGCAGGGCGCCACCGGCCGCGGCGCGTTTGAGCATGCGCCCGCATACGACGTAATAGCCCATCAGCAGGACCACCAGGCCGAGTTTGGCGTGGATCCACTTCATGCCCGCGACGACATTGGGCAGGGCATCGGTGAACTTGAAGCCGAGCAGCAGGATCAGGCCGAGGAGGAAGGCCACGCCGAACATGTTGTGGCCGAAGCTGTACAGACGCTTCCCCATCAGCAGCAGACGCTCGCGCACGGCGGGCACGTCGCCGGCCTCGGCCAGATTGACCAGGATGCGCGGCAGGTAGAACACCGTCACCATCCACGCGATCACGAACAGCAGATGGAAGCTCTTGATCCACAAATAAGCCATGCGCTTGCTCCAAAAAGTGCCGGCAGCATGCCATGCCCGCCCCCGTTCCAGGCGTCAAGCCGGGTGAAGGGGTAGAATACGCCCCCATTCCTCCCCGCCCGGCCGTCAGCGCCCCGGCGCTACACGAGACATCCCATGACTTCCGAGACGGCCGCGAACGCGCCCTCCGCTGCACCCGCGGTCACTTTCCGCGATCTGGCCCTGGCCGACACCCTGCTGCAGACCCTGACCGACCTGGGGTATGAAGCACCGACGCCGATCCAGGCCGCCACCATTCCGCTGCTGCTCGCCGGCCGCGACGTCCTGGGCCAGGCCCAGACCGGTACCGGCAAGACCGGCGCGTTCGCGCTGCCGCTGCTGACGCGCCTGGACTTCAAGAAGAACAAGCCGCAGGTGCTGGTGCTCGCGCCGACGCGCGAACTCGCGATCCAGGTCGCCGAGGCCTTCCAGAGCTACGCCGCGCATATCCCCGGCTTCCAGGTCCTGCCGATCTACGGCGGCCAGAGCTATGGTCCGCAGCTGTCGGCCCTGCGCCGCGGCGTGCATGTCGTCGTCGGTACGCCCGGTCGCGTGATCGACCATCTCGACAAGGGCACGCTCGACATCTCCCAGCTCACCACGCTCGTGCTCGACGAAGCCGACGAAATGCTGCGCATGGGTTTCATCGACGATGTCGAAAGCATCCTCAAGAAGACGCCGGAAAGCCGCCAGGTCGCGCTGTTCTCGGCAACGATGCCGTCGGCCATCCGCCGCATCGCGCAGACCTACCTGAAGGATCCGGCCGAAGTCACCATCGAGGCCAAGACGCGCACTGCGGACAACATCAAGCAGCGCTTCTGGCAGGTCAGCGGCCTGCACAAGCTCGACGCGCTGACGCGCATTCTGGAAGCCGAACCGTTCGATGCGATGATCGTGTTCGCGCGCACCAAGCTGGCCACCGATGAACTCGCGCAGAAACTGCAGGCGCGCGGCTTCTCCGCCGCCGCGATCAACGGCGACGTGCAGCAGGCACAGCGCGAACGCACGATCCAGCAGCTCAAAGACGGCAAGATCGACATCCTCGTCGCGACTGACGTCGCCGCACGCGGCCTGGACGTCGACCGCATCAGCCACGTGCTCAATTACGACGTGCCTTACGACACCGAGAGCTACGTGCACCGCATTGGTCGTACCGGCCGTGCCGGCCGCAGTGGCCAGGCGATCCTGTTCATCGCCCCGCGCGAGCGCAACATGCTGCGCTCGATCGAACGCGCCACGCGCCAGCCGATCGAAGCGATGGAGTTGCCGACCGTCGAAGCGATCAATGACGTACGCATCGCCAAGTTCAAGTCGCAGATCACCGAGACCCTCGCCAATGGCGAACTCGGCCTGTTCCAGCGCCTGATCGAAGATTACGAGCAGGCGCACAACGTGCCGGCGGTGGAAATCGCCGCTGCGCTCGCCAAGATGTTCCGCGGCGACGTGCCCTTGCTGCTCGAAGCGCCCAAGCATGCGCCGCGTCCGGCCTTCGAAAAGAACGAGCGCAGCTTCGAGCGTCCCGAACGTGCCGAGCGCGCGCCGCGCGGCGATCGTCCCGAGCGCAGCGAACGCGGCGAGCGTCCGGCGTTCCCGAAAAAAGAGCGTTCCGCGCACAAGCCGCAGGACGGCATGGACACCTTCCGCATCGAAGTCGGTTACGACGACGGCGTGAAGCCCGGCAACATCGTCGGCGCGATCGCCAACGAAGCGGGACTGGAGAGCAAGCACATCGGCCGCATCGAGATCTTCGAGGACCACAGCCTCATCGATCTGCCGTCGGGCATGCCCGCCGACGTGATGCAGCATCTGAAAACCGTCTGGTGCGCCGGCCAGCAGCTGCGCATCACGCGCGATGGCGACGCGCCGGACAATGCCGGCAAGAAACCCTCGGGCGGCCGCCCGCCGTTCGCGGGCAAGAAGTCCTTCGGCGACAAGAAGTCGTTCGGCGATCGTCCGCCGTTCAAGGCCAAGCGCGATTTCAAGGACAGCCCGCCCGGCATGGGCAAGCCCAAGCCCAAGCCGCATCGCAAGGGTCCGGCGTCGGAATAACGACGACAGCTCCCTCCCTCTCCCTTTGGGAGAGGGTTGGGGTGAGGGCTAGCTCCCCTTGCCGCGCCGCCTTGCAATCCAGCGCACGATCACGAACACGGCGCCCGCAAACAACGCGAACGGCAGCAAGGCCCCGACCAGGATAATCAGGGCACCGAGGCTGGAATCCCAGATGCTGCCCAGGCGACCAAACGCCTCCCGCGTCGCCGACGCCTCCGTCATCGTCACGCCCTGCGCATTGAAATGCAGGGTCAGCAGGTTCGTGCGGATGCGGCGCTGCTGTTGCGCGGCTTCCTGTTCGACGCCTTGCAGCTCGGCTTCGATCGTCGCCTGCTGCTGACTCAGCGCGATCAGGTCTTCGACCTTGATGTCCTTGCGCGCCATGATCTCGGCCAGCTTCGCGTGCTGCGATTCCAGGCGGGCCTTGCGCAGGCCGTTGTCGCGCACCGCGTCGGCCAGGTCTTCGGCGGTGGTGCTGCGCTGACCGACTTCGGCGCCCTCGGCGGCGAGTGCGACCAGGGGCTCGATGGCCGAAGGAATCGCGCGCAATTTCAGGTTACCCGACGGTGAATCGCCAGCCGTCTGGTCTTCGCCGAGCACATTGCAGGCACCGAATCGCTCGGCCATGCAGGCCGCGCGCACCTTGCCGATGCGGGCCGCGATGTCCTTGCCGCCAGACCAGATCGTCACTTCGTGCTCGTAGGCCAATTGGCTGCCGGCCCGGTTGTCCTGGCCTTCGACGGTCGCCGCTGCCGGCGCGACGGAGAAGCCTTCCGCAGAAGGCGCCGCCTCGGAGGCCGATTTCGAGCAGGCGGACAGTCCGCCCCCCAGCGAGGCGAGGACAAGAAGCGACCAGACCGTCGCGTAATACCGCGGAAATTTGCGCATAGATCCCCCAGACAAGGAATCCGCAGGGTATCCCAGATTTTCCTGCAGGCCCAAAGACCTCCTTTCCGAACAATCGCTTACAGCAAGCTTCTACCAGCCTGAGCCCGGATTCAGAAAAATCCAGTTGACTTCGACATTTTGCATATTGTATACAATATGCATGATCGAACAACGCCAACCCCTGCGCCGCGACGTCACCACCGAGGTCCTGGAGCGCCTGCTCGCGGGCCACCTGCCGGTCGGCCGCGTCAACGAATCCGAACTCGCTGACGATATCGGCGTCAGCCGCACGCCGCTGCGCGAAGCCCTCGTCGTCCTGGAACAACGCGGGCTGATCGACTCGGCCATGGGCCGGGGCTTCCTGGTGCGTCCGCTCAATCGCGAAGAAGCCGGCGAGCTCTATCCCCTGCTGTCCGTGCTGGAGCCCTTCGCATTCCGCCTCAGCGCCGACGAACTACGCCGGCAAGCCCCGATCCTGCGCGGCATACTTTCCGACATGGCCGTCGCCTACAGCCCCGATGCCCTGCTCGCCCTGTCCGGCGAATGGAGCCATGTGCTGGTCACCGCCTGCCCGAACAAGAAACTGCGCAGCATGCTCGAGGACCTGCACCGCCTCGCCGCCCGCTACGAACGCGCTACCCTCGAACGTGGCTTCGCCGTCGAAGCCGCCCTCGGAAAACACGAGGCGATCGTCGATGCGCTGGAAACCGGCGACGTCGAACGCGCCTGCAGCCTCGTCGCCGAAACCTGGAACGACTGCCTCGCCTCCCTGATGCAATGGCTGGAGCCCGCGCCGCCGATGCCGGTCCGGAAGCGCCGGAGTCTGCGATGAAAACCCTTCTCTGCATCGCGCTGCTGATGCTCGCCGGCAGCGCTCCTTGCCTGGCCGCGATGCCGCCGGAGGAAGCTGCCCGTTTCCGCAAGGACCTCGACTATCTCGCCGACGAGCTGCCTAAGCGTCACGCGAACCTGTTCCACACCACGTCACGCGAAACCTTCGCCGCCGAAGTCGCGCGCCTGCGCACGCAGCTACCCACGCTCGATCGCGGCGACGCCATCGTCGGCCTGGCGAAGATTGTCGCGCTCGCGCGCGACGGCCATTCGGCGCTGTTCCTGCTGCCTTTCCCGGGCATGAAGGCGATCGAGGGCATCCATCCGATGCCGATCCAGCTCTACGACTTCCCCGATGGCTTGCGCGTGATCGCGATCGACAAGGCACACGCCAACTTGCTCGGCGCGAAGCTCGTCGCCGTCGGCGATGTCCCCGTGGAAGAAGCAACGCGCCGCGTCGCCGATCTGGTGCCGCAAGACAACGCGATGGGCGTGCACGAATACGTGCCCTACTACCTCGCCCTCGCCGAAGTCGCTTCCGCGCTGGCGCTGTCGAAGGACGCGACCGGTGTCGACTACGTGTTCGACACCGGCAAAGGGCGGCAGAAACTCCATCTCGCACCGATGGCCGTGCCCGCCGACAGCGGCTGGGTGACGCGACTGCGCACTTTGCCCGGTCCGCGCGCAGCCTGGGTCGCGGCCGGCGACAGTGCCACGACGCCGCGCTGGTTGGCCAACGAGGAGCAACCCTGGTGGTTCGAAGTCTGGCCCGACGGCACCGTGTATGCGCAGATCAACGCGATGCATGAAACGCCTCAGGCGCGTTTCGCCGATTTCGCCGAGAAACTATTCGCGGCGGTGCCCAAGGACGGCAACTCGCACCTCATCCTCGACTTGCGATTGAACCGCGGCGGCAATGGCGATTTGATCTGGTCGGTTATCCACGGCGTGATCCGCCACGACGCGATCAATCGTCCGGATCGCCTGTTCGTGTTGACCGGGCGCCGCACTTTCTCCGCCGGGCAGATGTTCGCCAATGGTCTGGAAAAGCACACACACGCCACCTTCGTCGGCGAACCGACCGGCTCGAGCCCCAACCACTATGGCGAACTCGGCCAGCTGCCGCTGCCGGAAACGAAACTCATGGTGTTCTATTCGCAGCTGTATTGGCAGCACAGCGCCACCGACCACCGCGCGTGGATCGCGCCGCGCCTCGCCGCACCGCTGCAGTACGCCGATCTCGCGGCCGGTCGCGATCCGGCGATCGCCGCCATCGCCGGCTATCGTCCGCTGCCGAAAGCGCGCGAGGTCATGGGCGCGTTGATCGAACAGGGACAGACCGCGAAGGCGATCGCCGCGTTCCGCGGAACGATCGCCGCCCAGCGCAATCCCTGGGCCAATCTGTTCGAGAAGGATCTCAACAACTACGGCTATTCCTTGCTGGAAGAAAAAAAGACGGACGCCGCCGTCGCCGTGTTGTCGCTCGCCGCCGAGCTCTACCCCGAGTCCGCCAATGCCTGGGACAGCCTGGGCGAAGCCTGGCTGAGCGCCGGCGTGCGCCACCGCGCCGCCTATTGCTACGCCCGCTCGCTGCGACTCAACCCCGACAACCCCCAGGGTCGCGACACGCTCGCGTCCATCCTTGGAGAATGAAATGAAACGCCTGCTCGTCCTCGTCCTCGCCGCCCTCTGCGCGCCAACTGCCGCCGCGCAAGTGAGCGCCTTTTCCTATCGCGCCGAGCGCGCCCCCGCCCCCGGCACCGTCTGGCACTACACCAAGTCCAATCGTGACGGCAGCAAACCCTGGCATCTGGACGCGTACATCGCCTCGCCCACGCGCATCACCGTGGTGAAATGGGTCGAGGGCGCCAGCGACTTCGTCGAAGTCACCGCCGACCTGTCCCTCGCGCAGGCGATGCCGGTCAACCTGCAGCAATGGAATACCGCCGCACACCGTCGCGAACCGAAGCTGTACGCGAGTTCCACCGACGGCAAGACCATGCACGCGGTACTCGCCGACGGCCAGACCTTCGACCTGCATGCCGCACAAGGGCCGCTGAACTTCTGGGGTTTCGATCTCATGGGCGTGGCCTTCATGCTGCCGCACCTGGCCGATCCGACCAAAGCCTTCGAGATGAGTTTCATCAACACCAACCAGCCCGGCACGCACGGTCAGCCGCTCGATGTCGATGTCGTACGCTTCGAGCCAGCGGGCATGGAAACCATCGAAGGCGTGGCCTGCCGCAAGTTCAAACTGACCGGTCCGCTGTTCGGCGACCAGACCGGCTTCGTCTGGATCGACGCCAGCACGGGCCGCCTGGAACGTGCGGAACACGCCGTGCCCACGAGTACCGACTGGAGCGACTGGCGACTCGACCGCGTGAGCTCGGAAACCATGGACGGCATCGCTTGGGAGAAATTCAAGCTCGGTCTCGCCGACGCGCAGGCGGGCGGCGGCGGCACGCGCTCGGCCGCAGGCGCGATGAAGACCGCCTACGACAAGGCCGGCATCGCGGCGGCTTTCGAGGCCGGGGAACAGTTCAAGCGCGACAGCCTCAAGGCCTTCGAGGGCGACCTCAACACCTTCGGCTATGCCCTGCTGGGCTTCGGCAAGAACGAAGACGCGCTGGCAGTATTCCAGCGCGCGGCCCGCGACTATCCGCAATCGGCCAACGCCTGGGACAGCCTGGGCGAGGCGCAGGCTGCCGCCGGCCGCAAAGCCGAGGCGATCGCCAGCTATCGCAAGTCGCTGCAGCTCGATCCGGGCAACGACAACGCGCGCAAGCAGATCGAGGCCCTCGCGAAATAATCCCGCCGCGTCGCGCATCGGCGGCTCCGGGCCCGGCATAATCGCCGCATGCCCCGTCCGGAGATCGTCATGAGCACACCGCATCGCGCCCTGCACCTCGCCTCCCGTCCCGAAGGCCTGCCCAAGGACAGCGATTTCGAACTGCGCGAGTCCGCGCCGGCGGCCCTGGCCGACGGCCAGATCCGCATCGCGGTGAAATTCCTGTCGATCGATCCGGCGATGCGCGTGTGGATGACAGAAGCGAAATCCTACTGGCCGCCGGTCGGCCTGGGCGAAATCATGCGCTCGGCGGGCATCGGCGAAGTCGTCGAATCCAAGAACGAGAAATTCCCGGTCGGCGTCTGGGTCAGCGGTATGACCGGCGTGCAGGATCAGCTGGTGTCCGACGGCAAGGGCATGCAGCGATTCGACGCGCAACGTCTGCCGCATCCGGGCTGGGCCTTGAGCGTGTTCGGCGCCACCGGCCTGACCGCCTACTTCGGCCTGATCGAGATCGGCACGCCCAAGGCCGGCGAAGTGCTGGTCGTCTCCGCCGCCGCGGGTGCGGTCGGTTCGAACGTCGTGCAGATCGGCAAGGCCCTGGGCATGCGCGTCATCGGCATCGCCGGCGGCGCCGACAAGTGCGCCTTCGTCAAGGATACGCTCGGCGCGGACGAAGTCATCGACTACAAGAACGAAAAGATCTCCGACGCGATCAAGCAGCACTGCCCGGACGGCATCGACGTGTACTTCGACAACGTCGGTGGCGAGATCCTCGATGCGGTGCTCAAGCGCCTGAAGCTGCGCGCGCGCATCGTGCTGTGCGGCGGCATCTCGCAGTACAACGCCACCGGCGAAACGCGCGGCCCGGCGAATTACCTGTCGCTGATCTCCGCGCGCGGCAAGATGGAGGGTTTCGTCGTGATCGACTACCTGCATCGCGCCGAGGAAGCGATCACCGCGATGGCGCCGTGGGTGCAGGCGGGCAAACTGACCAGCAAGCTCGATATCGTCGAGGGTCTGCCGAACTTCGCCGAAGCGCTGCGCCGTCTGTACACCGGCAAGAATTTCGGCAAGCAGCTGGTGCAGATCTGACCGACGTCATCGTCATCGGCGGCGGTGCCGCCGGCCTGATGTGCGCGCTGGCCGCCGGCCAGCGCGGCCGCCGCGTGCTCGTGATCGAGCACGCCAACCGCTGCGGCAAGAAAATCCTGATGTCGGGTGGCGGCCGCTGCAATTTCACCAACACCGGCACGAGCCCGGCGAACTTCCTGTCGGCGAACCCGCATTTCTGCAAATCGGCGCTCGCGCGCTACACGCCGGCGCATTTCATCGCGATGGTCGAACGCCACGGCATCGCCTATCACGAAAAAGAACTCGGCCAGCTGTTCTGCGACGAGTCGTCCAAACTCATCGTCAAGATGCTGCTCGACGAATGCGCCGCGGCCGGCGTGCGCATCGAAACCAGTTGCGGCGTGGACAAGGTCGCGACCGCCGCCGGCGGCTATCGCGTGCAGACCGCACGGGGCAATTTCGACGCGCCGTCCCTGGTCATCGCCAGCGGCGGCTTGTCGATCCCGAGCATGGGCGCGAGCGGCTTCGGCTACGAGATCGCGCGACAGTTCGGCCACACCGTGCTGCCGACGCGCGCGGGCCTGGTGCCGCTGACACTCAGTGGCAAGCACCAGGAAAACTACGCCGATCTCGCCGGCGTCGCCCTACCGGTCTCGGCGCGCTGCGGCAAGGCGCAGTTCGACAACGCCATGCTGATCACCCACCGCGGCCTCAGCGGCCCGAGCATCCTGCAGATCTCTTCGTACTGGGAGCCGGGCAAGGAGCTGCTGCTCGACCTGCTGCCGCAGCACGATATCGAGGCATTTCTGTTCGAACGCCAGGCCGCGCAACCGGGGGCGGAGCTGAAAACCGTGCTCGGCGACGTGCTGCCGAAACGCTTCGCGCAGCGGCTGTGCGAGGTCTGGTTCACGAACAAGCCGATGCGCCAGTTCGTGCATGCGGAGATCCGCGCGATGGCGAAACTGCTCGCGCACTGGCCGATCGTGGCCAGCGGCACCGAAGGCTATCGCACGGCGGAGGTCACGCTGGGCGGTGTCGATACCGACGGCCTGTCGTCGTCGACGATGGCCTCGAAACTGTCGCCGGGATTGTTCTTCATCGGCGAAGTCGCCGATGTCACCGGGCACCTGGGCGGTTACAACTTCCAGTGGGCCTGGGCATCGGGTCAGGCCGCGGGACACGCGGCCTGACCCGGCGTACTTACATGCCGATCATCGCGTTGCCCATGCTCTTGGCGATCAATTCCTTGTGCGGGCGCACCAGCTCGACGTTGGCCATGTTGACCTCGCCCTTGAGCTGATCGGGAATCGCGTCCATCGAGGCATACGGGAACGCGGCGTACACCTGTTCGCGCACCCAGTCGTACTCGGCTTCGGAAACGCCAGCAGCGTTGAGCCCGTCGACCTTGATCTGCTGACCTTTCGCGACCAGGGCCGACATCTCGGTGATCAAGGCCATGCCCTCGGTCGCGGTGGGTTCGCGGCCTTCGGCCTTCGCCTTGGCTTCGAGCGCCTTGCCCTTGGCTTCGAAGCCAGCGTATTCGCCGGCCATCTTCGCCTGCAGCTGCGTCTGCACGTTGACGAACATCGTCACCTGCGCGGCCGTCAGCGTGCCATCGGCGGGCGCCGTGTACGGGCTCTTGTTTTTCACCTGCGCGCTGACCTCGGCGATCTTCGCCATGTCCTGCACCGCCGACAGCCCGTTGCTCGCCGAGGCCCACATCGGTCGCACCACGAACCAGTAAGCCAAGCCACCGCCCACCACGAGCAGCAACAGACCCACCACGAGACAACCGATCAGACCCTTTTTCATGACGAACCCTCGAATGATTGAACCAAGTGTGCAACACGCGGCGCGATTTTGCTTCCGGACAGGCCGGGGCCGGCATTCGCCAAACCGGGCCGACATACGCTAGAGTACGGACTGGCCGCTACCGCTGTCCGGAGTCCTCATGCCCAGCTACACCGCGCCCCTGCGCGACATGCGTTTCGTGATGTTCGAACTGCTCGATGCCATGACCGAGCTCAAGACCCTGCCCGCACACGCCGACCTCGACATCGACACCATCGATGCCGTGCTCGAGGAAGGCGCGCGCTTCGCCAGCCAGGTCGCCTTCCCGCTCAACGGCATCGGCGACGTCGAAGGCTGCACATTCCATGGCGACGGCGTCGTCACCACGCCCAAGGGCTTCAAGGAGGCCTACGCGCAATTCGTCGAGGCCGGCTGGCCGTCGCTGAGCTGCTCGCCCGATTTCGGCGGCCAGGGCTTGCCGGTGCTGCTCAACAATCGCCTGTACGAAATGCTCAATTCCGCGAACCAGGCCTGGCTGATGTATGCCGGCCTTTCGCACAGCGCCTACGAATGCCTGATGACCTTCGGCACCGACGAGCAGAAGCGCGTCTATCTGACCAAGCTCGTGTCCGGCCAGTGGACCGGCACGATGTGCCTGACCGAAGCGCACTGCGGCACCGACCTGGGCCTGCTGAAAACGCGTGCCGACGACAACGGCGACGGCAGCTACGCCCTGACCGGAACGAAAATCTTCATTTCTGCCGGCGAGCACGATGTTTCCGAGAACATCCTGCATCTCGTGCTCGGCCGCCTGCCCGGCGCACCCGCGGGCGTGAAAGGCATCTCGCTGTTCCTGGTGCCGAAATTCCTGCCCGACGCGAATGGCGACGTCGGCGCCCGCAACACGATCCGGGCTGGTTCGATCGAACACAAGATGGGCATCCACGGCAACGCGACCTGCGTGATGAACCTCGACGCCGCGAAAGGCTGGCTGATCGGCGAACCGAACAAGGGTCTCGCGGCGATGTTCGTGATGATGAATTCCGCGCGCCTGGGCGTGGGCATGCAGTCGCTGGGCATCGCCGAGACCGCGTACCAGAACGCGCTCGCCTATGCGCGCGACCGCCTGCAGGGCCGTTCGGCGACCGGCGCGAAGCAGCCGGAAAAGCCTGCCGATTCGATCATGGTGCATCCGGACGTGCGACGCATGCTGCTGACCTGCAAGGCCTACACCGAAGGCGGCCGCGCGATCACGACCTGGGCCGCGCAGCTCACCGACCGCCATCTCTATCATCCCGATGCGAAGGTCCGCGCCGAGGCCGACGAGCTGATCGCCTTCGTCACGCCGATCATCAAGGCCTTCATCACCGACAACGCCTTCGAGACCAACAATCTCGCGCTGCAGGTGTTCGGCGGGCATGGCTACATCCGCGAATGGGGCGTCGAGCAGTATGTGCGCGACGCCCGCATCAACATGATCTATGAAGGCACCAACGGCATCCAGGCGCTCGACCTGCTCGGCCGCAAGGTGCTGCACGACCAAGGCGCACGACTGCGCTTGTTCGGCGGCATCGTCAAGGCCTTCGTGGAGGAACAGGCAGACAAGCCCGAGATGCGCGAATTCGTCGGACCGCTGGTCGCGCTCGGCGAAGAAGTGAGCAAGCTCAGCACCGAGCTCGCGATGAAGGCGATGACCGATGCCGACGAAATCGGGGCCGCGTCCGTGCCCTATCTGCGCGTGGTCGGCCATCTGGTGTACGCGTGGCTGTGGGCGCGCATGGCACGGGTCGCGCTGGACAAGCTCGATTCGGGCGATGATTTCTACAAGGCCAAACTCGCGACCGCGCGTTTCTACTACGCGAAGCTGTTGCCGGAGACAGCGTTCCAGTTGCAGGCGGCACGCGCGGGTGCGAAGTCGTTGATGGAACTGGATGCGGCGTTGTTCTGAGGGCTGAAGAGCTTCCCCTCACCCCGGCCCTCTCCCCTCGCGGGGAGAGGGAGTCGACTGCCGAAGCAATCCTTCTCCCCACCGGGGAGAAGGTGCCCCAACGGGGCGGACGAGGGGCGCATCACCAGCGAAAGCTACGCACCCTTCATCAACAACCCGACCGCGAGCAAGGTCAAGGCCACGGCCAGCATCAAGCGTACGCGTACCGTGCTCATGGCCGTCCGTCCGGCCACAGATCGCGCCAACCGTCCTTGCCGAGCTTGTGCAAGGTCTCGATGTTGCGCTCGTAGATGTCGCCGGCTTCCGGAAACGCGGCGACCGCCTTCGCTACGCTCGTTTCGCGCAGCAGATGCAGGGTCGGGTATGGCGAGCGGTTGCTGAAATTGCCGACGTCGTCGAATTCGGTATCCGCGAACTGGTAATCCGGATGGAAACTCGCGACCTGGATCTCGCCGTCGAGTTCGAGCTCCGACACCGCCGCGTCGGCGACGTCGAGGAAATCGTTGTAGTCCAGGAAATCGGTCAATACGTAGGGATGGATCAGCAGGGTCGTCTCGATCTCGTCGGCATTCGCGTCGTAGAGCGACTGCAACTCGTGCAGCAGATCGGCGAGCAGGCCTTCCTCGTCGGTGGCGTCGCTGACGACATAGCGGACTTGTCGCTTGGCGTGCACGGCTTTCGCGAACGGGCACAGGTTCAGGCCGATCACGGCCTTCTCCAGCCATTGCTGCGTCCTGGCGATCATGGCGTCGTGCGATTCCACGGAGGGTCCTTGCGGGCAGCGTCTTGCGAGGCCCAGTGTAGCCCCGCCGCGCCCGCGACCCAAGCGGCGGGTCAGCGCCGCAGCGCGACTGCCCGCGAGAGATCGTCCCACCAGTAGCGCAGGAACGAGCGCAACACGCCGCGCCCCAACTGCACCGGCCGCCCGGCCGCGAGTCGGTCCATCTGCTGGTAGTACCAGCCCTGGGCGCCGAGCACATTGATCATTTTCAACAGCAGCACCGGCGTCGTCGGCGACAGCCAGCCGCGTTCGCGCAACACGAGCTTGTGTTCGAAGGCCGGCAAGGCGTCGATTTCGCCGGCCAGCAGTCGCCGTGCGGTGTCGGGATGCGTGCAGAACGGCCGCGCCAGACCAATCAGGTCGGTACCGCCTTCGGCGAGCGCGGCCTCCATGCCTGCCCGCGTGCGAAACCCGCCCGTGACCATCAGCGGCATCGTCGCGACTGCACGGATCGCCTGGGCGTAGTCGAGAAAATACGCCTCGCGCACCCGCGTGCTCGCGCGCACCGGCAGCGCATCGTCGGCGCGCCCGGCGACGCCGAGCAGACGCGGCTGTTCGTAGTTGCCGCCGGAAATCTCCAGCAGGTCGATGCCCTCGGCGTTCAGCAGCTGCACCACGCCCAGGCAATCCTCGTGGCTGAATCCGCCTTTGCGGAAGTCGTCAGAATTGAGTTTGACCGCCACGGGGAAATCCGGCCCGACCGCCTGCCGCGTCGCACGCACCGCCTCGAGCAGGAAGCGCGCGCGGTTCGGCAGCGAGCCGCCCCAGCGATCGTCCCGGCGATTGGTGACCGGCGAAAGGAACGAGCTGATCAGATAGCCATGCGCGCCGTGCACTTGCACGCCGGTGAAACCGCACTCGCGCGCGATCTTCGCGACGTGGCCGAAGCGCGAGATGAAGTCGACGATTTCGTCCTCGCGCAGCGCCCGCGGTCGCGCATAGTTGCCGAGCAGGTCCAGCTGCACGGCGGACGGCGCCACCGGCTGTCGCGTCGCGTAACGCGGCGATTGCCGGCCCGCGTGGGAGATCTGCATCCACAGCTGGTTGCCGGCCACCGTACCGGCCTTTGCCCAGCGCGCGAGCGCCGCGCGTGCTTCGCCGTCGACGCTGGCAGCATGGGTGACATCGATCGCGACATTGCCCGGGCGTTCGATCACGTGCCGGTCGATCATGACATTGCCCGTCACCAGCAAGCCGGCCCCGCCTTCGCTCCAGGCGCGATACAGACGTTCGTGCTTGTCGGTCGCCCGCAGTTGCGCATCGCCGAGACCTTCGGTCATGGCGGCCTTGCACAGGCGATTGGGAAGCACGACACCACAGGGGAGACGGAATGGCTCAGCCAGGGCATCGGTCATCGCGGGTTTCTCGGCAGGATCAGCGCCGACCATAACGCAATCGCCGCCCGCGGTCGTTGGCGAGTTCCGCCGCAGGGGATAGAGTATCGGCCACTCTTCTGTTCCGGACGACTCCATGCATCTGCACGCTGCGCTGATCACCGCCCTCAACGTCGTCCTCATTTTCGTCGCCATGCTCCTGGTCGGTCGCGCGCGCGGCCGCTCGGGCATCGAGGCGCCGGCGATCACCGGCGATCCGGGTTTCGAACGCGCGTTCCGCGCCCACCAGAACACGCTCGAACAGACGATGATGTTCTTGCCGGTGCTGTGGCTGGCCACGCTCTACAGCAACGAGAAGTACGCCGCGTGGCTCGGCTTCGCCTGGCTGGCCGGTCGCCTGTGGTACGTGTTCGGCTACATCCAGGACGCCGGCAAGCGCAGCGGCGGCTTCCTCGTCGGCTTTCTCGCCTTCGCGCTGCTGACGCTCATGGCGCTGTGGGGCATCGGCAAGCAGCTGCTCGCCTGACCGACCGAAAACTCCCGGCTCCAATGAAAACGGGTGGCTTGCGCCACCCGTTTTTTTTGCGCCGTCTCGCCGGCTCAGGCCGCCGACTGCACCAGCAGATGCTTGGCCAGCAAGGCATGCACGCGACCGATACCGCGCGCGATGTGCAGGGTCAGCACGAACATCACCACGCCCGCTGCGATCGTCAGGGGCAAGGTCCACAGCGGCAGGCGGAAATACCAGTCGCCGATGCTGATCGTGCCGTGATGATTGAACAGGTCGATGACCGGAATCGCGGCGACACCCGCCGACAGGCTGATCGCGACCGTGGCGAAGGTGAAATACGCCACGCCCAGCGGCTGCATCATGACCATGTAGATCATCGACGACCAGGTGCGCGGGTCGGTGAACAGGGTTTTGATGCGCGCCATCATCGACTGGTCGCGATCGGTGTACAGCGGCCGGCGCGGCATGCGTTCGCCGAGCATCGCCTCGACCAGACGGCCTTCGACCAGCGAAATACCGCGCACGCTGGCGAAGAACAGGATCGCGACCGGAATACCGATGATCAGGATCGCCAGGCCCAGCGACAGGCTGATGCCGGTTACCGCCCAGGTGAAATACAGCGTGCCCGTCGCCAGCGACAACAGCATGTAGAACAGCGAGGTGTACGCGCGCGGATCGGCCAGCACGCCGAAGAACTTGCCCGGCAAGGAGCGGTGTTCGCGCTTCGGTGGCGGGCGCAGGGCCTGCACGACGGTGCTCTCGGTCTGCCGATAGATATCGGCGACTTCGTCGGGCGCGCCGTAACTGGTGGCGATACTCGCCAGCAGCGTGGCCTCGTCGACGCCCGGTTGCGCGGCGAGTTCTGAGCGCAGGTATTCCTCGGCGTCGTAGAGCGCATCCTGCAGCAGGGCCGGATCGGCGCCGGCCAGTGCCTGGCGCAGCTGGTCGAGGTACTCGGGGATGGTTTTCGGGGTCGTGGCGGTCATCACGGGTTCCTCTCTTGCAGCACGGTATCGACAAAATCGCGGGCGGTGTTCCATTGCTGGACCCAGTCTTCGAGCACCTGTTGCCCGAGCGGGGTGATGCGGTAGTAGCGACGCGGTGGTCCGGCGACCGAGGGCTCGACTTCGCTGGCCAGCAGGCCGGCGCCGTCGAGATTGCGCAGCACCGGATACAGCGCGCTTTGCTTGCCGCTGAGGAAGCCTTCGCCATTGCGCTCCAGGCGCTTGGCGATCTGGTAGCCATACATCGGCTCGCCGGCCTGACTGAGCACCGCCAGCAGGACCAGGGACACCGTGCCGGTGCTCAGCTCCTTCTGGAATTTCTTCACATGGGACTCGATCTCGGTCATGGGACCTCCCGCAGCACTAACGTGGAGCGAACAGTAGTACGAACTTAACTATAGCGAACCTGCCATAAGTCACGCCTCGCCCGACTGCCCTTCGCACCGGCCCCGGGAGTAAGGTGGCGAGGTGACCGAAACCCGAGGTGGGTGATGAGCGTAGCGGCTGGTGCGGGCACGATGCCCGTCGTGTTCCTTGGGCATGGGTCTCCGATGAACGCCATCGAGGACAATGCCTACCGCCGCAGTTGGCAGGCGCTGGGCAAGCGGCTACCCCGCCCCAAGGCCATCCTGTGCGTCTCGGCGCATTGGGAAACGCGCGGCGTGTACGTGACCGCGACCGAAAAGCCGGAAACGATCCACGATTTCTACGGCTTTCCGAAAACCCTGTTCGACGTGCGCTATCGCGCGCCCGGCAGTCCCGCCCTCGCCCATCGCGTCGCCGAACTGCTCGCCGGCGTGCGCGTGCATCTCGATGCAGGTCGCGGCCTGGACCACGGCGTCTGGTCGGTGCTCGAACCGATGTATCCCGAGGCCGATATTCCGATCGTGCAACTGAGCTTGTCGATCCTGCAGCCTGGCGCCTGGCACTACGATCTGGCCAAGGCGCTCGCGCCCTTGCGCGATGAAGGCGTGCTCGTGGTCGGCAGCGGCAATATCGTGCACAACCTGCGCCTGTTCCGCTTCAACGATCCGACGCCGTACGACTGGGCGCTGCGTTTCGACGAGGAAATCGCCGAGCGCATCGAACAGGATCACCACGAAGGCCTGCTCGGCTACGAGACCCTCGGTCCCGATGCGCTGCTGTCGATCCCCACGCCCGAGCACTACCTGCCCTTGCTGTACATCCTGGCGCTGCAACGCAAGGGCGAGCGCGCGAGCTTCTTCAACGAGGAAGTGACCGGATCGATTTCGATGCGCTCGGTGGTCATCGGCGCCTGAGCGGCCAGTACGGCGAGCCCGGGGGCCGCGCACTGAGACCTAGGCGTCAATCGGTGCGCTGACGACGCAAGGTCGCGGTCGGGCGGGCCGGCGAGGTCGGCGGCGGATCGAGGTAACGCGTCGGCAGCGGGATGCGATTGTTCGAGCACACGCTCGTTCCCGCATTGCACACGACATACACCGGCTGCAGGCCGAATACGACCTTGTCGGAATAGCTGCCGCTGTTGTCGACGGTGGCGCGCTTGACGCCATCGCGGAAAATATCAACCTGCGGAGCGCCGCCGGCCCAGCGCAACAAGGCATTGGGCTGGATGCCCCGCCCCAGGCGGGCCTGTTCGACCGTAAGGTTGGCCGGCGCCGCGACCGCGAGCACGAACAGCGTGATGCTCTGCGCGGGCAAGGACGCGGTGATCGCATTGCCGGCCACGCTCGCATCGGCCAGATGCGCGATCGTATTGGCCGAGGTGAGCTGCCACACCTGCACCGGACCGGCAGCCGCGTAGTTGGCCAGGCGCAGCGTCACCGGTGTGGCGCCGCTCAGCACTTTCGACACGACCATGATCGTCAAGGCGGCGTCGCTTCCCCGCGTCGCGGCGAACACCGATACCTTGTCCGGATCAGGCGCGAGTGCCGACACCGAGATGTCGCCGAAGCCGTGCAAGGCACCGTCGTAGTTGCGATACATCTTCATCGCCTTGTACGTCGGCGAGTTGGTCGCGGGCGTCGTCCAGCGCGCCGCCATGTCCAGACCTTCACGGCCGAAGATGCCGTAGACGTCAGCCTGCGTCGTCGCCCCGTTGATGTGCCCCTCGGCGCCCCAGTTGTATTCGGTGATCGCGGTCTGCAGGCCGGGATAGTTGCCCGACACCCAGGCCTTCATGCGCGGAATCAGGTTGATCTTGGCATTGATCCAGGTCGTGTCCGTGTAGTTCGGATCCCACAGGGAGCGCGTGGACCGGTTGCGCAACTGCTGCATGGACGTCGAGACGTCGTCACTGAATTCGCCGCCCTGCGGGTAGTAGTGCAGCGAGAACACGTCGAGCAGACGCTTGCCGTTCGCGACTTCGTACTGGCGCAGTTGATCGAGCAGCCAGGGCATGTAGTCCTTGTTGCCGTGCGCCTCGCGGTCGGGATAGCAGCACCAGCCGTGGGCAGCGCCGTATTGCTGGTCGTAGCCGGACCAGAAATAGCCGCTCCAGCCCCATTCCTCGGGGCCGACGACGATCGCGCCCGGATCGAGCGTCTTGATCATCGCGGCGTAGTCGATCATTTTCTGGCGCATCTCATCCATGGTCGGACCGACCGGATGCACGTCGCGGTGCGTGGATTGCCAGATGCTCGGTTCGTTGTCGAGCAGGTAATACTTGAGGCCGCCGCTCGCCGACGCCCCCCACTTCGAAATCAGATGCTGCACCCAGAGCTGCTGGAACGACACGCCGGCGGCGACATTGGCATCGTTCGGATCGTTGACCACATTCTGGCCCGTGCTCTGCAGCACGCCATTGCCCGCATCGGGATACCACTGCCAGTCGTTGCCGGTCTGAGCGCCATACTTGGCCTGCGAAAAACTGGCGAGGCGCCCGCGATTGGCGCCGAGCTTGGCGACCCATCCCAGCATCGGGATCGTCAGCATCGGCTGCGCATTGCCGGCACGCGTACCGCTGATGAAGGTGTCGCCCTGCTCGCCGGCAGTCGCGCTGGACTCGGCCAGACTCTGGAAATACCAGTCGAAGCCGCGATTGGCGGCATTGAGCTGCCAGTTGTAGCGCGAACTGGTATTACCGCCGGAGCGATTGAGCGGCGCATTCAGATCGGCGAGCTGCGCGGTGCTCGCGAACGCGACGCCATAGATGTTGGGATTGATCGGGCGCCGGTTGGCGTTCGCGTCGATGTCGACGGTGATCGCCGGATTGTCGGCCAGCGCCGCCGTCGGCGCGAGAACGGCGGCGACGAACAGGATACGACGAAGGCACAAGGACAACGTGCTCATGAATCACCCCCGGCAAGAACCGACAAGCCCGCGTATCGATGGTCCGGCCGCCTGATCGGTGATTCCGATTCGAGTCGCGGCCAACAGACGCCGGATCATGCTCGGCCTTCGCCCGGCCTCGGTCAAGCCGACCCGGTATCCCGTTCAGCCGGCACTGCGCTGCGCTTCAGGAAACACGGGGCCGCACTAGGCTGACGGTGTGCGCTTGCGCTTTGCCGCCGTCGCCTTCACGCGTGCCGCTTTCTTGGCCGGCTTGCGCAAGGCAGCGGCAATCGCCAGCTTCGCCCAAGGACGCATTTCCTCTTCGGAATCCATCGCCGCTTCCGGCGCGCTCCAGTAGCTCATCTCGACCGGCTTGTCCTTGCCTTCGTACACGAACGGCGCGCAGCCGGCCGCGTCGAACTGTGCCCGCGTTTCATCGTCGACCTTCAGATACAGGCGATTGTCGATGACGATCGCGAAGAACACGCCGCCGCAATACACGCCGTGGCCCCCAAACATGCGCCGCGTGCTGATCGCCCCGAGCGGATCGAGCAGTTCGTGCAGGTAGTCGATGAACCCGTCGTCGCGTTTCATTGCCGGAAACTGGCGTCGAGGCGGTCGAGCTTGCGCAGCAGTCCGGGCCAGGCGAGCTGGCCGCCGAGATTCTTCGTCACCTGCATCGCCTGCTGCTGCGCCGTGGCCACGATCATCGGATGCACCTGGACGAGTTCGCCGCCGCCGCTTTGCGCGCGCAGCTGGATCGCGCAGGTGGTTTCGAACAAGTACATGGCCAGGAAAGCGTCGGCGATCGTCGCGCCGACCGTAAGCAGGCCGTGGTTGCGCAACATCAGGAAAGTGTTGCTGCCGAGGTTCGCGACCAGACGCGGTTTCTCCTCGTCGCGCAGGGCCACGCCTTCGTAGTCGTGATAGCCCAGGCTGGACAGCACGAAGATCGACTGCTGCGACAGCGGCAGGACGCCGCCCTTCTGCGCCGACACGCCGATGCCGTTGACGGTATGCACATGCAGAACGCAACCGACATCGTGACGCGCCGCGTGCACCGCGCTGTGGATGGTGAAACCGGCCGGATTCACCGGAAACGGCGAATCGCCTACGATATTGCCATGCAGATCGACCTTGACCAGGCTGCTCGCGGTGATCTCCTCGAACAGGGCGCCGTAGGGATTGATCAGGAAATGTTCGTCCGGCCCGGGCAGCTTCGCCGAGATATGCGTGAACACGAGATCGGCCCAGCCATGCAGGGCGATCAGGCGATAGCAGGCGGCGAGATCGACGCGCAGCTGCCATTCCTCGGCGGATACGCGGGACTGCACCTCGGGACGGACCAGAGCATTCATGAGGCACCTTTGCGCTGACGAAACCAGGCAATGACTGTACTCTCCCGCCAGCCCCCTGCCGAGCGGACCATGAGCAAGATCTACGACGACCGCTATTTCGATCGCTGGTACCGCGAACGCGGCCTGCACAGCCCGGCGGCGCTCGCACGGAAAGTCGCCATGGCGGTGGCGATCGCCGAGTACTACCTGCAGCGTCCGATCCGCAGTGTGCTCGACGTCGGCTGCGGCGAAGGCGGCTGGCGCGCGCCCCTGCTCAAGCTGCGCCCCAAGCTGCACTACCAGGGCGTGGATTCGAGCGAATACGCGGTGCGCAAATACGGCCGGCGCCGGAACCTCGCGCTCGCCACGTTCGGACAGCTGGAACAATTGCGCTTCGGCCAGCCGGCCGATCTGCTGGTGTGCTCGGACGTGCTGCACTACGTGCCCAATGCCGAGCTCAAGCGCGGCCTCGCCGGTTTCGGCGAACTGTGCGACGGCGTCGCTTTCATCGAGCTCTACACCCGCGATGACGCGATCGTCGGCGACAAGCACGGATTCCTGCCGCGCCGCGCCGCCTGGTACCGCGCCCAGTTTGCGACCGCGGGGCTGCGCGCCTGCGGTTCGCATGCGTACCTGAGTCCGCATCTGGCCGGCCAGGCCTCCGCACTGGAAGTCCCGGCCTAACAACGGGACACCGGCGCGGGCTGTGGCAGAATCGCCACGACTTCGAGGAGACTCCGATGAACCGCCATTCGCTCCGCCTCACGGCCCTGGCCGTCAGCCTCGCTCTCGGTACCGCACTCGCCGCCGACAAGCCCGCGGGTAAATCGCGCAGCGTGTCGGAAATCATCGAGGCGTCGACCGCCGACGACTGGCGTCCGCTCGATCCCGAAAACACGCTGTACATGGAATTGCCCAGCGGCCGCGTGGTCATCGAACTCGCGCCGGCATTTTCGCCCGAGCACGTCGTCAACCTGCGCACCCTGGTGCGCGAGAAATATTTCGACGGCCTGGCGGTCATCCGTTCGCAGGACAACTATGTCGTGCAATGGGGCGATGCCGAGGAAGACGAGGCGAAGGCCAAACCCATCGGCAGCGCGAAAGCGAAACTGCCGCCGGAATTCACCGTGCCGCTCGATCCGAAGGTGCCCTTCACCCGCCTGCCCGACAAGGACGGCTATGCCCCGGAGGTCGGCTTCAGCAACGGCTTCCCGGTCGGTCGCAATCCCAAGACCCGGCAGATGTGGCTGACGCATTGTTATGGCGCCGTCGGCGTCGGCCGCGGCAACGAGCCCGACAGCGGCAACGGCAGCAGCCTGTACGCGATCACCAGCCATGCGCCGCGGCATCTGGACCGCAACATCGCCGTCGTCGGTCGCGTCGTGCAGGGCATCGAGCGGCTGTCGGTGATGCCGCGTGGCCCCGCGCCGATGGGTTTCTATGCGCAGGCCGAGCAACGCACGCCGATCGCCTCGGTGCGTCTGGCCGCGGACGTTCCGGAAAACGAGCGCAGCCATCTGGAAGTCATGCGCACCGATCGCCCGGCCTTCGCGGCCGTGGCCGAGGCCCGTCGCAATCGCCATGACGACTGGTATGTCGCGCCGGCCGGCTACATCGAGCTGTGCAATGTCCCGATCCCGGTACGGGACCGCGACGCCAAGAAATAAGCGGCTCCTGGCGGCCCCGGCAGCGCTGTGAAGGTTTGTTGAAACTCCTCTTCACATGGGCCAAACTCGAACGAACATCCCGCCTTCCGGGGCAGCCAGCAGCCAAGGCAGTGGGTCACGATGAGTTTTGCCTCCGAACCGACCGGCTCTCTCGACGTGGCGTTGGCGCACGCGTCCCGGCTTCTGGAAAGCGATCCCGCGCTGGCCGGCGAACAGGCCACCGAAATCATCCGCGCCGTCGGCAACCATCCGATGGCCCTGCTCCTGCTCGGCGCCTCGCATACCGCGCGTGGCCAGACCCGCCAGGCCCTCGATGTCCTCGGCCCGCTCGCCAACGCACAGCCGCGCTGGGCGCCGGCCCATATCGAACTTGGTCATGCCCTGGCCCGCGCCGGCCAAGGCGACGAGGCGCTCGCCGCGATGCGCCATGCCGTGGCCGTGCAACCGGATCTGCCGCAGGCCTGGCTGGCACTGGGCAATCATCTGGCCGCACTCGGCGACACCGAGGGCGCGCAGACTGCATTCGCGAACCACGTGCGCTTTTCCACGCGCGATCCGGGCCTGCTCGCCGCTGCGACCGCCCTGCATGAGAACCGCATCCCCGAGGCCGAGAGCCTGCTGCGCGAGCAGCTGAAGAAAGCGCCGACCGATGTCGCCGCGATCCGCATGCTCGCCGAAGTCGCCGCCCGCCTGGGCCGGCAGGAAGACGCGGAAAACCTGCTGGCGCGTTGCCTCGAACTCGCGCCGGCCTTCGATGCCGCGCGCCAGAACTATGCCCTCGTGCTCTATCGCGGCAACAAGCCGCGCGAGGCGCTGATCCAGATCGACACCCTGCTCGCGCAGGACCCGGCCAACCCCGGCTACCGCAATCTCAAGGCCGTCATCCTCAGCCGCGTGGGCGAGTACGAGCCGGCGATCGCGATCTACGCCGACATCGTCGCGCAATACCCCAAGCACGCGAAGATCTGGCTCAGCTACGGCCACGCGCTGAAAACCGCCGGCCACCAGGACCGGGCCGTCGCCGCCTACCGCAAGAGCATCGCGCTCGATGCCGGTTTTGGCGAGGCGTACTGGAGCCTGGCCAATCTCAAGACCTTCCGTTTCAGCGCGGCCGACCTCGACGCCATGCAGGCGCAGCTGCGACGCGACGATCTCGACACTGACGCGCGCCTGCATTTCGAATTCGCCGTGGGCAAGGCGCTTGAGGACCTCGGCGACTATGCCGGGTCGTTCGCGCACTACGAACGCGGCAACGTGCTGCGCCTGGGCGAGTTGCCGTACAACGCCGACGACACCTCGCTGCGCGTGCGACGTGCGAAACAGCTGTTCACCGGCGAGTTCTTCCGCGAGCGCGCCGGCCGCGGCGCCGAGGCCGCCGATCCGATCTTCATCGTCGGCCTGCCGCGCGCCGGCTCGACCCTGATCGAGCAGATCCTGTCCAGCCACTCGGCCGTCGAAGGCACGATGGAGCTGCCGGAAATCATCTCGATGACGCGCGTGCTGCGCCAGCAGGGCGATGCCGCGCAGGCCATGCCCTACTACGATGCACTCACGCAGCTCGATGCCGCGGCGCTGCGCGATCTGGGCGAGCAGTACATCGAGCGCACGCGCATCCACCGCAAGGAAGGCACGCCGTTCTTCATCGACAAGATGCCGAACAATTTTTCGCACGTGGCCCTGATCCACCTGATCCTGCCGAACGCGAAGATCATCGATGCGCGCCGGCATCCGTTGGCCTGCTGCTTCTCGGGTTACAAGCAACATTTCGCGCGCGGCCAGAACTTCAGCTACAACCTCGCCGACCTCGGCCGCTACTACCGCGACTATGTCGAGCTCATGGCGCATTACGACGCCGCCCTGCCCGGCCGCGTGCACCGCGTGATCTACGAAACCCTGGTCGACGACACCGAGGCCGAAGTGCGCCGGCTGCTCGCCTACTGCGGCCTGCCGTTCGAGGAGCAGTGCCTGCGCTTCTTCGAGAACGCGCGCCCGGTGCGCACCGCCAGCTCCGAACAGGTGCGGCAACCGATCTACCGCGAAGGCGTCGACCACTGGCGCCATTACGAACCCTGGCTCGGACCGCTCAAGTCCGCGCTCGGCCCGGTGCTCGAGGCCTATCCGAAAGCGCCCGATTTTTCTTAGCTAGTGCGGCAAAGTCCGATCAACACGAAGAGGGGAGCCACCAAGATGCACACGTCGAGTAAGGCAAGACCGAAGCAAAAAACGTCGCGGGCGCTGACCAGATTGCCCTTGGCGGCCGCCATCTATTTCGCGATGAGCTCGGCCTCGTTCGCCCAGGCCGAACCGGCTGCGGGCGCCGAAAAGGCCAAGACGCTCGATACGATCACCGTGACCTCGCAAAAGCGCGAGGAGAACCTGCAGAAGGTTCCGGTCAGCATCCAGGTGCTCGGCGAGCAGAAGCTCAAGGAACAGCACGTCGCCTCGTTCCAGGACTATGCGGCGCTATTGCCCAGCGTGTCCTTCCAGGCCCAGGGCGGCGGCGTATTCCCCGGTCCCGGCTTCCTGCAGGTCTACATGCGCGGTGTCGCCAGCGGCGGTGACGGCAACCACTCCGGTTCCCAGCCCAGCGTCGGCGTGTATCTCGACGAACAGCCGATCACGACCATCCAGGGCGCGCTCGACGTCAACATCTACGACGTGTCCCGCATCGAGGCGCTCGCCGGTCCGCAGGGCACGCTGTACGGCGCCAGCTCCCAGGCCGGTACCTTGCGCATCATCACCAACAAGCCCGATCCGAGCGGCTTCGCGGCCGGTTACTCGATCGAAGGCAGCAAGATCGAGGGCGGCGGTGTCGGCCATGTCCTGCAGGGCTTCGGCAATTTCCCGGTCAGCGACAATGCGGCCATTCGACTCGTCGCGTGGACCCGCCATGACGCGGGCTATGTCGACAACGTACGTGGCACGCGCACATTCCCGACCTCGGGCATCACCATCGACAACGCCAACCGCGCGGAGAATGACTACAACACCTCCGACACCGACGGCCTGCGCGCGGCATTGAAAGTGGACCTCAACGACCGCTGGTCGATCACCCCGACGGTGATGACGCAGCGTCAGAAGTCCTACGGCAGCGCGGGTTACGAGCCGGCACGCGGCGATCTGCAGCTGACGCACTTCTATCCCGAGTCGTCCAAAGACAAGTGGACGCAGGCGGCGCTGACGATCCAGGGCAAGATCGGCAACTTCGATCTGACCTACACGTACTCGCACCTCAAGCGCGACGTCGATTCCGAGTCCGACTACAACGACTATGCGTTCTGGTACGACACGCTCAATGGGTCGGGCGCGTTCTTCTACGACGATTCGTTCACCCTGATCAATCCGTCGCAGTACATCCAGGCGGTCGACGGCTACAAGAAGCAGACGCACGAACTGCGCATTGCTTCGCCGGCCGACAACCGCTGGCGCTTCGTCGCCGGCGTGTTCTGGCAATCGCAGACGCACGACATCCTGCAGCGTTACCGCGTCGACAACCTGGCCTCGATCATTTCCGTGCCGGGCTGGGAAGACACGATCTGGCTGACCGCGCAGCAGCGTCGGGACAAGGACACGGCCTTCTTCGGCGAAGTCTCCTTCGACATCACCGACAAGCTGACCGCGACCGGCGGCATGCGCTTCTTCAAGGCCGACAACAGCCTCAAGGGCTTCTTCGGTTATGGCGCGGGCTTCAGCGGTTCGACCGGCGAGTCGCAGTGCTTCTCCGCGGAGAAATTCCACGGCGCGCCCTGTACCAACCTGGACAAGTCCGTGGATGAAAGCGACCACCTGGGCCGCTTCAATCTGACCTACCAGATCGACGACAAGCGCATGATCTACTTCACCTGGTCGGAAGGTTATCGTCCGGGCGGCATCAACCGTCGCGGCACGCTGCCGCCCTACCAGTCCGACTTCCTGACCAACTACGAGTTCGGCTGGAAAACCACGCTGCTCGACGACCGTCTGTCGTTCAACGGCGCGGTGTTCCAGGAAAACTGGAAGGACTTCCAGTTCTCGTTCCTGGGCACGAACGGCCTGACCGAGATCCGCAATGCCGCGCAAGCGCGCATCCGCGGTGTCGAGGCCGAGCTCAACTGGCAGGCGACGTACAACCTGGTGATCTCCGGCGGCGTCGCGCTGTACGACCCGAAACTGACCGAGAACTACTGCAATGCGGTCGATGTCAACGGCGACGCGATCACCAACTGCGCCGCCCCGGAAGCTCGCGCGGGAACGCGCTTGCCGCTGACGGCACGCACCAAGGGCAACCTGACCGCGCGTTACACCTTCGATGTCGGCAGCTACGAGGCGTTCTGGCAGGGCACGGTCGTGCATGTCGGCGACCGCACCGTCGACCTTCGCGATGCGCAGCAGGCGATGTACGGCAAGCTCGATGCGTACTCCACGTTCGATCTGTCGGCGGGCTTCAAGAAGAACAACTGGTCCTGGGACTTCTACCTGAAGAACGCCTTCGACGAGCGCGGCGAACTCGCCCGCTTCTCGCAGTGCGCCGCCCTCACCTGCGGTTTCGAGCCCTACACCACCGTCGTGCAGCCGCGCACCTTCGGCGTGCGGTTCTCGCAGGAGTTCTAAGCAACACGCGACACGCAACAGCGGAACATCCCGGGCGGTGCAATGCCGCCCGGGATCCTCGAATCAGGAATCATCGCAAGCGCGAGAAAACAGCCGCGCCTCCTCGGCTCGCCGATGCCGTCAAAGGGCCTTCAGTCCCGCTTCCGCCCCACCTGCCAACGCCGTCATCGTCGGATCGGCATTGCCCGCGGATTCCGCGCGCAACAGCATCAGGAACAGGACGAGGTTGTGGCGTCGCGCCAGACCCGCCTGCGAGGAATAGGCCTCCGACCAGGCTTTCATCGGCGCCGGGTCGACGAGCTTCTGCGTCCACGCGGTCCATTCTTCCGGTGTGTGCAAACCACGCGCGGCGATGAACAGCACCGGCCGCAGCAGTCGCTCGGACTCACCGAAGACATAGGCGTGACCGTCGTTCGCGGCGATCTGGCTCGTCGCCGCGGCGAGCAGACGATCGAGTTGCGGCTTGTCGAGTTTCGGATTCAGCGCTAGCTGCATCAGCAGGTCCGCACCGTGCGCGACACCATGTCGCCAGCCTTCGCGATCGTCGAAGCCGCGGTAGTCGCGCACGCCTTCCACATACGTCGCCGCGGCCTGCACGAGCTGCTCGCGCTGCGCGGGCGTCATCCACGCGGCGATGCGATCGGTGCGTGCGACTTCCGACAGCACCAGGGTGGCGAACGGCTTTCCGAAGCCGTCGGTATCGGCGGCTTTCGGATCGATGCGCGGCAACAGATCAACGAGCAGCGAGGCGCGCGTGGCGTCGGACAATTGCTTGCCGCGCAGCCAAGTGCTCAGGGCATCGAAGGCGACCTTGTCGCGCAGGACCGGATCGGGATCGGCGAGGCAGGCGAGCAGGTCTTTGGCGAGGGCATCGCGCTTGCCGGCATCGGCGACGACGAAACCCGAGTCGCGAAGCCCCAGCAGTTTCTCTTTGGTCCAGCCGGCGGGTGCGCAGGCGAATGCCGGCCAGGCTGCCAGCAGCAACAAGCCGGCAAGCACCGGGCGGGCAAAACGCGACGGGAGGAAGGTGCGCATCGTGGTCTCCGGTGGATGCCCGAATGTACCTGCGCCGCCGCCCCAGGGAACAGGGCCATTCGTCCCGGCCTCCTGGCCGCCGTGGGAGAATGGCCCGTGCCCATCGAACACAGCCCGCCGCAGGACATCGACCCGAGCATCCGCTGTGCGGACTGCCAGGCGATGTGCTGCCAGCTGCCGGTCATGCTGCTGCCGGGCGACGATCCGCCGGAGCATTTCATCGAACACGATGAACAGGGTTTCGAGATCATGGGCAAGGCCGACGACGGCTGGTGCCGGGCGCTGGACCGCGACACGATGCGCTGCACGATCTACGAACGGCGTCCCTGGGTCTGCCGCGAGTTCGCCGAAGGCGGCAGCGACTGCCGGCAGGTGCGCGCCGACTGGCATCGCATCGCCTCCACCCTGCTCTGAGCGCGCATGGCCTGGTTCGTCTACGTCATCGAATGTCGCGACGGCAGCCTCTATACCGGCATCGCCGTGGATGTCGCCAAACGCTATGCCCTGCATGTCGCGGGCAAGGGCGCGCGCTACACGCGTTCGCGGCCACCGGTGCGGCTGCTCGCCGTCATGCCCTGCGCGGACCGGTCCGGCGCGCTGAAAGCCGAATACGCGATCAAGCAGCTCTCGCCCACGGAAAAACGCGCGTGGTGCGCCGACAACCTGTTTACGAATTAGCCGGATCGCGGCGGGTGGCGAGTTCGATCGTCACGGTCGTCACGTCGTCCATGACCTGCACCTGGCCGTCCTGCACGAACACCTGCAGCTTCATGTTGCGGTTCGCGAGCGCGACGAGCGCCTGCACCTGATCCTGCGAAAGATCGAACACCGACAGGTTCTTGCAGCGTTCGACCGCGTCGGAAATCTTGTCCCACCAGATGTCGGCACTGCGGCCGCTGTAGGTCAGCAGCACGACCTTGCGCGCCCGACCGCAGGCCTTGCGGATGCGCTGTTCGTCCGGCTGGCCGATGTCGATCCACAGGTCGATCACGCCGGTCAGATCGCGGTCCCACAGATCGGGTTCGTCGTCGGTGCTGATGCCCTTGCCGAAGGCCAGCGACTCGCTCGCATGCAGCGCGAAGGCGAGCAGACGCACCATCAAACGCTCTTCGGTTTCGGACGGATGCTGGGCCAGGGTCAGGGTGTGTGCCTGGTAGTAGTGCCGATCCATGTCGCTGATCTGCAACTCACATTTGTAGATCGTCGCCTTGACGGCCATGCGCACACCTTCGGAAAGCCAGGTGGCGATTGTAGCGTGTGCGTCGCAGACGCGAGGCTGTCTAGCGGCGGATCTCGCGCAGAGCCTGTGCGAGCAGCGTCAGGCCTTCGTCGAGAATCGCGTCCTCGACCGTGATCGGCACCAGCACGCGGATCGTATTGGCGTAGACGCCGCAGGACAGCAGGATCAGACCCAGATCCGCAGCCCGCGCCGTCAGCGCTTTCGCGGCCTCGGCATCAGGTGAGTTGCTGGTACCGGGCACGATCAGTTCGAACGCCGTCATGCCGCCCAGACCGCGGATCTCACCGATGCCCAAGGTCGGATCCGACTGCAGCGCGCCGACAGACGACCGGATGCGTTCCCCGATGGCCGCCGAACGCGCGAGCAGACCTTCCTTCTCGATCGCCTCGAACACCGCCAACGCCGCCGCGCAGGCCACGGGATTGCCGCCGTACGTGCCGCCCAGGCCACCCACGGCCGGCGCATCCATGATGTCCGCACGCCCTACCACGCCGGCCAGCGGCAGTCCGCCGCCGATGGATTTGGCCACGGTGATGAGGTCGGCCTGCACGTCGTAATGTTCCATCGCGAACATCTTTCCGGTGCGCGCGAAACCGCTTTGCACTTCGTCGGCGATCAGCACGATGCCGTGTTCGTCGCACAAATGCCGCAGTGCGTGCAGGAACTCCACCGGCGCCACGGTGAATCCACCCTCGCCCTGCACGGGTTCGATGAGGATGGCGGCGACGCGAGCGGGTTCGATGTCGTATTTGAACAATTGCGCGATGTCCGCCAACGCATCGGTCACGCTGACACCGTGATAGTCGTGCGGAAAACGCGCGTGATAGATGTCGGCGGGAAACGGCCCGAAACCGAGCTTGTACGGCGCGACCTTGCCGGTCAGCGCCATGCCCAGCATCGTGCGGCCATGGAACCCGCCGGAAAACGCGATCACGCCCGGGCGCCGCGTATGCGCACGCGCGATCTTCACCGCGTTCTCGACGGCTTCTGCGCCGGTAGTGACGAACAGGGATTTCACCGGGCCGGCGATCGGGGCGGCGGCATTGAGCTTCTCGGCGAGCGCGATGTACGGCTCGTAGGGCATCACCTGGAAACAGCTGTGGATGAACCCCTCGAGCTGCCGCCGGATCGCCGCCATCACGCCCGGATGCCGATGCCCGGTATTGAGCACGCCGATGCCGCCAGCGAAATCGATGTAGCGTCGGCCGTCGGCGTCCCATATCTCGGCGTTGAGCGCACGCACGGCGTAACGCTGCGTGGCATGACCGACGCCGCGCGCGACGGCGGCCTCGCGGCGACGCTGAAGATCGGCGTTCTGGCTCATGGCTGTCTCCGGCGCGAGATCGTTTAATATATCGAACGCCCCATTCAACACCCGGGCGGCCAGGGCTGCAAGCGACTGGAACCGGTCGTCTGCGCCGACGCTGCCGCTCGTCCTCACCGGCCCCCAGCCCCTTGGAGTAGCGCATGCTCAACGTCGGCGACCTCGCCCCCGCGTTCCATCTCGGCACCGATTCGGGAAAGAAATTTTCCAGCGCCGGCCTCAAGGGCACGCGCTACGTGCTGTATTTCTATCCCAAGGACGATACGCCCGGCTGCACGAAAGAAGCTTGCGGCTTTCGCGACAACTTGCCGGCCTTCGACAAGCTCGGCGTGCCGGTGTTCGGCGTCAGCGCCGACGACGAGAACCGCCACGCGAAGTTCGCGAAGAAGTACGGACTGAATTTTCCGCTGTTGTCCGACCCCGATCATGTCCTGCTCGATGCCTATGGCGTGTGGGTGGAAAAAAGCCTGTACGGGCGCAAGTATTTCGGCATCCTGCGCAGCACCTTCGTGGTCGGTCGCGATGGCCGCATCGAACACGTCTGGGACAAGGTCAACACGAACACGCATGCCGACGACGTGATGGCGTATCTGAGCGGCCAGCCGGCCGTGGCCGCGAAACCTGCGGCGAAGAAAGCTGCGGCGCCGGCAAAGAAGGTAGCGGCGAAGAAGACCGCCACGAAAAAAGTCGCGCTGAAAAAGGCCGCGGCAAAAAAGGTCGTCGCGAAAAAAGCACCCGCCAAAAAAGCTGCGCGCAAACCGGCGGCCCGGAAAACTGTCGCGCCGGCGCGCAAGCGCTAGACCCCGGGCCAAGACACGACAGGCATGAACGAACACCGCCGAGCCCAGTGGCAGATCCATTTTTGCGTGCTGCTGTGGGGCTTCACTGCGATCCTGGGCAAGGCGATCACGCTGTCGGCGCTCGCGCTGGTGTGGTGGCGCATGGGACTGGTCACGCTCGCGTTGCTGGTCTTGCCGCGCGTCTGGCGCGGACTGCGCGCACTCACGCCGCGGCTGCTGGCGATCTATGCGGGCATCGGCGTGGTCGTGGCCCTGCATTGGCTGAGCTTCTACGGATCGATCAAGCTCGCGAACGCCTCGGTCGCGGTGACCTGCATCGCCTTGAGTCCGGCCTTTCTCGCAGCGGTGGAACCCTGGCTCACCGGCCGGCGTTTCGATGCGCGCGAACTCGCGCTGGGCCTGGCGGTCGTGCCGGGCGTGGCCCTGGTCGTGGGCGGCGTTCCCGCCGGCATGCACACGGGCATGATCGTGGGCGCGATCTCGGCGTTCCTGGTGGCGATCTTCGGGGCGCTCAACAAACGTTTCGTCGATCGGGCCGATGCGTTGACGGTGACCTGCGTGGAACTGGGCGCCGGCGCCCTGTTCCTCACGCTGATCACGCCGCTGGTTGCCCCGCTGATCGGCAACCCGGGGCCGATGTTTCCCGTGCCCGACACGCACGATGCGATCCTGCTCGTGGTGCTGGCCATGGGCTGCACGCTGCTGCCGTTCGCACTTTCGCTCAAGGCGCTGCGTCATCTGAGTGCGTTCGGCGCGCAACTGGCGATCAACCTCGAGCCGGTGTACGCGATCATTCTGGCGATCGTGCTGCTCGGCGAACAACGCGAGCTGACGCCGCAGTTCTACGCGGGCGTAGCGATCATCCTGCTCGCCGTCTTCGTGCACCCCTTCCTCAGCCGCCGCCCCGACCGCCTCCCGCAAGCCGACGTCCTCGCCTGCGCCGAGGCCAAAAACGTCGCGGAATAGCCTTCGCCTCGGATGCGCAGGCGAGACGTGCGAATCGCCAGCAAGCTGGCTCCCACGGGGGACGGGTGGGACGGCGTGATTGCCAGCGCGCCGGGCTCAGGCGAAACTGTGGCTTGAGTCACAGACCCGGGGAGGGGACGCCGACCATGGCCATGTTCGACCTGTTCAAGCGGATCTTCAGCACCAGTCACGACAGCAAACCGGCGCTCCTGCCCGAGGCCACGCCCACCCCCGACGCCCCCCTTCCCGAATTGCCCCTGATGCCGACCGGCTCCGAGCGCCGGGTGAAATCGCGCGTCAATGCCCGCGAGGGCACCCGCGTTCTGATCATCGACGACTCCGCGACCATCGTGGCCCTGCTTCGTCGCATGATGAAACAGAACAGCTACGAGACCTTCGAGGCCGGCGACGCCGAATCAGGCATCGAGATCGCGCGCACCGAACGCCCCGGCCTGATCTTCCTGGACATCGTGCTGCCCGGCATGAACGGCTTCGAGGCCCTGCGCCGCCTGCGCCGCGATCCGCTGACCAAGGACGTGCCGATCATCATGATCAGCGGCAACGAGCAGGCGACCGAACAGTTCTACGCCCATCGCATCGGCGCCGACGACTTCATGAAGAAACCCTTTGCGCGTGCCGAGGTATTCGCCCGCATCGAACGCCTGCTCGACAAGGACCTGGTGCCGCGCCGACCGAGCGCCCAGGAACCCGAGAGCGAGACGCAGGACTGACGGCACCCTCGACACGCGGGCAATCCAAGCTATATTCCGGCCCTTGTCCGTCTGGCCGGAGAGTTGCATGGCACGTGTGTTCGGGAACCTCAAATGGAGTTTGGCCGCCGCGCTACTGGTAGCGGGCGTCGCGTCCCAGGCCGATATGCGGCCGTCACCCCCCGCCAGCAGCACCGGCGCCAGCGCGGAATCTCCCGCGACCGACGACATCCCGTTCGCCTCGCCGCACGCTGCCGCGGTCACCGAAGCGAGCGCGCCGCAGGCCTGGGGCGGACCGCGCACCGGCAGCGAACCAACCCTGTCGGACCGCGTCGTCGATTACGACATCCACGCCACGCTCGATCCGGTCAAGCACACCATCGATGGCCAGCAGAAGCTGACCTGGCGCAACCGCAGCGATCGCGAGATCCGCAGCGTCTACCTGCACCTGTATCTCAATGCCTTTGAAAGCAGCGGCAGCACGTACTACAGCGAGCAGCGCAATCTCGACTTCACCTTCCGCAGCGACGTGCCGGTCGAAGACGGCGAATGGGGCCATATCGAACTGCGCTCGGTCCTGCAGAACGGGCAGAAGGTCGCCTGGTCCTTCGTGCATCCCGACGATGGCCCGGCCACCGACCACACCGTCGTGCGCTTCGATCTGCCTACGCCGGTCGCGCCCGGCGGCAGCACGACGATCGACATCGGTTTCCATGACCAACTGCCGCGTGTGGTTTCGCGCACGGGCTATTTCGGCAGCTTCCATCTGGTCGGCCAGTGGTTCCCGAAGATCGGCGTGCTCGAGCTCGCCGGCGAACGCGGTGCGACCGCGCCGCGCTGGAACGTGCACGAGATGCACACCAACAGTGAGTTCTACGCCGACTACGGCCACTACGACGTCAAGCTGACCGTGCCCAAGGGCTACACGGTCGGCGCGACGGGCGAGGAAACCGGCGCGCCGGTCGAGAAGAACGGTCTGGTCACGCACCGTTTCGTGCAGGGCGACGTGCATGACTTCGCCTGGACCGCCGACAACCGCACCGCGAAACCGCTCGAAGGCACCTATCACGGCCCGGGCAGCCCGCCGGTCAAGGTGCGCGTGCTGTTCCCGCCCGAGTTCGCCTCGAATGCGGCGCCCGCGCTGAAGGCGACGATCGATTCGCTGAAGTATTTCTCGCAGACGCTCGGTCCGTATCCGTACAACACCGTCACGGTCGTCATCCCGCCCAAGAACGCCGACGAAGCCGGCGGCATGGAGTACCCGACCTTCTTCACCGCCGAAAGCTACGACGACGTCACGCCGGACACGCTGGCCTCGCACGGTCTGGACTTCGTCACCATCCATGAATTCGGCCACGGCTATTTCTACGGCCTGCTCGGCTCGAACGAATTCGAAGAGCCGATGCTCGACGAAGGCCTGAACGAGTACTGGGACATGCGCATGCTGCGCGCCAAGGGCGCCGACATCCATGTGACCACGCCCTTCCTGCGCCGTATCGGCATCGAACCAGTGGTCGCCCCGTTCGCGTTCGAACGCGGCGGCGCCTCGATCTGGGAGCCGGCCGATGGCGTGGGCTTCAACTCCTGGGATCGCCTGTCCAGCGGCAGCTACGGCACGGTGTATTCGCGCACGGCGACCATGATGCGCGACCTCGAAGCGCATCTGGGCACGGACGTGACCGAGCGCGCTTTCAAGGTGTATTACGCGCGCTGGAAATTCCGTCATCCGAGCATCGCCGACCTGCGCGATACCCTCGCCGAAGTCAGCGGCCGCCCGGAACTGGTCGACGCTTATTTCGCCCAGCAGGTGTACGCCACGCGCAAGGTCGACGACCGCATCGCGAACTTCGCCAGCGTCGAACAGAAGCCGCAGCCGGGCACGAGCGAGGTCAAGGGCAAGTGGGTCGAGGTGACCGCCGAGCAGGCCGACAAACTGGCCGACGATCAGCGCGATGCCTGGAAAAAAGCGCACCCGAAAGCAAAACCGGGCGAAGGCCCGTTCCCCTACCGCACCACCGTGACCCTGCGTCGCCAGGGCGCGGCGGTACCGCAGACGCTGGTGGTGAAATTCGCCGATGGCTCAAGCGAGACCGTGCACTGGAACGAGAATCGCGCCTGGGCGCGGTTCGTGTGGACCAAGCCGGTCAAGGCGGTCTCGGCCGAGCTCGATCCGCAGGGCCTGAATCTGCTCGACGCCAACAAGCTTGACGACAGCCGCACGCTCGAACCGGATCCGTCGGCCTCGCGCCGCTGGTCCAGCGATGTCGCTGCCGTCATCGAAACCGCCTATTCCCTGCTGGTGACCCTATGAGCTCCTCGACCTCCCGCGTGGGCCTGACCACGCCGCTGCGCGCCTACGCCTCTGCCTTGCAGTGGCGCTTGCTGCTGCTGTGGCTCGCCGGCCTGCTGCTGCCCACCGCGATCCTGACGCTGCCGATCAGCGGAATGCTGTCCAGGCACATGGACAACTCCGTGCACTCGCTTGCCCTGGCCCAGCGTCTGGATGTGAATGCGTTCGCCGACATGCTCGGCGTGCTGCGCGCGATCAGCCCCGTGCTGGGCAATGCCAGCCTGCTGGCCACGATCGTCGCGCTGCTGTTGTCGCCGCTGCTGACCGGCATGGCGATCACCGCCGTCCGTGCCGGTCGCGCACCGGGCTTCGGCGATCTGCTGCGCGGCGGCGTGAGCGAATATGGCCGCCTGTTCCGTCTGCTGCTGGTGGGCATCCTGCCGATGATCGTCGCATTCGTGATCGCGACGGCGGCTTATGGCTACCTCGGCGAGCGTGACCTGGAGGCGATCGTTCCCGCCGACGTGAAGACCTTGGGCTGGCTGGCGCTCGCGGCGACCTTGTTCGCCTTCCTCATCGCGCATGCCAGCGTCGAAGCTGCCCGTGCGCAGTTCGCCGCCGACGGCCAGTTGCGCTCGGCCTTCCGCGCCTGGGGACGGGGTCTCAAGCAATTGCTGCGTCGCCCCTTCGCCACGCTGGGACAGTACCTGCTGGTAACTGCGATCGGTCTGGCCATCGCCGGTGCGCTGGCGGTATGGCGCATCAACATCCCGCATGCGAACTCGCTGGGGCTGGCGGGTGCGTTCGCGCTGGCGCAGCTGATCGTGCTGAGCACGGCCTGGATGCGCACCGCGCGCCTCTACGCGTTGACCGAGGTGGTGCGCTCGCGCTGAGCCTCGCCTCCCGTAGGGGCCGGCAGCGATTACGATGCCGACGATGTCCGACACCGCACCCGTTCCTTTCGATGGCCTCGACCCCGACCGCATCATCGCGGTCGTGGAAGCGCTCGGCCTGCACTGCGACGGTCGCGTGCTGGCGCTCAACAGCTACGAGAACCGCGTGTTCCGTGTCGGCCGCGAAGACGACACGCCGCTGGTCCTGAAGTTCTATCGGTCCGGTCGCTGGACCGATGCCGCCATCGCCGAAGAGCATGCGTTCGCGGCGGAACTGCGCGCCGCCGATCTGTCCGTGGTCGCCCCGCTTGCTCTGCACGGCGCGACCCTGCATCACGACGGCGATTTCCGTTTCGCCCTGTTTCCGATGCAGGGCGGGCACGCGCCCGAACCGGGCGACCGCGACACCCTGCGCCAGATCGGTCGCACGCTGGGTCGCATGCATGCCGTCGGCGCAAGCGCCGCCTTTGTGCACCGCGCGACGCTGAGCATCGAAGCGATGGCGATCGCGCCCGTGCGCTACCTGCTCGAGGCCCACTGGCTGCCGCCGAGCCTGGAAGAAAATTTCGAAGCCGTCTGCCACCTGCTTATCGACGGCATCGAAGACGCTTTCGAAAACGCTGGCGATGTGGCGACGCTGCGACTGCACGGCGACTGCCATCTGGGCAATATCCTGTGGCGCGACGGCGCGGCGCATTTCGTCGATCTCGACGATGCCCTGACCGGCCCGGCGATGCAGGACCTGTGGATGCTGTTTTCCGGCGATGCCGCCGCGCAGAGGCAGCAACTGGGCTGGCTGCTAGAAGGCTACGAAACCTTCCGGCGTTTCGACCGCCGCGAGCTGCACCTCATTGAAGCTCTGCGCGCGATGCGCCTGCTGCACTACCACGCCTGGATTGCGCGGCGCTGGCACGACCCGGCGTTTCCCGCGGCGTTTCCGTGGTTCGATTCGCCACGGCACTGGGAAAGCGTGATCACCCAGCTGCAGGAACAGGTATCGACCCTGCGCGAACCGACGCTCGTGCTCGAATGAGCGCGCCTACAGCGAGGCGATGAAGGTATCCGCCGGTTGCGGCCGGCCGAAATACCAGCCCTGCCCGAAGTCGCAGCCCATGCCGATCAGGCGATCGGCGGTTTCCTTGTCCTCGACACCTTCGGCGACGGCATCGATCTTCAGATGGTGCGCGAGATCGATCATCGCGCGTACCAGCTGCGCCGCGCGTGGATCGACCAGCATGTCCTTGACGAAGGAACGGTCGATCTTCAGTTCGCTCGCCGGAAACTGCTTGAGGTACGAGAACGAGGCGTAGCCGGCGCCGAAATCGTCGATCGCGATGCGCAGGCCCTTGTCGCGCAGGCGTTCGAGCACCCGCGCGCTGAGCACCGGGTCTTCCATGATCGCGTTCTCGGTGACTTCGAGAACGACCGATTCGGGCGGCACTTCCCACAGATTCAGGGCGCCGAGCACCTGCTCGACGATGCCCTGTTCGTGGAAGACACGCGCGGACAGATTGATCGACACCGGCAGGCCGTGGCCGGCCTTGAAGGCCGTTGCGCAATGGCGCAGCGTCGCGTTGACGCTCCAGCGCGTCAGCGGCACGATCAGACCGGTCTGTTCCGAAAGCGGAATGAAGGCGTCCGGCGGCACCAGGCCGCGTTCGCGATGGTTCCAGCGCGCCAGCGACTCCATGCCGCCGAGGCATTGCTTGCGCAGGTCCCATATCGGCTGCAGGTGCACTTCCAGACGATTATTGAGGATCGCGTCGCGCAGATCGTCAAACGGCACTTCCGCGCGTTCCTCGTGACTGGAATAGAGCGCGTAGTGTTCGCCGGATTGCTGCGCACGCGCGAACGCCACCTCGGCATGACGACACAGGATCTCCGGCGCCTCGCCGTGTTCGGGGCAGACCGCCAGACCGATGGTGACCGTGGCCTGGATCGGCGCATCGCCGACCTGGACCGGCTCCCGGAACACGCGCACGAGCCGGCTCGCGGCCAGCAGGGCGTGCTGGCTGTTGCGCACGCCGGGCAACAGCACCGCGAAATCGCATTCGCCGATGCGCATGACGCGATCGACCGGCCGCATCGCCCGGGCAATCAGCTCGCCGGCCGCCTTCCCCAGGTCGTCGGCAAACAGAAGATTGACCTGGCGAAATCGCTGCACCCGCACCAGCATCACGCCGAGCACGCCGCCGCTGTCAGGCTGGGCCGCGATCGCGGGCGCAAGTTCGGAGAAGAGGATGTCGCGGCCGAGCATCGCCCGCTAGCCCAGGTACAGTTCGGAAGGATCGATGCCGAACGCACCCGGTTCCAGCGTGCCGAGGATTTCCACGCGTCGGTTGCTGCCCGAAGCGAGCTGTTCCGACATCAGGTCCATTTCCATGAACTGGGTGTAGAGCTGCTTGTCGGCCGACATCAGCACCATCACGCGCGGACGCAGGCGACGCGAGAGGTTCTGCGCCATGACGATGGCGACTTCGCCGGTATTGAGCTCGACCAGGGAACCGGTCGGATAGATGCCCAGGCATTGCAGGAACTGTTCGACGATCTCGCCCTGGAACAACTGGTCGCGCACCCGATACAGCTGCTGCAGCGCGACGTGCGGCGGGAATGCCGCGCGATAGGTGCGGTCGCTGGTCATCGCGTCGTAGGTGTCGATGATGCCGGCCATGCGCCCGAACAGCGGAATGCCATTGCCCTTGAGTCCGCGCGGATAGCCCGAACCGTCGAAGCGCTCGTGGTGGCAGTGCACCATCTGGCGGATGTCGTCGTGATGGCTGCCGATGCTGTCGAGCAGACGCAGGCCGATCTCGACGTGGCGATTCACTTCCTGCGTCTCTTCCTCGTTGAGCTGGCCCGGGCGGTTGAGCAGCTCCTCGGACAGTTCGGACTTGCCGATGTCCAGCAACAGGCCGCCGCTGGCGAGATTGACCAGCACGTCTTCGGAAAAACCCATGTGCCGACCGAAGGCTGCGGCCAGCACGCTGCAATTGATCGCGTGACTGTATTCGTAGGCATCGCGCTTGCGCAGGCTGGCGATCCAGAAAAAGGCGTCGGCATTGCGGATCACGCTCTGCACCACCGGCTGCACCGCGTGGTTGACGTCGTCGACGGCGAGTTTCCGGCCGGAACGCACGTCTTCGATGATCTTGTTGGCCAGTGCGGTCGCGGTCGCATGCGCCTGATGCGCGCGCGGCAGTTCTTCGCTCAGGGTCGCGGTGTCGGAATAGCGGAAACGCGGCGAACGGTCGCCCAGGTCGATGAACAGCGCGGAATCGCGCGGCGTCATCGGTTCGCGTCCGGGAATCGCGCCGTTGCTCGCGCGCGCTTCCGTGCCGACGCCGTTGACCGACACGGTGGTGGGCGCATCGAGTGTGGCGAGCTGGAGGCGCTCATGCACTCGGGTCCGCACGACATCGATGTAAACGTGGCGGCAATACGCACGCAGGATGTTTATCTCGTCCAGCGTCTCGACCACGAAGCCCTGGATCGGAAAAGGCGTATCCGTCCACGGTCGGTCGAGGCGATAGACGAACATCCCTATCGCAAGCTCATCCACGTCAATCTTGCGTTCTTCGAGTTCCATGGCCCGTTGGGACGCAGTGACGATGAGGCATCCTAACCTGAATTGCCGGCCTGACCAGCCGTTGACGCGGGTGCCGGCCTCGTCTACCCCGGGGCCGGACCGACCACGGCGCCTGAAGCGCAGGCAACAAAGGCAGGCACGATGCAGGCGGTACGCATCCGATCGCCCACGTGCGGACTCTATATTGTCAGGTGACGCCTCCGGACCGGCCCGTCTTCACGTAGTAGGGACATCGGCCGAGCCCGCGACACCGCCATTGAATCCGGAGAATCCCGCATGTCCCGTTCCGATCCCCCCGCCGCTGCCCTGCCCCGTCGTCGGTTCCTGAGCACCTCGGCCTTCGCCGTCGCCGGCCTGGTCCTGTTGCGCAGCGGGCACAGCGCGGCTGCGGATCTGCCAGCTACCGGCGGCCTGATCACGCTGGTGAACTTCAGCGACGACGGCAAGAAGATCGGTGCTGTGCAAGTGGCCCGGGTCGTGAAGACCGAAGCCGAATGGCAGCGGCAACTCGACCCGCTCGCGTTCGAAGTCACCCGCCATGCCGCGACCGAACGCCCCTACACGGGCAAGACCTGGAATCTGCATGCGCGCGGCGTGTACCGCTGCATCTGCTGCGACACCGCGCTCTACCACTCGGCGACCAAGTTCGAATCCGGTACGGGCTGGCCGAGTTTCTGGCGGCCGATCGCCAAGGAAAACATCGCGACCAGCCGCGACCGATCGCTGGGCATGGTGCGCACCGCCGTGTCCTGCCCGCGCTGCGACGCGCACCTGGGCCATGTCTTCGACGACGGCCCGGCGCCGACCGGCCTGCGCTATTGCATGAACTCGGCGGCGATGCGCTTCGCGGCCGCGAAATGATGCCGTCCTCTCTTTCTTCCAGGAAATTCGCCATGTCCCTGCTGAAATCGCTGCGTCCGAATAATTCCTTGCCGGGCCTGCTGCTTGCCGGTCTTGCGTTCACGTTCGCGGCGGCCGCGACAGCCAGCACGCCGGTCGCCCTGCCCGATCCGAAAGTCGATCTGCCGCGCGCGGCCGCCGGTCAGGAACAGGTCGCGGTGTTCGCCGGTGGCTGTTTCTGGGGCGTCGAGGCGGTCTTCGAACACGTCAAGGGCGTCAAGCGCGTCGTCTCCGGCTATGCGGGCGGCAAGGCCGGCAGCGCCAACTACAGCGCAGTCAGCGACGGTAACAGCGGCCACGCGGAATCGGTGAAGGTGAGTTTCGATCCGGCGTTGATCAGCTATGGCCAGCTGCTGAAGGTCTATTTTTCGGTCGCACACGATCCGACCCAGCTCAATCGCCAGGGGCCGGACGAAGGCACGCAGTACCGCTCGGAGATCTTCTACGGCAATGAAGACCAAAAACGCGTGGCGATCGCCTACATCGCGCAGCTGCAGACGGCGAAGTCCTTCCCGGCACCGATCGTCACGGTGGTCGCGCCCCTGAGGGGTTTCTATGCTGCGGAGGCGTACCACCAGGATTTCGCGCGCCTGCACCCGAACCATCCGTACATCGTCTATCACGACCTGCCGAAGGTCGCGAATCTCAAGCGGCAGTTTCCGGCGCTCTACACGGGCAACTAGGCGCGCGCAGTACGGACCATCAGGTCGTCCACCACGGCCTGCAAGGATTCGCGCCGGCGCTTTCCGGCTTCGCGTTGCTCGCGATACACCGTCAACTGCCGATCGGCGCTGGTGCCGCGCGCGAGAATGGCGCGCGCCTGCACGATTGCGTCTTCGCAGCCCAGCGCGTGCGCATGCTCGCCGATCAGCGCGATCAGTGATTCCAGCCATTCGCCAGCGGAGACCACGCGACGCGCGGCCTGATCGATGAAGGTGGCTGCCAGGCCGTGGCGTTTCGCCCGCCAGCGATTTTCCTCGATCAGCAGCCGGGTCATTTCGTTGTGCGTCGCGCCGAGGTCGGGATCGAACACCGCCGCGCGCAACAAGGCGCGGAACAGGCCGGCGATGCAGACGGCGTCGGCGGGATCCGTGCAGGCATCGGTGATACGCATCTCGAGCGTGGGGAATCGCGGTGATGGCCGGATGGCCCACCACAGCGAACTCGCGCTATCGAGACTGCCCAGCTCGATGAGCAGGTCGACGAAGGCCTGGTAGGCACGTTCGTTGTCGAAATGGTCGGGAATGCCGGTGCGCGGCCACTCGTCGTAGGCCGCCTGCCGGTAACTCATCATGCCGGTGCGCTTGTGGCTCCAGAACGGCGAGGAGGTGCTGAGCGCGAGGAACAGCGGCAACCAGGACAGGATGCGGTTCATCAGTGCGACGCGGTCGATGTCCGGCGGCGTGCCCACGTGCACATGCAGGCCGCACATCAGATTGCGCTGGGCGACGATCTGGAAATCGCCCATGAGTCGTTCGTAACGCGGTTTATCGGTCGAGACCTGTTCGCGCCACTCCGCCAGCGGGTGCGTGCCCGAAGCCATGAGGCCCAGGCCGTAACCGGCCGCGATCTGGTTGATGCCTTGGCGCAGCTCGCGGATTTCGGTCAGCGCATCGGCCGGTGTCGTACAGATCGAGGTTGCGATCTCGATTTGGCTTTGCAGCAGCTCGTGCGTGACGCATGCGCCGAACCGGTCCTTGCAGCGCAGGTACAGGCGCGCGGGCATCGCGCGGGCGATGCGGCCGCCATCGAGATGGCTGAGGAAGAATTCTTCCTCGATACCGAAATGGAAAGGCCAGTCGCTGTGCACGCGTGATCTCCCCGGGAGACGCGACGCGTCGAAGATGCTCCTACTCTAAAGGCCCGATCCGCGAGGGGTGCTAACAAACAGTTAGCGCAGCGCGCACGTGGCGTGAAGACTGTTCATCGCGGACAAATGGTTTCCACCAGATCGAGGCCCGCACCATCACGTCGAAATCGCATCCGAACAATTCCAGAAACTTTGGGATGGAAAAGTTCAACGAACACTCCCCCGGGGCCTACTTCGCCAATCTCGGAGATCCTGAATTCCGACGTCGGCAGCGTGCCGACACTTGGATCCACCCATCGACGGCAAACGTCTCCCAGCAAAGGCCCAGACTCAAGCCAATGCCTGGCAGCGGCCTTGGCTTGCGGAATGACCGGCATCAGACTCTCGATACTGATGGCCGCTGCGTCACGGCTGACATCTTCGGGCAGGCACTCGTCCCTATCGGGCGCAGAGACGAAGGTGATTTCCCTGTCCAGCGGTTCGTAGACGATCCGAAGTCCGTTCTTGCCGAACACGTCGACCATGAAAGTTCTCGAGTGGAAGAAACAAACCGTTCCTTCATGCCGCGCCGGCTGGCGGACGAGAGAGATTTGATAGTAGATGGTCTGCGCACCATCCGTGGACACGTCCTTGGCGAAATAGAGGACAGACTCATCCTTTCGAGCGCCGACGAACTGCGCGATGCGTTGCTGCTCCGCGACATGATCTTGCTGAGACTTCCCTGACGTCGAAGCACAGGAGCCGAGACAAAGAAACATGACCGACAGGGCCGGCAAGGCGAGGTTCTTCATGGACGGGAACCCCTACCCCATGCCACTGCTTTCCGGATAGAAATGTCCGCGCAACCGGTTCAACGCATGCAGAACGCGTTGAGCTTGTTGCCGTCGGGGTCGCGGAAATAGCCGGCGTAGAAGGTGTCGCCGCGCGGACCGGCCGGACCTTCGCAGGTGCCGCCGAGCGCGAGGGCCTTGTTGTAGAGGCGATCGACTTTTTCCGGGCTGTCGACGGCCAACGCGACCATGACGCCGTTGCCGACCGACGCTTCCTTGCCGTTGTGCGGCTTGATGATGCCCAGGCTCGGCTGCGTCGGCGAGACCGCCCACGCGATGAACTGGTCGGATTCCATGAAGCGGCTTGCGCCGATCTCCGCCAGCAGTGCGTCGTAGAACTTCGCGGCGCGGTCGAAATCGTTGGTGCCGAGGGTGACGTAACCGATCATGACAGCACTCCGCGAAGAAGATGGGAGTGCTGTTATAGCGCCGCGGCGTGACCGCAGCAAGAACCCGCCGGAGGGATCAGGCGCGCGAACGCTTCGGGAAACCCACCATGCGCTGCAGCTCCTCGTCCCACAGCTTCAGGCGGGCGCTTTTCAGGCTCGTCCACAGCGTGAGTTTCGGCGCGGCCTGCAGCATCGGATGCGACTCGAACGCCTCGCGCAGACGATAGTTCGGAATGCGGCTGGCCAGATGGTGGATGTGGTGATAGCCGATGTTGCCGGTGAACCAGTGCATCACGCGCGGCAGTGCGTAGTAGGAGCTACCCGCGATCGCGGCCTGGTGCGAATCCCAGTTTTCCTTGCGCGACCAGTACGCATTCTCGAACGTGTGCTGCACGTAGAACAGCCACACGCCCAGGGCACCGGCGATCAGCACGATCGGCACATGCGTCAGCAGGACAGTCTTCCAGCCGATCAGGTAACCCAGCGCGCCACCGACGACGACCAGCAGGATGTTGTTGATGATCACGCTCGCCCATTCCTTCTTCCACGAGAACGGCAGGTCGAACGGGAAACGATGCTTGATCACGAACTGCCACAGCGGTCCGATGCCCAGCAGGACCGGCGTGCTGCGATAGAAGCGGTAGCTGAAGCGGCCGAACCACGAGCGCGCCTGGTATTCGGCGACCGTCAGGGTTTCGACATCGCCCAGTTCACGGCGATCGAGATTGCCCGAGGTGCCGTGATGCACGGCATGGGTCTTTTTCCAGTAGCCGTAGGGGAACAGCGTGATCAGACCCAGGCAGCCGCCGACCCAGTTGTTCGCACGCGCGCTGGCGAAGTACGACCCGTGGCCGCAGTCGTGCTGGATGATGAAGATACGCACGTACAGACCCGCAGCCGGCAGCGCCAGCAGCAAGGTCCAGAAATAGTTCCAGCCGGCATGCTGGCTCCAGGCCATCAGCGCCCAGAGCGCAGCGAAGGTCGGAAGCGTGTTGAGCACCTGCCACAGGGCGCGTCCCAGATGCGGTTTGGCGAAACCGGCACACAACTGGCGAAGATTGACGGTTGCGGACTGCGTTGTGTCGTCGATGCTCACGGCACGGTTTCTCCCTGGATTCCGGCCATTGTCCGGTCCGGGCGAAGCATTAGCAAATTCAAGCGCTTGTTTCGCACACGCCTGCGTACGCTGGCGCTTGCCAGCGGGTTGCCGACCTGGTCTAACATCGCCGCTCACCTCCCAGCATAGAGAAGCCCCCATGAACCAGGCCGCCCTGCAGGACGCCGGCAAGCTCATTCTCCGCGTCGCGCTCGGCGCCCTGATCCTGTTGCATGGCATCGCCAAGATCACCGGCGGCGTCGGCGGCATCGGTCAGATGCTGCAATCCGCGGGCCTGCCCGCGCAGTTGGCCTGGGGTGCGCTGGTCGGCGAAGTGCTCGCGCCCTTGCTGGTCATCGCCGGGTTCCACGCGCGCATCGGCGCAGCCCTGATCGTGGTCAACATGCTGTTTGCGCTGTGGCTGGTGCACATGAGCCAGCTCACCCAGCTCAACGAGCAGGGTGGCTGGGCGTTGGAACTGCAGGGCATGTACCTGTTCGGCGCGCTCGCCGTGGCCCTGATGGGCCCCGGCCGACACAGTGTCAACCAGCGCTGAGATTGAAGGCGGCAGGCGACGCTGCCGCCGCGATTCCCGGCGCGACTAGCGTCCGGCGTTGCGCTGGCTCAGCGCGACGCTGCCGACGATCAGCAGGCCGGCGATCAGCATCGCGACCGTCAGCGGTTCGTCGAGCAGCAACCAGGCCCAGGCGACCGCAAACAAGGGCACGAGATAGGTGACCATCACCGCGCGTGCCGCACCGACGCGCTGGATCAACCGGTAGTACACCGCGTACGCCACGCCGGTGCACAACACGCCCAGTGCCGTCGCGGCCAGCCAGGATTGCACCGGAATCGCATGCGCGGGCCATTTCGCGATCGCGAACGGCAGCATCAGCAGGGCCGACGTCGACAAGGTGGCTGCGGCGACCGCCGCGGGCGGCAGACCGGTCAGATGCTTGCGCACGAGATTGGCGCCGATGCCGTACAGGAAGGCCGCGAACGTACCGGCCGCGACGGCCCAGCCCACGCTCGCACCGGCGGTCTTGCTGCTGGCGAGCACGACGACACCGACGAAACCGGAGAACAGCGCCAACGTGCGCCGCGTGCCGATTTTCTCGCCGTAGAAAAAGAAGGCCACGAGCGCGGTGAACAATACCGCCATCGCATTGGTGATCGCGCCGATGCCCGCCGGTGCACGCTGCGCCGACCACGCGAACAGCATGAACGGCACCGCCGAATTGATCGCGCCGATCAGTGCCAGGCGCGGCCACAACTTGGCCGGGAACGAGGCGCGCGCACGCCACAGGAACGGCAGCAGGATCAGCGAGCCGAGCACGAGACGCATTTCGACCAGGGGCATCGCGCCGAAGTCCTTGGCCGCGACGCGCATGAACATGAACGACGCACCCCAGATCGCCGCCAGCACCCCCAGTTCCAGCGGGGTGAGCCAGGCGCGGGAGCCCGGCAGGGACAGGTCGGTGACGGCGGACGGGACGGAAGACATGGCAGCGAGCTCGATTCGTGTCTGACCGCCATTTTCCTCTCCCACACGGGCCGGACAAGCGCATACTTTCGCCGGTAGACACAAATCAGATTTGAGGCTCGCATGGCCCTGCGCCCGGATTGGCTCCCTGCCCTGGCCGCGTTCGAAGCGGCTGCCCGCCACCAGAACTTCGCGCACGCCGCCGAAGAACTGCATCTCACGGCCAGCGCCGTCAGTCATCACGTGCGCAAGCTAGAGTCGCGCCTGGGCGTCGCCTTGTTCCAGCGTCATGCGCGCGGCGTGGCGCTGACGTCAGAGGGCCGGCAACTCGCCGACTCCGCCAGCAGTGCGCTCGCCGACATGGAAGGCGTGCTGCGCGGACTACGCAGCGCGAAAGACGAACAGGCACGCGTGCGCATCAGCACCCTGCACTCTCTGACCTACACCTGGCTGCTGCCACGGCTGCCGCGGTTCGCCCAGGCGCATCCGGACATCCGCCTCAATGTCGACACCGAAGTGGCGCTGACGCGCTTCGACGAGGGTGGTGCCGATCTCGCGATCCGCCACGGTCCGGGCCATTGGCCAGGACTGACCGCGCATCACCTCATGGACGACGCCTTGTTTCCGGTCGCCTCGCCCACGCTGCGCGACATCAAACGCATCCGGCGGGCTGCCGACATTCCCCTGCTGCCGCTGATCTCCGATCTCGCGCGGCAAGGCTGGCATGACTGGTTCCGTGCGGCCGACGTGCACGGCGCCAAGCTCGACGAGCGCTACACCTTCAGCGACACGACCGATGCGCTCAATGCCGCCGCCTGTGGGCTCGGCGCGGCGCTCGCGCGCGAACAGATCGTCGCGCCCTACCTCGCCAGCGGGCGCCTGCGCGAATTGCCTGGACCACGCATCCGCGCGCGCTGGAGCTACGCGGTGGTCTACCCGGCGCACCGCCGGCTGCGTCCGGCGGCGCAGGCTTTCGTGGACTGGCTGCTGGCCGATGTCGCCCAGTCGCCACCGTCGTTGGCGACGGCCACGGAAATTTAATCGGCACTGCCGTATGTTCATCCGACGCCTTCGCCACCGGACTCGCCCATGACACTCCGGATTCTCAGCCTGTGCTGCCTCATCCTCGTCGCCAGCTGCTCCGCGGCGGGCGACGACCGCACGATTCCCGATGTCGCGATCACCGACAGCGCCATCGGAAAACTGCGCGTGACCACCGTGGTGCGCAATCTGCGCCATCCCTGGAGCCTGGCCTTTCTTCCCGACGGCCGCGCGCTGATCACCGAGCGGCCGGGCCGTCTGCGCCTGCTCGACGGTCCGCAGGTTTCCGCGCCGATCAAGGGCGTGCCCAAAGTCTGGGCCGAAGGCCAGGGCGGACTGCTCGATGTCGTGATCGATCCGGCGTTCGCGCAGAACCACCGCATCTACCTGTCCTACGCCGAAGCCGGCCCGGGCGGCGGCGGCACGGCCGTGATGCGCGCGACGCTCGTCGACGGCGCGCTGAGCGAACGTCAGGTGATCTTCCGGCAAAGTCCGAAACTCAGCGTCGGCCATCATTTCGGTTCGCGCCTGGTGTTCGATCGCACGGGACATCTGTTCATTACGCTCGGTGAAAACAATCAACGGGAAACCGCGCAGCAACTTGACCACCTGCAGGGCAAGGTCGTGCGCCTGTGGCCCGACGGCACGATCCCGGACGACAATCCGTTCGTCGGCCGCGGCGATGCCCGTGCGGAAATCTGGTCGTACGGCCATCGCAATCCGCAGGGCGCCGCCCTCAATCCCTGGACCGGGCAGCTGTGGGTCAACGAACACGGGCCCAAGGGCGGCGACGAAATCAACATTCCGCAGGCGGGGAAAAACTACGGTTGGCCGTTGATCACCTTCGGTATCAACTACGACGGCCAGCCCATTCCTGAAGCCCAGGGCAGCCACGCCGACGGCATGGAGGCGCCGATCAAGTACTGGGTGCCCTCGATCGCGCCGAGCGGCATGGCGTTCTACGACTCGCCACGCATTCCTGCGTGGCGCAACAGCGTGTTCGTCGGCGCCCTCGCGCTGATGCATCTCAATCGCCAGACGCTCGACGCCACGCACCAACACGTAACCGGCGAAGAGCGACTGCTCGGCGAGTTCGGCTTTCGCATCCGCGACGTGCGCGTCGGCCCGGATGGCGCGCTCTACGTGCTGACCGATGCCGACGACGGCCGGCTGCTGCGTATCGAACCCGTCGCCACCGCGCCCGCAACACCATGAGCCCGTCCCTATGACTGCCGACGCGGACCTGTCCTCCCCAACGGCAGGCCCCGATGCCATCCTTCGTGTCGGCGTCGGCGGCTGGACCTTCGTGCCCTGGCGCAACAACTTCTATCCGTCTGGCTGGGTGCAACGGCGCGAGCTCGAATACGCCAGCCGCAAACTCACCGCGATCGAGATCAACGGCACCTTCTACGGCGCGCAGAAGCCGGCGGTGTATGCGAAGTGGGCGCAGGACACGCCCGACGGTTTCGTGTTCTCGCTCAAAGCGCCCGGACGCATCGTCGACAGCCGCAGTCTGCGCGGCACTGGCGGAGCGATCGAAGCCTTCGTATCCGGTGGCCTCGCCGAGCTCGGCGATCGCCTCGGCCCCTTGCTGTGGCAACTGGGACCGAACCGGATTTTCGATGCCGATGAAATCGCCGCCTTCCTCGATCTGCTGCCGCGCGACCTCGACGGCCGACGCCTGCGTCATGTGCTGGAGGTGCGCAACGACAGTTTCCTGTGCCCGGCGTTTCTGGACCTGATGCGTCGGCACGGTCATGCGACGGTTTTCACCGATTCACCGAAGTATCCGTCCTTCGCCGACGTCTGCAGCGACTTCGTCTACGCGCGGCTCATGCGCAGTCAGGCGCACATCGACACCGGCTACACCGACGCCGATCTCGACACCTGGGCCGCGCGTGCGCGCCGCTGGTCGCAAGGCGGTGCGCCGACGGATCTGCCGCTGGTCATGCCGGCGTCGCCCGCGCCGGTGCAAGCGCGCGATGTCTTCGTGTATTTCATCAGCAGCGCCAAGGAACGCAATCCGGCCGCGGCCATGGCCCTGCGCTCGCGGCTGGATGTGGATCGACCTGCGCCAGTCGGTGGCGCGACGACGGCCTAGCCGGCCAGACGCGTCGCCGCCAGCAGGGCGATATCCGCGCGATGCGCGTAGCCCATGCGTTCGTACAGCGACTTCGCACGCGTGTTCTCGTGACTGACGTGCAGAAAAGGCACGCGGGCGCTGTCGAGAATGTCGTTGGTCAACACAGCGACCAGGCGCTGCGCATAACCACGACCGAGATAATCAGGGTGTGTGCACACCGCGCTGATTTCCTGATGGCCGTCGAAACGCATGCGCTCGCCCGCCATCGCGACCAAGCGGCCGTCGTCGTGTATGCCGAAATAACGGCCCATCTCGATCGTTCGCGGCCGGAAATAGTACGGATACACCAGCGCCGTCAGCGCCAGCATGTCGGCAACACACGCTGGCGACAGCTCGGTGATCGGCGGGCCGTCGGCGACGTCCAGACGGGCAAGACAAATCATCTGCGCGATCGGCACGACCGGCTTCACGCTCCAGCCCGACGACAGCGACGGCGCGAGGCCGACGAAACAGACCGACTCGCCGGCGGCAACCAGTCTTTCGACGTCGTCGTCTGCCTGCTCATCTTCGCTGCCGATCGCGACGAAGGGCGCGACGTCCGACGGGTAGCGCGCAGCCCGCCCCGCCGTGACCGCCAGATCGGCGTGCAGGCTGGTCAGCGAGGACCAGACCGGATTGTCGAGCGGGTGCTTCGCCACGGCCGCGTCGCGGCTCAGCCGATCATCGGCAGGTTCAGGCCCTGCTCTTTCGCGCAAGCTTTGGCGATCTCGTAACCGGCATCGGCATGGCGCATCACACCGGTACCGGGATCGTTCCAGAGCACGCGCGCCAGACGTTTGTCGGCGGCGTCCGTGCCGTCGGCAACGATCACCACGCCGCTGTGCTGGCTGTAGCCCATGCCGACGCCGCCGCCATGATGCAGGGACACCCAGGTCGCGCCGCCGGCCACATTCAACATCGCGTTGAGCAGCGGCCAGTCGGACACGGCATCGCTGCCGTCGAGCATCGCTTCGGTTTCGCGGTTCGGCGACGCGACTGATCCGGAGTCGAGGTGATCGCGACCGATGACGATCGGCGCACTGACTTCGCCCTTGCGCACCATGTCGTTGAACGCGAGCGCGAGACGATGGCGATCGCCGAGGCCGACCCAGCAGATGCGCGCCGGCAGACCCTGGAAGCTGATGCGTTCTTTCGCCATATCCAGCCAGCGGTGCAGGTGCTTGTTGTCCGGCAGCAGTTCCTTCACCTTCGCATCGGTCTTGTAGATGTCTTCCGGATCGCCCGACAGCGCGACCCAGCGGAACGGACCGACGCCGCGGCAGAACAGCGGCCGCACGTACGCCGGCACGAAGCCCGGGAAATCGAACGCGTTCGCGCATCCGACGTCCTTGGCCATTTGTCGGATGTTGTTGCCGTAGTCGAAGGTCGGGATGCCCTGCTTTTCGAAATGCAGCATCGCTTCGACATGCACGCGCATGGACTGTTTGGCCGCATCGCGCACTTCTTCCGGTGCGGATTTCTGCTTGTCCCACCACTGTTCCAGCGTCCAGCCGATGGGCAGATAGCCGTGCACAGGATCATGCGCGGAGGTCTGGTCGGTGACGGCATCGGGACGCACGCCGCGACGCACGAGTTCGGGCAGGATTTCCGCTGCATTTCCGAGCAACGCGATCGAACGCGCCTTGCCTTCCTTGCCGTAGCGTTCCAGGCGCGCGAGCGCGTCGTCGAGATCGCTGGCCTGCTCGTCGACGTAACGCGTGCGCAGGCGCATGTCGATGCGGCTCTGCTGGCATTCGATGTTCAGCGACGAAGCGCCGGCCAGCGAGGCCGCGAGCGGCTGCGCGCCGCCCATGCCGCCGAGACCGGCGGTGAGAATCCATTTGCCGGTCAGGTCGCCTTGGTAGTGCTGGCGACCCATCTCGACGAAGGTTTCGTAGGTGCCCTGCACGATGCCTTGCGAGCCGATGTAGATCCAGCTGCCCGCGGTCATCTGCCCGTACATCATCAAGCCCTTCTTATCGAGCTCGTTGAAATGCTCCCAAGTCGCCCAGTGCGGTACGAGGTTGGAATTGGCGATGAGCACGCGCGGGGCATCGGCATGCGAGGGAAACACGCCGACCGGCTTGCCCGACTGCACGAGCAGGGTCTGGTCATCCTGCAGCGTGCGCAGGGTTTCCAGAATCTTGTCGTAGCTTTGCCAATCGCGTGCCGCGCGCCCGATGCCGCCGTACACGACCAGCTCCTGCGGATTCTCGGCGACTTCGTCGTCGAGATTGTTCTGCAGCATCCGGTACGCCGCCTCGGTCAGCCAGCTCCGGCAGCTGAGCGTATTGCCGCGCGGCGCGCGGATCTTGCGGGACGGGTCTTTTCGATTGGCGGACATGCGGGGCTCCGGAAGCGAGATGCGAATTATAGCCACCCCGACACCGCGCCCAGACGGGACCCGGCATCGATGTCCGAAAACGGCGAGTCCGGGCTTCGGTCCAAGGGTAGGATGCGCCCATGCTCTCCCAGGCCATGCCCTCTCCGGAAATCTGCGACCGCGCCCGTGCCGCCAAGGACGCACGCTTCGACGGGCTGTTTTTCACCGCCGTGCGCAGCACACGCATCTACTGCCGGCCGGTGTGTCCGGCGCCGACACCGAAGCGCCAGAACATCACCTACTACCCCAGCGCCGCCGCCGCGACCGCCGCCGGCTACCGTCCCTGTCTGCGCTGCCGGCCGGAGTTGTCGCCCGGCGCGAACCAACGCGGCGGCGAAGACGCCGTGCAACGCGCGCTCGCTCTGATCGCCGACGGCGCCTTGCAGGAAGGGTCGATCGAAACACTGGCCGCGCAAGTCGGCATCGGCAGCCGGCAATTGCGCCGCGTTTTTCTGCACACCGCCGGTGCCACGCCGATCGCCGTGCACACCACGCGACGTCTGCTGCTCGCCAAACAACTGCTGACGGAGACCTCGCTGCCGGTGACCCAGGTCGCGCTGGCGGCGGGCTTCAACAGCCTGCGTCGCTTCAACGCCGCCTTCGTCGAGGGCTGCGGCATGGCGCCGACCGCGATCCGTCGGCAACGCATCGAAACTCCGGCGGGAATGCTAAGCCTGCGTCTGGGCTACCGGCCGCCGCTGGACTTCGCCGCGATGCTCGCGTTTCTCGGCAAACGGGCGATCCCGGGCATCGAGCGCATCGGCCCGCACAGCTACGAACGCGTGATCGGACCGGCGCAGGCATCGACCTGGATCCGCGTCACGGCCGATTTGGTCAAACCGGAACTGCGCCTGGAGATTTCCGAGACCGATCCGCGTGCGATTCCGGACATCGTGCGACGTGTGCGCCGGATCTTCGATCTCGATGCCGATCTCGGCGCCGTGCACGCAGCGTTTGCCGACGACCCCTTGCTCGCCCAGGCCGTGCGCAAACGCCCCGGTTTGCGTGTGCCCGGGGGCTGGGATGGTTTTGAAGTCGCCGTGCGCGCCGTGCTCGGCCAGCAGGTCAGCGTGGCCGGGGCGACCACCCTGGCCCGCCGGCTCGTCGATGCCTACGGCTGCGAGCGCACGCCGGCACGCGAGGGCCTCGATCGTCTGTTCCCGACGCCGGAAAGCCTGCTCGACGCACCGCTGGAAACAATCGGCCTGCCGAAGTCGCGCGCCGCGAGCCTGCGTTCGCTCGCCGCAGCGACGATCGCCGGTCGCGTGCATTTCGGCGCGGGGCAACGTTTGCAGGAATTCGTCGATGCCCTTGTTGCGCTGCCGGGCATCGGCCCATGGACCGCGCATCACGTGGCGATGCGCGCGCTCAGTCATCCCGACGCCTTCCCCGCCGGCGATCTGGTGTTGCAGCAGGTGCTCGGCGGCGAGAAGCGGTTGAGCGAGCGCGACACCGAAGCACGCTCGCAATCCTGGCGACCGTGGCGCGCTTATGCGGTGCTGCAGCTGTGGCATCTGTCGGGCGACCGACCCAAGGAGAAACGCTGATGTGGTTCGATCAATTCGATACGCCGATCGGCCTGCTGACGATCGCCGGCGAGCCACAGGCGCTGCGCCATGTGCTGTTCCCGAGCAACCGGCACGACATCGGCGACCGGTCCGGCTGGAAACGCGACGGCGCGCCCTTGCGTGCGGCACGCGAGCAATTGCTGGCGTATTTCGAAGGCGAGCGTCGCCAATTCGACCTGCCGCTGGATCCAGTCGGCACACCGTTCCAGCGCCGCGTCTGGACCGTGCTCGCGGAGATTCCCTTCGGTGCGACCTGGAGCTACGGCGACGTCGCGCGCCGCCTCGGCGAGCCGAAAGCCGTGCGCGCCGTCGGCGCCGCGAACGGCCGCAATCCCTTGCCGATCCTCTTGCCCTGTCATCGCGTGATCGGTGCGGACGGCAGCCTGACCGGCTTCGGTGGTGGCTTGCCGATCAAGCAATTTCTGCTCGCGCACGAGGGCGTGGGCACGCCACAGGCTTCGCTGGCCTTTTGATTACCCGAACCACTGTCCTGCTTTCCGATGAAGTGAAGCGTCACGATTTCCGGCTACACTCCGCGCTTTCTCGCGGATGGCCCCGTATGCCGATTGAATCGCTTGCCTTGATTGCGCTCGCCATTCTCGTGGTCGCTTTCCTGTATGCCTCGGTCGGTCATGCCGGCGCCTCCGGCTACATCGCGGTCATGTCGCTGGCGTCGCTGGCCCCGGCGGTCATCAAACCCAGTGCGCTGGTGTTGAACATCCTCGTGGCGAGCATCGGCACCTGGCAGTTCTGGCGCGCCGGCCACTTTTCCTGGCGATTGTTCTGGCCGTTTGCCCTGCTGTCGATCCCGATGGCGTTCGTGGGCGGCTATATCAATCTGCCGACCCACGTCTTCAAGGTGCTCGTGGGCATCGTGTTGCTGCTTTCCGCGGCGCATTTTTTCTGGAATCCGCACGTCGACGACGTTCGCGCGGAACCGTCACGTCCCGTCGCCATCGCCTCGGGTGGCGTGCTCGGGCTGTTCGCCGGCCTGACCGGGACCGGCGGCGGAATTTTCCTGACTCCGCTGCTGTTGATCCTGCGCTGGGCACGCACCAAGACCGCCGCCGCTACGTCGGCCCTGTTCATCCTGGTCAATTCGATTTCCGGTCTGCTGGGAAACTTCAGCAGCACGCGACAGGTGCCGGCGTTCGTGCTGCCACTGGCGATCGCAGCAATGGCGGGCGGCGCGGCGGGCTCGTATTTCGGCAGCCGCCGCTTTTCGCCGGCGATCATCAAGCGACTGTTGGCGACGGTCCTCGTCATCGCCGGTCTCAAGCTTGTTCTTACTGCCTGAGGCTACATACCCTTGAAACCCTGCTGATCTTGCCGAGTTCGTTGCGTCCCTGAAACGAGGCCCTCCGTGCCCGTCGGGGATTGCGCCGACGACGCCCTGCGGCAATCGGTCGCATGAGTCGCGACCGGGCTTAACCTAGAATGGCGCAACTTTTCCGCCGGTGGCCTCCGATGCGTCTCGCCCGTCCCTGGTTCCTCGCCCTGCTGGTCGTCTTGCCCCTGATCGCCGCCGCGCACGAGTTCAAGGTCGGCGCACTGAAGATCGGGCATCCCTGGGCTCGGGCGACGCCACCGAACGCCCAGGTCGCAGCCGGCTATCTGAAGATCGACAACACCGGCCGCCGGAACGATCGCCTCGTCTCGGTCACGACGCGATCCGCGGCGCGCGTGGAAATCCACGAGATGGTCCGCGAGGTCGACATCATGGTCATGCGGCAGCTCAACGACGGCCTGCCCATTCCCGCCGGCAAGCAGGTCGTGCTCGAACCGTATCGCGTGCACCTGATGTTCATCGGGCCCACGCAGCCGTGGAAGGACGGCGACCGGATCAAGGCGACGCTGCACTTCGCGCGCGCCGGCAAGGTCGATGTGGAGTTTGCGGTAGCCGGGATCGAAACGCCGCCCAGCAGCGCGCCGACCGTCGATCCGCACGCCGGGCACTGACTCAGGCCAGCAGTCCGTTCAACGCGGCGCGGTAGCGGGCCGCGATGGCGTCCCGCTGTGGATGGCGTCCGTCGGCGACCACGCAACGACCTTCGATCGTTACCGTTTTTACCAGCGGCTGGTTGCCCGCGAACACGAACCGGTCGTGCAGGCTGTCGTCGGTGACGGCTGCAAGCGCAGGCGCGTCGGCGTCGAGCACCACGCGATCCGCCGCCTGCCCCGTCTGCTGGCAGGACTGCAGGCCACCCGCGATCACGGCGTCGAACAGACGACCGCCGGCGCTGGGCTGTGCCGGGGTCGAGGCGATATTGCGGCCACGCACCAGCAGACGTTGCCCGTATTCGAGCCAACGCAATTCTTCGACAGGCGACACCGACACGTTTGAATCCGAACCGATGCCGATGCGTCCGCCCTGGTCGAGAAATTCCCGCAGCGGAAACAAGCCATCGCCGAGATTGGCTTCCGTCGTCGGACACAGGCCGACCACGGCGCGGCGCTCGGCGATGCCGCGGACTTCGCCGGGCGTGAGATGCGTGGCGTGCACGAGCGTCCAGCGTTCATCGACGGCGGCGTTTTCCAGCAGCCATTCGACCGGGCGCGCGCCGCGCGTGGCCAGGCAATCGTCGACTTCCGCCGTCTGCTCGGCGATGTGGATGTGGATCGGCAAGGTCTGCGAACCGATCGCCGACAAGACTTCGCGCAGCGCGAACTCCGGCACCGCGCGCAAGCTGTGCAACGCGACCCCGACGCGCAAGCGCGCGTCCTCTTCCGCGCGCAGCGTCGCCAGCAAGGACAGATAGGCATCCACCGTGTGGCCGAATCGCTGCTGCCGTTCCGACAAGGCGCGGCCGTCGAAGCCTCCGGTCATGTACAGCACCGGCAACAAGGTGAGGCGGATGCCGGTGTCGCGCGCGGCCGCGATGATCGCGCGCGACATCGCGGCGGGATCGTCGTAGGGCCTTCCGTCGGGCTGGTGATGCAGGTAGTGGAACTCGCAGACGCTCGTGTACCCCGCTTCGAGCAGCTCCGCATACAACTGGGCGGCGATGTCGTACTGCGTCTGCGGCGTGATCCGACCAGCAAAGCGATACATCAGCTCGCGCCAGGTCCAAAAGCTGTCAGCGGGGTCGGTCTGCCGTTCGGCCAGGCCGGCCATGGCGCGCTGGAAGGCGTGCGAGTGGATATTGGGGATGCCGGGCAAGGTCGGTTCGCGCATTTGTCGATTCTAGCCGCTTACAATCGCCCCATGTCCGCCCTGTCCGGTATCGTCGTCCTCGAACTCTCGCGCGTGCTCGCCGGCCCCTGGTGCGGCATGCAGCTGGCAGATCTGGGCGCGGACGTCATCAAGCTCGAACCCTTCGAAGGCGACGACACGCGCGGCCTCGGCCCACCGTTCAAGGACGGTCTGTCGGCGTATTTCGCCTGCTGCAACCGCAACAAGCGATCGCTCGCGATCGACCTGCGCGCACCCGCCGCGCGACCGCTGGTCGAAGCCCTGGTGCGCGAAGCCGACGTGCTGATCGAGAACTATCGCACCGGCGCCGCCGAGGCCCTCGGCGTGGGCTACGCCGAGCTGTCGGCGATCAATCCACGATTGATCTATTGCTCGATCTCCGGCTACGGCCGCACCGGACCGGGCGCGACGCGTCCGGGCTACGACTATGTCGTGCAAGCCGAAGCCGGGCTCATGGCGATCACCGGCGACATCGACGGCGAGCCGCACAAGGTTGGCGTGGCGGTCGCGGATCTGGCGACCGGACAGAACGCGACGATCGCCATTCTTGCCGCGCTGCAACACCGGCATGTCAGCGGACGCGGCCAGCGCATCGACATCTCCCTGTTCGACACGCAACTGAGCTGGCTGGCCAATGTCGGCAGCAATGTCCTGTTCACCGGCGAGGACGCGCCGCGCTTCGGCAATACGCATCCGAGCATCGTGCCCTACCAGGCTTTCCACGGCAGCGACGGCGAATTCGTGCTGGCGGTCGCCAGCGAGAAACTGTGGGTGCAGACCTGCGAGGCGCTCGACCGCGAAGATTGGTTGCGCGAGCCGCGCTATCTCAACAACGCCGCGCGCGTGAAAAATCGCGAAGCGCTGTGCGAGGAAATGGATCGCGTGTTCTCCGGCGAAACCTGCGCGCATTGGCTGCAGCTGTTCGATGCCGCCGGCGTGCCGGCCGCGCCGATCAACTCGGTCAAGCAGGCGCTCGAGCATCCGGTCGCGGCGGCGCGCGGCTTGCTCGTCGAGCTCGGCGGCGTGCCGCTGATCGGCAGCCCGCTGAATCTCGACGCGACGCCAGTCGCCTACCGCCGGCCGCCACCGCAGTTGGGCGAACACAGCGACGACATCGCGCGCGCCTGTGGCCAGAACCCGGGCGCCCTGCGCGCGGACGGAGCGATCCGATGAAACCCTGGGACCGGCTGATCACCGACGCCCGACTGGCGACGCTGCGCGCCGATCTCGAGGGCTATGGTGCGATCGAAGACGCGGCGATCGCCTTCAAGGACGGCCGGATCGCGTTCGCTGGCGCGCAATCGGACTTGCCGGCCGCGCTGGACGCGCTGGCCGAACACGTCCAGTCCGCGAACGGTCACTGGTTGACGCCGGCCCTGATCGATTGCCACACGCATCTGGTGTTCGCCGGCAGCCGGGCACCGGAATTCGAACGCCGCCTGCAGGGCGTGAGCTACGAGCAGATCGCGCGCGAAGGCGGCGGCATTCTCGCCACCGTCGCCGCGACCCGCGCCAGTTCGGAAGAGGCGTTGCTGGCGGCCGCCTTGCCACGCGCACGGGCCTTGCGCGCCGACGGCGTGGCGACGCTCGAAATCAAATCCGGTTATGGCCTGGACTGCGACAGCGAACGCAAGATGCTGCGCGTCGCGCGGCGCATCGGCGACGAACTGGGCATGACCGTGCGCACCACGTATCTCGGCGCACACGCCTTGCCGCGCGAGTACGCCGGACAGGCCGACGACTACATCGCCGCGGCCTGCGGCTGGCTGAGCGCCTTGCATGCCGAAGGCCTGGTCGATGCCGTTGATGCTTTCTGCGAAGGCATCGGCTTCAGCCCGGTGCAGACGCGGCGCATGTTCGAGGCCGCGCGCGAACTCGGCCTGCCGGTGAAGCTGCATGCCGATCAGCTCAGTGATCTCGGCGGTGCCGCCCTGTGCGCGCAGTTCGACGGCCTGTCGGCGGACCACCTCGAATACGTCGAGGAAAACGGCGTGCGCGCGATGGCCGAGCACGGGACGGTCGCGGTGCTGCTGCCCGGTGCGTTCCATGTGCTGCGCGAGACGCGGCTGCCGCCGATCGCCTTGCTGCGCCAACACGGCGTCGCGATGGCCGTATCGACCGATCTCAATCCGGGCACGTCGCCGCTGCAATCCCTGCGGCTGGCGATGTCGCTGGCCTGCACGCATTTCCGCATCACGCCCGAGGAAGCCCTGCGCGGCGCCACCACGCATGCGGCGAAAGCGCTCGGCCTGGCCGATCGCGGCGTGCTCGCCGTCGGCCTGCGCGCGGACGTCGCCGAATGGAACATCGCGCATCCGGCCGAGCTGTCGTACTGGCTGGGCGGCGATCCGCTGCGACGCCTGTTCATCGCTGGGCACGCCGTCGACTGAGTCAGCGCGCGACACACGCCCGCCCAAACGAAGAAGCCCCGCATCGGCGGGGCTTCGTTCGTTCGCGACAGGCGCGGAATTACTTGGCGGCAGCCTTCTTCGCCGGCGCCTTCTTGGCAGCGACGGGCGCCTTCGGGGTGGCAGCGGCCTTGGTCACGACCTTCTTGACGGTGGTGCCACGGGCATTGCCGTAGCTGGAGATGTTGCGCTTGCCTTTCGCGGTCTTGCGGTCGCCCTTGCCCATGGTGATTTCCTTTCGAGTGTGGATTCCGAGGCGCGTAGCCTACCATCCGCGAGCACAGCCGACCAAGCTCAGTGGTGGTGGGCGCAGCCCGCGTCGTGCACGTGACCGTGCGTCAGGCGCAGATTGATCAGGTGTGCGACCGCAATCAGCGTGCCGCCGAAGGTCATCACGACGGCATGGCGCACGACATCCTCGTGCAGCGCCGGCACCAGGATTCCCGCCCAGACGGCGGCCAGGCCCGGTACCAGGAAGGCCAGCGCGCGATAAACGCGATGGCGCCGATAGCCTTGCCACAGGCTCGCGACCGCGAGCGCGGTGGCGAAAGCGACATACCCCAACTCGATGCCGGATGAGGCTAGCCACCCCAGTCCGAGAGCCGGCAACAGAGCGATCGCGAACGGCAGCACCGCGCAATGGACTGCGCAAACGACCGCGCCGGCCGAACCGACGGAATCGGCCCAGGTCGCCCAGCGCGAGCGGGCGCGCGGCGGCGGGACGGACAGGAGTTTGGGCGGGGCGGACTGCATTTGTAATAATATAACATTGCGCTCTATCCGGGAGCAAGCCCGGCCAAGCCGGGCCCGGATCGCCACCCCGCCTCGCCATCGGCGCGTCACGGTTTTCGATGCGACGCGACGAATTGCATACGTCGACGTACGTGTTTTTTCGTGCACGCCGTCGGCAGACGCGTGCGCACTTGTCAACGTCATCAACGACTATGCGTTCAGCCAGCATGAGCAAATCGCATGGGAAACTTTTGCACAGGGGCCACACGCCAATCGATCGAACCACGCGATTTCCGACGTCGTTTTCACCAGACGTCATCGCGATGCAACGACGACGTCATTACGCCCGTCCAGATTAGATAAAGCCGTACCGGCATGCCGGGATACGGAAACAACGACGATCGTCACAGCGATCTTCAAGCCGCCGGAGTCCCCACCCGGTGGCTTTTTTTTGCCTGCGCTGCGGCGCACGGCCCGCATGCTGCGCGTCGAAGAGTTCGTCTATCGCGTTGCCGCCGCACAGGCAGCGCAGATGCCGTGGACTTCGAGCGTCTGCGCGCGCGGGATGAAGCCCAGCTCCCGGGCCTGCGTATCGAGCAGGCCGGTGATGCGCTTGTCTTCGAGTTCGATCGCGTTCTGGCAGTTGTCGCAGATCAGAAACGGCACCGAGTGCTGCACCTGCGGATGGTGACAACTCACGAACGCGTTGATCGATGCCAAGCGATGGATGAAGCCCTGTTCGAGCAGGAAATCCAGCGCCCGATACACCGTCGGCGGCGCCACCGATCCCGTTTCTGATTTCATGCGGTCAAGAAGATCGTAGGCCTTGATCGGCTTGCCGGCCGCCGCGACCAGGCCCAGCACCTGCGCGCGCAACGGTGTCAGACGCAAGCCGCGGGCTTCGCAGGCCTGCTCCACCGCCGACACGAAACCCTCGGCATCGTGCACGTGATGACCCGGGTCGGTGCAGGCGTGATCGTGCGCGTGCTTGCTCATGACCCTAGGTTGGGCTTGCTCCGGGCGGGTTTCAAGCCGCCGACCGGCGGACGCGGATCAAGGCCGCGTCGATGCGCGCCAGCGCCTCGGCCTGGCCGGCCAGGAACACCGTGTGCTCGATCGACGGCGACACCTGCGTACCGGTGATCGCGACGCGCAGCGGCTGGGCGATCTTGCCCAGACCCACCGACAACGCTTCGCCGGTCGCCGCCAGCGCGGCATGCACGGATTCGGGCGACCACTCGCCGATGAGGGCCAGGCGATCGCGCACCGCCACGAGCGGCGCTTCCGCTGCCGCGACCAGATGCTTGGCGACGGCGGCTTCGTCGTAGGTTTCCAGCGGCAGATACCAGACCGCGGCGCGCGCCGCCATGTCCTTGAGCGTCTGCACGCGATCGCGCAACGCCACCACGACGTCGGCGGGTTTCGGGCCACGTGCGAGGTCGTAGCCGGCCTGCGTGAGATGCCAGACGAAATGCTTGGCGACCTCGTTCGGATCGTCGCTCTTGAGATAGTGCTGGTTGAGCCAGCCGAGCTTGTCCGGGTCCAGGCGCGAAGCCTTGGAATTGACGTTTTCGATCTGGAACAGCGCGATCATCTCGTCCTTGCTGAAGATTTCCTGGTCGCCATGCGACCAGCCCAGGCGGACGAGATAGTTCATCAGCGCATGCGGCAGATAGCCGTCGTCGCGGTACTGCATGACATTGGCCGCACCGTGACGCTTGGACAGCTTGTTGCCCTCGGGGTCGAGGATCATCGGCATGTGCGAGAAATGCGGCACCGTCGCGCCGAGCGCGTGGTAGATGTTGATCTGGCGCGGCGTGTTGTTGACGTGGTCGTCGCCGCGGATCACGTCGGTGATCTGCATGTCGAGATCGTCGACGACGACGGCGAAGTTGTAGGTCGGATAGCCGTCGGAGCGGAAGATCACCAGATCGTCGAGCTCGGTATTGCTCCACTCGATGCGACCCTTGATCTTGTCCTCGAACACGACGCTGCCGGTCAGCGGGTTCTTGAAGCGGATCACGCGGTTCGGGTCGTCGCGGAACGGCGCATTGGCGTCGCGGTAGGCGCCGTTGTAACGCGGCTTTTCCTTGATCGCGAGCGCGGCGTCGCGCATCGCTTCGAGTTCTTCCTTGGTCTCGTAGGCGTAGTAGGCCTTGCCGTCGGCGACCATCTGCTCGGCAACCTGGCGATAGCGGTCCAGGCGCTGGGTCTGGTAAATCGGACCCTCGTCGTATTCCAGGCCCATCCAGTCCATCGCGTCGAGGATGGCCTGCACGGCCTCCTGCGTGGAGCGTTCCTGGTCGGTGTCCTCGACACGCAGCACGAACTGGCCGCCGCGGCGGCGTGCTTCCAGATAGCAATAGAGCGCCGTGCGGGCGCCGCCGATATGCAGGAAACCGGTGGGACTGGGGGCAAAACGGGTGCGGCAGGTCATCGGGCCGGGCTCGAAGGGCGAGAACCGGCGATTTTACCGGAGCCCAGGCTCCGGTGCCGCCTCCCTGCCCTCAGTGCCCGACCGTGGTCAGGCGAATCTGCTCGGACACCAGCGGCGGCGTATGCGGGACATGGCTGCCATCGGCGAAAACCAGCTGGAGCGTGTGCTTTCCGGCCGGCAGCTTGAGCGTCACTTCGGTCTGACCCTTGCCGAAATGCAGGTGCTTGTCGTCCATCGGGATCGGCTGGTTCAGGTCCGGCAGGGGCGAATCGATGATCAGGTGATGATGCCCGGTGTTTTCCACCTGGGTGCCGGCCGGGGCGACGCCCATGCCGCGCAGGCCGAAGCGGATCGTCACTTCGCCGCTGATGACCGAGCCGCTCTTGGGCGAAATGAAATACACCTCGGCGTCCGGCGCAGAAGGCGAACGCGGCAGGCCATCGGCCACGGCCGTGCCGACCAGGGCAAGGGACAACAGGCTCAGACCAAGGACACGATGGGACATGCGGTTCATGAAACCTCCAGGGCTCGGCAACGGGTGGACGCTCTCCGGGCCGAATCTTATCCCGCCGGCCGGCGAACGGGCGCGGCCGCGGGTTAAAATGCGCGCATGAACACATCCCGTCGCCGTCTCACCGCCCTGCTGCTCACCCTCGCCGGGCTCTTCGCCACCGCCGCCATCGCCCAGACCGAAACCACCGCCGTCGCTCGTCCGACGGAGAACGTGGCAGCGGCCGGCCCGCGCGTGGTGCTGGAAACCCGCCTCGGCCGCATCGTGATCGAACTGTATCCGGCGAAGGCGCCGCGCACGGTCGAGAATTTCCTGTCCTATGTCCGCGACGGCCACTACAACGGCACCGTCTTCCATCGCGTGATTCCCGATCTGCTGATCCAGGGCGGCGCGTTCACCTCGGACCTGCAGCAAAAACCCGAGCGCGCTCCGATCGCCAACGAGTCCAACAACGGCCTGTCAAACCTGCGCGGCACGATCGCCGCCGCCCGTCGCGCCGGCGAGAAGGATTCGGCGCGCGCGCAGTTCTTCATCAACACCGTCGACAACCGCCAGCTCGACTACCACGGCGACGCCAGCGCGTTCACCACCGGCTATTGCGTGTTCGGTCGCGTCGTCGAAGGCCTGGATGTCATCGACAAGATCCGCGCCCTGCCGACCGCCGCCAAAGCGCCGTTCGCCGCCGACGTGCCGGTGACGCCGGTGCTGATCGAACGCGCCCAGATCCTCTCGGAATAGTCCGTGACCACGCTGTTCATTTCCGATCTGCATCTGGACGAGTCGCGTCCGGAGATCACGCACCTGTTCCTCGCTTTCCTGCGCGAGGAAGCGCGCTCAGCCGAAGCGCTGTACATCCTCGGCGACCTGTTCGAGGCCTGGCTCGGCGACGACGACCGCAGTCCGCTCACCGATGCGGTACGGCAGGCGCTGCGCGCGCTGGTGACGGCCGGCGTGCCGGTGTCGTTCCTGCGCGGCAATCGCGATTTTCTGGTCGGCACGGATTTCGCCGCCGAGACCGGTGTGACCCTGCTGCCCGATCCCTGCGTCATGGTGCTTTACGGCGAACCGACCCTGGTCATGCATGGCGACCTGTTGTGCACGGACGACCTGGCCTACCAGGCGTTTCGCAAGCAGGTGCGCGATCCGGCCTGGCAGGAAACTTTCCTCGCGCAACCGCTGCCCGCGCGCCAGGCCTTCGCCGCGCAGGCCCGCGCCGCGAGCCAGCAGCGCCAGGCCGGCCTGATCGCCGCCAATACGCTGGAAGCGATCACCGACGTGAATGCCGCGGCGGTCGAAGACACGATGCAGCGCTTTGGCGTGACCCGACTCATCCACGGCCACACGCACCGACCGGCGATCCATGCCCTGACCGCAGGCGGTCATCGCGCGCACCGCGTCGTACTCGGCGACTGGTACGAACAGGGATCGGTGCTGCGCGTATCGTCCGACGGCTACGCGCTCACGGCGCTGTAGCCGAGCCGCCTTCAGGGCTTGGCGTAACGTGCCGGATCGTAGCCGTCGACCTCAAAAACCAGCGAAGGAATCGTGCCGCTGCCTTTAGGCAGGGTGATGCGGACTTTTTTCGCTGCCTCGAGTGCGACGATGAATTTCTTCTCGTCGACGATGAACAGCGCCGGCCCCTTGCCGGAATCGGCCTGCTTGCCGGTCCATGCGCTCGCTGGCGCGTCGTCGAATGCGATGCCGATCGAACACGGCCGCCCGCAATCGAAATTCTTCTGCGCCAGCAGCAAGTAGGCACTGCGGCCCCAGGACGGATGATCGCGCAGGACCAGGCGCGCATCGGCGGTCGGTGCGATCTCGCCCTCCTCGACCGGCACGGTGCGGCTGTAGATCGCGGCACTGCGCTGCGTACCGCCGCCATCCGCATCGACCGCCTGGTAATCCCAGAGCTCCTGCAGGCGACGTTCCTCGCGCACGGCTTCCGCGTGGGCGCGCGTGTCGGCGAGTGTCGCGGAGAGCTTGCCCGCGGCACCGCTGTTGCCGTACTTGTCGCGCAACAGGTCGGCTTTTTCCTCTGCGCCCAGCCAGTCGCCGTTCGCGCGCGCGGCCTCGTATTCGGCGAACCATTGCGCCGACATAGCCACGTCGGCCTCGGACAGCACCGGTTCTTCGTCGCTCGCCGGCGTGCAGCTGGCCAAGGCGAGCATCAGGACGATGGCGAGACTCGGGCGCATCGGCAAACCTCAGTGTTTTTCGGACAATGCCGACAGTAACGCCATCTCGCTGTCGGCGAAACCAGCGGCGGCGCGCGCCGGGCGATTGAACGGCCCGCGGATCGCACCCTTGGCATGATCGCGAATCAGCGCGATGAAGGTCGCTTCCGGCGCAAGCCCTTCGCGTTCGCAGCACCAGACGAACCAGCGGCTGCCGATCGCGACATGGCGTACTTCCTCGTCGAGGATCAGTTCGAGCAGGCACGCGGATGCCTCGTCGCCGAGGCCGCGCAGACGGGCGATCATGCCCGGCGTGACATCGAGCCCGCGCGCTTCCAGTACGCGCGGCACCAGGGCCATGCGCGCCAGGCAGGAGTCGGCGGTTTTCTCCGCCATTTCCCACAGGCCGTTGTGTGCGCCGAAGTCGCCGTAGGCATAGCCCAGCTCCTGCAGACGCTGCGACAGCAGGGAAAAATGCCGCGCCTCGTCGTCGGCCACGCTCAGCCAGTCCGCGTAGAACGGCTCGGGCATGCCGCGAAACCGGTAGGCGGCGTCGAGCGCAAGATTGATCGCGTTGAATTCGATATGCGCGATCGCATGCAGGAAGGCGGCGCGGCCCTCGACACTGCCTAGTCCGCGCTGCGGCGTATCACGCGGCGCAACGAGTTCGGGACGCGGTGGCCGGCCGGGCGCGCGAATGGCGTCGGCGGGTGTGACCTCATCGCTGCCGGGCAACTGGCCGGCAGCGTGCAGACGGGCGGTTTCCCGGGTCGCGGCGACCTTCGCGGCAGGGTCGCCCGCGTCCAGGCAGGCTCGCAGGCTCGGGAAAAAACGCATGCGCGCGCCGCTCAGCTCGCGCGACGCTTGAGCTTGGATTCGTCGTTGCGCGCCTGCTGCAGGCGCTCGAAATATCCCGGCTCGATGCCGGTGACGTATTCGCCGGTAAAGCAGGACGAATCGAAGGTCGTGTGCTTCTTCTTCGGGCCCGCCACCGCTTCCTCGAGATCGGCGATGTCCTGATAGATCAGCCAGTCGCAACCGAGCAGGGTCTGCACTTCGGCTTCGGTGCGGCCATGCGCGACGAGTTCGCTCGCGGCCGGCATGTCGATGCCGTAGACGTTCGGAAAGCGCACCGGCGGCGCGGCCGAAGCGAGATAGACCTTGCGGGCGCCGGCGTCGCGCGCCATCTGGATGATCTGTTCGGACGTCGTGCCACGCACGATGGAGTCGTCGACCAGCAGCACCACGCGATCCTTGAACTCCAGCGGGATCGGATTGAGCTTGCGGCGTACCGATTTCACCCGCTCGCCCTGGCCGGGCATGATGAAGGTGCGGCCGATGTAGCGATTCTTGATGAAGCCTTCGCGGTATTTCACGCCGAGCAGGTTGGCGATTTCCAGCGCGGCGTCGCGCGAGGTGTCCGGAATCGGGATCACCACGTCGATGTCATGGTCCGGACGCAGGCGCTGGATCTTCTCGCCGAGCTTGACGCCCATGCGCATGCGCGCCTTGTGCACGGAGATGTCGTCCATCATCGAGTCGGGACGCGCGAAGTACACGTATTCGAAAATGCAGGGCGTGTGCTTGGCCGCGGGCGCGCAGATCTCGCTGATCAGTTCGCCGCGCGAGGTGATCACCAGCGCTTCGCCGGGCGCGACGTCGCGCACACGGGCGAAACCGAGGATGTCGAGCGCCACCGATTCCGACGCGACCGCGTATTCGACGCCACCGGCGGCTTCGCGCTTGCCCAGCACGAGCGGACGAATGCCGTTGGGATCGCGGAAGGCGACCAGACCCAGGCCGAGCACCATGCTGACGATCGCGTAACCGCCCTTGCAGCGGCGATGCACGCCGGCGACGGCGGCGATCGCCGACTTCGGCGTCAGCGCGCCTTGCTCCTGCAGCTCGTGCGCGAACACGTTGAGCAGGACTTCGGAATCGGATTCGGTGTTGATGTTGCGGCTGTCCTGCTCGAATACCTCGCGGCGCAGCGCGTCGGTATTGATGAGGTTGCCGTTGTGCGCCAGCGCGATGCCGAACGGCGAGTTGACGTAGAACGGCTGTGCCTCGTCCGAGCCGGCGGAACCGGCGGTCGGATACCGGCAATGACCGATGCCGACGCGACCGGTCAGCAGCTGCATCTGCGGCGCGTCGAAGACATCCTTCACCAGGCCGTTGCCCTTGTGGAGGCGGATCTTGTTGCCGTCCACCGTGGCGATGCCGGCAGCATCCTGGCCGCGGTGCTGCAGCACGGTCAGCCCGTCGTAGAGGGCCGCTGCCACGTCACTGGTGCCGACGATACCGATGATGCCGCACATAAACTTCTCCGATGACGCCGGACGATCGACGCTGGTTGTCAGGGATTGGGAACGACGATCCCGGAGGCGCCGAGTTTCTGGTTGACCGAATCGCGCAGGGCTTCCGCGGCCGGGCGATCGGCGACCGGTCCAACGCGAACGCGATAACGCGCACCGGCATCGGTATCGACACGCTGCACGAAGGCACTGAAGCCCTGGGCGCGCGCGCGATCACGCAAAGCGATCGCTTCGGCTTCGACACTGGGCGCAGCGAGCTGCACAGCGAAACCAGTGCCGACATTGCTGGTCGGCTTGCTTGCCGCGGGCGCGGCGGGCGTCGCCGGCTTCGGGGCCGGCGTGGCGGGCGTCGCGACCGGTTTGGCGGCGGCGCCATCGAGCGTCACCACCTTGCTGCTGCCGCCGGCGATGCCGTCGGCGCGCAGACGCGCGGCTTCGGCCGTGGCGCGATCGGCATACGGTCCGACGCGCACACGCAGGGCCGGCTTGCCGCCGACATCGACCTTGTCGGTGTTGACCGGCAGTTTCGCGGCACGCAGACGCGCGACCAGCGCATTGGCATTGTCGAGATTGCTGAAGGTGCCGATTGTCACCGAGTAGTTGCCGCCAGCGACGGCTGCCGGTGCGGCAGGCGGCGGCGTGACGACGGGCTTGGGCGGTACCGGCGTGGTGGCCGGCAGCGGCTTAGGCGGGGTGACCACAGCTGTTTCCGGCTTCGGCGGCGTGATCGCCGGCGTCACGGCCGGCGTGGTCGCGGGCGCGGTGGTCGCGGGCGGCGTCACCACCGTCGTATCCGGCGTGGGCAACGTATCGGTGCCGGCGGGCACAGGCGTCGTCGCCGGCGGCGCGGTATCCATCCCGAGCACGCCGCCGGGTGGCGTGGCGGTGTCGGGTGCGGACAGCGGCAGTTCGTGGGTTTCGAATTTCTGGTCGGGCGAAGCCGGCATCGTCAGCGGCACTTCGGCGGCGTCGGGCGCTTTGACGTCGGGGCCCTTGAGCAGCATGGGCAGGAAGATGATGGCCAGCGCCGCCAGGACGGCGGCACCGATCAGGCGCTGTTTGAGCGAGGATTCCATGCGGTCAACCTGCCGGGGGAACAGACGCGAATTATAGCCTGTCGCCGCCGCGCTCAACCGCCCCGCAATGCATCGGCCACGGTATGGAACGAGCCGAACACCAGGACCCGATCCTGCGCCTGGGCCGCGCCCCGGGCGGCTGTCAGCGCATCGGCGACGCGGTCGAACGCAACGATGCGTTCAGGATCCAGCTGCGACGCGAGGCGCTCGGCCAGGGCGGCACCGGTCAGCCCGCGCGCGCCCGCATCGTGGATGCCGGCCACGTACCAGCGCGCGATGCCGTCGGCCAGGGTCGCGACGACGGCCTCGATGTCCTTGTCCTTCAGGGCACTGAATACCGCGAACGTCGGTTTCGGATGCGCGCGCAACCAGTCGGCGAGCTGGCGTGCCGCCTGCGGATTGTGGGCGACATCGAGCACGACCTCGGGCGCTTCGGCGATGCGCTGCAGTCGGCCGGGCACGCGCGCGGCGGCGACACCCTTGCGCATCGCGGCATCGCCGATCCGGACCGGCAAGGCACGCAAGGTCGCGATGGCCGCGGCGGCGTTATCGAGTTGGGCGGGAGCGGCCAACTCAGGGAACGGAAGCTCGATTTCATGACCGGGTTCGCGCCAGCGCCAACCGTCGTCGAGACGGTCGATGAGGTAGTCGGAATGGCCGCGAATCGCGAACGCGCCGAGTTCGTAGGCGCGACGCAGGACCGACGAGGGCGGATCCTTCTCGCCAAGCACACAGGGTTTGCCCGCACGCAGGATGCCGGCCTTGTCGGCGCCGATGGCCTCGCGATCGGGACCGAGGTAGTCCTGATGATCGAGATCGACGGTGGTGATGACGGCGACGTCGGCATCCACGAGATTGACCGCATCGAGCTTGCCGCCGAGCCCGACTTCGAGAATCGCCAGATCGGGCTGGAACTGCTCGAACACCAGCAGCGCGGCCAGCGTGCCGAACTCGAAATAGGTCAGGGGCACGGGATCGGCGGGGTCGCGCAGACGCGCGGCTTCGATCCGTTCGAACGCGGCGATCAACTGCGCGTCGTCGGCGTCGGCGCCGTCGAGACGCACGCGTTCGTTGTAGCGCAACAGATGTGGCGAGGTGAAAGCCGCCACTTTCAATCCGGCCGCGCGCGCGATCGCCTCGATGAAGGCGACCGTCGAGCCCTTGCCATTGGTGCCGCCGACCACCACGACGTGTTTGCCCGGCCGGCCGATCTGCAGGCGCCGCGCGACTTCGCGCACGCGATCGAGCCCCATTGCGATGGTTTGCGGATGGGTGCGCAGCTGGTAGTCCAGCCAGTCTTCCAACGAACGATTCATGCGCGAATTATAGAGCGCGATGGACCGCTTCGCCGAACAGGGCGGTGTGGTGGTTGCAGTCGTTGAGGCGTACGACCTCGAGGTGATCGACGTCCGGGCCCTCGAGCAGATTGAGCGTGGTCGGCGCCTGCCGGAACGACCACAGCCGCGACAATGGCAAGCCGAGGATCTTGCAGAGCAGCACCCGATTGACCGCATCGTGCGCGACGATGAGCAGGGTGTCGTTCTCGCCCAGTCCCGCGCAGGCGCGCGCGAACGCCGGCCATGCGCGATCAAGCACCTGCTGCAGCGATTCGCCGCCCGGCATCTGCACCGATTCGGGCGTTTCCCGCCACGCCGCAAGGCGCTCGGGATCGCGCTCGCGGATTTCGCTGGCGAGCAGCCCTTCCCAATCCCCGTGTGCGATTTCCTGCAGACCCGCATCGAACAGCAGCTTGCTCGCGCGGCTGTCGCCCAACGCGAGTTGCGCCGTGCGCGTCGCCCGCACCAGCGGCGACGCCACCGACCGCGTTATCTGCACGAAGCGCAGGCGCTGGCCGAGTTTGTTGGCCTGCGCTTCGCCGACCTCCGAGAGCGGGATGTCCATTTGTCCCTGATAGCGGCCGGCCGCGTTCCAGGGCGTTTCACCATGTCTTGCCAGAAGTATTTTCATTCGAACATCCAAATTCCAGGAAAAGGCGCCGCCCTGCCCTCGCTCGCGCGAACGACCGGGCGGCGCAGAGCCGACTCAGACCATCGCCAAGGCGACGATGCCGGGAATCGTGCGCAGACCGACCAGCTGCTGCTCGGAAACTTCCCGATCGACCGTGATCGCCGCAACGGCCTGGCCATCGCCTTTCGCGCCGAGCGAGAAATTGATGATGTTGATCCCGGCCGCACCGAGGTGCGAACCGACCAGGCCGATCACGCCCGGACGATCTTCGTTGCGCATGAGCAGGATGTGCGCGCCCGGATCGAAATCGAGTTCGACGCCGTCCAGACGCACCACCCGCGGGCCTCGATGCAGGGTCGCTTCGATTTCGCGCACGCCGGCCTCGCCTTCGACGCGGATGCGCAACAGACGATCGAAACCGTCGCCGTCGCCGCCGAGCGTTTCCGAGACCTGCAGTCCGCGCGCGGCGGCCTCATGCAGCGCATTGACCGGCGTGACACGGCCCGAGGCCGAACCGAGCAGGGCCGCGACCAGCAGGCGCGACAGCGGACGCGTATCCAGGGCTTCGGTGCGGCCGGCGTAGGTGATCTGCAGCTGCGTCGGCGCCGGGACCAGGCGCGCGGACAACTTGCCCAGCGCCGTCATCAGCGGCATCCACGGACCGACTTCGCGTGCCGCTTCGGCGGTCAGCGGCGGCAGATTGACGCAGCCCGCGACGGCGCCGGTCTTGAGGAAGTCGATGATCTGGCGCGCGAGTATCGTGCTCACGGCCTGCTGGGCTTCGCTGGTCGAGGCGCCGAGGTGCGGCGTCAGGATCAGCTTGGCGTTGTTGCGCAGCGGCGACTCCTTCTGCAGCGGCTCGGTCACGAAGGTGTCGAGCGCGGCACCTGCGAGATGGCCTTCGTCGAGCAGACGCAGCAGCGCTTCTTCGTCGATGAGACCACCACGCGCAGCATTGATCAGGTAGCTGCCCTTTTTCATCGCGCGCATCTGCGCTTCACCGATGAGGTTGGTCGTTTCCTTGGTGCGCGGGATGTGCAGCGTGATGATGTCGGCCCAGGCGAGCAGTTCGTCGAGCGACTTCATCGGCACGCTCATGCGACCGGCCGCGGACGCAGGCAGGAAGGGATCGTAGGCAGCGACTTCCATGCCGATACCCGCGGCCTTGCGCGCGACCGTCGCGCCGATGCGGCCCAGACCGATGACGCCGAGCTTCTTGCCCTCGAGCTCGAAGCCGGTGAGGCCGTTTTTCGGCCATTCGCCGGCTTTCATGCCGGCGTCGGCGCGCGGAATGTGCCGTGCCAGCGCGAACAGCAGGGAAATCGCGTGTTCCGCCGCCGCCAGCGTATTGCCGTCCGGGGCGTTCATCACGGCGATGCCACGGGCCGTCGCCGCGTCGACATCAATGGTGTCGACACCGGCGCCGGCGCGGCCGATGACCTTGAGCTTGGCCGCCTTGGCCAAGGCATCGGCCCCGACGAGGGTGGCGGAGCGGACGAGGATCACGTCGTAGTCAGCCAGTTTGTCGGCCAGGACTTGCGGGTCCTTGATCGGTTCGCTGACATCCACCGTGTAACCGGCTTCTTTGAACAGCGTCAGGCCGTCGGCGTGAATGCCGTCGCAGGCGAGGATGCGCATGGGTAACTCCAGGTGGGGGAAGGGTCGTGGTGCGCCGGAGAAAACACGGACGCGGGAACCCCATGCACGAGGAGCGTGGCCTGAGCAGGCCGGGTGAAACAGACGAATTGTCGGGCAACCGGAACGGATGCAGCTGTTGCGGCGGCCAGGAGACGGGGCGTCATGCGCATGGGAGTCCTGTACCAACGCCTCGAACATATCAGATATGTCCCGAGAAGGAAGCCCAACCCGGTTTGGGGCACGGTCTTCCCGGGTGTCGACGCCCCAGGGGCGGCCGGGCGATGAAAGCCGGCCGATCTGGCGGCCAAAGCATGACCTTTGGCCCATCGCCGCCCTCGGCGGGAATGGCATACGCTCCCGCGCCTGTCCGCCGTTTTGGCGGTTTTCCGTAACCGACGCCCCCCGGGGGCCTGGAGCTCGATAGTGACCCTGAACACCCTGAAACACGTGACGCTGGCGCTGTCCATCGCCGCCGCGCTCGGCGCCTGCAAGAAACAGGAAGACGCCACGACCGCCACCCCCGCGACCGACGCCGCCCCGGCGCTGACCATCGACGAGTCCAAGCTGCCCAAGCTGCCCGCCTTCAACGTCGGCGACCTCGACGCCGCGACGCCGGTCTGCTCCGACCTCAATGGTTACGTCAACGGCAAGTGGCTCGCCGCCAATCCGGTGCCCGCCGACAAGACCACCTGGGGCAACTTCAACATCCTGCGCGACCGCTCGCTCGCCGTGCAGCAGCAGATCGCCGAAGCCGCCAGCAAGGCCAAGAACCCGGCCGGCAGCAACGAACAGAAGATCGGCGACTTCTACCGCCTCGGCATGGACGAGACCCGTCTCGACGCCGACGGCGCCGCACCGCTCAAGCCGCTGCTTGCGCGCATCGACGCGATCAAGGACGGCGCTGGCGTCAGCGACTTCCTGATCAGCTCGTTCGGCAAGGGCGACCAGTACGTGTTCGGCTTCGGTCCGGGCGAAGATTTCAAGGACGCCAAGAACGTCATCGCCTACGCCCAGGAAGGCGGTCTGTCGCTGCCCGAGCGCGCCTACTACCTCGAGCCGCAGTACGAAGATATTCGCGGCAAGTTCGTCGCCCACGTCGAGCGCATGCTCGTCCTCGGCGGCGTTGACGCCGCAGCCGCCAAGACCCAGGCCGCCGCCGTGCTCGCCGTCGAAACGCAGCTGGCCAAGGCCTCGCTGACGCCGATCGAAGCGCGCGACCCGAAGAACCAGTACAACTTCGTCTCGCTCGCCGATGCCGAAAAAGCCACGCCGCATTTCTCGTGGACCAAGCTGCTCGCCGCCGAAGGCGTCTCGGGCGTCACCGGCTTCTCGCTGAGCCAGCCGAAGTTCTTCGCTGAATTCGACAAGATGCTCACCGGCGTGCCGGCGACCGATTGGCAGGCCTACCTGCGCTACCACGCCATCCTCGGCGGCGCCCCGTTCCTGTCGAACGCCATGACCGAAGAGCGCTTCGGTTTCTACGGCCAGACCCTCAACGGTCAGGAAAAGCAGGAAGACCGCTGGAAGCGCGTGCTCGGCGCCGTGAACGGCACCATGGGCGAAGCCCTGGGCCAGATCTACGTGAAGCAGGTGTTCCCGGAAGAAGCCAAGGCGCAGATGAAGGCCCTGGTCGACAACCTGCGCGAGGCCCTCAAGGCCCGCCTGGAAAACCTCGAGTGGATGAGCGCCGAGACCAAGGCCAAGGCGATCGAAAAGTGGAACACCTTCGATCCGAAGATCGGCTACCCCGACAAGTGGCGTGATTTCAGCGGCCTGACGATCAACCCGGCCGACAGCTACTACGCCAACGCCGAAGCCGCAGGCGCGTTCGAGAACGCGTTCCAGATGGCCAAGATCGGCAAGCCGGCCGATCGCACCGAATGGGGCATGAGCCCGCAGACGGTCAACGCCTACTACAACCCGCTCAAGAACGAGATCGTGTTCCCGGCCGCGATCCTGCAGCCGCCCTTCTTCGATCCGAAGGCGGACCCGGCGCTCAACTACGGCGGCATCGGCGCGGTCATCGGCCACGAAATGCTGCACGGTTTCGACGACCAGGGCAGCCAGTTCGACGCCAGCGGCAACAATGCCAACTGGTGGTCGGATGCAGACATGAAGAACTTCCAGGCCCGTACCGGCAAGCTCGTGCAGCAGTTCGACGATTACGTCGCTCTGAAGGACGACAAGGGCGAGCACCACGTGAAGGGTCAGCTCACGCTCGGCGAGAACATCGCCGACCTGGGCGGCATCACCGTGGCCTACGACGCGATGAAGCGTGCGCAGGGCGCGAACTATGCCGATCCGAAAACCGACGGCTTCACCCAGGATCAGCGCTTCTTCCTGAACTTCGGCACGATCTGGCGCGCCAACATCCGCCCGCAGGCGCTGATGGTTCGCCTTAACACCGATCCGCACTCGCCGGCGATGTTCCGTGCCAACGGCGCGCCGTCGAACCTCGACACGTTCGCCACGGCGTTCTCCTGCAAGGCCGGCGACGCCATGGTCCGCGCGGGCGACAAGAAAGTCGTCATCTGGTAACACGCATCCTCGTCTGTGCGTGAACGACGGCCCGGGCAACCGGGCCGTTTTTTTGTCTGCCGCCGATCGGGTCCCACGAGGGTAGAATCCCGGGTTCGCCCCCAAGGACCTCCGCGATGACCCCAGCCTTTCGCCCCCTGCTCGCGATGCTCGCGTTGACCCTCGTCTCCGGCAGTGCCGAAGCCGCCAAGAAGCCCGCGGCGCCTGCCGCTCCGGCCGCCTGTGCGGACTTCTACGGCAACGTCAACGCCGCCTGGCTCAAGGCGCATCCGCTGCCGGCCGGTGCCGACAGCTTCAGCCGCTGGGACGAACTCAATGCCCTCGCCGCCCAACAGACACGCGACCTGACCCGTTCAGGCACGCGCGTGGGCGACGGCCGCGCCTCGGCCCTGCTCGCCGACCTCATCGCCAGCGGCCAGGACGAAAACGGCATGGACGCAGCCAGCAAGGCGGCGCTCGCCCCGCTGCTCGCCCGCGTGGATGCGATCAAGAAACCCAAGGATCTGGCGCAGGCGCTGATCGCGCTGCAGGCGGCCGGTGTGCCGGTGGTCTACGACTTCGACGTGCTGCGCGATCCGCAGAACGGTCAGCCGCGCGCGACACTCATCCCGAACGGTCTGGGTCTGGCCGACCCGGCGTTCTACGGCTCGGCCGATCCGGAACTGCAGCGCGTCGGTGGTCTGTATCGCGCCTACCTGGCCGACCTGCTGAAATTCTCCGGCGTGCCCGGCGACAAGCTCGCCGAGCAGACCAGCCAGGCGATCACGCTCGAAAACGAACTCGCCCAAGCGATGGCGGCCCCGACGGCGCAGTCGCAATCGCCGGCTGCGGCGGCGAAAGCGTATCCGCAGTTGCTGCTCGCCGACTTCCTCAAGTCGCAGGGCGTGGCTGCTGCGGAAATCACCATCCAGCAGCCGAACTATTTCCGCAACGTCGATCGCATGATCGCCAAGACGCCGGTGCCGCAATGGAAGGCCTATCTGCGCGCGCAGATCCTGCATTCGATGGCGCCGACGCTGGCCAGCGATTACCGTCGCGCCTACGCCAGTCTCGTCGATGACGGCATCGCCAAGCGTCAGCCGCGCACGCAGACCGACCGCGTGGCTTTGCTGGTGCAGGAAGAAGCCGCCGACCTGCTCAGCGCCGCGTACGCCGAGCGCTACGTCAGCGCCGCGCAGGAACAGAAGGCCGACGCGATCGGTGCCGCCATTCGCGCCGCCGGCAAGCGGGCGATCGATCGCGCGACCTGGCTCGATGCCGACGCCAAGACCGCTGCCAACAAGCAGCTCGACGCGATGTATCTGGCGATCGGCAAGCCGATGATCCCCGTCGCATTCACCAGCCTCGCCTTCAATCGCGACCAGTACGCCGCGAACGTGCTCGCCCTGCGCCGCTGGCAGCGCGCGCGTGCGATCGCGCGCCTCGAGCGTCCGATCTGGCCGTGGCCGGTCAGCCAGACGCATCCGGTGGTCGGCTTCGAACCCGCTGAGAATCGCCTGATCGTCACCGCCGCCGCCTTGCAGGCGCCGGTGTTCTCCGGCCAGTCCGACGGTGCCGACTACGGCGCGCTCGGTGCGCTGATGGCACAGCAGATCAGCACGGGCATGCACATGCCGGCCAATGTCGAGCAGGCCTGGGCCACACGCAGCCAGCCGCTGGTCGCGCAGTACAACGCGTATACCGTCGTCGGCGCCAACAAGGTCAACGGCGAGCGCACACGTGCGCAGAACGCCGCCGATCTGGTCGGCGTGGAAATCGCCTGGGATGCGTTCAACACGCAGAGCACGCCCGATTTCGCCGCAAAGAAAGCCTTCTTCGTCGCCTGGGGCTCGCTGTGGGCGCGCCAGGATCGCGATGCCGCCCTGGTCGCTTCCATGCCGACCGCGACCTATGCGCCCGCCAAGTGGCGCGTGAACGGCACCGTGGTCAACCAGCCACTGTTCCCGAAGATCTTCGCGTGCAAGGCCGGCCAGCCGATGTTCAAGGCCGACAAAGACATGGTTTCCCTGCTGCGCTGACATGTCCGACTTCCTGCCCGGCCAACGCTGGTTCAGCAGCGCCGAACCCGAACTCGGTCTGGGCACCGTGCTGCGCCTGGCCGGACGCCAGGTGCAGATCGTGTTCACCGGGTCCGGCGTCCTGCGCCATTACGCGATCGGCAGCGCACCGCTGCTGCGCGCGGCCTTCCGCAGCGGCGACCGCGTGCAGATCGGCGGCGCCGCCAAGGTCGTGGATCGCGTCGAGGACGAACAGGGCCTGCTGCGTTACCACTGCAACGGGCAATGCCATGCCGAAGGCGAACTCGATGCCGAACAGCCGGTTTCGCAGGCCGATGCGCGTCTGCTGGCCGGGCGCGTGGACCGCAACGATCGTTTCGAACTGCGCCGGGAAATCCTGCAGCGCCGTGCCGCTGCGCGCGCACATCCGGGCTGGGGTGTGCTCGGCGCGCGCATCGATCTGATTCCGCATCAATTGCGGGTCGCCGAAACGGCCGCCGCGCGGCGGCCGCCGCGTCTGCTGCTGGCCGATGAAGTCGGTCTGGGCAAGACCATCGAAGCCTGCCTGATCACCGCGCAGCTCATCGCGGCCGGACGTGCGCGCCGCGTACTGATCCTCGTGCCGGAAAGCCTGGTCAACCAGTGGTTCGTCGAACTGCTGCGCCGATTCAACCTCGCGTTCGCGATCTACGATGAAGAGCGTTGCGAATCGATCGAGCTCACCGAAAAAACCGGCAACCCGTTCGAAGACGAACAGCTGGTCATCGCTTCGGTCGATTGGCTCGCATCGCACGACAAACGCGGCGCGCAATTACTGCAGGCCGGCTGGGACCTGCTGCTCGTCGACGAGGCGCATCACCTGGCCTGGTCGCCTGCCGCCGCGAGTCCGGCCTACGATCTGGTCGAAGCGCTCGCCGCACAGACGCCGGCCCTGCTGCTGCTGACCGCGACGCCGGAGCAACTGGGCCTGGGCGGGCATTTCGCGCGCCTGCGCCTGCTCGATCCCGCGCGCTACACCGATCTGGACAGTTTCGTCGCCGAACAGAAGCGCTATCTCGCGCTGTCCGCGCTCGCCGAGCGCCTGCTCGCAAGCGAGTCATTGACGGCCGGCGACATCGAAACTCTCGCGCCCTTGTTCCCCGACGAGGGCGACGCCCTGGCGACGCGCCTGGCGAAGATCGCCGCGGGCGACGAAGCCGCGCGCGACGATCTGCTCGCCGATCTCATCGACCGCCACGGCACCGGCCGCGTGATGATCCGTAACCGACGCAGCGCGGTCGGCGGCTTCCCGACGCGCATCGTGCATGTCGAAACGCTGTCGCTGCCCGACGATCCCGCCCAGGACTACAGCCTGCGCGCGGAATTCGAGCACGATCTGAGTTCTGCCATCGATCCTTTCGACGAAGACGAACCCGCGCACGACTACAAGAACGACCCGCGCACCGACTGGCTGCTGCGCAAGCTCGACGAAATCGCGCCGGCGAAAGCGCTGCTGCTGTGCCGCACGCGCGCCAAGGTGCAGGCGCTGGAAGAAGCATTGCGCCTGCGCAGCGGCCTGCCGGTCGCACGCTTCCACGAAGACATGAACCTGCTGCAGCGCGACCGCAATGCCGCCTATTTCGCCGATCCGGATGGCGCGCGCCTGCTGATCGCCAGCGAGATCGGCGCGGAAGGCCGCAATTTCCAGTTCGCGCAGCACCTGATCTTCTGGGACCTGCCCCTGCATCCGGACATGCTCGAACAGCGCATCGGCCGTCTCGATCGCATCGGCCAGCGCGGCGACGTCAACGTGCATGTCGCGGCGGTCGCCGGCAGTTCGCAGGAAGTGCTGCTGCGCTGGTACCACGAAGGCCTCGACGCCTTCACCGGCGTGGTCGCCGACGGTCGCGAACTGCTGCGCCGCTACGGCGAGGAGCTGATCGGCCTGACCGAAACCGATGCCGAACAACGCGAACCGGCGCTCGCCGCGCTGATCGCCCGCACGCGCACCACGCATGGCGAACTCGCCGAGCTCATTGCGCAGGGCCGCGATCGTCTGCTCGAACTCGGCAGCCGTCGCGGTGCGACCGACGGCGCCCTGCTGCAGTCGCTGCAGACGGACGACGCTTCGGCGCGCGACGACGAATTCCCGATGCGCCTGCTCGAAGCCTTCGGCGTGCATCACGAACCCCTCAGCGAAACCCTGTGGCTGCTCGACCCCGAATATCTGACCACGGAAGGCTTCGAGGAACTCAAGAACGGGCCGCGCCAGGCGACCTTCGACCGCGCTACCGCTCTCGGTCGCGACGACCTGCTCTATCTGCGTGCCGACCATCCGATGCTGCGTTCGGCGCAGGAAATGCTGCTGTCGAGCGAAACGGGCAATGTCGCGTTCCTGATCGACGACAGCCTGCCGCCGCGCAGCGTGATCCTGGAAGCGGTGTTCGTCATCGAATGCGTGGCGAACGAAGCCCTGAACGCCGAGCGCTTCCTGCCGCCGCTGCCGATGAGCATCGCCATCGATACCAAACTGCAGCCGCGCCCGGACTTCGCGCCCAACGAACGCGCGGGCCTGCGCGCTGGCGATCGTCAGTACGACCTGTCGCCGATGCGCAAGGTGCTGTTGACCCTGGTGCCGCCGATGCTCGAACGGGCGCGCAAGGAAAGCGAAACGCGCTCGCTGGATCTGATCGCGCAGGCGCTGGCCCAGGCCGATGCCCTGCTCGGCGGCGAACTGCAGCGCCTGCAGGCGCTGGCTCGTGTCAATCCGGCCGTGCGTGCCGAGGAAATCGCCGCGTTGGCCGACGAGCGCGAGCGTCTGCTGACGGCCTTGCCGACGGCGCGTCCGCGCCTGGATTCCCTGCGACTGGTCGCGAGCGCGGACTTCCTCTCGCTGCGCCGCTGAGGCTCAGTGCACGATACGCAAGTGGTTCTTTTTCTTTTCGGGTTTGCTGTCTTTCCGGCGTTTGCCGAACGGCGGCTCGCCGCGCCAATAGCGAATATGCAGCCAGGCGGCGAGCAGTCCGCCCAGAAATCCGAACTGGCTGACGAGACCCTCGTTCCATAGCCCGAACGCGAGACTGAGCGCGCACATCACGATCACGAGCGTCTTCAGTTTCATCGGAATCGGCGGCAGGATCAGCATGACCTGCTGATTCGGCGCGATGTACGCACAGGCGAACAGGATGCCGTACATCACGCCATCGGCACCGGCGGTGGCCTGGTAGCCGCCCAGCCCTGCGCCATAGGCCAGGGTGGACGCGAGAAACTGCAGCAAGGTCGCACCGATCGCGCAGGCCAGCAGGAACAGACCATAGCGGCGCGCGCCCCACCAGGTCTCCAGCATCAGGCCGCCGAAGAAGTACAAGGTCAAGGCGATGAAAATCAGCTTGCCGCCCAGGTTGACGAACAAATGCGTGACCAGCTGCCACGGCATGAAGTTGCCGAGTACGCCGCCCGCGGAGCCGTCCGCGCCGAACACATTGAGCGGCCACAACAGCAAGTGCATCAGCAGCGCATCGGGCAGCAGCGCGAGCAACAGGCTGGCAGCCGCGGCCCAGAGCAGCTTGAGGGTCAGCGGGGGAATCGAATTCATCGCGTCTCGTCGTCGTTCATGCGATTGCAGAGCACCATCTTATCGCCATCGGCTGCCGGTCAGGGCGAGCTGAAGGGATTGTCGGGCGGCGCCGGCGAGCGCGGCGGCGGACGGCGTCGCCACGCGTACAGCAAGACCGCGCCGAACAGCAGACCGCCGAGATGCGCGAAGTGCGCGACCCCGGACTGTGCGCCGCTGAGCCCCAGGTACAGCTCGATCGCGCCGTAGATCAGCACGGCATAGCGCGCCGGCACGGGCACGGGAATCAGGAAGAAAATGATCCGCGCGCGTGGATAGAACACGGCATAGGCCAGCAGCAGTCCGAAAATCCCGCCCGACGCGCCCACCGTGGGAATGGCGTTGGAGCCGTCGGCTGCGAGCATCGCCGTGGTCACGAACAACTGGCACAGACCGGCACCAAAAACGCAGAACAGGAAAAAGAACAGAAACCTGCGCGAGCCGAGCGCGGACTCCACGGCGGATCCGAACTGATAGAGCGTGAAGCCGTTGAACAGCAGATGCATCGGGCTGCCGTGCATGAGGCCATAGGTCAGCAGCTGCCACGGCTGGAACCCGCCGGTGACCATGCGGCCATCCTGTCCCAGGCCCAGATCGAACCGGCCCAGCGGCCACAGCTCGAAGGCGACGAGATATTCCGCCGGCACCGTCCACTGAATCAGGTAGACAACCACGATGCTGATCAACAGCAGCAATGTCACGGGCGGCAAGCGCATTCGCAAGCTCCGGGAGGGGATGCGCCGTATCATAGCCCGATGACCTCACCTGCCTCAGACATCACCGAAGACGCCTTGCAGGACGTGGCGGAACGATTGGCAGATTCGGGCATCGCCGTCGGCCGGAATCTCTTTTCCGACGCATTGCTCAACGACCTGCTGGACGATGCCCGCAGCCTGGCCGCCGCAGGAACCTTGCGCTCTGCCGCCACGGGCCGCGGCACAGGCAAACAAACCGGCGCGCTGCGCGGCGATGCCACGCTGTGGCTGGACGATCCGGCCTGCGGACCGGCAGCGACACGATTTCTGGCCGAGCTCGACACGCTGCGTCAACGGCTGAACCGGCGCCTGCTGCTGGGTCTGTCGGAAGTGGAGGCGCACTACGCGCTCTATCCGCCCGGCGCTGGGTATGCGCGACACCGCGACCGTTTCCGCGACGACGATGCGCGGGTTCTTTCGCTGGTCTGCTATCTCAATCACGATTGGCCGCCGGAGGCCGGTGGTCAGCTGCGTTTGCATCTGCCCGACGGCGCACGCGACATCGAACCGCAATGCGGTACGACCGTGATCTTCCTCAGCGCCGACATCGAGCACGAAGTCCTGCCGGCCATGCGCGAGCGCTACAGCATCGCCGCCTGGTTCCGTCAGCGTCCCGTCCGATAGTTTCGCGCCGACGTCAGGGCCGCCAGAGAACTTCATCGAGGGTTGCGGCAGCGCGCTGGCCGCGGACACGGCCGTTTTCGACGCGCACGCCTTCCGCGCGTAGGCGTTGTGCCTGCTCGGCGAAGCGCGGATCGTCTTCAGGAAATGCGATGCGCCCGTCCGAGCGCAGGATGCGATGCCAGGGCAGTTTCGGGTCGTCGTTTTCAGACAGCAGGCGCACAACCATCCGCGCCCGTCCCGGCAGCCCCGCACGGCGCGCGATTTCCCCGTAGCCGGCGACCTGCCCGCGCGGAACGGCGCGTATGGCGGCAAATATCCTGTCGGCGGCAGACTTTCCGGGCATGCCGGTTTAGGATACCGTTTCCGAACGAGAATGCCGCCATGTTGAACTTCGAACAAATCCGCAGCCACGTCCAGGGCAAATACAAGATCACCGCACGCGACCCCTACCTGGTCTGCGTCGAACTTTCCCTCGAAAAAGGCACCCGCCACCAGAGCATCTATCTGGCCGAGCTCGACGGCGACGACGGCCGCAAGTTCCTGCGCGTGAACACCGCGCTCGCGCCGATGACCGGCCTGGATGCCAAGCGCACGCTCGCGTTCAACTGGCAGAGCCGCGTCGGCTACATGGCCGTCGGCGAACTCGATGGCGTTCCGTATCTGCAGCTGTGCGAGAACCGTCCCTACGACACGCTGACGGGTTCGGAAATCGATCGTCTGATCCTCGAGATCGGCGGCATGGGCGACAACCTCGAGCGCGAATTGTCCGCAGGCGGCGACCTGCTGTAAGTCGCGGTCAAACCCGCCGAAGCAGGATCAGGCCCAGCCCTGTGACTTGAGCAGACGCACCAGGCCGTAGGCGATGCCGCCGGCGGCGGGGATCGTCAGGATCCACGCCCAGACGATGCGCTCGATCACCGACCACTTCAGCGCGCGCGGATTCTTGGCGAAGCCCACGCCCATGATCGCGGTCGAAATACTGTGCGTCGTCGACACCGGCATGCCGAAATGCGCCGCCGCCACGAGGATCGTCGCCGAACTCGTTTCTGCGGCGAATCCATTGATCGGATGCAGCTTGATCATCTTGTGACCGAGCGTCTTGATGATGCGCCAGCCGCCCATCGCCGTGCCGGCAGCCATGACCAGCGCGCAGCTCACCACGATCCACTTGTCGATCTGATCCTTGCCGCCGTCCGGATGCAGGAAGGCCAGCCACGACGGCAAATTGTCCAGCGTGCCCGAGGCCTGCGCACCGAATAGCGCCAGCGCGATCACGCCCATGGTTTTCTGCGCGTCGTTGGTGCCGTGCGCAAAGCCCATGTAGCCGGCGCTGAGGATCTGCGCCTTGCCGAACACCGCGTTCACCCAGCGCGGCCGGGAAATACGTCCGAGCCAGCCGCCGGCATTGTTCATGCTGCTGATCAGGGCCATGAGGCCGCCCATGATGATCACGCCGAGCAGGAAGCCCGCGACCGGCGAGGAGATCATCGGCACGACGACTTTCCAGTACAGGCCGCTGTTCTTGGCCAGGCTTTCGCCGGTCTTGGCCCAGATCAAGGCATGCCAGTTGTTGTCGGCCGCCGCGAGACCGGCGCCGCAGATGCCGCCGATCAATGCGTGACTCGACGAAGACGGCAAGCCCAGCCACCAGGTGAACAGATTCCAGGCGATGCCGCCGGTCAGCGCGCAGATGATGACCTGCGAGGTGACGTTGACGACTTCCGCGTCGACCAGGCCCGAGGAAATGGTCTTGGCCACGGCCGTGCCGTAGAACGCGCCGATGAGGTTGGTGGCCGCCGCCATCATCACCGCCTGCGTCGGCGTCAGCACCTTGGTGGCGACGACCGTGGCGATGGAATTGGCGGTGTCGTGGAAGCCGTTGATGAATTCGAACACCAACGCCGTCGCAATGACGAGCAGGAGCAGGGTCAACACGGGCTGCTCCTCAGGAGTTCTTCAGGACGACCTGGTGCACCACGTTGCCGGCGTCGCGGCAGCGGTCGATGGCTTTTTCCAGCAGTTCGAACAGGTCCTTGAGGATCAGGTAACGCATCGGATCGGTCTCGCGCGCGTAGGCATCGCGGTACAGCTCCAGGATCAGGCGGTCGGCTTCGGCCTCGATCGCCTGCATCTTGTCGTTGAGGGCCTTGCTGGTGTCGATGTTCATGCCCTGGCGCAGCAGGCCGACCATCTGTTCGATGACTTCGCAGGCGCGCTCGAGCATCTGCGCGCGCGAGGCGAAATCGACGTCGCCCAGCCGCTCGGAGGCCAGGGTGTAGCGCTCGGCGAATTTCTCGACGATTTTCGGGATCTTGTACAGCGCGCTCGACAGCGCATCGATGTCCTCGCGCTCGAGTGCGGTCACGAAAGTATTGACCAGCTCCTGGCTGATCTGTGCGGCCAGGGCCTTCTCGCGCTGGCGGGCCAGCTTGAACTTCTCGAGCGAACGCTGGGCCGGGGCGGTGTCCAGTAGCTCGATCAGGGCCCGGGTGCTCTCACGGGCCGCGGCGGCACTGGATTCGAGCAATCCGTAGAACTTGTCGCCTTTGCCGAAGATGGTCTGGAGAGAAAACATCGCGCCGCCCCTGGTTCCGCCGGACCGCCCGGCACATGACGCTTAGTTTACCCGGAGATGACAGCAGCGGGCTTGTCCGGGCCTGCGTGTATGCTTGTGGCGTGTATTCCGCGCCCCATCCGCCCCGAATGTCCCCTGCCCCTGTTGTCGGACGCGTCCTGGCCCTTGGCCTGACCTGCCTGCCCCTGCCGGCCCTGGCCCACGCCGGGAGCGCGCCGAGCGTCGATTTGACCGGACATCCACTGGGCCTGATCGCCGTGGCGGTCTTCGTGATCGCCTACCTGCTCGTCGTCCTCGAGGAGCGCCTGCACCTGCGCAAGTCCAAGCCGGTCATGCTGGGCGCGGCCGTCATCTGGGGCCTGATCGCCTGGTACGGGGCGAACACGCCGGGCATGCCGGCCGATTTCGCGGCGAATGCATTCCGGCATATCTTCCTGGAGTTCGCCGAGCTGTTCTTTTTTCTGATCGTCGCGATGACCTTCGTCGCGGCGATGACCGAGCGCAATGTGTTCGAGTCCCTGCGCGCGACCCTGGTGAGCCGCGGCTTCGGTTACCGGCAGCTGTTCTGGATCACCGGCGTGATTTCGTTCTTCCTGTCGGCGGTGCTCGACAACCTGACCACGGCATTGATCATGTCGGCGGTGATCATGGCCGTCGGCGCGGGCAACCTGCGATTCATCACCCTGGGCTTCATCAACCTCGTTGTCGCGGCCAATGCCGGCGGGGCCTGGAGCGCTTTCGGCGACATCACCACCTTGATGGTCTGGCAGGCGCACCGCGTGGAATTCTTCGAATTCTTCAGCCTGTTCATTCCATCCGTGGTGAACTGGCTGGTGCCGGCGCTGATCCTGCATTTTGCCCTGCCGCCGGGCTCACCGCCGCCCGGGCGCGACGACGCCGAAGTAAAATACGGCGGCTGGTTCATCTGCGGACTGTTTGCGGTGACCATCGCCCTCACCGTCGCGGGCAAGCAGTTCCTGCATATGCCGCCGGTGTTCGGAATGATGGCTGGGCTGGCCTTGCTCAAGCTGCAGGGATTTTTCATCCAGCGTCGCGATGCCAGGACCGGTGCGCGCGACGGCGGCCGCTACAACGTCTTCGAACTCATCGCCCAGGCCGAATGGGACACCTTGCTGTTCTTCTACGGCGTGCTGCTTTGCGTAGGCGGACTGGCGACGATGGGCTTCCTACAGCTGATGTCGACCGGGCTGTACGGCCAGCTCGGGCCGACCGGCGCCAACGTCGCGCTCGGCACCCTGTCGGCGATCGTCGACAATATCCCGATCATGTACGCGGTCCTGCAGATGAATCCAGCGATGGACCACGGCCAGTGGCTGCTGATCACGCTGACGGCCGGCGTCGGCGGCAGCCTGTTGTCGGTCGGATCGGCGGCGGGCGTGGCGCTGATGGGTGTCTCGCGCGGACGCTACACTTTCATGAGTCATCTAAAATGGACCTGGGCGATCGCGCTGGGCTACATCGCCAGCATCTTCACCCATCTGTGGATCAACGCGCGTCACTTCAGCTGACCCAAACGCATGCTCGAACTATTCGTAGTACTGATCCTGGTGTTGATGAGCGGCTTCTTCGCGATGTCGGAGATGGCCGTGATCACCTCGCGCAAGGCGCGGCTCAAGGACATGGCCAAGGACAGCCGCGGTGCTGCCAAGGCGATCGAGCTGGCCGAGCATCCGGAAAATTTCCTGTCCGCGGTGCAGGTCTGGATCACCCTGCTTGGCCTGCTGACCGGTTCGTACGGCGGTGAGTCGCTGGCAGCCCATCTGGAAGTGCCGCTGTCGCAGTTCGCGCTGATCGCGCCGTACGCGCACCGCATCTCGCTGGCCTTGAGCTTCGGCCTGATCCTGTTCATTACCGTCGTGCTCGGCGAACTCGTGCCCAAGCGACTGGGCACGCTGCGCCCGGAACCTATCGCGAAGGCGGTGGCCCTGCCGATGAGCTTCCTGGCCCTGGTGGCCAAGCCGTTCGTCTACATCCTCACGGCCAGCACGCGCCTGCTGATGCGACTGATCGGCCAGGGCGCACTGGCCGAAGAAAAAGTGACGGAAGAAGAAATCCGCCACCTGGTCGCGGAAAGCCACGAACAGGGCGTCATCGACGCCGACGAACGCAACATGCTCAACCGCGTGCTGCGCCTGGGCGATCGCAGTGCCGAATCGCTGATGACGCCGCGCATCCGCATCGTCTGGCTCGATGCCGATGCCGATCGCGAGGAGAACCTCGCCACGATGCGGGAAACGCCACTCGCGCGCTATCCGGTCTACCGCGGCGGCGACACCGAAGTGCTGGGCATACTCGAGGCCAAGCATCTCGCCGGCTTGATCGACAGCGATCCCCCGGCCGACTTGTTCGCCAAGCTTGGCACGGCGCTGTTCGTTTCCGATTCGACCAATGCTCTCAAGCTGCTCGACATCTTCCGCGAGGAACAGCAGACGCTCGCCCTGGTCGTAGACGAATACGGTGACATCCAGGGCCTGGTCACGCTCAACGATCTGCTCGGCGCGGTGCTCGGCCGCGTGCACGAGCTCGAAAACGACGACGACGAGGCGCTGGTGGTCGAACGCGACGACGGCAGCTGGCTCGTCGACGGCCGCCTGTCGATCGAGGAATTCCGCGAACTGCTGGCGCTGCAGGCCCTGCCCGGCGAAGACGACCACGATTTCACCACCGTCGCCGGCATGACCATCGCGCACTACGGCCGCATCCCGCACGCGGGCGAGCATTTCGACTGGAAAGGCTGGCGCATCGAGGTCGTCGATCTCGACGGCGCCCGCATCGACAAGTTGCTGGTCGCGCGCACACTGCTGTCACGCGCCGAAAACGAGACTTGAACTTGAAGCCGCGGCATTGACCCCCAAAACTGACCAATGACCGCACGCATCCCCCCACCCAGCACCCGCGCCCTCGTCGACCAGCTCGCCGAAGGCGATCCGGACGAGGTGGTGACCTTCGCCGAGTTGCTCGATCGCTTCAGCGAGCGCAGCTTCGGCCTGTTCCTGCTGCTGGTGATGCTGCCCTGCTTCATTCCGCTGCCGGTCGGCGTCGGCGGCGTCAGCGGCGCGTTCGTCGCCCTGATCGGCCTGCAGTTCCTGATGCGCTTCGAACACCCCTGGCTTCCGGGTTTCCTCGCACGTCGCAAGATCCACCGGCACACGCTCGCGGGTTTTCGCAACCGCATGGGCAAATGGCTCGGACGCATCGAGAAGCTCACGCGTCCGCGCAACGAAGGCATGTTCCTGCACCCGGCCGCGCATGCGTTCACCGGTCTGCTGCTGTTGCTGCTGGGCATCGCACTCGCCCTGCCCCTGCCGCTGACCAATTATCCGTTCGGTCTGATCCTGCTTTCGTTCGCCTTCGCGCTGATCGAACGCGATGGTCGGCTCATGTTGATCGCCTGGGGTCTGGGCGTCGCGGAGATCGTCGTCGTTGCGGGCTTCTCGGGCACGGTCACGAAGATGTGCATGGACGCGCTGCACTGGCTGCAGTCGTAAGCCCGCAGACGAACCGGCCGATCAGCTGATCGGTGCATCCTGGAACTTGCGCGCAAGATCGTCGGCCGACATCGGCCGGCCCAGCCAGAAACCCTGCCCCTGATCGCAGCCGCGCTCGCGCAGGATCGCGTACTGGCCTTCGGTCTCGATGCCCTCGGCAACGACGGTGATGCCGAGCGAATGTGCCATCGCGATGATCGCGGTGGTCAGGGCCAGATCGTCGGGATCGCGCAATACGTCGGCGACGAAGCTGCGATCGATCTTCACGCCATCGACCGGCACGCGGCGCAGATGGCTGAGGCCGGAAAAACCGGTGCCGAAATCATCGAGCCAGACTTTCACGCCGGTTGCGCGCACGCGCGAGAGCAAGGCGCTCGCCTGGGCCTCATCGCTGAGCACGGCGGTTTCGGTCAGCTCCAGGTGCAGCTGCTGCGGCAGCAGGCCGGATGTTTTCAGCGAGTGGCCGACCACGTCCGGCAATTCGCCGCTGCGCAGCTGGCGCGGCGAGATGTTCACCGACACGAAGGGTTTCGCGCCCGCGGCCTGCGACCATTGCGCGGCGTCGTGGCAGGCGGTTTCGAGCACATGGCGGCCGAGCACTTCGATGAGACCGCTTTGCTCGGCGACCTCGATGAACACCGAGGGTGGCACCATGCCCAGGCGCGGATGCTGCCAGCGCAGCAGGGCCTCGGCGCCGGTGATGCGGCCATCGGTGAGATGGAAGATCGGCTGGTAAAGCACGGTCAGCTCGCCGCGCTCCCAGGCGCCGCGCAGTTCCTGCTCGAGCTGCACGCGGCGCTCGACGGCCTGGTCCATCGCGCGGCTATAGAAGCGGTAGCAGTTCTTGCCGGCGACCTTGGCCTGGTACATCGCGATGTCGGCGTTCTTGAGCAACTGCCCGGCATTGCTGGCATCAAACGGGAACAGCGTGATACCGACCGACGCACCCAGGAATACCTGCTTTCCCTGCAGCACGAGCGGGCGTTGGATTTCCTCGATCAATGCTTCGGCCAGACGCGCCGACGTGGCGCGGATATCGTCGCCGAGGAAAAGCACGATGAATTCGTCTCCGCCGAAACGCGCGATCTCCGAACCCTTGGCGCCGTGACTTTCGAGCGCGACGCGCACGCGTACCGACAGCTGGCTCAACACGTCGTCGCCGACTTCGTGACCGAGGGTATCGTTGACGCGCTTGAAATCGTCGAGGTCGATGAACAACAAGGCCAATTCGCCGCTGTTCGCATGCAGGGTCAGCAGACGATCGTCGAGCGCCTCGCGGAAGGCCAGGCGATTCGACAGGCCGGTCAACGGATCGGTGTAGGCCATGCGGCGGATTTCGCGATCGTGCCGCGCGACGCCGGCGCTCATGCGCGAGAAGGCGCGGAACAGGTCGCCGATCTCATCGGCGCGCGCGGTGTCGATGACGACGGCCTTTTCCTGGTCGGGCTCGCGCTCTTCCATCGTATGGGCCAGCGCGCGTATCGGCGCAAGGATGCGCCGTTCGAGCACGTACACCGCCAGTGCGCTGGTCAGCAGCAGGCCGGCCAGTGCGATCGCGAGCCAGCGACGGTGCTGCGCGCTGGCTTCGTGCAGATGCACGTTCAGCGGCGCAAGGATGCGCGCCTGGGCGGCGCTGGGCTTGTTGTTGACCAGGCCCACGCGTACGCCGCCGAGCCGACGACCGTCGCCGAGCACCGGCGCGGAGACGTCCAGCAAGTTGTCCGTCCACTGCAGTTTCAATGCGCTCGCGGCCAGGGCGGCGTCGGCGAGTGGATCGACCATCGGCTGGCCGACATGGCTGCCGTCGCCGCCGTCGTCGAGGATGCGGCCCTGCTGGTCGTAGACGATGACGTATTCGACGTCGGGCTGATGCAGGGTCGCGCGCGTGACGACCGCGATGCGCGCGACATCGGCGCTCGCCATGGGCACGGCGACGGACTTGGCGAACTGGCCCGCGAGCTGCTCGCCGCGACGTTGGAGATTGTCCTTGGCCAGAGCGAGCATCGCGGCGTTGGAATGCGCGATGACCTGGCGACGATTGCTCTCCTCGCCGCGCCACAGCGCGAAGGCCACGGCGAGCACGAGCAGCACGAGGAGCGCGAGCACCGCCAGGAGCTGTCCACGCAGCCCCAGCCTGATGTTCATCGGCATTCCGTGCCCCGCAAGATCATCCGCAACCCCGTGTCCGCCTGATCGCCAAGCCTAACCGATAGCCCGGCCGGACGCATCGCTCAGGGCTTCTTGAGCAGACGCTGCGTGTCGGAAAAAATCCCGCGCAGGATGCGCAGTTCGCGGGGCTCGGGCTGCGCCCGCAGGAACAGCCGGCGCAGGCGCTGGCTGATCATGTCCGGCGGCCGGCCCTTGTGGAAATCGATGTCGTCGAGCAATTCGCCGAAATGCTGGAAGAAGCCTTCCATCTCCGCATGCGTCGCCGGGCGCTCGTCCGGATCGGCGGGGCCCGGCAGCGAAGCACCGGCGCCCTCGAGCGCGGCCAGACGCAGTTCGTAGGCCAACACCTGCACGGCGGCGGCGAGATTGAGCGAGCTGTAGTCGGGGTTGGCGGGAATGCACACGGCCGCATGACACAGCTGCAGTTCGTCGTTTTCCAGCCCCGTGCGTTCGCGTCCGAACACCAGCGCGACCGGGCCCAGCGCCTGCGCTGCGAGCAAGCGCTGCGCGGCCTCGCGCGGCGGCAGTTCGGGCATGGTCACCGTGCGCTTGCGTGCAGTGGTGCCCATGACGAAGCGGCAATCGGCGAGCGCACTGGCCAGCGTCGGATGGACTTCGGCCACGTCGAGCAGGTCGTTGGCGCCGGCCGCGAGGGCATAGGCCTCGGGATGCGGGAATTTTTCCGGGGTGACCAAGGCGAGCCGGGACAGCCCCATCGTCTTCATGGCCCGCGCTGCGGAACCGATATTTCCCGGGTGCTGGGTGCCGACCAGGACGATCTTGAGTGCGTCGTTCATGCCGGTATTGTAGCGGCGTGGCTGCCGGACAGGCCCATGGAGCCCAGGCTCCAGGCCCCGTCTGGTATCATGCCCACCGCTCGGGCACCGACCCGGCATGGCTCTTCATCAATTCAGCGGAATTCTGGACGCGAACGGTATGCAAAAACCTGTCGTCAACGTCATGGTCAAGGCTGCCCGCCAGGCGGGCAACGTGATCCTGCGCCACATGGGCAAGCTCGACAGTCTCAACGTGTTCGAGAAGGGCCGCCAGGATTACGCCAGCGAGGTCGACTCGCTCGCCGAAGCCGAAATCATCAAGGAATTGCGCCGCGCCTATCCCGACTACGCCATTTTGGCGGAGGAATCGGGCTCGATGGGCAAGGGTCGCCAGACCTTCGTCATCGATCCGCTCGATGGCACGTCCAACTACCTGCGCGGCCTGCCGCATTTCTGCGTCTCGATCGCGCTGGTGGAAAACGGCGAACCGACCGACGCGGTGATCTTCGATCCGCTGCGCAACGAGCTGTTCACCGCCAGCCGCGGCAACGGCGCCCTGCTCAACGACAAGAAGCTGCGCATCGGCGACCGCAAGGATCTGACCGGCAGCCTGCTGATTACGGGCTTCCCGCCGCGCGAACGCGCGCGGCTGGACATCCAGCTGGACACGATCAAGACGCTGCTGACGGAAGCCGAAGACATTCGCCGCACCGGTTCGGCCGCGCTGGACCTGGCCTATGTCGCCTGCGGCCGCGCCGACGGGTATTTCGAAGCGGGCGTGAAAGCCTGGGATGTCGCCGCCGGCATGTTGCTGGTGCGCGAGGCCGGTGGCCGCGTCTGCGATTTCCGTGGCCGCGGCGAGCAGATCCTCAACGCCAGCCAGATGGTTGCGGGCAACCTCAAGCTGTGCGAGGTGCTGCAGAAGGCGATCGTGCAGTCGGGCTACGCGGCCGCGTTCACCTGATCGACCGTCGCCGGATGCCCACAAAAAAGCCGCGCATCTGCGCGGCTTTTTCTTTGCCCGGAACGCTGCCGGTCAGGGCCGGCGTGCGAGTTCCGCGTCTTCCTTGGCCTTGGGCATCAGGTCCTGCTTGGTCACGCCCAGCCACAGCAGCAGCGGGTTCGCGAAGAAGATCGAGGACAGGGTGCCGACCACGATGCCGATCAGCAGGGCCGAGGAGAAGCCCTTCAGGGTCGGGCCGCCGAACAGGAACAGGGCCACGACCGTCAGCGCCGTCGCCAAGGAGGTCATGATCGTACGCGACAGGGTCGAGTTGATCGCCTTGTTGAGCACTTCGATCGGCTGCAGGTTGCGCGTGGTCTTGAACAGTTCGCGGACGCGGTCGAACACCACGATCGTGTCGTTCACCGAGTAGCCGTCGACCGCCAGGATCGCGGCAAGCACCGCCAGATCGAACTCCATGCCGGTCAGCGAGAAGAAGCCGAGCGTGAGCACGACGTCGTGCAGTTCCGTCACCACGGTCGCGATCGCGAACTTCAGTTCGAAGCGCATCATGATGTAGATCATGATGCCGACCAGGACGACCACGACGGCCACCAGGCCGCCCCAGGCGAGATCGTTGCCGACCTGCGGACCGACGTACTCACTTCGCTTCTTGGTCACCTGCGCGCCGTCGGCGGTCAATGCCTTGATGAGGTTGGTGGCGATCTGCGAATTGCGCGAATCCAGGCTGGTGCTGTCGCCCGGCTGGGCATGCACGGCTTCGGCAAGCTCGGCCACTTCCTTGGGCGACAGGCGGACGGCGTAGTTGGTCGAGTCGAAACGCTGCACGACCGCCTTTTCCATGCCGATCTTGGCGAGGGATGCGGTCACCGCGGACTGCTCGGTCGGCTTGGCGTAGATGACCTCGACCAGCGTGCCGCCAGTGAAGTCGAGCGCCAGGTTCAGGCCGCGCGTGGACAGCGAAACGATGGAGGCGAGGAACAGCAGCACGGACAGACCCACCGTCCAGCGGCGGATGCCCATGAAGTTGACGTTGCTATTGGGATTGAAGAATTCCATGGCTTAGAACCCGCCTCCGACGGAGACGCTCTTGATCTTGCGGCCGTGACCGTAGACCAGCGTGGACAGGGCACGGCTGACCGTGACGGAAGTGAACATCGAGGTCAGTACACCGAGGAACAGCACCACGGCGAAGCCGCGCACCGGGCCGGAGCCGAACGAGAACAGCGCGATAGCGGCGATGATCTTGGCGACGTTGGAGTCGAGGATGACGGTCCAGGCGCGCTCGTAACCGGCCTTGATGCTGGCGATCGGCGAATTCCCCACGCGCAACTCTTCGCGTATTCGTTCGTTGATCAGCACGTTGCCGTCGATCGCCATGCCCAGGGTCAGCACGATGCCGGCGATACCGGGCATGGTCATCGTCGCGCCGAGCAGCGACAGCACGGCCGTCAGCAGCACCAGGTTGGTGAACAGCGACAGCACCGAGATCACGCCGAACACGCGGTAGTAGAGAATCATCAGGCCGCAGACCAGCAGGAAGCCGATCTCGACGGCCTTGCGGCCGGCGGCGATGTTGGCGGCACCGAGCGAGGGACCGATGACGCGTTCCTCAACGATGTCGACGGGCGCGGCAAGCGCGCCGGCCTTGAGCTGCTTGGCCAGCGCAGCAGCCTCGTCCTGGCTCAGACCGGTGGTCTGGAAGTCCTTGCCGAACACGCCCTGGATCGTCGAGGCGCTGATCACGCGCTCATCGATCTTCGACGAACGCACTTCCTTGCCATCGACCAGGGTCGTGACCGGGGTGCGCTCGACATAGACGATGCCGAGGCGGTTGCCGACGTTCTCCAGCGTGTGATCGAGCATGCGCTTGCCGCCGGCGCTGTCGAGCTTGATGCTGACCGACGGACGACCGTCTTCCTGGTTCACCTGCGGCGTCGCATCGACGAGCTGGTCACCCGACACGAGCAGACGCTTGGACAGCAGGATCGGGCTGCGCTGACCGTCCGGGGTGACCTGGTAGTACACGCGGGCATCAGCAGGCACCGTGCCGGACTTAAGCATCGTCGCGGCATCGCCATCGACGACGGCGCGGAATTCCAGGGTCGCGGTTGCGCCGAGCGCCAGCTTGGCGCCGGCGGTGTCCTGCACGCCCGGCAGCTGCACGACGATGCGGTTGCTGCCCTGACGCTGGATGATCGGCTCGGCGACGCCGAGGCCGTTGATGCGGTTGCGCAGCGTGCTGACGTTCTGCTCGATCGCGCCGTCGGCGATCGCCTTGAGCTCTTCGGGCGTGACCACGACGCGGATCGTGGTGGCATCGACGTCCTCGAAACGCAGCTTCGGCATCTGGCTGCTGAGCAGGTTCTGCGCCGCGGTCTTGTCGGCCGGGCTGCTGAGCTGCACGCGGATGCCGGCCGGGCTGCGGCTGACTTCGCTGTAGCGGATGGTCTTCTCGCGCAGCGAGGCGCGGATGTCTTCGACGTAGGCGTTCTCGCGCTTTTCGCGCGCCGCCGCTTGGTCGACTTCCATGAGGAAGTGCACGCCGCCCTGCAAGTCCAGGCCCAGGGTCATCGGTTTGGCACCGATCGAACGCAGCCATTGCGGGACGGTCGGCGCGAGGTTCAGCGCGACCGTGTAGTTGTCGCCCATCGCCGGACGCAGCAGATCGGAGGCCTTGGTCTGCACGTCGCCGTCGGACAGGCGGACGATGAGGCTTTTGCCCTCGATCGCGGCCGACTTGTACGGGATGTGGCTCGTATCGAGCAGACCTTTCACGCGCGTGGTCAGGTTGGCGTCGAGCGTGGTGCCCTTGTTGGCCGAGATCTGCACCGACGGATCGGACGGATACAGGTTGGGCATCGCGTACAGGGCAGCGAACAGCAGCACCAGGGCGACGAGGACATATTTCCAGCGGGGAAAATCGAGCATGGGCAAGAACCGCTAAGGCCCGAAGGCCGTGAATGTTATGGGTTGGGGACGGCTCAGGCCGACTTCAACGTACCCTTGGGCAGAACGGCCGTGATCGCGCCTTTCTGCAGTTTCACCTTGAAGCCGTCGGCGATCTCGACCGTGATGAAGTTCTCGCCAATGTCGTCGACGCGACCGGCGATGCCGCCGCTGGTGATCACTTCATCGCCCTTGTTGAGCTTGCCGAGCATGTCGCGGTGCTCTTTCTGGCGCTTCATCTGCGGGCGAACGACGATGAAGAACATGCCGATCAACACGGCGCCCATCAACAGGAAGCTGGGCAGCGGGCTCTGGGCGCCTGCGCCGGCGGTCTGGGCGGCGGCGGGGGAAATCAGCAAATCGAGCAGGGACATGGGCTTGCGGGTCCGATCAGATGGGTCAAAGCGGGCAAGTATGCCATAGCCCTCCCCCGGCCGGGCCGGCCGGCCCCCGGCCCGTCCTGGAGGCCGGGGCGGGAGGGATTCAGTCCTCGCCGCGGGCCCGGGCGGCGTAGAACTCGGTCCGGAAGGCCTCGAAGCGGCCGGCCTCGATCGCGGCGCGGATCTCGCGCATCAGCTGCTGGTAGTAGTGCAGGTTGTGGATCGTGGCCAGCATCGACGCCAGGATCTCGTTGCACTTGTCCAGGTGGCGCAGGTAGGCGCGGGTGAAGCCGTTGGCGCAGGCGTGGCAGGTGCAGCCGGGTTCGATCGGGCGCAGGTCCTTCTCGTTCTTCTGGTTGCGGATGCGCACTTGGCCGAAACGGGTGAAGTAATGGCCGTTGCGCGCGTTGCGGGTCGGCATCACGCAGTCGAACATGTCGATGCCGCGCGCGACGGCCTCGACGATGTCCTCGGGCTTGCCTACGCCCATGAGGTAGCGCGGCTTGTCTTCCGGCAACTGCGGGCAGATCGCCTCTAGGGTTTGCTCGCGTTCCGCCGCCGGCTCGCCGACGGCCAGACCGCCGACCGCATAGCCGTCGAAACCGATCGCCTGCAGGCCTTCGGCCGAGCGCGTGCGCAATTCCGGATACGTGCCGCCCTGCACGATGCCGAACAACGCGGCGTCGTTGCCGGCATGCGCGGCCTTCGATCGCGCCGCCCAGCGCAGCGACAGCTCCATCGAATCGCGCGCCTGCTTTTCCGTCGCCGGATACGGCGTGCACTCGTCGAAGATCATCACGATGTCCGAGCCGAGCACGCGCTGAATGTTCATGCTCTCCTCGGGCCCGAGGAAGACTTTCGATCCGTCGACCGGCGAGGCGAAGGTCACGCCCTGCTCGGTGATCTTGCGGCGCTTGGCCAGGGACCAGACCTGGAAGCCGCCGGAATCGGTGAGGATCGGCCGCTGCCAGCCGGTGAACCGGTGCAGCCCCTCGTGCGCGGAGATCACGTCCAGACCCGGGCGCAGGAAAAGATGAAAGGTATTGCCGAGGATGATTTCTGCACCGATCGCCTCGATGTCGCTCGGTTTCATCGCCTTGACCGTGCCGTAGGTGCCCACAGGCATGAAGGCAGGGGTTTCTATCGTCCCACGTGGAAAAGTCAGCCTGCCGCGGCGCGCGTTGCCATCTTGGGCGAATTTTTCGAACTGCATGCGGCTCATCGGGTCATCCAGAATCATTCAATGTAGGCGCCAGCTTGCTGGCGACAGGGTGCGCGAATCGCCAGCAGGCTGGCTCCTACGCAGATGGATACAGCAACATCGCGTCGCCGTAGGAGAAGAAGCGATATTTCTCGCGGACCGCATGCGCGTAAGCCTCGAGAATACGTTCCCGCCCCGCGAACGCCGAAACCAGCATCAGCAGCGTGCTTTCCGGCAGATGGAAATTGGTGACCATCGCGTCGATCGAGCGGATGCGGTAGCCGGGGAAAATGAAGATCTGCGTATCGCCGGCGAAGGGCTTGAGCTCGCCGCCCTGCAGCGCGGACTCCAGCGCGCGCACGACCGTCGTGCCGACCGCGATCACGCGACCGCCGGCGGCGCGCACGCGCGCGACCTGCGCGCACAGTTCGGCGCCGACGTTGAGCCATTCGCGATGCATCACATGCTCGTCGAGTGATTCGGCGCGCATCGGCTGGAAAGTGCCCGCGCCGACGTGCAGGGTCACATGACCGAATTCCACGCCCTGCGCCCGCAGCCGGTCCAGCAAGGGCTCGTCGAAATGCAGGCCGGCGGTCGGTGCGGCGACGGCGCCCTGGTTTTTCGCGAACACGGTCTGGTAGCGCTCGTCGTCGCTGATATCCGCTTCGCGCGCGATGTACGGCGGCAACGGCATGCGACCGGCGCGCAGCAGGACCTTGTCCATCGGCTCATCGGTGTCGAAGCGCAGGCGATAGAACTCGCCGTCGCGGCCGAGCACGGTCAGCTTCGTGCCCTCGTCGAGCGTGATGCGCGACTGGGGCTTGGGTGATTTGCTCGCGCCGATCTGCGCACGCACTTCATGCGCACCGGTGATGCGTTCGAGCAGGATCTCGACGCGACCGCCGGTTTCCTTGACGCCGAACAAGCGCGCCGGGATCACCCGGGTGTCGTTGAACACGAGCAGGTCGCCCGCCCGCAGGAACGCCGGCAGCTCGCGCATGCCGTGGTCGGCGAAGGCCGCCGGGGATGGCGGCACCACCAGCAATCGGCTGTCCGAGCGCACGGGCAAGGGCGCCTGGGCGATGAGCTCGGGCGGCAGGTCGAAATGGAAGTCGGATTTCTTCAAGGCGGGACAGCGGCGAACCGGGCACGCTGCCCAGGGGCGCGCATTATCCGTTCGCGAGCCCCGGGGCGCCATCGTCCCCTGCCCGCCCGGCAAGGATCACAGCCAGCCTTTCGAGCGCGCGGTCCGGTAGGCCTCGATGCGGTTGGCCGCGCCGAGCTTGCCGATCGCTTCGGAAAGATAGTTGCGCACGGTGCCCTGGGACAGGCTCAGGCGCTCGGCGATTTCGGCACTTTTCACGCCTTCGCCGGCCAGGCGCAGCACTTCGCGCTCGCGCTCGGTCAGCGGATCCTCGTCGCCCCAGGCCGCCACCGCCAGCTGCGGGTCGATCGCCCGGCCGCCGGCGTGCACCTGCCGCAGCGCGGCTGCGAGCTGGTCGGAAGGCGCGTCCTTGAGCAGATAGCCGCGCACGCCGGCGTCGAGCGCGCGACGCAGATAGCCGGCGCGCGCGAACGTGGTCAGGATCACCACGCGCGTGGGCAGATCTGCTTCCTTGACCCGCAGGGCCAGATCGAGCCCGGTCAACCAGGGCATTTCGATGTCGGTCACCAGCAGGTCGGGTTTCTGCGTCTGCACGGCGAGCCAGGCGGCTTCGCCGTCACCGGCCTCGGCCACGACCTCGAGATCACTTTCCATGCCCAGCAAGGCGGCGAGCGCGCCGCGCACCATCGCCTGATCCTCGGCGAGCACCAGACGAATCATGAGCCACTCCTTTCCGGCGCCAACGGCGCACGCAGCACCAGGCGCGTACCGCCGCCCGGCGGACTTTCGATTTCGAGACTGCCGGCGATCGCACGCACGCGTTCGCGCATGCCTTCCAGGCCGTTGCCGGCGCGATCGACGCCACCGCGACCGTCGTCGGCGATGACCAGGCGCAGGCCGGACGCTTCCTGCACCAGTTCCACATCGACCTGACGCGCGCCGGCATGGCGAATGACATTGGTGACTGCCTCGCGCACGATCATCGCCAACGCGAGTTCGACTTTCGGCTCCAGCGCCAGCGGCGCGAGCCGCTGATCCAGACGCACTTCGGCCGACAGTAGAGCCAGTCGTGCGGACGCCAGTTCGGCCTGCAGTCCGGTCGCGCGAATACCCGCGACCGCTTCGCGCACCTGCGCCAGCGCCTGCCGGGCGACGGTTTCGACTTCATGGATCTGCGCGCGCGCGGCTTCGACATCGCGGTCGAGCAGTTTGCCGGCGAGTTCGCTTTTCAGCGCCACCACCGACAGGGTGTGCCCGAGCAGATCGTGCAGATCGCGACCGATGCGTTCGCGCTCGGCCATGCTCGCGAGGCGTCGCACCTCGTCCTGGGTCAGGCGCAGTTCGGCATTGCGGCGCCAGCGCGCCCGCGAATAGATGTTGCCGGCCACGACCATCGTGCCGATCACCGCGACCACGGCCACCGAGCCCAGGGCGAGAAACGGACTGGGCATCACCCACCAGAATTCCAGCGCCATCAGCAACACGAAAAACACCGCGAGCACGATCGTCTGACGCGCACTCACCGCGATCGCCAGCATCGCCAGCGCATAGATGATGAAGGTATTGCCGCCGGGATTGAAAGGAATCAGCCCGTAACCGACCGCCGCGACGGCGAACACCATCCACAGCCGGTAGCGTTCGTCAACGCGATAGAAGCCGAAATACAAGGGCAGAAACACGACTGTTGCGATGGCGCTGGCGAGCACCGCCTTCATCGGGCGGTCCTGCCAGAACACCAGCGGCAGATAGACGAAAATCAGGTAGGCCAGGCCGAACCACGGCTTGGAATGCAGGTCGTCTTCGTCGGCGGTCTTGGTGGATGGCGGATTCGACACGTGGCCTCCGAAGACCGGTGCTTAGCGGATTTCCACGGCGTCCACATCCAGTTGGAAGTGTCCCGCCGGTGCTCCGGCCGTGATCGCCACGGCGCGGAATTGTCTCAGGTCGGCGCCGGCGAAGTCAGCCAGCGGCAGACGCAGCGTTTGCCAGTCCTTGCCCGGATGGATGTTGACGATACTCGGTCGCGCCTGGGCATCGTTGCCGGAGAACACCATGACGCTGTATTCGCGGCCATCGCCACGCGCCTGGAAAACGAGTTCCTGCCGCGACGACACATCCACCGGCTGCATCGGCTGCGTGCCGGGATGCAGCATCGCACCAGCCCAGGGCCAGCTGCCAGCGAGCACGACCTCGCCCTGCATGCGCAGGGCGCCGGCGCTGCCGGCGGCACCGCCATCGATGCGCACGAGCTCGGCCTTGGAGCTGCCGCCGGCCATTTCATCGGTGGTCGGCATCCACTGGCCACCGTCTTTGGCAGCGAGATCCTGGTCGAAGCCGCTGATCACGCCTGGCGGATACGCCGGTGCGGCCACCGCCACCGCCTTCGCCGCCGGATCGCGATCGACGCGGCGGCCGTTTTTCCAGATCGTGACGATCGCGCGCGTGGCCTCGATGTTCGTGGTCGGATCGCCGTCGACGAGCACCAGATCGGCGCGCAGATCGCGCGCGATGCGGCCGCGATCGGATAGTCCAAAGGCCTTAGCCGGCAGCGATGTCGCTGCTTTCAGGGCCTCCTGCGGACTGAGACCGGCCGCGACGAGTTGGGCGATTTCCTCATGCAGGGCCGCGCCATGCGCCGTGTGCGGATTGGGCGCATCGGTGCCGGCGAGCAGCATCACGCCGGCGGCGTGCAGACGGCGCACGCTTTCGCGGGCATTGGCGATCAGCGCTGGATTGGCGTCGCCGATCGGCAAACGCGAGGCCAGGGTCTGTGTCTGGGCGGCGGAAAGAAACGGCGCGATGCGCGGATCGGTGGCCAGCGTGCTTTTTTCGCCCGCGAAACCGGCGACCACGGTCAAGGTCGGCACGAAGAACACGCCGTCGCGCTTGGCCAGCTGAATGAGTGCGTCGTCGGCCGGCGCATCCTGGAAAACATGCACCAGGCCGTCGATGCCATCGCGCAGGGATTCGCGCGCCTGCTCCTGCGCCGACGCGTGCACCACGGCCTTGAGGCCCTGCGCATGCGCGGCAGCGATCAGCGCCGCGGCGGTCGCGGCATCGAGTGTGGGCATCTTCCGTGCGTCGGTATAGACGTGCAGGTCCTCGCGCACGATCTTGATGTAGTCCGACCCTTCGGCCTTGCGCGCGGCGACCCAGGCCGGCGCTTCGGCGGGCGTGGTCAGGGTGGGAATCTGCATGCCGTATTCGGTGCCGTGTCCGCCCGGCGCGGTCGCGAGCGTGCCGGCCGACCACAGGTCGGCGCGATCGGTCGCCGCCAGGCTTTCGCGTTCGCGACGGGCGTCGGCGAGCTGGTGGAAATCAGTGAACATGTCGAGCTCGGTGGTCACGCCGAAACGCAGCGCATCCTTGCGGGCGTCGCCCCAGGCATGCACATGCGCGTCGATCAGACCCGGCAGCAAGGTGCGTCCCTGCCCTTCGACGATTTCGGCATCAGCGGGCATCGCCAGGTGTTCGCCGATGTCCTGGATCCGCCCATCACGCACGACGACATCGGCCTTGGGCCAGACGCGCTCGCCGTCGAAAACGCGGACGCCGCGAATCATCGTCGCCGCCGGCTGTCCGTCCGATGCGGAGGCCGCCTCCTTGGGCGTGGTCGACATCTGCATCAGCAGGAAGATCAGCACCGCGATGCTCGCACCTACCACCAGCTTCAGAAATTTCATTGCGGCCTCACTTCGAGCGCAGCCGCATCGCGGCCAGGGAAAGGAAGAGAACGGTCATCGTCAGCAACACGGCGGCATGCATGCCGAAGCGCACATTCGGATCCTGTCCGACGATGCCCAGCGCCATGCGGCTCAGATGCCAGGCCGGCCACAGCACCGCCATCTTCTGCAGGATCGGCGGGAACACCATCAGCGGAATCCACAGACCCGAGAGCACCGACATCGGCAGATAGATCAGATTGACCACGGCCACGGCTGCCTGTCCGCGCACCAGCGTGCCGATCCACAGACCCAGCGCGCAGAACGGCAAGGTACCGAGCAGCAAGGTTCCAACCAGGGCGAGCCATTGGCCGACACCGAGGCGCACGCCGCCGAATCCGATCGCCGCGATCGACAGCAAGATCAGGATGGTGAGCGCGAACATCAGACTCGTGGCGATCTTCGCGAAGAAGTACGCGCCGGTCGGCATCGGCGAAACACGCTTGAGCTCCAGCCAGCCCTGCTGGCGCTCGATCGCCAGACCGACGCCGAAACCGAACAGGGCCGGGCCGATCACGCCGAATACGCCGTAAGTCGCGAACAGGTACGTAGCCTTTTCCAGGCCCGGCCAACGGCCCGGAATCAGCAGCGCGAACATCACGTAGAACACCAGCGGGAAGGCCAGCGAAGGCACGGCGAAACTCGGCGTGCGGATCAGGCGCAGCAGTTCGCAGAATGCCTCGCCGAAATAGATGCGCAGCATCGACGGTCGTGCGGTGGGATAGGAACGGGTACGGGCGGCGGTATTCATGCGGTTTCCTCCACGGAGCTGGCCTGGGCGGCGGTCAGGGACAGGAAAGCCTCTTCCAGGCTGAGCGGACGCACTTCGAGATCGGCCAGGGTTTCATCGGCGGCGAACCAGCGGCGCAGCACCGACTCGGCGTGATTGCTGACGACTTCGACGCCGCTATCGGTCGCGACCGCCGAACGCACGTCCGGCCAGGAAGCGATCAGCTCGGACGCGAGATGGGTGCGGGCGCGCAGGCGTTTGCCGGCCGCGCGCGATTTGATGCCGGTCGGCGTGTCTTCCGCGAGCACCTGGCCGGCGGCCATCAGGGCGACGCGATCGGCCAGGGCGTCGGCTTCTTCCAGGTAATGCGTGGTCAGCACGATACCGGTGCCTTCGTCGCGCAGCTGTCGCAGCACCGCCCAGAAATTGCGCCGCGATTCCACATCCAGACCGACCGTGGGCTCGTCGACGAACAACAGTGGCGCGCGACCGCAGATCGCCAGCGCGAACTGCACGCGCCGCTGCTGCCCGCCCGACAGCGCCGAATACGGGCGCTGGGCGATCTCGGTCAATCCGGCCAGGGCCAGCGATTCCGCGAGCGGACGCGGGTCCGGGTAGTAGCTCGAATACAGACGCACGTGCTCGGCCACGCGCAGCGTGTCGGGCAGGTTGCCTTCCTGCAGCATCACGCCGATGCCACGGCGGATCGCCGGGTCGGTTGGATCGCCGCCGAGCAACTCGACCTCGCCGCCGTCGGCGGTCAGCCGCCCGGTCAACAGACCCAGCGCCGTGGTCTTGCCGGCGCCATTGGCGCCCAGCACCGCGAGCACCTCGCCTGCGCGCACATCCAGATCGACGCCCGCCAGCGCCTGCACGGCGCCATAGCGCTTTTGCGCGCCGCGCAGACAGGCGAGCAACGCCCCGCGTTCGGGAGAAGGGGTCTTGCCGGGGGAGAAATCTTGTCGCGGTGTCATGGTGCGCCTCCTGGTGTGGCCCTACTTTCGCCCGACGCCCCCGGCTGTGTTCAGTGGCCGCTGTCAGCGGCTGCACCTGACAGCTGTCATGCGCGCGCCGGCGGGGCCCGGCGACCTGGCGCACGGGCGCTGACCAGCGGCGGGAAAAATTCAAACGCCCGGGGGTTACGCCAGCCCTTTCGGGGTGGTAATATCGACCTAAGTATTTGTTTTTATTAACTTAGACGGGACAAACCGCCGCCTCCGCAGCGCGCGCCCCGGGTCCTGGAGCACAGCATGAACCTCATCGATACCCTCAAGCCCCTGCGCAGCCACGCGGGCAAGGTCCGCACCACCGGTCTGGACGACGCGACGCTGCTGCGTCTGGCGGAAAAATTCCCGGAACTGGGTGCCGCCGTGCAGGCCGCCGTCGCGCAGTACGAGGCGATCAAGGCCGAGTTCGCCGAGCTCATGGATGCCGACGAGCAGGCGCAGATCGATGCCGTGCAGTCGGGCTTCGTCAATTTCTACTCCGAAGACGCGGTCAACCCGTATGTCGCGATCGCCGCGCGCGGCCCGTGGCTGGTCACGCTCAAGGGCGCGGTGGTCCACGACTCCGGCGGCTACGGCATGCTCGGCTTCGGCCATACGCCGGCCAAGGTGCTCGAAGCGATGGCCAAGCCGCAGGTCATGGCGAACGTGATGTCGCCGAGCCTGTCGCAGCTGCGCATCGTGCGCGCGCTGCGCAAGGAAATCGGCCAGACGCGCGGCGGCTGTCCGTACACGAAATTCCTGTGCCTGAACTCGGGTTCGGAATCGGTTTCGCTGGCCGGCCGCATCGCCGACGTCAACAGCAAGCTCATGACCGACGCGGGCGGCAAGTACGCCGGCCGCACGATCAAGCGCCTCGCGATGAAGGGCGCCTTCCACGGCCGCACCGAACGTCCGGCGATCTTCTCCGACTCCAGCCGCAAGGCTTACGAAACGCATCTGGCGAGCTTCCGCAACGAAGATTCGCTGATCACGATCGAGCCGTACTCGATCGAGCAGCTCAAGAAGGCGTTTGCCGACGCGGAAAGCAACGGCTGGTTCATCGAGGCGATGTTCCTCGAACCGGTGATGGGCGAAGGCGACCCGGGCCGCGCGTTGCCGCCGGCGTTCTACGCCGCCGCACGCGAGCTGACCAAGGCGCACGGCACCCTGCTGCTGATCGACTCGATCCAGGCCGGCCTGCGCGCACACGGCGTGCTGTCGGTCATCGACTACCCGGGATTCGAAGGCCTGGAAGCGCCGGACATGGAAACCTATTCGAAGGCGCTCAACGGCGGCCAGTACCCGCTGTCGGTGCTCGCGGTCACCGAGCGCACTGCCGGCCTGTACCGCAAGGGCGTCTACGGCAACACGATGACCACGAACCCGCGCGCGATGGACATCGCTGCGGTCGTGCTCGACTCGCTGACGCCGGAACTGCGCGCGAACATCCGCAACAAGGGCACGGAATTCCTCGACAAGCTCAACAAGCTCAAGGACGAACTCGGCGGCCTGATCACCAAGGTCCAGGGCACCGGCCTGCTGTTCTCCTGCGAACTCGACCCGAGCTTCAAGTGCTACGGCGCCGGCTCGACGGAAGAATTCCTGCGCGAACGCGGCCTGGGCGTCATCCATGGCGGCGTCAACTCGCTGCGCTTCACGCCGCATTTCGGCATCACCAGCGAGGAAGTCGACCTGATGATCTCGCATGTGCGCATCGGCCTGCTGCAGGGTCCGCGCAAGACGCAGGCCGCGGCAGCCTGATCACACCATCGTTGCGCAGGGGAAACGCATGATCACGCTACGCGAGAAGGACAGCGGCAAGCTCATCGGCAGCATCACCGAGTCGGATCTGAAGATCCTCATCGACGCGCTGGAAGAAGAGAGCAGCACGGACCAGGACTACTACGTCGATGCGGCGACGCTCGACAAGATCCAGGAAGACACGCCCTACGCGGTGAACACGGTCACGCTGCTGCGTGCGGCCCTGGGCAGCAACGAAGGCATCGACATCGTGTGGTCGCGCGGCTGATCCCCCGCTTCGCTGGTCCGATCCAAAAGCCGGGTTCGCCCGGCCTTTTCTTTTGTGCCTTTGGGCGCGGGTGTGAAAGCAAGATTCCGCGGCGATTCGCTACACTGGCGTCGGTCGATCCGCTGGTGTCCCATGTCCCTGCGCCGAAAACTCGCCGAGCACGGCTTCGAATCCAACGATGATTACGATCATGCCCTGCGTTCGCTGTTCGGGCAGGAGCCGGATCATCTGCGCGTGCTGCACGTCGACGGCCTGGCCGGCCGGCGCAAGACCGCGTTCGCCCAGGCCCTCGGACGCGCCCTCGACTATCCGCATGTCCTGTATCACGACTTCAGCGGCGAAGAGGCCCCGCCCGCGCCCTTCCCCGTGCAATTGGACGATGGCAGCACCGGGCCGGTCGAGCCGCCGCTGTCGGGATTCGAACGCGTGATGACCGAGGCCTGCGCCTATTCCGAAGCCGCGCAGACCCTGTTGATTCTGGACCAATTGCAGGCCGCGCACTTCGCCGACCAGGCCCGTCTCTACCATTTCGTCATGAAGCGCGAATGGAGCAATGCCGCCGGCACCGTGCACGCCCATGGCAAGAATCTCCTGCTGGCGGTGATCTCCGAGCAGCCGCTGTACCACTCGCTGGCCAAGTGCAGCTATCGCGTCTGGACCGATGCCCAGCGCGCGTTTCTCGACTACCGGCCCGGCGAGTTTGGCCTCGGTGTCGAAGCCCAGGGACTGTTTGCGGCGATCGCCACCGTCTGCGTGGCCTTGCAGGCGGCGCCCACGCCGAGCGAGTTCGCGCACCTGCTGTCCGACCTCGTGCGCCATGCGCGCAGCGAGGACCAGATCCGGCAGAGTTTTTTCGGCCGCATCGAGAACATCGACCGGCCGCGCCTGTATTCGCCCGAACTGGTCGTGCCCTTGCGCGACCTGCTCGTCGAGCTCGAACGCCTGCTCGGCGCCGACGAAGTGATCCTAGGCGACTGAGAACTGCTGGAAGTAGCCGACGATGACCACCACGGCCATCGCCGCCATTAGCAGCCAGGTGAACACGATACCCACCATCCGGCCCTTGGATGAGCCGCTGCTATGGCTCACGCCCCAGGCGTGCGCGACGCGCGACACCAGCAAGGTCGCGCCGAAGCCGTGGATCAGGTTCGTCGAGAAGCCGTTGAGCTCCATGCCACCGAGCAGCAGCAGTGCCAGCGGCATGTTCTCGATCGCATTGGCGTGCGCGCGCATCCGCTTGAGCAGTTCCCTGTCGCCACCGTCGCCCAGGCCGATCTTGTGCCGCAGACGCCAGGCCGCGACGCGCACCGCGAGGAAAATCACCAGCAGCACGCACAGGCCGCCATAGAGCATCGTGATCATGGCGCTTACTTGTCCCGGTCTGGCGCGGTGATCGAAACAGCGGTCGCGAGAATGCGGTATTCCTTCGGCAGCACGTCGTGCGCCGCATGCCCTTCATGGCCCGCGTCCTCGGCCATGTGCTTGGCCGCCTCGGGCGTCATCGCCTTCTCGCTGAGCACGCCGTAGACCACCGCGCGACCGCTGGCATCCTTGGGCACGGCGAACGCGTGATCCTTGACCATGACGCGCGCGGCCATGCCGTTTTCCTCGATCATCAGCCAGCAGCCTTCCTTCTGGCAGACCTCGGTGATGCGGCCGGCGAACAGCTGCGGCTTGTCGGCATAGGCCTGCGCATTCGCTGCCGCGATGTCGATCGACACGGCTTCGCCCTTCGGCAGCGGAGCGCCGAAATCGGCGGCTTTCGTGCTGAAGGCCAGTACCAGGCTCGCCGCCATCGCGGCGACGCCGATCATGTCGCGGGGAAGATTCTTCATCGTCGTTTTCCTAGGCCGCCAGCGGCAGCGCGTTGAGTTCAGACAGGTCGTGGGTGGTCGAGTAGCGGCCCTTGTCGTCGCGCTGCACGTCCGACATCGCGCAGGCGACGTCGTGGGTGAAGAACAGGCGCACGCCACGGGCGAGTTTGTCTTCGAGAAAACGGCGCTTCTCGTCGATGATCATTTCCGGGTAACGGTCGTAACCCATGGTCACCGGCAGGTGCACCCAGGGCCGCCCGGGAATCAGGTCCGCGCAGAAAACTACGCCGCCCTGCCCGCCCGCGCCGACGATCTCGGCGAGCATCAGCCCCGGCGTGTGGCCGTCGCTGTAATGGAAGCGCACGGATTTGCCGAGCGCATGGCAATGATCGCCATCGACGATCTCGAGGCGGCCGCTGGCCTTGAGCAGGGGCGCGAGTTCGGGGATGAAACTGGCGCGATCACGCGGGTGCGGATGCTGTGCGCGATCCCAGCAGGCTTCGCTGACCACATAGGTCGCGTTCGGGAACAGCAGCCCCGGCGCTTCGCCCTCGCGCCAGGCCGACAGCAGGCCGCCGGCATGGTCGAAATGCAGATGCGAGAGCACGACGACGTCGATGTCCTCGTGCCGGAAACCGGCCTTCGCCAGACTGTCGAGCAGGACGTGCTCGGCTTCGACGACACCGAAGCGCTCGCGCATTTTCGGATCGAAGAACGCGCCGATGCCGGTTTCGAACAGCACGCGCTTGCCGGCCAGTCCGTCGGCGAGCAGGGCGCGGCAGGCCAGCGGAATGCGGTTCTCGGCATCGGGCTGGATCCATTTTTCCCACATGGCCTTGGGCACGTTGCCGAACATCGCGCCGCCATCGAGTTTCTGGGAATTGCCCAGCAGTGACCAGAGTTTCATGCCGCGATTCTACCTCTGGCCGCCTTCGGCCGGCGTTACGGAGAAGTACAGGACGAAATCCGCGCCGTCGGGCTTGTCGGACTTGACCTCGATCGACAGCGTCGACACGCCCTGCACCAGGCGGCCCTGGCCAATGACATCGGGCACGTCTTCGCCCGGCAGCCAGCCGCGTTTCCAACCACGGATCGCCACGACGACCGGCGCAGTGGCCGGCAATTCGAACTTGCCGGCGGCATGCGCGGCGTCGGCCGGCACGGCGAGATTGTCACCCTCGCGATCGGTCAGCGACTTGAACGGCACCGAGAACAGCGGATCACCGGCGGCATTGACCTCGAACGTCCAGTCCGTGCTGCCCATCGAGCCGTCGTTCTGCGTGCGCACGCGATCGAGGTGCAGCACGACCTGCACGGGCGATTTCGCCACTTCCACCGGCGGTTTGGCCGTGGCGGTGGCGACGCGCACAGGCACCGCCGGCGCTTCCTCGCGATTGCCGTTGCGTACGTTCACGTACACCGTCGTCAGCGCCGCGATCAAGGCCGCGGAGCCGGCGAGAATGCCAGGCACGTGCGACAACGGGGACTTCTTTTCGCCTTCTGCGGACATCGTGCGGTTCCTGTCGACTTTCTCGGTTCGGGTTCGGCTCGTTGCTTGCGGTCAGTGCGAGCGCACGACTTCCGCGGCGCCAACCGGATTGCGTGGATCGGTGCCACCGCGCAGCGTATTCGTGCGACGGTCCCAATCCACGATCTGCATGTTGCCCCAGGTCCGGGTCGCCTGGGTGACGTCATGCCCCATCGACTTCAATGCGGCCACGGTCGCGGGAGACAAGGCATTGGGTTCGGCATAGATCGTGTCGGGCAGATACTGGTGATGGAAACGCGGCAAGGCGGCCGCCTGCTGCGGGTCCAGGCCCTGCTCGATACCGAGCATGCCCAGCAGCACCATGGTGATGATGCGGCTGCCGCCAGGCGTGCCCAGCACGGCCACGCGATCCTTGCCGGTCATGAAGGTCGGCGTCATCGAGCTGAGCATGCGCTTGCCCGGTTTGACCGAGTTCGCGTCGAAACCCATCACGCCGAACGCATTCGGCGTACCGGGCTTGAGCGCGAAATCGTCCATCTCGTCGTTGAGCAGCACGCCGGTGCCCTGCGCGACCATGCCCGAGCCGTACAGCAGATTGACCGTCTGCGTGGCAGCGACGTAGTTGCCGTCGCGATCGATGATCGAAAAATGCGTCGTGTGATCGCCTTCCAGCGGCGTCGGCTGACCGGGCAGCATCGCGCTCGGCGTCGCGCGCTCGGGCAGGATCGCCGCGCGCAGGCCGGCGGCATAGTCGTCGCTGGTGAGTTGTGCGATCGGCATCTTCACGAAATCCGGATCGCCCAGGTAGATCGTGCGGTCGCGGTACGCGCGGCGCATCGCCTCGGTGAGGATATGGATGCGGTGCGGCTCGTCGAGCTTGGCCAGATCCCAGCCTTCGAGCATCTGCAGGATTTCCGCGAGCGCCACGCCGCCCGACGAGGGCGGCGGCGCCGTGACCACGTCCCAGTCGCGATACTTGAAGCGGATCGGCATGCGCTCCTTGACCCGATAGCCGGCCAAATCGCTCGTGGTCCAGTCACCGCCGTACTTGTTGACGTCGGCAACGATGCGCTGCGCCGTCTCGCCACCATAAAAGCCGTCGAAGCCGCGCGCCGCGAGGCGTTCGAGCGTGCGCGCGAGGTCGGGCTGCAGGAGAATCTCTCCCGCTTCCGGCGCATCGCCATCGGCGAGATACACCGCGCGCGTGCCGTCGAATCGTTCCATGACTTCGCGCCGTTCGCCGTAGGCGTCGACCAGGCGCGGATAGACCTCGAACCCATTGCGCGCCAGGCGGATCGCCGGCGCCAGCGAGACCGACAGCGGCAGCCGGCCGTATTTCTGCGCCAGATGCACCAGGCCCGCGGGCAGACCAGGGATACCGGCCGACATCGGACCGTTCTGGGCCTTGTCCTCGTCCAGATCGCCGTTCGCGGCCAGGTATTTCGCCGGCGTCGCCGAAGCCGGCGCGGTTTCGCGCGCATCGACCATCACGTCGCGGCCGGTGCGGGCGTCGTGCAGCAGGAAGAAACCGCCGCCGCCCAGGCCCGAGCTCACCGGCTCGACCACCGACAAGGTCGCGGACACCGCGATCGCCGCATCGAAGGCGTTGCCGCCCTTGGCAAGAATTTCGTGTCCCGCGGCCGTCGCCAGACGATGACCGGACGCGATGGCGGCGCCCGGCGGTTTCTGCGCGGCGGGGGTTTCCTTCGCGGCCAGCGGCAGCAGCCACAAGCACAGCGCCAGGGCGATCCAGGGATTGCGCGCACGCTTCATGCCGTCTCCTGCTTGAGCTTGAGAAGTTTCGCCAGCAACTGCGATTCGGTTTCCGGGTGCGCCGGATCCTTGTCGATGCATTCGACCGGACAGACCACGACGCATTGCGGTTCGTCGAAATGCCCGACGCATTCGGTGCAGCGCGACGGATGAATCACGTAGATGGTCTCGCCCTGCGTGATGGCCTGATTGGGACAGGCCGGCTCGCAGACGTCGCAATTGACGCAGAGCTCGTTGATGCGCAGTGCCATCGGCTTGGGGCAACCAGAACTCAGGTCATGCCGGAAGCGCACGCCGTCCGCCTGCCCTCAGGCAGCACGAACGGCGGGAGCTTGCCGGAATGACGGATTCGACGGGCCTTATTTGGCTTCGACGAAGACGTACTTGCCACCGGCCGCTTCCACAACGGTCTGGACGCGACCGCTGTCGATCGGCTTGCCGATGAACAGGACTTTCGATCCCTTGACCGCATCGGGTTCGGCACCGGTGAACGCAGCGACGATCAGATCGGCCATCTTGGTGCTGTCGGGCGAACCGAACGCGAGCATGTTGCCGGGCGTGACCGTGCGAGCGATCGCCGTCTGCACAAGATCAAACTGGCGGTCGTACTGGCTCTTGTTGTCCGGATCGGCCGGATCGGGCGTGGTGCTGTTGGCCGGCAGGTAATAACCGATGGTGCGATCGGTGACACCTTCCTGGTTCTGGCCCGCGACCTGGCCCAGATACGTCTTCCAGGCATTGTCGTCGGTGCCCGACGGCGCGGTCAGCACGACCGGCGCTTTGGCTTCTTTCTTGGTTTCGTCGGACTGCTCGCCCGAGCAAGCCGACACGAGCAGGGTGAGCGAAAGCAGGAACAGGGCAATCAATGAGCGTGACATGGCGCTACCTCTTCTGTGGACCTTCAAGAATGCTTCCAGCGAGCCGCCAGCGCTGCGGCGACCGCCGGATGCACGAACCCCGAAACATCCCCGCCCAGGCGAGCGATTTCGCGCACCAGGGTCGAGGAAATAAAACTGTGCTGCTCGGCCGGCGTCAGGAACAGGGTCTCGACGTCGGGGATCAGATGGCGATTCATGCTCGCGAGCTGGAATTCGTATTCGAAGTCCGACACAGCGCGCAGCCCACGCATGACCACGCCGGCACCGACCTCGTGCACGAAATCGGCGAGCAGGCCGTGGAAACCGCGCACTTCGACATTCGGCAGATCGGCCAAGGCGATGCGGGCGAGGTGGCAGCGGTCTTCGAGCGGCAGAGCCGGACTTTTGCCCGGGCTCTCGGCGACGCCGATGATGATTTTCTCGAACAGCGTGGACGCACGGCTGGCCAGGTCGACGTGGCCATTGGTGATCGGGTCGAAGGTGCCGGGATATACGGCGATCCTGTAGCGCGACGCTGTCATGCCGGGAAAATCCTGCCCCTGGAGTTCAGGAACCTAGTGTAGCAGCGGCTTGGCGGTTTTCCGTGGCGTACAGCGCATAGTGGACGTCCCGGGTCCGGCCCTCGCGCAGCAGCTGCCAATGGCTCGGCAACTGGACATCGGCCGCCGGCGGTCGCTCGACGTAGACCTGGGCCGATTCGGCCAGCCACGGCGTCAGCGCCCGGGCGGCGGTGTCCCACAGCCCGGCATCGAAGGGCGGATCGAGGAAGACCAGGTCGAAACGCGCGCTCGCCGGCGTCGCCAGCCAGGCCAGGGCGTCGGCCGTTTCGATGCGCAGGTCCTCGCAATGGAGTCGTTTCGCACTCGCACGCAACGCGTCGGCGAGTACGGGATCGCGCTCGACCATCACCACCTCGCCCGCGCCGCGCGAGGCCGCTTCGAAGCCCAGCGCGCCGGTGCCGGCGAACAGGTCGAGCACCCGGCGGCCGGCGATGCGCTGTTGCAGCCAGTTGAACAGGGTTTCGCGCACGCGATCGCCGGTCGGGCGCAGGCCCGGGCGGTCGGGCACGGGCAGTTTCGAGCCGCGCAGCGTGCCGGCAATGATGCGCACCTGGCCGGGAGGGCGCTTGTTCATCGGGAAGCCTCGGGGGCGGGTGATAACATCGGCGCATTGTCCTTCATCCCCCCGACGATGTTCGAATTCCTCAAGAAAAAGACCGCCGCCCCCGATCCGGCTGCCGCCAAACCCGAGGCGCCGGCCCGGTCTGGCTTCAGCCCCGAGGACCTGGCCCGCGCTTTCACCGCGAGCCAGGAAGAGAAAGCCGCGCGCGCCGAAGCCGAAAAGGCCCAGGCCCGCGAGGCGATGAAGGAAACTTTGGCGACGAGCCTGCTCGCGCGCAGCCTCGGCGGACTGTTCTCGCGCCATCCCAAGCTCGACGAAGACCTGCTCGACGACATCGAGACCGCGCTGATCAGCGCCGATGTCGGCGTGCCCGCGACGACCGACCTGCTGGGCAAACTGCGCAAGCGCATGAACGCGCGCGAATTCGCCGATGCGCGCGCCCTGCTCATCGCCCTGCGTATCGAGCTACTGGCGATGCTCGCGCCGGTCGCCAAGCCGCTGGTCATCGACGGCACGCACAAGCCGTTCACCATCCTCACGGTCGGCGTCAACGGCGTGGGCAAGACCACGACGATCGGCAAGCTCGCTCGTCGCTTCCAGGAAGACGGACACAGCCTGATGCTCGCCGCGGGCGACACCTTCCGTGCCGCGGCCGTCGAACAGCTGAAGATCTGGGGCGAACGCAACAACGTCGTGGTCATCGCGCAGGGACAGAACGCCGATGCCGCGTCGGTCGCGTTCGATGCCGTGCAGGCGGCGACCTCGCGCGGCTTCGACATCCTCATCGCCGACACCGCCGGACGCCTGCACACGCAGGCCGGACTGATGGCCGAACTCGGCAAGATCCGCCGCGTCATCGCCAAGGTCGACGAAAGCGCGCCGCATGAAGTGCTCATGGTCATCGATGGCACCACGGGCCAGAACGCGCTCAACCAGTTGCGCGCGTTCCATCAGGCCGTCACGGTCACCGGCCTGGTGGTCACCAAGCTCGACGGCACGGCCAAGGGCGGCGTGGTGTTCGCGCTCGCGCGCGAGTTCGCGATTCCGATCCGCTACATCGGCCTGGGCGAGAAACCCGAGGACCTGCGCATCTTCGACCGCGAGGCCTTCGTCGATGCCTTGCTGCCCGACTCCCTGCTGCCGGAAGCCCGGACCGCCTGATGGCGCTCGGCACGCGCGGCCGCCGCTGGCTGAAAATTCTTGCGGTCTTCGGCCTGGTGCTGGCGATCGGTGCGTGGTGGGTCGACCGCCAGCTGGAACCGCACCGGCTCACCGAACTGGTGCTGCGCAAGGCGGGTGAATCGCTCAAGCTCGAACTGAGCTATTCCGGCGACCCGGACTACGCACTCAAACCCGAGCCGCGCCTGCTGATTCCGAATTTCGTGGTGCGCGATCCGGTCGACGGCAAGGTGCTGCTGACGGCGAAACGTATCGAAGTCTCCCTGCCCTGGGACACGCTGACCGGCGGCGCGCCGGTGATCACCCGCATCGAACTCGACAAACCCGTGCTCGATCTGCCCGGCCTGCTGCGCTGGCAGGCGACACGACCGAAAACGCCGTTCGAATTGCCGACGCTGACCAAGGGCCTGCACGTGCGCGACGGCACGATCCGGCACGACGCGTTCACGCTGACGAAACTCGAACTCGATCTGCCGCATCTGCAAACCGGTGAGGCGGCGGAAGCCTCCGTCGCCGGACATCTGGTCGCGGGTACGACGGCGGTGGACCTGAAACTCTTCCTGACTGCGGCGACGCCGGGCCTGGCTTCGGATTTCACGCTCAGCGGCAGCGGATCGCTGGAACAGCAGCCCAAGCCTTTGCCGTTCAAGCTGCACCTGGCCGGTCACTATCTTTCCGATGACACGGCGTTTTCGGTGACCGCGACGAAGCTCGATTTCGAAGGCGCCTCGCCGCTGCCGAATCTGCAAGGCAAGGCCGATTTCGCTCTCGGCGAGAAGATGAAGTTCAACTTCGACGGCCTGCTGCGCGACTGGCCGGAAGACTGGCCTGCCCTGCCCCAGCCGATCGCAAACGACACGAAAAATCTGCCGCTTCGGCTGTCGTACCTGGGCGATACCGGTCTCGGCGACCCGCTTTCGCTCGATATCGTCCAGGGCGAAACGAAGATGCATGCGAGCCTGCGCATCGAAGAAATGCAGCAATGGGTCGCCAAGCCCGATGGCGCGCTGCTGCCGCCGCTCAATGCGACGATCAGTACGCCCACGCTGGAATTCGACGGCATCGAGCTCGAGGGCGTCGAGATCGAAATCCGCGACAGCGCGCCGCCTGCCGCGCAGCCCTGATCGTGGCCGAAACCGATTCCTTCGCCGAACGACTGCTGCGCTGGTTCGACACCAGTGGCCGGCACGACCTGCCCTGGCAGCATCCGCGTTCGCCGTACAACGTGTGGTTGTCGGAAATCATGCTGCAGCAGACGCAGGTGCAGACGGTCATTCCGTATTTCGAGCGCTTCGTGCGCGAACTGCCGACCTTGCGTGATCTTGCCGCCGCCGATCTCGATCGCGTGCTCGCGCTCTGGGCGGGACTGGGCTACTACGCCCGCGCGCGCAACCTGCACAAGGCCGCGCGTGTCTGCGTGGAGTTGCACGATGGCGAGCTACCCGCGGATTTCGAGGCGCTGTCGGCCCTGCCTGGCATCGGTCGCAGTACGGCCGGCGCGATCCTGGCGCAGGCGCACGGCCTGCGTTACGCGATTCTCGATGGCAACGTGAAGCGCAGTCTGTGCCGCTTCCATGGCGTCGATGGCTGGCCGGGTTCGTCGGCGGTCGAGAAAAAACTGTGGGAGCTTGCGGAAGAACATCTGCCGCAGACACGGCTGGCCGACTACTCGCAGGCGATCATGGATTTCGGTGCGACCCTGTGCACGCGCAGCGACCCCTCCTGCATGTTCTGCCCCCTGCAGGCCGATTGCGTGGCGCTGCGCGAAGGCCGCGTCGAACAACTGCCGGAATCCAAGCCGGGCAAACCGCTGCCGGAACGGCGCACCGTAATGCTGGTGCTGCGCGATGCCCACGGCCGCGTGCTGCTCGCGCGCCGACCGCCGAGCGGCGTGTGGTCGGGCATGTGGTCGCTGCCGGAAGTCGCCGATCACGACGAGGCGCGTCTGTTTGTCGAGGCCCATGCCCGCGCGGATTTTGACGCGAACACGCCGATGGCGCTGATCGAGCACACCTTCAGCCACTATCGACTGCACATCGCGCCACTGCTGTGGCACGGCGCCGCCGCGACCGTGCAGATCAGCGACAATGACCAGTACCGTTGGCAGGCGCTGGCGACCCTGGACGAGGTTGGTCTGCCGGCGCCGGTCAAAAAACTGCTCGCGACCCTGCCCTGAATTCCCGCGCATCGAGAAGCCCATGTCCCGCACCGTGTTCTGCCAGAAGCATCAGATCGACACCGAAGGCCTCGCCTTCATTCCCTGGCCCGGCGCCATGGGCAAGCGCGTGTTCGAAAACATCGGCAAGGCGGCCTGGGCCGAATGGCTGGCGCACCAGACGATGTTGATCAACGAAAACCGCCTGTCCCCGCTCGATCCCAAACATCGCGCCTATCTCGAAACCGAAATGGAAAAATTCCTGTTCGGCGACGGCGCGGAAGCCCCCGCCGGCTACGTCCCGCCGAGCCCCTGAGCATGTAGGAGCGGACCTGGCCGCGACTCTGTAACCCCGCGCGTCATAACCATTGCCGGAGGAAACACCCCATGGCCCTGGAACCCGATCATGCAATCCGACGCGCCGCCAACGCGCTGATCGCTTCGAAACGTCTCGCGCTGATCGCCTGCTTGCTGTTAGCGAGCCAAGCCGTCGCCGCACCCGATACCTTGCCCGGTGCGCAGGCCCCCGCAGACTTCGCGTCACTGACCGACCTGCGGACTTGGGTCGAGGCCAACAAGGGTTTCGGCCATCCGCAAAGCATCGCGACCGATCTCGTCGGTCTGCAGGTGATCGTGGTCTGGAACACGCCTTTCTCCGGCCGCAATGGCACCTATGTGCATACGTATCGCCTGGACGCGACGCGACGCTGGCATCGCGTCGACACGTCCTTCTTCGAGCGGCCCGAGCCCATGTCCTATGCCTATGTCGACGGCAACAGCGCCGACGTGGTCTATGTCGGCCCCAGCGGCCGCACGCTGAAAAAACTTCCGCTGGCCGCCCTGCGTTTCAAATAACCGCGCCCTCTCACTCTCACGAAGGACAGGTCCATGCGCTATCTCATCTCGGTCACGCTGATCCTCGCCGGACTCATCCACCTCCTGCCGGTCTCCGGCATGATCGGACCGGAGCGACTGAGCGCGCTCTATGGCATCGGCTTCGAAGAACCAAATCTCGCCATCCTCATGCGCCATCGCGCGGTGCTGCTCGGCCTGCTCGGCGCTTTCCTCGTCGCCGCTGCCTTTCTGCCCGCGCTGCAACCCAGTGCATTCGCGCTCGGCTTCGCGAGCGTGCTCTCCTTCCTGTTCCTCGCGTGGAGTACCGGCAACTACAACCCGAACGTCGCAAAGGTGGTGGCGGCGGATGTAGTGGCGGCCGTGTTGCTGGTGATCGGACTGGTCGCCTACGTTCTGGTGCAGCGGCGTAGTTGAACGATGCGTTTTACACGCGCAAACAAAAGCCGCAACGCGTGCGGCTTTCGTAAGTCATTGAAATAGTGGTGGCCAGGGAGGGAATCGAACCCCCGACACGGGGATTTTCAATCCCCTGCTCTACCAACTGAGCTACCTAGCCAGAATTTGTCGCGTCGGCACCCGGCGGTGCGGGTGAGCGGGGAATGATAGTTGCGGAGGCGATTTATGGCAAGCCATGCCGTGTGCTTGCCGACGGCGACGGGGCCCTGCAGACGTTGCAGGCACTGCCTCAGCAAGGCCAGAAAATCGAATATTTACAGCCACTTACGGTGCTGCCCGATTTTCTGCCGATCAGCCCATCTTGTCCGCTTAGGACGCGCTCAACTTCAGCAACAGCGCGGCAAGACTGCCCAGGTCCTGATGATTATGTGCGGCGACGCGACGCAGATCGCGCGCCGACCCACCGCGGAGGTAGTCGAGCCAGGCGCGCGGTGCTTCCGATCCGGGCAGGTCGTCCTCGCGCACGACGCCGAGCAATTGCCTTTCGACCGTCGCGAGCCGGCAATTGGCCCACTGCCCGCGATAGCGTCGACGCACCGGGTGCAGCAGGTCGACGTGCGCGCGGCCCAACACCGGATCGGGCAGGCGTGCCAAGCGGTAGCGCGTGCTCAGCAAGGGTCGGTCGTAGGATTTCCCGTTGTAGGAAACCAGCACCGAGCGCGGATGCAGCCACGCGGCGAACTCGCGCAACATCGCCGACTCGGCCGCCATCGAACTCAGGTACAGCTGTCGCGTGCGCAGGCCGCCATCGCGCCAGTCGGCCGCACCGATCATGAAGGCGCGCGTGCCGGTGCCGCCGGCGAGGCCGGTGGTTTCGGTATCGAAGGCGAGCAGATCGTGGCGAGCAATCACATCCCCACCGAGGCCCTGCAAGTCGATTTGTTCGGGTGCGGACGGCCAGGGCGACCACTGCTCGACGTAGCGCAGTCCCGGCGCGATCTCGTCGCCGATCAGGACGCGATCAAGTTCTCGCGACAGCAGCGGCGCGGGCGCGATCTCCGCTCTCGCGCGGACGCCGAGCAATTTGCGCAGTTGTTCCGGCACCGGCGAACGCGCCCCCAGCAGCGTCGTTGATGGCATCGGTGACACGCCCACGCCCGCCTGTCGGCGCAGGTCCGCGAGCTTGCCGGCGAGCGCACTCATGCGGCCGCCAACAAAGCGAGCACACGCACGGCAAGCGACTTCGGCGTGTCCGCCGCCAGTTCTTCCGCGGCGAGGATCGGCCCGACGCAGGCCGGGCATCCGGCGCCGCAGTCGCATTCGGTCACCAGGGCCTGCGCGCGCGCGAGTAGTTCGTCGCGGCGCTCAAACAGGGGCGCACTCAGGCCGATGCCACCCGGATAGTTGTCGTAGAGATAGAGCGTCGGCGTAAAGCTGCGCAACTGCGAGGGATCTTCCGATTCGCCGTTCGCGCCGCGCAGTTGTCCGCGCCCGTGGGTGTCCGCGCTGGCGAACCAGGCACCATCGCCACTGCCGACGGCTTTCTGCAAATCACGTCCTTCGGCCATCACCGCGACCTGCGCGACCAGATGCAGGACATGCGACGCGCCGAGAAAGCCATCGAGTGCTTCATGTCGCGTCGCGAATGCGCCTTCCAGCACCGCCTGCGGCAACTGCCACCACAAGGACGTCGTGTGCAGTTCCTGGTCGGGCAGCGTGACCGGCCCGTAGCCGATGTTCTCGTGCGTATGAAAACGGATTTTCTTGTAGCCCGACACGCGCCGCACGACATGCACTTCGCCGTGATGAGCACTGCCCTGCCCCGCGCTGGCGGTTTCGGCCTGGTCGAGGATCTTGAGCTTGCTGTAATCGATCGCGTCCGTGTAGTAGTCGACACGCGTGCGCGTCACGTAGGCCTTGCGCCCTTCCCAGTCCAGGCGTTCGACCTGGAAGGGTTCGGACTGGATCATGTGGATCGCGCCTTCGTACAAGGTCAGTGCGGCGGCGGAATAGTCGACTTCGGCGATGATCTTCTGGCGCCCGTCGGTGCGATCGACGACGACGAAATTGCCGTCAGCGACCGAACGCAGGTTCACCGCCTGTGCTGGATAGCTGTCGGCGATCCATTCCCAGCGACCGCCCTCGTGATGCAGCACGTCGGTTTCGGCGAGCACCTGCAGCCAGGGCGCCGGATCGATCGGCCCGAAGCGGTCGCCGTCGGCGAACGGCAATTCGAAGGCGGCGCAACGGATGTGGTCCATGAGGATGAGCAACTGGTCGGGCGCGATGCGCGCATGCTCGGGCGAGGCGTTCGCGAAATATTCCGGGTGACGGATCACGTATTGATCCAGCGGCTGGCTGCTGGCGATCAATACACCGAGCGACGGTTTCTGGCGACGGCCCGCGCGGCCGAAGCGCTGCCAGGTCGCCGCGATGGAATCGGGATAGCCGTTGAGCACGACGACGTCGAGGCTGCCGATATCGACGCCCAGTTCCAGCGCCGATGTACTGACGATGCCGTCGATGCTGCCGGCGCGCATCGCCCGCTCGGCCTCGCGACGCTCGCTCGGCAGGTAGCCGCCACGATAGGAACGAATACGCGCGGGCTTGCGTGGGTCGTGATCGAAGGTTTCCTTCAGGTATTTGGTCACGACTTCGACCATCGTCCGGCTCTGGCAGAACACCAGGGTTTTCAGGCCCGCCTTGATCGCGTGGCGCGCGATACGCGTGGCCTGCGAGCGTGCCGATGCACGCAGACCCAAGTCGGGATTGACCACCGGCGGATTCCACAGCAGCACGTGCTTGTCGCCGCTGGGCGCGCCGCTGTCGGTGATCGCGCGGACCTCGTCTTCGATCAGGGCACGCGCATGCTCGAGCGGATTGCCGATCGTCGCCGAGCACAGGATGAACTGCGGGCGCACGCCGTAGAACGCGCAGATTCGCTTGAGGCGCCGGATCACGTTCGCCAGATGGGAGCCGAATACGCCACGGTAACTGTGGATCTCGTCGATGACCACATAGCGCAGGTTCTCGAAGAACTGCGCCCATTTGGTGTGATGGGGCAGGATCGCCTGGTGCAGCATGTCCGGATTGCTGACGACGATGTCGCCGTTGAGACGGATCGCCTGGCGGGCATCGCCGGGCGTGTCGCCGTCGAAGGTCGCTGCACGCAGGCCCAGATCGCCGGCGCGATTGAGATCGAGCAGTTCCGCGACCTGGTCCTGGGCCAGGGCCTTGGTCGGAAACAGGTACAGGGCCTTGCTGCCGGCCGTCATCGCCGCCGCGACCACGGGCAAGGTGAAACACAGGGATTTGCCCGAGGCGGTGGGCGTGGCCACCACGATATGTTCGCGGGCCTGCGTCGCGTCCCAGGCCTCGGCCTGGTGGCTGTAGAGCTGACCGATGCCGCGTGCGCGCAGGGCCCGGGTCAGGGCTTCGGGCAATTCGGCGGGCAGCGGCCGGTAGCGGCCGTCCTTGCCCGGCACGACGAAACTGCCAGTGATGCGTTCGGCGTATTTGCCTTGCAGGCGCTGCGCCAGGGCACGGCCGGTCGTGACTGGAGGCGCAGCGTCTTGCTCGGTCGGCGCACGGAGGATGGCGTTCATGGGCGGCCTGCAGATCGGGGCCTCCTATGTAGCGGTCCGGCGTCTCGTGGGATGAGATTGGCGTCGCCGGCGCGCGCCAAGGAAAACGGCGGCCTGTTATGCTCACCACATTCATCACCGTATGGATTTTCCCGCATGCGCCTCGTCTCCCGCCTGTGTTTCGCCCTGGTTCTGGTCACCCTGCTCGCCGGTTGTTTCGGGGGCGTGCGCAAGCAGATCAATCCGCCGCGCGCGAGCATCCAGGAGCTGGCCGCGCAAGCAAACGGACAGTGGCGGATCACGATCCGTCTGCAGAATTTCAGCAACATCCCGACCAATTTCGACACGGTGACGGCGCGCCTGAACATTGCCGGTCAGGACGCGGGCGCGATCGTGTTCAGTCCGGCGCTGAACATTGGTCCGGAGTCGGCGGATGTCTTCACCACCACGATCGCCCCGCCGCTGGCGGCGAAGGCGACGGTCGCCTCGGCGCTCGCGTCGCGCCAGGCCGTGCGTTACACCCTGAGCGGCAAGATCGCCACGCATGATCCGCGCCGCGAAGACAGTTTCAGTTACGAGAGCGTGCTCAACCCCGCTCCCGGCCTCAATGGCGTGCTGCGCTGAGTCCAGCGCCGCGCCTTCGTTCCCGAATTCGACAGGAAAGACCGACATGACCGCCTATACCGCCCCCGTGCGCGACATCAAGTTCGCGCTGTTCGACGTGATCGAAGCCGAAAAACTCTACAAGCACCTGGGCATCGCCAGCGCCGACCGCGAGCTCATGGATGCCGTGCTGGAAGAAGCCGCGAAGTTCACGCAATCGGTGCTCGCGCCGCTCAATGCCATCGGCGATGACCATGGCTGCGTGCTCGACAAGAACACCGGCGCCGTGACCACGCCGCCCGGCTTCAAGGAGGCCTACCAGCAGTTCGTCGAAGGCGGCTGGACCGGCCTGACCGCGCCCGAGGCGATGGGCGGCCAGGCCTTGCCGGAGAGCTTCGGTGCGGCGGCGAAGGAAATGATCGACGCGGCCAATCTTTCCTGGGGCAACTATCCGTTGCTCTCGCATGGTGCGACGGAAGCGCTCAAGCATCACGGCGAAGACTGGCAGAAGGAAGTCTTCCTCAAGCCGATCATCGCCGGCCGCTGGACCGGCACGATGTGCCTGACCGAATCGCATTGCGGCTCGGATCTGGGCTTGCTCAAGACGCGCGCCGAGCTGAAGGCCGACGGCAGTTACGCGATCACCGGCACGAAGATCTTCATCACCGGCGGCGAGCACGATTTCACCGACAACATCATCCATCTCGTGCTTGCGCGCCTGCCCGACGCGCCGGCAGGCGTGAAAGGCATTTCGCTGTTCATCGTGCCCAAGATCAAGGTCTCGCGCGAAGGCGTGGTCGGGGATCGCAATGCCGTGCGCTGCGGTTCGATCGAACACAAGATGGGCATCCACGGGTCGGTGACCTGCGTGATGAATTTCGACGGCGCCGAAGGCTATCTGATCGGCCAGCCGAACAAGGGCCTCAATGCGATGTTCACCATGATGAACACCGCGCGCCTCGCCGTCGGCCTGCAGGGCCTGGGCCTCATCGACCGTTCGTATCAGGGCGCGCTGCAGTACGCGCGCGACCGTCTGCAGATGCGGTCGCTGTCGGGCGCGAAATTCCCGGACAAGCCGGCCGATCCGCTGATCGTGCATCCCGACATCCGCCGCATGCTGCTGACCTGCAAATCGCTCGCCGAGGGCAGCCGCATGCTCGCCCTGCATGCGACGACCCTGGTCGACGTGCTCGAGCGCAGCGGCGATGACGAAGAACGCAAGGCCGCCGACGAACTGCTGGGCTTCCTCACGCCGATCACCAAGGCCTTGCTCACCGAATGGGCGAACGAGTGCACGTACCACGCGCTGCAGGTCTTCGGCGGCCACGGCTACATCGCCGAAACCGGCATGGAGCAATTCGCGCGCGACGCCCGCATCACCACGATCTACGAAGGCACGACGCAGATCCAGGCGCTCGACCTGCTCGGCCGCAAGATCATGCAGCTGCAGGGTGCCGGCATGCGCCGCTTCCTGGCGATGATCCAGGCGTTCTGCGAAGCGAACGCGACCAAACCCGAGCTCACCGAATTCATCCTGCCGCTGGCCGAAGTCACGCGCCAGTGGGGCGAGCTGACGATGGAAGTCGGCAAGAAAGCGATGTCGAATGCCGACGAAGTCGGTGCGGCCTCGGTCGACTACCTGTTCTATTCGGGCTACGTCTCGCTGGCCTACTGGTGGGCACGCGCCGTCGCGACCGCAAACGCGGGCGACTACCCGGAAGACTTCAAGACGATGAAGCGCGAAACCGCCCGTTTCTACTTCGCGCGCATCCTGCCCCGCATCCACTCCCATGCCGCCGCGATGCGCAGCGGCACGGCGCCGTTGATGGCGTTGGATGCGGCGTTGTTCGATAGCTGATCGCGCTTCATGATGCGAAAAGAAAAAACCCGCCGAAAGGCGGGTTCTTGATGTTGCGTGCTTTGATACTTGGTCGGGACGGCGGGATTTGAACCCACGACCCTCTGCCCCCCAGGCAGATGCGCTACCAGGCTGCGCTACGCCCCGACAGGCTGGCGATTATACGTGATTTGCTGCGGAAGGAGCGGCGCGCGCCGCTCCCGGAGACGTCAGCGCTTGAGCAGCGCGAGGACTTCCTCGAGCTCCATGCGCACCTGCTTGACGATCTGCGCCGACATGCTGGTCTCGACGCGGCCGGTTTCACCCTCCAGACGCTGGCGGGCGCCGCTGATGGTGTAGCCCTGCTCGTACAGCAGGCCGCGGATCTGGCGGATCATCAGCACATCGTGGCGCTGGTAATAGCGGCGATTGCCGCGGCGCTTGACCGGGCTGAGGCTCTCGAATTCGGTTTCCCAATAACGCAGCACATGCGGCTTGACGTCGCACAGCTCGCTGACTTCACCGATGGTGAAGTAGCGCTTCGCCGGGATGGGCGGGAGTTCGCGGTTACTGCCCGGATCCAGCATAAGCCTCCACGCGCTCCTTCAGCTTCTGTCCCGGACGGAAGGTGACGACGGTGCGCGCCGAAATCGGGATTTCCTCGCCGGTCTTCGGATTGCGGCCGGGCCGCTGGTTCTTCTGACGCAAATCGAAATTGCCGAAGCCGGACAGCTTGATGCCCTGCCCCCGCTCCAGCGACTCGCGCAGCGCATCGAAAAACGCGTCCACGAATTCCTTGGCCTCTCGCTTGTTCAGTCCCACTTCCTCGAACAAGCGCTCAGCCATTTCGGCCTTGGTCAGTGCCATGTCATCCCCTGCTGACTGCCGTTGCCGACAGCGTCAAACCCGTATCGTGGCGCCGCAGTCGGAAGCCAGCGCCGCGAGGGCGTCGGAGACCGCCTGGTCGGCGTCTAGGTCGGTCAGAGTGCGGGAAACGTCCTGCAATATCAAGCCCATAGCGAGGCTCTTTGTACCGGTTTCGAGACCTGGACCACGGTATTGATCGAACAGCACGACCTCGCGCAAACGGCCGCCGAGGACGGTTTTCAGACTCGTCTCCAGGGCGGCCCAGGGCGTCGACTCCGGGACGACGAGCGCGAGGTCCCGGCGGACGAACGGGAAGCGGGAAACCTCGCCAGCCCGGGGAACCGCGCGATCGCTGACGGCGTCCAGGTCGAGCTCGAAGCCGACAACCTCGCCTTCCAGGTCCAGGGCCTTGGCCAGGCGCGGGTGGATATGGCCGATCCAGCCCACCCGGTGGCCATTCCGCCAGATCGCCGCGCTGCGGCCGGGGTGGCCGTAGGGCTCGATCGCCGGATGGAATTCCGCCGGCCCGCCGCTCAGGGCGAGCAGGCGTTCGACATCGGCCTTGAGATCGTGAAAGTCGACCTCGCGCGCCTGCGCCGACCAGCGCTCGGCATCGGCCCGGCCGGTGGCGACCGCGGCAATGCGCCGGGTTTCGCGCGGGGCTTGCCCGGCCGCCAGATGGAAGACACGGCCCAGCTCGAACAGGCGGATGCGCCCCTGCTGACGCGCCCGATTTCGGCGCAGGGCCTCAACCAGGCCGGGCAACAGGGAGGTGCGCATGACGCCCAGCTCGGAGGTCAGCGGATTGGCCAGGGCGACGGCTCCGTCCGCGAGCTGCCAGGTGTTGAGCGTCTGCGCGTCGATGAAGGCGTAGTTGATCGTGTCGAGATAGTCGTTGGCGGCGAGCTGGCGGCGCAGCTCGCCCTCGGCAACCCGGGTCTCGCTCGGTGCCGCGAGACGGATCTGGCCGGTGGGCGTACGCACGGGAATCGCGTCGTAGCCATGGATGCGCGCGATTTCCTCGATGAGGTCTTCCTCGATCGCGATGTCGAAGCGGCGCGTCGGCGGCACGACCTGCCAACCGTCGGCGACGGTGGCGACCTGCATGCCCAGCGCACGCAGGATGCGTTCGACCTCGGCATCGGGCACGGCGATGCCGAGCACGCGCTGGAGGCGGTCGCGCCGCAGCGACACCGCCGCCGGCGTCGCGAGATGTTCGGCCAGCACGGTTTCGGTGATCGGGCCGGCCGAGCCGCCCAGGATCTGCAGCGCTAGCGCGGTCGCACGCTCCACCGCGAAGCGCGGCAGCTGCGGATCGACGCCACGCTCGAAGCGATGACCGGCATCGGTATGCATACCGAGCTTGCGCGCGCGACCGATGATCGCGCTGGGCACCCAATGCGCGGCCTCGAAGAACACCCGCGTGGTGGACTCGGTGACCCGCGTCGCCCAACCGCCCATCACGCCGCCGAGCGCGACCGCACGGTCGGCATCGGTGACGAGCAGGAAGCCGGGATCGAGCGTGACTTCGCGCTCGTCGAGCAAGGTCAGGGTTTCGCCAGCGCGCGCGTGGCGCACGATCAGCGGGCCGGTGAGCGTGTCGGCGTCGAACGCATGCAGCGGCTGGCCGAGTTCGAGCATCACGTAGTTGGTGATGTCCACCAGCGGACTGATCGGACGCAGGCCGGCGCGCTTGAGCCGCTCGCTCATCCACAGCGGGGTGCGCGCGTTAGCATCCAGGCCTTCGACGATGCGGCCGCAGAAGCGCGGGCAGTCGGCGCCGGCTTGCAGCTGCACGGAAATGGCGGCCTGCGTGGTGACCGCGGCCTCGGGAATCTGCATCGCATTGACCTGGGTGCCGAGCGCGGCGGCGACATCGAAGGCCACGCCGCGCACGCTGAAGCAGTCGGCGCGATTGGGCGTGAGCTTGAGTTCGAAACTCGCATCGGGCAGACCGAGGTAGCCCGCCAGCGGCGAGCCGACCGGCGCATCGGCGGGCAGCTCGAGCAGGCCGGAGGCATCGGGATCGATCGCCAGTTCCTTGGCCGAGCACAACATGCCGAAACTCTCGACGCCGCGCAGTTTCGCGGCCTTGATCGCCAATCCGCCGGGCAGATTCGCGCCGACCGTGGCGAGCGGCGCCTTCAGGCCCGCGCGCGCATTCGGCGCGCCGCAAACGATTTGCACCGTTTCGCCGGTACCGATCGCGACCTGGCAAACCTGCAGACGATCGGCTTCGGGATGTTTCTCCGCCGACAGGATTTCGGCGACGACGACGCCCTCGAGCGTGGCACCGATGTCCTCGACGCCCTCCACTTCCAGGCCGATCGCGGTCAGGCGCGCGGCGAGTTCGTCGCGCGATGCGCCGACGGTGACGTGTTCGCGGAGCCAGCTTTCGGGGAATTTCATGATGTGTTTTCCGGAATTGCTTGGTGTTCGTCAGGCGAGTCGTTTCAGGCGAACTGCTTCAGGAAGCGGGCGTCGTTCTCGAAGAAACTGCGCAGGTCGTTGACGCCGTAACGCAGCATCGCGAAACGCTCCACGCCCAGGCCGAACGCGAATCCGCTGTAGCGTTCGGGATCGATGCCAACGGCGCGCAGCACGTTCGGATGCACCATGCCGCAGCCGAGCACTTCCAGCCAGCGCGTACTGCCGTCGGGCTGCTGCCAGGCGATGTCGACTTCCGCCGAGGGCTCGGTGAACGGGAAGTAGCTCGGACGGAAACGCATCTCGAAATCGCGCTCGAAGAACGCACGCACGAATTCCGACAGCGTGCCCTTGAGGTCGGCGAAACTCGAGGTCTCGTCGATGAGCAGGCCTTCGACCTGGTGGAACATCGGCGTGTGCGTCTGGTCCGAATCGGAGCGATAGACCTTGCCGGCGGCGATCATGCGGAGCGGCGGTCCGCTCTTGTTGGCGACCGCGTCGGTCATGAAACGCACCTGCACACCCGAGGTGTGCGTGCGCAGCAGGCGGCCGTCGGGGAAATAGAAGGTGTCGTGCATCGCGCGCGCCGGGTGGTGCGGCGGGAAATTCAGAGCTTCGAAGTTGTGCCAGTCGTCCTCGATCTCGGGACCGTCGGACAGCTGGTAGCCGAGGCGCGCGAAGATGTCGGTGATGCGCTCGAGCGTGCGCGAGACCGGATGCAGATTACCGATGCCATTGCCGCGGCCCGGCAGGGTCACGTCGATGCTCTCGGTCGCCAGGCGTTCGGCGAACGCGGCGTCCTCGAGCACGAGCTTGCGCGCGGCGAGTGCGTCCGCGACGGTGTCTTTGGCGCGGTTGATGTGTTCGCCCACCGTCTTGCGCTGGTCCGGCGGCAAGGCGCCGAGCTGCTTGAGCTGGCCGGTGATGCTGCCGGACTTGCCGAGCAGGGCCACGCGCAGGGCATCGAGTGCCTCAAGGCTGGCGGCGACCTGGATCTGCGCCAGGGCGGAATGGGTGAGTTGTTCGATATCGCTCATGCGTTACTCGCGCTATCCGTGGCTTCGTCATCGCGACCGAGGTCGCCATGACCGACAGGAAGAAACCCCAAAAACAAAATGGGGAAGGACTCTCGCCCTTCCCCATTTCTTCGTTTCAGGCGCGATGCACAGCGCCGAATCGATGTGCCTTACGCCGCGAGAGCGCGCTTGGCCTGCTCGGCGATCTTGCCAAACGCGGGCAGATCGTGGATGGCGAGGTCAGCGAGCGCCTTGCGGTCGAGCTGGATGTTCGCCTTCAGCAGACCGTTCATGAAACGGCTGTAGCTCAGGCCGTACATGCGGGCCGCGGCGTTGATACGCACGATCCACAGGCTGCGGAACTGGCGCTTGCGCTGCTTGCGACCGATATACGCGTACTGCGCAGCCTTGGTGACGGCCTGCTTGGCGACGCGGAAGACCTTGCGGCGGGCGTTGTAGTAGCCCTTCGCAAGCTTGATGATTTTCTTGTGCCGGCGGCGTGCCGTTACACCACGTTTGACTCGTGCCATGGTTCAGTCCTCCTCAGAGATAGGGCAGCTGGCGATCAAGACGGCCGGAATCCTCGGCGCGGACGTGGTTCGTCTGGCGGAGGTTGCGCTTACGCTTGGTCGATTTCTTGGTGAGGATGTGGCTACGGTTTGCGTGGCCTGCCTTGTACTTGCCGGAAGCGGTCTTCCGGAAGCGCTTGGCTGCCGCACGATTGGTCTTGATCTTGATCTTGGCCATGTGGGTGTCCTTTCGGTTTTATTTGACTGACCTGGGCGCCTGGCTGTCATGCGTCATCGCGAGTTCGTCGCGAAGACCCATGGAGCCCGGTCTTTCCGTCCTGCCCGTGTCGGCTTGTAAGTTCTTGATTCGAAAAGAATCTAAAACAGGTCCAAAGCGGTTTCGCCCGATGAACCGGGCCCGGATTCCGCGCCGGGGCCTTGGCCGAAGCCAAGAACCGGAGATTATGCAGGAAAGTCAGGGGCTTAGGCAAGGTCCATCGTAGTAGGAGCTGCCCTCACCCCGGCCCTCTCCCCGAGGGGAGAGGGAGTCGGCTATTCCCGCCCTTCTCCCACCGGGAGAAGGTGCCCGAAAGGCGGATGAGGGTCGGCGACCTGGCCTGGAAAAGAGAAACGCGCCTGGCGGCGCGTTTTGCCCTCACCCTTTGCCCTCTCCCGGGGGGAGAGGGGAACGGCAGGTGTCCGGCCTGCGGCCGGATTACTTTCTCTTGGGGGCGATCATCATGATCATCTGGCGGCCCTCGAGGCGGGGGCGCTGCTCGATGACCACTTCGTCGGCCAGGTCCGTCTCGATGCGACGGGCCATTTCCATGCCCAACTCCTGGTGCGCCATTTCGCGACCCTTGAAGCGGATGTTGACCTTGACCTTGTCGCCCTCTTCGAGGAACCGACGCAGGTTGCGCAGCTTGATGTTGTAATCGCCATCGTCGGTGGTCGGACGGAACTTGAGTTCCTTGATCTCGACGATCTTCTGCTTCTTCTTGGCCGCGTTGGCCTTCTTCTGCAGTTCGAACTTGAACTTGCCGTAATCCATGATGCGGCAGACCGGCGGATCCGCCGTCGGCTGGATTTCGACCAGGTCGAGACCCGACTCTTCCGCCAGCGCCAGCGCTTCGTCGCGCGACAGCACGCCAACCATTTCGCCGTCCGCACCGATCACGCGCACGCGCGGGACGCGGATCTCATTGTTCTTGCGATTACCTTTTTCTGTGGCTGGCGTATTGATGCGTGAATCCTCGTTCGTTGATCGGTTTCCGGACGCCTCAGGCGGCCGGGGTTGATTCGTTCCGCAGCTTCTCGGCGAACGCCTCGACGCTCATTGTGCCCAAATCTTCGCCGCTGCGGGTGCGCACGGCCACCAGGCCCAGTTCCTTCTCGCGGTCGCCGACCACCAGCAGGTAGGGGACTTTCTGCAGCGTGTGCTCGCGGATTTTATAGCCGATTTTCTCGTTCCGCAAATCGCTGGCGACCCGGAAGCCTTGATTTGCAAGGGTTTTCTGGACCCCGGCGACATAGTCGCCCTGGGCGTCGGTAATGTTGAGGACTACCGCCTGCACCGGCGCCAGCCACGACGGCAGGGCGCCGGCATGGTTTTCGATGAGGATGCCCAGGAAACGCTCCATCGAGCCGACGATGGCCCGGTGCAGCATGACCGGGTGCTGGCGGGCCGAATGCTCGTCCACGTACTCGGCGCCCAGGCGCTCGGGCATCATGAAATCGACCTGCATCGTGCCGACCTGCCAGCCGCGGCCGATCGAATCGCGCATGTGGTACTCGATCTTCGGACCGTAGAACGCGCCCTCGCCCGGCAGCTCCTGCCATTCGACGCCGCAGGCGGCGAGCGCCGCGCGCAACGCGCCTTCGGCCTTGTCCCAGGTCTCGTCCGTGCCGAGCCGCTTTTCCGGCCGCAGGGCGATCTTGAGCGAGATGTCCGAGAAGCCGAACTGCGTGTAGACCGCCATCGCCTGGCGATGGAAGGCGGTGACTTCCGATTCGATCTGCTCGGGCGTGCAGAAGATGTGGCCGTCGTCCTGAGTAAACGAACGCACGCGCATGATGCCGTGCAGCGCACCCGACGGTTCGTTGCGGTGGCAGGAACCGAACTCGCCGTAACGGATCGGCAGATCGCGATAGCTGTGCAGGCCGTGGTTGTACACCTGCACGTGGCCCGGGCAGTTCATCGGCTTGATCGCGTAGGTGCGCTTTTCCGATTCGGTGAAGAACATGTTCTCGGCGTAGTTGTCCCAGTGGCCGGACTTCTTCCATAGCGAGACATCGAGAATCTGCGGGCAGCGCACTTCCTGATAGCCCGACTGCAGGTAGACCTTGCGCATGTACTGCTCGACGACCTGCCACAGCGCCCAGCCTTTCGGATGCCAGAACACCATGCCCGGCGCTTCTTCCTGCTGGTGGAACAGGTCGAGGGCCTTGCCGATCTTGCGGTGATCGCGCTTCTCGGCTTCTTCGAGCTGCAGCAGATACGCCTTGAGGTCCTTGTCGTTCAACCAGGCCGTGCCGTAGATGCGGCTGAGCATCTGGTTGTTGGAATCGCCGCGCCAATAGGCGCCGGCCACCTTCATGAGCTTGAACGCGCGCAGCTTGTCGGTCGCGGGCACATGCGGGCCGCGGCACAGGTCGATGAAGTCGCCCTGGGCGTACAACGACAGATCCTCGGTCGCCGGAATGGACTCGATGATCTCGGCCTTGAAGTTCTCGCCCATGTTCTTGAAGAACGCGACGGCGTCGTCGCGCGATTTCACCGAACGCGTGACCGGCAGCGCTTCCTTGACGATCTTGAGCATCTCTTCTTCGATCTTCGGAAGGTCGTCCGGGGTGAACGGACGCTCGTAGGCGAAGTCGTAGTAGAAGCCGTTGTCGATGACCGGGCCGATGGTCACCTGCGCGCCCGGAAACAGGCGCTGCACGGCCTGGGCCAGCAGATGGGCCGTCGAGTGGCGCAGCACGTCGAGCGCATCGGGATGCTTCTCGGTGACGATCTCCAGCGAGGCGTCGTGATCGATGCGGAAACTGGTGTCGACCAGCTTGCCGTCGACCTTGCCCGCGAGAGCGGCCTTGGCCAGACCGGCGCCGATGGACGCGGCGACTTCGGCGACGGATACGGGCTGTTCGAACAGGCGCTGGCTGCCGTCGGGGAGAGTGATGTTGATCATGGCGGGAATCTTCGATGTCTTCGTGTAGGAGCCAGCTTGCTGGCGACCGACCGACGTGGTCGCCAGCAAGCTGGCTCCTACGATCGGCAGGCGGAAAAATAAAAAAGGACGCCAGGCGTCCTTCGTGCGCGACGAGAACCTGGCGGACCTATCGGTGGCGGCTGGTAGTGCTCATGTCGCACGCTCGACGGCGGTTTCCCGACGTCACCTGGATGGGCTGTGTAGACGGAATTTAGTGCCCCGGGCCGCCCGATGTCAAAAACGAAAACGGCCCGGCAGAGCCGGGCCGCGGAATTCGGGGGTCACGCCGGGAAGGCGTGGTGGGCGATACAGGGTTCGAACCTGTGACCCCTACCATGTCAAGGTAGTGCTCTACCGCTGAGCTAATCGCCCGAATAAGGCGCGCATTCTAATGCAGCGGGGGCGCTTCAGGCAAATTGTCGGCCGATCCGGGGACACGCGTCACGGACTGGCTGGCGTGGCCGCCGCCGGGCCCGAGGGCAGCGGGCTTTCGCGCCGGCACGCCTGATCCCGTTCCCGGGCCTGGGAAAGTTGCGGTCGGTCGGTCGGTGCGAGTTTTCCCGCTTTTTCGATCTGCTGCCAGAGTCCGAGGCTTTCCGCGATCCAGGCGCAGCGCTGGCCCGACGTCGCTGGCGCAAGCACGCGGTCCTCCAGCGCGACGGCGAGATCGCGGCGCGCCGACACCGTGCCCGGCGAGGCCTGCCAGCGCTGGCGCGCCGTGTCGATGGCGGCGTCCAGATAGGGCACGGCGCTGTCGCCCTGGCCGTTCTCCAGCAGAGCCACGCCGAGACGCTTGTTGGTCGCGGCGAAATCGCGCTGATGCTCGGTCTGCGTGGGATCGCCGTCGCGCAGGCGGCGATATCCTTCGAGGCCCGCCCGGTAGTCGGCGATCGCTTCGTTGCGTCGCTCGAGCGACAGCAAGGCATCGCCGCGCTTGTTGTGCATCAGGGCGAGATCGCGCGCAGCGCGCAGGTCGTTGGGATCGGCTTGCGTCACGCGCTCGGCGATCGCCAGGCCGCGTGCATAGGCAGCGAGCGCGGCCTGGTCCTTGTGCGACCACAGCAGGATTTCGCCCTGTTTCATCAACGACACCTGATACGCATGCGCGAGATAGACATCGTCGGGATGCGCCGCGCTTTGCGCCGCCCAGATCGTCAATGCCTCCGCGATCTCGCGCTCGGCTTCGTCGTATCGCTCCAGCCAGGCCAGGGCATCGGCGCGGCGCGTGTGACAGATCGCCGCCGTGTCGCGCATGCTGTCGTCGGAGCGGGCGGCCGCGACGATGTCCGGACAGACGCAATCGTAGGTGGCGAGGGATTTCTCCAGCTCGCTGTTCCAGAACTGCACGTCGCCCAATCCGATGACTGCCGTGGCGTATTCGCGTTGAATCGCCGCGGTACGTTGGTGCGCGCGTGCACGGTCGAGTATCGGCAGCGCGGCGCGATAGGCCTTTTCGGACGCCGGAAGATCGTTGTCCCAGAAAGCGAAGGCGCCGCGTGCGGCCAAGGCGCGCGCCAGCTCCAACTGCAGGCGATCATCCTTGGGTCGCAGGGCGAGCGCGCGCCGGATGAGGTCTTCCGCGCGCTGGAAATGCAGACGCGCCGACACCGTATCGCCGATGTTGGGCTGGAGGGGGTTGCCAGAAATGTCACCGAGGCGCCGTTCGACGATCGCCAGATCGGCGAGCAGGTCGGGATCGTCCTGGGCATCGCTCGCCAGCTGCTGCAGGTAAGTCTTGGTGCGATCGACCAGTTGCCGGCGCGCGTCGATGGTTCCGGGCACGTTGGCCAGGCGGTCCTGAAAATCGAACAGCACATCCTTGACCAATCCGCGCGACAAATCGAATCGCCGCTGCGCCAGCGCCCGCTGTTTTTCTGCCTCCTGCGCCTGCCAGTGGGTCGAGAGCAGGCCGCCGCCCAGCGCCAGCATCACCGCCGCCGCTGCGCCTACCGCCAGCCAATGCCGGCGTAGCCAGCGCGCCGTCCGATAGCCCACGCTGCCGCGACGCGCGAGCACCGGCTCGTGCGCCTGATAACGACGAAGATCTTCGGCCAGCTCGCGCGCCGAACCGTATCGCAGGTTCGGTTCCCGACGCAGGCACTTGAGCACGATGTCGTCGAGATCGCCGTGCAGGCGCCGCGACAATCGCTTGCGTTCGGACTCCGCCAGGCGTGTCGATGCCAGCGCCGCGCGGCTCGGGCGTTCCGGGCCGGTTTTTTCGATCGCCTGCAGCTGCGCGAGGGCGCTGGTGCTTTGCGCATGCGGTAACTGGCCGCTCAGGAGCCGATACAACAAAGCACCGAGCGAGTAGATATCGCTGGCGACCGTGATCGGACGTCCGTCCATCTGCTCCGGACTGGCGTAATGCAGAGTGAAAGCCTGCGTCTTCGTGCGGCCGTCGTCGCCTTGATCGCCGGTCTCCATTTCCTTGGCGATGCCGAAGTCGAGCAGTTTCGTCTCGCCCTCCCCGGCCACCAATACATTCGCCGGCTTGATGTCGCGATGCACGATCAGCGCGCGATGCGCATGTTCGACAGCCGCACAAACCTGCAGGAACAATTCCAATATGCGCTCGACCGGCAGGCCGTCGGCATACAGATCGAGCGGCACGCCGTCGACATATTCCATGACGAGGAACGGCCGACCATCCGGCGTCTCGCCGCCATCGAGCAGACGTGCGATATGCGGGTGCTCTAGACGCGCCAGCGCCTGGCGTTCGCGACGGAACCACGCGATCGCTTCGCGATTGCCGAGAAAGGTGCCGATGAATTTGATCGCGACTTGCTTTGAGAATGCTTCGTCGGCGCGCTCGGCGAGCCACACCTCGCCCATGCCGCCCTGGCCCAGACGTCGCAGGAGGCGATAGGGGCCGATGCGCCCGCCTTCGCTCGGACCGAGCGTGCCCCCCGGTGGAAGCGCGCCGTCGCCGAGCACCTGGGTCGCGGCCGGCGCGTCGTGATGGAGCAGATGCCGCAGCGTCGCGGCTTCGTCGGGCGAACGCGTCGCCAGCTCGCGCAGCCAGCGTTCGCGAGCTTCACCGGCATGCGTCATGGCCTCGCGCAACAAGGCCCCGATGTCCGTTTTCCCGCTGTCGGTCATGGCCCCTCCCCGACCCGATTCTGCGGGCCGGCACCGGCAGGGGCAAGCGCCCGACGCCGAGAGTCCGGGGCGCCGCCGCTAAACCGGCGACTGCAGCGACGCGGCCTTCAGGCGCTGGATCTCGTCGCGGATCTTGCCGGCCTGCTCGAACTCCAGGTCGCGTGCATGCTGGTACATCTGCGATTCGAGCTGCTTGAGCTTCGCGGCGAGCTTGGTCGGATCGAGGATGGGGTAGTCGCCGCCGCCCTCGGCGACCCGGCGTGCCTTGTCGCGGCCGCGCGGCGATTCGTTGTCGCTCGAACGCGCACCCTCCATCACGTCGAGAATCTCGCGCTTCACCGAGGTCGGCACGATGCCGTGATCGAGGTTGTACTGCACCTGCTTGGCGCGGCGGCGATCGGTTTCATCGATCGCGATCTTCATCGAGTTGGTGACCCGGTCGGCATAGAGGATCGCCTTGCCGCGCAGGTTGCGCGCAGCGCGCCCGATCGTCTGGATCAGCGAGCCGGCCGAACGCAGGAAACCTTCCTTGTCAGCGTCGAGAATCGCGACGAGCGATACCTCGGGCATGTCCAGGCCCTCGCGCAACAGATTGATGCCGACCAGTACGTCGAAGACGCCCAGGCGCAAGTCGCGGATGATTTCGACACGCTCCACGGTCTCGATGTCAGAATGCAGGTAGCGCACGCGCACGTTGTGCTCGGCCAGGTAGTCGGTGAGGTTTTCGGCCATGCGCTTGGTCAGCGTCGTCACCAGCACGCGGTCGCCCATCTTGGTGCGCAGGTTGATTTCCGACAGCAGGTCGTCGACCTGGGTGGCGACCGGGCGGATCTCGATTTCCGGATCGATCAGGCCGGTGGGGCGCACCAGCAGCTCGACGACATGATCGCCGGAGTGCTCGAATTCGTACTTGCCCGGCGTCGCCGACACGAAGATCGCGCGCGGCGAACGCCGCTGCCATTCCTCGAACTTCAGGGGGCGGTTGTCCAGGGCCGACGGCAGGCGGAAGCCGAAATTCACCAGCGTTTCCTTGCGCGACCGGTCGCCCTTGTACATGGCGCCGAGCTGCGGAATGGTCACGTGCGATTCGTCGACGACCAGCAAGGCATCCGGCGGCAGATAGTCGTACAGACAGGGCGGCGGCTCCCCGGGCATGCGTCCGGTCAGATGGCGCGAGTAGTTCTCGATGCCGGTGCAGAAACCCACCTCGGCCATCATCTCGATGTCGAACTGGGTCCGCTGCTGCAGCCGCTGGGCTTCGACCAGCTTGTTCTCGCGATAGAAATACTCGAGCCGTTCCTTCATCTCCGGCTTGATCGTCTCGATCGCGTCGAGCACCGTGCGGCGCGTGGTGACGTAGTGCGACTTCGGGTACAGCGTGAAGCGCGGCAACTTGCGGTAGACCTCGCCGGTCAGCGGATCGAACAGGGCGATGTTCTCGATCTCGCCGTCGAACAACTCGACGCGCAGGGCCTCGACCTCGCTTTCGGCCGGATGGATGTCGATGACCTCGCCGCGCACGCGATAGGTCGCGCGACGCAGTTCGGTGTCGTTGCGCGCGTACTGCATCTCGGTCAGGCGGCGGATCAGCTCGCGCTGGTCGATGCGCTCACCGCGCACGAGATGCAGGACCATGCGGAAATATTCGTTCGGATCGCCGAGGCCGTAGATCGACGAAACGGTGGCGACGATCAGCGCGTCGCGACGCTCGAGCAGGGCCTTGGTCGCCGACAGGCGCATCTGCTCGATGTGCTCGTTGATCGACGAGTCCTTCTCGATGAAGGTATCGCTGGCCGGAACATAGGCTTCGGGCTGGTAGTAGTCGTAATAACTGACGAAATATTCGACCGCGTTGTGCGGAAAGAAGCTCTTGAATTCGCCGTACAGCTGCGCGGCAAGCGTCTTGTTCGGCGCCAGCACCAGGGTGGGTTTCTGGATCGCCTGCACGACGTTCGCGATCGTGAACGTCTTGCCCGAGCCGGTGACGCCGAGCAGGGTCTGGTGCGCGAGGCCCGATTCGAAGCCCGCGATCAGCTGGCGGATCGCCTCCGGCTGGTCGCCGGCGGGCTCGAAGGGCGAAACGATTTCGAAGCGGTCGGACATGGGCGGCTCATCCGTGCAATCGCTCAGTATAGTCCGAGCGATTTTCCGTCGGAGGACTCCTACCCTTCCGGCGTGAATCGACCGATGGCTGCGGGGTCCGGGCGGACCGAAGCTCGCTCCCTGACCTGCAGGGAGCCGTCGATGCGCCGTCGCCGTGGTTACAGCCTCGTGGAACTGGTCTTCACGCTCGCCCTCGTCGCCTTGCTCAGCCTGCTGGCCCTGCCCGGCCTGGCGCAACTGGTGGTCCACGACCGGGTCGCGTCCGCGACCAATCGCCTGCAGGCGGAAATGAACCGCGCGCGCTACGACGCGATCATGCGCAGCCGCTACGTCAGTCTGTGCGGGTCGTCGGACAGCGAGCACTGCCATGGTTCGCCGGACTGGTCGCAGGGCACGATCACCTTCGTCGATCGCGACAGCGATGGCGACCGCGACGCCGACGAATTGCTGATCAGCGTGTTGCAATCCACCGACCTGCACGGCCTGCATGTGGCCAGCAGCGTCGGACGGCCGGTGCTGAGTTTTCGGCCGGACGGACGCACGGCAGGAACCAATCTGAGCTTGCAGGTATGCAATCGTGAGCACCAGACCCTGCGCCGGATCATCGTCAACATCTCCGGCCGCAACCGCACCGAGCCGGTCCAGACCGCGACGATCTGCCCGTTTTGATGCGGTTTCGAGGCCTGGAGTGGCTATTTCGCGCTCGTCCGCCTTGACCATCCGGCCAGTCAAGGTAAAATGCGCCTCCCCGCCCGAATAGCTCAGCCGGTTAGAGCACTTGACTGTTAATCAGGGGGTCGTTGGTTCGAGTCCAACTTCGGGCGCCATGGAATTCAAGGGCTTGCGATCGCATCGCAGGCCCTTTTTCTTTGCCGGAAAATCAACGGGCATAGCGGCAGTCCAGCCCTTTCGCCGCCGCCAGAAACAGAAAGGCCTGCATCTCTGCAGGCCTTTCGGGTCGAACCTTTCAGCGATCCGCGATCAGCGGGTGCCCCAGCATTCGCCGACCGTACCTTCCGTGACCGACTTCAGGCCGGTCTGGGTGATCGCCAGGCCATCGCAGATGTCATTGACCTGATCCACTTGCGCGGTCGCGGTCAGCGTGTAGGTCGTCTGCGTGATGTTGGACGCGGCAATCGTATAGAACGGCACCGTGGCTTCATTGGGCGACTGCTTGCGCGACGCCGGCACCAGGGTGGCATTGGTCCAGTAGCCGACGTAGGTGTTGTTCGCGGTGTAGAAGCGCTCGAAGTCGTTGGTCAGCGCGATCATGTCGGCCACGCCACGTGCCCGGCGCGTCTTTCGCACGCTGTCGCGATAACTGTTGATCGCCAGCGCCGCGAGGATCGCGATGATCGCAACGACGATCAGCAGTTCGATCAGGGTGAAACCGAATTGCTTGTTGGTCTTCATGCACGGGTGTCCTTAAGCAGGGCCCGCGCCGGGGTCGGCGCGGGCGGGTTTCGTATTACCTCAGCTGACGCCAAGACTGTCGACCGGTCGGACGGCACTTCTGCATGTCCAGACCCTGCACCTTGATGGTGATGGGCGAGAAGCCGAACGGGCAGGTATTGCCGCCGCCCGGAGGCGCCGGAGGATCGGATCCCGGCGCGATGCAGCCGGGCGGCTGCGCCGCGGGCGGATCCGGGCAGTATTCGGGCAAGGGCGTGGAGCAGCCCGGCGTACCCGGCTGGCACACCGGCTTGGGCACGGCGATCGTTGCATTGATCACCGGGGCGCCGCCGCCGATACCGATCGCACCGCAACCACCGCTCGCGCAGGGCGAGCTGCCGTTGGGCAGGCCGATCTTCACATCACCCAGGCGGCTGATGCCGCTCAGCGTGCTCAAACCGTAGAACCAGTTCTTGCCGCCCGGGCTGCACTCGTCGCCAACCGGCTCGAACGTGGCCATGTAGACCGTGCCCGAATCGATGATCGGACGACCGATGAACATTTCGCCCTTGCCGTTGGTGTCGGTGCTGACCTTCAGATCCATGTACCAGCCGCGTTTGACCGCGTAGTCCACGGGATTGCCGCTGGTCGCACGCACCTGGTAACTCACGGGCGGCGTGCCCACGGTCACAGTGGTCTGGGTGAGGATCGTCTGGGCCTGCAGGTTCGCACGCACACCGCCCGAACCGGTATCGACGACCGCGTAGATGGTCTGGATCTGCGGCGTGGCCGTCGGCGAGGCGTCGGCGGCGACCAGGTAACGGCCCGTTCCGAACACGATCATGCGGTTGCCGTTCGGGCCGGTGGTGACTTCGAGGCCGCCGGTGATCGGCTGCACGGCATTGGCCGCATCGCGCGCAGTGAACACGGGCACGCCGGCGTAGGCCGCGCTCCAGCTGGTCGCGTTGATGTTGGAAATGTCGAACTTCCACAGGTTGCCCTGCAGGTCGCCACCGTAAACGGTGTCGGCGTTGCCGTCCTTGTCCAGGTCGACCACGGCGATCTGGCCCAGGCCGTTATCACCCGCGGCACCGACCGGAATCTTCTTGATGATCTGACCGGTGAACACGTCGATCGCCAGCAGGATCGCTTGCTCGCTCGTGCTGTTGTAGCCGTTCGGCACCAGCGCGATCCAGCGCGGCGCGCCCGCCGTGCGGACCGGCACGATGACCGGCTTGGCATAGATCAGGCCGATGTCGGAATCGATCGAGGAATTGAGTTCCCATTTGATGTCCGACGCGGCGAAGGCGGTGCCACCGACACGGCTGACGTCAAGACCGTAGATCGAACGACCACCCGCACCGGCAGTGCCGATCAGGTAGGTCTTCCAGGCGGTGCCGTTGTACACGTCGGCGACGTTGATCTGGCCGTCGACGTAATACGTATGGTCATAGCGCTTGTTCGCCAACTGACCCATCTTGCCGATCACGGCCTGCGGGATGTAGCCGAACAGTTCGACACCGGTATCGCCGCGGAAGGCATGCAGCATGCCGTCATTGGCACCGACGTAGACCACCGGAATCGGCATCGCCGCCGGCTTGGTCGTGTTGAAGTAGGTCGTGTAGGTCGTGCCCGGCGCGCCCGACAAGGTCTGGTAGCCGAAGTTGTCGTACTTCGACGCAATCGCCGGAATGGAGTTGACGATGTCGCCGATGCGCGTCGTGCGATTGCGGAAGGGGCCGCCGTTGCGCTTCTCCATCGTCGTGTCGCCGCGCAGATACGTGACGATCTGGGCCGCGGTCGTGCCGGTCGGGAACAGCGCGGCCGTACCGGCGCCGATGTCGGCCGGGTTGATGCCGAGCGTGGCCAGCTTCGCCGTTTCCGTGCCGCCGAGGTTGGTATCGACGAACGTGGCGTTGGCGATCACCGTGCTGATGCCCGGCGTACGCGTGGTGAGAATATTGCGCGAACCGGCCGCCGGCACGAGTCCGGACGCCTGCCACAACACTGCGCCGTCGCTGCCGTTGTCGTTCAGGGCCGTCGCAGTCAGTTCACCCGACCAGTCGACGCCATTCTCGCGGACCTTGAAGCTGGGTTCGACGATGAACGACGTACCCAGGCCGATGCGCGCACCGGTCAGGGACTGCGTGCCCGCGTCCTGCGCCGAATCGAGCACCGAGTTGAGCACCGCCGCCATCGCATCGCTCACGGCCTGCGGTGTGCTGGCGTTGATGAACTTGCCGCGGGTATTCACCGTCGCGTGCCAGATGTCGTCGACCGTGCTGGGGTTGTCGTTCTGCATCGACGGCCAGGCAGGAACCGTCGTGTACGGATCGGCGGTGGCCGCCGCATTGACGCCGTAGGTGTAACCCTTGGCGCCCAGCGTCACGCCATAGAAGTTCATGTGCAGATTGGTCTGGCAGTCGAGCTTTTTGTCCAGCGGCACCACATTGCAGTTTGGCGAAACCGCGACCTGGCCCGCCGCCTTCGTGGGGGCCGCAATGAGCGGCGACGTGCCGCCCGCGCCGATGGAGCCGTCGGTATTGAGGTAGTACTTGGTCGCGATGTCAGCCATCGTGCCCGAGTTGCCGTCCGCGAACGGCGAGCCCATGCCGCCGTCGTTGTTCGTGGCGATCGGCGAGTCCTGGTTGCTGTAACCGTCGGTGAAGAGCATGCCGGCGTTGACCTGGCAGGCCAACTTGACCGGTGCCGCAGCATCCGTGCGCTGGAACTGCTGGCCGATGTAGTCCACCGCCTGGCGATTGGGCGTGCTGCCGCTCGGACGCAGGTTCGTGCTCATGAAGGTGTACAGGGACGCGCGCTGGCTGGCCGCGCTCACCTTGTCCATGTCCCACATCGTCACGGGATTGCGATCGTTGATGGTCAGCATGCCGATGCGCATGAACTGCACGTCGGCGAGCGAACGCGTCAACGCGGCATTGATCGAGCGCATGCGGTCGCCGTAGTACGAGAACCAGTTGGCGAAGTTCTGCTGCGCGTTGGTGTAGTCGGCCGCGACGGCATAGTTCGCCGGCTTGATCTCATATCGGTACATGTCCACGCCGATACCGCCGGCGTTCGGCGCCAGGACGCGGTTGGCGACGGTAAAGCCCGCAGGCGCCGGCGTCGTCGTCTTGAGATAGAACACCGCCGGGTAGTACTGGAAGCCGACTTCGCACGAGGCGGTCACCGTCGTGGCGGCCGCCAGGGTCACCCACGTATTGCGCTGGGCCGCAGTGGCACCCAGGCCGCCGCAAGCAGCGGTGCCGGCGAGATAGTACTTCGAGCCGTTCGGCATGATCATGCCGTTCTGGAAGACGAACATCTCTTCGGCGACCGGAATCGTGTCGGCATCGTCAGCGCGGTCGGTGACGACCGAGAACAGATTGATCGTCGGCACGGCATCGCGCGGGTCGACGCGGGTCGCAGTCACCGAGGCGTTGGCGAAATCCAGGCCGGTGGAATCCTTCCAGGGACCATAGGTCACGGCCGGATTGAAGTAGGCCGGATTGTATTCGGGCGAACGCGAGAAACCGTAATTGTCCAACGGCGGGATCGCGCGACGGTTCGTGGCGATGCGGTGTCCCGGCGTCGGGATCACGTGGTGGTACTGGCTGACGTCGCCGGCGGTGTTCAGCGTCGAACCCGCCGAGAAGAAGCCGTTGGTCGCGCGGTTGGCGTTCAACCAGAAGGCCTGGCCGTCGGCGCCCGGGAACAGGGTCTCGAAGGTCATGGAGCCCGAGTCATCGACCGCGATGATGAAGGCGGGCTTGATGCGTCCGTTGAGGAACAGCGGCGACTCGGAAATATCGAGCGGCGTCGCGGACGCCGTTCCCGATTGCCCTGCGAGCAGGGTCCCGATGAGAGCGAATACGATCGCGCGGGTCTTGCTGGAAGTCATGACGGGATCCTCAGAAGCGGAACACGGTTTCTACAACGGCAACCGAGGACGACTCGGCGGCGGTGGCGCGGTCGCGCCCTTGCGATGTGATCAGGTAAGCCCTGGCTGCAGCGGAGGAGCCAGGCGGTTCGATGCCCATGCTGCCGCCGCTGGTGCCGCCGGCGATGTCGATCGTCTTCACGCAGACGGTGGGCGTGACTGACGGGTCGGCAGCGGCGGCGAACACGGCGCTTTCGGTCGCGCAGAATGCGGGCACTGCGCCGCGCGCGATCTGGATCTCGACTTCGCGCGCATTGCTCTCGGCCGCCTGCAGCGCCAGGTTGCTGGTGCGGTAGCTGCCGGCCATGCGGTCCTGCAAGGTGGCAACCTGCATCGCCGCCAATCCCAGCAAGGTCAGCACCAGCAACAGGACCAGCGCGAAAAACAGCGCCACGCCGCGCTGGCGCGACAGGTTCGGTGCTCGGAAGGATCGGTACGGGTTCATGGCGAAATCCGGGGAGTCGATGGGTTTGGCGAAATCAATTGCCGATCAGGCGGTTGCGGAACGCGATGACGTTGTCGTAGGGCACGCGCAGGAAACCGTCGTTGGCGGACACCGTGACGAGGTAACCGCCCGAGGCGGCACCACCGGCAATCGGAATGTTGCGCGTGGCGCCGGCGGTCGAGTCGGTGTACGAACCGGCGCGATCCGGGCTGCGCAGCAGCAGGCCGAGGCGCACCGTGCCGACCGCGCGCCAGACCGCTGCGTCCACCGGCGTCGCCGAGGAAACGACGGATGCCGCGGCGTAGGTATCGACGCTGCCGTTGACCAGGGCGACGTCCTGTCCGTAGGTCATCTGGATCATGTCGACGCCTTCGACGAGTTCTTCGTTCGTCCAGGCACCGTTCCAGTGCGCGCGATACAAGGACGGCGGCGTGGTCGGGGTCGCGTTGCGGAAACCGACGAAATAAACATAGACGTCGGCGTGATACAGATTGGAACCGGTGTTGGCGTAGAACTCCTGACCATTGGTCGTGAAGCCCGTGGCATTGCCCGCGAGCGTGAAGCTCGTGCCGGTCGTGTTGCTGGAACGGAACACCGAACTGGCGACGCAGTTGGCCACCGCGAACGTGTTGCCCGGGGTGCCGGCGAGCGCGGCGGAGGTGGTGATCGGGCCGGCGGTCGGCGCGGTCAGCACCGGCGCGCTTTCGCCGCTGTACACACGCAAGATGACCACGTCGCTGCCCGTGCGCGGACGCACGCCGTTGGTCGTCATGCCGGCGTAGATGCCGGTCGGAATCGTCGGCGACCAGCTGCCGGCGCCCGGCACCGCGCTCGCGGGCGTCGTCATCGCGGACAGCACGATGGTCGAACCCGGCGTGGTCGCGCCCGGAACCGTGGCTTCGAAGCCCTGCATCGGCACGTCGAAGCGCAGATGCGCGGTAGCAGCATTCGTGTCGGGCACGACGCCGCCGGAGGTGCCGGCGAGATGGTTGTAGAACTCGGCGTCGCCCACGACCTGCGCGTTCACGAAGTGTGCGCGGTCGTTCGTGCAGCCGCTATGGCCGACCAGACGGAAATCGCGCTGCAGGAAATCCATCGCGAAGCGACCGCCCTCCTGCGTACGCGATACACCCATCGAGCTCTGGTAGGCCGTGCGCGAGGCGGAGAACACCTGCACCAGGCCGAGCACCAGGAAGGAGGTCAGCACCAGGGCGACCATGAGTTCGACCAGCGAGAAGCCGGCGTTCGCCCTGAACTTGAAAGTCTTGTTCATGCCGGGCCTCAGAGACGGGTGGTGACTTGGAAATCGGCCGCGGCGTTCTGCTGTTGCGCCGCCGTGGTCGCCGATTGGTCATTGCGGTTGTCGGCCCAGCGCAGTTGCACGCGCACGCAGCCCTCGGTGCAGCCCGGCGTCGCCGACGGCGGCAGGATTTCCACATTGCCCTGGCCATTGGGCAGGGCCGTCTGCACGGAACAGATCCAGGAAGCGCGATCGACCTGCCACTGCGCAGCACCGGTCGCAGCCGGGCAGTTCGCGGCGAAATTGCCGTAGCGGATCAGGTTGTAGTTCTGCAGTTCGGCGCGGTTGGCCCGCATCATGTCCATGATCTGGTAGGACAGCATCGTGGCCTGGGTGCGGTAGTTGGCACCCTGCCCCGAGCGCAGCGAGATCGACTGCAGCAAGGCCATGCCGAGCAGGCCGAAGCTGAGGATCACCACGGCGATGAGGACTTCGAGCAAGCTGAAGCCGCGGGGACGCGTGAAACGCGAGCGATGTTTCATGACCGGACGGGAGTTGCCAGTGTTCATGGGCAGGGAGCCTCGGCGACGCGCACCAGGCCGACCACGCCGATGCTGATGTTACGAAGATTGTTGCTGCCGGGTTTGCAGGTCGCGGGCTGCATCAGCATCGTGGCGTTCGCAGGCATACCGACCGGCAGACCGCGTCCATCGAAGGTGAGACGGCTGATCGTCGACACCGGCGAGGTGATGTTGATGTTGCCCAGGCGCTCCTGCGTACGCAGGATGACTTCGGCATTGTTGACCGTGCCGCTCTGGTCGACATCGGCCCAGATGATCCAGCCGTCGCCCCAGAGCGCGGGGTTGTTGTTGCAGGTGGCGCCGTCGGTGCTGGCGCAGATCGACGCGCCGGCGTTGGTCTTGATCGCCTCCATGCGCGCGAGATTAATGCCGGCCATGAGGCTGTTCGCACCCGAGGCCAGGCGGTTGCGATTCATGAGGTCGGTGAAGCTGGGGAGCGCGATCAGGGTCAGCAGCGTGACCACGGCGATCGCGATCATCAGCTCCAGCAAGGTGAAACCCGTTTGGGCCCGGTGGGTGGAGACTCGCATGGAAATACCTTCCCCTTTTGCACGCGATGGACAGTAACAAGGCGACCCAGCGCTGTCGCGGCCCAACCGACAGTCGGTAGGGCGTCGCGGATGAGCGTAGCCCAAGCCCGGCAACCGGGCTAGGCAAGCACCCGGTAGCAGGGTCGGTATTCCCCGGCGATCTTCATGCGCCGCTGGTCGACGAAGGCCCGCAGGAGGGCGTCCAGCGCCTTCATGATCTCGGGGTCGCCGTGGATTTCGAAGGGGCCGTGGCGCTCGATCTCGCGCATGCCCTCCTCCTTGACGTTGCCGGCCACGATCCCAGAAAAGGCCCGGCGCAGGTCGGCAGCCAGCAGGTGGACCGGCTGGTCGCGGCGCAGGTTCAGACCGGACATCGCGGCATGGGTCGGCAGGAAGGGACGCTGGAATTCATCGGACAGCTTCAGGGACCAGTTGAAGAAGAACGCATCCTGTCCGGACAAGCGGTCCTCGCGGACCTGCTTGATGCCCTGACGCATCGCCCGCGCGACCTCGGCGGCATCGTCAACGATGATGCGGTAGCGGCTGGTCGCGGCCTCGCCCAGGCTCAGGCGCAGGAACTGGTCGATCTGTTCGAAATACGCCGCGGACTGCTTGGGCCCGGTCAGCACGAGCGGGAACGGCAGGTCGGCATTGTCGGGGTGCAGCAGCAGTCCGAGCAGGTAGAGGATTTCCTCGGCCGTGCCGACGCCGCCAGGAAAAACGATGATGCCGTGGCCCAGACGGACGAAGGCCTCAAGGCGCTTCTCGATGTCGGGCATGATCACCAGGTGGTTGACGATCGGGTTGGGCGATTCCGCGGCGATGATGCCCGGCTCGGTGATGCCGATGTAGCGCGCCCTGCCCTGCCGCTGCTTGGCGTGGGCGATGGTGGCGCCTTTCATCGGCCCCTTCATCGCGCCCGGCCCGCAGCCGGTGCAGATGTCGAGGCCGCGCAGGCCAAGCTCGTAGCCGACCTTCTTGGTGTAGTCGTATTCGTCGCGGCCGATCGAGTGGCCGCCCCAGCACACGACCAGGTTGGGATCCTGGTACGAGCGCATGACGCGCGCGTTGCGCAGCATCTCGAACACCGCGCTGGTGATACCCGCGCCGGTGCCGAGGTCGAACTTGCCGCTGCTGCTGATCTCGTTGGCGTTGTAGGCGATGTCGCGGACGACAGCGAACAGGTTTTCCGCGATGCCGCGGATGATGTCGCCGTCGACAAAGGCCGAGGCCGGCGCCGCATGCAGAACGATCTTGATGCCGCGGTCCTGCTGCAGGACCTGGATGTCGAAATCGGGGTAGCGCAACTGGGCCGCGCGCGGATCGTCGGAATCGCTGCCGGTGGTCAGCACGGCCAGGGCGCAGCGGCGCAGCAGTTCGTGCATGCCGCCGGCGGAGGCATCTCGCAGGCGCGCGATCTCGTCGCGGGAAAGGATGTCCAGGCCACCGCGCGGGGAAATGCGCGCGTTGACGGTGCTGAGATTGCTCGTGGTTTCGCTCATCTTGGGATTGCTCATCTTGGGCTTGCTCTTCTCTGTCTTCGTCGTTTTAGCTCCGAACTCTACCACCGTCGATGCGTTCCGTAGGAGCCGGCTTGCCGGCGACCGCGAATAAAAAAAACGGCCGGTGTCGCCACCGGCCGTTTCGTTCAACAGGCGTTTCCGATCAGAAGTTGATGCGGAAGCCGATCTGCGCGGACCAGCGCGACTGGCCGGCGACGTCCTGCAGCTGCAGGGTCGGAGCCGTGATGGCGCCGGTCGACTCGTTGTAGAAGCGCGACACGTCGTACACGTACTGGCCGCTGGCGTTGACGCCGGCGAAGTTCGCGACCTGCACGTTCGACGGGAACGCCGCCTGTTCGATCAGGCCCCAGTCCTTGTTGAGCAGGTTGCCGAAGTTCTGGATGTCCAGGAACAGTTCGGAATCCATGCCCGCGAAGAGCGGGAACTTCTGGCTGATGCGCACGTCGATCTGGTTCACGAACGGAGCGCGGTCACCGTTGCGGCCGGCCACCTCGCCCTTGTGGCGGCTGAGGTATTCGTTGCTGTCGATGTAGGCATTGAACGCCGCGATGTCCTGCGCGCTCGAGCCGGCCGAGTAAGCCACGTTGCCGTTCGGGATGTAGAACAGGTCGTTGCGCTGACCGCTGTTGCCGTTGCCGTCGCCGTTGGCGTCGTTGCCGAACACGTAGGAGAACGGACGACCGTTGCGGCCTTCGTAGAAGAACGACACCTGCGTCGGCGCGTTCTCGAAGAAGTTCCAGCGGTAGCTGAAGGACGCCGTGATGCGGTTGCGGATCTCGTAGTTCGAGGTACCGGACACGTCTTCGTTCGGGTTGTAGACGATGCGGGTCTGCCAGTTCGACAGCGCGACGCTCGACGTGGCCGGGCTCACTTCATCGGTGTTGCCGTAGGTGTAGGCCAGCTTCGCCGTCCAGTTGTTCTTCCACGGACGCTCGAGGTAGGTGGTGAAGTTGCGCGAGAAACCCTTGTCGGTGTTCTGCAGGACGATCGCAGCGGTGTACAGGCAGGGGTTGGTCGTGGCGTTGAACGGCAGCGCCTGGTTCACGCGGATGCAGTTGACGGTGCTGCGCGTGGTCGGCGAGGTGCTGTTGGTGAAACCACCGACCGCCGTGCTCTGCCAGAACGACTGGCGACCGTCCGGCAGCGTGCCGGCGGGAGCGCCGAGCTGCAGGTTGTTGAACAGCACGCCGTCCTTGGTCATCGCGACGAGCATTTCGGCGCCGAACACCAGGTCATGGAACGGCAGTTCCTGTTCGAACGCCAGGTTGGCCTTCCACACGGTCGGCTGCTTGAAGTCGGGCGACAGCGCGTTGACCAGCTGCGAAGCCGAACCCGGGCCGCCCGGAACGATCGGGGCGTCGGGGTTGCCGGTGAAGCCGGTACCGTTGTTGATGTTGTAGGCGTTGGTCAGCACACCCGGGTTCGAGAAGCTGTTGGAGATCCACACGCCCGGCGCGGAACCCGCGAACAGGCCGATACCGCCGCGCACCTGGCGCTTGAGTTCGCTGTCAAAGGTGTAGTTGAAGCCGAAGCGCGGCTCGAAGGTCGTGGCGCCGTCGATCGTGTTGCGGTTGTCGATGCCGAAGTTGTTGCGGAAACCTGTGTTTTCAGCCGGCGTGCCGCTGGTCAGGTTGCGATCCATGCGGAAGCCGTAGTTGATCGTCAGGTTGTTGGTGACGATCCAGGTGTCCTGCAGGAACAGGCCGGCGGTGCCGACCGAGAAGTGCGCCGCGGCGTCGTCGATCTTGCCCGAACGCGAGGTCTGCACCTGGTAGTTGGCGTAGGGCATGGTCGCATTCGGGGTCGCGCCGGTGAAGTTCGCAAACGTCACGCGGTAGTTGCCGAAGATGTTCTGCAGGAACAGGTTGTAGACGTTGTTGCGTTCGATGTCGAAGCCGGCGCGGATGGTGTGGTCGCCGAGGAAGTAATCGCCAGCGACGTAGCCGGTGATCGTGTCGACCTTCAGCTGGTTGGCCTGACGGGAGTTGTCGGTGCCGAACAGCAGTGTGGCGGTGCTGCTCGGGAAGTTCGTGATCGACACGGTCGGCAGACGCGAGCCGAGCACCGGCAGCGAGCTGTATTCCGAATAGGACACGTTGGCTTCAGTGGAGAAGTTCTCGGACCAGTCGCTGTACAGGTTCAGCGCGTAGTTCTCGAAAACGATGTTGTCCTGATAGCGGTTGCTGTCGAGCTGCAAGGTCGTGGCGGAGGTGTTGAAGCGGGTGATGCTGCCGTCGGTCTTGTTGTAGCGGAACGACAGACGCTGGTCGTCCGTGATGTTCCAGTCGAGCTTGGCGAACCACTTGGTGTCGGTGTTGCTGGCCGTCGCCGAGGAATCGGGCGAGCCGATGTTGGCGATGCCGCGGGTGATGGCGGCCGCGCGCACGGCGTCCAGCTGCGCCTGGGTGATGTTGACGATGTTCGAGGAACCCGAACCGACCACGCCCTTGTCCGGACCCGGGCCCGAACGCTCGTACTTCTCGTAACCGGCGAAGAAGAACAGGCGATCCTTGAGGATCGGGCCGCCGACGAACACGCCCGCCGTCCAGTCGGTATCGAAACCGACGAAGCGGGTGCCGTTCTCGTTGTCGCGGATCATCTTGTTGTCGCGGTACACGCCGTACACCGAGCCCTTGAACTCGTTGGTGCCCGACTTGGTCACGGCATTGATGTTCGCGCCGACGAAGTCGGACTGGGTGACGTCGTAGTTGGAGATACCGACGTTGAATTCCTGGATCCAGTCGATCGAGATCGGCTGGTTCAGCGCCGGCAGGCCGGAGTCGTTCAGGCCGAACTGGTCGTTGGTCGGAACGCCGTCGATCTTGATGTTGTTGTAGCGGTTGTTCTGGCCGCCGGCGGAAATGCCGCCGCGTTCCTTGTCGATCTGCACGATGCGCGGGTCGAGACGGACGTAATCCTCGATCGAGCGCTTGATCGACGGCAGGGCCTCGATCTGCTGCTGATTGACCAGGGTGCCGGAGCCCATGTTGGTCGGGCTGAACACGTCGGAGCCGATCGCCGAACCGGTCACGGTGACCGCGCCGATATCGGTGGCAGCCGCGCCGCCGACCGTCGCGTCAACATTGGTGACTTCGGAAAGCGTCAGGTAGACGTTCTCGCGGGTGCTGGTCTTGCCGTCCTTGGTGACGACGATGGTGTACGGACCGCCAACGCGCAGGCCGCGGGCCGAGTAGCGGCCGTCGGCACCGGTGGTCACGTGGCTGACCGTACCTGTCTGCACGTGGGTGATGGTCACATCAGCGCCGGTGAGCGCGGTGCCGTCAGCGGCCTGGATGCGGCCAGCGACAGCGGCGGACGTGTTCTGCGCGAAGGCCGGCGCGGAAGCCGCGAGCGCGAGAGCCAGGCCAAGGGAAAGCTTCGAGAGCCGGACCCGATTGCGATTGGTCATGGTGTTAACCCTGAGTTTGATTAGTGGAATTACTGGCGTCCTGCCGCAGACAGCCGGGCCGGTTTGGGTGGCCCGACATACGTCCCCGCATGCTCAGGACATCCCCCCGGGGACCCTGAACAATAACAAGAGCTTAACATGGTACTTCGGAGCGATGACACAAAAGTGACCGTCCGGAGACGCCGTTCGCGTATCAGCCGCCCGGCGGTCCGCTGCGCAGGTAGGTCGCCACGCCGTCGAGCAGCATCTGGACCGAAATCGCCACCAGCAGCATGCCCATGAGCCGCTCGATCGCGACCAGCACGCGGGGGCCCAGCATCTTGTACAGATAGGTGGCCGACACCAGGATCAGGGCCGTGCCGAACCAGGCGATGGCCAGGGCCAGGCTCCAGTCGCCCATGCGGTCCGGCTCCTGGCTGCCCAGCAGCATGACCGAGGCCATGCCGGACGGACCGGCGACCAGGGGAATGGCCATGGGCACGATGAAGGGCTCGCCCTCCAGGGACTCGCCGAACATGCCTTCCGGGCTCGGGAAGATCATCTTCAGGCCGATCAGGAACAGCACGATGCCGCCGGCGATCGACACCGACTCCTGGCGCAGGTGCATGAGCTCGAGCACATAACGCCCGCCCCAGAGGAAAGCGAACAGCACGCCGAGCGCGATCAGCAGCTCGCGCACCAGCACGATCCGGCGACGCGGCGCCGGCAGGGGCTTGAGCAGGCTCAGGAACACCGGGATGTTGCCCAGTGGATCCAGGATCAGGAACAACAGCAGGGCGGCGGACGCAGTCGTCATCATGGCGCCGGCCTCGGTGCGAACACCTGACCCCGCTGATCCCGGCCTTCCGTCGACAACAGGTACACGCAGGCCGGCGCATAGATCGCCGGCGACGGGCATCGGGTCGCGGCCTCTTCGACATAGGCCCGGTTACGCACGCCGCTGCGCATCGGTCCGGGCTCCAGGGCGCTCACGCGCACCGGGCCAGTCTCGGTTTCGTCATGCAATAGTCGCATCAGGCCGGCCAGGCCAGCCTTGGCGACGCCATACCCACCCCAGTAGGCGCGATTGACGCGGGCCAGCTCGTCGCCGACGAAGACCACCGCACTGTCCTCGGCCTTGCGCAGCCAAGGCAGGCAGGCCTGGGTCAGCAGCCAGGGCGCGGTCAGGTTGACGTGCATCTGCCGGACGAAGTCCGCCGGCGGCGTCGCTTCCAGCGGGCGCAGCCCCGGAAATTCGGCGGCGCAATGCAGGACCCCGTGCAGACCGCCGAGCTCGGCACCGATCTTGTCGGCCATGGCCTCGAAATCGGCGGGGTCGGCGCCGGCCAGATCCATCGGATACAGCGCCGGTTCCGGGCCGAGGGCTTTGACCGCGTCGTAGACGCGACTGAGCTTGGGCACTTTCCGGCCGAGCAGGACCACGGTCGCCCCGGCCTGCGCGCAGGCCTTGGCGGCGGCCTCGCCCAGGCCACCGTAGGCACCGGTGACAAGAACATTGCGCCCGGCCAGGGCCTGAGCCCCCGGGACCGGGATCAGGCTCATGCCGGCTTCTGCGCCTCGGTCACCATGCGCGCGAGCTCGCCGCTCTCGAACAACTCGACGGTGATGTCGCAACCGCCGATCAGTTCGCCATTGATGAACAACTGCGGAAACGTCGGCCAGTCCGAATAGCGCGGCAGATTGGCGCGGATCTCCGGGTCTTCGAGCACGTTGACCGAGTGGATCTGCGCGCCCGCGGCCTTGAGCGCCTGGCTGGCGCGACTGGAAAAGCCGCACATCGGAAACTGCACGGTGCCCTTCATGAAGAGGACGACGGGGTGGCCTTCGACCTCGGCCTTGATGCGGTCCATGACCGGATTACTTGCCATTGCTTGCTCCATTCACGGCGCGGGGACAGTCTGCCCGCGCATTCAAGCTAGAATTATAGCTTCCCCGCCACGCCACTGCCGGAGTTAGCCCATGGCCATCGAACTTCCCCCGCTTCCCTACGACCGCACCGCCCTGGAACCGCATATCTCCGGCGAAACGATCGATTTCCACTACGGCAAGCACCACCAGACCTACGTCACCAACCTCAACAACATGATCAAGGGCACGGAGTTCGAGGACGCCGAGCTCGAAACCATCGTGCGCAAGTCCCAGGGCGGCATGTTCAACAACGCCGCGCAGATCTGGAACCACACCTTCTATTGGAACTGCCTCAAGCCCAACGGCGGCGGCGAGCCGACCGGCAAGCTGGCGGACGCGATCAACGCGGCCTTCGGCTCGTTCGCGGCGTTCAAGGAAGAGTTCACCAAGACGTCGGTCGGCACCTTCGGCTCCGGCTGGGGCTGGCTGGTGCAGCGTCCCGACGGCTCGCTCGCCCTGGTCAGCACCCCGAACGCGGCCACCCCGCTCACCGGCGCCGACAAGGCCCTGCTGACCTGCGACGTCTGGGAACACGCGTACTACATCGACTACCGCAACGCCCGTCCGAAATACGTCGAGGCGTTCTGGAATCTGGTCAACTGGGATTTCGTCGCGTCGCAGATGGCGTAAGTCGTTCGCGGTTCGTCATGCGAAACAAAAAACGGCCGGGGAAACCCGGCCGTTTTTGTTTGCGTGCGTTCGGTCAGCCGCGCAGGCGATCGATGACCGGCGCGACCTGCAACTCGCGATCGAGCTCGCGGCCGACGGTCTGCAAGGCCGCGGAAAGTTCGGCGGGCGTGTCGGCGCGGAAAGTCGCATGCCCGACCTTGCGTCCGTCGCGCGAGGACTTGCCGTAGTCGTGCCAGTGACCGCTCGCCTGGGCGAGCACCGGCGTCGCGTCGGGCATCGCACCGATCCAGTTGAGCATGCAGGCCTGACCGAGCATGCGCGTGCTGCCCAGCGGCAGGCCGAGTACGGCGCGCAGATGATTCTGGAACTGCGAGGTTTCCGCACCCTCGATCGTCCAGTGTCCGGAGTTGTGCACGCGCGGCGCCATCTCGTTGGCGAGGAACTCGCCGTCCTTGAGAAACAGCTCGAGCGCGAACACGCCGACGTAGTCCAGCGCTTCGGCGACGCGACGCGCGTAGGCCACCGCTTTCTCCGCGAGCGCCACCTCCAGGCTGGCCGGCGCGAGACTGGCCGAAAGCACGCCGCTCTCGTGCCAGTTTTCGGTCAGCGGCCAGGTGCGGAATTCGCCGTCGCGCCCACGCGCGGCAACCACCGAAATCTCGCGCTGGAACGGCACGAATCCTTCCAGGATCAGTCCCACCGTCGTCGCTTGTGCGCCCAGGGCCGCCCAAGCGGCGTCGACATCGGCCGCGGAGCGAAGTCGGAACTGGCCCTTGCCGTCGTAACCCAGACGCCGTGTTTTCAGGATCGCGGGCAGGCCGATCGCTGTCGCCGCGGCATCCAGATCGGCGCGCGTGGCGATGTCGGCGAACGTCGGCACCGGAATGCCGAGTTCCCGGAACAGGGTTTTTTCCGCGAGCCGATCCTGCGCCACCGACAACGCGCGCGGATTGGGAAACACCGGAATGCGCTCGGCCAGCCACTGCGCCGATTCAGCCGGCACGTTCTCGAAATCGAAGGTCGCCACATCGACGCGACGGGCGAAATCCGCGAGCGCCGCTTCGTCGCGATAGTCCGCCTCCAGCAGCGGTGCAAATTGCGCCGCGCAGGCATCGGGCGTTGAATCGAGCACGAGAAAACGCAGTCCCAGCGGCGCGCCGGAAAGCGCGAGCATGCGGGCCAGTTGCCCGCCGCCGAGAATGCCGACGGTGGTCACGCCGGCCTCGGGTCGAGCTGGTCGAGAACGTCCTGGGTCTGCTTGGCGCGGAAGGCTTCAAGCGCGGCGCGAATCGCCGGATGCTCGGGCGCGAGCAAGGCGGCGGCGAACAGGCCCGCATTGGCCGCACCGGCCTGGCCGATCGCGAACGTCGCCACCGGAATGCCCGCCGGCATCTGCACGATCGACAGCAGCGAATCCAGACCGTTGAGCGCCTTGCTTTGCACCGGCACGCCGAGCACGGGCACGACGGTTTTCGCCGCGATCATGCCGGGAAGATGGGCGGCACCGCCGGCACCGGCGATGATCGCGCGCAGTCCGCGCGCCGCTGCCGTTTCGGCGTACTGAAAAAGAAGGTCCGGCGTCCGATGCGCCGAGACGACCTGCACTTCGTGCGGGACGCCGAGCTGCTCGAGCCGGGCCACCGCATGTTGCATCGTGTCCCAGTCGTTCCGGGACCCCATCACGACACCCACCAGGGGTGCAGGCGCAGCACTTTTGCTCATGGGCATCGGCTTCGTGCAAACGAACGGAAGAGATGGACTACGAAGCCAGCCCACCGGGCGAGCAACACAGTGCGAGGAGAGGCTATTCTAGACGTATCTCCCGGCCGGTACGACCCATGGACCGCAAGCTTCTCGACATCCTGTGCTGCCCGACCAGCAAACACCCCCTGGCCCTGCTGGGCAGCAGCGAGCTCGACCGGGTCAACCGGGCGATCATCGCCGGCGGCGTGGTGCGTGCCGACGGCAGCCCGCAGGCCGACACGATCAAGGAAGGCCTGATCACACGCGATCACAAGCTGCTGTATCGCGTCGACGACGGCATCCCGGTGCTGCTCGCCGACGAGGCGATCGCCACTACCCAGATCGCCGATTTCGCCCGTTGAACACGAGCCTGCCCTCGCCTCCCGAGTCGGTCGTCGAGGCCGATGTCGCGCGCGCGCTTGCCGAAGACCTCGGCAGCGGCGATGTCACCGCGTCGCTGTTGCCCGATGTCGCCGAACACGGCTATATCCTCGCCAAGGAAGACGGCGTCATCGCCGGCCGTCCCTGGTTCGACGCCTGTTTCCGCGCGCTCGATCCCTATGTGCGCATCGACTGGCGCATTCACGAAGGCGATCGCGTGGCGCCTGGCGACGTGGTCTGCACGTTCAGCGGACGCTCGCGTTCGCTGGTCAGCGCCGAACGCTGCGCACTGAATTTTCTGCAGACCCTGTCGGGCACGGCGACGCGCACGGCCGAATTTGTCGCGGTGCTCGCCGGCACCCGCACGCGCGTGCTCGATACCCGCAAGACACTGCCCGGCCTGCGCCTGGCGCAGAAATACGCGGTGCGGGTTGGCGGCGGGCTCAACCATCGCATCGGCCTGTTCGATGCGGTGATGCTCAAGGAAAACCACATCCACGCCGCCGGTTCGATCGCCGCCGCCGCCGCCCAGGCACGGGCAATGCACCCGGAACTGCCGCTGATCATCGAAGTGGAAAACCTGGACGAACTGCGCCAGGCGCTGGCCACCGACTGCACGCGCGTACTCATCGACGATTTCAGCGTCGCCGACATGCATGCGGCGGTGAAGATCGCCGACGGAAAAACCCCGCTGGAAGTGTCCGGCAGCGTCGACCTGCCGCGCCTGCGCGAAATCGCGGAAACCGGCGTGGATTTCGTCTCGGTCGGCGCACTGACCAAGCACGTACGCGCGATCGATCTGTCGATGCGCCTGGGCGATCCGCCCGACAAACGCTGAGGGCGGCTTTCGCCGCCCTCGGGGACTCATCACCACCGCGACCGAGGTCGCGGCCACTGCGTCGACTCAATGGTTCTTGATCATCACCACGATCATGACCAGGGCCGCCATCGCGAACAGGATCGCCGCCCACATCTGCAGCTTGCTGTTGGGATTGCTCGTGCGACCCACGACGGTCGGCGCCGCCTGCTTGTGGTTGTTGTTGGACTGCGCGGCCATTTCCATGCCGGGCGCGACCAGGATGAAGCGCACGGCATCCAGACGCAGCTCGTCGCCGGGATTGAGGAAGCCATGCTGCACGCGGCGATTGTTGATGTAGGTGCCGTTCGACGAGCCCAGGTCCTCGACCGACACGCCGTCCGGCGTGGGCTTGACCAGGGCATGGCGACGGGAGATCTCGTCGGCCGGGACGGAGATGTCGCACTCGGCGGCACGACCGATCACGACCGGGCCAGTTACCGGGAACACCTTGCTGAACACCGCGCCGGACACGCCGCGCAGCACGTACTTGGGCACGGCCATGCGCACGCGCGTGGCACCGGAATCGTCATCGGGCGACGACGAGGACGAGGGCGCGCTGCGGGCCGCCTCGACGATCGCGTACTTGGCCACGACCGGGCCGATGCCGATCGTGTCGCCGGCACGCAGGGACATCAGGTCGGCCACGGCCTTGCCGTTCACCGTCACCGACGTCGTGCCGGCCGGGACCTGCAGGTTGGCGCCGGTGCTGGTGATGTGGATCTCGCAATGGACCGGCAGGATTTCGGGCAGGGTAAGAACGACTGCACCTTCCGGGTCGGAACCGATGCGGTTGACCCCCGGATTCAGCAAAACCTGACTGTGCTCGCCATTCGGAAAAACCAGTTTCATCTTCGCCCTCCTGCGAAAACCAGGCCGCCCTATCGGCGGCCCTGAGGCTATTTAGCCACGAAGTCCGACAATTAGGCAGTGGGGGGACACAACTTGTCCGGTCTGCGCCCCGCCCCCACACTGTTTGGATGACCTGGTTGATGATTCTTCTGATGCTCGCGGCCCCGGCGATCGCCTATTGGTCGGCCGGCCGCGCGGCCGCCGAACTCGCTGTCCACCATGGCCGCCGCGCCTGCTACCACGCCGGTGTGCAGTGGCTGGACCAGAGCGTGCATCTGGTGAAAGTGCGCCTGCGTCGGTCCGAATCGGGCTGGCTGGGCTGGGAACGCCATTTCCGCTTCGAATACTCCAGCGGCGGCGAAGACCGGCGCGCCGGCCTGGTGATCATGCATGGCCGGGCGCTCGCCGGGCTGGTCGGCCCGATGCCGGAAGAAGCCAGCGTGCACTGAACGCGCGACGGCTCATGCCGTCTGCGACTTATTTCACCACGCGCAAATGACCGCCGCGTTTCGGACCGTCACCCGTGGGTTCGGGGCCCTCGTCGTCCGGGCCATCGGGCGGCAGCATGCCGCCGTCCTCGGGCAGCATCATGCCCTGCCCGGTTTCCTGCGCGTAGATCGCCAGCACGGCCGACACCGGCACGATGACCGACTGGCTGACGCCGCCGAAACGCGCCATGAAACGGATCTCGCGATTGCCCAGATCGAGCTGGGCCACGGCGCGCGCGGCGATATTGAGCACCACGCGACCGTCCTTGATCGTCGAATGCGGCACCTGCACCCCGTCCCGGCTGGCGTCGACCAGCAGGTAGGGCGTCATGTCGTTTTCGCCGATCCATTCGTACAACGCCCGCAACAGATACGGGCGGTTGGAACTCATCTGGGGCGTTTCGCTCACGCAGGCAACTCGCGCAACTGCTTTTCCTCGGCGGTCATGCTGCGCACGAAACCGGGATTGCGGAAAATCCGCTGGCCGTAGTCCTCGATCAGCTTGGCTTCCTTGGGCAGGATCACGCCCAGGGCCGGCAGACGCCAGATGATCGGCGCGACCGCGCAATCGGCCAGGCTCATCTCGGCATTGAGGAAGAACTTCGAGGCCTTGAACAAGGGCAAGGCGCCCAGCAGCACTTCCTTGAGGCGCTTGCGGCCGGCTTCGGCCTGGACCTTGTTGCCGTTCTGGATCGCCTGCACATGCGGCACCCATTCCAGCTCCAGGCGCAGCATCGCCAGGCGCAGACGCGCGCGCGAGAGCGGATCGACCGGCATCAGCGGCGGATGCGGGTAGCGTTCGTCGAGGTATTCGCTGACCACCGACGCGGCGTACAGCACCAGATCGCGATCGACCAGGGTCGGCACGGAATGATAGGGATTGAGGTCCAGCAGGTCCTCGGGGGGATTGTTGGGGTCGACCGACACCAGTTCATAGCTCACGCCCTTGGCGGCGAGGACGAGCCGGACCCGATGGCAAACCACGCAATCGGGCGACGAGAACAGGGTCAGGGCATTGCGGATACGCGGGCTTGCAGCCATCGACGACACCTCGGGAGGACGCCTCCAGCCCCCTGCCGACGGTCGTCCGAACCCTAACCCTGCACGAAATGGCGTCTTTATGGCAAGCCCCGCCACCACGAAAAAGGCTGCCCGGAGGCAGCCTTTTCGACGATCCGGGACGCGCTTGGCGTTTAGTGCACGTCGCGCCAGTACTCGCTCTTGAGCAGATAGGCGAGGAAGGTGAACAGCGCCAGGAACAGCACCACCCAGGCACCGATCGACTCGCGCTGGATCGCGGCCGGTTCGCCGACATAGGCCAGGAAGGCGCTGATGTCGCGGGCGGCATGGTCGTATTCCTCTTCGGTCATCCGGCCCTTCTGGGCTTCCGGAATCTCGAAACCGACGATGCAGGCGCCCTGGTATTCGCCCTTGTGGCAGGGCTCGGCTTCGCCCTTGGCGTTCTTGTGCTTGGGCTCGGTGACCGCATGCTGCACGCCCTGCAGTTCCCAGAGCACATGCGGCATGGACGCGCCCGGGAACACCGAGTTGTTCCAGCCCATCGGACGGGCCTCGTCCACATAGAAGGACTTGAGGTAGTTGTAGATCCAGTCCGCACCCTGCGCCTTGGCGCGGGCTTCGACGCTCAGGTCCGGCGGTGCCTTGCCGAACCAGGCCAGGCCGTCGCCAGCGTCGAGGCTGGAGCGGATGGTCTCGCCGAACTTCGCGTCGGAGTAGATGAGGTTCTGCTCGACCTGCTCCTGCGTCAGGCCCAGGTCCTCGGCCATGCGCGAGTAGCGCTGGTAACCGAGCGAATGGCAGCCCGAGCAGTAGCTCATGTACAGGCCGGCACCACGCTGCAGCGAGGCCTTGTCGCCCAGGTCGATGTGGGCCGACTCCATCTCGGCACCTTCCGAGGCCCACGCGAACGCGGGCGCCAGCAGCAGGGCGAGGACGAACAAACGGAACTTAGTCATGCATGGTCACCCGCTCAGGGACCGACTTGAACGAGCCCATACGGCTCCAGATCGGCATGGTGATGAAGAAACCGAAGTAGAACAGCGTCAGCGCGCGCGCCAGCCAGGTCTGCGCCGTGCTGCCCGACTGCATGCCGAGGTAGGCCAGGGTCACGAAGGACGCGGCGAACAGCATCATCAGCACCTTGTGCAGCATCGGGCGGTAGCGGATCGACTTGACCGGGCTGCGATCGAACCACGGCAGGCCGAACAGGATGATGTTCGCGCCACCCATGACCATCACGCCCAGCAGCTTGTCCGGCACGGCGCGCAACATCGCGTAGAACGGCGTGAAGTACCAGACCGGCTTGATGTGCTCGGGCGTAACCAGCGGGTTGGCCGGCACGAAGTTATCGTGCTCGAGGAACAGGCCTCCGAAGGTCGGCACGAAGAACAGGATGAAGGCCGCGATCATCAGGAAGAAGCCGGCGCCGAACAGGTCCTTGACCGTGTAGTACGGATGGAACGCGATGCCGTCCAGCGGGATCTTGGTGACCGGATCCTTCGCCTTCTTGATGTCGACGCCCTCGGGATTGTTCGAGCCCACTTCGTGCAGCGCGCCCAGGTGCAGCACGACCAGCAGCAGGATCACCAGCGGCAGCGCGATCACGTGCAGGGCGAAGAAGCGGTTGAGGGTGGCGTCGGAGACCAGGTAGTCGCCGCGGATCCACTCGGTCAGCTCGCCGCCGACCATCGGAATCGCGCCGAACAGGTTGATGATCACCTGCGCGCCCCAGTAGCTCATCTGGCCCCACGGCAGCACGTAGCCCATGAAGGCTTCGGCCATCAGCGTGAGGAAGATCAGCATGCCCAGGACCCAGACCAGCTCGCGCGGTTTCTGCGAGGAGCCGTAGATCAGGCCGCGGAACATGTGCGCGTAGACGACCACGAAGAACAGCGAGGCGCCGGTCGAGTGCATGTAGCGGATCAGATAGCCGCCGGTCACGTCGCGCATGATGTATTCGACCGATGCGAAGGCTTCTTCCGCGCTCGGCTTGTAGTTCATCGTCAGGAAAATGCCGGTGACGATCTGGTTGACCAGCACCAGCATCGCGAGCGAGCCGAAGTAGTACCAGAGGTTGAAGTTCTTCGGAGCGTAGTACTCCGACATGTGCTTCTTGTAGAACGGCATGAACGCCGGAGCGCGCTCCGTGAACCAGGTCGTGGCGCCGGCAATGGCGCGGTCGATGAAGTTCATCAGGCAGCTCCCTGCGGCGCGACGCCCACGATCAGATGCGTGTCGTCAACGAAATGATAGGGCGGGACTTCCAGGTTCGCCGGCGCTGGCACGCCCTGGAAGACGCGACCGGCGAGATCGAAGCGCGACTGGTGGCAGGGGCAATAGAAGCCGCCCTTCCATTCCGGGTCGTAAGCCTGCGGCACCATTTCCGGCACATAGCCCGGCGAGCAGCCCAGGTGGGTGCAGATGCCGACGATGACCGCCAGCTCGGGCTTGATCGCGCGGGCCTCGTTCTTGGCGAAGGCCGGCGTCTGGTCGGCGTTGTCGGACTTGGGGTCCTTCAGGCGGCCATCCAGGGTCGGCAGGACCTTGAGCTGCTCGGCATTGCGCTTGAAGATCCAGACCGGCTTGCCGCGCCACTGCACGATCATGCGCATGCCCGGCTCGTTGTCGATCTTGCTGATGTCCACTTCGACCGGTGCACCGGCCACCTGGGCGCGGGCACTGGGTTTCCATGACGAAATGAACGGTACGGCCGCGAGACCCACGCCCACGGCACCCACAACCGCGGTGGTCGCGGTCAGGAAGCGGCGGCGGCCCAGGTTGGCTTCATCGTTAGCCATTCGGCTCTCCGAGATTTAGCTGAAAGAGGGTGGACGGAGCAAAGCCCCGACCAAAGACGCGCAATTGTAGCGATGCCCGTCGCGGGCGACAACGGAGCCTTAACAGCTCACGGGGATGCGAGGGCGGTGCGGTAGCGCTCGGCGAGCTGGCCCACACGCTGTACATAGCGCTGGGTTTCGGCATAGGGAGGCACGCCGCCGTTGCGGTCGACCGCGCCTTCCCCAGCGTTGTAGGCGGCCGCGACCAGGGTCAGGTCGGACCGGTAGCGCTTCATCAGCCAGGACAGGTACTGCACGCCGCCACTGATGTTCTGGGCCGGATCGTAGGCGTCGGTGACGCCGAACCGGGCCGCGGTGGCCGGAATCAGCTGCATCAGACCCTGGGCGTTCTTGTTCGAGCGCGCGTTGGCGCGGTAGGCCGATTCGGCGTGGATGATCGCGCGCACGACCGCTTCCTCGACGCCGTACTGCGAGGCCGCCGCCTGGATTTCGGCACGATAGGCATCGGTATTGAGGCGCACGCTGCCGAAATTCACGCCCGGCGCCGCACCGCAGGCGTAGCAGGTGTCCATGGCGAAGATCGGGAACTCGACGCGGGTGACCTTGACGTTGGCGACGCCGGCCGGCCGGCGGTTGCTGAAATTGCGCACGCCGTTCTCGTCGAGGTACGAGTAGGTCGTCGACGAGCCCATGCCGAGGAAGCGCGGGGCCTTGCGTGCGGTGGCCGTCGCCGCGACCGGTGCCGCGGGCCCGCCGCCACCGCCCGAGGTGGGCACGGCGACTGGCGTGGAGGAACGGTGCGTCGCTGCCGGCGCCGGCGGGGTGTAGGCCGGCGCAACGACCTTGCAGACCGCGCCCGTCATGCGTTTGCTGGTGTAGTTGGGCACGCCGTCGGCGCCCACGCAGCGATAAAGATCGCCCGCCATCGCCGGCGCGGCGAAGCCCAGACTGAGCATCAAGATCAGGTGACGGGTCCCCATGACGGCCGAGTTTCCCCCCTTCTTTCTGAAATTCCAAGTACTTAGGACCGCCGCCGGTGGCTCGGCCCCGGCGGGCCGCCTACAATGACGCCCCTTTCCTCCCGACCGGATTAACCGCCATGACCGGGAACACCGCCAGTCCGCATCCCCCCGCCCTGTCCCGCCAGCCCGGCGACGTCGCCAGCCCGCCGGCGGGCAAGCTGTTCATCAAGACCCACGGTTGCCAGATGAACGAGTACGACTCGGCCAAGATGGCCGACGTGCTCGCCGCCGAACACGGCCTGGAGCTGACCCAGGACGAGGCCGAGGCCGACGTCATCCTGATCAATACCTGCTCGATTCGCGAAAAGGCGCAGGAGAAGGTGTTCTCCCAGCTCGGCAAGTGGAAGCAGCTCAAGAAGGACAAGCCGCACCTGGTCATCGGCGTCGGCGGCTGCGTCGCCTCGCAGGAGGGCGCGGCGATCATCAAGCGCGCGCCGCAGGTCGACCTGGTGTTCGGCCCGCAGACCCTGCACCGCCTGCCCGACATGATCGACGCACGCCGCGACACCGGCCGGCCGCAGGTCGATATCAGTTTTCCCGAGGTCGAAAAATTCGACCGCCTGCCCGAGCCGCGCGCCGAAGGCCCGACTGCCTTCGTCTCGATCATGGAAGGCTGCTCGAAGTACTGCAGCTTCTGCGTCGTGCCGTACACGCGCGGCGAGGAAATTTCGCGGCCGTTCGATGACGTCATCGTGGAGGTGGCACAGCTCGCCGCCCAGGGCGTGCGCGAGGTGAACCTGCTCGGCCAGAACGTCAACGCGTACCGCGGCGCAATGCACGACAGCGACGAACTCGCCGACCTCGCCTTGCTCATCCGCACGATCGCGCGGATCGACGGCATCGGCCGCATCCGCTACACGACCTCGCATCCGTTGGAATTCTCCGATTCGCTGATCGAGGCGCACCGCGACGTACCCGAACTCGCGTCCTACCTGCACCTGCCGGTGCAATCGGGATCGGACCGCATCCTGACGGCGATGAAGCGCAATCACACCGCGCTCGAATACAAGGCCAAACTGCGCAAGCTGCGCGAAGCCAAGCCCGACATCACGATCAGCTCGGATTTCATCGTCGGCTTTCCCGGCGAAACCGAACGCGACTTCGAGGCCACGCTCAAACTCGTGCGCGATGTCGGCTTCGACCAGAGCTTCAGCTTCGTCTACTCCAAGCGCCCGGGCACGCCGGCCGCGAACCTGCCCGACGAGACGTCCGAACAGGAGAAGCACGCGCGTCTGCAGCGTCTGCAAGCCCTGCTCAATGACAATGCCCGCGCGATCGCCCAGGCCATGGTCGGCAGCGTGCAGCGCGTGCTGGTGGAAAAGACCAGCACCCGCGACGCGAACGAACTCAGCGGCCGAACCGAGAACATGCGCTACGTGAATTTCCCCGGCCCGCCGAGCCTGATCGGACAGTTCGTCGACGTCCTGGTGACCGAGGTCATGGCCAACTCCTTGCGCGGCCGCCTGCACGTGACCCAAGCTGACCTCGCCTGATGTCGTAGGCGGACCCCGGAGCCTGGCAATGAGTTCATCCTCGTTCGATTTCTATTCGCTGATCATGCAGCTCACCCGCCTGCCGGTGTTCGTGCTGCTGATCGTCGGCCTGGTGCTGGCCATTTCCCGGCAGGCGCGGCATCCGCGGGCCTCGATGCTCGCCGCCGGCGCGATGGTCGCCGGGCTGGTGCAGATGATCGTCGGCTTCGGCTTCCAGATGTGGATGACGCAGCGCGCGGCGGGCGGCGGCTACGACGAGGTCAAGATGTTCTACGCCGGCTTCAACGTGCTGAACATGGTCCTTGAACTCGCGGCCTGGGGCCTGGCCCTCGCGGCGATCTTCGCCGGACGCGCGCCGGCTGCCGCAGCGCGCCCATGAGCCAATCGCCTTACCGCGAGTTCGCCCTGGAACCCGACGACAGCGTCCGCCTGGCCAACCTCGCCGGTCCGTTCGACGAGCATCTGCGCCAGATCGAATTGCGCCTGGGTGTGGAGATTGCCAATCGTGCCGGCGTGTTCCGCGTCACCGGTGCACCGGACGCGATCAAGGCCACCGAACGCCTGCTGCTGAGCCTTTACGAGGACACGGCGCGCGAGGCCTTGGACCCGCACAAGATCCACGTACGCATGAACGCCGCGAACGTCGATCGTCTCAACGCCTCGGGCGACCACGAGCCGCAGGAAGTGCTGATCAAGGTCAAACGCGGCTTCGTCAAAGGCCGCGGCGCGAACCAGGCGAAATACCTGCATGCGATCGCGACCCACGACATCAATTTCGGCATCGGCCCGGCCGGCACCGGCAAAACCTTCCTTGCCGTCGCGAGCGCAGTCGAAGCCTTGAACGAATCGCGCGTGCAGCGCCTGCTGCTGGTGCGCCCGGCGGTCGAGGCCGGCGAGAAGCTCGGCTTTCTTCCCGGCGATCTCTCACAGAAGGTCGACCCCTACCTGCGACCGCTGTACGACGCGCTGTACGAAATGCTCGGCGTGGAAAAAGTCGCCAAGCTCATCGAGAGAAATGTCATCGAGATCGCGCCGCTGGCCTACATGCGCGGCCGCACGCTCAACGATGCCTACGTGATCCTCGACGAGGCGCAGAACACCACGATCGAGCAGATGAAGATGTTCCTGACCCGCATCGGCTACGGCTCGACGGCAGTGGTCACCGGCGACCTGTCGCAGATCGACCTGCCCAAGCACCAGAAATCGGGCCTGAAGGATGCGCTGGACGTGCTGCGCGGCGTCGAGGGCATCAGCTTCACGTTCTTCACCGCGCGCGACGTCGTGCGCCATCCGCTGGTCGCACGCATCGTCGAGGCCTACGACCTGCGCGACGGCCGCGCCGATCACGAGTCCTGAATGAGCGCGCTCGTCGTCTTCGATCTCGACGGCACCCTGATCCACGGCGACTGCGGCGGTGCGCTGGTCCGCCGGTTGATCGCGCGCCATTCGTGGCGACGGATCGCGGCGCTGCTGATCGCGCCGGTCGCAATGCCGATGATGATGTTTCCGCGAACCCGCCGGCGCGGCGTTTCCGCGTTCCTGTGGCTGGGCACGGTCGGCGTCGCGCCGGCCCTGCTCGACGCGACCATCGCGCGCTTCATCGCCGACTACCCGCTGCGCGAGCTGCCGAGCGCACGCGCCGCGCTCGAGAACGAGCTCGCGCAAGGCCATCGCGTGGTGGTCGCGACCGGCGCGCTGCGGGTGCTGGCCGAGGGCTTCCTGCAACGCCTCGGCGTCGGCGACCGCGTGCTCGTCGCTGCCTCGCGAATGACGCGCTTCGCCGGCGGCCAGATCGCTTCCGTGCAATGCAACGGCCACGAAAAACTGCGCGAGCTGCAACGCCTCGGCCTGCCGACCGATCTGTTGCGCGCCTACAGCGACACCTGGTCGGACTTTCCCCTGTTCGATGCCGCCGCCACGCCGATCGTGATCAACGCGTCGGCGCGCGATCTGCGTCGCCTGCAATCGCGCTATGGCGAACGCCTGCAGATGCTCGCGTCCTGACGCCCTACCCGGCGACGGTCTTCGGCGTTAGGATGCGCCGTCCCACCGACGATGCCCTCGCATGACCCGCGGACCGATCCAGCTCGATCTCAGCGTCAGTTACGGACTGCCGCGCACCGGCCTGCCGGCCGCCGTCAGCTTCAAGCGTTGGGCCGCAGCGGCCTGCGAAGGTCGCATCCGCAAGGCCGATCTCGCGATCCGTCTGGTCGACACCAAGGAAGGCCGATCGCTGAACCGGCACTACCGCGGCAAGGACTACGCAACGAACGTGCTGAGCTTTCCGGCGGAATTGCCCGAAGGCGTCACCCTGCCCCTGCTTGGCGACCTGGTGATCTGCGCGCCGGTCGTGGCCCGCGAGGCACGCGAACAGGGCAAGCAGCTCGCCGCGCACTATGCCCACCTGACCGTGCACGGCGTCTTGCACCTGCTGGGCCTGGACCACGAAAACGACCGCGAGGCCGAAGCCATGGAGTTGCTGGAACGCGAGATTCTCGCGGGCCTGGGCTTCGGCGACCCCTACGAGGACGAATGAATCCGGCGACAGACGGGTTCCGGCGAGGCGGCTGAAACATCGTTTGCGCTAGACTGGCGTCCCGCCGGCCCCCGGCGTCTGCCGCTAGATCATGTCCGAGGACACCGACAGTACCACCCCGCCCGAGCGCCGCTCCTGGCTCGAACGCCTGAGCCTGGCCTTTTCCGGCGAACCGCAAAGCCGCGAGGATCTGGTCGAGATCCTGCGCGACGCCCAGTCCAACGGCCTGGTCGGCGCCGATACCCTGAAGATGCTGGAAGGCGCCCTCGCGGTGTCCGAGCTGCAGGTCGGCGACATCATGATTCCGCGCTCGCAGATGGTTTCCCTGCCGGCCGACTACGCCTTCCTGGATCTGATGAAGCTCGTCGTCGAGACCGGCCATTCGCGCTTCCCGGTGCACGGCGACGACAAGGACGACATTCTCGGCATCCTGCTCGCGAAAGATCTGCTGCGCGGCATCGTCGCCGACGGCGGCCCCGGACAGGTGCGCGAGCTGCTGCGCCCGGCCGTGCTGATCCCCGAATCCAAGCGCCTGAACGTGCTGCTCAAGGAATTCCGCCTGTCGCGCAATCACATGGCGATCGTCGTGGACGAACACGGCGGCGTCGCCGGCCTGGTCACCATCGAGGACGTGCTCGAGCAGATCGTCGGCGAGATCGACGACGAGCACGATGAAGCCGACGAAGAAAAGATGATCGCCGCGCAGGCCGACGGTCAGTTCGCGGTCGACGCGCTGACGCCGATCAGCGATTTCAACGAACAGTTCGGCGCCCAGTTCCCCGACGACGAGTACGACACCATCGGCGGCCTGATCAATGCCGCGATCGGCCACCTGCCCGAGGCGGGCGAGGAACTGACGCTCGACCGCTTCCATTTCCGCGTCGGCCGCGCCGATCGCCGTCGCGTGCATTCCTTCGTCGTGAGCGTGCATGCGCCCGACTAGCGTTGTCGGCGCGCTGCTGATTGCCCTGATGCTGTGCCTGCCAGGCACCGGTCGCGCGCAGACCGGTGCGCCGGCCGACGCGCGCGTCGCCGTCGCCGCACCCTCGGCGCCGCGTATCGGCGTGATCACGATGGAGCCGGGCGAGGCCTTCTGGGAACGCTTCGGCCACGATGCGATCGTCGTCGTGGATGCGGTCACCGGCGAAGCGATCTCGTACAACTTCGGCTTTTTCGATATGTCCGAGCCCGGCTTCGTGGACAATTTCATCCACGGCCGCATGCGCTATCAGCTGGTCGCCTTGCCACTGGAAGACGACCTCGCGAATTACGAAGGCAAAGGCCGCGGCGTGACCATGCAGTGGCTCGACCTCACACCCGCGCAGGCGAATGCACTCGCGGCGGCCCTGGTCGAGAACGCGCGGCCGGAAAACTCCCGCTACACCTACGAATATTTCACCGCCAACTGCGCCACGCGCGTGCGCGACAACCTCGACGCCGTGCTCGGCGGTGCGCTCAAACAACAACTGACCACGCGCTCGCAGGGCAATAGCTATCGCAGCGAGTCGGTGCGCCTGGCCTGGCCGGCGAAATGGATGGCTTTTGGATTTCATCTGGGTCTGTCGGGGGCGGCGGATCGCTCGCTTTCGCGCTGGGAAGAATCCTTCATTCCGATGCGCCTGCGCGATGCGCTGCGCGTGGTGAAGCTCGCCGACGGCCGCCCGCTGGTCCGCGAAGAACTGACCTTGCTACCGCATCGCCTGTCGTCGCCGCCAACGGAAACGCCGCGCTGGCGCGTGCCCGCGCTGTTCGTCGGCATCGCATTCGCGGCCGGCATCCTGCTGCTCGGCCGCCGACATCCGCGCCTGCTCGCGGGCCTGGCTTTGCCGTTCTGGATCGTCGCGGCGGCGCTGGGCGCCCTGATGCTGTTCATCTGGTTCGGCAGCGCGCATGTGTTCGGCTATGCCAACGAGAACCTGCTGCTGCTCAGTCCGCTGTGCCTGGGTTTGCTGCCCGGCGCCTGGGGCGTGCTGCGCGGGCGACCGGCCAGCGTGTTGTTCCAGCGGATGCTGTGGCTGGTCGCCGGCAGTGCCGCGATCGCCGGTTTCCTGAAATTCCTGCCATTCCGGCCGCAGGAAAACGTCGAATGGGTGCTGTTGCTGCTGCCGATGCACTGGGCACTGGCGCGCACGTTCAGCCCGAAGAAGTCCTGAAACTTGCCGCCGATCGCCGCGCTGGCCGATGATGCCGGCATGGATACCGCCCTCGCTCCGCCCGCGTCCCCGATGGTCCGCAACGTTGTCGCCTATTGCAGCGCGGGTAAACGGCGCGCCGACATCAGCCTCGAACAGATCAGCGACGTGCTCGCAGTCGACGACGGCGGCTTCGTCTGGGTCGGGTTGTACGCCCCGGACGAACAGCTGCTGCTGAAGATGCAGGAAGAGTTTTCCCTGCATCCGCTCGCCGTCGAGGATGCGCTGAAGGCGCACCAGCGTCCGAAGATCGAGCTGTACGGCGATTCGCTGTTCATGGTGCTGCATACCGCGCAGGTGGTCGCCGGCCACATCGAGTTCGGCGAAACGCATATCTTCATCGGACCGCGCTATCTGCTGACCGTGCGCCACGGCGCGTCCCTGCCCTTCAGCCCGGCGCGCGAGCGCTGCGAGAAGAGCCCCGATCTCATGAAACTCGGCCCGAGCTACGGGCTGTATGCCGTGCTCGATGCCGTGGTCGACAATTATTTCCCGATCGTCGGCGAGTTCCAGGAGGAGCTCAACGAACTCGAGAAGGACATCTTCGCCGAAGACTACCGGCGCGAAACGGTGCGCCGCCTGTACGAACTCAAGCGCGACCTCACGCAACTGCGTCTGGCGGTCTCGCCGATGCAGGACATGCTCAACCAGCTCATGCAGTTCCACCCGACCCTGATCCGCAAGGAAGTGCGCGTGTACCTGCGCGATGTGCACGACCACGTCGTGCGGGTGAACGAAGCCGTGGACACGATGCGCGAAATGCTGACCGCCGCGATGTCGGTGAACCTGTCCCTGGTCACCGTCGCGCAGGGCGAGATCGTCAAACGCCTGGCCGGCTGGGCCGCCCTGCTCGCCGCCCCGACCCTGCTGACCAGCTGGTACGGCATGAACTTTCATCACATGCCTGAACTGGACGGCCGCTACAGCTACTGGATCATGATCGGCGTGACGGCCGCCGTCTGCGTAGGCCTGTATTTCGCCCTGCGTCGCGCCAAATGGCTGTAATAAAGCGGCCGCGTTGACAAGCGGCCCACGCATTGCGCAGATTAATCACCCCCCAGCGCCTTCGGGCAGACCACGGTTCCGGCCTCCATCGCCGCAGCTGACGATGAAAAGCAGGAAATCCCGATGCGGTTAGCGATTGGCCTGGTGACTTTCAACAACGCGTCCGACGAGTTGGCGACGTTCTTTCGCTCGCTCGCGGCGAGTACCGCCGGTCCCGCGTTCGCTCCCGACACCGTGAAGGTGCTGGTCATCCACAACGGCGATGCCGTGGCGATGCCGGCCGGTGCGCACGCGACCGAATTGCCGGGGCAGGGAAATGTCGGTTTCGCGCGGGCGGTGAATCGCCTGCTGCAGGCCGGGTTCGACGATCCTGCGATCGACGCGGTCGTCTGCGCCAATCCCGACGGCGCCTTCCATCCCGATTGCCTGCGCGAACTCGCCGACCAGGCCGCGCGCCATCCGGCCAGCCTGGTCGAAGCGCGGCAATTTCCCGAAGAACACCCCAAGAACTACGACCGGCGCACGCTCGATACGCCCTGGGCCTCGGGCGCCTGCCTGCTGGTGCCGCGGGCGGTGTACGCGTCGATCGGCGGCTTCGACGAAAATTTCTTCCTGTACATGGAAGACATCGACTATTCCTGGCGCGCCCGCGTGGCCGGCCACAAGGTCAAGCTCGCGCCGAAAGCGCTGTTCTCGCATGACGTTGCCGGACGCCCCGGGGACGCCTTGCGCCTGCGTTACAACCTGGTCAGCCAGCGCTATTTCGCGCACAAATGGGGCAATCCGAGCCAGCGCCAGCGCGTCGAAGCGGAGATGTTCCGCCAGGGCTTCGCTGGCAGCGCCGACGACCTGCCCGCGCTGCCGCCGGTCGCCGCAGTGGGCCAGACTGAATATCTGGTCAGCGATTTCGTCAACGCGGCGCACTACGCGCCCGGACGCTGGTGAGCGCCGCGATGACCGCCGCCCTGCTTGGTGACACGCTCAGCGTTGTGGTGCGCTCGGCCTCGGCCCAGCGCCTGCCCATGCTCGACGAGGCGCTGTTCTCGCTGGCCTGCCAGCGCTGGCAGAAGCTCGACGTGGTGCTCGCGTTGCAGGCGCCGGATGCGGACTTCCTCGCCGCGGCGCAGGCCGTGCTCGCCCGCCAGCCCTGGCGCGAGGGTGTCAGCCATCAGGTGCTCGCGGTCCCGGCCGCGGCGGGTTTCGATGCCCGCGCGCGCCTGCTGACCGAGGGCGCCCGCGTCGCCCGCGGTGAATTCCTGGCTTTCCTCGACGACGACGACATCGTCTACCAGCGCGGCTACGAACGCCTGATCGCCCGCTTGCGTGCGCGTCCCGACGCCGTGCTCGCGGTCGGCGGGACCCGCCTGGCCTTCCTCGACTCCGTCGGCGACTACTACTTCATCCGGCGCAAACAGGACGGCTTCTTCGCCTGGGGCTCGCGCCGTTTCGACCTGTTTCGCGACAATTTCATCCCGATCCACAGCTACGTGCTGGCGCGCACGCGCCTGCCGGCGGACCTGCTGCGTTTTTCCGACGAGCACGTGCCGCTGGAGGACTACGAGTTCCTGCTGCGCGCCGCCACCGTCGGCCCGTTCGAAACCAGCGACCGCCTGTTCCCGGTCGCCGAATACCGCATCCATGCCGGCAATACGATCTGGGACGGCGAGGCCACCCACGCTACCCACAACCCGAACCTGGCGCGCGCCCGAGAGCTCATCGCCCGCGACCAGAAGGCCTTGCGCATGACCATCACCAGCGCCGAATGGCAGGAATTGCAGGCGACCCTGGCACCCCCGCCGGCGCCGGCCGGCGAGCCGGTTATAATGGCCCCGCCCGGCGCGCACCGTTTCCTGCACCGGCGTGCCGACGCGGTCTATCGCCTTTTCGACCGCTTCCCGCGCCTGAGCAATGCCCTGGGCGCCCTGCTTGCCCGCCTTCGCGGCGCCTGACGCGTCCCCTTTCCCGACCGGTTGTCACGGATTCCCCCCATGCATGTTCTGATCACCGGCGGCGCCGGTTTCATCGGCTCCCACTTGCTCGATCGCCATGTCGCCGCGGGCGATACCGTCACCGTGCTCGACGACCTGTCGACCGGCCACCTGCGCAACATCCAGGGGCCGCTGGCCTCGGGGGCCGCCGATCTGGTCCAGGGCTGCGTCACCGATGCGCCCCTGGTCGCCCGCCTCGTCGCCCGCGCCGACTGCGTCTATCACCTCGCCTCCGCCGTCGGCGTGCAGCGCGTGATGACGCAGCGCATCCGCACACTCGATGTCGCCGTCAGCGGCACGCATGCCGTGCTCGACGCCGCCGCGCGCGACGGCACGCCGGTGCTGATCGCCTCGACCTCCGAGGTCTACGGCAAGATCACCAAGATGCCGCTGCGCGAAGACAACGATCCCTGCATCGGTCCGTCGGAAATCGATCGCTGGGGATACGCCTGCGCCAAGCTCGTCGACGAATTCATGGCGATCGCCTATTTCAAGGAACGCGCCCTGCCCGTCGTGGTGGCGCGCCTGTTCAACACCATCGGTCCCCGCCAGATCGGCCAGTACGGCATGGTCGTGCCGCGCTTCGTCGAAGCCGCGCTCGCCGGCCGCGACATCCACATCCACGGCAGCGGCGAGCAGTCGCGCTGCTTCACGCACGTGCACGACGTCGTGCGCAGTCTGTCGGCACTGATGGCGACGCCCGCGGCCTACGGCGCGGTGTTCAACATCGGCAGCAACGAAGAAATCAGCATCAACGCACTCGCGGCGCTGGTGAACGATGTCGTCGGCACGCAGGTGTCCGTGCAGCACATTCCGCATCGCGACGTATTCGGCGATTCCTTCCAGGACATCGAGCGCCGCGTGCCGGATTGCTCGCGTCTGACCAAGATGATCGGCTACGCGCCGTCGACGCCGCTGCGCCAGTCGATCGCCGATGTCGCCGCGGCGATGCGCCCCGCGCTTGCCCTCACCCCCGCCTGATCCCTTCCCGTTTCCGGAGCCCCGTCGTGACCCCGACCGCCCCCCGCTTCGCCTTGCCTGCCCTGTTCAGCCTGAGCCTGCTGATCGCCGCCTGCCAACCTGAGGCCGCGCCGGCACCGACGGTCACCGAACCCGCCCCGGTGGCCGATACCGCGCCCACACCGGCGCCGGCGCCGGCACCCGTGCAAAGCAGCGTCAGCGCGGCCTTCGCGGTCACTGGCGACCACATCAATGCCGGCACCGGCACCCTGCCCGCGGACATCAAGGAATTCGCCGCCGGCGATTCCGTCTATGCGCAGCTCATGCTCGATGGCCATGCCGCCAGCTCGACCGTCACCCTGCACTGGAAAGACGCCACCGGCGCCGAGATCCACACGGCCGAAAAAGCCACGGCGGTCGCAGGCCTGACGCCGGTGATCTTCGATTACCGCCCGGACGCCGGCTGGACGCCGGGCACGTACGCGCTGGTGTTCGACATCGACGGCAAGCCGTCGTGGGAACTGGCCTTCACGATTCGCTAGGCGCGCCGAACGCCGGTCCGGCGGTTGGCCCCGAGGCCGCTGCCGGCACCCCGGCTTGATCGACGTCAAGGCTCGTCCGCCCGGCGGCCGCTAGCCTTGGCGCATGAACAGCATTCCTCCCTTCGACGGCGACCTGTTGCGTCGCTACGACCGTCCCGGTCCGCGCTACACGTCGTATCCGACCGCGCCGCAGTTCAGCAGCGCCTTCGGCGAGGCGCAGCTGCGCGACGTCGCCAAGCTCAGCAACGGCGACCCGATCCCGCGCCGGCTGTCGCTGTATGCGCATATCCCCTTCTGTTTCAGCCCGTGTTTCTACTGCGGCTGCAACCGCATCATCACCCGCGACCATTCGCGCGCGGACGCCTACCTGGCCCGCCTCGTGCGTGAAATCGCCCTGGTCGCGCCGCTGTTCGACCGCGACCGCGATGTGATCCAGCTGCATCTGGGCGGCGGCACGCCCAACTTCCTCAACGCCGGCCAGCTCGGCGAACTCATGGAAAGTTTCAGCCGGCATTTTCATTTCAGCGCTTCCCGCGAGCGCGACTTCTCGATCGAACTCGATCCGCGTTTCGTCGGCGCCAGCGACATCGAGGCGCTGGCCTTCATGGGTTTCAATCGCGCCAGCCTGGGCGTGCAGGATTTCGATCCGACAGTGCAGGCGGCGGTGAACCGCATCCAATCGGTGGAAGAAACCCTCGCCGTCGTCGACGCCTGCCGCAAGCACGGGTTCCGGTCGGTCAACATCGACCTGATCTACGGCCTGCCGGGACAGAACCGCGCCGGCTTCGGCCGCACGCTCGATACCGTCGTCGCGGCGCGTCCCGATCGCTTGGCGATCTACAGCTATGCGCACATGCCGCAGCTGTTCCGCCCGCAGAAACAGATCGACGAGTCGCTGTTGCCCGATCCGGAAGCGAAATTGGGTCTGCTGCAGTTGGCGATCGAAAAACTGTCGGCAGCCGGCTACCGCTACATCGGTATGGACCATTTCGCGCTGCCCGACGACGAATTGTCGCGTGCGCAGGAACACGACGGCCTGCATCGCAATTTCATGGGCTACACCACCCATGCCGACTGCGACCTGATCGGCCTGGGCGTCAGCGCGATCAGCCATATCGGCGACAGCTACAGCCAAAACCCGCGCGACCTGCCCGGTTGGGAAGCGGCGATCGACAGCGGCCGCCTGCCGGTCTGGCGCGGCATCACGCTCGATGCCGACGACGTGCTGCGCGCCGACCTGATCCAGCAGCTGATGTGTCGCGGCGAGATCGACATCCCGGCCCTCGAGCAGCGCCACGGCATCGATTTCGCCGGCTATTTCCACGACGACCTGGCGCGTCTGCGCGAACTGGTCGCCGACGGCCTGGTCGCGATCGAACCGACCCGGATTCTGGCGACCTCGCGCGGCCGCCTGCTGCTGCGTATCATCGCCGCATGCTTCGATCGCTACCTGCATCAGCCGCGGACCGAACCGGTACGGTTCTCGAAAGCGATCTGACGATCTGCGCGAAGAGGGGGCCATGAGCGAACCTGCGCTGCGCCGGCCCCGCCCGGGCCCGATAGCCGACGACGGCGACGCGCTGCGTTTCTGCAGCACCTGCGCGTTTTCCCAGGCCTGCCTGTCGCAAGGCTTCGATAAGAGCTCGCTCAACGACCTGCATGTGCTGGTCGAACACGTCGGGCCGTTTCACGAAGGCGAGCATCTGTTCCGCGAGGGCGACGATTTCACCGCGATCGCGGCCGTGCGCGCCGGCACGGTCAAGACCTACGTGCTCGATCCGTCGGGCCAGGAGCAGGTCCTCGGATTTTTCCTGCCCGGCGAAGTCATCGGTCTCAACGCGATCCATCACGCCCGCTATCCCTGCAATGCCGTCGCGCTGGACACGGTGATGCTGTGCCGTTTTTCGTTTCCGAAAATGGCGCTGCTGGCCACGCGCCTGCCCGGACTGCAGGCGCAGTTGTTCCGCCTGCTCTCGCAGGACATCGGCAAGGCCGCCTTGCTGGCCGGCGACTATTCCTCGGACCAGCGCATGGCGGCGTTCCTGGTGTCGCTCTCGCGCCGGTATGCCGAGCGCGGTTTTTCCCCGAGTCGTTTCCACCTGACGATGGCGCGCACGGACATGGCCAACTACCTGCGCCTGGCGCCGGAAACCGTGAGCCGGGTACTGCGGCGCTTCCAGGACGAAGGCCTGGTGCAGGTCGAACGACGGGAGCTGGAAATCCTCGATGCGGCGCGCCTGGCCGCGCTGGCGCGGCCGGTCCTGCGCGAATAACCACGCGGCTTGCCCGGCACGCCCTGCCCGGTCGGGCCCGGGCGGCGCCGACGGGGTATCATGCGGCCCCCAAACCGGCTCGATTCGTCGCCCGATCCCCGCCAGCCCCGCCTGTGCCGGATCGCGGGACGCGGGACCTCCCCGCCGGGAACACAGGACTGCCCCTTGAATACCCAGGAAAAACCCGTCGCGCCCGCGCCGGACATCGACGACGAGCTGCTGGCGCGTCTGCACGCCGCCACCGATCTGTTGGAAACCGTCTCGCGCAACCGCGCGATGATTGAGGCCCTGCCCGAATTCGAACGCAAGCGCCTACTCGAGGCGATCACGCGCATCCACACGCCCGATCCGATCGCGCACCGGCAGAAACTGCGGCAGATGCGCCGCGAACGCGCGGCGGAAAAAAACCGCAAGGACGATACCGTTCTCAACCAGACGGGTATCCGCGAATTGCGCCGCAAGCCGGTGTTCACCACGCCAAACTATTTCCCGCCGCAGGATTTCGTCGCGCGCGACGGCGACGAGGGCGACTCGGCGCCGCGCGAATCGATCGAGCCGCAGCACTGCTACGTGTGCAAGCAGAAGTATTCGCAGATCCATCATTTCTACGACCAGATGTGCCCGTCCTGCGCGGACTTCAATTTCGCCAAACGTAGCGAAACGGCGGACCTCCGCGGTCGCGTCGCCCTGCTCACCGGCGGCCGCGTCAAGATCGGCTACCAGGCCGGCATCAAACTGCTGCGCGCCGGTGCCCAGCTGATCGTGACCACGCGCTTCCCGCGCGATTCCGCCGCGCGTTATGCCCAGGAACCGGATTTCGCCGAGTGGGGCCATCGCCTGGAAATCTTCGGCCTCGACCTGCGTCACACGCCGAGCGTGGAAGCCTTCTGCCAGACCCTGATCCAGACGCGGCCGCGCCTGGACTTCATCATCAACAACGCCTGCCAGACCGTGCGTCGTCCGCCGGAGTTCTATGCACACATGATGGAAGGCGAGACTGCCGCGCATCACGACATGCCCGAGGACATCCGCAAGCTGCTCGGCAGCTACGAAGGTCTGCGCGGCTACGATCTGCTGCCCGACGGCAATGTTCTGTCGACGCAGGAAAGCCAGCGCCTGGCGCAACAGGCGCCGGGCATGACGCGCGCCGCGGAACTGTCGCAGCTGCCCCTGCTCGCCGACGAACTGCTCGGCCAGAAGCACCTGTTCCCGGAAGGCCGACTCGACCAGGACCTGCAGCAGGTCGACCTGCGCGGACGCAATTCCTGGCGCCTGCTCATGGCCGAAGTGCCGTCGGTGGAATTGCTGGAAGTACAGCTGGTCAACGCCGTCGCGCCCTTCATCATCAATGCGCGCCTGAAGCCGCTAATGATGAAAACGCCCGAACGCGACAAGCACATCGTCAACGTGTCGGCGGTCGAGGGTCAGTTCTACCGCAACTTCAAGACCACGCGGCATCCGCATACGAACATGGCCAAGGCCGCGCTGAACATGATGACGCGCACCGCCGCGACCGACTATCACGGCGACGGCATCCACATGAACAGCGTGGACACCGGCTGGGTCACCGACGAGGATCCGATCGAGATCGCCGAGCGCAAGCAGAAGGAAGAACGCTTCCATCCGCCGCTCGACATCGTCGACGGTGCCGCGCGCATCGTCGATCCGATCATCGCCGGCATCAATACCGGCGAGCACGTCTGGGGCCAGTTCCTCAAGGACTACAAGCCCACCGATTGGTAAGGCTGGCGCCGCGCGGTCACGCCTGCTTAACCCCGATCGGACAACAGCGCACTACCATCGTCTGATGCGATCGAAAGCCCTGCGATGGTTCTGGATCACGAGCGGTCTGCTTGCGCTCGCGCTGGGCGCGATCGGCATCGTCCTGCCGGTGCTGCCGACCGTGCCCTTCGTGCTGCTCGCCGCCTACTGCTTTTCGCGCGGCAGCCAGCGTTGGGAAAACTGGCTGCTCAACCAGCCCACGCTCGGCCCGATGGTGCGCGACTGGCGCGAACACCGCGCCGTGCCGCTGCGCGCCAAGCAACTGGCCACCGTCATGATGACGATCAGCTCCGCGCTGTCGTGGTGGTTCCTGCCGACGAACATCGGCTGGATACCGGCGGCGACCTGCACGCTGGTCGCGATCTATCTGTGGCGGCTGCCGACGCGCTCGGCCCCGACGCGCCAGCCCTCGACCGAGCCCTGAGACCCCGCCCGCCACGCCCGCGCTTGACCTGAGTCAGGGCGGGCGTCGGTTTTTGCGCCGAGCATGACGCCATTCCTAGCGTGGAGAGGCGTCATGTCGCAAACCCGGAAACTGTGGCTCGCCCTCGCGGCCCTATTGGCGGTGTCCTTCACTGCCTTGTTGTGGATGGGCGGCGAGATTCACCGACAGGCGCCGCCGATGCCCGAACGCGTCGTCACGGCGCATGGCGTCACCCTCTACACCCGCGCAGACATCGAGACCGGACGCACGGTCTGGCAAAGCTTCGGCGGTCAGCAACTGGGGTCGATCTGGGGCCATGGCGCGCTCGTGGCGCCGGACTGGAGTGCCGACTGGTTGCACCGCGAAGCCGTCGCCTGGCTCGATCTGCGCGCGCAGCGACAGTTCGGTCAGGGCTACGCGCGCCTGGACGCCGGCACGCAGGCCAAGCTGCAGGCCGAGCTCAAACCCGACATCCGCCGCAACGGCTACGACGCGGGCACGGGCACGCTGACCATCGACGACGAACGCGCCCAGGCAATGGCGCAGGTCGCGGCCCACTACGAAAGCCTGTTCAGCAACGATCCGGCGACCGACAAGCTGCGCGAAACCTATGCGATGAAGGACAACACCGTCGACAGCCCGGAGCATCGCCGGCAACTGACAGCGTTCTTCTTCTGGACTGCCTGGGCCGCCGTTGCCAATCGGCCGGACGCCACGACCTCGTACACCAACAACTGGCCCTACGAGCCGCTGGTAGGCAATGCGCCGACCTCGAGCTCGTTCCTGTGGACGGTGTTCAGCGTGCTCTTCATGATCGCCGGCATCGGTCTGCTCGGCTGGCACTACGCGGTGTATCACGGCAAGGACATCGCACCGACGCCGCCCGCGACCGATCCCTTGCGCGGCATCACGATCACGCCGTCGATGAAAGCGACCGCGAAATATTTCTGGGTCGTGCTGGCCTTGTTCCTGGTGCAGATCCTGCTGGGCGCGACGACCGCACACTTCCAGGTCGAAGGCCGCGAGTTCTACGGATTCAAACTCGCGGAAATCCTGCCCTATGCGCTCACGCGCAGCTGGCACACGCAATTGGCCGTGTTGTGGATCGCCACGGCCTGGCTCGGCACCGGCCTGTACATCGCGCCGGCGATCTCCGGCCATGAACCGAAATTCCAGCGCGCCGGCGTGAACTTCCTGTTCGTCTGCCTGCTGCTGATCGTGGTCGGCGCGTTCACCGGCCAGTGGTTCGCGGTCATGCAGAAACTCGGCCTCGCGAACAATTTCTGGTTCGGCCACCAGGGCTGGGAATACGTCGATATCGGCCGCTTCTGGCAAGCTTTCCTGTTCGTCGGCCTGATGCTGTGGCTGCTGCTGATGGGCCGCGCGCTGTGGCCGGCGCTGGTGCGCAAGGACGAAATGTCCTCGATCGTGGGCCTGCTGTTCCTGTCGACGGTCGCGATCGGCCTGTTCTATGCCGCCGGCCTGATGTGGGGCGAGCACACGCATCTGTCGATGGTCGAATACTGGCGCTGGTGGGTCGTGCACCTGTGGGTGGAAGGCTTCTTCGAAGTCTTCGCCGTGGCAGTGATGTCCTTCCTGTTCGTCAAGCTGGGCCTGGTGCGCGGACGTACCGCGACGGTGAACGTACTGTTCGCGACGGTCGTGTTCATGGCCGGCGGCGTGCTCGGCACCTTCCACCATCTGTACTTCACCGGCACGACGACCGCCGTCGTCGCGCTCGGCGCCTCGTTCTCGGCGCTGGAAGTGGTGCCGCTCGCATTCATCGGCATGGAGGCCTACGAGACCTGGAGCCATAGCCAGGCGACGCCGTGGATGGCGCGCTATCGCTGGCCGATCATGTTCTTCATCGCGGTGTCGTTCTGGAATCTGGTGGGCGCGGGCCTGTTCGGTTTCCTGATCAACACGCCGCTGGCGCTGTACTACATGCAGGGCCTGAACCTGACCGCGCTGCACGGGCACACCGCGCTGTTCGGCGTCTACGGCATGCTCGGCATCGGCCTGCTGCTGTTCTGCGTGCGCGGCCTGCTGCCGGACGCGGACTGGAATGCCAAACCGCTGCGCATCAGCTTCTGGACGCTCAACATCGGTCTGTCGATGATGGCGGTGTTCACGCTGCTGCCGCTGGGTCTGCTGCAGTTGAACGCCGCGCTCGAACACGGCTACTGGTACGCGCGTTCTGCCGAATTCATGGGCCGGCCGATCATCGATGTACTGGTGTGGATGCGCGTGCCCGGCGACACCGTGTTCTCCGTCGGCGCGCTGGCCCTGGCCTGGTTCGTGCTGCGACTGTGGCTGGCACCGAAACGCGCGCCGGTCACGGCCGATGTGCCGGCCGCCCTCATCGAAGGCGGATGAGCATGGACATGCCGGCGCGGATCGACATCGCCACGTTTTCGCCGCGCCTGCTGGCGGCGGCACCGCACCGGCTGCTGTTCTTCGTCGGCGCCGCGAATGTGCTGCTGGCGATGGCCTGGTGGACGCTGTGGCTGGTCAATGCGCGCTGGCCGATGTTTGCGATGCCGCAGCCGTCGATTCCCGCAGGATGGATGCATGCGCTGGTGATGCAGTACCAGGTGCTGACGCCCTTCATCTTCGGCTTTCTGCTCACGGTGTTTCCGCGCTGGATGTCGCTGCCCGCACTGAGTCGCTGGCACTACGTGCCGGTGGGCCTGGGATTGTTCGGCGGCCAATTGCTCACGCTCGCGGGTCTTTGCGGCTTCGCGCCACTGCTGTATCTGGGATTCGTGTTCACGCTCGCCGGCTGGCTGGCGGGACTGAGTTTCCTGATCAAGCTGCTGTGGCAGGACACGCAGATGACCTGGCATGCGATCAGCTGCGCCAGCGCGCTGGTGCTGGGTCTGATCGGACTGGGACTGGTGTTCGGCTATCTGTTCACCGGCAATGCCCGCCTGATGTTCGCGGCGATCAAGTTCGGCAGTTTCGGCCTGCTGCTGCCGGTGTACTTCACGGTCAACCACCGCATGATTCCGTTCTTCGCCAGCGCGGCCCTGCCCGGCTACCGCATGTTCCGGCCGATGCTGTTGCTCGCTGCCTTCTGGGCCTTGACGATGCTGCACCTGGGCCTGGAGCTGGTGCACGGCTATGCCTTCCTGTGGCTCGCCGATGTGCCCCTGGTGGCGATCTGCAGCGTCCTGCTGTGGCGCTGGTGGCCACGCGCGCCGATGCCGGCGCTGCTGCGCGTGTTGCTGCTCGGGTTCGCGTGGTTGCCGATCGCCTTCGCGCTGTTCGCGTTGCAAAGCGCGTGGTTTGCCGCGACCGACCAGTTCGTGCTCGGCCGCGCGCCGGCACATGCGCTGTTCATCGGCTACTTCGGCAGCCTGCTGGTCGCGATGGTCACGCGGGTGACGCAGGGCCATTCCGGACGGCCGCTGGTACTCGGACGCATGGCCGCGTTCGCCTTTGTGCTCGTGCAGTGCGTCGCGGTCGTGCGCATCGTCGCCGAACTGCGTCCCGACGCCCTCGCCTGGCAGGCGGTCGCCGGTCTCGGCTGGCTGTTCGCGTTCACGCCCTGGGTGCTGCGCTCGCTGTCGATCTATGTGCGGCCGCGCGCAGACGGCAAACCTGACTGAGCGCATGATCGAGTTCTACCTGCCGATCAAATCGGTCCACATCGCGGCGGTGATCGCCAGCGGTAGCCTGTTCGCGCTGCGCGGCCTGTGCCTGCTGGCAGGCCGGCAGTGGCCGATGGCCCTGCCTTGGCGCCTGCTGAGCTACGGCATCGACACCGTGTTGCTGACTGCTGCGCTGATGCTCGCGACGATGCTGCACCAGGCTCCGTTTGTCGACGCCTGGCTGACGGTCAAGGTCGTGATGCTGGTCGTCTACATCGTGCTCGGCGCGCTCGCGTTCAAGCGCGGGCGCACGACGCGTGCGCGCTGGTTCGCCTTTGTCGCGGCGCTCGCGGTGTACGGCTTCATCATCAGCGTGGCGCGCGCCCACGATCCGGCCGGCCTGTTGCGCGGACTGCTTTCCGCCGGATAGTTGATTCAGGTCAAGGCAGTCGGGGCGGCCGGGGCGCAGCCTGAGCATCGAAACGGTTTCATTACCTCCGGGGATCCCATGAAACGCATGACGGCTGTCCTGTTGCTCGCCACCACCCTGTTTGCGCTGACCGGCTGCCAGCCCGGTAGCGACGACGCCCGCACCGCGAAAGACACCGGCGGCTCGGCCGCCGGCGATTTCGGCGCGCCGCAGGGCGAACCCATCCACGCCGTGCTGACCTCGCCGCCGCTGGTACCGCCGCCCACGCATCGCAATGCGCCGGCGAAAGTCATCGTCGAGCTGGAAGTGCGCGAGGTCGAGAAGGAAATTTCCGAGGGCGTCAAATACACGTTCTGGACCTTCGGCGGCACCGTGCCCGGCAGCTTCATCCGCGTACGCCAGGGCGACACGGTGGAATTCCACCTCAAGAATCACCCCGATTCGAAAATGCCGCACAACATCGACCTGCATGCGGTCACTGGTCCGGGCGGCGGCGCGGCGTCGAGCTTCACCGCGCCCGGCCACGAATCCCAGTTCACCTTCAAGGCGCTCAATGCCGGCCTGTTCGTCTACCACTGCGCGACCGCGCCGGTGGGCATGCACGTGGCCAACGGCATGTACGGCCTGATCCTGGTCGAGCCGCCGGAAGGCATGCCCTCGGTGGATCGCGAGTACTACGTGATGCAGGGCGACTTCTACACGGTCGGCAAGTATCGCGAGAAAGGCGTGCAGACTTTCGACATGCAGAAGGCGATCGACGAGAACCCGACCTATGTGCTGTTCAACGGCTCCGAAGGCGCGCTGCTCGGCGACCACGCCCTGCAGGCTAAGGTCGGCGAGCGGGTGCGGCTGTATGTCGGCAACGGTGGTCCGAATCTGACCTCGAGCTTCCACGTCATCGGCGAGATCTTCGACAAGGTCTGGTACGAGGGCGGCACGCACTATCAGGAAAACGTGCAGACGACCCTGGTGCCGGCGGGCGGTTCGGCGATCGTGGAATTCCACAGCGAGATTCCCGGCACCGGCGTCATCGTCGACCACTCCCTGTTCCGCGCCTTCAACAAGGGTGCGCTGGGCATGATCCGCACCGAGGGTCCGGAAAACAAAGCCGTGTACTCGGGCAAGGAAGTCGACAGCGTCTACCTCGGCGACAAGGCCGTCAGTGCCGCGCCCGTCGCGGCCGCCGCGAGCGCGCATGCTGCCGGATCGCTGACGCTCGAACAGCAGATCGAAGCGGGCGGCGCCCTGTTCAACGGTACCTGCTCGGTCTGCCACCAGCCCACGGGCACGGGCTTGCCGAACGTGTTCCCGCCGCTGGCCAAGTCCGACTTCCTCGCGCAGGACACCGATCGTGCGATCGGCATCGTGCTCAATGGTCTGAACGGACCGGTCACGGTCAACGGCGCGAGCTTCAATTCGGTGATGCCGCCGATGAGCCAGCTCAACGACGACGAGGTCGCGAACATCCTGACCTTCGTGCTCAACAGCTGGGGCAACAAGGGCGGTCGCGTCAGCGCCGCCGATGTCGCCCGCGTCCGCGCCGCGACCCCGCGACCGCAGGGCGCCGCGCACTGAAATGCGCGCCCTCCTAGTCGCGTTGATCCTGGTACCCGCCGCCGCGACTGCGAGCGGCGGGTATGTGCGCCTTCCGGCGGGCGAAATCAAATCGGTGATCCGCTACGAAGACCAGAAAGGTCCGCAAGCGGTCGCCGCGTTCGAGATGATGAAACAGCCGGTGACGAACGCGGAATTCCTCGCGTTCGTGCAAGGCCATCCCGAATGGCAGCGGGGCCGCGTCCCGCCGGTGTTCGCCGAGCGCAACCACTACCTGTCGCACTGGGCCGGCCCCTTGCAACCGGGCGCCAAGGCGCTGGCGACACAGCCGGTGACCCAGGTCAGCTGGTTCGCCGCCTCGGCATTCTGCGAAGCACAGGGCGCGCGCCTGCCGACCTGGGCGGAATGGGAATACAGCTCGGCCGCCGACACCACGCGCCGCGATGCGCGCGCCGATCCGCAATGGCGCGAATCGATCCTGGGCTGGTATGCCCGTCCGGCCAGCACGCCGATGTCGCCGGTCGGAAAATCGCCGGCCAATGTCTACGGCGTGCAGGACCTGCACGGACTGATCTGGGAATGGACCAAAGACTACGCCGCGATGCTGGTCTCGGGCGACAGCCGCACGCAATCGGACCCGGACCTGCGCCGCTTCTGCGGCGCCGGCGCGCTGTCGATGGACGACCGGGAAAACTACGCGGTCATGATGCGCGTGGCGATGCTGTCCTCGCTCGACGCCGTCAACAGCACGTCGAGCCTGGGCTTTCGCTGCGCGCGCGACGCACATTGAGGAAGACGCGATGAAATGGCCCACCCTGCTTTCCCTGCTGCTGGCACCGGCGCTCGCCTTCGCGGCCACGCAGCTGGCGCCCGATTCCGTGTGGCAGTCTCCCGGCCAGTACACCGCGCAGAACCAACAGGCCTTCCGCCTGGCCGATCGCCGCGGCAGCGCGCAGATCGTCGGCATGTTCTACAGCGCCTGTCCGTACATGTGCCCGCTGATCATCGACACCGGCCTGGGCATCGATCACGCGCTGACGCCAGCCGAACGCACGCGGTTGCGCGTCCTGCTGGTGAGCATCGATCCGGGCCGCGACACGCCCGCGGTGCTGTCGGCGCTGGCGAAAAAGCGCCGGCTCGATACGACGCGCTGGACGCTTGCGCGCACCGACGAGGACAGCGTGCGCAAGCTCGCCGCCGTGCTCGGCGTGCGCTACCGCCGGCTGGCGAGTGGCGACTACAACCACACCAGCGCACTGATCCTGCTCGATGCCGAAGGCCGCATCGTCGCGCGCACCGAACACATGGGCGCGACACCGGATCCGGCCTTCCTCGCCGCCGTGCATCGCACGCTCGCGGCCCGCAGCAAATAGGAAGGCCCGGCGGCACACCGCCGGGCCCGCGATTTCAGCGGCTGTATTCCAAACTGATCCAGGTCTTGCCGACATCGGCGCCGACGTCGTCCGCGCGATAGTCGGCGGCCTTCACGAGCGCATTCCAGTGCGGGGCGAACGCCCAGGCAACCGACGCATCCCATTCGCGACCGTAGTGCACGGCGCCGTGGTCGGCGCGGAAATCATGCCAGGCGAGGTTGGCGGTGACCTTGCCCCATTTGCGATTCCAGCCCAGGTAGCGATCCTGCAGACCGGCCGCCGGGGTGGTGAGAAACCGGTCGGCCCAGCCGTTGAATGCATGCAGTGTCGCCAAGGGTGTCTGGAACGCGGTCTTGCCATCGCCGCCGAGTTCTTCGACGCCGGCTTTCATGGTGTAGCCGTTCCAGACCAGGCCGCCTTCGAGCAGGCGATAGCTCGCGCCGATGCGGCGATCGCCGTCGGCATACGGCGACTGCCGCGCGAACTCCGCCGCCAGCGTCCAACCCAGGCCCGAGGCGACGCCTTGCTTGTCGAAGTCGGCCATGGCCGCATAGCGCAGACCCAGATTGCGATGCGAACTCAAAGGCAGGCTGCGGTTATCGATGAAATGCCCGTAGCCGGTCAGCGTGCCCGGACCACGATGGTAGGCGACGCTGAACAGATGGGCGTCAAGCAGCCAGCGCGCGAGATTGTCCTGACGATTGTCGGCGCCGAAGACCCGCTGCACGCGACCGAGCCAGCTGTAGCGCAGCGCGGTGTGCGTGCCGAGCTTGTGCTGCAGGTCGAGCGCATCGAAGGTCTGTTCGTTCTGACGCCAGCCGCTGTTGCCGATGAAACGCTGGTTGTCATAGACCAGGCGTTGCCGGCCTGCGCGCAGGTGCGTGGCCGGGTCGGGCGCGTAGTCGACATAGGCCTGGTTGATCTCAGCGTTGTCGGGATCGCTGATCGCGGGGAACTCCGTGCGGCCGTTGTCGCTGCTGTTGTAGCGATCGCCGAAAAGATGCGTCGTGCCTTCCGCTTCGATCAGGCTGCTCCAGCCCGAATGCACGGCGCTGCGATAGCCCAGGCGAAGACGCAGCGTGCTCGCGTCGGCGGGTCGGGCGAACAGATCGTCGTCGACGTGTTCGTGCCGCAGGCGGGCGTCGAAAATGGCCGCCGACGCGGTCTGCGCCTGTGCGGCCGGAGCAATGAGGCAGCCCCCGGCGAGGAGCCATGCCGGCCAGCCGGGCCGATGTCTGTTTTTCATGAGGTGCGCTCCCGTGTTGAGGATGGACGCATGATCGGCGCGCCCGGCAGGCGCCGCCTTGATCCAGGTCAGGGCCGGGCCCGAACGTGTCGCAGCGCACATCCCGGCGCGCCGTCGGCGGCGGCGGGCGCGCCGACTTGACCTCGGTCAAAGCCTGCTTCGGCGTCCGTCCCGATAATCGACGCCATGGCGACAAGGGGCATAACGATGGCGCAGACCGCAGTGGCGGAAACCTACAACGACAAGGTCGTGCTTCAGTTCTCGGTGATGACCGTGGTCTGGGGCATCGTCGGCATGCTGGTGGGCGTGTTCATCGCCGCGCAGCTGTACTGGCCGGAACTGGGCATGGGTGTGCCCTGGCTGAGCTACGGCCGGCTGCGGCCACTGCATACCAATGCGGTGATCTTCGCGTTCGGCGGCTCGGGCCTGATGGCCACCAGCCTGTACGTCGTGCAGCGCACCTGCCACGTGCGCCTGATCAGCGACAAACTCGCGGCTTTTGTGTTCTGGGGCTGGCAGGCGGTCATCGTGCTCGCCGCGATCACCCTGCCGATGGGCCTGACCCAGGGCAAGGAATACGCCGAGCTCGAATGGCCGATCGATCTGCTGATCACGGTGGTCTGGGTCGCGTACGCAATCGTCTTCTTCGGCACGATCGGCAAGCGCCGGGTCAGCCATATCTACGTGGCCAACTGGTTCTACGGCGCCTTCATCCTGGCGATTGCCCTGCTGCACATCGTCAACAACCTGGCGCTGCCGGTCAGCGCGGGCAAGTCCTACCAGGTCTACACCGGCGCCGTCGATGCGATGGTGCAATGGTGGTACGGGCACAACGCGGTGGGTTTTTTCCTGACCGCCGGCTTCCTCGGCATGATGTATTACTTCGTACCCAAGCAGGCCGGGCGCCCGGTGTATTCCTACCGCCTGTCGATCGTGCACTTCTGGGCGCTGATCGCCATCTACATGTGGGCCGGTCCGCACCATCTGCAATACACCGCCCTGCCCGACTGGGTGCAGTCGCTGGGCATGGTGTTCTCGCTGATCCTGCTCGCGCCCAGCTGGGGCGGCGCGATCAATGGCGTCATGACGCTGTCGGGCGCCTGGCACAAGCTGCGCACCGATCCGGTGCTGAAGTTCCTGATCGTTGCGATCTCGTTCTACATGATCGCCACCTTCGAGGGGCCGATGATGTCGATCAAGACGGTCAACTCGCTCAGCCACTACACCGACTGGACGGTCGGCCATGTGCATGCGGGTGCGCTGGGCTGGGTCGCGATGATCACGATCGGCTCGCTGTATTCGCTGTTCCCGCGCCTGCTGGGCGTGAACGCGATGTACTCCACACGATTGATCGACACGCATTTCTGGGTACACACGATCGGCGTGGTGTTCTACATCGCCGCGATGTGGATCGCCGGCGTCATGCAGGGCCTGATGTGGCGTGCGACCAACGAGGACGGCACGTTGACGTACACCTTCATCGAGTCGCTCAAGGCGACCTATCCCTACTATTTCGTGCGCATGGCCGGTGGCGTGTTCGTCGTCGCGGGCATGCTGATCATGGCCTGGAACGTCTGGCAGACCTTCCGCATCGCGCAGCGCACCGGCGAAACGCCCGTGCTGGCGCCCGCCGCCGACGCGCACGCCTGAGGACATCGCCATGGCCAATCATTCCCACGAAAAAGTCGAAACCAATATCAGCCTGATGGCGATCCTGATCGCGGTCGTGATCAGCTTCGGCGGCCTGGCCGAGATCGTGCCGCTGATGTACCAGGCCGAGGCGATCCAGCCGCTGCCCGGCGTGGTGCCGTATCCGGCGTTGCAGCTGGCCGGACGCGACGTGTACGTGCGCGAGGGTTGCTACAACTGCCATTCGCAGATGGTGCGCACCCTGCGTTTCGAAACCGAACGCTACGGCCACTATTCGCTGGCGGGCGAGTCGGTGTACGACCGGCCGTTCCAGTGGGGCAGCAAACGCACCGGCCCGGACCTGGCGCGCGTCGGCGGTCGCTATTCCGACGACTGGCACCGCGTGCACCTGAGCAATCCGCGCGATGTGGTGCCGGAGTCGAACATGCCAGCGTATTCCTGGCTGGCGGGAAGCCCGCTCGACGGCCAGAGCGTCACCGCGCACATGCGCGGCCTGCGCGCGCTCGGCGACCCCTATACCGATGCCGACATCGCTGGGGCTGCCGACGCGGTGGCCGGCAAGACCGAACTCGACGCCGTGATCGCCTATCTCCAGGGCCTCGGCAAACATGCACCGCGAGGTTGAACCGATGATCACCGGAATCGTCACCGCCCTGCTGCTCGCCGCGTTCCTGCTCGGCACGGCCTGGGTCTACAGCGGCCGCCAGTCGGCCGACTACGAACGCGCGGCCCGCGTGCCGCTGGAAGGCGACGCGGAGAATGCGCCATGACCTCGGGCTGGTCGGCTTTCATCATCGCGATCGTCGTGATCAACATCGTCGGTTCGGTCTGGCTGCTGTGGTGGACCGCGCGGCGGCGCAGCGGCGATCCCGCCGCCGACAGCACCAGTCACTACTGGGATGGCGACATCACCGAATACAACAACCCGATGCCGCGCTGGTGGATCAACCTGTTCTACCTGACCATCGTGTTCGGCATCGCCTACCTGGTCTGGTATCCGGGCATGGGCGCGTTTACCGGGCGCGGCGGCTGGAGTTCGGCCGGGCAGCTCAAGACCGACCAGGCCGCAGCGGAACGCCTGCTCGCCAGCCACTTCAAAAAATTCTCCGACCTGCCCATCGACCAGATCGCCCGCGATCCGCGCGCGATTGCCACTGGCCAGCGCATCTTCGCCAACACCTGCTCGACCTGCCATGGCTCGGATGCGCGCGGCGGTCGCGGTTTTCCCAATCTCACCGACGACAACTGGCAATGGGGCCACACGCCTGCCGACATCCTGCAGACCGTGCAGGAAGGCCGCCAGGCCGCGATGCCGCCGTTCGCGAGCGCGCTCGGCGATCCGTCCAATGTCGCGGCGACCGCCGTCTATGTGCAGAGCCTGTCGGGCATGAAGGTCGATCCCCTGCTCGCCAACATCGGCAAGCAGAGTTTTTCCGGCATCTGCGCGGCCTGCCATGGCGCCGACGGCAAGGGCAATCCGGCGATCGGCTCGGCCAACCTCACCGACGACTATTGGCTGTACGGCAATCGCATCGAAGACATCCGCGCAGCGATCGAGCAGGGCCACAATGGCCACATGCCCGCGCACAAGGAGATCCTCGGGGAAACCCGCACGCGCCTGGTCGCGGCCTACGTCTATTCTCTGTCGCATCCGAAAAAGTAGGCGGAGTCCGCACATGGCCAAGCTCGAAGCCGAACCCCGGTTCGACCACCCGCCCCGCCCGCTGGTGCAGCGGATCGGCGCGATCCTGTGGCCCTCGTTTTTCTCGGCCGGCGTCGGCACGGCGGTGTTCTTCGCCTTCGTCGACCCGCTGCAACTGCGCGACATCACTTTTCCGGAGGTCGCGATCAGTCGCGAAGCCGGCTACACGATCGCGTTCTTCCTGTTCTGGGCCGCGACCGCCGGATCGAGCCTGTTCACCTGGATCCTGCTGCGCCCTGCCAGCCGCTACAACCAGCCGTTGCCCTGATCGCCGTGGCCAAGGACATCGCCAGTGCGTTGATCGACGAGGGCTCGCTCTACGTCTCCGAACGCAAGGTCTACCCACGTGAAACCGGCGGCCGCTACCAGCGTCTGCGCGTGCTCGCAGTCGTCGTACTGCTGGGCATGTACTACGTGTTCCCGTGGCTGAACTGGAGCGGGCGGCAGGCGGTGCTGTTCGACCTGCCGGCGCGCAAGTTCTACATTTTCGCGCTCGCGTTCTGGCCGCAGGACTTTTTCTTCCTGGCCCTGCTGCTGATCATGGCCGGCCTGTCGCTGTTCTTCTTCACCGCGCTGGCCGGTCGGCTGTGGTGCGGGTATGCCTGCCCGCAGACGGTGTGGACGGAAGTGTTCCTGTGGATGGAGCAGTGGACCGAAGGCGACCGCCATCACCGCATGAAACTCGATGCCGCGCCCTGGTCGGCGAACAAGCTGCGGCGCAAGCTGGGCAAGCATTCCCTGTGGCTGGTGTTCGCCTTGTGGACGGGCTTCACCTTCGTCGGCTTTTTCACGCCGATCCGCGATCTCGCCGCCCGCGTGTCGCCGTTCGCGTGGAGCGGCTGGGAAATCTTCTGGGTGCTGTTCTACGCGCTCGCGACCTGGGGCAATGCCGGCGTCCTGCGCGAGCAGGTCTGCAAGTACATGTGCCCGTACGCGCGCTTCCAGAGCGCGATGTTTGACCGAAACACGCTGATCATCAGCTACGACCCGATGCGCGGCGAACCGCGCGGCCCGCGCAAGAAATCCCAGCTCGCCAGCGTGCTCGAACGCGCGCGCGGCCTGCTGCCGGTGGCGGCGGCAACCCGCGCGGTGATCGCCGCCGCGCAGCGCGGTCGCGCCTCCGATGCACGCGTCACGACCGGACTGATCGTCGATGCGCCGGTCGATCTCACGCCGGCGCCGGGCGTGTCCGCGCCCGAGGACCTCGGCGATTGCATCGACTGCACGATCTGCGTGCAGGTTTGCCCCACCGGCATCGACATCCGCAACGGTCTGCAATACGAATGCATCGCCTGCGCCGCCTGCGTGGACGCCTGCGATGCGGTCATGGACAAGATGGGCTATCCGCACGGGCTGATCCGGCACACCACGCAGAATGCGATCGACGGCAAACCGACCCGTGTGCTGCGTCCGCGCGTGTGGATCTATGGCCTGCTGCTGCTGGCCCTGGGCATCGGCACGATCGCCGGCATCGCCCTGCGCAAACCGCTGATCGTCGACGTGCTGCGCGACAAGCAGCTGTACCGGATCGGCGACGGCGGGCGCATCGAGAATGCCTATACGCTGCGCATCATCAACAAGGACGCCCGCGCCAAGACCTTCGTGCTGAGCATCGACAGCCAAGCGCCCCTGCAGTTGTCGACGGCGCGCGTCGTGCTGCCGGCCGCGTCGGAGGAAGTGCTGACGGTGCCGGTCATGGTCAGCGCGGCACCGGGCACCGTGCACGGCCGCGCCGACCTGCGTTTTGTCGTACGCGAACAGGACGGCAGTCTGCAGCAGGCCGAGGAAGCGCGTTTCTTCGGACCGGTCTCGCCATGAATGCGAGCCCGGCCAGTGCGTGGTACCGGCAGCCGATCCTGTGGCTGGCACTGTTGCTGCCTGCCGCGATCGTGGTCGCCGCGGCGGTCACCTTGGCCATCGCGATGCGCGATGGCAGCAGCGATGCCGCCCCGGACAGCGTTCGCCGCACCGCGCAGACACAAGTCACCGATCTCGCGCCGGATCTGGAAGCGCAGCGGCGCGGCCTGAGTGCCGTACTCGATCGCGATGCCGACGACCACGGCGTTCGGATCACGCTCACCGGTCCGGGCGGCGACCAGGCGTTGACCCTGCATCTGGTGCATCCGGCGCAGGCCTCGCGCGATGTCGAGATCCGCCTGATGCGCACGGGCACGGTCTGGCTGGGCCGCAGTTCCGAGCCGCTTGCCGGCCGCTGGCGATTGCGCCTGCAACCGACCGCGGGCGACTGGCGACTGGTCGGACATCTGCCGGACGACGGCCGCCGCGCCGAACTGCAACCGGCTTTCGCCACGCCATGAACACGATCGCCAGCGACGCCGTCTTCGCCCCGGTCAAAGCGGCCGCGACCTGCTTTCATTGCGGCGAGGACCTGCCTGCGCACGCGCTCGTGATCCGGATCGACGAACGCGAGCATCCGGTCTGCTGCGCCGGCTGCGCGGCGGCGGCGATCTGGATTCGTGATGCCGGCCTGGGCGACTACTACCGGCTGCGCGCGCGCGACGGCAACCGCGTCGATCGCGAGGCCGCCGACTACCGCAGTTGGGATCGCGAGGATGTGCAACGCGAACACGTGCTGAGCACGCCGGCCGGCTGCGAGATCACGCTCGCGGTCGAGGGCCTGCGCTGCGCGGCCTGTGCCTGGCTGATCGATCGCGCCTTGGCGCGCGAGCCCGGCGTCGATCAGGTCAGCGTCAATGCCGTCACCGGTCGCCTGCGCCTGGGCTGGCAACCGCAACGCGTGCGTCTGTCGCAACTGCTCGGGCTCGTCGCCAGCCTGGGTTATCGCCCGCACCTGGCCGGCGGCGCGGCGCGCGAAGCCGCGCGTCGTCGCGAGCGCAATACGCTGCTGCTGCGTCTGGGCCTGGCCCTGCTCGCGGCGACGCAGGCGATGATGTTTTCCGAAGCCCTGTATCTCGATAGCGCGCAGCAGATGTCGCTGGCCACGCGCGATCTTTTCCGCTGGCTGACTTTCCTGGTCTGCACGCCGGTCGTGGTCTATTCGGGCGCACCGTTTTTCACCGGCCTGTGGCGTGAATGGCGCCAGCGGCGCGTGGGCATGGACACGCTTGCGGCCGGCTCGATCGGCCTGGCCTACATCGCCAGCCTGATCGAAACCCTGCGCGGCGGCGCCACGGTCTGGTTCGACGCGGCGGCGATGTTCGTGTTGTTCCTGCTGACCGCACGCGTGCTCGAACGCTTCGCCCGCCAGCGCGCCACCGCGCAACTGGACTTGCTGGCGCGCGCGCAACCCGCGCTCGCGTGGCGACAGCAAGGCACGGACTACACCCAGGTGCCGATCGGCGATCTGCGCGCGGGCGACCTAGTCCGCGTTCCCGCTGATACCGCCGTGCCCGCCGACGGCGAACTGCTCGACGAGGCCGGCGCTTTCAACGAAGCGCTGTTGACCGGCGAAGCCGCACCAAGACCGAAACAGCGCGGCGATCGCGTGTATGCCGGCAGCGTCGCCGGCGGACAGGCGGCGCGTCTACGCATCACTGCGCTTGGCGCGGCAACGCGCCTGTCGCAGATCCAGCGCCTGGTCGAACGCGCCCAGGCGCAGCGTCCGGCGCTTGCCCGCTGGGCGGATCGGCTGGCGTCGCGTTTCGTGATCGGGATGATCGTGGTCGCTGTCGCGGCGTTCGCGCTGTGGTCGCAGCACGACACCTCGCGCGCGTTCGCGATCGCTTTGTCGGTGCTCGTGGCCGCCTGTCCCTGCGCCTTGTCGTTGGCCGTGCCCGCAGCGCTGTCGGCCGCGAACGACGCCCTGGCGCGCGATGGCGTGCTCGTCGTCGGCGATCAGGCACTGGAACGACTCGCCGACATCGACACGATCCTGCTCGACAAAACCGGCACCTTGACCCGCGGCGTCGCCCGCCTGGTTCGTGTCGAGGTCTTCGCCGATATCGATGCGGAAACCGCACGCGCCTGGGCGGCGGCGCTCGAACGCGACAATCGCCATCCCCTGGCGACGGCCTTCGGCCGCTCGACCCTGGACGTGGACGCGCAGCAGTTGCATCCGGGCCGCGGCGTCGAAGGCCGCGTCGCCGGTCGCCACTTGCGTCTGGGCCGTGCGGATTTCGCGGCGGCGCGCACCGACGATGCCGCGATCTGGCTGGGCGACGGCGTGCAGGCGATTGCACGATTCGACATCCGCGACGAAACGCGCGCCGATGCGCCGGACTGCCTGCAGGCGCTGCGCGCGCTGGGGCTGGACATCGCGGTGATCAGCGGCGATGCCGACGCGCGCGTGCGCGAGGTCTGTGCCTCGCTCGACATCGCTGACTACCGCGCGCGGCAGACACCGGAAGGAAAACTCGCGCACATCCGGGCCCTGCAGGCGCGCGGGCACCGCGTACTGATGCTCGGCGATGGCATCAACGATGCACCGGTGCTCGCCGGTGCCGACGTGTCGGTCGCGATGGGCGAAGGCTCGGCGCTCGCGCAAGGCTCCGCCGATCTGCTGCTGCTCGGCGATCAGCTGATGCGCCTGCCGCGGGCCATCGCGTTGGCGCGGCGCACGCGCGCGCTGATCCGGCAGAATCTGATCTGGGCCGGCGCCTACAACGTGCTCGCCGTCGCGGTCGCGGCCGCCGGCTGGATCCACCCCGGTCTCGCCGCCTTGGGCATGGCCGGCTCGTCCCTGCTCGTCACGCTCAATGCCTTGCGGCTGACGCGCCGCCGTGCGGTGACACCATGAATATCCTGCTCGTGCTCATTCCGATTTCGCTGGCCCTGCTGGGCCTGGCGATCGCGGCCTTCTTCTGGGCGGTGCGCCGCGACCAGTTCGAAGATCTCGACAGCGCCGCACTCGATATCCTGCGCGACGATCCCGCGCCGCCGTCGAATCCTCCGACGGACAAGCCCTCATGAAACCTCAGCCGCCATGCCCGTCGACCTGCTGACGCTCGCCGCCGCCTGGCTCAGTGGCCTGTTCGGCGGTGTGCATTGCCTGGCGATGTGCGGCGGCATCGCCACCGGACTGAGCGCGAGTGCGCCGTCGACACACGCGTTTCGCCAGGCCTTACTGCTCAATCTGGGACGCATCGGCGGCTATGCGCTCGCAGGCGCGATCGTCGGCGGCCTCGGTGGCGGCCTGCTGCGTCTGGCGCGTCTCGAGGGCCTCGCCGCGAGTCTGCGCATGCTGCTGGGACTGGTGCTGGTGGTGACGGCCTTGCGCTTGGTGTTTCCCACGCGGCTATCGGGATTGTCGTCATTGGGTCATCGCGTCTGGCAACACCTGCGGCCCTGGCGCGAGCGCGCGATTCCGGCCGGCGGCCTCGCCCGCCCGATCGTGATGGGCCTGTTCTGGGGCTGGCTGCCCTGCGGTCTGAGCACGACCTTGCTGATGGCCGCCTGGCTGGAGAGCAGCGCGCTGCATGGGGGCTTGCTGATGCTGGCGTTCGGCCTGGGCACCTTGCCGCTGATGACGGGACTGAGCTGGAGTGGCGCGCATTTCGCGCGACGCCTGGCGAATCCGCGCTGGCGATTCGCTGCCGCCGCCATGATCGCCGCCGCCGGCGTGGTCACGATCGCTGCCCCTTGGCTGGATCTGCAAGGTCATGCGCACGCCTGGCTGGAAGCACTGGGCTGCCGTTCGCTCGCGTGAGCCCGACCTGCGCTACTGCTGGGCGCGACCGCGTCCGCTGAATTCGTGCGCCAATCCGTTGAGCCGGTCGGCATCGAGGATTTTCACCTCGCGCGCGCGCACGGCGATGATGCCGTCGTCCTGCATCTTGCTCAGGGTGCGACTGACGGTTTCGATGACCAGGCCCAGATAGCTGGCGATGTCCTCGCGGCTCATCGGCAACAGGAAACTGTCGCCCGAGCGACCCAGCGCGCGATAGCGCTCGGCGAGCTGGTGCAGGAAGGTCGCGAGACGCTCCTGGGCATTGCGACGACCGAGAATCTCGATGTGCTGCTGATCGCGTCCCATGCTCTGGCCCATGATGCGCAGCAACTGGTGCTGCAGGCCGGGCACCTGCGACGCGATCGTCTCCAGCTGGGTCAGCGGCACTTCGCAGACATCGGCGCGCGTGAGCGCCTGCGCTTCGCAGGCATGGAAGCCGCTGCCGAGCGCATCGAGTCCCATCAGTTCGCCGGGCAATTGGAAACCGAGTACCTGCAAGTCGCCGTTCTCGTCGGCGGCGACGGTCTTGAACACGCCTTCGCGTGCGACGAACAGCGAACCCAAGGCCTGCCCGGCCCGGAACAGCACCTCACCGCGCGCCAGCGGACGCCGCGCCATCACGATGCGGTCGAGCCGCTCGATGTCTTCGCGGCCGATGCTCGCCGGCAGGCACAGGACCTTCAGCGAGCACAGCGAACAGCTGCGACGCAGCCGGGCGAGGTCGAAGATCGCTCCCGACCCCGCGGCCTCGTTGCCGGGTGCGCTGGACGCAGGCGCTTTGTCTTCAGTCACCGAGGTACTTCTTCAGCCAGGCATTGACCGTGTCGTGCCAGAGCACGCTGTTCTGCGGCTTGAGCACCCAGTGGTTCTCGTCAGGGAAGAACAGCAGCTGGCTGTCGATGCCCTTGCGCTGCAGCGCGGTGAAGGTGCCGATGCCCTGCTCGGCGGGAATGCGGTAGTCGAGCTGGCCTTGCACGACCATCATCGGCACGCGCCATTTCGCGACGTGATTGACCGGATTGAAGCGCTCGACCGCCGCCGGTGCGTCGAAAGGCGTGCCGCCGTTTTCCCAGTCGCTGAACCATTGTTCTTCGGTCGAATACGCCATCATGCGCGCGTCGAACACGCCGTCGTGATTGACCAGGCACTTCCAGGGCTGCGACCAGTTGCCGGCGATCCAGTTGATCATGTAGCCGCCGTAGCTCGCACCGAGGGCGCAGGCTTTGTTGCCGTCGAGGAAAGCGTATTTCTGCTGCGCCGCGGCCCAGCCCTTCTGCAGATCTTCCAGCGGACGATCGCCCCAGTGCTGCGAGATCGCATCGGTGAATGCCTGGCCATAGCCGGTCGAGCCGTGGAAATCGATCATGACGACGGCATAGCCCTGACCGGCATAGGTCTGCGGATTCCAGCGGAAGCTCCAGCCATTGCCAAAGCTGCCCTGCGGGCCACCGTGGATCAGGAACGCGACCGGATATTTCTTGCCCGCGACGTAGTTCGCCGGCTTGACCACGTAGCCATGCACGGTCTCGTTGTTCCAGCCGATGAAGGTGAACTGCTCGAAGTCGCCGAACGCGACATCTTTCAGCGCCTCGGCATTGTTGACGCTGACCTGGCGCGCGGCGCTGCCGTCGGCACGCGCGGCGAACACGTCGCCCGGCGACTTGAGGCTGTTGCGCACGAAGGCCAGGGTGTCGCCGGCCAGATCGAAGTCGGCGATGCTGCCGTCCTTGGCGACGGTCTCGACTTCGCCATTGGCGATGTTCACGCGGAACAGCGGATGCGCGCCCAGTTCCTGCGCCTGCGTGTAGATCCACTGGCCGTCGCCGGACAACGCGATCGTGTCGGCGGAGGCATCCCAACGCGCGGCGATCTCACGCGTTTTGCCGCTCGCCATGTCCATCGCGATCAGGGCGAAGCGGTCGGCTTCGAAACCCGGACGCTGCATCGCGCGGTAGTACAGCGTCTTGCCGTCGGCGCTGAAGACCGGACCGGTGTCCCAGGCTAGGTTTGCAGCGGTCAAATTCTTCGGCGTCGCCTGACCGTCGGCGGGAACGAGATACAGATCGAAATTGGTCGACCACGCTTCCGTGCGTCCGGCAATGCGTACGCCGAACACCAGCGACTTGCCGTCGGGCGCCCAGGTGAACTCGCCGGTGTCGCCGAAGGGCTTGGACGGGATGTCGCCGTCGATGCCGCGCGAGACTTTCACCGGCTCGCCGGCGAGCTTGCCGTCGGCCGCGAATTTTGCGACGTACAGCTGGTTGCGACGGCCATCGGCCCAGGTATCCCAGTGGCGGATGAAGGTCTGCGTGTACAGCTGTCCGCTCGCCTTCTTCGCTGCGGTGTCATCGACGCGTTTCTTGCTGCAGGCTAGGTCGGCGCAGTCGTTGAACACCTCGAACACCACCGCCACCGACTTGCCGTCCGGCGACAGGACGAATCCGCCGACATCGAGCGCGTAGTTGGACACCTGCACGGCATCGCCGCCGGCCACCGGCTGCGACCACAGCTGCATCGAACCGGACTTGGCCGACAGGAAATACACGGTCGCGCCGTCGGGCGAGAACGCGGGGCTGTTGACGTTGAAACCTTCGGCCGTGAAGCGCACCGGCGGCGCAGCGTCGCGCGCGAACAGGTCCTCGATCCACAGACTGGTCTTGCCGCGGTTGGCCTCGAAATCGGTCTGGCGCACGGCGAACACGAGCTTGCGGCCATCGGGCGACAGCACCGGGCTCGACACACGCTCGAGATTGACCATCGTGCGCACATCGAAGGGCTTGCCGGCCTGCGCAGGCGCGGCGGCGAAGCTCGAAAGGGTCGCGCAAAGCAGCGCGGGCAACAGGGCGGAACGGGCGTTCATGGGACTCTCCGACAGCGGACGAGGTAAGGGGTGGCGCCGGACAGACCGGCCGGCTTCCGCCATCGCCACGACCGGGCGATGACGGCGCCGTCAATCAGGGACTCAGGCGGACTTGCCGGACTCGGTCGCGGCGAGTTCGCTCTTGGTGGCGCTGCGATACAGCAGCCAGGCGACGAAGGCGAGCACGATCAGGCCGATCCACTGGCTGAAGTGCCAGGCGGTCGGCAGCGCGAGCACGTCGCCCTTGCCGCTGACCACGATCGGGATCGCGATGAGGATGCCGGTCAACGCCTCGCCGGTGATCAGGCCGGCCGAGAACAGCGTGCCCGGACGGTGAATGCGGTCCTTGGCTTCCTCGTCGTCGGCCTTGAGCTTGTGCGCGCGCTCGACGATGTGCGCGAGCAGACCGCCGAGGAAGATCGGCACCATCAGTTCCAGCGGCAGATAGATACCGATCGCCGCGGCGAGGACGGGCACGCGGAATTTCGAGCCGCGCGATTTCAGCCAGCCGTCGAACGCGATGACCAGGGCACCGACCACGGCGCCGGCGCCGATCATGTCCCAGGGCAATTCGCCGCCGAACATGCCCTTGGCGACCGAGGCCATCAGGGTCGCCTGCGGCGCCGCGAGCGAGTTGGGATGTTCCGCCGTCGGCGGACCGATGCCGTAGGCCGCGGACAACAGGTTCAACACCGGCGCCATGACCAGGGCGCAGGAGAATGCGCCGATGCCGAGCATCAGCTGCTGCTTCCACGGCGTCGCGCCGACGATATAGCCGGCCTTGAGATCCTGCAGATTGTCGCCGCCGACGGCCGCCGCGCAGCAGACCACCGCACCGATCATGATCGCGGCGACGGCGCCGATCGGCGAATCGCGGCCGAGCAGCAGGACCAGCACCACCGACGCGAACAGAATGGTTGCGATCGTGATGCCCGACACCGGATTGTTCGAGGAACCGACCAGACCGGCCAGATAGGCCGAGACCGACACGAACAGGAAGCCGGCGACGATCATGATGACGGTCATCGGAATGCTCACGCCCCACTGGCCGACGATGGTCTGGTACAGGCCCAGCAGCGGCAGGGTGAACAGCACGAGCGCGATCAGCATCCATTTCATGGGCAGGTCGCGTTCGGTTTCGGCGACGATCGCGCCGGTGCCCTTGCGCGCGGCGGCGATGCCGCTCTTGACGCCCGACAGCAGCGAATTGCGCAGCGAGAACAGCGTCCACACGCCGCCGATCAGCATCGCGCCCACGCCCATGTAGCGGATCTTTTCCGCGCGCAGGATGTTGGCCGCATCGACCGCGGTCTGGCCGGCGAGCTGCGCGGCGAGCGCGGGGTCGGAGTCGAGGAAGAACATGTGGTACAGCGGGATCGCGATGTTGTACGAGAAGATCGAGCCCGACACGACCACGATGCCGACATTCAGTCCGACGATGTAGCCCACGCCGAGCAGGGCCGGCGACAGATTCGTGCCCATATAGGCGAGGTACTTGCCGAAGAAACCGCCACTGACCGCGTTGTCGGGGATCAGGCGCAGACCGCTTTCGGCCGCGAACTTGACCACGGCGCCGACGACGGCAGACAGGCCGAGAATTTTCAGGCCCGGGCCGGGGTTCTCACCGGCCTTGAGCACTTCCGCCGCGGCCTTGCCTTCCGGGAACGGCAGCGGATCCTCGACGATCATCGAACGCCGCAGCGGCACCGAGAACAGCACGCCCAGCAGGCCGCCGAGGCCGGCGATGGCCATGACCCAGGAATAGCGGAAGTCCTGCCAGTAGCCGAGGATGATCAGCGCCGGCAGCGTGAAAATCACACCCGCGGCGATCGACGAGCCGGCCGATGCGCCGGTCTGGACGATGTTGTTCTCCAGGATCGTGCCGCCGCCGAGCAGGCGCAGCACGCCCATCGACACGACGGCCGCCGGGATCGCCGTGGCGATGGTCAGACCCGCGAACAGGCCCAGATAGGCATTGGCCGCGGCGAGGATCATCGCGAGGATGATCGCGAGCAATACCGCGCGGAAGGTCAGCTGCGGGGGGGATTGAGAGGTCATGCGGGCTCCGGTCCGGCGAAAACGTGCCCGATGGTGGCATGGGACGCGGTCTTAGCAAAGCCGGCCCGGGCCCCGCGGCTATACTCGGGACCTGCCCCGTTTTCCTGGAATGCGCGTGACCCCAGCCGCCGCCCTGCCCGCCCACGACGAATTCCTCGGCCATCCCAAGGGCGTCTTCGTCTGCTTCTTCACCGAAATGTGGGAGCGCTTCTCGTTCTACGGCATGAAGGCGCTGTTACTGCTGTACCTGCTCAAGTACCACCTGTTCAGCGACGAATCCGGCTACAGCGTCATCGGCGCCTACGGCGGCCTGGTCTACTGCCTGCCGGTCATCGGCGGCCTGCTCGCCGACCGCTACCTGGGCATGCGCAAAGCGGTGATCTTCGGCGGCGTGTTGCTGGTGCTCGGCCACCTGGGCATGGCGGTCGAAGGCGTGCAGGCGCACACGGCCGGCGGCGCGGTTGTGCGCGATGAGCGCGCGCTGTGGGTGTTCTACTTCTCGCTGTCGCTGATCATCATGGGCGTGGGTTTCCTCAAGCCCAATATCTCCACGATCGTCGGCAAGCTCTACAGCGACGACGACCCGCGCCGCGATTCCGGTTTCTCGCTGTTCTACGCCGGCATCAACCTGGGCGCGATGCTCGCGTCCCTGGTCTGCGGCTATCTGGGCGAGCGCTACGGCTGGCGTTACGGCTTCGGCGCGGCCGGTCTGGGCATGATCGCCGGCCTGGCGATGTTCCTGTGGGGCCAGAAATTCCTGCGCGGTCACGGCGCGCCGCCGGAACCGGCGCTGCTGCGCGAAAAATCGTTCGGCCTGCCGCGCGAAATCGCGATCTATCTCGGCGCGATCCTGGGCCTGGTGCCGGTCGCCCTGTTGATGTGGGCCACAGCGAATGGCGCGCTCAAGCTCGGCGGTCTGGAGCCAGCGCTCGCATTGATGCTCGTGGTCATGCTCGGCGTGATCGTGTGGTTCCTGTGGTTCATCCTCAAACAATGCACGCCCGTCGAACGCGGCCGCATGATCGCGCTGATGGCGATGATCGTCATGGCGCTGGTGTATTTCACCCTGTACGAGCAGACCTACGGCTCCTGGGTCACCTTCACCGACCGTCTGCTCACGCATGATTTTTTCCCCTCGCTGGTGCGCCAGGAAAAACTGCCGGTCAGCTACTACCTGGTCGCGCTGCTGATGATGCCGGTGAGCTTCGTGCTCGCCACGGCGATCGGCGAACGTTCGCCGCGCTCGCGCCTGCCCGGCCTGCTGTTCGGTCTCGCCGGTGTGGCGACGATCGTGATGACCTTCGGCATGGCCGTGCTGCAGGCGCAGAACGCCAGCTCGCTGACCTTCATCTCCGGCCCCTTCATTCTGCTGCTGGCGCCGGTGTTTTCCTGGCTGTGGGGTTTCCTGGCGCGTTTCAACGCCGACCCGAGCAAACCGTTCAAGAGTGCACTCGGCCTGGTGTTCGCGGGCCTGGCCTTCGTGCCGATGGCGATGGCAGCGGCACAGGTCGGCGAGAGCAATCAGCTCGCCAGCGTCTGGTGGCTGGTGCTGGCGTATTTCGTGCTCGAGGTCGGCGAGATGTGCCTGTCGCCGGTGGGCCTGTCGGCGGTGACCCAGTTGTCGGTCAAACGCGTGGTCAGCCTGATGATGGGCACCTGGTTCCTGGCGACCGCGTTCTCGGAAACGCTGGCGGCGGAATTCGGCAAGCGCGCGGCGCTGGACCGGTTCGAAGTCGGCAATCTGACCGACCTGTCGGTGGCTGCGGCGAAGTACGGCGAACTGTTCTGGCTGCTGACCAAGATCGGCCTGGGCTGCGGTGTGGTCGCCTTGCTGCTCGTGCCCTTGCTCAAACGCCTGATGCACGGACTCAAATAGTCGCGAACGAGCGCGGCCCGGCTAGCGCAGCAAATCCTTCGCGACGGCCTCGGCGATCTTGATGCCGTCCACGGCGGCCGACAGGATGCCGCCGGCGTACCCGGCGCCTTCGCCGGCCGGAAACAGGCCGCGCGTATTCAGGCTCTGCAGCGTGGCGTCGCGCTTGATGCAGATCGGCGAGGACGTGCGCGTCTCGACCGCCGTGAGCATCGCATCGGGCATCGCGAATCCGCGGATCTGCTTGTTGAACTCGGGGATCGCTTCGCGGATCGCCGCGGTCGCAAATGCCGGCAGCAGGCCGGCGAGATTGCACAGGGTCACGCCCGGTTTGTACGAGGGCTCGACGCTGCCGAGTTCGGTCGTCGGGCGATCGGCGAGGAAATCGCCGACGCGCTGCGCGGGTGCGAGGTAGTCGCCGCCGCCCATCTCGAAGGCGCGTGTTTCCAGTTGCCGTTGCAGCTCGATGCCGGCCAGCGGATGACCGGGATAGTCGGTCGCCGGATCGATGCCGACGACGATCGCGGCATTGGCATTGCGCTCGTTGCGCGAGTACTGGCTCATGCCATTGGTGACGACGCGGCCTTCTTCCGAGGTCGCCGCGACGACGGTGCCGCCGGGGCACATGCAGAAACTGTAGACGCTGCGACCGTTCTTGCCGTGGTGCACGAGTTTGTAGTCGGCCGCGCCGAGAATCTCATTGCCGGCAAAGCGGCCGAAGCGCGCCTCGTCGATGACCGACTGCGGATGTTCGATGCGGAAACCGATCGAGAAGGGCTTGGCCTCGATGTAAACGCCACGGTCGTACAGCATCTGGAAGGTGTCGCGCGCGCTGTGACCGATCGCGAGCACGATATGGCGGCTGGCCAGCGTTTCGCCCGACGCCAAGGTGACGCCGGTCGCGCGGCCGTCCTCGATCTGCAGGGATTCCACGCGCTGGCCGAAACGGATCTCGCCGCCGAGCGCGAGAATGTCCGCGCGCATCTTCTCGACCATGCTCACGAGCTTGAAGGTGCCGATATGCGGCTTGCTCACGAACAGGATTTCTTCCGGCGCGCCGGCTTTCACGAATTCGGCGAGCACCTTGCGGCCGTAGTGGAACTTGTCCTGAATCTGGCTGTAGAGCTTGCCGTCGGAAAACGTGCCGGCCCCGCCTTCGCCGAACTGCACATTGGATTCGGTATTGAGGGTTTTCTTGCGCCACAGACCCCAGGTGTCCTGCGTGCGCACGCGCACGTCCTGGCCACGTTCGAGCACGAGGGGCTTGAGCCCCATCTGCGCGAGCACGAGCGCGGCGAGAATGCCGCAAGGTCCAAAGCCGATGACGAGCGGCCGCTGCTGGTCACCCACCGGAAAATCCGGCCCCGCCTGCGCGACGAATTTGTAGGTCGAGTCGGGGCTGGCGAAGATCTTTGTCGAGCCTTCGTTCGCGGCCAGCACTCGCGCGCGCACGTCATCGGCGAGGCCCACATCGAGACTGTAGATCAGCGTGATCGCGGACTTGTTGCGTGCGTCGTAGCTGCGCTTGTAGACGGCGATGTCGCGGATGTCGCCGGCCTCGAGCCCCAGGGCCGCCGCCACCGCGGCCGGCAGCGCCTCGGGACCATGCTCCAGCGGCAGCTTGATGTCGTTGAGGCGCAGGGTGCTCGGGGCGGGCGGTGTCGTCGGCATCCGGCAATTTTAGCGCAGGCCGCTCTTGGAGGTGCGGGGGTGACCTTGAGACCGCTGCGCAGCCCGTTTTTTGTCCTGCCGCGTCAGTCGCTACCTTCAGCCGTCAATTCGGTTTCCGACTTGTAGGCACTATCCTCGTAGATATAGATCTTCAAGACGGACTTCTTGCTTGAGCCACTAGCTGTGAGGGAAACAAAGGGGATTTCAAGGCGATTTTCATAGCCCCCGTCAGCGCGCTGGCTGGAGACGAGCCGGACGTCGTTGAGCAATGGCCGGCCAACTCCTTCCCGCATCGAAACAGGAATTTCGATGGAACGTCCGCTATGCGATACCGCCAGCGAGCTGAGCTCATGCGCTTGGCTTTGCGCTATGTCGACGCAATAGCCGGTGGAATTGCAAAAAGACAGCTTCGCCCATTCGACCTCTCCCTCCTGGCTCGCATCTGCGAGGGACGGCAGAAAAAATAACGCAACCGCGATCATCTTCCTCAAAGCGAACATCGCATCTCCTCCGACACTCCGATCCACTGCGCCAGTTCCCATCGATGGACAGGCATTTTTGTCTAGAAGATCAGTCAAGCCAGCATTTCCAGCTTTTCATCCATTTTCATGTGCAATCGAAGTGCTTTCCTTCTTGCCCATTTTCCTGATGAGAAAATCCGTCGCCGTCGCCAGAAGAAGTCCGGTAAAAATCGTGACAACTTCGAGCTGTCCCGCCGTTAGTCCCAATCCTGGAATGGATCTGAGCGCTTCGCCCGCTGCCCAGAGGGTTGCACTGAGCAGGAGGCCCAGATAGAAAATCAGGCTCCGCCACCCGCCGACGTCGTAGTCCCATCCGACGAAGTCGATGCCCGTGCTCAAGATGAGACCAAGCAAGGTCACCATCAACACGGGATGTCGCTTGCACCAAGACGACATCATCGAATCCACTGGCTATCCCAACGCAGCTTCAGTTGCTCTTCCGGAATCTTCAATGGCAGGCAAAGCAGGGGCAGCAGCGCCAAGAGCGCTCCGAAACGGACGGGCAGATTCTTCTTCACGACTGGTTCTCCATCGATTCTGCAGCGCAATATCGGCTGCCCCCCCTTGGAGTGCAGGGGTTCCACGATACCAAGTCCCTTGACCGAACCACGAGTATTTTTCCGACTTCGCCGGAATGCCGCTCGCGGTACGGTCATAGTCATGACCAGATACATTCCAGCGATCCTCCTGTTCGTGTTCCTGCTGGCGGGCGTTCCTCTCGCACGGCCGGCTCCGAATGGCCCTGCTAGCAAAGGCGAAAGCGCGCCGAACGCAGGGTCGAACATACCCACGCACGCCACCGAACTGGTTCTGCACAAATGCATCGCACCCGACGGCACGGTCAGTTTCCAGGACAGACCCTGCGCCACGCAGTCGCGGACGGCCTGGTCGCGCGCCGTCCTTCCGGAACACGTCACTCCCGACACGCGTCGACCCACCGGCGAACGGCGTCAACGCGACCCGGGTGCTCGCATCATCGGACGCATGGCCGGATCCGATGGATCCACCGGCCTGACCCGATCCTCCCGCCCGGCAGGCGATCGCGACCCTCGTCTGGCGCGCTGCGCCCATGCCAAGGAACAACGGGACACCACTCTCGCCCGCATTGGGCTGAAGCGAACCTTCGACCTGCTGCGGGCGCTGGACCGGGAGGTCGAGATCGCCTGCCAATGCCTGTGAGCCTTGGGCGCCATGCGCTTTGCATGACGATCCAATGAATATGTGAGCTGCTTCACGGTTACTTACCGCCCAAACCGGTCCAATGCCGCCAGCACCAACGGAGATTTGGGATGAACCGCACACTTGCCGCGCTCGGCCTGTTTTTTGCTCTGGCCGCCGGTCCCGTGCTGGCCGAGGCTCCGCCGCGCTTTCCGCCCGGCAATGTCTGGAACAAGGACATCACCTACGCCCCTCTGCATCCGCAGTCGACGGCCATGATCAATGCCTGGGTTGGCCTGGGCGGTTTTGGCAATGGGCGCATGCAGATCGATTTCGCAATGCGCATCGTGCGTGCGCCGGGCGGCGCACCGACGCGCACGATCGTCGCCTACCCCGATGCCAGCGAATACTATTTCCCCGATTGCGAAGCGGCCGGCACGGCGATGCCGGTGCCCGCGAATGCGATGATCGAAGGGTCTACCAACCTGACCTGCGACAACGCCGGCGAGGATTGCCACCTGCTCGTCGTGCAGGGCAATCGCCTGTACGAGGCCTACCGCGCCAACGGGTCCGGCGCGACCGGGCTGCAGGCGCAGTGCCTGGCGATCTGGAAGCTCGATCGCGTGTATCCCGACAACAACCGCGGCGAACATTGCACGAGCGCCGATGCCGCCGGTTTCCCGATCGCGCCGCTGCTGTTCAATGCCGACGAAGTCTATGCCGCGATGCAGAACATCAACGGCGATCTCGGCCACGCGATCCGCTTCATCCTGCCGAACCCACGCATGGCCTCGACGGTCATCGACGGCGATCGCTACGGCTATTACGTGCACCCGGGCAGCCACGCCGGCGGTCCGACCGGCCCGGAATCGACCGTGCCCTATGGCTCGCGCCTGCGCCTGCGTGCGAATTTCCCGGTCAACAGCTACCCGCCGGCGGCGCAGGTGATCCTGCGCACGATGCAGCGCTACGGCATCGTGCTCGCTGACGGCGGCAACATCGCGCTGACGGCCGAAGACGATGTCTACACGACGCACAAATGGGCCGAGATCGGCATCAGCTCGCGCGTGTTCGACCAGGCCGTGCCGGCCAGTCCGGTGCGCGCGCAGGATTTCGCGATCATCGATACCGGCGCGCGCATCGTCGAAACCTGGGACTGCGTGCGCAATATCGAACCGACGGCGCCCAATCGCCTCGTCGGCACGGTCACCCGCCAGGCCGGCCTGCCGCGGCTGCCGCAGATCGTCGGTCTGACCTGGCAGGACGGCGCCGCGCAGGTCGATGTCTATCGCAACGGCGTGCTGCGCGCGACGCTGGCCAATACCCACGTGTGGTCCGACAAGGCCTTCGCCTTCAACGAGAACAGCGCGAGCTATCTGGTTTGCAATGCCGGTACGGCCGTGTGTTCGAACGCTGCCGTGCCCGCACCGACGCGGACCAACGATCCGCCGCCACCGCGCCCGCCCTCGGTGTACTGACGCGACTTATTCCAGGCACAAAAAAACAGGGCGGAATCCATTCCGCCCTGTCCATCCCCTTCGCCTGTCCGGTATCAGTGATTGATGCCGAAGCTCAGGAAGAAGCCGCGCATGGAGATGTCGGCATTGGCATCGCCAATCGCCGCGTAGTTGGGCACATAGGTCTGGCCGATCGTCGTGCCGCCGCTGGTGCTGGTGAACTGGGTCGTGTCGATGCCGCCGTGGCTCAGGTCCTGATAGCCCAGACTCAGGCTGCCGGTGCCGTTGCCCATCTTGAAGTTGCGGCCGACGGCGACGCGCATCATGCGCTGGGTCACGCCGAGACTGCGGTTGCCCGGGCTCGGTGCCGTGAACGTGCCCGATAGCACGCGGTTGCGGTCGCCATTGGCGCGCGCCTGCTGTACTTCGGCGTTGAAGAACCAGTTCGTTGCGAAGTTCTGCTTGAAGCGCAGGCCCGCGACCCAGCCCGTGTGGCTGAAGTCGGTCGTGATGACCTGGCCGAAGTTGCCGCCGCTGGAAATCGCGTCCACGCCCTGGCGGGTGTCCTGGAACTTCATGCGACGCATGCCGAGATAGGGACTGAAGGTCGAGCGCGTGCCCGGCTGCATGGTCCAACCGACGATCAGGTCGATGTTGCGGCTCTCGTAGTCGGATGAGAACCGGCTGTTGAGCGAGCAGATGTCGTCGTTGAAGTTGTTCGCCGCGATGCAGGGCGTGGACGCCGCACCGGCCAGCGCATTCGGTCCGCCGTCGGCATCGGCATTGTTGAACGCCAGCTCCACGAACAGATGTGCATCGAAGCGCAGACCCAGACGCAGCGCCCCGCTGTTGCCCGAATCGAAATCGGTGCCCGGCAGCGGCGCGAACTGCGTGCCGGTGGCATCGACGGAAAATTCATGCACGTATTCGGCATCGCTGGCGTCGTTATGGCCGTATTCGATGCTGCCGTAGAAGGTCGGCGAAGAAGCGAACGCGGCGGGCGCCATGAGGCAAAGGCCGAGGCCGGTCGCGAGAGGCAAAGCGAGGGTATTGCGATTCACGGAAGGCCTCCTGCACGTCGAAGGTGTTCGACATCGGCAGGATTAACGCAGCCGTCTGCCGGTCGAGGACAGACCGGCAAAAAAAACCGCCCGGGTCAGGAACCCGGGCGGCGTTCTCTTGCACAGCGAGGCGACTCAGCGCTGCGTGGTGATGCTCCGGACACCGGTCGTCGTGGCCGGTGTGCCGGCCTCGCTGCCGTCCGCGTCCGCGGCGTTCAGGGCCTGTGCGCCCGGAACCGGCACGGCATGGCCGAAGTCGTAGCTGATCTGGAAGCCGAAGGTCTTGTGGCTGCCGGTGCCCATCGCGGTTTCATGACGGAACAGCGTGGTCAGGGTCCAGCCGTTGGCCAGGTCCAGATCGACGCCGAACCCCGCCAGCCAGTTGCGCTGCGCGGCCGTGTCGAGGGCGAGGTGGTAGTTGGTCGCGGCCGGCAAGGTCACGTAGTTGATGTCGACATCGCTGCGACCACCGAGGTCCTGGCGATACTCGAGCATCCAGTACGGACGCACCGAGCCGGTCGACAGCGCGTGGAAATAGCTGCCTTCCACGCCGAGGGCGAGCATCGAGTTGTCGACATGCTGACGACCGTAGCGCAGGTTGTAGATGCCCGCGCCCGCTTCCTGATAGGCATCGAGCGTGGTGCGGCTGGCATCGAGGCGACCGTAGCTCGACAGGGACATCGCTTCGTTGCGATGTTCGTAGCCGAAGGTCAGCGAACCGAACTGCTGCTTGCCGTCGCGCTCGGCCAACGCCATCGTGCCGGCGACCGAACTCCAGCGACGCAGGTCGAAACCGATGTCGCCCACCCCGAGCATCGCATCGGCGAACAAGTGATCGCCATCGCGCCACAGGCCGTAGACGCTCAGCGAGCGGTACTGGCCATTCACTTCCGACCCGTTCACGCCGATGTTGCTGTCGCTCCAGCCCATGCCGGACGCAAAACCGATCAGCCAGGACTTGCCGACGCGGCGGTCGGCACCAAAGCTCAGGCCTTCGGCATGGAAGTCGAAGCCGCTGTTGCCCAGCGCGCCGTCACGATCGCCCAGCGAGACGCGGCCACCGCTCCACAGACCCCAGCCACCGAAGGTCGCCGCGTCGTCGCCGTTGAGCAGCGCGCCCGGGGCAAGATTGATGCTCGGACCGAAGCCCGAGAACAGGCTGACCTGCAGATTGTTGTCCGAACCATCGCCACTGCGGTTGCGCTGCTGACGCAGGCGCTCGCGGATGTTGTCCTGCTGCGCACGTGCGAAACGCACGCTGGCATCGACCTGCGCCTGCAGACTTCCGACCACTTCCGGATCCTTGGTCGGATCGGGACGTCCGGACACCGTCAGCGTCGCGGTCACGCTCGCCGACGCGTAGTTCGCGGTCGCGGCCTGCGTCGCCGTCAGCGTGGTCACGCCCGCGCCGGTCATCGTCACCGTGCGGCCGCTGATCGTCGCCACGGCGGCGTCGGAGCTGCTGAAGGTGAAAGCGCCGGTGCTGTTGCTGGTTGGGTCGACGAGATCGAAGGCCGCTTCGCCGTAAACCTTCACGAGGTTCGCGAAGCCGGTGATCGTCGGGATCGCCTGGTTGACGGTCAGCGTCGCGGTGATCGTGTCGCTGGTGTGATTGGCATCGGCCGCCTGGGTGGCGGTGATCGTGGTCGCGCCCGCACCAACGATGGTGACGACATCGCCGCTGACCGTGGCTACCGTCGGATCGGAACTCATGTAGGTGAACGCGCCGGTGCTGCTCGTGCTCGGCGGCGTCAGGGTGAACGCGGCATCGCCAAAGGTTTTCACCATGTCGGAGAAACCCGACAAGCCCGGCGCGGCCTGCGCGACGGTGAGGTCGGCGGTGATCGTGCCGCTGGTGAACGCCGCTGTTGCGGCCTGCGTGGCGGTGATCGTGGTGGTGCCGGTGCCGACGATCGTGACGACATCGCCGCTGATCGTGGCAACCGTGGTATCCGAGCTCTGGTACGAGAACGCACCCGGGCTGTCGCTGGTCGGCGGCGTCAACGTGAAGTCGGCATCGCCATAGGTCGCGTTCAAGTTCGGGAAATTCGACAGCGTCGGCGGACCGACCGGAACGACGGCATTCGACGGACCCGAGGGCAGACTGTCGCCCACGGCATTGGTGGCGACGACGGTGAAGGTATAGCTGACGCCATTGGTCAGGCCGTTCACGGCGATCGGAGTACCCGCGCCGGTGGCGACGATGTTGCCGGGCGTGGAGGTCACGGTGTAGCTGAGGATCGGGCTACCGCCATCGTTGAGCGGCGCGGAGAACGTCACGGTCGCGGTCGTGTTGCCCGCAGTGGCGGTGCCGATGGTCGGCGCGTCCGGCACCGTGGTCACGGGCAACGCGTCGGCCATGTACACGATGCGTTCGAAGCCGTTGTTGCCATTGAGGGAGTCGTTGGTGCCGCACCGCCAGCCGCCGTTGAGCACGCCGCCGCCGGTGTGGATGCACAGGCGCAGCGGTCCGGAGGTGCCGGGTCCGCCATACGCACCGAAGGAGGAGTCCATGATGTCGCAGGAGTTCTTGCTGGCACCCACGCCGCCCGGTCCAAAGCCCCAGGACCAGCTGCTGTTGTAGTACCAATCCGAGCCGTTCGCGGTGTGCACCGTCGCCGAATCCGTACCGGTATCGAACAGGACATCGGCACGCGGGGCCTGCGCGAGCAGGGTCAGGGTCGGGTTGCCCGTCGGACGGCAGGCCAGCATCAACCGGCCGCCGTTGCAGGCGGCCTGGATGCTCGCCAGCGACGCGCCGCTCGAGCCGTAGGTATCGCGATGGCACTCGGTCCAGCCACCGGCGGTGACGGTCGCGACGGCGACATTGGTCTGCGGACCGACCGGTACATAGGTCGGCGGTGCAGCGATCGCGGACTGACAGGCGATCAGCACGAAGGCCAGCGCGAGCAGCGACTGCCAGATCAGGCGAAGAGACGGGGCCAGTGGCCGGGAAGGTGTAGTGACGTGCAGATTCGCGCGCACAGGCGCGAGTCCGGCACCAGATACCGATTCAGACCACATAGCGATGTCCCCTGTTTATGTCGTCGCCCGGGCCGGCATGGCCTGGGGACAGTCGATCAAGCGTCCTTGCGATCCCTCTCGCGACGACACTGCACACGCGCCTGCCAGCAATGCTGTCCTGGACAGCGCGAGTAACAGCAGTCTAGGGGTTAGGACAAGTCGCGGGCAAGCGCCGCGATGTGACGGAGCGTGCAGAACGACATCGCCGACACGCGTTCGCGCGTGATTTCCAGCAAAAAGAACGGCGCCCGCAGGCGCCGTTCTTGGCAAGCATCGCGACCCTCAATGACGCGCGGCGGCGTCGCCCGAGGTCGGCTGGCCGACGTCGACCTTGCCCGCGCCGGCGCCGATGTACTTGTCGAAGAAGGCCAGCATCTTCGTGTACAGCGCCAGGTTGTTGGCCTCGTTGTAGAAGCCGTGGCCCTCGCCCGCCTGGATGATGACCACTTCCGGCGGATGGCCCGCGGCGACCAGCGCATCGCGCATCGCCTCGGTGTGCTCGCGCGGCGCGCGGCGATCCTTCTCGCCGGCGATGAGGAAGACCGGGATCTTGATCTTCGCGGCCAGGTGCACCGGCGAACGCCGCTGCAGGTCGGCCTTGTCGCTGCCGATCGTGCGCTCGAGGAAACGCCGGCCGCTCTCGGTTTCGGGGATGTCGCCTTTCTTGTACATCATCTCCAGGTCGTACACGCCGACATAGCCGACGGCGCATCGGTACAGATCGGGCTCCTTCGCCGCACCCATCAGCGAGGCATAACCGCCATAACTGCCGCCGTAGATGCAGATGCGACTGGCGTCGGCATAGCCTTTCTTGATCGCCCACTGGGTCACGTCGGTGAGGTCGTCCTGCATTTTCTCGCCCCACTGGCGATGACCGGCGTCCTGGAAACCGCTGCCGAAGCCGCCGGAGCCGCGGAAATTCAGCTGCAACACGAGATAGCCGCGACTGGCGAGCAGCTGCGTCTCCCAGTTGAAACCCCAGTCGTCGCGCGGACCGATCGGACCGCCATGCGGGTTGACGATCATCGGCAGGTTTTCGAGCTTCGCGCCGTTCGGCACGGTCAGGTAGCCGTGCAGGGTCAGGCCGTCGCGCGTGGTGAACGAGAACGGACGCACGCTCGCCATCTTCTCGCTGTCGAGCCAGTCGCGGTCGCGGATCAGGAAACGCGCCTTGCCGGTGTCGCGATCATAGAGATACAGCTCTTCGGGCTGCCGGTCGCTGCCCACGGCGACGACGATCTGCTTGCCGTCCGTGGTGGCCGTGGAGAAGTTGACGAATTTGCCGGGAAACGCATTCGCGAGCGAGGCGTAGATCGCGGTATCGGGCGAATCCTTCTCGATCAGCTCCACACGCGGCGCACCGGTACGGCTGACGATGCCGAGGATCGTCGCGCCGTCCGATCCGACAATGTATTCGGACGGTGCCGACACCGGATCCTGGAACAGCGGCTTGAACTCGCCAGTCGCCTGATCGAGCAAGCCGAAAGCCGCCGGGGCCTTGCCGTCGTCGGACTGCGCGTAGATGCGTCCGTCCTTCGCCGAACCGACCACCACGATGCGGCGGCCGTTGGCCTTGGAGCGATTGACGAGGGTCCATTCGCCGTTCGCCTCGCGGCGATACAGGTCGGTGAGTTCGGCGTAGTTGCCGGCATCGTCCTTGCTCACGAAACAGTCGGCGAAGCGCGGCTCCTTGTTGGCATCCAACGCGATCGAGCAGTTTTTAGCGGGCGCGCGCGTGATCACGCGGCGCTGGCCGGTCAGCGTATTGATCGACACGATCTCGGTATCGACCCCCTCGCCGCCGCCGCTGCTGTTGACCATCATCAGCGCGCGCGTTTCGTCCTCAGGCAGGGTTTCCATCATGTTGAATGTTTCGGAGTAAGACACCGCCTTGCTGCTTTGCGTCGCGTCCTTGGTGCCGTAGGAGATCAGGGTGCGCGAGCGCGAACCGTCGGCATCCATCGCGAACCACTCGCCGGTGTTGAACGGCGCGGCGAAGCGACCGAAATTACGCACGGCGGTGAACATCAGGCGCTTGGCGCCGACCCAATTGAACGCGCCAACGCTCTTGTCGTCGGGCAGCACGGTCTGCTTGAGCAGGCTCATGTCCTTGAGGTCGAGCACGGCCAACGCGAACTGGTCGCCGCGCTGCACGGTGATCGCGAGGTAGCGGCCGTCCGGAGAAATCTTCGCGGCACTGAACTCGGCGTGGCGCACGAAATCCTGGATCGGGATCGGACCAGCTGCGGGCGCGGCGGCCTCGGCGGCCTGCGCGACAGGCGCCAGTGCCACGGAGACGAGCATGGAAGACGCCAACATCAAGCTGCAAACAAGGTCACGGGAGGTCATCGGATTTCCTTCGAAAAAGCCTGTTGTGGGGGCTTGCAGAACAGCAAAGATTGAACGGTCGGACTCAGGCGCGCGCCTCGGCGAGTTCGCCGATGACTTCGCGCAGCCCGATGCGCCAGTCGGGCAGCGCCAGGCCGAAGTCGGCGGCGAACTTGCTGCAATCCAGGCGCGAATACGCGGGACGTTTGGCTTTGGCCGGATATTCGCTGCTCGGGATGCCGACCAGGCGCGGCGCACGTTCGATGATCTTCGCTGCCAGCGCTTCGGAATAGATCGCCGCGGCGAACTGGAACCAGCTGCATTCGCCGCCGGACACGACATGCCAGGTGCCGTCGGAGGCTTTCTCGCGCGCCAGCGCCAGGGCCGTGCTCGTGGCCAGCCAGCGCGCGGGCGTGGGCGAACCTATCTGGTCGTGCACGATGCGCAATTCGTCGCGTTCCTTCGCCAGCCGCAGCGCGGTGCGCAGGAAGTTCTGTCCACGCGAGGCATACACCCAAGCCGTACGCAGGATCATGTGCCGACAACCGCTGGCGCGCACGGCGTCCTCGCCGGCGAGTTTGCTGCGGCCGTACACCGCCAGCGGCGCGGTCGCATCGTCTTCGCGCCACGGGCGCGTGCCGTCGCCACCGAACACATAGTCGGTCGAATAGTGCACCAGGCGCGCGTCGATCTGCCGGCAGGCCTGCGCGAGTTCGCCGACGGCTTCGGCATTGATGCGCTGCGCGAGCGCGGGCTCGTCCTCGGCGCGATCCACAGCTGTATGCGCGACGGCGTTGAGCACCAGTTGCGGGCGCTGCGCGTCGATGAGTGCAGCCAGGGCGCCGGGCACGGCGAAGTCGATCTGTCCGCAGCGCTGGTTGCCGGGCAAGGCGCCGGTGTAGGTGTACGGCAGGATCTCGCCCAGGGGGGCGCAAGCACGGTGCAATTCATAGCCCAACTGACCATCGGCACCGAGCAGCAGGATCTTCATGCGGAAAACTCCGGCAGGCGCTCGGGGGAGATATCGGCGAGGAAAGGCGCGCGTTCGTCCTTGTCCGACAATGCCGGCGCGCTGACCGGCCAATCGATCGCGAGCTGACCGTCGTTCCAGCGGATGCCGGCGTCGGCCTCGCGCACGTACGGCGCGGTGCACAGATAGTGGAACACCACGCGTTCGGACAGCACGACGAACCCGTGCGCGAAGCCCTCGGGAATCCACAGTTCGCGTTTGTTCTGCGCACTGAGCACCGCAGCCGTCCAGCGCCCGAAATGCGGCGAGCCGCGACGGATATCGACGGCGACGTCATACACCTCGCCTTCGAGCACGCTGACCAGCTTTCCCTGCGGCTGCGGCCACTGATAGTGCAGGCCGCGCAACACGCCACGTTCGGAAATCGAGACGTTGCTCTGCACGAAGTTCAGGTCGAGGCCGGCCTGCGCCCAGCGCGGCTTGTTCCAGGATTCGTAGAACGCACCGCGGCTGTCGCCGAACACCTGCGGTTCGATGAGCTTGCAGCCCGGCAGGTCGGTGTCGTGGATTTTCATTCGACGCGCGCGTGCTCGAGCAGACTCAGCAGGTATTCGCCGTAGCCGTTCTTGGCCAGCGGCCGGGCCAGCTCGCGCAGCTGCGCGGCATCGATCCAACCGTTGAACAGCGCGATCTCTTCCGGACAGCACACGCGCAGCCCCTGACGCGCCTCGATGGTCTCGATGAAATTCGAGGCCTGCAGCAGCGATTCATGCGTACCGGTGTCGAGCCAGGCATAACCGCGCCCGAGCCGCTCCAGATGCAAGGCCTCTTCAGCCAAATAGGCACGATTGAGATCGGTGATCTCAAGCTCGCCACGCGGCGACGGCGTGAGCTTCGCCGCGAACGCCGGCGCGCGGCCGTCGTAGAAATACAGGCCGGTGACGGCGTACTGGGATTTCGGTTTCGCCGGTTTTTCTTCCAGACCGATCACGCGGCCGGCCGCGTCGAATTCGGCGACGCCGTAGCGCTCGGGATCCTTGACCCAGTACCCGAACACCGTCGCGCCTTCGGTGCGCGCATCGGCGCGTTGCAGCAATTCGGTCAGGCCCTGGCCATGGAAGATGTTGTCGCCGAGCACCAGACAACTCGGCGCGCCGGCGAGAAACTCGCGGCCGATCAGGAAGGCCTGCGCAAGCCCGTCGGGACTGGGCTGCACGGCGTACTCGATCTTCATGCCCCACTGCGACCCATCGCCGAGCAGGCGCTGGAACAGGGCCTGCTCATGCGGCGTGTTGATGATCAGCACCTCGCGGATGCCGGCCAGCATCAGCACGCTGAGCGGGTAATAGATCATCGGCTTGTCGTACACCGGCAACAGCTGCTTGCTGATGCACTGGGTGATGGGATACAGGCGCGTGCCGGAACCGCCGGCGAGAACGATGCCCTTGCGCTTCATGCCGCGACTCCCTGGCCGATGCGTTCGAGCCGATAACTGCCATCCAGGACGCGCTGCGTCCAGTCTTCATGCGCGAGATACCAGTCGACGGTGCGCGCGATGCCCTCTTCGAAGGCGACCTCGGGTGCCCAGCCCAGCTCGCGCTTGAGCTTGCTCGCGTCGATCGCGTAACGGCGGTCATGACCGGGTCGATCGGCGACAAAACGGATCTGCGCCTCACGCGGCTGGCCGTCGCCGCGCGGGCGGCGCGCATCGAGCAGGGCGCAGATGGTTTTCACCACGTCGATGTTCATGCGCTCGGCATCGCCGCCGACGTTGTAGGTTTCGCCGATGCGGCCGGCTTCCAGCACACGCCGGATCGCCGCGCAGTGGTCGCTGACGTACAGCCAGTCGCGCACGTTGCGGCCGTCGCCGTAGACCGGCAAGGCGTCGCCGGCGAGCGCCTTGAGGATGATCAGCGGAATGAGTTTTTCCGGAAACTGGTACGGCCCGTAGTTGTTCGAGCAGTTCGTCGTCAGCACCGGCAGACCGTAGGTGTGATGAAAGGCGCGCACCAGATGATCGGAAGCCGCCTTGCTGGCCGAGTACGGCGAGTTGGGTGCGTAGGGCGTTTCTTCGGTGAAAGCGCCGGACTCGCCGAGCGAGCCGTAGACCTCGTCGGTCGAGACATGCAGGAAGCGGAAGGCGTCGCGCTCGCCGTCGGGCAGCGTGCGCCAGTGGTCGCGCACGGCCTCGAGCAGGGCCAGCGTGCCGACGACATTGGTCTGCACGAAGGCCGCAGGTCCGTCGATGGAGCGGTCGACATGGCTTTCGGCGGCGAAGTTCACGATCGCGGCCGGGCGGTGTTCGGCGAGCAGGCGCGCGACCAGGGCCGCATCGCCGATGTCGCCGCGCACGAAGACATGCTGCGCATGACCATCGAGGGCCTTGAGCGTGTCGGGATTGCCGGCATAGGTCAGGGCATCGAGGTTGACGATGCGCACGCCCGCCGCGACCGCCGACAGCACGAAATTGCCGCCGATGAAGCCGGCGCCGCCGGTGACCAGCCAGGTCTGCATGTCGATCCTTCGAATTCCCTTGCCCGCAAGGATATCGGATGCGGCAGAGGCTGCGAACCCGGCGCGGGCGGGGGTGTCGGAGGCGGCGCTTGCCGCAATGCAACAGGCCCGCGCAAGGCGGGCCTGTTGGTACGGCGAAACGCGGTAACGAATCAGAACGGAATATCGTCGTCCGGGAACGGTTCGTCGTTGCGGCTGGGTGGCATCGGCGCGTTGCCGCCGCTGCTGCCGCCACCGCGCGGTGCACCGCCACGGGAACCGCCGCCGTAGCTGTCGCCGCCCGATTCACGCGGGGCGCGCTCGCCGCCGCCTTCCGACTTGCCGCCGAGCATCTGCATGTCGCTGGCGATGATATCGGTGCTGTATTTCTCCACACCCGACTTGTCGGTGTACTTCTCGGTGCGCAGCGAGCCTTCGATGTAGACCTGGCCGCCTTTCTTGAGATATTCGCCAGCGATGTCGGCCAACTTGCCGAAGAACTTCACCCGGTGCCACTCGGTGCGTTCCTGTTTTTCGCCGTTCTTGTCCTTCCACGATTCGTTGGTCGCGACCGAGACGGTGGTCAGCGTCGTGCCGCTCTGCGAGTACCGCACTTCCGGGTCGCGGCCGAGCGTGCCGACCAGAATCACCTTGTTGATGCCACGTGCCATGTCGTTTCCTTCCTGAACTTTCCGAGCCGGGGTCGAGCAATCCTGAAGTATACGCAGGGGCCGGGGGCAGCCGGAATCCGCCGCTGGCCCGGGTCAGGCAAGGCCGCGTTCCGGCCCCCGGAGCGCCTCATGCCGCACCAGCATGAGCACATGGCGAAACGCCATAACCAATTGTTTTATATGGGATTGACGGTCAATCCAGGGGAACTCTATAAGTTCAGTGTGATTTTCGTCCCCGGCCCGCCATGCTGACCATGAAAGCCAAATACGCCCTGCGCGCCCTGTGCGCCCTGACCCGGTCCGATCCCGACCGGCGCATGGCGCGCGAGATCGCCCGCGACGCCGCCGTGCCGGAGAAATTCCTCGAAGCCATCCTGGTCGAGCTGCGCAACGGCGGGCTCGTCGAGAGCAAGCGCGGACTGTCCGGCGGCCACCGGTTGGCGCGCCCGGCCGACCGGATCAGCGTGGGCGACATCGTGCGCCTCATCGACGGCCCGATCGCACCGATCCGCTGCGCCTCGGTCACCGCCTACAAGCCCTGCGAGGATTGCCCCGATCCGGACCGCTGCGCCCTGCGCGCGCTCATGGGCGAAGTGCGCACGGCGATATCCTCGGTGATCGATCAACGCACGCTGCGCCAACTTAGCGACGACGTCCGCCGGCAGACCCCGTCCCCGTCCGAGGAGGTCTCATGGACCCGCGCCCGTCTTTGAACGACCGCGTCGCGCGGACACCGCATCCCTGCCAACCCGACGACGGGAGGCGTCCCATGAAATCCGCCACTTCCGGAGCTCCGATGTCACGCCCTTCGCTCTCCCTCGCGGCCCTGCTTGCCGCCCTGCCCCTGCAGACCTTCGCCGCGCCGGCATCGCTGGCCACCGCCGCCCCCAGCGCAGCCGAAGAACCCGCCGATGCCGCCACGCTGCGCGCGCTGTCCGAGCGACTGCGCGCACTCGAACAACGCCTGGGCAATCCCGTCACGACTGCCGACACCACCGCCAGCAACGATGGCCTGGCGACGCTGGACCAGCGCCTGCGCGTGCTCGAACGCAAACTCGAACTGCAGCAGGATGACGCGACCGCGAAGGCGCAGTCGGCGCCCGTAATCAGCCTCGGCGAAAAAGGCTTGGCGGTGCGTAGCGCCGACACCCAGTTCGAGATCAAGCTGCGCGGCACCGTGCAGGCCGACCTGCGCCAGTATTCGGGCGACGACGGCGCGGCGGTGAACGACACCTTCCTGTTCCGGCGCATCCGTCCGACGCTGGAAGGCTCGCTCGGTCCCTTGCTCGGATTCCGCCTGACACCGGAGTTCGCCGGCGACAGCGCCACCGTCATCGATGCCTACATCGATGTGCGCTTCAATCCCGCGTACACGCTGCGCGTGGGCAAGCTCAAGGGACCGATCGGTCTCGAACGCCTGCAATCGGCGAACGCGATCGCGCTGATCGAACGCGGCTTCCCGACCGAGCTCGCGCCCAACCGCGATATCGGCGCGCAGTTGCAGGGCGAGCTCGCGGCGGGTCGCGTCAACTACGCGATCGGCGTGTTCAACGGCGCCCCCGATGGCCGCGACAGCCCCACCGTCGATGCCGACGACAACGTCGAATACGCCGGTCGTGTGTTCTTCGAGCCGTGGAAAAACAGCGCGAGCGGCTTGTCCGGCCTGGGCTTCGGCCTGGCCGCGAGCAGCGGCGTCAAGGAAGGCAGCGGCAACAACTTCCTGCCGCGTTATCGCACGCCGGGACAGAACACCTTCTTCAACTACCGCGCCGCGGTGACGGCCGACGGCAAGCACACCCGCCTGTCTCCGCAGGCCTACTACTACCGCAACGCGTTCGGCCTGCTCGGCGAATACATCCGTTCCGAACAGGAAGTGTGGCTGCCGGGCAATGCCGCCTCGCGCATCGACCTCGAGAACACCGCCTGGCAACTCACCGGCAGCTGGGTGCTGACCGGCGAAGACGCCAGCTACAAAGGCGTGGTTCGCCCAGCGCATCCCTTCGTGCCCGGCGGCGACGGCTTCGGCGCGCTGGAACTGGTGGCGCGCTACGGCGAACTCGATGTCGACGACGACGCGTTCCCGCGCTATGCCGACCGTTCGCTGTCCGCAACGCGCTCGCGCGCCTGGGGCGTGGGCCTGAACTGGTATCTGAGCGCGAATCTCAAGCTCGTCTTCAACCACACGCGTGCCAGTTTCGACGGCGGCGCGCCGCTTAGTGCCGATCGCCCCGACGAGAAGACCTTCTTCTCGCGCGTCCAGGTCTCGTTCTGATTCTGTGCCCCACGGAGCCAAAAAATGAATCGCCTTTCCAGCTTTTTCCTCGCCACAGCCCTCACGCTCGGCACCGGTCTGGCCGCCGCCAAGGGCGGCACCTTGCTCAACGTGTCCTACGATCCCACACGCGAGTTCTATCGCGAGGTCAACACCGCCTTCGCCGCGCAATGGCAGGCGCAGACGAAACAGACGCTCGACATCCAGACCTCGCATGGCGGCTCGGGCAAACAAGCCCGCGCCGTCATCGACGGTCTCGAAGCCGACGTGGTCACGCTGGCACTCGCCGCCGACATCGATTCGATTTCCGACAAGGCCAAATTGCTGCCGCCGAACTGGCAGACGCGCCTGCCCAACAACAGCACACCGTACCGGTCGACGATCGTGTTCCTGGTGCGCAAGGGCAATCCCAAGGCGATCAAGGACTGGGACGATCTCGTACGCCCCGGCATATCGGTGATCACGCCCAATCCCAAGACCTCCGGCGGCGCACGCTGGAACTATCTCGCGGCTTGGGCGTTCGCGGCCAAGCGCTTCGATGGCGACGGCGGCAAGACCAAGGACTTCCTTGCACGCCTGTACGGCAATGTGCCGGTGCTCGATACCGGCGCGCGCGGCTCGACCACGACCTTCATGAACCGCGGCATCGGCGATGTGCTGATCGCCTGGGAAAACGAGGCGTTTCTCGCGCTCGACGAGCCCGAAGGCAAGGATTTGCAGATCATCGTGCCCAGCCTGAGCATCCTCGCCGAGCCGCCGGTCGCGGTTGTCGACAAGAACGTCGATCGCCATGGCACGCGCAAGGCCGCCGAAGCCTATCTGGCCTTCCTGTATTCCGCGCAGGGCCAGCAGCTCGCGGCCAAGCATCACTTCCGTCCCTCGCGTCCGGACCTCGTGCCGGCGGCGGCGCTGGCGAAGTTCCCGACAGTCACCACGGTCACGATCGACGGCGCGTTCGGCGGTTGGAAAAGAGCGCAGGCGTTGCACTTCGCCGATGGCGGCCTGTTCGACCAGATCTACAAGCCTGCGCGTTGATGACGTCCACCCTCGCCCATTGGCAGCACCGATGGCGCCAGGCCGGGCCACTGCCCGGCCTGGGCCTCACGCTGGGATTGAGCCTGACCTGGCTCAGCCTGATCGTGCTCATTCCTCTCGCCGCGCTGTTGCTCAAGGCGGCGGGCGTGGGTCCGGCGGGCTGGTGGGCGATCATCAGCGATGCGCGCGTGTTCGCCGCGCTCAAACTCAGTTTCGGCACCGCCCTGCTCGCCGCATTCATCGATACCTTCATCGGCGCGCTGATCGCGTGGGTGCTGGTGCGTTATCGCTTTCCGGGCCGCCGCGTGTTCGATGCTTTCATCGACCTGCCGTTCGCCCTGCCGACCGCCGTGGCCGGCATCGCGCTTACCGCTATTTATGCAGGCAACGGCTGGATCGGCCAATGGCTGGCTCTGGTCGGCATCAAAGTCGCGTATGCGCCGGCCGGCATCGTCATGGCCCTGCTGTTCATCGGCCTGCCCTTCACCGTGCGCACGGTGCAGCCCGTGCTGGAAACCCTGCATGTCGAGCACGAGGAAGCCGCAGCCTCGCTTGGTGCAAGCCGCTTCACCACGCTCTGGCGCGTGCTGCTGCCGCAGGTACTGCCGGCGATGCTCACCGGCTTCGCGCTCGCGTTCGCGCGCGGCGTCGGCGAATACGGCTCGGTGATCTTCATCGCCGGCAACCTGCCCTATGTCTCCGAGATCGCGCCGCTGCTGGTGGTGATCAAGCTCGAGGAGTTCGACTACGGCGGCGCCACGGTGATCGCGACGCTGATGCTGGCGACCTCGTTCCTGATCCTGTTCCTGATCAACCTGCTGCAGCGGAGGCTCGCCCGTGGCCAATCGCACTGAACCCCGGCTCGCGGCCACGACCGAACCGGCCTGGCTGCGCTGGTTGCTGACGCTCGCGGCGATTGCACTGATCGCGTTCGTGGTGCTGTTGCCACTGGCCGTGGTGATCGTCGAAGCCGCGGCGGAGGGCTGGCAGGCTTATGTCGCTGCCATCGCTGACGGCGAAACGCGATCCGCAATCGGACTGACCCTGCTCGTTGCCACGCTGTGCGTGCCCGCGAACGTGGTGTTCGGCGTCGCGACGGCCTGGGCGATCACGAAATTCCGCTTCCCGGGCAAACAACTATTGTTGACCTTCATCGATCTGCCGTTCTCCGTCTCACCCGTGGTCGCGGGCCTGGTGTTCGTGCTGATTTTCGGTGCGCAGGGCTGGTTCGGCCCCTGGCTGCGCGAGCACGAAATCAAGATCATTTTCGCGACGCCCGGCATCGTGCTGGCGACGTTCTTCGTCACGTTCCCCTTCGTCGCGCGCGAACTCATCCCGCTGATGCAGCAGCAAGGTCAGGATCAGGAAGAAGCCGCCGCGTCGCTCGGCGCGGGCGGCTGGCAGGTGTTCTGGCGCGTGACCTTTCCGAACGTGCGCTGGGCGCTGCTGTACGGCGTGCTCCTGTGCAATGCCCGCGCGATGGGCGAGTTCGGCGCTGTATCGGTGGTCTCCGGGCACATCCGCGGACTGACCAACACGCTGCCGCTGCAGGTGGAAATCCTGCACAACGAATTCAACACGGCGGCCGCGTTTTCAGTCGCCTCCCTGCTGACCCTCTTGGCCCTGGTGACCTTGGGCCTGAAACTTTGGCTCGAACGCCGGCATGGCCACGAGCTCGCGCGCACCGCGCGTTCCCACTGACGGAGACCCATGGACATCCTGATTGAAGGCGTCGGCAAGCAGTTCGAAGGCTTTGCCGCGCTCAACCCGATCGACCTGGCGATTCCCTCGGGACAGCTGGTCGCCCTGCTCGGCCCCTCGGGCTCGGGCAAGACAACCCTGCTGCGCCTGATCGCGGGCCTGCTGCCGGTCGATGGCGGTCGCATCGTGTTCGGCGGTCGCGATGCGACGCGCCTGAGCCTGCGCGAACGTCGCGTCGGTTTCGTGTTCCAGCACTACGCGCTGTTTCCGCACATGAGCGTATTCGAGAACGTCGCGTTCGGCCTGCGCTCCAAGCCGCGACGGGAGAGACCGGCCGAGCCGGCGATACGTGCGAGCGTCGACAAGCTGCTCGAACTCGTACAGATGGCCGCGCTGCGCGACCGGTTGCCGGCACAACTGTCCGGCGGCCAGCGCCAGCGCGTGGCCCTGGCGCGCGCGATGGCGATCGACCCGACCGTACTGCTGCTCGACGAACCCTTCGGCGCGCTCGACGCGAAAGTGCGCGTCGAGCTGCGCCGTTGGCTGCGCACCCTGCACGACGAAACCGGCCTGACGACGGTGTTCGTCACCCACGATCAGGAAGAGGCGCTCGACCTGGCCGATCGCGTGGTGGTGATGAATCGCGGCGCGATCGAACAGGACGACGTGCCCGACCGCGTCTATGGTCATCCGGCCTCGCCCTTCGTGTTCGACTTCATCGGTCGTTCCAATCAGATCGAGGGCGAGGTGCGCGACAGCCTGTTCTTCGCGCCGGGCATGTCGACGCCGCTGGCCGGCGACGGCTGCCGCGCGGGGCCGGCCACGCTGTATTCACGACCGCACGACCTGCGCCTGAGCGAGTCCAAGCGCGGGCTGCAGGCGACCGTGCAGGAGGTGCGGCGGCTGGCCGGACGCGTCACGCTCGAGGCGACCCTGGCCGGTCAGGCGCGGCCCCTGGTGATGGACCTGTCCAGCCACGACCTGCTGCAATTGCCGCAGCCCGGCGAACGCGTGAACCTGTCCCTGGACCGCTATCGTGTCTTCCCAACGACACGCTGAACACCGCACGCCGCTTATAATGTGCCCATGTCAGCCCAAGCCCACGCCTCCGCCCTGCCCGGCATCGCCGAAATCCAGCAACTGGCCGTCGCCGACATGGCGCAGGTCAATTCGCTGATCCGGCGCCGGCTCGATTCCGACGTCGTCCTGATCCAGCAGATCTCCGAGCACATCGTCGCCGCCGGCGGCAAACGCCTGCGACCGCTGCTGGCAGTGCTGGCGGCGCGCGCGCTCGGTTACGGCGGCGGCGATCACCACCAGCTCGCGGCAATCATCGAATTCATCCACACCTCGACCCTGCTGCACGACGACGTGGTCGATGAATCGGACCTGCGCCGCGGCCGCAAGACCGCGAATGCACTGTGGGGCAATGCGCCGAGCGTGCTGGTCGGCGATTTCCTGTACTCGCGCAGTTTCCAACTGATGGTCGAACTCGATTCGATGCCGATCATGCGCGTGCTGGCCGACACCACGAACCAGATCGCCGAGGGTGAAGTGCTGCAGCTGCTGCACGTGCACAACCCCGATACCGACGAAGCGGCCTACCTGCGCGTGATCGAGCGCAAGACCGCGGTGCTGTTCGCCGCCGCGACGCGCCTGGGCGCGCTGGTCGCCGGCGCCGATGCCCCGGTGCAGCAGGCGATGCACGACTACGGCCTGAATCTGGGCCTCGCCTTCCAGATCGCCGACGACGTGCTCGACTACACCGCCGATGCGCAGACGCTGGGCAAGAATCTCGGCGACGATCTCGCCGAGGGCAAGGCGACCTTGCCGGTGATCCACGCGCTCGCGCATGCCGACGCGACCCTGCGCGAGCGATTGGCGACGATCATTCGCGAAGGCGACAGCCAGGCGCTGCCCGAGGTCGTCGCGGCGATCCATGCCAGCGGTGGACTGGAATACAGCCAGCGCACCGCCGCGCGCTATGCGCGGGCGGCCGAGGCCTGCCTGGACGGACTCGCCGACAATCCGTGGACGGCCGCGCTGCGCGGCCTGGCGCGCTACGCGATCGAACGCAACCACTGAATCCTTATTTCTTGGCGAAGACGTCGCCGAAGAACTCGTGCATCAGGCGCACGCTGCGGCGGTAGCTCGGCGCGTGGTACATGCAGCCGCCCGGGCCTTTTTCGTCGGGTTCGGCGAAACAATGCACGGCACCGCCGAAACTGACGAACTGCCAGTCGGCGCCGGCGCTGCGCATTTCTTCCTGGAACGCCACGATGGATTCCTGCGACACGTACTTGTCGTCGCCGCCGTTCATCACCAGCACCGGGGCTTTCAGCGCGCCCTTGGTCGCCGGCATCTTGGTCGAGAGATTGCCGTGGAAGGTGGCCACGCCCTTGAGATCGGCACCGCTGCGCGCGAGTTCCAGCGCCACCGCACCGCCGAAGCAAAAGCCAATCGCGCCGATGCGCGTGGTGTCGACCGGCGCTTTCTTGCCGGCGCCACGCAAGGCCGCGAGCGCGGCATTAACGCGCGTACGCAGGCCCGCAGGATCGGCATAGACCGCGGCCGTGGCCTTGCCCGCTTCATCGGCATTGGCCGGACGCACGCCGCGACCGTACATGTCGACGAGCAGGATCACGTAGTCCTTGCCGGCCAGCGTCTTGGCCTTGGCCACCGCGCTGTCGGTGACGCCGTACCAGTTCGGCACCATGACCACGCCCGGGCGCGGCGCCTTGCTGGCGTCGTCCCAGACCAGATAGCCGTCGAAGGTCTTGCCGTCGGCCGTCCAGCTGATCTTGTCGGCACGCGGCGCGGCCAGCGCGGAGAAACTCACGAAGAACAGACACAGCAGCATCAGACGGCGCATGACAGGCATCCTCGGCGGGGGCGAACGGGTCGCGACATTATCGCCGCCGCGCGTTAAGACCGCGTGCGTGTGTCAGGCGACGCCGAGGCCGGGGATCGAGCTGATGATCTCGGGATCGAAGCCCGCCGCCTTGGCGAAATGCCGGCCGCGTTCGACATAGTCCTTGTAGCGCGGAAAACTCGGCGCGCCCGGCGACAGCAGCACCAGGCCTTCGCTCTCCAGACCCTCGCGCGCCAGGCGCAGGGCGTCTTCCATTTCCACGGCTTCAGACAGCACGAAATGACTGTTGGCCGAAATGAGTTTCAGGCGTTCGAAAATACGCGGCCCGTTCTGCCCGATCGTGACGATGACTTTCGGCGGATCCACCGCCATGCGATCGGCGAACACGCCCCAGTCGATGCCGCGGTCGTAGCCGCCGACGATGATCGCGACGCGACGGCCCTTGTAGCAGTCGAGCGCGGCGAGACTCGCATGCGGCGTGGTGCTGATCGAGTCATTGACGAAATCCAGGCCGTCGCGCGCGCCGAGCGCCTGCAGGCGATGCGGCAGCGGCTTGAACTGATGTGCCTGCGGTGCGAGCGCCACGGCATCCAGGCCCAGGGCCTCGACGGCCGCGAGCGCGGCGCACAAGTTCAGGCGATTGTGCCGGCCGGGCAAGGGCAGACGGCGCGCATCCATGACGAACTGCTGGCCGCGATACAGGTCGGTGTCGCGCAGATGCCAGCCGTCGCCATCGTTGAACCAGACCACGCGCGTGGTATCGGGCACGCTCAGTCCGACCAGGCGCGGATCGGCGGCGTTGAGCACGGCGGTGCGCGGCGCGCCTTCGGTGACCAGGGCCAGCTTGTCCTGGAAATAACGCGCTTCGGTGCCGTGCCAGTCGAGATGTTCGGGGAAAAAATTCAGTACGACGGCGACGTCCGGCGCGATCGCCTCGCGTGCCTGATAGCTCGACAACTCGATCGCCCAGAATTCCGGCGGCGGCTCGACATCGAGCAGTTCCAGCAGCGGCAGACCGATGTTACCGGCGAGTGCGGTGCGTTTGCCGGCACTGCGCAGCAGATGCGCAATCAGGGAGGTGACCGTGCTCTTACCCTTGGTACCGGTCACGCAGACTTTCTTTCCCGGCGGGTTCTCGGCGAACCACAGCCCGCTGCCGCCGACGAACTGCGTGCCGTGCAGGCTCGCGTCCACGGCCGGCGAGGTGTACGGACTGATGCCTGGCGACTTGATGACGATCTCGAAGGCCGCGAGCTTGTCGCCGTCGACCTGGGTGTCGATGGTCAGCGCCGGATCTTCCATCGCGGCGAGCGTGGGCGCTTCGGCGTCCGAGCAGAACACCGTGATCGGCTGCCGCGGCAGGCGCCAGCGCAGCGCGGCCAGCGCGGCGCGACCTTCGCGGCCATAACCCCAGATCGCGACCCGCTTGCCTTCAAGCTCCGAAATTCGCACGCACCGCTCCCCAGACTGCCGACGGAATCCCGTGTTCGGGCGATGCTACCAGCAAGGGCGCGAGACCGAGTTCGCTCTCGACCAGCTGCGGGCGGATCTCGCGGGCGAAGCGCGCGACCAGCGCGTCTTCCCGCCAGCTCGCACTGTCGGCCAGGGCGGCCATCGCGGCGCGCGACTCCTTGCCCTCGCCCACGCATTCGAAAGGCTTGTGATCCTCGAACTCGAGCAGGGCATCGAAACCGGGCGCCTGTTCCGGCTCGTCGAGCAGGTTGCGGCCGAAAATGTTCAGCAAGCGCGGCTTGGGCATGAACGGCGCCAGCGCGAGGAACACGAAATGACATTTCGGGCAGACGCCGCACCAGCGCTGCGCCGGTCGTTCGCCGAGCAGATGGAAGTTGCGGTTGCAGCTGGAGAAATGCGCGTCGTAATGATCGATGCGGGCGAACTGGCGCGCGACCGCCAGTTCCGAAAACGGACGCAGCAGAGAGTAGTACTCGAGATCAGCCGCGACCGTGCGCTTGAGTTGTGCGGCCAGGCCACGTTCGCAGTCCCAGCCCTTGGACCACTGGTGATTCACTTCGCCCGTGCCCGGGATCAGGCTGCCGTAGCTCGCCGAACGCTCGTTGGAAAACACGACCTGATCGGCATCGATCAACACGGCGGCCAGCGCCAGAATCGCCGAGTTCACCGCAGTTACCGGGATGTGGCCGTTGTAAGCGCCAAGCTTGTTCATCTCGAACAGTTCCGGCGCCAGACTGCGGGTCAGGTTGAGTGTCGGCAGGCCGGTGCGCTCGGCGCAGGCCTTGATCAGCGGCGAACTGCCGACCCAGGTGACAGTCTGCGCAATACCGGCAGCACGCAGCGCCTCGATCGAAACAAGCGAATCCTTGCCGCCGCCGATGGCAACGAGCGCATGGCGCTTGAGACCGATCCGCTGTCCTTCTGCCACCGGGAGCAGGTGGCCCGAAGGGCCGGATGAGGGAAAACGAATCTTGCCGCGCAACTTCAAGCCATTGCGATAAGCAAACTCGCCCAGCCCGTTCTCATAAAGTTCAGTCAGGAAGGCCGCCAAGGCCGCATCGATCTGATACGACTCGATGCGAATCTCCGCCGGCACCGCTGCCTTGTAATAGCTCACGCCTGCGATGAGATGCAGCAGACGCAAGGCCTGCTCGACCGCAGCCGCGCGCGCAGCGTCCAGTACGAACGGTGCGCCTGGAATGCGTACGGTTTCGGTCAGCTCGGGGCCGTCGTCGAAAGCGTAGACGAGCTTGGCCTCGCCGGTCGCCGTGTCGAATGCGCAGCGCACAAAACGGAAGGCGCGGACCGCGTCGCGCTGGAAATTCAGGTCAGACATCCAACACTTCCTCGACGGGCAAAGCACGCAGGTTGTAACGATTGGCCATGACGAAGCCGTAAGCGCCGGCCGTGGCGATCAGCGCGACATCGCCTTCCGCCGTGGCGTCGGGCAAGCCGCGGCGCTTGCCGAGCACGTCGCTGGATTCACAGATCGGGCCGACGATTTCCGCCGGCACGCCGTCGGCATCGTCGAGGCGCGAGAGATTCACGATCTCGTGCCAGGCGTTGTAGAGCGCCGGGCGCATGAGCGCATTCATGCCGGCATCGAGACCGATGCGGCGCTGGCCGAGCTTGTCGACGACCTGGGTCACCTTCGCCAGCAGCACGCCGGCTTCGGCGACGAGATAGCGGCCGGGTTCGATCCACAAGGCGTACTGCGGCCACGCGGCCTTGATGTCGGCCATCGCAGCGGCGAATGCGGGAATGTCGAAATCCTCGCCGTCGGGCTTGTAGGGCACGCCGATGCCGCCGCCGACGTCGATCGCCGACACGGTGCCGATCTGCTCGGCGAGATTCACCAGCTGCGCGTACACCTGCGGCCAGTGCGAGACATCCTGGATGCCGCTGCCGACATGCGCGTGCAGGACGACGATGCGGGCTTTCGCGGCACGCGCGGCGGCGATGAACTCGGGCAAGGCCTCCGCCGGCAGACCGAATTTCGCTTCCTTGCCGCCGGTGCGCACTTTTTCGTGGTGACCCAGGCCGTAGCCGGGATCGATACGCAGCGCGATCTGCCGGTTGGCGAACAACTCCGGCCAGTGTTGCAGCGGATAGACGCTGTCGAGCGTCACCCAGACATCGCGCGCGATCGCGTCAGCGAATTCGCTGCGCGGCGCGAAGCTCGGCGTGAAGAGCACGCGCGTGGCGTCGAGCGTCGGCAGGACGGAGAACAGGTGTTCGAGCTCGGCCTGCGACACGCATTCGAAACCGAAGCCCTCGTCGGCGAGCGCACGCAGGATCGCCGGATGCGGATTGGCCTTGAGCGCATAGAAACGCCGGTCGACGGCGCCGACCTCGGCCAGTCCGCGCGCGCGTTCGCGCACCGTCGGCAGGTGATAGACGTAGCGCGGCGAGTCGGTCTGTGCCGCTGCCAGCAGGCGCGCGCGCTGCTTGCGCCACCAGGGTTCGCGCCGCGAGCCGCCGCTGGGCTCGATCTGTTTCCAGCTCGGGCCGAACACCTCGGTGATATCGACCGGCATCGCACCCGAATGCGTAAGCAGGTCGTGCAGGCGCGGCATCATGCCGTCGACCAGCGCCTCGTCGACGACGAAGGTCAGGTTGAGGTCGTTCGAGCTCTGCGAAATCAGGTGCACGCGTTCGCGGCCGAACTCGCTCCAGACATCGGTGAGCTTGTGCAGCAGCGAGCGCATGCCGCGACCGACCAAGGTGATCGCGCTGCACGGCGCGATGACTTTCACCCGGCACACTTCCGCCAGGTCGGCGCACAGCGCGTCGAGCACGTTGGAATTGACCAGGTTGTCGGAGGGATCGAGCGACACGGTGACGTTGGCTTCGGACGAACCGATCAGGTCGATCGACAGGCCGTGCTGCTTGAAGCGTTCAAACACGTCGGAAAGAAAACCGACCTGCTGCCACATGCCGATGGTTTCCATCGACACGAGCACAATGCCGCGACGCGAACTGATCGCCTTCACGCCGGGCACCGTCGCCGCGCGATGATCGATGACCGTGCCGGCCATCTGCGGCCGCTCGGTGTCGCGGATCCAGATCGGCACGCGCGCTTCGCGGCAGGGATGGATGCAGCGCGGGTGCAGGACCTTCGCGCCGGTCGTGGCGATTTCCTGCGCTTCTTCGTAGTCCAGGCGCGAGAGCAGGCGGGCATCGGGTACGACGCGCGGGTTGGCGCTGAACATGCCGGGCACGTCGGTCCAGATCTCGACGCGGCGCGCCTGCAGCAGTGCGCCGAAATACGCCGCCGAGGTGTCGGAACCGCCGCGACCGAGGATCGCCGTGCCGCCGTCGTCGGCGCGCGCGATGAAGCCCTGGGTGATCAGCAGTCGGCCGTTGCCGCGGAAGCGTTCGCGCAAGGCGGCATCGCCGAGATAGCGGCAGGACACGGACAAACGGCGCGACCAGTCGCTCTGGTTCGGCAGCGACTGCGCCTGCAGCCAGTCGCGCGCATCGAGCCAGTCGACGTCCATGCCCTGGGTGCGCAGATAGGCCACGCCCAAGGTCGACGAAAGCAGTTCGCCCTGCGCCAGTACTTCCGCCTGCCAGGCGAGGGCGCCGCTTTCGCGACGCGGATCCTGGCCGAGCGCGCGCAGTGCGGCGAGGCGTTCGCCGAGCACCGCGTCGGCATCGATCGACAGCTCGCCGCAATAGGCGCGATGGCGTTCGACCAGGGCGTCGATGCGCCGTGCTACCTCGGCGGCATCGGCGTGGTGATCGGTGATCGCCTGCAATTCGTTGGTGACGCCGGAAAGCGCCGACACGACCACGAGCACGCGCGCATCTTCGTCGGCCTGGCGCTCGCGCATCAGGCGACCGATGGTGTCCCAGCGCGTGCGACGGGAAACACTGGTGCCACCGAACTTCAGGACGATCCAGTCGGTGGCGGCGGCGTCGGGACTCATGGGCGGGGCGCTATGATTGGCGGGCGCGCAATGCGCAGAACTTGGAATGATAAACGATGCATCCGCCCCGCCGCTTTCTTCAGCTCGACGTTTTTGCGGACCGGCCCGGCGCCGGCAACCCGCTGGCCGTCGTGCTTGCCTCCGACGGCCTCGATACGGCCGCCATGCAGGCCTTCGCGAACTGGACCAATCTCTCGGAAACCGCCTTCCTCCTGCCCCCGACGACACCGGAGGCCAGCTACCGCGTGCGCATTTTCACGCCGCGCCAGGAACTGTCCTTCGCCGGCCACCCCAGTGTCGGCGCCGCGCATGCCGCGCTCGAGGCCGGATTGGCGAGCGCCATCGACGGCCGCCTGGTCCAGGAATGCGCAGCGGGCCTGCTGCCGATGCAGGTCTCGGGCACGGGCGAGGCGCAGCGGATTTCGGTGCGGGCGCCGCGGGGACGCGAATTGCCCTGGCCGTCCGGCTCGGAGGCCGCACTCACAGCGATCTTCTCCGCCATTCCGACCGGTGCGCCGCCCGCCGCCTTGATCGACAACGGCCCGCAATGGTGGTGCGTGGAACTGAAAGACGAGGCCACGGTGCGCGGATTCCAGCCGCCCCTGGCCGCGATCGCCGCCCTCTGCCGCGCCGATGGCGCCGTCGGCCTGGCCATTTTCGCGCGCTGTCCGGGCAAGGATTACCAGATGGCGGTGCGAGCGTTCTGTCCCGCCGACGGCATTCCCGAGGATCCGGTGACCGGCAGTGCCAATGCGGCGATCGCTGCGTGGCTATCGGGCAACGACGGACTCGATCGCCTGGGCACGCACTATGTCGTCAGCCAGGGCCGGGAAATCGGCCGCGACGGCCGCATCGCGGTGGCGATCGACGCGACCGGCGAGGTCTGGATCGGCGGACAGACGCAGACCGTCGTGCAGGGAGCGCTGACATGGTGACGACCGTGCGCAAGCCGCGGCCGTTCATCCAGGTCGATGTGTTCGCCACGCGCGCCGGTGTCGGCAATCCGCTGGCCGTGGTGTTCGATGCCGAAGCGCTGTCGACCGAGCAGATGCAGGCGATCGCGACCTGGACCAACCTCGCCGAAACCACCTTCGTGCTCGCGCCCACGCACGCGGACGCCGACTACCGCGTGCGCATCTTCACCACGCAGAAGGAAATCGCCTTCGCCGGCCATCCGAGCATCGGCACGGCGCACGCCGTTCTCGAATCGGGCTGGGCGACGCCACGCGAGGGCGGTCTCGTGCAAGAGTGCCAGGCAGGCTTGTTGCCGGTGCGCATGGCGATGGCACAAGGCCGGCAATCCTTGTCGGTGCGTGTGCCGCGCTCGCGGATCGTGCGGTATGCGGGCGCGGACGATGTGCTGATAGGAAACATCCTGGTGACAACGACGGCAGGACTCACCGCGCCCGCCCTCGTCGAAGGCGGTCGTCGCTGGTGGCTGGCGGAGCTGGCGACGGAAGCGCAGGTGCGGCAATTCCGTCCGGATCGCGACGCCATCCGCGAGCTGGCCGATGCCACGCAAAGCTTGGGCCTGTGCCTGTTCGCACGCAGCGGCCAAGACGGCGACACGCTGACTGTGCGCGCCTTTCCCTTGGGCGTAGGTATCGACGAAGACCCGGCCTCGGGCGCGGCGAACGCCGCGATCGCCGCCTTCCTCGATGAAGCCGGCGCCCTGGCGGCGCTGGGCAATCGCTACCTGGTGAGCCAAGGACGAGAGATCGGTCGCGATGCCACGCTGGAATTGCGCGTGGACGAGGAGCACGAGGTCTGGGTCGGCGGCGAGAGCCAGACGCTGATTCGCGGTGAGATGTCCTGGTGACCTTCGCGCCCAGGCATTGCGGCGAGAAAAAAAGAAGGGGCCTTTCGGCCCCTTCTTGTTTAACACGCAGTGCGGTCAGCGATCAGTAGCGGGTCGCGACGTGCGCTTCGTCGGTCGGACGGACATTCACTTCCACGCGCAGGGTCTTGCCCGGGTGGTAGGCGGTCGTGGTGTGGTAGGTCTGACCGGCATAACGATAGGTCACGTTGTAGCCGACGACGCGCTGCTCGCTCTGGTAGCCGTCGCTGACGGTCCGGCAACGCTGCACCGTGCCGCCATTGTTGTAACCGTCGTTGTAGCCGTAGCGACTATCGCGCGGACGATCATTGCCGCGGGCGACGTTGTTGCCGATCGCGCCGCCGATGACGGCACCGGCGATCGTAGCGGCCTTGCGGCCGTCGCCTTTGCCGGCCTGGTTGCCGAGCGCGCCACCGATGATGGCGCCGAGCACGGTGCCGCCCATATTGTTGCGGGTCTGGCCGGTGTTGCCGTAGCCGCGGTTGTCATAACCACGATTGTCGTAGCCACGGTTGTCGTAACCGGAGTTGCCGCGCGCCGGCTCGTTCCAGCATTCCTGACGCTGGGTCGGGCGATCCTGCTCGATGATCGGCGAGACATTGGTGACCTGCGCGACGTCGTAGCGGGGGCCGTCTTCGTTGTACGCGGAACGATAGTCCGAGTCGTAGCGGGAGTCGTTGTAGCGGTCGTCGGCGAAGGCGCTGCCCGAAGCAGCAACCAGGGCAAGGGCGAGCGTAGAGACTGCAAGGCGATTCATGAGGAAGGCTCCAAGCGCCGGAGTGGCGCGACCCGAACAGTACGTACGCGGATGGCAACGCCGGCTTAATTGCTTCGGCGCTGTATGCATTCGTTCAGTAGGCCGACAGTCTGCTGCGCCGCGTCTGCGGCCTGCCGGCCGAGCAGCGGGCCGACATGGCTGGCTTCGGGCAGGAAAATCGTCGTCGCCGCAAACGCCTGCGCCAGCTCACGGGAGAGTTCGGCCGGCACGTCTTCGTCGCGCCCCGATACGATTATTCCGACCGGACAGGAGGGTTTCTCGATCGCGATGCCGGCCAGCGCAGCGTTCATCACCGCGCCCGATTCGTCGCGCCAGTGCCGGAAAGCGAACAGGCAGGCGGCTTCGTCCGCATCAAACAGACTGCGTCGTGTTCCGGCCAGGCTGGCGCCGGATCGCCAGGGAATCCGAGCCGGATACGGCGCGCGCACCGGCAGACGCGAATGCCAGGGCGCCGGCGGCAAGGGATTAATGAGGATCAGCGCATCCGCCAACCCGGCATTCATCGCCACCAGCAAGCCGCCAAGGCTGGCGCCGACCAGAACACGCGGCGACGGCAACGCCAGCACGGCCTCGCGCACTTGCACGGCGTAATCCTGCAGCGTGGTCGCTTCCAGTCCGGCCGATACCGGCTGCAGATCCGGCGCGGACACCCGAAAGCCCTGCGCGATGAAAACGCGCCGCCAGATCTGCCATTCCCAGCCACCGCCGCCCGCGCCGTGCACCAGCAACGCATTCACGTCAGACCAGCGTCGCCGTCATCGTCACCGGAATCGCCAGCGCCTTGGAAATCACGCAATTTTCCTTCGCGGTGTCGGCGATCGTGGCGAACTCGGCCGCGCTCACGCCGGGCACCGTCGCGCTGACGGTCAAATGCACGCCGACCGCATGCGGGCCGGGACTGGTTTCCATCAGCACCTCGGCGCGCGTGTCGATGCGCGTGGCCACGTGTCCGGCGTTCTGCAGGATGAAGCCCAGCGCCATCGAAAAGCAGCCCGCATGCGCAGCGGCCAGCAATTCCTCGGGGTTGGTGCCCTTCTCCTCGCCGAAGCGGGTGTTGAAGGAATAGTTCTGTTCGGCGAACAAGCCGCTCTGGGGCGTGCTCATCGCGCCCTTGCCGGTTTTCAGATCGCCTTGCCAATGCGCCGTCGCAAATCGCTTGAAGCCCATGTCGCTCTCCTTGCCCGAGGTGGATGGGCATTATGCGACGGGCGGGCGGCGGCCGTATTTCAGACGGCCGCGGCAGAACGGCCGCGCCAGGACGCCCTGCGGCGAGTGCGGCTTGACCGGGCCGGGAAGCGGAGCGAGGCTAGGCATCCCCGGGGTCACCGGGGACCCCGCCATGACCGCCCGCCGAGCGAACCGCTCGGTCGGTATCGCTCCCCACGCGGACGACCATGACGGCCTCAGCCACCCGAACCGGGAGAGGTCCGTTATGTCGTATTCCACAGAGCAAATCAGGAATGTGGCCCTCGCAGGCCACTCCGGCGCCGGCAAAACAACATTGTTCGAAGCCCTGCTGCATGCCGGCGGCGCAATCCAGACGGCAGGCAGCGTCGAACGCGGGACCACGGTCTCCGATTTCGACCCGATGGAAAAGACCCGCGTGCATTCGCTGAACACCGCGATCGCGAGCATCGACCACGCCGGCATCCACATCAATCTCATCGACACGCCCGGATACGCGGATTTTCGTGGCCCAACCCTGTCGGCGTTCTCGGCCGTGGAAACGGTGTGCATCGTCGTCAATGCCAGCCTCGGCATCGAATACGGCACGCGCCGCATGATGGAAGTGGCGAAAGCGCGCAATCTTTGCCGCGTGATCGTCGTCAACAAGATCGACGCCGAGCCCGGCAAACTGCTGACGCTGATCGAACAGCTGCGCGAGGAATTCGGCAGCGAATGCTTGCCGATGAACCTGCCGGTCGATGGCGGCAAGTCGGTGGTGGATTGTTTCTTCAATCCCGCCGGCGACTCCGATCTGGGCGCGATCGCCGATCGCCACCAGAAGATCATCGATCAGGTCGTCGAGGTCAATGAAACGGTCATGGACCACTATCTCGAAGGCGGCGAAGCCGGCGTGTCGGGCAGCGAACTGCACGAGGCGTTCGAGCAGTCCCTGCGCGAAGGCCATCTGGTGCCGATCTGTTTCGTGTCCGCGCGTACCGGTGCGGGCGTGAAGGAACTGCTCGACCTGACCGAACGCCTGTTCCCCAATCCGCTCGAAGGCAACTCGCCGCCCTTCATCAAGGGCCGCGGCGACCAAGCCGAGGCCATCATCGCCAAACCCGAGGCGAAGGCGCACGTGATCGCGGACGTGTTCAAGATCGTCAACGATCCCTTCGTCGGCAAGCTCGGTGTGTTCCGCATCTTCCAGGGCACGGTGAAACGCGACACCCAGTTGCTGATCGACGATGGCCGCAAGCCCTTCAAGGTCGGCCATTTGTTCAAGCTCAAGGGCAAGGATCACGTCGAGATCGAGCAGGCCATTCCCGGCGACATCGCCGCCGTCGCGAAGATTGACGAAATCCATTTCGACGCCGTGCTGCACGATTCTCACGATGAAGACGAGATCCATCTCAAGCCGATCGAATTTCCCAAGCCCATGTTCGGCCTCGCGATCGAAGCGGCGACCCGCGGCCAGGAGCAGAAACTCTCGCTGGCCCTGCACAAACTGGCCGAAGAGGATCCCGGCTTCCACGTCGAACACAATCCCGAACTCAACGAGACGGTGATCCGCGGCCTGGGCGAGCTGCATCTGCGCGTGATGATCGAGCGCATGAAGGAACGCTACGGCGTGGAAGTGAAATCGCGCCCGCCGCGCATCGCTTACCGCGAGACGATCGCCGCCAAGGCCGAGGGCCATCACCGGCACAAGAAACAGACCGGTGGCGCGGGACAATTCGGCGAAGTGTTCCTGAAGATCGAACCGCTCGAGCGCGGCACCGGTTTCGAGTTCGTCGATGCGGTCAAGGGCGGCACGATTCCCGGCCAGTTCATGCCGGCGATCGAAAAAGGCGTGCGCCAGGTCCTGCTCGGCGGCGCCGTGGCCGGCTACCAGCTGCAAGATGTCCGCGTGATCGTCTACGACGGCAAGTACCACACCGTCGACTCCAAGGAAGTCGCCTTCGTCGCGGCCGGCAAGAAGGCCTTTCTCGATGCGATCGCGAAGGCGCAGCCGCAGATCCTGGAACCGATCGTCGACCTCGCCGTCACCGCGCCGGAAGCGCATATGGGCGACATCACCGGCGGTCTCGCGGCCAAGCGCGCACGCATCAACGGCACCGACTCCATGCGCGACGGCGAAATCGTCATCAAGGCCCAGGTCCCTTTGTCCGAACTGACCGACTACGCCGCCGAACTCAAGGGCGCGACCGCCGGACGCGGCCGCTACGACCTCGAGTTCAGCCACTACGAACCGGTGCCGGGCAATGTGCAGCGACAACTGGTCGAGGCCTACAAACCGCATGCGGACGAGGATTGATCCGCGTCGAAACGGAGTTCGTGCATGTTCGATCACATCGGCATCGTCACCCGCGATCGCAGCCTGAGCCTGCGCTTCTACCAGGCCTGTCTGCCGCCGCTGGGGTATGTGGAGACCGAGTCGCAGGAAGGCGCCTCGGTCTTCGGCGGACCGGCGGGCCGGCCGTTCCTGTGGATCGGCACGCGACGCCCCGCGTTCTGGAAGGACGAACACGCCGCCGGCACGAGTCCGATCCACCTGTGCCTCGCAGCGCCGAACAAGGAAGCGGTCGACGCCTTCCACCACGCCGCACTGGGCGAAGGCGGCACCGACAACGGCGCGCCCGGCTATCGCGGCGACGGCCGTACCTATTACGCGGCCTTCGTGCTCGACCCCGACGGCAACAACATCGAAGCGGCGTATCGCACTCCCGGCACGGGGTGATCGGCGGCGCGGGCGGGACTGCGAACTCGCGGGCCGCTCGTGTACGCTGGCCGCGCCCTCCCCGACCGATCCCACCGCCCCATGAAACAGTTCGCCATCGTTTTCAGCGCTGTCCTGATTGCCATGCTGCTGTCCCTGTTGGCCTACGACCAATTCATCGTCAAGCCACGTACCGAAGCCGCAGTGCAATCGGCATCGGTGGACCTGTCGACGACGCGCGAACAGGCACAGGCGATCGCCGCCGATCTCGATGCATCGGTGAAGAAGAGCGTCGCCGATTCGCAAGAAGCGATGCAGGCGCAGGCGAGCGAAGCCGATCGTCGTCGCCTCGCGGTCGATGCGCTGATGCGCGCGCAGATGTTTCGCGTCGCGCTGACTGAGTACTACCAGACCAATGGCGAGTGGCCGGCGAATGCGCAGCAAGCCGGTCTCGAAAGTGCCAGTGCGTATGCCGGTGGCGCGGTCACCGGTATCGAGGTCGGCGCGCATGGCGTGGTGATCATCAAGATCAACAACGCCTTTACGCCCGCCAGCCAGATCGTGTTCGAGCCCAAGACCCATGCCACTGGCATGGTCGACTGGCGCTGCAGCGTGCAAGGGTCGGACGAATTGCGTCGTTACCTGCTGGCCTGCAAAGGCTGAAGCGGCGCTATGCTGATGCCCTGCCCCTAGCCTGGACCCGGACATGAACCCTCGTTTCGCAGCGATCCTCCTGACGACCGCGGCCCTTGCGCTCGCGGCCTGCCAACCGGACAAGCCCGCCGAAGAACCTGCGAAACCAACCGAGCCGACCGTGGGCACGACAGACGCGAGCGTCATTCCCGCAGCGAACGCCGCGGCGACGTCGGAACCGTTGCGGCTGGACAAGGTCGCGACGCCGAAAGACACGCTGGACACGCTGCGCGCGCGCTTCGGCGCGGACAACGTCGTCGCCGGCAAGGTGCCGGGCGCGGAAGGCGAGGAATTCGACGGCTGGATCCTGTATCCGACCGACGAGAGCAAGCGCGTCTACATCTATCTCGACGACAAAGGCCAGCCGGAAGTGCTGCGCATCCTGGATCAGACCTCGACCTGGCAACGCAGCGACGGCATCCGCATGGATCTGGACTTGAACGAACTGGCCAAGCGCAACGGCAAGCCGATCGAATTCAGCGGCTTCGGCTGGGACTACGGCGGCAACATCACCAGTTGGGGCGATGGCGCGATGGACAAGCAGCTCGTCGACGGCGGCTTCGGACTGTGCCCGCCGGAATTCGAGAACGACGAATGGCCCAAGGGTTACCCGGAAGGCGAAGGCACGTTCTCGTCGACCCTGCCGATCGTGCAGCAGTTTCCGCCAGTGGTCTGCACCTTCGCGGTCATCGTCGGAGAAAACGCGCCCTGAGCGGCGCGTCGGCGGAGACAGGCGATGGCGAAGGCGCGAAACGCCGCCGAGGCGAAACGGCTGGAACAACTCCCGAACGTCGGCCCATCCATCGCCGGTGACCTGCGCGCGCTCGGCATTTCGGAACCGGCGCAACTGATCGGACTCGATCCTTACGCCCTGTACGAGCGCAGCAACGCGCTCGTCGGCGTCCGTCAGGACCCCTGCGTGTGCGACACGTTCATCGCGGCGGTGCGCTTCATGGAAGGCAGCCCACCGCATCCGTGGTGGCATTACACCGAAGAGCGGAAGAAAAAGCTGCGCTAAGCGGTAGCGTCGTCCAGCCGGATCGACGTGCGCAGGAAATCGAAAAACGCCTTGACCCGACGCAGATGCCGCACGTCTGGATGGGTGAGCGCCCAAAGATCGACGCCAAGATCGTCGACCGCTCCGCTCAGATTGACGATGCCCGGCCGCGCTTGCAGCAGGAACGCCGGCGCCACGCCGATCGCCTGCCCGTGTTCGACCAGATCGGCAATCGAGAGAATGCTGTTGCACCGGAAGCGCGGCACGACGCCGGGAAATTTGCTGCGCCGCCATTTCGCCGACGGGTGTTCGGCGAGCGAATCGTCCGGCGCGGCCCAGTCCATCTGCGCGGGAATGCGATAGGACGGATTCGCGTCCAGGTACGCCTGGCTGGCCCACAACGCCGACGCGATGCGCCCGAGTTTCGCGCCGACCAGATGCTCGGGCGGTTTCATCGACGGGCGAATCGCGATGTCGGCATCGCGCCGGCTAAGGCTCGCGACCTGGTTGGTGGCGACCAGTTCGAGTTCGACCTGCGGATGCGCCTGCACGAACACCGGCAGCACCGGCAGCAACAAGCCCTTGAGAATCGTGTCGGTCGTGGTGATGCGCAGCAGACCCGCCATCGGCCGGTCGTCGGCATTGAGCAGTTCACGCGCCTGCTCGACCTGGGCTTCGACCGCCTCGCCGCGACGCGCGAGCTCCAGCGCGAGCTCGTTCGGGACCATGCCATCGCGGCGGCGCTCGAACAGGGTCTGGCGCAATTCCTTTTCCAGACGCTGGATCGCGCGGAACACCGTCGAGGTATCGACCTGCAGACGTCGCGCCCCCTCGGCAAGGGTGCGGCCGCGCACCAGGGCGAGCACGAGCTCCAGATCCCGCGAACCGATCTGACCCATCGGCGGGCCGGCCGCCTGAGAGACCGCCTTTGTTTGCGTTTTCGCAATGGGAGATTTCATTTCTGCGTATTTACCTGGCCGAAATGCAAACCCAAGATTGCCACACCTTCTGCCCGCCACCAAGGAATTCGCCATGACTCCGATGCCGTCCCCCGCCCACGCCGCCACCCTGGTCCGCCTGTCCCTGGGCACGATGTGGATCTCCCACGCCCTGCTGAAACTGCTCGTCTTCACGATGCCCGGCTTTGAAGCCTTCCTCGCCGCGCAGGGCATTCCCACCTTCATCGCCTGGCCGGTCGTCCTGGCCGAACTGGCCGGTGGCACGGCGATCGTCCTGGGCCTGCATGGCCGTTACGTCTCGCTGGCGCTGTTGCCGATCCTCGCCGGCGCGCTATGGACCCACTACCCGAACGGCTGGGTGTTCTCGGCCGCGAACGGCGGCTGGGAATTTCCCGCCTACCTGATCGTCTGGTCGGTCGTGCATTTCCTGCTCGGCGATGGCGCCTTCGCGTTGTCCTCGAAGCGTTCGCCGCATTTCGGCACCCGCCTGGCGCATGCGTCATGAGTCCGTCGTCGAATTTGTTGCCGACACTGCCGCGCAGCGGCCTGCCCATCCTCGTCTCGCATGCGCTGTGCCCTTACGTGCAGCGTGCCGTCATCGCGCTCAAGGAAAAACAGCTGCCCTACGAACGCATCGACATCGACCTGAAAAACAAGCCGGCGTGATTTCTCGCGCTGTCGCCCCTGGGCAAGACCCCCGTGCTGGTCGTCACGACGGACACGGGACGCGAGGCCCTGTTCGAGTCAGCGGTGATCTGCGACTACCTCGACGAGACGCAGTGGCCGGCACTGCATCCCAGCGACCCGTTGCAGCGCGCACGCCACCGCGCCTGGATCGAATTCGCCTCCGCGGTGCTGGTCCGGATCGGGAGCTTCTACAACGCCGCGGACGCCTCGGCGCTGTGGAAAACGCGCGACGAAATCGCCGCGATGTTCCAGCACCTGGAAACGCAACTGGGCGATGGGCCCTGGTTCGCCGGCGCGTCGTTCTCGCTGGTCGACGCCGCCTTCGGACCGGTCTTCCGCTACTTCGATGTCTTCGACGAGATCGTCGACAGCGAGGTGACCGGCGACCTGCCGCGCCTGAGCCTGTGGCGGGAGAACCTGAAGCAACGCGCCTCGGTGCGCGCGGCAGTCGGACCGGAGTATTCACGCCGGTTGCGGGACTTCGTTTCCGCGCGGGGCAGCTATCTTGGCCATCTGATCGACGCGCAGTCCGTCGCGAGCGCGTGAATCGATTCGGCGTACACGGGGCCGGGCCGGCCGGCCCGGCGTTCGCGATTATTTCTTTTTCGGCTCGCGCTTGGGCTGCAGCATCGTGCCGGTGCATTTCTTCGAGCCGCAATGGCAGGCCCAGAGTTTCTTCATCTTCGGCGTGTGCGCTTCGGCGAGCTTGATGCCGTAGTTGTAGGTGAGCTCTTCGCCGGGCTTGATCGCGCGGATGGCTTCGATGAAAACGCGATCCTTCGCCGCGTCCTTGCCCTCGTCCTCGTCGATGACCGCTTCGCAGTTCGGATCGCAGCTGTGATTGATCCAGCGGGCATCGTTGCCCTCGACATTGGCGTCGATGACGTAGTCGTCGTTGAGCGTGAACAGGAAGGTGTGGCCGGTATCGATGTCGTCAGCGTAGACGCGGTCGACTTCCTCGTGGGAGCGCAGCAGACCCTTGTACTGGATCAGGCGGGTGCCTTTCTTGATGGGCGCGGCGGCGAAGACGCCGTTGCCGTGGATGGCCGAGCGGCGGGTCACGATGTTCGAGGACATGGAGGCATCTGGGGGAGGAAAGGCGGCATTGTCGCCCAATCGCGTCCGCTTTGTCGGCAATGAGGGGTGCGAGAACGCGGGCCAGGGGCGACAATCCCCATCTCTGGAGGGACCCATGAACGCACGCGAGAGCTGGCACGAAGAAAAGCAGTCGGCCTGGTTGTATCGGGCCCTGGCGCGGTGCGAGACCGAAGCCCACATGGCCGCGCTGTTTGCACAGCTGGGCGAAGCTGCCGAGCAACAGTCGGTGCACTGGGCACGTATCGCCGGCGACGCGGGCCAGGCCTTGCCGGAGTTCGTGCCTGAAGTGCGTGCGCGCCTGGTCGCCTCGCTGGCGCGCCGACTAAGCCCGCGCCGCATCAAGCCGGCCCTGGCCGCCATGAAGGTGCGCGGACTCTCGGCCTACGGCAGCGGACCGGTCGGTCACGCGATGCCGACCTCGGTCGCGCAGATCGGTCGCGGCCATCAGACCGTCGGCGGCGGCAATCTGCGAGCGGCGATTTTCGGCGTGAACGACGGCCTGGTCTCCAATGCCAGCCTGATCCTGGGCATGGTCGGCGCCGCGGCGAGCACCGGCACGGTCCTCGCGACCGGTGTCGCCGGCCTGCTCGCGGGTGCGCTGTCGATGGCGGCCGGCGAATTCGTCTCGGTGCGCTCGCAGCGCGAAATGTTCGAGTACCAGATCGGACTGGAAGCCGATGAGCTCGCCGAATATCCCGATGCGGAAGCCGAGGAGCTGGCCCTGATCTACGCCGCCCGCGGTCTGCCGATCGACGAGGCGCGCGCGTTCGCCCGGCGGCTCATCACCGATCCGAAGCAGGCGCTGGACGTGCTGGCGCGCGAAGAACTGGGCCTCAATCCCGACGATCTGGGTTCCCCGCTCGGGGCGGCGAGTTTTTCCTTCATCGCCTTCACGCTCGGCGCGTCCGTGCCCCTGCTGCCCTTCCTGTTCGGCGCAACCCTTCCGGGGGCCGCCTATCTCGGCGCCGGGCTGTCGGCGGCGGGCCTGTTCGCGACCGGCGCGGCCATGAGCCTGTTCACGGGGCGCAATCCGGCCGCCGGCGGTCTGCGCATGCTGGCGATCGGCGGCGGCGCCGGGGTCGTGACCTTCGCCATCGGCAGCCTGATTGGCGGGCATCTGGCCTAGGGCGGATGCGCTCCCACGATTGAGCGCAAAGCCGCCATACCGTACAATTTCGGTACGGATTGATCCGTTCCCGCGGGCCACGGCCATGCTGCGTGTCACCAAACTCACCGATTACGCCACGGTCGTGCTGACCGCCTTGGCCGAACGCCCCGACCGCGTGCACAGCGCGGCCGAGCTGGCCGAGCGCGCCAAACTCGAACTGCCCACGGTCAGCAAGGTGCTCAAGCCGCTGGCGCATGCCGGCCTGGTCGAGAGTTTTCGCGGCGCGAGCGGCGGCTACCGTCTGGCCCGCGCGCCCGACCGGATCAGCCTGTACGACGTCGTCGAAGCGATCGAGGGCAAGCTCGGCATGACCGAATGCTCGGGCGAACACAGCACCTGCGAACACGAACCGCATTGCGACGTGCAGAGCCACTGGCGCCGCATCAACGATGTCATCGCCGATGCCCTGCGCGGCATCAGCCTGGCCGAGATGTTGCCGGCGGCCGCACGTAAATCCATTCCGCTGCACCTGGCCCGGGCCTGAGGCGAGCATGTCTTCCCAGAATCTTGAAATCACCAAACAGCTCGAACGCCGCTACGACGCCGGCTTCGTCACCGACATCGAGTCCGACACGATCGCGCCGGGACTGAGCGAAGACGTCGTGCGCTTCATCTCGGCCAAGAAGAACGAACCCGAGTGGATGACCGAGTGGCGCCTGAAGGCCTATCGCCACTGGCTGACCATGACGCCGCCGGAATGGGCCAAGCTGCAGATCGCCGCGATCGATTTCCAGGCGATCAGCTATTTCGCTGCGCCGAAGAAAAAATACGCCTCGCTCGATGAAGTCGATCCGAAGCTGCTGGAAACCTACGACAAGCTCGGCGTGCCCCTGCACGAGCGCGCGCGTCTGGCCGGCGTCGCGGTCGATGCGGTGTTCGATTCTGTGTCGGTCGGCACGACGTTCAAGAAAGAGCTCGCCGAAAAAGGCGTGATCTTCTGCTCGTTCTCCGAAGCGGTGCAGGAACATCCCGAGCTCGTGCAGAAATACCTGGGCTCGGTCGTTCCGACTGGCGACAACTATTTCGCGGCACTCAATTCGGCCGTGTTCTCCGACGGCAGCTTCGTGTTCATTCCCGCCGGCGTGCGCTGCCCGATGGAACTGAGCACGTATTTCCGCATCAACGCCCGCGATACCGGCCAGTTCGAGCGCACGCTGATCATCTGCGAGGATCGCGGCCACGTGTCCTATCTCGAAGGCTGCACCGCGCCGATGCGCGACGAGAACCAGCTGCATGCCGCCGTCGTGGAGCTGGTCGCGCTGGAAGACGCCGAGATCAAATATTCGACCGTGCAGAACTGGTATCCCGGCGACGAGAACGGCGTCGGCGGCATCTACAACTTCGTGACCAAGCGCGGCGAGTGCCGCGGCGCACGCAGCAAGATCAGCTGGACGCAGGTGGAAACCGGCTCGGCGATCACCTGGAAGTACCCGAGCTGCGTGCTGCGCGGCGACGATTCGACCGGCGAGTTCTATTCGGTCGCGCTGACGCACCACCGCCAACAAGCCGACACCGGCACCAAGATGATCCACATCGGGCGCAACACCAAGTCCAAGATCATTGCCAAGGGCATCAGCGCCGGTCGCGGTCAGAACACCTACCGCGGCCTGGTCAAGGTCGAGAAGACCGCCGACGGCGCACGCAATTACACCCAATGCGATTCGCTGCTGATCGGCAAACGCTGCGGCGCCCACACCTTCCCGTACATCGAGGTCAAGCATCCCGGCGCGATCGTCGAGCATGAAGCGACCACCTCGAAGATTTCCGACGACCAGCTGTTCTATTGCCGGGCGCGCGGCATCGGCGAAGAAGACGCGGTCTCGATGATCGTCGACGGCTTCTGCAAGCAGGTTTTCAAGGAACTGCCGATGGAGTTCGCAGTAGAGGCGAAGAAATTGCTCGAGGTGTCGCTGGAAGGCGCCGTGGGTTGATGTTGCAAAAACTTTTTTGAGAACGAGACAATGCTGAAGATCGAAAACCTCCATGTCCGTGTCGCCGGCAAGGACATCCTCAAGGGCCTGTCGCTCGAGGTGCAGGCCGGCCAGGTGCACGCGATCATGGGGCCGAACGGCGCGGGCAAGTCCACGCTGGGCAATGTGCTCGCGGGTCGCGAAGGCTACGAAGTCGTCGAAGGCTCGGTGAGCTTCGAAGGCCGCGACCTGCTCGCACTGGCGCCGGAAGAACGCGCGGCGGAAGGCGTCTTCCTCGCATTCCAGTACCCGGTCGAAATCCCGGGCGTGAACAACACCTATTTCCTGCGCGCGGCGCTCAATGCCCAACGCAAGTACCGTGGCGAGCCGGAACTGGACTCGATGCAGTTCCTCAAGCGCGTGCGCGAGAAACTCTCGGTGCTGCATCTCAAGGACGAGCTGCTGCATCGCGCCGTCAACGAAGGTTTCTCCGGCGGCGAGAAGAAGCGCAACGAAATCTTCCAGCTCGCCCTGCTCGAACCCAAGCTCGCGATCCTCGACGAAACCGACTCGGGCCTGGACATCGACGCACTCAAGGCCGTCGCCGATGGCGTCAACCTGATGCGGTCGCCCGAGCGTGCCTTCCTGGTGATCACCCACTACCAGCGCCTGCTCGACTACATCACGCCCGACGTCGTGCACGTGCTTGCCGACGGCCGCATCGTGGAATCGGGTGGTCCGCAGCTCGCGCTCGAACTCGAAGCGCACGGCTACGCCTGGGTGAAGGATCGCGTCGCGCCATGACCGGTCTGCTCGAGTCCTTCCAGGCCGGATTCGCGGCCCTGCCCGCGAGCGCGATCGATGCGCAGGGCCTGGGCGACGCGCGCCGACAGGCGCTCGCACTGGCCCTTGCCAGCGGTCTGCCCGGTCCGCGCAGCGAGCGCTGGAAATACACGCCGCTGCGCGCCCTGTCGCAACGCGACTTCCGCAGCAGCGCGGCGACGCCAGCCATCCATCCGGCCGTGCTTGCCGACATTCCGTCGCCGCGCCTGGTTTTCGTCAATGGGCAGTTCGATGCGACGCTCTCGCAGATCGCGGATCCGGCACCGGGCTTGTCCGTGCAGCCGCTTTCGCAGGCCTTGCATGCGAATGGCCGGGACGCAGCCGCCTGGCTCGGTCGTCGCTTTGAACAAGTCGACGAGACCTTCGCGCAATTCAATGCCGCGCTCGCGATCGAAGGCGCACTCGTTCGCGTCGAAGCGAAGGCGCAGATCGCCGCACCGGTGCATCTGGTGTTCGTCGGCGCTCCGTCCGATGCCGATGTCGCCGCGCATCTGCGCCACGTCCTCGTCGTGGGCGAGAACGCGCGCCTGACCGTGGTCGAACACCATCTGGCCACCGGCGCGCATCGACACCTGGGCAATCATCTCGTGCAGGTGCAGCTCGACTCCGGGGCACACCTGCTGCATGCCCGCGTCCAGGACGAGGACGCCGGCGCCACCGTGATCGCACGCACCGACGCCGAACTGGGCGCCGACGCCGACTACCGGCGCGTGGACCTGGAGCTCGGCGCCGCGCTGTCGCGGCACGAACTCAATGTCGAACTGCAGGGGGCGCGCGCGACCTTCGGCTCTGGCGGCGTGCTGCTTGCCGGCGGCCGTCGTCATGTCGATACGCGCTTGGGCATCGTGCACACCGCCCGCGACACCACCTGCGACCTGCTCTGGCGCGGCCTCGCCGCCGACCGCGGTCGCGCGGTGTTCCATGGCGGCATCCTTATCCGCGAAGGGGCGGATGGCACCGAGGCTGCGCTGTCCAACAAGAATCTCCTGCTGTCCGACGGTGCCGAGATCGATACGCAGCCCGTGTTGGAAATCTACGCCGACGAGGTCAAGGCCGCGCATGGCGCGACGATCGGACGCCTCGACGACCAGCACCTGTTCTATCTGCGGACCCGCGGCATTCCGGAGACCCAGGCGCGTGCGTTGCTCACGCTCGCCTTTGCGCGCGAGGCCCTCGGCCGCCTGCGCGACCCGGTGCTCATCGAGCAACTCTCGCCGGTGCTCGAAGCCCGCCTGGCCCGTCTGGAGACGAGCGCATGAAGCCGGTCGCGATCGATTGGGACGCCCTGCGCCAGGACTTCCCGGTGCTGGCGCGCGAAGTGCACGGCAAACCGCTCGTGTATTTCGATTCCGCGAACACCTCGCAGAAGCCGCGCCGCGTGATCGACATCACCGATGCGTTCTACCGCGAACACAACGCGAACATCTCGCGCTCCGTGCATACGCTGGGCATGGAAGCGACCGAGGCCTACGAAGCGGCGCGCAAGAAACTCGCAGCCTTCCTCAATGTGCGCGGCGAAGACCTGGTACTGACCTCGGGCACGACGCAGGCGATCAACCTGGTCGCGTACAGCTATGCCCTGCCGCGGCTGACCGCCGGCGACGTGATCGTGCTCTCGCGCATGGAGCACCACGCCAACATCGTGCCCTGGCAGCTGATCGCCGAGCGCACCGGCGCGAAGATCCGCGTCGCCGAGATCACCGAGACCGGCGAGCTTGATCTGCCGGCGCTGTACGCGCAGCTGACGCCCGAGGTGAAGATCCTCGGACTCACGCAGGTGTCCAATGTGCTCGGCACGGTGAACCCGGTCGCGGACATCTGCCGCGAGGCGCGCCGGCGCGGCATCGCCACCGTCATCGACGGCTCGCAGGCCGTGCCGCACCGGCCGGTCGACATCGCCGCGATCGGCTGCGATTTTTATGCCTTCACCGGCCACAAGATGCTCGGGCCAACCGGCACCGGCGCGCTGTGGGCGCGACGCGAACACCTGGACGCGATGCCGCCGTTTTTCGGCGGCGGCGAAATGATCCGGGAAGTCCGTTTCGAGAAGACCGTGTTCAACGATCCGCCGCACAAGTTCGAGGCGGGCACGCCGAACATCGCCGGCGTGATCGGACTCGGCGCGGCGGTCGAGTATCTCGACCAGATCGGCATGGCCGCGATCGAGGCGCGCGAACAGGAACTGCTCGCCTACGCCACGACGCGGCTGAGTGCGATTCCCGGCCTGCGCATTTTCGGTGCAGCGCAGGAGAAGGCCGCCGTCGTGTCCTTCCTCGTCGACGGCGCGCATGCGCACGATCTGGCCACCCTGCTCGACCTCGAGGGCATCGCGGTGCGTTCGGGGCATCATTGCGCGCATCCGCTCATGCAACATTTCGGCGTGGCGGCCACCTGCCGCGCCTCGTTCGCTTTCTACAACCGCTTCGACGAGATCGACCGCCTCGCGGTCGCAATCGAAAAAGCCCGCAGCCTGCTGGGATGATCATGGCCGATCCGACACACTCTTTCCGCCTGGCCACCGTCGCCGATATTCCCGCCCTCGTCGCCTTGGTCGAATCCGCGTATCGCGGCGACGCCAGTCGCGCGGGCTGGACGACCGAAGCCGACATGCTCGAAGGCCAGCGCATCGACCCCGAGGGGCTGGCGCGCGACATCCACGCCGCAGATAGCCGCGTGCTCTTGCTGGAACGCGACGGCGAGATCCTGGCCTGCTGCCATCTGCAGAAACAGGGCGAAGCCGGCTATTTCGGCATGTTCTCGGTCAAGCCGACCTTGCAGGGCGGCGGCGTTGGAAAGCTGCTGCTCAACGAGGCCGAGCGCCAGGCGCGCGAGGACTGGCAGTGCCGGCGCATGGAAATGACGGTGATCGACATCCGCGACACCCTGATCGCGTTCTACGAACGCCGTGGCTATCAGCGTACCGGTATCCACAAGCCGTTTCCGTATGGCGATGAACGCTACGGCCTGCCCAAGCGCGACGACCTGCGTTTCGAAATCCTCGCCAAGCCGCTCTCGTAACTCTCTCGCGCGAGACACCTCATGACCGACTGGATACGGGTGTGTGCCACCTCGGACTTGCTGCCTGGCGAGTTCCAGGTGGCGTTCGACGGCGATACCGCGATCGCCGTCTTCAACATCGACGGCAGCCTGTACGCGGTCGAGGACATCTGCACGCACGACGGCGGCGAACTGGCCGGCGGGCCCATCGAGGGCTTCGAGGTCGAGTGCCCGCGTCACGGCGCCAAGTTCGACCTGCGCACGGGCGAGGCCCTGTGTGCGCCGGCCTACGTGCCGATCGCCAAATTTCCCGTCAAGATCGAGAACGACCAGGTCTGGACACGCGACGACCGCTGATCCCCACCCCATCCCACTTTTCCACGAGACCGCTCGCCATGAATGCAACGCCGCCCCGCACCAAGCCGACGCGCTGGTATCCGATCGTCCGGCAGATCCACCTGTGGGTCGGCGCCTGGGGCGCGATCGCCGCGATCCTGTTCGGTTTCTCCGGCGTCGTGCTCAACCACCGGTTCGCGATGCAGTTGCCGCAGGGTGAACGCACGCCGGGTGAGCCAGTACGCATCACCGTGCCGGAAGCCGCCCGCGCGACGCCCGAGGCGATGGCGCAGTGGCTGACGCAGGACCAGGGCATGACGCCGTTGATGAAGCGCGTTCGCCCCGCCGTGCCTGCTGGCGACGGCGGCAATGCGAGCGAACCCGAGCAGTGGCAATTCTCCGGCGGCAGCGCCCGCGACAGCTGGAGCGCCGACTACGCCGCCGGCGATGCCAGCCTGGAAATCGAGCGCACCCACCACGACTGGCTCGCCTCGCTGGTGCGCCTGCACAAGAGCGGTGGCGGCGGCATCGCCTGGATCGTGCTCGGCGACAGCTTCGGCATCGCGATGACCTTGCTCGGCATCAGCGGTATCGCGATGTGGGCGCGCGGTCGTCGCCCGCGCGACATGGTCGTCAGCGTCCTGGCCGCCGCCATCGTGGTCATCGCCCTGGTGCTCGGACCGGGCCTGCTCTGATCGTCAGCGCGCGATCAGCTTGATCAGCAGCAATTCGCCACCGCCGTCGAGAATGACGCGGTGGTTGGCATGGCTGTGCGAGGGTTCGATCAGGGCGGTGTCACCCTGCTCCAGGCGCGACGGCAGCAACTGGTCCTTGAACGCGCACTGGCCCGAAATCACGTAGACGATCCAGCGCACGTCTGCTTCGGAAAAAAACACCATCGGGCCGACCAGCGGCCGATGCAGTAAGGTCGCCTCGATGCGATCGCGGCGCCAGATCAGATTGAAATCCTGTGTCGGACCGGAGACGAGTTGCGCGGACAGATCGCGCTCGCCGGAGAACCGGTGACTGCCGTGCGGCGGCATCAAGTCGACCTGGCTGCCATCATCGGCAAAATCCAGACGCATGCCCTCGCCGGACAGCAGCACGAGTTCGCGATCGCAACCTTCAAAGCGCGAGAACGGTCCGGGTTTGTCGACCTCAGCGATCGACACCCGCCAATCCCAGGCCGTGGTTTCTTCCGGCCAGCGCAGGATCTCGCGCGTCCAGCCCAGTCCATTCTTCCACCGCTCACGGCGGTACTCGTTGGCGGGGATGAGGTGGATGTTCACGACCGCATTGTGGGAGCGGCCGGGGCGGGCCGCAAGCGGGGTGCGGGGTCATGGGAGCGGGTCTAGAGAGCGCAGATGCTGTCCGGGCGTGCGCCGATCCACGCGGCGTCCCAATACGGGTAGTTCGCAATTTCGTCCACCAGTCCGGCGCGCAAGGGATTGGCGACGAGGTAGCGCGCGGTTTCTCGGACGCCTTCGTCATTGTGCAGGGCGTGATCGTGGAAGCCGCGATTCCATAACCAACCATTGATACGGAAGCACTGAGGGACGGCGCGCGCTGTGACAGATTTGAACCGCCCCATCAGCGTCGAGAGATCATCATCACGCCCCAGTCGGACCAGGCCATGCCAGTGATCGGGCATGAGCACCCAGGCGAGCAGCTGACTGTCGCGCCAGAGCCAGGGTTGATGAAGTGCTTTGCAGACAGCGAACGAAACTTCAGCATCGCGAAAAATAGTGCGGCGATACATCGTCGTGGTGGTCAGCAGGTAGGCCTGTCCCTCGAGGCTGGTGCGGTGTTTTCGGAGAGCCTTGCTTCCCGGCATCGTGGAGCCTGGGCGAGTTTCTTGCAGTGCATTGGCCATTGCGGCCTCCAAGGTCGTGTGGCGGCATCCGGGCAGGGCGCGCTTGTGGGAGCGGGCCTGACCGCGACCGGGACTGAAGATCCGGGGAGGTCTCCAGTCAAAAGCATCGCGGTCAGGCCCGCTCCCACAAAGGCAAATCAGTCAAAAGCATCGCGGTCAGGCCCGCTCCCACAAAGGCAAATCAGTCAAAAGCATCGCGGTCAGGCCCGCTCCCACGACAACAGAGAAAAAACCCGCGCCGCCCTAGTTCGGCGCGGGCCATCGTCTGCCTGTCAGCGCGCGACGGGACGCGCTGCAGGGGCCTTGCCGGCGACCGGACGCGCAGCGGCGGGCTTGCCGGCAGCAGCGGGTGCGGTAGCGGCGACAGCGCCGGTGACCACGATGCGGTCACGGTTCTTTTCGATGGTGGCCAGGCCGATGCCTTTGACCGAGGCCAGCTGGTCGGCGCTGCGGAAGGCGCCATTGGTCTTGCGGTACGCGACGATGGCTTCGGCCTTGCTCGGGCCGACGCCGACCAGCACGCGATCGATGGTTTTCGCGTCGGCCGTATTGATGTTGACCTTCTCGCCGGCGAACGCGGAGGTGACGAGCAAGGCAGAAAGGACGAGGCTCTTCAGGATCAGGGCGAACTTGTGCATGACGGTGCTCCTTGGGTGGTGACAGTCCGGCCCGGCGACGCCGTGTCGGTGGAGCCAGTCTCCGCACCGCGCCGGACGCGCCCCATCGCCGTTTTATTCACATTTCCCTGCGAATCCGCCCGCCTCCGGGGTCGGCCTTTTCCCACCCCCGTCAGCTAGAATTAGCGGACAAAACCGCCAGCAGGGCCGGAGCAGAACGCATGGACACCGCAAAGACCGACCGTATCGTCAGCGAGGCCTGGGATGGCGACATCGTCCCGCAGCTGGTCGAGTACATCCGCATCCCGAACAAGTCGCCGATGTTCGACGCCGACTGGCAGAAAAACGGCTACATGGATGCCGCGACCGAGCAGCTGGCCGCGTGGGCGAAGACGCAGCCGCTCAAGGGCATGACGGTCGAGGTGGTGCGCCTGCCCGGCCGCACGCCGCTGATCTACATCGACGTCCCCGGCCAAGGCGACGATTGCGTGCTGCTGTACGGCCATCTCGACAAGCAACCGGAAATGACCGGCTGGGCCGACGACCTCGGTCCTTGGAAACCCGTCATCAAGGGCGAGCGACTGTACGGCCGCGGTGGCGCCGACGACGGCTACGCGATCTTCGGTTCGCTGACCGCGATCCGCGCCTTGCAGGAACAGGGCAAGCCGCACAGCCGCTGCGTGATTCTGATCGAAGCCTGCGAGGAATCGGGCAGCTACGACCTGCCGTTCTACGTCGACCATCTCGCCGATCGCATCGGCAAGCCGTCGCTCGTCGTCTGCCTGGACTCGGGCTGCGGCAACTACGACCAGCTGTGGTGCACCACTTCGCTGCGCGGCCTCGCCGGCGGCAACCTGCGCGTGAGCGTGCTCAGCGAGGGCGTGCATTCGGGCGATGCCTCGGGCGTCGTGCCGTCGAGCTTCCGCATCCTGCGCCAGCTGCTCTCGCGTCTGGAAGACGAAGGCAGCGGCAAGATCCTCGTCGAAGATCTGTTCGTGGACATTCCCGAGCAGCGCCTGACCCAGGCGCAGCGGGCGGCCCAGGTGCTGGGCAATGACGTGTTCGACAAGTTTCCGTTCCTGCCCGGCATGACGCCGATGAATCCCGACCTCACCGAACTCGTGCTCAATCGCACCTGGCGCCCGGCCTTGTCAATCACCGGCATGGACGGCATCCCGCCGCTGAACAATGCCGGCAACGTGCTGCGTCCGTTCACCGCCGTGAAGCTGAGCCTGCGCCTGCCGCCGACACTGAACCCGAAACGCGCGAGCGAGATCCTGCAGCGTGTGCTCACCGAGAATCCACCGAACAACGCGAAGGTCGAATTCGAAGTGGAGAAAGCATCCACCGGCTGGAACGCGCCGCTGCTGTCGCCCTGGCTGGAGAACTCCATCGACCAGGCCAGCCTGCAGTTCTTCGGGGCGCCGGCGGTGTACATGGGCGAAGGCGGCACGATTCCGTTCATGGGCATGCTCGGCGAAAAATTCCCGGGCGCGCAGTTCATGATCACCGGCGTGCTCGGCCCGCATTCCAACGCCCACGGTCCAAACGAATTCCTGCACATCCCGACCGGCAAGCGCGTGACCTCGGTGGTTGCAAAGGTCATCGCCGATCATTACGACGCCAGCGAGAAAGGTCTCACGCGCGGTGTTGGTGTGCAGGCCGGCGACAGCCACTTCGGCGACCACGGCTGCTGCTGAACCTCCGCGACGCCATGCAGGATCCTCTCTTTCCCGCGCATCCGACCCGAACCCACGACGTGGACGACGGGCAATTTCCCGGCATTCCCGGCTACCGTTTCGAGCGGCGGCTGGGATCGGGCGGCATGGCGACGGTGTACCTGGCCATCCAGGAATCGCTCGATCGGCCGGTCGCGATCAAGGTCACCGAGCGGCATGCGCTGCAGGACGAGACGAGCAAGCAGCGCTTCGAGAACGAAGCACGCACGATCGCCAAACTCAGCCACACGGGCATCGTCGGCATCCACGAAGTCGGTCGCACGAACGACGGGCGCATGTACTACATCATGCCGCACCTGGCGAACGGCGATCTCTCGCAACGCGATCTGCGCGATGACGAGACGCAGATCAAGGACGTGTTGCGCGTCCTGCTGCAGGCGCTGGGCTACGCGCACGTGCAGGGCATCGTGCATCGCGATGTCAAGGAAGAGAACGTGCTCTTCGATGCCCAGGACCGGCCGCATCTGACCGACTTCGGCATCGCGACGTCCAAGCGCGACACCAGCCGTCTCACCTCGGCCGGTCTTTCGGTCGGCAGCTCCGGCTACATGGCACCGGAACAGGCGCGCGGCGAAGAAGTGGACGGTCGTGCCGATCTCTACAGCGTCGGCGTGCTGGCCTATTCGCTGCTGACCGGCGACCTGCCCTTCCGTTCGCCCGATGCACTCGGCTTGGCCTTGATGCATGCCAACGACGCCATCCCGAGATTGCCGGCGGACAAACGCCACTGGCAAAGCTTCATCGATCGCGCGATGGCGAAATCGCCGGCGCAGCGTTTCGGCAGTGCCGAACAGATGTTGCAGGCGCTGGAAAAAATTCAGCGCGGCGACGACCGTGTTTCGCCATTTCTCGCTTTCCGGACCTGGGGCGAGGCCTTGCGGCAGCGCAGCGGCAAACGCGATCTCGCCCTGCTGGCGCTTGCGATCGGTTTGCTGATCGCGACCGGATGGTATGCGACGCGCGAACCGGCCACGGAAACCACCGTCGCCGATGCCAGCACCGCGCCGACCACGCCGCCGACGGAACAACCCGCTGAAGCCCCGGCGAAAACACCGCCCGCCAAAGCTCCTGCGGCGACGCGACCCGCACCCGCCAAGCCCGCGTCCGAACCCGAGCAGGCGCCGGACGAACCGGCCTCGGAACCGGAACAGGAGCCGGCCCCGCCCGACGACAAACCCGGCCAGGGATCGAAGAAACCGGCGCGTGGAAAACCCTCCGAAGTCCGCCAATTGCCGCAGAAACTGAAGAACTGGGCGTCGCGGACCTTCCGGCGCCGTTGATTTGGTGGGAGCGGGCCGGACCGCGATTCGCTGATCCGCCGAAACAACCGTCGCGCTGATGCGCGCTCCTACGAGGTCGCGTAGCCCTGCGGATTGCGCGACTGCCAGTGCCACGCGTCGCGACACATCGCTTCAAGATCGAGCTCCGCGCGCCAGCCGAGCACCCGCTGTGCAAGCGACGGATCGGCATAAAGGGCCGCGACGTCGCCCGCGCGCCGCGCGACGATGTCGTAAGGCACCGCGCGACCCGACACGCGCTCGAAAGCCTGCACCAGCTCCAGCACGCTCACGCCCTGCCCCGTGCCCAGATTTGCCGTCAGGCTGCGTCGTTCGCGCACGAGAAAATCCAGCGCATCGGCATGCGCACGCGCCAGGTCCATGACGTGCAGGTAGTCGCGCACGCCGGTACCGTCGGGCGTGGCGTAGTCGTCGCCGAAAATCGGCAGCCTCGCGCGCTGGCCGACGGCCACCTGACTGACATACGGCATCAGATTCGTCGGCGTGCCGTGCGGATCCTCGCCGAGCAGGCCCGAAGGGTGCGCACCGACCGGATTGAAGTAACGCAGGTTCACGGCGTGGAAATCCGCTGTCTCGTTTGCCTGCTGCGCGATCAGATGCTCGCAGGACAACTTGCTCTGGCCGTAAGGATGACCGGCGCCCAACGGCGCGTCCTCGCCGACCTGGATCGATGCCGTCGCGTCGTACACCGCCGCCGACGAGCTGAAGACCAGCCGCGATACCGAGGCTTGCTTCATCGCCGCCAGCAGCGAGGCGGTGCCGCCGACATTGTTGCTCTCGTATTCCTGCGGCCTCGCGATCGAATCGGCCACCACCTTCAATGCAGCGAAATGCATCACCGCCTCAAAGCGGTGCTCGGCGAAGAGGCGCGCCAGGCCCACCGCATCGCGCAGGTCCACGGTACTTGCCACCACGGGCGCACCCGTGAGTTGCGCGATGCGCGTCAACACCTGCGGCGAACTGTTGCTGTGGTTGTCGACGACGACGACCTCGTGTCCGCGCGCGGCCAACACTACGCAGGCATGGCTGCCGATATAGCCGGCGCCGCCGGTGACCAGGATTTTCACGCTAGTCGACCGAAAGCTTGGGCAATGCGCTGCGCAGCTCCGCGAGGGGCTTCACCGTCAGGAGCCAATCGCGTCCATCTCGGCTCGGCTTGATCCGCTCCCGGCGCACAAGCCCGGCATCGGTGAACTGGTAGTAGCTGTATTGGAGCGGATCGAGCTGCTCGTGCAACGCCGCCGAGGTGTCGGCCGATTCGAGGACTTCGCAAATCATGTCGGGACGAATGCGTGCCAAGAATTCCCGACCACCCGTCAGCACACCGGGCTCGAATCCCTCGACATCGATCTTGAAAAACGCCTTGCCGGAGAAGTCGCCGAACAGATCATCCAGTCGGGCCAGTGGCACCGACAGACCCTCCGGAAACGACGAAGAGAGGGACAAGGATGAAGGAAGTTGCGATTGCTGCGTTTTCAGGGGCATCCGGATCTCGCCCGGCTGATCCGCGATTCCCAGCAACTGCGGCGACACGGTGCGGTTGAGCCGATTTGTGATGACGTTTTCGACCAACAGAAGATAGTTCTCCGGCACGATTTCGTAGGCGAATACGCGAATGCCAGGATTCGCTTGCCCCACGACCAACGAGAACAGGCCCGAATATGCGCCGATGTCGAGGAACAGATCCGCCGAACCGGCCAAAGCCTCAGCGCAATCGATAGCATGGCATTCGGACGCCCATTCGCGTCGACCCTGGCCCCAATAGATGTCTCGGGCGACGTCGCATTTCATCGGACTATTGAGCGTCAGGTGTCCGCCATTGCTCATGCGATAGGTCACGACGTCCTTGCCGACAGGGACGCGGGCGCGGCGAGCGGGTGATAGAAACGTCCGCGCGAATCCGAGCAGGAGCGGATTGAGCAGCGGCAGGCCGAGCAGCGACTTGAGCCGAGGTTTGAGCCCATACCAGCTGAGGCTGCGCAGCTCCTTATTGCCGATGATCATCGTCCTTGTCCTTTGCGGTGCCAATCCGTCCGGGTTTCCGGGTGATTCATTTTGTCGACGCCGCCGTCTCCGGCAACACCTCGCGATAGACCGCCATCGTATCGGCAATCACGCGTTTCTCGTCGAAGCGCTCCATGACGCGCTGGCGGGCGGCCTGTCCCAGGCGTGCGGCCAGGGCGGGATCGTCTTCGAGTCGCGCGATCGCTGCGGCCAGCGGCGCGGATACGCGCAGCGGCACCAGCAGCCCGGTGACTTCGTGCTCGACGACGTCGCGACAGCCCGGTGCATCCGTCGCGATCAGCGGCAACCCGCAAGCGCCGGCTTCGATCAGGGTTTTCGGCAGACCTTCGCGATAACTCGGCAGGACCACGACATCCACGCTTGCGAGCAAGGCAGGCATGTCAGTCACTTGTCCGAGCCATTCGACCAGGCCATCGCCCACCCAGGCGGCGACCTGCGCAGGTTCCACCGAGGCGGGGTTGCCCGCATCCGGCGCACCGGCAAGCAGGAAACTCGTGCGGCGCCCGCTGGCCTTGAGCTCGCGCGCAGCGGCGACGAATTCAGCCAGACCTTTGTCCCACAGCAATCGTGCCGCCAACAGCACGCGCAGGGGCTGACCGGCCGCGCGGGCCCGATCCGCGCGCTGAGAAAAACGCGCACAGTCCACGCCCGAGCCTGGAATCAAGCGCACCTGCGTCGCATCGACCAGCCGGGCGGCGGCGAACAGGGCCGCGTCGTCAGGATTCTGCAAGATCAGGCGCGCCGAGGGTCCGCCGAGTGCCAGGCGCAGCATCAGCCGTACCAGCGGACGCAACACGCGCGCCTTCAGGTCGCTGCTGATGAAGACATAGCCCATACCGGCCACGGCATTCACGCGCGCGCGCACGCCGGCCAGGCGGGCAACGAGCGAGCCGTACACCGCGCACTTGATCGTGAAGCTGTGCACGAGTGTCGGGCGTTCGCGTCGGAACAGCCGGAACAACCAGAACAGCAAACTCAGCTCGCGCCAGGGATTGAGGCTGCGCCGATCCATCGGCGCGGGCATCCAGCGCAGTCCCAGCGCGCGCAGGGCCTCGCCGTATTCGCCCGGCGGTGAAAGCAGCAACACCTCATAGCCCGCATCGACCAGGGCCAAGGCCAGCGAGCGACGGAAGTTGTACAGATACCAAGCGGTGTTGGCGAACAACACGACCTTCGGACGCGCGGCCGTCGGAACCGCACTCATGCGCGGGCCTCGGTCTGCTGATGTTCCAACCAGGCCTGGAACATCAACACGCTCCACAGCCGCGTGTCCCAATTGCGTTTCCCCGATTGGTGTTCCTGCCAGCAGCGCTGGATGGGCTCGGGATGGAAATAGCCTTCGCGCTGCAGCCGTTCCGGTGCGATCAACGCTTCGGCCCACTCGCGCAATTCCGCCCGCAGCCACTGGCCGACCGGCACGGCGAATCCCTGCTTCGGACGATCGACGATCGCCGGCGGCACATAGCGATAAAGCACGCGCCGCAGGACCTGCTTGCCGCGACCATCGGCGATCTTCATCGCCATCGGCAATCGCCATGCAAGATCGAATACGCGCGTATCCAGAAACGGTACGCGGGCCTCCAGACTCACGCCCATGCTGGCGCGATCGACCTTGGCCAGAATGTCATCGGGCAGGTACTGCTGCGTGTCGGCGAGCATCGCGCGTTCGGCGAAACGCCAGCCCGGCAAGACGGCCTGCGCGGGCGACCGAGGCATCTGCGCGTTCTTGACCACGGCGTCGGGCTCGGGCCAGTACGAGAGCATGCGGCCATGCAGTTCGCTCTCGCTGTCGGCAGACAGAAAGCCGGCGAGTTTGTGCAGCTTGTCGCCGGCACGACCGGCAGCGAGATCGCCCGGCGCCCAGCGGCCGAGACGCGCGAACGCGCGGTCGAGCGTCGCCGGCGACGCCGCGGTGATTCCGCGCGCACCGAGCGAACGCAGGCCGCGCGGAATGCCAACCAGACGCCGCCACAGGCGCTCGCCATGAAGATAGCGGTTGTAACCACCGAACAGTTCGTCGCCGGCATCGCCCGACAAGGCCACGGTGACCTGCCGACGCGCGAGCTGCGAGACCAGGAAGGTCGGAATCTGGGAGGAATCGGCGAAGGGTTCGTCGTAAAGCTCGGGCAGGCGCGGCACGATCGCCAGACCATCGGAAGCCTGCACGTAGAGTTCCGTATGATCCGTGCCCAGGTGCTTGGCGACAGCGCGCGCGTGCTCGGCTTCGTCGAAACCCGGCTCGCGGCTGCCGATACAGAATGTGCGCACGCGGTCGCCGCGCTGTGCCTGCATCAGCGCCACCACGGTGCTCGAATCGATGCCGCCGGACAACAACGCGCCCAGCGGCACATCAGCCTGCATGCGGCTGCCGACGACCTGGCGCAGCAAGCCGTCGAGCTCTTCGACAGCCTCGTCTTCGCTGCCGCGATAGGGTCGCTCGCGCGCCGACAGCGCCGCGGCTTCGGCCGACCAATACGGGGTCGGTGCCGGCAGATCGGCCGCGATCGTGTCGCGTCGCAGACTCAGGAAACAACCCGCCGGCAGCTTGTGCGTGTCGCGATAGATCGAGCGCGGTGCGGGCACGTAACCGAAGCGCAGATACTCGCCAAGCGCCGTCCGGTCGATCTCGGGCCGATAGCCCGGGTAGGCCCGCAAGGCTTTAAGTTCCGACGCGAACACCAGGCTCGACCCGCAAACCCCGTAATACAGCGGCTTCTCGCCGAAGCGATCGCGCGCCAGATGCAGCACTTGCGCCTCGCAGTCCCACAACGCGAACGCGAACATGCCCTCGAGCCTGCGCAACGTCGCCTCCAGGCCCCAACGCACCACTGCCTCGATCAGCACCTCGGTATCGGAATGCCCCCGCCACGCGATTGCCGCGTCCGCATCGAGCGCGGTGCGCACATCCTGCGTGTTGTAGATCTCGCCGTTGTAGACGATGACGAAGCGCCCGTCGTGCGAACGCATCGGCTGCGCCCCGGCCGGCGAGAGATCGACGACGGACAGGCGCCGGTGGCCCAAGGCGATACCGGCCGCCGGATCACACCAACGGCCTTCGGCGTCGGGGCCGCGGTGGGCGAGTTGGGCGATCATGTGCGACAACACCGATTCCATCTCGGCCGAAGCAAGAGCTTCCGCGCGGAAATATCCGCTCAGGCCGCACATGTGCACCGTCCCTGCGTCATCGGAAATCGCGACCAGCCTCGCACGACAAACACTCTCCTCGATTCAGGCCGGAACGGCATCGAGCCGACGGCGCAGGAAATAAGACAGGAGGATACGCCAGACCACGAGGGCGACCGCACTGCCCATGGCCGATCCGATCATCCCGTAGGCCGGAATCAACGCGATATTGAGTACCGTATTGACCACGACCGAGACGCCGGCGCAGACCAGGACGTCGCGTTCGCGTCCGATCATGTTCAGCAGCACATTCGTGGTGCCGGCCCACAGTGTCAGCAGATGCGCCGCCGACAGAATCATCAGAGGCAGGTAGGCGGGCAGAAACTCCTCGCCCACGGCCACGCGGAGAATCCAGCGACCGAACACTGCGAACAACACCGTGACCAGCAGACCCGCCGTGAAGGAGATGGCTGCCGAAGAATGATTGAGTCGCTTGAGTTCGGCGATACGCCCTTCGTGGAACAGGGCCGCAAATCGCGGCGCCGCCACGGCATTGACGATAGTCAGCACGAAACTGACCTGCAGAGCGAGTGTGGAAGCGACTTTGTAGATGCCGACCTCGTGTTTGGAGGCCAGCAGGCCAAGCGCGACCAGATCGATCTGGCTGTTGACCAGCTGCATTCCGGCGACCGTCGACAAGGGCAGCAGGGCCAACGTCCACCGTTTGAATTCCGACGCGGCATGTTCGCTATCCGGCGGCGATCTGCCCATGAGCCCTTTCGCCACCAGCAGGGCCAGGATCGCCGCAAGAAAGTGCAATCCCATGACGCGCTCGGGGCTGGCGCGTCCCCAGAGAAGAAAACCACTGATCAAGATCAGGAACCCGAGCGGGCGAACGATCATGTCCGGAATCTGTCCGGCAATAGCACGCCCCTCGCTGCGGATGACGGCACCGCGAACGAGGCTGGCCACCATCGCCACGGGCACACCGATCGCCGCGAGCGCCAGCGGCAGGTCCGACAGCCCCAGTCTCGTCAGACCGGTCCAGGCGATCAGTCCGGCCAACAATGCGAGCGACAGTCCGATGCCCAGGATCAAACGATGGGAGTAGCCAAGCAATGCACCGACCACTGCCGTACGCTTCGGTCCATTCTCTCGAGCGGCTTCCCGCAGGACGAGGGTCGGCAATCCCTGCAACAGCGGCAAGGCCACGAGTGTCGCTGCCGAAAAAGCGAAGGAGTACGCACCGAAGCCTGCCGGCGCCAGCAGTCGCGCCAGCAGCAGGGTCAGCACCACCGAAACGAGGCTGGATATCAGTCGGAGTGCGCCGACGCCAGCCACACCCGCGAGCAGCGCGCGTTCGGTACGGACCAAGGTGCTCAGAGCGTCCTTCGCGCGGGCGATCGGCATCGTTCTATCTCGCCAGCAGGAGGCGAGCGACCTCGAAGCAAAGGATCGGTCCGCTGATCATGCTTTCCGGTATCCCAGCACGCACCAGTAGGGCGCATTCGGAGAATGGGACACTTTTTCCAGACCGGCGGCCACCATCATCTCGCGCATCTGTGCCAGCGTGAAACGACGCTCCAGCGGTGTTCCGAATCGATCCCGTGAATCGGTCCTCATCGTGTAGAAGGAGTGCGCCCGGTAGTAGGAAAGCGGCCAGGCGGACACGGACAGACCCAGGCGCTCAAACACTCGCGCCGACCGGGCCAGAGGCCAATACACCACAAGCGCCAGGGTGTCCGTGACAAGAACCTTCAGTGCCTCGGGAAGACGGGAAATCCCCGCCCTGAGCAGATCGGACATTCGCCAGAGCGCCCGGAACCACCAGGCACGACCATCCAGCGCGTAATAGAGATATAGAAGCAGGGGCGCACCCGGCTTGAGCTTCTGTGCACAGGAGGCGATGGCGCTCGCGGTGTCCGGCACGTGATGCAGGACTCCCAGCGAGTAACAAAAATCCAGGCTGGCATCCGCGACCGGCAGCTCGGCGACACTGGCGCAGTGGAATTCGACATTCTTCTTGGCGGAAAGCGTTTTCTTAGAGACCTCGATCGCCTCTGCGCTGGCATCGACGCAATGCAGCAAGCCTACTCTGTCGGCCACGAGAACCGCCCAGCGACCGGAACCGCAACCGATGTCGGCGCCGACCGCCGCCTCGGGCAATTCATGCCAGGGAAAAATGGAGAAATACTCGTCGAAAATCTTCCGATGCTCGGCCTGATCCAGATCCGACTGATCGAACCGGGACCACTCGGATCCGAAGCTCTTGACCGTCGAGCTGTCCTGATTGCGGCTGTTGACATCCATTCCAGAGAGTTCCGGCTGATTCGGGGCCACCGCGCCGGCAGGCGGCTAGTGGTAAAGCGTTCCGGCCTTGCAAGCCTGCAGGAAATTCTCCCACACATCGACCACGCGCTCGATCGAGAATTGATCGACCGACCGGGGTCCTGCCGCCCCCAGCCTGGCCCTGAGTGCGGCATCGTCCATCAAGCGGCGCAAACCCGCCGCCAGACTCGCGACGCGCGCGCTCCCGCCCGCAACCAGCAATCCATTCTTTTCGTTCTCAATCAGTTCGTTGGTTCCCGAGCAATCGGCGAAACCGATAACGGGGCGACCCGACGCCTGCGCCTCGGCCGTCACCATGCCGAACGACTCGTACAACGACGGCACGGCGACGATGCTGGCAGCACGGTACTCGGCGGCGACCTCCTGGGTCGCGCCGGGCATCTCGACTCGGGTCGACAGCCGATTTTTTTCCACCACACGCTCGAGTTCCTCGCGCATCACACCGTCGCCGACCAAGCGCAGTGTCCAGGTCGGGTAGTCCGCAGCCAGCAAGGCGAACGCTTCGATCAGTTCGGTCTGATTCTTTTCTTCCATGAACCGGCCGACAGTGAGGATGGTCGGCGGGTCCGAGGGCGGCTGATCGGAAATCCCCTCGAATCGGGCCAGATCCAGCGGATTGGGAAGCACGAAGACCTGCTCGCGTTCGCGCGGCGGATGCGCCGTGCGTACTGGCTCGGAAGGTACCGTTTTGGCGAAGAACAGCGCCTGGCCCAGCCGAACCATCGCACGCTGCGCCCATCGTCCGTGGAAATGATGAAACCCCGCGTGCTCGCTCGCGATCACGGGAATTCTGGCGCCCCACAACGCCGCTCCGAAGGGGACATACATGCTGTGCATGAATCCGATGGCGACATCGGGCCGCCGCTCACGAACCAATCGACGCATCTTTGGAAGTGACGCCAGCAGCTTGAATCGCGGCGTGGGGTGACCCGGCGTGCCTATCGCCATATCCAGGCGCTCCACACCGGCTGCCAGCGGATAGAAAGAGCGGCCGGGCCCGTCGAACGTGAGAATCGCCACCGTGTGCCCGCGCTCAACCAGACTGTTGGCCAGTTGAACCAGAACGCGCTCGGCGCCACCGCCTTCGACATTCAATGACTTGATGGCGAAGACAAGGCTTAGGCGGTCACCGGGATGAGTCATTGCGAAGCCTCAGCCATGAAGGTCGCTGGCACCGGCGACGCCCGCGAGGTCGGGGCGGGTTGGAAACTCCACCAGGGTCCGGGCAGCTTCATCCAACGGCTTGACGACGCGAGCGGGCACGCCGGCGATCAGGCTGGAGTCGGCATCAAACTTCTTGGTGATCACCGCCCCCAGTCCAACGACGCAATACGAACCCAGCGTCGAACCCGGCACCATTTGCACGCCGGAACCGACATAACAATTGCGCCCGATCTCGATCGGCATGACCTGCTGACGATTATGCGTCCACAGGCAGGAATGCCTGCCCGCGATGATGGTCGAGTCGCCGATGATGATCCGATCGGTGTAATCGATTTTGTGCCAGGCGGTAATCACCGCGCCCTTGCCCACGATCAACCTCGGATCGGACCCACCCGTACTGACGGGGTTGATGATCGAATTGATTTCGTTGAAGCGGCCGATCTGCGCCTCGTCCCCGATCTCCACGCTCTCGCCGCCGAGCAGGATATTGAAGACGCCGATGATCGCGTTACTGCCGATATGCAGACGCTTGATGCTGGAGATGTAGTTGAAGTGCCCGATCCGCGTGCCTGCGCCAATGAAGCAGTCATCGACGCGGATGATCGACATGCCAATCCGAACGCCGGGCTCGATGCGGTATTTGAACAGGTTCCGGTAGAGGAACACTTTCAGCCAGGAAGGTGTGGGGACCAGTAACAAGTGAATGAAATTTCTGACCCGCATGCTTGCCTCCAGCAATTCCAATTCTGCAGATCAATTCGCCGCATCCCGAGAAGCGCGACGGTGACCAAAGCGAATGAGCGGCCCTTCAATGAATCGCCATGAAACCATGGCAGCGAGATAGCAGCCTGAAGTTGCAATGATCAACCCCGACCAAAACCCAAGATTACCACCGGGCAGGATGGCTTGAAGCGATCGAAGCCCATCCAGAAAGAACATATGAAACAGATATATGAAATACGACAGCTTTCCAAGCGGAGCAACTGACCTAATCAACAATCCTGGGCGGCTCTTGGGGGAAAACGCAAGGCTCGACACCCAGATGGCGCAGACCAATCCGAAAACTGCGTACCCGAACAGCGGCAACACCCATCCACTCGTGCGCAGCCACTGGAATCCAATCATCAGCCCAATCGTGGAAATTCCGGCTATCGCAGAGCAGTTCTTGCGCTTGAGAAGGAAATCGTAGGCGCCAAAGGCACCCAGTCCGCCAAACGCAATGGCATCTAGGCGCGCCGGAACGAAGAAATACAGAAGATCTGTTGGAAACACATTCCCCGCAAGAACAAGCAGCCTAACGGCGATGGCCATTACGAGAAAAATAGTGACGACCTTCCTAAGCATGCCTCTGGGAAAAGCCGCAGAAACTCCAAGTGCCAAATAGGCGAACTCTTCCACTGACAGCGACCAGGCAATCGTGAATGGGACCTCATCCACGCCCAGAAAAGGAATAGCCCAGCCATTGAGGAATAGTGCCGTTATCCACAAGTTCCCCAAGTGTTCAACATCATGCCCTGTGACCAGAGATGCCAGTCCATAGACAGCGACGGATATCGCGAACACCGGAACAATCCGAAAGAATCGCCTTTTGAAGAATCCAATTATGTCTCCGCGCTCGGAATCTCTGATAAGTATCTTGACTATAAGAAATCCGCTCAACGCGAAAAACAAATCAACGCCGATCCACCCGACAGATTTAAAAAATCCAGCGACCACGTCACCAGCTGCCGCGGCGAATCGGAAGGAAGCGTGATGCCCAATGACGAGAACTATCGCCAGGCTACGCACCGCATCGAGCACAAGATAACGATCAGAACCGTCAAACTTTCCAAGAGCACCTTTTTCGGTCGAGGTGGACCCTTTGTCGGAGTTTTCTAGACGACTCATAGATGGTCTTTGCCCACACTGGACATGTCGATGTGCTTCGATCTGCGGCTCACCCTTGCTAGAAGATTCAGGCGCATCACAAATGAAGATCCTGAGAATCCATCATTAGCGCATTCCGATAAGGTATGTGCGCGTAACTGCTATTGGCGAATTCCAACCAAACCCCCAACGTCACAAAGAGTACGGCGGCCAGCGCCGTTCGCAGGACTGCACGAAGCGTCCTGTCCCCTATGAGATCGGGCATGCCGCTGAAGGCGTACATGGACACAGGGAACAAGTACAACGTCATTCGGCCGGCAGCCGCGGAAAAAAAGAATGCTGTGGGTACCAACAAGATTGCCAGCCACGCCATTTGAACCAAAAGCGTTCCCGGGAAGAGCTTCGCCCGAACCCGCCTACCAAAAAGCACAAGAAGCGCCGGAAGGCCATTAAGAAGCACGTGCTGCGTTGCACCCGATGAATAGGTAACCTCGGCCTGCCCGCTTACATATAGCTGGTCGTAGTAGTCGGCGCCGCCGGAGACCTGCAAAAAGGCGAGCATGATCACCCCCATGAGGATACCGAGAGCGACTTTGTATCCGGGGCGGACTTTTAGCCCAAGCACCGCAAATGCCAAGAAGAAGATGGCACTGAAGTGGAACATCGCTGCAACAATTGTGTACGTCACACGCTTCAAGATTGAACTGTCTTCCCACTCGGCAACTAGCCACATGAGCACGCCAATGGCTACCGCTTGGCGACTCGCACTCATGGAAACGACCATCACAAGAATTGGCATTGCCGTGGCCAGAGCCAGCCACGGCAATGGCATCCTCCGCGCCAAACGAAAGAGTCCGAGACAGAAAATCGTCGCCGCGACAAAGTTCGCTCCGTAGACACCAAGACCCGACTTCGCAGAGAGCCAGAGAATAGTCGCGAAGGCCGGTTCGGCGAACTGGAAGGACTCAAGGAAGGAGCCACCATCGACCCGCTGGATCATCAGCAGATAGTTGTTCCAGTCCATTCCTACCTTGTGGCGTAGGCCGATGAAGAGGACGACTACAACAAAGGTCATAGCCCAAAAAACCGGATGCGCTCGTCGCTGCGGAAACAACGCCGCAGCCAACGCAATCAAGCCGGTAATGAAAAGATATGGAAACATGCGTCCCGGCTATCCTGAAGTAATTTGGGTGAGCTGCAACGGAGCGGATGGTTGAATCTCCTCCCACGCCCGCTCAAACATCGCCTGCCGATAGTGCATATCGCTATCCGCCTTGAAAAGCGCCGCCAATCCAGCGGCGTCGGAGGCGTGCAGCGGATAGTGCGCGAGGGCGGCGTCCGGATCCAACGGCTGCCAGTTGAGCAAAAAGGGCAGCAAGCCTTGGCCCAGCAGGTCCACGATGGCGGTGGAGGCCGTACTCACCAGCCACCGCGACGATCTCGCCAGGTCGGCGAGCTGTTCTTCGCCATCAGTTTTACGGAAGCCGGCGGTAGCGGCGATTTCCGTCAGTTGCATGCGTTGGGCCTCAGACAGACTGGTGAAGGTCGGATGGGGTCGCCATAGCCGGGGCCCCTGCCCTGTCGACACGGCGACGGCTTCGCCGGCCAGGCGAAGCGCGCATGCCTCATCCAGGATGCCTTCGGCGCAAGACCTCGGATTCATCGGATGCGCCAAATTGGTCAACAGCAGCACGCCGGTGGGCGGCGAACGCAAGCCGGGTCTGGCGGCCACGTGCGCGCGGCATTGTCCGTATCCGCCTAGACGTTCATGCCTGCGCGCATCCCTTCCGCAACGGAACACCGCGACCGTGGATCGACCGCAGAAATTGAGTCCCGAACTGATGCCGTGGACGACATGGACCGTTCGCACGCCTTGGCGTTGTTGTTCCATTTCCAATGCGGTCGTATCGGCAATGCCGGTATGACCGTAGCAGACAGTCCTAGCCTGAAAGCGTCCTGCCCGCCACCACGCCGCCGACGCCGCCCCCAGCAAAACGCGATACACGATGGCGACGAGTTCCCTCGCGGGGGGAAGATACTCCTGCTCCGACGCCAGTCTGAAGCCCTGCGCCAGCATCCGGATCGACTGCGGCATCGAAGCAAGCAATGCGAGCAGCGAGAACGGCCGCGCAAGCGGCGGCATGGCCACGCCCGCTTCTTTCTTCCAGGTTTCGCGAATGCGCGCAAGACTGGCTTGCGGCCGCCCCAAGACGAGAATTCCTGCCGGGGGACTGCCCTGCCGGAGCACCGAAAGCAGATGGCGGGTGCGATTGGAGGACTCGCCGTGCATGGCGAAGAGGACATCGGCTTGCGCCGGCAAGCGATCATTCCCAACCGAGGCACGCATCACCGAGAACAGCGCCAGAAGCCCCGCCACCAGACTCGCTAAGAGGAAGCGTGCGGCATCGAGGAACCTTCTTCCGGCCTGACCCCCGACGCGGCAGCCGCGGGCACGAAGCGCCAGCGCGACAGTACGCAGGGACACGTAGTTCGCAGGCATCGGCATTTCACAGACGTCGTCCGCGCTCTTGGCGCAGGCTTCCGCCAGGAGATCGGCGTAGCCGACGACGACTTCGCCGACGCCGATCGCGGCCTTGGGAAATTCAAGCTGCCAAAGCCCCGCCGCTATTCCCAGCCGCTGATAACTTTGCTCGATGATGCAGCGGCCACGCGAAATCGCCTCGTCCAGGCGCACGCCGTCTTCAGCCAGCGCAGGAGACCGGACAACGGACAGACACCACTCGTCACCCGTTCGAACGGCCTTGAGCGTCGTCATTGAACGAGCTCCCGCAAGTCTCGGAAAAGACCCTCCGCCTTGCTCCTCGCTTCGGACAAGTAATTCTCGATGGCCGCTGTCTCGTTCTTTTCCCAGCCCCGTGACGCCGCCAAATCGATGTCGGCGGGCGCGAGACTTGTGTTCGCCCGCCATGCCGGCAGCTCGACATCTTCCACCAGCGCCGCGATCTTGGACGTGTTCGAGGCGACCGCAACGAAAGGTGTCCCTGCCGCGAGCGCCAAGGTGCAGGCGTGAAAGCGCCCCGAGACGAGCAGACGAGTCCGGGCGAGTTGGTCCAGGTAGTCCTCGGCAGACGCGACTGTCGCGTGCAGCTGCGCCAACCTCGCGGAGAGCAGACCGAAGGCGAAACCAGGCGACAACAGGTCTCTGGCAGCGAAGGCCTCCCGCAGAAAGCGCAGCCCAGCCCCCGGGCCGGGCTCGCGATACTGAATCGCCGACGCACGGGCGCCCATGCGACGCCGGAGACGATCCAAGGCCAATGCCGTCGTTCGTTCGACGCTGTCGGTGACAGCAATGCCTTGCCGCGCGGCATCGCGATCGGGTGATGAGCCATACAGACTCAGATCCGGCACAACACGACAAGCGTGCCCCGCGGCGCCAATCTCCTTAGCACTGCGCGAATCCCTGACTGCAAGGAGATCGAAGTCAGGCAGCTGTGCGAGGAGTTCGGGGCCGTTGGCCTCCCACCCTGCGTTGATCAACGCCGAGGGCACTCCTCGTTGCCGAGCCCAGGCGCCGACCTCAAGAAGCATCTTCCCTGCCGGTCTATCGTGGTGCAGCGTGCCTTCTCCGTTGACCAGCACCAGACGGGCGCGCTCGAAGGCCGCGATAAATCCGGGTTGCGACTTCCAGTCGCGGTGCGCCGGGGACGTCGCGATGACCTGGCCACCCATGGAGGCGACCAGTGCCTCGATCGCGGTCATGACTCGCGTGCATCCGTGATGACGGTCGACCCGCGTGTCGTTGACGACGACGACGGGAATCAAGCCCTGCATTCGTCGCCCGGACACAATGCGGCAGCCGATGATTTCATTGGCGGTAGTAGCTGCGGTACCAATCAACGAACGCCGCCACCCCCTCCTCCACCGACACCTCCGGCCGATACCCCGTCGCCGAGATCAGGTCCGACACGTCGGCTTCGGTATCGGGCACGTCGCCGGCCTGCAGAGGCAGCATCTGCATCTTGGCCTCGCGGCCGAGGCTGCGTTCGAGCACCTGGATGTAGGTCAGCAATTCCACCGGCTGTTCGTTGCCGATGTTGTACAGGCGGTACGGCGCACTGCTGTTGGCGGGATCGGGCGCGTCGCCGCGCCATTGCGGATTTGCGGCCGGCACCTGGTCGAGCGTGCGGATCACGCCTTCGACGATGTCGTCGATGTAGGTGAAGCTGCGCTTGTGCTTGCCGTGGTTGAACACCCGGATCGGTTCGCCGGCGAGGATCGCCTTGGTGAACAGGAACAGGGCCATGTCCGGCCGGCCCCAGGGACCGTACACGGTGAAGAAGCGCAGTCCGGTGCAAGGCAGGCCGTAGAGATGCGCATAGCTGTGCGCCATCATCTCGTTGGCTTTCTTGGTCGCCGCGTATAGCGTCAGCGGGTGCTCGGTGCTCTGGTGCTCGGAGAACGGCATGTGCGTATTGGCGCCGTACACCGAGCTGGTCGATGCGAACACCAGATGCTCCACACCATGATGGCGACAGCCCTCGATTACATGCAGAAAGCCGGTGACGTTGCTGCTGACGTAGACGTGCGGATTCTCCGCCGCGTAACGCACGCCCGCCTGCGCCGCCAGATGGATCACGCGCTGCGGCTTGTGCGTGGCGAAGGTCGCCTCGACCGCGGCGCGATCGGCCAGATCGGCCTGGACATGCGTGTAGTTCGGATGATCGGAGAACCGCGCCAGGCGCGCTTGCTTGAGGCCGACGTCGTAGTAGTCGCTGAGGTTGTCGAAACCGATCACCTCGTCGCCGCGCTCAAGCAGCCTGATCGCGACGTGGGAACCGATAAACCCGGCGCTGCCGGTGACCAACACTTTCATTGTTTCTTTCCCTGGTTCAAAGACGGCCGTCCACGGCCGTGCGCGGCAGCACGCTCTTCACGTCGTACAGCACCGACGAGGGCTTGCCGAAGGCACGAATGCCTTCCGCTCCCAGCGCGGCGAACTGGCGGTGACCGACCGCGAGAATGATCGCATCGTAGACCCCGGCCTGCGGCGCGGCGATCGGCGTGAGGCCGTATTCATGGCCAGCTTCGGCCGCATCGATCCACGGGTCGTGGACATCGACCTGCGCGCTGTAATCGCGCAACTCCGCGATGATGTCGATGACGCGGGTATTGCGCAGATCCGGGCAGTTTTCCTTGAAGGCCAGGCCCAGCACCAGCACGCGCGCGCCGACCGGATTGATGCCCTTGCGTGCCATCAGACGGATCGTCTGCGTGGCGACATGCGCGCCCATGCCGTCGTTGATGCGACGGCCGGCGAGAATGACTTCAGGGTTGTAGCCGATCTCCTGCGCCTTGTGCGTCAGATAGTAGGGGTCGACGCTGATGCAATGACCGCCCACCAGACCGGGCCGGAACGGCAGGAAGTTCCACTTCGTGCCCGCCGCCTGCAGAACTTCCAGCGTGTCGATGCCCATGCGGTTGAAGATCAGCGCGAGTTCGTTGACCAGGGCGATGTTGAGATCGCGCTGCGTGTTCTCGATCACCTTCGCCGCTTCGGCGACCTTGATCGAGCTCGCCTGATGGGTGCCGGCCGCGATGACGCTGCGATACAGCGCATCGACGAAATCGGCGGCCTCGGGCGTGGATCCGGACGTGACCTTGAGGATCGTGGTGACACGATGCTGCTTGTCGCCGGGGTTGATGCGCTCGGGGCTGTAGCCGCAGAAAAAATCCCGGTTGAACACCAGCCCGGACGCGCGCTCGAGGATCGGCACGCAGATTTCTTCCGTGCAGCCCGGGTAGACGGTCGATTCGTAGATGACCACGTCGCCGCGCTTGAGCACCTTGCCGATGTCGCCGCTCGCCTGGATCAGCGGCGAAAGGTCGGGGCGCTTGGCGGCATCGATCGGCGTGGGCACGGTCACGATGTAGACATTGCACGCGGCGATCGCGTCGAGGTCGCCGGCATAGCTCAAGCGCGGCGCCGACTTGAGCTCGTCCGCATCGACTTCCATCGTGGCATCGCGGCCGTGCCGCAGCTCGGCGATGCGCGCGGGCCGGATGTCGTAGCCGACCGTGTCATAGCCCTTGCCGAACTCGACCGCCAGCGGAAGGCCGACATAGCCCAGTCCGATGATGGCGATCTTGCTGTCTTTCACTGCCTGCATCGCGCGTTCTCTTCCTGTGTCGCCGCGTCGCGAACGTTCTCTCGCTAGTTGAACCGACCGGCCCGTCGAAGGCAAGCTGCGCCGCCGCCGGAAACGGTCAAGCGGCGGTGGCGGGCACCGGCGCGACGCGGGTTTCCCGGGCCGATCCGGCCACGCGGACCACGATCGCCAGCAGCAGCGCGAACACGACCTGATTGCTCGTCGTACGCAGCGGATAGTCGAGCGCCGAGTGCACCAGCACCAGCAGCAAGGCGATGGTGCACGCCCGCGCGGTCAGGCGACCCGGCCCGTCGTCCTGGCGCCAGACGGCGATTCCGAACCAGGCCACATAGGCAAGCATCAGTGCGATCGCCGCCAGACCCGGCCAGCCCGATTCGAGCCAAACCTCGAGATAGTCGTTGTGCGCATGCGCGACGATCAACGGATTCGGACGCGCGCGCGCTTCGTAAGGTTGGTAGATCTGCCGGAACGTGCCCGGCCCGGCGCCGAGCGCGCCCTGGTCCTGCGCGGCGGGCAAGGCCAGTTGATTCATCGTCCAGCGGCTGTCGGTAAGCGGATCGACGCTGAGCTTCTGCATGATCCCGAACAGCGCGAACTGCACCGTCAGCGCGATGCCGACCGTGGCGATGATCGCCAGCACGCGTTTGCTGCCACGGCGATGGCGCAGCGAAAAGATCAGCGGAATCGCCAGCAAGAGCGACAGCATGCCCAGCCCCAGCCCGGCGCGCGATCCGGTCAGCGCCACGCCCAGGATAAGCACGACCGCGAGCCCGATCAGGCCCACGATCACCAACGGATTGATGCGCTTACCCGCCGCGCGCTCGCCGGCATACCAGGCTGCCGCCGCGAGCACGAGCGGCAGCACCATGCCCAGGAAACTGGCGAAATGGTTGCGATTGGCGAAAAAACCGACGGCGGACACGGTATTGGTCGGTCGATGCAGACGCAGTGCGCTGTCCGGCCCGTCGGCGAGCTGCGCAAATCCCAGAATGACGCCGATCAGGGCGAACGCGAACAGCAGCGCGAGCAATTGCTTCTGTCGGGCCAGCGACAGGCGCAACACGGACAGGTACAAGGCCGCTGCCGGCAGCAGCGACCATAGGGCGCGTTCGGCGGCATAAGCGATCAAGCCGACATGCGCGTCGGGTCTCACCTGCACGGACGCCAGTTCGCCGGCCAGCGGTGCACGTGCGCCCAGCGTCGACCAAAGACCACCCGGCATCGGCAGACAGGCGAGCAAGGGAATGAGCAGCACCAGCAGTGGCAGCCACGCGGTGCCAGCAGGCACGAGGCGTCGCGGATCGGGCCAGAGCAACATCGCCACGAGTAAGAGCGCGAGCACCTGCACCAGCGAATCGGCGAGCACGCCACGCGTGCTGCCGCCCAGGACGATCGCCGCGCACAACAGCACCGCCGTCAGGACGAACTGCGCCGTGCCGGACTTTTCTTCGTTGCTGTGATCCATGTCGACCCCCGGAAAAAACGAGGGCCGCTCAGCGCGGCCCAGGTTGTTCGAATGCGAGTCGGGATTACGGGCTCGTAAATTCGTCGTCGCCTTCATGGATCGCCCAGGCGTCGATCGCGATGACCGGACCCACGACGATCCAGAAAGCCGTCCAATCGGTTTCGGGCGGATACGGCGTACCGACCGCGCCGGTATTGGTGGGCGCGATGCGTTGCGTCTGCGCGATGCCGCCGGCGCAGGTGGAGGTCGACGGCAGGGTCACCATCGTCTCGGCGCTGATCGACAGGGGGCAACCGTCGTTGTAGGTCACGATCGCGGAACTCTTGTCGGCCACCATGATGCGGTCGCCCGGCGACAGCGGCTGACCGGCCGAGAGCGGCAAGAACTTGTCGCCCTGGTTGACCATGACCGAGCCGTTGACGGAAGAAGCCGTAGCCACCGTTTCGGCTGCAGCCGTGCCCGCCATGAGCGAGGCAAGGATGAGTGCGACAAAACGACGATTCATGGAAGGCTCCTTGTTTCCATACAAGACAGTCACGCGGTTGGCAGCATACGGCGGCCAGAGGGGGATTTGCAAGCGGAACAAGGACTTGGATTAACAATGTTACGACGGCGTCAATGTTCCCTCACGACCCGGAGGTCGTCGAACCAGACCCGTCCGCCGATGCGCTGCTCCGCCGGGATGCGCGCGGGCAACTTCAGCTGCAGCCACTGCCCGCCGCAATGATCCCCAGGCACGGTGACCGGGACATCAAATTCGACCCAGCCTGAACTACCGTGAATCGGCTCGGTCGTGGCCAGGGGTGGCCCGCCCTCGCCGCAGCTCAGGACCCAGACCAGGCCGCGCTCCGTGCGCAGATCCTCGGGACGAACCCGGCCTTGCAACCGGTACTTGCCCGGAGCCAGGTTCAGCAACTGCCGCAGGTGCTTGAACAGCACCCGGCGACCTTCGAAGCTCACGCGCAAGGCATAGCCATCGGCCGCGACGTCCGGGTGCAGGCGCTCGATGACGGCTCCGGATACCTCGCCCATGCGCCAATCGAAGCCCATGCCGGTCGGCTCGGTCTCGAAATCGCCGTTGAAGACATTGCTCAGGCGCTGTTGCTGCGCCGGAGCGAGCTGGCTCACCCAGGTCAGATAGGCCTCGCCCCAGCGCTGATCCTTGACCAGGCGGTCCAGCCAGGCGGCCAGTTCCACCGGAGACAGGCCGGGCGGCGACTGCCGCAGCCGGGTCATCAGCGGCGCGATCGCCCCGCTGTCCGGCGCGAGCTTGACCAGGCCGGCAATGAACTTCTCGCGCCAGGGCGGCGCTTTCCCGAGCAGATCGGCCAGGGCCGGCTGCGCGGCGGGCTGGGCCGCCAGCACGGCCAGCAGCGGGAACTCGCTCGCGGCGAGCTGCGGCTGAATCTGCAAGCGGGTATCGATGTGCTGCAGGGCTTGCGGCAACTGCCCGGTTTGCAGGTAGTGGCGGGCTAGCCAGGCGTGGCTGGGCAGATCGCGCGGCGAGCGTTGCACGGCCAGTTCGAACAGGCGGACGGCCTCGGCGCGCTTGCCCTCCGCCTCGGCCAGACGACCGAGCACGCGATAGCCACGACCTTCCAGCGGATTGGCGCGCAAGGCGCGACGGGCGAGCTCGGCGGCCTGCGCCGGCGACTGGCCGGTGCCGACCAGACGTTCGGCTTCGCCGATGAGCGCTTCGGGCTGATCGTCGCGCCAGGCCAGCGCGCGACCGGGCTGCGTACGTGCGAAATGATCGGCGAAGCCCTGGCCGATGACGCGCCAGGCAATGAAAACGAGCAACAACACAGAGACAGCGAGCAGGAAGCGGCGACGCAGATCCAGACTCATGCCTCAGCCGCCCTGACTGTCGTGGCGCAGCCGGGAGATGCGCAATTCGCCATCCTCGCGCTTGAGGTCGAAGCGGATGTCACCGCTGAAACGGCGGCGCTGTTGCTGCCCGCGCGGCTGGATCCAGGCATCGAAACTGGCGATGACCACGGCGGTGTCGCCGTTTACCAGCCAGCTGGCGTCGTGGATATCGATGCGCCGGCCTTCGGTGGTTTCGAACAACTGACGATAGCTGCGCAGGATCGCGCGGCGGTCGCTGCGCCGGTCGGTCGACAGCATCGCCTGGATGCGCGCGAGGTCGCCGCTGCTGTAGGCGCCGCGGAAGCGCTCGATGAGTTGCTGCGCGGTCGCGTCGTCGATCAGGGCGGGTTCGTTGGCGCGTCGTGCGGTCTCGACGACGGCAACGCTGTTGGTCGCGGCAGGCGCGACATTCGCCGACGTGTTCGTGGCTGCTTCGGCCTGCGCGGCGGCCTGTGCCGCGGCCTGCGCCTGAGCGCGCGCGAGGCGGCGACGTTGTGCGCGCGTCATCGGTGGCGTCGGCGGCACGACCGCCGTATCGGAAGCCTGCGCCACCGGCGTGGCCGTGCCCTGCGCTGGCGCGCGGCGCGCCGGTTTGACCGGCGGTCGGATCGCAGGCGCGGCGGCGATAGGCGGTGCGTCGGGGCGGATCGCCGCAGGCAGCGGCGGTGGTGTGGCTTCCGGCGGCGGCGCGGCGGTCATCGCGGGCACCGGTTCGGGCACCGATGCCGTCGGCGCAGGCACGACGTCGGCCACGAGCGGTGACGCCGGCGTGGCTTCCGGCACCGGTTCCGCGGGCGTTTCGACGATCTGTGCCGCCGCCTGTTTTTCGTCTTCGTCCATCTTCTGCAGCGTGTACTGCAACCCGAGCGTGCCGATGGCGAGAATCGCAAGACCCCCAAGAATGAAGGTCGGCAGCAGGCGGATCGTGCGCGAGGAAATCGCCGCGCCGTCCGTCGGTGCCATGGCGCGTCGCGAAACGAGCTCGTTGGCAGCCGGCGCGCGCGGCGGCGCGATCCGCGGCTCCAGGTCCGCGAGTTGGGTGTCGTAGGCGCGGCGGCGGTCGGGCGTGCGCAAATCCTGCCAGGCGAGATTCACGCGATCGGCGAACACCGCCTCCCACTCATCGCTGTTGCGATCGGGATGCAACCAGCGCACCAGCCAGCGGTAATGCTCCTTGATGCGCGCGGCATCGGCATCGGGGTCGACGCCGAGAACGCGGTAACTGTCGGAGTTCGGCGCGAACATCAGCTGCTGGATGAGGAAGGTCGCCGCCTCGATGATCTCGGTGCGCGACTGCCGGCTGTGTTCGATGGCATCGAGAATCGCACTTTCCTCGCGCGCGGCGATGCGCAGCAAGGTCAGCATGTCGTCGGGCAGCGGGCGGTCGCGCAGCGCGGTCAGCAGGGTGGGCGTGCGTAGCACTGCCAGGGCCTGCTCCAGCGCTGGGCTATGCACGACGGTCATTGCCGGGTCAGTTTGGCCGTGTTGTTGCCGTAGCTGTAATACGCATAGTCGCCGTAACCGTAACCGTAACCGGCGTGACTGGCGTGGTACTTGGTCAGCAGCGCGCCGATGACGTGCGCACGCGCGGCCAGCAGTCGCTTGAGCGCGTTGCGCGCGATGCTGATACGGGTCTCGCCCGCTTCGACCACCAGGATCGTGCCGGTGCAAACATTGGCCAGGATCGGCGCGTCGGCCAGCCCCATGATCGGCGGACCGTCGACGATGATCTGGTCGTATTTCTGCGCGGCCACGGTCAGCAGGGACATGAGCTTGGACCCCATCAACAATTCGGCCGGATTCGGAGGCAGCGGGCCACTGGTGATGAAGCTCAGATTCGGAATCTCCGGCGAGGTGACGATGGTCTGGGTGACCTTGCTCGCACCGGCCAGCAGGTTGCTCAGGCCATGGCTGTTTTCTGCCCCAAGCGCACGATGCAGCGACGGATTGCGCAGGTCGGCATCGATAAGCAGGACGCGCTTGCCCAGCTGCGCGAAATTCTTGGCCAGGGTCAGCGCGGTGGTGGACTTGCCTTCCGACGGCGTCGCACTGGTGACCAGCAGGCAGCGCGGCACGCCTTCGTTCGTGGAGAACTGCAGTGCGGTGCGCACCGACCGGTAGGCTTCGGCGAACGCCGAACGCGGATCGTCGAGCGCGCGCGCCGGCGTCAGGCCGTCCTTGAGCATTGGGATCACGCCTAGCACGGACAGGCCGAGCAGCTTCTCGATGTCGTCGGGCGCCTTGACGGTGTCGTCGAGGTATTCGAACAGCAGCGCCAGCAGCACGCCAAGCATCAGGCCGACCAGCAGACCCAGGCCGAGATTGCGGGTGAGGCTGGGCTTATATTTGCGACCGATGTCGGCGCGATCGACGATCGACAGGTTGTTGGTGCTGACGCCGCCGGCGACGCCGATTTCCTTGTAGCGCTGCAACAGGCCGTCGTAGAGCTGACGGTTGGTGTCGACCTCGCGCTTGAAGATGTTGTACTGGATCGAGCGGTTCTGCAGATCGAGCACTTCCGACTTCAGACCGGTCAACTGCGTCTGCAGCATCGCTTCCTGCTTGGACGCGGCATCGTATTCGGCGCGGATCGAGGACTTGATGTTGGCCACTTCCTGACGGATCTGCTTGTCGATCTCGTCGATCTGGCTCTTGAGGCTGAGCATCAGCGGGTATTCGGGCTTGTAGGTGCGCAGCTTGTCCTGGTAGTCGGCCATCGCCTTGCCGCGGCTTTCCTGCAGCGTGTGGATGATCGACGAACCCAGTACATCGGCCGGCAACGAGGTGCCGCTGGCGGCCTGCGCCTGGTTCCAGCGCGCTTCGGCGCGGATGCGGTCTTCCTTGGCCTTGGACAACGCGGCATTGATCGAGCCCAGGTTCTGTTCGGTCAGCGTGGCCTGGTCGCCGCCGGCACCGACGATTTGCTCCTTCTGAGCGAACGCGACGAGCTTGCGTTCCGAATCCTCGAGCTTGAGCTTGAGTTCCTGCAGACGATCTTCCAGGTAGGTCTTCGCGTAAGAGGACGACTCGAAGCGGCGCTCGAGATTGCTCGCGATGAAAGCTTCGACGACCGCATTGGCGGCCTTGGTCGAAAACGCCGGGCTCGGGCTGTCGAAATGCACGCGCACCAGACGGGAGTTGCGCACGGGTTCGATCGACAGACCTTCGGCGAAAGCGCTGATAGCCTGCCGGCGACGGGTTGCGCTGGCTTCGTCGGCCTCGCCCTGCGAGGGTTCGTCATTGCTGGAAAAAATTCCGGTCAGGCGCCGCCACGGCGACGGCGGCGTGAGCTTTTCCAGCGCTCCCGGCGCAGTCAGTCCCAACTGGGTCGCGACGCGTTCGGCCAGCGCACGGCTCTTCAACAGTTCGTATTGCGTCTGATAGAAATCGCGGTCGCCGGCGCCGCCTTCCACCGCGCCCATGCCTTCGACCTGCACGACCTGGATCGTGTCGCGGTCGATCTGCAGCGTCGCCGAGGCGCGATAGATCGGCGTCATCAGCAGCGTCGCCACCAGGGTACTCACCAGCACGATGCCCATCGCACCGAGCACGGTCCATTTGCGCTTGACCAGGATGCGCCAGTAGCTGAGCAGGTCGATCTCGTCACCGCCAGCCACGGCCTCCTGCGAACGCAGGTCCAGGCTCAGCTGTTGATTGCGCGCGATGGTCAGCGACTGGATGCGTCGCGAATCGACAGGCGTGGGGAAATTCCCCTCGCCGCCCGACATCGGATCCTTGTTTGCGTCCTGCATGAGCGTTCCTTCTTACTTCAAGTCGCGGCGATCAATACACGCCGAACATGTTCAACACGGGCACCGCTTCGATGATGCGGCGCAGCGCGGTCTTGGAACCCGACTGGTCCACGACCACCACGTCGTCGCCGTAGATCTGCGGATCCTCCGCCTGGCCGGCGCGGATCTGCTTGAGGTCGAACACTGCAGCCATCTTCTTGCCATCGATCATGCGGAACACGACGATGCCCTGAAGGTTGGCAAGCTGATCCATGCCGCCGGCCATCGCGATGCTCTGCAACAGGGTCGTGCGACCGGTCAGTGGATAAATGCCCGGCTTCTTGACGGCGCCTTCGAGGGTGACGCGCTGGCTGGTGAATTCCTTCACGAACACCGAGACCTGCGGATTTTGCAGATATTTTTCGGTGAGCTTGGCGCTGATCTCGCTCTCCAGCTCGGGCACGGTCTTGCCGCCGGCCTGCATCTGGCCGATCAGCGGCAGGGAGATCTGGCCGCCGGAATTGATGCGTACGGTGCGATTGAGGTCGGGCACCTGGAACACGGTGATTTCGAGCAGGTCCTGCGGACCGACGCGGTAGTTGTCCACGCCCGTGTAAGCCCCGGACTGGGCCGTCGTATCGGGCGCGGGCAGCGACTCGGTCGAGGTCACGGCATGGGCGGTACCGCTGCGCACGGCATTGCCCGAGGAGCTCGCGCAGCCCGAGAGCGAGGCGGCGAGCGCCAGGAGTCCGACGATCAGTAAACGAGAGGTGGGCAACATGGCGATCCTTCCTTAGGTGCCGGGAACATTATGGGCCGCCAAACCAGCGCTGCCACAATCCTTTGCTGGGCGCCGCCGGGGCGGGACGTGCCGGCAACGGCGGCATCGTCTCAGGAGCAACGTTGGCCAGGATGCCTTGCGGCCGGGTCAGCACCAGATGCGTCGCCTCGACATCGCCCACGCGCTGGGCGGCCGCGTCGCGGCCCTCGGCGAGCAGGGGCGGCCGCTTGTCGATGTGGTGGGAATCAGTCGCCAGGATATGCACCAGCCCCTCGTCGAGCATGCGCTCGGCCCAGTATTTGGGGCGGCGGCCGAAGCGGCCGGTGAGGCTGCCGGCGGTCAGCTGGATCCAGGCGCCGCCGTGCACGGTCTTGCCGAAGATTTCGTAGTGGCTCTCGATCCAGGTCAGGCGCTCGGGGTGGGTGATCACCGGCACGAAGCCGGCCGCGAGCAGGTTGAACACCGATTCCTCGAAGCGCGGCGGCGCCACGTGGTGCGGCGGTTCGAGCAGGAAATAGCGGGTACCGCCCAGCGTGGGCACCCGGCCGCTGCGGATGCCGGCGACCAGATCCGGCGCGAGATGGGTGTCGGCGCCGTAGGTCAGGGTCAGTGGAATGCCCGCCTCGCGCAGATGCTGCTGCAGCTGCGCCACCGCGGCTTCGATGCCGGCGCGGTCGTTTTCGTACAGGCCCGGATAGATGTGCGGCGTGCAAGCGGCAATGTGGATGCCGTCGGCGACCGCGCAGCGCGCCATCGCCAGTGCGACCGCGAGATCAGGGGCCCCGTCGTCGATACCGGGCAGGATGTGGCAATGCAGGTCGATCATGCGATCAGGTCGTCGCGTCCGTCACTGTGGATGATCCGATGGGACGGTCCCACTAGATCAGCCGGGGGTTCGGCTTGCCGGGCAGAAATCGCAGGCGACAGCGTTCAAGGAAGGTAACCGCGCGCTCGCGCTTGGAACTGAACCAATAGTAAGCCGCAATCGCCAGCAGGAAGGTGACCACCAGCGACGGCCGATACACGCCCATCTTGACCGCCATGCCGGCTGCCAGGCCCAGAAGCAGCGACAGCCCCGCCAGACCCCAAGCGATCTGCGACGGCGAATAGCCGGCGTCGAGCAAGAGGTGGTGCATGTGGTCGCGATCGGCAGAGAACGGCGACCGACCCTGACGCACGCGGCGGAACATCAGCGTGACGCAGTCGATCAGCGGAAACGCGATCGTCCACGGGCCGAGCACCGGCGACACCGGATGGGCGGCGTTCTGGGTCAGGCGCACCGACGTCCAGGCGATGATGAAACCCAACAGCATGCTGCCGGCATTGCCCAGGAACACCCGCGCCCGCGGCTGCCACGGAAAACGCGCGTTCCACAACAGGAATCCGGCCACGGCACCGGCAACCGCCAGCAGCCGTTCGGCGGTAACGATGTTGCCGCCGTACAGCGCGAACGCAGCGAACAGCAGCACCGAGATCAGCACCTGGCCGCCGGCGAGTCCGTCGGAGCCGTCGATCATGTTCAGCGCATTGATGACGCCGACGGCGATGAAGATCGTGAACGGCACCGACACCCACCAGCCCAGATACAGATTGGGAATGCCGAAGACGTCGTCGAGGTTCTGCACGCGCGCATTGGCGTAGAAGATCATCCCGAGCGTCACCAGGACCTGGACGCCAATGCGCAAGCGCCAGCTCAGGTCGTAGCGATCGTCCGCCAACCCCACGACCACCAGTCCGGCGCTGCAAAGGCAAAACACCAGATTGGCTGTCGTCAGATAGCGATCGAAGATCAGCATCGACAGCAGGATGGCCACCAGGATGACCGCGCCGCCGACATACGGCGTCGGCAGTTCATGCTGCTTGCGGCCGCCGGGAATGTCGTACAGGCCGAGCCGATTGGCGATCGGCAGCGAGAGCGGAATCAACAGTGCCGCGAATGCGAACGCGGCCAGCGTTCGCAACAAGGTCCAACCATCCAGCTGGTAGAGCAAACTCATCCAATCCATTCGCGCCCCTACATCTTGAATCGCGCCGTGATTGTCGAATCCGCACCGATCCTTCGGTGACTATCTTTCAACCTGCACTGCGTCCGTATTTATCTTCGAAACGGACGATATCATCTTCACCCAGGTAACTGCCCGACTGCACTTCGATCAATTCCAGCGGCACGCGACCGGGATTCTCCAGGCGATGCGTGCTGCCCAGCGGAATGTAGGTGCTCTCGTTTTCGCTGAGGATGAACACCTTGTCATCGCACGTGACCCGGGCAGTACCGCTGACGACGATCCAGTGTTCGGCGCGATGGTGGTGCATCTGCAGGCTCAGCGTCGCGCCCGGCTTGACCACGATGCGCTTGACCTGGAAGCGTTCGCCGTTGTCGATCGAATCGTAATTTCCCCACGGGCGGTACACCTTGCGGTGCCAGGCGGCCTGCGGTCGCTGATCGCGCTTGAGCTGGGCGACGATGTCCTTGACCTGCTGCACCTGGTCGCGATGCGCAACCAGCAGCGCATCGTCGGTATCGACGACGACGATGTCGTCCAGGCCGAGCATCGCGATCAGGCGGCGCTCGCCCATCGCGAGCGTATTGCGGCAATCGCGCGCCATGACGTCGCCGCGGTGGGCGTTGCCGGTGGCGTCCTGCGCGGACACTTCCCACAGCGCCGACCACGAACCGACATCGTTCCAACCCACGTCGATCGGCAACACCTGCGCGGCATCGGTCTTTTCCATGACCGCATAGTCGATGGAATCGGCCGGGCAAGCCGCGAACGCGTCCTTGTCCAGGCGCAGGAAATCGGCATCTCGTTTGGCGCCGGTCAGCGCGGCGCGCGCGCTGTCGATCATCTGCGGCTGGGTCTTGCCCAGTTCCTCGAGATAGCGCGAAGCACGGAACGCGAACATGCCGCTGTTCCAGAAATATTCGCCGCTGGCGACGTACTGGCCGGCGGTGGCGAGATCGGGTTTTTCGACGAAACGCTCGACCGGGCGCACGCCCTCGCCTTTCGCCGCCTTGATGTAGCCGTAGCCGGTTTCGGGCGCGGACGGCACGATGCCGAAGGTGACCAGGGCGCCGGCTTTCGCGGCCGGCAGGGCCGCGAGCACGGCGGCACGGAACGCGGGCTCGTCGCGGATCACATGATCGGACGGCAGCACCAGCAGCACCGGATCGCTGCCGTCGGCCATCGCCTGCAACGCCGCGACCGCGATCGCCGGGGCGGTATTGCGGCCGACCGGTTCGAGAATCAGGGCCGAGGGTTTGACGCCGATCTGCTGCAGCTGTTCGGCGACCAGGAAGCGATGCTCCTCGTTGGCCACGACCAGCGGCGCTTCCGCACCGGGCAGGCCGCGCAGGCGCAGCCACGTGTCCTGCAACAAGGTGTGCTCGGTCAGCAGCGGCAGGAATTGCTTGGGATGGGCCTCGCGGGACAGGGGCCACAGCCGGGTGCCGGAACCGCCGGAAAGGAGCACGGGAACGAGTTCGCTCATAAAGCCTGTAATGAAAGGAACCGGGCCACATCTTGCCACGACAGGGGCGATTTTCGTGCCTTTGGTCGCCATCGTTCATACTTCGCGGCATTACCTGCCCCACCGGACCTGCTGATGAACCTGCCCTCCCGCGAGGCGCGCCGCCTCGCCTGGACCCGAGACGCGCTCAACGATCCCCACGCCCCGCTCGAACGCGCCTCGGCCGACGCCAGTTTCCGCAGCTACTGGCGCAGCGAAAGCGGCGGCCGCACATGGATCGTCATGGATGCGCCGCCGGACAAGGAAGACATCCGCCCCTGGCTCGATATCGCCGCCCGACTGAGCGCCGCCGGCCTGCACGCACCGGAAATTTCCGCCAGCGATGCCGAGCAGGGCTTCGTGCTGATGGCCGATCTGGGCACACGCCTGTACCTGCCCGAGCTCGACGAGACGCGCGTGGACGCGCTCTACGCCGACGCGCTGGATGCCTTGCTGGCGATGCAGACGCGCGCCGATTGCGCCGGCCTGCCCGACTACGACGAGGCGCGCCTGATTGCGGAAATGGAACTCATGCCCGAGTGGCTGCTCAAGCGCCACCTCGGTTTCACCCCCGAGTGCGACGAATGGGACGTGATCGAACTGGCCTTCCGCACGCTGGTGAAAAACGCGCAGTCGCAGCCGCAGGCCTTCGTGCATCGCGACTACCATTCGCGCAATCTGCTGATCACCGCCGAGAACAATCCGGGCGTGCTGGATTTCCAAGATGCCGTGCGCGGCCCGCTGACCTACGACCTGGTCTCGCTGCTGCGCGACTGCTACATCGCCTGGCCCGATGAGCGCGTCTACCACTGGGTCGAGGACTACCGTCAGCGTCTGGAAAAAACTGGCGTGACGACGGTGAGCGTGGAGGCTTTCCGGCGCGCATTCGATCTCATGGGCCTGCAGCGGCACATCAAGGTGCTCGGCATTTTCTGCCGCCTCTGGTATCGCGACGGCAAGGCCGGGTATCTCAATGACCTGCCGCTGGTCTGGCGCTACACGCGCGATGTCGGTCGCCGCTATCCGGACATCGCGCCGATGATCGATCTGATCGAACGCGCGATCGGCAGCCGCGACATCACTCAGCCGCTCGCCTAGGCGCGGAAATGAACGCACTCAAGGCACTCATTTTCGCGGCCGGAAAAGGCGAGCGCATGCGCCCGCTCACCGAGCACACGCCCAAGCCCCTGCTCGCGGTCGGCGGCAAGCCGCTGATCGTGTGGCATTTGGAAAAACTCGCTGCGCTCGGCGTGCGCGAAGTGGTGGTCAACACGTCCTGGCTGGCCGATCGCTTCGCGCCGGCCCTCGGCGACGGCGCGCGCTGGGGCCTGCGTCTGCATTATTCGTACGAAGGCGCCGAGCCGCTGGAGACCGGCGGCGGCATGTTGCAGGCCTTGTCCTTCCTCGGCGAGGCACCTTTCCTCGCGATCAACGGCGATATCTGGACGGATTTCGATCTCGCGCGCCTGCCCACGGCGATGCCGGGCCTGGCGCATCTGGTCATGGTCGACAACCCCGGGCACAACGGCCGCGGCGATTTCGCGCTGCGCGACGACGGCACGGTGCAGTCCGACGGCGCGGAAAAACTTACCTTCGCCGGCATCGGTGTCTACGCTCCGGCGCTGTTCGCCGATTGGCGCACGGTGATCGGCGCGGTACCGGGCGTCGAGCAGGCGCCGCCGAAATTCAAACTCGCCCCCTTGCTACGCGCGGCGATGGGCCGCGGTCAGGTCAGCGGCGAACATCATCGCGGTCGCTGGACGGATGTCGGCACGCCGGAGCGGCTCGCGGAGCTCGACGCGACGCTGACGTCGTAGAAGCATCGCGGCCAGGTCCGCTCCCACTAAACCGCGGGCAGGAACTGGCGCAGGAACGGAATGGTGACGCGGCGTTGCGCGGCAAGGCTCTCGCGATCGAGGCGATCAAGCAGCACCGTCAGCGTGGCGAGATCGCGGCCGACGCGGCGGAACAGATAATCGAGCACGGCATCGTCGAGTTCCAGGCCGCGACGCGCCGCACGTTGCCGCAGGACATCGCGCCGCGCGTCTTCGTCCAGCGGCGCGAGCGCCAGACGCGTGCATTGCTCCAGGCGCGAGACCAGATCGGGCACGCCGATCGGCAAGGCCGCCGGCATCGCGCTCGCGGCATAGATCACGCGGCCGTCGCCGGCGCGGGCACGATTGTGGAAATGAAATAGCGCCACCTCGTCGTCGCGATCACCGACGATCGCATCGAGCCCGTCCAGGCAGACCAAGGCGGCATCGTCCTGACCGACCAGGGCCTGCTCAAGACGCCCGGCCATCGCCGCGAGGGGCAGGTAGACCGCGCGGCGACCGAGTGCCTGCGCTTCGGCGCAGGCCGCGAGCAACAGATGGGTCTTGCCGCTGCCGACGGGACCGGCCAGATACAGCCAGTCCGATCGGGCTCCGGCGGCAACGGCCGCAACCAGATCGCGCACGGCGATCTCGCCGACATAGGCGGACAGGCGCTGGTCGGGCGGAAATTTCAGCGTCAGCGGAAGCTGCGCGCTCACCCGTCGGTCGGTTTTGCCGGCGCGTGGGCGGCCGCAACGACAGCGGGCGCATCGACCTCATCGTCGAGCGAATCGGGAACGATGATCACCGACGGCGTGTCCGCCTCGGCCACCGGCCCGCCGTACAAATGACTTTGCGTGTAGCGCTCGTGCGCGTAGCGCAGCATCACCATCGCCACCGCGGCGACCGGCAGGGCCAGCAGCACGCCGAGGAATCCGAACAGCTGGCCGCCCGCCATGATCGCGAAGATCACCGCGACCGGATGCATGCCGATGCGATCGCCGACCAGCCAGGGCGTGAGCACGAAACTCTCGATCGTCTGGCCGATGGCGAATACCGCCAGCACCATGCCCAGATGCGCGATATCGCCGTGTTGCACGAGCGTTGCAATCACCGCCGCGCCCACCCCGATCAACGCGCCCAGATACGGCACGAAACTGACCAGACCGGCGACGAAGCCGATCAGCAAGCCCAGATCCAGGCCGACCATCCACAGGCCGCCGGCGTAGATCATGCCCAGGGACAGCATCACGCTGAGCTGCCCGCGCAGGAAACCGCCGAGCACCTCGTCGGACTCGTGCGCGAGTTTCATCACCGTCGGCTCGAGCGGACGCGGCAGCAGCTCGCGCAACTGGGCGAGCATCGGCCGCCAGTCGCGCAGGAAATAGAACGTGACCACGGGCACCAGCGCGATGTTGGCGAGAAAGCCGAGCACCGCCAGACCGGATTTCGACAAGCCGCCCAGCACCGTCGCCGCAACGCCGCCGGCCTGCTGCCAATGGCCTTTGAGCAGACCGACCATCGTGGTCGGATCGACGTAGTCGGCCAGCTTCACGCCGCCGCGTTGTTCGATCCACGGAATCGCCGTGCCGGTGATCCAGTCGGCGAACCGCGGCAGCCAGTCAATGAACTTGCTGACCTGGTCCTCGAGCAGGGGCACGAGGATCAGCAGCGCGAGGATCACCACCAGCACCATGAGACCGAATACCAGCAGCACGGCCGTCGTGCGCGAACGCCCCGCGCGTTCCAGGCGTGCGACGAGCGGATCGCCGAGCCAGGCCAGCAGGGCCGAAATCACGAACGGCGTCAGGATCGGCGCGAGCAGCCACAGCGCGACCAGCACGCCCGCGGCGAGCAGCAACCAACCGCCGCGTCTCGTCTGCGTTTCATTCATTGCCCGCTCTCCCGGGCGCGCCAGGCGCGCAGTCCGTATCGAATCACATAATCGAGTCCGCTGATCACCGTCAGCGCCGCGACCGCGAGCAGCATCGCCTGCAACAGGGTCATCGGCACCGGGCGCCAGGCGAGATTCGCGAGGATCAGCGCGACCAGTCCGATCTGCGCGACGGTATTGGTCTTGCTCAGCGGGCTCGGCGCCGGCTTGAACGTGCCGATCACGCGCCACCAGACGAAGGCGCCGACGACGATGACCAGATCGCGCGCGAACACCAGCGCGACGATCCAGCCCGGCAGATGCAGGCTCCACCACAGGCCGAAGAAACACACGCTCAGCAGCAGCTTGTCGGCGAGCGGATCGAGCACGCCGCCGAGCGCGGAACGCCAGTCGTACTGCTTGGCCAGAAAGCCGTCGAGAAAATCGCTCATGCCGGCGATCAGAGCCAACCACAGCGCGAAGCGATAGTTGTCGATCATCAGCAGCCACAACAGGGGCAACGCCAGCACCATCCGCGAGATGGTGATGGCATTGGGAAGCCAGCGCAGATTCATTTCAGGCCGTAGCGCGGCACGCTCGCACCCGGGCTGCCGTCGGCATTGACCGACGTGGTCTCGCCCATCGGCTGCAGGGTGTCGTCGGTGTCGACGATCATGCGGAAGCCCTTCAGGCCCAGACCCAGATCCAGTTGCAGGCGCAGGTGATCGGCGGTGGCTTCGACGGCGGTGACGCGTTTGACGATCGCCAGGCGCTGCAGATACGCCATCAGACGCACGAAGTCGGCCTGGGTCTGCACGCCGGCGATGTCGATCATGTAGCTGCCGGCCGGGCCGATATCCAGATACACGGAATCGCGCTTGGCGATGGCGTCGGCGGCCGGATCGGCGCCGGACGCGATCACGCGGCGCGCATCGGGATCGCTGAGCGACCAGCGCGCGAGTTCGGCACCGCCCTGGCTCAGCACCCAGTCGCCGGTCCAGCCACCGCCACTGCGGTACACCTTGCCGACGAGTTGGGCATCATTGTTGTAGCGGGCGCTGAGCACCTGCATCGCGGGCGCGTTCAGCGCCAGCACCGAGGGCACGGCCGCCTGTTCGATCGCACTGCCAGCGGGGAGCAGGAAGCGCAGACCACGCTCCAGGCCCCGCTGGGCCAGCGGGCGCACGACATTGAGCTGCTGTCCGGTGACCAGGCGCGGACCGCGACCGTCATCGATCGCCAGCCAGAGCATCGGCTTGGGCCGCACGCCGGTCCAATACCGCAGGCCGGCACCGGCGATCAGCGCATCGACCGCGACCGGGTCATAAGAAAGCGTCATTTGGGTCTTGTAGACCGGCACGCCGCCGACGGCCGTGTTGCCCTCGGCATCGGAGGAGGCGGTCTCGGTCTTGGCGTCACTGACGTACGCCTGGGCGGTCGACATGGCCCGGCGGATCACCGGATTGGTCGGCGCGCCGACATTGCCGGTGAGCTTGATGACCACCTGGGCCAGGCCGCGGGCGGTCGCCGAGCGGCGCTCGGCATCGCCCTGGGACAGCAGGATGACCTCGGTCTTGTACAGCGCCGGATCGCGCATCGGCCGGATCTTGACCGGCGCCGGGTCGCTGGCGGCCGCGCCGGTCGCGGGCTTGGCCGGGCTGGTCGGAGCGGCGACCTGGGCCAGGGCGGAGGCCGAGCACAGGATCAGAAGGAGGGCGGCACGGGAAAACAGGAAAGTCGGGCGCATGGCTCATCGGGGGGTCGAACGCAATCCGCATGGTGCCGCAAGCGGACCGGGTGCGTCCAACGCGGCTTGCTGCGGACACCGCGCCGGGGGTCGGCTGGTAGAATGACGGTTTGATCATCGCGCCCTGCGCGCCGGACCCGCCGAGATGAGCTCATCCACCCCCCTCACCTACCGCGACGCAGGCGTCGACATCGATGCCGGCAATGAAGTCGTCGAGCGCATCAAGCCCCTGGTCAAGCGCACCTTCCGTCCCGAAGTCATGGGCGGCCTGGGCGGTTTCGGCGCCTTGTTCGACCTCAGCGGCAAGTACCGCGAACCCGTGCTCGTCTCCGGCACCGACGGCGTCGGCACCAAGCTCAAGCTCGCGCAGCAGCTCAACCGTCACGACACCATCGGCATCGACCTGGTCGGCATGTGCGTCAACGACGTGCTGGTGCAGGGTGCGGAGCCGCTGTTCTTCCTCGACTATTTCGCGACCGGCAAGCTGCACGTCGACACCACGGTCGCCGTGGTCGGCGGCATCGCCAAGGGCTGCGAACTCGCGGGTTGCGCGCTGATCGGCGGCGAAACCGCGGAAATGCCCGATATGTATCCGCCCGGCGAATACGACCTGGCCGGCTTCACGGTCGGCGCGGTGGAAAAATCCCAACTGCTGGACGGCGCGAAGGTGCGCGAGGGCGATGTGCTGCTCGGCATCGCGTCCAGCGGTCCGCACTCGAACGGCTATTCGCTGGTGCGCAAGATCTTCGAACGCGCCGGTCGTCCGGCCGATCTCGATGTCGGCGGCGTCAAGCTCATCGATGCGCTGATGGCGCCGACGACGATCTACGTCAAGCCGATTCTGCAGCTCTTGAGAGACCATGCGTTGCACGCAATGGCCCACATCACCGGCGGCGGCCTCACCGAAAACATCATCCGCGTGATCCCCGACGGCCTCGGCCTCGACATCGACGCGTCCAGCATCGTGCTGCCGCCGGTGTTCGACTGGCTGCAGAGCGAAGGCGCAGTGCCGGCCCATGAAATGTGGCGCACGTTCAACTGCGGCGTCGGCTTCGTGCTCGTGCTCGCCCCGGGCGACGTCGCAGCCGTATCCGCCGACCTGACGCGCCAGGGCCTGGCCCATCGCAACATCGGCGCGGTGGTGAAGGCGAGCGGCGACGAACGCGTCCGCATCGGCTGATCCGATTTTCCGGGAGCAGGCATGACCTTGCGCATCGCCGTGCTCGCCTCCGGTCGCGGCAGCAATCTGCGCGCCCTGCTCGAGGCCCGGGATCGCGGTGAACTCGACGCGCAGTTCGTCGGGCTGTTCTCGGACAAACCCGAGTCCGGCGCCGTGCGCACGGCGCGTGAACACGGCATTCCGGTGGTCGCAGCGAAACCGCGCGACTTCGCGTCGCGCGCCGAGCACGATGAATTTCTGTTCAGCCGTATCGAGGCCGTTCAGCCCGATCTCATCGTCTGTGCCGGATACATGCGTCTGATTTCCGAAGCCGCCGTGCGGCGAACGACAGGACGCATGATCAACATCCACCCTTCCCTGCTGCCGAACTACCCGGGACTGGACACGCATGCGCGTGCGCTGGCCGCCGGCGACGGCGAACATGGCGCGAGCGTGCACGTGGTCATCCCCGAGCTCGATGCCGGCCCGGTGCTTGCGCAGGTGCGCGTACCGGTGCTCGCCGGCGACAACGCCGACACGCTCGCCCAACGCGTGCTGGCGCGCGAACACGCGCTGCTGGTGGAAACCGTCAAGGCGATCGCCGACGGTCGCCTGCGTCTGGGCGCCGACGTGATCGGCTATCGCGATGCCGCACTGTCGGCGCCGCTTCGTCTGAATTCCGTGGACCGCCTCGAGGAGAGCCACTGATGCGCCGTTTCCTGATTGCCCTGCTGCTGATCCCGTCGCTGGCACTCGCCGGCGCGCCCAAGCCCTACAGCGCCGACTACGAAGTGCGCCGCAACGGCGAAGTACTGGGCAAGGCGACGATCACGTTCTCAGCGCGCGGCGGCGGCCAGTACGAATTCGCTTCCAGCACGCGCGGCACCGGCGGCATGGCGGCGCTCGCGGGCGTTTCGATCGACGAAAAATCGACGCTGCGCTGGGTCGGCGAGCGGCTGGAGACGATCGACTATTCGCTGCGCCAGAAGGTCGCGTGGAAAACCCGCGAGCGCAATGTGCACGTCGACGCCGGTGCGGGTCGCGTTCTGAGCAGCGAAAAGGGCAACACGACGCCGATGCCGTATCAGGTCGGCGTGCTCGATCGCAACGCGATCAGCGTGGCGCTGATGCAGGACCTGATCGCGCAGAAGAAGGGCGACCTGGTGTACCCGGTCGTCGATCGCACGGGCATCGGTTCGCAGCGCTACCGCCAGGGCGCGGTGGAAACGCTGGCAACGGCGCTGGGCCGGCAGCGCGTGATCCGCGTCGAACGCATCCGCGAAAGCAGCGAAGGCCGCACGACAACGCTGTGGTTCGGCGTGGACAAGGCGTACGTGCCGCTGCAGATTCTGCAGCGGGAAGCGGATGGCGAGACGATTGAGATGCGGGTGACGGCGATCCGCTAGAGCAGAGCGGCTGCCCTCACCCCGACCCTCTCCCCTCGGGGAGAGGGAGTCATCTGCCGCCGCAAGATTCCCTTCTCCCCACTGGGGAGAAGGTGCCCGCAGGGCGGATGAGGGGCGCTTGAATCAGCCCGGCAGACGACGAATTTTCGCGCCCAGGCCGCCGAGCTTCTCTTCAATGTTCTCGTAACCGCGATCGATGTGATAGATGCGGTCGACGGTCGTTTCACCCTTCGCGACCAGGCCCGCCAACACCAACGACGCAGACGCGCGCAGATCGGTGGCCATGATCGGCGCACCGGTCAGCTGCTCGACGCCGCGGATGATCGCGGTATGGCCGTCCACGCGAATGTCGGCACCCAGACGCGACAGCTCGTTGAGGTGCATGAAACGGTTTTCGAAGATCGTTTCCTTGATCACGCCCACGCCTTCGGCCACGCAGTTCATCGCGGCGAACTGCGCCTGCATGTCGGTCGGGAACGCCGGGTACGGCGCCGTGGTCAGGCTGACCGCCTTCGGGCGACGACCATTCATATTGAGCTCGATGAAATCCTCGCCGCTGTTGATCTGCGCACCGGCGTCTTCGAGTTTGAGCAGCACCGAGTCGAGAATGTCCGCGCGCGTGCGCTTGGCCAGCACGCGGCCACCGGTCATCGCCGCGGCGATCAGGAAGGTGCCGGTCTCGATGCGATCGGGCAGCACGTCGTAGTGGCCGCCGTGCAGGCGGTCGACGCCTTCGATGACCATCTTGTTGGTGCCGGCGCCTTCGATCTTCGCGCCCATCATGATCAGGCAGTTGGCCAGATCCACGACCTCGGGCTCTTCGGCGCAGTTTTCCAGCACCGTCGTGCCCTGGGCCAGACAGGCGGCCATGAGCACGTTCTCGGTGCCGGTGACGGTGACCATGTCGAACACGTAGCGACCGCCCTTGAGGCGGTTGGCCTTGGCCTTGACCATGCCGTTTTCGACGACGACATCGGCGCCGAGCGCGATCAGGCCGCGGATGTGCTGGTCCACCGGACGCGAGCCGATCGCGCAGCCGCCGGGCAGCGACACCTCGGCATGACCGAACTTCGACAACAAGGGGCCGAGCACCAGGATCGAGGCGCGCATCGTCTTGACCAGTTCGTACGGCGCGACCGTCTGGTTCACGTGGGTCGGGTCGACGGTGATGGTGAGCTTTTCGTCGATCGTCAGCTGCGCGCCGAGCGCGCCGAGCAGTTCGACCGTCGTGGTCACGTCATGCAGGTGCGGGACGTTGCCGATCGAGATCGGGCTGTCGGCCAGCAGCGTGGCGCACAGGATGGGCAGGACGGCGTTCTTGGCGCCGGAAATCTGCACCTCGCCGTTGAGGACTTCGCCGCCGGTGATAACGATCTTCGCCATGTTTTTCTTGTTCTTCGGGTTCTGTGGAAGGGGCTCAGGCGCGCGCCTGGGCTTCGTCGGGGGTGAGGGTACGCAGCGCCAGGGCATGGATCTCGCCGCCCATGCGGTCCCCGAGCGTGGCGTAGACCATGCGGTGGCGGGCCAGGGGCAGCTTGCCGCGGAAGGCGTCGGACACCACGGTCGCCTCGAAATGCACGCCGTCATCGCCCTGGACGTCGGCGCGGGCGCCGGGCAGGCCGGCTTCGATGAGTTGCTGGATCAGGTCGGCGTTCATGGCAGCCAAGGCTAGGATGGGGTGCAGCCCGCACTGGGCATACAATGGCCGATCATCATAACGGTTCCGACCCTGCATGACTGCTGCCCCCGCCGCCCGACCGACCGACGCCGCAGGCTCCGACGAGGCCAGCCTCATCGCCAGCGGCCGGCAGGTGATCCACATCGAAACCCGCGCGCTGGAAGCCTTGCAGGCGCGCATCGGTCCCGAGTTCGCCGCCGCCTGCCGTCTGCTGCTGGGCTGCCGCGGCCGCGTGGTCTGCACAGGCATGGGCAAGTCCGGGCACATCGCCACCAAGATCGCCGCGACGCTCGCGTCCACGGGCACGCCGGCCTTTTTCCTGCATCCGGGCGAGGCCAGCCATGGCGACTTGGGCATGGTGAAGGACTCGGACGTGGTGCTGGCCCTGTCCAACTCGGGCGAGACCGAGGAAATCCTGACCATCGTTCCCGCGCTCAAGCGCCAGGGCAACCTGCTCGTGGCGATGACCGGGCGCAACGAATCGCGCCTGGCGACGCTGTCGGACGTGCACCTGGACGTCAGCGTGCCCGAAGAAGCCTGCCCGCTCGGCCTGGCCCCGACCGCGAGCACGACCGCCGCCCTGGTCATGGGCGATGCCCTGGCCGTGGCGCTGCTGGAAGCGCGCGGGTTCACCGCCGAGGATTTCGCGCGTTCGCATCCGGCCGGCAGCCTGGGCCGCCGCCTGTTGCTCAAGATCAGCGACATCATGCATGCCGGCGACGAAGTGCCGCGCGTGGGCAGCACCGCGACCGCCAGCGAGGCGCTGGTGGAAATGAGCCGCAAGCGCCTGGGCATGACCGCGGTCGTGGACGACGACGGGCATCTGCTCGGCGTGTTCACCGACGGCGACTTGCGTCGCGCGCTCGACGACGACCAGATCGACCTGCGCACCACGCCCGTGCAGCAGCTGATGGCGCGTTCGCCCAAGACCATCGGCGCCCAGCAGCTGGCGATCGAAGCGGCGCACCTGATGGAAGAGTTCAAGATCAACGGCCTCGTCGTGGTCGATGACAGCCGTCGGGTCATCGGCGCGCTCAACATCCACGACCTGCTGCGCGCGCGGGTGGTCTGAGCATGAACCTGCCCGAATTCCGCGGCGCCGAAATCGATTCGCTGCTGCTGCAACGTGCCGCGCAGATCCGCCTGTGCTGTTTCGATGTCGACGGCACGCTGACCGACGGACGCCTGTGGTTCGACGCGGCCGGCGAAGACATGAAAGCCTTCCACGTGCACGACGGCCAGGGCCTGCGCCTGCTCGAGGACCACGGCATCGCCGTGGCGCTGATCACCGCGCGCGACAGCGCGGTCGCGCGCCGCCGTGCCCAGGATCTGCGCCTCTCGCACGTGTTCACCGGCGTGAAGGACAAACGCGCCTGCCTGCAGACGCTGGCCGAACGCCTCGGCGTGGCACGCGAAGAAATTGCCTACCTCGGCGACGACCTGCCCGATCTGTCGGCATTCGCGCACGTCGGCCTGGCCGCCGCGCCGGCCGATGCCCATCCGTGGGTGCGCGAACGCGCGCACTGGGTCACCGCGCAGGCCGGCGGTGCCGGCGCGGCGCGTGCGCTGTGCGATCTCGTGCTCGAAGCCCGTGGCCTGAAGGCGACCGTGCTCGCGCGGTACCTCGAGCCGTGAGCCTGCGATGAGAACGCGCCCGATCGTCACCGTCGCCCTGCTGGCCGTCGCCGCACTCGCCGGCCTGGCCGTGTGGGAGCTGCGCCCGCGACCCAAGCCGCCCTCGCCCAGCGCGATCCGCTCGGACTACACGCTGCACGAGTTCGTGCTCGTCACGCTCGACGAAAAAGGCCTGGAGTCGTTCACGGTCAAGTCGCCGCTGCTCGAGCGCGACCCCAAGGGCAAGACCCTGACCCTGCAATTGCCGACCTTCACCTTTCCCGACAAGAGCGGCGGCCATTGGGTCGCGACGTCCAAGACCGCCTGGATCGCCGACAAGGCCGTCGAGGTACGCCTGCTGCAGGACGTGCTCATGCTCGGCCCGCGCAGCCCGCGCGGCGAGCAGACCCGCTTCAGCAGCGAGCACCTGCAGGTCTTCCCCAAGCGCAACCTCGCCCAGACCCAGGCCGATGTGACCGTCACGCGCGCGGACTCTATACTGCAGGGCAAGGGCATGCGCGCCGACATGCAGACCCACCATTTCCAACTGCTCGCCGATGTCAAAGGACGCTATGCGCCTCGCCGCCCCTGATTCCCGCTCCCTGCTCGTGTTCGCCCTCGCCGCCCTGCTGCCGCTGGCGGTCATGGCGCGTTCGACCGACCGCAACCAGCCGATGGACGTGCGTGCCGACCACACCGACGCGGTGCTCGAGGACGACGGCGACGCGGTGCTCAGCGGCAATGTCGTCATCACCCAGGGCACGCTGGAGATCAATGCCGACAAGGCGGTGATCCGACGCAAGAACGGCGACATCGACCAGGTCGTGCTGACCGGCGGCCCGGCCACGCTCAAGCAGCTGTCCGACACCGGTCAGCCGATGAACGCGCGCGCGAGCCAGATCGTCTACACGCTCAGCTCGGACATGATGGTGCTCACCGGCGGCGTCGTGGTCGAACAGCCGCGCGGCAACCTCAGCGGCGAAACCATCAAGTACGACCTCAAGACCGGCCGTCTCGACGGCGGCGGCGACGGCAAGCGCGTCTCGATGCGCATCCTGCCCAAGACCCAGGCACCGGCCGGCGACGGCAAGTAATGCTTTCCGCCCGCGGCCTGCGCAAGCGCTACAAACAGCGCGAAGTCGTGCACGACTTCGGCCTCGAGCTCAGTCCTGGCGAAGTCGTCGGGCTGCTCGGGCCGAACGGTGCCGGCAAGACCACGTGCTTCTACATGATCGTCGGCCTGGTGCCGGCCGATGCCGGCCGCATCGAACTCGACGGCGAAGACATCACCGCGCTGCCGATGCACCAGCGCGCGCGTCGCGGTGTCGGCTACCTGCCGCAGGAAGCGTCGGTGTTCCGAAAGCTCAGCGTGTCCGACAACTTGCTCGCGGTGCTGGAACTGCGCGAGGATCTCGACGCGCACGGCCGCGATCTCGAATTGCAGGGCCTGCTGGAAGAACTGCAGATCGCGCATGTCGCCGGCCAGCTCGGCGCGAGCCTGTCGGGCGGCGAACGCCGGCGCGTGGAAATCGCGCGCGCGCTCGCGGCCAAACCGCGGCTGATCCTGCTCGACGAACCGTTCGCGGGCGTCGATCCGATTTCCGTCGGCGAAATCCAGAAGATCGTGCGGCACCTCAAGCAGCGCGGCATCGGCGTGCTCATCACCGACCACAACGTGCGCGAAACTCTCGGCATCTGCGACCGCGCCTACATCCTCAACGCCGGCAGCGTGCTCGCGCAGGGCTCGCCGGAAGCGGTACTCGCCAATCCGGACGTGCGCCGGGTGTATCTGGGCGAGTCGTTCCGGCTTTAGGTTCAGGAGTAGAGCCCCCTCATCCGCCCTGCGGGCACCTTCTCCCCGGTGGGGAGAAGGGAATCTCGCCGCGGCAGTGGACTCCCTCTCCCGCTTGCGGGAGAGGGCCGGGGTGAGGGCCGCTCTTGATCCTCGCTTCGACCAGCTACCCCCCCCCCGCCCTTCGGGCACCTTCTCCCCGGTGGGGAGAAGGGAATCTTGCTGCGGCAGTGGACTCCCTCTCCCGCTTGCGGGACGACCGAAGGGAGTGCACAGCTGAGGGCTGGGGTGAGGGCGACCAGCACACACTCCAGCACGATCTCCATGCGCAGCAACACATCGTCATTCCAGAACCTGAGCACGCGATAGCCGCGGCGCCGAAGAAATTCGCTGCGTCGTTCGTCGTAGGCGCACTGCTCGATGTGCTGGCTGCCGTCGAGCTCGACGATCAGTGCATATTCGATGCAAACGAAGTCCACGATGAAGGGGCCGATGGCGTGCTGACGTCGGAATTTCGCACCGGCCAGGCGGCGGTCGCGGACGTGGAACCAGAAGCGGGCTTCCGCGTCGGTTTGTGATCGTCTCAGCTCGCGTTCGCGTTGGGGGCTTTGTGGGTGAGACATCACGGTCGGGCGACTGGAGATGCCCCTCACCCTGGCCCTCTCCCCGCGGGGCGGGGAGAGGGAATTGCGCATTCCGGTTGTCCGGAAATTGTTGCGATGGCGTGATTGCTTCGTGGCGGTAGCATTTACATCCGACCCGGTATGATGATCGGGCCCCTATGAAGCCCACCCTCCAGACCCGACTCAGCCAGCAACTGACCCTGACGCCGCAATTGCGTCAGGCGATCAAGCTGTTGCAGCTGTCGTCGATCGAACTGGAGCTGGAGATCAACGACGCGATCGACAGCAACCCGCTGCTCGAGCGCGAAGAGGAAGAGGAACTGCTCAACGGCGCCAACGGCAGCGACGAGGCGCCGGTGTCCACGGCCGACACCGCGACCGCCGACACCGAGCGCGAAGGCGCCGGCGAGAGCACCGAGCAGTTCGAGGACGTGCCCGATTTCGAGTGGGAAGACGACAGCTTCTCGCGCACCAGCAACCCCAGTGGCGATGGCGAAGATCGCGAAGACACCACCGCCGCGCCCCAGGACCTGCACGAGCACCTGCGCTGGCAGCTGCACCTGAGCCATCTGAGCCCGCGCGATGTGCTCATCGGCGAGGCCCTGATCGAGGCGATCGGCGACGAGGGCTATCTGACCGCGACCCTGGAAGACATCCAGGCGACGCTCGCGCCGGAAGTGATCGTCGAACCCGCCGAAATCGAGACGATGCTGCACCTGATCCAGCATTTCGACCCGGTCGGCGTCGGCGCCCGCAACCTGTCCGAATGCCTGTGCGTGCAGCTGAGCCTGCTCAGCCCCGAGACGCCCGGCCTGCCCCTGGCCCGGCAGATCTGCGGCCAGCACCTGGACGCATTGGCCAAGCACGGCGCGATCAAGCTGGCCGCGCAGCTGCACCACACCACCGCCGAGGTGGACACCGCCGTCGCCCTGCTGCGCTCGCTCGACCCCAAGCCCGGGGCGCAGATCAGCCCCGAGGCAACCGAATTCATCACCCCCGATGCCATCGCCTACCGCCAGGGCGGCGTCTGGAAGGTCGCGACCTCGGCCGGCAGCCAACCGCGCCTGGCGATCAACCGCCAGTACGAACAGCTGATCGGCAAGTCCAGCCGCGACGACGACAGCTACCTGCGCGCGCAGCTGCAGGAGGCCCGATGGCTGATCAAGAGCCTGGAAACACGCGCCGACACCCTGCTGCGCGTGGCCCGCGCGATCGTCCGCCAACAAAGCGGCTTCCTCGAACACGGGCCGCAGGCGATGCGCCCGCTGACCCTGCGCGAAGTCGCCGAGGAACTGGGCCTGCACGAGTCCACGATCTCGCGCGCGACCACCCGCAAGTACCTGCGCACGCCGCGCGGGACCTTCGAGTTCAAGTACTTCTTCAGCTCGGGCATCACCACCGACTCTGGCGGCGGCGCCTCGGCCACGGCGATCCAGGCCATGCTGCGCAAACTCATCGACGAGGAGAACCCGCGTTCGCCCTTGTCCGACGCCCGCCTGGCCGACCTGCTCAAGGGCGACGGCATCCCCGTGGCCCGGAGAACTGTGGCAAAGTACCGGGAAGCCATGAACATCCCGTCGTCCAACGAACGACAACGTCTCTGAGGGAGGGCTGCGCCGCGCCCAGGCCTTGTATCTCGGGCATATCCCACCATCTGCTACACAAGCGCCGGCCATCGTGCCCGCGCTACGCCGATTATTTCTGTAGTGGCAACAACGACAGGAGGTATGACATGCGTATCGATATCAGCGGTCATCAGATGGACGTCACCCAGGCCCTGCGCGATTGCGTCAACGACAAGCTGGGCAAACTGTCCAAGCATTTCGAGCAACACCTCGATGCCCGCGTCATCCTCTCGGTCGACAAGCTCGACCAGAAAGCCGAAGCCACCCTGCACACTCCCGGCAAGACCCTCTACGCGGACGCCATCGCGTCCGACATGTACGCCGCGATCGACCTGCTGATCGACAAGCTCGACCGCCTGGTCCTCAAGCAGAAAGAGAAAACCAAGGACCACCACCGCGGCGATTCCGCCGCCCGTTCGGACAGCTTCGGCTGACCCGCGTCCGCCATGCGTACCCGGATCAGCGCCAGCGAAGTCTTCGACGAGCTGCACGACAGACTCGAACTTCGCTGGCTCACCGGCCAACGCGGCGGCGAACGCCTGCTTGAACGCAGCGAGCAACTGACCCGCCGGCCCTCGCTGGCGGGTTATCTCAACGTCATCCACCCCAACAAGATCCAGATCATCGGCGCGGCGGAACTCGCCTGGCTCGATACGCTCGACGCGCGCATGCGCTGGGAAAAACTCGAGCAGATCATGGGCTTCGCGCCGATGGCCCTGGTCATCACGCAGAACCAGACCTGTCCGACCGACCTGCGCTCGGCCTGCGAAGAATCCAACACGCCGCTGTGGGTGTCGCCCAAACGCGGCTACGAATTGCTGAACCTGCTGCAATACCACCTGGCGCTGTCGCTCGCGCCGCGCGTGACCTTGCATGGCGTGTTCATGGAGATTTATTCGATCGGCGTGCTGATCACCGGCGAGTCGGGGGCCGGCAAGAGCGAGCTCGCGCTCGAACTCATCTCCCGCGGCCACCGCCTGGTCGCCGACGACGCCCCCGAATTCACCCAGATCGCCCCGGACGTGCTCGACGGCACCTGCCCGGAAATGCTGCAGGACATGCTGGAAGTGCGCGGCCTGGGCGTGATGAACATCCGCCAGATGTTCGGCGACACCGCGGTGAAAAAGAACAAGTACCTGCGCCTGATCGTGCACCTCATGCGCGTGGGCGACGTGTCCTCGGCGGCGATGTCGCGCCTGACCGGCGAGACCGCCGAACCGCGCCGCGTGCTCGACCTGGACGTGCCCGAATTCCACCTGCCGGTCGCGCCGGGCCGCAACCTCGCGGTGCTGACCGAAGCGGCGGTGCGCCTGCACATCCTGCGCGTGAAAGGCTCCGATCCTGCGGCGGCCTTCCTGGCGCGCCACGCGACCTTGCTGACGATGGGACAGACATGAGCGAACCCGCTTCCAAGCCGCGCCCGATGCTGACCGTGGTCAGCGGCCTGTCCGGATCGGGCAAGAGCGTCGCCCTGCGCACGCTCGAGGACCTGGACTATTACTGCGTCGACAACCTGCCCGCGGAACTGCTGACCGAATTCGTGCAAAGCGTGTCGCGCGAAGGCAAGCGCGCGCGCCTGGCGGTCAGCATCGACGTGCGCAACCTCGCCTCGGACCTGTCGCGCGTCGGCGAATGGCTGTCGGCGGTCGCGGCGCTGGGCTACGACTATCGCCTGGTGTTCTTCGACACGCGCGACGACATGCTGGTCAAACGCTATTCGGAAACGCGACGCCGGCATCCGCTGTCGCATCGCGGGCTGGCGCTGTCGGATGCGATCGCGCTCGAACGCGAACGCCTGGGCCCGCTGCGCGCGCTCGCCGACATCGTCATCGACACGACCGATCTCAATGTGCACCAGCTGCGCAAGGCCGTGCTGGTGGAACTGGAAGCGGGCCTGACGCCGCGCGTGTCCCTGCTGTTCGAATCGTTCGCGTACCGGCATGGCGTGCCGCTGGACGCGGATTTCGTGTTCGATGCGCGCTGCCTGCCCAATCCGCACTGGGACGCGCGCCTGCGGCCGCTCTCTGGCCGCGACGGCGCGGTGCGCGACTATCTCGACGAGCAGGACAGCGTGCGCGAATATTTTTCGCAGGTCGCGGGCTTTCTCGACACCTGGCTGCCGCGCTTCGAGTCGGACACGCGCAGTTACGTCACCATCGCGTTCGGCTGCACGGGCGGCCGGCATCGTTCGGTGTATCTGGCCGAGAAGCTCGCCCAGCATTGCCGCGAGCACGGGCGCGAAGACGTGCTGACCTATCACCGCGAGCTCGAGTGATCGTGGCGGTCGGGTTGTTGTTGATCACCCACACCGGCGTCGCCGAGGCGCTGCTTGCCGCGGCAATCCGCGTGGCCGGTGCGCCGCCGCTGAAGGTCGCGAGCTTCGAGCCCGGTCCGGACAGCGACATCGACGCCGCCCTGCCTGCAGCCAGTGCGGCCCTGCGCCGGGTCGAACACGAGGACGGCGTACTGATCCTGACCGACCTGCACGGCGCCGCCCCGGCCCGGCTGGCCGCACGGGTCGCGCAACTGGGCACGCCGGTGCGCCGGATCAGCGGCCTGTCTTTGCCGATGCTGCTGCGTGTGTTCAACTACGCCGAGCAACCCCTGGACGAACTTGCCCGCACGGCCGCCGCCGGAGGGCGCAACGGTGTGGTGAACGACGATGCTTGAACGCGACCTGCAGATCACCCACCCGCTCGGCCTGCACGCGCAGGCCTCCGCGAAAGTCGTGCAGACGCTCACGCCGTTTGCCTGCCAGGCCTTCCTCATGGCCAAGGGTCGCGAGGTCAATGCCAAGTCGATCATGGGCGTGATGCTGCTTGCCGCCGGCCCGGGCACCACGGTGCGCGCGCGCATCGACGGCGACGACGAAGAGCTCGCGATGGCCGCGCTGGTGGCCTTGTTCGAAAAAGGCTTCTGATCGACATCGCAGGTGTGCAGGCCGAAAAGGCTGGGCAGATCGTCCAGCGGCCCGGATAATAGCCGCGCCTTCACCGGAGCCGCCCGATGGCCGAAGCCGTCCGCCACGACAAGACCGCGCGCCAGCTCCGGCTGCTGTCGGACGCGCTCGACACCGGTCGCCTCGGCCCGGTGCGTCGGCTGGTCAATACGCTCTCGCCGGCGGAAATCGGCAACCTGCTCGAATCCCTGCCGCCGGCCAAGCGCGGCATCGTCTGGGGCCTGGTCGATCCGGAAGACGACGGCGAGGTGCTGGTGCACGTCGGCGAAGACGTGCGCGAGTCGCTGCTCGCCGAGATGGACCCCGACGAAATCATCGCCGCGGCGGAAACGCTGGACATCGACGATCTCGCCGAACTCGCCGACGACCTGCCCGACACCGTCATCGACGAAGTGCTCAAGTCGATGGACCGCGAGAACCGCGAGCGCCTCGAGCAGGCCCTGGCCTATCCCGAGGACAGCGCCGGCCGTCTGATGAACCCCGATGTGATCACCGTGCGCGCCGACGTCACGCTCGACGTCGTGCTGCGCTATCTGCGCCTGCGCGGCGAGATGCCCGATCACACCGACCATCTGTTCGTGGTCAGCCGCCGCCACCAGTACCTGGGCCGCGTGGCGACCAATCATCTGCTCACGCACGATCCGTCGACGGCGATCAACGAACTCATCGACGACGAGCAGCCGGCGATCGAAGCGGAAATGCCGACCAGCATGGTCGCCACGCAATTCTCCGATCACGACTGGATCTCGGCGCCGGTCGTGGACGAGAACAATATCCTGCTCGGCCGCATCACCATCGACGACGTCGTCGACATCATCCGCGAACAGGCCGAGCACCAGGCCCTGTCCGCCGCCGGTGTCGACGAGGACGAAGACCTGTTCAGCCCGGTGCCGCGCGCGTTCCGCCGGCGCGTGGTCTGGCTGGGCATCAATCTCGGTACGGCGTTTCTGGCCTCGAGCGTGGTCGGCCAGTTCCAGGGCACGATCGATCATATTGTTGCGCTCGCGGTACTGATGCCGATCGTCGCGGGCATGGGCGGCAATGCCGGCACCCAGGTGCTCGCGCTGATGGTGCGCGGCCTCGCGCTCGGCCAGGTCGGTGCGGCGAACGTGCAGGCGTTGCTGTGGAAAGAGCTACGCGTCGCACTGATGAACGGCCTGCTACTCGGCAGCATCGTCGCGCTGGCGACCTTCCTGTGGTTCCGCGACCCCGCGCTCGCCGGCGTGATCGGCGCCGCGATGACGATCAACCTGCTCGCCGCCGCGAGCGCCGGCGTGCTGGTGCCGCTGACGCTCAAGCGCATGAACCTCGACCCAGCGCTCGCCGGCGGCGTCATCCTCACCACGGTCACCGACGTGATGGGTTTCCTGAGCTTCCTGGGATTGGCGACGCTGATCCTGGTGCGGTGATTTTCTGAGAATCTTATGATGCGACTGTGCCTGATTTTGCTGGTGATCCTGTTTGCGCAGCCGGTGCATGCCGATGCGTTTATCGGCCAGGGCTCGATCTTCCATTCCGTCGAGCCCAAGCCCGGCGAGCCACAGGGTTGCATTTCCGGATCGATCGGGCGCCGCAAGATCGGCAAAAGCGACAAGGACAGGCAGGGAATCGCCTTCACGGTGCAGGAAGAGAAGAACGTTGTCCCAAACAAGGAACGGTCCTTCGTCGAATTTCTCTATGACCCGCCTGGGCATAAAGACAATCAGTACGACGACGCCAACGGGTTTGGAAAGATTTTCACGGTCTGTCTGCGACCGGGGGACTATCGCCTGACGTATGTGCGCTTCATATTCACCGCGGGCGAATCCTGGAACGAGACGCCGTACAACATTCCGTTCACCGTGGAAGCGGGCAAGAATACGTATATCGGCAGCATTTCACTGCAAGGCTTCATCCCGAAGGCGTTCTATGCCCCGCGTCCGCCGTCGGTGCCTGATTGCAACGGCGGGGCCCACCTGGTCGAGATCAGCGATCAGTCGGCGCGCGACCTGCCGCTGATCATGGCGGGCAAGCATCCGCCGCCGAGCCTGCCAGTCGTCGAATTGCTGACGCCGGAACCGGACAACGACATCATCACGCGCTGCCAAACCGCGAACTGATCGGCGGCCGCTCCGCCCTCCGGCGTCAGGCACGATCCAGCGGACTGCGCACACCCCCGGGGCCGCGATTGAGTACGTGCGTGTAGATCTGCGTCGTGGTCACGTCCTTGTGGCCGAGCAGTTCCTGCACGGTGCGGATGTCATAGCCGGCTTCGAGCAGATGCGTCGCGAAACAATGGCGCAGGGTGTGGCAACTGACCGGCTGATCGAGCCCGGTCGCGCGCACGGCGGACTTGACCGCGCGCTGCAGGACTTTTTCGTCGAGGTGATGCCGGCGTTCGAGACCGCTGAGCGGATCGATGCTGCGCTTGCTGGCCGGGAACAGGTATTGCCAGCCCATTTCGCGCGGCGCGTTCGGATACTTCCGTGCCAGGGCATGCGGCAGCCAGACCTCGCCGAAGCCCGCCGCGAGATCGTCCGCGTGCACGAGGCGCACCTGCGCCAACTGCCGCTGCAACGCGTCGACCAATGACGCCGGCAAGACCGTGCGGCGATCCTTGCCGCCCTTGCCGTCGCGCACCGTGATCTGGTTGCGTGCGAAGTCGACATCCTTCACGCGCAGGCGGACGCATTCCATCAGCCGCATGCCCGAGCCATACAACAGACTCGCCATGAGCCAATCGCGTCCGTCGAGCCGCGCGAGCAGGCGCTGCGTCTGCGCGACCGACAGCACGACCGGCACGCGCTGCGGTTTCTTCGCGCGCGTGACCTTGTCCATCCACGGCAGATCCACGCCCAGCACTTCCCGATACAGGAACAGGATCGCCGACAGCGCCTGGTTCTGCGTGCTCGCCGCGACCTGCCCCTGCGTCGCCAAGCGGGTCAGAAAGCCCTCGACCTCCAGCGCCCCCATGTCCCGCGGATGCTTTTTCCCGCTCGCCAAAATGAACCGCCGTATCCACTGCAGATACGCACCCTCGGTCCGCAAACTGTAGTGTTTGACCCGCAATCGCCGCCGAACCTGCTCCAACAACCGCGGCGCGGGCGCGCCTCCCGGCACCCCGGATACACGGGCGGATTCGGTGTAGTCACCCATCTTTGCCCCACTCCTGTCCCCTATCCCGGACAGCATCCCGCCGTGACCGAGCTCGCGGTATCAGACAAAACACTGATTCGGGGAAGGAATTTTCTTGACGGTGCGCGGGAGCGGCGCACACGATACGGACAACCACCCCGCTTCGGGGGTCGATTTGAAGTTAGGCGCAATGAATCCTACGGAATCTATCCGGAGTGAAAAGCATTGGCGGCGGTACCGGCTTGTCCGAGTGGCTTGGTGGGCATCAGCCACAGCAGTTGCGGTAGTCTGCATGCTGTCGCTGCCTTCCAATTGGCCACTTTTCTTGGCCTGCGCACTGTTCATCGTTCTTTCTCTCATTGCCACCTACATGCCTTGCCCCGCCTGTGGGCAACCCGTAGGCTTGGTTTCTCTTGGCCGAATTCAGTTGGTCGTTCCTCCCTTTGGTGGTTGGTGTACGCATTGCGGTATTCGCCTATTTCTCCGCAAGCGCGGCACCTAACAATTCATTCCAGCGGAACAACACGGCTTGCAGCCGCGTTGTCCGCTAAATTCAGGCGTTAGGCACCGCATGAAATACGCTGGCAATCCATCTTCAAAAGCACTGTTGCTTATCGTCTTTGTCCTGTCTGGAGCGATGGTTCTCTTAGCTGCCTACCCGATGCTAAATGGGCGCCAAGCAAATGTTATTGCCATAGCCATAAATCTTCCGGTTGTGCTAACGGTTCTATTCCGGCATCGCTTCACCCGCCAAATCGTTCTCATCTGGGCCGCACTACCGGTCGTTAGCTGCGCACTCTATCTTGTCGCTGCGGCTGCCCGCGGCTCCTTTAGTGCGTGGCCAGGACCTATGTTCTTTTCGCTATCGGCGCTCGTCGGCGTCGTGCTCTTCCAGTGGGCTAGACGGTCACTTGTATCGTCCAGTGCCTAACAATTCATTCCAGCGGAACAACACGGCTTGCAGCCGCGTTGTCCGCTAAATTCAGGCGTTAGGCCCTTGCTGGCTGGGTTCTCTTCCGGCCGCTGTCGCGCTCTTCACTTCCTCGCTTCTTCCGACGTTCGGTGGCACTGGCGCGGTCACACCGCTCTGCCCAATCTAGGTGCTTTGGCGGCCAACCGCGCTTCGCTCTGTCGGTGCGTTCACAGCGCTGGCTCTGGTTTCCCTGGACAGCGCGCTTGTGTACTCTGGGCCTAACAAGTCATTGCAGCGGACGGCCGACATCTGTCCGATTTCAATCCCCTGCTGCGGCGCGGCCGCCGCTAAATTCAGGCGTTAGGCCCTTGCTGGCTGGGTTCTCTTCCGGCCGCTGTGGTGCCTTTCACTTCCTCGTTTCTTCCCACGTTCGGCGGCACTGGCGTCGTCTCACTGCCCTGCCCCATCTAGGTGCTCTGGCGGCCAACCGCGCTTCGCTCTGTCGGCGAGTTCACAGCGCTGGCTCTGGTTTCCCTGGGCAGCGCGCTTGTGTACTCTGGGCCTAACAAGTCATTCCAGCGGACGGCCGACGTCTTGCTGATTTCAATCCACTGCTGCGGCGCGGCCGCCGCTAAATTCAGGCGTTAGGC
>NZ_ATVD01000003.1 GCF_000420545.1 Arenimonas oryziterrae DSM 21050 = YC6267
AACTGCTAGTGCAAAAAATAGGCAAGACTTTGCACTGAGCCAAGCTGAAACCCGCGCCGTTGCTGGGTATGAAAACCGCCCAGTGCAAACTTTTGCCCTAATTTTGGTTTTGGGCGTTTTTCGGTGCGGCTTTGAGTAGGTAGTAGAGCTTCCGCCGACTGATCCCGAACTCGGCGCAGGTCTTCGAAGCATCGCCGTGTCGGTTGTAGTGGCTGACGATCTTGTCGATCAGGTGCTTCCTGTCTGCGGCAGGAATGTACAACCGCTGTCCGCCGTGAACGCTCTGCAAGAAGGCGAACGCGGCCTCTGCGTAGGGCATCGCCAGTTCCTCGCGGAGTCCCGTGTCGCGGCAGATCGCGCCCAGAATCTCCCCGAACAGCTCCTGGGCCTGGTCAGCTTCGCGATTCACAGGCGGCCACTCCAACCGGCGCTTCCGAAACCCGGCGCCGAAGTTGATGTTTCACGGGAAGCAGGTGACGCGGTCGACGAAGGCGGCGAACCTTGTGTTTCACGGGAAGCGTTGGGCGTAGAGAACAGATCCTCTGCCGGTGGGCCGAACTGCGCCTCCAAGGCTTCCCACTGCCACTCGCGCATGGCGTCGACTTTCACCGCGGGGCTCAGCGAGGCCCAGAGCGCATAGACGAGCGTGTCGAGCGGCTCGTTGCGCGCACCCTTCGGCGTGATCCACTGCTCGGCGTCCAGGTCGAAGTACTCGCAGGTCAATCCCTTGAAGTAAGTCGGCGGCAGCATGCCGGCGTCAGGCTTCATCGCGTTAAAGGGTTCTCCGCGACCACCGGGGAAACGGAGCATTCGCTGCTCGATGGGATCCGCGGTACCCGCTTTGTCAGCCTCCGCGCGGGCAGTCACCGCACTGCTGAGCCAGCCGAAAATGATGTGCTTGAGTACGCTCGTGCCGACACCCCACAAGCCCACGCTGCGTGCCACCGTCTTGTCCCGTTCGTTGACTTCCGTTTTCGCCGGGCGGTACACCGCTCGCTCCGACTTGTGCTCTGAGCGGCCACGCACCAGGTACACCGATTGCTTCCGAAACTCTTCGCCCACCTTGACCATGCGGTGGTGCCCTGAGAAGCCGACTTTCGACTTCACGAACTGGGCCACCATTTCCGTCCAGTTGCCCCCGTCTATCGCGAGCGCGCTGATGTGCATGTCGTGGCCGTGCACATTTCGCCAGAGCCCCTGCAGATGGGCGTCGAGATCCGCATAGCCATCGGGCCGTGACGGATCGCCGTCGACGACGGTGTAGTCCACCACGCGGGCATGCTGGCCACGTCCGATGCCGATGAGCTGCACTTCGAAGCGGTCATGTTGGCAGTCGACGCCGCACACCAGGACGAACGATCCCGCAGGCACCGCGCCGCGGTGCACGCCGGGTTCTGCGAGCGCTTCGATCTCCGACGAGTCTTGGGCCTTGCGCTCGCCCTCGTGGACTTCACCGCACACCAGGTTGTCGTAGGCGGCCTGCTTATCCGGGTTCGCTTCCGCGTCCGCACGTCGGCCCGCAATTTCGACCCAGCTCATTCCCAGACCTTCCGGCGTGTAGGCGGCCCAGCTGTGATAGCTGCGATGCAACGCCTCGGCGTCCGGATTCGTCGGAAGCCAGAAGGCGCCGTCCGGTGGCGAGGGATTCTCAACGGCCCCGCACATGCACTCGTCGGCGTAGGTCAGGTGGCCCTGGGCATCTCGGTTGCGGATGACGCGTACCGGTACCTCGCCGCACCCTGCGCACGCGGACCGCTCCACGAGCATTGCGGCCTTGTGGTGCTCTTCGATCACGCATCCATTCACCGCGCAGGCGAAGGTGCCGTTCGGCTGAAGTTGATCGCGCTGCAATCTCTGGTGCGCCAAGCAACTCGGGCAGCGCACCTGGTAGTACCGCTGGTCGCCGAGCTGGAATCCGGCATCGATCTTGCTGCGGCCCGCAACGGTCGGCGTGCACGCGCGGTAGATCTTGGCGCGATCGCCGTACGACATGGCGCGGGCAGCCAGCTGGTCGTCGGCGCCGCCCTGCCCGCCCAGGTCCGCGGGGTATTCGTCGAGTTCGTCCATGAACACGAATCGCGCCGTGCGTTGCCGCAGCTGGTTCGAGGAGTTCGCCCAGATGACCCAGAGCGTGCCACCGGGAAACCGCTTCTCCAGCGTGTTGTCGGATTCGATCTTTCCTGCGAGCGACGGCATCAGCTGCACGGCCGGCTCGAACTTGCTGGTCGACCAGCTGCGCGCCAGGTCCTTGACTGGCTGCGCGACGATCATCGAGTCGAGGCCGCGATCGATGACGTAGCAGGTCCAGTTGATTCCGATCTCGGTCGCACCGATCTGCGCGGACTTCTTGAAGTCCACTTCGCGGACCGGCGAGTGGTCGCTGAGCGCGTCCTGGATCTCGCGCAGCATCGGATTGCGGCTGGTGCGCCACGGGCCCGGCTCAGCGCCGGCGCCCTTGGCGATCATTCGCGTCTGGTCCGCGTGCTGGCTCACGGTCACGCGCGGTGGCACCGTCATGCCGCGCACCCACGCCTCGGTCACCGTCCGAGTGGCATCGGCAAGAATGACGTCGTAGTCGATCGAGAAGGAATCCAGCATCACGCGGCGGCCTCGCGGTGCGCCGGCGTCGGCTCCTTCGTGCGGTCGAACATCGCGGTAGCCGACTTCTGCAGGTCCTCGCAGACCTTCGCAACTTCCGCATCCAGCAACGCCTCGCAGGCGCGAGGATCTGTTTCCGCGGCGAGCTGGGAGCGGAGGCGGCTGGGGATGGAACGCAACCGTTCCAGCGCCTGACGCGCCAGCGTGAATACATCGCGGTCGACCTGATCGACTCTCACGAGCTGCTTGGCCGTTTCGCCGAGCTCGAGTTCTGCCATCCGGGCCCTGGCCAGGCGCTCGCGCCGCATGGCTTCGCGCAGGCTGAAAGGATCGACCTCAGGCGCAGCGCCGGCGGCCGTCGGTGCGGCGGTCTCGGCCGGGGCCTCTGTGGGCGCACTGCGGTCACCGCCGCGCGTGGGGTCGCTGGTCTCGTCGAGCAGCGCATCGGATGCCGCTACATCGATCAACTTGTCTTCGCGCTCGACCAGGCGCCGGTCGCGACGCATCCGACGGACGTAGGAGTCGCTGACCCCGCGGTGCGCGGCGTATTCCGCCGTGGTCATGAAGGGCTTGCCGGAACTCATGCAGCCACCCCGGGACCAGAACGGAACCCCGGAACCAAACACGGAACAAGAAACATGCACGCAAATCGCGAGCCATATTGCCCGCGGAACATCCGCCCAGGGAGGACCCGCGAATGTGCCTCGGTCTCGGTTCCGCTTGAGAGCTGCACGCCCGTCCAACGCCCTTCGAGGGTTGGACGGAGGTTGGACGCGCTGAGACCCGCGCCGTTGCTGGGCGCGTCATACCGTCCAACCATGTCCAACCGATTTGTTGTGTATAGAGAAAAGCGGGCTACTGTCTTTTGCTTACGCGGGTACGTGAAACAGGTTGGACGGTATGACGGCCCCGCGTCCCGCCTGCATTTGAGGTTGGACGGGGTTGGACATTCGGTTGGACGGGGTTGGACGGACCTATCCACGGCCTTCCTCCTGCGGACGGTAGTAGCACCACACGCGCTCACCGCGCTTCACGGGTCGGTACTTGTCCCAGCCCAGGCGCCGCATGATGGAGCCCACACGCGTCTGTGCCGTGCGGTCGTGGCGCGCCGTGTCGATCCTCAGGCAGTCGCCCAGCAGCTCAGCCACCGAGCATTCGTCCACGCGCCCATCTTTGTCGCGCTCTTCCATGCTGATGTGCTCGTAGTGGCTCGCGGCCGCCTTACCCTCCAGCCATCGCACGATCGTTTCGATCCAGACGTCCTCGCTGAAACGCGCGTCCTGCTCGCGCTTCGCGCCTGGGGGTAGCTGCCACCACTCGAAGCCATGCTTGAACAGGTGAACCGCCTCGGCCCACAGTTGGTCACGCGCAGCCACGACTGCCTGGATGTCGATCATGCCCACGGTGACGGGCAGGAAGCGCCGAGCGCCCGTGGCGTCACGCAGGTAGTCATCGCCATTGACCGTGCCGACGAACACGCACTCGCGACGGAATGACCTGGCGGTGCGCCCGTAGCTGGGGCGGTAGACGTCGAAGCGCGTGGTGATGGCCTGCTTGACCTTCGAGACGTCGGCCTTCGAGAACGAGTCCATCTCGCCAATCTCGATGGCCCAACGTCCGCGCAACGTCTGGTAGAAGTCCTTGTGTGCCGGCGACTCGGTTGCCTCGGCGTACCACTCGGCCGTGAACAGCTCCAACACCGACGTCGTCTTGCCCGCACCCTGCCCGCCCTCGAGCACCACCATGAAGTCGACCTTGGAGCCCTTGCTGGGCTGGGTCGGGTCCTGCCACAGGATGCGGGAGACTGCCGATACCATCATGCAAGGAGCAGCGCCCAAGGCGTACTCGCTCTCGCTCGCCCCGAAGAGGTCGACGAACATCCGCGACACGCGCGGTGTGCCATCCCAGACCAGGCGTTCGAGGTATTCGCGCACCGTGTGTCGCTTCTTGCGGCGGGCAATCGCCTCGACACCCTGCATCACCAGGTCGATACCGACAGCCATCGTGTAGCGATCCGGACTGCCCAGCCACGCCGAGAGTTCGAGAGCGTCTACCTCGGTGAATTCGTCGCGCGTACCTCCACTCCATGGCGGCAGGCGATCCAATGCGATGCGATTGCCGAATTCATCGAGCCAAAACAGATTCTTCAGCGCGGGGTCGTTGTCCAGGATGAGCATCACGTTGTGGCTCACACCCTTCACGGCGCCGGTGTTCGTGCGGACGAGACCTGCGCGCCAGTCACCCGGCGCGTTGAATCCACCGCCACCGGAGCCGTCGCTGCCGCCAGCATCGTCGCCTTTGCCACCGGCGATCACTTTCATCTTTTCGCGGGCCACGTTCATTGGTCTCCCGCAGGTTTCTGCCGGCGGTTCGCTTCGCGCCGTGCTTGCGCCAACAAGGACTGCGACTGCGGGATTTCTCGCACCAGGCGCTCGATCAACAGCAGGAGGTCCGCATCGGAGAGTCGCTGAACCGAGGCAGGTGGAAGTGGCTTCATGCTGCCCTCCGACTGTCGTCGAGCACGATGTCCAACTCGCACACGCGCGTTGCGGCCCAGGCCGCGAGCTGGCGTGGCGTCCAGCCGTCGACTTGCAGGGCGTCGGCGATGTCCCAGCCCTTGGGCTGGCCTTCGGGATCCACCAGGCGAATCGAACGCGCCCCAACGCGCCATGCAAGCTGCGCGACACCATCGAACAGGCGACCGGTGTAGTCCTCGCGACCCAGCATTGCTTCCATGCCCGGCTTGTCCGCGTCAGGCCAGAGCACCAGGTCGCGGCCTTTCAATGGCTCGAAGTTCACGTGCCGCATGCCTTTGCTGCCGCCGGGCCAGCTGATAACCGCATACGGTGGCAACGCGTCAGCGCCAGCTAGCGCGCATTTCTCGCCTTCGACGATCAGCACCGGCTTCTCGGGATACGCAGCAAGCCGATCGAGACCGAACAGTGGCCGCGGCTCGGGAAAAGGCCGCACGCACCATTGGGAGAGCCCGTCGGGCCCAATGCACCAGGTGACCTGTGGCGTGATCTTGGCTCCATCGCGCATTTCGATGCGGAGGACGTACCCCAGCAGCTTCCCTTCGGCGTTTCGATACGCATCAGCACGTGCGGGCGTGCAGGTCCAGTAACGGCCGCGCTTCGGATTGAACATGGTCGCCTTGCCGTCGGCCGCAATCAGCGGCGACGCATCATCCGGCACCACGCGCATGGGTATCCAGGTTGCACCTGCCGCAAGTGGACGTCCGTACGAAGTGCGTTTGATCCGGGCTGGCGCAGACTCGCCGCCTGAGAGCTGGGCGCAAGCCTCGACGAAACTCTTTCCCGTCAACGCCATCACGAAACCGATCGCGTTGTGGTGCGCCCCGCATCCAAAGCAATGCACGAACCCTTTGTCCGGGTTCACCGTGAAGCTTGGCGAGCGTTCGTCGTGGAAGGGACACAACCCGGTCCACTCCCGACCGGCCCGGCGCAGTTTGACCGTAGCGGCCACGAGCGCCACCAAGTCGATCTCAGCAAGCAGGGCGACGCTGTCGATTCGCTTTGCCGCGCCGGACGTCATGCTGCGCGCTCCAGCGGTAGCGGCTGCTGAGGATCGGTGAGCACGTCCTCGCGGCCAAGAACGCGAGCAATGCGCTGCCGCTCTTCCTCGGTGGGCGGGTTGAACAATTCCGCTGCCATCTCGCGCTCGCGCTTCAGGACCTCAGCGCGGTGAACGGGGTCACGGCGTCCTAGACGCATGTTCGCGCACCCCGCTTGCGTAGTTCGGCTTCGAAGGCCTCCTGGTGCATCACGCACAAGCGCGCACCGAGACTGCGACGCAGTGGACTGATGGAGTCACCGCATTCCTCGCATTCGCACAGGCCCACGCGCTGCCTGTTGAGCTGGTCACGAAGCGCGAATTCACGGTCCAACTGCTCGCGATCCTGTGCTCGATCGATCGAGTCACCCATGGGGCATCTCCTGCAGCAGGCCCGCGACATTGCGGCGCGTGGCAAGCACAGCTGAAATCAGGTCATCCGCCTCGGCAACGATGCGACGAGCGTGCGGCAAGTCCGATTCGGTGATCCGACCGTCCGACAAGGCAGGCCCGAGAGCCGTCACCAGCTCACCGAACTGGGTCGCCAGATCCGCCAGACCAATGGCTTCGCCGTGTGCGGTCGCCTCGATGCGTTTCTCGGAGTAGCGACCGCGGCGAGCGGCCAACTCACGCTCGCAGTCGCTGCGATAGGGTTCCGGCAAGGCGTCAACCCAAGCGTCCTCGAGATCGGCCGGCAACACCTTGACGGTGCCCTTCATATACCGATCGAGGATCTGCGCATTGCTCTTCGCGCTGGCAACCAGGTCTTCCCGAAACTTGACCTGGCGGAAATCCGGGTGCACCTGTTCGAGGTAGCGCTCGGCCACGTGCATAGCGAACGTCATCACGTTCTGTGCGGTCGCGTTGAGCATTTTTCGCGTGATGTCGTAGATCACCGATGACCGCGGTGGCAGGAAGTGAGAACTACGCTTCATGCGGAGAACCTCCGCGTTGCCACAAGCTGCGCGGTATGAAATCCGCGCCCTCCCCTTTCCGGTTCGTCGCATTGCGTGCCTGGTCCACCTCGAACGGTCCGGGAGACGTAGTCGCGTTGCTGATGTATCTGCGCGTCACGGCGACGCCAACGGTTCCATGCCGAGTCGCGCTCAATTCAAAAGTCGCTGCGCGAGGCATGTCAGGCCGCCTCCGCGCTGGGCGGATACAGGACATCAACCACACTGATGTCCAGCAGCTCCGCGTAACGCTTCGCCACGTCGACGTCAGGCCGGATCTCGCCGGCCTCGTACTTGGAGATGCTGCTTTGATCCCTGCCCAACGCCGCAGCGAGCTCGGCTTGGGTCAGCCCTTTTTTCTTTCGTGCTTCGCGCAGGAGAGTGCTCATGGACCCTAATATGCATTATCTGCATATTAGGCGTCAACTGCATGCGCATTCCGCCCTTTATGCGCCGGGCTCATACGCGGACACTGCCCGAATGGACAGGAATCAGCAGCTAGGGGCCGCACTGGCCCAGTTTCGCGCCGCAGCGGGCCTAAAACAGGTCGACGTTGCAGACCGCATGCAAGTGGACCAAACCACTATCTCGCGGATTGAGAGGGGGCGCCAAGGCGTCGACCAGGACACCCTAGCCCGGCTGGCCGAGATCTACGGCGTCAGGGTCTCGGAGATATTTGAGGCCGTGGAAACGGACCTCAAAGTCCGCGATTCTGGTGCAGCGACCTATCGCCCTCGAGCTGAGTCTGGAACGACGCTTGTTCCGCTCATCGGCTGGGTTCAAGCCGGAACCTTCACCGAGTCTGATGAACCCCTCGCACCCGAAGACGTGAAGGAGTGGGTTCCAACGCATGCTCGCGTGTCCACTCGAGCTTATGCGCTCCAGATTGAGGGAGAGTCGATGGTCAATCCTCGCGGAGCTCCCAGCTTCCCTCCGGGCACCAGAATCGTCGTCGATCCGAAAGCAACCGCTACCTCAGGCGATTTTGTAGTTGCCCAGATCGATGATGAACCAGCTGCCACATTCAAGAAATTGACGCAGGATGGCGGGCGCATGTACTTGACGCCTCTAAACCCTCAGTTCCCCGCGCTGTTAATCGACAAGACCGTGATCATTCTTGGCGTGGTGCGCACGATTGCCGAACACGCCTTCCGCAACTAGTCGAGGAGAGCATGGACGAATCAGACACCAAGGCTGTGGCCAGCCGAGCTCGCGAAGCAGTCGCGACATCCCGAGGCCGCGCCGCCGCTCGAAAGGATGTAAGAGCTCTAGTGGTGCTTGCCATTTTGGCTGGGGCGCTCTATTTGTGGTTTCGCTCGAATGAGCGCGTCACTGCGGATCCGGCGAGCGTTAACTGCGAACAGACCGACAGCCGTTGTATGGCCGCCAAAGTCGCGTCAAAGATCCAGATCCCCTGCAGTGACGCAATCACCAGTCAGGCACCTCCTGGTGCCGCATGGGACCACCTATTGGACGCACGGCTCACCTACACGAGCGTCTACGACCCCTCGACAGGGTCGCTGATCTTCAACGGCAATTCCCTAGAGCATCCCGCCAAAGGCCAGACGCCTGCGCGCCGCCTGTCCTACTTCTGCGTGGTCGATCGCTGGGGCGCCGTCCTAAAAGCGGACATCAACGACTAGGCGCATTTCGCCATATGCGCTTGACACATATGCGGTATATGCATATTGTCCCCCTGCCGGCCTCCCCGCCGGCAGGGTAGCCCCGGTGTTCCACCCCTAGAGCACTGGGGCTGCCCTCCACTTCGGAGGGCACATGCGCACTCGTTCCGTTCGCACTCGCATCGCGTACTGCATAGGTCTGACTCTCGCCACGCTGGCCGGGGTCGGCATCGCCATGTCTGCTGACCTGGTGCGCATCACTGCCTCGTCGGCCGGCGCGATTGCCATGGCTGGCGCGTGCCTGTTGGTCGGCGGTTTCGCGCTGGGCTTCGCCTGCGCGCTCTGGGCCGACAACGTCTCCCAACGCCGAGCCGCCTCACGCGACCTGCGATACGTCGCGCCGCCGGCGCCGCGCCCGAATCCCACCCTCTGGTCCTGACTCGGAGTCCGCCATGCATCTCTCGCATTGCACCACCGCGTTCGTCGCCACAACTGCACTACTCACCAGCAAGCCGTCGCGGTCCGATGCGACCGACATTTCCCGCGCGGTCGATCGCCACTGCCGGCAGATCGGATGTGACGAGTCCAACACCATCGCCGCGATCGCCTGGGCGATGCGCGAACCGGGACACACGCTGCTGGCCATCCGCGCCGGCAAGAAGCGCGCCGAGCAGCTGCGTCGCCGGCAACCCAACGAACCCGAGCTCGCGTGATCGTCATGTGCGACTTCGCCGCCGCCACCGCCCACCTTCGACAACTGGAGAAAGACAACATGGCTGATCAAGATGAAATCACCGGCCCGGATTTTCTGGACACCTACGCGGACCGCCTCGAGGCGAACGGCTTGAACATCGAAGCCGGACTCATGCGCAAACGCGCCCGCGAGTGGAGCCTCGAACGCCAGGCGTTCGCAGACGGCGCTCCGCCACCGGCCAACGTCAAACCGACGTCGGGCAAAGCGTTCAGCGCCAATGTGTCCCAGGTGAACTTCGACCAGGGCACGGTGACGTTGCGCCCCGAGGGCAAAGAATGGCTCGGACGCACGGCGGGCCGTTACCACCTGATTCCCGTCGCGAACGCCGCCTGAGGTCTGCCATGAATCTCGAATTCAGCAGCCTCAGCGAATTGCAGCGCGACGTCCTGCTCAGCGCGAGCAATGTGTCCCATCTCAAACGCGCCCGCGGTGGCTACGTCGCCATCGCCGGCGGCAAGGCTTTCACCACGCGCACTGTGTTCGCGCTGCAGCGCTGGGGCCTGCTCACGCTTCAGCAGGACGGCCAGCGCGCCATGATCACGCGCAGCGGAAACGAGCTGCTCAGGACGGGGCACACCACCGTCCTCGAGGAGCAAGCCGGATGACCTACTACGCGATCTGCGAAGGCGCCGACATCAAGATCTGTGGCACCTGCCGGCGTTTCGCCGAGTTCAATCCCGACGCCGCACAAGACCCTTTTCAGGCGCGCATGGCGCCGCAAGCAGACCTCGAGCGCTGCCCGGCTTGGATGCCGAAACCCGCGACGAATCCTCCCCGCGCCCACACCGGCGACTGACGCCGACTCCTTCGACAGGACCTCCGATGAATCTCACCACCCTCCCGCTTTCCGCGCTGCAACCGTCGCCGCAGAACGTCCGCAAGACCGGCGGCAAATCCATTCCCGAACTGGCCGCCAACATTCGCGCGGTCGGCCTGATGCATAACCTGGTCGTGCGCACAGGCATCGATGGCAAATACGAAGTCGTCGACGGCTCGCGCCGCGTGGCTGCGCTCCGCGTCCTCATCGAACAGGACCACCTGCCGGCGAGCTATGAGGCGCCGTGCGCAATCATGGCGGCCAACACCGACGAGCGCGCTACCGAAGCTTCGCTGTCCACGTTCATCATGCGCGAAGCACTGCACCCCGCCGACCAGTTCGAGGCATTTCGCGACCTGGTGGAGCGCGGTACGTCGATTGCAGACGTCGCGGCCCACTTCGGCGTTACGGAGCTGTTCGTGAAGCAGCGCCTGAAGCTGGCCAACGTCAGCCCCCGCCTGTTCGACCTGTATCGCCAGGGCGGTATGGACCTGGAGCAGCTGCAGGCGCTCGCACTGACGGACGACCACGAGGCACAGGAGAATGTCTGGGACAAGACCACGCACCGGCACGAGCGCGAGCCCATGGAGCTGCGTCGTCGACTCACGTCGGCCGAAGTGCGTGCCAATTCGGAGCTGGCCGTGTTCGTCGGCCTCGACGCCTATGTCGCCGCCGGCGGCGCGGTGCGCAAGGATCTATTCTCCACGAACGACGACGCTTATCTGACAGACCCCAAGCTACTGCGCGAGCTCGCCCAACAAAAGCTGGCCCTGGTCGCCGCGGCCGTCGAGAAGGAGGGCTGGTCGTGGGTGGAAGCGCATCTGACCCTCGATCACAGCCAGCTTTACGAATACCAGGCCCACCCGTCGCGCCCGATCGTGACCAAGCCCAGCAAGGAAGTCACCGATCGCAAAAAGGCCATCGCTGCGAGGCTCGAACAGATCCACCAGGAAGTCGGCGACCTCGAGCAAGTCGAGGAATGGGACGAGGAGGCGATCGACGCGCTGCGGCACGAAGAGGACACGCTCAAGCTCGAAGTCGAGCGGCTCGATCGAGACCTGGAGAAGTGGTCCGACAAAGCGAAAACCGAGGCCGGCGCTTTGGTGTTCCTCAGCCACTTTGGCCTGCAGGTGCACCGTGGCCGACTGAGGCCTGGGCAGCAGGCGAAGGGCGACAAGGTCACCGGCACTCCGAAGGCGGACAAGCCCGCCGCGCCGAAGAAGACCGAACTCGGCGAGCCGATGATCCGTCGCCTGTCGGCGCACCGCACGCTCGCGCTGCAGGCGCTGGTGTCGACCAACGTCGACGTCGCGCTGCCGCTCCTGATTCACGCGATGGCAAACCGCCTGCTGTTCAACAACAGCGGCGGCTCCGCGTTGCACATCAATCCGACCAACAGTTTCGAGTCACACGACCTGCACATCCGCGCCGGCGCGAAAGACCTGGCAGACGGCGTGGCATGGAAAGCGATGAAGGCGGGCGTCGACGTCTGGCTCAAGAAGGGCCTCCCGAAAAACTCGGACGCGATGCGCGAGTGGATCTTCAAGCAGAGCCGTGACACGCAGTTGCAGCTGCTCGCGTTTCTCACTGCATTGACGCTGGAAGCTGGGCACGGCAAGAACGGCCGCGTTCCGGCAGCGGACGCGATCGCCGGCATCTTGAAGCTGGACATGGCCAAGTACTGGCAGCCGACGCCGGATACGTTCCTCGCCCAGGTGCCGAAGGCTTTGGTTATCGAGGCCATCAAGGAAACCTGCGGCAAGGCCGATGCAGACAAGCTGTCCGATGCAAAACGCGACGAGGTCATCGCCAGCGCAGGCAAGTTACTCCAGGGCAAGGGCTGGCTGCCGAAGGTACTCCGCGGCCCGAACTACGGCGCGAAGCCTCAGCTTGCGGCGCCCGCACCCAAGTCGGCGAAAGCACCGGCGGCGAAGAAGGCGCCCGCGAAGAAGGCCAAAACCGCGGTCAAGAAGAAGCCAGCGAAGAAGTGACCGCACCGTCGGCCACCGCCTTCGCACCCCGACGTGTTCGGCGCCAGGCGCCGAGCACGTCCTCTCCCGCATATGACTGAGGCATCGGCGTGAACCACTCTCGGACTCTTTTCCTTTTGCTTGCCGAGTTCGGCACCGGGCAGATTCCCGTCGACCAATGCGCGCACCACTTCGGAATGTCGAGCGAAGAGGGAAAGCGTGCCGCGGCACGGCAGAGACTGCCCATCCCAACCTTTCGCCTGGGAACACAAAAGTCGCCCTGGCTAGTCTCGGCGGAATCCCTCGCAGAATACATAGACTTGCGTCAGACCACGGCGGCTGCCGAATGGCGGAAAATCAACGCTGCTTAGATACCCCCTGCTTAGTCTCTGCAAAAGCGACGAGCTTTTTGCTGGCTTCGAGCCCTTTCTCAGCACTCAACTGCGTGTGCTTTGAGAGATTTTTTAGATGGTCCCCAGAGATTTGCGGCACCGCCAGCGCCCAACGCTGCAATCCCGCATTTGCCATAGCAAAAAGTGCGTACGCGGACACCACCTCTCCGATCAGCTCACTGGGAACTGCATCGGGTCTATCACAGACGCGCGAGTAGAACAGTGGGGTTCCCGTCAGCTCCGCTTTGAGCAGAGCCGTATCCAAGGCGTGCCCTTCCTCTACAAACCGGGCAAACGCATTGGTGATTGCCTGGTTTTGCGCTGCCATCATTTTGAGTTCCGCGGCGAGCGCCAGAGACACTGCGACCTGCTCACGGAGTCGTTGTTCGGCGAGCTTCTTACGTTCGGTATGGGAACTCAGCCACGATCCAAGCATGGTGGCACCGGCTCCTAGTACCGAGCCGACGAGGCCAAAAACTGCAGCGATCCACGCATCGTTCATGAGGGCTCCATGGGAAGAGCCGCAGCACGCGTGCAGAGCGAACCTCCCCCGTCTTGGACAAAGAGCTTCAATTTCTTGGTTCTTAGGAGGAGGAACACGTCAGCGCAATCGACACAGACTTTCAACCATCTTCCGTCGGGAGGACGTTCGACGCATCGCTCGGACTATCCACGGCCCAGCGTTTTGATGAAATCCGCGAAAATTTTTGCCAGCTCCACATTGGGGGTTTTGATGTCGGCAACTTCCCACTTGTCGTCAGGCTTTTCCGTAATCATTTTCACGAGAGCCATCGCCAAGGTAAGCGGGATGGCCGCAAAGACGATAAGGACAATCCCAACCAACACGTACACGTGCCAGTTCCACGCGTGCGAAATAATAGCCGGGGCCTTTTCGGCATTGAAGAAGCCGATGAGGATTACAAGTAGCGCAACCAAGTACGCGAAACTCATGAGGCCCAATAGGCGAAATGCCGAACCACGAAGCTCGCGATTGGCCTTTAGGTTGAGCTCGACTTGGCTGCGATAGTCCTCTTTTAGCGCGGTCGACGGCAGAGGAAGCTGCTCGACCATCGAGGCGGCAGACGGATCGTTATTGTCACCGGCTTTCGCGACGTCGAGCTCGATCTCGGGAAAACGGCCGGTCGGAGCGTCGGACGTCGCTTCTAAGATATCGGCCGCAGGGGCCGCAATCTTAGGCGGCTCTGTTGGCACGGACCCATCATCGGATTTCTTTGGTTCCGATTTGCCCTTATGTGCATCGCTTTGCGGAGGCGAAGCAGCGCCTTCGTCAGATCCCTGCGCTCCGCCGCCATTCACGCTAATGCCGCCTCAGGTCGCGACTGGCTGATCTTCTGCTTGTAATGACGCTCAATAACGTCATCGGAGATTTCAGCAAAATATTGGGAGCTGCCACCTTGGAGGTGCCACGCCTCGTACCAAGGCGTGTCAAGTTGATGGGTCATGGCAGACAGCTGAATTCCGCTGAAACCGGCGTACGCCGACCACACGCTATCCAGCAAGGATTGCGTCTGAGCATCGAGTGTGTCTCTGGACCATGGAACGGAAGTCGTTTGCACCGGCTCGCTAACAGCGCCGCTGCCGTATCGCTTAACTTTGTCGTACAAGGATTTGACGACGGGGCCATAACGCCAAGCCTGCACGGTTTCGTTGATCAGCGGTTTGCTGAAGTAGCCTAGATGCCACCCATGGGCTATGTAGACCAGCTTGATCAATTGCATGGGCGTAACTGCCCGTCCCTCGCTCGAGGCCTTGTCGATAAAGAAGTTGGCGACTGTGGATGCCGAGTAGGCCATGCTCACCTCCAGAACGGGCCGGGACAAAAGCCCAGTTAACGAAACAATATAGGGTCGGCCTCGGCAAATTGCCAGCGGCAACATCGCACCACAAGCCGTTATGGCGTGTACCAGGTGCCGGTGGTTTTGTCGTTCACTTGGATGCCGGGAGCCGCTGCGATGACCATGCGAAGCCCAGCCAAGCAGCCTTCACGAGTGGTGTAGCCCTCGCCGGAATCGGCAATCTTGCGCGAATTGGCGGCGTACATAACCCAGCGGTACTGTCCAGCAGCGTCTTTATAAAGGACGAATTGCTTGGGTACGCCAGCGGTCATGGTCGGAACCTCATACTGGAGAGCATACGACGGAAAGGTCTCAATTCTTGGGGCATGGCCACGCGAGTTCAACGCATAGAGCTTGCCCTTTTCACGCTTCGCGAAATGTGAAGCGCCTCGTGCGTGCTACATACAACTTTGGCAAGCTCCGAAACCAATGATTTATATAGACCTTTTTTTTATGTCTGTCCAATCCATCATGGGGGCCACGGACAGGCGGTCGAACGGGGAGCGGGCGGGCGAAGTCATAACGACAGTCTAGCGGCCGCCTTGATTTCCAGCCCCTGTTGACAATTATTTATGTGTTTAATTATTATTCGCCGCATGACCCGCCCCCGCCCCGCTCTGCCCCGAAAACCCGGCCGCCCCCTCGCCGCCGATGCGGACCATCGCACGCGCATTCTCGATACGACCCTCGCGCAGTTCGTCTCCGAAGGCATCGCCGCGGTCACCCTGCGCGGCATCGCCAAACAAAGCGGCGTGACCCCCGCCCTGGTCAGCTACTACTTCGGCAGCAAGGAACAACTGGTCACCACCGTGATCGAGGAGCGGGTGCTGCCGGTATTTGCCGAGGCGGTGGCGATGCTCGGCAACGCTCCGCCTGCCGATCTGATCGCCGGCTTCGTGGCCGGGGTCGGCGCGATGGTTCAACGTCATCCCTGGCTGCCGGGACTGTGGGTTCGGGAAATCCTCATGGAAGGCGGAACGCTGCGCGAGCTCATCATCGAGCGCATGGCGCCGCAACTTCCGCGCATGCTCGCGGCGCGGTTCACTGAACTGCAACGCACCGGCGACCTCAATCCCGATCTCGATCCCCGCCTGCTCGTGGTGTCGCTCATGGGACTGACGCTTTTCGCCCACGCCGCCAGGCCGGTGTGGACACGGATATTCGCGGCCGACGACGTCGGTACAGAACAGATGCAACGTCACACGCTCGCCCTGCTCAGCCGGGGACTGGAACTGAAACATGAAAACTGATCATCGTCGGCTGCTCGCGGTCGCGCTCGCATTGTGCGTCTCCGCCTGTGGCACGAAATCCGCGCCGCCCCTGCTCGGCACGCTCGAGTGGGATCGCATCAGCCTGCCCTCGGAAGCAAGCGAGCCTGTGCAATCCCTGGCGGTGGCCGAGGGCGACGCCGTCGACGCCGGCGCGCTGCTGTTGACGCTTGATGGCCGCCGCATGGACCGACGTCTGGCGCAGGCCCAGGCCGTGGTCGCGCAGCAGCAGGCGCAGCTCGCCGAACTCACCAACGGTACACGCAGCGAACAACTCGACGCTGCGCGCGCCGCGCTGACGAGCGCAGAAGCTGGTCGCGCGGAAGCCCAGAAACAGTACGCGCGCCAGGCCGACCTCGCCGACAAACAGCTCGTCGCGCGTTCGACCCTCGATGCCGCGCGTGCCACCCGCGATCGCAGTCAGGCGCAGGTGTCCCAGGCACAAGCGCAACTGCGCGAACTAACCCACGGCGCCCGCCCCGAGCAGATCGCGCAGGCCGAGGCCGCAGTCAAATCAGCGCAGGCAGCACTGGAAGAATTGCGCCTGAGTCGGGCGCGGCTGGAAGTGCGCGCCCCGCGCGCCGGACGCGTCGACGCCCTGCCCTTCAAGGCCGGCGACCAGCCACCGCTCGGGGCGAGTGTGGTGAGTCTGCTGGTGGGCGAGGCGCCGTATGCACGCGTATTCGTTCCGGCCAGTCAGCGCGCGTCGCTGCGTCCGGGACAGAAATTTCTGGTGCGCGTCCGCGGTGTCGACGCGGAACAGCCTGCGCATCTGCGCAACATCAGCCGCGAGCCGGCATTCACGCCCTACTACGCACTAACCGGCGATGACGCCAGTCGTCTGGTCTACCGCGCCGAACTGGTGCTCGACGACGCCGCTGCGAAAAATCTGCCGGCCGGCCTGCCGCTGGAAGCCCGCATCGCCCCATGAACACGCCCGCCACCGGCAATGGCGGGCCGGTCATCCGAGCCCGCGGCCTGACCAAACGTTTCGGCGAACTCACCGCCGTCGATCACGTCGACCTCGCGATCGCGCGCGGTCAGGTCTACGGTTTTCTGGGCCCCAATGGCTCGGGGAAGTCGACCACCTTGCGCATGCTGTGCGGCTTGCTTACGCCGACCAGCGGCGAAGTCGAAGTCCTCGGCCTGCGCATTCCCGAGCAGGCCGAGGCGCTGAAGCGGCGCATCGGCTACATGACGCAGAAGTTTTCGCTGTACGAAGATCTGACGGTGCTGGAGAACCTGCAATTCCTCGCCGCCGTGCACGACTTGCCGCGCGCGTTGGCCAAGCAGCGCGTCGACGAAATGATCGAGCGCTATCACTTCGGCGATCGCCGTCAGCAACTGGCTGGCACGATGTCCGGTGGCCAGAAGCAACGCCTGGCACTCGCGGGCTCGGTGCTGCACGAACCGGAACTGTTGCTGCTCGACGAACCTACGAGCGCGGTCGATCCGGAGTCGCGTCGCGATTTCTGGGCGAATCTGTTCGAACTCGCCGACGCCGGCACTACCTTGCTGGTGTCCACGCACTACATGGACGAAGCCGAGCGCTGTCACCGCCTGGCCATCCTGGAAAGCGGACGGCTGGTCGCCGATGACACGCCGCAAGCGCTGTGCGCGGCGCTGCCTGGGCGCGTGTGGCGCATCCGCGTGACGCAGACGCGCGTTGCCGAAGCCGTCCTGCGCGGGCATCCCGGCGTGCTCGGCGTTGCGCAGATCGGCACGGATCTGCGCGTGCTCGCCGACAACGCGATCGACGAAGCCACCCTGCGCCGGCTGATCCCGAATACGGAGCAGGTCGTGATCGACACCGTGACGCCGAATCTCGAGGATGTTTTCGTCGCCGCCACGCGTCTGAGCCGAGCGGAGGCTGCATGAATTTCACGCGCCTGTTCGCCATCGTCGTCAAGGAACTGCGACAACTGCGTCGCGACCGCCTGACGTTCGGCATGATCCTCGGCATCCCGACGCTGCAATTGCTGCTGTTCGGGTTCGCGATCAATCTCGATATCCGCCATATCGACGCGGCCGTCGTGGACCAGTCCAATACCGTGCGCTCGCGCGAGGTGTTGGCGGACCTGGAAGCGACTGGCGTCATCAACCTCCGCCGCCAGGTACAGACGCCCGACGAGTTGCAGACGCTCATGCGACAAGGGCGCATCAGCATCGGCATCGTCTTACCGGCGGATTTCGAGCGCCGCCTGGAAACGCAGGACCGTCCGGCACTGCAGGTCATGGTCGACGGTTCCGACCAGACCGTACAGGCGGCCGCGCGGCAACTCGCCGTGCTGCCCCTGCCCGGAATCCGGCCGGCGTATCAGGGCGTCGAGGTCGTCAACTTCTACAACCCCGAGCGACGCGCCCCGGTGAATACGGTGCCGGGATTGATCGGCGTAATCCTGACGATGACCCTGGTCATGTTCACCGGCATGGCTTTGGTGCGCGAACGCGAACGCGGCAATCTGGAAATGCTGATCGCCACGCCGGTCTCGCCCTGGGAGCTGACGATCGGCAAGGTCTTGCCGTTCGTCGGTATTGGCCTGGTGCAGGTAACGGTCGTGCTGTTGCTGGGAAAGCTCGTGTTCGCGGTACCCATTCGTGGCAGCCTGCTGGAAGTGTACGTCGCTGCCCTGCTGTTCATCGTCGCAAACCTGTCGCTCGGCGTGTTCATCTCGACCCTGGCCAAAAGCCAGTTCCAGGCGATGCAGATGGCGTTTTTCACTCTGTTGCCGCAGATCCTGCTGTCGGGCTTCATGTTTCCGTATGCCGGCATGCCGCGCGCGGCGCAGTGGCTGTCGGAAATCCTGCCGATGACGCATTTTATCCGGCTGATCCGCGGCATTATGTTGCGCGACGCCGATCTGCTCGATCTTCCGACCGACCTGGGTGCACTGGCGCTGATCGCGACCGTGCTGCTGGTGGCTTCGACGCGACGGATCAGCAAACGGCTCGACTGAGATCGACCAACCGCCGTCAGGCCTGGCTCAAATGCGCGAGAGCCGCGGCATTTTCTTCCCAGTTGCGTCCGTCGAATGGCTCGACGGTGATCGCCGAAGTGACATCTTCATCGAGACAGCGTGCGTTGACATCAACGCCATCGGGATTGCTACGCGGGATGTAGAAACTCTTGATACCGCAGACACGACAGAACCGGTGTTTGGCGACGCCGGTGTTAAAGGTGTACTCGACGAGATATTCCTGTCCGGACAGCAGACGAAACTGGGCGGCCGGCACGATCAGATGCCAGAACCCGCTCATCCGGCACAGCGAGCAATTGCACTCCTGCACGACGAGCGTGGAATCGGCATCGACCTCGAAGCGGACGCGCCCGCAATGGCAGCCCCCGCGATAGGTGACTTTGTCCTGGTTGGAAAGATCGCTGGCCATGCGCGTACCGTCGAAGCTGCCTGAGGTATCGAGCTTAGCCGCGAACCGGATCAGGGCGCCATGCGCTGCAAACGCAAGGCTTCGCCATGGGCCTGCGGATGACCCTCGGTGTCGAGCAGCTCCAGCGAGCCGTCGTCGTGCAGCCAAAACGACTGGGCTCTGCCACGCGGGTCCAGCACGATGACCTCGGCGGAGGCGCCGTCAATCGCGACTGTCCGTTCCAGCCAGTCACCGGTCTGATCGAACGCATTCACTCCGCGCCCGCCAAGGTAAACCTCATGTAGGGCATAAGTGCGTCGACCCGCGGCCTGCCGCAATTGCAGGCGCGTGTCGATGCCCAGGCAATCACTGCAAGGCAGGACGCCCTGCCAAAGTCGCTCGCTGTCCTCGCCCGCTACGACCTCAGCCGGTGGTGGGGAGGTTGCCGCAGGCGTCTCGCCGCCCGCGTCTTGCGCAGAACGTTGGCAGCCCGCCAGAACCAGCAGCGGGACCAGCAGGACAACCAGCAGGGCGAAACGCTTCGGCATGACTCGACTCCTCGCGCATTGTCGGCATCGTACCGCCGAAACCGTGATGCGCTTCAAGCGCCGGATCAACCCCGCCGCCCGAGGGCAGACGTTCATGCGTTTGCCCAACCCGGAGGTGTCCCATGGTCCACGCCCACTCCCGCTTTCCCGCCCTGGCCTTGGATGGCAAGCGCATCGCTGCGAACAGCTTCGTCATTGCGTTGCATGCGGGCGCCCTGATGCTCCTGCTCGCTCCGATGCAATCCCCCGCGCCTGCCGTCGAGGACGACATCACGACGGAGGTTTCGTGGATCGAAGCGCTGCCTCCGCCTCCGCCTCCGCCGCCTCCGCCCGTCCAGACGGTGCGGCCGCAAACCGTTCCGCACCCCACCGCAGTCACGCGAACCACGCCGGTCGAGCCCACCGCGCAGATCACCTACGAGGACGGTACCGAAGTCTTCGTGCCCGACACCGGCGAGGCGGACACGAGCTTCGATCCTGGCCCGCCGACGCTCGCCGCCTTGACGGCCGATCGCGCGCCGCCGCCGCCCTATCCGGCGATGGCACAACGACGCGGCATCACCGGGACGGTCGTGTTGCTGATCCTCGTCGGCCCGGACGGCAGCCCGATCGACGTCGCGATCGAGCAAAGCAGCGGTTCGAAACTGCTCGACGAAGCCGCGCAGAAATTCGTGAAGGCGCGCTGGCACTTCAATCCGGCCTTGCAGGGCGGTGTCGCGATCAGCGCCTACGCCCGGGTGCCGATCAACTACACGATGGACCGCTGACCACGGCGGCGGCGCCGGGACGGACTCGTTTCCGTCCCAGTGCCGCCTCGTCGCGAGGAAACTCGCCGCTTCACGTAGCTGAGGGATAGGATGAGGGCCAGACCACCCGGAGAAACGCCATGCGCCTGGCTCCCGTCGCCCTCGCCGCCACCGTCGTGCTCTTGCTGGGCACCGCCACCGCATCCGCCGATTCGTGGAAGGACAAACTCCGACAGGCCGTCGCCCAACCCGGCACCGCCAACGGCGTCAGCCAGAACGAAGCCGCGGGCGGCATCAAGGAAGCCCTGGCGCAAGGCGTCAAACGCGCCATCACCCAACTCGGACGCAGGGACGGCTTTCAGGGCGATCCCCTTGTCCGCATCCTGGTCCCGGAAAAAATCCGCGGACTCACCGACACCGCGCGCCGCCTCGGGGCGGGTCGCAAAGTCGACGAATTCGAGTTGTCGATGAACCGCGCCGCCGAACAGGCGATCCCGGTCGCCGCCGACATCTTCTCCGATGCCGTGCGGCAGATGACCGTGCAGGATGCGCTCAACATCGTCCGCGGCGCCGATGACGCCGGCACCCAATATTTCCGCCGCGTCACCGAGAACAGCCTGCGCGCGAAATTCCAGCCCATCGTCGCGCGCGCGACCGCGCAGACCGGCGTCACCCAGCGCTACAAGTCGATCGTCGGAAAAAACCAGAACGTGACCCAATTGCTCGGCGGCGGCCAGAGCCTCGATCTCGACAGTTACGTCACCACCAAGGCGATGGACGGCCTGTACTTCTACGTCGCCCAGCAGGAGAAGGAGATCCGCCGCGATCCGCTCAAGCGCACCACGGCCCTGCTGAAGAAAGTCTTCGGCTAGGCGACTAGCTCCAGAGCGGACGCAACATCAGAAACACCGCCAGCGCACCCGCCAGCGCGCTGGCGATCGCCGCCGCGAACGAGCCCAGGTAGAGCGCCTTGCCCATGAAGCGCTGTCGCGGCGTGAACGAATGGTAGTTGGCGCCATACGCCGACAGGGATGACAGGCTCAGCATCACGAAGAAGGCGCAGGACATCGCCATCACCGCCGCCACGATCAACCAGATCCACCACGTCATCGTTCGTTCTCTCGTTGTTGGCACCGGGCCCGTCGCAGACCGGAGCGCGTCGACTCAGGGCAGGAACACCGCATCGTTCGCGGCCGAGGCAGCGTTCGTCGCGCGCGCACGGCGCAGCACGCCGATGTTGAAAGTCAGGTAGTAGCCGATCAAGGCTGCCGCGAGGGTCAAGGTCAGGGGCGAAAACGACGCCGCCGGATCGCCGCCGAACGAGATCAGCGAACCGACCTGCAGGAACCGATACGCCAGCCGGCCTAAGAGCACGGCGCTCAGGGCCATGCCCATCACGGGGTTGGGTGTGTAGAAGAACACGCCGCCCTCTGCGCGGAAGGTCGCCAGGCGCAGCCCCCAGACCGCCAGGCCTGCCCCCGCAGCCAATCCCGCGAGCGCGCCCAAGCCCAGCACCGGCTTGACCAGGCCCGTGGTCAGCAACAGCAGGGCGACGGCCGCCAGCATCACGATCCGGAAGATCATCCAGGCCGGCCGGACGCGCTGCCTGCCGAAGTTCCGCCGGAAACGCCGATACAGACTGAAAGCGAGCAAGGGACCCACGACGAAAGGCAGATAGTGCGCAGCCATGCAGGCGATTCCGGACAGACGAAGCCGCGATTATGGCCTGCGAAACGACGCCTGCGCAGGGCCCAATCCCGGTTCGTGCGGGCCGTTCCATTCACGTCGCCGTTCGTCGTGCAGGTAAAATATCGCTTTCCCCCGGAGCCGCCCATGTCCCTGACCCCCGAACTCAAGGCCCGCATCGAAAGCACGCTGCAGGCAAACCGCGTGGTGCTCTTCATGAAGGGCGACCCGGCTTCGCCGCGTTGCGGTTTTTCGGCCAAGGCGGTGGGCATCCTCAACGACCTGCTGCCGGACTACGGCAGCGTGGACGTCCTGGCCGATCCGGAGATCCGCGAAGGCATCAAGGAATTCGGTCAATGGCCGACGATTCCGCAGCTCTATGTCGACGGCGAGCTCGTCGGGGGCAGCGACATCATCGAACAGATGCTCAACTCCGGCGAGCTGCACGAGGTGCTCGGTGTGGCGCCGCCGGATCGCCGCGTCCCCGAGGTGCACATCAGCGCCGCCGCCGCCGAGGCCATCGGCCGGGCGATGGCCAATGCCGAAGCCGGCATCGGTCTGCACCTTTCGGTCGACCCGCGCTTCAACGCGCAGTTCCAGCTCAAGCCGGTGACCGGCCAGGAGATCGTCGCCGAGGCCGCCGGCCTGCGTCTGCATTTCGATCTGGCCAGCGCGCCGCGCGCCAACGGCATCCGCATCGACTGGATCGACGACGCCCGTGGTGCCGGCCTGGCGGTCGACAACCCCAATGCGCCGCCGGCCGTGAAGACGCTGTCCGTGCAGGATCTTCACGACCGCATCATCGCCGGCAGCGTCGATGTGGTCGACGTGCGGCCAGCTGACGCCCGCGCGCTGGCACCCTTTCCGTATCCGCACGAAGTGCTCGACGAGGACAATCACGCCCGGCTCGCTGCCCTGCCCAAGGACCTGCCCCTGGCCTTCCTGTGCCATCACGGCAACTCCAGCCGCCAGGCCGCCGAGCACTTCCGTGGCCTGGGCTTTCACGACCTCTACAACGTCGAGGGCGGCATCGACGCGTGGTCGGCGCAGATCGACCCGAAGGTGCCGCGCTACTGAGCGGGTCCCGCAATCGCAGGTGAACACCGCTTTCGCCAACCGTGACGACTGGCAGGCTTACGGTTAGAGTAAAGACGCTAGCTTTCTGTCAGACGGCAACCCGGCGTCCGGCAGCTCCGCTCCGCAATGGTCTCGAGGGGTCCACGATGAGAACAGTTCTGTTGTTGGCGATCTGCATCGGCCTGGCTGGCTGCGGCGGCAGTGCGGGCGGTGGCAGCAAGGGTGACCTCGCCGCCAAGTCCTGCGACGTCTATGCCAAAGGCCAGCTCGGGGACAAACCCTATCAGCTCGATCTGGCCGCGCTGGCGACGAGCATGAAGGACCAGGGCGACGGGTCGATGCTGCTCACTGCGCCGATCGTCATCGAACCCGGCCTCACCGCCGAGAGCAAGCAATCGCTCGAATGCCAGGTACGCTTCACCGAAGGCAAGGAATTGCCGGACGTGATCAAGATGCAATTCATCTGGTAAAGAAACCCGGCGCAGGCCGGGTTCTTTTTCTCGGCGGCCGCAATCGCCCGCCGTGCACAAAGCGCTGACTATTCGTCGAAACGCAGGTGCTTGACCGATTTGCCGTGGCGGCGGATCAGCTTGAGCGCTTCGATGCCGACGTTGATGTGCGCCTCGACGAAATTTTCGGTGACCTTCTTGTCCGAGGCTTCGGTTTTCACGCCTTCGGGAATCATCGGCTGATCGGAGACCAAGAGTAGTGCGCCAGTCGGTATCGAATTCGCGAAACCGGTGGCGAAGATCGTCGCCGTTTCCATATCGATCGCCATGCAACGCGTCTTGCGCAGGTATTCCTTGAATTCCTCGTCGTGCTCCCAAACGCGGCGATTGGTCGTGTAGACCGTGCCGGTCCAGTAGTCGTGGCCAAGGTCGCGAATCATCGTCGACACCGCGCGCTGCAGCGCGAACGCAGGCAAGGCCGGCACTTCCGGCAGCAGGTAGTCGTTGGAGGTGCCTTCGCCGCGGATCGCCGCGATCGGCAGGATCAGGTCGCCCAGCTCGTTCTTGCGCTTGAGGCCGCCGCACTTGCCCAGGAACAGCACCGCCTTCGGTGGTAGCGCGCTGAGCAGGTCCATGACCGTAGCGGCGTTGGCGCTGCCCATGCCGAAGTTGATCATCGTCATGCCATCGAAGGTCGCGCTCGGCATCGGCCGATCCAGGCCGACGATTTGTGCGCCGGTCAGACGCGCGAAGGTCTGCAGGTAGCCGCCAAAATTGGTCAGCAAAATGTGTTCGCCGAACGCCTCCAGCGGCAGACCGGTGTAGCGCGGCAGCCAGTTGCTGACGATCTCGTTCTTGTCTTTCATTCTCTCTCTCCGTTTTTCGCGGCCATTTTGCCACGTCCCGTTCGCGCGGTATGCCGAAAGTCACTGTTGGCAAGGCCCCAGCCGAGGGGCTAGGGTGGCCCGTCCCTCGGGGAGAGACCCATGTTCCGACCTTTGCTTGTCGCCGCGCTTGCGGCGCTGACGGCGACCGCGTCCGCGGCCCAGCCCGATCCGTATCCCAGCACTTATCGCGCGATCGCTTCCGGTCCCGTGCTGATCCAGAACGCCACCGTGCTCACCGGCAGCGGCGAGCGCCTGGACGAGGCCGATGTGCTGATGAGCGACGGACGCATCGTCGCGATCGGGCGGGACCTCGAGGTACCGGCGAATGCGCAGATCATCGACGGCCACGGCAAATGGGTCACGCCCGGCATCATCGATGTGCATTCCCATCTGGGCGTGTACGCCAGCCCCGGCGTCAACGCCAGTTCCGACGGCAACGAGATGACCAGCCCCGTCACCGCGCAGGTCTGGGCCGAACACGCGTTGTGGCCGCAGGACCCCGGTTTCTCGACGGCGCTGGCCGGCGGCGTGACATCGATGCAGATCCTGCCCGGTTCGGCCAATCTCATCGGCGGACGCGGCGTCACGATCAAGAACGTCGCGGCGACCACCTATCAGGCGATGAAATTCCCGGGTGCGCCCTGGGGCCTGAAGATGGCCTGCGGCGAAAACCCCAAGCGCGTGTACGGCGGCAAGGGCGGATCGCCGATGACGCGCATGGGCAATGTCGCCGGCTATCGTGCGGCCTTCCTCGAAGCGCAGAACTACCGTCGCGCCTGGGACAAATACGACAGCAGCGACCGCAGCGGCGATCCGCCGACACGCGATCTGCGCATGGAAACCCTGCGCGGCGTGCTCAAGGGCGAGATCCTCGTGCACATCCACTGCTACCGCGCGGATGAGATGGCGATCATGCTCGACCTCGCCAAGGAGTTCGGTTTCCACATCGCCGCATTCCATCACGGTGTCGAGGCGTACAAGCTCGCCGACCGCCTGGCCGCCGAAAATGTCTGCGGTGCGCTCTGGGCCGACTGGTGGGGCTTCAAGATGGAATCGCTCGACGGCATCAAGGAAAACATCGCCCTGGTCGACCGGCCGGCGAACGGTTGCGCGATCGTGCATTCCGATTCGGCCGAGGGTATCCAGCGACTGAACCAGGAGGCGGCGAAAGTCATGGCGAGCGCGCATCGCGTCGGCATCGAGATTCCGCCCGAACGCGCGATTCGCTGGCTGACCAGCAATCCGGCGCGCGCGCTCGGCATCGAGGCGCAGACCGGCAGCCTCGCGCCGGGCAAGATGGCCGATGTCGTGGTGTGGAACGGCACGCCGTTCAGCGTCTACGCGCATGCCGAAAAAGTGTTCATCGACGGCGCGCTGATGTACGACCGATTCGACCGGTCGCGACAGCCGCGTTCGGACTTCATGCTCGGCCAGGAGGTCTCGCCATGACGCGCCTGACTTTTCCGCTGCTCGCCCTGCTCGCGTTCGCCGGCACGGCCCAGGCGCAAAACCTGCTCATCCGCCACGCGACCGTGCACACCGCCGGTGCGCGCGGCACGCTCAAGGATGCCGACGTGCTCGTGCAGGGCGGCGTCATTCGCGCCGTCGGGCCGGGCCTGCTCGCTCCGCCCGGCGTGTCCGTGATCGATGCCGCCGGCAAGCGCCTCACCCCCGGCCTGTTCGGCGGCCTGGGCGATATCGGCCTGGAAGAAGTGTCGGCCGAAGAAAGCACCGTCGACGGTGCACTTACTCTCGCTGGCGAAGGCCAGCCGCAAATGCGTCCGGAATTCGATGTGACGCTTGCGTACAACCCGAACTCGATCCTGATTCCGGTCGCGCGCCTGGACGGGCTGACCTTCACCGCGATCGCCGCCAACAGCGGTGGCAGCCTTATCGCCGGTCAGGGCGGCATCGTGCGTCTGGACGGCGATTCCCTGCCCCTTCCTGGCCGCCGCCTGCTGTTCACCAGCATCGGCAGCCGCGCCGATTCGCTCAGCGGCAAATCGCGCGCAGCGCAGTACATGATTCTCGACCAGGCGATCCGCGAAGCGCGCGGACTCACGCCCTACGGCTCGCCCAACGCCCTGCTCACGCCGGCCGGACGCGAAGCGCTGGCGAAATATCTCGTCGGCGGCCGCACTGTAATCACGGTCGATCGTGCATCCGATATCCGTCAGGTACTCGCTTTCAGCCGCCGCCAGGGCCTACGTCCGGTCATCGTCGGCGGTGCGGAATCGTGGCAGGCCACGCGTGAACTCAAGGCCGCGAACGCGACCGTCTTCATCGACGCGCTGGAGAACCTGCCCGCGAGTTTCGATCAGCTCGGCGCACGCCTGGATACCGCCGCCTTGCTGGAAAAGGCGGGCGTGAAAGTCGCGTTCTATCGCAACGATGATGCCTCGCCGAATGCGCGCAAGATTCGTCAGGCTGCCGGCAATGCCGTCGCCAATGGCCTGTCCTGGGAAGCGGGACTGGCCGGCCTCACGCGCGTGCCCGCCGAGGCCCTCGGCGTCGGCGACCAGGTCGGGCGCATCGATGTCGGCCTCGTCGGCGATCTGGTGCTCTGGGACGGCGACCCGCTGGAAGTGACCTCGTTGCCCCTGCAGGTGTGGATGGCCGGCAAGGCGATGCCGATGACGTCGCGACAGACCGAACTGCGCGATCGCTACCTGCCCGCTCCCGGGGCCTTGCCGCGCGCCTATTCGCGCTAGGCCGGAGCGATGGACGCGCGCTGGTATTTCGATTTCATTTCGCCCTTCGCGTACCTGCAATGGCCGAAAGTGCGCGCGCTCGCGGAACGGCAGGCGATCGCGTGGCGGCCGCTGCTGTTCGCCGGCTTGCTCGATCATCTCGAGCACAAGGGGCCGGCGGAAATTCCAGCCAAGCGCCTGTTCACCTATCGCCACGTGACCTGGCTCGCACGCCAACGCGGCGTCGCACTGAGGTTTCCGCCCGCGCACCCGTTCAATCCGCTGCTGGCCTTGCGCCTGTGCGTCGCGGCAAACAGCACGCCCACCGCGATCGGCGCCATCTTCGATTGGATCTGGGGCCAAGGCCGCGCGGCCGACAGCCTCGAGGCGATCGCGCCGCTCGCGGCCACACTCGGTATTGCCGACCCAGCACAGGCGCTGTCCGATGCCGCGGTGAAGACCACGCTGCGGCAGAATTTCGATGAAGCCGTCGCCGCGCAGGTCTTCGGCGTGCCGACCCTGAGCCTGGACGGCCAGCTGTTTTGGGGCGACGACGCCTTCGATTTCGCGACCGCCTTCCTCGCCGATCCCGGCCTGCTGTCCCAAGCCCCTTTCCACGACCTGACGCAGCTGCCGATCGGCAGCGCGCGTCGCTGACCCCCTGCGAGACTTCGATGAAACTGCTTCCGCTGACCGCCGCCGTATTGCTGATCCTGTCTGCGAGCGGCACGCTCGCCGCCGACAAAAAACCCGCCCCCTGGAATGTCGGCGCCAGTCATGGTCCCGAAAAGACGGTCGCCTTTTCGACCGATGAAGGCACCTGGCTGGATCTGGATGTGAGTCCCGACGGCCGCACGATCGCGTTCTCCCTGCTCGGCGACATCTATACCCTGCCGCTCGCCGGCGGCACCGCCACGCGCATCAGCAGCGGTCGCGCCTGGGACGTGCAGCCGCGGTTTTCGCCCGATGGCCGCGAGATCGCGTTCACTTCCGACCGTGCCGGCGGCAACAACCTGTGGCGCATGAAATCCGACGGCAGCGGCGCGACCCAGGTCACCGAGGAAAACTTCCGCCTGTTCAACAATCCGGTGTGGACGCCGGACGGCCAGTTCCTGATCGGCCGCAAGCACTTCACCTCCGAACGTTCGCTCGGTGCCGGCGAGTTGTGGCTGATCCATCGCGACGGCGGCGACGGCTTGCAGCTGACCAAGCGCAAGAACGACCAGATGGATCTGGGCGAGCCGGCGGTGAGTCCCGACGGCCGCTACGTCTACTACTCCGAGGATGTCAGCAGCGGCGACACCTTCGAATACAACAAGAACGTGCACGCGGTGATTTACGCGATCAAGCGTCTGGACCGCGAAACCGGCGAAACGCGCACCCTGGTCTCGACCCCGGGCGGTGCGATCCGCCCGCAGCCCTCGCCCGACGGCCGGCGCCTGGCCTTCGTCAAACGCGTGCGCGACAAGACGGTGCTGCACGTGCTCGACCTGGCCTCGGGCGAGGTCAAGCCGGTCTGGGATGGTCTCTCGCACGATCAACAGGAAGTCTGGGCGATCTTCGGCCCGTATCCGAATTTCAACTGGACGCCGGATTCGAAATCGGTGGTGATCTGGGCGCAGGGCAAGCTGTGGCGCGTGGACATGCAGACCGGCGTGCCGAGCGAAATCGCCTTTCGTGCCGAGGTGCAGCAGACCGTCACGACCGCGCTGCGCTTTGACCATCCGCTCGACGGCGCGCAGTTCACGCCGAAGATGCTGCGCGACGGCGCGACCAGCCCCGATGGCCGCACGCTGATCTTCCATGCGGTCGGGCATTTGTGGATGAAGGCCTTGCCGGGCGGCACGCCGCAGCGTCTGACCGGCGATGACAGCCGGTTCGAGTACCAGCCCAGCTTCAGCGCCGATGGCCGCAAGCTGCTGTACACGACCTGGAGCGATCAGGCCCAGGGCGCGATCGTCGAACTGGATCTGGCCAGCCAGCAGACGCGCACGCTGAGCACCGAACCGGGTTTCTACTACGCGCCGCATCACTCGCCCGACGGTCGCCGCATCGTCTATTCGCGCCAGTCCGGCAATGGCCTCACTGGCAGCCTGTGGAGCGGCACGCGCGGCGTGTTCGTGATGAACGCCGACGGCAGCGACCCGGTACGCATCGCCAACAGCGGCAGCGATCCGCAATTCACCGCCGGCGGCACGCGCATCGCCTACCTCACCGGCAGCGACCTCGACAAGAAACTCATGAGCGTTGGCGTGCATGGCGAATTGCCGCGCGAGCTGGCCTCGCTCAAGTACGCCGATTTCGTCAGCCTCAGTCCGGACGGAAAACAAGTCGCGTTCACCGAGGCGTTTCGTGCCTACGTGATGCCGCTGCCGGCCACCGGCAAGAGCATCGAGTTGTCCAAGGACGCCGCGGTGCCCGTGACCAAGCTCGCGGGCAACGGCGTCGGCTCCCTGCACTGGTCGGCCGACGGCCGGACCGTGCACTGGTTCGAGGGCGAGCGCTATTTCAGCCAACCGGCGGGTGGCGGCGCGGCGACGCCGATCGCGGCCGGCCTGCAGGTCGCCAGCGATACCAGCACCGACACCGTCGCCTTTGCCGGCGGTCGTGTGGTGACCATGCGCGACGCACAGACGCGCCAGGAAGTCATCGAGGACGGTGTAGTGATCGTACGCGGCGACAGCATCGTCGCCGTCGGGCGCAAGGGTGATATCGCGGTACCCGCCGGCGCGCGCCTGGTCGATACCACCGGCAAAACGCTGTACCCGGGCATCGTCGACGTGCACGCGCACGCCGCGCATTTCGCCAACGGCGTGATCGCGCAGCAGAACTGGGCGTACTACGCCAATCTCGCGTTCGGCATCACCACGATGCACGACCCGTCGGCGACCACCGAAACCGTGTTCTCGCAGTCGGAACTGCTCAAGGCCGGCACCCTGGTCGGGCCGCGCGTGTTTTCCACCGGCACGATCCTGTATGGCGCCGACGGCGATTTCCGCGCGACGGTCAATTCGCTCGACGACGCCCGCGGCCATCTGCAGCGGCTCAAGAACGTCGGCGCGTTCAGCGTCAAGAGTTACAACCAGCCGCGCCGCGAACAACACCAGCAGATCAACCAGGCCGCGCGCGAACTGGGCATGCTCGTGGTCGAAGAAGGCGGCTCCACGCTCAACCACAACCTGCCGATGATCCTCGACGGCGTCACCGGCATCGAACACAACGTACCCGTCGCGCCGCTGTATCGCGACGTGGTCGAGCTGTGGCGACAGACCGATGTGCGCAACACGCCCACGCTGATGGTGAGCTACGGCGGCATCAACGGCGAATACTGGTGGTACGCGCGCGACAACGCCTTCGACAATGCGCGCCTGCTGAAATATTTCCCGCGCGAAACCCTCGACGCACGCTCGATCCGTCGCGAAATCGGCCCGGACTGGGACTACTACCATCTGGAAGTCGCCAAGCAGGCCAAGCGCCTGCGCGATGCCGGCGTACGCATCCAGGTCGGCGGCCACGGCCAGCTGCAGGGCCTGGGCACGCAATGGGAAATCTGGATGCTGACCCAGGGCGGCATGACGAACTGGGAAGCCCTGCGCGCGGCAACCATCGACGGCGCCGACTACCTGGGCCTGTCGCGCCAGCTCGGTTCGATCGAAACGGGCAAGCGCGCCGATCTCGTGGTGGTCGCCGGCAATCCGCTGGAGAACATCCGCGCCAGCGCCGACGTCGCCTATGTCATGGTCAACGGCCGCCTGTTCGACGGCGAGACGATGGCCGAGATCGGCGGGCGTCAACGGCCCGCACCGACCTTCTACTGGCAGCGGCATGGCAGCGGCGGTCTTAGCGTGGGCCAGGAAAACGGTCCGGCCGCCGACGTGGACGTCGACAACGATTGAGCGTTCACACGCCCTGATCGGATCGGCCGCGATACTCGTGCGGCCGCTCCGGTCATGCCGGGGCCATCCCTTTCCGCAGCGAGACCCGGCCATGGCTACCCGTTTCTATCTTCGCCTTCCCAATCCCGCGCAGGCGCGCGGCAGCGATCCCGACCTCGCGTTCCACAGCGACGGCGCCGAGGGCTTCGCCGAAGAACTGCAGGCTGCCCTGCGCACGCCGGTCCTGTTCGAGCGCTGGCGGCGCAAGCAGGACGATCCGGACGCGATCGACGACGCGTTCGCCGCAACCGATCCGGTCGCGATCGTCCGCGGCGAGCAGCACGACCTGTCGATCGACCTGATCGTCACCACCAGCCTGCCCGGCGACGTCTTCAAACAGCGCCTGCGCTGGCTCGCCGGCGGTGGCTGGCAGCTGCGCGACGTCAGCGCCGCCTGAGGGCTGCAAGGGCGGCACCGGTTCGTGGACAATGGCCGCCTCGCCAGGAGGTCGCATGCCCATCGCCGGACTCGGACTGCACATCATCATCGCGATCTTTTTCGCGACCCATGCGATCCGCAGCGGGCAGGACCGTTACTGGCTGTGGATCCTCTTCATGTTCCCGGGCCTGGGCAGCCTGGTTTACGCCTTGACGATCTGGCTGCCGGACGCGCGGCACAGCCGGCAGGGCCAGCAAGTGGTGCGCGGCGTGCGGCGCATCCTCGATCCGAGCCGCGAGTTGCGCGAAGCACAGGAACAGCTCGACATCGCTGCCACGCCCGAGCATCGCCTGCGCCTGGCCGATGCATTGCTCGGCGCGGGTCGCGCCTCGGAATCGGTCGTGCAATTCCAGGCCGTGCTCAGCGGCATCTATGCCAAGGACGCCGCGATCACCGTGCGCTACGCCGAGGCGCTGCTCGAAGCGGGCAAGGCCGGCGAGGCGCGCACGACGCTGGAAACCCTGATTAGCGAGCAACCCGGCTTCAAATCCTCCGACGGTCACCTGATCTATGCCCGCGCGCTCGCCGCGCTCGACGAACGCGTCAAGGCGCGCGAGGAGTTCGAGGTGCTGGTCGGTTATTTCGGCGGACTGGAGGCGCGAGCGCGTTACGCCGGCGTGCTGCAGGCCTGGGGCGACCGCGAGCGCGCCCGCGCCTTGCTCGATGAAAGCCTTACGCTCGCCAAACGCATGCCCGGCTACGCCCGCGACTTGAACAAGCCCTGGCTGGCGGAACTCAAACGTCTCGATGGCGTGCTGCGTGCCGCGTAGGCACGCAACGACTCAATACGCGAATTCCTTGAACACCGGTTCCACCGAGCCGTTCCACTCGCCGTGGAACAGCGCGAGCTTGCGTTCGGCCGGCGTCTGGTTGGCCATCGCGAACTCGATCAGCGGCTCGAGGAACACCGCCTCGCTGGCGCCGTTGCGATTGAGGCGATTGCGCCGCGCCAGGCCCTGACCGGAAATCTTGAGCGCCTCGATGGCGATGTCGCGCAGCGTGCCGTTGCGATGCGGCACCTTGAAACCGAGCTTGGGCACGCCGTCGCGCAGCGCATTGCGCTCGGCCATCGTGAAATCCTTGACCAAGTCCCAGGCCGCATCGAGCGCCTCATCGTCGTAAAGCAGGCCGACCCAGAACGCCGGCAAGGCGCACAGACGATTCCAGGGGCCGCCATCGGCGCCGCGCATCTCCAGATACTTCTTCAAGCGCACTTCCGGGAACGCCGTGGTCATGTGGTCGCCCCAGTCCTTGAGCGTCGGCAGCGCGCCGGGCAGGTTGGGCAATTTGCCGGCGAGGAAATCGCGGAAGCTGCGGCCGGCACAATCGATGTATTCGCCGCCGCGGTAGGTGAAGTACATCGGCACATCGAGCAGGTAGTCGACATAACGCTCGAAACCAAAGCCCTCCTCGAACACGAAATCGAGCATGCCGGTGCGATCGGGATCGGTATCGGTCCAGATATGCGAGCGGTACGACAGAAAGCCGTTCGGCTTGCCTTCGGTGAACGGCGAATCGGCGAACAAGGCCGTCGCGATCGGCTGCAGTGCCAGCGAGACACGGAATTTCTTCACCATGTCCGCTTCGGAGGAGAAATCAAGATTGACCTGCACCGTGCAGGTGCGCGTCATCATGTCCAGGCCGAGGCCGCCGACCTTGGGCATGTAATCGCGCATGATCTTGTAGCGGCCCTTGGGCATCCAGGGCATCTCGTCGCGGCGCCACTTGGGCTGGAAGCCCATGCCGAGGAAACCCAGGCCGAGTTCTTCGGCGACGGTTTTCACTTCGTCCAGATGCTGCATGGTCTCGCAGCAGGTCTCATGGATGTTCTCGAGCATCGCACCGGAGAGTTCGAACTGGCCGGCCGGCTCGAGCGTGATCGAGCCGCCGCCGCGCGTGAGCGCGATGACCTTGCCCTTCTCCTCGACCGGCTCCCAGCCGAAGCGGGTCAAGCCGCGCAGCATCGCCTCGATGCCGCGTTCGCCTTCATAGGTCGGCGGACGCAGGTCGTCGAGACGAAAGCCGAACTTCTCGTGCTCGGTACCGATGGTCCATTGCTCGCGCGGACGGCTGCCGGACGCGTGGAAGTCGACCAGCTGGCGCTTGTCGGTGATGGGCAGTTCCTGGACGTTGCTCGGACCGGACAAAGGGGCGTCCTCGGAGGGATGGATACGTCACATGGGGGCCAGGCTCTACAATCCCAACCCGTGGCCGCCGCCAGCCCGCTGGCGAATTCCGCCAGAAGCGACCACCGTGCTGGCAACCTTGTGTCCGGAGTGTACCCGTTGCCAGTGAAGGCCTCGTCCGTCGCCCTGCTGCTGATGTCGCTGTGCGCACCGGTCGCGGCGCAGACGCTGGAACGCGGCAATGGCCCGGAGCCTTCCACGCTCGATGCGCACCGTTGCCCGGAAGTGACCTGCGGCAACATCCTGCGCGACCTGTATGAAGGCCTGGTCGCCGAAGACGCCCACGGCCGCCTCATTCCCGGCATGGCCGAGCGCTGGGAGCTGTCGGCCGACGGTCGTCGCTGGACCTTCCATCTGCGCGACGGCCTGCGCTGGTCCAATGGCGAGGCCCTGACCGCGGAGCAGATCGTCGCGAGCTTCCGACGCGCCTTCGCACCCGCGACGGCGGCGCCATTTGCCGTGCATTTCGACGCGATCGCGAATGCCACGGCCGTGCAGCAGGGAAAGCTGCCGCCCGAGCAGCTCGGGATCTCGGCACCGGATGCGCGCACGATCGTATTCCGGGTCGAACGCAGCGTCGCCCTGCCGCAACTGTTGTTGCTGCCGATCGCCTATCCGGTCTATCTGCCGGCAGTGGCGAATTTCGGCGCGCAGCACACACGGCCCGGTCATCTGGTCAGCAATGGCGCCTATCGCCTCGTCGCGTGGACCCCGCAGGCGCAGCTGACCGTCGAGCGCAACGCGCATTTCCGCGACGTCGCGCCGATCCCGCGCGTGCGCTTCCAGGTCACCGAAGATGCCGCCAGCGAACTGCAGCGCTTCCAGGCCGGCGGCCTGCACCTGACCGAAACCGTGCCCCCGCAACCGCTGCCGCAGCTGCGCGCGCGTTTCGGCACGCAACTGCGCATCAGCCCCTACCTGGGCGCGATGTGGATCGGCCTGAACCTGCAACAGCCGCCGCTGAAGAACAACCCGGCCCTGCGCGAAGCCCTGTCGCTGGCGATCGATCGCGACAAGCTCACGCGTTACATCACCGGCCTCGGCGAATCTCCGGCCTACGGCCTGGTGCCGCCGGGGGTCAGCGACTATCGACCTGCCTCGCAGCCCTGGTCACGCGCCACGCAGGCACAACGCGAAGCACTCGCGCAGCGCCGCTATCGCGAGGCCGGTTACGGCGCCGACCGGCCGCTGCAGATCGAGCTGCGCTACAACACCTCCACGCCCTTGCGCCGCATGAATCTGGCGATCGCGGCGATGTGGCGCGAGGTGCTCGGCGCGCGCGTGACCTTGCGCAATGAAGAATGGAAAGTGTTCGTTGGCAATCGCAAGCAGCGCGTGATCACCCAGGCGTTTCGCGGCGGCTGGATCGCCGATGTCGACGATGCGCGCAACTTCCTCGCGAATTTCCACAGCGACGGCGTCACCAACTGGAGCGGCCTGCAGGATCCGGCCTTCGACGCGCTACTCGCCGCCGCCGATGCCGCGCCGGACCTGTCCGCGCGCGCGCAGCAACTGCATCGCGCCGAAGCGCGTCTGCTCGCGCAGCAGGCGATCGTGCCGGTGTATTTCTACACGTCCAAACACCTGGTGCGCCCGGACGTGCTCGGCTTCGAAGCCAACCCGCTGGACCATCACCCGAGTCGTTTCCTTCGCCTGCAAGAGCCGAAACGATGAGCGGCATGACGCGCCTGCTCGCCCGCGTCGGCGAAGCTCTGCTCACACTCTGGCTGCTCGCCACCCTGTGTTTTTTCCTGCTGCGCGCCGCGCCGGGCGGCCCTTTCGACAGCGAGAAAGCCGCCCCGCCGGAAGTACAGGCCGCGCTGGATGCGCAGTACCACCTCGACCAACCCTTGTTCGCGCAATACGGACACTGGCTGGGCGCGGTGCTGCGTGGCGACCTGGGGCCCTCGTTCCAGTATCCCGACTACACCGTCAACGAACTGATCGCCAACAGCCTGCCGGTCTCACTCCTCAACGGCGGTTGCGCCTTGCTGCTGGCACTGTTGTTCGGGCTCACGCTCGGCGTCTGGGCCGCACTGCGTGCCGGGTCCGGCATTGATCGCGTGCTGATGTTCGGCGCCGGCTTGGGCTTGGCGATGCCCAAGTTTGTCGTCGCGCCTGTGCTGATCCTGTTGTTCGCCGTGACCTTGCACTGGCTGCCTGCGGGCGGCTGGGACGGCGGCTGGCGCAGCGCCGTCCTGCCAATCATCGCGCTCGCGCTGCCGAACCTCGCGTATTGCGCGCGACTCACCCGCGCCAGCCTGCTCGAAGTGCTCGACGCCGACTATCTGCGCGCCGCACGCGGCCGCGGCCTGTCGGAAACACGGCTGCTGTTCGCGCATGCGCTCAAGCCGGGGCTGCTGCCCGTGGTCGCCTGGCTGTCGCCGGCCCTGATCAATGTCGTCAGTGGCTCGGCCGTGGTCGAACAGGTGTTCGGCATTCCCGGCATCGGCCGCTATTTCGTGCAGGGCGCACTCAATCGCGACTACACCCTCGTGCTCGGTGTCGTGCTCGTGGTCGGCGCCGCGATCGTGGTGATCAATGCGCTGGTCGATGCGCTGCGCGCTTGGCTCGATCCGCGCCTGGACGATCAGGCCTAGGTCGCGTCGTCGCGACTTAAAGGCCCAACCAGCCGGTGACCACCGCGCGCGCCTCGTCGACGCCGATGCGCGTGTCGCCGGAGAACAGCTGCACGCTGGCGGTATCGCCGAAATCCGCTGCCAGCTGTTTGCGCACCGCCTGCAGGGCATTGCCTTGCTGGCCGCGACCGAGCTTGTCGGCCTTGGTCAGCAGGCAGTGCGCGGGCAAGCCGCGCGTGCGGGCGAAGTCGAGCATCTGCAGGTCGTATTCGCGCAACGGGTGCCGGATGTCCATGACCACGACCAGACCGGCCAGCGCCTGCCGGCTTTCGAAGAAACGGTTGATGAAACTCTGCCAGTGCGCGCGCAGGTGCGCCGGCACCTTGGCGTAGCCATACCCGGGCAGATCGACCAGGTAGCGGTCCTTGCCGACCTCGAAATACACCAGCTGCTGGGTGCGTCCCGGGGTCTTGGAGGTGCGCGCCAAGCTGTTCTGGTTGCACAGGGCGTTCAGCGCGGTCGACTTGCCGGCATTGGAGCGGCCGGCGAACGCGACCTCGCGCCCGGTATCGGGCGGAAGCTGGGTCGGCAGGTGGGCGGCCAGACGATAGGTGGCCGAAGACAGGACATTGGACATGCCGCCATGGTACGCGAGCCGGCGGGCCGCCCGAACACGGCGCGCCCTCCGGGGCCGGGTTTCATTGACCATGCCGGTCTGCGACTGGGATAATCCGCCGCTGTCCTGCGTGCCCGCAGGCCCTGTATTCCGCGACTTTCCGCTTTCTCGGAGCTTGTCCATGAAGTTCTTGCGCATCCTCGGTGTCGCCAGCGCCGTGCTCGTCACGACTGCCGTCGCCCAACAGGCCGCCACCGTGACGCCGGCCCCCGAGCCCGCCGCGGCACCGGTGGTCGCTCTGGCCGACGCCAAACCGGCGACCTTCGGCGACGCCAAGGCCGGCCAGGCCAAGGCCGGCGCCTGCGCCGCCTGCCACGGGCTGGACGGCAATTCCGCTGATTCGCAGTACCCCAAGCTCGCCGGCCAGCACGAGCGCTACATCTGGCGCCAGCTGAAGCTGTTCAAGAGCGGCGAGCGCAACAACGCCATCATGATGGGCATGGGTGCGCCCCTGTCCGAACAGGACATGCGCGACATCGGCGCGTTCTTCGCCACCCAGAAGGTCGTGCCCGGCGTCGCCGACGACACCAAAATCGCGACCGGTCCCAACCAGGGCCGCAAGTTCTACGAAGTCGGCGAGCGCATCTTCCGCGCCGGCAAGCCCGCCGCTGGCGTCCCGGCCTGCCTGGCCTGCCACGGCCCGAGCGGCCGCGGCAACCCGGGCCCGTCCTATCCCTCGCTCGGCGGCCAGCACGCTGCCTATACCGTGGCCAAGCTGCAGGGCTTCCGCGGCGGCGAAACCTGGGGCAAGGACGCGAACGCCAATGTGATCATGCCGGCGATCGCGCGCAATCTCAGCGACGAAGAGATCCAGTCGCTGGCGACCTATATCCAGGGCCTGCACAACAGCGCCGACGACGCGGCTGTCGCGGCGAAGTAAGCGGTCACTGAACTTTCGCCATGTGCGACAGTCAGCACCCATCAGGCCGGCGACAGCGTGTCGCCGGCTTTTTCATTTCTGCGAGGAGTATCCCCATGTCCCGCCGTATCCTGGCCGCCCTGTTGATCGCTGCGGCCCTGGCCGCCTGCACCAAGCCCGCGCCCACGCCCGACACGACCGCCACGCCGACGACCGAGGCCACGACCCCCGAGGCCACGCCGTCGACCGAACCCAGCACGCCGGCAACCGAGGGCACCCCGGCCCCGACGTCCGCCGTCGACACCGCCGCGATCACCGCCGAACTCGCCGCGCTCGGTGCGGATGCGCCGCGCCTGGGCACCGATTTCGAGATCCTGACCACGCCGCAGCCGACCTGGGGCCAGGGCGGCGTCGAAGTCGTCGAGGTCTTCAGCTACATGTGCATCCATTGCGCGCACTTCCAGCCGTCGGTGGACGCCTGGACGCCCAAGCTGCCCAGCGGCGTGCGCTTCGAATACGTGCCGGGCGTCTTCGGCGGTCCCTGGGACAGCTTCGCGCGCGCGTTCTACGCCGCCGAGATCCTCGGCGTGCGCGAGCGCACGCATGACGAGATCTTCAAGGCCGTGCACATCGACCACGTGCTCAAGACCGGCACGCTGGAAGAAATCGCCGACCTGTACGGCAAGTACGGCGTCGACCGCGACAAGTTCCTGGCCACGATGAACAGCTTCGCGGTGACCGGCAAGCTCAACCGCGCCAAGCAGTTCGCGCTGCGCACCGGCGTCACCGCGACGCCGACCTTCATCGTCGCCGGCAAGTACCGCGTCATGGCGACGCCGGACCGCAGCTTCGAAGGCATGCTCAAGACCACCGACTTCCTGATCGCGCGCGAACTGGCCGAAGCGGCCAAGGCCGCCGCCGCACCGCCGGCCGCCACGCCGGAACCCACGGCGCCGGCGGCTCCCGCGAAGCCGTAAGCAGCCGCGGCGAAGGGTCCCCGGGCCCTTCGCCGACGCCTCCGACTCTCCATCGCTGACCTCGCAGGAACGCCCATGCTTCGTCGCCTGATGCTCGCCCTGATCCTGCTGCTGCCCTTGTCGGCCCTTGCGGCCACGCCGGCGGCAGCGCCCGAACCGCGCCTGGGCATCGACTACGAAGTGCTCGAAACGCCGCTGCCGACCTATCGACCGGCTGCGGGTCAGATCGAGATCGCCGAGGTCTTCAGCTACGCCTGCATCCACTGCGCGCATTTCCAGCCGCTCGTGAACGAATGGAAAGCCAAATCCATGCCGCGCGGCACGCGCTGGGAATACGCGCCGGCGCCGATGGGTGGCGTGTGGAACAACTTCGCGCGCGCCTTCCTCGCCGCCGAATTGCTCGGCGTGCAGGCCAAGACGCACGACAAGGTGTTCAAGGCCGTGCACGAATATCACCAGTTCCAGACCGGCAGCCTGGAAGAAATCGCCGACTACTACGGCAAGCTCGGCGTCGATCGCAACAAATTCCTCGCCACGATGAACGGCCCGGTCGTCGAAGAGCGCCTCGAGCACGCCCGTCGCTTCGCCGTCGATGTCTCGATTCGCGGCACGCCGACCCTGGTCATCAACGGCAAGTACACCGTGCTCGCGACCCAGGACCGCGGCTTCGAAGGCATGCTGCAGACCACTGAATTCCTGATCGCACGCGAGAAAGCCGGCCAGCGGCCCGCCGCTGCGGGCAAACACTGAGTCCGCGCGCGCCGCACGCACCTGGCGCGCCTTCACATCCCACTGCTTGCCCTCGCGCGGTCAGGGCGCGAGGATGTTGACCATGTCCGTCCCCGCCGTCACGCCGCTGCGTCTGCTCAGTTGCAACATCCAGGCCGGCTCGAGCACACGCGCATACCGCGAATACGTCACGCGCAGCTGGTCGCACGTGCTGCCGAACGGCAAGCGCGCCAATCTTGACAGCCTCGCCGAACTGTTCGGCCCCTTCGACGTGGTCGGCCTGCAGGAAAGCGACCCGGGCAGCCTGCGCTCGGGCTTCGACAACCAGAGCGATTATCTGGCCGAACGCGCGCAGTTTCCGTATTTCAGCCATCAGGCGAACCGGCGCATCTCGCGCATCGCCGGCAGCGGCAACGCCCTGCTCAGCCGCCTGCCGCCGACCGACCTGCTCGACTACGCCCTGCCCGGCCGCGTCGCCGGGCGTGGCGTGCTGATCGCGAACTTCGGCGATGGCGACGAGGCCTGGCAGCTCGCGGTGACCCATCTGTCGCTCGGCGCACGCTCGCGCCAGTTGCAGATCGCCTTCCTGGCCGAGCTGTTGTCCGAACAGAAACGCCTGGTGCTCATGGGCGATTTCAACTGCGACGTCAACGCGCCCGAGATGCAGTCGCTGTATCGGCGCACGCGCCTGCAGCCGCCGCCGGCCTGCGTGCCGAGCTTTCCGAGCTGGGCGCCCGAGCGCGCCCTCGACCACATCCTGACGGCTGGCTTCCGCACCTGCGACTACCGCGCGATCCCGGCCGCCGGTTCGGACCACCTCGCCGTCGCGATCACGCTGAGCCCCTGAGCTACGCGCGCCGGTTGGGCCGCCGCGGCGGATGCCCTACTCTTGGCGCATGTACCTCACGCACTACGGCCTGACCGAGCCGCCGTTCGCCATCACCCCCGACCCGCGTTTCGTGTTTCTCAGCGAACGCCACCGGGACGCGCTGGCGCACCTGCTGTACGGCATCGGCCAGGGCGGCAGCGGCGGCTTCGTGCAGCTCACCGGCGAAGTCGGCACCGGCAAGACCACGTTGTGCCGGCTGTTGCTCGAACAGCTGCCCACGAACGTGCGCGTCGCCCTCGTGCTCAATCCGCGCCAGACCGCGCTGGAACTGCTGGAAACGATCTGCGAGGAACTGCATCTCAAACTGCCCGGCAAACGCCGCAGCCTGAAGATGCAGATCGATGCGCTCAACCAGTATCTGCTCGAAGCCTATGCACAGGGATTGCGCGTGGTGCTGATCATCGACGAGGCGCAGGAGCTGTCGCGGGAAACACTCGAACAAGTGCGCCTGCTCACCAACCTGGAAACGCCGACGCAGAAACTGCTGCAGATCGTCCTGCTCGGCCAGCCGGAACTGCGCGACACGCTCGCGCGCCCCGGCCTGCGCCAGCTGGCGCAGCGCATCACCGCGCGCTACCACCTCACGCCGCTCGTGGCGGAAGAATCCGAAGCGTATCTGCGCCATCGTCTCGCGATCGCCGGGGCGAAGACCTTCGTGTTCGACGAGTCGGCCGTGCGCCGGCTGCACACCTTGTCCGGCGGCGTGCCGCGCCTGTTGAACGTGCTGGGTGAACGCGCCTTGCTGGCGGGTTACGTGCACGGACGCGAGCGCGTCGATAGTGCGCTGGTCGATCTGGCCGCGAGCGAAGTATTGCCGCCGGTGGAAGCGCCGAAGATCCGCTGGCGCTGGCTCGGCTGGAGTTTGGGCGCGGGTGCGTTTGGCGTGCTCGCGCTATGGCTGACCTTGCGCGCGGGAGTGGCCTGAGATGTCGCTGATCCTCGATGCCTTGCGCAAGTCCGAAGCCGAGCGCCGCCGCGGGCAGGCCCCGGACCTGTTTGCGCCGACACCGTTGTCGCGCAAGCCCTCGTCGCCGGGTCGCGATGTGCGCGGCATCCTCGGCCTCGTCGGCGTGCTCGTGCTCATCGCCGTCGTGTGGTGGTGGCGCGATGCCTCCGCACCGACCGCCGCGCCAGTCGCTCCGGCGGTGACTGCCGAGGCCACGATCATCGCGCCGACGCCGGTCACCGTGGCGTCGAACCGCGTGGAACCAGCGCGCGATGCGCACACGGATACGCCGGTCGCAAAACCTGTGCCGCCGCCGGCGACGGTTCGCGAGTCGACCACCGACACGCCGCCGCCCGCGGCAAGCATCGCGCCAGCCGTGCCGCCCGCACCCATCGACCTTCCCACGATCGCCGAACCCGTCCCCGAGGCCGAGGCCTTGCCCACCTTGTCCGCGCTGTCGACGGAAGAACGCGCGTCGCTGCCCGCGCTCAAATTGAGCATGCACTACTGGTCGGAAACGGCGGAACGGCGTTTCGCGATCATCGACGGCCAGCGTGTCACCGAAGGGTCAAGTCTGGGCGGCAGCATCGTCGCGCAGATTCGCCGCGATGGTGTCGTGCTCGACCTGCGCGGCCGCCGCTATTTGCTGCCTCGCCCCTAGGACGACCACGGATGGTTTTCGTTCACCTGCCCCGCCGCAAGCAACCAAAACTTCGTTGGGCCGCGTCCCTGTTGGCGGTCATCGCGATCGCCGCGTACGTGTGGCTGGCCTGGGGCCCGGGCAGCGGCGGCGACGCCGCGCATCAGGCGCAGTTGCTGCGCTGGGGCACGCTGTCGGGCGACGCCGGGCATTGGCAGCAGCTGTGGCGCAATGGCCGCGCGTTCAATCTGATCACTGCCTTGTTCATCCACGCGAGCCTGTGGCATCTGCTCGGCAACGGTCTGTTCCTGATCATCTTCGGCGTGCCGGCCGAACGCGCGCTGGGATCGTGGCGATTGCTCGCGCTGTTCCTGGTCGGCGGCGCCTTGGCCAATCTCGCCGCCGCGATGCTCATGGGCGCGACGACCCAGGTCATCGTCGGTGCGAGCGGCGGCATCTCGGCGCTGATCGGTGCGTACCTGGTGCTGTTCCCGCGCGCGCGCCTGGGCATCGTCGTGCCCCTGGGCCTGTGGCTGGAATTCGTGCGCGCCCCCGCCGCCCTGCTGATCGGCCTGTGGGCGACCTTGCAACTGATCTTCACCTTCGTCGGCCCGACCTTCGGCGCCGTCGCCTGGTGGGCGCATCTGGCCGGCTTCATGGTCGGCGTGATCATGGCGCTGTTCTTCCGCCCGGCGTTGAATCGCAGCAAACGCGGGCGCTGAGATGCCGTCTGCGCCGCAACCATCTCAATTTGGCAGCTTGCTCGACTGGCTGCGCGCGTGGGTCGATTACCAAATCGCCTTGGCAACGCCGACCGGCCAGATCAATACGGTCGAGCTACCGTCTGGGCGCGCACTGTCGCTGATTGGCTCTTTGGGATTGTCTTCGGCTCTCACCCGCGACGGCGAGATCTGGATCGATCGGAACGAAGATCTTTTCGAAGCGACTCCGAATTGGCGCCCTGCAAACCAAGACGAACGCTGCGCCGTGCTGGCTTGCTCACAACGCCGGCTTTATCCCGAACTCGGTGTCCTGTTGCCTCAGCGACCGATCGACGCACCCGACTGCAGGCATTGCGCAGGTCGGGGAACCATCGGGGACATCGCCGTATGCGAGCACTGTCTCGCGCTGGGCTGGGTATCTCCAGAGGAACGCAAGCCGTAGGTCATTCCGACTAGAACTATTTCTTAAGCCAGATGCGCGGATCCTGCGGCTGGCCGTTGCGGCGCAGTTCGAAATACAACGCGGGCCGGCCCTGGCCGCCGGAGCTGCCGACGGTCGCGATCGGCTCGCCGGCGCGCACGCTGTCGCCGGTGTTCTTGAGCAGGGCGTCGTTGAATGCATACAGCGTCATCCAGCCGTTGCCGTGGTCGAGGATCAACAGCAAGCCGTAACCCTTGAGCCAATCGGCATACGCGACGCGGCCGGCATTGACCGCGCGCACTTCCGCCCCGGCGGTGCCCGCGATCAGCAGGCCCTGGCTGGTGTGACCATCGGGCATGACGCCGCCGTAGCCGGCCAGCACCGTGCCCGACAGCGGCAGGTTCATCGGGCCGAGCGGGATATTCGCGTTGCCCACGGTGGGCGGCACGCGCGCGCTCGGCGTGCGTCCGGTCGGCGCACGCGGCGTCACCGGCTTGGGCATCTGCGCCATGAGCTTGCGCAGGCGCTCGAGCAGGGCAACGGTGTTCTTTTCATCGCGGCCGAGCGCGTTGATGCGTGCGCTGCGATCGCGGTAGCGCGCCTCGATCGACGACACGAGCTTGCCGCGTTCGCGTTTCTGCGCGGCCAGATCGGCCAGCTGTGCCTGCTGCTGTCCGCGCGCGACTTCCAGCGATTGCTGGCGCGCCTGCACCTGCTCGGCGACCTGCGCCAGCGATTGCAGCTCGGTGGTCAGGCCGGCGATGCGCTGCTGGCGATCGTTCTGGAAATAGCGGTGATAGGCGAGCACGCGCGCGCGATCGCTCATGCGTCCTTGTTCGAGCAGCAGCTTGAGTTGCTCGTGCTTGCCCAGCGCGTAGGCCGAGCGCACGAGGCGCGCGAGTTCCTCGCGCTGCCGGCTGAGCTTGCTTTCCAGTTCGAGCTGACGCTGCTGCAGGCGCACGAGTTCGGCTTCCTGCACGGCGATCTGCGCTTCGGTCTCGCGCAGCGCCCGTTGCGAGGTCGACACCTTGCCGTCGACGCTGCGCAGCTCGCCGGCGGCGGCATCGCGTTCGCTATCGAGGCGGCGCTGTTCTTCGCTCAGCGCCTTGATCTGCGCGCGCACGTCGCCGAGCTGCTTCTGCGCCGCGGCCTGACGCTGCGCGCGCTGCGCCGGCGTCTCCGCGGCGTGCGCGACGCCGACGGCGAAAACCAGAAGCGCACTCAGGACAAGAACTCGCACTCAGCCCGGTTCCACGAGCGAACGTCCGGTCATTTCCGCCGGGGCGGGCAGGCCGAGCAGATCGAGCAGGGTCGGCGCGATGTCGCGCAAGGCACCGCCATCGCGCAGACGGAAGGAACGGCCGAGGTAGACCAGCGGCACCGGGCCGACGGTATGCGAGGTATGCGGTTCGCCGGTGAGGGGGTCGCGCATCATTTCCAGATTGCCGTGATCGGCGGTCACGATCATCTCGCCGCCGACCGCTTCGAGCGCGGCGCGAATCTCGCCAAGCGCGACATCGACCGCTTCCGCCGCCTGGATCGCCGCCGCGAGCAGGCCGGTATGCCCGACCATGTCGGGATTGGCGATATTGCACACGATCACATCGTGGCGCTGCGCGCGAATGTCTTCGCACAGCGCGGCAGTGAGTTCGGGGCAGCTCATCTGCGGCTGCAGGTCGTAGGTGGCGACTTTCGGCGAGGGAATCAGCAGACGGTCTTCGCCGGGCTCGGGCTGTTCGCGGCCGCCGCTGAAGAAGAAGGTCACGTGCGCGTATTTTTCCGTTTCGGCGATGCGCAGCTGGGTCAGGCGATGTGCCGCCAGCACTTCCGACAACACGTTGCGCAAGGTCTCCGGCCCATAGGCGACGGCGGCCGGCAGACGCGCGTCGTATTCGCTCAGACACACGAAGCGCGACAGGGCGATCGGGCGCTGGCGCACGAAGCCGGAGAAATCCGGCTGCACAAAACACGCGCTCAGCTCGCGCGCGCGGTCGGCACGGAAATTCATGAACACCACGGCGTCGCCGTCAGCGAATTTCGCGCCCGCGCCGATCACGGTCGGTTTGACGAACTCGTCGGTTTCGCCGCGCGCGTACGCGGCATCGAGCGCGGCCAAGGCATGGTCCGCGTGATACTCGGCGCTGGCGTCGGTGATCGCGTAGTAGGCCGTCTGCACGCGATCCCAGCGCTGGTCGCGGTCCATCGCGAAATAGCGGCCGGTGACCGTGGCGATCGTGGCGTTGCCGGCCGCCGCACACGCGGCCTGCAAGGCGCGCAGGCTCGCGTCGGCCGATTTCGGCGGCGTGTCGCGCCCGTCGAGGAAGGCATGCACGGCCACGCGCGCCACGCCCTGGCGACGCGCGAGTTCGATCATCGCGAAGATGTGCGCCTCGTGGCTGTGCACGCCACCCGGCGACAGCAGGCCGAACAGATGCAGGCAGCCCTGGTCCGCGTTCGCTGCCGCGCATGCGGCGAGCAATTCGGCATTGGCGAAGAAACTGCCATCCTCGATCGCGGCATCGATGCGGGTGAGGTCCTGGTAGACGATGCGGCCCGCGCCGATATTCATGTGTCCGACTTCGGAATTGCCCATCTGCCCGTCCGGCAGGCCGACGAAGCGACCTTCGGTATGCACGAGCGTGTTCGGGCACTCGGCCAGCAGCCGTCGCCAGTTCGGCACTTCGGCCAGGGCGATGGCATTGTCGGCGCGTTCGAGGCGGTGTCCCCAACCGTCCAGGATCAGCAACAGCAAGGGTTTGGGGCGGGCCATGAGCACTCCTGACGTTCGGCACGGGACGATTGTAGCGAACAGGCCTAGAAAGGGGCTGCGGACGCGACGCCCCGGGGATCGCGCGGGCCTGTAAACCAAATCCCGCGTCCCGGCATCCGATCCGTACCACCCATGGAGATACCCGCATGCGCCGCACCCTGCTTGCCCTTGCCCTGAGCCTCGCCGCTGCCAGCGTGGCCGCACACGACGACCAGCACCGTGACATCGACCGCGTCAACGGCGGCGTCACTGCCGAAGCCGGGCAGACCTACGGCGACCTCAGCACGGTCAACGGCGGCGTCAGCATCGAAGCGGGCGCGATCGTCGACGAGGCCGAAACCGTCAATGGCGGCATCACCATCGCCGACAATGCCCAGCTCGGCAGTGCGACCACCGTCAACGGCGGCATCCATGCCGGCCAGCACATCGTGGTGAAGAACGACGTGGAGACCGTCAATGGCGGCATCCGCATTTCCTTCCTGTCCCAGGTCGGCGGCGACGTCAGCACCGTCAACGGTGGCATCACGATCCAGCAGACCGAGGTCAACGGCCGTCTGAACACCGTCAACGGCGACATCACCGTGGGCGCCAAGTCGCATGTCCGCGGCGGCATCCTGGTCGAAAAGCCCAACCACGGCTGGAACTGGAGCGGCAAGCCGCGCATCCCGCGCATCGTGATCGGTCCCGACGCCGTGGTCGACGGCGAGCTGCGCTTCGAGCACGAGGTCGAGCTGTTCGTGCACACCAGCGCCAAGGTCGGCACGGTCACCGGCGCGACCGCCAAGCCCTATACCGACACGCTGCCGGCGCGCGCCGACGGCCGTTGACCGCCTGCGGCTAGAATGCGGGTCTCGCCTGGAGACCCGCATGTCCCGAGCCCTGCTCTGCCTCACCCTCGCGCTGTCGCTGTGCGCCTGCCAGCACAGCGCGATGCACACCACCGAATCCTCCCTGGTCGCCGCGAACAATCGCGCCGGCCATGCCTTCGGCCCGGAGATTTCCGCCGAAGACTTTTCCGCGCACGTGAAGGTGCTGGCCTCCGATGATTTCGGCGGCCGCGCCCCCGGCAGCGAGGGCGAAGAAAAAACCGTGCAGTACTTGCGCGAGCAGTTCGAACGCCTGGGCCTGCAGCCGGGCAATGGCGACAGCTATTTCCAGACCGTGCCCATGGTCGAGACCACGCCCGATGTCGCGCACAGTCATGTCGTGCTGCGCCAGGGCGGCAAGAAGCGCACGCTGAACTTCGGCGACGAGGTGATGATGGGCACGCGCACCGGCCAGACCGAGGTCGCGGTCACCAACAGCGACCTGGTCTTCGTCGGCTACGGCGTCAATGCGCCCGAGCAGGGCTGGAACGATTACGCCGGCATCGACGTGAAGGGCAAGACGGTCGTGATCCTGATCAACGATCCGGGCTTTCATGCCGGTGACGCCAGCCTGTTCCAGGGCCGACGCATGACCTACTACGGCCGCTGGACCTACAAGTTCGAAGAGGCCGCGCGCCAGGGCGCCGCCGCCGCGATCATCGTCCACGACACCGCCGGCGCCGCCTACGGCTGGGACGTGGTGAAGAACAGCTGGGGCGGCCCGCAGTTCGATCTGCGCATGAGCGACGAACCCGAACCGCGCTTGCCCGCGCAGGGCTGGATCAGCGCCGAGGCCGCAAAAACCCTGTTCGCCGAGGCCGGGCTCGATCTCGCGCAGTTGTATGTCGCGGCCGGCAAACGCGGCTTCCACGCGGTGCCGCTGACCGGGACGCGCCTGGACGTGAGCTTGCGCAGCACGATCCGCGAATCGAGCTCGCGCAATGTCGTGGCAAAACTGCCAGGCACGAAATATCCCGACGAGGCCATCGTCTACAGTGCGCACTGGGATCACCTGGGCACGCATGCCGACGAGGCGGGCGATCACATCTACAACGGCGCGATAGACAACGCGACCGGCGTCGCCGGCGTGCTGGAAATTGCCGAGGCCTTCACCGTGGCCAAGCCGGCGCCGGAGCGCACCCTGGTGTTCCTGCTGGTGACGTTGGAGGAATCGGGCCTGCTGGGTTCGAAATACTACGTCGCGCATCCGCTGGTACCGCTGGCGCAGACGGTCGCGGTGATCAATATCGATGCGATGCCCGTGGTCGGGCCGACGCGCGATCTGGTCGTGGTCGGCCTGGGCAATTCCGAGCTCGACGACGTGCTGCGTCCGATCACCGACAAGCAGGGCCGCGTGCTCATCGAAGAAAGCGCGCCGGAGAAAGGCCAGTTCTTCCGCTCGGATCATTTCAGTTTCGCGCGCGCGGGCGTGCCGGCGCTGTATGCGAAAGGCGGCATCGACCATGTCGAGAAGGGCCGTGCCTACGGCCTGTCCGTGCTCGATGACTACACCGCCGAGCACTATCACAAGGCCGCCGACAACTTCGACCAGAATTGGGATCTGCGCGGCATCGTGCAGGACCTCGCGGCGCTGTACGGCGTCGGTCGCGAACTGTCGCGCACGCGCGCCTGGCCCAACTACCGGGAAGGCAATGCGTTCCGGGCGGTGCGGGATGCGTCGCGCAAGGAGGCGGCCGCGACGCATTGAGCGTTTGCGGTCGCCAGCAAGCTGGCTCCTGCCAAAGCGAAATGTAGGCGCCAGCTTGCTGGCGACCGAACTCAGGGTGCCGCGTTCGCGAACCCCAGCAGCGCTTCGGCAACATTGCCCGGCTGCGCCATCATCGGCATATGGCCGCAGCCGGCGAGCAGCACAGTCTGGCTGCGCGCCAGGCCGCGATGGAAAATCTCGGCCGCGCTGACGTCGATGACACGATCGTCGCGGCACCACAGCAGCAGCACGGGCGCCTGGATCTTCGGCAGTTCCGCTTCCAGCGAAAACGCCTCCGGGCCGCGTCCGATGCGATCGAGGATGCCCTGCTCGAATGCGACATCGGCGCGACGACGGCGCACCAGCGCCTCGGTCGCCGGCCAGGGCACGAAGGGCGGATCAGTGAACACGATGCCCAGATAGCGGCGCAGTTCGGCGCGCGTGGTCACTTCGAAAGGATTGCGGCCAGCAAGCACTTCGCGACCGAATTGATTTTCCTCGAACTTCACGCCCGCCGACGACATCAGCACGATACGTCCGACCTGCGTGGGATGCCGTGCCGCGAGCAGACCGACGATCTGCCCGCCCATCGAATGGCCGACGAGCAGGGCCGGCTGCTCATGGAAGGTGGCGAGAAATTCGGCGAGGCGATCGGCCTGCGCGCCCGGACCATAGTCGGCATCCGCCTGGCGTTCGCTCTCGCCCCAGCCGGGCAGGTCGGGCGCGATCACGCGATGCGTCTTCGCCAACTCGCGCATCACCGGCAGCCAGTTCTCCTTGCTGCCGGTGAAGCCGTGCACGAGGACGATCAGCGGGCCCTGGCCCGCCTCGAGATAGTTCCAGCGATGCCCGGCTGCCACGAGGGTGTGCTGGCTGGCGCCGGCCAGCCAGCGCTGCCGCGCGAACTCGGCTTCGAGCACGCGCTCGGGCATCGTCACCGCGACGCCCACCGTCGTCAGCGCCAGCCCCAGGGAAACTGCCAGCGCGACGCGGCTTTTTTTCACGCTCAGGGCGCTTTCTTGTCGGCGAGCACGCCTTCGACCGATCCGATCGTGATCGGATGCAGGGCCGGACGCGCCTTGGCGAACACCTCACGCGCGAAGGCCAGGCCATCGGGCGTCTTCGCCAGCTCGCTGTAGATCGGCATGACCAGCTTGCGTCGGCCGATCGTGGCCAGGAAGTCGGCGATCGCCGGGCGGGCCGCCGTGTAGCCGCTGCGGATCGTCAGCGGATACCAGCGCTGCGCGATTTCGGCGTTCGGCGTGCCGGTGAAGTGGTAGGCGGCATCGAGCTGTTCGATCTGCTCGGCGCTGAGCTTCTCGGGCATGCCTTCGATGAAGCGCACCCATTCCTGCGTACCCCACTTGGACGCGTCGATGTCGGCCGGCGTCATGTGGCCGGCCAGCCAGTGCGTGCGCGACTCGTCGATCACGTCGAAACGCGCGGCCTTGGCCGGCGTGGCGAACGCGGGAATGCCCGGCTCGTGCAGCCAGGTGTGGATTTCCTCGGCCGTGGCCTTGCCCGGATTCTTGGCGACGAGTTCAGCATTGAGGAAGCGCTCGAACTCGGCGCTGTCCTGGCTGGTGAAAGCGTGTTCGTCGAACCACTTGCGCAGGAACGCATCGAAGGTGCCACGGCCGTAGCGCTGTTCCAGGAAGCTCAGGAACCACTGACCCTTGGTGTAGGGCACGCCGCTGAGCGCATTGTCGGGATCTTCGCCGGTCAGCGGATCGAGCGCGAGCAGCTGGTTCTTCGGCAGGGTTTCCTTCAGTTCCTCGGTCAGGCCGTTCTGCGCGATCACGAACTCCATCTGCGCCAGGTCCGAGCCATACACGGCTTCGGTGATGCGGTTTTCGACATAGCTGGTGAAACCTTCGTTGAGCCAGATGTCCTTCCAGCTCGAGTTGGTGACCAGGTTGCCCGACCAGCTGTGCGCGAGTTCGTGCGCGATGAGGCTGACCAGCGACTTGTCGCCGACGATAACGGTCGGCGTGGCGAAGGTCAGGCGCGGATTTTCCATGCCGCCGTACGGGAATGAGGGCGGCAGCACGAGCACGTCGTAACGGCCCCAGCGATACGGACCGTAAAGCGATTCGGCCGTGACGATCATCTTCTCGGTGTCTTCGAATTCCTTCGCGGCCTTGTCGGCCATCGCCGGCTCGGCCCAGACGCCCGCGCGTTCGGACACCGGACGGAATACCAGATCGCCGGCGGAAATCGCCAGCAGATAGGACGGGATCGACTGCGGCATCTTGAAGCTGTAGTCGCCGTCGCGCGGCGCCTTCGGATCGTTGTCGGCGCTCATCAGCGCCATGACGTCCTTGGGCGTGGTGATGTGCGCGTCATAGGTGAAACGCACGCCCGGGGTGTCCTGCAGGGGTACCCAGCTGCGCGCGTGGATCGCTTCGGACTGGCTGAACATGAAGGGCGTCTTCTTGCCCAGGGTCATCGACGGGCTCATCCACTGCAGGCCCGACGCGGTCGGCGACGTGCTGTAGGTGATGCGCACTTTCGGCGCCTGCGCGACCGGCGTGATCGTGAGCTTGCTGCCGTAGATCGGATGCGCGGCGGCGAATTCGAATTTCGCGTCCTGCCAGGTCGTGCCGTCACCGGACTCGACCTTGGTGACGTTCAGATCGCGGCTGTCGAGCACGAGCGCGGTCGCGGTCTTGTCTTTCCAGTCCAGGTCGAGCGTGGCGGTACCGGCCAGCGTCTTCTTGTCGAAGTCCACGGCGAGGTCGAGGTCGAGATGCTTGATGACGACCTTCTGGGGTTCGGCAAAAGAATTCTCGTCGCGCACGGGCGGAGCCTCGGCAGATCCGGTGCTGCTTGCGGGCGGCGCGGGCGTAGCTTCCGGAGTGGACGGTTTCTGGCAGGCCGCGAGCGGCAGCAGGACGGCAGCGAGCATCAGGACAGGCAGGCGCATGGTCGGTTCGTCGGTGTCGGGTGGGAGAGCCGGAGTTTATCGCGCCAGGCACGGAAAGGTTTAAATGACTAATGCCATGGGACGTGAAGACGGGCCGGCCCTAGCCTTGGCGCACCTTTCCTACCGACCGGTGCCACATGCGCCTGCCCCGCCCCCTGATCCTTCTTTCTGCGGTGCTGGCCGCCGCGGGCCTGCCCGGTCGGGGCCTCGCCGCCGAGGCTACGAATGTCGCCCATGTCGACGGTCGGCCGACGATGGACGGCAAGCTCGACGAGGCGCTGTGGCAGCAGGCGACGCGCTTCGAGCTGCCCTACGAGACCAATCCGGGCGAAAACACCCCCGCCTCGGTGAAGACCACGGTCTACATGGCCGAAAACGGCACCCATCTGCTGCTCGCCTTCGTCGCCGAAGATCCCGATCCGAGCCAGATCCGCGCCTATCTGCGCGATCGCGACAGCGCCTGGGACGACGACTTCGTCGGCGTCGTGCTCGACACCTTCGACGACCAGCGCCGCGCCTACGAAATCTTCGCCAACCCGTTGGGCGCGCAGATGGACCTGATCATCGAGGAACAGAGCGGCAACGAGGACGAATCCTGGGACGGCCTGTGGGAATCGGCGGGCAACATCAACGCCACCGGCTACATCGTCGAATTCGAGATCCCGTTCTCGACCCTGCGCTTCCAGAACAGCCAGCAGGCGCAGCAGTGGGGCATCGACGTGCTGCGCTTCCGCCCGCGCGACAACCGCTACCGGATGTCCAACAACGTGCGCGACCGCAACAACCGCTGCTATTCCTGCGGTTTCGCCAAGTTCCGCGGTTTCGCCGGCGCCGAAGCGGGCAAGAATCTGGAAATCGCGCCGACCCTGACGATGAGCTACGCGCAGGAACGACCGTCGGCCGGCGTGCCGTTCACCAGCGAAGGCATCAAGTTCGATCCGGGCCTCGACGTGAAGTGGGGCCCGAGCCCGAACCTGACCTTGAATGCGACCTTGAATCCGGATTTCTCGCAGGTCGAGACCGACGAGGCCGAACTCGACGTCAACAACACGTTCGCGCTGTTCTTCCCGGAGAAACGTCCGTTCTTCCTCGAAGGCGCCGATTATTTCAGCACGCCCAACGACCTGGTCTACACGCGCAACGTCACCGACCCCGACATCGGTCTGCGTGCGACCGGCCGCAGTGGCCAGCAGACCTACGGCGTGTTCGTCGCGCGCGACACCGTGACCAACCTGCTCAAGCCCGGCGTCTACGGCTCGCGCCTGGCGCGTTACGACATCGCCTCCAACGACGCGGCGCTACGCTATCGCTACGATCTCGCCGGCAATTCCAGCGTCGGCGTGCTGGCGACCGAACGTCGCGGCGACGACTACACCAACAGCCTGCAGGCCGTCGATGGCCGCTGGCAGCACGACAAGCATTCGATCGAAGCGCAATACATGCAGTCGCGCACCCAGGATCCGGGCGAGGCCGGCATCGAGGGAAACGCCTACTACGCCGAATACATGTACCGCTCGCGCGAGTGGACGGGCTTCGCGGGCCGCAATCATTTCGACGACGGCTTCCGCGCCGACCTCGGCTTCATCGGCCAGGTCGGCTATGAGAAGGACTTCGGCGGCCTGACGCGACATTGGTGGGGCGACAAGGGCGACTTCTTCAACCACATCACGGTCAATGGCCGCTGGAACGAGAGCCGCACCAGCGATGGCACGCTGATCGAGCTGGTCCGCGAAAGCTGGGTCGGCGCGAATGCGGCGCGGCAGAGCTACATCGAGTTCGGCCATGTCGAGCGCGACCGGATCTGGCGCGGCGTGCGTTTCGACGAGCGCATCAACCGCATCTACGGCAGCATCAAACCTGTCCGCGGCGTGAGCCTGGAACTGTTCACGCGCCACGGCAGCAAGGTCGACCTGGCCAATGTGCGCATGGGCAAGATCACCACGATCCAGCCGAGTGCGAATTTCAACCTCGGCCGCTCGCTGACGCTGTCGGTGGATCACAACTACGAGCGGCTGAGCCGCGATGGCGGCGATGTGTACGTCGCGAACCTGACCGACCTGCGCCTGTCGTGGCAGTTCGACCTGCGCCAACGTATCCGTCTGGCGGTCGTGCGCAGCGACGTGAAGCTCGACCCGTCGCTGTTCACCGACCCGGTGCCGGAGCGCCAGCGGGCGATCGGCACGCAGCTGATCTATTCGTACAAGGTCAATCCGCGCACGGCGCTTTACGCCGGCTACGCGGATGGCTACGAAGGCGACGAATTCCAGCCGATGTACCAGCGCGCCCGCGCGCTGTTCTTCAAGGTCGGCTACGCCTGGGAACGCTGAGAACTCCCTCTCCCTTTGGGAGAGGGCCGGGGTGAGGGCAGCAAGTCGCAGCAACTTCCGATTCGCCGCACCAGCCCCCTTACCTCCGCCTTCCAAGTCGCCGCACGTTACCGGCTTGGTTGGAAGGCGGAGGCAAGGGGGCTTGATTCGACTCGGCCGCTTGCTGCGAGAGCGATGCTCTAGACGCTGTAACCCGAATGAATCGCGACGATGCCGCCGCTGAGGTTACGGTGCGAGCAGCGCGCGAAGCCGGCCGTGGCCATCATCGCCTGCAGCTCTTCCTGCGGCGGATGTTTGCGGATCGACTCGGCGAGGTACTGGTAGCTGCCGGCGTCGTTGGCGAAGAGCTGGCCGAGTTTCGGCAGCACCTTGAAGGAGTGGAAGTCGTAGATCGGCCGGAACCATTCGGGCTTGACCTGCGAAAACTCCAGCACCAGGGCGCGGCCACCGGGCTTGAGGATGCGGCGCATCTCGTTGAGGCCGGCCTGCTTGTCGGTGACATTGCGCAAACCGAACGCGATCGTGACCAGATCGAAACTCGCATCGGGAAACGGCAGCGCTTCGGCATTGAGCTGCACATAACGCAAGCCGCGCACGAGGCCGCGATCGGTCAGTCGGTCGCGACCGACATTGAGCATCGCGGCATTGATGTCGCCGATGATGACTTCGCCAGTGTCGCCGACGCGCTCGTGCAGGAGCACGGCGATGTCGCCGGTGCCGCCGGCGAGATCAAGCACGCGATCGCCGCGCTTCACGCCCGAGGTGCCGACGAAGTAGCGCTTCCAGACCCGGTGCACGCCCAGCGACATCAGGTCGTTCATGAGGTCGTACTTGGCCGCGACCGAAGAGAAGACTTCGCCGACGAGCTTCTTCTTCTGCTCGACGGGCACGTCGCGGAAACCGAAATGGGTGGTCTTGTCGTCCATGCCGCGATTATCCCACGGCGTTCGCGGGAACGCGCGGGTGGCCGGAAAGCCTGGCGTGACGCGGCAATCAGGCGGCGAGCAGCCCACGCGGCTTGAGCACATGACCAGGGAACAGGCCGGCGCCGGGCGCCACGCCGAGCTGCGCCTGCGCCAGCTCGCCGAGCACATCGCGGAAGTCGGTGGTGATCGCCAGGTCGCGGCCTTCGAACAGGTGTTCCGGGGCCAGGCCGGGCCAGTCGCCCAGGACCTTGCCGCCGTTCACGCCCGCGCCGAGCACGAACATCGTATTGCCGTGACCGTGATCGGTGCCGCGCGAACCGTTCTCACGCAGGGTGCGGCCGAACTCCGACATCGTGACCACGACCACGTCCTCGCGTGCCGGACCCAGGTCGGTCAGAAACGCCGCGATGCTGCCGCCGAAATCGCGCAGCCCATTCGCGAGCTGGCCCTGCGCCGCGCCCTGGTTCACGTGCGTATCCCAGCCGCCGGCTTCGGCGAAACCCAGACGCAGACCGACGTCGGCCTTGATGAGTTGCGCGAGCTGGCGCAGCGAGGTGCCCAGCGCGCCAGTGGGATACGTCGCGCCATGCTCGGGCGCGCGTGCGGCGGCGCCGCTGCGCTTGAGCGCCTGCACCGCTTCGAAGGTTTCACGCCCGGTGTCGCCGAGGCCGCCCTGGTTGCGCTGTTCCCACAAGCCTTCGAAGCCGCCCTGCAACTGGCCGGTGTAACGGCCGGCATCGATCGCGAACTGCGCGAGGTTGGTCATCGCGACGGCCGGCGCCGGTCCCGCCAACGAGCGCGGCAACTGCGCGTCCATCGCGACCGCCGTGAACGGCGAGTGCGAAGTCTGTGCCTGCAACAGGCGGTTCATCCAGCCATCGCGCGTGGACTTGCTGCCGGGCGTACCGCTTTCCATGTAGTCCTGCGCATCGAAATGCGAGCGTGTGTTGTCGGGCGAGCCCACGGCGGTGATCGCCGTCATGCGCCGGTCTTTCCAGAACGTCTGCAAGGGTTGCAGGGCCGGATGCAGGCCGAAGCGGCCGTCGAGATCGAGCGCGCCACCGGCCTGGCCCGGACGCGGAATCGCGATCGTGCGACGTGCCGCGTAGTACGCGGCCTCGGCATACGGCACGAGCATGCTCAGACCGTCGACGGCGCCGCGCTGGAAAATCACGATCAGCGTCTTGCCCGGCCGACCGCGCGTTTGTGCGCTCGCCAAGGACTGCAGCACGCCCGGGATGGCACCACTCAGACCCAAGCCTGCCAATGCGAGGCCACCAGACTTGATGAAGAAACGACGGTTCATCGCGGGCTCCTTACTGGCGCTGGAAATCGGGCGAGCCCAGGATCAGGCCGACCACCTTGATGCGTGCGGGATCGCCGCTCGAAGCGAGCAGACGCACCTGTTGGCCGCGAGTCAGTCCGCCGGCAGCGCGTTCGGGATCGCCGAACATTTCCTGCTGCTCGACTACGGCGGCATCGAGCCTCGCTTCTGGCAAGGGTCGCGCCAGCTGCTCCGCGAGCGTGGTCTGCGTATGCGCGGACACCTCGCCGCCGAGCAATCGCTGCACGCCGCTGGCGAGCAGGGCCTGCGGATCGCCATCGTTGCCCAACTGCGCCAGATCGATGCGCGTGCCGGGGATGCGGTTGGCCGCAAGCGCCGTCGCGAAATTCATGCGCTTGAGCAGGGCGCCGGTATTGACCCAGTCCGCCGCGGTGTCGGGATAGCCCGTCGGTGCCTGGTAGCCGTACAGCGGTTCGCCCAGATCGAGCAGCAGCGCCTGGATTTCGCGGCCATTGGTGTCGGCGCGCAGCGTACGCAGGCTGCTGACCACGAGTTCGAACGGCGTCTTGATCTTGGCGCGATACGTCGCCGTGGTGAAGAACTCCGGGTCGTCGAACAGCGCGCGCAAGGTCGTGCGGATATCGCCCTTCGAGTGCAGGAAGGCCTGGGCGACGCGTTCGACCAGGGCCGGGCTGGGCTCGTCGCTGACAAATTTCACCGCGAGCTTGCGTGCGAGGAAACGCGCCGTCGCTGGTTGCGAAGCGAGCAGATCGATGACCGCCTCGCCATCGCGCTGGCCACCGGCGTCGATGCGGTGGCCGAGTACGGTTTTCACGCCGGCATCGTGCAGGCGCGCATTGAAATAGAAGCCGCCGGTCGGCGCATCGCTGGGCACGCCATAGCGTTCGCGCTGACGCGTGAGGCGTGTGCTCAGGCGCGGGTCGTCGCTGTCCTGCGCATACACGCCGTAACCGCGCGCATCGGCGATCGTCCAGCCAGTGAAGCAGCGCGCGACTTCGCGCACATCCTGCTGCGTGTAGCCGCCATCGACACCGAGCGTGTGCAGCTCCATGAGCTCGCGCGCGTAGTTCTCGTTGATGCCGTTCGGCAGCCGCTGCGCGAGCTGACCGCCGGGATTGGCGCGCAGGCGCTGGATCTGGTCGTCGGCCTGTTCGGCGCTCAGACCGCGGCGCTGCATCAACTGGGTGCGCAACTGTTCGTCCGACATCGCCGCGAGACGCTTCTGCCGATCGCCGCCGGCGATCTGCGCAAGATTGGCTTCGGGCGAAACACTTTCGAAATTGTCGAGATAGAACAGCATCGCCGGACTGTGCGCGGTCGCCGCGAGCAGGTCGCGGAAATTGCCGAGCGCATGCGGACGGATCGCCTCACGATCGAACGCGGGCAGAAACCACTGCGTGACGTTCTTGCGCGCATAGATGTTGAAATGATTGCTCCAGAAATCGACCATGACTTCCTGCAGTTGGCGCTCGGAATACGTCGCGCGCAGCAGCCGATCGGCCGCGAGCTGCTGGTACACCTGCTGCGGCCGGCCGTAGCCGTTGTCGCGATACACCTGCGCGATCGCCTGCCGCATCTGGCTGCGCTCGGCTTCATTGGGCAGGTCGGCGGGCGCGGGGCTTTCCGGTACGCGCACCGCCGCGTCTGCATTGTCGCGTCCTCGACGGCCACCGCCCTGCGCACGCAAGACCTGCTGGCGGATCGCGGTCGGGTTCGGATATTTGCCGTACAGCTCGGCCGTGCTCATCGCAGGCACGGTGAGGCCTTTGAGCCGCGCGGCAAGCGCCGCATCCGGAATCGATTCCGGCTGCAACTGCTGCGCAATCCAGGCCTTCACGCCCATCTTCTGCACGCGCTCGACATCGCCCGGACGCGCGCCGAAGCCCAGTCGTTCCAGCACCAGCCGTGCTTTCTGCGCTTCATTGAGTGGCGCCGCGGGCGCTGCGGTCATCGCCGGCGGTGTCGCGGCGGACGCGTTCAGCCACATCGTCGCCAGCAGCAGACCGACGGCGGCACAAGGTGCCCAAAGACGTGAGCGGAACAGGGTCATGACGAGCTCCTGGAGCGGTGGATGCTGCCAAGAACGCGCGAGGGGCGGATCGGATGACAAGGCCTCCGGCACCTTCGCGCCGGAGCAGGCTGAATCAGCGGTCCCGATCCAACCCACGCGCCTGCAACTCCGCCAGATACGCCGGCCAGCGCACGTCGTATTCCTGGCCGAGTTCGCGCAGCGTGGTCCAGCTGTAGATGCCCGACGCATGGCCGTCGTCGAAATGCAGGGCGACGGCGTAGTTGCCGATCGGTTCGATCTTCGCGATGTTGACATTGCGCTTGCCGGGCACGAGCACACGCTGGCCGGGGCCGTGGCCCTGCACTTCCGCGGATGGCGATTCCACGCGCAGGTATTCGCAGGGCAGCGTGTAGCGCTCGCCGTTGTCGAAGGCGACTTCGAGCGCATGCGAGGCGCGGTGGTGGATGATGTCGATGGGACGGGGGTTGCTCATGTGAGGGTCATTCCGAATTCCGGTGTCGCAAGGCCAGGACTTTCATGAGCCATCGCCAGAACCCGCCTCGCGCTTGCGCCGCGCGCGCGGATGCGCGGCATCGTAAACCTTGGCGAGGTGCTGGAAGTCCAGGTGTGTGTAGATCTGCGTCGTCGCGATGTCGGCGTGACCGAGCAGTTCCTGCACGCCGCGCAGGTCGCCCGAGGATTCGAGCACGTGGCTGGCGAAACTGTGGCGCAGCAGATGCGGATAGATGCGTTTCCAGATGCCCTGCTGCTGCGCAAGATGGCGCAGGCGCAGCTGCACGGCGCGACCGCTGATCGGCTTGCCGCCGCGGCCGGGAAACACCGGCGCATCGGCCACCGGCGCGGATTCGGTCTGCCATTCCGTCAGCGCATTGCGCGCATGGCTGCCGACGGGCACGACGCGTGTCTTGCCGCCCTTGCCGGTCACGCGCACCAGGCCGTCAGCGAGATCGAGCTCGCGCCAGCGCAGCGTGCACAGCTCCGACAGGCGCAGGCCCGAGGAGTAGAACAGTTCCAGCATCGCGCGGTCGCGGCGTCCGAGCGCGCCGTCGGTCGGCACTTCGACCAGGCGCGCGGCTTCGTCGGCATCGAGAACCTGCGGCAGTTTGCGCGGGGCTTTTGGCGCGCGGATGCCCTGCGCGGGGTTGCCCGCGAGTTCACCGTGCTTAAGCAGGTCGGTGAAAAAACTGCGCAGCGCCGACAAGCGCCGCTGCAGACTCTTGCCCGACAGGCCGCGCCGATGCTCGCTGGCGATGAAGCTGCGCAGCTGCTCGCCGTGCAGGGCCTTGAAGCTCGCGATGCCGGCTTCGTCCATCCAGCCCGCGAGCGCCAGCAGATCGCGGCGGTAGTTGCTCAGCGTGTGCGCGGACATCCGCCGCTCGACCTCGAGATGCCGCAGGAAGGCTTCGATGCGCGCGGTCAGCACCGACATGCCGATGTCATCCCCGCGCGAGCGCGGTCGTGAAGCTCTCGCCCATCAAGCGCAGGAACAAGGTGCCCATGCCCGGGAAAAAGCGGTTGCCGTCACGACTGCCGACCGCGATCAGGCCCACGCCCGGCAGCGGAATCAACGCGACCGACTGCGAGGCGTCCTGTTCGTCGCCGAACAGCACCTGCATCTTGTCGGGATTGAGCCGACCGCAGATCGGCTCGTTGGCGACGAGGCAGTCGCGGAACGGCGCGAGGCGCGCATCCGTGCCCGGGATCACCTGCAGCCAGTCGGCGGCGAGACCGTCGATCGCGTCGAACAGCACCACGCGCACGGCGTCGCCGTCGAAATCCTCGCTCAGGCTCGCGACCATCGCGCGCACGGTGTCGGCGCGCGTACCGGCGCGCATCAGCGCCTGCGCGAGCTGGTGCGTGCGCACGGTCAGACGTTCGTTGTCCTGCGCGTTCGCGTACAGCTCGTTCAGGCGGCGATTGAGTTCACGGTTCTTGTCGCGCAGCACTTCCAGCTGATAGCTCGCCAGCGACGCGGCCGGGCCGTCTTCGCGCGGCACCACCATCGACAGCGCCAGGTCCGGGAACTGCGCCAGGAACTTCGGATGCCGGCGCAGCCATACCGCGACTTCGTGCGCGCTCAGGCGTTCGCTTTTTTCCTCGATCATGCCGACCACTCCCCTTCGAATACGAATGCCGCCGGTCCGGCCATGCGCACCGGCGCGTCGTCGCGCGGCCAGGCGATCGCGAGGCTGCCGCCGGGCAGATGCACCTGCACCAGGCGGTCGACGCGTTTTTGCCGGATCAGGATCGCGACCGCCGCGCTGGCGCCGCTGCCGCAGGCGAGGGTCTCGCCGGCGCCGCGCTCGAACACGCGCAGACGGATCTCGTCGCGATGCAGGACCTGCACGAAGCCGACATTGACGCCCTGCGGGAACAGATCTGAAGCCTGCAGGGCCGCGCCGATGCCGGCGACGTCGGCTTTTGCGACGTCTGCCACTTCGATCAGCGCGTGCGGATTGCCCATCGAGGCGGCACCGAAGCGCAGCTCGCGGCCGCCGATTTCGGCGCCGTATTCGGGCTTCTCAAAATCCATGCGCAGCGGAATGCGTTTGGGTGCGAACTCGGGCACGCCCAGGGCGAGCGAGTAGCGACCATCGCCGATATTTTCGACCTCGACGCGACCGGCCGGGCTTTCCAGCGCGAAACGCGCGCTCGCCGTGGCGCCATCGCGCACCAGCCAAGCTGCGACGCAGCGCGCGCCGTTGCCGCATTGCTGGGCAAGGCTGCCGTCGCTGTTCCAGATCCGATAGCGGGCGATCGCATCGCCGTGTTCAGGCGTTTCGATGGTCAGCAGCTGGTCGAAACCGACGCCGGTATGCCGGTTGCCGATCGCGGCGGCGAGCGCCGGCGTCGGCGCCGGACCACCCCGGCGCAGGTCGATGACGACGAAGTCGTTGCCGGCCCCGTGCATCTTGGAAAAACGCAGACCCATCGCCTGTTACTTCGCAGGCTCGGCGGGCGCGTCGGCCGGCGCATCCGGCTTGTCGGGCAGGACCAGGTCACCCTTGTTGCCGCAGGCGGCGAGCAAGGTAAGCACGGTCAGGGCGAACAACAGCGAGGCGAGGCGGGAGGTTTTCATGGGGCGAGTATAACGGCACGGCGGCGCGCGCTGGCAGGGCGCGATGCGCCGCCCGGGCCGCCCGGACGGCGGGATCGCCTGCCCGGGCGGCTTACTGCGCCACACCCAGTTCCTGCAGCAGGAACGCGTAGTACTCGGCGGTCTCGTGGTAGCGCTGGAAACGGCCGGACTTGCCGCCGTGGCCGGCTTCCATGTTCACGCGGAACACCAGCGGGTTCGTGTCGGTCTTGTGGTCGCGCAGGCGCGCGACCCACTTGGTCGGCTCGTAATACTGCACCTGCGAATCCCACAGGCCGGTACCGACGAAGATCGACGGGTAGGCTTTCTTCTCTACGTTGTCGTACGGCGAATACGACAGCATGTAGTCGTAGTACGCCTTTTCCTTGGGGTTGCCCCACTCGTCGAACTCGTTCGTGGTCAGCGGGATCGATTCGTCGAGCATCGTGGTGACGACATCGACGAACGGCACCTGCGCCAGGATCACGCGATAGTCCTCGGGCGCCATGTTCGCGACCGCGCCCATCAGCAGGCCGCCGGCGCTGCCGCCCTGCGCGGCGACCCGGTTCTTGGCCGCATAGCCTTCGGCGACGAGGAAGCGCGTCACGTCGATGAAATCGGTGAAGGTGTTCTTCTTGTTGAGCAGCTTGCCGTTTTCGTACCAGGCGCGGCCCATTTCCTCGCCGCCGCGGATATGCGCGATGGCGTAGACCACGCCGCGGTCGAGCAGGCTCACGACCGTGGGCGAAAAACGCGGATCGGTCGAGCTGCCGTAACTGCCGTAGGCGTACTGCAGCATCGGCGCCGTGCCGTCCTTCTTGAACCCGCGGCGGTAGACCACCGACACCGGCACTTTCGTGCCGTCGCGCGCGGTCGCCCACAGGCGCTCGGTGACGTAGTTCGCCGGGTCATAGCCGCCGAGCACGGGATCGCGCTTGAGCAGGCGACGCTCGCCAGTGCGGATGTTGCGCTCGTAGGTCGTGTTCGGCGTGGTCATCGAGACGTAGCCGTAGCGCAGCCAGTCCGTGCCCGGTTCGGCATTCATGCCCAGGCTCATGGTGTACGCGGGCTCGTCGGAGGCGACGAATTCGCTCTTGCCGTCGGCCGTGAGTGTGCGCAGGCGCAGCAAGCCGCCGGACCGCTCCTCGATCGCAAGGAAATCGTCGAACAGCTCAACGTCCTCGATGAACACGTCGTCCTTGTGCGCGACGAATTCGCTCCAGAGCGCACGGTCGCCCCAGGCCTGGCCATCCTGGAGGGTCATCAAACGGAAATTCGGCGCATCCCAATTCGTGCGGATCACCCAGCGGCCGTCGAGATGATCGGGCGAGTACTCGAAATCGCGCTGGCGCGGCGCGATCACCACGAACTCGCGCGGATCGGCTGCCGGCGCGCAGCGGTATTCGCTGCTGACCGTGCTCTCGACGCCGATGCACAGGTATTTGTCCGAACGCGTGCGGGAGATACCCAGGTAGAAGCTGTCGTCCTGCTCCTCGTACACCAGCCGGTCCTGTGCGACCGGCGTGCCCAGCACATGCGCCTTCACGCGCGTGCTCAACAGGGTCACCGGATCCTTCTCGACGTAGAACACGGTGCGGTTGTCGTCGGCCCAGACGATATTGGCCTCGACATTGCGCACGACGTCGTCGAGTACCTTGCCGGTGCTCAGGTCCTTGAAGCGCAGCACGTATTGGCGGCGACCGACGTCGTCCTCGGCCCAGGCAATGAGTTTGTTGTCCTGGCTGACTTCGGAGTCACCGATCTGGAAGAAGCCCTTGCCCGCGGCCATCGCGTTCTGGTCGAACAGGATTTCTTCCGGCGCCTCCATCGTGCCGGCGCGGCGCGCGTCGATCGGATAGTCCTTGCCGGTTTCGTAGCGGCGGTAGTACCAGTAGCCGCGTTCGCGGTAGGGCACCGACGCATCGTCCTGCTTGATGCGGCCGGTGATCTCGGCATAGAGCGTGTCCTGCAGCGGCTTGGTCGGCGCGAGCAACGCGTCGGCATAGGCGTTTTCGGCCTTGAGATAGGCCAGCATCTCCGCGTTCTTGCGGGTGTCGTCGCGCAGCCAGTAGTACTCGTCCTGGCGCGTGCCGCCGGGAGCGACGACCGCGTGCGGTTTCTTGGCGACGGTGGGAGGCGTGGGCATGTCGGCGGCTCGGGAAATCAGGGGAAGGGCGACCAGGCAGGTCGCGAGGGCGATACGGTTCAACAGCACGGTCGACATGGGTCTCTCCGGCGGAACAGGGATGATCAGAACAGTTTCTTCTTGAGGAAGGTGAACGCGAGCGCCTGCATGAAGGCCGACTGCTCGTTGTTCGCCGCGCCGCCGTGGCCGCCTTCGATGTTTTCGTAATACAGCACGTCGTGGCCCTGCTCTTTCATGCGCGCCATCATCTTGCGCGCATGACCCGGATGCACTCGGTCATCGCGCGTGGACGTGGTGAACAGCACCGGCGGATACGTCACGTCCTTGCTGACGTTCTGGTACGGCGAATATTTCTGCAGGAAGGCCCAGTCGGCGGGCACGTCCGGATTGCCGTATTCGGCCATCCACGAGGCGCCGGCGAGCAGATGGCTGTAACGCTTCATGTCGAGCAACGGCACCTGGCAGACGACCGCGCCAAACAGCTGCGGATACATCACGGTCATATTGCCCATCAGCAGACCGCCATTGCTGCCGCCCTGGATGCCCAGGTGCGCCGGCGTGGTGATCTTTCGCGCGATCAGGTCTTCGGCGACCGCTGCGAAATCCTCATAGGCCTTGTTGCGATTCTCGCGCAACGCCGCCTTGTGCCAGCGCGGACCGTACTCGCCACCGCCGCGGATGTTCGCGACCACGTACACGCCGCCCTGGGTGAGCCAGGCGCGGCCGACACCGGCCGAATAACCGGGCGTCAGCGAGATTTCGAAGCCGCCGTAGCCGTACAGCAGGGTCGGGTTCTTGCCGTCGACCTTCATGCCCTTCGGCGAGACGATGAAATAAGGCACCTTCGTGCCGTCCTTGCTCGTGGCGAAGTGCTGGTTGATCTCGAGCTTGCTCGCGTCGAAGAACGCCGGCAGCTGCTTGATCGTTTCCGGCGCACTGCCGACCGTGCCCAGACGCAATGAGGTCGGGGTCAGGTAATCGGTCACCGTCATGAAGTAGTCGTCGGATTCCTCGTCGTCGATCGCAGAAACGCTGACCGTGCCGAATCCGGGCGCGCCGACCAGGGCCTCGCGCTTCCAGCTGCCGTCCGCGGCCGGCGTCAGCACCGTGATGCGGTTCTTGACGTCCTCGAGCACATTGAGCAGCAGATGGTTCTTGGTCCAGGTGTAACCCGACAGCGCCGCATGCTCGGTGGGCTCGAACAGCACGGTGAAGTCGCGGCCGCCGGCCAGGAACTTGTCGAAATCGGCGGCGATCAGCGCGCCAGCCGCATAGGTCTTGCCGCCGACCGTCCACGGATCGCGCAGCTCGAGCATGAGGTACTGGCGATGCACGTTCTTCTGCGCCGAGTTCGGCACGTCGAGCTTGACCAGCTGGCCGTCCTTGCCGACGACGAACAGCTCGTCGTTGTAGAACGCCAGCGAACGCTGCACGAAATCGCGCTCGAAGCCGGTGGTCAGGTCGCGGAAGCCGCCGGCGGCCATATCGGTCGTCTGCGCTTCGTACACGGTCTTCGCGGCGGCCATCGGCGTGCCGCGCTGCCATTCCTTGACGATGCGCGCGTAGCCGGACGTGGTCATCGAGCCCGGTCCGAAATCCGTCGACACGTACACGGTGTTGAGATCTTTCCAGTTTAGGCCGCCCTTGGCCTCGGGACGGAAGAACCCGTCGGCGACCCAGGTTTTCGACGGCAGGTCGAACTCACGCGTGACATCGGCATCGGAGCCGCCGCGCGACAGCGCGATCAGGCAGCGCGCGTACGCGGGCTTGAGGCAGTCGGCGCCGTGCCAGACCCAGTTCTTGCTCTCGGTCTTGTTGAGCGCGTCGAGATCGATGAGGACTTCCCAGGCCGGCTCGGCCTTGCGGTACTCGGCCAGCATCGTGCGCCGCCACAGCCCGGCGGGGTGTTCCTTGTCGCGCCAGAAGTTGTAGTAGTAGTCGCCCTGTTTGACGACCATCGGAATGCGCGCGTTGGAATCGAGAATCGCGCGCAGGTCGTCGCGCAGCTGACCGAAGCTGGGATCGGCGGTCAGCGCCTTCTGCGAATCGGCATTCTGGGCGCGTACCCAGTCCAGCGCCTTCGTGCCTTCGACGTCCTCCAGCCACTGGTTCGGGTCATCGGTGGGCATGGTCTGGGCTCCGGCGTGGGCGGCGAAAAAAACGCCTGCCAGCCAGGCGAACGCGGTGCGGTGCTTGATCACTGACGGCATGGGGTCTCTCCCTGAAGGACCCCGCAAGCTAGCATGCGTCGTCGGACCCGACCCCTAGGCCAGAAGTCATGCCTGCCGCGCCTTCACGCCACGCGCGCGGACTGCTGTCGAAGCCCGCGGCGATAGCCGGTGCGCGCCGCCTGGACCGTGGCCTGGCGAGGCCGGCGGCGACGCGGCGTCCGGACGAGGACCGAACGCCACGCCGCCGCAACGGCATGCCGGTAAAACGTGAGCAGGGCGGTGGCGGGCGCGGCCAGCAACCAGAACGGCCAGGGGCCGAACCAGCCCGAATCGCCACGCGCGCCGGGCAGGCACAACACCAGCAACAGGCCGACCGTGAGCCATTGCCAGAGACAACGCGCCAGCACGGGCGAGACGACGGGCGTGGCGACGATCCGGGCGACGAGATGCGGCATGGGACTCTCCTGGCGGAACCCGCGACAGCGGGCGTGGAAGCACGATGCCCGGCCCGCTTCTCACCGACTGAGATTCGGTCTTGACGCGACGTTCCCGCGCCGCCGTCCATGCTGGCCGCCTGTTCTCCGCCAGGCTGACCTTGATGCGTATCGTGCTGATCCTCGCCGTCCTGCTCGTCCTGCTGTTCGCACTCGGCCATGACGCGATGGCGAAACCCCCCGCCCGGGACAAGCGCCCGCCGCTATCGACCAAGGCCGAGATAGATTTGGCGCGCTACATGGGCCGCTGGTGGGTGATCGCGAACATTCCCTACTTTGCGGAAAAAGGAAAAGTCGAAAGCGCCGACGTCTATGCCTTGCGCGCCGACGGCCGCATCGACAATACCTTCGTGTACCGCAAGGACTTCGACCACGCCGTCAAGGACATGAAGGGCCTGGCCGAGGTCGTGCCCGGCACGAACAACGCGCAATGGCGCATCGCCTTCCTCGGCGGCCTGGTCAAGGTCGATTATCTGGTGCTGGAAGTGGCGCCCGACTATTCCTGGGCGCTGATCGGCCATCCCAAACGCAAGCTCGGCTGGATTTTCGCGCGAGAGCAGGACATGGGCGACGAGCAATACCAACTGCTGCTTGCGAAGATGGAAGGCTACGGCTACGACACCACGCAGTTCCGCCGCGTGCCGCAGAAAGCGGAGCAGCAAGGCCAGCCGGGCTTCCAGTAACGCCCTCGCCTACTCGAGTTCGGCGAGCGCCTTTTCCGCGGCGCGACGACCGACGTCGATCATTTCGCTGCAGCGCCAGTATTCGTAGATCGCGCAGGCATTGCTGGGCACCTGGATCAACAGATCGGCCGGATCCTGCGCCAGGTGCAGGCGCGTCATGTGCGCGTGCATGGTTTCCAGCGAGCGCGACATCAGGTCGAGCATGCTGCGTTGGCGGCCGCGTACGGGTTCCTCGTCGCGTTCCCGCCAGTTGTTCCACAGCGCGGTCATGCGCGCGCGCAGGCTGGAGCCTTCTTCGTCTTCCTCGGCCATCTCTTCTTCTTCGCGCACGAGGTCGATATCGACGCCGTACGCGGTCGCCAGGGTTTCGCTGTCGGGTTCGGCCGCGGGCAGGCGCCAGGACACCGGCCCGTTCACGTCGACGGCGATCACGTGGTCGACGCGCGCCAGGCGTGTCGCGGCGATCGGCAGGGGTGCCAGCAGGCCGCCATCGACGAGTTCGCGGCCGCCGACGATATGCGGCGTGAACAGCATCGGGATCGCGATCGAGGCGCGGATCGCATCGAACAGCGCACCGTCGTTGAGCCAGACCTCGCGCTGCGTTTCCAGATCGGTCGCAACGGCGGTGAAATCGATCGGCAGGTCCTCAATCTGGTGATCGCCGACCAGCTCGCGCAGCACGCCGATCACGCGGTCGCCGCGGATCAGCCCGGGCAGACCGAAATTGAAATCGAGCAGGCGCAGTACCTGGTTGCGGTCGAGCTTGCAGCTCCAGTCGCGATACTCGGCGAGCTTGCCGGCCGCGAAGATGCCGCCGACCAGCGCGCCCATCGAGCATCCGGCGACCGCCTCGATGCGCAGGCCGCGTGCCAGCAGCACCTCGATCACGCCGATATGCGCCAGGCCGCGCGCGCCGCCGGCGCCGAGCACCAGGGCCACGCTCTGCCCGCGCACCGCATTCATGTGCTCTTCTCGTAGGCCGAGACGGCCAGCTGCAGCAGGGTGCGCGCCTGCTGGCGCAGGCTCTCAGGTTCGGTGATCTCGGCGTCGGCGCCGTAGCGCAACACGTCCATCAGCAGTTCCTTGGCATTGCTGTAGGGAATCTTCAGCTGATAACGGCCATCGGGCAGAAACCGGCCTTCCTGCTTGGAGTGCCAGTGCTCGTCGGCGACCCAGCGCGCGGCCTTGGCGGAGAACACGATGCTCGCCCAGCCCTTGGGCGCACCGGAGAAGATGCCGTAGCTCGAGGCCAGATGCTGGTCGAGCTCGGCATCGGGCAGATCGAGCGCGGCCTCGTCGATGACGCGCGCGTGCTGGATGCGGTCGACAGAAAAACTGCGCAGGCCATCGCGATCGTGATCGTAGGCGTCGAGGTACCAGTTGTCCTTGTAGTGCGTCAGTCGCTGCGGCGAGACGGTGCGGTGCGTGCGCTCGTTGGTCGAGCGCGCGAGATAGTCGAAACCCAGGCGCTTGCGCTCGAGCACGGCACCGGCGACCACGCGGAACGCGATCTCGTCGCGCCGGCGCACGCCGCTGCCGAGCACGCGCACGCGTTCGACCGGCCAGCGTTTGCCGCCGGCCTGTTCGGACAGCAGCGTCTCGATGCGGCTCTTCAGCGGTGCCAGCGCCGAGGCGAGCACGCCGTTGCCGCTGCGGTCGAGCAGCTGATGCGTGGCCAGCAGGGCATGCAACTCGTCGGAATTGAGCCACAGACCGGGCAGTTCGAAACGTTCGGCCTCCTTCTCGTCGTAGCGCAGGCCGCCCTCGCCGGTGGCGTCGCTCTCGATCGGGGCGCCCAGTGCGTCGCGCAGGAAGGCGATGTCGCGATACAGGGTCGCGCGCGAGCAGCCCAGTTCGTCCATCAGGCGCTTGATCGGCACCGGATAGCGGGCGTTTTTCAGTACGCGGTGCAGGGCAAGCGTGCGCTCGTAGCGGTCCATGCGATGGCGGCCGGGATCTGGGGGGATGCGTCTAGGATGGCACCGCCCTCTCGCGGTTCCAACCCCGAACGCGCCTGCCGGTGACGACGGGCTCGCCCGAACGGCGTCGGGACGGCACAATGGCGCCCATGTCCGAGCCGTCCCTCGATCTGCAAAAACCCGTCGGCGACGAACTCAAGCAGACGACCTGCTACATGTGCGCCTGCCGCTGCGGCATCAATGTGCATCTGCGCGACGGCAAGATCCGCTACATCGAGGGTAATCCGGCGCATCCGGTCAACCGCGGCGTGCTCTGCGCGAAAGGCTCGGCCGGGATCATGCAGCACTACTCGCCCGCACGGCTGCGCAAGCCGATGCTGCGCACCGGCGAGCGTGGCGCCAATGAATTCCGCGAAATCGAATGGGACGAGGCGCTGACGCTCGCCGCGACCTGGCTGGGCGAAACGCGCGCGCGCGATCCTGACCGCCTGGCCTTTTTCACCGGCCGCGACCAGTCGCAGGCACTGACCGGGTGGTGGGCGCAGCAATACGGCACGATCAACTACGCCGCGCACGGCGGTTTCTGCTCGGTGAACATGGCGGCCGGCGGCTTGTACACGCTCGGCGGCAGCTTCTGGGAATTCGGCGAACCCGACTGGGAGCACACGCGCTATCTGATGCTCTGGGGCGTGGCCGAAGACCACGACTCCAATCCGATCAAGCTCGGCCTGGGCCATCTCAAGGGCAGCGGCGCCAAGATCGTCGCGGTCAATCCGGTGCGCACCGGCTATGGCGCGATCGCCGACGAATGGGTCGGCATCCGCCCGGGCACCGACGGCCTGTTCGCCTTCGCGCTGATCCACGAGTTGCTCAAGGCCGACCGGATCGATCTCGACTACCTGGTGCGCTACACGAATGCGCATTGGCTGGTCGTGCAAAACCCGGGCGGTGCGGACGATGGTTTGTTTGCGCGCGATGCCGACGGGCAGGCTTTGTGTGCGGTGCGGGGTGATGCGACCGCTTCCCCTCACCCCCGGCCCCTCTCCCCCGGGGAGAGGGGAGACGAAATCCTTCTCCCCTTGGGAGAAGGTGCCCGCAGGGCGGATGAGGGCAACGCCGTCGCGACGAACCTCATCCCTGCGAACACCCCCGACATCTCCCCGCGCATCGTCGGCGACGTCACGCTGCCCGACGGCCGTCGTGCCGTGCCCGTTTTCCACCTCGTCGCCGAACGCTATCTGGATCCGCAGTACGCGCCCGATGCCGTCAGCGACCGCTGCGGGATTCCCGCCGACACGATCCGCCGCATCGCGCGCGAAATCGCCGCCGCGGCCTTCGACAGCGACGTGAATCTGCCGGTCGCCTGGACCGATACGCACGGCCGCCGTCACGCATCGATGCGCGGCCGGCCCGTGGCGATGCATGCGATGCGCGGCATCAGCGCGCACAGCAATGGGTTCCACACCTGCCGCGCCCTGCATCTGCTGCAGCTGCTGCTCGGCGCGGTCGATGCGCCCGGTTCGTTCCGTTACCAGCCGCCGTTTCCGCGGCCGATCCCGCCGGCGAATCGTCCCGGCAAATCCCGCGGCGCCGACGGCAAGCTCGACGCGCCGCCGCTGGGCTTCATCCACGGACCGGAAGATCTGCTCGTCGATGCGCAAGGACAGCCGCGCCGGCTCGACCATGCGTATTCGTGGTCCTATCCGCTCGCCGTGCACGGCATGCTGCATACCGTGATCCGCAATGCCTGGGCCGGCGACCCGAACACGATCGACGTGCTTTTCCTGTTCATGGCCAACATGAGCTGGAACTCGGCGATGAACACCACCGAGACGATGCGCTGGCTCACCGACAAGGACGAGCACGGCGAGTACCGCATTCCCAAGATCATCTATTCCGACGCCTACGCCAGCGAGATGACGGCTTATGCCGATCTCGTGCTGCCGGACACGACGTATCTCGAGCGTTTCGATGCGATCTCCCTGCTCGACCGGCCGATCTCCGATGCCGATTGCGCGAGCGACGCGATCCGGCATCCGGTGCTGTCGGCGCCCGAGCAGGCCGCCGGCCGCGATGTGCGCGGCTTCCAGAGCGTGCTGCTCGATCTGGGCGCACGCCTGAAACTGCCGGCGATGACCGAGGCCGACGGCACGCCGAAGTATCGCGACTATGCCGACTACATCGTTCGCCACGAGCGCGCGCCCGGCGTCGGCCTGCTGGCCGGCTGGCGCGGCGAAGACGGGTCGCAATCGGGCAAGGGGGCGCCGAATCCGGCGCAGCTGGAAAAATACATCGCCAATGGCGGGTTCTGGCGCGAGGCCATTCCCGCGTCCGCGCGCTACTACAAGATGGCGAATCGCGATTACCTGGAATGGTCGGCGAAACTGGGCTTCATCGCCAAACCCGAGCCGGTGGTCCTGCAGCTGTATTCGGAAACGCTGCAGAAATTCCGTCTTGCGGCCCAGGGCCATGGCCCGGTGCAGCCGCCTGCCGCGCAACGCGAGCGCGTGGCGACGTATTTCGATCCCTTGCCGATCTGGTACGAACCGTTCGAAGGCGCGCAGACCACGGTCGCGGATTTCCCGCTCAGCGCGGTGACCCAGCGTCCGCCGTTCATGTATCACGCCTGGGGTTCGCAGAACGCCTGGCTGCGGCAGATCACGGCGCGCAATTATCTCTACCTGCATCCCAGTCTGGCCGAGAAGCAGGGAGTGCTCGACGGCGACTGGGTACACGTGGATTCGCACCACGGAAGAATCACCGTGCAGGCCAAACTCGTCGCCAACATGCAGCCCGACACCGTCTGGACCTGGAATGCGATCGGCAAGCGGCGCGGCGCGTGGAAGCTGTCGAAAAATTCGCCGGAATCCAAACAGGGCTTTCTGCTCAACCACCTCATCTCCGACATCACGCCGCGCGGCGACTACGCCAATGCCGATCCGGTGACGGGCCAGGCGGCCTGGTTCGATCTGCGCGTTCGCCTGAGCAAGGCCGAAGCGCAGGACGGCAGTTCGCCGCAGTTCGCGCCGCTGGCCGGTGCCGATCCCTCCGACGCACCGCTGCGCTACGGCGCCATGTTCCGGAAATCCAAATGACCGCGCTGCCCGCCGTCTCGAAGAAAAAACTCGGCCTGGTCATCGACCTCGACACCTGCGTGGGCTGTCATGCCTGCGCGGTGTCGTGCAAGGAATGGAATGCCGGCGGCATCGCCGGGCCGCTGACCGACGAAAAACCCTACGGCGACGATCCGGCCGGCGTGTGGTTCAACCGCGTGCACAGCTACGAGATCGAAGCGCTGGACGCGCAGCCGGCGATGACCCTGCATTTCCCGCGCAGCTGCCTGCACTGCGAAACCCCGGCCTGCGTGACTGTGTGCCCGACCGGCGCGAGCTACAAGCGCGCCGAAGACGGCATCGTGCTTGTCGACGAGGACAAGTGCATCGGCTGCAAGCTGTGCAGCTGGGCGTGTCCGTACGGCGCGCGCGAGTACTCGCCGGTCGAAGGCGTCATGAAAAAGTGCACGCTGTGCGTGGACCGCATCTACAACGAGAACATCCCCGAGGCCTCGCGCCAGCCGGCTTGCGTGCAGGCCTGTCCGACGCGGGCGCGGCATTTCGGCGATCTGGGCGATGAAAACTCGGCCGTGTCGAAACTCGTCGCCGAACGTGGCGGCGTCGCGCTGATGCCCGAGCTCGGCTATGCGCCGGTCAATCGCTACCTGCCGCCGCGTGCGCGACGCGCGGGCGCGGCGACGCCGGCGTCGCCGCCCGCCGAGAATCTTGAAACCAAAGAACTTCCCTCCCTGCTGCGCTGGCTAGACCGCGCCTTGAGCCGCTGACATGCATCCGGCGTTTTCCGTGATTTTTTTCACCACGCTTTCGGGCGCGGGGTATGGGTTGTGGTTCTGGACGATGGTGGCGATCCCGCTGCTCGATGATCAAGCTCGGCACAGCGGGCTGGCCTTGCTCGTGCCGCTGGCCCTGGGCTTCGTGCTCGTCGCCGTCGGGCTGAGCAGCTCGGTATTGCATTTGGGCAAACCCTTGCGCGCTTGGCGCGCCTTCAGCCAGTGGCGCAGCTCCTGGCTGTCGCGCGAAGGCGTGTTGGCGATGACGACGTTCGTGCCCTTGGCCTACTTCGCCGCCGCCTCTTTCAGCCGGGTGCCTTTCAGCAATGGCCTGGGGGGCGTGGCGGCCCTCTGGCTCGCGGTGGGCTCCATCGCCACGGTCCTGTGCACGGCCATGATCTATGCGAGCCTGCGGCCGATTCCGGCCTGGTCGCATCGGTTGGTACCGGCGGTGTATCTCGTGTTCGCCTTGCATACCGGCGCCCTGATCGCGCTCACGATCGGACTGCGCACGTTCGCGATCGGCAACGAAGGCGCGGCGCTGCTGATCCTGTTGACCTCGATGCTGGCGTGGCGCCTCAAGCGCCGCTATTGGCAGGACATCGACCGGGGCGTCCTGCCCGTCACGCGCAATTCGGCCCTGGGGCTTCCGGCCGATCGCGAGATCAAGCAGTTCGAACGTCCGCATACCGAAGCGAACTACCTCACGAAAGAGATGGGCTTCGTGCTCGCGCGCAAGCATTCGCGGCGACTGCGCCTGATCGCGGTGCTGTTGTTCGCCCTCGTGCCGGCGCTCTGCGCCTTGCCCCTGTGGTTCGTGCCGATGGCCCATCCCACGCCGCTGCTCGCGCTGGCCTGCGCTTCGGCCCTGCTCGGCACCTTCGTCGAACGCTGGCTGTTCTTCGCCGAGGCGAAGCATGTGGTGATGACGTACTACTAGGCCCGCCGGCGGCGTGGCGGCTGGTTGTTTCGACGCGTGGGCGGCGCCTATCGCGGCCAGGTCCGCTCCCACGAGCGCTGCCTCGTTTGCGCAAATATCGACGTTATTTGCTTAGGCCCAGCATCGCGTCGGCACCCTGCAAGAGCAACTCCGCAGCGACGAGGCGGCCGAGGCCCTCGGGATCGGCGGCTTTGCCGACGGCGTGCGCGCGCACGCAATGCCCGGTCGTCGCCGAACCGACCAGTCCTTCTAGCGACAGGATGCCGCCGTCGAGCGTGGCGTAAGCCGCGACCGGGACATGGCAGCTGCCGTGCAGGCGGCGATTCATCGCACGCTCGGCTTCGACGCAGGTGCGCGTCTTGTCGTGATCGAGCACCGACAACAGCGATTGCGTCAGCGCATCGTTGTCGCGGCATTCGACCGCGATCGCGCCCTGCGCGACCGCCGGCAACCAGCCCGGTGCTTCCAGGCGATGGCGGATGTAGCGCGACAGGCCCAGGCGTTCCAGACCGGCGCAGGCGAGGATGATCGCGTCGTATTCGCCCGACTCGAGTTTGGCCAGACGCGTATTGACGTTACCGCGCAGGTCCGCGACCACCAGATCGGGCCGGCGCGCGCGCAACTGCGCCTGGCGACGCAGGGACGAGGTGCCGACGCGTGCGCCCTTGGGCAGGGCGTCGATGTCGGAGAAACGCACCGACACGAAGGCGTCGAAGGGATCGGCGCGCTCGAGCATCGCCGCGAGCGTGAACGGGCCGTCGAGCTCCATCGGCACGTCTTTCAGCGAATGCACGGCGGCATCGGCGCGGCCTTCGAGCATCGCCACTTCCAGTTCCTTGAGGAACAGACCCTTGCCACCGATGTCGGCAAGCGGGCGATCGATGATGCGATCGCCACGCGTGGTCATCGGCACCAGTTCCACGGTCAGGCCGGGATGGGCGGCGCGCAGTCGCGTGGCGACATGTTCGGTTTGCCACAGCGCGAGCGCGCTCTGGCGGGTGGCGAGGCGGAGGAGGGTCATGGCGGCATTATCGCGCGAATTGGCAGGCCGGTCGCGGTCGTGCCCGCGCCTACAGGTGCTTGAGGCGATCGCGCAGACCGGGCACGCAGCGCCGGCTGACTTCCAGCGGCGCCTTGCCGTGCCGCAGGATGGCCTGCACCTGGCCGTCGGGCAGGCGGCGCAATTCGACGAACTCCTCCTGCGCGACCAGGCAGTTGCGATGGATGCGCACGAAGCGTTCGGCGAATTCGGTTTCCAGCGACTTCAGCGATTCTTCGATGAGGTCTTCGCCGCGCGCATGATGCACGACGACGTATTTTTCCTCGGCCTGCAAGTAGTGCACGTCCTCGATCGGAATCAGCCGCAGGCTGCCACGCAGTCGCGCCGAGAGATGGCTGCGCTGCCGGTCGGCGGGCATCAGCGCCGCTGGTACGGTCGCCACGGCCGCGCGCTGGCGCCGCGCCCGTTCGATCGCTTCGGCCAGGCGTTCGCGGCGCACTGGCTTGACCAGGTAGTCGACCGCGGCCGCTTCGAACGCCGCGAGCGCGTGTTCGTCGTAGGCGGTGCAGAAGATCACGGCGGGCGGCGGCTCGAGCTGGGCGAGATGACGCGCCGCTTCCAGCCCATCCATGACCGGCATCGCGATATCGAGCAGCAGCGCATCGGCCGACAGCGCTGCCGCCATTTCCACCGCGTCGCGGCCGTTGCCCGCCTGTCCGACGACCGAACAGTCGGGCATCTCCGCGATCATCGCGGCGAGGCGTTCGCGGGCCAGTTCTTCGTCGTCGACGATCAAAAGTTTCATGGCAGGGGCAGGCCGATGTCGCTGACATAGTAGCCGTCGGCGTAGGCGGTCGTCATGCGGGCGGCCGGGCCAAAATGGAAGGCCAGGCGCTGCGCGATCGATTCCTGGGCGTGGCCGTTGCCCGCTTCGCGCGGGTTCGGCGCCAGCGTCGGATTGACCACGAGCATCTGCAGTCGGCGGTCGGCAACCTTCATGAGTATGCGGATCTCGCCACCGGCGGGCAGGCGCGAAATCCCATGCAGCACGGCGTTTTCCAGCAGCGGCTGCAGCACCAGTCGCGGCAGGCGCAGGTCGCGCGGCACGGCCGGATCGATCTGCCAGTCGACCTTCAGGCGTTCGCCGAGGCGCAGTTTTTCGATCGCCAGGTAGCGTTCGGCGAGATGGATTTCTTCGGCCAGCGTGCCCTCGCCTTGCCCGGCGCCGAGGGCGGCGCGGAACAGCTCCGACAGGTCTTCGACCGCGCGTTCGGCGGTGACCGGGTCGCGACGCACGAGCGCGGCGATGGTGTTCATGGAATTGAACAGGAAGTGCGGACGGATGCGCGCCTGCAAGGCATCGACCTCGGCCTGCGCCTGGGCGTTGACCTGCGCCTGCCATTGGTCGCGCACGTAGAAATAGCGCAGCGACAACATCGCGATCAGCACCGACAGCGCGGTGACGCTGGCGACGAATCGCCATTGGCTGTCGCCGGGCACGCGGTACAACTCGCCCAGGCCCAGATCGATCTGCATCAGGGTCCAGGCCACGAAACCGGAGATCAACAACGGAATCGACAGGGCCGCGGCCACGCCGAGCGGCGTCGGCAAGCGATTGAGCAAGGGAGCGCCCTTGCAGTACAGGATCGCCACTGTCAGCGACAGCCAGATCGCCAGCGCACTCGCGGAGGCGAACTCCTCGAGATTCCAGTGGCCGGCGCGGGTCGGTGCGATCGCGATGATCAGCACCACGAGTTCAGCGATGCCGATCACCGCGGCGATGCGCGGGATCGAGCAGAAGTCGGGAAGCCAGGGGCGACGGAGAGCGGCGGCCATGGCGCGAGTATGGCCTAGGCGGCCTCGAATCGCGCCGTCAGCCAGCCGGCGAGGTCGCCGATCTCGGCCGCGCAGACGCTGTGCTGCATCGGATAGCTGCGCCAGTCCACGCTCACGCCCAGGCCCTGCAGGACTTCGCGGCTGCGCTGGCCGAGCGCCTGCGGCACGACCGGATCCTGCGCGCCATGCGCCATGAACACCGGCGTGCGCTTGCCCGCGTCGGTGATTTCCGCGGCGGTCGTCGGCGCCATCGGCAGATACGTCGACAGCGCGACGATGCCGGCAAGCCCGGCTTCGCGGCGCAGCCCATTGGCCAATGCGATCGCACCGCCCTGGGAAAAGCCCGCGAGGATGACCCGCTGCGGCGGCACGCCGCGGTCGCGTTCGCGCGCGATCAGGGCGTCGACGTCGGCCATCGATTCGCGCACGCCGGTTTCGTCGGCGCGCTGGTCGATCTGCTGGCTGACGATGTCGTACCAGGCACGCATGGGCACGCCGCCGTTGATCGTCACCGGTCGCACCTTCGCATGCGGGAACACGAAACGCAGGGCCGGCCACTCCGGGCGCACGAGTTCGGGCACGATCGGTGCGAAGTCGTTGCCGTCCGCGCCCAGGCCATGCAGCCAGACGATGCTCCAGGCAGGTTTGGCGCGGGTTTCGTGTTCGACGGTTTGCAGCATGGCGGGTGGCTTCTTGCTCGGGCGAGGGGCCGATTATCCGGGCGGCGTCCGGCACATGCCAGCGCGGGCACCCGACGCAAGATGCGGATGTCGGCGCCGCGCGGCCTGGAGGAGGATCAACGGCATCGCCCCCATCGGAGAACTGCCATGTCCTTTCGCGTCCTTGCCCTGCCCGCCGACTCCTTCCAGCCGCTGTTCGGCCGCGATGCCGACACGCTCGCCGCGCAGGGCGTGCAGCGACGTGTCGTCGACTGCAAACCGGGCTATCCCTGCCGCATTTCCTTGCGCGACGCGGAGATCGGCGAGACGGTGCTGCTGCTTAATCACGAATACCAGTCGGCCGGCTCACCGTACCAGGGCCGCCACGCGATCTTCGTCCGCGAACACGCCGAGCAGGCGCAGCCAGCCGTTGACGAGATTCCGGAGGTATTGGCACGGCGCCTTCTTTCCGTTCGCGCTTTCGACCGCGAGGGCATGATGGTCGATGCCGATGTCGTGCACGGCTCGGCGCTGCGGCCGGTTATCGAGCGTCTGCTGGCGCTGCCGCAGGTCGACTATTTGCATCTGCACAATGCCAAGCCTGGGTGCTACGCGGCGAGAGTCGAGCGGGCGTTGTGATTTGCTGTGCGCTACGGCGACACGAGTGGTGGGCCCACCAGGACTCGAACCTGGAACCAAGGGATTATGAGTCCCCTGCTCTAACCATTGAGCTATAGGCCCTGCGTCGGCCGATTATCATCCATATTCGTCGGACCGGAAAAGAAAAAGCCCCGCGATGCGGGGCTTTTTCACGACAGCGATGTTGCTTACTCGAGATCGAGGAACGAACGCAGCTGTTCCGAACGGCTCGGGTGGCGCAGCTTGCGCAGGGCCTTGGCTTCGATCTGGCGGATGCGCTCGCGGGTGACGTCGAACTGCTTGCCGACTTCTTCCAGCGTGTGATCGGTGTTCATGTCGATACCGAAACGCATGCGCAGGACCTTGGCCTCGCGCGGCGTCAGGCCGGCGAGCACGTCGCTGACCGTCTCGCGCAGACCGATGTTGGTCGCGGTTTCGATCGGGGACTCGACATTGGTGTCCTCGATGAAGTCGCCCAGGTGCGAATCCTCGTCGTCGCCGATCGGGGTCTCCATCGAGATGGGTTCCTTGGCGATCTTGAGCACCTTGCGGATCTTGTCCTCGGGCATCTCCATCTTCTTGGCCAGCTCTTCGGGCGTGGGTTCGCGACCCATTTCCTGCAGCATCTGGCGCGAGATGCGGTTGAGCTTGTTGATCGTCTCGATCATGTGCACCGGGATGCGGATCGTGCGCGCCTGGTCGGCGATCGAACGCGTGATCGCCTGGCGGATCCACCAGGTGGCATAGGTCGAGAACTTGTAGCCGCGACGGTATTCGAACTTGTCGACGGCCTTCATCAGGCCGATGTTGCCCTCCTGGATCAGGTCGAGGAACTGCAGACCGCGGTTGGTGTACTTCTTGGCGATGGAGATGACCAGGCGCAGGTTCGCCTCGACCATTTCCTTCTTGGCCTTGCGCGCCTTGGCTTCGCCATAGGCCATCGCGCGGCTGATTTCCTTGATGTCGGGCAGCGACAGGTACAGCGAGTGCTCGATGCCGATCAGCTTTTCCTGCTCGGAGACGATCGCGTCCTTGAACTCGCGGATGCCCGACGACCACTTCTGCTTGCGACGGATGACTTCGTCGGCCCAGCCGGTGACAGTTTCGTTACCCGGCCACGCCTTGATGAAATCCTTGCGCGGCATCTTGGCGTCGCGCGTGGCGATGTCGAGGATGCGGCGCTCGTGTTCCTTGATCGAGCTGACGACGTCGCGCAGCTTGCGCACGAAGGAATCGATCTCGGCCAGCGGCAGCTTCAGGCGCAGGAATTCCGCAGCCATCTCTTCGCGCAGCTTGAGCGACTTCTTGTCGGCCGGGCCGACCTTGGCATGCGTCTTCTGGAACTTCGCGTACAGGGCCTTGAGCACGTCCATGCGGCGCAGCACTTCGGCCGGATCCGGGCCGGTATCGACTACAGCGGCTTCTTCGCCGTCTTCGGTTTCCACGGCTTCGACTTCGATCTCGGCGTTTTCGTCGAGCACGACTTCGGGAATTTCTTCGGCCGGCGCTTCCACGTCCAGGAAGCCGATGACGACTTCGGACAGGCGCTTCTTGCCTTCGACGTGCAGATCGTAGTCTTCGATCAGCATCTGGATCGACCACGGGAAGCTGGCGAGCGAGGACAGGACCTGGTTCAGGCCTTCCTCGATGCGCTTGGCGATCGCGATTTCGCCTTCGCGCGTCAGCAGCTCGACCGAACCCATCTCGCGCATGTACATGCGCACCGGATCCGTCGTGCGGCCGCCTTCGGTGTCGAGCGCGGTCAGGGCGGCGGCGGCTTCTTCGGCGGCGACAGTGTCGTCGTCGGTGCGCGTGGGCGTCGCATCGGACAGCATCAGGGTTTCGGCGTCGGGCGCGACTTCGTGCACCTCGATGCCCATGCCGTTGATCATGCCGATGATGTCTTCGATCTGTTCGGGATCGACGATGTCGTCGGGCAGGTGATCATTGACCTCGGCATAGGTCAGATAACCCTGCTCGAGACCCTTGCTGATCAGCAGCTTGATTTCGTTCTGTTGCGCCGGACGGTCGGTGGCCATGAAGTCTGCCGATAAGAGAGGGGTCAGAGGAACCGCGTATTATACACGGACGGGCCAATTATTGGCCAGGCTCATGTTTATAAACGGTTTTTTGGCCTGGGTCAGGTCTCCAGGCGGAAGGTGACCGGGCCGTCGTTGACCAGGTTGACGATCATATGGGCGCCGAAGCGCCCGGTTTCAACGGTCGGATGCCGTTCCCGGCACAGTGCCAGCAGACGTTCGAAGCCCCGCAGGCCCAGCTCCGGCGGCGCGGCCGAGGTGAAACTGGGGCGCATGCCGCTGCGGGTGTCCGCGGCCAGGGTGAACTGGCTGACCAGCAGCAGGCCGCCGCCAGCGTCGGTCAGCGACAGGTTCATCTTGCCGGCCGCATCGGAAAACACCCGGTAGCCGAGCAGGCGCTCGGCCATGCGCCGGATCTTCGCCTCGTCGTCGCCGGGTTCGACCGCGACCAGGGCCAGCAGGCCGGGACCGATGGCCCCCACCCGTTCGCCGTCGACGGTCACGCTGGCTTCGAGCACGCGCTGGATGAGGGCGATCAAGAACACCTGCCGGGCGGAGAGGAAGGATCCGGGACGAAGGATCAAAACAGAAAGCACCGGCAGTGTCATCCCGGCCACGCGGCGCGCGCGGGCAACCGGCTAGACTTCGGGCATGGATGGAGCGCAATTTTTCGGACGCCTGCTGTTCGCCGCTGCCGCCTGCGTCGGCTGGCTGCCGTTGCGGGTATTGCGCGGCCTCGGCGGCGTTGGCGGCCGTCTCGCGCATCGCCTGAACACGCGCGAGACCAAGGTTGCGCGCCGCAATCTTGAAATCATCGCGCCGGCCCTGTCGATGGAGGAGCGCGAACGACAGGTCGGCGCCATCCTGCGCGCGACCGGACGCAACCTGCTCGAGACGCTGCGCGTGTGGACGCGCTCGCGCGCGGCGAACCTGCGCCTGATCCGGCAAGTGCACGGCGAAGAACACTATCGCGCCGCGCTCGCCCAGCAACGCGGACTGATCATCGCCGCGCCGCACTACGGCAACTGGGAACTGCTGATCGAATTCATGGCCGCGCGCGCGCCCTTCACCCTCGTCTATCGGGTGCCGGAGAAACGCGCCGGCGACGTTTTCCTGCGCCTGGCGCGCGGCGGCGAGAACGTGCAGCTCGTGCCCGCCGAAACCAATGCGATGCGTCCCTTGTGGAAAGCGCTCAAGGACGGCGGCACGGTGGGTATCACGCCCGACCAGCAACCGAAGTTCGGCGGTGGCGAATTCGCACCGTTCTTCGGCAAGGCCGCGCTGACCCTGAGCCTGATTCCCAAGCTCGCCGAACGCAGTGGCGCGCCGGTTCTATACGCCTATGCCGAACCCTGCGACGGCGGTTTCGACATCCACTTCGAGCCGGCCTCGCCCGTGCTCGCGGGCGCGGACCTCGAACACGCGATCGCGACGATGAACATCGAGGTCGAAGCCATCGCGCGTCGCGACCTGAGCCAGTATCAGTGGACCTACAAACGCTACACGCTGCGCCCCGCCCTGCCCGGCGAACACAACCCCTACCATCCGGATTGCTACTGACATGAGCGAGAGTCCCGACGCTGTCTCCGCGGCCGCCGTTCCGTTCGCCGAGGCCGCCTGGCAGGCGCTGCCCGCGCCTGCGGCGCAGCTGGCGATGATTTCGGGCGCGCTGGCCGGGTTCGTGCTCGCGCTCGTTTCGGGCCTCGTGCTCGGCTGGCGCGTGATGCTGGTGCGCTGGGACGGGTCGCTGTGGGCGACGATCGCGGGTGTGTTGGTGTTCGCGGTTCTGGGGGCGGCGCTCGGCGTCTGGCTCGGCTACCGGCGTTGGAAATTCGCCGCCTGGCGCCTGGACGCGCAGGGCCTGCAAGTGCGTCGCGGTCGCTGGTGGCGCAAGGAAATCCTGGTGCCGCGTTCGCGCGTGCAGCATCTGGACATCGAACGCGGACCGATCGAACGCCATTTCGGTCTCGCCACGCTGATCGTGCACACCGCCGGCACGCGCCTGCATGCGCTGCGCCAGCCGGGTTTTCTCGATGCCGACGCGGTCGCCCTGCGCGATGCGCTGGTGCCCGCCAGCAACCGCAGCGACGACGTGCTGTGAGTTCTCCGGTCGAATCGGCCCTCACCGAACGGCGCCTGCATCCGCTGTCGTGGTTGTTCACGCTGATCGGACAGCTCAAACAGTTCGCGCTGCCGCTGGTGTTCGTGGTGATCACCGGCCGGCGCGCGAACGCCGATTTCTACAGCCTCATCGGCGTCGGCGTACTGGTCGCGTATTCGGTCGCGCAATACTTCACCTACCGCTACCGCATCGAGACCGACGGTGTGGTCGTGCGCAGCGGGCTGTTTCAGCGCAGCCTGCGGCATGTGCCGTTCGCGCGCATCCAGAACGTCACCGTGCACCAGAATGTGCTGCATCGCATTTTCGGCGTGGCCGAGGTCAAGCTCGAATCGGCGGCGGGCGGACCGCGGCCGGAAGCGCAGATGCGCGTCCTGCGCCTGGACGCGGCGCACGAGCTCGAACGCCTGGTCCGTCAGCGCGTCGTGCCGGCCGGCGACAGTGCAACGACGGAAGCGACGGACGCGGCGCCACCTTTGCTCGCACTGAGCACGGGCGAAGTGATCCGCCTGGGCCTGATCAATAATCGCGGCATGCTCGTTGTCGGCGGCCTGTTCGCGTTCATGGCGCAGGCGGGCGACAACCTGCTCGGGAAGTTCTTCACCTCGTTCGGACACTGGCTGTCCGGTCAGGCCGGTGCGATGCATCTGACCGCGCTCGGCATGCTCGGTGCGAGCGCGATCCTGATCGCGCTCATGCTGATCGCCTTGCGCGTGCTGTCGGTGAGCCTGGCGCTGCTGCATTTTCATGGCTTCACCCTGCGCGAGGACAACGGTCGCTTGAGCGTGGAGCGCGGACTGCTCACGCGCACGCGTGGCAGCGTGCCGCGCCAGCGCATCCAGGCCTTCAGCCTGACCGAGGGTCTGCTGCACCGCTGGTTCGGGCGCCGCAGCCTGCGCGTGGACACGGCCGTGATGGAGGCGGTCAACGACAAGGCCGTGCTCGGCGAACTCGCGCCGATCGCGTCGCCGGCGCGCATCGATGCCCTGGTCGATCATCTGCTGCGGTCGCCGTCGGCACCAGCGAACGAACGGCCGCGCTGGCCGATCGAAACCTGGCAGCCGCTGCATCCGCGCGCATGGCGCCGCAAGTTTTCCCTGCCTGCACTGCTGGTGTTCGCCGCGACGATCGTCGTGAGCTGGCTGCAAGGTCCCTGGGGCCTGCTCCTGCTTGCGCTGGTGCCGCTGCTGGCGCTACGCGCGACCTGGTGGGCGCGCCATTCGGCGTATTCCGTCGCACAGGATCTGATCGCGTTTCGCAGCGGCTGGCTGGACCGGCAGTGGCGCTTCGCCGAATGCCAGAAACTGCAGGCGGTGGAGTGGGTGCAATCGCCGTTCGATCGCCGGCACGGCATGGCGACGCTGCGCTTCGACACCGCCGGCGCCAGCCCGATGGCCTCGGCTCTTGCGATCCCGTACCTGCCCGAAGCCGATGCGCGCGCGATCTACGAACAGCTCGCCGCCAAGCTGCGCTGATCGCTTCACGCCCCGTAGGATCATTCGCTCCAGAACTGCGGCGTCAGCAGCACGAGCACGGTGAACACTTCCAGGCGACCGAGAATCATCGCGAAGCTGCACACCCAGACCGAGAAATCGCCGAGACTGCCGAAGTGGTTGGCGACGCCGTCCAGGCCCGTGCCGGTGTTGTTGAGGCAGGCAGCGATCGCCGAGAACGCGGTGACGATATCCAGTCCGCTCGCCGCCAGCGCCAGCGTCATCACCAGGAAGCTGATCAGGTACAGCGTGCAAAAGCCCGCGACGGAAATCACCACGCTCTCCGACACGCGGCGGCCGCCGACCTTGACCACGAACTGACCCTTGGGATGCACGAGCTGCTTGATCTCGCGCAGGCCCTGGCGCACGACCATCTGCAGACGCGCGACCTTCATGCCGCCGGCCGTCGAACCGGCGCAACCACCGACGAAGCCCAACAGCACCAGCAACAGCGGCGCCAGCCCCGGCCAATTGGTGTAACCGGTGGTCACGAAGCCAGTCGTGGTGAGGTTGGACACGACCTGGAATCCGCCGTAGTGCAAGGCGTCGGCCACGGTCGGGAAATGCCCGGACAGAAACAGGTTCGCCGCCACGACCAGCGTGGCGATAACGGCGATGACCAGGAAGGTGAACAGCTCGGCGTCGGCCTGGTAGTGGCTGATCGTCGCGCGCCGCCACGCGTACCAGTGCATGCCGAAATTGATGCCGCCCAGCAGCATGAACAGCATCGCGACACCGTCGATCAACGGACTGTGCCAATAGCCGAAACTGCTGTCGTGCGTGCTGAAACCGCCGGTCGCGGTCGTCGACATCGCATGGCAGATCGCGTCGAACAGACTCATGCCGCCCAACCAGTAGGCGAGCGCACACATCAGGCTCAGGCCCAGGTAGACCTTCCACAGGGCACGCGCGGTTTCGGCGATGCGCGGCGTGAGCTTGTTGTCGCGGGTCGGGCCGGTGCTCTCGGCACGAAACAACTGCATGCCGCCGACCTTGAGCATCGGCAGGATCGCCACGGCCAGGATCACGATGCCCATGCCGCCGAGGAAGTTCAGCGACTGCCGGTAGAACAGCACGCTGCGCGGCAGCGCATCCAGGCCTTGGATCACCGTCGCGCCGGTGGTCGTCAGGCCCGAGGCCGCTTCGAATACCGCGTCGGTGTAGCTCAGATAGGGCTCGGCGAGCATGAAGGGAATCGCCGTGACCAGGCTGGCGATGACCCAGATCGACGTCGTGATCAGAAAGCCGTCGCGCAGGCGCAGATCGTAATGCGCATGCCGCACCGGCCACCACAGCAACAAGCCCGCCGCACCGATGATGACGAAGCTGTCGAAGAAGGCGCCCTGGCTGGGCTCGCCCAACGCGTGCGCGATGATCATCGGCGGCACGGTGATCAGGGAGCTCAGCGCGACGATCGCGCCGAAAATGCGCTGCACCGTCTGGTATCGATGATTCACAACCAGCCCGCCCCGGCCTGGAACAGCGCATTGACCTGGGGCAGCTGCCGCTTGTCCATGACGAACAGGATCACGTGATCACCCGATTCGATGACGACATCGTGGTGCGCGATCAGCAACTTGTCGCCGCGTACGATGCCGCCGATCGTGGTGGCTTCGGGCAATTCCAGCTCCTCGAGCGAGCGACCGATCACCCGCGAGGTGCGGCGATCGCCGCGCACGACCGCTTCGATCGCCTCGGCGGCACCGCGGCGCAACGAATACACGCGCGCCGGTGCGCCTTCGCGGATGTGCGCGAGCAGGGCGCTGAGCGTGACCTGCTGCGGACTCACGGCGATGTCGATGCTGCCGCCTTCGACGAGCTCGGCGTACGAAGGCCGGTTGATCAGCGCGAGCACGCGCGGGCAGCCCAGGCGCTTGGCGAGCATCGCCGAGAGGATGTTGGCCTCGTCGTCGTTGGTCAGCGCCAGATAGATGTCGGTCTGGTCGATGTTTTCTTCGCGCAGCAGATCCTCGTCCGCGCAGTCGCCGACCAGGACGATCGAGTTCAATAGTTCTTCAGCGATGCTGCGGGCGCGTTCGCGCGAGCGTTCGAGCACCTTGACCTGATATTTCTTTTCCAGCGTGCGCGCCAGCTTGCGGCCGATGTTGCCGCCGCCGGCAATGAGCAGACGGCGCGTCGGCCGGCTGTCGAGTCGCCGCAGTTCGCTCATGACCGTGGTGATGTTGCGGGCATCGGCGAGGAAGAACACCTCGTCCTCGGCCTGGATAACCGTACTGCCCTCGGGCTTCACCGGTCGGCCGTTGCGGAAAATCGCTGCCACGCGCGCGTCCACGTGCGCCGGCAGATGCTGGCGCAGCTCCCGGATCTCGTGGCCGACGAGCGCGCCGCCGCGCACGGCGCGCACCGCGACCAGCTGCGCGCGGCCATCGGCGAAGTCGAGCACCTGCAGCGCGCCGGGATATTCGATGAGCCGCTCGACATGGCGACACACCAGTTGTTCGGGGCTAATCGCGACATTCACCGCGCTCGCGACCTTGAGGTATTCCGATTCGCGCAGCCGCGCGACGCGCGTGGCGGTGCGGAACTGCTGCTCGGCGACCTGGCAGGCGACCAGGTTGACCTCATCGCTGGACGTCACCGCGACCAGCAGGCCCGCTTCTTCGGCGCCAGCCTGCGCGAGCACGCTGGGCAGGGATGCGTGTCCGACGACCGTACGGATGTCGAGCTTCTCGGCGAGATCGCGCAGACGCTGGGTATCGGTATCGACGACGGTGATGTCGTTGTTTTCCGTCGCCAGGGCCGCGGCGACGGACGAACCGACCTGACCGGCCCCGAGTATGAGAATTTTCATGGTCCCCCTAGCGGGCGTCGGGCCTTGGCACGCTCGCCATCATAGCCCAGCCCCTCGCGGGAAGACCCCGTCGCGAGGGTACAATTGCCGCCCCGCCCCCACCTGCAAGTGCCGAAAGATGGCCCTCCCGCTCCCCTTGTCCGGCGTCGTGATCACCAAGAACGAAGCCGACCGCATCGGGCGCTGCGTTTCTTCGTTGACCGGGATCTGCGCGGAAGTGCTCGTGCTCGATTCCGGATCGACCGACGACACCGTTGCGCTGGCGCGCGCCGCCGGCGCCCGCGTCGAGCACCAGGACTGGCTGGGCTTTTCCGCGCAGAAGAATGCCGCGATCGCCCTGGCGTCGCAGCGCTGGGTGCTGCTGCTCGATGCCGACGAATGGCTGGCCGAGGGCGCCGAGACGAAACTGCGCGCGCTGTTCGCCGACCAGCGCGTGGAGCGCGCCGAGATCTGGCGCCTGCAGCGGCGCACGCATTTCCTGGGCAAGGCGCTGAATTTCGGCGGCTGGGGCCGCGAGGCGGTCGAACGCCTGTTCTGGCAGCCGGTGCGCTACTGGCCGGCGCGCGTGCACGAAAAACTCGACTCCGAAGGCCTGCGCTGCAAGTCGCTGGCGGTGCGCATCGAACACGACACCGCGCGCTCGGCCGACGAATACCGGCGCAAGCTCGACCGCTACGCCGAATTGTTTGCCGAAGAACGCCACGCGGCCGGCCGCCGTGCCGGCAAACTGTCGCCGTACACGCACTGGCTGTTCTATGTGCTGAAGAATTTCATCGTGCGCGGCGGCTTTCTCGACGGCCCGCGCGGCTGGCAGTACCACTACCTGCACGCGCGTTACGTGTTCCGCAAATACGCGCTGCTGCGCGCGCTCAAGAAACCGCGCTGACCGATTGCGTCAGCACATCTGGTTGAGCGCGGCGGCGACGCGCTGCGGGAAGGCGCGATCGTTGTCCTCGAACCAGCGGCGCGCGGCCGCTCCCATCGTCTCGACCTGCGCCTCGTCGAGCGCCAGCGCGCGTTCGACCGCATCGACGATGCCGGCCTCGGACACGAAATACGTCGTCGCCAGATGTTGGGTACCGGTGCGGTCGTAGGCGATCGTGATGCCGCGGTCGGCCGTGATCATCTCGTTCATCGGCGGCGCATCGGTCGCCAGCACGACGGCGCCCACGCCCATCGCTTCGACGAGGTAGTGGCCGAAGCCCTCGGTCTCCGAGGAGCAGACATGGAAGCGGTGCGCGTTCTGGATGCGCCGCAGCTCGGCATCGTCGATGTAGTCGACGCGATGCACGATGTTCGCGGTGGCCGCGCCGGGTTTGGCCGTGTGCGGGCTTTGCAGCACGGTCAGCGTCGGCCATTCCGGATGCTTGCGCCAGACCGCGAGCAGCTGCTCGGTGCCCTTGTTCTGGCTGCGACCGGCGAGATGGAAAAACGCCCGTTCGCGCGGCACCGAGGCATCGAGCCGGTCCTCGCTGGTGAAACCGATGAAGGCCGTGCGCGAGCCGCGACCGGCGAAGATCGGTTCGGCGTGATGGGTCATGCACAAGGTGCCGTCGGTTTTTTCGAGCAGGGCCACGTCGATCGGCAGGCACCATTCCGGATGCGGTGCGAACAGGTTCACGCGGGCGAAGCCCAGGTAATCGGCGCGCACGTGCTCGATCATGATATTGGCGTCGAAACGGCCGAGCTTGTCGCTGCCGCTCAGGCGCATCCACAGCTGGCGCAGGTGCATCGCCAGGGGTCGGAACCATTTGCGCAGCTTGCCGCGCCGGATCGAACTGACGGTGACGTGGAACCCGCCGGTGCGCAGGGCATCGCTCAGCAGACGGATATGGCGGGTCAAGCCGAAGCCATTGTCCCAGGCGATGATGTTGATTCGCTTCATTTGGCGTGCGGCCCCGGTGATTGCAGCAGTCATTTTATCGGTGTCGCAGGCGGCTGACAGCCGGTCGGAAGCACATCCGCCGACAGCATGAGCCACTGGCGGCGGTTCGCGACGGCCACCGGTCGCGCCAAACTACCATCCAGGCAAGGCAGCGCCGGCGATTGCTGGACCAGCAAGCGGCGCTGCGCGGGATCGGCCTGCAGCCAGGCAATGCCACGAGCAAGCTGGTCGGGTTCGCTGCGACTGAAGCCGAATTCCTCGACCGGGCCGATCGCCTGCAGCAGGTTCTGCTCCTTCCAGGCGACCAGACCGACCACGCGATCCGGACCGGCAATCGCCCGCGCCTGACGCATGAGCTCGCGCGAGGAACTGCTGGCATCGAGCACCGGATGCGCGACCAGGCCGTAGCCGGTCCAGACCGCGATCAGCAGCAGGGCCGTGGCCTGGAGCGCGCCGGCCGTGCGCCAAAACGCGACAGCGGCCAATCCCACCACGCCGACGGCGGCGAGCATGCGCCACAGCCACACGACCTCTGCCCCCAGGCCGCGCTCGGCAATCAGGGTCGTCGCGAATTTCGGCTGTCCGAACCAGGCCGACGCACCGATACCGAGCAAGAGCACGGACAGCAAGGCGGCGAACGCGAGCAGCACGCGGCGGAATCCGACACGCGTGCTCACCTCGGTGAGCCACGGCGCCGCGGCGAGCGTAAACGCCGGCAAGGCCGGCAGGATGTACATGTCGCGCTTGCCCGGACTGAGGCTGAAAAAAACCACGACGAGCAGCGCCCAGGACAGCGGCAGCCAAACGCGCGCATCGCGTTCGCGCCAGGCCGCGCGCCAATGACGCGCCAACCACGGAAACGCGAGCGAGAACGGCAGCCAGAACAGCGCGATGATCTCGAGGAAATACCAGACCGGCTGCCGGTGGTGCCAGGCCTCGGCGTAGCGCGTCGCGGTCTGCTTGAACAGGATGTTCTGCAGGTAGGCGGCATGCTCGGGATCGCCGCCGCGCGTGGCTAGGATCAGCATCGGCGCGAACCACAGGGCGATCGCCGCGAAGAACGCCAGCGCGCCGACGCTCCAGCGCCAGGCACTGCCCGTGCCCGGATCGGCCAACCCCGACCAGCGCCGCCAACGCATCGCCGCAAAAGGCAGCAGGATCAGCAGAGGCAGGAAACCCACGCCCTTCGCGATCACGCCCAGACCGGCGGCGAAACAGCCCAGCCAGAACGCGCGCCAGTTCGGGCCGAGCAGCAGATGCCGGCACAGCCCGTACAGCGCGAGCGTCGTGAACATCACCAGGGTCGGATCGATCTGCGCGCGTTTGAACTGATAGACGAACTGCAGCGTGCACAACACCGCTGCGGCCGCCCACAACCCAGCGCGATGACCGTGCAGACGACGACCGAGATCAAACGTCAGCCACAGACTGACCAGACCGGCCACCAGCGAGGGCAACAGGAAGCTCCAGCGCCAGCTGCCGACGACAGACTGGCTTGCGGCCAGCAACCAGAAATACAGCGGCGGCTTGTCCGGATACAACTCGTGACCGCGATGCGGGAACAGCCAGTCGCCGCTTTCCAGCATCTGTTTGGCGACGAGCACGAAGCGCGGTTCGTCGGCGGGCCAGGCATCGCGCAGGCCGATGCCGACCGCGAGCACCCATACGGCGATCAGGAAAAAATAGAGACTCTGCCGACGCTCGCTCATGTGCGGAACCTTAGCACTCAGACCGGTTTCGCCAGCAGGGCATAGAAGAATCCATCCATGCCGTCTTCACCGGGCAGGCGCTGCCGGCCGGCACCGCTCTCGCGGCCGAAACGCGCGTCCAGCGGCAGCGCGCGCGCATCGGCATGGCGACGCAGGAACGCCGCGATCTGCCCCGCGTTCTCCTCGCGCAATACCGAGCACGTGGAATAGAGCAGGCGGCCGCCAGGTTTGAGCACGGCCCACAAGCCCTCGAGCAGGCGCGCCTGCAAGGCCACGAGCGCGGGAATGTCGTCTTCGCGGCGATGCCATTTGACGTCCGGCTGCCGGCGGATGATGCCGGTTGCCGAACAGGGCGCGTCGAGCAGCACCGCATCGAACGGCACACCGTCCCACCACGGCGACGGATCGCTGGCGTCGGCGACCTTCAGCGCGATGTTCGCCGCTTCCAGCTGCAGACGGCGCAAGGTCGCGCGCACCTTGCGCAGGCGACGCTCGTCGATGTCGAGGGCGAGCAAGTGGCCGCGTTCGCCGATCGTCTCGATGATCTGCGCGCTCTTGCCGCCGGGCGCGGCGCAGGCGTCGAGCACGCGTTCGCCCGTCTGCGGCGCCAGGGCCTCGACCGCCAGTTGCGCGGCGCCGTCTTGCACGGCGACCGAGCCGTCGCGCCAGCCGGGCAAAGCTTCCGGCGAAAGATGCGCATCGATGCGCAGCGCCTGCGCAGGAAACGCCGGCTGGCTGACGCAGCCGTCGGGATCGGGCAGCAATTTGTAATAGGCCTCGCGCGACACCACGCGCGGATTCACCCGCAGCCACAACGGCGCGGGTTGGTTGTTGGCGGCAAGCACGCGCTCAGCGTCTTCGGGCCAGTCGCGCATCAACGCGGCGACCAGCCAGTCGGGATGCGAACTGCGTTCGGCCAGATCGGCGCTGACCGGCAAGGCTTCGCGCGTCGCGCGTCGCAGCAGGGCATTCACCAGACCGACCAGGGCCGTGCGACCGAGCACGCGCGTGGCTTCGGCGGTCGCGGCAACGGCGGCGTGCGCGGACAGTTTCAATTCGTCGATCTGCGCCAGGCCGACCAGCAACAGGCAATGCACGGAGAATTCGCGGCGCGGCAACGGCCGTTGCAGCCACTGCGACATCGCGTATTCGTAGCGACGACGATGGCGCACGGCAGCAAAACAGATCGCTTCGAACAAGGCGCGATCGCGCACGTCGGCGATCTGCGGCAGGGCATTGGCGAGTTCGGCTTTTAGCGACCGGCCTTCGCCGAGCACGGACACCAGGCTGCGCGCCGCCTGTGCGCGCAGGGCCGCGCCGGGCGCGCTCACGTCGACCTCAGGTGCGACCGCGCGTTGAGATAGTCGGTGGCGGTGACCGGCCGGCCGCCTTCGCGCTGCAGGCTGATCAGGCGCAGCGCGCCCTCGCCGCAGGCGATGTCCAGACCCGAGCGCGTCGCGGCAAGCACCGTGCCCGGCGCGACATGATGATTGAGCGGCAAGGCCTGCGCGGCATGCAGACGCAAACGTTCGCCGGACACTTCCGCCTCGCAGATCGGCCAGGGATGAAAGGCGCGGATCTTGGCGGCCAGCACGGTGGCCGGCTGCGACCAGTCGAGCCGCGCCTCGGCCTTGTCGAGCTTGTGCGCATAGGTCACGCCCTCGGCCGACTGGATCTGCGGCACCGGTCGGATGCCCAACTGCAGCAGCTTCAAGCCGTCTTCGACCACTTCCGCGCCGAGCGCGGACAGGCGGTCGTGCAGGCTGCCGCCGGTGTCGTCGGGATGGATCGGCGTTTCCAGACTCAGCAGGACCGGCCCCGTGTCTAGGCCCTTTTCCATCTGCATCAGGCACACGCCGCTGCGCGTGTCGCCGGCCTCGATCGCGCGCTGGATCGGCGCGGCGCCGCGCCAGCGCGGCAGCAGCGAGGCATGCACGTTCCAGCAGCCGTACCGGGGAATATCGAGCACCGACTGCGGCAGGATCAGGCCGTAGGCGACGACGATCATCAGGTCGGGCTGGAACTCGCGCAGCGCATCCTTGGCATACGAGGACTTGAAGTTTTCCGGCTGCATGACGGTCAGCCCGCGCGCCAAGGCCTCGGCTTTCACCGGCGAGACGCTCAGCTGGCGGCCGCGACCGGCGGGCCGGTCGGGCTGGCTGTACACGGCGACCACATCGGCGCTGCGCGCGGCGGCGCGCAAGCAGGGAACGGCGAACTCCGGCGTGCCGGCGAAAACGACCCGCAGGGCCATCAGGCCGCGTCTTCGGCGGCAGCGCGGCGCTGCTTGGCGAGCTTCTTCTTGACCAGCTCTTTCTTCAGCGGCGACAGGTAATCCACGAACACCTTGCCGGCGAGATGGTCCATCTCGTGCTGGATGCAAACCGCGAGCAGGCCGTCGGTGGTGATCTCGAAGGGCTTGCCATCGCGGTCCAGAGCGCGCACGGTGATCTGGTTGAAGCGGCTGACGTCGGCAAAGATGCCGGGGACCGAGAGGCAGCCTTCCTGATAGGTCTGGCTGCCTTCGGAGGCAAGGATCTCGGGATTGATGAAGACCATTGGCCGGCTCTTGTCCTCGGATACGTCCAGAACCAGCAGGCGCCGGTGGACGTCGACCTGGGTGGCCGCGAGGCCGATGCCGGGGGCGTCGTACATGGTTTCGAACATGTCGTCGATCAGGCCGCGCAGGGCGTCGTCGACTTGTTCGACGGGCTTTGCGACAGTGCGCAGACGGGGGTCGGGAAACTCGATGATGGGTAGCTTGGCCATGGGGTTCTTAGGGGGCCGTAAACCGGGACAGTGGGGTCGGGGAGTCATTGTAGCTCCCCCGCTTGCAATCTGCTCCCGGATTTGGGCTATAGTTCAGCTCGATTGTCTTGGGGATCAGGTGGATAGCCGCCATGCTTAAACGGCTTCTTGCAGTTTTCACTGCCATGCTGCTCACGCTCGCCACCTTCGCCTTCGCGGCGGAGCTGCGCGGGGACCATCCCTCGACCTATACGGTCCGCAAGGGGGATACCCTGTGGGAGATCTCAGCCCGCTTCCTAAAGAAGCCGTGGCTGTGGCCAGAAATCTGGCAGGCCAACCCACAGGTCAAAAACCCGCATCTGATCTACCCGGGCGATGTTCTAAGCCTGGTGTACATCGATGGCCGCGCCCAGATTTCGGGACCGCAGGTCCATAGCGGCGATCCGATCGAGACGATTCCGCTCTCGCGCATCGAGCCTTTCCTCAAGCAGCTCACCATCGTCAACGACGTCAAGTCGTTGCCCTACGTGATCGGTCTTGAAGAACAGCGCCTGCTCAACAGCTCCGGACAGGTGGTCTATGTCCGCGGCCTGAGCAATGCCACGCCGGGCCAGCAGGTCCAGCTGATGCGGCCGATCAACAGCTACTACCGCGGCGCTCGCTACACCCATCGCAATGCGCTGGACTTCCGTGGCGATGAGTTCCATCGCGACTGGGCCACGTACTGGAGCGATGTCGGTGGCGGCGAAAGCAGTGGCCGCGGTTATGCGGGCACCGAGCTGATGCTGCACTCCACCGGCGAAGTCACCCAGGTTCAGGGCGAAGTCGCGGTCGTGCTGCTGCGTCAGGAAGTGCGCGATGTCCGCGTCGGCGACCGTGTGCTGCCGCTCGATACCGCGCCCTACGACGCCCAGTTCATGCCCACGGCGCCCACGAGCGTGGCCGGCGATGCGCATATCCTGGCGGTGTCCGACGGCGTCATCGAGACCGGTCCGTACAACGTCGTGGCCCTGTCGGTCGGTGCCAGCGACAACGTGCGCAACGGCATGACCTTCTCGGTCTGGCATCAGGGCGAGATGACCCCGGACGTGGTCCGTCATCGCAACCTGCTCGCCGCGAAGGGCGACAAGGTCGATATCCCGGACGAGTTCAACGGTCACGTGATGGTGTTCCGCACCTTCGACAAGGTCAGCTACGGCCTGGTCATGGATGGCATCCGCCCGATCAAGATCGGCGACGTGCTCAAACATCCCGACGCCACTCAGTAAGCTTTTCCTACATCGCGGCGCCTTCGGGCGCCGCGATGCTGTCGGGCCCATGAAAGACGCCCGCGCCCTCCTGATCCTCCTGCGCGCCTGCGGCAATGCCGCGGTCCTGCGCCGTCTGCTCGATCGCTTCGGCCAGGCCGACGCGGCGCTGGGCGCCGGTCCGGCGGCCTGGCAGGACGCCGGCATCGCGCCGGACCGGCATACCGCCCTGGAGCGACCCGATCCCGCGCAGCTCGATGCCGACCTGACCTGGCTGGCCACTCCCGACCACCACCTGATCGGCTGGCATGACGCCGACTATCCCGCCCTGCTCCGACGCACGGCCGAGCCCCCGGCCGCCCTGTTCGTGGCCGGCGACCGCGACCTGCTGTGGCATGCGCAGATCGCCATCGTCGGCAGCCGCAAGCCCAGCGCCGGCGGGCGCGACCACGCCGGCCAGTTCGCCCGCCGGTTCGCGGCGGCCGGACTCACGGTCACCAGCGGCCTGGCCGAGGGTATCGACACCGCCGCCCATCGCGGCGCCCTGACGATCGGGCGCACGCTCGCGGTCATCGGCACCGGCACCGACGTGGTCTACCCGGCCGGCAATCGCGAGCTCATGGCGCGCATCCGCGCCGAGGGCGCGATCGTCAGCGAATACGCACCGGGCACCCCGCCCCGGCAGCTGCATTTCCCGCAACGCAATCGCCTCATCGCCGGGCTGAGCTTGGGCACCCTGGTCGTGGAAGCCGCGCTGCGCTCGGGCGCTTTGATCACGGCCCGCCTGGCCGCCGATGCCGGGCGCGAGGTTTTCGCCTTGCCCGGCTCGATCGACAACCCCATGGCGCGCGGCTGCCATCGGCTGCTGCGGCAGGGCGTCGCCCTGGTCGAGTCCCCGGACGAGGTCATCGACGCCCTGCGACCCCTGGCCGCACAGCTCGCCGAGGACCTGCGCGGCCGCCTGGACAGCGGCGGCCAAGGCGGGGCCGGCTCTCCCCTGCCCACCCCCGATTCGCAGGACACTGCCGCCCTCTGGCGCGCACTGGGTCACGATCCGGCCACGCCCGATCAGCTCGCCGAGCGCACGGGATTGACGGTCGCGACCCTGTCGGCCATGCTGCTGACCATGGAGCTGGACGGACGCATAAGCGCCGAATACGGACGCTACGCCCGCCGCCCATAGACCTACCTCGGCGCGCCGACGATCGGCGCAGGCGACAGGGTGATGAAAGAAACCATACTCGACGTCCTTCTCTACCTCTTCGAACACTATTTCTACGACGACCCCGACGCCGTCCGTGACCGCGACTCCCTCCAGAAAGGCCTGATCCAGGCCGGCTTCAGCCCCGCGGAAATCAACAAAGCCTTCGATTGGCTCGACGAACTCGCCGACCAGCGCCCTTCGTCGGCCGATCCGCGCGTGGGTGGCCCGGTCCGCATCTTCGTGGAGGCCGAACTCGATCGCCTGGATCGCGACTGCCGCGGCTTCCTGATGTTCCTCGAACAGCACGGCGTGCTCGATGCCGACCAGCGCGAACTCGTGCTCGATCGCGCGATGGCGCTGGACCAGGAAGAGATCGACGTCGACGACCTCAAATGGGTCGTGCTCATGGTGCTGTTCAACCAGCCGGGCGCCGAGGCGGCCTTCGCCTGGATGGAAAACCAGATCTTCGGCGACGAGCCCGAACCGATACACTGAACGCCGACAATGGCAACATGACAACCCGCCGTCGAGGCGGGTTTCTCACGCGTGGGGACGCGAAAACAATGAGCGCAAGTCTTTGGTACTACGTTGATCGCCATCAGCAGCGGCAGGGGCCGGTCGAAGCGGAACTGATCCGCGAGGCCTATCGCAGCGGCCAGATCAACGGCGATTCGCTGGTCTGGCGCGAAGGCATGGGCCAATGGCAGCCCTTGCGGCAGTTCGAACTGGAATTCGACCTCGAGGACGAACCGGCCTCGCTGGCGATGCCGGCCGCCGCGCCGGCCTACGAAACCACCGCGTACGCCGCACACGTGTCGACGCCGACGTCGGTCGGTTCGCCATACGCGCCGCCGAGCGCGAACCTCATCGATCACGCCGTGCATCGGGACGGCCACGTGGTCTACGCCGGCTTCTGGCGGCGTTATGCCGCGTCGGTCATCGATGGCCTGATCTTCGCGCTGGTGTTCGGCCTGATCTTCGGCGCGCTCATCGCGATCGGCGGCGCCAGTCTCGGCGCGCTGGAGAATCCCGACTCGATGGCCGGCGGATTCGCCGTCACCTTCATCTTGATGGTTTACGTGGTGCCGATCTTCCTGCAGGCGGGCTACTACACCTGGATGCATGCCTCGCCCAGCCAAGCCACCTGGGGCAAGCGGGCGGTCGGCATCAAGGTCGTCAGCCAGGGCGAACGCATTTCGACCGCACGCAGCCTGGGACGCTGGGCTGCCTACTTCTTCCTGCACCTGTTCACCTGCGGCGTCTCCACCCTGGTCTCGGCCTTCATGGCCGGCCTGTCGGAGCGCAAACAGGGCCTGCACGACATGATGGTCGACACCCTGGTCGTGGATCGCTGGGCCTTCACCGAGTTTCCCGAGCGCCAGCGCGACGAGCTCGGCGGCGTGACGATCGCGATGATCGTGCTGTCGGTCCTGCTGTTCCTGGGCTACTTCGTGGTCCTGATCGGCGTCGCCATGATGGCGCCCTCGCACTGACGGCGACGCCGTCTCCGGCCGCCCCGGCGGTCGGAGATGGCGGCAAAACCCCGTCGGGAAAAGGCGGTCGGCGGCGCCGGCCGCGCTCGCCTTGCTTGACAGCTCAAGGCTTTCAGGTGCCTTAATAAAAAAGGATGGCCCGCTTAAACGCGGGCCTCGCCTTCTGGGCCGGCCGCGTTTGGCGGGCCCCTCACCGCACTTGCGGAGCTGTAAATGGCCAAGAACCTCCTCATCGTCGAATCGCCCGCCAAGGCCAAGACGATCAATAAGTACCTCGGCAAGGACTTCATGGTCCTGGCCTCGTACGGCCATGTCCGCGACCTGGTGCCCAAGGAAGGCGCCGTCGACCCCGACAAGAACTTCGCGATGCGCTACGAGCTCATCGAGAAGAACGAGAAGCACGTCGAAGCTTTGTCCAAGGCCGCCAAGGCCGCCGATACCATCTATCTGGCGACTGACCCGGATCGCGAGGGTGAGGCCATCAGCTGGCACATCGCCGAGATCCTGAAAGAGCGCAACCTGCTCAAGGACAAGGCGCTGCACCGCGTCGTGTTCACCGAAATCACGCCCAAGGCCATCCGCGAGGCGGTCGACCATCCGCGCAAGATCGCCGGCCCGCTGGTCGACGCCCAGCAGGCGCGCCGCGCGCTGGACTACCTGGTCGGCTTCAATCTGTCGCCCGTGCTGTGGAAAAAAGTGCAGCGCGGACTGTCCGCCGGCCGCGTGCAATCGCCGGCGCTGCGCATGATCTGCGAGCGCGAGGAAGAGATCGAAGCCTTCGTGCCGCGCGAATACTGGTCAATGGAGGCGGAGGTCAACCATCCTCAGCAGGCCTTCACCGCGCGTCTGGTCAAGCTCGACGGCCAGAAGTTCGAACAGTTCACCGTCACCGATGGCAAGACCGCCGAAGCCGCGCGCCAGCGCGTGATCCAGGCTGCCGGCGACGCGCTGCATGTCACCGACGTGACCAGCAAGGAACGCAAGCGCCGCCCGGCCGCGCCCTTCATCACCTCGACCCTGCAGCAGGAAGCCGCGCGCAAGCTCGGCTTCACCACCAGCCGCACGATGCGCGTCGCGCAGAAGTTGTACGAAGGCGTACCGATCGGCGAAGAAGGCACCGTCGGCCTGATCAGCTACATGCGTACCGATTCCACGCATCTGTCCGAGGACGCGCTGGCCGAAATCCGCGACGTCATCGCGCGCGATTTCGGTACCCAGGCCGTGCCCGACAAGCCCAACGTCTACAAGACCAAGTCCAAGAACGCGCAGGAAGCCCACGAGGCGATCCGCCCGACCTCGGCCTTGCGCACGCCGGCCAGCGTCGGCAAGTTCCTCGGCGACGACGAGCGCCGCCTGTACGAGTTGGTGTGGAAACGCGCGGTCGCGTCGCAGATGGTGCCGGCCACACTCAACACCGTGTCGGTCGAACTCGCCGCCGGCAACCAGCATTCGTTCCGCGCCAGCGGCACCACGGTCGTCGACCCGGGCTTCCTGGCCGTGTACGAGGAAGGCAAGGACACCAAGGCCGCCGAGGACGACGACGAGGGCCGCAAGCTGCCGCCGATGAAACTCGGCCAGAACGTGCCGCTCGGTTCGATCCACACCGACCAGCATTTCACCGAGCCGCCGCCGCGTTTCTCGGAAGCGTCGCTGGTGAAGACGCTCGAGGAGTACGGCATCGGCCGCCCCTCGACCTACGCCAGCATCATTCAGGTGTTGCTGTATCGCGAATACGTGATGCTCGATGCCAAGCGTTTCCGTCCCACCGACGTCGGCCGCGCGGTCAGCAAGTTCCTGACCGGGCATTTCATGCAGTACGTCGACTACGACTTCACCGCCAAGCTCGAAGACGAGCTCGATGAAGTCTCGCGCGGCGAGAAGGACTGGATTCCGCTGCTGGAGCGCTTCTGGAAGCCGTTCAAGAAAACCATCGACGAAAAGACCGAGTCGGTCGATCGCGGCGAAGCCACCGGCGCGCGCCTGCTCGGCACCGATCCCAAGTCGGGCAAGCCGGTGAATGTGCGTCTGGGTCGCTACGGGCCGTTCGCGCAGATCGGCACCGCCGAAGACGAAGAGAAACCGACGTTCGCCTCGCTGCGGCCCGGCCAGAGCATGCACACGATCTCGCTCGAGGACGCGCTGCAATTGTTCGGCCTGCCGCGCAAGCTCGGTCTGGACGACGGCAAGGAAGTCAGCGTCGCCGTCGGCCGCTTCGGTCCGTTCGCCAAACGCGGCGACACCTATGCCTCGCTGCCGAAAGAAGACGATCCGTACACGGTCACCTTCGAGCGCGCGGTCGAACTGATCCGCGCCAAGGAAGAGATGGTCGCGAACCGGCTCATCAAGGCCTTCCCCGGCACCGACATCCAGATTCTCAACGGCCGCTTCGGTCCGTACATCAGCGATGGCGAGAAGAACGGCAAGATTCCCAAGGACCGCGAGCCCGCCTCGTTGACCCAGGAAGAATGCGTCGCGCTGCTCGCCGTCGGCAAACCCGTGCGCAAGGGCGGCCGCTTCGGCAAGAAGGTCGCGGCGAAAAAAGCGCCGGCCAAGAAGGCCGCGAAAAAAGCCGTCGACGGCGAAGCCGCCGTCAAGAAAGCGCCGGTGAAAAAAGCCGCCGCGAAAAAAACGGCGAAAAAAGCCACCAAGAAAGCCACGAAGAAAACCGCCGCCAAGAAAGCGCCGGCGAAAAAGGCCGCGAAGAAAGTCGTCGCCTGATCCCTCGGGCAGGAGCGACCCTGGTCGCTCCTGCCTCGCCGCCTAGTCGCCCGGCTGACTGAGTTCGGTCAGACCGCGCCGCGCCTTGTCCGCCGCCACCATTGCGCGCACCTGCGCGCGCAGTTGCGCCGCGTCGTACACGATGCCGCCCTTGATCGTGTAGGCAACGCCACCAACGCGATGCGGCCGGCCGTCGCTGCCCAGGCGGATATGGCCCGTGCCGTACAGCACCTTCAGATTGGCGAGCGGATTTTCCGCAACCACCAACAGATCGGCGAACTTGCCCGCTTCGATGCTGCCGATGCGATCGTCCGCACCCAGCGCCTGCGCGCCGGACAGGGTCGCGCTGCGGATGACTTCAAGCGGATGGAACCCGGCCTCGCGCAGCAGCTCCAGTTCCTGGATCGTGCCGAAACCATAGATTTGATAGATGTAGCCCGAGTCGCTGCCGACGGTGACGCGCCCACCGCGATTCTTGTAGTCGTTCACGAAGGCCATCCAGCGCCGGTAGTTGTCCTTCCACGCGACTTCCTGCTCGGTACCCCAGTCGTAGAAAAAGCTGCCGTGGTTATCGCGGTTGGGCTCGAAGAAATTCCACAGCGAGGGCATCGTGTACGCCGCATGCCAGTCGGCGCGGCGTGCGCGCATCAGGTCGCGGCTGGCGTTGTAGATCGTGAAGGTCGGATCGATGGTGAAATCGAGCGCGAGCAGTTCCTTCATCACCGCTTCGTATTTCTCGCTGCCCGGCGGCGCAGCCTGCGCCCAGAGCCGGCCGGCTTCGCCGAAGCGCTTGGATTCGTCGAGATAGTTGTAGTCGGCCGGGTACTGCTGCACGGTCTGGCCGTCGAACAAGGCTTCGGGCAGGCCGTACCAGTGCTCCATCGTGGTCAGGCCCCAGCGCGCGGTGGTCAGCACGTTGACGCGCGAGACGTCGAGCTGCGCGTGATGGCAGGCGCTGCGCATGCCCTGTTTTTTCAGTTCGTCGAACGCCGCGGCAAGAATGTCCGGGCGAAACCCGAAACACTTCATGCCCAGGGCGCCGCGCGCCTTCATCTCGCGCACCCATTGCCGCGCCTGCTCGGGCGTGGTGATCGGCGTATCGCGGCCCTGGCCAAAAAACACATACGGAAAAATGCGTGGCGCCGTGATCGCATTCGCGGCGCTGCGTTTTTGTTCGCTCACGCACCAGTCGATGCCGTTGCCGCAGCCAGGATCGCGGATCGTGGTGATGCCATGGCCCAGCCAAAGTTTGTAGACGTAGTCGGCGGGCACGCCCTGTTCGTCGCCGCCGATGTGACCATGCAGATCGATCAGGCCCGGCAACAGGAACTGGCCGCTCAGGTCCATCTCGCGCCCGCCGGTCTTCAGGCGCGGCCGCCGGTTCGGATCGATCGGCGCCTGGGCACTGCCGACGACGACGATCTCGACGATGCGGTCGCCCTCGATGACGACGTCGGCCGGCCCGAACGCCGGCGCGCCGGTGCCGTTGACCACCGTGACGCCGCGCAGGATCAGCTGCGGATAGGGACCTTCGCCCTCGGCACGCGGCGGCGCGGGTGTGACGGTCGCCCCGGCCGGCAGGGCCAGCCCGAACAGCAAGATGAACAGAAAACGGATCATGGCTTCCCCTGTCTGGCGAGGCCGCAAGGGCCGTCGCACAATGCCCGGCATGAACGCATGGTGGGTCCCTAGCTTAGCCGCTGCGCTGCTGTTCGTCGGCCCCGCGTGTGCCGGCGACACGGTGGTCGTACACCGCTGCGTCGATGCCAAGGGCCGCGTCAGCTTGCAGGATGACCCCTGTCCAAAAGGCTCGCAGCAGAGCACGCGGGAGATGCAGCGTCCGGTCGACGCACCGGCGCGCGCGCCGGCCGCACCGGCCCCGCCCGCGAGCGCACCGGCACCGGTCGTACTGGAGCGTCCGCGTCCGCTGATCGAGCCGCCGCCGATGTATCTGTGCACCAGCTACGACGGCATCGTGCGCGAGAGCGAGGTCTACGACCCGAACCCGCGTTGCGAACCGCTGGCCCTGTACTACCCCAATGGCTACCTCACACCGCAGCAGGCCGGTGCCTGCCGCTGGGTGCAGGACAGCTGCGTGCGCCTGTCCGACGCGGCGGCCTGCGAACGTTTCCGGCGCAAGCGCACCGAAGCCAGTTCCGCAGCGATGCACGCCTTCAGCGACACCGCCGCCTATCGCAAGTCCGAAGTCGAACGACTGACGCAGATCATCGACGAAAGCTGCCGCTAGCCGCGCGCTCAGAAACCGTAGCGCAGGAAACCGCCATCCACGGCGACGCATTCGCCGGTGACGTAACTCGCCGCCGGCAGGCAGAAGAACGCGACCGCCGCCGCCACTTCCTCCGGCTCGCCCACGCGGCCCATCGGCGTGCGCTCGATGACTTCCTCGTAGTACTCCGGCTGCGCCAACGCATCGGACGTGCGCCGCGTGCGGATGTACCAGGGCGCGACCGCATTCACGCGCACGCCATCGCCGGCCCATTCGCAGGCCAGGTTCTTGGTCAGCTGGTGCAGGGCGGCCTTGGTCATGCCGTATACCGAGCCGGTGCGCACATGCGTCAGTCCGGACACGCTGCCGACGTTGACGATGCTCGACATCGCATGCCGCGTCAGCAGCGGGTACGCGAAGCGCGCCAGCTCGAACGCGGAAAAAAGATTGGTCTCGAACAGCGCGCGCCATTCGTCCTCGGCGTAGTCCATCGTCGCGCGCCGCTGGTTGGTGCCGGCGTTGTTGATCAGGATATTGAGGCCGGTGCCGAGGTCCTCGACCCAGTCGAAGATCTCGCGCCGCTGCTCCTCGTCGCTGACATCGGCGGCGAAGTGGCGCACTTCCCGGCCCGGATGCTCATCGCCCAACTCGTTCGCGGTGGCGCTCAGCTGCGCCTCATCGCGCGCGACCAGCAGCACGTCCGCACCCAGGCCCAGCAATTCCGTCGCGATGGCGCGACCAATGCCGACGCTCGCACCCGTCACCAGGGCGATCTGTCCGTCCAGCCGCCAACGGTTCGTGGCCATGCCTGTCTCCGGTAAGTGGGCGCGCCGAGCCGGCGGCGATCTGCTGGCGTAGGATAGCCCGCAGTCCCGATCCGAGGAATCGATCATGCGTGCCATCGCGATGTTGTCCCTGCCCCTGCTCGTCGTCCTGGCCGCCTGCGATGCCGCGCCGCCGATCGAGCAGCAAAGCCAGGCCGCGCAGGACGCGCAGAAGGCCACCGAATTGCGCGACTACATGGAACGCGACAAAGCCAAGGCCAAGGCGGCCGCCGACCAGGCGATCAAGGATGCCGAGGCGCAGCGCAAGGCGATCGAGGACGCGGGGGGCTGAGGTTTCGGGTTTCGAGGATGCAAAAAAAAACGCCAGGGCAATCCCTGGCGTTTTTGTTTCTTGATTTGCTGATCGCGGTCAGGCCCGCTCCCACGAGCCCGCTCCTACAAACCGCAGAAGCAGTGGGCCACGGCGCGGATCGGGCTCGCGCCATTGCGACGCTCGAGCCAGCTGAGCTCGTTCTGCACGCGCTCGGTCGTCTCGCGGCCGAGCAGGGCCGGCGCCGGGCCGAGCGTGCGCAGCAGACCGGCATAACGCGCGTTGCGGCTCATGTCGAGGAAGATCTGGTCGATCGCCGACACCGGCGGCTCGACGTAACGCACGTCGTAGCTGTCGGGTTCGAGCTTGGCGAGCTTGGCCGCTTCGATCTGCGCTTCGCGAATGCCGCCGAGCACGTCGACCAGACCGCGTTCCTTGGCCTGCGCACCGCTCCACACGCGACCGCGCGCGATCACGTCGATCTTTTCCGGTGCGCTGCCGCGCGCCGCCGCGACCTTGCCGATGAATTGCGCATAGCCATGATCGATGACCGACTGGATCAGGTTGCCGGCGGCCGGATCGAGCGGACGCGTGATGTCGAACGCGCCGGCCAGCGGCGTCGTACCGATGCCGTCGCTGTGCACGCCGATTTTTTCCAGCGCGCGCGGTGCGCTCATCCACAGACCGAAAATGCCGATCGAGCCGGTGATCGTCGACGGATCGGCGTAGATGCGATCGGCGTTCATCGAAATCCAGTAACCGCCGGACGCCGCGACATTGCCCATCGACACCACGACCGGCTTGCCCGCTTCTTTGGTCAGGGCGATTTCGCGGCGGATCTGCTCGGACGGGAACACGCTGCCGCCGGGCGAATTCACCCGCAACACGAGCGCTTTGACCGACTCGTCCTCGCGCGCCTGACGGATCAGCTCGGACGTCGAATCGCCGCCGACCGTGCCCGGCGCCTGCTTGCCGTCGGTGATCTCGCCCTCGGCCACCACGACGGCGACGCGCGGACGCTCGCTGAGCAGGTCCGAAGCGCTGAGCTTGCTCGCGAGGTAGGCGTCGAGGCCGACCTGGCGGAACGTGCCTGCCTCGTCGTCGAACGCGCCGCGTTCGGCGAGCATCGTTTCCATTTCGTGCGGCGTCTTGAGCGCGTCGACGAGTTTTTCATCGAGCGCCAGCTGCGCCAGATCGCCTTCGGCGGTCTGCACGCGCTCGGGCATCGCCGCGATCATCGCGGTGATCTTCTCGACCGGCAGCTTGCGCGCCGTGGCGATGTCGCCCAGATAGCGGCTCCACAGATCGTTCATCCAGAACAGGTCCGCTTCGCGCGATTCCGGCGACGCCGCGTCGAGGATGTAGGGCTCGGCGGCAGACTTGTATTCGCCGACGCGGAACAGGTGCACGTCGACGCCAAGCTTGTCCTGCAGGGCCTCGCGGTAGTACAGGCGATAGCGACCCAGGCCTTCGAGCAGCACGGCGCCGTCAGGATCGAGGTAGACCTCGTTGGCCTGCGCGGCGAGGTAGTACTGCTTCTGTTCCATGCCTGCGCCGTAGGCGACGATCTGCTTGCCGTCGGAACGGAAATCCCGCAGCGCCGCGCCCAGTTCGCGCAAGGCCGCGAACCCGGCGACGTTGAAGCCGTCGGTCAGCAGCACGATGCGATCGATGTTCGGATCTTTCTTCGCGGTCGAGATCGCCTTGAGCAGATCGCGCAGCTGGAACTCGCGGCGGCTGTCGCCGGTGGCCTGCGCAAACGCACGCTGGATCGGCGCACTCGTGTACTGCTCGACGAGGTTGCCTTCGAGATCGAGCACGAGTGCGGTCTTTTCCTGCACGGGCCCGGCACCGGCGGCGCCGGCCGCAGAGAAACCCAGCGACACGACGAAAAAGAAGAACAGCGCCAGGAAGAGCATTCCGACGAAAAAGATCATGTGATTGGTGAAGCGGATGAATTGCCACACCCCGACCAGGAAGCTCCAGACCGGATTGGACCGCGACTCGCTCATGTGAAACCGACTCCTGCGACTACAGGCGACAGGATACCCGCCCCCGTCCTCGCCGGCATGCGCCGAACGTCACCGGGCCTTTGGCCCTGCCCTCGCGTGACGGGATGCTCACATCCGTCGTACCTGGCGCCAGAAACGCAGCGTCAGCAGGGTCGCCGCCGCCGTGAGGCCAACAATCAGGCCCACCCACAGCCCGGGCGCCCGGCCGCCGAGGTGAAGACCGAACCACGCGCCCAGCGGCAGGCCCACGCCCCAGTAAGCCAGCACCGTGAAGATCATCGGCATGCGCGTGTCCTTGAGCCCGCGCAGCGCGCCCGAGGACAGGGCCTGAATACCGTCGGGATACTGGAAGATCGCCGCATACACCATGAGCGTGACCGCGAGCGCGATCACGGCCGGGTCGTCGGTCAGCAGGCGCGCCAGCCAGACGCCGCCGAACACCAGCAGCAAGGCCGACGCGGTCTGCGCCAGCAACACCAGGCCGTAGCCCGCCGCCGCTGCCCAGCGCACGCCGCCCGGATCTTCGGCACCGGCGGCATGGCCCACGCGCACGGTCGTCGCCATCGCGATGCCCAGGGGCACCATGAAAGCCGCACTCGCCCAGTTCAGGGCGACCTGGTGCGCGGCGACATCCAGCGCACCCAGACGACCGATCAGCAAAGCCGTGGCCACGAACAGACCGCCTTCCATGAAGATCGACACGCCCATCGGCAGGCCGAGCGCGAGCAAGCCGCGAATCGGCGGCCAATGCGGCGCGTCGAAACGCGCGAACAGGCGCAGGTCGGCGAAACGCCGCGAAAAACGCAGGTACGCGAGAAATCCCAGCGCCTGCCCCCACAGCACGGTCGCGGTGGCATAGCCGAGTCCGGCCGCGCCGAGTTCGGGCAAGGGCCCGATGCCGAACATCAACGCGTAGCCCAGCGGCGCGAGTGCGAGCAGGCCGCCGAAGCCGAACACCATCGTCGGAATCGTCCAGGCGATGCCTTCGCTAAGGAAACGGAAAGAGAAATACAGTGCGAGCGCCGGTGCGCCCCAGGCCAGCGCGCGCAGGAACAGCGTCGCCTCCGGTCGCACTTCCGCCGCGATGCCGAACGCGGTCAGCAACGCCGGCGACCACCAGATCAGCGCCATCAGGAACACGCCCATCGCCAGCGCCAGCCACACCGCCTGGCGCCAGACCGCGCCGATCTCGCCGCGACGATCGGCGCCGTTCAACTGCGACACCGATGGCGGAATCGCCATCAGCACGCCGATGCAGATCAGGATCGCGACCGACCACAGCGCGCTGCCAACCGCGACGGCCGCCAGGGTGGTCTTGTTGTAGTGCCCGGCGAGCGCGGAATCGACCAGATTCATCGCGATCGCGGAAAATTGTCCCAGCACGAGCGGCAATGCGAGCACGAAACTGACCCGCATTTCGCGCCGCAGCCGCGCGCTGCGGCTTTCGGTATGGCTCATGGAAGATGGCGGCGGTAATTGCAATCGCTATAGTACCGGCTATCTCCCGCCGCTTCCCGGAATCCGCGCGCCATGACCGATGCCGAGACCGCACCCGCCGCCGCACCGGTCCCACCCGCCGTCACCGGGCGCGTTTGCGAGAATTGCGGACACGCGTTGCTCGGCGAGACCTGCTACGCCTGCGGACAGCCGACCAAGGGCCTGATCCGCGAATTCAGCACGATCCTCGGCGACTTCTTCGACACCCTGCTCAACATCGATTCGCGCATCGTGCGCACGATCGGCCCGCTGTTCGCGCGCCCCGGTGCCTTGAGCCTGGAGTATTTCGCCGGCCACCGCGTGCGCTACGTCAGCCCCGTGCGCCTTTTCATGTTCCTGAGCATTCTCGCGTTCGTGCTCGCGCAATGGAGCCTGGACGTCAACGTCGGTAACGACACCGGCGGCGTGCAGGTCGGGCGCGGCAAGGAAACCACGAACAACCAGATGGGTCGCGCCAAGACCATTCCGGAAGTCGAACACCTGCGCGACGAGGCGCTCGCCGAACTGGCGAAAGCGCGCGAGGAAAGCAAGGACGTGCCCGGCGTCGCCGTGGGCCTGGACATCGCCAAGACCAAGGTCAGCGAGGCCGCCGAGCGCCGCATCGCCGAAATCCGCGATGGCAAGCCGCCGTCGCCGGAATGGAATCAGACGCCGGGCAGTTTCCAGTTCAACGACAAACCCTGGGACGCCAAAACCAATCCGATCACCGTGTCCTGGCTGCCCGAGGCCGGCAACCGCAAGCTCAACGAATGGATCGGGCGCGCGTCGGGCAATCTCAAGCGCGGCTCGCAGGATCCGGACCTGATCAAGAACGCCTTCCTCAGCGTCGTGCCGCAGACGCTGTTCGTGCTGCTGCCGCTATTCGCCGTGCTGCTCAAGATCGCGTACGCGTTCAAACGACGCCTGTACATGGAACACCTCATCGTCGCCCTGCACAGTCATGCCTTCCTGTGCCTGTGCCTGGCCCTGCTGAGTGTGCTGTCCCTGCTCGACGACTGGGTCGGTGTGCGCGCGGCCTTCCTGTCGGGCACGATCGGCTGGCTGGAATTCGGCGTCGCGATGTGGATGCCGATCTACCTGCTGATCATGCAAAAACGCGTGTACCGGCAAGGCTGGATCATGACCTTGCTCAAGTATTTCGTGCTCGGCCTGGCCTACTCGATCATGCTCAGCTTCGGCGCGCTCGCGGCACTGCTCATCAGTCTGGTGTGGATGTGATCGCCTACGAGGTCAATCTGTTCGTGCAGCAGGCGATCCTCGACGAGTATCGCCCCTGGCTCGATGCGCATGTGCGCGCGATGTGCGCACTGCCCGGTTTCCTCGGCGCGGAATGGTTCGAGCGCAGCGACCCGGCCGCGGCGGACGACGAGGTCGTGTTCTGCGTGCACTACCGGCTCACCGACGAAGCGGCGCTCGCCGATTATTTCCGCGACCACGCCGCGCACATGCGCGCCGACGGCGTCGCCCGCTTCGGCGATCGCTTCCGCGCCGATCGCCGCGTCCTGCGCAGCCTCGCGCGCTACTGAGCGCGCCGCACGGCGGTCAGGGCTGACGCTGACGGCGCAACCAGTCCGCGCGTTTTTCCGCCGGCATCGCCAGCAGACTGCGGCGCAGGCGATCGCGACCGGCTGCGTCCAGTCCCGGCAGCAAGGCAGCGAGATCGGCCCGCGCTTCGGCATCGAGCGTGCGCAGCAGCGTCAGCAGCACCGGGCGATCGGCCTCGGGTACGGCCACGAGCAGGGAGGCCAGCGGCGCCAGCTGCGCGCCGAGCACCGGACCGAGTGACCAGGCGCGTTGGCTCTCGGGCAATTGCCGGGCATAGGTATCGCGCAACAGTTGCTGCTGTTCCGGCGACAAGGCCGCGAACTCTGCGGCCAGTCCCCGCACCTGCCGGCGCTCGTCCTCGGCCAGCTGCGTCCACGCCACGAACGGCGCCCGCCGGCGCGCGCGTTCCGCCGCAGGCAAGGCATCCCACCGCTGCATGCGCGCACGCACGGCCTCACGATCGGCAGGCGTGCGCGCGAGCCAGTCGCGGGCATTGGCCTGCAAGGTTTGTCGGGTCGTGGCATCCAGGCCCGGCCAATAGCTGCGCGCGTTGGCGAGCACGGTCTGTTCGGGCGCGGGCAGTCGCGCGAAGTCGGCCACGTCCGCGACGGCGACGGCCACGCCGCTGATAAGCACACAGGCCCCTGCAAGCCACCAGGCGCGGCTCATGGTCCGCCCTCGGCGTCGGCGTCTGGCGCACTCGATTCGAGCTCCTGCGCCTCCTCCAGCGTGCTCAGCGGGGCTTCGTCGACGACGCCCGGACTGCCGGCGCCGATCCAGCTGAGCAGGCCCAAGTCGCGGGCGATGGTTTCGTCCTGCGGCCGGGCGATCTGCAGGTAGTCGGGATGCGTCACGACAGTCGCATCATCGAGCGCCGGCGACACCGGGACGACCTCGGTCGGCAGGGCCTCGCTCTGCCCCGGCGCGAGCCGCGGCCCGAGCGGCCACAGATACGTCGCGACAAAGGCCAGGGCGAGCACCACCAAGGCGAACACCGCCAGGCCGGTGCGCCGGCCGCGCACCGGCGCTGTAGGCGGCGCAACCGGTGTCGGGCGCGGCGACGGTTCGTCGCGGGCAGACAGCGCCTGCGCGCGCCACTGCGCGAGCGCCGCGATGCGTTCGTCGGGCAGGTCGCGCACGCGCGCCTGCAGGGTTTCGCGCCACTGCCGCAGATCCGCCGGGCTGGCCTGTTCGAGCACGCGCGACAGCGCATGGCGATACGCCGGCTCACGCACGCCGAGCACCTGCGCGGCATGCGCAAAATCCAGACCCGCGACCAGACGCAGCAACAGGGCCGCGCGCGGTCCGGGCGTGAGCTGCGCGAGCAGGTCGCCGCCCTGCCCGGCTTCGAGCAGTTGCGGCTGCCGCATCAGCAGGGTCCAGAACCGGAACGGCCACTGCGCGAGCGGTTCGCGCGGGGCTTCGTCGGCGAACGCGCGCAAAGTTGCCGCCAACGCCGGCTCGGCGAGCGCCGGGTCGCCGCATTGCGCGAGGGCAAACACCCAGGCGCGCCGTTCGATGCCGCGCAGGAACGCCGGGAGGGCGGGGGAACCGGGGTGAGGGGGTGTCGCGGGGGTGTCGGGCACGTCACATTCTAGTCCCAGGCCACCGTGGAGCCGAAGCTTGACAGGCCAAAATTCCATGCTCCGCCAGCGACGGCGCGGGTTTGCGCGTGGAACGTTGTGCACAGCCGGCGAGCGGGCGCCGTTCACGCCGCCAAACGGTCACAAACCGGATTCTGACATCGGCGTGACATGCGCAAGTGATTGTTTTACAACGAATATGACGGCGTGGTTAAAAAATCACCAACCCGGCGTGAGCCCCCTTTTCACAGGGGGTGCGCACCGATGGGCGGACATCATTCCACAGACTTATCCACAGAGGATGTGGATAAGACCTTTTATTCTGGCAGGGCAGTGACTTGCATCATTTTCCTCATCCCTGAGGCAGCACTGTGATGCAAGTCGCCCGAAAGGGTGTCCCAGCCCGGTCAACGGCTAGACTTGCCCCATGTCCGACTCCTCCGGAATCGCCCTGCGCGTCGCCCTGCCGGTGCCGCTGCCGCGTGAATTCGACTACCTGCCGCCGGCCGACGCCGGCCCGGTCCGACCCGACTGGGTCGGTCGTCGCGTGCGCGTGCCCTTCGGACGCGGCGAGCAGATCGGCATCGTCGTCGGCCTGGGACCGCCGGCGCCCGACGGCCCCGAGCTCAAGTCCGCGCTCGCGCTGCTCGATGACGCACCGCTGCTCGGCGAGGAGCTGTTCGCGTCCTTGCAGTGGCTCGCGCGCTACACGCAGTCGCCGCTCGGCGAAGTGCTCGCCCTGGCCCTGCCCGGCGTTCTGCGCGCTGGCCAGCAAGCGCCGGAGACCCGTGCCTACGGCTGGCAACTGACGCCCGCTGGCGCCGCCGCGGTCGCCGGCTTGCGCGCCGGCAGCCGGCCGCGCCGTCTCGCCGAACGCCTGCTCCTGGGCGCCCTCAGCGAGGACACTCTCGATATCCATGTCGCCGACTGGCGGGCGGCCCTGCGCGCGCTGGCCAAACGCGCCCTGGTCGAACGCCTCGCCCTGCCCGCGGCCGATGCCGTCGACGAGGATCCGCACGCGCCCACGCTCAATGACGAACAGGCGGCGGCGCTCGCCACGCTGCGCGCCGGCGACGGCTTCCGCACCCTGCTGCTCGAAGGCGTCACCGGCAGCGGCAAGACCGAGGTGTACCTGCAGGCGATCCGCGACTGCCTGCGCGCGGGCAAGCAGGCGCTGGTGCTCGTGCCCGAGATCGGCCTGACACCGCAAACCCTGCAACGTTTCCGCGCGCGCCTGGGCGTGCCCGTGCATGCCATGCATTCGGGACTGGCCGACGGCGAACGCGCGCGCAGCTGGATTGCGATGGCGCGTGGCGAAGCGCGCGTGCTGGTCGGCACGCGGTCGGCGATCTTCACGCCCCTGCCCGAGGCCGGCCTGATCGTCATCGACGAAGAACACGACGGCAGTTACAAGCAGCAGGACGGCATCCGCTACCACGCGCGCGATTTCGCCCTGGTGCGTGCGCGCGCGCTCGGCATTCCGGTCCTGCTCGGCAGCGCGACGCCGGCGCTGGAATCGCTGCACAACGTGCTCGCCGGCCGCTACACGCATCTGCGTCTGGGCAAACGCGCGGGTGATGCGAAGCCACCGCGTGTGCGCGTGCTCGACGTGCGCAAGCGTCTGCTCACGCACGGCCTGTCGCAGGACGTGTTCGCGGCGATCGCGGCCTGCCTGGCGCGCGGCGAGCAGGCGCTGGTGTTCAAGAACCGGCGCGGCTACGCGCCGGCGCTGCTGTGCCACGACTGCGGCTGGAGCGCGACCTGCAAACGCTGCGACACGCCGATGACTGTGCACGCGGGCGGCCGCACCCTGATCTGCCATCACTGCGGCGCGCGCGCGGCGAAGCCGCCCAGCTGTCCCGACTGCGCCTCGCTGTCGCTGCAACCGCAAGGCTTCGGCACCGAACGTCTGGAGGAAGCACTGGCCACGCGTTTTCCCGATGCGCCGCTGATCCGCGTCGATCGCGAAACCACGCGCCATCGCGACGCGATCGAAAAACACCTGGCCACGCTCGGCGACCGCCCCGGCATCCTGGTCGGCACGCAGATGCTAGCCAAAGGCCACGACCTGCCGCGCTTGACGCTGGTCGCCGTCGTCGGCGTCGACGAAGGTCTGTACTCGGCCGATTTCCGCGCCGGCGAAAAACTGGCGCAGTTGCTGATCCAGGTCGCCGGCCGGGCCGGTCGCGCGAACCTGCCCGGCGAAGTACTGCTGCAGACGCATCATCCCGAGCATCCGCTGCTGCTGACCTTGCTCGGCGGCGGCTATCCCGCCGTCGCCGCGCTCGAACTCGCGCAGCGCGAAGCGGCCGGCTTCCCGCCCTACGAACATCTGGCGCTGCTGCGCGCGGAAGCACCGACCGAAGAAGCCGTCCAGACCTTCCTGCGCGAAGCGAAAGAACGCGCCCGCCCGGCGATGCCCGATGCGATCGCGCTCAATGGCCCGATGCCCGCGCCGATGGCGCGCCGCGCCGGCCGCGCGCGCGGCCAATTGCTGCTTGCCTGCGCGCAGCGGCCGATGCTGCAGGCGGCCCTGCGCCCCTGGGTCGCCGGCCTGTACGAACTCAAGTCCGCGCGCAAGGTGCGCTGGTCGCTGGATGTGGATCCGATCGATCTGTATTGAGGCCGCGCGCGATGCAGCGCGTCGCGTCGGGAAGATGGGCGGGTCCCCGCAACCATGCGATTATTGCCGCCCATGGATTCCCGCAAGCATGTGCTGATACTCGGCGGCGGTTTCGGTGGCCTGTGGGCCACACGGGCCTTGGCTTCTGCGCCGGTGCGCATCACCCTGCTCGACCGCACGAACCACCATCTGTTCCAGCCCCTGCTCTACCAGGTCGCCACCGCCGGCCTGTCGGCGCCCGACATCGCCGCGCCTTTGCGGCACATCCTGCGTGCACAGAAAAACGTCACGGTGCTGCTCGGCGAAGCGCAGGCAATCGACCCCGCCAACCGGCGCGTGACGCTCGACGGCGGCACCCTCGACTACGACTACCTGCTGATCGCCACCGGCGCGGCGCATGCGTATTTCGGCCACGACGACTGGGCCGAACACGCACCGGGTCTGAAAACGCTCGACGATGCCTTCGGTATCCGCCAACGCATACTCGCCGCGTTCGAAGCCGCCGAGCGCGAGGACGATCCGGTGCGGCGCGCGGCCTGGCTGAGTTTCGTGGTCATCGGCGGCGGCCCGACCGGCGTCGAACTCGCGGGCACGCTGGCGGAAATCGCGCGTCACACTCTGCCGCGGGAATTTCGTCGTTGTGATCCCGGCACCGCGCAGGTGCATCTGGTCGAAGCCGGTCCGCGCGTGCTGTCGGCGATGCCGGAGAACCTGTCGGAGAATGCGCGTCGCGAACTCGCGCGTCTCGGCGTCACCGTCCACGTGGGCCAGGCCGTGACCGGCATCGATGCCGCCGGCATCGCCCTGGGCAATGCGCGCATCGCCAGCCGCACCGTGTTGTGGGCCGCCGGCGTCGCCGCGTCGCCGCTCGGCGCGCAACTAGGCGCGGAGCTCGATCGCGCCGGACGCGTGAAGGTGAACCCCGATCTGTCCGTGCCCGGGCATCCGGAAATTTTCGTCGCCGGCGATCTCGCCAGCCTCGCGCAGGCCGATGGCAAACCCGTGCCTGGCGTGGCGCCGGCAGCCAAACAAATGGGCGCGCATGTCGCGCGGGTGATTCGCGCCCGCCTGGGTGGCAACGCGGCAACGAACTTCGTGTATCGCGACTACGGCAATCTCGCGACGATCGGGCGCAAGGCCGCGGTCGTGCATTTCGGCCGGCTGAAATTTTTCGGACTGCTGGCCTGGTGGTTCTGGCTCACCGCCCACCTGTTTTTCCTGATCGGCTTCCGCAACCGCCTCGTTGTGCTGGTCGACTGGGCCTGGTCGTACTGGACCTATCAGCGCAACGCGCGAATCATCGGCGGGCAGGCGCGCCGCCGTTAGGCGGGCTCAAGCGACACCGCCGACACCCGCTGCCATTGCCGCAGGCTGGCGCGCAATGCCTCGACATCGCCTTCTTCCACGCACTGCCACTGCGCCGTCCGCGGCAACCCGCAAGCGGCCGTCGCGATGACCGGCAGACCGCGCGCCATCGCAGCGAGCAAGCCACGCGGCTGATGCTCCACCCACGCCGGCAGGACGACGACCTGCGCACGCGTGAGGCCGTCGGCGAACGTCGCGACGCGTTCGATGGCAAAACCCTGCCAGAAATCCGGTGCCTCGCTCGCTCCCGGCGGCAACAGCAGCACGACGGGCAATCCACGCACCGCTTCGCGCAATTCCAAAGCGCCTTTGCGTGCCAGCGCCGACGCCGGGAAAAAGATTCTGAGACGCTCATCGGGCGCGCCCACGGCGGCGCGTTCCGGCTGGGGCGTGGTAATCGCTGGTGCCGCGGCCCAGGGCAAGGGCTCCGCGCGAGCGGCCGCAAGACCGCAGATGCCGGTATGCGGACTGATCCACCGTCGCGCCTGCGCCAGAGCCTCCCGCTCTGCCGTCACCAGCCACGTGGGTGCACGAAAATCACTCAGGGTCGGACTGTTGGGGTGGCGCGCGGCGGCGCGATCGAGCTGTTGCTGGATCGCTGTCATCGGCAACGCACTCATGAGCACATCAAAACGTCGGCCGGCGAGGACGCCTGACTGCCACAGGTAGGGCAGAAGGCCCTGCGATACGACCAGATGCAGGTCCTCCGGATCGAGCTGCGACGCGAGCATCTGCGCGATCTGGCCCTGTCGCTGGGTCCGCGCTTTCGGAATCGGCTGCCTGCGCCACAAGGCGATTCGCCAACCCAGCCAGGCCCAGGCGCGCGCCAGGCGCGTCGCCAAGGTCGGCTGGACCTGCACGCTGCCCAGCACGCGATCATCTTCGCCGCGTTGATCTTGCAAGTAAGCGCGAAACTCCGGCCAGTCCTCATCGATGAGCCAGGTGCGATGCGCACGCAAGTTGCCGGCGCCGATATGGCGATGACAGGAATGTTCATCGCAACTGGAGCAGTCGTTGCTCGCATCCGCGGCACGACGCCCGACTTGCAGGGGCAGCGCGCCGGACGGCAGGTTGTCGCGGGCCCGGATACGCACGCGCACTGTGGTCTCGTCCATCGCCACATCCAGGCGCCAGGCAAAACCGGCGCGCAGGCGCAGGTCGAGATAATTCCAGAACACGGTCGCGTCGCGATCGAGTTCGGCCAGCGAACCGGGAAGCACACGGGAATGGCGGTGCCGTTCGACGACCTCCAGCCCGGCACGCACCGCGCTGTCGTAGATCGCATTCGACAACTGGCAAAGACCGCCGCCGATCGCCGGCACGATGCAGCCCTCGCGCAATTCGCGCCCGAGGACGAAGCCGCGACGCGCGCTGGCGCGTCCGAGCTGGCGCCAAAAGCTGAAGACCGCGCCCGCCGGCACTTCCAGTCCGTGCAGGGATGCGATCGCTAGGCGCAGGTTCTGGATCTTTCCTGCGACCAGACGCGGGTCTGTTTCGTCTCCGGGCCATAGAGCGCCCTCGAACTCGGCCAGCACCGGCGCATCGCGAAGGGCTTGTCCGGTGCGATGCCGTGTCGGCCGCCCCTGCCAGTGCTCACGACCCGCGCGGGCCAGGCGCAGCCCCCAGGCCTTGGTCTCGAAGACGAGACTCGACCACCGCGAGGGCACGAGCGCGCGCGCGGGTGCTTCGCTTAGATCGCGCATGCGCGACTCCCCATCATGCGGGCGTGTTTCCGCATCGGCCCGCGACGCGTTGGGACGCACGCGATGTCGTCACTTGTCGATATCGGACTTCGGCGGATCGTTCGGACCGAAGCGGATCACGCGGCCGCTGGCGAGGGTGAGTTCGCCTTCGCCCAAGGTTTCGGTGTCGGCATCGGTGCTGATGAAACGTGCGCGCACGCGGCCCTTGCCGCGATCGCCGCTCAGGCGGAACACGAACGTGTCGCTGTCGTCGTACTCGCTGCTGGCGACCAGATCCACGTCCATCGACTGGATATGTCCGATGTGTTCGGCGACATCGGGCTGTTGCTGCAAGGCGGTCTGGGCCTGTTCGGTGAACAGCGACCAGCCCATCATCAGCAGGCCGATCACGGTGAGCGCGATCAGCAGGGCGCCGACCGCGAGCAGGCCGAGGATCCAGCCCAGGGCCGAGCCCTGCTGGCGACGGGGAAACGCAACGAACCGGGCACGGACAGGCAGCATGGGCGGGAGGCTCGGACGACGCGACGGCGCCGCTTGCCCGCGAACATACCGGAAATCGCCGCGCGCCAGAATGGCCGCGGCGACAAAAGAAAACGGCCCCGTTTCCGGAGCCGTTTCGGTGCCGCGCGACGCCGACGGGTTCAGGCCGCGAACAGCGTCCGCATTTTCTTCAGCGCGTTCGCCTCGAGCTGGCGGATGCGTTCGGCAGAGACGCCGTATTCGTCGGCCAGTTCCTGCAAGGTCGCCTTCGGCTCGCCGAGGAAACGGCGCTTGAGGATGTCGCGCGACCGCTGGTCGAGATCGGCGAGGCCGTCGCGCAGCAGTTCGAGCTGGTTCTCTTCGCTGTCGTTGCGCTCGTAGGCCAGCGCCGGATCGTCATTGCGATCGACGAGGTAGGCGATCGGTGCGGGCGGCGCGTGGTCGTCGTCCTGATCGGCCGGCGCATCGAAACCGATGTCGCGACCCGAGAGGCGCGATTCCATTTCCAGCACTTCGCGCTTGGACACCTTCAGGTCGGCCGCGACCGCGCTGACTTCGGCATCGTTCATCCAGCCCAGGCGCTTCTTGGATTTGCGCAGGTTGAAGAACAGCTTGCGCTGCGCCTTGGTCGTGGCGACCTTGACGATGCGCCAGTTGCGCAGGATGAACTCGTGCATCTCGGCTTTCACCCAGTGCACCGCGAAGCTCACCAGACGCACGCCCTGGTCGGGATCGAAACGCTTCACCGCCTTCATCAGGCCGATGTTGCCTTCCTGGATCAAATCGCCCATGCCCAGGCCATAGCCCTGGTAGCCGCGCGCGACATGCACGACGAAGCGCAGGTGCGACATCACCAGATGCTTGGCGGCATCGAGGTTTTCTTCTTCGCGGAAGCTGCGCGCCAGCGACTGCTCTTCCTCGACGGTCAACACCGGCACGCGGTTGACCGCGCTGATGTAGGCATCGAGCGAGCCGAGCGCGCTCGGGATCGGCAGGTTGTGGGTGGTCAACGCAGTATTCATCGCTGTTCTGTCCATGGGTTGAAGTTTAACACTCGGACTGTTTGAGTGCTAAAGCCCTGGCAAGTTCCCGCTGTGTTGCGTTCATGGAACGATGCCAGGGTAAAACCATTGTTCCGGACAGCATGCGCCCGGCCCCTGCGAGATTCAGTGACGGCGGCCGCGAATCATTTCAAGGGCGGGGTGCCGAAGGTCATGGTGGGAGGCTTTTCGGGCTGAATGCCGGCCCAGCGGCCCGGCCTAGCCGGTCCGCCCGGCCAGGCGCAGGGCGTCGTCGAGCAGGGCCGCGGCCGTGACCTCGGCGCCCGCGCCCGGGCCCTGCACGACCAGGGGCTGCTCGCGGTAACGGTCGCTCCAGATCGCCAGGCGGTTGTCGCAGCCCGAGCCGGTGGCGAGCGGATCGTCCGGCGCGAGCTCCTCCAGGCCGATGCGGGCGCCGCCCGGTTCGTCGAGGCGGGCGACCAGGCGTAGCTTGCGGCCAACCCGGTGCGCGGCCTGGAAGCGCGCACGCAGCGGCTCGTCGAGCGCCGCGAGCGCGAGATCGACCGCGTCGGGCGCCGCCTCGGCCAAGGCCGGCGGCAGCAGGGACTCGACGCGGATCGCCTCGGCTTCGAGTTCGAAGCCGGCGTTGCGCGCCAGGATCAGCAATTTGCGCTTCACATCCTGGCCCGACAGATCCACGCGCGGATCCGGCTCGGTGTACCCGCGCTGACGCGCCTCGCGCACGAGGGCGGAAAACGGGCGCATGCCGTCGTAGTGATTGAACAGCCAGGCCAGCGACCCCGACAGCACGCCGGCCAGGCCGTGGATGCGATCGCCGCCGGCGCGCAGCTCGCGCAGGCTGCGCAGCAACGGCAGACCGGCGCCGACGGTCGCGGCATCGCCGTAGCGCAGGGCATGCGCCTGGATCGCCTGGTATTGGCTCAACACGCCGCCGGTGCCGGCCTTGTTCGCGGTGACGACGCAAAAACCTGCTGCGAGCCAGGCCGCGTGCCGATGCGCGACCTCGTCGCTCGCGGTCGCATCGATGATGATGCCGGCGCGGCACAAGGCCGGTGCCACGCCATCGAGATGCTGCGACTCGCCGTCGCCGAGCTGACCGCGCGCGATGCGTGGGTCCAGACCGCCGGCGTCGTGGATGCGGCGCCGCGAATTGGCGACCTGCACCAGCCGCAGACCGGAGGCCTTGCCCGTCGCCTGCAGGCGCGCGAGGCGCGCCAGAAACGCCGTGCCGACCGTGCCCGTGCCCAGCAGCGCCAGCGTCGTACCCTGCGAGCGCGCGGCCGAGGCGGCCGCATCGGCCAGACGTAAGGCACTCATGCGAGCGTGCCTTCGACGTGCGCATTGCTCGGATTCGTGCGCGTCGTGGCGGCCGCCGCGCGCGCCAGGGCGGCGTCGAGATCGGTGAGCAGATCCGCCGTCGCCTCGATGCCGACCGACAGACGCAACAGGCCGTCGCCGATGCCGGCGGCGGCGCGCGCGTCGGCGCTCATCGCGGCATGCGTCATCGTCGCCGGATGCGCGACCAGACTTTCGACGCCGCCGAGCGACTCGGCCAGCGTAAAGCACTGCAAGCCCGCCAGGAACGCGCGTACTGCCGGCAAGCCGCCGGCGAGTTCGACGCTGAGCATCGCGCCGAAGCCCTTCTGCTGGCGCGCCGCGAGCGCATGCCCGGGATGCGAAAGCAGGCCCGGATAGTGCACGGCCGACACCGCCGGATGCGCATCGAGCTGATCGGCGAGCGCGGCGGCGTTTTCCTGATGCACGCGCAGGCGAGCATCGAGCGTGCGCAGACCGCGCAGGGTGAGGAAGCTGTCGAAGGGGCTGCCGGTCAGACCCAGTGCGTTCGCCCACCAGACCAGTTGCTGATGCAGCGCCGCGCTGTTGGCGATGACCGCACCGCCGACGACGTCGCTGTGGCCGTTGATGTATTTCGTCGTCGAATGCACGACCAGGTCCGCACCCAGTGCCATCGGCGTCTGCAGCGCCGGCGACAGGAAAGTATTGTCGGCGACGACGAGCGCGCCGATGCGGTGTGCGGCCTCGGCGACAAACCGCAGGTCGGTGATGCGCAGCAGCGGATTGGACGGCGTTTCGATCCAGACGATGCGCGGGTTTTCCGCCAGGGCTGTCGCCAGCGCGCGCGGATCGGTCAGATCGACGGTCAGCAGGCGGAAGTGGTTCTTCTTCGCCAGCGCATTGAACAGGCGCCAGCTGCCGCCGTAACAATCGTGCGGCACGACGAGCGTGTCGCCCGGCTCGAGCAGGGCCAGCACCAGCGTCACCGCCGCCATGCCGGTCGCGGTGATGACCGCGCCCGCACCGCCTTCGAGATCGCTGAGCGCGTCGGCCAGCAGATCGCGCGTGGGATTGCCGCTGCGCGTGTAGTCGTATTGCCGCTTCTGATCGAAGCCGGCGAAGCTGAAATTGCTCGACAGCACGATCGGCGGCACCACCGCGCCGTACGCGGTGTCGGTATCGATGCCTGCGCGCACCGCGACGGTCGCCGGGGAGAGACTGCTCATGCCGCACCTCCACAAAGTGCGCCAGTGAGGATCGCGGCGATGCGCGCAGGTTCGGTCAGGAAGGCATCGTGGCCGAAGGGCGAGCTGACACGCTCGAGCCGACATCGCGCGCCGAGTTTTCCGGCCAGCGCTTCCAGGGTGTGCAGGGGCACCAGACGGTCTTCGTCGATCGCGACGACGACGCTGGGCACGGTGATGGTGGCCGCGTCGACGGCATGCAGGTCGATCGATTCGGACAGGCGCAGGAACGCCGTCGGCGCGGTGCGCGCGACGTACTTCTGGCCGCAGGACTCCAGATAGTCGGCCGACGCGCAACGCGCGACGCCGTCGATCAGCGCGACCGGCGCATCGAAGCGCTCGGCGAATTCCTCCGGCGTGCGATAGCTGAGCATCGCCAGCTGCCGCGCGAGCGACAGGGCCTCGCGACTGGCACTTTCGTTGCGGCCGAGCGCGACGATGTTCCGCTGCAACGCGCGCCAGGCGCTCGAATAAGGATGCGGCCGGTCGGCGCCGCTGATCGCGATCAGCCGGCCCAGGCGCGCGCCGTGACGCGCGGCGAACTGCAGGCCGACCATCGCACCGTACGAGCAGCCGATAAAGGCGTCGGCGCGGTCGATGCCGAGATGATCGAGCACGGCGGCGAACGCGTCGGCCTGATCGGCGCTGTCGATGGCGACATCGAGGCTGCCGTCGCTGCCGAGCCAGTCGATCGCGACGACGCGGAAACGTTCGGTGTCGAGCGCCTTGCCGGCGCCGACCTGGGCGTCCCACCAGCCGGCTTCGGGATAGGCCGGGCTCGCTGCGACATGCCGGTGCGCGGAAATGCCACCGGCGACCAGCAATACCGGCCCGTCCACTGGCCCCTGCCATTCGCAGGCGATGCGCACCGTGCGCGCGCCGCTATGACGCAGGGGCAGACGCAGCGAAAACGTTTCGCGACCGGTCGCGGCGCGGGCGGCGACGCAGGGCGCGTAGCAGCTGGCCGGTTCGGCGAGGGCGTGGGTATCGGTAAGGCTCATGGCGAACTCCGCAGGTCAGGGTCGACACCCACCAGCACTTCTGCGGAGTTCCGGGAAAGCCGTATCGCGCACGGCGGGACCGAGGTCCCGTCGCTGGCGATCCATCTTCCGGCGGACCGAAGTCCCCGTAGGAGTTGGCACCTTTCCAGCGATTTGCATCGCTGTTGGTTGCCCCGGCGTCATCGGGCCTATCCCTATGCCGGTCTTGATGGATTACGGGGCCGACTCTAGCGGGCCCGTTGGCGCGTGTCAACACTTTCATCGCGATGAAAGGATATTCATTCCGGCAAGGCATGAGCGCATAACCAACCGTCCTTTCCGCCGGGGCCGGGGCGATTCCTAGGATGGACTCCCATCCCGGACCTCGCCGCCATGACCGCCCATCTGCCCGCCCCGATCACCCCGCCGCTGTCCGAGGAACGCGGCGTGCTGCTCGCGCGCCTGGTCGACGGCCTGGAGGCGCCGGCGCTGCACTGGCTGTCGGGTTATGCGGCCGGTCTCGCTGCGCAGCCCGGGCGCGCGACGCGGCCCTTGCAGGCCGTTCCGGTCGCCGAGACCGGCAGCGACGCGCGCCTGACCCTCGTCTACGGCAGCCAGACCGGCAACGCCCGGCGCGAAGCGGAAAAACTCGCGGCCGAGGCCGAAGCCAGCGGCCTGAGCGTGCGTCTGCTGCGGGCCGATGCGTATCCCTTGCGCGAACTCGCCAGCGAACGCCTGCTCTACGTCGTCATCAGCACGCAGGGTGACGGCGATCCGCCCGACGACGCGCTCGCCTTCGTCGAATTCCTCGCCAGCCGGCGCGCACCGGCGCTCAAGGAACTGCGCTACGCCGTGCTCGGCCTCGGCGATGCGAGCTATCCGCAGTTCAACGCGATCGGCCGTCGCCTCGACGCGCGCCTGGCCGAACTCGGCGCCACGCGCGTGTTCGCGCTCGGGGAAGCGGATGTCGACATCGACACCGTCGCCGCCCCGTGGCGCCAGCAGGCGCTGACGCAGGCGCGCGATCTGCTCAAGAGCCCCACCGTCGCCACGGTGACCGCGCTGCGGCCGACGGTGCCCACCGCCGTCGCGTGGTCGCGGGAGCGCCCGTTCGCGGCCGGGCTGCTGAGCAACCAGCGCATCACCGCGCGCGAGAGCGATCAGGACGTGCGTCACCTGGAGCTCGCGCTCGCCGACCCCGGCTTGAGCTACGAACCCGGCGACGCGCTCGGCGTGTGGCCGCGCAACGACGACGGCCTGGTCGACGAAGTGCTCGCCACGCTCGCGCTCGATGGCGAGGAAGCGATCCGCCACGGCGACGAAACCCTGCCGCTGCGCGACTGGCTGGGCACGCGGCGCGAACTGACGCGCTTGAGCCGGCCCTTCCTCGCGCGTCACGCCGCGTTGAGCAACGACGTCGCGCTCAACCGTCTGCTTGCGCCCGAACATGGCGCCGCGCTCGCGCAACGCCTGTCGACCGAACAGCTGGCCGACCTGCTCGCCGCGCATCCCGCGCCCTGGAGCGGCGAGGAACTGGTCGCCGCGTTGCGCCCGCTTGCACCCCGCCTGTATTCGATCGCCTCCAGCCGCAAAGCCGTCGGCGATGAAGCGCATCTCACGCTCGCGCGTGTCGACTATGCGCACGGCCAGGCGCGACGTCATGGCGTCGCGTCGCACTTTCTTTCCCATCGCGACGCCGGCGCCACGGTGCCGGTTTTCATCGAACGCAACGAACGCTTCCGCCTCCCCTCGGACCTTTCGCGCGACATTCTGATGATCGGCCCGGGCACCGGCGTCGCCCCTTTCCGCGGCTTCGTGCAGGAACGCATCGCCACCGGCGCGAGCGGACGCAACTGGCTCGTGTTCGGCGCGCGCCACGCGCGCTCGCAGTTTCTCTACCAGCTCGAATGGCAGGACGCGTTGAAGAACCGCCAGCTGCATCGCCTCGATCTGGCGTTCTCGCGCGACCAGGCCGAGCGGATCTACGTGCAGCAACGTCTGCGCGAAAACGGCCGCGCGGTGTACGACTGGCTCGTCTCGGGCGCACAGGTCTACGTCTGCGGTGCGGTCGCGATGGGCAAGGACGTGCATGCCGCCCTGCTCGAGATCGTCGCCGAACACGGCGCGCGATCGCCGGAGGATGCCGGCGAATTTCTCGCGCAATTGCTCAAGGACGGGCGCTACGCCCGCGACGTGTACTGATGTCGGCGCCCCTGTCCCCGGTGGAAACCCTCAAGGCGAACAGTCGCGGCCTGCGCGGCACGCTGACCGACAGCCTCGCCGATCCGGTCACCGGTGCGCTGCGCGAAGGCGATGCCCAACTGCTGAAGTTCCACGGCAGCTACCAGCAGGACGATCGCGACGTGCGCGAAGAGCGGCGCCGGCAGAAGCTCGAGCCCGCCTATAGCTTCATGATCCGCACGCGCCTGCCCGGCGGCGTCGCCACGCCGGCGCAATGGCTCGCGCTCGACGCGATCGCTCGCCGCTACGGCAACCAGACCTTGCGCCTGACCACGCGTCAGGCCTTCCAGGTGCACGGCATCATCAAGCGCGATCTCAAGCCGACGATCGCGGCGATCAATCAAAGCCTGGTCGACACCGTCGCTGCCTGCGGCGACGTCAACCGCAATGTCATGACCAGCGCTAACCCGGTCGAGTCGCGTGCGCATGCGGCCGTGTACGCAGCGGCGGTCGCGCTGTCCGAACACCTGCTGCCGCACACGCGTGCCTATCACGAAATCTGGCTCGACGAGCAACAGATCGTCGGCGCCGACGAATCCGAACCGGTGTATGGGCCGACTTATCTGCCCCGCAAGTTCAAGATCGGCATCGCCGTGCCGCCCAGCAACGACGTCGATGTGTTCAGCCAGGACCTGGGCTTCATCGCGATCCTCGACGCGCACGGCGACCTGCTCGGCTACAACCTGCTCGCCGGCGGCGGCATGGGCAGCACGCACGGCGACGCCCGCACCTATCCGCGATTGGCCGACGTGCTGGGTTTCATCGCGCCGGACCAGTTGGTCGCTGCAGCCGAGGCGGTACTGACCACGCAGCGCGACTTCGGCAACCGCAGCGATCGCAAGCTCTCGCGCTTGAAGTACACGATCGACAAACTCGGTCTCGACGGGTTCCGCGCGGAAGTCGAACGCCGGCTCGGCACAGCACTGGCACCGGCACACGGGTTCTCTTTCAGCCACAACGGCGATCGCTTCGGCTGGACTGCCGGCTACGACGGCCGTTGGCATCTGACCCTGCGCATCGAAAGCGGTCGCGTGCAGGGCGCCGCACTCGACGGGCTGCGCGAGATCGCCGCGAGCCATGGCGGCGATTTCCGCCTGACGCCGAACCAGAACCTGATCATCGCCAACGTCGCCGACGACCAGCGCTCGCGTATCGATGAACTGGTCGCGCACTACCATCTCGACGGCCATCTGCACGCGACGCCGCTGCGCCGATTCGCACTCGCCTGCGTGGCGCTGCCGACCTGCACGCTGGCGATGGCCGAGGCCGAGCGGTACCTGCCGGCGTTTCTCGACCAGGCCGAAGCGCTGCTCGACACGCATGGTCTGCGCGACGCACCGATCCTGCTGCGCCTGTCGGGTTGCCCGAACGGCTGCTCGCGTCCGTATCTGGGCGAGATCGCGCTCGTCGGCAAAGGCCCGGGCCGCTACAACCTGCACCTGGGCGCGGATTTCCAGGGCCGCCGGCTCAATCGTCTGTATCGCGAAAACCTCGCCGAAGCCGAAATCCTCGCCGCACTCGATCCCCTGCTTGCGCGCTATGCCGCCGAACGCACGGACGCGGAAGGCTTCGGCGATTTCCTGCTGCGCGCCGGCCTGCTGCCGGCGCCGGCCATCATTCCCACGGAGTTAGTGTCATGACCTTGCCCGATCCCGTTGCTGCGGCCGAGGACGGCCGCGCGCTCGCCGAACTCAACCGCTGGCTGGGCGATCGCAGCGCCGAACAACGCGTCGCCTGGGCGCTGGAGTCGCTGTCCGGCGGCCATGCGCTGTCCTCGAGTTTCGGCGCGCAGGCCGCGGTGTCCCTGCATCTGCTGGCGACGCAGAAACCGGACATCCCGGTCATCCTCATCGACACCGGCTACATGTTTCCCGAGACCTACCGCTTCGTCGACGAGCTCGGCGCGCGCCTGTCCCTGAACCTGCACGTGTATCGCCCGCGCATCAGCCGCGCGTGGATGGAAGCGCGGCACGGCCATTTGTGGGAACAGGGCGTCGAGGGCATCACGCGCTACAACCAGTTGCGCAAGGTCGAACCGATGCAGCGCGCGCTGCAGGAACTGGGCATCCGCACCTGGTTCGCCGGCCTGCGTCGCAAACAATCCGAGAGCCGCGCACAGACCGATTTCCTCGAACTGCGCGACGGCCGCTGGAAAGTGCACCCGCTCGCCGACTGGAGCGATCGCGACGTCTGGGACTATCTGAAGAAGCACGACCTGCCCTACAACCCGCTCTGGCACGAAGGCTACGTCTCGATCGGCGACACCCACAGCACGCGCCGCTGGGAACCGGGCATGCGCGAGGAAGACACCCGTTTCGCCGGACTCGTGCGCGAGTGCGGCATCCACAACTAGCGCGCCATCACGCCTCGGCGTTGACCTGCGGAAACCGCCAGCGCGGCCACTGCACCGGATCGATGAGCAGCGGTTCGCCGTCCTCGATCGCGCTGCGCAGATCGCGCGCATGCAATTGCGGCAGCAAGGTGGTGATCAGGGCCTGGGTGTAGTCGCGCAGGACGCGGTCGCGACGCAGCAGCAGCCAGGTCGTGCAGGTCGGCAGCAGATCCTCGGCCGGCAGCACCACCAGATCGACGTCGTCGGGCGTGACCGCCATCTCGGCGAGAATGCCGACGCCGAAACCCGCGCGCACATAGGTCTTGATCAGATCGGCATCGCGCGCGGTGACCGCGAGACTGGGCTCGAGACCGGCGGCGACGAAGGCGCGGCGCAGCGAGGATTCCGGCTCGCGGCTCGATTCGTAACTCACCAGCGGGTACTGCGCGAGATCGGCCAGCGTCAGGCGCCGGCCGAGCGCGGCCAACGCATGCCCGCGCGGCACCAGGACCACGCGCTCCCAGCGATAGATCGGCAGCGCGAGATCGGCGGCGGGCGCGGCACCGGCGGTGCTGACGATGGCGATTTCCGCTTCGCCGCGCGCCAGGCGCGCCAGCGATTCGCTGTCGCCGCCCGGCGTGAGGTGCACGGCGACTTGCGGGAAGTTGCGGTTCAGCGCTGCCAGCGCGATCGGCAGCGCGTAGCGCGCCTGCGTATGCGTCGTGGCGATGTGCAGTTCGCCCTGGGTGTCGCGGCGCAGGTTCGCGGCGAGCGCACGGATGTTCGAGGCTTCGGCGAGCAGGTTGCGCGCATGCACGATGACTTGCTGGCCGGCAGGCGTGATCGCCTCGAGGCTGCGCGCGCGGCGCGTGAAAAGAATGAAACCAAGCTCGTCTTCGAGCTGCTTGAGCTGCTTGGACAGGCCAGGCTGGGTCGCATGGACCTTGGCCGCGGCGAGCGTGATGTTCAGGCCGGAATCGGCGATGGCGACGAGATAGCGAAGTTGGGTCAGGGTCATGTCGGGGTCGATCGGGTAGGCGGCGGGTCGGGTCGGCGGGCGGCGGTGCGGGCGGACATGCGACAGGTGGCGGGCTTCATATATCGCTCCATCTTTATAAAAGGATATGTCAATCCTAGCGGGCCCTCCGGCCGCTGTCCAGACGGCTCCCGCCATATGCCCGGGCGGAATGTCACCAGAGCGGACGGTCATTTCCGCGCACCGCGCGCGCTCGGTAGTTTCGAGGCCTGTCCTCCGGAATCCGTCCATGACCGCGCCCCTGTTTCCGCTGTTCGCCGACCTGCAGGACCGCGCCGTACTCGTGGTCGGTGGCGGCAGCGTGGCCGCGCGCAAGGTCGAGGCCCTGCTCGGCGCGGGCGCGCGCATCACCGTCGGCGCACCGTCCCTGGACGCGCGTCTGCACGCGCTCGCCGAGGCCGGCACGATCATCCATCGCGCAGGCAACTTCGTTCCGGACTGGCTCGACACCGTTTGGCTCGCGGTGGCGGCGACCGATGATCGCGCGGTCAATCGCGCGGTCGCCGATGCCGGCGCCGCGCGTCGGGTGTTCGTCAATGTCGTCGACGATGCCGAGCTCTCCAGTTTCCAGGTGCCCTCGCTGATCGATCGCGGCCCGCTGCAGATCGCGATCTCCACGCGCGGCGCGGCACCGATGCTCGCGCGGCATCTGCGCGAAACCCTGGAGGCGCAGTTCGACGCGTCCCTCGGCGTGTTGACCGAGCTGTTAGGCAAACACCGCCGCAAGATCCGCACGCGGCTTCCCGATCTCGGCCAGCGCCGCCGCTGGTTCGAACGCCTGCTCGCCGGCGCGGTGCCGCGCCTGTTGCGCCAGCGGCAACCGCTGCAGGCCGAACGCGCGCTGCTGACGGCGCTTGGGGAATCGGCGCAAGGTCCGGGCGAAGGCTCGGTGGTCCTGGTCGGTGCCGGTCCCGGCGACCCGGGCCTGCTGACCCTGCGGGCTTTGCGCGCGCTCAACGAGGCCGACGTGATCCTGCATGACCGCCTGGTCAGTGCCGAGGTGCTCGCGCTCGCGCGTCGCGATGCCGAACGCATCGAAGTGGGCAAGCAGGCGGGCCATCACCCCACCCCGCAGGACGACATCCACGCGCTGATGCTCGCGCATGCCCGCGCCGGGCGCCGGGTCGTGCGACTCAAAGGCGGCGATCCGTTCGTGTTCGGGCGCGGCGGCGAGGAGTTGGAAGTCCTGCGCGCCCACGGCATCGCCTACGAAGTCGTGCCGGGCATCACCGCCGCGCTCGCCTGCGCGGCCTATGCCGGCATTCCGCTGACGCACCGCGATCACGCGCAGTCCTTGCGACTGATCACGGCGCATAGCCGCGATTGCGGCGCGCCGCCGGACTGGCGCGCGCTTGCCGCCGAGCGTCAAACCCTCGCCGTGTACATGGGCGTCGCCGAACTCGGGTCGCTGCAAGCGCAGCTGATCGCCCACGGTCGCGAGGCCACGACGCCGTTCGCCCTCATCGAAAACGGCTCGCGCCCCGAACAGCGCGTGATCACCGGCACGCTCGCCGACCTCGCGCGGCGCGCCCAGACGCATGCGGTCGTTTCACCGGCGCTGCTGATCCTGGGCGAGGTCGCGGCGTTCGCGACCACCTTGCACTGGTTCGGCGCCGCGCCCCTGACGCATGCCGATCTCCCTTCCTCCGAACTGCGCAGCGCCGCCTGAAGCCACCGCCATGAGCAAAAACGACGACGCCGTCCCGCCCACCTCCGCCGCCTGCGCACCGCCGACGGCCAAGACAAGACCGTTGCCGAAGAACGGCTGGCGCGACCCGGAACGCCGGCGCGCGTTCGCGCTGGGCTCGCTGCGTGATGCGGCGGGCGCGCGCCCGGTCATCAAACCCGTTTCCGATTCCTGATCGCCTTTCCCCGGGACTTCCCATGATCCACGACAGCATTCTCGACACCATCGGCTCCACGCCCATCGTGCGGCTCGCGCGGCTCGCGCCGGCGCACGTCACCCTGTATGCGAAAGTCGAATCCTTCAATCCCGGCGGCTCGGTCAAGGACCGGCTCGCGCTCGCGATCATTCTCGATGCCGAACGTCGCGGCGTGCTCGCGCCCGGACAGACCGTCGTCGAAGCGACCTCGGGCAATACCGGTATCGCCCTGGCCATGGTCTGCGCCGCGCGTGGCTATCCGTTCGTCGCGGTGATGACCGAAACCTTCTCGATCGAACGGCGAAAACTCATCCGCGCGTACGGCGGCAAGGTCATTCTCACGCCGGCGGCCGAGCGTGGCAGCGGCATGGTGCGTCGCGCCGAAGAACTGGCGCGCAAGCACGGCTGGTTCCTCGCGCAGCAGTTCGCCAATCCGGCCAACCCCGCGTATCACCGCAGCACGACGGCGCCGGAAATCCTGCGCGATTTCGCCGGCAAGCGCCTGGACTATTTCGTCAGCGGCTGGGGCACCGGCGGCACGCTGACCGGCGTCGGCGAAGTACTCAAGCTCGCGCGTCCGGACGTGCGCATCGTCAGCACGGAGCCGGCCGGCGCATCCCTGCTCTCGGGCAAGGACTGGGCACCGCACAAGATCCAGGGCTGGACGCCGGACTTCATTCCGGCCGTGCTCAATCGCGCGGTCGTCGACGAACTGCTGCCGGTCGATGACGTGCTCGCGCGCGATACCGCACGCCGGCTCGCGGCCGAAGAAGGCGTATTCGTCGGCCTCTCGGCCGGCGCGACGATCGCCGCCGCGCTGCGGGTTGCCGAAAACGCACCGGCCGGCTCAGTGCTGCTTGCGATGCTGCCCGACACCGGCGAGCGCTACCTGAGCACCTTCCTGTTCGAAGGCATCAGCGAAGGTTCCGACGACGACTGGCTCGCGCAGGTCGACGCGGGCGCGCTCGCCGCCTGAGCCGCTTGCCAGGCAGGGTCTGCGACGGCTCCGCGACGCGGAGATTCCGTCGGCGCCCTCATTTACGTCACACTCCCCCAACGACCCGTCGCCGGCCGCACCGGCGACGCTTCCCCGGCCAAGGCGACCCATGATGTCTGCGGTACCCGCGCTCTCCCACCTCGACCGCCTCGAAGCCGAGAGCCTGCATATCCTGCGCGAAGTCGCCGCCTCGTTTCAGCGCCCGGTGCTGCTGTATTCGATCGGCAAGGATTCGTCGGTGCTGCTGCACCTGCTGCGCAAGGCCTTCGCGCCCGCCGTGCCGCCGATGCCGCTGCTGCATGTCGATACGACCTGGAAGTTCCGCGAAATGATCGCGTTCCGCGATGCCGTCGTCGCACAGCACGGACTGGATCTGCGCGTGCACATCAATCCCGACGGCGTGCGCGCGGGCGTCGGTCCGTTCAGTCACGGTGCCGCCGTGCATACCGAAATCATGAAGACACTCGCGCTCAAGCAGGCGCTCGATGCCGGCGGCTACGATGCCGCGATCGGTGGCGCACGCCGCGACGAGGAAAAATCGCGGGCGAAAGAGCGTGTTTTTTCCTTCCGCAACGCCCAGCACCGCTGGGACCCGAAGGCGCAACGTCCGGAGCTGTGGGATCTGTACAACCCGCGCGTGCATGCCGGCGAAAGCGTGCGCGTGTTCCCGCTCTCGAACTGGACCGAGCTCGACATCTGGCTGTACATCGCCCGCGAGGACATCGCCGTGGTGCCGCTGTATTTCGCCAAGGAGCGGCCGGTGGTCGAACGCGACGGCGGGCTGCTGCTCGTCGACGACGAACGCCTGCCGCTGCGACCGGGCGAAGTGCCGCAGCTGCGCAAGGTGCGTTTCCGCACGCTCGGCTGCTATCCGCTGACCGGCGCGGTCGAATCGCAGGCCGAGACGCTCGATGCGGTCATCGCCGAGATGCGGGTCGCGCGCACCTCCGAACGCCAGGGCCGGCTCATCGACCACGATCCGGGCGCGTCGATGGAGAAAAAGAAACAGGAAGGGTATTTCTGATGAACGACCCGACCCTTGCGCAACGCCTGGCCACGCACGAGAGCAAGCCGCGCCTGCGCTTCATCACCTGCGGCAGTGTCGACGATGGCAAAAGCACGCTGATCGGTCGTCTGTTGCATGACACCGGCGCGCTGTTCGACGATCAGATCAGCGCCCTGGACAACGACAGCCGACGCCATGGCACGCAGGGCGCCGACGTCGACTACGCCCTGTTGCTCGACGGCCTGGCGGCCGAGCGCGAGCAGGGCATCACCATCGATGTCGCCTACCGCTATTTCAGTACCGACGCGGCCAGCTTCATCGTCGCCGATTGCCCCGGCCACGAGCAGTACACGCGCAACATGGCCACCGGCGCCTCGACCGCGGACCTCGCGATCGTGCTCGTCGATGCGCGCAAGGGACTGCTGACGCAGACGCGTCGACACAGTTATCTCGCGCGCCTGTTCGGCATCCGCCATGTCGTGCTGGCGGTGAACAAGATGGATCTGGTGGCCTACGACCAGGGCGTGTTCGACACGCTCGTCGCCGACTACCAGGCGCTCGCCACGGCGCTGGGCATCGAGGCGGTCACCGCGATTCCGTTGTCCGGATTGCGTGGCGACAACCTGATGATGCCCTCGCCGAACACGCCCTGGTATCGCGGCCCCAGCCTGCTGGCGCATCTCGAAGCCTGCGCGCGCGCGACCGGTCGCGCCGCGGACTCCGCGGGCTTTCGCCTGCCCGTGCAATGGGTCTGCCGGCCGAACCAGGATTTCCGTGGCTTCGCCGGACAGATCGCCGCCGGCGCGGTCCGCGTCGGTGACCCGGTCGTCGTCGCGGCCTCGGGCCAGACCAGCACGATCACCTCGATCGCGCTCGGCGACACGCCGCTCGCGCAGGCGGGCACCGGGCAATCGATCCTGGTCACGCTCGCCGATGAAATCGATATCAGTCGTGGCGATGTGCTCGCAAGCGCCAGCACGCCACCGCCGGTCGCCGATCAGTTCGCCGTTCACCTGCTGTGGATGGGCGCGGCACCGCTGCTGCCCGGGCGCAGCTACGCGCTCAAGCTGGGCACCGCGACCGTCAATGCCCAGGTCACCGAGATCAAGCACAAGGTCGACGTGAACACGCAGGAGCCGCTCGCGGCCAAACGCCTGGAGCTCAACGAGATCGGCTACTGCAATCTCAGTCTCGATCAGGCGATCGCCTTCGAGGCCTACGAAAACAATCGCACGCTCGGCGCCTTCATCCTCATCGACAAGCAGACGCTGGCGACGGTCGCAGGCGGTACCATCGATTTCGCGCTGCGCCGCGCCGCGAACGTGCACTGGCAGGCGCTGGACGTCGATCAGGAGGCGCGTGCCGCGCTCAAGCACCAGACACCGCGCTGCCTGTGGTTCACCGGCCTGTCGGGCTCGGGCAAATCCACGATCGCCAATCTGGTCGAAAAGCGTCTGCTCGCCGAAGGTCGCCACACCTATCTGCTCGACGGCGACAACGTGCGCCATGGCTTGAACCGCGACCTCGGCTTTAGCGCCGAGGACCGCGTCGAGAACGTGCGCCGCGTCGCCGAAGTCGCCAAGCTCATGGTCGATGCCGGCCTGATCGTCATCGTGAGTTTCATCTCGCCGTTCCGCGATGAGCGGCGCCTGGCGCGCGAGCTGTTCAAGGAAGGCGAGTTCGTCGAGATCTTCGTCGACACGCCGCTGGCCGAATGCGAGCGCCGCGATCTCAAGGGGCTGTACGCGAAAGCGCGCGCGGGGCTGATTCCGAATTTCACCGGCATCGATTCGCCCTACGAACGTCCCGAGCACGCCGAGCTCGTTCTCGACACCACGCGCGAAAGCCCCGAGTCCCTCGCCCAACGCGTCGCCGATCGCGCCCTGTAATTTCGGCAGGGGACCCGGCCGCTGCTACGGGGCCGGCAGGGCCCAGTCGATCGGCGCGAGGCCGCGCCCGGCGAGCCAGCGATTGGCGGCGGAGAAATGGCCGCAGCCGATGAAGCCGCGATGCGCCGACAGCGGCGAAGGATGCGGCGCGCGCAGCACGCAGTGTTTGCGCGCATCGATGATCTTGCCCTTGGCCTGTGCGTAACTGCCCCAGAGCAGGAACACCAGGCCCTCGCGCTCGCGGTCGAGCGTGGCGACGATATGGTCGGTGAACCCTTCCCAGCCCTTGCCCTGATGCGAGCCGGCGATGCCCGCCTCCACGGTCAGCACCGAGTTGAGCAGCAACACCCCCTGGCGGGCCCAGGGCAGCAGGTAGCCGTGCGCGGGTCGCGGCAGCCCGAGGTCGCGTTCGATTTCCTTGAAGATGTTCACCAGCGACGGCGGTACGTCCACGCCCGGCGCCACGGAAAAACACAGACCGTGCGCCTGGCCCGGACCGTGATACGGATCCTGGCCGAGCACGACCACCTTCACTGCCTCGAACGGCGTCGCGTCGAGCGCGGCGAACATCTGCGCGCCGGGCGGATAAATGCGCTTGCCCTTGGCTTTCTCCGCGCGCAGGAAGTGGGCCAACGCGCGCATGTCCGGCCGTTGCAGATACTCGGCGAGCCGTCCCTTCCAGGACGGCTCCAGACGAATCGCATCTTCGGTCATGCGGTTTCGGTCATCCGCGACCGGGTCGCGCTCAGATGCCCAGGCCCTTGGCCGAGCCGGTGCGCGGCGATTCGTCTTCGGTGACGATCAGGCACAGCACTTCGCGATCGTTCTTTTCCTTCCAGCCGTCCGCCTGCGGCGTGAGCGTCTGCAGGTGCAGCTCGGAATCGTCATAGGACTTGCCCACGAAACCGGCAAAAGCTTTGGTGCAACCTTCTTCGGCGAGCTTGTCGACGACGTCGTCGCCCGGGAACGCGCCGCGATCGATGTCGAACGCGTGATAGACCTCGTACACATGCGGCTTGGCGCAATCGATCTTGTCCATCTCGGCCACCGACTGCGCGTCCATGCCGCTGCTCAGGCAATCGCCGAGCTTGATCGTGAACACATCGACGGTTTCCGACCCCGGCGCTTCGCCGGCCCGGGTACAGGCGGACAGCATCGCGACGGACAGGGCGAGGACGAGAACAGCACGGAGGCTCGGACGCATGGCGGGATTCCTTGGGATCAGGGTGGGCAACGAAAGGATGATACAAGCGGGCCGGAGGCCACGCGCACGCCAATGCTCGGGTCGGCGCAGGTACGCCGGCACTGCGGGCTACTTCGCGAGCTTCTGCCGGATCAGGCGGCCCACGCGCAGCTGGAACAGCAGCTTGGTGACCAGCAACCGCTCCTCGATGGGCTTTTGCACGAGATCGTTCGCGCCCGCGCGCAGCAGGTCGGTCTGGTTGGCCGGATTGGCGTCGCCGGTCATGACCAGCACGGGCAAGAGGCCTTTGGGATAGTTGAAGTCGCGGCGGATCGAATGCACCAGATCCTTGCCGGTCAACTCGCCCTTGAGATACACGTCGGTGAGCACGACGTCCGGGCCGGGAATGCGACCCTGCGCCTTCATCGTTTCCAGATGCGCGATCGCATCCTCGACGCCGGTGGAATGGATGACGGTCAGACCGTGTTTTTCCAGCATGCGCCGGGTTGCGACGGCGACCACGCGGCTGTCCTCGACGTAGAGCACTTCGCCGCCCGCTTCCGATTCCGGTGCGACATAGCCCTTGATGAAAGCCGCCAGCGCGTTGAAGCCAAGCGACTTGTCGAAATAGTCGGTGACATCGTCGCTGATGCTGCGCGTCTCCAGACGCTCCTGCACGTCGCCCGACACCACGATGATCGGGATGTAGGCCTGCGGCGTGTGGTCGCGGATATAACGCGCGAGCTCGAGGCCGTCGATGTCCGACAGACGCAGCGCGGTGGTGACCAGATTGATGCTGCCGGCCTGCAAGGCCGCCTTGGCTTCGGCACCGGTTTCGCAGCCGACGAACTCCATGTCCGGCAATTGCTGGCGCAGCACGCCTTCGATCATCTTGCGCACGACCTTCGACCCGTCCACCACCATGATGCGTGGCGACGTGGTATCGACTAGTCGGAAGCCGGGACTGCTCATGGGAACACTCAGATCTGCGTGGGGCGAGTCTGCCTCAGATGATGGCCCGTGGCGAGCCACGCGCCGAGCCAGCCGATCGCCGTCGCGCCTGCCAGAACGGCCAATGCGCCCAGCCAGCCCGGGCCATCGAGGTGGAACTGGTTGCCATAACTGGCGATCAGGGGCGACAGGCGCGGTTGCAAGGCCCAGCCCGCGACCAGCAGCACCGCCAGGGCGAGCACGCCCGAGGCCAGGCCGTACCAGGCACCGAGGTAGACGAAGGGCCGGCGCACGAATCCGTCGGTGGCGCCGAGCTGCTGCAGGATGCCGATTTCCTCGCGGCGCGCGCCGATGTCCAGGCGCACGGTATTGCCCACGACCAGCAACACGCCCAAGCCCAGCAAGGCCGCGATCACCCACATCAGGCGGGCACCAAACGCCAGCCAGGCCGACAGGCGCTGACGCCAGACCGCGTCGTGCTGCACGAGGTCGACTTCCGGCCGCGACTTCAATGCGGCCGCCAGGGCCACGCCCTCGTCGCGCGGCTGCACGACGAGCACAGTCGGCAGCGGATTGTCCTCGAGCACGTCGAGCGCGCCGGCGAGATCGCTCATCTGCCGGAATTCCGCCAGACCCTGTTCCGGCGTCTTGATGACCACGCCGGCGACATCGGGGCGCGCACGCAATTCATCCGCCAGACGCTGCGCGGCCGCAGCATCGACCTCGACTTTGAGGAACAGGCCGATTTCGCGCGACTCGCGCACGCTGCCGGAAAAACGTTCGATGTTCGCCAGCCCCAGGCCCAGACCCAGCGGCAGCGCGATCGCCACCGCCATGACGCCGACCGTGAGCAAGGTCGCGAACGGACGCTGGAAGAACCGGCCCAGGCTCGAGACCAGCGAATAGGCATGCTGCTCGCGCCACGCGCGCAGGCGCTTGAGTACGCCGCCTTCGCTGATGCGCGCCGCGGCGGCGGGCTTGTGCCGGATGTCGGACTTGTTGGCACTCACGAGGCCAGCTCCTCGGGCGAGATGTCGTCGGCGAGTTTGCCGTGACTGAGCACGAGCACGCGCCGGCGCATGCGCTTGACCAAGGCGAGGTCGTGGCTGGCGATCATCACCGTCGTGCCCTGCGCCGGCAGGGCAGCGAAGTGATCCATGATTTCGGCGGCGAGGGTCGGATCGAGGTTGCCGGTCGGTTCGTCGGCGACCAGCAGGCGCGGCTGCGCGGCGATCGCGCGGGCGATGCCGACGCGTTGCTGCTCACCGGTCGACAACTCGCCCGGACGCGCTTTTTCGCGCGCGCCGAGGCCGACTTTTTCCAGCGTGACGCGCACCCGCCGGCCGACTTCCGCCGAGGGTGTGCCGGCGATCAGCAAGGGCAGGGCGACGTTGTCGAACACGCTGCGGTCCATGAGCAGGCGATGGTCCTGGTAGACCACGCCGACACGGCGCCGGTGCAGCGGCACCTGGCGGCCGCGCACTTTCGCGAGGTTGCGTTCTTCGACGAGCACGGTGCCGCGCGTCGGCCGTTCGCTCAGGTGGATGAGCTTGAGCAGGGTGCTCTTGCCGGCGCCGGAATGGCCGGTGACGAAAATCATCTCGCCTTCGTCGACCGAAAAACTCAGTTCGCTCAGCGCGGTGTGGCCGCCGGGATAACTCTTGGTGACGTTGTCGAAACGCAGCAGGGTCATGGTTCGTTCCGCGATGGCTCGACGCCATCATGTAGGAGCGCTCCTGAGCGCGAAAGCCCTTCGTCGTCGACCCGGTGTCGCCACCGGGCCGCCTGTCTTCAGCCTGGCTTGACCCAGGACTTCACGCGACTCGCGAAGCGCTTGAGGAAGGACTCTTTCGACACGCCGGGCGCGGCGACGACCGGTGCGGGACCGGTGACTTTCGCGGCGGCATGGGCCGCGGCCTGATCGTTGCGCGGCGCGCCCTCGGGGCGCGGACCGCGGCGGTTGCGTTCGCGCGGCGGCGCGTTCGGATCGCGCGGCGGGCGCGGCGGCGCATTGGGATCGCGCGGCGGGCGCGGTGCCGCATTCGGATCGCGCGGCGGTCGCGGCGTGCCGGAGGACGAGGCGCCGCCCTCACGACGCGGACCGCGCGACGACGAACCCTCGCGACGCGGACCCGAACCGGGACCGCCGCGTCCGCCACTGCCGCCCTTCTTCGGGCCACGGCCGCTGGCTTCGAGTTCGGCGCGGGCTTCGCGGAAGATGTCGGCGATCGACTCGGCCTTTTCGCCGTCAGCACCGACCAGCGGCTCGCGCGGCGTGCGCGGGATCGCGGTCAGGGCTTCGGTGGTCACCGGCTCGACCGGAATCTTCTGCTCGATGTAGGCCTCGATCGCCGGCAGGCCCTGCGCGTAGATCTCGCAGGCGAAGCTGATCGCATCGCCCTCGGCACCGAGGCGCGCGGTGCGGCCGATGCGGTGCACGTAGTCCTCGGCCTCAAAGGGCAGGTCGAAGTTGTACACATGGCTGACGTTATCGATGTGCAGGCCGCGCGCAGCGACGTCGGTCGCGACGAGGATTTCCAGTTCGCCGCGCTGGAACTTGGCGAGCAGGCTCTGGCGCTTCTTCTGCGGCACATCGCCCGACAGCACGCCGACGCGGTAGTGCGCGCGCTCCAGGGCGCGGGCGACTTTCTCGACCCAGGCCTTGGTGTTGACGAACACCATCGTGCGGTTGGCTTCCGTGCGCGAGAGCAGGCCGATCAGCAGCGGCAGCTTTTCTTCGTTGGCCGGGAAATAGATCTTCTGGCGCACGCGCGCCGCGGTCACGAACTCCGCCTCGACGACGACCTTTTCCGGCTCGTTCATGTGCTCGTAGGCGAGCTCGAGCACGCGATGGCTCAGCGTCGCCGAGAACATCAGGGTCTGGCGCTCTTCGCGGCGCGGCAGTTTGCGCAGCAGGAAGCGCAGGTCCTTGATGAAGCCCAGGTCGAACATGCGGTCGGCTTCGTCGAGGATGCAGACTTCGCAGGCGTGCAGGTGCACGACGCCCTGGCGGACGTAATCGATCAGGCGACCCGGGGTCGCGATGATGACGTCGGCGCCCGACTGCAGCATGGCTTTCTGCTTGTCGTAATCGACGCCGCCGTAGACGAGCGCAAACTTCAGGCCGAGGGCGCTGCCGAATTTCTCGGCGTCCTTGTGGATCTGGATCGCCAGCTCGCGGGTCGGCGCGAGGATCATCGCGCGCGGATCGGCCGGACCACGGTTGGCCAGGGCCGGCCGGGTCATCAGGCGGTTCACGAGGGTGACCAGGAAGGCGAGGGTCTTGCCCGTGCCGGTCTGGGCCTGACCGGCGACATCGCGCCCGGCGAGGGCGATCGGCAGGGTCATGGCCTGGATCGGCGTGCAGCGCGTGAAACCCGCGGCTTCGAGGCCGGCGAGAACTTGCGGGTTCAGGTCAAAATTCGAAAAAGCGATATCAGTCAGTGGTTTATCAGTCATTTTTGCTCATTCGCGCGGTCTAGCCGCGCTTGCGCCGGTGGCGCGGGGGTCGCAAACTGCGACGGTGTTTCGGGACGGGTGCCGGTTGGTTTTCGGCATGAGAACCCCCAGTTTAGCGCAATCGATGGCCAGACCCGGCTGTCTTCTTCTATAAGAATCAGGAGTTTCCCCGTGAGTGACCAAGTAACCCATGTCGGCGATGCGGATTTCGAAAGCCAGGTCCTGAAGTCCGACACGCCCGTGCTGGTCGACTTCTGGGCACCGTGGTGCGGCCCCTGCAAGATGATCAACCCGCTCGTCGAAGAGCTCGCCGGCAACTACGCGGGCAAGGTCAAGGTGGTCAAGCTCAACATCGACGACCATCCGAGCAGCCCGCGCAATTACGCCGTGCGCGGCGTGCCGACCCTGATCCTGTTCAAGGACGGCAAGCCGTTCGGCACCCAGATCGGCGTGCCGGGCGACATCAAGCAGCGCCTGGTCAAACTGATGGAATCGGGCCTGTAATCCGAACTCCGGTCGCGAAACCGGCGCCCACGCGCCGGTTTCGCCGACCCGCCACCCCGCCCCGCGCGGCGGACCGGCCACCCTCCCCGTTTAGCGCCGCGCTTGTGGTCTGCCCGCAGCCGGTGGTAGCGTAAGTCCCAGCAAGGTGCCCACGGCACTGCTCTCTCTGCACCCTCTCCTTTCTTCCCCTGACTCGCATTCGCGAGGAACTCTGTGTCCGACAACGAGACCGAAACCGGCAGTCCTGCCGTGAAAGCCCCGCGCAAACCGCGCGGACCCAACAAACCCCGAACTGCCGATGACGCCGCCGCTCCTGCGGTCGACAGCGCGCCTGTCGCCGAGGCGTATGCGCCGGCGCCGCCGCGTGCGCCCGAGGCCAGTGCCGAACACCCGGCACCGCGCCATCCGCAAGGCGGACAGCACGGCGGCCACGCCGGCGGCCAGCCCTCAGGCGGCGCGCCGGGCGGCCAACAAGGCGGCCAGGGCGGTGACAATGCCAATGCCTCCCAGGAATCCCGCGAAGGCGGCCAGGGCGGCGAAGAAGGCGGCTTCCAGAACCGCAACCGCAATCGCCGCGACCGCTTCCGCGACCGTTTCAAGGATCGCGACCGCAACCGCCAGGGCGGCGGTGACGAGGCCGGCGAGAACAACAACAACGGCGGCAACAACGACCGCGGCGAGCGCCAGCAGAATTACCAGCCGCCGCAGCTGCCGCCCGATTTCCCCAGCTACACGCTGACCGAACTCAAGCGCATGCCCGCGCACAAGCTGCTGGAGATGGCGGAAACGCTGAACCTGCACGAGGGCGTGGCGCGCATGCGCAAGCAGGACGTCACTTTCGCCCTGCTCAAGGTGCTCACCCGCCACCCGAACGGCGTCGCCGGCGACGGCGTGCTGGAAATCCTGCCCGACGGCTACGGCTTCCTGCGCTCGGCCGATGCCAGCTACCTGGCCGGTCCGGACGACGTGTACATCTCGCCCAGCCAGATCCGCCGCTTCAACCTGCGCACCGGCGACGAGATCTCCGGCCGCATCCGCAGCCCGAAAGACGGCGAGCGCTATGTCGCGCTCAACATCGTCGACACGATCAACGGCGAGCCGCCGGAAGCGTCGAAGGGCAAGGTGCTGTTCGAGAACCTGACGCCGCTGTTCCCGCGCAAGCGCTTCACGCTCGAACGCGGCAACGGCTCGTCGGAAGACATCACCGGCCGCATCATGGATCTGATGGCGCCGCAGGGCAAAGGCCAGCGCGCGCTGATCGTCTCGCCGCCGAAAGCCGGCAAGACGATGATGATGCAGAACATCGCCCAGGCGATCATCCACAACCATCCGGAAACGCACCTGATCGTGCTGCTGATCGACGAGCGTCCGGAAGAAGTGACGGAAATGCAGCGCACGGTGCGCGGCGAAGTCATCTCCTCCACGTTCGACGAACCGGCCGCGCGCCACGTGCAGGTCGCCGAAATGGTGATCGAGCGCGCCAAGCGCCTGGTCGAGCACAAGAAAGACGTGGTGATCATGCTCGACTCGATCACCCGCCTCGCGCGTGCCTACAACATGGTCGTGCCCAGCTCGGGCAAGGTCCTGTCCGGCGGCGTCGACGCCAACGCGCTGCACCGCCCGAAGCGTTTCTTCGGCGCGGCCCGCAACGTCGAAGAAGGCGGCTCGCTGACGATCATTGCGACCGCGCTCGTGGACACCGGCTCGAAGATGGACGAGGTGATCTACGAAGAGTTCAAGGGCACCGGCAACTCAGAAGTGCACCTGGACCGCCGCATCGCCGAAAAGCGCGTCTATCCCGCGATCAACATCAACCGCTCCGGCACGCGCCGCGAAGAGTTGCTGATCGAACCGGACATGCTGCAGAAGATCTGGATCCTGCGAAAGCTCCTGCATCCGATGGACGAGCTGGCCGCGATGGAATTCCTGCTCGACAAGATGAAGACGACCAAGTCCAACGACGAATTCTTCAGCGCGATGCGTCGCGGCTGAGGGTTCGGACCACGTCACCACGGAACGCCGGCGCAAGCCGGCGTTCTCGTTTCCGGCCGCCGTGCCGTGCATAATCCGGGCAAGAATCCGAGGCGCGCATGCACGGTCAAGGCTATCTCGAACTTTTCCTGATCTTCCTGCTCGCGGCGGTCGTCGCGGTGCCGCTGTTCCGCCGGCTCGGCCTGGGCGCGGTGCTGGGCTATCTGGTCGCGGGTACCGCGATCGGTCCCTACGGCCTCAAGCTGGCGAAGGATTCCACCAGCATCCTCGCGGTATCCGAATTGGGCGTGGTGATGATGCTGTTCGTCATCGGCCTGGAACTGTCGCCCTCGCGCCTGTGGGTCATGCGCCGGCACGTGTTCGGCATCGGCGGACTGCAGGTGGCGATCTCCGCGCTCGCCATCGCCGCAGCGACGGCGATGCTGGGCCTGGGCTGGAAAGCCAATTTCGTCATCGGCCTGGGTCTGGCGCTGTCGTCGACGGCGGTCGGTCTGCAGCTGCTGGCCGAGCGCAAGGAACTGACCACGGGCTTCGGCCGCATGGGTTTTGCGATCCTGCTGTTCCAGGACCTGGTCGCGATTCCGCTGCTCGCCCTCATTCCCCTGCTCGGTGAAGCCAAGTCCGCCGCGCACTCGGGCTTGCCGCTGGACGCCGTGCTCAAGGCGGTAGGCATGATCGCGCTCGTGGTCATCGGCGGTCGCCTGCTGCTGCGGCAATTGTTCCGCGCGGCCGCATGGACGCAGATGGGCGAGGTGTTCACCGCGACCGCGCTGCTGGTCGTGGTCGGCACGGCCTGGCTGATGCAGCTCGCCGGACTTTCCATGGGCCTGGGCGCCTTCCTCGCCGGCGTGCTGCTCGCCGATTCGGAATTCCGCCACGAGCTCGAAGCGCAGATCGATCCGTTCAAGGGCCTGCTGCTCGGCCTGTTCTTCATGGCCGTGGGCATGAGTATCGACGTCAGTCGCGTGATGGCCGAGCCCGGCCTGATCGCCGCCGGCGTCGGCGCGCTGATGCTCGTGAAGCTGATCGTGCTCGTCGCGGTCGGCTGGCGACCGGGCGGCCTGCCGCTGCGCCAGGCGCTGATGCTCGGCGCGGTGCTCGCGCTCGGCGGCGAATTCGCCTTCGTCGTGTTCGGCGAGGCGTTCAAGGCCGGCCTCATCGACGGCGCGCTGCGCGATCGCCTCGTCGCGATCGTCGGTCTGTCGATGGCGGCGACGCCGCTGATCGTCATCGCGATGTCGCGCCTGTTGCTCAAGCACCCGGAGCCGAAGGAAGAGCGCCCCGCCGACGTCATCGACCACGAGACGCCGCGCGTGATCATCGCCGGCTTCGGCCGCATGGGCCAGATCGTCGGACGCATCCTGCGCGCACAGAAGATCCCGTTCACCGCGCTCGAACACAATACCGAGCAGGTCGATCTGTCGCGCCGCTTCGGCACGATGATTTATTTCGGCGACCCGTCCAAACCCGAGCTGCTGCGCGCCGCGCATGCCGAGCGCGCGGAAGTATTCGTGCTCACCACCGACGATCCGGAAACCACGGTGCGCACCGCGCGCCTGCTGCGCCGCCTGTATCCGAACCTGAAAGTGTTCGCGCGCGCGCGCAATCGCCAGCACGCCTTCAAACTCATGGATCTGGGCGTGGAAGTGATCCGCGAGACCTTCCATTCGAGCCTGGAGATGAGCCAGCAGGTGCTCGAGGCCCTGGGCATTCCGCCGGACGTCGCGCAGGAGCGCCGCGAGCGATTCCGCGAACACGACGAACGCATCATGCGCGAGCAATACCTGATCTACGACGACGAAGCGGCGCTGATCGCCAACTCGCAGCAGGCGCTCAAGGATCTCGAAGGCCTGTTCGAGGCCGATGCCAGTCGCAATGATGAAAAACGCGAGCCCGGCCAGATCGCCTGATCCGGGACGCGGACTCGACGGAACGTCGCGGCCGGCTTAGCGCGGATCGCGCAGGAACCGCGCCAGCGACGGCGCGCCGCGCGCAGGTTCGAATTCCGAGGCGATGTCGACGTAACCGCGCAGCAGCGCCAGATCGTGCGGCGTGCGGCCGAGACCGTCGCGCAGGTTGCGCTCGGCGCCTTCGCGCAGCAGACGCTGCACCACGCGCGACAGGCCATGCATCGCCGCCATGTGCAGCGGCGACAGGCCGCGCTGGTCCTGGTGATCGAGCGAGACATCCTCGCCGAGCAGGCGTTCGAGCACGGCCAGGAGTACATCCTCGTCGCAGGCCGCGCCGGCTTCGGCACGCGCACCGAGCAACAACAGCAAGGGCGTCTGGCCGGCAAGGTTGGCGGTGTCCGGCGGCAGATCGGCCATCAGCAGCAGATCGAACAGGGCCAGCACGCGCTGGCGTTCGCGCGCGGTGAATGCGTGCAAGGCCGCGCAATGCAGCGCGCTCAGGCCCTGATCGTCGAGCGCGTCGACATCGGCGCCACGCACGAGCAAACGGCCGGCGATTTCTGGCAGACCCAGCGCGGCGGACAGCATCAGCGGCGTCACGCCGCCGGGCAGGGCCTGATTGGTATCGGCGCCAGCGAGCAACAGACGATCGACGACCGGCAGATGACGCATGCTGATCGCCGCCGACAAGGGTGTCGCGCCGGTGCGCGCGCTGATGCCGGGATCGGCCTCGCGATCGAGCAGCACCTGCACCATCGCCTCGTGACCGCCGCCGGCCGCGCGCAGCAGCGCGGTACAACCTTGGTGATCGACGGCATCGACCGGCAGGCCGAGATCGAGCAGGCGCGCGACCGCATCGGCGTCGCCGCCGATCGCCGCGGCCGGCAAGTCCGCGGGCTGCAGCGCGCGACCGGGCAAGGTCCAGCCGCGCCATTCCAGCCAGTGACCGAGATCGCTGCGGCCGGCCGCGAGCGCGATACCGAGCGCGGTCTGGCCGCCGGGTGTGCGCGCCTGTGGCAAGGCGCCGAAACGGATCAGCAGGCGCAGCGCATTTTCGCGACCGAGCGCGGCGGCGACATGCACCGCGGTCTGGCCGCGCGCATCGCGCGCATTGGGATCGACACCGGCCAGCAGCAGCATTTCCGCCAGCCGCGACCAGCCCAGGCGCACCGCCGCGATCAGCGGCGGATCGCAGGGCGCACGCACGCCGAACGCATCGGCGCCACGCTCGAACAGCGCGATCGCGAGTTGTTCGTTGCCGCGTGACACGTATTCGCCGGCCAGGCAGGCCTGCAGGAAACGCGACAGGCCGCCGACACCGCCGACCGCCTGGCCGCGTTCAAGCAGACGCCACAGCGCGGGCTGCGCCATGCCGCCGCGGTCGAGCAGATGGAACAGCACGCCGTCTTCGCCGCGCAGCAGCAGATCGGCCGGCGCGCCATGGCGCAGCAGCCAGTCGAAACACAGCAGATTGTCGGCGTCGGAAAATTCCAGCAGCAGCATCGCCAGCGCTTCCGGCGACACGCCCACGCCCAGACGCAGCATCGCTTCGGCCGATTCCAGGCGCTGCGACTGCAGGGCTTCGCGCAGCAATTCCTGCGGCGTTTTCTCGAAATGTCCCTCGGCCATGCCTTCGGCGACATTGCTCGGCAAGGCGTACGCGGGATCGAGCACCGAGACCTGCGGCCAGCGCCCGCTCTCGATCGCGTAGTCCATCGCCCGGCGGCCTTCGGCATCGGCCTGATTGGGATCGACGCCGAGCACCATCAGCTGCCGCAGCAGATCCGGCGACGCGCCACCGATGCAGGCAAGCACCAGGGCATTGCGCTGCTGCGCATCGGTCGCGGCGACGTTCGGACGCGTCAGCGCCAGGCGCGCGACCACGTCGGTGTGACCGTTGCGCGCGGCCTCGAGCAAGGGCGTGAGGCCGTTGGCGTCGTGGGCGTTGCGATCGGCACCGGCATCGACGAGCACGCCGACGATTTCCGCATTGCCGCTCGCCGCGGCCTGCATCAGTGCGGTGCGTTGTTCGTGGCCGCGGGCATCGGCGCGCGCCTTGTGCCGCAACAGCAATTGCACGCCGGCCGGATCGTCTTCGCCGGCAACCGCCGCGAGCAGGGCCGGTTGCCCGCCCGCCGGCTCGGGCTTGGCGCCGTGTTCGATGAGATAGCGTGCGAGGCGCCAGTTGCCGGAATTGCAGGCCACGCCGAGTGCGCTGAAGCCTTCGCCATTGAGCGCATCGACCTGCGCACCGGCATCGAGCAGCAGGGCCGCGACGGCCGGATCGGTGCTGCGCGCGGCATGGTGCAGCGGCGTATTGCCCTCGCTGTCGGCCGCGCGCGGATCGGCGCCGTTCGCAAGCAGGGTCATCACCGCTTCCGGACGGCCGTGCCAGCTGTCGCGCGTGGCCGCGAGCAACGGCGTCAGGCCACCATGACGCAGATTGAGATCGACGCCGCGCTTGATCAGTTCGCGCAGCAGTTTCAGATCGCCGAGCAGGCCCGCGAGCATCGGCAGCGTGCGCTGGTCGCGATCGCCTTCGAGCGGCAGCGTGTGCGCATTCGCGCCGTCGGCGAGCGCAGCGAGCGCGATGTCCACGCGACCGGAGCGCAAAGCCGCATACAGACGTGCATCGGCCGGCAGATCGGCGCCCTCGGTGGTCGCCGGCGTCGCTGGCGCAGCCGCCGCGACGACGCTCGCTCGACTCACGGTCTCGCTCGCGACCGGCGCGGTGCGCGCCAGGTCGCCATGGCGGTGCACGAAGGCATGGGCGGCCAGCGCCAGCAGCGGATAGGCGATCAGCACCGGCAACCGCGCCGGCGCCGGCAACACGCCCGGCCAGGCCAGGCACAGACCCAAGGCGATGACCGCGAACACGACCGCCGCGATCGCCAGACCGCGCAGGGCGCCGGCGTCGCCGACCGAGGACAGCAGACCGGCGAACGACTGCCCGTGGCGCGAGGCCTGCGCAAAGGCCGGCCACAGCCGCCACAGACCGACCAGGACGAACCCCGCGGACAGGCTCAGGCCCAGCGCGGGCATGAGTGCGCCGCTTTCGCGCAGGCTCTCCAGCGGCCAGGACACGGCGAGCGCGAGCAGGCCTTCGGCGAGCAGCCAGAGCAGGCTGATGCTGGCGAGGTCGGCGAGTAGTGGAAACCGCGGGCGGGCGAGGTCGCGGCTGCCGCGCAGCGCGCTCCAGCCGAGCACGAGCACGGGTTGCGCCAGGGCCAGCAGCAGGGCGATCGCGACCGGCTGCGTCGGCAATGCCAGTGTCGACCAGGCCAGGCCCAGCCCGAGGGCCAGCAAGGCCCAGGGCCGCAGGGCAGGCCGGGCGTCAGCCATCGCCGACACCGCCTTCGACGAGCGGATCGAGCACGCTCAGCGGAGCCTGCAGGTGGAAGCCGCGGTCACTCAGGTTCGCGCGCACGACCTCGGCATCGGCACGCGCGAGCTTGCGGCCCGGCACCAGCTCGACCTCGAGCACGAACACCAGCGGTCCCAGCGGCAGGCGCACGGGATCGGGCACAAGGCCGAAGGCGTCCTTCTCGCGCAGGTACAGGTAGGTATCGGGCTTACGCTGGGATTTGTATACGAAGGCGTGCATGGCGCGGGGGCGCTGGATTTACCGGATTGTCGCCGCAAACGCCGAATGGGGAAAGCGCCGCTCACAGGGCAGCCATGACTTTCCGGGGGCGGCCGCGCGGCGCGTGTTTGCTAGGCTTGAGGACTTTCCTGAACCCGATCCCCGATCCCGGAGCCGCCCATGCGTTTTCGCCTGCTCGCCCTCGCCCTGCTGGCCACCACGCCGGCCCTGGCGCAGACGCCCCTCACGCTCGACCAGGCGATGGCGCATCCGGACTGGATCGGCACCCCGGTCGAGTCGGCCTGGTGGGCCTGGGACAGCCAGCAGGTGAACTACACGCGCAAACACACCGGCTCGCCGCTGCGCGACACCTACACGCAGCGCAGCGATGGCAGCGGCGCGCGCGTGCTCGGCGACAGCGAGCGCGGCGGTCTCGATGCCGACAGCCCGGTGTTCAATCACGACCGCACGCGCATGGTGTTCGTGCGCAACGGCGACATCTTCGAACGCGATCTGCGCAGCGGCGCGCTCGTGCAGATCACCCGCAGCAGCGACAGCGAAGCCGAGCCGCAATACTCCGCCGACGGCCGCGGCGTGCAGTTCCGCGTCGGCAGCGACTGGTTCGTCTGGACGGCCGCCGATCGCCTGCTCGCGCCGATCGCCCTGCCACGCGCGGACAAGGATCCTGCCGCCGCACCGGGCAAGGATGCCCAGCGCGAATTGCAGCTGCGCCTGATCGCCACCCTGCAGCGCCAGAAAGACGATCGCGAAGCCCTGCGCGCGCAATCGGACGCGCTGCGCAAGGCCGATCCGACCCGTGCCGCCGCGCCGGTGTACCTGGGCGCGGACGTGCAGATCGATGCGAGCAGCCTGTCGCCGAATGGCCGCTGGCTGCTCGTGGTGGTCTCGCCCAAGGGCGCCGACACCGGCCGCACCGGCAAGATGCCGAAATACATCACCGAGTCGGGCTACGAAGAAGTCGAAGACGTGCATACGCGTGTCGGCCGCAACCTGCCGACCGCGCAGTCGCTCAAGCTCGTCGATCTGACCAGCGGCAGCGTGCGCGACCTGCCCTACGACGGCCTGCCCGGCATCGCCACCGATCCGCTCGCCACGCTGCGCGCCGCGCAGAAGCTCGAGCCGCTGAAGGGCAATCGCGGCGTGCGCATCGTCAACGAAGGCGACAACACCGCCGGCGCAACGATGCACTGGTCCGGCGACGGCAACCAGATCGCGGTCATGCTGCGCGCGATCGACAACAAGGATCGCTGGATCGCCACGATCGACCTTGCCAACGCGCGTCTGCGCGGCGCGCACCGCCTCACCGATCCGGGCTGGATCAACTGGAACTTCAACGATTTCGGCTGGCTGCCCGACCACCGCACGCTGTGGTACCTGTCGGAAGAAAGCGGCTATTCGCACCTTTACACGCTGGTGCCGGGTGGCAAGCCGACCGCGCTGACCACGGGCACCTGGGAAACCTCCGCCGTGCAGTGGTCGGCCGACGGCGCCACCGCGTACTTCCTGTGCAACCCGCAGTCGCCGGGCGACTACGAAGTCTGCGCCACCTCGCGCAACGGCGGCGCGCTGCGCGAAGTCACCGCGCTCGATGGCGTCGAGGACTACGTGCTCGCGCCCGACGGCAGCAAGCTGCTCGTGCGCTATTCCGGCAGTTATCTGCCGATCCAGCTGGCCGTCGTCGCCAGCAGCGGCGGTGCCGCGACGCGTCTGACCGACACGCGCACGGCCGAGTTCAAGGCGCGCACCTGGATCGAACCGCAACTGGTGCAGGTGCCGTCCACGCACGGCGCCGGCGTGGTCTGGGCCAAGCTCTACCGCCCGGCCCAGCTCGAGGCCGGCAAGAAATATCCGGTGGTGATGTTCGTGCACGGCGCGGGCTATCTGCAGAACGTCAGCCGACGCTATCCCAACTATTTCCGCGAGCAGATGTTCAACAACCTGCTCGTCCAGCAGGGCTACATCGTGCTGGACATGGACTACCGCGGCTCGGAAGGTTACGGCCGCGCGTGGCGCACGGCGATCTACCGGCAGATGGGCCATCCCGAACTCGATGACTACATCGACGGCGTGAACTGGCTCGTCGCGCAGCATCAGGGCGACGCCGGCAATGTCGGCATCTACGGCGGCAGCTACGGCGGCTTCATGGCCTTCATGGGTCTGTTCCGCGCGCCGGACGTGTTCAAGTCCGGTGCGGCCCTGCGTCCGGTGACCGACTGGACGACCTACAACCACGAATACACCTCCAACATCCTCAACACGCCCGACGTCGATCCGGAGGCCTACAAGGTGTCCTCGCCGATCGAATTCGTCGACGGCCTGCGCGGCAACCTGCTCATCGCGCACGGCATGATCGACGACAACGTGTTCTTCCAGGATTCGGTGCGCCTGTCGCAGCGCCTGATCGAACTGAAGAAGGATCACTGGGAGCTGGCGCCCTATCCGATGGAACGCCACGGTTTCGTGCAGCCCGAAAGCTGGTACGACGAATACCGGCGCATCTATCAGCTGTTCGAACGCACCTTGAAATAAACCGGAGCGCCCATGGATCTCGCCTTGCAGGACAAGACCGTCGTCGTGACCGGCGCCAGCCGCGGCATCGGCCGCGCGATCGCGCAGGTGCTGTCGGCCGAAGGCATGCGCGTGGTCCTGGTGGCGCGCTCGGCAGACGGGCTCGCTGAAACAGCCGCGATGCTCTCAGGCGAACACCTGCAGATCGTGCGCGACCTGCGCGAGCCCGACGCGGCGAACGCGGTCGTCGCGGCGACGCTATCGCGGTTCGGGCGGCTCGACGCGCTGGTCAACAACGCGGGCGCGACGCAGCGCGGCGATTTTCTCGCGCTTTCCGACGCCGCCTGGGACGATGGTTTCGCCTTGAAGTTTTTCGGCGCGATGCGTCTGGCGCGCGCGGCCTGGCCGGCCCTGCAGCAACAACGCGGTGCCATCGTGAACATCGGCGGCATCGGCGGACGCACCGGCAGCGCCGAATTCACCATCGGCGGTTCGGTCAATGCCGCCGTGCTCAATCTCACCAAGGCACTGGCCGATCGCGGCCAAAGCGACGGCATCCGGGTGAACGCGGTCAATCCCGGCTCGATCGCCACCGAGCGGCTGCAGGTGCGCGTGCGCTACTACGCCAACGAACACGGCATGGACGAAGCGAGCGCGAGCGCGCAACTCGCGCAGGGTTTCGGCGTGCCCCGCTTCGGCGCGCCGGAAGACATCGCGCAGACTGTCGCTTTCCTGCTTTCGCCGCGGGCGGCCTATCTGCAGGGCGCCATCGTCGACGTCGACGGCGGCCAGACGCGCACGCTGTAAAAAGAAACCCGGCTTTCGCCGGGTTTCGGGGTCTCCGAACCCTCCGGATTATTTCGCGGCCCGCGCCTTCTGCGCCGGCACGAACTCCTCGCGCACGGCTTTCGCCAGCAGGTCCGGCGGCAACAGGCCCTGATCGAGCAGGAAGTTGTTGAAGGCCAGGCGGTCGAACTTGTCGCCGAGCGCGACTTCCGTTTCCGCACGCAGCTGCAGGATGCGCGCATAGCCGTAGAAGTAGCTGCCGGCCTGACCGGGCGAACGGAACGTGTAGCGGTCCAGTTCCTGGCGCGCCATCGGCGCCGACAGCATCACCTCGCCGGTGAGCACCTTGCCCGCGTCCTCGCGGCTGATCAGGCCGAGATTCAACATCGGGTCGAGCATCGCGCGCGCGGCGCGCAGCAGGCGGAACTGCAGGGCGATCATCTGACCGTCAAGCGGCTCGCTCGGCAGCATCTCGGCTTCGGCATACAGCGCCCAGCCTTCGACATTCACGCTGTTGAACGCGTACAGGCTGCGCGCCTGCGAGACGCCGCGTTCGACCATCGCGGTGAACTGCAACTCGTGGCCCGGACGGCCTTCATGCGCGCTGAGCGTCCACGCTGCCGAGGGATGATTGAAATCGTCGTAGGCCTCGCCCGGACCGGCCGCGGTCGGATTGCCGACCGGCAGCACGAACTGGCCCTGCTCGCCGGTATTGCCCACCAGCGGCGGCGGCTGCATGTGCGGGGCGGGCTGCGCGGCCGATTCGGCCTCCGAAGCCAGGCGCATGATCATCGGGCGCGCCGGCAAGTCAACGACATGATCGCGACGGATCGCCGCTTCGAGCTGGGTATTGATGCCCGCGTAGTGCGGCTCGAGCTTGTCGTTGGCGATCGTGTTCTTTTTCAGCAGCGCGATCACCTGGCGATAGTCGGTCGCGGCAAACCCTTTCTGCTTGGCCACCAGCGGTGCCAGTGCCTGCATCGCGGCGCGCGTTTCCATGTATTCGAGCTGTGCACGCTGCACGAGCACCATCGGGTCGATGTCGATGCCGACGCGCTTGAGGCGATACGCATACATCTCCGGCGGCAGGCGGAAGTCCGTGCGCGCGAGCGGCAGCACCTGCGCTTTTTCCCAGGCGGCGTAGTCGGTGAGCTGCTGCTCGAGCGCCGCCAGGGCCGGTTCGGCGCCGGCGATCTTGAAGGTCGCATACAGCTCGCGGATGCCCTTGATATAGGTCGGCACGTTGCCGATCGACTGCTCGACGCGCGCCTTGAACGGACCGGTCAGGCCGGGTTTGCCGCGGCTTTCCTCGAAGCGCGCCTTGGCCAGATCGACCATCGGCGTGCTGCCCGGGAACAGGCCGGTGTAACGCTGCAGCAGTTCCAGCGATTTCGCTTGCCGCTCTTTCGGCAGCTGCTCCTCGAGCAGGACCTGCACGCCGCCGAACACCATCTGCGGCACGTCGTACCAATCCAGGTTGTACTTGTCGCTCAGCCGGATGCCGGCGATATCGTCATCGATCGAGGCGATCAGGATCTGCAGATCCTGGCGCACATTGACGTCTTTCTCGGCGGCCAGGCGCTGCTGCAGTTGCTTGCGCACCTCTTCCATCGACGCGATGTAGCGCGCGCTCAGATTCGGCCCCAGATCGGTGGCGAGCCCGTCGTACTGCGACAGGCCCGTGGCGGATGCATCCTCGGGACCGAAGCGCGCCTGTGCTTCGAGCACCAGCCGGGTATTGCCATTGCTGGCGGTCACCCAGGGTTTTTCGGCGGCCTGCGCCGCGCCGGCCGCGAGGCCGAGCAGCAGAAAACCGGGGACGAGCTGGCGTCGCAGGGACATGGCGGACTCCGCAGTAGGAACGAATCGCGACGCTACCCCGCGCGCCTGGTCGTGACAACCTGCCGGAAGTCCTGCTCAGTGCAACCAGGTTTCCTCGAACTGCGCCTGCGGTACCGGCCGGCCGAAGAAGTAGCCCTGCATCTCGTCGCAGCGCAGCAGACGCAGCAGCTTGGCCTGCTCTTCCTCTTCCACGCCCTCGGCCACGACCTTCAGTCCCAGCGAATGCGCCAGGCCGATGATATTGGTGACCAGGGACAGGGTGTCGGGACTGAGCGCGAGCAGGGCGACGAAACTCTGGTCGATCTTCAGCGCGTCCGCGGGCAGGCGCGAGAGGTAGTTGAGCGACGAGTAGCCGGTGCCGAAATCGTCGATCGCCACGCGGCAGCCCAGGTCGCGCAACGCCTGCAGCACCATGATGCTGTGCGCGATGTCGTCCATGAGCATGCTTTCGGTGATCTCGATGTCCAGGTCGTGGTCGCCACCGAACGGCGCGAGCAGCTGCTCGCACTCGGTGATGAAATTGAGCTGGCGCAGTTCGCGGGGCGAAACGTTGACGGCCAGGCGCAGGCCGAAACTGCCCAGTTCGCGCCAGCGCTGGCAGACCTTCAGCGCGTGCCGGCGGACCCAGGCGCCGGCTTCGACGATCAACCCGGTTTCCTCGAGCACGGGAATGAACTCGGCGGGCGAGACCATGCCGCGCTGCGGATGTCGCCAGCGCAGCAGCGCCTCGGCGCCGGTGAGGCGATGGGTCGCGGCATGGAATTTCGGCTGCAGATACAGTTCGAAGCCGTCGTTTTCCAGGGCATGGCGCAGGTCGCGCTCGAGTTCGACGCGCCGCGTGGCGCGACTGCGCACCTCCTCGGTGAAACCGAGCACCGCGCGATCGCGCGTCTGCGCTTCGGCCAGCACCGCGACCAGGGTGCGTTCGATGCCGTCGGCGGTGTCCTCGTGCAAGGGCGCGAGCAGCACGCTGCCGTGCAGGCGCGCGCGCACCTGTTCGCCTTCGACGAGGAAGGGCTGTTCCCCGCAGGCCACGAGGATCGTATCGACCTTGCCCATCGCCGCTTCCAGATCGCCGGCATGGTCGAACGCGAAGATGAAGGCGTCGTCGCTCGGATGCGCGAGCAAGGCGCCATGTGGCATCAGTGACTTGAGCCGCGCGGCGATTTCGCGCAGCAACTGGTCGCCGAACGGACGGCCACGCGACTGGTTGAAATAGCGAAAGCGGTCGACGTCGGCCATCGCGATCGCCTGCGGCGCGCGCTCGATGCGCGGCACGATCAGGTCGCGATAGGCCACGCGGCTGGGCAGGCCGGTGGTGGGGTTGTGGTAGGCCAGGTATTCCAGATGCTCGCTCTTGGCGATGAACTTGCGGGCGTAGTCGATTTCCGCGGTCAGCCGCTCCAGCAGCGAGATTTCCTCGGCATCGAATTCCTGCGGCTTGTCGGAGAACAGGCCGAGCACGCCCCAAGGCGGCGTGCCGATCGGCAGGGCGATCTGCGAGGCGACCCCGACCTGCGCCATCTCCTGGCGGATCGGCTCGGCGATCGACAGCGCACCGTAGTCGGCGATGGCGATGTTGCGGGCTTCGTTGAAGGCGCGCTGCGCGGGTCGCGCGTCCTGCGCCGGGCCGCCTAGAGGAAGATCGCCGAGTGCTTCGATCATGCGCACCACGCGTTCGTCGCCGCAGTGGCTGCTCAAAGCCAGACAGCCGCCGGGCGTGCGCTCGCCGATGCAGGCCGCCATGAAGTGGCCCTGCTCGACGGTGAGCTGGCAGGTCATGTCGAGCAATTCCTGGGTGTCGTTCGCGCGCAACACGGCATTGCCCAGGGCGCTGAGCACAGCATGGATGCGCGCCAGCTGGCGGATCTTCTGCTCCTGCTGCACGCGCAGGGTGACGTCGCGGTCGATGCCGCGGTACACGCTGACCTCGCCCTCGTCGTCGAACAGCGGCTGCGCCGTGCTCTCGAGCAAACGCACGCTGCCGTCGCGGTGCCGCCAGCGCAGGATCCAGTCCTTCCAGCCGCGTTTGTCCGCGACCAGGCCGGGCAGGGCCGCTTCGACGCGGGCGCGATCCTCGGCGAGCATGAAATCCAGCGCCGAATGTTCGTACAGGGCCTCGACCGGGTAGCCCAGGATGTCGGCGACGCTACGGTTGGAATAGGTCAGCCGCTTGCCCAAGTCCATTTCCCAGATCCAGTCGCTGGTGTTTTCGACGATCGCGCGGAAGCGCTCCTCGCTGATGCTGAGCGCGCGCTGGATGCGCAGACGGTCGCGGCGTTCGGTCGCGGTACGCAGCGCGCGCTCGATCGCCGGACGCAGGCGGCGCAGATTGTCCTTGAGCACGTAATCGGCGGCGCCGCGTTGCAGGGCGTCGATCGCCAGCTCTTCGCCGATCGTGCCCGAGACGAAGATGAAAGGCGTCTCCGGCGTGAGCTCGTGCACCACACGCAAGGCTTCCTGGCCGCTGAAGCCGGGCATGGAGAAATCGCAGAGCACCAGGTCGGGCAGGAAACGCGCGAGGGCTTCGCGCAGTGCCGGTTCGCTGGCCACGCATTCGGTCAGCACCGGCCGGTCCAGATCGCGCAGGGCGCGCAGGTTCAAGGCCAGATCGTCGGCGGAATCCTCCACCAGCAGGATTCTCAGGGCGGGCATCATGCTGTCCATGGCCATGACTACAGACTCGGCGCCTGGTTCGCGAGCACCCAGTACATGCCGACCTGGGCAACGGTTTCGGCGAACTGGTCGAAGTCCACCGGCTTGACGATGTAACTGTTCACGCCCAGCGCGTAGCTTTCGATGAGATCGCCCTCTTCGCGCGACGAGGTCATCATGACCACGGGCAGGTTGCGTGTGTGTGCGTCTTCCTTGAGGTGCCGCAGCACCTGCAGGCCGTCCATGCGCGGCATTTTCAGATCGAGCAGCACGAGCTTGGGATAGCCGTTCTTGCGTCCGGCATACAGCCCGCGACAGAAAAGGTAGTCGAGCGCCTCGACGCCATCCTTTACCCAGGCGATGTCGTTGGCGATGCCACGCCGCTTGAGCGTGCGCTGGGTCATTTCGGCATCGGCCACGGAATCCTCCACGAGCAGGATCTCCACATGCTGGTAATCATTCATGTCGTTGCCTCGCTGACGGGGAGTTCGAAACTGAAGGTGGCGCCGACGCCCGGTTCGGCCTGCGCATCGACGCGGCCGCCATGGCGGTTGACGATGCGTTGCACGATCGCCAGGCCGACGCCGGTGCCCTCGAATTCGTCCTGCGCATGCAGGCGTTGGAACACGCCGAACAATTTCTCGGCATAGCGCATGTCGAAGCCCACGCCGTTGTCGCTGACGGTATAGCGCACGCGCTCGCCGGCGCGCTCGCCCGCGATCTCGATGCGGGCGTCGGCCGCACGCGGCGCGCTGTACTTGACGGCGTTCGACACCAGGTTGATCCAGACCTGCTTGATCAGGGTCGGATCGCCGTCGGCCATCGGCAGATCGGCGATCGCGACGTTGGCTTCGCCGGTGACGATGTCGCGCATCGCCGAATCAAGCAGCTCACGCATGTCGATACGCTGTTGGTGCAAGGGCTTGCGACCAAGCCGGGCCAGGTTGAGCAGGTCGTCGATCAGGGCGCCCATGCGCCGCGAACTGTCGCTGATCGATTGCAGGTAGCGCCGGCTGTCGACGTCGAGCACGGGCGCGGCGTCCTCGATCAGGATGCGGGCGTAGCCGTCGATATGCCGCAAGGGCGCGCGCAGGTCGTGCGACACCGAATAGGAAAACGCCTCCAGTTCCTTGTTCGCCGCTTCCAGTGCTTCCGAACGCGACGACAGGTCGCGATTGAGCGCGGCGACGCGCTGCTCGACATCCTTGCGCTCGGTGATGTCGCGTGCCGTCGCATAGATCACGCCGTCGGACGGCGAGGCGCTGGCGTTCCACAGCAGCCAGATCCAGCGGCCGTCGGCGGTGCGGTAGCGGTTCTCGAACAGGATCGTTTCCCGGCCTTCGGCCAGCGCGAGGGTTTCCCGGATCGTCGCGTCGAGGTCGTCGGGGTGCACGAAATCCAGGAACGGGCGGCCCAGCATCGCCTCGAGCGAATAGCCCAACGTGTTCTGCCAGGCCGGGTTGAGCCGCAGCAGGCGGCCATCGAGCGAGGAGACGCAGATCAGATCGCGCGAGAGGCGGAAGAAGTTCTGCAGATCGCTCTCGGCGTTCTTGCGCTCGGTGATGTCGCAGACGGTGCCGAGCATGTGCGCGGCGCCGTCGCCGTGGCGGTCGAACACCCGGCCACAGGCCCAGATCCAGTGCTGGCTGCCATCGGCCCAGTGGATGCGGCATTCGAAGTTCCAGTCGCCGCCGGTCGCGACGGCCTGCTGGAACGAGGCTTCGACCGCCGCTCGATCGTCGGGATGCACATGCTCGAGGAACAATTCCTTGCTCCAACTCGCGAGCGGCGTGTCGTAACCGAAAATCTGGTCGTGCCGCGGCGAACGCCGTGCCGCGCCGGTGTCCAGGTCCAGGTCCCAGTCGCCGATGCCCGCGACGTCGTAGGCGAACTGCAGCTGCGCGCTGGACTGCGCGAGCCGGGCACTGACGCGTTCGGTCGCATTGAGCTGCCGCCACAACACCGCCAGTCCGCACAACAGCAGCAGCAGGCCGGCCGCGGGACCGTAGAACAGCGCCCAGCGCAGGCGTTGCGCGCCGTCGCTGGCTGCGCGCGAGCGTTGTGCGAGCAGTTGCTCTTCTTCGCCGCGCAGGGTGGCGAGCACCTCGCGCAAGGGACCGAGACTGCCCTGGCCACGGGCGGCGAAGTTCTGTCGCGCCGCCGCCAGGCCGTCGCGCGCGACCAAGGCCGAGGTCGCGCGCATGCGGTCATGCCGTTCGGCCAGCAGGCGCCGGGCCAGGAGCACGCGCTGCTGTTGCCGCGGGTTGTCGCGGGTTAGGGCCTGCAGCGCCGCGATCTGTTCGCCGGCGCGCGCATGCAGGGCCTCGCGTGATTGTTCAAAGGCGCGGTCGCCTTCGATCAGGAAGGCGCGGTGGTCGGCCTCCATCTGCAGCACGTCGGTATCGAACTCCAACCCGTGCTGCAGGACGACCAGGGTATGTTCGACCATCGCCTGTTCGGCGGCCGCGGCCCGGCTCTGGCGCAGGGACTGCCAGCCGGCGGCGAGCAGGAGCGCGAAGGCCAGCGCGAAGGCGAACAGCAGGGCCACGCGCGAGCCGCGTAGCCGCGAAAAAGATCCAAGCGCTGCCGGTCCGCCGTGTGGCACGTCGATTCACCTTTCAGCTCCGGCACGCAACCGTGCCGGACGATGAGCGGTCCACGCCAGCATGTGGCGTGATATCCGTCGACCCCGCGTCGGACCACGCGGGCAATTTCCTGAAACTTTACGCCAAAGACCCGCCGTGAAGGCCAGTCGGTTCGATCATAACCCCAAGGCCGCGTGTGAAGACACGCGGCCCTGCGAGCCGGTGCCTCAGGGGCTCAGGCAGCGATTGAAGAACGCCTCGGTAGTCTTGAGGCGATGTAGCAGGTCGCTGCCGCGCAGGCCGTGCTTGGCGCCCGGATAGGTCATGAGCTCGAAGGGGATGCCCTTCCTCTGCAAGGCCGACATCAGCTTGGTCGAGTTGATGAACAGGACGTTGTCGTCGGCCATGCCGTGGATCAGCAGCAGCTTCGAGCGCAGGCCATCGAGATGCGCGAACACGGCGCTGTCCTGATAACCGGCCGCGTTGTTCTTGGGCAGATCCATGAACTGCTCGGAATAGTGCGTGTCGTACAGGCCCCAGTCGGTGACCGGCGCGCCGGCGACGCCGCAGGCGTACACCTCGCTGTGCTTGGCCAGCAGCATCAGGGTCATGTAACCGCCGTTGGACCAGCCGTAGACGCCGACGCGCTTGCCGTCGACGTAGGGCAGGGTCTTGAGGAAGTCGATGCCGCGCACCTGGTCTTCCACCTCCACCGTGCCCTGGTGGCGGAACAGCGCCGTGCTGAACTTCACGCCGCGGCGCGGGGTACCGCGGTTGTCGATCGAGAACACCAGATAGCCGTGCTGCGCCAGGTACTGGTTGAAGTCCGGCGCCCAGCCGCGCGTGACCGTCTGCGAGGCCGGTCCGCCGTAGACGCTGACGATGACCGGATATTTTTTCTTCGGGTCGAAGTTCGCCGGCTTGATCAGGCTGTAATGCAGGACCTGGCCATCAACGGCCTGCAGTTCGCCGTATTCGATCGGGCGATGCTCGGCCAGGTACTTGGCGTAGGGATGGCTGTCGTTGAGTTCGTTCGTGACCAGGTTGGCGAGCTTGCTGCCGTCGGCGGCATGCAGTTCGGACTGCGGCGGCGTGCTCGGGTTCGACCAGTTGTCGATATAGACGGCGGCATTGTTGCTGAACACCGCGTTGTGCATGCCCTGCGTCTGCGTGAGCTTGCGCACTTCGCCTCCGGCGAGCGGCACGGCGTAGAGGTGGCGTTCGAGCGGCGATTCCTTGGTGGCGCTGAAATACGCCAGGCCGCGGCCTTCGTCGACCGCGAGCACATCCTCGACCATCCAGTCGCCGCTCGTGAGCTGCTTCTTGGCCTGGCCGTCGCGGCCGTACAGATACAGGTGCTCGAATCCGCTGCGCGCCGACGACCACAGGAAGTCGCCGTTCGCGAGGAAGTTGAGATTGGAATGCAGCGGCACCCAGCTCGTGCTCGTTTCGGTGAGCAAGGTGCGCTGCTTGCCGGCGGCCAGGTCGGCTTCGATCAGATCGAGCGTGCGCTGGTCGCGGCTCTGGCGCTGGAAGGTCAGGTGCTTGCCGTCGATCCAGTCCACGCGCGCGAGGTAAATGTCGCGCTCCTTGCCCAGGTCCAGCCAGCGCGTGGCGCCGCCCTTGGGCGCGATGACGCCCAGGGCGATATCGACGTTTTTGTCGCCGGCGGCCGGATAGCGCTGCTCAACCACGTCGGTGCGGTCGGCGTAGATCTCGAAACGCTGCTGCACCGGCACCGGGCTCTCGTCGATACGCGCATAGGCGATCGCGGAATCGTCCGGCGCCCACCAGTAACCGGTGTGGCGATCCATTTCCTCGTCGGCAACGAATTCGGCGACGCCGTTGGCGATCGTCGCGGACGCATCCTTGGTCAGCTGCGTTTCCTTGCCGCTGGCCAGATCGATGACCCACAGGTTGCGTTCGCGCACGAAGCTCACGAAGCCGCCCTTGGGCGAGATCTTCGGATCGGTCGCGAAGCCGCCGCCATGGGTGAGCTGGCGGACCGCGGCCGGGCCGGTCTTGTTCAAGTCGTACAGGTACAGCTCGCCACCGAGCGGGAACAGCAGGGTGTGGCCGTCGGCCGACCACTGGTAGGCGACGATGCCCGACAGCGCGGCGGTGCGCTGGCGCTCGCGACGGGCTTTTTCCTCGTCGGAAAGATTCTCCACGCCCGGCAGCACGACCTTCGAGTCGACCAGCAAACGGGTCTGGCCGCTGGCGACGTCGAGTTCCCACAGATCGAGCTGGAACTTGTTGTCGGCCTTGCCGCGCAGGAAGGTCACGCGCTTGCCGTCGGGCGAGATGCCCGGGCGCATCAGGCTCGGACCGGACAGGTTGGTGCCGCCGGCGAGCGTTTCGAGCGTGAGCTTGTCGGCGTGGGCGGCAGCGGGGGCGAGAGTCATGGCGGCGAGCAGGAGCAGGGATCTCATGAGGGCATCACTTCGGGGAAAGAGGGCAGGAATGACCGATTTCCATCGAAGACGATATGTGCCGAAGGTCACGTGAAGGCGTCGCCGATCACGGTTCCGGCCATACCCGCCGACGCGGCCTCAGGCCAGGTATCCGCCGTCCACGACCAGGGTCGTACCGGTGACATAGCTCGCCGCCGGGCTGGCCAGGAAGAGCACGGCCGGGGCGATCTCGTCGGGCTGCGCGGCGCGGCCGAGCGGAATCATCTGCGTCATCATCGCCATGAGCTTGGGATTGCCGGTGACGGCCGAGGCGAACTTCGTTTCAGTCAGTCCCGGCAGGACGGCGTTGACGCGGATGCCGGCGGACGCGAGCTCCTTGGCGAAGGCTTCGGTCATGTTGACGATGCCGGCCTTGGTCACCGAATAAATGCCCTGGCCCGGCGCCGGCCGCTTGGCGTTGACCGAAGCGATGTTGACGATCGCGCCGCCGCCCTTGGCCTTCATGCGGCGCGCGGCCTGCACGGTGCTCCAGAAATAGCCGCGCAGGTTCACTTCCACGGTTTTTTCGTAGCTCGACAGGTCCATGTCGATCAGCGGACCGAAGTACGGATTGGCCGCGGCGTTGTTGACCAGGATGTCGGGCGCCTGGCCGGCGGTGTCGAGCGCGGCGAACACCGCCTCGATCGCGGCGGGGTCACCGACATGCATCGCCTGCGCCTCGGCGGAACCGCCGGCGGCGCGAATCTTTTCGGCGACCGCTTCGCAACCGTCGAGCTTGCGGCTCGTGCACACCACGTGGGCGCCGTGCGCGGCCAACAGCAACGCGATGCTCTCGCCGATGCCGCGTGAGGCGCCGCTGACCAGCGCGGTTTTTCCCGAAAGCCCAAATGCGTGATCGGTCACACAATTTCTCCGAAAAAGCGGGATAGACTCGACAGATTGCCTAGGCCGACGAGCCTAGCACAGCAGGCTGGGAGGCCAAGATGCGCAAGAGCCGTCGCGTACTGATCACCGGCGCGGGCAGCGGTTTGGGCCAGGCGCTCGCGCTGCGCTATGCGCGCGCCGGCGATCGCGTCGCCTGCGTGGATCTTTCCCTCGAACGTTCCGAGGCTACCCGCGCCAGCCTCGCCGGCAGCGGACATCTGGCCCTGGTCGCGAACGTCGGCAGCGACGAGGCGATGGAGCAGCTGCACGAAACCATCGCACGCGAGTGGGGCGGCCTCGACGTGCTGATCAACAACGCCGGCATCGCCTCGGGCGGTCCGATGGTCGAAACGACGATGTCCGAGTGGCGGCAGGTGCTCGACATCGACCTGCTCAGCGTCGTGCGCGGCTGCCGATTGTTCGTGCCGGGCATGATCGCCGCCGGGTCCGGCCAGGTCATCAGCACCGCGAGCTTTGCCGGTCTCGCCGGCGCGCCCGGCATGATGACCTACGGCGTCGCCAAGGCCGCCGTGGTCGCGCTGTCGGAACAATTGCGCGCCGAAATGCATGGCCAGGGCGTGCGCGTGAGCGTGATCTGTCCGAGTTTCTTCCGCACCAACCTGTGCGATACCGCGATCGGCAGCGAGAAGGTCAAGACGCTCGCGGTGAAGATGATGGACACCGCACCCGACACGCTCGACGGCGTCGCCGACAAGGTGTTCGCGGCGGCCGAGCGCGGCGACTTCATGATCATTCCGACGGTGCGCGAACCGATGCGCTGGCGCCTCAAGCGCTGGTTCCCGAATCTGTACTTCAAGCAGCTGCTCAAGATGATCGAGCAGCGCACCAAGGCGTCGTGAGGCCGACATGGACTGGCTGATCTACGGCGCCAACGGGTACACCGGCCAGATGCTGGCCACCGAAGCGGTGCGCCGCGGCCTGCGGCCTGTGCTGGCCGGGCGCAGCGTCGCCGCGCTCGAACCGCTGGCGAAAAAACTCAAGCTGCCCGTGCGCGCGTTCGCGCTCGACAATGCCGCGGCGATCCACGCCGGTCTCAATGGCATCGGCCTGGTCATGCATTGCGCCGGACCGTTCTCCGCGACCAGCGCGCCGATGCTGGAAGCCTGCCTGGATCTGAAGGCGCACTACCTCGACATCACCGGCGAGATCGATGTGTTCGCGCATTGTCATGCGCAACATCTGCGCGCGGTGAAAAGCGGCATCGTCGTCTTGCCCGGCAGCGGCTTCGACGTGGTGCCGACCGATTGCCTGGCCGCGCAGCTCAAGCGGCAACTGCCCGATGCCGAATCGCTGGTGCTCGGTTTCGAGGCCGGCGGCGGCCCGAGTCCGGGCACGGCCAAGACCGGCGTCGAAGGCCTGGGCAAGGGCGGTCGCGCGCGCATCGACGGCGAGGTCAAGCGCGTGCCGCTGGCGTGGAAGACGCGCACGTTCGACAAAGACGGCGAAGCGCGCTTCGCGATGACGATTCCCTGGGGCGATGTCTACACCGCCTATGTCTCGACCGGCATTCCCAATATCGAGGTCTACATGGGCGTGCCGCCGGCGACCGCGCAGAACCTGCGCCGCATCCGCTGGCTGGGGCCCTTGCTGGGCATTTCGCCGGTGCAGGCCTGGCTCAAGAGCAAGGTCGCCAAACGCGTGCGCGGCCCCTCGGCCGAGCAACGCGCCAGCAGCCAGACCTGGGTCTGGGGCGAGGCCCGCAATGCCGCCGGCAAGCAGATCCAGGGCCGGCTGTGCACGCCCAACGGCTATGAACTGACGGTCACTGCGTCACTGGGCATCGTGCAGCGCCTGCTGACCGGCCCGCGGCCCGCCGGCGGTTATTACACGCCCTCGCTGCTGATGGGCGCGGACTATGTGCTGTCCTTGCCCGGCGTGACGCACGACTGAGCCCGGCCCCTGGCTTTGCCTTCGTGCATTTGGCACGAATTTCGCCGACCCATCACAGTTCCGGACAGACGTCGACACAGCGTCGTGCGCCTCGTGTAATTTCGCGACCGCGGCCCCCGTCGCCCTCGGTCTTCACGCCCGCCAGACACCGTCGATCTCTCGAGGCGTATGGTAGAGCGTTCGTGACCTTGGCCTTTCTGCGCCATGGCATTCGTTGGCCTGATGTTGTGCCCTGGTGTTCCCCCCGGCAAGCGAGGCAGACATGTCCGAAGACCAGTACCGCTTCCTGTTCGACAAGAACCCGCTGCCCTGCTACGTCTACGACGCGGACACCTTGCGATTCCTGGAGGTCAACGAACAGGTCGTGGACGTCTACGGCTACAGTCGCGACGAGCTGAGCGCGATGACCATCCGCGACATTCGTCCGCCCGACGAATTGCAGCGCCTCGAGCGCAGCCTGGCGACGCCGACGCGCGGCTCCGGGGAAATCTGGCGGCACCGGCGCAAGGACGGCAGTCTGATGCTGGCGCTGGTGCGCCTGATCGACATCGATTTCGCCGGCCGGCCGGCACGCTTCGTCATCGCCGAAGACGTCACCGAACGCCTGCAGGTCGAAGAGCGCCTGGCCTACCACGCCAGTCACGACGCAATGACTGGCCTGCTCAACCGCGAAGCCCTGATCCGTTGCATGAACGAACTGCTGGTCACCGCCGAAGCCGATGCGCAGCACATCGCCGTGATCTACGTGACCTTTACCGGCTTCGATACGATCAATGCCAGCCTCGGCCACACCGTCGGCGACGAAGTGCTGACCCTGGTGGCGAAGCGCCTGCGCGAAGTGGCGGCGCAGCCGGCCTGGGTCGCGCGCATCGGCGGTTGCGAATTCGCCTTGCTGATTCCCGCCTCGCACGATCCGCGACCGATCGATACCGTGCTGCAACAGGCGCGCGAAGCGCTGGCGCGGCCGATCGTCGCTCTCGGCACGCAGCATGAAATGCGCGGCAATTTCGGTTTCGCGGTACATCCGCAACACGGCAACGACCCGGAGCTGCTGCTCAAGCACGCGAGCCTGGCCGCGCACGAGGCCAAACGCCTCGGCGACGGCCAGACGGTCGAGTTCTCGCCGGTCTTCGAAGCGGTCATGCGCGAGCGCCTGGACCTGGTCGCGCGCCTGCAGGAAGCGATCAGCCGCAGCGAATTCGAATTGTTCTTCCAGCCGCAGTTCCGCGCGACCGACCGCCGCCCGATCGGCGTCGAGGCCCTGATCCGCTGGCGGCATCCCGAACGCGGCCTGATTCCGCCGGCGGTGTTCATCGCGATCTGCGAGGACAGCGGCCTGATCGTGCCGCTCGGCCGCTGGGTGCTGCGCGAAGCCTGCCGCTTCCAGCAACGCATGGCGGCGGCCGGCTGGCCGCAGGTGAGCGTCGCGGTGAACGTGTCGGCATTGCAATTCCAGAGCGGCCATCTCGTCGAAGACGTGCGCCTGCTGGTCGCCGAATACGGCCTGCCGCCGGGAGCGCTCGAACTGGAACTCACCGAGAGCATCGTCATGGAGAACTCCGACGCCGCGATCACCACCCTGCAGCGCCTGCGCGATCTGGGCATCGTGCTGTCGATCGACGATTTCGGCACCGGCTATTCGAGCATGTCGTATCTGCGCCGCCTGCCGGTGGACAAGCTCAAGATCGACCGCGAATTCGTCAATCACGTCGACCAGGACGAAAAGAACGCGGCGATCTGCGAATCGATCATTGCGATGGCGCATCGTTTCGGCATGAAGGTCGTGGCCGAAGGCGTGGAGACGCTCGAACAGCTCGAATGGCTGCGCAAGCACCAGTGCGACGCCCTGCAAGGCTATGTGCTGGCGCGGCCGATGCCGTTCGACGACATGCTCGCCGCGCTCGGCCCGGGCAAATAGCGGCGCGAGCACTTGGCATCGGGGCATCGAGCCCCTACTCTTGCCGGGCCCCGCTTCGGGGCGCTCCCGGAAGAACCGCGCATGCGCAAGCCCGCCCTCATCGTCGGCATTCTGCTGCTGATCGCTGGTGCGTTGATCGCCGCCGGCGTCTTCAAGATTCAAACCACCGAAAAGGTCGCGGACATCGGACCGATCGAAATCAGCAAGACCGACACCAAGAAACCGCCGCTCAACCTGGGCTACATCCTGCTCGGCGTGGGCGCGCTGGTCGTGGTGGTCGGCGCCGTCGCCAAGAAATAGAGGTCACGCATGTCCGCATCGAAATCCGGTTCCACCGCCCAGGAAAAGCTCGGCCCGCTGCCGGCGCTGATCTTCGGTTCGCGCTGGTCGCAGCTGCCGCTGTACCTGGGCCTGATCGTGGCGCAGGCCGTCTACGTGATCCTGTTCCTCAAGGAGCTGTGGCACCTGATCCAGGGCGCCACCAGCCTCAACGAACAGGAAATCATGCTGATCGTGCTGGGCCTGATCGACGTGGTCATGATCTCGAACCTGCTGATGATGGTCATCGTCGGCGGCTACGAAACCTTCGTCTCGCGCCTGAACCTGCAGGGTCATCCGGACCAGCCCGAATGGCTCAGCCATGTGAACGCCTCGGTGCTCAAGGTCAAGCTGGCGATGGCGATCATCGGCATCAGCTCGATCCATCTGCTCAAGACCTTCATCGAAGCGGGCACGCTCGGCGGCCTGCCGCTGTGCTTCAGTCCGGAAGGCATCGCCGCGACCGCCGCGGTCAAGCAGGCCGCGCTCAACGTCAAGGCCTGCACGACCGTAACCATGCAGGGCGTGATGTGGCAGACGATCATCCACACGATCTTCATCCTGTCGGCGATCGGCATCGCCTGGACCGACAAGCTGATGCAGGGCCCGGGCGCGGCGCGGCATTCCGCGCACTGATTCCGCGCCCGCGCGGACGCGCGCCATCCCGTAAAATGGCGGGATGGATGTTTCCCACCTGCTCGACGATCTCAATCCCGCCCAGCGCGACGCGGTTTCCGCGGCGCCCGGCCACTATCTGGTGCTCGCCGGCGCCGGCTCGGGCAAAACCCGCGTCCTGACCCACCGCATCGGCTGGCTGCATGAAGTCGTCGGCGTGCCGGCGCACGGCATCCTCGCGGTGACCTTCACCAACAAAGCCGCGGCCGAAATGCGCCTGCGCGTGGAATCGCTGCTGCACGGTGGCACGCGCGGCATGTGGGTCGGTACCTTCCACGGCCTTGCGCACCGTCTGCTGCGCCTGCACTGGCAGGAAGCCGGGTTGCCGGAGAGTTTCCAGGTACTCGATGCCGACGATCAGCTGCGGCTGATCAAGCGCATCTCCGCCGATCTCGAACTCGACGAAGGCCGCTTCCCGCCGCGCCAGCTGGTGTGGTGGATCAACGCGCAGAAGGACGAAGGCCGACGCCCGAAACACATCCAGGTGCCGGGCGGCGATTTCTTCACCAAGACGATGCTGCGCGTCTATGAGGAATACGAAATCCGCTGCCAGCGCGCCGGCCTGGTCGATTTCGCCGAGATCCTGCTACGCGCGCACGAATTGTGGTTGGAGCATCCGGCCCTGCTCGAGCACTACCAGCGTCGCTTCGGACAGATTCTCGTCGACGAGTTCCAGGACACCAACACGATCCAGTACGCCTTCATCCGCGTGCTTGCCGGCGAGAGCGGCCAGGTGTTCGTGGTCGGCGACGACGACCAATCGATCTACGGCTGGCGCGGCGCGAAAGTCGAGAACATGCAGCGCTTCCTGCGCGATTATCCGAACGCGAGCACGATCAAGCTCGAGCAGAACTACCGCTCCACCGGCAACATCCTGGCCGCAGCGAACGCGGTGATCGCGCACAATCCCGAACGCCTGGGCAAGCAGCTGTGGACCAGCGACGGCGACGGCGAGCCGATCGACCTGTATGCGGCCTACAACGAGGTCGACGAGGCGCGTTTCGTCATCGAACGCATCCGCGCGCATATCGACGGCGGTGGCGCAGCCGGCGAATGCGCGATCCTGTATCGCAGCAATGCGCAGTCGCGCGCGATGGAAGAGCAGCTCAACCAGTCGCCCAAACTGCCGTACCGCGTCTACGGCGGCCAGCGCTTTTTCGAGCGCATGGAAGTCAAGGACACGCTGGCCTATCTGCGCCTGGTCGCCAATCGCGACGACGACGCAGCGTTCGAACGCGCGGTCAACACGCCCACGCGCGGCATCGGCGAACGCACGCTGGATGAAGTGCGCAAGTTCGCGCGCGCGCAGTCGCTGTCGTTGTGGCGCGCAAGCCAGGCCCTGGGCGAGGGCAGCGGCCTGGCTGGACGCGCGCGCAATGCGCTGCGCGGCTTCGTCGACCTGATCGAAGCATTGGCTGCGGCAACGCCGGAACTGCCCTTGCACGAGCAGTTCGAACATATCCTCGAGCGCTCCGGTCTGCGCGCGCACTACGCCGCCGAGTCCAAGGGTCAGCTCGACTCGCGCACGGACAACCTCGACGAACTGGTCAATGTCGCCAGTCGTTTCGAACGTCCCGATGACGAAGACAGCCAGCGCATGAGCGAGCTCGTCGCGTTTCTCGCCTACGCCGCGCTCGAATCGGGCGAAGGCCAGGCCGAGGCCGGTGCCGACGGCGTGCAGCTCATGACCTTGCACAGCGCCAAGGGCCTGGAGTTTCCGCAGGTGTTCCTGGTCGGCATGGAAGAAGGCTTGTTCCCGAGCAACCGCTCGATGGAAGAAAGCGGGCGACTCGAGGAAGAGCGCCGTCTGGCCTACGTCGGCCTGACGCGCGCGCGCCAGAAACTATCGCTGAGCTATGCCGAATCGCGTCGTCTGCACGGCATGGAAATGTTCGGCACCCCCTCGCGCTTCCTGCGCGAGATCCCGGCGGCCCTGTTGCATGAAGTACGACCGAAGGTGAACGTGTCGCGCCCCGCGTTCGCCGGCCGCTTCGCCGAAGCGCCCGCGACCGGCGGCCTGCGTCTGGGCCAGCGCGTGAGTCATGCGCATTTCGGCCATGGCATCGTCATGGACTGCGAAGGCGCAGGCGCGCATGCGCGCGTGCACGTCAATTTCGAGGACGCCGGACCGAAGTGGCTGGTGCTTGCGTACGCGAACCTGTCGCCGGCCTGAGCCGGTCGGTCCAAGAATCGTTGTCGCGAAAGCCGCCGGCCATGGCTGGCCGGCGGAGTCTGCTCAGTTCCGGACGGCGTTCAGCACGCGGCTGAAGTGCTCGTCGAGCATCATCTGCACCTTGTCTTCGGCGTTGAGCGGCGTGTAGTCGATCTTCTGCCGCATGCCCGTGCCCAGCGGACGACCGCCGCGGCCATACGGACGGATGCCGAGATAGGCCGTGGTCAGGTTCGCGCTCTGGCCGTAGAAACTGATGTCCTGGTTGCCGATGACTTCGGCGCGGATGCGCACGATCACATCGGCGCGATTGGCGTTCTGCACCATTTGCATACCGGCGCCGGACAGCTTTTCTTCGACCATCTGTTCGGCCGGAATCACCAGGGCCGGATCACCGGAGGTTTCGATGTGGAAGGTGCGGGCGCCGCCGGCGACCGATTCGCGTTGCTCGGCGCGGGTTTCCGCACGCTCGGCCACGGCCTCGCGCAGCGGATGCGGACGATCAGTCGTGGCCAGGGCCGGCGCGGTTTCCGAGGCTGTCGTGCTCGCGGCGGGGGCGCTGCTCACGCGGGTCGACGTATTCGCGCTCTCGTTGCCAGAGGGCGGCGGGGACACTACCGGCGTGTCGGGCGTCGCCGGCGGATTGGCGGCGCCGCTGTCGCCCGGCGTCGCCGGTGTGGCGGTCGCCGTGGCAGGCATCGTCGCGCCGGTGGCAGGCGTGGCGGACGTTTCCGTCGGCGTCGTGGTCGCGGCGACTTGTGCGGGCGTGGTCGACGGCGCGAACAGCTTGTCGCGGAACGCCCACACGCCACCGGCCATCAGCAGCACGAGCAAGCCCGTGCCGATGAACAGCGGTGCGCGCGAGGATTTCTGCGGCGGAGGCGGCGTCGATGGCGGTTGCGTCACGCCCGGTCGCGTACTGCCACCGGCAGTGGCCCCGGCCGGCGTCAACGGCGCAGCCTGGGTAGCCGGCGCGGACACCGACGGCGGCGGTGTGGGCGCGCGCATGCCGATACCCGGTGTCACCGGCGTGGCCAGACCGATCAGTGTGGCGGCCGGGCCGCTCGGAGCCGCGGTCTTGATGCTCAACGGTCCGCCGACGGACACGAGCGGATGCTTTTCCAAGTCCGCGATCAACTCGTGCGCGCTCTGGTAACGCTCGGCCGGATCCTTGGCAAGCATGCGCGTGAGGATGTTGGCGACCTCCGGATCGACGTCCTGGTTGAGTTCGCGCACATCGGGGATTTCCGACTGCACGACATCGAGCATGAGCTTGAGCGGGCTTTCGTCGGAGAACGGCGTGCGGCCGGTCAGCATCTCGAACAGCACGATGCCCAGCGCGAAGATGTCCGAACGCTGGTCGACCGCCTTGCCCAGGCAGACCTCGGGCGAGAGGTAGCCGGGCGTGCCGACGAATTCGCCGGTACCGGTGAGCTTGCTGTTGAAGTCGTGATTGGCCAGGGCGATGCCGAAGTCGGCGATCTTTACCTGGCCGCGCTGGTTGAGCATGAGGTTCGCGGGTTTGACGTCACGATGGATCACGCCGCGGTCGTGCGCGACCGACAGACCTTGCGCCGACTGGTGCAGGATCTTGAGCGCGTCGCCGGGGGTGAGGCGGCCTTCGCGCTTGAGCAGGCCCGACAGCGATTCGCCGTCGACGAATTCCATGACGAAGAACGGCTGCTCGTTTTCCTGGCCGATGAAATAGATCTGGATGATGTGCGGATCGTTGAGCGAGGCCATCGAGCGCGCTTCGCGCAGGAAGCGTTCGACCAGCATCGCGTCGTGCGCGAGCGAGGGAGCGAGCTCCTTGATGGCGACGTAACGCGTCAGCGCCGGTTCGTAGCCCTTGTAGACCACGCCCATGCCGCCGCGGCCGAGCTCGGAAACGATTTCATAATGGCCAACACGCGTTTTCATCAGTACAACCCCGGTAGGTTTGACCGCATGGTAGACCCGCTCCGGCTGCCGGGGAAGCGATCGTTCCGGCCTGCAGGGGCGTGTTTGCGGTGACTCGTCCAGTCACGCAGGCGACCGGCCAAAGCGGCCGTGTGCCAGTGGGGATTCGTTGGGTTTTGGCCGGAAATCGCCTTCTAGGCCGTCAGTCAGGGGGTCCGACGGCGCATGCCGCACGACCGGATCGCTGCGACACTCGCTCCACAAGAAAGCGCCGGCATCGACCGGCGCCTGAACATTTCTGGATGGCCGCCACGGTCGGGAAGCGTGGGCGGGCCTCACTGAGGAAAAACCAATGCGCAAGTTATTCAAGGGCGTCGCCATCGCTTTCGGCGTGCTCGCCCTCGCCATCGCCGCCCTCGTCGGCGTGGCCTGGTGGAAAACCGAAAATCTGCTGTCCCGTCACTACGCGGTGAACGACGCGCCGCTGGCGATCGATCGTTCGGCGGCGACCCTGGAGCGCGGCCAGCATCTCTACACCGTGCTGGGCTGCGTCGAATGCCACGGTGCCAACGGCATGGGCAAACTGGCGATCGACGCCGGCCCGGTCGGCAAGATTTATGCGCCGAACCTGAGCCCGGCCGTGCTGGGCCCGCACTACACCGCCGATCACCTGGCGGCCGCGATCCGCCACGCCGTCCGTCCGGACGGCACGCCGCTGCGGATCATGCCCTCGGAGGATTTCGCGAACCTCTCCGATGCCGATACCGCAGCGCTCGTCGCCTACCTGCAGTCATTGCCGGCGTCTACGCCTCCGCAGGGCGAGACCTACCTGACCGCCTTCGGTCGCGTGCTCGTGCTGTTCGGCCAACTGCGGCTGACCCAGGCTGCGGACATCGACCACCGTCCGCGCGTGCGCCAGGCACCGCCGGAAGCGGCGACGGCCGACTACGGCGCCTACCTCGCGCAGGCCTGCACCGGCTGCCACGGCAGCAATTTCGGCGGCCAGCACGTGCCCGGCACGCCGCCGGAATTTCCCGACTCGGCCAACCTGACCCCGCATGCCGATGGTCTGGCGGCGTGGACGCTGGTGGATTTCGAGCGTGCGTTGCGTACTGGTCGTCGTCCCGACGGTCGCGAGCTCGACGGCTTTATGCCCTGGCGCGCCTACGGCCAGATGAGCGACACGGAGGTCGCCGCACTCTGGGCGCATCTGTCGACCCTGCCGCCGGTTCCCAGCGCGAAAGCCAAGAAGTAGGCGCAGGCTCAGGACGACGTGGAATAGACCTCCGGCCGGTAGCGCTCCATGAAGCGCTCCGGCCGCGTGATCGGTTCGAAACCGTGCTGCGCGTACAGACCGTGCGCGTCCGCCGTCGCCAACAGCATCCGACGCAGTCCCTGCAGATCCGGATGCGCATCGATCGCGCGCATCATCGCCTTCGACACACCCTGCCCACGCGCCGCTTCGAGTACGAACACGTCGCACAGATAGGCGAACGTTGCGCGATCGCTGACCACGCGCGCGAAGCCCACCTGATGGCCGTCGCGCAAGGCCGTGAAGCACAGCGAGTGCGCGATGGCCTTTTCGAGCACGGCACGCGGCAGGCCGCGGCACCAGTAGGATTCGTGGGCGAGATACCGGTGCACGAGGTCGACGTCGATGTCGGCCGGGTCGGTGCTGATCTGCAATGTCATGGCGGTTCCTTGCGCGGCAGGCGGCCGCCGGTCCGCGTTCGAACGCGCGACGGGCCTGCCTCGCCGGTGAGCATCGCAAAGACCTCCCTCCGGCCTCAAGAGCCTTAGAATCGCGGCATCGCCGTTCCGAGCACCGCCATGTCCCGCCTCGTCCTGATCGATGGCTCGTCCTATCTGTATCGCGCCTTCCATGCCCTGCCGCCGCTGACCAGCCCGGACGGGTCGCCGACCGGCGCGCTGTTCGGCATCGTCAACATGCTGCGGGCGACGCTGAAGGAGCATCCCGACTACACCGCTTTCGTCGTCGATGCGCCCGGGCCGACCTTCCGCGACGCGATGTATCCGCAATACAAGGCGCAGCGTCCGCCAATGCCCGACGATCTGCGCGCACAAGTCGAGCCGATGATGAAAATCGTCGAGGCGCTAGGCTTCCCGATCCTGCGCGTGGGCGGCGTCGAGGCCGACGATGTCATCGGCACGCTGGCCCTGCAGGCGCATGCCGAGGGCATCCCGGTGACGATCTCCACCGGCGACAAGGATTTCGCCCAGCTTGTGCGCCCGGGCATCACCCTGACCAATACGATGACCGGCAGCGTTTACGACGAGGCCAAGGTCGTCGAGAAATTCGGCGTGCGCCCCGACCAGATCGTCGATTACCTGTCGCTGATGGGCGACACCGTCGACAACGTGCCCGGCGTGGACAAATGCGGGCCGAAAACCGCGGCGAAATGGCTGGCCGAGTACGGCACGCTGGACGCGGTCATCGCCCACGCCGACCAGGTCGGCGGCAAGATCGGCGAAAACCTGCGCGCGGCGCTGCCGCGCCTGCCGCTGAGTCGCGACTTGGTCACGATCAAGACCGATGTGCCGCTTGAGCTCGTGCCGCGGCAACTGGTCCTGCGCGGCCGCGACATCGAGGCCTTACGTGAACTGTTCACGCGCTACGGCTTCCACGCCGCGCTACGCGAACTCGACGGCGGCACGAGTACGACAGCCGCGCCGGCCGGCAAGGCCAAAGCGTATTTCCCCACCGCGCCGAGCGCCGCCACCGAACTGCCCGATGCCGCGCTGTCGGCTCCGGGCGAGTACGAGACGATCCTCACGACGGAACAACTCGCCGCCTGGGTGCAGATCACCCGAGGCGCGGCCTTGTTGTCGTTCGATACCGAAACCGATTCGCTCGATCCGATGCAGGCCAAACTGGTCGGCATCAGTCTGTGCGTCGAACCCGGTCGCGCCGCCTACCTGCCACTGGGCCACGATTTCCCCGGCGCGCCGGCGCAATTGCCGATGGCCGCGGCCCTGGACGCACTGCGCCCGGTGCTCGAGGATCCGGCGACGCCCAAGGTCGGCCAGCATGGCAAATACGATCTGCATATCCTGCGCCGTCATGGCATCGACGTGCGCGGCTATGCCGAGGACACGATGCTGGAAAGTTTCGTCTGGAACGCCGGCATCCAGCGCCACGACATGGACTCGCTGGCGACGAAATACCTGGGCTATTCGACCATCAAGTACGAAGAGGTCGCCGGCAAGGGCGCCAAGCAGATCAAGTTCTCGCAGGTCGCGCTCGATGATGCGACTCGCTACGCCGCTGAGGACGCCGACATCACCCTGCGCCTGCATCGCGTGCTGTCGGCGAAGCTCGCGGGCACGCCGTCGCTGCAGAAGGTCTATCGCGAGATCGAGATGCCGCTCGTGCCGGTGCTCGAACGCATGGAAGCGACCGGCGTGCTGATCGACGCCGATGAGTTGCGTCGCCAGAGCAAGGACTTGTCACAGCGCATGCTCGCCGCGCAGCAGCGCGCGACCGAACTGGCCGGGCGCACGTTCAATCTCGACTCGCCCAAGCAGATCGGTGCATTGCTGTTCGACGAACTCCAGCTCCCGGCGCTGGTGAAAACGCCGACCGGCGCGCCATCGACGAACGAAGAGGCGCTCGAGGCCATCGCCGACCAGCACGAGCTGCCGCGCCTGATTCTCGACTATCGCGGCCTGGCGAAACTGCGCAGCACCTACACCGACAAGTTGCCGGAGATGGTCAATCCCGGCACCGGACGCGTGCATACGAGCTACCACCAGGCCGGCGCCGCGACGGGCCGGCTGAGCTCGAACGATCCGAACCTGCAGAACATCCCGATTCGCACCGAGGACGGTCGCCGCATCCGCAAGGCCTTCGTCGCGCCGCCGGGACGCAAGATCGTCGCCTGCGACTATTCGCAGATCGAGCTGCGCATCATGGCGCACCTGTCCGAAGACCCGAACCTGCTCAAGGCATTCTCCGGCGGCCAGGACGTGCATCGTGCGACGGCGGCGGAAGTGTTCGGCGCGAAACTCGAAGACGTCAGCAGCGACCAGCGTCGCGCCGCGAAGGCGATCAACTTCGGCCTGATGTACGGCATGAGCGCCTTTGGTCTGGCGCGCCAGCTCGGCATCGGCCGCGGCGAAGCGCAGGACTACATCGCCTTGTATTTTTCCCGCTATCCGGGCGTGCGCGACTTCATGGAACGCGTTCGGCAGCAGGCGCGCGAAGATGGCTATGTGGAAACGGTGTTCGGTCGCCGTCTCTATCTCGCCGAAATCCATTCCAAGAACCAGGGCCAGCGCGCCGGCGCCGAACGCGCGGCGATCAATGCGCCGATGCAGGGCACGGCGGCGGACATCATCAAGCGCGCGATGGTTGCGATCGATGAGTGGATCGTGCCGCACGGCGATCGCGCGCTGATGCTGATGCAGGTACACGACGAACTGGTGTTCGAGGTGAACGCCGATTTCGTCGACACGCTGCTGGTCGAGGTGAAAGCCCGCATGGAGTCGGCGGCGCAGCTGCGCGTGCCGCTGATCGTGGATGCCGGCGTCGGTGAAAACTGGGATGAGGCGCACTGAGACTTGGGGGTCACCGCCCGGCGCGCGGGAAAGTCGCTAAACGGCGACTGAATCGCACGAAATCTTAACGGGGCAGTTCACGAACTTCTCATAGCGCCGATGTTCTGATGCTTGCGACGGATGCAACGTCCGTCGTGGATCAACTCCCTCCCCTGAGTGTGATCCCGAAGGAACCGACTTTCCCCAGTCGGTTCCAACCCCCGGCCCCGCAAGCTTCCCCTGGCTTGCGGGGCTTTTTATTGCGCGTCGCGTGCGGCTTCGCCGAGCCAGTCGCGCGGCTGCAGATAATCGCCCAGGCGCGCCTCGGCGCTGCCGGGCGCGGGTTGCCAGGCGTATTCGAAACGCACGCGCGGCGGCAGGCTCATCAGGATGCTTTCCGTGCGGCCGCCGCTCTGCAGGCCGAATAGCGTGCCGCGGTCCCAGACCAGGTTGAATTCCACGTAGCGACCGCGTCGGTAAAGCTGGAACTCGCGCTCGCGTTCGCCGTAGGGCGTGCGCTTGCGCCGCTCGACGATCGGCAGATAGGCGTCGAGGAATCCGTTGCCGACCGCGCGCTGATAGGCAAAGCAAGAGGCGAAATCGCCGGTCAGGTCATCGAAGAACAGGCCGCCGACACCGCGGGCTTCGTTGCGATGCTTGAGAAAGAAATAACGGTCGCACCAGGCCTTGTGCTCGGCGTAGCGGTCGGCTCCGAACGGCGCGCACAGATCCCGCGCGACCGTATGCCAGTGGCGCACATCGTCGTCGAACGGATAGAAGGGTGTGAGATCGAAGCCACCGCCGAACCACCAGATCGGCGCGCCGCCGGGCGGATGCGCCTCGAAATAGCGCACGTTGGCGTGGCTGGTCGGCACATACGGATTGCGCGGATGCATCACCAGCGACACGCCCAGGGCACGCCAGGGTGCGCCGGCAAGATCGGGCCGATGCGCCGTCGCCGATGCCGGCAAGGTGGCGCCGCTGACGTCGGAGAAGCCAACGCCGGCCTGCTCGAAGACCGCACCTTCCTTCATCACGCGCGAGCGACCGCCGCCGCCTTCGGGGCGTTGCCATTCGTCCTGCACGAAGCGGCCCTCGCCATCCGCGGTCGCCAGGCCTTGGCACAAGCGGTCCTGCAGATCGCGGAGAAATTCGTGGACGGCTTCGATCTGGCTCATGGCATCGGACGGCGGGAAGACCCGGGCATGATAGCCGCTGCCGCCCCGGCTATAATTGCCGGCATTCGATGACCAGTCCCGCTCCCTCGCGCGCTCGCCTGCGCATTACCCATGCCGACGACGGCGAAGCCCTGATCCGCTTCGATTTCGCGCCGGGCGAGGCTGCGCCTCTGCGTATTCCCTGCCCGCTGCTCGCGGGCGAGTCCGCGCGCGAAAGCTGGTCGGCCGGCGAAATCACCGAATCTGCCGACACCTGCGGCGCGGCCTGGGCCCACGGCGAGCACTATGCCCTGGTCGCGATCAGCGTCGACGAGGTCGATGGCGACATCGCCGGCGCCGCGCAGACCGCCTACGAACGCCTGATCACCTGCGTGCGCCCGTCAGCGCATCCCTACCTGCTGCGCATCTGGAATTATTTCGGCGACATCAATGCCGGCGACGGCGACGGCGAACGCTACCGGCGCTTCTGCGTCGGCCGTGCGCTCGGCGTCGATGGCATGTTCAACGATCCGCCGCCGGCGGCGACCGCGATCGGCGGCGATGCCGAGGACGGTCCGGCGCGCGTGCAGGTCATCGCGCTGTGCGCGCGACAGCCGGCCGTGGCGCTGGAAAATCCGCGGCAGACGCCGGCCTGGCGCTATCCGCGCGAGTTCGGCCCGGTCTCGCCGGGCTTCTCGCGTGGCGCCCTGCTCGATACCGATACCGACCGGCCGCGCCTGCTCGCGTCGGGCACGGCCAGCATCGTCGGCCATGTCTCCCAGCATGTCGGCGACATCGGCGCACAGCTGCGCGAAAGCCTGGCCAATCTCGATTCCCTGCTGGCCGAGGGCGAAAAGAAATGCGGCCGCCGTTTCCCGCTGGCGGCCTGCGAAACCCTGCGCGTCTATCTGCGTCATGCCGCCGACCTGGCCGTCGCCAAGGCCGTCGTCGCGCAATCGCGATTGCCCGCCGAGCGCGTGCTCTATCTGCGCGGCGACGTTTGCCGGCGCGAGCTCGACGTCGAAATCGAAGGCGTGTTCGCGGCCGAGTGAGCCCGCGCTCAGCGCGGCGCGAGTTCGACCCAGACGGGCGCGTGGTCGCTGGGGCGATCCCAGCTGCGCGGCTCGCGATCGATCACCGCCCCGACGCAGCGCGGCCTTAGCGCGTCGCTGATCAACGCAAAATCGATGCGCAGACCCAGGTTGCGACGGAAGCCCGCGGCACGGTAATCCCACCAGCTGAAATGCCCGCCCTCCTCGTTGTGCAGGCGGAAGCTGTCGTGCAGTCCCAGATCGGCCAGACGGCGCAGAGCAGCGCGTTCCGCGGTCGAGGTGAGAATGCTGTCGTCGTTCCAGACCTTGGGATCGTGCACGTCGCGGTCGTCGGGCGCGATGTTGAAATCGCCGAGCACGATGAGTTCGGGATGCGCCTGGATTTCCTGGGCGAGCCAGCCGTGCACCGCATCGAGCCAGCGCAACTTGTAGTCGTATTTCTCGGTGCCGATGTCCTGGCCGTTGACGACATAGAGGTCGACGATGCGCACGCCGTCGACGGTCGCGGCGATCACGCGTTTTTGCTCGTCGGCGAATCCGGGAATGCCGATCTGCACGTCGGTGGCCGGCGTGCGGCTCAGGATCGCCACGCCGTTGTAGGTTTTCTGGCCGGAAAACACGCTGCGATAGCCCAGACCTGCCAGCACGCTGTCGGGAAAACGGCTGTCCTCGAGCTTGGTCTCCTGCAGCGCGACTACGTCCGGCGCCCGCAGGCGCAACCATTCCTCCAGATGCGGCAGACGCACGTTGAGCGAATTGACGTTCCAGCTGGCGATCTTCATGACGACTCCCGAAGCCCGGCCGCGAGTGTACCTGCGCGACCGGTCGCGATCACGGGCTTCACCCGGACCAAGAACAAGGCAACAATGCCGGTCAGCGCCGGCCAGCCGACACGGCCGCAGACTGCGCCAGCCCCGAGGATGCCCTGCGATGACTTTTGTCGACCTGCGTAGCGACACGATCACCCGACCGACCGCGGCAATGCGCGCCGCCGCGACCGATGTGCCCGTCGGCGACGACGTGTTCGGCGAAGATCCGAGCGTCAATGCCTTGCAGGAACGCCTCGCCGACGAACTCGGTTTCGCGGCCGGCCTGTTCGTCGCCAGCGGCACGCAATCGAATCTGCTCGCCCTGATGGCGCATTGCGAACGCGGCGACGAATACCTGGTCGGCAGCGAGGCGCATACCTACAAATATGAGGGGGGTGGCGCCGCCGTGCTCGGCTCGATCCAGCCGCAACCGATTCCACAGGCGCCGGACGGCACGCTACCCCTCGATCTGGTCGCGAAAGCGGTCAAACCGCTCGGCGATCCCCATTTCGCGCGCTCGAAACTGCTCGCTCTGGAGAACACCTGGGGTGGCCGGGTCTTGCCGCAGGACTATCTCGCGAAAGCGCGTGAGCTCGCGCACCGCAAGGGCTTGGCCATCCATCTCGATGGCGCGCGCCTGTTCAATGCCGCGGTCGCCGACGGCGTGCCCGCACGTGCCATCGCGCAGCATTTCGACAGCGTTTCGGTATGTTTTTCCAAAGGGCTGGGCGCACCGATCGGTTCGATGCTGCTCGGCAGCGAGGAGCTTATCGCCAAGGCTCGGCGTTGGCGCAAGGTCGTGGGTGGCGGCTGGCGTCAGGCGGGTAGCCTCGCCGCGATGGTCAACTACGCACTCGATCATCACGTCGCGCGCCTGGCCGAGGATCATCGGCGCGCGCGTGAACTCGCCGACGCCCTGCGCGCCCTGCCGGGCCTGAGCATCGACGGTCCGCATACGAACATGGTCTTCGTCACGCCGGCCGCCGAGCGTGTTCCGGCCCTGGATGCGCATCTGGCCGCGCAGGGCATTCGCGTGTTCCCCGGCGGAACGAGCAAGCGTCTGGTCCTGCATCTGGATGTCGACGACGCCGGCGTGCAGCGCACGATCGCCGCGTTCCGAAGTTTTTTCGTCTGACTACAGTACGCCCGGCTCCTGCCCGGGCGTTGGTGCCGCGTCGGACGGCGCGCGCCGCGCCATTTCCGCGCCGGCATCGCGCGGCAGGCGCCACAACCACCAGGCCGAACTGGCCGAAATCGCCGCGACCACGAAGAACGCGATCGTGAAGTTCACCGAGGCCATGGCTGGCGTGCCGGTGACATCGCCCGCCAGTTGCAGCGCGTATCCGCCGATCGCCACGCCCAGACTCAGCGAGAGCTGCTGCATCATGCCCGACAGACTGCTCGCCTGGCCCATGCGCGGCGAGGACACCTCGGCGTAGCTGATCGCATTGAAACTGGTGAACTGCAGCGACCGCAGACAGCCGCCGAACAACAACACGGCCATGATCAGCGGCGCGGGTGTGTCGGCGCGGAACAGGCCGTAGCTGCCGAGCACCGCCGACGCGATCAGCGCATTGACCATGAGTACGCGACGAAAGCCCCAGCGCTGCAGGATGCGCGTGGCAATGGTCTTCATGAACATCGCACCGACCGCCGACACGAAGGTCAACAGGCCCGACTGCAGCGGAGTGAGACCGAAGCCCAGTTGCAGCATCAGCGGCAGCAGGAACGGCGTCGCGCCGATGCCGATGCGGAACAGACTGCCGCCCACGGTGCCGGCAAAAAACGTCGGCAAGGCGAACAGTTTCAGATCCAGCAAGGGGTGCGGATGCCGACGCGCATGCCAGACATACATCGCCAGCGCGATCAGCCCGGCGCTCGAGCAGACGATCGAAAGACCCGTCGAGACCAGATGCCGTCCCAGCGTGGAGAATCCGAACAGCGCCAGGCCCAGGCCCAGGCCCGAATACGCGAAGCCGAGCCAGTCGAGCGGCGGCGCGATCTCGCGCACGTCGGGAATGAAGCGCCGTCCAAGCGCGATGCCCAGCAGGCCCATCGGAATATTGATCAGGAAGATCCAGCGCCAGTCGAAATACGTCGTGATAAACCCGCCCAGCGGCGGTCCGACCATGGGTCCGACCAAGGCCGGGATCGTGAGGTAGCTCATGACCTGCAAGAGCTCGGACTTCGGCACCGTGCGCAACAGCACCAATCGCCCGACCGGCACCATCATCGCGCCGCCCAGCCCCTGCAGGAAGCGCGCGGCGACCATTTGCGCCAGGGTGTTGCTGGCCGCACACGCGAGTGAGCCGAGCAGGAACACGGCGATCGCGGCAGTGAAGATGTTGCGCGCGCCGAACCGGTCCGCGACCCAGCCGCTGACCGGGATGAAGATCGCCAGGCTGATCAGATAGGTCGTCAGCGCGAGCTTGAGCGCGATCGGCTCCACGGCCAGGTCGCTGGCGATTGCCGGCAGCGAGGTCGCGATGACCGTGGAATCCATGTTTTCGATGAACAGCGCACAGGCCACGATCATCGGGAGCAGGAATTTCTGGCTCACGCGGGTAGGGCCAGGGCGGGGGTCGGGACGGGGGGCATCGGGGCTAGCCTCACTGATGGCCCGGGCCGGCGCAAGGCGGGGCCAGGCCCTTGTCAGGGACAGGCCATTGATTTATGTTAGTACTTACATAATTGCTATCGCACGTCCATGAACTTCCTCGAATCCCAGGGCGCCCTCGCCCTCGCCAGCCGCCTCAAGAGCCTGAGCGACCGCTGCTTCGACGCCGTCGACCAGATCTACCGCGAGCACGGCACCGAGCTGCAGTCGCGCTGGTTCCCGCTGCTGCGCCTGCTGCAGGAGCAGGGTCCGCAGACCGTCGGCGACGCGGCGCGCGCGCTCGCGCAGACGCATTCGGCCGTCAGCCAGCTGGCGACCAAACTCGTGCGCGCCGGCTGGTTGCACGAAGGCAGCGGCAGCGATCGCCGCCAGCGCGTGCTCGCGCTGACCGAAAAAGCCGAAACGCAACTCAATGCCGCGCGACCGCTGTGGCAGGTGCTGCAAGGCAGCGTCGAAGCGCGCATCGCCGCAAGCGGCGTCGATCTGCTGCAGGCCCTGTCGACGATCGAGGCGGGCCTGAGCGCGCAGCCGCTACCGGCGGAAGTCGCCGGCCGCCTGGGTCGCGAGGAAGTAAACGCCGTGCGCATCGTGCCGTTCGCGCCGGCGCTGCGCGAACATTTCTATCGCCTCAATGCCGAATGGCTGAGCAAGTACTACCGCATCGAGCCGATCGACCATGCGGTGCTGTCGGATCCGGAAAAACACATCCTTGCACCCGGCGGCGCGATCTTCTTCGCCGTACTCGGCGACGAGGTGCTCGGCACCTGCGCGCTCATGCCCGAGGCGCCCGGCGTGTTCGAGCTGACCAAGATGGCGGTGACCGAACGTCGGCAGGGCCTGGGCATCGGTCGCCGGCTACTGCAGGCGACGATCGAGGAATTCCGCCGCCTCGGCGGCCGCGAATTGTTCCTGGAATCGCAGCGCCGCCTGCAGGCCGCGCTGAAGTTGTACGAGCGCATGGGCTTCGAGATGCAGCCGGGCACCAAGCCCGGCTCGCACTACCAGCGTGCCGATGTCTACATGATCTACCGCGGCTAGCGGGTCAGGCCGCGAGGCCGTGACTGCGCAGCAAGGCCTCGGGCTCGGGCTCGCGACCGCGGAACGCGACGAAACTTTCCAGCGCCGGACGCGAACCACCGACGGCGAGAATCTCGCGCCGGTAACGCGCGCCGGTCTCGGCATCGAACACGCCGTTTTCTTCGAATGCGGCGAAGGCATCGGCGCTCAGCACTTCTGCCCACAGATAGCTGTAGTACCCGGCCGCATAGCCGCCGCTGAAAATATGCGTGAACGCATGCGGGAAGCGGTGCCAGGACGGCGGCCGGATCACCGCGACTTCGGCGCGGACTTCGTCGAGCAATTCGAGCGTACGCGGACCGCGCGCGGGATCGAATTCCAGGTGCAGGCGGAAATCGAACAACGCGAACTCCAGCTGCCGCACGAGGAACAGGCCGGCGTGGAAATGCCGTGCCGCAAGCATTTTCTGGTACAGCGCCTCGGGCAGGATCTCGCCCGTCTGCCAGTGGCGCGCGAACGCGTTGAGCGCCTCGCGCTGCCAGCCGAAGTTCTCCATGAACTGGCTCGGCAATTCCACCGCATCCCATTCCACGCCATTGATGCCGCCGACGCTCGGCCAGCGCACCTCGGTGAGCAGGTGATGCAGGCCGTGGCCGAATTCGTGGAACAGGGTCAGCACGTCGTTGTGCGTGAGCAGCGAAGGCTTGTCGTCGGTCCCAGCCGAGAAGTTGCAAGTCAGATAAGCAACCGGCTTGCGTGCTTGCGTACCCTCGCCCAAGGGCGCCCGGCAGACATCCATCCACGCGCCGCCCCGCTTTCCGCTGCGCGCGAAATGATCCAGGTACACGCCGGCGCGCACGCCGCCGTCGGCATCGATCACATCGAAGAACTGCACGTCGGGATGCCAGGCCTCAACCTCGCGCCGCTCCACCAGGCGCACGCCGAAGACGCGCTCGGTCAGCGCGAACAGGCCGGCCATGACCTGCGGCAGCGGGAAGTACGGCTTGATGTCTTCCTCGGAAAAATCGAAACGCCGTTCGCGCAGCTTTTCGCTCGCGTACGACACGTCCCAGGGTTGCAGGTCGGCGATGCCCAGTTCGCTCGCGGCGAACGCACGCAACGCCGCCAGCTCGCGCTCGGCGACCGGCCGCGCTTTCGCGGCGAGATCGTGCAGGAAACCCAGCACGCGCTCCGGTGTGCCCGCCATCTTGTCGGTCAGCGACAGATGCGCACTCGATGCGAAGCCGAGCAGTTGCGCGGCCTCATGGCGCAGCGCGAGCAGTTGGCCGATGCGCGCGGAATTGTCGTGCGCGCGATCGCCCGGGCCCTGGTCGGAGGCACGCGTGTTGTAGGCGGTGTACACGTCCTCGCGCAGCGCGCGATCGTCCGCAAAGGTCAGGATCGCCTGCACGACCGGACCCTTGAGCGTCGCGAGCCAGCCGTCGACCTGCTTGTCCTTGGCCGCATGTGCGAGCATCGCGCGCGCCGAATCGGGCAGGCCGGCAAGTTCGGCCGCAGTGACTGGGCGCGTCCACGCGTCGGTCGCATCGAGCACGGCTTCCTCGAAACCGGTCTGGATGCGGCTGAGTTCGTTGTGGATGTCGCGGAAGCGCGAGCGCTGCGGTTCTTCGAGCGCGACGCCGGACAGACGGAAGCCACGCAGGCTGTCGTCGATGAGCGTGCGCTGCGCGCGATCGAGACCGGCGAAGGCCGGCGCATCACGCAGCGCCTGCACGGCCTCGAACAGCGCGCGGTTCTGGCCCAGGGCGGTGCCGTGTTCGGTGATCTTTTCCAGCGCCGCGGCGTAAGCCTCGCGCAGCGCGGGCGAATCCTTGACCCCGTGCAGATGCGAGGCCGGCGAGAACGTCCGTCCGAGGCGTTCTTCCAAGGCCTCCAGCGGGGCGATCAGCGAGGGAAAATCCCTTGCCTCGGGATCGGCCGTCAGGCGATCGACGGCGGCCTGATAGTCGTCCAGCACGGTTTCGACGGCGGGGAGGACATGTTCGGGCGCGATGCGCGCGAAGGCGGGGAGCTCGCCATCGGCGAGCAGGGGATTTTCGGTCGGATTCATACCAACAACATGGCGCGTGGCCGGCGGCAATTCAAGCCGGCCCGCGCCATCGGTCGCGCGATCAGCCGCGGGCGGCTTTCATCCGGGCCAGGTCGATCGGCTGGATCGTCTTGATGCGGCAACGCATGCGCCCGGCGATGATGCTGTCGGTGCCGGCACGCAGGCGTCCACCGAAACCGTCGACGGCGACCATCTCGCGGCCGCTCAGATCCCAGCACGCGCTCTGCAGGGTCAGCAGATAGGCCTGGCTGGGCTTGGTCCAGACGACGACGGTACGGTCATCGACCTTGTCCCAATTATGGAACCGCGTGTAGTCGATCTCGCGCACCGGCTCGCCGACATAGGGCGTGTACTGCGACGTCGCGGCGGCTTTCGGTTCGGAATGCAGGCTCGCGCAAGCGGACAAGGTCAGGGTGGCGGCGAGCAGGATCAGCTGAGGAGTTTTCATGGCAGGCCTCGGGGGTGGCATCTGGAAGGAGGGGTGCGGGGGCACCCCGGACTATCCGACACAAAAGCTGAACCGATGCCCTCAGCGGGTCAGCCAGGCGATCGCGCGCCGGGCGAAATCGCTGTAAGGCGCATCGAACAGCTTCATGCCGTTCAAGCGCGCCTGATACATCACCGGCATGGCCTTGCTGAAGGTCAGGAAGCCGGCGTGTCCGTGGTAGTGGCCCATGCCGCTGGCACCGACGCCGCCGATCGGCAATTCGTCCTGGCCGAACTGGATGATCACGTCGTTCACGCAGGCGGTGCCGGCAGAAATGCGATCGAGCGAGCGGGCGACGCGCGCGCCGTCGCGATCGAACGGATAGAACGCGAGCGGCTTGTCGCGCGCGAGGATGAAGGCCAGCGCCTCCTCGTGCGTGTCGTAGCTCTTCACCGGCAGCAGCGGGCCGAAAATTTCCTGCCGCATGACCTGGCAGTCGTCCGGTGGATCGATCAGCACGGTCGGCGGCACGATCTCGATGCCGGTCGGCAGTGTTTCCCCGGCCGGCAGATGCTGGCGGATCACGGTGCCGCGCGCCCGCGCTTCCTCGAGCCAATCGCGCAGGCGCGTGGCCTGGCGGGAATTCACGATTGCGGTGTAATCGGGATTGTCGGCCAGCGTCGGATAGCGACGCGCGAAACTCGCCATCAGCGCATCGACAAAGGCATCGCGCTTGTCGCGCGGCACGAGCACGTAATCGGGCGCGACGCAGGTCTGGCCGGCGTTGAAGCACTTGCCGAATGCGATGCGGTCGGCGGCCTGCTCGATCGGGTAGTCGGGCGCGATCAGCGCCGGCGACTTGCCGCCGAGCTCGAGCGTGACCGGCGTGAGATTGGGCGCGGCCGCGGCCATGACATGACGGCCCACCGCGGTCGAGCCGGTGAACAGCAAATGGTCGAAGGGCAGCTGGGTGAACGCCGCGGCGAGTTCAGCGCCGCCCTGCATGACCACGACCTGGTCGGCCGTGAATACCTCGCCGAGCATCTTCGCGATCAACGCGCTGACCTGCGGCGTGAACTCCGAGGGTTTGATCATCGCGCGGTTGCCGGCGGCGAGCGCGTTGACCAGCGGAATGATCGCGAGCTGGAACGGGTAATTCCACGGCGCCACGATGCCGACCACGCCCAGCGGCTGATAGCGCAGTTCGCCGCGCGCGGGCCGGAAAGTGAGATTGACCGGCCGCCGGGTCGGACGCATCCAGCGGCGCAGATGCTTGCGCGCGTGGCCGATCTCGTCGAGCGTCACCAGGACGTCGGCGCCGAGGGTCTCGAGCGGCGCGCGCCGGCCGAAGTCGGCCGAGCAGGCGAGCACGAGTTCGTCGCGGTAGCGGCGCACGGCCTGACCGAGGCGATCGAGCGCATCGCGGCGCTCGTCATAGGTCGCGATGTGCTGGCGCTGGGCCGCGCGCAGGCGCTCGAACGCGGGCTTGAGGGTATCGATGGCGGTGGGCGGGGTGTCCATGGGCCGAGTCTAGCGCGATGACTACGCCCCGGCGTAAAGCCGGCCTTACAATCGGGGCATGAACCTGCGCCCCTTCGAACAGATTTTCCCCACCGTCGGCGAACGCGTCTTCGTCGACCCCGCCGCCACCGTGATCGGCGATGTCGTGCTTGGCGACGACGTCTCGGTCTGGCCCGGCACCGTGATCCGCGGCGACGTGAACTTCATCCGCATCGGTGCGCGCACCAATATCCAGGACGGCACGATCATCCACGTGACCCACGACGGTCCGTACGGCAAGCCTGGCGGCTTCGCCACGATCATCGGCGAGGACGTCACCATCGGCCACGGCGCGATCGTGCATGCCTGCGTCATCGAGGACGCCTGCCTGATCGGCATGGGCAGCACCGTGCTCGACGGAGCGGTGGTGAAGAAAAACGGCTTCGTCGGCGCCGGCGCGGTCATCCCGCCGGGCAAGACGGTCGGCAGCGGCGAATTGTGGCTGGGCAATCCGGCGCGCTGCGTGCGCCGGCTCAGCGACAAGGAAATCGAGCAGCTGTATTACTCGGCCCAGCACTACCTGCGCCTCAAGGACCGCTACCTCGCCAGCGCTTGAGTCCGCGCGCCGGGTCAACCCGCGCGCGGACCGGTCGCCTGCTCCAGCGCCGTCAGGAAGGTGAGGGCGTCCTCGCGACGGCGGCCGCACATCTCCAGGCTCGGTCGCAGGCGCAGGCACACCGCCGGGCGTTCGGGACGACCGAAAATCGCGCAGCGGTTGTCGTCGGTGAGCTGCACGCAACGCACGCCGGCCGGTTTGCCGGCGGGCATGCCGGGAATCGGCGAGGAGATCGACGGCGCGATGCAGCAGGCGCCGCAACCAGCGCGGCATTCGGGAACCGGGGGCAGGGACATGCGTCCAGCCTACCCGAGCGGCGCGGCGCAAACGCGATGCGGCCCGCGGTTTCCACGCAAATACCTTGCGCCGCCGCAGCCGCTGGTGAAAAGTATCCGCCAAGGCACTTTCCGGACGACCCATGCCAGACCGCAACACCCCCCATGCCCATACGGCGGCACGGGTTTCAGACGTTGCGCACGGCGAGCCGAGGGACGGAAATCACACCGGACAGCGTCCGCCGCACGGCGCGCCTGTCTGATGGCGAACCCGCTGCCCCGCCTGGACACCCTGCGCGAAGTCGAGACGCCCGAAGGCGTCGCGCTGACCTTGCGTGCGGCCGGCCCGGTGCCGCGCGCCGTCGCCTGGCTGATGGACCTGGCGATCCGCCTGGCCATTCTGTGGGTGCTCGCGATCATCACCGCCCTGCTCGGCGAAGCGGGCACGGGCGTGTATCTGGTGCTGCTCTTCCTGATCTTCTGGGCCTATCCGATCGCCTTCGAACTGCTCTGGCACGGGCAGACGCCGGGCAAACGCGCGATGGGCCTGCGCGTGATCCGCGACAACGGCGCGCCGATCGGCTGGATTCCCTCGATCGTGCGCAATCTGTTGCGCACCGCCGACATGTTTCCGTTCCTGTACGGATTCGGCCTCGCGAGCACGCTTATCGATGCGCATGCGCGAAGGCTCGGCGACATCGTCGCCGGCACCCTGGTCGTGCATGTCGATGCCGAGGGCATGACGCGCGGCGCGCCGACCGTGCCGCCGCTGCCGCCACCGCTGCCGCTGTTGCCGGAAGAACAATCGGCCCTGGTCTCGTTCGCCGAACGCGCGCCGCTGATCACCCGCGAGCGCCAGGTGGAGCTGGCCAACCTGCTTGAACCGCTGAGCGGGCAGGGTGGCTTCGCCGGCCTGCAGCGCGTGTTCGGCTATGCCAACTGGCTGCTGGGCCGGCGATGAAACAGGACGTCTTCACCGCGCGCTACACCGCCGAATGGGCGATGCTCGAACGCTGGCTCGACGCGCAGGAACATCGCCGCGCGCGCACGAATGCGACACCCCCGGAATTCACCGAGATCGAGTTTCCGGCGCGCTACCGGCGCCTCTGCCAGCAGCTCGCGCTCGCACGCGGCCGCGGCTACAGCCCGCTCGTGGTCAATCGTCTGCAGGCGCTCATGCAGCGCGGCCATCGCCTTCTGTACAAGCCGCCGGTGCCGCGCTGGCGTCGCATCACCGACTACGTGCTGATGGATTTTCCGCGTCTGGTGCGCGCCAATGCCCGCGTCATGTGGCTGGCGGCCTTGCTGCTGTACCTGCCGATGGGCGCGATGATCGGGGCGATGCAGTCGCATCCGGAACTGGCGCAGGCGTTCTTCGAGCCCAACCAGCAGGCGAACATGGAGGAGATGTACAACCCCGGCGCCGAGCATATCGGCCGCGATCGCGAGAGCAGCGGCGACCTGCAGATGTTTGGCGTGTACATCTGGAACAACATCAGCATCGGCTTCAAGACCTTCGCCAGCGGCCTGCTGCTCGGCGTCGGCACCGTGTTCGTCCTGCTCAGCAACGGCTTCGAGATCGGCGCGGTCGCCGGCCATCTCACTGTGATCGGGTACGGCGGACCGTTCTGGAGTTTCGTCGTCGGACATTCGTCGTTCGAACTGACCGCGATCGTGATTTTCGGCGGTGCCGGCCTGCGCTTGGGCTTGGCGATGATCGCGCCGGGACGGCGCAGCCGCGCGCGCGCACTGCAGGACGCGGGTTGGGTCGGCGCGCACCTGGCCCTGGGCGGCTTCGTGATGCTGATCGTCGCGGCCTTCATCGAAGCATTCTGGTCGTCCAACGGCGCCTTGCCGCCGGTGGTGAAATACAGCGTCGGCGGCGTGTTGTGGTTGTTCGTGCTGCTGTGGCTGCTGCGCGGCGGCAAGGGGACGACGCATGCGTCTTGATGCCGTCCGCATCGCCCTGCGTCCGCGCTCGCCCTGGGAAGCGATCGATCTGGGCCTGAGCCTGGTGCGCGAATATTCCGCAGCGATCTGGGGACCGTGGTTCCTGTTGAGCCTGCCGGTGTTCGCCGTGCTCAACGCGCTCGCCTGGTGGGCGCAGATGCCCTGGCTGGCCCTGCTGGCGATGTGGTGGCTCAAGCCGGTGTTCGCGCGCATTCCCCTGTATGTGTTGTCGCGCGCGGTGTTCGGCACGACACCTGATTGGCGCGAAACCGTGCGCGCGCAGAAAACCTGGGGCTGGCGCGGCCTGTGGCCGACCCTGCTGTGGCGACGTCCGGATCCGCTGCGCAGCCTGCATTTTCCGATCGATCTGCTCGAGGGGCTGGACGGCGCGCGCCGCTCGCAACGCCGCGGCGTCTTGCGTCGCGCGATCTCCGGCCAGGCGGCGATGCTGACCTTTGTGATGGCGCTGTTCGTTTTCGCGCTGTTTCTGTCGGCCTGGGCGCTCGTGCTCATGTTCGCCAAGCCGGCGATGCTCAGCGAAACGCTCGAAAGCCTGTGGAAAACCTTCTTCCTGGATCCGCCGCTGTGGGCCTTTGCGGTCGTCAACGGCGTGGTGTGGCTGGCCGAGAGCGCGCTCGAGCCGTTCTACGTCGGCGGCGGGTTCGGTCTGTACCTCAATCGCCGTATCCACATCGAAGCCTGGGATCTGGAGCTGGGGTTCCGGCGCCTGTCCGCGCGCCTGATCGAAGCCAGCCGCACGGCGGCCGCGGCGTTGGCGCTGTGCCTGCTGCTGGGCCTTGGCGCGTTCGGCCTTGCCTCGCCGGCACAGGCGGCGAGCGCGACGCCCACCGCGGCACCCGTGACGACCAACGAGATCGATTCCGCGAGTACGCGCGAGAACGCCAAGAAACCCGACGCTCCTGCCGAACCGGCGCCCGCCCGCGAAGCGGCCGCGACCACCTTGCCGAAGATCTTCGGCGGCCAGCTCGACCGCGGAGCGGAACGCTTCGGGCGATCGGTGGAACGCGCCTATCGCGACCCGCAGTTGGGAGAGCGCAAGAAGATCGAGCGCTGGCAACTGAAAAAACTTTGGCAGCCGGATCCGAAGAAGCCGCAGGAGCCGCCGGCCTTCATCGCCGAGCTCGCGCACATCGTCGGCCTGATCGGCGAATACGGCCTGTGGTTGATCGCTGCGATCGTGCTGATCTTCGTGCTGATCACCGCGCCGCGCTGGCTGCCCTGGGTGCGCGATCCGCGCACGCGTGGTGCGGCGCCCGAGGCCATCGACGAACAACAGATCGCCGTCGTCGTGCCGCTGCCCGACGACGTGCCCGCCGCCGTGCGTGGCCTGTGGCAGGCCGGCAGACGCCGCGAAGCGATGGCCTTGCTCTATCGCGCCTGCGTGCAGGGTCTGGCGCGGCGTCTGGGCGTGGCGCTGCCGCCGGGCAGCACCGAAGCGCAGTGTCTGCGCCGTGCGCGCGCCTTGCAGGACCCGGCCGGCGAAGCGGGCCTGCGCGAGATCGTGCGCGCCTGGCAATACGCGGCCTATGCCGGACGCTGGCCAGACGATGCCGAGCTCGACGCCCTGCTCGCGACCTGGTCGCGGCATTTCGGAGCGCGCGCATGAGCCGGAAAACCACCGCGATCGTTGGCGGCGGCGTGGCACTGATACTGGCGCTGGCGATCGCCGCCTTCCTGTATTTCTTCGAGAAGGTCTCCGACGAAATCCGCCTGCCGCCGCGCGGCGCAGCCTTGTACAACCCGCTGTTCGCGCTGGAACGCACGCTGGTTGCGCAAGGCGTGGTCGCGACCTCGTTGCCGCGCCTGGACCTGGACGCGATGCAACTGCGCGCCGGCGACGGCCTGGTGCTGTATGCCGATCCGCGCCGGCTCACGCCCGCGCAAGTCCAGGCCCTGGTCGCGTGGATCGAAGCCGGCGGCCACCTGATCGTCGGCCTGCCCGATATCGAGGAAGGCCGCTTCGGCGATCTGCTCGATCGTTTCGGCATCGCGCCCACCGAACGCAACTGGCATTGCCAGAAATTGCTCATCGATCCCACAAAAGAACCCGCATCGGTGTTGTGCGCGATGCATCGTTTCGAACTGCCCGCCGATGGTGCGCTGGTCGCCTGGGGCGATCGTGACAACGGCTACGGCTATGCCCGTCTGCAACGCGGCCGCGGTACCGTCGACCTGGCGGCCGAACTGGATTTCCTCAGCAACTACCAGCTCGACGAATTGCCGCAACAGCGCCTGGCGCATCAGGTCCTTGCACCGAGCCTGCATGGCGGCCGCGTCTTCCTGATCTACGACGCCAGCGTGCCCTCGTTCTGGCGCCTGCTGATGACGCACGGCTGGGCGGCGCTGGCGGGCCTGGGGCTGATGATCGCGCTGTGGATCTGGATGCGCAGTCAGCGCTTCGGTCCGCTTTTGCCGGTGGAGGCCGCCGATCGCCGCGCCTTGCTCGAACACGTACAGGCCGCCGGCGAACACGCCTGGCGGCGCGGCGCGGCGCGCGAACTGCATGCGGCGTTGCGTGATTTTTTCCTCGCCCGCCTGCGCCGACGCGATCCGATGGCGATCGCGCTGCAAGGCGAAGCGCGCATCGACTACCTCGCCAAGAAACTCGACCTCGACGCCACGCGCATCCGCAATGCTCTCGTGCCGCCGCCGACCTTCCACGCCGAAAGCTTCCGCGAAGCCATGGCCATGCTCATCCAAATGGGACTCCGTCTATGACCACCGACACCACGACCGCCACCGCGAGCGTCCTGAGCGGCGCCGAACTGAGCGAACGCATCCACGCCGTGCGCGCCGAAGTCGAACAGGCCTTCCTCGGCCAGGCCGACGTGCTCGACCAGGTCCTTCTGGCCCTGCTCGCTGGCGGCCATGTCCTGCTCGAGGGCGTACCGGGCCTGGGCAAAACCCTGCTCGTGCGCGCGCTCGCCGCGGCGATGGACTGCGGCTTTTCGCGCGTGCAGTTCACGCCCGACCTGATGCCGAGCGATGTCAGCGGCCACGCGGTCTACGATCCGAAGACGGAGAGTTTCAAGATCCGTCGCGGCCCGGTGTTCACCAACCTGCTGCTCGCCGACGAAATCAATCGCGCACCGGCGAAGACGCAGGCAGCGCTGCTCGAAGTCATGCAGGAGCAGCAGGTCACGATCGAAGGCAAGAGCTTCCATCTGTCGCCGCCGTTCATGGCGATCGCCACGCAGAACCCGGTCGAGCAGGAAGGCACGTACCCGCTGCCGGAAGCGCAGCTGGACCGTTTTCTGGTCAAGGTGTTGCTCAACTATCCTGAGCTCGCCGACGAGGTGCGCATGGTTGGCGCGGTCAGCACCGGGCGCAGCGCGACCGATTTCGATCTGTCGAACGTGCGCCGCGTGCTCGGCCCCACCGACATCGTCGCGATGCAGATGGGCACGGCGCGCATCACGGTCGACGAAGCGGTCATCGATTATTCGGTGCGGCTGGCGCGCGCCACGCGCGAATGGCCCGGCCTGGCGATGGGCGCCGGTCCGCGCGGTTCGCTCGCCCTGGTGCGACTGGCGCGCGCGCAGGCGGTCATGGAAGGCCGCGACTTCGTCACGCCCGACGACGTGCGTGCGATCGCCAAACCCGGTCTGCGTCACCGCCTGACGCTCGCGCCGGAATTGCAGATCGAAGGCCAGCGCATCGACCAGGTGCTCGACGCCCTGCTCGCGAAAGTGGACGCGCCGCGCCGATGAGACCCTCGCCCGCCCTTGTCTGGGCGTCGGCGCTGCTCGCCCTGCTTGGCGTGGCGGTTGCCTTGGGCTTGGTGCCGGCAGCGGCCTGGTGGATCAGCGCCGGAACGGTGCTGGTGCTGGCCGTGCTCGATGCACTGGAATTGTCGCGACGGCCGACGCCGAGCGTCGAACGCGAGCTGCCCTCGGTGCTGCCGCTCGGGCCCGAGCGCGAGGTATTGCTGCGTCTGCGCACTTCCGCGCGGTTCGGCCAGCGCGTCAGCGTGCACGACCTGCATCCGGGGCCGTGGCCGGTGCGCGGGCTGCCGCGCGCGCTGACCTTGCATGCGGGCAAAGAATCGAGTTTCGCCTATCACCTGTTGCCGATGGCGCGCGGCGCCTTCGTATTCGCCGGCTGTCATCTGCGCCTGTGGTCGGCGCTGCGCCTGTGGACGCAGCAGCGCACGCTGCCGGTGAGTTCGACGGTCAAGGTGTATCCCAATTTCGCACCGTTGGCGAAGTTCGCGCTGTTCTCCGCCGAACAGGCTTCGCGCATGGTCGGTGCGCACCTCCAGCGGCGACGCGGCGAGGGCACCGACTTCCATCAGATGCGCGAATACCGCATCGGCGACAGCCTGCGCCAGATCGACTGGAAAGCGACTTCGCGTGCGCACCGATTGATCTCGCGCGAATACCAGGAAGAACGCAATCAGCAGGTCGTGATCCTGCTCGATACCGGCCGCCGCATGCTTGCGCGCGACGACCGCATCGCGCATTTCGACCATGTGCTCAACGCGTCGCTCGTGCTGTCGTATCTCGCGCTGCGCCAGGGCGATGCGGTCGGCCTGATGGCGCACGGCGGGCCGGCGCGCTGGCTGCCGCCGATGCGCGGCCTGGGCACGATCGATGCGCTGATGGGCACCGTCTACGACCTGGAAGCGCAGCCGGTCGCGACCGACTATCTCGCCGCCGCGACGCAACTGTCGCTGCGGCAGAAGCGCCGCGCGCTGGTCATGCTCATCACCAATGGCCGCGATGAGGACATCGAGGATCTGCTGGCAGCAGTGAAACTGCTGCAGCGCAAGCATCTGGTCTGCGTGGCGAGTCTGCGCGAGCAGGCGCTCGACGAATCGCTGACCACGCCGGTCGTCGATCTCACCGGCGCGATCCGCGTCGGCGCGGTCGCGAATTATCTCGACGAACGCCGGCGCGCCCACGATGCCCTGCGCCAGCACGGCGTCACCGTGCTCGACGTGACCTGCCCGGAATTGCCCGGCGCCCTGGTCGAGCGTTACCTCGCGATCAAGCGGCAGGGCCGCCTGTAGCCGCACCGTCCTGCACTTCGGCGGGCGGGGCTTCGGCTGGCGCCGGCGGCACGTCGGCGGCCGGTTCTTCCGTGGCTGGCGCTTCGCCGGCGGGCGGCGTTTCGATGGGTACGGCCTGCGCTACGGGTGCTTGCAGGCTCACGCCTTCGAGCAGCTTGAAGGTCGCGAGCAGTTGTTCTTCGCTGGCCGCGCTGATCCAGAAATGCGCGACGCCCGCGCTGTCCTGCTTGCCGAAACGGACCATGGTTTCGCGTGCATACGCGCCTTGCTTGTCGTCGGGCGAGACGTTGTACCAGGTCACCTCATAGCTGCCGATGCGGCTGGCTTCGGCCTTGTTCACGTCCAGATGGCGATAGCTGGGATTGCGCCCCAGATACACGCCGAAGACCTGCTCCTTGCCGCGCATCGCATGACAGACGACGAAGTCGGGTCCGTCCGAATGCGTCCAGGTCAGACCGGCATCAGCGGGCAGACCGGGGCAGGGGCCGGCGGTTTCCGCCCGCGCGCTGCCGGCCAGCGCGAGCAGAACGCCGACGGCGGACAACAAAAGCTTGTTCATGCAACGGATCCTTGTTCGGGAAGGAAGATCTCGGCCGCGCAGACCGCGGACACCGGGATCGGAGAATACACATGCGGATACCAGTCGCCGCTGGCCTCGCTCCAGTCGTAGCGCAGACAGTCACCGAGGTCGGCGGCGGCGAGCGTGAGGCGCAGCAGGTTCGTACGGCCCTGCAGATGACGCTGCGCCACCCCGGGAATCTGTTCGGCCGTCGCGCAATGGATGAAACCTTCACGCTCCCAGCCCGGCGGCGCGTATTCGCCGCACAGGCGTTGTTCGGCCCACTGCGTCGCATCGGCGAAATGGAAGATGTGCGCCGGCCGGGGCCCGGACGATGTGATCATGCGCGCGATCGCGGAACGCGGATCAATCCGCGGTCGCCAGCATGTCCGACTTGCGCAGCAATTGTTCGTAGACCGGTCGCGTGTCCGGCCGCACGCCGTGCCAGCGCTCGAAACTTTCCGCCGCCTGTTCGACCAGCATGCCCAGGCCGTCGACGACCGTGTGGCAGCCGGCGCTGCGCGCCCAGGCCATGAACGGGATCGCCGCTTCGCCATAGCTCAGGTCCACCGCCAGCGTGCGCGGTGTCGCCAGCGAATACGGCAGCGAGAAGCTGGTGCTTTCGCGCCCGATCGAGGTGGCATTGATGATGAAGTCGAATGCGCCCTGGTTGCCCAGATCCGACCAGTAGCGCGAATGCACGCGACCGGGCTGGCCGAGTGCATCGCTGAGCGCGTCGGCCTTGTCGGGCGTGCGATTGATGATGGTCAGCTCGCCGATGCCCGCATCGATCAGGGCCGGGGCGACGCCGTGCGCCGCGCCGCCGGCGCCGAGCAGCAGGGTGCGCCGGCTGCGCAGATCCAGGCCGTGACGCTCGGTGAGATCGCGCACGAAGCCGGCGCCGTCGGTGTTGTCGCCGTCCCAGCCCGCTTCGGTGCGCACCAGCGTGTTGACCGCGCCGGCGCGCTGCGCGCGCTCACTCAAGTGTTCGCACAGCACCAGGGCGAGCTGCTTGTGCGGCAAGGTGACATTGGCGCCGCGGCCACCGCCAGCAGCGAAGGCTTCGAGGGCGGCGTGGAAATCATCGATCGAGACATCGATCGCCGTGTATTCGAGCGCGATGCCGGTTTGCCGGCCGAAGGCCGCGTGGATCTGCGGCGACAGCGAATGCGCGATGGGGTGGCCGAAGACCGCGTAACGTGGGGCCATGTCGAATCTCCCTGTCGGATCGAAAATCCGGATCGGAATCCGAATCGAAAACGCTCGCTGGCGACAGGATCACATCCGACCCGATGATCCCGCATGACCGATGATGGTGCGGTCGCGGGTCGCACGGCAAGCCCCGCGTTGGTTCATGTCATCGTCGCCGACAGCAGCGCTCACCGGGATATCGCTACTCGGCGAGCCAGCGTGCTGCGTCCAGGGCGAAATAGGTCAGCACGCCGTCCGCGCCGGCACGCTTGATGCTCGTCAGCGCCTCCAGCGCGCAGGCGCGCTCGTCGAGCCAGCCGTTCAGCGCGGCGGCCTTGAGCATCGCGTACTCGCCGCTGACCTGATAGACGAAGGTCGGTGCGCCGAAGTGGTCCTTCACCCGACGCACGATGTCCAGATACGGCAGCCCGGGCTTGATCATGACCATGTCCGCGCCTTCCTCGAGATCCAGCGCGACTTCGCGCAGGGCTTCGTCGGAATTGGCCGGATCCATCTGGTAGGTGTATTTGTTGCCCTTGCCCAGACTGCCGGCCGAGCCGACCGCGTCGCGGAACGGACCGTAGAAGCTGGAAGCGTATTTGGCCGAATAGGCCAGGATGCGCGTATTGACGTGCCCGTTCTCTTCCAGCGCCTCGCGGATCGCGCCGATGCGGCCGTCCATCATGTCGCTGGGCGCGACGACGTCGGCGCCGGCGTCGGCATGCGACAGCGCCTGCGCGACGAGTGCAGCGACGGTTTCGTCGTTGACGACGTAGCCGCTGTCATCGATCAGGCCGTCCTGACCGTGCGTGGTGTAGGGATCGAGGGCGACGTCGGTGATTACGCCCAGCTCCGGGAAATTCTTTTTCAGCGCGCGGATCGCGCGTTGCGCGAGGCCGTCGGGATTCCAGGCTTCGGCGCCATCGAGCGATTTCGCGTCCGGCGCGGTGACCGGGAACAGCGTCAGCGCCGGAATCTTCAGCGCCACCGCCTGTTCGGCCACGCGCAGCAGCTCGTCGATCGACAGGCGGTCGACGCCGGGCATCGAAGCCACCGGCGCGCGGCCATCGAGCTCGTGCACGAACACCGGCAGGATCAGGTCGTTGGCGGTGAGGACGGTTTCGCGCACCAACCGGCGGGAAAACTCGTCGCGGCGCAGGCGGCGGGGACGGGACAGCGGAAAGGTCATGGGATCGTGCTCCTTTGCCGTCATTCTACCGCCGGATAGGATGGGGCCATGTCGACGTCTCCACCGCTGCCGCGTCTGGTCCGGGTTTGCCTCGCGGGCCTCGCCGGCCTGGTGCTCGCCTGTTGGCTGCTGCCCGCGTTGGGCCTGCCCGATCCGCACCGGCCGGACTGGGACTGGCTGTCGAGCGCGCCCTCCTGGACCTCGACGCATTGGTTCGGCACCGATGCGATCGGCCGCGACGTGCTCGCGCGCACGCTTGCCGGCGGTCGCCTGTCGCTGACCATCGGCGCGATTGCCAGCCTGATCGCCCTGGTGCTTGGCCTGGGTTACGGCGCGATCGCCGGTTATGCCGGCGGTGCGGTCGAGCGCGGGATGGTGCGCGCGCTGGACGTGCTGTCGGCGTTGCCCTTCCTGCTCATCGTGATCCTGCTGCTGAGCTTGTTCGGTCGTTCCCTGCCCCTGTTGCTCGGCGCGATCGGCGGCTACGTCTGGATCGACCTGGCGCGGGTCATGCGTGCCGAAGCCGCGCGTCTGCGTGAATCGGCCTTTGTGCTGGCCGCGCGCGCGGCCGGCGCGAGTTTTTCCCAGGTGCTGCGCTGGCATCTGCTGCCGAACCTGCTGCCGCTGGCCCTGGTGTATCTGGGCCTGATCCTGCCGCAGGCGATCCTGGTCGAAAGTTTCCTGGGCTTTCTCGGTCTCTCGGTCAACGAGCCTTCGGCGAGCTGGGGCACCTTGTTGTACGAAGGCAGCCAGGAGCTCGACAGCGCGCCGTGGACCTTGCTGTTTCCGGCCGGGTTCCTGATCGCCACGCTCGCCAGTTTCCAGTTTCTCGGCGACGGTCTACGCGACTGGCTCGATGTGCGTCGGGTGCCGCGCGAGGCGGCGGCATGAGCCGCGGCCTGCAGGTGTCGGGCCTGGAGATCCGGCAGCCGGCGTCCTCCACGCCCCTGGTCGGGCCGCTGGACCTGGACCTCGCGACCGGCGCCTGCCTGGGTCTGGTCGGCGAAAGCGGCAGTGGCAAGAGTCTGACGGCGCTCGCCCTGATCGGCCTGCTGCCACCGGGTCTGTCTGCGCGAGGCGAGCTGCGCTTCGATGGACGCGAGATTCCGCTCGATTCGCCCGCGCACCGCGCCCTGCGTGGCCGGCAGCTGGCGTGGATGCCGCAGGATCCGTTGGCCAGCTTGCATCCGCTGCGGCGTGTCGGCGCGCAACTGGTCGAGTCCTTGCGGGTGCTGCGCGGTCTCGACGCGACCGCGGCGCACAATGAGGCCCTGCGTCTGTTCGCCGACCTCGAATTGCCCGAACCGGCGGAAAGTTTCCGCCGCTTCCCACACCAGCTCTCCGGCGGTCAGCGCCAGCGCGTCGGCCTCGCGCTCGCGCTCGCCGGCGCACCGAGCCTGCTGATCGCCGACGAACCCACCTCCGCCCTGGACCCACGTCTGGCGCGCGAGATGCTCGACCTGCTCGATCGGCTGCGCCGCGAGCGCGGCCTGTCGGTGCTGCTGATCAGCCACGACCTGCCCCTGATCGGCGCGTACGCCTCGCAGGTCGCGATCCTGCAGCGCGGTCGCCTGGTCGAACGCGGCGACACCGCGACCGTGTTCGCGACACCGGCAGCGGCGTACACCCGCGCCCTGCTCGCCGCCGATCGCCTGCCCGCGCCGATCGCGAATCCGCCCGGCGACCGCCTGTTGCAGATCGACGACCTCAGCATTCGTTATCCGCGCAGCCCGCGTCTGGCCGTGCGCGAGGCCCGGCTGGACCTGCATCGCGGCGAATGCCTGGCCTTGGTCGGCGAGAGCGGCAGCGGCAAGAGCACGCTCGGCCGTGCGCTGCTGCGTCTGGTGCGACGCGGCGTCGCGGGGCGCATCAGCTTCGACGGCGAAGACCTGCTCGGCGCGACGGCGGCGTCGCTGCGGCAACTGCGCCGGCGCATCGGCGTGGTTTTCCAGGATCCGTACGCTTCGCTCGATCCGCGGCAACGCGTGGCGGAGATCGTCGCCGAGCCGCTGCGCATCCACGGCACGCTGTCGGCACCGATGCGCCGGGCGCGCGCCGCGGAACTGCTCGCGCAGGTCGGCCTGGATACCGATGCGCTCGACCGCTATCCGCACCAGTTTTCCGGCGGCCAGCGCCAGCGCATCGCGATCGCGCGTGCGCTGGCCAACGATCCGCTGTTGTTGGTGTGCGACGAAGCCGTGTCCGCGCTCGATGCCCAGCATCGTGCGGAAATCCTGGCCCTGCTGAACCGGCTCAAGCGCGAGCGCGGCCTGGCGATGCTATTCATCACCCACGACATGGGCGCGGCGCGGGCGCTGGCCGAGCGCATCGCGGTGATGGCCGACGGCGTGATCGTCGAACAAGGCGTCCTGCCGCAGGTGCTGGCGGCCCCGGCCCATGCCGCGACCCGCGCCCTGCTCGGCCCGGCCGGCGCCGGACCGCCCGGCTATCCATTCCCGGGGAATTGCTGAACAATCGGTCCATGGCGATACCCAGCACGCCGCTGCAGCGCGACCCCGACACGTTTGTCCACGCCTTGCTGGGCGCGCGCGACATGTCGGCGCTGGCGAAGATCGTCAGCGAGCATCTCGAGGCCAAGGGTCTCAAGCTCGCCGCGATGGTCTGGAACCACCAGCCCGAAGATCCGCGCCGGCTGCATTCGACCAATGACCTGATGCCCGGCACGGCTTTGCTGACGCTGCTCGACAATGCGCGCCGGCATGGCGGCACCGCCGAAGAAGTCGATCCGCGCACCGGCGACATGCAGGTCGCCGTCGTGCTTGCGCAGAACGCCGGCTTCTGGGCGGCGGTGCTGTGCCGGTATGCACCCAGCCGCGTCGACCCCGACTGGCGCGACGCGCTCGCGCCGCTGGCCCTGCGTTCGCGCTCCCTGCTCAACACCCAGCGCCTGCAGGTCGACGTCGAACGTCTGGAGAGCGCCGAACGCCTGCAGCGCGCCCTGTTCGCGATCTCCGACATCGCCAGCTCCGACCGCGCGACCATCGACGTGCTGCACGGCCTGCACCAGATCGTCGGCCGGCTGATGTACGCGGAAAACTTCTACATCGTCCGATTCGATCCCGAACACGAGACGATGCGCTTCATCTATTTCGCCGACAGCCAGGATCCGGTCATCCCCGATCCCGACGAGCAGCTGACGCCCGAGGCGATGCGCAACAGCCTCACGCTCGGCCTGCTGCGTTACGGCAAGCCGATCCGCGGCCCGTCCGAGGCCGTGCGCGACAAGCTCGGCGTGATCCGCGACGGCGGCCTGGGCCCGGACAGCGTCGACTGGCTGGGCGTGCCGATCATCGAGGACGGCGTGGTGCGCGGCGCCGTCGTGGTGCAAAGCTACGACCCGGCCGTGCGCTACAGCGAATCCGACCAGGCCCTGCTCAGCTACGTCGCCCAGCACATCCTCAGCGCGCTGTCGCGGCGCGAGGCGCAGGAAGAACTCGAGCGCCGCGTCGAGGAACGCACCGTCGCGCTGCGCCAGGAAGTGCGCGAGCGCCAGCGCAGCGAACAGCTGCAGCGCGCGCTGTACCGCATCGCCGAAGTGTCGGGCAGCAGCGAAACGATGGAGAGTTTCTACGCCTCGGTGCACGAAATCGTCGGCGAACTGCTCGACGCGCGCAATTTCTACATCGCCCTGCTCACGCCCGACGGCCAGGAGCTGGAATTCCCGTATTCGGTCGATGAACGCGACCAGCGCCACAAGCGCCGCCAGCTTGGCCGGGGCCTCAGCGAATTCGTGCTGCGCTCGGGCAAACCGCTGCTGACCGACCGCCTCGGCGTCGAGCGTCTGGAAGCCGCCGGCGAAGTCAATTCGGTCGGCACCAAGTCGGTGTGCTGGCTGGGCGTGCCGCTCATGGTCGAAGGCAAAGCCAACGGCCTGATCGCGCTGCAAAGCTACACGCCCGACTATCTGTATACGACGCGCGACGAGGAACTGCTGAGCTTCGTGTCCTTCCACATCGCCAGCGCGCTCGAACGCCGACAGGCACACGAATCGCTGCGCCAGGCCTATGCCGAGCTCGAGCAGCGCGTCGAGGCGCGCACCAGCGAACTGGCCGTGACCAACCGCGAACTGCGCGACCAGATCTCCGTGCGCGAACGCATCGAACACAAGCTCAAGCATGAAGCCCTGCACGACACCCTGACCGGCCTGCCCAACCGCAGCCAGCTGCTGGCGACGCTGGGGTTGTCGCTGTCGCGCTACCGGCAGAACGAAGACCACCGGTTCGCGGTGCTGTTCCTCGATCTGGATCGTTTCAAGGTCGTCAACGATTCCGTCGGCCATCTGGTCGGCGACGAACTGCTCAAGGAAGCGGCGCTGCGCATCAGTCGCTGCGTGCGCGAACCCGATACCGTGGCGCGCCTGGGCGGCGACGAATTCGCGATCGTCATCGATCGCATCCACGAACCCGGCGACGCGGTCATGGTCGCCGAGCGCGTGATCCGTAGCCTGTCCGAGCCCATGCGCATCGCCGGCAAAGAGCTGTACACCTCGGCCAGCATCGGCATCGCACTCTCGCACGAGCGCTACCGCAACCCCGAAGAACTGCTGCGCGACGCCGACGTGGCGATGTATCGCGCCAAGGCCGCCGGCCGGCAACGGTTCGCGCTGTTCGACGAAAAACTGCACGAGGACGCGCTGCGCCAGCTCGAGCTCGAGGGCGACCTGCGTCGCGGCCTGCAGCGCGGCGAATTCGTGCCCTACTACCAGCCGATCGTGCGCCTGCACAACGGCGCGGTGATCGGGTTCGAAGCGCTGATGCGCTGGCAGCATCCCGAGCGCGGCACGCTGGCACCGGCCGACTATCTGGCGACGGCGGAAGAATCGGGCACGCTCGAGCAGATCGACTGGCAGATCTACGAACAGGTCTGCGGCGACATCCGCGTGCTCGCACTCGGCGATCGCTACGTCACCATCAACGTATCGCCACGGCATCTGCGCGTCAGCGATTTCGACGAACGCCTGTTGTACCTGTTGCAGGAACACCAGGTCGAGCCACGGCATCTGCGTCTGGAGGTCACCGAAGGCGCGCTGATGGAAAATCCCGAGCAGGTGCAGAACTGCCTGCGCCGCCTGCGCGATGCCGGCGTACAGACCTTCCTCGACGATTTTGGCACCGGCTATTCCTCGCTGTCATATCTGCACGGCTTCCCACTGCACGGCATCAAGATCGACCGCTCCTTCGTCGCCGCGCTCAAGATCGGCGAGAGCGGCGGCAGCACGGCGATCGTGCGCGCGATCCAGCTGCTGGCCGACTCCCTGGGCCTGGAGGTCGTCGCCGAAGGCGTGGAGACCGAAGAGCAGCGCGAACAACTGCGTCTGCTGGGATTGACCCTGTGCCAGGGCTATCTGTTCGCCAAGCCCGCGTCGCTGAGCGAGATCAATGCGCGGTTTGTGGTGGAGGATGCGCGGGGTTGATCGGCGGCGGCCCTCGTCCGGCCCTGCGGGCCACCTTCTCCTGGGGGGAGAAGGGAGGAATGGGGGATGACTGATTTTTCGGGGCATCCGGTCGTCGACTGGCTGGGGCCGCAGTTCGCGCGTCTGCATCCCTTGCTGCAGACCCTGCATCGCGAGGGCGGCGTGTTGTCGGGGCCGGTCGTGATCGCGTTCGGTACCGGCCTCGCGGGTGTAATCGGGCGACGGCTTGCGCGCCGCCTCGGCATTCCCGATCGCGCCGGCGCACATACCTTGCGTGTCGATATCAGCCACGATCCCGGCAATCTGTACTGGGACCGTTGTTTTGACGCGGGCACACGCATGGCCTCGGTGTTCGTGCCGTTCGGCACCTGGCCCGACGGTGGCTGGCGCGAACGCACCGGCCCGGTGGAATTGTGGCTGGGCGTGGATATCGACGACGGCGGCTGGACCTGGCGCCTGCGCGGCGCGCGTGCCTTCGGTTTGCCGCTGCCGCGCTGGCTGTTGCCGCGTTCGCAAGCCGGCAAGCGCATCGTCGACGGGCGCTATCGCTTTTTTGTTTCTTTCGCGTTGCCCGGCCTGGGCACGGTGCTCTCGTATGGCGGCGATCTGTTGCCGCTCGCGGCCGCGAGCTCAGGCGATGAGTTTTTCCGCGCGCAGCCAGGCGATGGTGTCGGCCAGTAGCGCAGGCAGCGCGGTCGCCCGGTAGTCGAGGTCGCGCATCGCCTTGCCCGAATCCACGCGCAGATCGTGGCAGGTGAACATCGCACCCTCGGGCGTGATGTCCGGCGCTTTTTTCGTGATCAGCGACGCGAGGTATTTGCCCTGCGCGAGCAGGCGGATCGCGAACGCCGGCGTCGCCCGCGCCGGCGTCTTGCGGCCCAGCTGGCGGCCAATCTCGGTGACGAGTTCGAGGAAGCTCGCGTGCTCGCCGCCGAGCAGATAGGCCTCGCCGTATTTGCCGCGCTGCCAGGCGCGCACCTGCGCCTTGGCGATTTCGCGCACGTCGGCGAACGCGCCCGAGCCCGGCGGTACGCCGGGCAGCTTGTCCGCATCGACCAGACGAATCAGGCGCGACCAGTTGCGCGTGTCGCCCGGACCGAGGATGTGCGAGGGCTGAAAAATGAGGAAGGGCAGGCCGGATTCGCGCACGGCCTGTTCGGCCAGGAATTTCGTGCGCTCGTAGTTGATCCAGCTGTCGCCGCCGCGCTGCGGCACGTCCTCGCGCAAGGTGTCATGCACCAGATGCGAATACGCGGAGACACTAGAAGTGTGCAGGAAGCCTTGCACGCCGGCCTCGCGCGCGGCGGCCAGCAGGTTCTGCGCGCCGCCGACATTCGTGCGCGTCTGCGCGGCGTTGGCCGGACGCCAGGTATTGGTGTCGGCGGCGGTATGGAACACCGTCTCGACGCCGGCCATCGCCGCGCGCAAAGCAGCGACGTCGGTCACGTCGCCGCGAACCGGTGTGCCGCCGAGCGCGCGGATGTCGGCATCGGCGCGGTCACGCCGCGACAACGCACGCACGTCGGCGCCAGCCGCGACCAGTTCGCGCAGCAGGTGCTGACCCAGAAATCCGTTGGCGCCAGTAAGCAGAACCGTAGACATTCCCCAGCCTAACGTAGGAGCCAGCTGGCTGGCGACCGCGTCGGACCATCGCTCTTGTGGTCGCCGGCAAGCCGGCTCCTACCGGGGGACGCGGCGGTCGTGGACAATGCGTCCATGAATCCGCTCCGTCATCTGCAACCCGAGCTCGAATCGGGGCTCGCCGCGCTCGACCTGCCCCGCACGCTGGCGCCGCGCCTGCTCGACTACCTCGCCCTGCTCGATCGCTGGAACCAGGCCTACAACCTCACCGCGATCCGCGATCCGCGCGAGATGCTGGTCAAGCACCTGCTCGATTCGCTGGCCATGCATGCGCATGTGCACGACGAGCGCCTGGCCGATCTGGGCACCGGCCCGGGCCTGCCCGGCATTCCGCTGGCGATCGCCAAACCCGGCCTGCAGGTTGCCCTGGTCGAGAGCAATGGCAAGAAAGCGCGCTTCCTGCGCGAAGCCGTGCGTCAGCTCGGCCTGGGCAATGCCCGCGTGCTCGAATCGCGTGCCGAGGCCGTCGCCGAGCCCGGCGCCTTCGATCTGATCACCGCCCGCGCCCTGGATCGTCTGGCCGGCATCCTGGCCGTGGGCGGGCATCTGCTCGCGCCCCATGGGCGCCTGCTGGCGATGAAAGGCCCGCGCGTGGACGAGGAAGTCGCCGAGTTACCGCCCGGCTGGGCACTGTCGGCGGTCCATACGCTGATCGTGCCCGGGCTCGATGCCGAGCGTCATCTGGTGGTCATCGCGCGCGAAAGCGCGGCCTGACGCACATCGTGACCCGGGCATCCGCCACCGGAGCGGCCGAACCGGCATAATTGCCCGCTCGGGGTCCCCGCGGGCGGGTCTGGCCCCGGCCTGCCTGCAAGGAAAGCGTTCATGGGTCGCATCATCGCCATTGCCAACCAGAAAGGCGGCGTGGGAAAAACCACCACTGCCGTCAACCTCGCCGCCGCGCTGGCCGCGTCGCCGCGCAAGGTGCTGCTGATCGATCTCGATCCGCAGGGCAATGCCACCATGGCCTCGGGCGTGGACAAACGCGACCTGGAAAACTCGACCTGCGAAGTGCTGCTGCGCGAATGCGACGCCGCCGCCGCGATCGTCACCACGGCCGAAGGCTACGACCTGCTGCCGGGCAACATCGACCTGACCGCCGCGGAAATCCAGCTCATGGACCAGACCGAGCGCGAGCAGCGGCTGAAAGCCGCGCTGCTGCCGATCCGCGAGAACTACCACTACATCCTCATCGACTGCCCGCCCTCGCTGTCCCTGCTCACGCTCAATGCGCTGGCGGCGGCCGACGGCGTCATCGTGCCCATGCAGTGCGAATACTTCGCGCTCGAAGGCCTGTCGGCCCTGGTCAATACCATCGACGCGCTCAAGCAGCGCCTGAATCCGGCGCTGCAGATCGAAGGCATCGTGCGCACCATGTACGACGTGCGCAACAACCTGGCCAATGCCGTGTCGGGCGAACTGACCACGCATTTCGGCGACAAGGTGTTCCGCTCGATCATTCCGCGCAACGTGCGTCTGGCCGAAGCGCCGAGCCACGGCCAAAGCATCGTCGGTTACGACAAGGCCTCGCGCGGCGGCATCGCCTACATGGGCCTGGCCGGAGAAATCGTGCGTCGCGAGAAGAAACACAAGGAGACCGCGTAATGGCTGTCAAGAAACGCGGACTGGGTCGCGGGCTGGATGCCCTGCTCGGAACCAGCAAGGCTGCGGCGGCGGCTACCCCGGAAGAAATCCATAGCGACGCGATGCGCACGCTGGGCATCCATCTCATGCAGCCGGGCAAGTACCAGCCGCGCACGGGCATGGACTCGGACCGTCTGGCCGAACTCGCCGAATCGATCAAGGCGCAGGGCGTGATCCAGCCGATCGTCGTGCGCGAGATCGGCAAGGGCAAGTACGAAATCATCGCCGGCGAACGCCGCTGGCGCGCGGCGCAGCTCGCCGGCCTGACCGACATCCCGGTCGTGTTGCGCGAAGTCGACGACCGCGCGGTCATCGCGATGGCGCTGATCGAGAACATCCAGCGCGAAGACCTCAATCCGCTCGAAGAAGCCCTGGCGCTGACCCGCCTCATCGACGAGTTCTCGCTTACGCACCAGCAGGCCGCCGAAGCCGTCGGCCGGTCGCGCGCGGCGGTGTCGAACCTGTTGCGCCTGCTCGAGCTGCCTGAGGAAATCCGCAAGCTGCTCGAGGAAAAGAAACTCGAGATGGGCCATGCCCGCGCGCTGCTGACGCTGGCGCCGCAGGCGGCGATTTCCCTGGCCCGCGAAGCGGCCGAACTGGGCCTGTCGGTGCGCGAAGTCGAACGCCGCGCGCAGCAGTTCGCGCAGGGCAAGATCCCGAGCAAGAAAGCGGTGGCGCCGGTCAAGAAGGCCGATGCCGACATCGCTTCGCTCGAACGCGAGCTCGGCGAGCGTCTCGGCGCCAAGGTCGCCGTGCAGCACGGTCGCGGCGGACGCGGCAAACTGGTGATCAATTACCACGGTCTGGATGCGCTCGAAGGCATCCTGGAAAAGATCCGCGGCCGCGCCGACTGAGCGATGGCACGCACTGATCCGACGGCGACACGGTCCCCTGCGTCCGACCGCCGCGAACTGCATGGAGACGCCGCATGACGGCCGAAGACCCGCATTTGCTTTCGACGCCCGAACTCTCGGTCGTCGTGCCGGTATTCAACGAACGCGACAACGTCGCCCCCCTGGTCGGGGAGATCGTCGCGGCCTTGCGCGGCAAGCTGCCCTTCGAGATCGTCTACGTCGATGACCAGTCCAAGGACGACACGCTCGCGGTGCTCACCGGCCTGATGGCCGGCACGCCGGAATTGCGCGTCGTGCAGCACGTCAAACAGAGCGGCCAGAGTACGGCCGTGCGCAACGGCGTCAAAGCCGCGCGCGGCGCGTGGATCGCCACGCTCGACGGCGACGGCCAGAACGATCCGGCCGACATCCCGAAACTGCTCGAAGCGCGCGAGACGGCCGATAGCGCGATCAAGCTGTTCGCAGGCTGGCGCGTGAACCGCAAGGACACCGGCTCCAAGCGCTGGGCCTCGAAGATCGCCAACGCGATCCGCTCGCGCCTGTTGCGCGACGAGACGCCCGACACCGGCTGCGGCATCAAGCTGTTCGAGCGCGCGCTGTTCCTGGACCTGCCCTATTTCGATCACATGCATCGTTACCTGCCGGCCCTGGTCAAACGCGCGGGCTGGCAATCGGTCAGCGTGCCGGTGAATCACCGCGAGCGCTCGACCGGCGTGTCCAAGTACAACAATCTCGGTCGCGCCTGGGTCGGCCTGGCCGATCTGCGCGGCGTGGGCTGGCTGATCAAGCGCAGCAAGGTCACCGCGACGCGGGAAGTCGCCCGCCCATGAACGAGCAGATCGTCTGGCTCAGCGGCTTCGGCCTGCACATCACCCTGTGGAAACTGATCGGCCTGGTCGGCGCGCTGATGTTCGGCGGCCGTTGGCTGGTGCAGTTCGTCGCGTCCAAGCGCGCGGGCAAGCCGGTGATCCCGCGCGCGTTCTGGTACATGAGCGTAGTCGGCAGCCTGATGACGCTGAGCTATTTCGTGTTCTCGTCCAAACAGGACGCGGTCGGCGTGGTGCAGAACCTGTTCCCGGCCTTCACCGCCCTGTACAGCCTGTACCTGGACATCAAGCACCGCGGCTGGCATCGGGACCGCAACACTCACTGACGCCAGCCAGCGGGAGCGGCGATAGCGGCCGTTACGGCCGTGGGCGGGTCATGTCCATAAGTCCGCCCCGGCCCCGCCTCGCCGCGGCGGCGCCCGCTCGCGCGCAGCGCCATCCGTGGCAGCTCACGAGCGGCCGTTCCGGCCATCCATGGCCTGCACTTCACCGCCGCGGCGAGGCGGGACCGGGGCTCCAATCAATCATGGATGGCGCTAGCGCCGGAGCGGGCGGCGAGCCCCGCACGACGGAGTGACCGGGCTGCGAAGGGACCGCTCTTGCACCGAGAGAACTCAAGAAGCCGCAGGCGGCGTTGCCAACTTATTGTTTTTATTGCTTTTCCACCGTCATGGTCGCACATCACGTGCACGCGCAGCCACCGAAAACGCAGCTAAGTCCTTGACCGGACTACTGAATTCCCCGATACTTCGCGGCTCGCTGCGCTCCCGCCCTGCAGGCCCCGGCCCCGGAAACGCGATTCCGGCCCGTTTGGCGCAGCGAGAATTCTTTCCGTATCGCGTGCGACGCCGCCGAAAGCGGCATTCGCTGGGCCGATTTCACCCGGGCTATGGGTGACAAACAATGATCGAGGTACGCCATGAGCCGTATTTGCCAGGTTACCGGCAAGAAAATGATGACGGGTAACAACGTCAGTCATGCCAACAACCGCACCCGCCGCACTTTCATCCCCAATATCCATACGCGCCGCTTCTGGGTGGCCAGCGAAAACCGCTGGATCAAACTGAGCGTCTCGGCCAATGGCCTGCGTACCATCGACAAGAACGGCATCGACACCGTCATCGCTGAGCTTCGCGCTCGCGGCGAAAAGGTCTAAGGAGAATCCACCATGGCATCCAAGCGCGACAAGATTCGCCTGACCTCCTCGGCCGGCACCGGTCATTTCTACACGACCGACAAGAACAAGAAGACCACGCCGAACAAGATGGAAATCCTGAAGTACGATCCCGTCGTCCGTAAGCACGTGATGTACAAGGAAGGCAAGATCAAGTGATCTTCGTCTGACGAAGATCCTGCCGCCGAGGCGGTGATCGAACCATCAAAAAGCCCGCCTTTCGGCGGGCTTTTTCGTGGCGGGCGGATCGTCGTCGGGGCTCAGGCCCGCAACGAGGCCAGATCGATCACGAAGCGATACTTCACGTCGCTCTTTAGCATGCGCTCGTAGGCGGCATTGATGTCCTGCATGCGGATCACCTCGATGTCGGAGGTGATGCCGTGTTCGCCGCAGAAATCGAGCATCTCCTGCGTTTCGGCGATGCCGCCGATCGCTGAACCGGCGACGGATTTGCGGCCGCCGATGAGCAGCATCGAATTCACGGGCGGATTGAGCGGGCCCAGATAGCCGACCAGCACGATCGTGCCGTCCAGCGCGAGCGTCGGCAGATACGGGTTGAGATCGTGCGCATAGGGCACGGTGTCGATGATCAGATCGAACTGGCGGGCACTGGCCTTCATCTGCGCGCTGTCGGTGGACAGCACCACGTGGTGCGCGCCGAGCGCACGCGCATCGGCTTCCTTGTCGGGCGAGCGCGTGAACAGCGTGACTTCCGCACCCAGCGCGCGCGCGAGCTTGAGCGCCATATGTCCGAGGCCGCCGAGACCGACGACCGCGACCTTGTTGCCATGGCCGATGTTCCACTGGCGCAGCGGCGACCAGGTCGTGATGCCGGCGCACAGCAGCGGCGCCGCACCGGCGAGATCGAGGCCGTCGGGAATCTTCACGACGAACTTGTCGTTGACCACGATGCGTTCGGAATAGCCGCCGAAGGTCGGCAGGCCGTCGCGCCGGTCGACGCCGTTGTAGGTCAGTGTGCTGCCTTTTTCGCAGTACTGCTCCAGGCCGCGGCTGCAGGACGCGCATTGCTGGCAGGAGTCGACCATGCAGCCGACACCGACCTGATCGCCGACCGCGAAGCGCGTCACCGCCGTTCCGACCGCCGTTACGCGACCGATGATTTCGTGCCCGGGCACCATCGGAAACTTGCTGTTGCCCCAGTCGTTGCGCGCCTGATGCAGGTCCGAATGGCAGACACCGCAATACGCGATGTCGATGGTCACGTCATCGGGACGCGGTTCGCGGCGCGCGGCGGTGAACGGCACGAGCGGCGTGGTGGCGGATTGGGCGGCGTAGGCGGAGACATGCATGGCGGCGCTTCCTTATCGTGGCGAGGATCGAGGTCCATCCTCGAACGCGGCACCCCGATCATAAGTCCACGGGCCGCAATGCACTACGCCGTCCTCAAGGCCACTGCATCTCGCCCTTGGCCACCTTCGCACTCAGTTCCAGCGAGGCGACGCCCTTCAGCGTGGGGTAGCGCTGTTTCATCGCTGCGATGAGGGCATTGCCGTCCTTGGCCTTTGCCGTTTCTTCGTCGAAGGCACGGATGTAATCGGCGGTGAATGTCAGTGCGGCGATATCCTGCGGCACGCCCGGTTCGAAATGACCGGGAACCACGTGCTCGGGCCGCAGCGCCACGAGACGATCGAGCATCGCCAACCAGTCGGCATGCGACTGCGGCGATTGCGTATCGGCCATCCAGACATGCTCGCCGGCGAAAACCGGAATGCCGCCGACGACCGTGCGGATCGACGGAATCCACAGCACGGTGCGATCCGGCGTCGGACCGTCAAGGCCGAGGATCTCGAGCGACTGGCCTTCGAGCGTGATCGTGTTGCCGGTCACCGGCGCCGGCAGGACGATGCGCGAGGGCGCGCCTGCGCCGAGTTTCGGGCCCCAGAACGCGAGCTTGCCGGCCGAGGTTTTCTGCATGTGGGCGATCGTGCTCGGCGTCGCGAGCACCTTCGCGTCCGGGAACGCGGCGGTCAGGGTCTCGAGACCGAAATAGAAATCGGGATCGCCGTGACTGATGTAGATCGTCGTCAACGTCTTGCCCGAGGCGCGGATCATCGCGACGAGTTTGTCCGCGTCGAGCGTCGAGAACTGCGCGTTGACCAGCACGGCCTCGTGCGCGCCGGTGACCAGGGTCGAGGACACCTCGAAGATGCCGGCGGCGCCGGGGTTGTAGGTTTCGATGCGCAGCGGCGCGGCGATCGGGTTCGGAGCAGTGGTCATGGCGGCGGGTTCCTTAGCGGGCGGCGGAGTGGGCGTCGGCGACGAACAGGCCCCGAGGCCAGCGGCGAGGACGAGGGCGGACGCGGTCTTGAGAGGCGAGGTCATCGCGGGGGCTCCACAGGGCGGTGAGGTCGTTGGACGTCACGATAGGCCAATGATCCCGCGCGAAAAACCGCGTATAAGTCCACAAACTGTTGCGTGGATCGGACAAATGGACCGGATGACCGCGATGCAGGTGTTCGTCGAGGTCGCGGACCGCGGCAGCCTGACGGCCGCCGCCGAGTCCCTGGCGATGTCGCGCGCAATGGCTACGCGCTACCTGGGCGAGCTCGAAACCTGGCTCGGCGCACGTCTGCTCCACCGCACGACGCGCCGCCTGAGCCTGACGCCCGCCGGCGAAGCCGCCCTCGCACGCTGCCGCACCCTGCTCGAACTTGGCGACGATCTGCGCGCCGTTTCGGCCGCCCCCGACGCCGCCCCGCACGGCCGCATCCGCATCACCTGCAGCACCTCGTTCGGCCTGAGCCAGATGGCCGCCGCCGTCGCCGACTACGTCGCGCGGCATGCCGGGACCGCCGTGGACATGCTGCTGCTCGATCGCTCGGTGAACCTAGTCGAGGAGCGCATTGATCTGGCGATCCGCATCAGTCCGGCGCTCGATCCGGGTCTGATCGCGCGTCAGCTGTCGGTCTGCCGTTCCGTGCTGTGCGCGACGCCGGCGTATCTGCAAAAACGCGGCCGACCCGAACAGCCCGACGACCTGATCGCGCATTCCTGCCTGACGCACCACTACGTCGGTCGCCAACTCTGGGCCCTGGAACGCGAGGGCGTGACGACATCCGTCGCCGTCGACGGCCCGATCAGTGCCAACGATGCAACCGCTTTGATGCAGGCCGTGCGCGCCCATGCCGGCATCGCGATGCTGCCGACCTATCTCGTCGCACCGCACCTGGCCAGCGGCGAACTGGCGATCGTGCTGCCCGACCACCGCGTCGCCACGATGGGCATCTACGGCGTGTACACCTCGCGCCGGCAAATGCCATTGATCGTGCGCAGTTTTCTGGATTTTCTGGCTGAGCGCTTTGGTGAGGCGCCGGCGTGGGATCGTGATTTGGGCAAGACGGCGCGCTGACGCGGCGCAAGGTCTACACGTCGACGAAGCGCAGCCCGACGCCGGGCTCGGTCGCGATGTAGCGCGGGTTCGCGGCCTCGTCGCCGAGCTTGGCGCGCAGCTTGGCGACGAGGATGCGTAGATAGTGGGTGTCGGTCGTATGCGTGGGGCCCCAGAGTTCGCGCAGCAGCTGCGACTGCGTCAGCACGCGCCCGCGATGGCGCAGCAGCAGGGCAAGCAGCGCCCATTCCTTGCGGGTCAGCGGCACCGGTTCGCCCTTGCGCAGCACCAGGCGACGACGGGTGTCGATGCGCAGCTCGCCGAGCGTCAGCGGCTCGGTCTCGTCGGGGTCGCGGTCGGCGCGCAACAGCACGCGCAAGCGCGCCGCGAGCTCCTGCACGCCAAAGGGTTTGGTCAGGTAGTCGTTCGCGCCGGCATCGAGCAAGGCGACTTTCTCGCCCTCCTGCGCACGCACCGAAAGCACGATCACCGGCACCGAGGACCAGGCACGCAGATCGCGCAGCACGTCGCGGCCGTCGCGATCGGGCAAGCCCAGATCGAGTACCACCGCGTCGGCACCGCGCGTCGCCAACGCCGCCAGACCCGACTGTCCGTCGGCCGCTTCGTCGACGACATAGCCCTGCGCGCGCAGGCTGATGCCGAGAAAACGGCGGATCTGCAGTTCGTCGTCGATGACCAGGATGCGGGCGGACATCTCACTCGTCCTTGGGCAGGTCGGAGGGCGCGGGTTCGAACGGCAGCGACAGACGCAGCACCGTGCCCGGATCGTCGCCCCGCGCCATGGCCATCGCCTCGCCGCCGTGCGCGCGCAGGATACCGCGACAGATCGTCAGGCCCAGGCCGGTGCCGTTCGGACGGCGATCGCCGCGCGACACGCTATGGAACATGTCGAACACCGCGTCGCGTTCTTCCTCCGGAATGCCGGGGCCGGCATCGATGATGTCGATGCGGATGGACTCGCTGTCCGCGTCGGCACGCACGCGCAAAGGCGAGCCCACCGGCGAAAACTTCGCCGCATTGTCGAGCACGTTGAACAGCGCCTGCTCGAACAGCGGCGGATTGACTTGTAGCAGCGGAATGATCGCCGGCAGCTGCAGTTCGACGGCGCGATCGGGATGCACTCGCTTCGCGCGCAGGATCGCGGTGCCGACGATGTCGTCCAGACCGACCCATTGGCGCTCGAGCGCCGGCGCGCCATGGCCGAGTCGCGTCATGTCGAGCAGGTTCTGGATGTAACGGTCCAGGCGCCGGCCTTCGCCGAGAATGTCGCGCGCGAGCTGGCGCTGGTCATCGACCGAGAGCTGATCGCGATAGACGTCGAGACTTTCGGCGCTGCCGATGATCGTCGACAGTGGCGAGCGCAGATCATGCGACACCGAAGACAACAGCGCCGCCCGCAGGCGTTCGGTCTCGGCTTGCAAACGCGTGCTTTCCAGTTGTTTGCCCAGCTGCAATCGGTTCAGCGCCTGCGCCAGATCGCGCACCATCGCCTCGGCCAGACGGGCCTGCTCGGGCGGCAACGACGACAGCGGCGACGAAAAATGCAGGGCGACGACGCCCAGCCAGCGCCCGGGTTGCCCCAGCGGCAGGCAATGCCAGGGGATATCGCGTTCGCTGTGATCGACCTCGCGCTCGTCGCCGGAGGTCGCGCGCGCCCAGCAGCGCCGCACCGCGGCATCGAGGGAGGGATCGAAGCGCGGCAGCGCATTTTCGCGATCGCCCTCGATCAGGCGCGCGCTGCCCGGTTGGCCGTGCAGCACGACCGCTTCGACGTCGAGCGCCTCTGCCAGGGCCTGCGTGGCGGCCGCAATCGCCTCCGCTTCGGTGCCCGCCGCCGTGAGCCGCTGTGCGAGCTGCTGCAGCGATTCGGCATGCGCGCGTGCGGTCTTGAGCAGGATGACCTGGTTGCGCAGACGGTTCGCGAGCCGCCCGCAGACCAGAGCGCCGGCGAGAAACATCGTGACGGTCACCAGCCCATGTCGCGCCGCGAGATAGAGCGTGTAGCGCGGCTCCAGGAAGAAGAAGTTGTAGGCGAGAAAGCACAGCACGGCCGCAAAGACGGAGACGGTCATGCGGCTGCGCGCCGATACGAAGATCACCGCCGTCATAAACACCAGCGACAGATCGTCGAACGCGAGATAGCGCTCGGCTAGCGCACCCGCGGCGACCGCCAGCGCACATGCGAACGTCGCGACGGCGAGCTCGCGCTCGAACGAGGTGTCGTGCGGCGACCCGGGCGGGAAGGGCGGTTTTTCGTTCTCGCGTCGCATCGCTGACTAGGGGCCGATTCCGGTTTTGATGGGTCGGTGGAAGCTTGGCGCAAAGCGGGCGTCTCGGGTGCGTCGCGCGGCATAAATTCTGCGTAAATTCGCCGGTTTTTCCGCCGCCGGACGGCATCCGCGCCGCGACAATGCGCGCCTCCGCTCCTTCGGTGCAAGCATGAACCACACCTCCGCCACCCCTGGCCTGAGAAAGCAGCTGCCCCTGGTCCTCGGTGCGGTCGGCATCGTGTTTGGCGATATCGGCACGAGTCCGTTGTACACGCTGCAGCAAGCCTTCAGTCCGAACTATGGCCTAGCACCGGACCAGACCAATGTGCTCGGCGTGCTGTCGCTGGTGTTCTGGTCCCTGATCCTGGTGGTCACGATCAAATACGTGCTCATCATCATGCGCGCCGACAATCGCGGCGAAGGCGGCATCCTCGCCCTGATGGCGGTCGTGCAGCGCAGTTTGCCGATCGCGGCGCCGATGGCCTATGGCGTCGGCCTGCTGGGCATTTTCGGCACGGCGCTGTTTTTCGGCGACGGCGTGCTGACTCCCGCGATTTCCGTGCTCAGCGCAGTCGAAGGTCTGGGCGTGGTCGCGCCCCAGCTCGAACGCTTCGTCGTGCCGGCGACCCTGGTGGTCTTGCTGCTGCTGTTCGCGCTGCAGCGTCAGGGGGTGGCGAAGGTCGGTCGCTTGTTCGGCCCGGTGACGGTCCTGTGGTTTCTGGCGATCGGCGCGGCGGGGCTGGCCGAACTGAGCGCGCACCCGGGCGTGCTGCGCGCGCTGGATCCGAGCTGGGCGTTCGGCTTTTTCGTCCACCACGGTGTCGTGGCGTGGCTGGCGCTGGGCGCGGTCGTGCTTGCCGTGACCGGTGGCGAAGCGCTGTATGCCGACATGGGCCATTTCGGACCGCGGCCGATCCGCCTGGCCTGGCTGGGTCTTGTGCTTCCGTGCCTGCTGCTCAACTACTTCGGACAGGGCGCCTTGATCCTCGCCGATCCGAGCTCGGTGTCGAACCCGTTCTATCGCCTGGTACCGGCCTGGGGTCAGCTACCCATGATCGTGCTGGCGACGCTCGCCACGGTCATCGCTTCGCAGGCACTGATCTCGGGCACGTTCTCGGTCGTGCGGCAGGCGATCCAGCTGGGCTATCTGCCGCGCATGCAGATCATCCACACGTCCTGGGACGAGATCGGGCATGTCTACATTCCCTGGGTGAATCGCACGCTGCTCGCGGCCGTGATGCTGACCGTGGTGGGTTTCGGCTCGTCGGCGAAACTCGGCATCGCCTACGGCGTCTCCGTCACCGGCACGATGCTGATCAGTGCGCTGCTGACCATCGTGCTCGCGCACGAGCGCTGGCGGGTGCCGGTCTGGCTGCTGGTGCCGGCGTCGCTCCTGTTTCTGGGCATCGATCTGGCGTTCTTCAGCGCGAACATCATCAAGTTCGCCGAAGGCGCCTGGTTCCCCGTACTGATCGGCATCGCGGCGTTCACCCTCATGCGCACCTGGCGGCGCGGCCGCGATCTGGTGCGACGGCAGATCAATCGCGACAGCCTGCGTATCGAGCACTTCATGCAGAGCGTCGCGGTCGATCCGCCGCTACGCGTGCCCGGCACGGCGGTCTTCATGACCCCGTCCAACGACTATCTGCCGCCGGCCTTGCTGCACAACCTCAAGCACAACCAGGTGCTGCACGAGCGCAATGTACTGCTGACGGTCGAGACGCTTGCCGTCCCGCGGGCGGACGATAGCGAACGCGTGTCCTATGTCGATCTCGGCGACGGCTTCTCGCGTCTGAATCTGCGCTTTGGCTACATGGAAGATCCCGACGTGCCCAAGGCCCTGCGCCACTGGGACATTCCCGGACCGGGCTTCGATCCAATGCGCACGACATTTTTCGCCAGCCGCGAATCGCTATCGGCGCGCAAGGATCAGGGCATGGCGCTGTGGCGCGACAAGCTGTTCCTGTTCATGTCGCGCAACGCGACGCCGGCGACGGAATTCTTCCGCATTCCCGGCAACCGGCTGGTCGAGCTGGGCGTGCACGTGGCCATCTAGACGACGGGCCGCCGACGCGGCCTATCGCTGCGCCGCTTTCCAGAACAGCGCCGCGGACACCAGCCACGCCCCGGTGAAGCACACCGTCAACGGCAGCAAGGCCGGGTCGGAGCCGGTGAACTGCGCGCCGACCAGCACCAGGGCCTGCGCCACCGCCGTCGTGATCAGCGCGTGCACCATGCCTGCGGCGCGCAGACGGGCGATGAGGGCGCCGACGAGGCCCACGGCGAGCACGCCGAAGAACATCAGGTTCGCCCGGTTGTGTTCGCTGCCGATGATGCCGACCGCGATGTTGATCCAGACCAGGAAGAATCCCGCGAGCGCCGCCACGCCAACACCGGCGCGATAGAAGGTGTCGCGCGACATGCGCACACCGACTTCATAGGTGCTGCAAGCGACCAGAAGCATGATGCCGAAGACCGCGAAGTCGAGCCCCGTCCAGTTCACCTCTGACGTGAACTGCATCGCTACCAGGGGCAGGAGCAGCAGGCAGGCGGCTGTGCTCCAAACCGCGATCCGCAAGAGATTGCCGCGTCGTTCGCTGCCGTTTTCCATGTTCGCCGCCATTGTTGATCTCCCCGCCCAGGTTGACCCGGATCCGGGCCTGGACGCCAGCTTGCGCCCCGCCCGTGTGCCGGTCATGGGATCCGTGTGAAGCCAATAAGAAGTCCGCGATCGCCGTCGCAGATCGCGTGGCGTGGTCCATACTGCCCGCGCCGGCAAGACGATCGTCTGCCAGCCTCACGTCCTTTCCGGAAATCCGCTCCCCATGACCCGACTGCCCCTCGCCGCCCTGCTGTGGCTGCTACCGTTTTGCGCGTTCGCCGATTTCGCCCCCGCGCCCCCGCCGCCCAATCTGAACCTCGCGCCTTGTCGCACGGCGACCGCGGCCGTGCACGAACAAGGCTTCGTGATGATCGGCGGCATCGAGCAATGGGTGACGATCCAGGGCGCGAGCTGCGCGAACCCGGTCGTGTTGTTCGTGCATGGCGGCCCAGGCAACCCGCTGACGCCGTTCGCCGATGCCGTGTATGGCGCGTGGGAAAAGGACTTCACCCTCGTGCAGTGGGACCAGCGCGGCGCGGGCCGCACCTTCGGTCGCCACCCGCAGGCCGCCGACGCGACGCTGACGATCGAGCAGATGGCGCAGGACGGTGTCGAGGTCGCGGCCTACGTGACCCAGCGCCTGGGAAAACAGAAGGTGCTGCTGCTCGGCGGCTCCTGGGGATCGATCCTCGGTGTGCACATGATCAAGGCGCGGCCGGCACTGTTCACCGCGTATGTCGGCGCGGGACAGCTGGTGAGCTACCGCGACAATCCGCTGGCGAGCTATCAGAAGACGCTCGCGCTCGCGCGTGCCGCGAACGATGCCAAGACCCTTGAGACGCTCGAAGCCCTTGGCCCACCGCCGTGGACGAACCCGCGCGCGTTCGGCGTGCTGCGCCGCGCGACGCGCCTGTACGAAGCGAAAAAATCCACACCCGCACCCGCCGACTGGTGGACGCTGCCGGCCGAGTACGCAACCGCCGAACGGCAGGCCGAGTACGAAGCCGGCGAAGACTATTCGTATCTCCAGTTCGTCGGCCTGACCGGCGAGGGCATGCTGTCCAAGCTCAATCTTCCCAAACTGGGCCTGAAATTCGACGTGCCGGTGTTCATCATCGAAGGCGAAGAAGATCTCGTGTCGACGCCGGAAGTCGCGAAGGCCTATTTCGACGCGATCAGCGCGCCACGCAAGGAATTCGTACTGCTGCCCAAGGCCGGGCATGATCCGAACGCGGCGACGATCGCGGCGGAGTATCGGCTTCTGCGAAGCGTCGCGACGCCGGAATAATTCTCCGGCGCGCGGTTTTGTCTCGAGGTGGGCTCAGGCCACCTCGTTGATGCGAATCAAGGTGCCCGCCGGATCGCGCACCGCGCAATCGCGCACGCCGTAGAACTGCATCGTCGGTTCCTGGACGATCTCGGCGCCGCTGGCCTGCAGCTTGGCGAAGGTGCCGTCGAGATCGGGCGTGGCGAGCGTGAGGATCGCGTACGTGCCCTTGGCCATCATCTCGGCGACGACGCGGCGCTCTTCGTCGGTGACGCCGGAGCCGGGCGTCGGCGGCTGCAGCACGAGGTTCGTGCCGGGCTGATTGACCGGGCCGACGGTGATCCAGCGCAGGCCGCCGTAGGCGACGTCCTTGCGGACCTCGAAGCCGAGCGTGTCGCGATAAAAGGCCAGCGAAGCCTCGGGATCGATCTGCGGCAGGAAGGTGTTGTGGATGGTGAGGTTCATGGCGTGAGTCCTGGTGGATGGGGCGAGCTCAGCCTACGTCTGGCTCGGTCGCGGGCGCTTCTCGATTCCTGACCGGTCGCGTGACATCCTTCGCCACGCAGGCCGGAATGCCGGCGATCGCCGCCTCGCCCTGGCGCTTGTAGACGCTCGGCGACACGCCGACCAGTTCGGTGAAGCGCGTGCTGAACGTGCCCAGCGACGAGCAACCCACTTCGAAGCACACGTCGGTGACGCTGAGCTCGCCCTGCCGCAGCAAGGCCATCGCGCGCTCGATGCGCCGCGTCATCAGATACGAATACACCGACTCGCCGTACGCAAGTTTGAACTGCCGGCTCAAATGCCCGGCCGACATGTGCACGCCCTGCGCGAGCGCCTCGACGTCCAGCGGTTGCGCGAAGGAACGATCGATGCGGTCGCGGACGCGGCGCAGGCGGGCGAGGTCGCGCAGGCGGTGTGCGTCGGTGGGCTGGGTGGTCACGAGAGTGATCCTGACATGTCGATTTTGGCGGCGTCCACCGCTGCGCGCGCGACGGCCTGCTAAAGTCATGGCCGGAGGTTTCGCCATGACCCAAACCAAAATCCCCGTCGATCCTGCCTTCGCCGCCACCGCACAGATCACGGCCGAGAGTTATGCCCGCGATTACGCGCACTCGATCGCCGATCCGAACGAATTCTGGGCGGAAAAGGCGCAGCGGCTGGACTGGATCACGGTGCCGACGCGCATCGACGAGTCGAATTTCGCGCTCGACGATTTCCGCGTGCGCTGGTTCGCCGACGGCGAGCTCAATGTCGCGACGAACTGCCTGGACCGGCATCTCGCGACCCGCGGCGACAAGACCGCGATCCTCTGGGAACCGGACGAACCCAACGAACCCGCACAGCACATCAGCTATCGCGAGCTGCACGCGCGCGTCGGCCGTCTGGCGAACGCGCTGCGCAAGCTCGGCATCCGCCAGGGCGATCGGGTCACGATCTATCTGCCGATGATTCCGGAGGCAGCGGTGGCGATGCTCGCCTGCGCGCGCATCGGTGCGATTCATTCGGTGGTGTTCGGCGGCTTCTCGCCCGATTCGCTGGCCGGGCGCCTCGCCGATTGCGATTCCAAACTCGTGATCACCGCCGACGAAGGCCGGCGCGGCGGCAAGCGCATTCCGCTGAAGGCCAATGTCGACGAGGCGCTCAAGCGCCCGGGCACGACCGCGGTGGAAACCGTGCTCGTCGTGCGCCACACCGGGGCCGCCGTGCCGATGCAGATGCCGCGCGACCGCTGGTACGAGGCCGTGGTCGAGGGCCAGCCCGATGCGTGCGCGCCGACGGCGATGAACGCCGAAGATCCGCTGTTCATCCTGTACACCTCGGGCAGCACCGGCAAACCCAAGGGCGTGCTGCACACGACCGGCGGGTACCTGCTGTTTGCCAGCTACACGCATGCCTGCGTGTTCGACCTGCGCGAAGACGATGTCTACTGGTGCACCGCCGATGTCGGCTGGGTGACGGGCCACAGCTATATCGTCTATGGCCCGCTCGCGAACGGCGCGACGACGGTGATGTTCGAAGGCGTGCCCAATCATCCGGATCATTCGCGCTTCTGGGATGTCATCGACAAGCACCGGGTCACGATTTTCTACACCGCACCGACGGCGATCCGCGCGCTCATGCGCGAAGGCGCTGCGCCGGTGCAACGCACCTCGCGCGCGTCGCTGCGCTTGCTCGGCACGGTCGGCGAGCCGATCAATCCCGAAGCCTGGCGCTGGTATCACGAGACCGTCGGCGAGAAACGCTGCCCGGTTGTCGACACCTGGTGGCAGACGGAGACCGGCGGCATCCTGATTTCACCGCTGCCGGGTGCGACCGACCTCAAGCCGGGCTCGGCGACGCGACCGTTTTTCGGCATCCGGCCCGCACTCGTCGATGCGAACGGCGCGATTCTCGACGGCGCCGCTGAGGGCAATCTGGTGTTGCTCGGCAGCTGGCCGGGGCAGATGCGCACGGTGTACGGCGATCATGCGCGTTTTCTCGACACGTATTTCCGCACCTATCCGGGTAGTTATTTCACCGGCGACGGCTGCCGGCGCGACGAGGACGGCGACTACTGGATCACCGGGCGCGTCGACGATGTCATCAATGTCTCCGGGCACCGTATCGGCACGGCGGAAGTCGAAAGCGCGCTCGTCGCGCATCCCAAAGTCGCCGAAGCGGCCGTGGTGGGCTTTCCGCACGACATCAAGGGGCAGGGCATCTATGCCTATGTCACGCTCAATGCCGGCGAGAATCCGAGCGAGGCGCTGCGAAAGGAGTTGATCGCTTTCGTGCGCCAGGAGATCGGCGCGATCGCCGGCATCGACCATTTGCAATGGGCGCCGGGGCTGCCGAAAACGCGCTCGGGCAAGATCATGCGGCGCATCCTGCGCAAGATCGCCGAGAACCTGCCCGACCAGCTCGGCGACATCTCCACGCTCGCCGATCCGGCGGTCGTCGCGAACCTGGTGCGCGAGCGGCGCGACGCCTGAAGGCCGCGATGAAAACAAAAGCCCGCCTTTCGGCGGGCTTCTCTTTCGCCGTTACCAAACTCAGTTGCTGTTGCGCTGGCAGCTCAGCAAGGCGTCGTCGTCGATCGTCCAGGCTTCGTCGCCGCACAGTTTGACGCCGCGCAGTTCGCAGACATCGCCGTCTTCGTCGACGAGCTTGACGTCGTAGCTGTCGCAGCTCACGCCGTGCAGGCGCAGGGTCTGGCCGCTCTTGAGGATGTCGTCGTCGAGCTGGTCTTCGCCCCAGCTGTCGTCGTCCGAGGAGGACAGGTAGATGCGGTGGATGTCCCACAGCGACTTGTTCTTGATCACCAGATCGCTGGCGAGCGCGGACGAAGCGACGAGCGCGAGCGCCGCGGCAAATACGATGCGTTTCATGAGATTCCCCTGATGGCCGCCCCCCGGCGGCCCGACCCATTGAACCGCGCGGCGGGCCGGCCCGCAAGCCGGCTGCCGGTCAGGCGTGCGCGGGCGCCAGGGCGTAGCCTTTGAGGCGCGCCGAGAACTCTTCCAGCGCGCGGATGCCCGAGGCTTCGGCGTCGGCACACCAGGCGCGCAGGGCCTCCATCTTGGCGTCGACACGGGCGTCCATCGCCGCGCTCTTGAGCTCGTAGATCGCCAGCAGGCGCTGGCGATGCGCGACCAGGGTGGCGAGCTGCGGGCGCGAGGCGATGAAGGCCTGCAGCTTGAGCCGGTGCGCCTCGTCGAGCCAGCGGCCGTCGCTGCGCAGCGCACGGCGCAGACGGCCCGGCAACTCGCGCGCCTCGGTCTGCACGGCGGGCTTGAGCACGGTCGTGAAATAGTCGGTCGCGACCTGCCAGCGGTGCGCCATCATCGCGCGCAGGGTTTCGGCGTCGGGCACGGCGATGTTCGGCCGCAGGTTCAATTCCGGCGCGACGCGCAACACCTTGGCCAGGCCGACGGCGCGCAGCGCGCGGATCGCGATCCAGCCGATGTCGACCTCGAATCGGCGCAGCGCGAACTTCGCCGAGCTCGGGAACGCGTGGTGATTGTTATGCAGCTCTTCGCCGCCGATCCACAGGGCCCAGGGCGTGAGATTGGTCGCCGTGTCGTGCGTGTCGAAATTGCGATAGCCCCACCAATGGCCGAGACCGTTGATGACGCCCGCAGCCCAGAAAGGAATCCAGGCCATCTGCAGCGCCCACATGAACAGGCCGGGCACACCGAACAGGCTCACGCTGATGACCAGCATCAGGATCGGACCGAGCGTGGAACGCGGCGTGTAAACGTGACGCTCGAGCCAGTCGTCGGGCGTGCCCTTGCCGTATTTCTCCAACATCGCCTTGTCCAGGCGCGCGTCCTGGTACAGCTCGACGCCGCGCCAGAGCACCTGGTGGATGCCATGGAAACGCGGGCTGTGCGGATCCTCTTCGGTCTCGCACTTGGCGTGATGCATGCGATGCACCGCGACCCATTCCTTGGTCACCATCGCCATCGTCAGCCAGGACCAGAAGCGGAACGCGTGCACGAGCACCGGATGGAAATCGACGCCGCGGTGCGTCGCGCTGCGGTGCAGGTACAGGGTCGTGGTGAAGATCGTCAGCTGCACCATGACCAGGAAATAGCCGGCCATCTGCCAGTAGCTGGCCTGGGTCAGGCCACGGGCGAGCCAGTCGAGAACGGGGAGAAACATGGACGGGAAACTCCGGCGGGGGGCGGGATGATGCCCCGGACGCCCCGGGTTTCACCTGTGCCCTTGGTATGGGGGCCGGACGCCTTCGGGGCAAGGTGCCAGCCGACTGACGGGCACAAAAAAACCGCGGCCCGTTGCGGGGCCGCGGTTCGGAGGTCGCCCGGTCCGGCTTAACGGCAGCGCAGGTAGCCGTTGTCGTTGCCGATGTCGCGACCGCGGCAGTCGTTCACGTTGACCGAGCTGCGACGTTCCCGGCCACCGGCGTCCTGGCAGGTCGCGGTCAGGGTGCTGCCGCTGACATACGCATCGCGGCAGGTCTGCTGGTAGGACCCGGACGGCACGCCGCCGCCGTAGTTCGTGCAGGTCAGGTTGCCGTTGTTGTTGCCGATGTCGCGGTTGCGGCAGTTGTTGACGTTGATCGAGGTGCGGCGATCGCGGCCATTGGCGTCTTCGCAGGTCGCGGTCAGCGTGCTGCCGCTGACATACGCGTCGCGGCAGGTCTGCTGGTAAGAACCGGACGGCACGCCGCCGCCGTAGTTCGTGCAGGTCAGGTTGCCGTTGTTGTTGCCGATGTCGCGGTTACGGCAGTTGTTGACGTTGATCGAGGTGCGGCGATCGCGGCCATTGGCGTCTTCGCAGGTCGCGGTCAGCGTGCTGCCGCGCACCGAGGCATCGCGGCAGGTCTGCTGGTAGGAGCCCGCCGGGATGTTGCCGCCGTTGCCATTGTCATAGCCGCTGCAGGTCAGGTTACCGCCGACATTGGCGATGTCGCGATTGCGACAGCTGTTGATGTTGATCGAGCTGCGGCGCAGGTAGTTGTTCGGATCGCGGCAGCGGGCGGTCAACGTGTTGCCGCTGACGTAGGCGCTGTCGCAACTCTGCTGGTAGCTGCCGCTGGGCGCGGTATTGGAGCAGGTCAGCTGGCCGCCAGCATTGGCGATGTCGCGATTGCGACAGCTGTTGGGATTGATCTGGCTGCGCCGGCTGTAGTTGTTCTGGTCCAGGCAGCTCGCCGACAGGGTATTGCCGTAGGACTGCACGTTGTAGCAGCTGAGCAGGTAACTGCCGCGCGGCGCGTAGTTATTGGTGTAACCGGTACACACGAGACGGCCGTTCTGGTTGGCGATCTCACCGTAGCAGTCGGCGCTGATGCTGGTGGTCTTGAAACGGCCGCGGCTGTCGGCGCATTTCGCCGTCAGGGTGCCGCGGTAGTTGCCGCTCCAGCCGCCGTCGACGCGATAGTCGCGGCAGGTCTCGAGGTAGCTGCCCGGAGGCAGGGACTGGGCGGCGGCGGGCGTGGGCGCCGCGATCAGCAAGGCCAGTGCGAACAGCAGGAAACCGGAAAATCCTTTCATGGAAGCTCTCCTTCGTGATGTCCAAGGCGCGGATCGGGTACTGCCAGGTCCCGTCGCCCGCACTGTCAAACCAACAGCGCGCCGATGATAGGAGCGGGACAATTGAAGCCCGGCTGAAGGCTAGCGCTGCCGCAGCAGCTTTGCCAGTCGCCGTTTAGACTGTCGCCATGCCCGAGTTGCCCGAAGTCGAAACCACCCGTCGCGGTCTGTCGCCACATTTGCACGGGCGCCGTATCACTGGCGTGACGCTGCGCCGGCCGGACCTGCGCTGGCCGATCCCGCCCGAGATCGCCGAGCTGCTGCCCGGCCAGACCGTGCTCGACGTGCGCCGGCGCGCGAAGTACCTGCTGATCGACACGGCCCCGGGCAGCGCCCTGCTGCACCTGGGCATGTCGGGCATGCTGCGCGTGCTGCCGGCCAAGACGCCGGTCGGCACGCACGACCACGTCGACCTGAGCCTGGATTCGGGCCGCGTGCTGCGCTTCACCGACCCGCGCCGCTTCGGCTGCCTGCTCTGGCAGCCGGCCGACCAGACCCACGACCTGCTGCGCGATCTGGGACCGGAACCGCTGTCGGACGGGTTTGACGGCAACTATCTGTTCGCGGCGAGCCGCGGCCGCAAAGCCCCGGTCAAGACCTTCCTCATGGATCAGGCGATCGTCGTCGGCGTGGGCAATATCTATGCGGCGGAAAGCCTGTTCCGCGCCGGCATCGCACCGACGCGCCCGGCCGGCACGATCAGTCGCGAACGCTATGTGCGCCTGGCGGACGCGGCCCGCACGATTCTCAGCCACGCGATCGAACGCGGCGGCACGACCCTGCGCGACTTCCTCAATGCCGACGGCGCGCCGGGGTATTTCGAGCAGGAGCTGTTCGTGTACGGGCGCGAGGGCGAGGCCTGCAAGGTCTGCGGCCGGCGCATCCGCGACACGCGCCTGGGCAATCGCGCGTCCGCCTGGTGCGGCCACTGCCAGCGCTGACCGGTCCAGGGTCGTGACAGCCATCACGTTCGGGCTATAGTGTCGGCAACCCGCGCAGACGGGTCCGGGGAGTCATGAGCGAAACGGCAGACATCACGCAGTGGTTGAGCGCGGCGCGCGGCGGAGACCGCAGTGCCCTGGACCGCGTGCTGTCCACGCTTTACCGCGAGCTGCACGGCATGGCCAGGCGCCAGCTGGGCGGCCAGAACGGCCATACCCTCGACGCCACCGGCCTGGTCCATGAGGCCTATCTGCGCCTGGTCGGCCGCGCCGATGCCGAATTCGAGGACCGCGCCCACTTTTTTGCGTATGCCGCCTCGGCGATGCGCAGCGTGGTCGTGGACTACGCGCGCCAGCGCCTGGCGGTCAAACGCGGCGGCGACCTGCACCGCGTGACCGACCTGCCCGAGGATCTGGGCGGCGGCATGCGCCTGGACGAGGAAATGCTCGGTCTCGACACCGCGCTGACCCGCCTGGCCGACGTCGACCAGCGCCTCGCGCAGGTCGTGGAGCTGCGTTATTTCGCCGGCCTGTCCGAGGCCGAGATCGCCGGCCTGCTCAAACGCTCTGAACGCAGCGTGCGCCGCGACTGGCAGAAGGCCCGGATGTACCTGCTGGCCTCGCTGCAAGGCTGAGACCTGTCCATGCAAGGCGATCGCTGGTCCCGCCTGTCGCCCCTGCTCGATGAACTGCTGGAACTGACCGGCCCGTCCCGCGACGCGCGTCTGGCGCGCATCGCACGCGAAGACGGCGAGCTCGCCGCCGAACTGAAGAAGATGATGTCGCTCGAGGACGAGCGACCGGACTTCCTGGCGCAGCCGCTGGTCGATGCGAACCTGTTCGCGCCGCAGGCCGGTCAAGAAATCGGTCCGTATCGTCTGGTCGCGCCGCTCGGCGAAGGCGGCATGGGCCAGGTCTGGCTGGCGATGCGCTCGGACGGCCTGTACGAACGTCGCGTCGCGCTCAAGCTGCTGCGCCCGGGGCTGGGCGATGCCGGTCTGCGCGCGCGTTTCACCCGCGAGCGGCAGATTCTCGCGCGCCTGGGCCATGCGCATATCGCCCGCCTGCTCGACGCCGGCATCAGTCAGGACGGCCAGCCCTATCTCGCGCTCGACTACGTGCGTGGCGATCCGATCACCGACTACGCGAAAAAGCATGGCCTCGACGTGCGCACGCGCCTGCACCTGTTCGCGCAGGTCTGCGCAGCGGTCAGCCATGCGCACGCCAACCTCGTCGTGCACCGCGACCTGAAACCGTCGAACATCCTCGTCACGCCGGCCGGCGAAGTCTGCCTGCTCGATTTCGGCATCGCCAAGTTGCTCGACCAGGCCGCCGAAGAACTCACCGAGATCACCCAGACCGACAGCCGCGCCTTCACCCTGCACTACGCCGCGCCCGAACAGCTGCGGCGCGAAGCGATCACCACGATGACCGACGTGTATTCGCTCGGCGTGGTGCTCTACGAACTGCTGACCGACTGCATTCCCTACGACCTCGAGCGGCAAACCGACGCCGCTTGGGAAGAGGCGATTCTTGGCGCGGAACCGATCCGGCCGTCGGCGGCGGTCGCGCGTCTGGCGAAAGAGAGCGGGCTGCTCGTCGATCGCCGGCGCGTGCGGCATCTGTCCGGCGATCTGGACCGCATCATTCTCAAGACGCTCGACAAGGTACCCGAGCATCGCTATCCCTCGGTCGAAGCGCTCGCACAGGATCTGCGCCGCTACCTCGATGGCCAGCCGGTGCAGGCGCGCTCGCAGAGTTTCGGCTACCGCGCGCGCAAATACCTGCGCCGGCATGCGCTCGCGGTCGGTCTGGGCGGCGCGGCGACCGCTGTGCTGACGATCACGCTCGCGATCGTGACCTGGCAGGCCAATCGCGCGGTGCAGGAAGCCTCGCGCGCGCAGGCGATGCAGGATTTCGTGATCGCGCTGTTCGAAAACACCGGCAATGCCAGCCATGCGCAGGGCCTGGACGTGCGCGCACTGCTCGATGCCGGCGTGCGCCGTGCCGACACCGAACTCGCGACGCAGCCGCAGGCGCGCGCGGAGTTGCTGGGCCTGATCGCGCGGTTGCGCTCGGGCCTGGGCGACGATCGCGAAACCCTGCGCCTGCTCGATCGCCAGCAGGAAATCATCCACAGCCTCGGTCCGTCTGCGCCGCCGACCCTGCAACTGGAAGCCGCGGCGCTGCGCGGGCGCAGCCTGCGCGAGCTCGGCCGCGCGCAGGACTGCCTCACGGCCTTGAGCCCGCTGCTGTCGAAGGCACGCGACGAGGCGCATCGCGCGCCCTTGCAGACGGCGGAATTCGAATCGCAGCTCGGCCGCTGCCATCGCCAGCTCAATGGCCGCGATGTCGCCCGCGATCTGTTTGGCGAGTCGCTGAAACTGCGGCGTGGCAATGCCGGCAGCGGCGCGCTCGAAGCCGAGAGCCAGACCGATCTGGCATTGCTACAGCTCGACGATGGCCAGACCGTCGAAGGCATCAGCGCCCTGCGCGACGCGCTGGCGAAATTGCGCGCCAGCGTTGGCGAACGCAATGCGCTTGGCGTCGACATCTGGCGCAGCCTGGGCGAGGCCTACGATCGCCAGGACAATCTGGTCGAATCCGAAGCCGCCTATCGCCAGGCGCTGGACATCGCACTGGGCCGGTTCGGCACGCAGCATCCGCGCACGACAGCCGTGCAGCAGCGACTGGCCGAAGAACTCGCGCGCGTCGGCAAACTGCAGGAAGCCGAACGCCTGCTGGAACTGGCCGAAGACAGTGTGGGACAACGCTGGGGATCGGACAGTCTGCAGTTCGCCGAGATCGTCAGCCTGCGCGGCCGGCTTGCGCTCGATCGCGACCGCGCGGCCGATGCCGAAACCGCGCTGACCGAGGCCGTGCGTCTGTGGCGCGAGCACACACAGCTGTCCGCGCACGCCTGGGATCTGTGCTGGCTGGCGATGGCACAAAGCGACCAGGCGAAAGACGCCCTCGCGGAGAGCAGCGGTCGCGAGTGCGTCGCGGTGTTGCGCTCCAAATCCGGCGAGCATCCCGGGACCGCACTGGCCCTGCTCGGCGAAGCCGCGCTCGATCGCGGCGATCGCGAGCGCGCGCAACAGTGGTTGGGCCAGGTCGATGCGATTCCCGTGAACGCGCGCGACCCGGCCGTCGCGCTGGCGAGAGCACGCGTGGCCGTGCTCTCGGACGCGCCCGACACCGACGCGCGGCTCGCCGCCAGCCTGCAGCTGTTGCCCGACGATGCCGCGCATCGCCGCGGCCGCTGGCAATTGCAGGCCCTGCAGGCCGCACACACCTGTCGCGTGGAATCGTGGCTGATCGGCCAGACTCTGCGCGCGCAGGCCCTCGCCGCCGCGAAACTCGGCGAACCCGAACACCTGCGCTTGCAGCGCCGCCTGCAGCGCATGAGTGCGGATTGTCCGGCGGCGAATTGATGCGCTTGAGCCAATCCGGAGTCCAGGTCCGCCTGCTGGTCGCATTGGCCTTTGTTTTGTGGGTCTGCGTCTGCTGCTCCTCTCCATCGAGTGATTCCACCAGCGTCTACCACGCTGTGTTTGCACACTTCGGCGCCGAGAAATCCCCCGTCTATGTCATCGATCGTCCGGCTGACCCGAGTTCGTTTGATCCCCTGAAGGACGCTCGTCTGCCCGGGCCACTGAAATTTGAGATTCCACCCACAACACTGTCTCCCGCTTTCCTGGGTGCGCCTGAGGCACAGGTCTTGTCGGACGACGAACTACGGAGTTTGTTCCGTTCGAACTGTCGGGTCGCCTGGGCGCTTTTCCACGGCCACCATCGTGACGCGAACGTAGTGCTGAGGTTGTCGCCGGTCGGATACACGCCAGCTCGAGATCACGCCGTCGTTTTTGTGGCGTCCACGAACGTCGCGACCGCACGGAGCAATTGCCTTGGCACGGTCGGCTTCGCCGTGGTCTTGAAACGCGTCGACGGACTTTGGCAGTTTGAGAAAACGGTGGACCTTTTCGTTTCCTGAGCTGCTACAACCCCGCGTCCAGCGGCAACTGCGGCTGCTGCAGGTCGATGCGGCCTTCGCCGGCCATGATCTTCTTGAACTCGCTGCGCGAGACGGACACGTAACGGTCGTTGCCGCCGATCTCGACCTGCGGGCCGTCGGTGACGGCGCGGCCGTTTTCGTCGACGCGTACAACCATCGTCGCCTTCTTGCCGGTGTGGCAGATGGTCTTGATCTCGATGAGATTGTCGGCCCAGGCGAGCAGGTACTGGCTGCCTTCGAACAATTCGCCGCGGAAATCCGTGCGCAGGCCGTAGGCGAGCACGGGCACCTTGAGCTTGTCGACGATCTCGCTCAACTGCCAGACCTGGTTCTTGCTCAGGAACTGCGCCTCGTCGACGAGCACGCAGCCCAGTGCACCGCGCGCGGCGATGTCCGCGGCGACGAGCTGCAGCAGATCGTCTTCGCGCTCGAAGATCAGCCCGCGCGCTTTCAAACCGATGCGCGAGGCGACCACGCCTTCGCCAGCGCGGTTGTCCAGGCGCGGCGTCAGGATGACCGTGCGCATGCCACGCTCGTGGTAGTTGTACGCGCTCTGCAGCAGCGTCGTGGTCTTGCCGGCGTTCATCGCCGAATAATAGAAATAGAGCTTGGCCATGCCGCTAGCCTGACGCCTGCCCCGCCGGCATTCAAGCCTTGACGCGGGCGTTCAGCCGGCGAAATCGATCGAAAGAACCGCCAGCGCCTTGCAAAATTCCGCGTCCGGCGGCGCAGTCACCGTCAGCCGTTCGCCGGTGACCGGATGCAGGAAGGACAGCTGCCAGGCGTGCAGCAGCATGCGGTGCACGCCGAGCATGCGGAAGCTGCGGTTGTGCCGGCCGTCGCCATGGCTGGAATCGCCGATAAGATGGTGGAACTGATGCTTGAGGTGGCGACGGATCTGCCGGTAACGGCCGGTTTCGGGCGAACAGCGCAGCAGGGCATAACGCGAGGTCGGATGCTGCGCGCTGGGCGTGTCGATCTCGGCGGTCGCGAGCCGGCGGAAGCGCGTGATCGCCGGCTTCTTGACCGGTTTGCCCGGGCCGCCGTCGAGATCGTAGTCGACGACGAATTCCTCGTCCGGCCAGCCGCGGCAGATCGCGAGATAGTGCTTGTCGACCTCGCGCGACATGAACACGCCGCCGAGCGCCGCGGCGATGTCGCGGTCGAAGGCGACGAGCAGGCAGCCGCTGGTCGCCCGGTCGAGGCGATGGATCAGGTGAATGGATTTGCCGAACTGCGCGCGCAGACGCTCGTCGAGAAAATCGTCTTCGCCGCGCGCCATGGCACTGGCATGCGCCATCAGGCCGGCGGGTTTGTTGACGACCGCGAGCTGCGCATCTTCGTACAAGACCTCGATCAAGCCCGTTCCTATCGGCGCGGCCAGGCGGCGAGGAAGGCGCCGAGCGCGGCAGCGCCGGCGATCCAGGTCGCGGCGGTCAGGGACAGGAAATGCGGGCCGCCGCGATCGAAGGTGAAAAGCACGGTGGCGGTGATCATCAGCCCGGTGCCGAGAATCGCGTACACCGCCTTGCGCTGGCCTTCGCGCGAAATACGCGCGAGTTCGGCCAGGTCATCGGACTGCATGCGCAGCGAGTGGCGACCATCGACCTGCTGCGAGAGCCAGTCGCGCACCAGGCGCGGCATGTCCGGCGCATGCGTGATGAGCTCGGGCAGGCGTTTGCGGAACTCGGTGATCAGGGTGGCCGGGCTGTAGCGTTCGCGCAGGATGGTTTCCAGTACCGGCGAAGCGACCGCAAAAATATCGAGCTTGGGATCGAGCAGGCGCGCGACACCTTCGACATTGAGCAGGGTTTTCTGCAGCAGGATCAGCTGCGGCTGCAAGGTCAGCTCGTATCGTTGCGCGGTACGGAACAGCTTGACCATGACCTCGGCGAGCGAGATTTGCGACAGCGGCCGGGTGAAATACGGCTCGCAGACCGAGCGCGTCGCGGCTTCGAGCTCGTCGATGCGGATATTGGACGGCATCCAGCCGGCTTCGACGTGTAGCTCGGCGATGCGCCGGTAATCGCGCTGGAAGATCGCCATGAAGTTTTCGGCGAGGTAATACTGGTCGCGCGGTGTCAGCTGGCCGACGATGCCGAAATCCAGGGCGATGAAGCGCGGGTTGTCCACGCGCGTGGCATCGATCCAGATATTGCCGGCGTGCGCATCGGCATGGAAAAAATTATCGCGGAACACCTGCGTGTAGAACACACGCACGCCCTTGGCGGCGAGTGCGCGCCGGTCGATGCCCGCGGCCTCGATCGCCGCGACATCGTCCGAGCCGATGCCGTGGACGCGTTCCATCGTGAGCACGGTCTCGGTCGACAGCGGCCAGTGCACTTCCGGCACGTACAGATCGTCGGAATCGAGCCACAGGCGACGCATGAGGCTGGCGTTCGCGCCTTCGCGCTGCAGGTCGAGTTCGGCAAACAGCGTCATCTCGATTTCCGACACAACCGCCTGCGGCTGGATCTTTTCGGCATTGGGATGATGGCGATCGGTGAACGAGGCCAGCGTGCGCAGCAGGCCGATATCGGCCTCGATCTGCGCACGGATATTTGGTCTCAGCACCTTGATGACGACCTCGCGGCCGTCGTGCAGGGTTGCCGGATGCACCTGCGCGATCGACGCGGATGCGAGCGGCACGGGGTCGAAACTCGCGAACAGCTCGCCGACCGGCTTGCCCAACGCACGTTCGATTTCGAGCTTGGCCAGTTCGCCCGGGAACGGCGCGACCTGGTCGCGCAGCAGATTGAGTTCGTCAGCGATGTCGGGCGGCAGCAGATCGCGTCGCGTCGACAGCACCTGGCCAAACTTCACGAAGATCGGGCCCAGTTCCTGCAGCGCCAGGCGAAGGCGCTGACCACGCGGCAGGTTCGCTTCTTCGCTGCGCACCGCCGAGAACGGCCGCAACAGCCACAGCCAGCGGCCGAATGCGGTGTTCTCCAACAGGCCATCGAGCCGATGCTTGAGCAGCACGCGCGCGATGCGCAGCGCGCGGAAGGCCGAGCGCCTCATGCACTGTCTCCGTGGCGGGCACGCAGGCGGTCGGCGCGCGCGATGAGCCGTTCGGCGCGATCGCGCAGGGCATCGACATCGTCGTGGAAAGCGGCGAGTTCGGCCTTGGCGACGACATCGCGGGTTTCTTCGGTGACGTAGTCGGCGGCATCGCGCGCGAGGTTCTGCGCGAGCTTGCCGCCGCCGCGCAGGGCCTCGCGCAAGACGCGAGCTGCCTGCGGACCGAACACAGGGCCGAGCGCATCGGCAAAGGGCTTGTCCCAATCGGGATCGAAGCGTCCGGCGAGTTGCTGCAGTGTGCGCGCGAGCTCGGCGTCGCCATTGATGCGCAGCTTGCCGACCGGCGGCGCATCCGAGGTGCGCGCGAACGGCAGTTGCGCGAGCAGGCCGCCGAGAGTCGCGCGCAGGCCGAGGTCGGGTTCGTTGCCGGCGTCGGGCGGACCGACCTCGAGCTGGCCCTGGCGCACGGTGATCGCCAGTGCCATCGCGGGCGCGACGAGGGCGAGTTCGATGCGTTTGCCGTCGAGCTTGCGCACGGCGGCCGCCGTGTCGGGGTCGAGCGCCAGCAGACGGTTGAGCGCGATCTCCAGCGCACGGCCGGCAACGGGCTTGAGGGAATCCAGCGGCGAGGGCGTGCTCATGGGCGCATTGTAGCCGCAGGACCGTCCCGTCCCGAGACAGTGGCGACTGCGTGCAGCCTTAACGGGCGCCGTGACGGGTCCAGTCGGCGGCGGTGCGGCGCAGGCCTTCGGCGCGGGTCACGGCGGGCACGTAGCCGAAATCGCGGCGCGCGGCGGAGATGTCGTACCAGTGCGGGGTCGACAGTTGTTCGGCAAGGAATCGCGTCATCGGCGGCTCGCCCGACAGCGGGAAGATCCGCCACAGCACTTCCATCACGGCCCCCGCCGCATAGGCGAGGGCATACGGAATGCTGCCGTCGACGGTCGGCGCATCCACGGCCTGGAGCAGGGCGTTGACGATCTCGCGGGCCGTCGTCGGCTCGCCGTTGGAAATGAAATACGCCTTGCCCGCACAGGCCGCGCCGGGCGCGAGGTGGTCGAACGCCGCCAAATGCGCCTGCACGGCATTGTCGATGTAGGTCGTGTCCATGCGGTTGTGCCCGCCCGCGACGAAGCGCAGTCGGCCCGCGCGTGCACGTTCGACCAGGCGCGGCAGCAACTGGGTGTCGCCCGGGCCCCAGATCAGGCGCGGACGCAGTGCGACGGTCGCGAGCGTCGCGTCGTTCGCGGCGAGCACGGCGATCTCTGCGAGCGTTTTCGTCGCCGGATACGGCGCCTTGAAGTTTTTGCCGTAGGGCGTGTCGATTTCGTTGCCGCCCTCGACCGGCGTGCGCCCGCTGTGGGTCACGCTCGGCGTGGAGGTGTAGACGAGGCGGGCGATGCCGTTCGCACGGCAAGCGGCGAGCACGTTTTCCGTGCCGCGCACGTTCGCGTCGTAATAACTTTCGTAGCTGCCCCAGGCGCCGGCCTTGGCGGCGTTGTGGAAAACCGCGTCCTGGCCGGCGCAGGCCCGGATCAGGGTCGCGGCATCGGTGAGATCGCCCAGCACCTGACGAACACCGAGGGCTTCGATGGCCTGCGAGAAACCGCGCTGGTAGCTGGTGACCTCGTAGCCACGCGCGATCAGGGCCGCGCACAGGCCGCGTCCGAGGAAACCGCTGCCGCCAGTGACGAGAACCTTCATGCCGGGGTTCCGATTTTTTTCGCGGCCCAGCGCGCGAGCTGTTCGCGGCCAATCTTGGCATTGTGGCGGATGTCGACCGGGAAGCCGGCGTGGAACAGCAGCGTATCGATGCGGCCGGTGTGCACGAAGCCGCCGCCGATCCGCAGCAGCTCGCTGCGGATGCGCGCCTGTTCGCCAGAGGCGGTGCCCGGCTGCAGCTCCACGCAGAGCACCGGCCGCTGCCGGCCGCGTTCGCCGAGGCCGACCAGGGCCGTGCGGCGCACGTCCGGATGCGTGTTGAACACCGGCTCGACCTGCTCGGTGAACAAGGAGCCATGCACGGTGTCGACGCGATGCGATTTACGACCGCAGAACCACAGCCGACCCTCCTCGTCGAACCAGCCCAGATCGCCCATGCGATGCACGATGCGCTCGCCGTGATCGCGGTGCTGTTCGCGGATTTTCGCCAGCGCGGTCGCCTGCGGACGCCGAAAATATTCGTCGGTCGCCGAGGGTCCGGCGACGGTGATCTCGCCGACGACGCCCGGCGCGACCTGCAGACCATCGCGCCAGTCGGCAATCGCCGCGTCGGTGATTTCTATCAGACGTACGTCGTTCGCAGCGACCGGGTGGCCGACACAAGTGCCGGCGCCGCGTTCGGTCGCCACGCGCGTGGCCTGCAGTTCGCGGCCTTCGATGACCGCAACGGGCAGGCATTCGGTCGCGCCGTAGGGCGTCCACAATTGCGCGTCGTCGGGCAATAACTCGCGCATTGTCGCGACCACGTCCGGCGGCACCGGTGCACCGGCCGAGGTCACGCGGCGCAGTGTCGGCAGTTTCGCGCCATGCCTGGCGAGCACGGCCATCAAGGCCGGCGATCCGAACAACTGCGTGACACCGAATTTTTCGATCGCGTGCAGCAGCTTGCGCGGGTCGGCCTGCGCGGGTCGGGTCGGGTCCATGTCGGGAATGATCGAGGTCAGACCCAGGGCCGGATCGAACAACGCGAACGGCGGAAACGTCGGCAGGTCGATGCCGCCCGCTTCGATGCCGAAGGCGGTGCGCAGCAGGTCGATCTGCGCGACGAAATGACGATGGCGATACACCACGCCCTTGGGCACGCCAGTCGAGCCGGAGGTGAACAGCAGCGCTGCCATTTCGTCGGGCGCGGTGTCCGCGAGCTGCGGCCCGGCGTGGGCGCCGAGCGCTTCGACCTGCGCGAGCGTGTGTCCGCCCCAGAACCAGCGGCGACCGACCGTCACCTGCACGCGCGCACTACGCGCCCAGCGCAGCACGCAACGTGCGGCGTGCGCGAGCGGAATGCCGATAAAAGCGTCCGGCTCGGCCTCGTCCAGGCACTGCTTGAGCGCCGATTTGGCGATGCCCGGGTCGACCAGCACCGGCACTGCGCCAGCCTTGAACAAGGCGAACATCAGCAGGAAAAATTCCGGCGACGGCCGCACCATCACGACCGTGCGCGTGCCGCGCACGATGCCGAGCGTGGCCAGGCCCGCGGCGATGGCATTGGAGCGGTTTTCGAGATCGCGATAGCTGATCGCTTCGTCGTAGCGCGCAAATCCGTCGGCGCCGCGCGCGCCCGGACAGCGCATGGCGATCTGGTCGCCGCGTTCGGCGGCCATGCGGGGAAGAACAGCGGCGATGTTGCAGGGTTCGGTCATGGACTCAAGGGTGCCCGTCAGCCGCCGTCAACCGCATCGCACCGGCGACGCGGCGTTTTCCCGAAACCTCAGAGCGGGTGTTCGTCGAGGAAATGACGGATCGCCGGCACCAGGGCATCGGCCTTGTCTTCGAGCACGTAATGGCCCGCGTCGCCGAAGATGCGTTGCTCGGCCTGGGGCAGCGCCGAGGTGAAGCCCTCGAGGAAATGCCGGTCGAACACGAAATCGCGCAGACCCCAGCCGATGAAGGCCGGGCGGTCGGCGAACGACGGCAGCGCTTTCTGCGCCTTGTCGACCAGCGGCCAGGCGCGGTCGCCGGGCGACAGCGGAATGTCCTGCACGAAGCGCAGCGTACTGATGCGATTGGCCCACGAGTCGTAGGGCGCGACATACGCGCGCTGTACGGCCGGCGACATCGGCTGCAGCACGCCGTGTTTGGTCGCGCCCGCGGCGAAGGCGTTGAAGCCGCGGATCAGGCCCGTGCCCAGCCGCGAATCGCGACCGAGCTTGAGTTGCCAGGGCATCGCCTTCGCGGCCGGCAGCGGGAACGACGCGGTGTTGAGAATGACCAGGCGTTTGACCCGCGCGTGATGCTTTAGCGCCCAGCCGAAACCGATCATGCCGCCCCAGTCGTGCACGGCGAGCGTGATGTTGTCGCCCAGGTTCAGCGAATCGAGCAGGCGGTCGAGATCGAGCACGCGCGACTGCAGCGTGTACAGGTATTTGTCGTCCGCGGGTTTGTCCGACAGACCCATGCCGACGTGGTCGGGCACGATGCAGCGGTACTTGTCGCGCAGGCCGAGCACCAGCTTGCGCCAGTAGTAACTCCACGACGGATTGCCGTGCAGCATCACCACCGGATCACCGCGACCTTCGTCGAGATAGCTCATCTCGATGCCGGCGCCGCGGTCGAAGCGGCGCGGGTTGAACGGATAGTCCGGGAACGGACCCTTGTGGAGGACGCGCGCCTGTTCGGCGTTCAGGGACGGGTGGCTCACCAGACGACTTCTGCCATCGAGCAGTTCAAACCCGAGCCGATGCCGAGCAACGCGATGCGGTTGCCCTTCTTCAGACGGCCCATTTCCTTGAGCTTGCTCAGCACGATCGGCACCGAGGCCGGGCCGATGTTGCCGTGCTCGTTGAAGATGGTCAGCACTTTCGCCGGATCGATGCCGAAGGCCTTGATGAAGGCTTCGGTGTGCACGCGGCTGACCTGGTGGATCACGAACTGGTCCATTTCCTCGACCGCCCAGCCCAGCGCGAGGCGGGCGGCGACGAAGGTCTTCTGCGCGAGCTTGAGGCCCTCGATCAGCAGCATGCGGGTATCGGTGACCATGCGGTCGAGGTTGCCGCGGCACAGCGTATTCCACTGCGTGGCGGCCTTGGTGACGCCGCCCTTGTAGCGCGGCGCGTCCGGCACGAGTTCAGCGCGCGCGAGCACCATCGCGGCGGCGCCGCAGCCCAGGGTCAGCGAGGCGAGTTCGTTGCGGAACTGCTCTTCGGTGACGTTCGGATCGCTCAGGCGGGTCAGGGTCTTTTCGTACACCAGGTTCGCGGTCTCGCCATCGACGACGAGCGCGTACTCGATGTCGCCGCGTTCGATCATGCGGCTGGCGATGTCCATGCCGTTGAGGAACGCCAGGCAGGCGTTGGCGACGTCGAAGTTCTGGCAGTTCTCGCCCAGGCCCAGGTTGCCCGAGACGATCGAGGCCGTGGACGGCTCGAGGAAGTCGCGGCTGACCGAGGTGTTGACCAGCAAGCCGATCTTGTCGCGCGGCACGTTCGCGTCGAGCAGCGCCTTTTCGGCGGCCATCGTCGCGGCGTCGGAGGACTGGGTTTCGTCGTCCCACATGCGGCGCGAGAAGATGCCCGCGATGTCCTGCAACACGTCGGTCTTGATGCCGAGCCGGTCCATGGTGGGCTGGAGACGGGCATTGATGTCGGCCGAGCTCAGGGCGTGCGGCGCATCGATATGGGCAAGGCCGGCAATGGCGACGTGGGTGAACAGCATGGGAGGCAACCTAGGGGGAAACCCGTCAAAGTTACCGCTTTCGGCCTTCCGGCTCAACCTAAACGGTCGTGAAGACCGGCAAAAGCGCGGTCTACGTCATGAAAAACGCGCTCATTCCTTCAGGGGAATGGTCTCGGCGCTGTCCTTGGCCGGCGGCGCGGTCGAAATCGGGGCGCCGGCGCAGCGGAAGGCGGTGAAGCGCTGCACGCCGTCCTTGGGCTCGGTGCGCGGCTGCACGGTGTCGGCTTTCAGACCGGGCGCCTCGTTGCGGGCGAGGGTTTCGAGCTCGTCGCGCACGCGCAGCGCGTCGCGCGAGTACGGACCAAGGCGGTCCTTCACCGACACTTCGATCTCGCCGCGCTTCTCACAGGCGGCCAGATCCTTGTTGGCCGCGACCACCTTCACCTGTTCGCCGCCGGGGCCCATTTTCACGAACGTGCAGGCCGACAGGGACAGCACCAGGGCAAGGGACAGGACGGGAAGGCGCATGCGGAATCTCCGGGTCGAAAAAGCAGGGCTGAAAAACACGACGGACGGGATTGTGGCCCCGTCCGTCGTGAACCGCCAATGAGGCTGGCGTTTACTTGGCGGGTGTCGCCGCCGGCGCGGTGACCGGCTTGCCGTCGGCATCGACGACCTGCACCGTGCCGATGTTGAGCGCGCGCACACCGGCTTCGATCTTGCTCAGGTCGCCGACGATGACCCAAGTCAGCGCCTGCGGCTTGATCGCGGCGGCGGCGGATTGCACGCCGGCCGGGGTCATGGCTTCGATGCGCGTCTTGCGCTGCACGACGTAGTCGTCGGGACGACCGTAGCGATTGATGCCGCTGACGGCATTGAGCACCGCGCGCGCGGTCTCGAACGAACCGGGCAGGCCGCGCACTTCCGTGGCCTGGATCTTGGCGACTTCCTGCGGCGTGGCCGGGGCCTTGCCGCTGGCGTAGTCGGTGATCTCGCGCTGCATTTCCTTGATCGACTCGATCGTCTTGTCGCTCTGCACGCCGGCCGACGCCGTCCACGGGCGCTGGCCCAGGGCACTGCCGACGCCGCTGTACGACCCATAGGCCCAGTGCTTGTTCTCGCGCAGGTTCATGTTCAGACGCGAGCTGAACTCGCCGCCGAGCACGCCGTTGGCGATATCGAAATCGAGCGCAGCCGGGTCCTTGCTCGACGCCACGAGCTGGCCGACGAGGATGTTGGACTGGATCGCGCCGGGCTGGTCGATGAGGAACACGCGCGGCTTGGTCGGCAGCGCCGCCGTCGGCAGGCTCACCGTGGGCTTGGCCATCGCGGCCGTGGACCAGTCACCGAAGTGCTTCTCGAGCAGGGGCGTGATCTCGGCCAGCGTGGTGTCGCCGACGACGATCACGGTCGCGTTGTCCGGACGGATCTGCTGGGTGTGCCAGGCGGTCATGTCCAGGCGATTGAGCGACGCGATCGACGCTTCCGTGCCGGTGCCGCTGAACGGGATCGCATAGGGATGACCCGGGCCGTACAGGCTGGGCATCAGCACGCGCGAGGCCATCGAGTTGGGACGGGTTTTTTCCTGCTTGATGCCGGCGAGCCAGTTCGCACGCACGCGCTCGATTTCGGCGTCTTCGAAACGCGGACGGCGGATCACGTCGGCATACAGGCTCAGCGAGTCGTCGAGCTTTTCCTTCAGCGCCGAGAGCGAGACGCTGGCGGCGTCGAGGCTGGCGCCGGTGCCGATGTTCGCACCGAGCGATTCGCTGCGGTTGCCCAGGGCGATCGCGCCGAGGTCGCCGGCACCTTCGTCGAGCATGCCCATCGTGAAGCTGGCGGTGCCGAGCTTGCGCCCCTGGTCGGTGGAGAAACCACCGGCGAATTCCATGCTCAGCTGCACGACCGGCACGTCATGGCGCTCGGCCAGGATGATGGTCATGCCATTGGCCAGACGTCCGCGCTGCAGGGCCGGGAACTGCAGGCTCGGGAATTCCGAGGTCTGCGGCACGCCCTGGCTGCGGTCGACCTGGCTGGGCAGGGTCGTGTACTTGGGATCGGCGGCGGGAATCGTCGCCGGCGGTGCGGCCACCGAGGGTTCTTCCGTCGCAGCGCCGCGCTCGCCCGGGGTGATCGTCAGCGTGTAGTCGCCGCGGCTCAGCCACTGGTTGCCGGACGCCTTGATCTCGGCGCCGGTCGCGGCCTGGATGCGCGCCAGCGATTCGCGGAAGCAGCCGGCGTCGCCGGTGTAGACGGCGCATTCGGCCAGGGCATCGGCCTTGCCGCCGAAACCGCCGATGCGCTCGATGCCGCGGATGAAGCCGGCGCGGAACACGGTGCGGGCCTGCTCGAGTTCGGCCGCGGTCGGGCCGGTCGCGAGCAGTTTCTTGAGTTCCTCGTCGATGGCTTTTTCAACCAGGGCCGGATCCACGCCCTGCTTCACGTCGGCGCTGATGAAGAACTGGCCGCCGAGTTCGGACGCATCGACCGAGGCGCTGACGTTGTCGACGAGCTTGTCGCCGAACGCCAGGCGCTGGTCCAGACGCGAGGCGCGGCTGCCACCCAGAACCTGCGCGAACAGCTGCAGGCGCTCGATGTCGGGCGCGCCGTACTGCGGCACGTTCCAGAGCTTGTAGATGCGCGTCTGCGCAACGCGGTCGGTCATCGTCTCGCGCGTGGACGTCGTGCGCGGCGCGATCATCGCCGGCTTCGCCGCAAGCGAGGCCGACGCCGGAATGTCGCCGAAGTAACGCGCGACTTTTTCCTTGGCGGTGGCGACGTCGATATCACCGGCGAGCACGAGCACGGCGTTGTTGGGGCCGTACCAGCTGCGGAACCAGGTCTTCACGTCCTCGAGCGAGGCCGCGTTGAGATCGTTCATCGAACCGATCGTGGTGTGGTGGTACGGATGGCCCTTGGGATAGGTCGCGCGCGCCATGACTTCCCAGGCGCGGCCGTAGGGCTGGTTCTCGCCCTGGCGTTTTTCGTTCTGCACCACGCCGCGCTGCTCATCGAGCGTGGCCTGGTCGAGTGCACCGAGCAGGTGACCCATGCGATCCGATTCCATCCACAGGGCCATGTCCAGCGCGGTGGTGGGCACGTTCTCGAAATAGTTGGTGCGGTCGTTGTTGGTCGTGCCGTTCATGTCGGTCGCGCCGGCGAGTTCGAACGGACCGAAATAATCGCCCGGATGGTTTTCCGAGCCGTTGAACATCAGGTGCTCGAACAGGTGCGCAAAACCGCTGCGGCCGGCGGCCTCGTCCTTGGAGCCGACGTGGTACCACAGGTTAACGGCGACGATCGGCGCCTTGCGGTCGGTGTGCACGATCACGCGCAGGCCGTTGGGCAGGGTGAACTGCTCGTAGGCGATGTCGACCTTGGCCGGCGCGGCGGGCGCGGCATAGGACGCAGGCAGACCCGCGGCGAGGGCGATGGCAAGGGCGAGCAGGGAGGCACGGGGCCGGCGCAGCAAGGTCGTCATGGAGCACCTGTGGAGTGGGAGGGAAAGCGGTCGAACCGGACACGGGGAATCGACCCGGGTCGGGCATCCTAGCCGCGATTGACGGCGCATACACTAGGTCGATGGGCATAGTCGGGCCATGAACTCTCCCGCTCCCCGACGCGTCCTCGTCACCGGCGCCGGCCGTGGCCTCGGTCTGGCCTTCGTGCGGGCCCTGCTCGCGCGCGGCGACCAGGTGCTCGCGACCTGCCGCGAACCGACCGCCAATACCGCCCTGCGCGACCTGCTGCCCGCGCACCCGGACCGGCTGCACTTGCTGGCACTGGACGTGAACGACAGCGCGCGGTTTTCCGCATTCGCCGCCGACGTCGGCGCGCACGTCGAGGCGCTGGACCTGCTCATCAACAATGCCGGCGTGCTGCCGACCGGCGAACGCTTCGGACAGCTGCGCGCCGAGACGCTGGAGGCCACGCTGCGCACCAATACGGTCGCGCCGCTGCTGCTCGCGCAGGCGCTTGCGCCGGCCCTGGCGCGCGGCCGCCGCCCCTGCGTGGCCAACCTGAGCACCGAACTGGGCTCGATCGCCAGCACGCGGCAGTTCCATTCGCCCAGCTACGCGATCAGCAAGGCCGCCCTGAACATGGCCGGCGTCCTGCTCGGCGCTGCGCTCGCCGCCGACGGCGTGCGCGTGGTGAATCTGCATCCGGGCTGGGTGCGTACGCAGATGGGCGGCCCGAATGCCGCCCTCGACCCGGAGCACGCCGTGCACGACCTGTTGCAGACCCTGGACCGCCTGCCCGCCGACTGCCACGGCGCCTTTCTCGATCGCCACGGGCAGCCGCTGCCGTGGTGATCCTGCGGCTATCACTGCTGTGCCTGGCGCTGGCGCCGCTCGCCGCGCGCGCCGGCCTGACTTACGAGGAAGGCATCGCCCGCGATCCCGAGACACGCGCCGAGCTCTATCGCGAACAGCACTGGGTGCGCAGCGAAGGCGAGCGCCGGCTTGAGCGCCTCGTGCTCTACCGCTGCCCGGACGGCACGGCGTTCGGACGCAAGTTCGTCGACTACCGGGTATCGCCGGTAGCGCCGGCCTTCCGTTTCGACGACCAGCGCAGCGGCTACCGCGAAGGCCTGAGGCAGGGGGCGACCCCGACCGTGTTCGTGCGCCGCCCGGGCCAGACCACGGAACGCAGTGCCGACCTGAGTTCGCGACAGTTGGTGGCCGACGCGGGTTTCGACGAGTTCGTTCGCCGCCATTGGACCCCGCTCGTGGCCGGCGAGACCGTGAGCCTGGATTTCGCGGTGCCGTCCCGCCTGGAAAGCATCGGGTTCAGCGTGCGTCGCGTCGGCCAGACGCGCATCGCCGGCGAAGCGGCCTGGACCTTCCGCCTGCGCTTGGGGGGCGTCCTGGGCTGGCTGGTTCCGCATGTCGACGTGTCCTACGGGCAGACGAGCCGGCGTCTGCTGCGCTTCGAGGGCCTGAGCAATCTGCGCGACGACGCCGGCGACGATCCGCTGAGCGCGCGCATCGATTTCCTGCTGCCGCCGCGCTCCGCCGAAGAGGCGCAATGGCGGGCGGGCCTGACGGCGCCCCTGTCCGCGTGCAGGACCGGACACTGAAGCGGACGGTTTACCCCGGAGCGGACACTCGGACAGACGGCGCAACTAATTGATTTAATTATATTTTCTGGATGGCACGGTTTCTGCAGTAACGGGATTACCCCTTACTCGCCGGAGAACGACCATGTCGCTGTCCCTGCAATTGTCCCGCGGCCTCCTCGCCCTGCCCCTGCTGATCGCGTTCGGCACCCTGGGCGTCCTTTCCGATCCGACCGACTGCGCCGCCGTGCCGCCGTCGCCGCCGGTCCTGGTCGTGACCAACCTCGCCGCCCCGGCACCGCCGGTGGTCTGCGAAATCGGCCGTCGCCATGTTCCTGCGCTGCGACTGGCCTCGGCGCCGGCCGACCTGGGCAGGCTCACCGAGCGCTGGGGCCGCGACTGCCGGGCATAATGGTCCGATGCTGCATGTCCTGCTGTTCGAACCCGAAATCCCGCCGAACACCGGCAACATCATCCGTCTGTGCGCCAACACCGGCGCCCAGCTGCACCTGATCGAGCCCCTCGGGTTTTCGCTGGACGACGCCAAGCTGCGCCGGGCCGGTCTGGATTACCACGAGTTCGCCGACATTCGCCGATATTCGTCGCTCGATGCCTGCCTGGAGACGCTTCAGCCCGCGCGCCTGTTCGCATTCTCCACACGGGGCCGGCAACGCTACGACCAGGTCGCCTACCAGGCCGGCGACGCCTTCCTGTTCGGGCCCGAGTCGCGCGGCCTGCCCGAGACGGTGCTCGCGCGCCTGCCCGAGGACCATCGCCTGACCCTGCCGATGCGCCCGGGCCAGCGCAGCCTGAACCTGTCGAACACCGTCGCGGTGGCGGTCTTCGAGGCCTGGCGGCAGTTGCAATTCCGCTGATGGGCCCCACGTCACGGTGACTTAAGGCAGTCGCTTTGTGACAGTCGTTAAGTTTACGTTATGCCTCAGTGGCAATAATCGCCACCCACGTCAGCCCCACGCCGACGTTTTTTCAACAATAGGAAGTCAAAACCATGAAGCGTTCCATTTTCGCCCTGGCCCTGGCCGCTGCCCTCCCCCTGTCTGCTCAGGCCGGTGAACTCAAGTACAACTTCGTCGAGCTCGACTACGGTCGCGCCACGATCGACAACACCGACGTCGATTTCGACGGTCTGGGCATCAAGGGCTCCGTGCAGGTTGCCGAGCCGGTGTACCTGTTCGGTTCGTACCACAAGGGCAGCGACTCGCTGCTCGGCGTCGACTTCGATCTGGACCAGTTCCAGGCCGGCGTCGGCTACCGTCATGCGATCAGCGACAAGGCTGACTTCATCGGCGAACTGAGCTACATCGACAGCAGCCTCGACGTCGACAACTTCGGCAGCGTCGATGCCAACGGCTACCGCATCAGCGGCGGCGTGCGCGGCCTGCTGGCCGACAACTTCGAAGGCTACATCAAGGCCAACTACAACGACGGCGGCGATTTCGACGGCGATTTCAGCGGCACCGTCGGTGGCCAGTTCAAGTTCAACGAAGTCTGGGGCCTGACCGCCGAAGCCGAAGTCGGCAGCGACGCCAAGCTCTACACGATCGGCGTCCGCGCCAGCTTCTGATCTCCGGATCGGTTGCCGCAACAAAAAAGCCCGGCTTCGGCCGGGCTTTTCTTTGGGGCTTTCCACGCGCCTATTCGAACAGGCCGTCGGGATACTCGGGCTTCTGCTCGCGCGCGAGCAGGCGCTGCAGGCCCTCGCGCGGGGTGATCTTCTCGTGCAGCACCGCACGTACCAGGGCACTGATCGGCAGCTCCAGGCCGTGACGGTCGCCCAGGCGCATGACTTCGTCGCCGGTCTGCACCGACTCGACGACCTGGCCAATCTCGGCCACGGCTTCGCCCAAGGACTGACCGCGTCCCAGCGCCAGACCCAGGCGACGATTGCGCGACAGATCGCCCGTGCAGGTCAGCACCAGATCGCCCAAGCCGGCGAGGCCCATCAGCGTTTCCGCGCGGCCGCCGAGCGCGACATTCAGGCGCAGCATCTCGTTGAGTCCGCGCGTGATCAGGCCGGCGCGGGCATTCAGACCCAGGGCCATGCCATCGGAAATGCCGGTGGCGACGGCGAGCACGTTCTTCATCGCGCCGCCGAGCTCGGCGCCCATCATGTCGTTGCCCGTGTAGGCGCGGAACGCCGGGCCATGAAGGGCGTTGGCGACCGTCTGCGCGAACTGCTCGTCGTCCGAATGTACGGTGACGGCGGTCGGCAGCCCTTGGGCGACTTCCTTGGCGAAGGACGGACCGGTGACCACGGCCAGGGGCACGCCGGGACCGAGGATTTCTTCGGCGACTTCGTGCAGGAAGCGTCCCGACCCGGGCTCGAAGCCCTTGGTCGCCCACGCGACACCCGCGTGCGCACGCCGGTGCGGCGCGAGCGCGTGTAGGGTTTCGGTGAAAGCGTGGCTGGGCGTGACCACGAGCAACAGGTCCGCGGAAGCAACCGCCGCCGCAAGATCCGTGGTCGCACGCAGGGATTCGGTCAGCGGCACGCCCGGCAGATAGCGCGGGTTCTCGTGACGCTGATCGATCGCAGCGACCTGTTCGGCATTGCGGCCCCAGATCACCGTCGGGTACTCATGCCGCGCGAGCAAGGTCGCGAGCGCCGTTCCCCAGGAACCGGCGCCCAAGACGGCAATGGCGGGCTTGGCGGTGCTCATGGCGCCGCGCAGCCGATCAGGCGTTGCCACCCTCAGCCAGAGCGACGGAACCGCCCTGGCCCTGCTCGGAACGACGACGCAGGCCTTCGGCGTACAGGCCCTCGAAGTTGATCGGCTGCAGGTAGAACGGCGGGAAGCCACCGTTGACGATGAGCTCGCTCACCGACTGGCGCACGTACGGGAACAGCACGTTCGGGCAATAGGTACCGAGCATCATGTCGAGCGTGCGCTCGTCGAAACCGGCCAGACCGAAGATGCCGGCCTGCTGGACTTCGGCCAGGTACACGGTCTTCTCGCCCAGGGTGCAGGTCAGGGTGACGCCGAGCACGACCTCGAACATGTCGTCGCTGAGGCGACCGACTTTCTGGTTGAGGTTCATGTTGAGCTGGGGCTGGCCCTGCTCATTGAAGATCAGCGGAGCATTCGGGGCCTCGAAGGACACGTCCTTGAGGTAGATCTTCTCGACGGTGAACTGGGCCTGCGGCGCAGCGGAATCGGCGCCGGCAACGGGCGAGGTCTGGTCGGTCATGAGGAACTCCGTAATGCGGATAGGGGAAACCACCGATTATTGCATGGGCCCCGGGGCCGACCAAATCAAGCCGGCCGGGGATTTCAGGCCTTGCCCTTGACCAGCGGCAGGTCGGCCTGTTGCCAGGCGGCGACGCCGCCGTCGAGCCAGTACACCTTCTGGAAGCCGGCCTTGACCAGGCGCTTGGCGGCATCGGCCGAGGTCATGCCGGTGCGGCAGGTGACCGCGACCGGAAGGTCCTTCACGTTGGCGAGCAGCTTGCTCTCGGGATCGAACTGGCTCATCGCGACGTTCTTGGCGTTGGCGATGTGGCCTTTCTCGAAATCGGCCAGGGCGCTGACATCCACCAGCAGCGCGTTGTCACGGTTGATCAGGGCGGTAAGCTCGGCCGGATTGACCGACTTGTAGCCCTGGAACAGGCGCGCGATCTCGGTGTAGAGAATCGCCAGCGTCAGGCCGACGAAGGCCAGCGACAGGAAGGAATGTTCGCCAGCGAAGGCGAGCAGGGAAGCCAGGGACATGGGGGTTGACTCGAAGGGTGGTGCGGGCGGGCATTATCGGTGCCGGCACCGTCCCCGCCAAGCGCGGCTCAGTTGCCCGAGACGTCCGGCAGGCCGCTGATCAGCCACCAGCGCTTGGCGGTGGCATCCCAGCGCCAGCGCTGGTGGTCCACGATCACGCGTTCGGCCTGGGTGAGCTTGCCGATCAGGCGGATCTCGACGGTCTGCTCGATGACGCCGGGCGTGGAATCGTCGTGCAGCTTCACCTCGTAGCCGGTGATCTGGACCTGCTTGAAACGCTCGCGTTCCAGATCGGTCATCGGATGTTCGGCGCGGATCGCCGGATCGACGAAAGCGTAAGCCTGTTCGAATTCACTCCAGCGGATCGCGCCGTTGTAGTCGAACAAGGCGTAATCGGCACTGCGCGGTTTCGCCGGACCGCCGGCGCAGCCGGTCAGAGAAACGGCGAGGCAGGCAGACAGAAGCAGGGCGGTCAGTGTCTTCATGCCGGCATCATACCCGCGGATCGGCGCTTGTCGCGGTCATGACCGCGAAGCGCGCCTGCAGGCTGGCGACGAGCTGACCATCGGCCGCGCGCACCAGGGCGCCGAGGGTCAGACGCGCGCGACCGCGGCTGCGGAAACAGTGCACGGCCGCCTGCCAGTCGCCGGCGTCGCTGAGCGTGGCTTCGGCGTGCAGGTCGTCGTACAAGGGCGCGAGATAACGCAACTGGCTGTCGGCGACGTAGACCTCGGCATCGATGCCGGCGCGCTTGAGCTTGAGCGTCACCAGGCCCCAGCCCGCGAGCGTCATCACGCTGGCCAGGCTGCCGCCGAACGCGCAGCCCTTGTCGTTGAGATTCGCCGACAGGGGCGCGTGCAGGCGCAGGGTGTCACCGTCGAAGTGTTCACCGCGGATCCGCATCGCAGCGGCCGGCGGCATCGCCTGGAAATGCGCATCGAGCGCGGCGAGTTCGGGCAGGGTCATCACATGGCCTTGTGGGTGGGCTTGTGCCAAGCTCGCGACATGCCGCGCGCGCGATCCGAAACGTCCCTGAAGCAGTGGCACGTCATTTCCCTGCGTCCGAAAGATCGGCATGCGGCGGTGCGGCGCGCGGCGAAGCGGCTCGGCGCGCGAGTATTCGCGATATCTACGTCCATACTCCAGCCTACGGATGCGCGCACCGCGCTCACGGCGGCGCGCCGTGCCGATATCGTGATCTTCACGAGCCCGGCGGCAGTTGCCTTCACAGTCGCGAAAGTCTCCCTGCGGAGCCGGCGTGGCCAGACTTGGCTGGCGATCGGCGAAGGCACGGCCGCGGCCCTGCGTCGCGCCGGCATCGCCGACGCACTGGCGCCCGCGCAGGGCGCGCATTCCGAGGCCTTGTTGGCGCATCCGCTGCTGCAGGCGGTGCGCGGCACGCGCATCGGCGTGATCACGGCACCGGGCGGACGCGACCTGATCGCGCAGACCTTGCAGGCGCGCGGCGCCGACGTCGTGCGCGCCGACGTCTACCGGCGTGAGCCAACACCGCCGAACCGCGCACGCCGGACCGGACTGCAGCGGCTGCCAGCGACCAGTGCTCTGCTACTCAGTAGTGGCGAAGCGCTGGAGGTGTTGTGGTCGGCGCTGACGATCGGCGAGCAACTCGAACTGACCGCGCGGCCCTGCGTGGTCGCCAGCGAACGACTCGCCGACCTGGCCCGCGCCAAAGGCTGGTCGGCGCCGATCCTCGCGGCGAGCGCACGCCCCGACGACCTGCTGACGGCGCTGAGCGCGTATGTCCGGTCAGGCCGCTTCCGGTAGCATTCCATGACGCCCGACCCTTCGCCCTCTCCCCCCGTGAGCGATCCCTTGTCCGAAGATTCCGCTGTTTCCGCCCCGCGCCGCATGCGCGGCACGATCTGGTTGTTGATCGCGATCGCGCTCGTCGTCGCCCTGGGCCTGGGCTGGCGCGCGTGGTCGCAGCGCGGTCCGGCAGCGACCCCCGGTGATGCGGCGGTCGATCTGAGTCCTGAAGCACTCGATGCGCGCCTGCTACAGGCCGAGGCCGCAGTAACCTCGATGCGCCGCGCGAACGAATCGATCACGCAGCGCTTGACCGACACCAGCGCGCGCACCGGCCTGCTGCGCGACGAAGTGCTCGGCGTCAGCCAGCGCGCCGCCCTCATCGAGGACTCGGTACGCGAATTGTCGAACACGCGCAGCGAAGGCGTCGCCGCGCTGCGCATGGACGAAGCCGAACTGTTGCTGACGATGGCGCAGGAACGCCTCGTGCTCGCCAACGACCTGCCCGGTGCGATCCGCGCGACCGAACTCGCCGACGGCGTGCTCGCGGCGCTGCGCGACCCGGCCTTGTTGAACCTGCGACAGACGCTGGCGCAGGAACTGAGCGCATTGCGCGCGATGCCGAAGAATCCGCAAGCGATCGCCGCCGGCGAACTCGACGCGCTGGAAGCGGTCCTGCCGCAGATTTCCGCCGCCGGCCCGGCCGCACGCCAGGCCGGATCGCAGGCCCAGGCGGCGCAGGGCTCGGGCCTGGCGCGACTGCTCGATGCGTTGGTGCAGATCCGTCCGAGCGGCGAACAGGATCTGCTGTCGCCGGCCGATCGCAGCGCCGGCGAAGCCGCGCTGTCGCTGGAGATCGCCCTCGCGCGCACCGCACTCGATCGTCGCGATCAGGCCGCGTTCCGGCTTTCGCTCAAGCGCATGGACAGCTGGTTGCGGCGCCTGTACGCGGATGGTCCGCTGCTGCGCGAGCGTCGCGAACGCCTGAAGAAGCTTGCCGCGTTGCCGCTGGCCACGCAGCTACCGGTCGCCGGCACCACGCTCGAACAATTACGCGCCCTGCAGCGCAGCCGGCAAAGCGCACCATGAATTTCTACCGCACCTTGTTGTGGTGGCTGGCGCTGGCCGCGCTCGGTGCGCTGGCCTGGGATCTGCTCGCACAGGATCTGGGCGAAGTCGTGATGCGCTGGCATGGCTATACCGCGCGCAGCACGGTCGCGTTCGCGATCGTCGCGCTGGGCCTGGTGAATTTCGCGCTGTGGGCAGTGTGGACTTTGCTGCGCCTGCCGTTCTGGGCCTGGCGCGAACACGCCAAGCGACAGGCGCGCAATCGCCTGATCAATGGCCTCGCCGCCTTGCACGAAGGCCGGCACGCGCGCGCCGAAAGCCTGCTCGGCAAGGCCGCCGAAGACGCCGATGCGCGCAGCGTCGCGCGCCTGGGAGCCCGCGAAGCGGCCACGCGCCGCGGCGACCTGCTCGCGGCCGCGAATTTCCAGATGGAACTGGCGAAGTCCGATCCGGCGGCGGCCGCTCTCAACACCGCCGACGCGCTCGTGGCCAAAGGCCTGATGAGCGACGCGCTCGACGTGCTGCAGCCCTATGTCGACACCAAGACACTGCCGCCTCGCGGCGAACTGCTGCGCGGCGAAGCGCTGTGCGCGAGCCAGCGCGCGTCCGAGGCCGTGGCCCTGATCGACGCCGTGCGCGCCGGCCAGAATCTTTCCGCTGACGCCCTCGGCGCGCTCGAACGGCGCTGGCAGTCGGCCGCCCTGCGTCAGAGCACGAATGCCGACGATCTGCAGCGCCGTTGGTTGGCCTTGCCCGCACGCGTGCAGGAAATGACCGAGGTCGTCGACGCCTATGCGCAACGCGCCGGCGAGCTGGGCCTTGAAGGGCAGGCGGCCGACGCCATCGCCGAGGCGCTCGATCACGAATGGCGGCCGACGCTGGTGCAGCGTTTCGCGCGGCTGCCGGCCGCACGCGAGGATCAGCGACTGGCCCGGTGCGAACGCTGGTTGCTCGAGCGTCCGACCGATGCGGCCTTGTCGCTGGCGATGGGCAGCCTGTTCCGGCAACAGCAGGCCTGGGGCAAGGCCGATGATTTCCTGCACCGCGCGATCGCGCAGGGCGCGGGCAGCGAAGCCTGGGAAGAACTCGGCCGCGTGCACACCGCGCAGAACCAGCCGGAAGCCGCGCAGGCCAGTTACGCGAATGCCTTGCGGCTGGCGCGTGGCGAAAGCGCCGTCGAACTCGGCGGCCGCAGCCTGCGCGAGCAGATCGCCGCCGAAGCCGTCGGCGAGGTGCGCAACGAATTCGGCGTTCCGCAGGTGCGTCGCTGACGCAGGAGCCAGCTTGCTGGCGATTGACACCGAGCGCCAGCAAGCTGGCTCCTACACGCAAAAAAATCAGCGTTCGATGATCGCCGTGACGCCCATGCCGCCGGCGGTGCAGACCGAAATCAACGCGCGGCCTTTGCCTTTTTCCTTGAGCAGCTTGGCCGCCGTCGCGACGATGCGCGCGCCCGTGGCCGCGAACGGATGTCCCAAGGCCAGCGACGAGCCCACGACATTGAGCTTGCTGCGATCAATCGTGCCGAAGGCACCGTCCAGACCCAGCTGCGTGCGTCCGAACTCCTCCGACTCCCAGGCTTTCAGCGTGCACAGCACCTGACCGGCGAAGGCTTCGTGGATCTCGTAGAAATCGAAATCCTGCAAGCTCAGGCCATGGCGCTTGAGCATCTGCGGCACGGCCCAGGCCGGCGCCATCAGCAGGCCTTCGCCGCCGACAAAATCCACCGCCGCGACCTGCGCGTCGACGAAGTACGCGAGCACTTCCTTGTCATGCGCCTTCGCCCAGTCTTCCGACGCGAGCAGCACGGCCGAAGCGCCGTCGGTGAGCGGCGTGGAATTGCCGGCCGTGAGCGTGCCCAGGCCCGAGGTCTTGTCGAAGGCCGGCTTGAGCGTGGCGAGTTTTTCCACCGTCGTGTCCGGACGCAGGATGTTGTCGCGCTTCAGACCACGGAACGGCACCACGAGGTCGTCGTAGAACCCGCGCTCGTAAGCGGCAGCGGCTTTCTTGTGCGACTCATAGGCCAGCTGGTCCTGCGCTTCGCGCGGAATCTGCCATTGCTTGACCATCATTTCGCAGTGGTCGCCCATCGCCTTGCCGGTGCGCGGCTCGCCGACGCCGGGGAATTCCGGTTTCAGTTCCGAGAACGAGAAGCCCTTGAGAAACGCGCCCAGGCGCGCGCCGAAAGACTTGGCCATGTTCGCGTTGAGGATGCGCCGGCGCAGTTTCTTGTTGACCGCGATCGGCACGTCCGAGGTCGTGTCCGAGCCGCCGCCGATACCCGCATCGATCTGGCCGAGCGCGATCTTGTTGGCGATCGTGATCACGGTGTCCAGGCTGGTGCCGCAGGCACGCTGGATCGTGATGCCCGGGGTCTGCGGCGACAGGCCCGAAGACAACGTCGCTTCGCGCGCGAGATTGAAGTCGGACGAATGCTTGAGCACGGCGCCCATCGCGACCTCGCCCAGCGTCTCGCCCTGCAGGCCGAACTTCTCGACGAGCGCGCCGAGCGCGACCGTGGACAGGCCGAGATTGCCGACGTCGAAGTACGCGGTGTTGTTCTTGACGAAGGGAATGCGGACGCCGCCAAGGATGGCGACACGACGGGCAGTGCTCATGGAAAGTCCTTGGGCGGGGCCAGCGCGAGGGCGCAGGCATAATGACGGATCGGCCATAGCTTAATGGCCCCGGCCCGGGATTCCAAACTCTGGCGTATGGAGATGCGATGAGTGATGTCTTGTCCTGCCTGGGCGCCGTGGCGCTGGAGCTCTCGCCCGGGCACCGGGCGGGCCGGCAGGCCCTGGATCCGGACACCGCCGGCGCGCTGGCCGCCTGCGTCGCCCGCGATCTCGCCAAACTGGTGCCGGCCGCCGCCGGACTTGATTTCGCCCTGCTCGCGGGCCTGTTCGATCCGGTCGAACTGCTGCGCCCGCGCTGGCCGCTGCACGGCGAACTCGAACGCCTGATCGCCCAGGCCCCGGGCGCCGGACCGCGCGTGATCGCGTTCGCGGCGCATGCCGGCGAATTGCCGGTCACGCTGCGCCCGCATCCGGACTTCGCCGAGGGCCCGCTGCGCCTGCTGCCCTTCGTCCTGCGCGGCGATCCGGCCACGATCGCGGTCGTCGGCGAGGCGCTGGAAGCCTCGCTGCTCGATCGCGGCATGGCGGCGGCCGATACCGCCCTGCTCGCGCAGGACGGTTTCGCGGCGACGATCGAACATGCGCGCTACCTGACCGTGCACGACCTCGCCGCGATGATCGCGATGCAGTACGAACATGTCGGTCTCGCGCCGGTGTGGCCGCTCATCGAAACGGCCCTGCTCGCGCCGGACCAGGAACAGTGGCTGGACGCACCGCCGGAACCACTCGCGCGCCTGGTTGGCGGCGAAGCGCATCTGGCCCTGTTCGACGATGCCGCCTGGGGCCAGGGCGGATTCGCGCCCGCGGGCGATCTGGATGCGGCGCGCCTGTCGCGCGCGTTCGATCGCTTCCAGGCGCGTCAGCGGCAGATCGCCGCCCTGCTCGAGGCCCACGGCATTCCGGTGACATTCGACTATTGTTCCGCCGGACAGGACGCGCGCGCCCTGCTGCGCGCCTGAGGTCCGCCGGTCTAGATCAGCGGTTTTTCGTACATGCGGTAGCCGGCGTCGGCCATGCCAAGGAACTCGTAGGTGCGCTGCGCGCCGACGTTTTCGCGCTCCACATAGAGCCGCAGCCCGCAGACCTCGGGCGCTTCGCTCGCCAAGGCGAGGACATGCGCATACAGCGCGCGGAACACCCCGCCGCGACGCTGTTCGATCGGCACGTACACGCTCTGGATCCACCACCACCAGGCATTGCGCCAGTCGCTCCATTCGCGCGTGATCATCAGGGTGCCCACCGGTTCGCCGGCGCGATCGGCGATGTAGTACTGCGCGCGCTGCGGATCGGCGTAGGCGGCGCGGATACCGCGTGTGACCAGATCCAAGTCCAGGCGCTTGTGCTCGGTTTCCCAGGCCATGGCTTCGGCCCAGCGCGCCATCAGGCCGATGTCGTCTTCGCGGGCGGGTCGGATGTGCAGATCGGTCATGGGATTCCCGGAGAGCAGGTCGTGCGGCAGCGACGGTCTGTGCGAGAGCGAAGGCTTGAGCAGGACGCGTCGACGACGAGTGAAGCCGTCGCGCTAGTCCTTCCGGCGCGCGCGTCCCGAGCCCAGTTTTCGCGTCAAGGTATTGCGCCCCACGCCCAGCCGCTCGGCCGCCAGTTGCCGGTGGCCGTCGCTGTGGTCCAGGGCAGTCTGCAGCAGGATCTGGTCGAAGCGTTCGCGCAGCGCAGCATGAATGTCGGTCTCGCCGCGCGCGAGCGCGGCGCCGACCGCGACGGCCAGCGGACGCGCCCAGTCGCCGGCGTCCATGCGCACCGGCGCGACGGCATCGCTGCGCCAGGCCGCCTTGAGATCGCGCGCGCTGATGGTCTCGCCGGGCGCGAGCGCGGCCAGGCGCCAGCACAGGTTTTCCAGTTCGCGGACATTGCCCGGCCAGTCGTGCTGATCGAGCCGGCGCAAGGCCTCGGCCTGGAAACGTTTTGCCGGCGCGCCGAGTTTTTTCGCCGCCACCGCAAGAAAGCGCTGCGCGAGCAAAGGCAGGTCGGCCTTGCGTTCGCGCAACGGCGGCAAGGGCAGGCGCACGACATCGAGCCGATGCAGCAGGTCGGCGCGGAAGCGGCCTTCGCTGACCAGGGTTTCCAGCGGCTGATGCGTCGCCGCGATCACGCGCACGTCGACGCGGATCAGCTCGCGGCCGCCGACGCGGAAAAATTCGCCTTCGGCCAGCACGCGCAGCAGACGCGTCTGCAGGGCCGCGGGCATGTCGCCGATTTCGTCGAGAAACAGCGTGCCGCCATCGGCCTGTTCGAAGCGACCGATATGGCGTTTGTGCGCACCGGTGAACGCGCCCGCCTCGTGGCCGAACAATTCGCTTTCGAGCAGTTCGGCGGGGATCGCTGCGGTATTGAGTGCGACGAACGGACGCGTGGCGCGCGGCGATTCCCGATGCAGTGCGCGCGCGACCAGTTCCTTGCCGGTGCCGGTTTCGCCGGTCACCAGCACGCCGAGCGGCGCCTGCGCGAGCCGGCCGATCGCCCGGAACAACTCGCGCATCGCCGGCGTGTCGCCGAGCAGTTCACCGGCGGCCGCACTGGCGCGCATCGCCGTCGCGAGCGGCGCCGCCTCCTCGGGCTGCGGCAGCGCGCGCGTCGCCAGCGCCACGGCCTCATCGAGATCGAAGGGCTTGGACAGGAATTCGTGCGCACCGCCGCGGAACGCGCCGGCGGTGCTGGCGATGTCGGTATAGGCCGACATCACGATCACCGGCAGCGCCGGGGCGCGCGCCTTGAGCGCATCCAGAAAGCCCAGACCGTCGAGACCGGGCATGCGCACGTCGGTGAAGACGAGGTCGGGCAAGGCTTCGCCGTCGAGCGCATCGAGCGCCGCACGCGCGCTGTCGAAGGCCTGCACGCGATAGCCGGCATCGCGCAGCGCTTCGGCGAGCACGAAACGCACCGCACGGTCGTCGTCGACGACCCAGACGCGCGCGCGCTCCGTTTTCGCGGTCCGCTCGACGCTACGCTCACTCATTGTCGAGCTCCTCTTCCAGCGGCACCGGCAGCAGGAAGGTGAACACGGTGTGGCCCGGGCGCGAGCGATAGCTCAGCGAGCCGCCGTGTTCGCGCGCAACCATCTGCGCCAGCGGCAAGCCCAGGCCGGTGCCTTCCGCGCGCCCGGACACCAGCGGCAGGAAAATGCGCTCGGCGAGGTCATCGGGTACGCCGCGGCCGTCGTCGACGATTTCCACGCGCACGGCGAGGCGATGCGGGGTGTCGCCGATCAGCACATGGTGTTCGGCGCGCGTGCGCAGCGACACGGTGCCGGCGCCGGATTCGAGCGCGTTGCGCACGAGGTTCCACAGCGCCTGCGTGAGGCGATCGGCATCGCCGTCGATTTCCGGCAGGCTCGGATCGTAGTCGCGGACCAGCTTGATCGACCACGCCGCTTCGGCATCGGCGAGCTGGCGCACGCGTTCGAGCACGGCATGGATATTGGTCACCGCGAATTCGCGTGGCGGTGCCGGATTCATCAGGCGATCGAGCAGGGCCGCGAGCCGGTCGACTTCCGCGCCGATGAGCTCGACCAGTTCGCGCGCGTCGTCGCTGTCGACGCGGCGGCTGAGCAATTGCGCGGCGCCTTTCATGCCCGCGAGCGGATTGCGGATTTCGTGCGCCAGTCCCTTCAGCGCGGCCGATAGCGCGGCGGGCAGGGCCGTCGCCGGATCTTCGCCGGGAAATTCATCGGTCGGATGCGCCTCTAGGCGCACGCCGCCGTGTTCGCGCAGGGCCAGCCACAGCTCGGCGAAATGCTCGCTGCTGCCGGGAAACGCCAGCCGCGCGCGATGCACGCGCAGCGCATCGCCATGCACCGGCAGGCGGCTGAGCAGGGCCGACAGGCGCCCGTTCTCGATATCGAGCTCGTCGATCGCCAGACCCTGCAACCGTCGCGCGCTGACCCCGAGCCAGCTCGCGAACGCCGGATTGCAGCCCTCGACGCGGCCGGCCGCATCCAGCCAGGCGACGGGCGTGGCGAGCTGGTCGAGCTGGGGCAGGGAGGGCGCTGTCATTGCACCATCATAGTGCAGACCGGAGGCTCGAGGTCGACCGTACCGGGGCCTGTGGGCAAAACTACGACGCCGAGACGCCGTTGAGGAATGCGAGCGCATCTGGCTAGCTGATGCCAGCATCCCGATGAACATCAAGCTGAAGCGAAGGACCCTTCTGCGTCGAGATATGGTTCCCGAGCCCGCCTGCGAATGGAGTTGGTGGAACGCCTTCTTCTCAGTTGAGCCGCTGGACGGGCTACAGCGGCTTGAACCGCACAACAGAAGTCACTCAGGGGCTTCGTAGCGCACCGTGAAGCGACCCTCGTGCTCAGGAAAAAGGTCGCAAAGGAAGAACTTGCGACGAAAATTGTCGAAGAACTCCCGGTTCTTCTCGGCCAAGAGCTCTGCGAATCGCTCCGGTTCTACAGGTGGTCCGTCGTAATCGACAGGGGGGTTGGCTGCCATTCTCCTTCCCCGCTCCAGGCGCGCCTCGGGTGTTTCCTGCGTAGCCTGATAGTGGTCCCACACATGCTGGAACAGCCATTCCGCCGCGCGATAGACGAACGTATCCGGCGCGGCGGCGCGCATCGCATCCACTGCCTGTCGCGCGGATCGCGTTCGCAGCAGGGTTTCGTAGAGCGCAAGGTACGCACGTGCCAACTCATTTGGCGCTACCGCCCGAGTCGGCCCAATGAGGCCATGAAGCGGTGCGCGATCAACCGGACTGAGCGCATGAGTCAGCGCGCTGCCGTCGCACGCAGAGACAATTACGAGCAGGTTCATTCCGGTGACGACGTTGAGGGATGTCAACGGCTCCTTTAGGTCTGCCCATGAGGCAAACGATCCGTCGGCAAAGGCCAACCCATCATCATTGCCGTGGCATTCGACATGCAGCACTGGAATGTTGCCTGTGGTGGATGATGTCGCACAAAGCTCAGCCAGTAGTGCTAGGTACTCCCCACGGCTCTCGACGCGCCGGTACAAGACCTCCGGGGAAGGAGCGAACACTTGTGCTCGCAGACCTACATCCTGGAATAGCTCGCGAGCCGTGTTTAACTCTCCGCCCGGTATGGAGTCGACGAATAGAATTTGATTGAAGCGCACGTGCCGGTCTCCTCGCCCCAACCTTGTGCGACATGTCCCGATCTGAATTAGGGTCCAGTCCGGACACTAACGGGATTAAAGGTGAGCTTATGGCCGTCAGCGGACTGGTATGTGACCCACCCTGTAATTCGGTCATCCAACGTAACGCTCAACGCCGCTAGCTCGGAGACCTCGTTGCGGATCACGGACTGCCACGGACGCGCCTTGCTGAGTCCTCTTACCGCGGAGGCGAAGCTGCAAACAGTCATCACAGCGAACGCCAAGCTAGCGAATCCCATGGGCTTGGCTCCGTTCGCCAATATCACCGTCCATACGGCTGCTCCGACCAGACCAGCCACCAAGCTGAGCCGACCAAAGAACCTGGCAGTTTCGTATTGGAAGGTCGCGTGCCGCAGGACGTTAAGCCTAAGGCGAATACCTTCCCGTAGGCCTTCGGGAATTGCCACACTTGACTCGGAGATCGGCGCGAATCTTGGTTGGTCGTTCACGCCTTATCATCCTTGACTCCGTACGCCTCCCCTGTCAGTAGCAAACTGCACACCTCGGGTCGCGAGTTCCTTATCGCCTGAGGCTGAACTACGTAACGTGTTGGTTCGGCATGCGGGATCGCCACGCCGTAGTCAGCCCCCAAGTCTTGGGGGCGCATCTCGAAACACGCGAGCCCAGCTCCTAGTGTGATCAGCTTGCTACCAAAGGGAGTCACGACGAGTCGGCACCCTCCGAGCACTTCCATGCTGTCGCGAAACCGCGCCATGGCGCCCAACAATTGTCGATAGGCTTCGAATGGGTGCGCCTCGTGCACGTAAAGAATGTTGCTTGATGGCGTCCTGCGTGACCTGAAGAGAGGATCTCGGTACTCAAGCAGCAGGCGATCCGCCCGCCGCGGGTCCTTTGAGGGGTGAGGCAAGACTGGACAAATTTCGGCGTCCTCGGGGATGGCGTCCGACTTCATGATTTGCTCAAGCTGTTGCACTCGATGCTCACCAAGAATCGGAAACCAGACAAGCGGCCAATCTTGAACACTCTCCGCCTGCATCGCTCCCGAAAAACCGGGGACCAGCACAATTTCGCTGCTGGGATCCTCGGCCATTATTTGGCCGTCTAGGCCTGCATCCTCAGCCACCAGCACCTGAAAATTCACTCCGCCGGCGAAGAGCGGCTGTTTAGCGCTCTTGTCGGGAACCAGCCTGTTGAGCAGACTCGTCATCAGCGCCAAGTAGACGACACGAGGAAGGGAACTCGCGTCCAGGATGATGTCCGTCTCGTCGCCGACCAATTGAAGAACTGCGTCAGTTCCCGAGCGAAGCGAGCTACTGGCGCTGACTTCTTCGCCGTCCTCCGACTGCCCGAACGGCACCAGCTGCACGCTGCCGATCTCGGAAAACATCTCGGAAAGAGCAGCAATATTTTGTTTCGTTAACTCTTCCAGTTCCGGGTCAAGCGTGTAGCTGGAGAATTCGATAAGGGCGAGCTTAGCGTGCTCGACTGTTGCTCCCGCATCTCGAATGCTGTTGATGCATTCCCGCATTACGGTCTGAGCACGAACATCGAAACCTCCGCCCGCAATGTAAAGGAGTCGAGTTGGCCGCCCTTCAAAGAGCCGATCCCATAACTCATTCGCGTCCGGGCCCCGCCGAAAGACGTACTGATCCCAGAGCATCGGCATGCTAGTTCCCCATGACCAGGCGCTTCTGTGGCTTCCAGCCGCGCGTCATCCAATCGATCAGGTCCAAGCAGCGGACGTCCTGCCAACCGCCCTGCTGAAGCGGCAGTCCAAAATTCGTACAGAGCGTCCTGTTGAGATAGAAGATGGAGCCCGACTCGCGCGCGGTGCTGGCCTGGCTTTGCTTCTGAGTGAGCAGGTTTTCAGCGATGCACTCTGACAACACCTTCTTGAGGAGATCGCCCTGGTCTCCAAGCACCCTCGCGCTTCCCTGGAGTTTCTCCATCTCGGACTGCGACAAGCGAATGCCGGTGACGCCCGGGGCGTAAGGTGCGTTAGGAAGAAACGTACGCTCGCGACAATACCCGCCTATAGACGTAATTAACTGCCGCGCCCTTGTTCCCTCAGTATGCTGCTTGGGAACAAACTTCAACCGCTTGGATGCGGCGACTCGAAGGACTTTCTCCTGATCGGAAGGCGAGAGCTCTGGACTCTTCTTCCCAAGCACCTGGTTGGCAACCATTCCTTCATAGAGAGACGCAGCCATCGATAGCAGCTCTTCGACGTTGTACGTGGCCATGACGCACAACTTTTCGAGTCCGTAGTAGTAGGGCACTCCAAGTTCCTCGTGCAACTGGATTTCGGCTGCGCCACGGATAGAAGATGAGTCTTTGTCGTCGATGTTCTCTGCAGGTAACGCGAGGTCTAGACTCATTTGCTTCTTGGAAGCATCTCGAGCAATCAGGATGCGCGTCATGTACAGCTCCGAGAGCATTTCCATGGACGGCTCAATGGTCTTCTTATCGGCCCGGGCGAGCCATTCGCTGTAGCGAGGATTGTTTGCATGGGGCTCAGTCGCCGCGCGGAACGCAGCGATACCCGGCTGTACAAACCTCTTTACCTCGTCTGGTTCAATCTGATCTCGCAACTGCTGCGCGAACGTGCCGGTGACTGAGTCTTGGCGGTTCATCCGTCGTTCCAGCACGTTTTGCGCGAAAGACGAGAACTGATGGATTCCTTTAGCACCGCTCCACAGCTCTTCGAGCGGGTACTCTTTTATGTCGCGCCCTTCCCGCGCCCCTTGGGAAAGCAATGAATCGCCTAGGACCAGGGTCCTCATTGCCAGCCACACCGGAATCGACGGGCGCTGGACCGTCAGCTCATCAATCAGTCCGTCCCTTTGCTTTCTACGTAACCGGTGAAGATCGTCAACCATCAGCAGTCTGTTGGTCGCGACTGCCTGTCCCTCCAGAAGAAACCGCACAGTCTGTAGCCACAGCACGCTTTCGAATCGAGCACTCGAAGGAAGAGTGCCCCCCGGGCGGCCAGCGAAAGCATCGAGCTCGGCATAGATTCGCTTCTCTTGACCTTCGGCCCATGCAGCGAGCTCTTGAGCACATTCAATTTTCGGAATCCCCAGGATTTCCGGGGCATCCTTGGGATACTCGATCTTGATAGAGTCCAAGGCTTCTTCTGATGGCCCGAGAAAAGCTGCAAGGCTCCGAAGCGTCCTGAGAACGACCCTGCAATCGAACAGCGCCCTAAATGGCCCTTCTTCGATCGTCGCCGCACTGGACGGAAGGTCCGCGTAGCCTGCAGCACACGAAATCAGAACGCCAAGCAGGCGAACTTCCTGATCACTAACGACGCCCTTCTCAACAAAGAGCGGAAAGGATTCTTTCAGCTCGCTGGTTCCCTTGGCTCGCAAGAAGCTTCTGAGAACGGTGGGGGTAAAGGCACGAAGAATCGTGGTCTTCCCACCCCCAGGTGCGCTTCTGAAAACGTGAACCCCACCCTTGAAAGCCTCGTCCGAAAGCTTCTCCAACACCTTGGGGGAAAAGACGAGCGCGAATTCTTGATCCGATGTCGTTCGTTCGGATCTCCGTTCCAGAAATGGATTCGCGTTGTATGCCATTAAAAATCCCCATGCCTGACGACGCGGGGGAACAGCCCGGGGTATTTGAACTGGTCAGGGCCCCAGAGCAAGTAGACGGAATTGTTGGGCGAGTTGTGGGAAAGGACTACCGGGAGTGCGCAATTGGCAAATCCCAGCCTTCCGTCGGAGCCGCCGACGCCCATGTGTTTGTCGTGCGCACGCTCGTCGAAGTACTTGGCATTGCCGAGCAGCGAGGCCAACCACTCCGGTGGATCCTTAGTAAGCGCCAAGGATTTCTCCAGGCGGCAGAGCACCCTGAGCTGAAGTGGCTTGTATCCGTGCTCGGAAGTGAACCTCTCACACCAATACTCAATGTGATCAATTGCCTGTCGAGTGGCAATGTAAAGAACGAGAAAGACTTCGTAGTGAGACGGGTCGATGAGATTCCTTTGGTGAAGCTGCTTGTAGATTTTTGGGAGCTTGCCCCCATAGGATTTTTCTTCCCCGTCGTAGCGGATGTAGGTGTTCCCGCTTCCTGAGAAGTCATCTAGCAGCCATATCAAGTTGAAGCGAGGATCATGTGCCTGAAACCCCTTCCTCGTGAGCTCCTCGGCGAGGCCCTTCAGCATTGAGGCCGACTTCTGCTCTCCGAGCTCATAGGCCTGCCATATTTGTTCGTTGTTGATTCGATGGTTGCTTGCCCTTCGAAGCTCGTTCGTCCTGGCTCCGTCGCTCAGGCCCAAGTAGAGGGATTTGATGCGGAGCTCTTCAAAGCGGCGATGCGCAGACAACTCGCCAACTTTGTATGCGGGTATCCCGTTCTCCTCAGCGACAAGTCGAATCCGTTCTTGAACAATCACATCTGGGTACGCCGTCTCAACGAGATGGGCGATCTCCGCGTCGGAAAAATAGACGAGCCGCTCTTTGACCAGTTGTAGCGCGGCATCGCGGTCAGCGGCATCGAGTTGTTTTAGCCATAGGGCGAGGCTTTCAATGAATCGCCGCCCTGGTCCAAACCTCTGGTAATAGTCGTACTTGAAGTACGCGAGCAGCTGCAGTTCGCCGACGTGTTCAAGCACGGACTCTTGGTCCTGCCAACCCATCACCCGCGCCAGTAGCTTCGCAGCGTTGCTATCCTGCATGGGTTGACTCGCTTGCGGATTGCTCGATTTCCGAGAAACGAAATATCCCGTTCTCGACTGCCTGAAAGCGCTCGAGGTACCAAAGGGTCGCGTCAACGTCTCGCTTGTGACCAGGCGCGAGTTTCCATCCTCGATCAAGTCGTCTGGAAGGCGTGTCCACGCTGAGCGAGAAACGATGCTCTAGCAATGAGACGTCATTGCCCGGCCAGGCGCCTTGGTCCCCCATTGTCAGTACTTGATGGGGGTCGACCCTGTCGTTCTGGATGATGTGTGCGATGAGAGCCGTCTTACTGACCCCGGGAGCGAGTACGTCTACCGAGTGTTTGCTGGAGAACATGGTGCTCGTCGTTAGACCGGCCTGTCGTAGTGAATCTGCGACTACAAACCACATCTGATCGGTAGGCAGCCCGTCCCTAAAGCGGATGCTTACCTGATAAGGGTGTGTCGCCTTGATTCGTTCGATGGGCACACCTAGGGACTTGAGTTTCTGCGCGATGCGCGTCACGTGGCTCAGAAACTCAACGGTACCTTCAGGCACGTCAAGTGGCGCACTTGCCGGCCCGACCCAGCCGCCATTGTACAGCCCTAGCAGGATGCGCTCGAGAGTGTCATTCGAGAAAACCTTTGCAAGTTCTTTCTGAATAGAGTCTCCGCGCCCAGACGCGATTCCGACTCGGACTCCCGCGTCAACCAGCCGCTTGATTTGCGTAACAACCGGCTCGGATGGAGGTGCCGTCCGCCTCTGGGAGGCGGTGAGCGTACCGTCATAGTCAAAGACGATAGCTTGGAAATTTTGCTCCTTCAGCGAGGCCACGTACGCGTCGCGTGCTCTGGTCATGTCGCCCCGGCGCCGACGCGACGGCCATCTCGCGCCAATTACGTCGTACTTCGATTGCTCGGCAGACGAAATTCCGGCCCCGGGCGGCGGAATGACTTCTGGCAGATCAATGTAGTAGAGATCTCGTCCGAACTGCGGCACATCAGGCTGGCCGGGATCCTTGCCGAGGTTCTTCGCTACAAGGTTCACCAAGCTCATCTGCCCGATGAGACCAGCGATTAAGTCTCGAGGAGTCGCTCCCGGTAGCGGCATCGACAGGGTGGGCACGGCTGGCGGGAAGAGGGCCTTCATTTTGTTCCAGAGCCCCTCAAGAGAAGGTTCGATTAGCGCCAGAACGGTGATGTCGTCGGGTCGCTCGGCCATCCATAGGTGACGGCCATGAGCGAAAGAGCGGAGGTCAGCAAGTTGGCAGTGTAGTAAAGCTCCTTCCGAGAGCTTGGACTCGAAATCTGCGGCAATGGGATGCAGCAGTGGAGAGTACGTAACTACGATCGCGCCGCGCTTGGTGGTCTCGTCTATAAATCCGTGAGCCGCCTCTAGCCATTCTTCGATTGACTGCCCACCGATTCGGAGTTGATCCATCGTAGGAGGCAGTGCGGCCGGGTTTCCATCCAGTTCGCTGTAAGCGCGCGCGACGAGGACCGCATCGAGAAGCAGACTATTCGTGGCGAGGTAGCCATCTTTCTCCTGAAGCTCGAACACATGCGCGCTGACATCAGCAAGGTTGGTTACGCCATCCATCAACGGGCTCGATGCGCGATTCGTGAGAACGTGTACTGGACGTGCGCTGTGGTGTCTGGCCCGCTCCAGGGCCTCAGTGATATCTGGGTTCTTTCCTTCCGCTGAGACCAAGAAAACCGGACTAGACGAAGCCAGGGTAGGGTTGCAGATGATTTCGAGAGGTGTGGATGGTCGCGAAACTCGGCCTGTATACGACTCATGGAGGCCGCAAAGCAGCGACGCTACTGTGTATGAGCCTCCTGACCCAACTCCAATGATGCTCGACTCACTTGCGCCCGCGATAGCGTGTTTCAGGAGCGAGACGTCCTGTTGCATCGCCGCCAAGTACGTGGCCGGCAACTTGTCTAGCTCTACCTGGTAGCGGGTGGTCGGCATCGATTGGCAATGTGGCCGTTATGCCGCCACCAGTTCGGAGTCGCGGCTGCGAGCCCTGCTCGCTTGCTTGGGTTTCTTGCCGACTTCCTTCGCTTCGGAGGTTGCGATTTTTCTGATCTGTTCGCGCACCTCCATCAGCAGCACTCCGAGCATATTCATCCCTTTTCCATTGACCTCGCCCCAAGTCCGATTGACTAGGTTGTCGGTACGGCCAGCCTCCACCAGTCGAGCACTTCCCGTGGAGAGCAGCAGCGCCTTGAGATCCTCATGCTGTGTGAACTTTGCCAACAACACGTTCCTCATCCGGTCGAACTTGGTCTTGGACCAGTCCGGATTGATGTCCCAGGTGTAGAGCCCATGAGCCGCCATTGCGACTAGCGACGGACTAGGCGCACTGAGGATCCACTCTCGGACTTCCTCTTTGCGAGCCTTTCCGGCCTGGTAGGCGTGCTCAGCAGTAGGGTACTCCCGACCGTCGAAGATCATCGATCGCTTGTAGAGATTGCTGAAGGCTCCATACGGCCTTTCGTTAGACCGATAGAACGAAATATCGACCTGCCTGCTGGTTGTTCGGGGGGATTTCCGAGGTGCCGCGGTCCGGGTCATGGGCTGGTCTCCTTCTTCGACGAAACGATGGGAATGTCTTGGCTCTTGCAGTGGTTGAGGATCAACACCTCGATAAATCCGGTTAGCCCCCGGTTGTCTCGATCCGCCGCGATCTCAGCCGCCGCCTTCAGCTGCGGCGTAACCCGCAACGTTATGGTTGTCGTCTTGGTTTTGGGGCGACCCCTAGGCATGGTCTCAAATGTACTGCGTTTTTTAGTATTTTGTCAGTATCCTGTACTGCGTTTCTGTTTGATACAAAAAAGGTACCGCCGCTTCGTCTCATTTCGAGCGAGACCGAAGGGGTTGGGGCGTAGTCGGGTGCGAGTTCGTCAGGTCGGGGCAGCGCGCTGGCGAGGCGCCACGGACACAGACTATGCGATTTGGAGCGGGGCCTAATCGGACCCCAACTGCATGATTTCCCGGACTTTTACTGAAATTGGCCAGTGCGAAATCGCATAGTCTGTGCAATCTGCATGGATTCCGTGAACGCACCATTGGCGTCGGACGGCACCGACTATCGAGTCATGGCCACCTGCGCGACGCCCATGGGCGTCGCAAACGCCTATCCTGCAGACCCGGGACAGACCGCCTCTGCCCCCGTCACCCCTTTGCGGAGCACCTTCATGCGCTTCACGAACCGAGCCGGGCTGCTATCCGTTCTGTTCCTCATCGGCGCGATGCCCGGCGTCGCGATCGCCGACGAATCGGCCACCGACGCCTTCGGGTCGCTGACCCAACTGGTCGGGCGCTGGGAAGGCAAGTTCGCCGATGGGCGCGTGCACAGCGTGAGCTATCGCCTCACAGCCGGCGGCACGGTGCTCGTGGAGACCTGGACCCTGGGCAAGGATCGCGAGTCGATGACGCTCTATCACCTCGACGGCGACCGCCTGCTGGCGACGCACTATTGCCCGCAGGGCAATCAGCCGCGCCTGGTTCTCATCGACGATGGCGATCCGGAAACGCTGTCCTTCACCTTTGTCGACGGCACCAATCTCCAGGTACCGGGTCGCTCGCACCAGCACGACTTCTGGATCCGCCGCACCGGCGAGACCACCTACCAGCGCAGCGAAACCTATGTCGATAACGGCGGCGATGCCGCGGCCGAACGCGCCGCGACGCCGGACGCGCCGGTGACCTACACCCGCGTCGATCCGCCCGCGCCGTCGCGCTGAACCGCGGCAAACCCGCGGATGGTGACTTGTCGGCACCGCGCGCGGCGAACATTACGAATGTTTAAAGTGCAAAGCCGGCCGTTGTGGTCTATCACGGACGATGGGAACCGGAGGAAGCAAGCCCGCATGCGCGTCCTGCTCGTCGAAGACGAACCGCTGATCGCCGATTTCGTCGCCAAAGGCCTGCGCGAGGCCGGGCACGGCGTCGACCATGCCGCGACCGGTACCGACGGCCTGCATCTGGCCACGCACGAAACCTACGATGCGCTCGTGCTCGACCGCATGCTGCCCGGACTCGACGGCCTGGAATTGCTGCGCACCCTGCGCGCGAGCGGTCACCGCACGCCGGTGCTGATGCTGTCCTCGCTGGGCGAGGTCGAGCAACGCGTGACCGGTCTGCGCAGCGGCGCCGACGACTATCTGGCCAAGCCCTTTGCCTTCGTCGAATTGATGGCGCGACTCGAAGGCCTGCTGCGCCGCCAGGCCAGCGGCCCGGAAACACTGACCCGCCTGCGTGTGGCGGATCTGGAAATGGACCTGCTCAAGCGCAGCGTCAAACGCGGCGGCCAGTCTTTGGATTTGCAGCCGCGCGAATTCCGCCTGCTCGAATACCTCATGCGTCACGCCGAACAGGTGGTCACGCGCACGATGCTGCTCGAAGCGGTCTGGGACTATCACTTCGATCCGCAGACCAATGTCATCGACGTGCATGTCTCGCGCCTGCGGCAGAAGATCGATCGCGATCGCGGACCGCCGCTGCTGCATACCGTGCGCGGCGCCGGCTACCTGCTCGGCACGCGCGCCTGAGTCGCGGCCTCGCCAGCATGCGCCGCTTTTTCGCATCGAGCCTGCATCGCCTGGTGCTGACCTACGGCCTCGCCCTGCTGTTCGCGTTCGCCGTCGTCGGCGGCGTGAGTCTGCTGGCCTTCGATCGTCTGCTCGATCGCGATACGCGCCAGACCGTACAGGCCGAACACGAAGGCCTCATGGAAATCTACCGCGCCGACGGACGCGAGGGCCTGGCGCAGACGATCGCCGATCGCGTCGGGACCCCGATCAATCGCGAAGCCTTCTATCTGCTGGTCGATCGCGACGGGCGCGTGAGCGCGGGCCACCGCAACGAACTCACCGTCGCGCTGCCGCAGCGCGCGGGCTGGCTGCGCTTTCCCTGGCGCGCCGCACCCGACAGCGACGACGTGCTCGCCTACGTGCAGGCCCTGCCCGACGGCGGCTGGTTGCTGACCGGGCACACGACCGGCGAAGAACGGCATCTGCGTGAGCTCATCGCGCGCCTGGGCCTGGTCATGCTGAGCTTGCTGGCGCTGCTGACGATTTCGCTGGGCTGGTTGCTGCGGCGCGCGGTCGATCGCGCGCTGGAGGCCTCGCTCGATACCGTCGACCGCGTCGCGGCCGGACATCTGGACGAACGCGTGCCCGAACGCCGCGGCGACGACGGTTTCGCGCGCCTGGGCCGAACGCTCAATCGCATGCTCGATCGCATCCGCGATCTCGTCGGCGGCATCCAGAGTTCGACCGATGCGATCGCGCACGACTTGCGCACGCCACTGATGCGTCTCAAGACGCGGCTCGAACAAGCACGCCTGGCCAGCATCGACGAGGCGACACGCGGCGATATCGATGCCGCGATCGTCGAAGCCGACCAGTTGCTCGCGACCTTCAACAGCCTGCTGCGCCTGGCCCGCATCGAAGCGCGCGAGGGCGCGCCGATGGCACCGCTGGCGCTGGACGAAGTGCTGCTCGATGCCGTCGACCTGTGGCAGGCCGTGGCCGAAGCGCAGGGCCTGCGCCTGCGTACGCGCATCGTGCCGGCGCGTATCGCCGGCGATCGCGACCTGTTGTTCCAGTTGCTGGCGAACCTGCTCGACAACGCGATCAAGTACGCCGGCACCGACAGCGACATCACCCTCGCGTTGACGATCGAAGGCGAGGAAGCCGTGCTGACGATCAGCGATCGCGGCCCGGGCATCGCCGATGCCCAGCGCGAGCGCGTGTTCGATCGCTTCGTGCGCCTGGAAAGCCACCGCGGTACGCCCGGCACCGGCCTGGGCCTGAGCGTCGTGCGTGCGATCGCGATCCGTCATGGCGCCGACCTGCGCCTGGAATCGGCCGCACCGGGCCTGCGGGTCTGCCTGCGTTTTGCACGCGTGGCCGACATGGACGAAATGTCATGAAGCGGAAAGGCGAGGGAGAATCGCCGCGGCGCAATCTGCGATCACCGGTGGGACACCGGGGTTTTCCTCACTTACCGACACTGGAGATCGCCATGAACATCCGCAATACGCTCGCCGCCCTCACCCTGTGCCTGGCCAGCACCGCCGCGTTCGCCGCCTCGCCGGTCGCCGCGCCGGCCGCACCGGCCAAACCCGCCACGACCCTGGCCAGCACCACGCACACAGCCGCGCTCAAACACGCCAAGCTCAACTGCAAGAAGGGCGAGGCGGCGGTCAAGGGCAAGTGCGAATCGGCGAAAGCCAAGAGCTGATTCCACGCTTGCGAACACGCGAACGCCGGGGCGACGCCCCGGCGTTTTTTGTTTGTGCAGTAGCGTGCTCCCGCCGGCAGCATAGCTGCGCATAAGAAAACGGCCCGGTTACCCGGGCCGTGTCGATGCCGCCTGCGATGTCGCGATCAGATCGCGTAGTACATCGCATATTCCAGCGGGTGCGTGGCCGCGCGGAACTTGGTGACTTCGCCCATCTTCAGCGCGATGTAGCCGTCGATGAAGTCGTCGGAGAACACGCCGCCGGCCTTGAGGAAGTCACGGTCCTTGTCGAGCGCGTCCAGGGCCTGGTCGAGGCTGTGGCAGACGGTCGGGATGTTCTTCTCTTCTTCCGGCGGCAGGTCGTACAGGTCCTTGTCGCTCGGCGCGCCCGGGTCGATCTGGTTCTTGATACCGTCCAGGCCGGCCATCATCAGCGCGGCGAAGGTCAGGTAGCCGGAGTTCATCGGATCCGGGAAACGGATCTCGATGCGGCGCGCCTTCGGGTTCGACACGTACGGAATGCGGCAGCTCGCCGAACGGTTGCGCGCCGAATACGCCAGCATCACCGGCGCTTCGTAACCCGGCACCAGACGCTTGTAGCTGTTGGTGGTGGAGTTGGCGAACGCGTTGATCGCGCGCGCATGCTTGAAGATACCGCCGATGTACCACAGCGCCATCTGGCTCAGACCGCCGTAGCCGTCGCCGCTGAACAGGTTCACGCCGCCCTTGGCCAGCGACTGGTGCACGTGCATGCCGCTGCCGTTGTCGCCAACCAGTGGCTTGGGCATGAAGGTCGCGGTCTTGCCGTTGCGGTGCGCGACGTTCTTGATGATGTATTTCATCATCAGCAGTTCGTCGGCCTTCTGCACCAGCGTGTTGAACTTGGTGCCGATTTCGCACTGGCCGGCGTTCGCGACTTCGTGATGGTGCACTTCGACTTCCTGGCCGGCGGCCATGAGTTCCTTGCACATCTCGGCGCGGATGTCGTGCAGCGAGTCGACCGGCGCGACCGGGAAGTAGCCGCCCTTCAGGCCCGGACGGTAGCCGGTGTTGCCGCCTTCGTATTTCTTCTTGGAATTCCAGTGCGCTTCTTCGGAATCGACTTCGAAGAAGGTGTGGCCCATCTCGTTGGCGTAGCGCACGGAATCGAAGATGAAGAATTCCGGCTCCGGACCGAAGAACGCAGTGTCGGCGATGCCGCTGGCCTTGAGATAGGCTTCGGCCCGCTTGGCGACGCCGCGCGGATCGCGCGCATAGGCCTGCATGGTGGCCGGATCGAGAATGTCGCAGACCAGGATCAGGGTCGGGTCGGCGGTGAACGGATCGATGACCGCCGTGCCGACGTCGGGCAGCAAGATCATGTCGGACTCGTTGATGCCCTTCCAGCCGGAGATCGACGAGCCGTCGAACATCTTGCCGTCTTCGAACAGGGCCGGCTCGATGATCGAGACCGGGAAGGTCACGTGGTGCTGCACGCCGCGCATGTCGGCAAAACGCAGATCCACGAATTCGATGCCGTGGTCTTTGATCAGTTTCTGGACGTTCTCGTAGGACATGACGCGCTCCGGGTGTAGGGGGACACCGAGGAATAGCAAGCGGCGTGCCAGGCTCGGGTGCAGGCAAGTGATTGATTTTATTATCGACCCCGGTTGCGAGAAGCCTTAGTTGCACCAATTTGGTACGTCGCTGCCGAAATGTGCACCGTCTCTGGGCATCTGCATGCGAGGGCCATGACGTATTCTTTCGCGGCCCGGCGCGCGAGCACGCGCCTTTCCTGCGGCCCCGCCGCGCCTGCCGACAAGACCGACCCATGCCCGAGCTGCTGCAAGCCCTGCTGTTGGGAATCATCGAGGGCATCACCGAATTCCTGCCCATCTCCAGCACCGGACATCTGCTGATCGCCGAACACTGGCTCGGCGCCCGCTCGGAGCTGTTCAACATCGTCATCCAGGCCGGCGCGATCCTCGCCGTGACCCTGATCTATCGCCAGCGCCTGTGGCAGCTGGCCAGCGGCCTGCATCTGCGCGAAAACCGCGAGTACGCCCTCAAGCTCGCGCTCGCGTTCGGCATCACGGCCGTGCTCGGCCTGGTCGTGAAAAAACTCGGCTTCGAACTCGACGATGCCGTGCAACCGATCGCCTGGGCGCTGATTCTCGGCGCGATCTGGATGCTCGCCGCCGAACAGCTCGCCGAGCGCCGCGCCGCGCGGCCCGGCATTTCCTGGACGGCCGCCGCCCTGGTCGGACTGGCGCAGGTCGTGGCTGGCATCTTCCCCGGCACCTCGCGCTCGGCCGCAACCATCTTCGTGGCCATGCTCGCGGGCACGCGCGATCGCGGCGAGGCGACCGAGTTCGCGTTTCTGGTCGGCATTCCGACCATGTTCGCGGCCAGTGGCTATTCGCTGCTCAAGCAGATGCACGGTGGCGCGGCCGAAGACTGGACGGCGTTGGCCGTGGCGTTCGCGGCCTCGACGGTCACCGCCTTCATCGCGGTGAAATGGCTGCTGGGCTATATCCAGACCCACCGCTTCACCGCGTTCTCGATCTACCGCATCGCCCTCGGTGCGTTGCTGCTGACCTTCCTGTAGCCGAACGCCGGACCAGGTGCGGGCGGCGGGCGCGATCTGCGACCATGCCGGCATGCCGATCAGCCGCCGCAACCTGCTCAAACTCGCCGCGACCTCCGCCGCCGGCAGCGCCCTGCTCGCCGCCGGCTGCCGGCCCGAGCGTGCACGCGGCGGCCCGCCGAACCTGATCTTTTTCCTCAGCGACGACCAGCGCCACGACACGCTCGGCTGCACCGGCGATCGCCTCGTGCGCACGCCGGCGATCGACGCGCTCGCCGCGCAGGGCACGCTGTTCCGCAATGCCTTCGTCACGACCTCGATCTGCGCCTCGAGCCGTGCAAGTCTGCTCACCGGCGTCAGCGAGACGCGGCATCACTACACCTTCAATACGCCGCCGCTGGCCCGGCGCTTCGCCGACGCCAGCTATCCGGCCCTGCTCAAGCGCGCGGGTTATCGCACCGCCTGTATCGGCAAGTTCGGCGTGCAGTTGCAGGACGAGGCGCAGAACGGCTTTCTCGATTTCTACGATCCGCGCGACCTGCCGATCGAAAAAGCCGGCACCGACGGCCAGCGCCATCACAACGACGAGATCAACACCGACCACGCGCTCGCCTTCCTGCGCGACGTCGATCCAGCGCAACCTTTCTTGCTGGCCCTGAATTTCAGCGCCGCGCACGCGCAGGACGACGACCGTGCGCGGCAATACCATCCGACCACCTGGGCGAAGGATCTGTACGCGGACGTGCACTTTCCGCCGCCGAAGCTCGGCGCGGACTATTTCGAGAGCCAGCCGGAATTCCTCAAGCACTCGCTCAATCGCGAACGCTGGGGCTGGCGCTGGGACACGCCGGAGAAATACCAGCGCAACCTGCGCGACTACTACCGCATGGTCAGCGGGCTGGACCACCAGGTCGGCCTGGTCATGGCCGAGCTGCGGCGCCTGGGCCTGCTCGACAACAGCGTCATCGTCTACGCCTCCGACAACGGCTGCTATCTGGGCGATCGCGGTTTCGCCGACAAATGGACGCACTACGAAGAATCGCTGCGCGTGCCACTCATCGTCGCCGACCAGCGCGCGCCGACGCCCGGCGCGCGCGTGGTCGATGCGCTGGCGCTCAATCTCGACGTGCCGGCGACCTTGCTCGATCTCGCCGGCATCGCGGCGCCGGCGCAGTACCAGGGCCGCTCCCTGCTGCCGCTGATGCGCGGGGCGGCGCCGGCCGATTGGCGCCACGACTTCCTGTGCCAGCACACGATGAACGGCGCGGCGATCCCGAAATGGATCGGCGTGCGCGACGAACGTTATGTCTATGCGCGCTATTTCGAGCAGCAGCCGGTGTTCGAATTCCTGCACGACCTGCACAGCGATCCGACCGAATTCCGCAATCTCGCCGGCGACGCCGGCCATGCCGGGGTACTCGCGACGCTGCGCGCGCGCTGCGATGCGCTGAAGGCCGAGTGGTCGTAGGAGCGGGCTTGCGGGAGCGGGCTCGCTCCCTCAGACCCGTTCCTACATCGCAGAGACTGCCGCGACGAGTTTGGCGGTGACCCAGCGCTCGGAAAACCCGCGCAGATTGGCGCCTTCGATGAAACCGCAATGGCCGCCGTGTTCGGCAACCTCGAGCGTGGAATGCGCGGGCAGCTGCAGCGCATGCAGGGTGTCGATCGGAATCACCGGATCGTCGGCTGCGGCGAGCACGCTCACCGGTATCTGCAACCCGGCAAGGCGACCACCGGCGACCGCGTAGCCGGCGAAATAGTCCTCGACGTCCTGCTTGTCGGTGTGGCGTTTGACCAGCCAGTGGGTGAGGCCGCGCATGTCCTGCGCGAGCACCGCGTCGTCGAAATCATGATGGCTGGGAAACAGCGCGCGCTTCTTGCGCAGCGAACCGCGCCACTTCTTCATGAAATACCAGTGATAGAACGGCGAGCCCGATTCGAGCGACCGCATCACCGCCGACGGATCGACGGCCGGACACACGGCGGCGGCGTGACGCAAGGGGATGCCGGCCTCGGGTGCCGCGAGCGCCAGACGCAGCGCGAAGTTTCCACCCAGCGAATACCCGGCGGCGAGGAACGCCGGTGACGGAAACCGTTCGGCGACCCATTTCGTCGCCTGCACGACTTCGGCCAGGCGGCAGGAATGGAACAGGCCTTCGTTCAGATGATGGGTGTCGCCGTGATCGCGGAAATTGAGCCGGAACACGTCGAAGCCTTCGCCGAGCAGGCGCGCGGCGGTGTGGCGCATGTAGCCCGATTCGCTGCTGCCTTCCCAGCCGTGCAGCAATAGCACCACGCCGCGCGGATCGCGGCCGGGCACGGCGCTGTGGTGACCGAGCAGGCGCACGCCGTCACCGGCGTCGATGATGTGTTCACGGGTGATCGCGCCGGTGCGCTGCAGGTCGCGCAAGCCGTTCGCGCGGCGCATCGGCAACGAACTGAGCACCGACTGCAGATGCGGATTGCGCAGCAGCCGCGGCGGTTTGTAGACGGTACCGGCCATCACAGGCTCATCGCCGCGATGATCCGCTCCCGGCAGGTGTCGGCGACGCGGCGGCGGCCGTCTTCGCTGGGCGCGACGGGTTCGAGGAAATGCACCTCGGCTACGCGGGACGGTTCGCCAAGCAGACGCAGGAAGTTCGCGAAGAAACTTTCCTTGGCGCCGAACGCGACGATGGTCTGGGCATTGCCGCCGGCACCGTATTTGAGCGCGACCGGCTGCGCCGGCACGTTGGCCACGACCGCCGGCTGGAAGATGCGGGCATGGAATACCGAAATCGCGTCGCCGCGCGTGGTGCGCCCTTCGGGAAACACGCCGACCGCCTGACCGCTTTGCAGGCGCAGCACCATCTGGTGCATCACGCCGTGCAGGGAGTCGTTGCTGCCGCGATGGTGGTAGATCGTGCTGCCGCGACTGACGATCCAACCCAGCAAGGGCCACGAAGCGATTTCCGCCTTGGCGACAAAACCCATCATGCGCTGGCTGTGCATCAGGCAGATGTCGATCCAGCTGACATGGTTGGCGACGAACAGGGCCGCGCCCGGCAACGGCGTGCCGAACCGGCGCACGCGAAAACCGAACACGCGCACCAGACCTCCCGACCAGACGCGGATGACGAACTGATCGAGCGGTTCGCCGCGGAACCGGATGCGCGCGCACAGCGGATTAATCAACAGCAAGGTGATCGGAAGTCCCACCAGCACGTGCAGCGCCAGGAAGGGAAAACGCCAGAGGTAGCGCAAGGGCCGGCGCCAGTCGGCGGCGGCGGTTGCGTCAGGGGAGGCGGACATGGCGCGATTGTGCCCCATGCCAGCTAGAGCCTGCACCCAACTGCGCCGTATGTGCCGCGCGACTCACTCACGCGGCGTCGACACCGGCCCGGAATCGAAGGCGATCGTGCCCCAATGCCACAGCTGCCCGGGTGGCACGACCGCAGGCAAGGGATCGCTGCCGCGGGTGAGCGGATAGATCGTCAGTGCCAGCTCGGTGCAGTAGTAACGATCGCGGACATTGACGCCGGCGAGTCCGAGAAAATCGTAGCCCTTGCCTACCAGTCCGCGGGCGCGCGCGATCGCGGCGGGCCGCGTGGCGGCGGTGGCGGCCTCGGGTTTGATCAGCAGCAGGCGACGCGATTTCGCCACGAAATCCGCGATCGGCGTTTCATGCACGCCGACGCCTTCGGCTTCGATGACCACGCCGCGTTCGGGGTCGAGCACAGCCGCATGCGAGAGCGGCTGGTTGCTCAAGCTCGCGACGGCGTTGTCGGTCGCGTGCACGCCACGAATGACCAGCCAATCGCCGGCTTCGCCCTGGCTGTGAATCGCCTGCAGCATCGCCGCCTGGCGATCGTCGGGCGCTGCGTCGTGGACCCGTGGCTGCATCGCGCAAGCCGAGAGCTGCAAAGCGATCGCGGCGACGGCCCAACGGATCCCGATCAGCGGCGTCGCGCGCACCGGTCGCTCAGCCACCGACGACCGCGGCGGTCATGCGCGAGAGGCAGACCAGACGGCCGGCCTCGTCCTCGATGCGGATTTCCCACAGCTGCGTGCTGCGTCCCACGTGCACGGCGCGCGCGGTGCCGGTCACGAGACCGGACTTGGTCGCGCGCACGTGATTGGCATTGATCTCCAGGCCGACGGCCTGCTGATTCTCTTCCACGCACAAGTTGCCAGCAGTGCTCGCGAGCGTTTCCGCGAGCAGGACGGACGAACCGCCATGCAGCAGGCCATACGGCTGTTTGGTACGTGCATCGACCGGCATGGTGCCGCGCACGTAGTCATCGCCGAGCTCGGTGATGACGATGCCCAGCGCCGATATCGCGGTATCGGCGCCGAGGGCGTTGAGCTGATCGAGCGTGGGACGCCGACGAAAAGGACTGCTCATCGGCGATAAAGGCTTAGCGGACGCGCAGCATGCCCGGGCGCCAGGCCGAGGTGTAACCGGCGCGCGCGTAGCCGGAGCTGTCGCCGTAGCCGGTGCCGCCGGCGTCGCGGTTGCGGCGGCGGTGCATGCGGTCCTGCAGTTCGTCGCGGCGCGAGTCGAGCCAATCGGCGCGGCCGACGCTGGCCGGATTCAGGCCGCGGCGGGTCGCTTCGCCCTGACGGAATTCGCAGAATTCCTCGTAGGCGTCGAGTTCGTGCTTGAGCTCGGTCACGCAGATCTCGATCGCGATCGCGTCGTCGAAATAGCCCAGGACCGGCACATTGTCAGGAATGATGTCGGCCGGATCGGCGAAGTACACCAGCGCCGACAGCACGTGCTTGCGATCTTCGTCGCCGAGCGCCCAACCTTCGTCGCGCACCATCGCGATCAGCGCGTCGAGCTTGTCCAGGCGCTGCAGGATGAAGTCCGGCAGGGCGACCTTGTTGGCTTCCTCGAGCAGCTGGCTGGCCGCGCCGACGATTTCTTCGGTGCTCTTGGCGCCGGCAGTGGCGCCGGCGGCCTTGATGGCCGAATGGAAGTGTTCGAGGTCGCGGTCGGAGAGTTCGAAGCTGATGGCGAGGGGCATGGCAGGTTTCCGGCAGTGCGGGAGCGAGACCCCGCAGCCTAGGCGCAGGCGCTGGCGGCGTCAATCCGGACCCCGCGCGGAAACGGCGGAAACGGCCACCGAACGCGGTCCGGACACCCGCCGGGACGGGGTCCGGTTACAGGATCGGGATGAAGCCGGCGCCGAACGCGGTCAGGATGCGCGTGTAGATCGACTTCATGCTCAGGTTCACTTCCGGGAAGTCGCCGACCGCGTCGTAGCACTTGGCGAAGTCCGGGTGACCCATCGGCAGCGGCGTGCAGCCGGGCTTGAGTTCGTAGCTGGTCGCGTAAGGCAGCGGCCAGACGTCGAAGATCGGCAATTTCTCCGAGAGCTTGCCCAAGTTGTAGTTCAGCTGCGCCAGCACCGGCAGCTTCGCGCGCGGCGCGATCGTCCAGGCGTTTTCCGGCGCCATGTCGCGATGGATGCTGGCCGCGAGCGCGGTGGCAAATTCGCTGCTGTGCACGACGACCAGGCTTTCGGTGTTGTAGTCGCTCGAACGCGGGTCGAAGTTGTGGCTGCCGACCACGCCGATGCGGTCGTCGACGACCATCGACTTGGCGTGCAGACCCACGCGCACGCCGGCGCGCTTGAGCGGCACCGGGCCGTCGTCGCGGTCGTAGTCGACATGCCGGCTGGGCAGGACCGAGACGCCGCTGTCGGCGACCGCACCGGTCGCGGCCAGGTCGATCGGCGCATTGGCCGGAAACGGCTTGAACTCGAAAATCTGGAAACCGAGCTCGCGCAGATACAGGCGCTTGTACTTGTGCGACATCGCGTACACCGGAAAGGCGTCGGTCGCGGCCAGCGAGTTGGTCGACACCAGCACCTGCGGCGGTGTCACGCGCCGGTGCATGCGCCGGAACATCTGGCGCGCCGGTCGCGACATCACCAGATACGGCGTTTGCACCAGCAGCTCGTTCTGCGTGCTTTCCAGCACGTCCAGCAGCGCCCGTGAGGCGGTGCTGCGGCTCTTGGCGGCGGCATCGTGCTTGACGGGCAGGTCGCCGAAAAATTCCACGCGGCCAACATCGATGCGCAGCGGCGCCAGGCGCTCGTATACGCCGGCGGCATCCTGCGCCGCCGCTTCCATCGCCAGCACGCGCGCGGAACGTTCGAGTTCCGGTCGCCCGGGCGGACCCTTGTTCGCGAGCAGCACGCGGGCGACGTCGCCAAGCATCGCCGCCGGCTGCGCGCGATGATCGGTCCAGAACGCCTCGAAATTCTCGGTCATCGCCTGTGTTGCCGGCCCGGCGATGAGCAGGTCGCGGTCGCGGTAGTCGTATTTGTCGTTCCAGTCGAAATATTCGTCCTGGATATTGCGTCCGCCGATCACCGCCAGCTGGCCGTCGACGACCATGAGCTTGTTGTGCATGCGCTGGTTGAGGTCGCGGAAATGCAGCACGATGCCGGCGAGGAACTCCATCGGCGCCACGCGCGCCTGGTCGAACACCGGGTTGTAGACGCGCAGTTCGAAATTGCGATGGAAGCCGGCGAGCTCGGCCTGCAGCTGCGGATCGGTCAGGCCGCCGAGCTGGTCGAGCAGCAGACGCACGTGCACGCCGCGACGCGCCGCGGCCATGAGCTCATCGAGCACGAGCATGCCGCTATCGTCGCGTTCGAAATGGAAGGTCTGCAGGTCGATCGTGTGCTGTGCGCTGCGGATCAGATGCACGCGCGCGAGCAGCGAATCCTGGCCGTAATCGAGCAGCAGCACCGAATGCTGCGGCTCCTCCGGCGTCGCCCGCGCATACGCAGCGGCGCCCAGATCATGCAGCGGCGACGCCAGCGCGCAGCCCTCGGACGGACATTCGACCGTGCTGCTCTGCGCACGCTCGGCATAGTCGACCGCCTGCAGCCGCTGCTCCTGCGACAGGTGCGCGCAGGCACCGAGCGGCAGGCAGGCGAGCAGCAGCAGCGTGCGCAGCCAGGGGCTCATGGCGTCTTCCCGTCGAGCAAGCGCACGCGGAAATCGAAATCGACCTGGTCGCGCACGGTCATGCGATAGGCGTTCATGCCGAAATCGTGCCGGCTGACGCGTCCGCGCACCTGGATGTCGCAGTCCTGTCCCGGACGTGCGCAGGTCGAGGGCAGCAGATCGAAGGCGACCTCGCGCCGGCGGCCGCGCAGCTGCAGTTCGCCGAGCACGACACCGCCGCGGCGCAACACCGTGTCGGTGAAGACCTGGGAATGGAAACGGATTTCCGGGTAACGATCGATGGCCAAAAACTCCTCAGAACGGGTCATGCGTGCCATCCAGGCGGAGCCATCGAATTTCAAACTGCGTCCGTCCACTTGCACAAGAACGCGCCAGCCGCGCGCGGCGCTACCGCGCAGTTCACCATTGACCTGGGTGAAGCGGCCGTGAGCCCGCATCGGCAAACGCAGATGCACTTCGAAACTGGCCTGCGCGCGGGCGGGATCGATGACGATGACCGGTTCCTGGACAGGCGCGGGTTCGGGTGGCGGCGCCGCGTCCTGGGCGGAAACGGCGGAAACGAACGACAGCGCGATACCACTCAGCCCCAGGGCGAGCGCTCGCGCGCAGTTCATCGGGTCATGGCCACCAGAAGGCGGCAAGCTCGGCGATGCCGGGCTCCAGGCTGGCGTCTACCGGCAGGCGCAGCACCGCGACGCCACCGGCGGGCATGCCGCGGAAATCCCCGGACTGGCCCGAGCTGAGTAAGGCCGCTAGCTGCTCCAGACCCGGGTTGTGCCCGACCAGCAGCACACGGCCCAGATCGCGCTGCTCGTCCGCGATCGCCATCAGCGTGCCCGGCGTCGCTTCATAGATACGCTGATCGGGGCGCTGCTCGACGACGCCGATGACCGACAGCACCTGCTCCAGCGTCTCCCGCGTGCGCCGCGCCGGCGAATAGATCGCCCGGTCGGGCAGGTAACCGTGCTGCTTGAGCCACACGCCGGCGGCCTCGGCCTCGGCCTGGCCTTCCCGCGACAGCGGACGATCGAAATCCTCGGCACCCGGAGCCGCCGGGTCGGCGTGAGCGTGGCGAAGCAGGATGAGTTCTCGCATTCAGAGCGCCTTCTTGAGCCATTTGAGCAAGGGGGACCAGTCGTCCTGGTGACTGCGGATCTGTTCGGAGTGGTAATCGAACACCGACTTGCCCAGGGCCGCCATCAGGACATAGGCCTGGGTGTCGCGCAGTTCGGCGATCACCGGATAGGGCCAGCTCTTGAGCTGCGCCATCGCCTGCTGCGAGGCGCCGGTCCAGGGCTTGAGGCGGTTGCCGACGATCAGCACCGGCAGCTTGCCCTTCTTGACCCGCTGCACCGTGGCCAGGGTGTTGAGGAAAGGCACGGTCGCTTCGAGATCGATGATCGAGGGCAGCACGGGCACGATGACCACGTCCGCGCGCTCGAGGAAGGCCTCCAGGTCGTCGGCCATGGCGCCGGCCGGCGCGTCGACGACGGCACGCTGGGCGCCGTCGGGCACCTGTTTTTCCCAGCCACGGCGGCTGCCGTCGATCGGCAGCACGGCGGTCGCGAGGGCGGCGCGCTTTTCGCACCAGTGGGTGGAGGATTTCTGCCGGTCGGCGTCGATCAGCAGGGTACGTTTGCCGTCCAGCGCGAAATGCGCGGCCAGGTTGGTGGCGATCGTGGTCTTGCCCGCGCCGCCCTTGGAACTGGCGACAAGTACCGTGCGCATAAGCTCCACTCCACTGCGGGTGAAGCCTCACTCTACAACGCCCCGCGCGCGGGGGGAAACCGGCGGTCGCGCGCGCGGTTCGGGTGAGCGCGGCGTCAAGAGCAGAAACTCTAGTGCGCTGTGTGACGGTGAAGCCGGTACGCACCGCCGCCCGGCTCCCGCTCCGGCCCTGGCCCGCGAACGCGACCACTTGATACCGGAGGGTCGATGCGCGCCTCATCGTCCGGGGGCCTGTACGCCCCGGGTTTCGAACGCGACAGCTGCGGGTTCGGGCTGATCGCCAACCTCGACAACCGTCCCTCCCGCGGGCTGGTCACGGCGGCGTTGACCGCCCTGGCGCGCCTGGCCCACCGCGGCGCGGTCGGCGGCGACGGTCGCAGCGGCGACGGCTGCGGTTTGCTGATCCATCGTCCGGAAGTGTTCCTGCGCGTGGTCGCGGCCGAAGCCGGCATCGCGCTGGGCACGAACTTCGCCGCGGGCATGATCTTCCTGCCCACCGAGACCGCCGACGCCGCACAGGCGCGCGGCGTGCTCGCGACCGCCCTGACCGCGCAGGGCCTGCGCGTCGCCGGCTGGCGCGGGGTGCCGGTCTCGCGCGAGGACTGCGGGCCGATCGCCCTGCGCGGGATGCCGCGCATCGAGCAGGTGTTCGTGCAGGCCGACGACGACCTGTCCGCAGCCGATTTCGAACGCAGCCTGTATCTCGCCCGCCGCGCCGCCGAAAAACAGCTCGCCGCGCTCGCCGAATTCTACGTGGTGACCCTGTCGGCGCAGACGATCGGCTACAAGGCGATGGTCCTGCCCGAAGCCTTGCTGCCGCTGTTCCCGGACCTCGCGCGCGTCGAACTCGCTTCGAGCGTGGTGGTGTTCCATCAGCGCTTTTCGACCAATACCGCCCCGGCCTGGAAACTCGCGCAGCCATTCCGCCTGCTCGCGCACAACGGCGAGATCAACACGATCGAAGGCAACCGGCATTGGTCGATTGCGCGGGGCGCGCGCTGGTCTTCGCCGAGGATGGATTTCAGCGACGTCCAACCCTTGGTCGCCCTCACGGGTTCGGATTCGCAAAGCCTCGACAACATGCTCGAAGCCCTGCTCGTCGGCGGCATGGATCTGTTGCAGGCGATGCGCATCCTGATTCCGCCGGCGACGTCCTCGCTCGAATACAAGGATCCGGATCTTGCCGCGTTCTACGAGTACTACGGCCTGTGCGTGGATCCCTGGGACGGCCCGGCCGGCATCGTGCTGTGCGACGGGCGCTACGCGGCCTGCGCGCTCGACCGCAACGGCCTGCGTCCCGCGCGCTGGCTGCTGACCGAGGACCGGCATCTGGTCATCGCCTCGGAAGCGGGCGTGTACGACTGCGCGCCGGAAAAGATCGTCGCCAAGGGCAAGCTCGGTCCGGGCGAAATGCTCGCGGTCGATCTGCAGCGCGGCGTGCTCATGCAAAGCGCCGACATCGATGCGCTCAACAAGGCGCGCGCGCCGTTCAAGACCTGGCTCAAGCAGGGCGTGACCTACCTTACCGCCGATCTCATCGATCCCTCGCTCGCCGCCGAACCTTTCGACGGTGCGACCCTGCGCCGCTTCCAGAAACTGTTCCAGCTCACGCGCGAGGAACGCGAATCGGTGCTGCGCGTACTCGCCGAAACCGAGCAGGAAGCGACCGGCTCGATGGGCGACGACACGCCGTTTGCCGTGCTCTCGCACCAGGTGCGGCCGCTGTACGACTATTTCCGCCAGGCCTTCGCCCAGGTCACCAATCCGCCGATCGACCCGCTGCGCGAGCAGGTGGTGATGTCGCTGACCACGCAGATCGGCCGCGAGGGCAACGTCTTCGAGCTGACGCCGGCGAATGCGCGCCAGGTCATGCTCAACTCGCCCGTGCTCTCGCAGCGCAAGCTGCGCCAGCTGCTGACGCTCGAGGATTTCCGCGACGCGCACACGCGCCTGGACCTGTACCTGGCCGAAGGCGAATCCCTGCACGAGGGCCTGCATCGCCTGTGCCGCGAGGCCGAGGCGGCGGTGCGTGCCGGCACGATCCTGCTCCTGCTGTCGGACCGCTATCCCGAACCGGGCTGCCTGCCGATCCATGCCCTGCTCGCGACCGGCGCGATCCACCATCACCTGGTGCACGCCGGCCTGCGTTGCGACTGCAACCTCATCCTCGAAACCGGTAGCGCGCGCGACCCGCACCAGATCGCCTGCCTGATCGGCGTCGGCGCGACCGCGATCTATCCCTATCTGGCCTACCAGACGCTGGCCGCGCTCGGTCGTCACGGCGTGCTCGATGGCAAACGCGGCAACGAGGCCGCCGAACTCGGCCGCAGCTACCGTCGCGGCCTGAAGAAGGGCCTGCTCAAGATCCTGTCGAAGATGGGCATCAGCACGATCGGCAGTTATCGCGGCGCGCAGCTGTTCGAGATCGTCGGCCTTGCCGACGAGGTCGTGGCGCTGTGTTTCCCGGGCATCGTGTCGCGTATCGGCGGCGCGGGGTTTGCCGATCTTGAGAACGACGCGCGCCATCTCGCGCAGCGCGCCTGGTCCGAGCTCGACGACATCGAACCGGGCGGCAAGCTCAAGTACGTGCACGGCGGCGAGTACCACATGTACAACCCCGACGTGATCGCGAGCCTGCAGCGTTCCGTGCGCAGCGGCGATGTCGCCGACTACCGTGTGTACGCCGACCATGTCGACGGCCGGCCGGCGTCGACGCTGCGCGACCTGTTGCCATTGCGCCGCGACATCGCGCCGATCGCGCTCGCCGCGGTCGAACCGGTCGAAGCGATCCTGGCGCGCTTCGATTCCGCCGGCATGTCATTGGGCGCGCTGTCGCCGGAGGCGCATGAGGCGCTCGCGATCGCGATGAACCGGCTCGGCGGCCGCTCGAACTCCGGCGAAGGCGGCGAAGATCCCGCGCGCCACGGCACCGAGAAATCCTCGAAGATCAAGCAGGTCGCTTCGGGGCGTTTCGGCGTCACGCCCGAATACCTCATCCATGCCGACGTGCTGCAGATCAAGATCGCGCAGGGCGCCAAACCCGGCGAAGGCGGTCAATTGCCCGGCCACAAGGTCAATGAACTCATCGCGCGCCTGCGTTACGCGCGGCCGGGCATCGGCCTGATCTCGCCGCCGCCGCACCACGACATCTATTCGATCGAAGATCTCGCCCAGCTCATCTACGACCTGAAGGAAGTCAATCCAACCGCGCTCGTGTCAGTGAAGCTGGTCTCGCATGCCGGCATCGGCACCATTGCGGCGGGCGTGGTCAAGGCCTATGCCGATCTGATCACCGTGTCGGGCTACGACGGCGGCACCGGAGCCTCGCCGGTGTCGTCGATCCACCATGCCGGCACGCCCTGGGAACTGGGTCTGTCGGAGATCCAGGAAACCCTGCGCCGCAACGACCTGCGCCATCGCGTGCGCGTGCAGGTCGACGGCGGACTGAAGACCGGACTGGACGTGATCAAGGGCGCGATTCTCGGCGCCGAAAGTTTCGGCTTCGGCACTGCACCGATGGTCGCGCTCGGCTGCAAATACCTGCGCATCTGCCATCTGAACAACTGCGCGACCGGCGTCGCCACGCAGGACCCGCGCCTGCGCAAGGACCATTTCACCGGCCTGCCGGAGATGGCGATGAATTTCTTCCGCTTCGTGGCCGAGGACGTGCGGCATTGGCTGGCGATCCTCGGGGTTGCGCGTCTGCAGGACCTGATCGGTCGCACCGATCTGCTGCAGATCGCCGAAGGACAGAGCGAGCGACAGCATGGCCTCGACCTTTCACCGATCCTCGCCGCGAGCGGCCTGCGCAGCGACGCCGCGCACTACTGCACACAGGCGCGCAACCGTCCGCGCGATCCCGGCACGCTGGCCGCGCGCATGCTCGAAGAACTGCGGGCGGCGATCGTCGAAGCGCGTGGCGGCGAGTTCCACTACACCGTGCGCAATTCCGACCGCAGCATCGGCGCGCGCATTTCGGGCGAGATCGCGCGCACGCACGGCAACCTGGGCATGAGCGCCGCGCCGATCACCCTGCATTGCACCGGCGTGGCCGGACAGAGTTTCGGCGCCTGGAACGCTGGCGGCCTGAACCTGCATCTGGAAGGCGATGCCAACGACTATGTCGGCAAGGGCATGGCCGGGGGTCGCATCGCAGTGCGGCCGCCGCGTGCGTCGCGCTTTGTCGCGCGCGATACGCCGATCATGGGCAACACCTGTCTGTACGGCGCCACCGGCGGCGAGCTGTACGCCGCCGGCCGCGCCGGCGAGCGATTCGCCGTGCGCAATTCCGGCGCCACCGCCGTCATCGAAGGCGTCGGCGATCATGGCTGCGAATACATGACCGGCGGCATCGTCGTGGTTCTCGGACGGACCGGCCTGAACTTCGGCGCCGGTTTCACCGGCGGCATGGCCTACGTACTGGATCTGGATCGCGATTTCGTCGATCGCTACAACCACGAGCTCATCGACGTGCTGCGCATCACGCCCGAAGGCATGGAGAACCACCGCCAGCATCTGCGCAACCTCATCCGCGCGCATGTCGGCTACACCGACAGCGCCTGGGGTCAGGCCCTGCTCGACGATTTCCGCGACGTCGCCGGACGCTTCTGGCTGATCAAACCCAAGGCCGCGAGCCTGGAGTCCCTGGTCGACGCCCTGAGGCGCGCCGCATGAAGCTCACGCCCTTCCAGTTTCTCGATCTGCCGCGGCGCATGCCGCGCGAACTCGACGTGGCCGTGCGCGTGCTGGGCTGGAACGAGATCTACGGGAGTTTCGAGGCGCCGCAGGCGGTCGAACAGTCCGCGCGCTGCCTGGACTGCGGCAATCCCTATTGCGAATGGAAATGCCCGGTCCACAACTACATCCCGAACTGGCTGACCCTCGTGCGCGAAGGGCGTCTGTTCGAAGCGGCCGAACTCGCGCACGAAACCAATCCGCTGCCGGAGATCTGCGGTCGCGTCTGTCCGCAGGACCGCCTGTGCGAAGGCGCCTGCACGCTCAACACTGGCTTCGAATCGGTGACGATCGGTTCGATCGAGAAGTACATCGTCGATACCGCGTTCAAACAGGGCTGGCGACCGGACCTGTCGAACGTCCGTGCCACCGGCAAACGCGTGGCGATCATCGGCGCCGGACCGGCCGGGCTCGCCTGCGCGGATCGCCTGGCGCGCGCGGGCATCGCCGCGCACGTGTTCGACCGCTACGAAGAAATCGGCGGCCTGCTGACCTTCGGCATTCCGCCGTTCAAGCTGGAAAAGGAGGTCATCGCCACGCGCCGCCAGGTGCTCGAAGCGATGGGCGTGGTCTTCCATCTGCGCACCGAGGTCGGCGGCGATATCGCGTTCGCCGATCTGTTGCGCGACTACGACGCGGTGTTTGTCGGCACGGGCGCCTACACCGCGGTCGACGGAAAACTGCCGGGGCAGGATCGTGCCGGCGTGATTGCGGCGCTGCCGTTCCTGATCGCGAATGCGCGACGCCTGTTGTCGCCCGAGTCCGCCGCCGATCCGATGCTCGATCTCGCCGGTCGCCGCGTGCTCGTGCTCGGCGGCGGCGATACCGCGATGGATTGCGTGCGCACGGCGGTGCGCCTGGGCGCGGCGGATGTCGCCTGCGTGTACCGGCGCGACGAAGCGAGCATGCCCGGTTCGCGCCGCGAGGTGAAAAACGCGCGCGACGAGGGCGTACGCTTCGTGTTCAACCGGCAGCCGCTGGCGATCGAAGGCGAGACCGGCGTGAGCGGCGTGAGCGGCGTACGCGTCGGCGCCACGCAGTCGCGCGCACGCGACGAGGTCGCCGCACTGACCGCGGACGGTGAAGAAGTGCTGCCCGCAGATATCGTGATCACGGCCTTCGGATTCCGTGCCAGTCCCGCGTCGTGGCTGGCCGAGCACGGCGTGGCCTTGCAGGACGGCGGGCGCATCGCGGTCGCCGGCGGCCTGCCTTACCAGACGTCGAACCCGCGCATCTTCGCCGGCGGCGACAACGTGCGCGGCGCCGACCTGGTCGTGACCGCCGTGCACGATGGCCGCGAGGCCGGCATGGCGATCGCGCGGATGTTGCTGGCAGGCTGAAAACGAAGAGGCGGCCGATCGCTCGGCCGCCTGCGGGTGGATCGTGACGCGGTCGCGACGCGCTTAATCCGACTGCGGGAAGTTGCAGCTGAGCTGGTCGGGACTGAGCTCGAACGGCGCCGGGCAGCTCACGTTGCTGACCGTGCGGTACGGCGGCGGTGTGTAGCCACTGACCGTATTCAGACCGGCGTAGGGCCGCCAGCCCTTGCCCTTGCCGAACAGGTAGTCGGTACCGAACGTGACGAACTCGGCCTGCGCGGCACCGGTCACCAGGAAGGCGTTTTCATCGAACGACCAGCCCGCGCCGTATTCGCCGGTGAGATCGTCCTTGCCGTCGATGCCCTTCAGGCGCAGTTCGCCGGCGCGGAATCCGCCGGTGAGCGGAAACGTCATGTCGATGCCGGCGCCTTTGACATCGCCGTTGGAATTGACGTCGACATCGCGGTAGCCCACCACCAGCTCGGCCTGCGACTTGCCACCGAACTGCCAGTTGATGCCGACAAAAAACTCGTTGTCGTTGACCTCTTCCTCGCCGACGACCGTGGTGGTGCGCGTCGGCGGCGGCGGGCCGCCCTTGCCGGCCAAGGCCGGACCACAGGCCAGCCCGACCAGGGCCAGGACACCGATACGAATAACCTGTTTCATTTGTTTTCCCCTGCGTTGCGATTAAGCCCCTCCGTTGCAGTCCGGAGGCGCCCGATGGTGGCCGTGTCGAACCCCGTGGCGAGAGCCGGCGTCAGGAAGCCCGCCCCGTCACCACCTGGTCCACTGCACGGATGGCCAGTGCCTGGATAGTGAGGGAAGGCGCCTCACCACCCCCGGAGCTGGGAAACACGCTGGCGTCGCAAATCTGGACGTTGTCCCAGCCATGTATCCGCAGGTTCGGGTCCACCACCGACGTCGCCGGATCCGTGCCCATGCGGCAGGTTCCGAAAACGTGGGCAGCGGAATAAAAATCGTAGCTCCCGTACTCCTCCACCAGGGTCTGCACCCCGGCTGCCTTCATGAGGTCACGACAGGAGCGGGCCATAGCGGCCAGACGCTGGATCGTCGCGGCATCGTTGAAGGAGTGGATTCGCGCCAGCGGCAGGCCGTGGGCATCCGTGCGGGCAGGGTCGAGGTCCACGAACGAGCCCGTGTTGGGCAGGAATTCGCCGGTCGCGCTGACCGCCACCGCGCGACCGACGCTTTCGCGCACCCTCGCCTTGTGCGCGGCGCCCCAGCCCGGCAGGGCGCGCTGGGCGTAGGCGACCGGGCCGACCATGTCGGTCTCGTGGATCGCGTCGCTGAGCTTGTAGCCACCGACGATCCCGGGCACGGCGTCGGGCCGGTTGAAATCCCAGCAGATCGACGCCGCCGGCAAGCCGCCGAAACTCGCCAGCGGCTCTGACGCCAGGCCCACGGTCGTCCAGCTCGACGACTCGAGCAGGTTGCGCCCGATCTGGCCCGCGTCCGCGGCGATCGCCGCCGCCGGATTCGCCGCGTTGTGGATCAGCAGCAGCCGCGGCGTTTCGATCGCGCCGCCGGCCAGGATCAGCTGCGGCGTCGCCACGCGCACGCGCTGGCCCCGTGCGTCGAGGTAATCGAGCGCGCGCACCTGGCGACCACCCTCGACGATCAGGGCGACGACGGTGCACAGCGGGCGGATTTCGCAGCGACCGCTGGCCCGAGCCTTGGCGATGAAGGTCACGTCGGCCGAGCCTTTGTCGCCGCGTGGACAGCCGCGATTGCAGCCGCCGCAGTAGTTGCACGGCGGACGACCGTCGTAGGGCAGGGACAGGGCCGAACGCGGGCTCGCCTGCCAGTGCCAGCCCAGCGCCTCGGCACCGCGACCCAGACAGCGCGCCGCGTGACTGATCGGATGCGGCGGCAGGGGATACGCGGCACTGCGCCAGCGATCCCCCGGGTCGGCGGGACCGGCGACACCGATGAGATTTTCAGCGACGACATAAAAGGGTTCGAGCTGCGCATAAGTCAGCGGCCAATCCGCGCCGACGCCGTGGTCGCTGCGCAGGCGCATCGAATGCGGATTCATCCGGTGCGCTTCGCCGGTGAAATGCAGGGTGCTGCCGCCGATGCCGCGCACATGGTGATAGCCCGGGCCGGAAATGCCGCGGCGCTCGCCGCGGTTCAGACGGCCCGCGACGGCATTCCACGAACGCAGACCGTCATCGCGTGGGTCCAGCGTCTGCATCTCGCCGAAGCTATAGCGCCCGCGACTGCCGGGCTTGAGCGGAAACCGGCTGAGCTCCCAGTCGGGCCGATCCAGACGGTAATCGGTCGCCGCATCGAAGCTCGGACCGGCATCGAGCAGCAGGACGCGCAGACCGTGTTCGGTCAGACGCCAGGCCGCCGCCGCGCCGCCCGCGCCCGCGCCGACCACGACCGCGTCGAAGGTCGTCTCGCGACTCATTCCACGCTCTCGAAATGACCGAAGGGCTGCGGCGGCTGCGTGATCGCCGAGCCTTTCCAGGCCGCCGGCTGCGCGTAGTAATAGCCCATCGCCAGATCGCGGATGAGATCGAAGAACCGCCGTGGCGGCGCTTCCCAGGGCAGCTCGGACATGGTGCGTGCGATCGCGTCGCGCGCCGACGCGTCTGCCGCATCGAAGGCACCCCCGGCCGCCTGATCCAGCCACGCGATGCTGACTTCGATCAAGCGTCCGAACAAGGCATTGCCCTCGGCGTCGGCGAGGATGCGCGCCGGCACGCCGAGCGCAGACGCCGCCGGGCTGAAGTCATCGGCCGGCAGCAGCGTGTCGCAAAAGCGCGCGAACGTCGTCGCCACCGCGGTCGCTCTGACTGCGGCAGCGGGCTCGGCCGCCAGCGCGACCGCGCCGGCGGGGATCGCCGTGCTCGCGAGCGTCGTGGCGATGAGTGCCAGGGCCTGCCGACGGGTGAAACGGGCGTGGAGAGGGGACATGACCGAATCCTAGCGCAAAGCCGTCGCTCCGCCCGCACGGCGGCGGCCGTGGCGGCTCTGCTATCTTTTCCGTCCCTGCCAAGGCCGACCTGATGAGCGAACTGCAAGACCTGTCTTCCCTGATCCGTGCGAACACGCCCTTGATCGTCATCGAAACGCCCGACGAGGGTCGCGTCGTCGATCTGTTCCGGCATGTGCTGGCGAACGTGTTCCGCGCGCTGTACCGCTGGTCGATCACCGAAGGCATGCGCCGCGTCGACATGGACCGCGAGGACGCACCGGAAACGGCGCCGGACATCAGCGCGACCTTGCACGCGATCAAGAGCCACGACCAGCGCGGCATCTACCTGCTGCTCGACGTCATGCCCTACCTGGGCTACGCCAGCACGCAGCGCATGCTGCGCGAAATCGTCGAGCGCCGCGGCAGCCTCGACCACACCGTCGTCCTGGTCGGCAGCAAGATCGAACTGCCGACCGAACTCGACACCCTGGCCGTGCGTTTTTCGCTGCGCCTGCCGGACGAAAACGCCCTGCTGAAGATGCTCAACGACGAAGTCGCGCTGTACATGCGCGAGCACGGCGGTCGCCGCGTGGTCGTCGACAAGGCCGCGGTCGCGGCGATCGTGCGCAATCTGCGCGGCCTGGCGATGACCGAAGCGCGGCGCATCGCGCGCCACCTGGTCTTCCGCGACGGCGCGCTCGGCGAGGCCGATCTGCCCGAGCTGGCCAAACTGAAGTTCGAACTGCTCAACAAGAGCGGGCATCTGCATTTCGAATACGACACCGCGCGCTTCGCCGATGTCGCCGGCGTCGCGCGCCTCAAACAATGGATCGGCCAGCGCCGCGAAGTGTTCGCCAGCGGCGACATGCCGATCGGGCTGGATCCGCCGAAAGGCGTGCTGCTGCTCGGCGTGCAGGGTTGCGGCAAGTCGCTGGCCGCGAAAGCGGTTGCCGGCGGCTTCGGCGTGCCGCTGGTGCGCCTGGATTTCGGTACGCTGTACAACAAGTTCCACGGCGAGACGGAAAAGAATCTGCGCGAGGCCCTGGCCTCGGCCGAGCAGCTCGAACCCTGCGTGCTGTGGATCGACGAGCTGGAAAAAGGCCTCGCCAGCGCCGGCAGCAGCGAAGACGGCGGTGTGTCGCGGCGCGTGCTCGGCTATTTCCTGACCTGGATGGCCGAACGCAAGTCGCGCGTCTTCCTGGTCGCGACCGCGAATGCCGTGCATGACCTGCCGCCGGAATTGCTGCGCAAGGGCCGCTTCGACGAAATCTTCTTCGTCGACCTGCCCGATCACGCCACCCGCGACGAGATTTTCCGCCTGCACCTGGACAAGCGTCGCGTCGACTGGAGCGCGTTCTCGCTCGATCGCCTGTCGGCCGCGAGCGCCGGTTTTTCCGGTGCGGAAATCGAGCAGGCGATCGTCAGCGCGCTGTACGCCGCGCATGCCGGCAAGACCGTGGTGTCCGAAGCGAGTCTGCTCGAGGAACTGCGCGGCACGCGTCCGCTGTCCGTGCTCATGGCCGAACAGGTCGAATCCCTGCGCGAGTGGGCGAAGACCCGGACCGTGCCGGCGGACTGACCGGCGCACCGACGGGCGACGGCGGACGGCGTTATCGCCGCGGCGTCGCCGGCGCGATCTCGAAGCCGGCGTGCCAGCCGTCCGGCGGATCCAGCGGACGCTTGGCCTGCACGAGCGCGCTGCGCATCGCCGCGAGTTCGCCCTGCTGAAGCGTTGCCCGGAAATACGCATGTGCCTCGGCGCCATGCGGGTCCGGGTGCAGGCTGGCGAATTGTTCGAGTTGCCACGACAGACGTCGACGCGCGATCAGGGCATGGGCCTTATCCGCCTCCGTGTCAGCGAGATGCTGCACGAGCGCCATCGCGATTGCGACTTCGAACGCCGTTTCGCCTTCGGCCGCGATGCGCGTGTTGAGCGCACGACAGTCCTCACGGACCGAACCCACCGCGTCCTTGCACAGCGCATGCAGGACGCCGAACCCGGGCAGGCCGAATTCCACGGCGATCGCGCCGGCGAGCATCTGCGCGGAATCTTCATCGCCCTGTGCGTCGATCTGCGCGCGCGCGAGCACGTCGCCCCAGGCCAGGCCATCGAAGGTCGGATAGACCGCGCGCAGCAGCGGGCCGTAGACGCTGCGATAGGTTTTCGCCTGCGCCGCCTGATGCAGCAGCGCGGCGACGCGGGTCGGGTCGGCCTGATTTTCGGCGCGCGAAAACAGCACGAGACCGAAGAAGCCGTTTTGTGCGATCGCCTGTTGCAGGACGCGATTCGCCGCCGCGCGCGGCGCGGCATTGGCCGGCGTCGTCGGCGACTGATCCATCTGCAGGGCCAGGGCCTGCACCATCGGATCCTGACGGCCGTCCTGCAGCGCCGCATCGCGCAACTGCAGCCACTGCGCGCGGGTTACGGACGACGTTGGCGCGACCTGGGACTGCATCGCCCCCATGCCCGACAATGCCAGACGGGCGAGCGGCGAGGCCTGGTGGCTGGCGGCGCGCAGATAGATCGACGACAGATCCGCCGGCGCCGTATCGTCGGTCGTCGGTCGTGCGGAGGCGGCCGTCGAAACAAGTAGGAGCAGGGCGGTGCAGGCGAGCTGGCGCAAGTTCGATTCCAGTCAATGCAGGGACGTGAGCAGCCAGGCCCAGGCGGGCAAGGTGATCAGCGACAACAAGATGCCATAACCCACCAGGGCCGCGGCGAGACCGGGCGCGAGCCGATGCGAGATCGCGAGCGCGCCGGCGGTGATCATCGGCGGCATCGCCGATTCGAGCACTACCGTCTGCGCCTTGAGCGGATCCAGGCCCAGCCAAGGCACGATCAGCCAGGCCAAGGCCGGCATCAGCAGCAGTTTCAGCGCCAGGCCGGCGGCGAGCGGTTTGAGTTCGTGCCGGGGCAAGGCGAACTTGATGCTCAGACCGATCGCGAGCATCGCCAGGGGCAACAGGGCATCGGACACGCGTTGCAGCAGGCCGGCGATCACCGCCGGCGGATCGGCCGGCATCAGGCTCAGGCCGACCACCAGGGCCAGGAACGGCGGAAACCGCAGGATGCGCCGCACGATCGCGCCGGTGCTGGGCGTTTCATCGCCGCCGTAGCGCGCGAGCACGAACAGGCCGAAGGTCGACAGGATCAGGAACGCGCCGAACTGGTCGTAGACCACGGCGTAGGGCAAGGCCGCCTCGCCGAGCAAAGCGCGCACCAGCGGATAGCCGAGGAAACTGGTATTGCCCAGGCCCACGCACAGCAGGAGCACCGCGTGTTCGTCGCGACGCAGCGACAGCCCGCGACTGAGTGCGGCGACGAGGCCGATCGTCGCGACCAGCAAAACCCAGGGCACGAGCGCGATGCCGAGCACCGACGCGTCCAGGGGCAGGCGCGGCGCATAGCGCAGGACCGCCGCGGGCAGGCAGACGTAAAGCACGACCTGGTTCAGCGTTTCCGCGGCGTTGTCGGGAAACACGCGCAGGCGCCGGAAGACGACGCCTAGCGCCAGCATCAACAGGATCGACAGGAAGGCATCGAAAGCCAAGCGTCGCCTACATCGCCTGCACGTGCAGGCGCAGGCGTTCGGCGGCGGTCTGCACGTCGGCGCTCAGCGGCAACAGCTGCGGCCAGTCGGCGGCCTTTGCCGCGAGTTCGAGTTCGGCGGCGGCGTGCGCGAGTTCCTGTGCGCCGACGAGCTTGGCCGCGCCCTTGATCTTGTGCGCCTGGCGCGCGAGCGCGGCGGTGTCGCCGTCTTCGCGCGCCTGCCGCAGCGCCTGCAGATCGTCCTGTGTGCTCGCGAGGAAATCATCGAGCACGGCGCGCAGATCGGCTGCATCGCCACCGGTGAGTTCGGCCAGCACGCTCGGATCCAGCGGCGATGGCGGCGTGTGCAATTGCGGCAGGGACGTAGGCAAGGGTGCGATCGGCAGACTCGGCAGCGTGCCCGTCTCCGGCGCCCGCGTATGCGGCAACCACTTGAGCAGACAGGCGGCGAGTTCGGCAATGCTCACCGGCTTGGCGAGATAGTCGTCCATGCCGGCCGACAGACAGCGTTCGGCTTCGCCCTTGAGCGCGGCAGCGGTCAGGGCCACGACCGGCGTGCGGACGCGGTGCGCACGCATTTCTTCCTCGCGCAGCGCGCGCGCCATCTGATAACCGTCCATGACCGGCATGTGCACGTCCGAAAGAACCAAGGCATAGCGGCCGCTGCGCCAGCGCTCCAGACCTTGCGCGCCGTCGTCGACCGCTTCGCTGGCATAACCGGCGAGCGCGAGTTGGCGCGCGACGACCAGACGATTGGTCGGATGATCGTCGACGATCAGGATCAGGCTGCGCTCGGCTTCGGCCTGCGCCACCGTGGGCAAGGCGCGCGGCGTGAACGCGCCGGGCTGACCGGGCCGTGCGGGATCGGCTTCGATGTCCTCCACGCGGCCGCGCGGCAGACTCACCGACAAGCGCAGCGTCGTGCCCGCGCCGGGCGTGCTTTCCATGGTGACTTCGCCGCCCATCATGCCGGCCAGGCGCTGGCTGATGACCAAGCCCAGGCCGGTGCCGCCGAAGCGCCGCGTGGTGCTGCCTTCCGCCTGACTGAACGGTTGGAACAGGCGCGCCTGCTGTTCTTCGGTCACCCCGATGCCGGTGTCGGTGACGCGGAACACCAGCTGATCCTGATCTTCGAGGCGGCCCTTCCATTCCAGCGCGACCTCGACAAACCCGGCGTCGGTGAACTTGATCGCGTTCGACAGGAAGTTCGACAGGATCTGGCGCAGGCGCAGACCGTCGGCGACATGCGCCGGCCCGACGCGCGGATCGAGCGTGATGGTCAGCACCAGGCCCTTGCTCGACGCCGAGCCGGTGAAATTGGCCGCGGTCGATTGCAGCAGGCGGCCCAGGTCGAGGGTGATCGGCGCCAGTTCCAGGCGACCGGCTTCGACCTTGGAGAAGTCCAGGATGTCGCCAATGATCTTGAGCAGGGAATCGGCCGACTGCTGGATCACGTGGATCGTGCGCCGCTGTTCGGTGTCGAGTTCGCTGTGCGAGAGCACTTCGAGCATGCCGGTCACGCCAATCATCGGCGTGCGGATTTCGTGGCTCATCGCCGCCAGGAAACTGCTCTTGGCGATATTGGCCTCGCGCGCGGCGACTTCGCTCGCGCGCAGTTTGCGTTCGAGCAGCTTGATCTGGGTCAGGTCGGTGGCGACGCCGAGAAAACCGACCATCTTGCCGCTTTCGTCGCGCATGCCCGAGGTCGCCAGCAGCACCGGCACATGGCTGCCATCCTTGCGCACGATGGTCCATTCCTGCGGCGGAAGGCCCTGCTCGATCATCACCGGAATCAGGCGCGCGTCGGTCGGCACCGGCCGATCGAGCGCCGCGGTGAGATTGCCCGCGACCATCGCCATTTCTTCGGGCAGCAACAGGCGGTCGGCGGTGCGCCGGCCGTTCATCTCCTCGGCGCGATAGCCGGTGAGTTTTTCCGCGAAGGGATTGAAGCTGGTGAAGCGGCCTTCGAGATCGATCGACATCACCGCCACGCGCGCGGCCGCGAACAGCGAGCGCTGGAATACCTCGCTCTGCTGCAGGCTGAAACGCACGCGCTCGTTGTTGAGCAGCTGTTCGTTGAGTTCGTTCTCGAACCGCTGTACGTCGTCGCGCATGGTCAAAAAGCCGTCGAGCACCTCGCCCAGCTCGCCTTCGGCGCGGAAACGCGGCACCGCGTTGTAGTCGTGCCGGCGCATCTGCTGCGACAGGTCGCGCAGGCTTTCCACGCCCTTGTAGATGTTGCGCACGATCGATTGCGCGATGAACGCGAACAGCACCAGGCCGCCGATGATCAGCACGATGCGCAGCAGCGCGGCTTCGCGCGCACGCCACAACGAGGCCTGCACGCGCCGGTTGGCCTCGATCAGCTGCAGGTCGGAAAAATATTTCAGGCGCATCGTCACTGGATCGATCGCCGGATACAGCTCGGTGTCGGCGAAACGGCCGAGTTCGCCGATGTCCTTGCGTACGAGGATGCCGCGCAAGGTCACCGCGGCGGCATCGGCGCGCACCTTGGCGCGGTCGATCTGCGCGATCAGTTCTTTCTGTTCGGTGCTTTGCGGCTCCGCCGACAGGGTCCGCCAGTGCGCATCGATGCGCAGCTTGGCGCCGTCGATGACCTGCACGCCTTCCTCCCAGCTCATGAGATCGTTGCGCACGCGGAAGGTCGTGTCGACATAGTCCAGGCCGTAGGCGTCGGATACCGCCTTGATGCGACGCAGGCTGTTGAGCGATTCGTCCTTGAGCTGGCGCAGGGCGTCGGTGTTGTTGCGCCGCTCCCATTCGTCGAGCAACAGGACGCCGATACTGGCGATCAACATCAGGCCGAACAGGCCCAGCAGCTGTTGCCGGATGCTCAGGGTCTTGCCGAGAGCGATCATGCGCGCCGGTTCAGTGCCGGGTATTGCGCCAGCGCTGGATCGCCTCGACGAGGGTTTCGCCGGGCACCGCGGGCGAGATCAGATAGCCCTGGGCGTAGTCGCAACCCAACTGCGCGAGCAGCTGCCACTCCTCCATCGTCTCCACGCCTTCGGCGACGACGCACAGGTTGAGTTTGCGCGCGAGATCGAGACTGGTTTCGATGACCGCGCGCTTGCGCGGCTGGTCGGGCGCACCGCCGACGAAACCGCGGTCGATCTTGAGTTCGGTGAAGGGAATCTGCGACAGCTGGGTGAGCGAGGAATAACCGGTGCCGAAATCGTCGACCGACAGGCCGAATCCCTTCAGGCGCAGGCGCGCGAGCAGGCCCAGGCCGCGCGCGGTATCGCTCATGACCGAGCTTTCGGTGATTTCCAGGATCACATGTTCGGGCGACAGCCCGTGTTCGCGCAGGATCGACTCGTAGCGGTCGGCGACTTCCGGTCCGCTGAGATTGTGCGCGGACACGTTCACGGAAATGCGCAGTTGTTCCAGGCCCGCCTGGCGCCAGCGGCTCGACCAGCGGCAGGCTTCGGCGAGCATGTGCGTGGTCAGGCCCTCGACCAGGCCATTGCTCTCCATGATCGGCACGAACACCGACGGCGGCACCATGCGGCCGTCGGCCAGACGCCAGCGCGCGAGCGCTTCGACACCGACGACCTTGCCGTTGGCGAACTCGGCCTGCGGCTGGAAATACGCAACGATGTCGCCATCGGCGAGCGCCTTGCGCACCTGTTCGACGTCGACGTGGATGCTGTCGTCGGGACCGATGCCGGCCGGCTGCGCCTCGTACAGGGACAGGATGTGGGTGAGCTTGCCGGGCGACAGCGGCTTTTCCACCGCGCCCAGCACCCGCAGGCCCGAGGCCTGGGCCATGACCTGGACGGTATGCAACAGGGCCGGATCCATCGCGCTGACCACGGCGATTGACCGGGCCAGGTGTTCCTGGGCGACATGGCCGATGAACTCGACACCGTCCATGCCGGGCATGTCCAGGTCGACCAGGACCACGTCGGGCGGTTCGGGCAGGGCACGCAGCAGTTCCAGGCCCTGGAAGCCGTCAGCCGCCTCGAGCAGGCGGGTCAGGCCCAGATCGGCCAGCAGCCGCAGGCCCAGCCGGCGCTGGAAACCATGGTCTTCGACGAGCAGCACCTGCAATTGCGTCAGACTCATCCCGCTCCCCCAGAGCAAGCTCGGACTCTATCCGGGCCCGGGGGCCGCGTGAAGAGCGCAGCGCAGCATAAGCAGCAAACTGTGACGGCGCTTTCACAGCCACGCGAGAAGGGCCCGCCGCCGGCCTGATCCGGCTGCCCTGCTATAATTTCGAGTCTTTGCTCGACGTATTCCAGAGTCCCGCCATGTCCGTGCCCGCCAATCCCGTCAGCGCCATCCTCGATCCCGAGTACACCCTCGAACACAAGTACACCCGCAGCGAAGGCCGGATCTATCTGTCCGGCGTCCAGGCGCTGGTGCGCCTGCCGCTGATGCAGCAGATGCGCGACCGCGCCGCCGGGCTCAACACCGCCGGCTTCATTTCCGGCTATCGCGGCTCGCCGCTGGGTGGATTCGATCTCGAGCTGTGGCGCGCCAAGAAGCACCTGGCGGCGTCGGCGATCGAATTCACGCCGGGCCTGAACGAGGATCTCGGCGCGACGATGGTCTGGGGTTCGCAGCAGACGAACCTGTTCCAGGGCGCGAAATACGACGGCGTGTTTTCGATGTGGTACGGCAAGGGTCCGGGCGTGGACCGCTGCGGCGACGTGTTCAAGCACGGCAATGCGGCCGGTACGTCCCGCCACGGCGGCGTGCTCGCGCTCGCGGCCGACGACCATGCCTGCCGTTCTTCGACCTTGCCGCATGGCTCGGAACTGGAATTCGTCAGCGCGATGATGCCGGTGCTCAATCCGGCCGGCGTGCAGGACATTCTCGACATGGGCCTGCTGGGCTGGGCAATGTCGCGTTTCACCGGCCGCTGGGTCGGTTTCAAGACGATCGCCGAGACGGTGGAATCGTCCGCGTCAGTGAACGTCAATCCACACCAGCTCGACATCCTGATGCCGGGCGATTTCGAGATGCCGATGGGCGGACTCAACATCCGCTGGCCGGATCCGCCGCTGGACCAGGAAATGCGCCTGCACCAGTACGCGGTCAAGGCCGCGATCGCGTTCGCCCGCGCGAACCGCATCGACAAGGTGATCTTCGATTCGCCGAAGGCGCGCCTGGGCATCGTCACCACCGGCAAGAGCTATCTGGACGTGCTGCAGGCGCTCGAATACCTCGGCATCGATCACAAGGCCGCCGAGGACATCGGCATCCGCGTGTACAAGGTCGGCATGACCTGGCCGCTGGAACCGGTCGGCATCCAGGAATTCGCGCGCGGCCTCGAGGACATCATCGTCGTCGAGGAAAAGCGCAGCTTCATCGAATCGCAGATGAAGGAATACATGTTCAACTGGGAGCACCGCCCGAGCATCGTCGGCAAGTACGACGAAGCCGGCGAGTGGATCCTGCCGAGCACGAACGAACTCACGCCGGCACGCATCGCCCGCGTGATCGCCAAGCGCCTGTCGCGCTTCTTCACCTCCGAGCACATCACCGGCCGCCTGGCCTTCCTCGCGGCGAAAGAGAAGGAACTCGCGCAGCCGCGCGCGAACTTCCCGCGCGCCGCGCATTACTGCTCGGGCTGCCCGCACAATTCCTCGACCGTCGTGCCGGACGGTTCGCGCGCGCTCGGCGGCATCGGTTGCCACTACATGGTGACCTGGATGGACCGCAAGACCGACACCTTCACGCACATGGGCGGCGAAGGCGTGACCTGGAGCGGCCAGGCGCCGTTCACCGATGAAAAACACGTCTTCCAGAACCTCGGCGACGGCACGTATTTCCACTCCGGCTCGCTCGCCATCCGGCAATCCATCGCCGCGAAGGTCAACATCACCTACAAGATCCTCTACAACGACGCGGTCGCGATGACCGGCGGCCAGCCCGTCGACGGCACCCTGACCGTGCCCGACATCGCGCACCAGGTGCGCGCGGAAGGCGTGCAGACGATCGTCGTGCTCTCGGACGACATCGAGAAGTGGTCGCGTCCGGAGATCTTCCCGAGCGGCGTCGAATTCCTGCACCGCGACGAACTCGATGCCGTGCAAAAACGCCTGCGCGAGCTGCCCGGCACCACCGTGCTGATCTTCGACCAGACCTGCGCCGCGGAAAAACGCCGCCGCCGCAAGCGCGGCAAGATGGTCGATCCGGCCAAGCGCACGATCATCAATCCCGCGGTCTGCGAAGGCTGCGGCGACTGCGGCGTCAAATCCAACTGCGTGTCGGTGCTGCCGCTGGAAACCGAATTCGGCCGCAAGCGCGAAATCGACCAGTCCAACTGCAACAAGGACTTCAGCTGCGTGAAGGGCTTCTGCCCCAGCTTCGTCACCGTCAAGGGCGGCGGGCTGAAGAAGAAGAAAGGCACGGGCGCGGAAGTGAATTTCGACGCCCTGCCCGCCCCGGTGTTCCAGACCGACCTGAGCGAGCCCTGGAACATCCTCATCACCGGCATCGGCGGCACCGGCGTGGTCACCATCGGTGCGCTGCTGGGCATGGCCGCGCATCTGGAGAAAAAAGGCGGCAGCGTGCTCGACCAAACCGGTCTGGCGCAGAAAGGCGGCGCGGTCACCACGCACGTGCGCATCGCCAAGGAACCGGCCGACATCAATGCCGTGCGCATCGCCGCCGGTGAAGTCGACCTGGTGCTCGGCTGCGACATGGTCGTGGTCAACGACTACTGGGCGCTGTCGAAGATTCGCGCCGAGCGCAGCCATGTCGTGCTCAACAGCTACGAGGCGATGCCGGGCACGTTCACGCGCAACACCGAACTGCAGTTCCCGGCCAACGACATCATCGGTGCGGTGAAAACCGCGCTCGGCGGCAAGGATCCGTCCGTGGTCGACGCCAGCGAGCTCGCGCTCGCGCTCATGGGCGATGCGATCGCGACCAACCTGTTCATGCTCGGCTACGCCTGGCAGCTGGGCCTGGTGCCGATTTCGTTCGAGGCGCTGATGCGCGCGATCGAACTCAACGGCGCCGCGATCGAGATGAACCGCAAGGCCTTCGCCTGGGGTCGCATGGCCGCGCACGACATCGCCACCGTCAAAGCCGCCGCCGGCGTTGTCGCCGCGCCGGCGACCGCCTCCTTCGTGGCCGCCGGAGCCCTGGCCACCAGCGCCGCGTTCGTCGGCGAGGGCAAGCTCACGCAGACGCTCGACGAAGCGATCACCCTGCGCGCGAAGTTCCTCACCGAGTACCAGGATGCGAAATACGCGTCGCAGTACACGAGCTTCCTGCAGCAGGTGCGCCGCGCCGAAACCGAACGCACGCCCGGCCTGACCGGTCTGTCGGAAGCGGTCGCGCGTTATTACTTCAAGCTGCTGGCCTACAAGGACGAGTACGAAGTCGCGCGTCTGTACACGACCGGCGATTTCGAAAAGCGCATCCGCGACACCTTCGACGGCGACTTCAAGCTGCACTTCAATCTCGCGCCGCCGATGTTCAGCAAGAAAGACAACAACGGCCACCTGATCAAGCGCGAATACGGCCCGTGGCTGTTCACCGCGTTCAAGTTGCTCAAGCGCCTGAAGTTCCTGCGCGGCGGCGCGTTCGATCTGTTCGGCAAGACCGAAGAGCGCCGCATGGAGCGCCAGCTCATCGTCGACTACCGCAACACCATCGACGAGCTGCTGGCCGGCCTGACGCTGTCCAACCACTCACTGGCCGTGGAGATCGCCCGTCTGCCCGAACATATCCGCGGCTACGGGCACGTCAAGGAAGATCAGCTCGCCAAGGCCAGGAGCAAGTGGGACACGCTCATGCAGGCCTGGCGCGATCCGGCGGCGGAACGTTCGGCGGCCTGAGGCGCCGACACGGAAGACAAACAACCCGCTTCGGCGGGTTTTTTGTTGCGCGTGCCTAGGGCGCGGCGGCGTCGAGCGCCGCGACGGGCAGCAGGATGCGGACGTGGCGCAGGCCCGGTACTTCAACGACCTCCTCGATGCGCCATCCGAGCGCCTCCGCCAGTCGCGACACCAGCGTCAGGCCCAGGCCCGTATCCGATCGGGCGGGTGCGTCCGGCGGCGCCGTCGTCGTGGCCTGCCGAGGCGAGAAACGCAGCGACAGCGCCTGGCCTTCGCGATCGATCTGCAGGCGACCGGCCGCCTCGGGCACCAGCAGGCGCCGCAACACACCCTGCAGCACGAGCACGGCTTCACGCTGCGGCACCTGCCAGGTGCCGGAGACGTTGTTCTGCACCTGCAGGTCGGCATTGCCGGTGAGCGCGGTCAGCGTCGCCAGGCTTTCCTCGATCACGGCTTGGGCCGGCACGGCTTCGATCACGCGCTCACGGCGGCGCGCGAGACCGAGCAGCACGTCGAGCAGCATCGTGAGCTCGCCGATGCCGCGATCCAGACGACCCAGGCGCTGGCGCATGCCCAGGCTGACCGCATCGTCGTCGAGGATGACTTCGGTGACGCCGCGCACGACCGCGATCGGCGTGCGCAGCTCGTGGCTGGCGTCGGCGAAAAAACGGCGCTCGTTGGCGTCGGCGTCGACCAGGCGACCTTGGTAATCGTCGATCGCCGAGGCAAGCCGGCCGAGTTCGTCGGCACCGACGGCGGACGCCAGTTGCGTGCGTTCGGGCATGACCGACAAGGCATCGACGGCGCCGGCGAGACGGCGCACCGGCGCCAGGCTCGCGCCGGCGAGGAACCAGCCCAGCCACGCGGAAAACGCCGTGCCGATGACGAATACCGCCGCGACGAACATCGCCAGCAGGCGTTCGGTGGCTTCGATGTCGCTCAGATCGATCGCGAAATACAGCCGTCCCTGATCGATGTCGTACACGCCGGCATGAATGCCGGGCGGCAGACGCGGATCGTCGTCGTAAAAGCCCGGCGCGAGCCCGAGCAGCTCCGGCGGAATCGTGCCGCTGCCGTCGGTTCGGCGCAGATAGCCGCTCAAGCGGTGACTCTGCGGCAGCGGCGTCATCGGATCGACGGCCAGACGCAGGCTGTAGTCCTGGGCCTGGCCTTCGAGCAGCTCGCCGACCAGGGTGTCCTCGTATTCTTCCGCGACGAACACGGTCACCGCGGTGAACAGCAGGGACAGCACGAGACCCAGTCCGGTCGCGGCCATCGTCACGCGCCAGCGCAGGGAGCGCGGCGAGCGGGCCGTCATGGCGCCGCCACCAGGCGATAGCCCAGGCCATGCACGGTCTGGATCATCGCGTGTGCGAAAGGTTTGTCGATGAGGGCGCGCAGTTCGTAGACATGCGTATGCAGGGCGGCGGTATCGCCGCCTTCTTCGCCCCAGATCGCGCGCAGCAAGCTCGCATGCGACACCACCGCCGGCGCGGCACGCACGAGTTCGGACAACAGACGCGACTGCGCGCGCGTGAGCGCGACCGTCTTGCCCGCACGGGTCGCCCGCAGGGATTGTTCGTCGTACACCAGATCGCCAACCGCCAGCGTCGGCCCGTTCGTCGGACGACCGCGCCGGTGCAGCGCGCGGATGCGCACTTCCAGTTCCTTCATCGCGAACGGCTTGACCATGTAGTCGTCGGCTCCTTCGGCAAATCCGCGCAGCTTGTCGTCGAGCGTATCGCGCGCGGTAAGCATCAGAACCGGCACGCCGTGGCCGGCCTCGCGCAGGCGCCGGCACAGGTCGAGGCCATCGAGCCGGGGCAAGCCGAGGTCGAGCACGATGACATCGTTCGCGCCCGCCAGTGCCCGCGCCAGACCCGATTCGCCATCGGCCGCGTGATCGACCACGTGGCCGCGCCGCTCCAGGAAATCCCAGATATTGGCCGCGATGTCGTGCTGGTCCTCGACCACCAGCACCCTCAGTCCCGCCTGACTCATGTCCGTTCCCGGCGCCGTGATGGCGCTAGCTTGCCACTGGCGCGATCGCAGCGATTAACGAATGCCTGAGAAGCGCCTGAGACCGCTTTACATCCGGACATCAAGACTGCGCTCCGGCCGGGCCACCCGGCCCCGCGCGCCATCGGGCGACGGAGACCGGAGCCGGATTTGTTCACCGACCACCCCTTGTTGCACCGCTTCCGCCCGCTGCTGTGGCTGGGCGCCTGTTTCCTGACGCTGTCCACGCTGACGCGCCTGGCCTTGTTGATCGCCACCGGCAGCGGCATTCCCGCGGCGGCGGGCCATTGGCTGCGCATTTTCGGCGTTGGCCTGGGCTACGACCTGCTGACCTTCGTGTATTTCGCCTGGCCGCTGGTGGCGCTGCTGTGGCTGCTGCCCACGCGCTGGCGGCGGTCGCGCACCGGTCGCGGCGTCCTTGCCGGCCTTTGCCTGGCGATGCTTTTCGTACTGCTGTTCGTGGCGATGGCCGAGTGGACGTTCTGGGAAGAATTCCAGACGCGCTTCAATTTCATCGCCGTCGACTATCTGGTCTATACGACCGAAGTCATCGGCAACATCCGCGAGTCCTATCCGATCGGCTGGCTGCTTGCGGGCCTGGCCGTGTTGACCGGCGCGGTGTTCGCGCTCGGCCGGCGATACTGGCGCGTGTCCGACGACGACACCGGATTCGCGGCGCGCAGCTCGGTGGGTCTGGCCTGGCTCGCGGTCACGGTGCTGGGCACCCTGCTGGTCAGCGGCGACCTCAAGGACCGCAGCGGCAACCAGTACGTCAACGAGCTTTCCGGCAACGGCATCTACGAATTCTTCGCTGCGTTCCGCAGCAGCCACATCGACTACGACCGCTTTTACCGCACCGTGCCGCTGCCCGAGGCCTATGGGCAACTGCGCCGCGACCTGGCGGCGCCGGACGCGACCTTCGTCAGCGCCGATCCGTCCGACATCCGCCGCGACATCCGCAATCCCGCGCCCGAGCGCCGGCTCAATGTCGTGCTCATCAGCGTCGAAAGCCTGTCGGCGTTCTATTCGGCCAGCTACGGCGGCGAGCCGGGCCTGACGCCGGAGCTGGACCAGCTCACCGACCACAGCCTGTTCTTCAGCCAGCTGTACGCCTCGGGCACGCGCACCGTGCGTGGGCTGGAAGCGCTGGCGCTGTCGGTGCCGCCCACGCCGGGCGAGTCGATCGTCAAGCGCCCGCACAACGAGGGCCTGCCGAGCCTGGCCGATGTGTTCAATGCACGCGGCTATCAGTCGCAGTTCCTGTACGGCGGCTACGGCGCGTTCGACAACATGAATTATTTCTTCGGCCACAACGGCTACCAGGTGCGCGATCGCAGCGCGATTCCGGAAGCGCAGATCCACCACGCCAACATCTGGGGCGTTGCCGACGAGGACCTGTACACGCTCGCGCTGACCGAGTTCGACCAGGCGCATGCGCGCGGCAAACCGTTTTTCGCGCACCTCATGACCACGTCCAACCACCGCCCGTACACCTTCCCCGAACACCGCGTCACCGGCGCGCAGGGCAAGCGCGAGAGTGCCGTGCAATACACCGACTGGGCGATCGGCGATTTCCTGCGCCGCGCGCGCAGCAAGCCCTGGTTTGCCGACACGGTATTCGTGATCACTGCCGATCATTGCGCGTCCAGCGGCGGCATCGCGCAGTTGCCGGTGTTCCGTTATCACATCCCGCTGTGGATCTATTCGCCCGCGCATATCCGTCCCGCGCGCGTGGACCGCCTGATCGCGCAGATCGACATCGGACCGACCGTGCTCGGCCTGCTGGGCATGGACTACCGCAGCAGCTTCTACGGCAGCGACATTTTTCAGCGGCCGGCCGGACGCGAGCGCGCCTTCATCGGCAACTACCAGCGCCTGGGCTATCTGCGCGCGAACCAGTTGATCGAGCTGTCGCCGCACCGCCGCATCGACAGCGTCAAGCCGCAGTACGAACAGGATCTGCCGCAAGCGCCCGAAGCGGTCGATGGGCCGCTCGCGCTGGAAGCGATCGGCTACTACCAGACGGCGAGCCACCGTTTCAGCCACGGCCTCATGGCGCTGCCCGAAGACCGCACGGCGGCGGCGACGGTGATTCCGGTCGCAGCCAAGACGACCCTGGCCGCCGCGCGATGAAGCGCCTGCCCGAGGTCGACCTGCGCTACTGGGTGCTGATCCTGAGCGCGACCACCTTGGGTGAGACCGCCGGTGATCTGGTTTCGCAAAGCCTGGGCCTGGGCTACGGCGCGGGTTCGCTGGTGCTGTTGACGGCCTTCGTCGTGGCCTTGCTGGGACAGCTGCGCGCGCGTCGGCAACGGCCCGGGCTGTACTGGACCGTCATCCTGCTCACCAGCACCGCCGGCACGACGATGTCGGATTTCCTGACGCGCTCGCTCGCGCTCGGTTATGCCAGCGGCACGCTGCTGCTCGCGGCCCTACTGGCCGTTGTCATCGTCGTCTGGCGTCGCGTCGAAGGCGCGGCCGGTCTGCGCGGCGCGCTCGATCTGCGTGCCGAGGCGGTGTACTGGTCGGCGATTCTCGCTTCGAGCACCTTGGGCACGGCCTTCGGCGATCTGATCGCCAATGGCACGGCGCTGGGCTTCGCCGGCGGCACGGCTGCGCTCGCGGTGCTGCTCGCGGGCATCGCATTCGCAGCGCGTTTTACCCGCGTGTCGAAGGAGACCTGCTATTGGCTCGCGATCGTGGTCACGCATCCGATCGGCGCGACGATGGGCGATTTCCTCACCAAACCCGAGGGCGTCGGCCTGGGCAATGTGCTGGCGAGCCTCGTGCTGCTGGCGGTGCTGGCCCTGGTGTCGCTGTCGGTGCGCGGCGATCGGGAGGTCGACGTCGATCTGTCGCCGATGTGAGGTGATCGCGGCGGCGATGCTCAGACCGCCAGTCGCGACGGTGGCGCCATGCGGATGCCCGCTTCCTCGAACGCACCCAGGATCATCAGGCGCAGATCGCTGGCGATGCGCCGACGATCGACGCCGGCGTTGAGTTCGATCCAGTAGTGCAGCACGAAGCGCAGACCGTTATCGGCGAACTCGTCGAGGAAGACCACCGGCTCGTTTTTCTCCGCGAGCTGTCCGTGCCGCGACGCCGCGACGCGCATCGCATCGATGACGATGCGCGGGTCGGAGGCCGCCTCGACGACGAGGCCCAATACCTGCCGGCTCAGGCGCGAGCGGAAGGTGACGTTCTTGACGTTTTCCTCCATCAGCGCCGAATTGGGAATCAGCGTTTCCGCGCCGTCGCCATCGCGCACCACCGAGGTACGCAGGTCGATGTCGACGACGGTGCCGCGCAGGTCGCCGACCTCGATGACATCGCCCAACCGGAACGGTCGCTCGACCAGGACCAGCACGCCGCTGATCAGATTCTTGAACAGCGCCTGCATGCCAAAGCCAATACCGATGGCCACGGCGCCGCCGATAAACGCGAACGCGGCCAGCGGAATACCCGCCAAGGCCAGGCTGGCGAGCACGCAGGCCGCCACGAGCAGGGCGAACAGCCAGCGCCGCATAAGCCGTGCGCTGCCTTCGTCGCTGCCGCGCCGGCGCAACCAGCGCTCGCCCCACGCCGTGAAACGCAGGGCCAGAAACACACCGCAGACCAACAAGAGCGGCGCCTTGACGAGTTTGCCGAGGGTGACCGCTTTCGGCACCGCCGTTTGCCGTCCCTCGACGTCGATGGTTTGTGCAACCGTGAACAGCTCGAAATTCCAGGCGCGCGCCAGCCCCGAACGCAGGCGGGCGAGCACCGTGCGCACGCGCTCGGGCCAAGGCGCATGACCGATGCGCTCGTCGAAGTCCGCGCGCATGCGCGCGATCAGGTCGGCGAGGCGGCGCTCGTCGGACATCGCGGTCTGCACCAGGTGCAGACGTTGTTCGAACACCGCGCGCAGAGCGCGTTTGTCGGGCGTCGTCACCGCCGTCGGCGCCTGCGCGATCGCCGCCGATAGCGTGCCGATGCGCGCGAGCAGTTGCTCGGACAAGGCCGCGAGAAACTCACGCCGACGCCGCAGGCGTTCGACCAGCACCGGACCCTGATCGCGCGCTTCGACCAGGGCCGCGGCATCTTCGTCGCGGTAATAGCGCAGGGCGATCTGCCAGGCGGCCTGTTCGGTCGCGAGATTGGACAGGGCTTCGCGCCCGAGCTCCAGGTCGATGTCGGCATTGGCCAAGCGTTCCTTCAACCATTCCCGATGCGATGCGGGCGCCATGGCCGCCGCCTGGAGTTCGTCGCGCACACGCTCGCGGTTCGCGGCCGCGTCGGCCATGCGCCGGCGCAGTTGCGCCGCCTGCACGCGCAGCCGTTGCTCGATCGCCGCCGCATCGTGCACCGATACCGCCACGCGGCCGCGCTGGTTCGCCTGCATCAGACGCTGCGCCAGGACTGCACGGTCGCGGCGCGCGAGCTCCTGCTGCAGGTCGACCAGGCGCAAGAGGAGATCGAGCTCGGCGGTCGCCGATTCGACGAGCTCGGTTTCCAAGCGGGCGAGCGCGAGCGGCGCGGCGGCCGCCTGCGTCTCGGTGAGGACGCGCAGGGCGGCGACCTGTTGGGCGAGTTGGGCGGCGGTCGCTTCGCGTTCGGTTTTCAGGATGGCGAGCCGCCGTTCGCCGCCGGCAAGGGTCGTGTCGAGCTGCTGCAGCTCGCTGCGCAGATCGTCCAGCGCCAGTACGCCTGCGGGCAGCGGCGGGGCCGCCGGTTCGGTCCGGACGGCCAGGCGGCGCGCGTCGGCGAGAGCGCGCTGCAGGTCCTGCCGGCGCTCGAGCGAGGCGAGCAACTGCCGGCGATAGAAATCGCCACGGTCTTCGGCGAGCGATTCGGACGGCGGCGCCAGACTCGCGCGCAAGACCGCTGCCCGCTCGGCCAAGGGCGTCTGTGCCGACGCCGTGGCCGTATGCATCGCGACGACCAGCAGCACTGTCGCGAGCGAACCCCGCGCGATCACGGCGTGGCTTCCTTGACGCCATAACTCACTGCGACCATCACCGGCAGCACGATCAGGGTCAGCAGGGTCGCGGCGGTCAGACCGCCCATGATCGCCCAGGCCATCGGACCCCAGAAGGTCGAGCTCGTCAGCGGAATCATCGCCAGGATCGCCGCCAGTGCCGTCAGTACGATCGGGCGGAAGCGGCGCAGCGTAGAGCCGATGATCGCGTCGCGCGGTGCGAGGCCCTGCGCGAGATCCTGGTCGATCTGGTCGATGAGGATCACCGAGTTGCGCATGATCATGCCCGCGAGCGCGATCGTGCCCAGCATCGCCACGAAACCGAACGGCACCTGGAACACCGCCAGCACCCCCGACACACCGATCAAGCCCAACGGCGCGGTCAGCAGCACGAGCACCATCTTTTTCATGTTCTGCAATTGCAGCATCAAGAGCACGAGGATCAGCGCGAGCGCGAACGGTACGACCGCCGCGATGGACGCCTGGCTGGTCTGGCTCGATTCCGTCGCGCCGCCGACCTCGATGCGATAGCCCAACGGCAAGGTGCGGGCGACTTTCTCGATCGCCGGCCAGACGCGTGCGCTGACATCGGGCGCCTGCGCGCCGGCGACATCGGCGCGCACGGTCACCGTCGGCAAACGATTGCGTCGCCACAGGATGCTGTGTTCGCTGCCCAGGTCGATGCGCGCGACCTGCGACAGCGCCACGAACTTGCCGTCGCGTACATAGACCTTGGCGTCCTTGAGGTTGTCCAGGTCGGTGCGTTCGTCGGCCGTGAGGCGCGCGACGACGTCGATGAGCTGATCGCCTTCGCGGTACTGGGTGATGCTCAGGCCGGACAGGGAGTTCTGCGTGGCGTCGGCGATCTGCTTGGAGCTGATGCCGAGCGCCCGCGCCTTGTCCTGGTCGACGGTCAAGCGCGCGGTCTGCAGGCGTTCGCCGAGATCGGAATTGACGTCGCGGATCGCCGGGTCGGCGCGCAGGATCGCCTGCACCTGCGCGACGATCGGCAGCAGCTTCTGCGGATCGGGACCCGAGATGCGCAGCTTGACCGGATAGCCGACCGGCGGACCGTTCTCCAGGCGCGCGACACGGCCGCGCACGTTGGGAAAGTCGCGTTTGAACAGTGCCTCGATGCGCGCGAGCACCTGTTCGCGCGGTTCTTCGCCCCGCGTCATGACCATGAGCTGGCCGAAATTCGTGTTCGGCAGCTGCACGTCGAGCGGCAGATAGAAACGCGGGCTGCCCATGCCGACGTAGCCGGTCACGGCGACCACGTCCGGATCGTGCTTGAGCGCGGCTTCGAGTTTTCCGACCGCCGCCTCGGTCGCGGCGATGCTCGCCGCTTCCGGCAGCCACAGATCGACCATGAGTTCAGGCCGGCTCGAGGCCGGGAAGAACTGCTGCGGCACCGCGCTGAACAGGCCGATCGCACCGATGAACAGCGCCAGGGTCGTGCCCAGCACCAGGGCGCGATGACGCAGGCAGGCATCGAGCAGACGGCGGAACAGCGCGTAGAAACCACGCTCGTGGTCGACCGCGTGTCCGCCGTGGGCGACGTCCGTCTTCATCTCCGGCAACAGCTTGAAGCCCAGGTAGGGCGTGAACACCACCGCGACCAGCCACGACAGCAGCAGCGCGATGCCAACGACCTGGAAAATCGAGATCGTGTATTCGCCGGCGCCGGACTTGGCCAGGCCGACCGGCAGGAAGCCCGCGGCGGTGATCAGGGTGCCGGTCAGCATCGGGAACGCGGTCGCCGTGTAGGCGAAGGTTGCCGCGCGCGCGCGGTCCCAACCCTGTTCGAGCTTGAGCGCCATCATTTCCACCGCGATGATCGCGTCGTCGACCAGCAGACCCAGCGCGATGATCAGTGCGCCCAGCGAAATGCGCTGCAGGTCGATGCCGAGCGCGTACATGGCCAGAAAGGTCATCGCGAGCACGAGCGGAATCGACAGTGCGACGACGATGCCGGTCCGCCAGCCGAGCGAGGCGAAACTGACGATGAGTACGATGACGATCGCTTCGCCCAGGCTCTTGGTGAATTCGTGTACCGACTCGGCGACCACGGCAGGCTGGTTGGACACCGCATGGATTTCCACGCCGACCGGCAGGGCCGCGCGCATGCGCGCGACTGCGGCATCGAGATCGCGGCCCATGCGCAGCACGTCGCCGCCATCGCGCATCGCGATCGCCAGACCGATCGCATCCTTGCCGTCGTAGTGCATCTTGCTGGTCGGCGGATCGACGAAGCCGCGGGTGACCGTGGCGACATCGCCAAGCCGGAAATTGCGGCCGTTGGCCTGGATGCCGATGTTGGCGATCGCCTCGACCGAGTCGAATTCGCCGGAAATGCGCAGCGCCACGCGCTGCTCGCCGGCCTCGACGATGCCGCCGGGCACGACGACATTGGTCGAGCGCAGCGCGTCCTCGATCACGCGCGGATCGATGCCGAGCGTGGACAGTTTCGCGGTCGAGGTTTCGACGAAGACCTTTTCGTCCTGCACGCCGAGGTACTGCACCTTGCTGACGTCGCCCACGCGCAGGAACTCGTCGCGCGCCTGATCGACGTAACGGCGCAGCTCGGCATAGGTGAAGCCGTCGCTGGTGAAGGCGTAGAGATTGCCGAAGGTGTCGCCGAATTCGTCGTTGAAGAACGGACCCTGCACGCCCTGCGGCAGGGTGTTCTGGATGTCGTCGAGCTTCTTGCGTACCTGGTACCAGACCGCCGGGACGCGTGCGGCCGGGACGGATTCGCGCAGGATCACCGTGATCTGCGCCACGCCGGGCTTGGAATAGCTGGTCAGGTAGTCGACTTCGGCGACTTCCTGCAGTTTGCGTTCCAGGCGGTCGGTGACCTGCTGCGCGACATCGTCGGCGCTCGCACCCGGCCAGTTCGCCTGCACGACCATCGCCTTGACCGTGAACGCGGGATCTTCCATCTGGCCCAGATGCAGGTAGGCGTAGATGCCGCTGGCGCTGAGCAGCAGGATCAGGAAGAACACGATTTGCTGGTGGCGGATCGCCCAGCCGGAGAGATTGAACGTGCTCATGCTCAGCCCTCCGTGCGCGGCGCGGGAACCAGCGGCTGCACCTTCTGGCCGTCGTGCAGTAAGTTCACGCCCGCCGTCACGACGACATCGCCATCGCGCAGCCCGGCGCCGATCAGCACGCCGTCCTTCTGCGCGCGCACCAAGGTCACGGCGTGCTGGCTCACACGCGAAGTTTTCGGATCGACGATCCAGACGCTGGGTTTGCCGTCGGCGTCGTAGATCGCGGTCAGCGGCAACCGACGCAGGCCGGCGATGGGCGGCAATGCGACGAGCACCTTGCCGGTCATGCCCAGACGCACGGCGGCATCGGCGTCGACGAGACTGATCTTGGCCTCGTAGGTGCGCGTGACCGCATCGGTGTCAGGCGCCATTTCGCGCAGGCGGCCGGTATAGCGGCGGGTCGGTCCGGCCCATAGTTCGACGGCCAGCGCGCGGGCCTGACGCAATTCGTCTACACGTGTTTCCGGCACGCTGACGACGATCTCGCGTTCGCCGTTTTCGGCGATGTGCACCACGACCTGGCCGGCCGACACGACCTGGCCGGCTTCGATGTCGATGCGCGTGACCACGCCCGCGACCGTGGCCTTGAGCGTGGTGTAGCCGGACTGGTTCGCGGCGACGCGATAATTGGCCTCGGCGGCGCGATAGGACTGCTCGGCCGTCTCGACCTGCAGCCGCGCCTTTTCCAGCTCCGAGCGCGAAACGTAGTTTTTCTCCGCCAGCTGCGAATAACGGGCGAAGTCGTGCTGCGCCTGGCGCAGCTGGCTGCGCGCCGAATCGACCTGGGTGCGCGCGGCGTTCGCGTTCAGGGCGGCGTCGGTCGGATCAATGCGGAACAGCGGCTTGCCGACGGTGACAACATCACCGACCTCGACCAGTCGCTGTTGCACGCGGCCCGAGACCAGGAAGCCGAGCGCGGTCTCGCGACGTGCACGGATTTCGCCCGAGTAACTCGCGGCGATGCCGTTGGCCTGGGCGGCCACGGTTTCGGTGCGCACGGGACGCGGGGATTCGCCTTCAACGGCGGGCGGGGCACAGGCCGAGAGCAGGCAGAAGACAGCCGCAGCAGCGGCCAGACGGGTCGGAGCAGACATGAGGGCAGTTCCTTGAACGGACGCGGGGCGGGTCACTACGGGAGGGCGTCGGGCGTCGGCGCAGGTTTTCGCCGGCTCTTGGTCCAGCGGCCCGAGAACGCCGTCCACAGCTCGGTCACGGAGTGAAACGGGCGCGACTGGCCCGTCTTCACGTCCTCGACCACGCCCGCGAGGCCTTCCCGGTCCTGCCGGTAGATGCGGACGACATAACTGCGGATGGGTTGCATGGCGCTCTCCTTTCGATGGCGAGAGCGTGGCGGCGGAGCGCCTACTTATTGGCTATTTATTGCCGAACCGGCCCGCACGGGCCGCGGCCGGTGCCGCCGGATCAGTCCAGGCGCAGGGACTGGTAGAGCCGCTCGCTCGCGGCCGAGGGCGCCAAGCCCAAGGTGATCGACAGGATCTGCTTGAGCCGCAGGTAGGCAGCGATCGCCTCGCTGCGCCGGTCGAGCCGGTGATAGCAACGCATCAGGCCCTGATAGAAGGATTCGATCGCCGGGTCGGCGTCGATACCGCGCAGATAGGCCTGGATCGCTGCCTCGTCCTGCTGCGCGGCCTCGAGGGTTTCGCCCTGGCGCGCGAGGGCATGGATGAACCGACCGCGCAGGCGTTCGCGCACCGCAACCGGCCAGGCTTCGCCTTCGTCTTCGGCCAGGAACGCGCCGCGATACAAACCCAGGGCCCGTTCCCGATGCATGGCTTCGGCCGGATCGCGCGCGTGAGCGGCGGCTTCGGCCGAGGCCAGCGCCTGTTCGAACGCGAACACGTCGATCCAGACGCGATCCCGGTCCAGGCTCAAACGTCCGCCGCGTTGCAGGACCGCGTTCGCATCGCCGAGCAGGGCACGCAGGCGCAGCACCGTGGCATCGAGCGCACGCGCGGCCGCATCGCCTTCTTCTTCGGGCCAGAGCGTATCGATGAGGCGCTGCTCGGACACGCTGCGACCGCCCAGCGCGACGATCGCCTTGAGCAGGGCGAGCGTCTTGCGCGGCACCTTGCGCGAGAACTCCAGCGGCCGGCCGTCGCACAACACCGCGAAGCGCCCGAGCATGCGCACCTCGAACGGCCAGGGCCAGCCGGGCGGATCGTCGGTGGGCGGACGCAGGGCGAAATCGCGGATCGTGCGGCGCATGTCGCCGCGATCGCCGTCCAGACCGAGCGCCGCACCGAACACCACCGACAGCACGCGCGGATGCATGCGCAGCGCAAACAGGCCGCGCGGCGTGTGGCTGTCGGCCACCAGGCGTTCGAGCGGAACACGCGCACCGGCGATGTCGCCAGCCTGCAAGGCGGCATAGGCCTGGACGCAATCCACGGCGGTTTCCAGCCGCGCGAAACAAGTGTCGGCAAGCAAGGCACGCGCTTCGCCCAGCAGCGCCGGCACCGCCTCACCCGACCCCGCATCGACCTGCGCCAGCGCCAGCTGCAAACGACCGCAGCAACGCAGCCAGACCGGACCGACCACGTCGAACAGCGCCAGTTGCTCGCGCGCGCAGGCCAGGGCTTGCGCCGGTTCGCCGCGATGCGCCGCGATCGAGGACTGCAGGCCGGCATCGAGCGCCTGATCAAGCCGGCGCGCAAAGGTCCAGGACGCGGCGGCGAGCAGGCGTTCGGCCTCGGCGCGGTCGGCGTCGCCGGCCGCCAGGGCGATCATCGCCAGACCGATGTGGCCGTAGATGCGCAGCGGCAGCAGGGTCAGCGCGTTTTCGCGCGCGAGCGTCTCGGCCTGGGCGTAGAGGCGTTCGGCATCCGCGTCGCGACCTTGCTTGACGCGGAAATGCGCCAGCTGCAGCAACCACAGCGCGTGCCGGTTCGCCGTCATCTCCGGATCGGCCAGCCACGGCGAGGTCATCGCGACGATGCGCTCGGCTTCGTCGAACTCCATCGCGATCTGGTAGTGCGCCAGCATCAGCGTCGCGGCGTCGACGCGCGCATTGGCGGGTACATCCGCCGCAGGCAACAGCGTGCGAATCCGGCGGAGGCAGGCGTCGACGAGATCGCGGCGCGGACGCTGGTAGCTCAGGGCGAACAGCAGTGCCGACTGCGCGCGCAGTTCGGCGGCGGTCGCCGGGAACGGCGGTGCCTGCGCGAGCAGGGGCAGGACTTCGTCGAGCCAGTGATCGGCCGAGCCGTGATCGAACTCGAGGTAGTGCGTCATCAGCACGGCGGTCGCGGCGAGAATGCGGCCGATGATGTCCTCGCCCGGAAACTGCCCGTAGCTGAGCTCGAATTGTTGCCGTGCCTGCAAGGGCGCGGTCGGCGAAAGCGCCACCCCGAGCCACAGGTTCAGCCAGGGCGAGGCGCGCACGAGCTCAGGCGGCAGCGCGTCGAACCAGCCGCGCAGCGTGCTCATGCGTCCTTGCTCGAACAGGCGCGGCGCGAACACGGACACCAGCGATATCGCGAACGGCCAGTCGCCGGCGCGCGCGGCCAGCCCGAAAGCGGCTTCGATCTGCTCGGCCGCGGCAAGCAGGCGTGCCGCCGCGGCACACCGTTGCGCAACAGCCTCGGCGCTGTGCGTGCGTTCGAGTTCGCTGATCAGGAACGCGCGAAACAGATCGTGGAACTGATAGGCGTCGCCACGCCGTTCGACGAACAGGCGCTTGCGGTAGAGCGATTCGAGCAGGGTCCCGGTGTCGGCGTACTCGCTGATCGCGGCCGCCTGCGCGGCGTCGGCGCGCGGCAGCAAGGCCACACGCATGAGTTTTTCGCGCTCGTCCTCGGGCAAGGCGGCGAGGATCTGGCCGGCGAAATAGTTGAACAGCACGTCGCGGCTTTGCGCTTCCTGTCCCGCGAGACCGACGGCGCCGCGCTTGAGTTGTTCCAGCGACAAGGTCAGGCCGACCGGCCAGCCGCCGGCGTGTTCGTGCATGCCGCGCACCGTGTCCTCGTCGACGACCTGACGCAGGGCGGCGATGCGCCGGGTTTCATCCAGGGTCAGGCGCAACTCGTCCCAGTCGAGCACGGCGAGACGATCCAGGGCGCGCAGCGCGGCGCATTCGGCCGGCGGATCGCTGCGACTGGTCGCCACCACGGTGAATCCATCCGGCACTTCGCGCGCGATCGCATCGAACAGACGATGCAGATCGGCGTCGGCCGGCAGCTCGTGGTAGTTGTCGAAGACCAACACGGCCGGCGCCTTCAGGCATTCGAACAGGGCCCGGAAATACACGCGGGCGTAGCCGGGCAGATCGGCGCGGTGTTCGGCGGTGAACGGCGGCAGGACGACGCGGCGCTTGCGGGTGGCGGCGAGGGCGGCGCGGCTGAGGTAGTGAAAAAACGTGGCGAGGTCGTGGTCGCCGGGATCGATCTGGTACCAGATGCCGCCGCTGCGGCTGGCTTCGAGATAGCTGGCGACGAGCGAGGTTTTTCCGGCGCCGGGCGGACCCATCACCCAGACCAGCGGACGGCTGCGACAGTCGTCCAGCCGTGCGAACAGGCGCTCGCGCGACAGCACCTGATGCAGCTTCGGACGGGTCAGCTTGGCCAGATTGGACACCGCGCCCCCGGGCTGGCGAATCCGCGGGTCATTCTATGCCGATGGCCTTTCCCGGCAAGCCTCGGGTTTCGGACAGACAAGGCCGGAAGGCGTGGGTATTTCGGCCTCTTGGCGCGACGGCTTTGCGCGCGGTTTTTAGTTCGCGCCGGCGGTCGACTGCTTGAGCACCTGCTGCGCGAGCCACTTCTCGCCTTTTTCCATGAGCTCGATCGGCGTCATCTGCCAGCCGGTGAGCACCATGGTTTCGCCGACGCTGAATTCGAGTTGTTCCTTGGTGAAATTACGCTTGCCGGCGATCACCGCTTCGAGCACGGCGCGGCTGGGCATCGGCGCATTCATCTCGGCGTCTTTTGCGGCGGCGGCCGCGGCGGGATCGGGCTTGCCGTGCATGACCAGCCATTCGATGCGCGCAAGTGCCGCGACCTGCGGATCGGCCGCGCTGCTCGCCTCCGGCGCGGCCGCAGCGAGCGATTTCTGCAAGGTATTGAGCTGACCGGCGACTTTCATGCGCGCCAGGTTGGCGGCATCGCGCGCGTGCTCGGCATCCTCGACGTCCTGCAACGCCTGTTTGAGCTTTGCCTGCAAAACGTCCAGATCGGGGGGAGTGGTCATGCCCCGATTATAGAACCGGCCAGCCGCCGTTTTGCCACCGCATTGGCCGGCCCGTGGCGACAGGGGACGGGCGGGCGGCGGCGGGCCGTTTCGACCAAGCCGGTAACGTGCGGCGACTCGAAACGGCCTCCCGTCGCCCTCCTGTCCAGCCGCCCGCCTCCCGCGGAAGCCGACACCCGGATCCTAGCGGCCGGACATGTCGATGAACTGCAGGAACTCCATGCGCGTGCGCGCATCGTCGCGGAAGGCGCCGAGCATCTTCGAGGTGACCATGCTCACGCCGCGCTTGTGGATGCCACGCGTGGTCATGCACTCGTGCGCGCCCTCGATGACCACCGCGACGCCACGCGGCTGCAGCACATGCTCGATGCAGCGTGCGATCTGCGCCGTCATCTTTTCCTGCACCTGGAACCGCCGCGCATAGGTTTCCACCACGCGCGCGAGCTTGCTGATGCCCACGACCTTGCCGTCGGGCAGATAACCCACATGCGCCTTGCCGATGATCGGCGCCATGTGATGTTCGCAATGCGATTCAAATTCGATGTCGCGCAGCACGATCATCTCGTCGTAGCCCGCCACTTCTTCGAACGTGCGCGCGAGATACTCGGCCGGGTCCTCGCCGTAACCGGAGAACCAGTCCTTGTACGCCTTGGCCACGCGCTTGGGCGTGTCGATCAGGCCCTCGCGCGCCGGATCTTCGCCGGCCCAGCGCAGCAATACGCGGACGGCCGCTTCGGCCTCGGCCTGGGTAGTGGGTTCGCTCATGTGGTTCTCCCGATTCGACGGCACAGATTACCCAAGCCCCGTGATGCCCGCGTGCGCATCATTCGCCGCGCGTGACCCGCCACGCCACCAGCCCGCCCAGCGCGACCATCGTCGCCGCCAGGTAGAACGTCGCGCCGGCCAGCACGCCGTGCAGGTTCGCATGCACCACGGCGGCAAAGGTCTGCGTGAACAGGGCCGGCGCGAGAATGCCGGCGATCGAGTTCAAGCTGCCGATCGCGCCCTGCAGACGGCCCTGCTCCTGCGGCGAAACATGCCGCGTCATGATCGCCTGCGCGGAGGGATTGGCCACGCCCCAGAGCGCGGCCAGCGGCATCGCCGCCCAGAACCAGTAGCCGGTCGGCGCCAAGCCGTAACACAGGAAACCCAGCGCCCCGCAGCCCATGCCGAACATCAGCGCGCGGCGCTCGCCCAGCTTTTTCACGATGCGTCCGACCAGACCACCCTGCACGATGATCGTGGTCACGCCGACGATCAGCAGGGTGTAGCCGACCATCTTCAGGCCCCAGCCGAAGCGGTAGTCGGCATAGAGCACGAAGGTCATCGGATAGACCAGATGCGCCAGGCCCATGAGGAAGACGACGCTGGCCAGGCCGAACAGCTCCGGATGCCCGCGCAGCAGGCGCAGCGAGGCGAGCGGGTTCGCACGCTTCCACTCGAACTGCGGCGAGCGGTTTTCCGGCACCAGCGACTCGGGCAGGACGAACAGGCCGTAGCAGAAATTGGCCAGGCACAGGCCCGCCGCGACCATGAAGGGCATGCGGATGTCGATCAGGCCCAGCCAGGCGCCGAACACCGGCGCGAACGTGAAGCCCAGACCGAAGGCCATGCCGAGTTTGCCGAACGCCGCCGCGCGTTTTTCCGGCGGCGTCACGTCGGCGATGTAGGCATTGGCCGTGCTGAAACTCGCCGAGGTGACGCCCGACAACAAGCGGCCGATGAACAGCCAGGGCAGGGTCTGCGCGAAGGCCATGATCAGGAAATCGAGCGCCAGACCGAGGTTGGAGATCAGGATCACCGGTCGCCGACCGAAACGATCGGACAACGCGCCCTGCACCGGCGCGCTGAAGAACTGCATGACCATGTAGCCGGTGGCGAACAGACCGTGCCAGGCCGTGGCGCGACCGATGTCGCCGCCCATGAACTGCTTGAGCAGTTGCGGCAGCACCGGAATGATCAGTCCGAACGAAAGGATGTCGATCAGGACGGTGACGAAGATGAAAGCCAGCGCGGCGCGGCGCACGGGCTGGGCGACGGATGCGTCCACGGGCGGTCCTGCAGGGGGATTTTGGGAGTTTACCAGCGAACAGCCTCCCCTCATCCGCCCTGCGGGCACCTTCTCCCCGATGGGGAGAAGGGAATCTCGCCGTCGCAGATGACTCCCTCTCCCGCTCGCGGGAGAGGGCCGGGGCGAGGGTCAGTCGACCCGGCAGAACACCGCCTTGAGATACCGGCTTTCCTTCACATGCGCCATGAACGGATGATCGCCGCCCGCGCCCGACACTTTCAGGATCTGCACCGTGCGACCGGCGTAGAACGCCGCGCGGCGGATCATGTCGAGGAATTCCTCTTCACTGACCAGGCCCGTGCACGAACACGTCAGCAGGATGCCGCCTGGCGCAGTGACCTGCATCGCCAGCTTGTTCATGTCGTTGTACTTCTTCAGCGCGGTGATGACCTCATCGCGGTCGCGCGTGAGCTTGGCCGGATCGAGGATGACCACGTCGAACTGTTCGCCGCGCGCCTGGGCGTCGCGCAGATACGGGAACAGGTCGGCCTGCACGAACTTGATCTTCGCGTTGTTCAAGCGCGCATTTTTTTCCGCGATCTCGAGGATGCCCTCGTCGAGATCGATGCCGATCACTTCCTCCGCTTCGCCGCGAGCTTTCGCGTAGATCGCGAACCCGCCGGAATTGCAGCAGATGTCGAGCACGCGCTTGCCCTTGGTGAAGCGCGTGAGGAATTCGCGGTTGTCGCGCTGGTCGGCGAAAAAGCCGGTCTTGTGGCCGCTGCCGGGGCTGGCGCGGAACTTCAGTCCGTATTCGGTGATGACGCTCGGTGCCGGTGCCTCGGGCGCACGGAAGTCGAAGCTCTCCTGCTTTTGCACGTGTTCTTCGGCGAAGCTGTAGAAGCGGCAGCCCGGGAAACATTCCTTGAGCGCGTTGTAGATCCACTCGCGGTGTCGGAATGCGCCGGCCGAGAAGAACTCGACCACGAGCAGGTCGCCGTAGCGATCGACCACGAGCCCGGACAGACCGTCGCCTTCCGAATGCACGACGCGCCAGGCGTCAGTGACCTCGTCCAGGCGCAGCATGTCGCGGCGCAGGGCGACGGCGGCGCGGATCTTCTTGAGGAAAAACGCCTCGTCGATCGTTTCCTCGAAATCCTCGGTCAGCACGCGCAGGGCGATGCGGGAATGGCCGTTGTAGAACCCGCGCGCGACCCAGTGGCCGGTGTTGTCGACGATTTCCACGATCGAGCCCGGCTTGGGCTTGGCGACCGGCTTTTCGACCATCTTCTGGAAGATCCAGGGGTGGTTGGAGCGCCGTTCGATCTTCAGATGAACGACGGGCAGGTCGGTATGGGCGGGGCGGGCGGTAGTCATGGCGCCATTGTACCGGCTGGGCCCGGAGCCGCTGCTCGAGACCCCATCCACGTGACATTCACGGGCCGGGCGCGTTAATCTGGCGGTGAAGGGGAGTAGCTCCCGCTTCCGAGATCGTCAATACGAGGGCAACCCCCTCCGGTCCGGAAGGCAGGTCAAGACCTGCGAGCAAGACCTTCGTCCTCCGGGGCGAAGGTCTGTCCGAAATCGAACAGCCCTGCGCCTTGGTCGCGGGGTTTTTCATTCTCGGAGCTCGACATGCAAAGTATTGGCACCCCGATGATGTGGACGGCGTTCGCCGTCTTCGTGGTCATCGCTTTGATCGTGGACCTGCTGGTCCTCAAGCAGAACGGTCCGCATCGCGTCGGCCGGCGCGAAGCCCTGATCTGGAGCGCGGCCTGGATCGGTCTGGCGCTGCTGTTCAATGCCGGCCTGTGGTGGTACCTGAAAACACATCTTCCCGCGGTCGACGCCGACCGGGTCGCGACCGAATTCCTGACCGGCTACCTGGTCGAGAAGGCGCTCGCGGTCGACAACATCTTCGTGTTCCTGATGCTGTTCAACTATTTCGCGGTGCCGGCGCCGTCGCAGCAGCGCGTGCTGATTTTCGGCGTGCTCGGCGCAATCGTGTTGCGCGCGGTGATGATCTTCGTCGGCGCGGCGCTGATCGCGCAGTTCCACTGGATCCTGTACCTGTTCGGCGCCTTCCTGCTGCTGACCGGCGCGAAAATGCTCTGGGCCGCCGGCAAGGAACCGGACCTGGAGAACAATCCGCTGCTGCGCTGGTTGACCACGCACCTGCCGCTGACGCGCGGCTATCGCGGCGAAGCGTTGTGGCTGGGCGAAGGCGGCCGACGCAAGTACACGCCGCTGTTCGTGGTGCTGGTGATGATCGGCGTGACCGATGTGATCTTCGCGGTCGATTCGATTCCGGCGATCTTCGCCATCACCACCGACCCGTTCATCGTGCTGACCTCAAACGTGTTCGCGGTGCTGGGCCTGCGCGCGCTGTATTTCCTGCTCGCGGACATGGCGGCAAAATTCCACCTGCTGTCCTACGGCCTGGCCGCCGTGCTGATCTTCATCGGCGCGAAGATGCTGCTGGTCGACGCGATCAAGATTCCGGTGTTCGCCTCGCTTGGCGTGGTCGTGACCCTGATCGCGATGGCGATGGTGCTGAGCCTGTGGATCAAGCCCCGCCCGACAACGTAGGCGGCCGCTTGCCTTCGCCCACCTCCGCCCCATCTATCCCGAATGGACGCCACCAACCTCGATCCCGAACTCGCCGCCGCCCCGACCGTGCTTGCCCGGTTCCGGCGCGCACTGAACCTGAGCATGGCCGCGGTCATCGCCCTGACCGCGGTCTTTCTGGCGCAGGGGCAGTTCGATGTCGCGCCGTTCTCGATTCATCCGCAGGATCCGGCCGCGCTGATCGGCGTGCTGACCGCGCCGCTGCTGCACGGCTCGGCCGGGCACCTGGCCTCGAATGCGATTTCCGTGCTGATCCTGGGCACGCTGGCGGGCACGGTGTTTCCGCGCGCGACACTGCGTGCGCTGCCGGTGATCTGGATCGGGTCGGGCCTGGGGACCTGGCTGATCGCCACACAGGGCTACCACCTCGGCGCCAGTGGCGTGACGCATGGCCTCGGATTCCTCGTGTTCACGCTCGGCCTGTTGCGTCGCGACCGGCCGTCGATGGCGGCGGCGCTGATCGCGTTCTTTTTCTTCGGCGGCATGCTGCTGACGGTGCTGCCGCACGAACTGGGCGTGTCCTGGGAATACCACCTCGCCGGCGCCGTCATGGGCGTGCTCGCGGGCATCGTCTGGCGGCATGCCGATCCGGCGCCGCCGCGGCGTCGTTACAGCTGGGAGGACGAAGAAGACGCGGAAAACCCGGTCGCCGATCCCGAGCTCGACCTGCCGCGTCCCGACGAGGTGCCGGTGCTCTGGCGCCGGCCGCCGCCGGTCGCGCCGGGCGACAATGTCGTTGAATTCCGCCGACCAAAGTCCGATTCTGTGGGCGAGTAGACACTAACGGCCGGATTCGGTCGCCGGCCTGGTCCGGGAGTTGCATCGAACTACTCACCCCTTTCCGTGAGGCGCCTGGTTGCAATGGCCTGGACGTTCGACATCCGCACCGCCCTGTTCCTCGGCGCCTTCCTGTCGCTGCTGATCGGCGTGCTGTTGCTGGTCGTGCGGCGCAGTGTCAGCGGCGGGCTGCAGCCAAGCCTGCGCTGGTGGATCGCCGGCACCTTGCTGTATCCGGTCGGTTTCACCCTGATCGCGCTGCGCGGCGTCATCGACGACCTGTGGACGGCCGTGGTCTCGAACATGGCCATCGCCGCCGCGTTCGCCTGCTTCGCGGTCGCGCTGCGCGTGTTCAACGGCGGCCCGCAGCGACGCACGCGCCTGGGCGTGCTGGTGGTCCTGGTCGCCGCGACCGCGGCGTATTTCACGTTCTGGATTCCGGACCTGTCGGCCCGCACGGGCTGGATCTCCGCGCTCGATGCGATCCTGCTCGGCAGTTCGGCGCGCGCGATCTACCGCCGCGGCCAGGCCCTGAGCGCCGCGATGCACGTCACCGGCTTTCTCTTCGTGTTCAGTACCGTGTTGATGATCTTGCGCTCGGGCCAGCACCTGATCCTGCATACCGGCATCAGTACCGTGTTCACGCCGACGCCGATGCAGGTGACCGCGTTCGGGTTCGGCGGCCTGTTACCGGTCATCGGCACGGTCGGCTTCCTGCTCATGTGCACCGAACGCAGCCAGCAGGAGCTGGCCTCGGCCGCCCGCCTGGACTACCTCACCGGCATCTGCAACCGGCGCGCGATCGAAGACCTCGCCTCGCGCGCGATCGCCGCTGCCCGCCGGCACGGCATGCCGCTGGCGATGATGATCATCGACGTCGACCACTTCAAACGCATCAATGACGAACACGGCCACGAAGCCGGCGATCAGGCGCTGATCGAAACCGTGCGCCGCATCCGCGACAGTCTGCGCGCCGAGGATCTGGTCGGGCGCCTGGGTGGCGAGGAATTCGTCGCGGTCATGCCCAATACCGATGCGCAAAGCGCGCTCGCGGCGGCCGGTCGCACGCGCCAGGCCTTCGCCGATGCGCCGATGTTCGTGTCCGGCAGCCAGGTACGCGTGACCGTGTCGGTCGGCGTGGCCGTGCTCGTGGCCGAAGACGCACAGTTCTCGCACCTGCTGCGCCGCGCCGATCGCGCGATGTACGCGGCCAAGGCCGCCGGCCGCAACCGCGTGATGCTCGACGGCGCCGAAACCTGAGCGCTCAGGACAGTCCGAGCTGACGGTCGTGCACGCGCGACCAGACCCCCTGAGAAACGATCGCGCCGCACAGGCACAGGAACATGTCCCATTGCGTGTCCCAGACATCGCCCTGGGTCGCGAGAAACGCGTCGGCCTTGCCGCCCCAGACCAGCGCCGACCACCATTCGATCATCTCGAAGAACGCGCTGAACGCCAGGCACGCGCAGGTCACCAGCACGAACAGCCAGGTGCCGCGCGTGAGCGGACTGGTGCGCAACAACAACTCGCGCACCAGCACCGCCGGCACGAAGCCCTGCATGAAGTGACCGAGGCGGTCGTAGTGGTTGCGCGCCAGGCCGAAGGTCTCGCGCGCCCAGTCGCCGAGCGGGGTTTCGGCATAGGTGTAGTGACCGCCGTACATCAACACCAGCGCATGCAGCGCGAGCAGCCAGCACAGCAGGCGCGTGAGCGGAAACGCACGCCAGCGCCACGCGACCAGGGGCAGGCCGATCAGGATCCAGACGATCTCCAGTACCCAGGTCATCGGATCCTTGCAGCCGATCGCCGACACGACCAGGGCCGCCAATACGCCCCAGAGCAGAAAATGCGCTTCGCCGCGACCCGGGGACTGCAGGGTGTGCATCGTCATCGTGAGTCCTTCAAACCAGGTGATCGAGCGCCAGTCGCCGCGTCTGTTTTACCGCGCGCAGCACGAAACTGGAATTGACGTCGGCGACCGCATTGCCCTGCAGCAGGCGATCGAGCAGAAAACGCGAGAAATGTTCCAGGTCACGCACGACCACCTGCAACAGATAGTCCATGTCGCCGGTCAGCGCGTGGCAGGCGACGATCTCGTCCCAGGTGTTGACCTGGCGGCTGAAGTCGGCGATCGCCTCGGCGTCATGCCGCGCGAGCTGCACGCGCACGAAGGCCTGCAGGCCCAGGCCGACCTTGGCCGGATCGACCCAGGCCGCGTAGCCGGCGATGACGCCCGTGCTCTCCAGGCGCTGCACGCGGCGCAGGCAGGCCGAGGGCGACAGATTCACGCGCTCGGCGAGTTCGGCATTGGTGATGCGGCCGTCGACCTGCAGGGCCGCAAGAATCGCCAGGTCGGTACGATCGAGCCGGGAATCGTCCATTTGTTGTGCCTCTCTGCGTTTTGACAACATAACATTGCGCATTTACGGCCTGCTGGCGCAATTTTGCAAGCTCCTTCGGTGCTGGGGCCGATAGAATTCGCGCAACCGGAGATTCCCATGGCCAGCCCGCAGCGCGTCGAACACCAGCTCACCGACAAGGGACAGGTCCCGGTCTACACGACGGCCGTGGTCGAGCAGCCCTGGGACAGCTACACCGCGACCGACCACGAAGTCTGGCGCGCGCTGTTCCGCCGCCAGCGGCAACTGCTCGAAGGTCGCGCCTGCCAGGAATTCCTCGACACCCAGGATGCGATGGGCATGGGCGAGGACAGGATTCCGAAATTCGTCGAGCTCAACCGTCAGCTGCAGGCGAAAACCGGCTGGACCCTGATCGGGGTCGAAGGCCTGCTCCCGGAACTGGATTTTTTCGACCACCTGGCGCATCGGCGCTTCCCGGTCACCTGGTGGATCCGCAAACCCGAACAACTCGACTACCTGTCCGAGCCGGACTTGTTCCACGACCTGTTCGGGCATGTACCGCTGCTGATGAATCCGGTGTTCGCCGATTACATGCAGGCCTATGGCCTGGGCGGCGTGAAAGCACACGGCATCGGTCCCGAGGCGCTGGCCGAACTCACGCGCCTGTACTGGTACACGGTGGAATTCGGCCTGATCAACACGCCCGCGGGCCTGCGCATCTACGGCGCCGGCATCGTCAGCTCCAAGGGCGAGAGCATCCACTGCCTGGACAGCGCGGCGCCGAACCGCATCGGCTTCGACCTGCGGCGCATCATGCGCACGCGCTATCGCATCGACACGTTCCAGAAAACCTATTTCGTCATCGACAGCTTCGATCAGCTCATGCAAGCGACGGCGCCGGACTTCCGCCCGTACTACGCGCAGCTGGCGACCGAAGCGACGATCCCGGCGGGCGACATCCTGGCGAGCGATACGGTGTTCCAGCGCGGCACCGGCGAGGGTTGGCTGACCGACGGCGACGTGTAAGCCGGTGCAACCGACGCGCGGCGGACGGTATCCATCCCGGAAATCCTCACCGTGATGACTGTCCATGCGTGCGTTCGTTCTGTCCTGCCTGTGTCTGTGTGCCGCCGCCTCCCCGTTCGCCTTCGCCGCCGATGAGCTCGATGTCGGTCTGAGTGCCGCGCCCGGCACCGTCTATGTCGAACGGCTGCCGGACGTGCAGTCGCTCAATTTCGAATTGCTGCTGGTCAACCGCGGTGCGGTTGCGCTCGACATCGACCGCATCCAGCTCAGCGCCTATGACGCGCAGGGTGCGCTGCTGCTGCGCCGGCTGGTCGACGGTAACGGCGTGCGCCCGAGCATCGGCGTGATCGACGGCCGCCGCATTGCACCGGGGCAGACCTTGGCCGTGTTCAATCCCTTCCACAGCCTCGCCCGCGAATTGCCGCTCGCGCGCCTGCACTACGATATCGACCTGTCCAACGAAGACGGCAGCCACACGCTCACGCGCAGCCTCGATGTCGCCCCGGTCGCCTACGAGAACCGCAGCGAGCTGCTGCTGCCCGTGCGCGGCCGCCTGATCAACTACGACGGCCACGATTTTCTCGGCCATCACCGCCGCTTCGACGTGCATTTCGCGCCGATCGCAGCGATGGGCTTCACCGCGAACTTCATGCGCTACAGCTACGACTTTGTGCCGGTGAACGCCGCCGGCGACATGGTGGCCGGCGATCGGGCGGCCAATGAAAACTGGTTCGGCTTCGGTGCCGACGTGCGCGCCGTTGCCGCCGGCACCGTGGTCGCCGTCGTCAACGATCAGCCCGACAACCGCCAGTTCGACCAGGGCAAACTGGCCACGCAGCCGATGGTGCTGTTCGGCAACTATGTCGTCATCGACCATGGACACGGCGAGTTCGGCGTTTACGGACATCTGCGCCAAGGCAGCGCAAAGGTGAAACCCGGCCAGCGCGTCCGGGCCGGCGAGACGATCGCGGCGATCGGCGCGTCGGGCAGTTCGCTGTTTCCGCATCTGCATTTCGAACTGCAGGACGGTCCGGATACGCGCGCCGAAGGCCTGCCGTCCTACTTCAGCCACTACGCGCGCCTTGTCGGTACGCAGCGCATCGCGCGTGCGCGGCTGCCGGTGGATACCGGCGAGATCGTCGAAGCGGACTGAGGGGTCCCCGCCGCCCTGGCCCGAAAGAAAAACGACCGGCAAGCCGGTCGTTTTTTCTGTTCGCGACAACCAGTTCAAGGATCGCCCGGCTCGGCCGGCATGTCCGGGAACTCTTCGCCGTACTCGTTCAGATGCGCCTTGTCGTGGTGCTCGCCGGTCTTGAGCGTGATGGTGACCGGCGGTCCCGGCGGGCAGGGCGCGCGGATGCACCAGCGCATTTCGCTCGCGCGCATGACGCGCATGTCGCCTTCGTGGAACCACGCGTACACCTTGTAGTCGCCGGCAGCGAGCCGGTCGATGCGGTATTCGCGCTGATCGGCTGTCGTGCGCACACAACCGGCCTGTGCGCCGTCGGTGCTGATCGCGCAGACATGCATCGGCGGGATCGCCTCGCTGGGGTATTCGATATGGCCGGAGATCATGCCGCTGCCACCCGGCGCGGGCTTGGGCGCCGGTGTCGGCGCAGAGGCGTCCGCCGCTGCGGCCGTAGCGACGACGCAGCGCAGCACCGATTGGTTGGCTTCGGCGCCGTCGGCGAATTCGATGCGCTCGCCGCCGTGGCCGTCGAGATCGAGGAAGTCCTGGCCGGCCGCGTCTTTGGACAGCGCGAGTTCGGAGGCCGCAGCGACATCGCTGACCAGACCCGCGCGATCTCCTTGCACCTGCATTGACAAGGTCTGTGCGCTCGCCGAAGACGCGAGCTCGAACGAAAAGATGCGGCGGCCGCCGTACGTCGACAGCGGCTCGGTCGGCTGACAGATCACGAGCGCACGATCCTTGCGGTCCTGCGCATGGCATTGCAGGCGCGGATCGGCGCCGAGCTTGGCCAGTTGCGCCGCCGGTGGCTGCGTCAGCAGGCTGCGATCGCCGCAGTGCACGAGCGCGCTGAGCGCGTCGTTGTCGTCGCTCGGTTCCGACGGCGCCGGCGCGGGTGGCGGCGTCGCCGCGACCGGCGTCGCAGGCGGGCTCGGTGCGGCGGATGCCGCCGGCGCGCGATCGCAGGCGCTTGCCAGGATCGCCAAGGTCAGGACAACAAGTGCGCGCATTGGTGCGTCTCCGCCATCGGGAGCGCCGACTGTACCGCGCCTGCCCCCGACTGGCGGCTGAACTCAGGCGAGTTTCGCCGCCGGCAGCGCGGCCGGCGCCGGCAGGAATTTGCGACCCAGGTAGATGCGCGCGAGCACAGCGGCTGCGAGCGGGGCCAACCAGGCGAGATTCTGCAGCAGCGGGCCGGCCAGCATCGGCAGGAGCTTGGGCAGGCCGATCGAGAGGAAGGCGATATGCGTGGCGACGCCGTTGCCGATCATCGCGCCCAGATGTTCCTCGAGCCACCAGCGCGGCTGCGTCGGCGCACGACGCGTGAAGCGCAACATGCCGACGCCGCCGAGCAGACCGACCAGCGAGAACGCGATGAAGATCAGCTGCGACTGCGACGCGAAAAACAGACCCAGTGCGAGCACGACCGCGCCGCTGGCGAGGTTGAGCACCGCGAGGCCGCGATAGACCGGTCCGGTGAAACGCGCCCAATCGCGCTTGTCACGGATCGCGCGCCAGCTCACCCAGACCGACGTGATCGTGATGACCCACAGGTACAGCAGGAAAATGCCGCCGAAGGTGCTCTTGAGCGTCAGGACGCGGACCGCCAGCGGTAGCGCCGGCACCAGCAGGCCCACCATCGCCGCGAGATAGACCTTGCCGGCCCGCTTGTGCAGCGGACTGCCCTTCTTGCTCATGCCCGCGACCCAGAACGTCGCCAGGGCCACGAGGCCCAACAGGCCATGCAGGGACAACAACACTTGATAGGCGCTCATCATTCTGTCTCCTCGGTGTGGCTGCAGCATCGCCGGCAGGTGCAGGCCGGACAGGTGCCGGCCGTCATCAAGGCGTGGTGCCGGAAGTCACCATCTCGCGCCAACGTCTTGAGCTCGCGCGCGCCGCGGCCCAAGCTGCACCCATGCTCAAGCACCTGCGCCCGCTGATCGACCCGATGAACATCGCCGCCTACCTCGCGTGGGTCGCGATCGGCCTGGAGGTGTGGATGTCGTCGCCCAAGAGCACGGGCCTGCTGCCCGCCGCCGTGTTGTGGCCGACCATGGTTGCGGCGCATGCGGCCGTGCTCGCCCTGTTCCTGTTCGGTCAGCTCGGCACCTGGACCCTGGCGATGCGCCGCGGCCTGGTCTGGGCGCAGATGCTGATCGCGCTGGTGATGATTGCGAGCGCGCGCTACACGGCGGTGCCGGTGCTGCTGATCATCGCGATGGCGCAGAACGCGCAGTTGTATCCGGCGCGGCCGCTCGCGCTGCTGTTCGTTGCCGTGAACGCGGTGATTTACGCCCTGCTGCGCGGCCTGTGGCAGTCCTCGTCGCCGGTGCTGTTCCTGATCATCAATGCCAGCTTCCAGTTGTTCGCAATGATGACCAGCTGGTACGCGGTAACCGCGGAACGCTCGCGCGACGCCTTGCTGGCCGCCAATGCCGACCTGGTGGCGACGCGCTCGCTGCTCGCCGAATCGGTGCGCGACTCCGAACGCCTGCGCCTGTCGCGCGAGCTGCACGACATCGCCGGGCACAAGCTCACCGCGCTCAAGCTCAATCTCGCCGCGCTCGCGCGCGATCCGCGCCTGGCTGACCACGAACCGGTCGCCCTGTGCGCGCAGCTGGCCGACGAATTGCTCGCCGACATCCGCGGGGTCGTGCAGCAGATGCGCCTGCACGACGGCATGGACCTGCGCAGCGCGCTCGTGGCGCTCGCGGCGCCGTTTCCGAAACCGCAGGTGCATCTGGAACTGGCGCCGGACGCGCGCGTGGCCGATCTCGCCCAGGCCGAAGCGGTGTTGCGCTCGGTGCAGGAGGCGCTGACCAATGCCGCGCGCCATGGCAATGCCGACCACATCTGGATCGTGTTGCGCCGGGACGAGGATCGCATCGCCCTGGACATCCGCGACGACGGTCGCGGCAGCGGCGCGCTGGAGTTCGGCAATGGTCTGTCGGGCATGCGCGAGCGCCTGGAAGCGATCGGCGGTCGCTTGCAAGTCGAACGCAATGCCGCCGGGGGCGTGCAGCTGCTCGCGACCTTGCCGGTGATCGCGTGAGCGCGCCGATCCGGCTCGCGCTCGCCGACGACCAGGCCCTGGTGCGCGGCGGCCTGCGCGCCTTGCTCGAGGGCTTCGCGCCCTTGCAGGTGGTCATCGAAGCCGGCGACGGCGAGGCCCTGCTCGCGGCGCTCGACGCGACACCCGTCGACGTGATCCTGTCCGATATCCGCATGCCCGGCACCGACGGGTTCGTCCTGCTGCAGCGCCTGCGCGAACGCGGCGATGCGACACCGGTGATCCTGCTGACCACGTTCGATGAGCCCGAGCTGCCGCTGCGCGCCAGCGCCGCCGGGGCGCAGGGCTTCCTGCTCAAGGATGCGTCGCCCGAAGATCTGTTCGAAGCGATTTCCCGCGTCGCGCGTGGCGAGACCCTGCTCGCGCCGGTGCCAACTGATCCGGTGCGCGCGCGTTACGCCTTCCGCGACCAGAGCCCACCGACTGACACCTTCAACGAGCGCGAGGTCGCGATCCTGCGCCTGCTCGCCGGCGGCTATTCCAATCGCGAAATCGCCAAGGCCGTGTTCCTGTCCGAGGGCACGGTGAAGAACTACGTCTCCGACATTCTCGACAAGCTCGGCACCCGCGACCGCACGCGCGCCGTGCTCAAGGCGATCACGCTGCGCATCATCTGAGCCTCAGCGCTGGAAGAGGATCGCCAGCAGCACGGCCAACAGCATCGCCGACAGGCCGATCGCCACGCGCAGGCCATAGCCGCGGCCGCCACTGACCGTCGCGATCGTGCTCTTGACGATCGCACTAACCGACAGCAGTACCCACAGACCCCAGCGCGACTGGTCGGCGGTGAGTACGGCCTGTTCGAACAATTGTCCGAGCGTGGCGATCGCCGCATGCAGTTCGGCCGCCGCAGCGATCACCGTCGCGAGCAAGGCCCCGCGCGGACCGATCCAGGCGTTCATCGCGGCGGAGACGAAGACGACAGCCGCGATAATCACGGCCAGTCCCAGCGCCGGCCCGAACCGGAACATGCGCGCCTCGGCCGTGGGCGCCGCCTGTGTCGCCGACGCCCCGCCATGCAGGCCGAGCAGGCCACCGAGCAGCAGCGTCGCGCCGCCGGCCACCAGCGGCAGCGCGAGCGTGCGCAGCAGCGTCGGCGAGACAGTGAGCAGGATCGGAACGAACAGGCTCAGCGAGGCGAGGTTGGCCAGCATCGCCGCGCCCACGCAGGCCCGCAGCAGCGACGGGGTTTCGCGCGCGCGTTGTCCGAAGCCGGCGGTCGCCGCTGTCGACGAGGCATAGCCGGCGAAGAATCCCGCGACCGCCAATCCCCAACGGATGCCGACCACGCGCAAGGCAACATGACCCAGTGCGCTGACCGCCATGATCAATACCACCAGTCGCCAGAGGATCGCCGGATTGAAGGCGGCGTAGGGACCGATGCCGCGGTCGGGCAACAGCGGCAGGATCACCAGCGCGGCCGCGAGCAGGACCAGGCCATCGTGCACCTCGCGCTCGCTGATCCGCTCGCGGGTGAAGCGATGCAGTTTCGTCTTGAAATACAGCAAGGCCGCCGTGAGCACGCCCAGGCCCGCCGCGAGCGCCGGGTGGGCCAGACTCAGTCCGCCGATCAAGGCCGTCAGCATCAGCGCCACTTCGCCGGTGACGCCGATATCCTGCGCCGACGAGCGCCAATAGCTGATCAGTACCAGGCCGGCGACGAGGGCGAGCACCAGCAGGAAGACCCCCGGCCCCAACCAGAGCGCGACCGCTCCCAGCAGGGCCGTCAGCGCATGCGTGCGCACGCCGGCCAGGGCATCGCGGTGCTGGCGCTCGCGCACGGTGCCGATCAACAGGCCCAGGCCCAGCGCGGTGATCAGGGACGGCCACAGAGCCTGGAACAGCGGCATCGCACCTCCGGCGTAGTCGCCCCGATTCTGCCACGGCCCTTACAATGGCGGCCTCCCGCCCCCGCCGAGCCGCGCATGAAGCCCATCTCCCTGACCCGCTTCCTGATCCAGGAACAGCATGCCGGCCATATCAATGCCGACCTGCGTCTGCTGATCGAAGTCGTCGCACGCGCCTGCAAGACGATCTCCAACGCGATCGGCAAGGGCGCGCTCGGTGGCGTGCTCGGCGAAGCGGGCACCGGCAACATCCAGGGCGAGGCGCAGAAGAAGCTCGACGTGCTGTCCAACGAGATCCTGCTCGAAGCCAACGAATGGGGCGGACACCTGGCCGGCCTCGCGTCCGAAGAAATGGATCACTCGCATCCGATCCCGAACGCGTATCCAAAAGGCAACTACCTGCTGCTGTTCGATCCGCTCGACGGCAGCTCCAACATCGACGTGAACATTTCCGTCGGCACGATCTTCTCGGTGCTGCATTGCCCCGACGGCATCACCGAACCGTCGGACGAACATTTCCTGCAGCCAGGCACCGCTCAGGTGTGCGCGGGCTACACGACCTACGGCCCGAGCACGATGCTGGTGCTGACGATCGGTCGCGGCACGCACGCGTTCACGCTCGATCGCGAGCAGGGCAGCTTCATGCTGACCACGCGCGATATCCAGATCCCGGCCGACACGCGCGAGTTCGCGGTCAACATGTCCAACCAGCGCCACTGGGAGACGCCGATGCAGAACTACATCGGCGATCTGCTGGCCGGCAAGCAGGGGCCGCGCGGCAGCGATTTCAACATGCGCTGGGTCGCCTCGATGGTCGCCGACGTGCATCGCATCATGACGCGCGGCGGCATCTTCTCGTATCCGCTCGACGCCAAGTGCCGCGACAAGGGCGGCAAGCTGCGCCTGATGTACGAAGCCAACCCGATGAGCTTTCTGGTCGAACAAGCCGGCGGCGCCGCGAGCACCGGCCGCCAGCGCATGCTCGACGTGATGCCGACCGGGCTGCACCAGCGTGTGCCGGTGTTCATCGGTTCGAAGAACGAAGTCGAGACCGCGGTGCGCTACCACCGCGAGTTCGACGCGGGTCAGTAACCGTCCCGCGCCGACCGCGCCAGCGAAGGCAAGCATGAGCCCGCCCGACTTCATCGAGGTTTACGAGAACGCGCTGTCGGCGGACGTGTGTGCGCAGCTGCTCGGACATTTCGAGCGCAGCGGACAGGCCGTGCCGGGGCGCGTCGGAGCCGGCGTGCTGCCCGAGCTCAAGGACAGTCGCGACATCGGCATCAGCGGCAAGCCCGAATGGCGCGAGGCCGAGGCGGCCTTGAACGTCGCGATGTTCACCGGGCTGCTGGCCTATCTGCGCAAGTACCGGCATGTGCTGCTGGCGCCGCTCATGGTGCAGACACGCGATGCGCAGACCGGCGGATTGCGCCGCCTGAGCGAGGCGGATTTCGACACGCTGTCCGATGCCCAGCTCAGCGATATCGTGCGCTCCTTGCTGCGGCCGGGCACGATCAACCTGCAACGCTACACCGCCGACCAGGGCGGCTATCCGTACTGGCACTGCGAGCTGTATCCCAAGGACGCGAGCGCCGACACCCTGCATCGCACCTTGCTGTGGACGATCTATCTCAACGACGGGTTTGCCGAAGGCGAAACCGAGTTCCTGTACCAGCAGCGCAAGATCGTGCCGAAGACCGGCTCGCTGCTGATCGCGCCGACCGCGTTTACGCATACGCACCGTGGCAACCGGCCGCGCGGCGGCGACAAGTACATCGCCACGAGCTGGGTGTTGTTCCAGCGCGCGGAGATGCTGTTTCCGGACAAGTAGGCGGGTTTACTGCGGCTTGTCTTTCGAGCGCGTATGCGAGACCGCCGACAGGATGCCGGCACCGGCAACCACGATCGCGCCGACGATGATCCATTGCGAAGGCACGCTCATCAGCCAGGCGCCGTAGACGAGGCCGCTGATGAGGACGATGACGCCGAGTAGATAGAGTGCGAATGACATGGAAGTTCCTTGGTGTGCTGAGGAAAGCGGGCCGAGTCTGTCCTCGCGACCTGCGCTGCCACCTGAACGCCGTCGTCACTCCGTGAAGATCACCTCGCGTGCTAGGGTGCGCACACCTGTGTTCCACGGGTATTGGTCCACTTACGGGAGAACCTCATGTCCATCGAATCCCTGCTCATCATCCTGCTCATCGGCGGCATCGCCGGCTGGCTTGCCGGCTTGATCATGAAAGGCCGCGGCTTCGGCGTGCTCGGCAACATCGTCATCGGCATCCTCGGCGCCTTCGTCGGCGGTTGGGTGCTGGGTCTGCTCGGCATCGTCATCGCTGGCGGCATCGCCGGGGCAATCATCAATGCGCTGATCGGCGCGCTGATCGTGTTGTTCCTGATCAGTCTGGTGAAACGGGCCTGACGCGACGCGTCTGATCTGCCCGATCCGATCTGTGTGAAGCGAACGGCCGCCCTCGGGCGGCCGTTATCGCCGGCGCGCGTTGGCGTCGCCGGCGCTTTCCGCCTACGCTTGCTGCCGCGCCGACCGCCATCGTGGCCGTCGGCCTTGCGGGATGACGCATGAGCCTGGCCGACCTGTGGACCCCTCTGTCGCTGATCCTTTCGCTGGCCTGGATCGGCTATCTGATCGTGCTCGCGGGCTGGATCATCTTGCAAAAACGCGAGCCGATCGCGACGCTGAGTTGGCTGATGTCGCTGGCCCTGCTGCCGGTGCTGGGTCTGCTGATCTACCATTTTTTCGGCCCGCAGCGCATTCATCGGCAACGCGTGAAGCGTCTGCGCTCGCGTCTGTTGCTCGGCCGCGAAGAGACCACCGCGCGACTCGACCACAGCAGCCCGCTCATGCGCCTGGCGCAGGGTAGCAGCGGTTTTCCGCCCAGCCATTGCCAGCGCGTGCAGTTGCTCGTCGATGGCGGTGCAACCTTCGACGCCCTGCTCGCGGCCATCGCGCAGGCACGACACCACGTGCACCTGGAGTACTACATCTTTGAGCCCGACCGCACGGGCACGCTCGTGCGCGACGCGCTGATCGAACGCGCGCGCGCCGGCGTGCAGGTGCGCGTGCTGCTCGATGCGCTGGGCTCGGGACGCATCAAGAACGATTTTTTCGCTGAGCTGCGTGCTGCCGGCGGCGAAGTCGCGTTCTTCCACCGGCTGCGACTGCGGCTGCGCGGCCTGTGGCGACCCAAGCTCAACCTGCGCAGCCACCGCAAGATCGTGGTGATCGACGGCGCGATCGGTTTCACTGGCGGCATCAACATCACCGATGACGAGAACGAGCGTTTCACCGCGGGCGCCTATCACGACCTGCATCTGCGCATGGACGGCGAGGCGGTCCGCTGGCTGCAGTTGGCGTTTCTCGAGGACTGGACGTACGCGTGTTCGCGCGTGCCCAAGGACGAAGGCCTGTGGCCCGCCCACGACGCCGGCGCGATTCCTGCGCAGGTGCTGCCGGCGGGACCGGATTCGCCCTGGGAAACGATCCATCGCGTGAAGATCGCCGCGATCGGTCGCGCGCACACGCGGGTATGGCTGGCGACGCCGTATTTCGTGCCCGGCGAGGCCGCGCGCATGGCACTGACCTCGGCGGCGCTGCGCGGACTCGACGTGCGTCTGCTCGTGCCCGAACGCAGCGATTCCTTGCTCGTGAGCGCGGCCGCGCGGTCGTATTTCGACGACCTGATCGCGGCCGGCGTGCGCGTGTTCGAGTACCCGCGCATGCTGCACACCAAGGCCCTGCTGATCGACGACGATACCTGCGTGCTGGGCAGTTCCAACTTCGACAATCGCAGCTTCCGGCTCAATTTCGAGCTGTGCGTGCTGTTCGAGGACACGGCCGTGGCGGCTGATCTCGAGGCAGTGTTGAGCGAGGATCTGGGCAAGGCCGCGGAGGTCCCACCGCAACGGCCCATGAGCCTGCTGCACCGGCTGATCGACGCCGCCGCGCGACTGGTTTCGCCCCTGCTGTGAGGGCTACACTTCCGGCAACCGAAAGGGGTGCCCCATGCATTGGATCTACCTGCTGATCGCCGCCATCCTGATGTTCGCCGCCATGATGGCGCGCCTGCCCGGCTGGCTGGTTTTCCTGATGATGCTCGGCTCGCTCGTGGCCGCGATCGCCTGGATCGTCGGCTGGATGTCGGCGCGCATTTCCAGCGGAGCGCGCAGCGAAGTGCATATCCTGAGCCCGGACGAATTGCGTGTGCTGCGCGAACAGGCCGAGGCGCGCCGGAACAGCAGCTCGGCCGACTCCGAAGACGCCGCGCCCTGAAGCTTCCGGCCCTGCCCTGGCCGACGCTGGCCGCGGCCGCACCGCCGGCGCTGGCCGACGATGAATTGCGCCTGGTCTGGTGTCCCGAACGCCCCGATGCTCGACCCCGCCGCCAGCGCATCGATGCGTTGCTGCGCCAGGTGCTCGCGCCGTTGGCCGACGCGGCGCCCGCTGCCTTGGTCTTCGGTCGCGAACGCAAGGGACGGCCGTTTCTGCGGCCCGAACCCACGCCCGACTTCAATCTCACCGATACCGGCGGCGGTAGCCTGATCGCGATCTGCCGGCACGGCCGCGTCGGGGTCGACATCGAACGCCACGACCGCCAGTTGCCGGTCGCGCGACTGGCGGCACGCTGGTTTGCGGCCGAAGAAGCGCAGGCCTTGGCCGCGTTGGATGCCGAAGCGGCACGCGTCGCATTCCTGCGCCTGTGGACGGCGAAAGAAGCGAGCTGCAAGGCGACCGGCACCGGAATTTTCGGCTATCTGCCGCGCTGGCAGTTCGAGGTGACCGAGACGGCGCCGATCGCGCGGGCGGTTCCCGACGATGCGGGCGCGCCCGAACGCTGGCGCTTTCTGCGCTTGGCGCCGTCGCCCGAGCACACCGCCGTCGTGGCGATGCGCGATGCGAACTTTGTCCGCGTGAACGGCTATACCTTGAGCGATTGAACCGCAGCGATCGCGGTGTTCGGGTCAGCGCGGCGGCGGCGGATCGGCGTCGGCTTCGACGCGATTGCGGCCAGCCCGCTTGGCGCGATACAGCGCTGCGTCGGCGCGGCGTAGCAGGCTATTGGGCTCACCTTGCACACTGGGCACGAAACCAGCGACGCCAATACTGACCGTGGTTTCGGTGACTTCGGCATGCATCGCCGCGCGAATGGCTTCCGCACGCCGCAGCGCTTCATCCAGGTGTACGCCGGGCAGGAGCAGGGCGAATTCTTCGCCGCCGTAACGCGCCATGAGTTCGCGCTTGGGATCGTGCAGGGCGATCAGACGTTGCGCGATGCGGCGCAGCAGCACGTCGCCCTCCAGATGGCCGTGGGCGTCGTTGTAGCGCTTGAAGTGATCGACATCGATCATCAACACCGCCAAGGGCCGGCGTTGATCGAGGCAGCGGAACCATTCGCGTTGCAGGCCCTGCTCGAGCGCGCGCCGGTTGTTGACGCCGGTGAGTGCGTCCTCGGTGGCGAGTTCGGCGAGCTTGCGGTTCACTTCCTCCAGCTCCGAGGTGCGCTCGGCGATGCGTGCCTCGAGCTTGCGGTTGGCCTCGCGGTAGCGCTGCGTGCGTCGGCGGATGAATTCCTGCACGACGAACGCGGCGGCGACGAGCACGACCAGGCCGAAGATCGTCAGCACCCACCAGCGCATGTACCACTCGGGCAGCACGCGGTAGCGATAGCTGACCGGGCCGGCGGTGCGGCCGCCGCGCGTGCGCGCTTCGACTTCCAGCACGTAGTCGCCCGGCGTGAGCGCGCGCACGTACAGATCGCGATCGGTCCAGTCGCTCCATTGTTCGGTCAGGCCATGCAGCAGATAGCGGAACTGCAGTCCGCCTTCCATGCTGACGAGGCTGTAGCGGAAATGCAGGCGGTAGCCGGCGGGAATCTCGACCGGCTGCTCCTCGCTCACGATCGGCAGACGCAGGGGTTCCTGGCCGTCGGGACGTTCGGCGCTGACGCTTTCGAAGCCCAGGCGCAGCGGTGCCTGTGTCGGCTCTTTCTGGCTGGCGTCGAATTGCAGCAGGCCGCTCCAGGTCGCCACGCGCAGCTTGCCGTCGCGATTGAAACGCACGCGGGTGAAGCCGGCCGCGCGTTGTGAGCCCAGGTTCACCGCTTTCCATTCGCTCGCGCCGACCGGGCGCAGCCACAGCTGGCGGCTACTGTAGGCATAGGTACCGACCGGCGTTTCGACGACGTCGAGTTCGTTGGGGCGATCGACCAGGGTGAACGGCGGGCCGGTGTCGGCCACGAAACGCTTGCCGTCGAAACGGTAGCCGCGCTCGCCGGTGATCACGTGCACCTGGCCCTCGAGCAGATACAGGCTGGAGCCGCTGTTGGCGTCGATGGCCAAACCGTCGTTGGCGCCGAACACTTCCGCGCGCAGTCGCTTGCCTGCGGCATCGAGCGTCCAGCGTTGCGGACCGCCGCGGGAGTCGCCGAACCAGATCTGATCGGCGGCGGTTTCGACGAGCGTCGCGGCACTGGCGCCGTCCAGGGGCGTCGATTGCGCGAGTTTCCAGTGGCCGTCGACGTTCTGCAGCACGAGCAGGTTTTCTTCGCTCAGACCGTAGGCGCGACCAGCGACCTTGCTCGACAGGCGGATCTCGAACACGCCTTCCTGCGCGCCGGTGAACAGGATGCGCGTCTTGCCGTCGTCCTTGTCGCGCACCATCAGCCCATTGCGGAAACCCATGAGCAGACCGCTATCGGTGCCGACCAGGGTGTAGGCCTCGTAGTCGATGTGATGCGGAATATCGGCCTGCGTGCGGCCGGCGGCATCGGCAGTCAAACGGATGAAGCCACGCGTGGTCGCGACCCACAAAGCGCCGTCGAACCATTCGAAATCGGTGACCGTGCCGCGCAAGCCTTGATCCGACCCCAGGAATGACCACGGCGAGGGCAGGGCCATGCGCACGAGATCGCCTTCGGTCGCGGCCCACAGGCCGCCCTCGGAATCGGCGCCGAGCGCCTGGATGCCGTAGCTTCCCAGGTTCACGCGCTCGGCGAGGTGATAGTCCTTGGCATAACGGAAGACTTCGCCCTCGAGCGTGCCGACCACGAAGCTGTCGTCGGCGAGCGGCAGCACTTCGTAGGCGCGCGTGCCGGCGAGTTCGCTGCCGGCGTTGTTGGGCAAGCGCGCGATGCCGCGGGCGTCGGCGCGATACAGTCCGTCGTCACCGACCAGCAGGCGCCAGCCGGGTTTGGGAATCATGCCTGGCAAGGGTTTGTCGGCGAACAATGCGCCGCCGGGTTCGAGCGTGAAACGACCGTCTTCGAAGCGGCAGAAGCCGAGGCCGGCGACGCGCGCATACAGCGCGTCGTCTTGGACGTAGAAACTGCGCACGTTTTCCGCGAGCGGCCAATGGCGTACGCGGCGGCGATCGTAACTGAGGAAATGCAGATTTTTTTCCGCGCGGAAGTACACGCCTTCGCTGGTCGCATGCACGTCCCAGACGATGCCGACGTCGCGATCGCGTCCACTCAGGCCGCCGGCGGTTAGCAGCTCTTCGTAGCGCATCTGGCCGTCATCGCTGGTCTGCAGCCAGCCGAAGCTGTCGTAGCTGGCGACATAGACGTGGTTGTCGCGACCGATGGCGAGGTCGCGTGCAATGGTCTTGCCCGGCAAGGTGATCAGCGTCCAGGCATCGCCGTCGTAGCGCAGCACGCCCTCGCCGTTGCCGACGTACAGACGTCCCTCGCGGTCGGTCGCGATCGCCAGTTGCTGCGGCGTCGCGTTGTAGTCCTCGGGCAGATAGCGCCGCAGCAGCGGCATGCCCGAGGGGCCGTCGGCCCGGGCGTCCGGCAACGGGCACAGCGCCAGGCTCAACACCAGGCTCAGCGCAACAAGAAAACGACCGGGGAGCGAACGCATCCGGCCAGTATGCGTCAGCGTCGTCGCGCGGTAATGTGCCTGCCTGCACAAATCGCCAACGCAGCGCTCGGTTGCGGGCAGCGGACGGGAATTCAAACAGGCTTCCGATGACGGTATTGAGCGTGAATGTGAACAAGATCGCCGTGCTGCGCAACTCGCGCGGCGGCGACGAACCTAGCGTGGCGGCCGCCGCGCGCGCGGTCATCGCCGCCGGCGCCGGCGGCATTACCGTGCACCCGCGTCCCGATCAGCGGCATATCCGCCCGGCGGACGTACTTGCCCTGGCCGAGGTCGTGCGTGGCCGCGTGGAATACAACCTGGAAGGCAACCCGTTCGCGCCGGCACGCGAGGGCTATCCGGGGTTTCTGGCCCTGGTCGCGGCCGTGCGGCCAACCCAGGCGACCCTGGTGCCCGATGGCGACGGCCAGATCACCTCCGATCATGGCTTCGATCTGCGCCGGGACGGCGAGCGCTTGCGCCCGCTGATCGCCGAGCTGCGGGCCCTCGGCGCCCGTGTTTCCCTGTTCATGGATGCCGGGACCCCCGACATCGCGCGCGTGGCCGAGCTCGGCGCCGAGCGCATCGAGCTCTACACCGGACCGTTTGCGGCCGCGCACGCACGCGGCGACGCGGCGGCCGCGATCGCCCTGTGCGCCGACACCGCTCGGCAGGCGCAGGCGGCCGGTTTGGCGGTCAATGCCGGCCACGATCTTAGCCAGGACAATCTCGGCGATTTCCTGCGCGGGGTGCCGGGCGTGCACGAGGTGTCGATCGGCCATGCGCTCGTCGGCGAAGCCTTGTACGCGGGACTCGATGTCACCGTGCGCCGCTATCTGGCGATCATCGCGTCCGCGGGAGCCCCTGCGAACGCGTGATCGCCGGCGACGTCAGTGCGTCGCGATGTCGAGGTTTTCCAGACCGGCATTGCGCGCGAGGGCCAGGCCCTGCGCCACGGTCTCGTACTCCGCCTCCGGACTGGCGATGACTTCGACGACGATCGGCAGGCTCGCGGCACGCGCGGCCTGTTCGAAACGCTGACGCAGTTCGACCCGGCCTACCGCGACGCCATCGAGGGTGTACAGGTCGCCGGCACCGATCGTCAGGTGCAGGATCTGGCGCTCGGCCGCTTTGCCTGCGGTCCCGGGCAAGGTCAGGGGCATCACCTTGGTCATCGCTGGCGCCGCGATCATGAAGATCACCAGCAGGACCAGCATCACGTCCACGAGCGGGGTGATGTTCATTTCGGCGATCTGGGTGTTGCGTGAGTCCGCGGTTGCAAAAGCCATGGCGCTATCCCCCGGTTGGATGACGCCTCCTATTACTACGCCTGTCCTCGAGTGCCGGCAAGGCGCGCAAAAAAAACGCCGCCCGAAGGCGGCGTTGCTGCGAAGGGTGTTGCGATCGTTAGCCGCCCGAACCGGGCTGGACAAAACTGATTTTGACCAGGTTCGCGTTCTTGGCGCGCGAAAGGACCTTGGCCAGTACTTCGTATTCCGCGTCCTTGTCCGTCTCGATCTCGAGCGTCGGCTGGCGCGCGAGTTCACGCTCGCCTTCGACTTCGAACTGCGACTGCAGGGTCGACATCGGCGTCGGGCTGCCGTTCCAGCTGACCGTACCGCCGGCATCGATGCGCAGGCGGATCGGCTCAGGCGGATCGACCGGGGTCGGCGGCGGATTGGTCGACGGCTGCGGCAGATCGACTTCGATCGGATACGAAGTCGGCGGCACGGTGACCATGAAGATGATGAGCAGCACCAGCATCACGTCCACGAGGGGCGTGACGTTGATGTCGGCCATCGGGCCGCTACCGGAGTTGGATGCAAAAGCCATTGTGTTCTCCTGTCCCTAGGCCGTTACTGGCCAGCGCGTTCCGGGCTCGACACGAAACCCACCTTGCGCATACCGGCCTTGCGGACGGTCTGCACGGCATCGTTGATGATGCCGTACTTGGTGGTGGCGTCGGCGCGGACGTTGACCATCGGCTGCGGGGTACGCTGCACGGTCACGGCGAGTTTCTGTTCCAGCTGGGCGGTGGTGACGCGCTCGTCGTTCCAGTACAGCTCGCCGTTCGACTTGATCGCGAGCGTGACGGGCGGAACCTTCACGATCACTTTCTCTTCGAGCGTGGCGTGCGGCAGCTTGACCGTCACTTTGTGCGTCATCAGAGGGGCGGTGATCATGAAGATGATCAACAGCACCAGCATCACGTCCACGAGGGGCGTGACGTTGATGTCGGCCATCGGGCCACCACCGGAGTTGGAACTGAATGCCATGACTGCGTACCTGTAAGGCCTTGGGAGCTCGACTTAGCGCTTGACTTCGCCGACGCGCGAACCGGTCGCGAAGAAGTCGTGCAGGTCGTGCGCGAAGGTGTCGAACTTGGCGTAGGTGTTGCGGTTGCTGCGCACGAAGAAGTTGTACGCAAGCACGGCCGGAATCGCGACGGCCAGACCGAACGCGGTCATGATCAGCGCTTCACCGACCGGGCCGGCAACGGCGTCGATCGAGGCCGAACCGGACTCGCCGAGGCGGATCAGGGCGTGGTAGATGCCCCAGACAGTGCCGAGCAGGCCGACGAACGGCGCGGTCGCACCGACGGTGGCGAGCCAGGTCAGGCCGTCTTCGAGCTTGGCGCTCTCGCGGGTCACGGCCTGGCGCAGGCCACGGTCGATGAACTCCGAACGGTTCAGGGCTTCGACCAGACGGCTGCCTTCATGACGCTGATGGTGCGCAGCGGCCTGGGCGCAGTCGAGCGCGATCTTCGAGAAGGGCTCGTTGACCGGCTGTTCTTCCATGAAACGGATCGCGTCCTGCGCGTTCGGGGTTTCCCAGAACGTGCGGATGACCTTGTCGGCGCGGCTCTTCACCACGGTGTTCTTGACGAGGTTGACGACGGTGTACCACCAGGAACCGACCGACATGATGCAAAGAATGACGAAGACGGACAGGCCGACCGCGTCGAAATTCTGAACCATGTGGCTGAAGCCCATCTGCTGCAGGGCTTCGGCGTTGTTGGCGGAACCGCCCGCAGCCGGCGCGGCAGCGGCGGCAGTGGTGAGAAGGATGTCCTGCAGCATAAAGATGACCTTTCTTCAGTGTTTATTGAGGGGTGAAATTGACGGGAACGCGCACGAGTCCGCCCACACGCTGACCACCGCGCATGCCGGCATTGAATCTCCATTTGCGTGCTGCCTGCGAGGCGGCACGATCAAGGTTGCGGTTACCGCTGGATTTCTCGACTTGCACGTCAAGGACCGCACCGCTTGCATCGATCTGGACGAGCAGGATCACGGTGCCGCCAATGCCGCCGCGGGCTTCCGCGGGCGGGTAACGCGGCGGAAACAGGGCGCGACCGCTCGGATCTTCGCTGGCGGCGAAGTCGGAGGTGCCGACCGGCGGCGACGGCGGAGCCGGCGGCGGCGCGACGGTGTCGACCGGGCTCGGCGTGTCGTAGACCATCGGCGGCTCTTCCGGCGGCGGCGGAACCGGCGTCGGGCGCGGCTGTTCGACGATCTTGGTGATCGTTTTCGGCGGCTCCGGCGGCGGCGGCGGCGGCGGGGGAGGCGGCGGCGGCGGTTCGATGAAGTTGACCTGGGTCACTTCTTCTTCGTCGTCGGTCGCCGTCGGGGACGAAATCGGCGCCATCAGCATCATGAAACCAGCGACGTGCAGGGCAATGGCAAACGCCGTGCCGCTGATGCGTGGCCAGCTGATCGACTGACGCTCGTTATCGGAATTGAGGTGGTAATCCGTCATGCGGGTGGCGGCTCATCAATACGTTCCCGCGGCGCACGAGCGACGCGACCCGCCGCAATCCGGCGGCGGGAACTTAGTAGCTTATACGAAGGCGTCGGCATAACCAACCGGTCACTTGGCGCCGGCTTGACGCAGCGCCTGCTCGGCAGACTTCTTAGTTTCCGGGTACTTAGCCGCTTCCCGGTACGCCGCGAGCACAGCCGCCTTGTTGCCAAGTCCGAATTCTGCGCGGCCGATCACAATCCAGGCATCGCCCTTTTTCTTCACGCCTTTGGCCAGGGCCTGCTGGGCTGCGGCCCGGGCTTCGGTCCAGTGATCCTCGGTGACATGCAGCTTGGCCAGGTTGAGGTAGGTCTCGCCGTCCTTGCCCAGCGGCGCGGCTTTGTTCCAGGCATCGATCGCCTGCGGAATCTGGTCGGCGTTGTAGTAGATGTTGCCCATGTACGTGTACAGGTCGAAGTTCGGCGTCAGCAGGCCCTTCTGCAGGCCTTCGTTGATGATCGCCATCGCGTCCTTGTCGCGGCCTTCGATATTGGCCAGCAGACGGTAGGCGTTCTCGTAGTCCTTGGTCTCGGTCATCAGGCCGGCGGCGCGCATGCGATCGAACGCCGCGCTGGCTTTGGCGTCCTGGCCAGCCTGCTGGTAGACGCTCGCAAGGTTTTGCAGCAGAGCCTTGTCATTGGGCTTCTTGGCGAGCATTTCCTCGATGATCTTCGCCGCTTCTTCCGGCTTGTCGAGTTCGAGGTAGTTGGCCATGAGCAGGCGGATGTTGTTGTCGTCCGGCGTCGGGCTAAGAGCGATTGCCTTCTTCACCGCTTCGGCCGAATCGGCGTAGCGCTCCATGCGGTAGAGCACGAAGCCCTTGAGGCCGTAGGCCTTCGGGTTCTCCGACTTGGTTTCGCTGAGATAGCGGTCGACCGTGGCCAGCGACGCAGGGTACTGCTCGAGCTCGGACTGGATCTGCGCGATCTGCAGCAGCATCTGGAAGTGCGTGTTGTTGGACAGGCCGTTTTCGCTGATGGCGCGCTCGAGGTACTTCAGCGCCGCCGGGTAGTTCTCACCGTCCTTGCCCAGCCAGGCATAACCGGCGATGTAAGCGGCCGTGGCGCGGTCGAACGCGTTCGCCTTGGGATTGGCCAGGATCTCGTCGGCCTTGGCGATCGCCTGGTCTGCCTTGTCGCCTTCCTGCAGATCGAACAAAGCGCTGAGCTGCTTGCTGAGTTCCTTTGCGCCTTCCTGCTTGGGGTCGACGCGCGTGGCGTTCGGGAACATCGCCGCGGCGGCGGTCGTGGTGCCTTCCTTGCCGGCGGCCTGCGCGCGGCGATTCGCGCGGGTGTTCGCCTGCACGCGGCCCGGGCCGGTGTCGGTCTGGGCGTACGCCTGCATGACGGGCATCGGCAGGAGCACCGCGGCGAGAGCGGCGGACAACAAGAGGGACTTTTTCATGACAGACGCTCCGGGGGCCGCGTCGCCGCGGCGGGATGGGGGGTGAAGGGTAATGAACTTGGGCCGGCAAGCTCAAGCCGCCGCCGGGGAATGATTCAGCTGGCCGCGCTTAGAAACAGGCCGGGCGACGCCCGCCCGATCGCGCCGCGCGGTAATCGGCCTGCAGGCCGGGCGCGCGCCGGGCCAGTTCGCGGATGCGGTTCTGCGGATCGGGGTGGGTCGACAGGATCTGCGGCGGCGCGCCGTTCTTGCTCGCGCTCATCATGTGCTGCCACAGCGTCACGGCTTGGGCCGGATCGAAACCGGCGCGCGCCATGAACTCCTGGCCGCGGGCGTCCGCTTCGGCTTCCTGCTTGCGCGTATTGGGCAGCAAGACGCCAACCTGCGCCCCGAGGCCCATCGCGCCCATGATCAGCTTCGCGCGCTCGGGCGAGGTCTTGGAGCCCGTGTACGCGCCCAGCATGTCCAAGCCGACACCGGCGAGCATCTGGCGCGACACGCGCTCGTTGGCATGCTGGGACGTCACGTGGGCGATTTCGTGGCCGATGACCGCCGCCAGCTCGTCCTGCGAGCGGATGACCGAGAACATGCCCGTGTTCACGCCGACCTTGCCGCCGGGCAACGCGAACGCATTCGGATTGGGATCGTCGAACACCTGCACTTCCCAGGGCTGACGCGACATCTGCGGCGGCAGCACGGCAACCAGGGCATCGACGACGCAGCGCGACTGCGCCAACCGGCGCGGGTCCCGCGACAGCTTGTCGCTGGCCTTGAGCTTGTCGAACGCCTCGGCGCCCATCTGGTCCATCTGACTGTTGGAGACCAGCAGCAACTGCCGGCGCGCGAAGCTTGCCGGCGAGACGACCAGGATCGTGGTCAACGCGGCCATCAGGACGAGCGAACGCTTCATGAGGATCTCCATGAGCCGAATCAGGCCCGGACGTTATGTACGACGCCGGGCCTTAACGTGACGTCAATGCGCCCTCGGCGACTCAGACGTCGAGATTGCCCACGCGCAGCGCATTGTCCTCGATGAACTCGCGGCGCGGTTCGACCACGTCGCCCATGAGCGTGGCGAAAATCTGGTCGGCCGCCACCGCGTCCTCGATGCGCACCTTGAGCAGACGGCGCGTGTCGGGATTGACCGTGGTGTCCCACAGCTGTTCGGGATTCATTTCGCCCAGGCCCTTGAAGCGCTGGATCGCCCGGCCCTTCTTGGCTTCTTCGAGCAACCATTCCTGCGCTTCGCGGAAACTCGCGACCGGCTGCGTCTTGCCACCGCGGGCGACGCTCGCGCCCGCCTGCAGCAAGCCGTGCAGTTGGCCGGCGACCTCGTTGAGCTGGCGCAGTTCGCCGCTGAGCACCTGATGCGCGGCGAGCGTCTGCACGCTGGCCAGACCGTGATGGCGTTTTTCGATGACCAGGGCGCCGCCGCTGGTGTCGGTCGCCGCCTGCACGCGCACAGCGTAGGTGGGACGACCCAAGCCGACATTGTTGAGCTTGCCGGCGAGTTGCGCGGTCCAGTCGTTGAGGCGCTGGTCGTCAGCGAAATCCTCGGCCACGAGCGGACGCAATTCCAGCATCGTCTGCAGCACCGCGCGATCGACGCGATAGGCATGACGTTCGATCACTTCACCGGCGGCGACAACTTCAAGCATGAGCTTTTCCAGCGCCGTACCTGCGATCGCAGGCGCCGCATCGGACGGACGCAATTCGGCGCCGTCGATCGCGTTGCTGACCAGGTAGGCGTTGAGCGCCGCATCGTCCTTGAGATAGAGCTCGTTCTTGCCCTGCTTGATCTTGTAAAGCGGCGGCAGACCGATGTAGATGTGCCCGCGCTCGATGAGCTCGGGCATCTGCCGATAAAAGAACGTCAACAGCAAGGTGCGGATGTGCGAGCCGTCGACGTCGGCGTCGGTCATCAGGATGATGCGGTGATAGCGCAGCTTGTCCGGATTGTATTCGTCCTTGCCGATGCCGCAGCCGAGCGCGGTGATCAGCGTGCCGACTTCGGCGGACGCGAGCATGCGATCGAAGCGCGCGCGTTCGACGTTGAGGATCTTGCCCTTGAGCGGCAAGATCGCCTGCGTCTTGCGATTGCGGCCTTGTTTGGCGGAGCCGCCGGCGGAGTCGCCCTCGACGATGAACAGTTCCGACAACGCCGGATCTTTTTCCTGGCAGTCGGCGAGCTTGCCCGGCAGGCCGGCGATATCGAGCGCGCCTTTGCGGCGCGTGAGATCGCGCGCCTTGCGCGCGGCTTCGCGCGCCCGCGCGGCGTCGACGATCTTGCCGGCGATCGCGCGCGCCTCGTTCGGGCGTTCCTGCAGGAACTCCTCGAGCTTGGCGCCGATCACCGCTTCCACGGCGGGACGCACTTCCGAGGAAACCAGTTTTTCCTTCGTCTGCGAACTGAAGCTCGGGTCCGGCACCTTGACCGACAGCACCGCGATCATGCCCTCGCGCATGTCGTCGCCCGACAGCGTGATCTTGGCCTGCTTGGCGATGCCGTTTTGCTCGATGTAATTGGACAGCGTGCGCGTGAGCGCCGCGCGGAAACCGATCAGATGGGTGCCGCCGTCTTTCTGCGGGATGTTGTTGGTGAAGCAGAACATCGTTTCCTGGTACGCGTCGGTCCACTGCACGGCGATGTCGACGACGATGCCGTCCTTTTCGCCCGAAGCAGAGATAACCGATTGATGCAACGGGGTTTTTAGCGCCGCGAGGTGTTCGACGAAGCTCTTGATGCCGCCTTCGTATTCAAACAGGTCGCGCTTGCCTTCACCGCGCTCGTCGATGAGCTCGATCTTCACTCCGGAGTTGAGGAAGCTCAGCTCACGCAGGCGCTTGGCCAGGATGTCGTAGTGGAATTCGGTGTCGGTGAAGATCTCGGCGTTCGGCAGGAAGCGCAGCTCGGTGCCGCGCTTGCTCGACGGGCCGACGTCCTTGAGCGGGTACATCGGCTCGCCGACTGCGTATTCCTGCTGGTGGTGATGGCCGTCGCGCCAGATGTCGAGCCACAGCTTGGACGACAGCGCGTTGACCACGGACACGCCGACGCCGTGCAGGCCACCGGAGACCTTGTAGCTGTTGTCGTCGAACTTACCGCCGGCGTGCAGCACGGTCATGATGACTTCCGCCGCCGAGACGCCCTCTTCCTTGTGGATGTCGGTCGGAATGCCGCGGCCGTTGTCCGACACCGAGCAGGAACCGTCGTTGTGCAGGGTCACGATGAGGTGGTCGCAGTGTCCGGCCAGGGCCTCGTCGATACCGTTGTCGACGACCTCGAACACCATGTGATGCAGACCGGTGCCGTCGTGGACGTCGCCGATGTACATGCCGGGGCGCTTGCGGACCGCTTCCAGGCCTCGCAGTACCGTGATCTTGCTGGAATCGTACGTATTGGTTTCGGGGGTGGTCGGCGTCTGCGGATCAGTCATCGGTGTGTTCGTCTCGGGCGCGTACGGGACGGCCTGCCGCGCTGGGCAGGTCGTCCGAAAGGGTCTCGCGAGTATAGCGCGATGGGGGTTTTCCTGCCTCGGCGACCCGCCCCGAAGTCTAGTGGCGACGGCTGATCTGGCCGCGTTCCACGTGGAACCAGGTCGGTGCAACTGCCAGTTCCTGGAGGGCCGGTGGCGGCTCCGTGCCGGTCAGCAGCACCTGGGCGCCGGACGCCAGCACCGCCGACAGCACCTGCCGTTGGTGGGCCAGATCCAGCTCCGAGGCCAGGTCGTCGAGACAGACCAGGGGCCATTCGCCGCGATCAGCGGCATAGGCCTGGCCCTGCGCCAGCACGCAAGCCAGGGCAGTGAGCTTTTCCTGCCCGCGCGAAAGCGCTTCCCGACCCGGCAGTCCGGTGTAGGTGACCTGCCAGTCCGCGCGGTGTGGACCCACCGAGGTGTAGCCGCTGGCCAGGTCCCGGTCCCGGGACAGCTGGAGGGCGTCGAACAGGGACAGGTCGCTGCGACGCCAGCCGGGCAGGAACTGCAGGTCGGCGGCGCCCAGCTCGGGCAGGAAATCCCGGGCCACCCCCGCCAGGATCGGCTCCAGGTGCTCGAGATAGCGCTGACGCTGGCGGGTCAGTTCCTCGCCGGCCTCCGCCAGCTCCTGGTCCCAGGGTGCCAGCACCTGAGCCGAGGGTTGGGTCTTGAGCAAGGCGTTGCGCTGTTTAAGCGCGCGCGCCTGCCGTCGCCACAAGGGAAGAAAGCCCGGTTCCACGTGGAACAGACTCCAGTCGAGGAAACGCCGGCGCTGTTCGGAGCCCCCACCGATCAGCTCGTGGCTGCCCGGCTCGAAGGTCACCACCGGCAGCTCCGCACACAGCTCGGTCAGGCTCGGGGCTGGGCCGCCATCGAGTCGGGCTTCCCAGGCGCTGCCGCTGTGACGCAGTCCGGCCCGATGCGCTTGCCCGCGACCGTCGGTCCATTCGGCGTAAAGCGACAAGGCCGGCTGACCCGTGCGGATCAGCCCGTCACGTACCCGGCCACGGAAGGAGCGGCCATAGCCCAGCAGGTGCACGGCTTCAATCACGCTGGACTTGCCTGCCCCATTGGGACCGGTGATCAGGTTCACGCCCGGTGCGAGCGCCAGTTCGGCCGCTTCGAGACAACGCAGGTGCTGGATGCGCAACAAGGACAGGATCATGGCGAACCAAGTAAAACAGGCCCGGGGACACCGGGCCTGTCGAAAGGAACGAGCGCTGCCGACCGCGTCACAGGCGCAGCGGCATCACCACGTGGCGGCTGCGTTCATGGCTGGCCTCGCGGATCAGGGCCGAGGAATTGCCGTCGCGCAGATTGAGGATGACGAACTCCTCGCGCAGCGCCGACAGCGCATCCAGGAGATAGGTCACATTGAAACCGACCGACAGGTTGTCGACCCGGGTTTCGGCTTCGACTTCTTCCTGTGCTTCTTCCTGTTCGGGGTTGTGCGCGACGATGCGCAGCTGCCCCGGCGACACTTCCAGCTTCACGCCGCGGTATTTTTCGTTGGACAGGATCGCCGCACGCTGCAGGGCCGCGCGCAGGATTTCCCGGTCGACCTTCACTTCCTTGTCGGCGCCGATCGGAATGACGGCGTCGTAATCGGGGAAGCGGCCGTCGATGAGCTTGGACGTAAAGGTCACATCCTCGCGGCGCATGCGCAGGTGGTTGCGACCGATTTCCAACTCGACCTCGCGGTCGCCGCCTTCGAGCAGACGCTGCAATTCCAGCACGCCCTTGCGCGGCACGATGATCTGCTTGCGCGTCTGTGCCCCGGCCGGCAGTTCGGCTTCGCACAGGGCCAGGCGGTGACCGTCGGTCGCGACGCAGCGCAGGGAATCCTCGCGCAGGTCCAGCAACAGGCCGTTGAGGTAGTAGCGGACATCCTGCTGCGCCATCGCGAACGCGGTGCGCTCGATCAGTTCCTTGAGCGCGGCTTCGGAAACGCGGATGCGTTCGACCAGATCGAGATCCTCGATCGCCGGGAAGTCGTTCGAGGGCAGGGTCGCCAAGGTGAAGCGGCTGCGTCCAGCCTGCACGGTGACCTTGTCGCCGGTCTGGCTCAGGGTGACCCGGGAACCGTCGGGCAGGGCGCGCACGATTTCGAAGAGCTTGCGCGCCGGAATCGTCGTCTCGCCGTTTTGGGCGTCGTCGACAGCGGAGCGCGCCACCATCTCGACTTCGAGATCGGTGCCGGTCATCGAGAGTTTGCCGTCGGCGATCTGCACTAGCAGGTTGGCCAGAACGGGCAGGGTCTGACGTCGTTCGACGACGTTGACGACCTGCTGCAAGGGTTTGAGTAGAGCTTCGCGCGACAGGCTGAAACGCATGCAGGGAACCCCAAGAACTAAGTGGATATTTATAAGCTTGGTGGTGGTAGAGGGGCCGAGAAACGCCGCCGACCCAACACAACCAATTGTTTTTATTACAAATATTTGCCGTTTTGGCTGTGTGCCAAAGGGCATCAGGGGTCAGGATAATCTGTGGATAAGTTTTGGGGTCCGATATCGTCCCCGGCTTATCCACAGGCTGTCCCCATCCCCCTGGGGATCGATCATTCCGTCAGCTTGCGAACGAGCTTGTCCCAATCCTCGTGGTGCTTGCCGTCGGTCTCGACCAGGTCGCGGATGACCCGACAGGCATGCAATACGGTGGTGTGGTCGCGGCCACCGAACGCATCGCCGATTTCCGGCAGGCTGTGCTCGGTAAGTTCCTTCGACAGGGCCATCGCCATCTGCCGCGGACGCGCCAGGGAGCGTGTCCGCCGCTTCGACAACAGGTCCGCCATTCGCAGCTGATAGTAGTCTGCCACGGTCTTCTGGATATTGCTGATGGAGATCACCTGCGCCTGCGCGCGCAGCAGGTCGCGCAGCGTTTCCTGGGCGAACTCGGGCGTGATCGGCCGACCGGTGAAATTCGAGCGCGCCGCGAGCGTGTTGAGGGCGCCTTCGAGGTCGCGCACGTTCGAACGCATGCGTTTGGCGATGAGGTAGGCGACGTCGTCGGGCAGGCCCAGATGGCGCTCGCTGGCCTTTGCGGTCAGGATCGCCGCGCGCGTCTCGAAATCCGGCGGTTCGATCGCGACCGACAGGCCCCAGCCCAGGCGCGACTTGAGCCGCGGCTCGAGGTTCTCGACTTCGCGCGGGTAGCGGTCGCAAGTCAGGATGATCTGCTGCTTGCCGTCGAACAGCGCATTGAAGGTGTGGAAGAACTCCTCCTGCGTGGTGTTCTTGCCCGCAAAAAACTGGATGTCGTCGATGAGCAGGGCATCGACCTGCTGGAACTGACGCTTGAACTGGTCCATTGACCGGTCCTGCAGCGATTTCATCATCGCGCTGAAAAACTGCTCCGAACGCAGGTACAGCACGCGCATGCCGGGATTGTTCGCGCGCATGAAATTGCCGGCGGCGTACATCAGATGCGTCTTGCCCAGGCCGGTGCCGCCATAAAGCAGCAGCGGGTTGTAGGCGCGACCGGGATTGAGCGCGACCTGGCGCGCCGCCGCGAGACCGAGCTGGTTGCTGCGGCCCTCGACGAAATTTTCGAAGGTGTAGTGCCCGTCCAGATTGCCCTGGAAGTCCGCGCCGCCGGGCCGGGCCGGACTGGCCGCGGTCGCCGAGGGCACGACCACGGTTTCGCGCTTGAGCGAGCCGACCTCGAGCGTGACCGGGGTCGGTAGGCCGGCGTAATGGCTGATCAGTTCGCGGATGCGCGCCAGGTAACGCTCGCGGATCGTGTCGACGACAAAGGCATTGGGCGCGAACAGGGTCAGGCCGTCGCTACGGGCATCCACCTGCAGGGGCTTGAGCCAGGTGTGGACGTCCTCGGCGGGGAGCTCGGCTTCGAGGCGTTCGAGACAGCGGGGCCAGACAGATTCCATCGATTCCAGGGACAGGTTCGCCAGACCGGAAGACATCACGGCCTGTGGATAAGTGGGTAGAGGCCGCAGTCTAGCCCCGTGGCCACTTCCCTGCCAAGCACGATCGGCTTGACGTGCCCCGGCCTGATTCGCTATCCTTTTCAGTCTTTTCCGCCCCTTTTTGAATCCGAGGTGCCACCATGGCCACCAAGCGCACTTATCAGCCCAGCAACATCAAGCGTAAACGCGACCACGGTTTCCGTGCGCGCATGGCAACCGCCGACGGCCGCAAGATCCTGGCCCGTCGCCGCGCCAAGGGCCGTGCCCGCCTCTGCGTCTGACCCTGTGCCGCGATTTCGCGGCACATCGTTTGGATAAGGACGGGCCGTGACTGCCACGACCCCCTCCCGTTTCCCTCGCCGCGCGCATCTGCGCGCCTCGGCCGAATTTCAGGTCGTGTTCGGCGAGGGAAAACGCATTTCTGGCGCCTGCTTCCGTCTGCATGCCCGCGTGGTCGCCGATGCGACCGCGGCGCGCGTCGGCGTGGCGGTGTCCAAGCGTGTCGACAAAACGGCGGTCGGCCGCAATCGCGTCCGCCGGCAGATTCATGAAATTTTCCGGCTGCAGCGCGCGCGTCTGCCCTCGGGCGATTTCGTTTTCGTCGCCAAGCCCGAAGCCGCGCGTGCCAACAATGCGGCCTTGCGCGCCGATCTCTTGTCATTGCTCGATCGCGCCCGCACGTTGAAGCCCATGACCGTGCCCGGCACAATGCCGCCCTCTGCTGCGACTGCTGGTCGCGAGCCCACCGACCCCTGATAGCGCTTACGCGCTCGGCCCCCTTGTCCATGACTCAGACCCGCTCGTTCCTGTTGATCGCCTGGTTGTTCGTCGCTGCCTTGTTGTGGATGGAGTGGGGCAAGGCGCCGGCAGACGCGGCGCCCGGCGCCGTGACGACGTCGGCTACCGCGCCCGCCGCGCCGGTCCCCGGTGCTCCGGGCGTGCCCGCCGCGCCGTCCTCGCCCGGGCAACCGCCCGCGCCGGGCACCGCACCGTCCGCGGTCGCGCAACCGATCACGATCGAAAACGACGTGTTGCGTCTCACCGTTGATCTCAATGGCGGCCGGCTGACCGATTCGCACCTGCTCAAGTACACCGTCGAGAAGAAAGCCGGCAGCCCGAGCGTCGCGCTGCTGAGCAGCGAGCCGGGCCGTTATTTCACCGCCGATGCCGGCCTGTACAACCAGGATCGCTCGCGCAAACTCGACGAGCATTTCACCACCGAGAACGGCGCGACCCAGTTCCAGATTCCGGCCGGCGCCGCGTCGCTGGTCGTGCCGCTGACCTGGGTGGACGCACAGACCGGTCTGACCGTGCGCCGCACGCTGACGCTCGATCGCGGCAGCTATGTGCTCAAGCTCAGCGACACCGTCAGCAATGGCGGCACCAGCGCACAGCAGGTGTATCCCTATGTGTCGCTCGATCGCGTCGCGCCGCCGGCGCCGCCCAAGCACAGCTTCATGACCAATCCGGAGACCTTCAGCTTCGTCGGGGCAGCCTGGTACAGCCCGGAAGAAAAATACGAGAAAGCCAAGCTCGCCAAATTCGACAGCGACAAGCCGCCGACCGGCGATATCGCCGGCGGCTGGATCGCGATGCTGCAGCACCACTTCGTCACCGCCTGGGTGCCGAACGAAAAAGAAGTGCAGCGCTTCAGCACGCAGACCAGCGCGCACAATGGCGCCGCGCTATACGAAATCCAGAGCATCGGCGCGCCGCTGGCGATCGCGCCGGGCGCCTCGGCCACGCACGACTCGCGTCTGTGGGTCGGCCCGAAACTGCAGGCACCGCTGGAGAAGCTCGCGCCGACGCTCAAGCTCAGCGTCGACTACGGCATCTTCACCGTCATCTCGCAACCGCTGTTCTGGTTGCTGTCGTGGTTGCACACCCTGCTCGGCAACTGGGGCTGGGCGATCATCGCGATCGTGGTCCTGCTCAAGGCCGCGCTGTATCCGCTGTCGGCCAAGCAGTACAAGTCGATGGCGAAGATGCGCGCGGTGATGCCGCGCATCGAGGCGCTGAAGGAGCGTTATGGCGATGACCGCCAGGCGTTCGCGATGGCGCAGATGGACCTGTACAAGAAGGAAGGCGTCAATCCGATCGGCGGCTGCCTGCCGATGCTGATCCCGATCCCGATCTTCCTCGGTCTGTACTGGGTGCTGCTGGAAACGGTCGAGCTGCGCCATGCGCCGTGGATCGGCTGGATCCAGAACCTCACCGACGCCGATCCGTATTTCGTCCTGCCGGCATTGAACCTGCTGGTGATGTTCCTCACGCAGAAGCTCACGCCGACGCCGGGCATGGACCCGATGCAGAAGAAGATGATGCAGTTCATGCCGCTGGTGTTCGGCGTCATGATGGCCTTCTTCCCGTCTGGCTTGGTTCTGTACTGGGTCACCAATGGCGCGCTGGGTCTGCTGCAGCAGTGGTGGATGACCAAGCAGCACGGCCCGAACACGCCGGCGACGAGCGACAAGAAACCAGTCATCGCCAAACGCTGATCGACAAGATCCGAGAGGCCCGCGCAAGCGGGCCTTCTCTTTCCGGGCCACCGGCGGCGGCCGCTCGGCTAAACTCGCGGCCATGTCCGCTGCGCCCACCGAAACCATCGTTGCGATCGCCACGGCCGCCGGTGCCGGCGGCGTCGGCATCGTGCGGTTGTCGGGGTCGAATGCGTTGGCGATCGCCGCACCGATCGTCGGCACGCCGCTCGTGCCGCGGCGCGCGCAGCACGTGCGTTTCCGCGACGGCGACGGCGAAGTCATCGACGACGGCATCGTGCTGTATTTTCGCGCGCCGCATTCCTACACCGGCGAAGATGTCGTCGAGCTGCAGGCACACGGCAGCCCGGTCCTGCTCGCGCAATTGCAGCGCCGCTGCATCGCGCTCGGCGCGCGCGCCGCGCGCCCGGGAGAATTCACCGAACGCGCTTTCCTCAACGACAAACTCGACCTCGCCCAGGCCGAAGCCGTCGCCGATCTCATCGCGGCCGGCTCGCAGGCGGCTGCCCGCGCTGCGCGTCGCTCGCTGGAAGGCGAGTTCTCGCGTCGCGTGGATGCCGTCGTCGAACAACTGCTCGGCCTGCGCGTGTACATCGAAGCGGCCTTGGATTTTCCCGACGAGGAAATCGATTTCCTGGCCGCGCCCGAATTGCTGCAGCGGCTGCAGGCGTCGAGCGCGAGCCTGGCGCAGCTGCGTCGCGACGCCGAGCACGGCAAACGCCTGGTCGACGGCCTGCATGCGGTCATCGTCGGCGCGCCCAATGCCGGCAAGTCGTCCCTGATGAATGCACTGGCCGGCAGCGACCGCGCCATCGTCACCGATATCGCCGGCACCACGCGCGACCTGTTGCACGAAACCCTGGACCTCGACGGACTGGTGCTGACCCTGGTCGACACCGCCGGCCTGCGCGAATCGGGCGACGTTGTCGAAGCCGAAGGCATCCGCCGCGCGCACGCCGAACTCGCGCGCGCCGATCTTGCCTTGGCCGTCCTCGACGATCGCGACCAAACCGCGCCGGCGGTCCTCGCCGCCGCGCTCGCGAAAGTCCCGCGCGTGCTGTGGCTGCACAACAAGACCGATCTGTCGGGACATGCGCCGGGGCAGGAGCAGCGCGCCGACGGCGAGCATCTGTGGCTGTCGGCGCGCACCGGCGCGGGACTGGAGGCGTTGCGCGCGCGCTTGCGGACGCTGGCTGGCCACGGCGAAACCGGCACCGGGACCTTCAGCGCGCGGGCGCGCCATCTCGAAGCCCTGGCGCGCGCCGCCGGCCATTTCGATCGCGCCCAGGCGCATTTGCGGACCGGGGCGGGCGAGCTGGCGGCCGAGGAGCTGCGCAGCAGCCAGTCCGCGCTCGCCGAACTGACCGGCCAGGTCGATGCCGACCAGCTGCTGGGGCGGATCTTTTCGAGCTTCTGCATCGGAAAGTAGCGCAGTTCCCAAATCCGGCGCGCGGAATGGCGAGCCCGTCACAGACGCGAAAGACGAAAACAAGGCTAAATTTCAAGAAAGTGACGGCCGCAACGGAAATGGCTTGACAACTCGGCCAAACTTTTATGTGCTGAAAGTCACGCCCCATCCCTCAGGAAGCGCTACCCATGTCCAGAATGTCCCCGTCCACCGTGTCCCTGCGTCTGGCCATTGCCCTCGCGCTGGGTCTGGGTCTCGCCGCCTGCGGCAAGGACCAGCCTGCCGATACCGCTACCCCGGCCGCGACCGCGCCGGCCGGCCCGACCGCCGCCGAGCAGGCGGCTGCCCAGGCCGCCCAGCAGCAGGCCGCTGCCCTCGCCGCCCTGTCGGCCGAAGAACTCAAGTCGCGCGGCGGCAAGGCCCTGCGCGAGCAGCGTCTGTATGCGCCGGCCGGTGACAACGCGATGGAGTACTACCTCGCCCTGCGCAAAAAGACCGAGAAGCCCGATGCCTCCGCCGAGAGCGCGCTCATCGACCTGCTGCCCTACGCGGTCATCGCCGCCGAGCAGGCCCTGGGCCGCGAAGACTTCATCGAAGCCGAGCGTCTGCGTGCCCTGATCGCCGACACCGATGCCCAGGCCCCGGCCTTGCCGCGCATCGCCGACGCCATCGCCAAGGGCAAGGCCAATGTCGCCACGCGCGCGACGGCTGAAGCCACGCGTGCCGAGCAGCTCGCCAAAGCGGCCGAAGAAGCCAAGACCAAGGCTGCTGAAGCGGCGGCCGCTGCCGCGATTGCCGCGCGCACGCCGTCCACGCCGTCCGCACCGACGCCTTCGGCGCCGACCCCGGAACGCGCGGCGCCGCCGCCGGAGCGCAGCACCCCGGTCGCGACCGCCCCAACCCCGCCGCCGCCGGCGCCCACGCCGCCGCGCGCAGCCAGCAGCGGTGGTCTCGTGCCGGTGAGCACGCCGCAGCCGGCTTACCCGCCGGATGCCCTGCGCCAGGGCACCACGGGCGAAGTCGTGGTCAGCTTCACGGTCAACTCCGACGGTTCGGTCAGCAATATCGATATCGTCAGCGCCAAGCCGCGTGGCGTGTTCGATCGCAACGTGCAGGCCGCGGTGCGTCGCTGGAAATTCCAGCCGGTGGATCAGCCGCAGAACGTCACGCGCACGTTCACCTTCGCGCGCTAATCGCGATTTAGCCACAGGAAAAAGGCCCGGCAATGCCGGGCCTTTTTTTTCCGCGTCAATCGCGTCGGTTATGCCGAGATCGCGAGTCTCTCGTCGTGGTAGCGACGCGCAGCCAGCAACCACAACACCAGGCCGAGGCCGAAGCCCGCCGCCAGGTACACCCCCCATTCCATCGGGCTGATCAGTTCGCCGCGCACGAGCTTGAGGATCATCTGATTCTGCGCGAGGAACGGCGTCGCCAGCATCCACAGCTGATTCTTCACCGGGTTCACCATCAGGATGATGGTCGGCAGCATCGGCAGCAGGATCAGCAGACTCATGTAGCTCTGCGCTTCCTTGACCGACTTGGCGCCGGCGGCGATCAGCGTGAGCAAACAGGTGCCCACGAGCACGATCGGCACCAGCACGACGAGGATGCGCACGATCGCCCACAGCGACACGTCGAGCTTGATGCCGAGGCCCGGCGAGAGCAGGAAGCTGAGCTTGAACATGATCAGGGTCAGCACCAGGCTCAGCAGCCCGATCGCGGTCGCGGCGAGGATCTTGCCGCTCATGATCGTCGCGCGCGACGCCGGCGTTGCCAGCAGCGGTTCCAGCGATTGCCGTTCGCGTTCGCCTGCGGTGACGTCGATGACCAGGGCCGCGCCGCCGAGGAAGCCGCTGAGAATCAGCATGTAGGGCAGGAACGCGAGTGCCTGGCCGACGCGACTTTCCGGCGTCGCCATGTCGCGATGGCTCACGCGCAGCGGCTGTGCCGTGGTCGGACTGACACCACGCGCGATCAGGCGCAAGGCGCCGATGCCCTGCCCGTAGGTTTCCAGCAAGGCCTCCACGCGACGCACGGGAATGTCGGCATCCTGGCGCGAGGTGTCGTGGATGATCTCCACGCTCGCGGGCAAACTGCCCCGCCATTGCTCGCCGAACTTGCCATCGATACGCAGGATCACATCCTCGGCCTGGCTGCGGATCGCCGCATCCGGATCGGCGGGCGCGGGCTTGATCACGATGTTCTGGCCCTCGAGCCAGGCGACCAGGTTCGGCGCATTCTGCGCACCGACCACGGGCAGCTCCAGCGGCTTCTCCAACTGCGTGCTGATGCGATTGCTGGCCAGGTAGCCGATGCCGAGGATCAGCGCCGGCGCCAGCAGCGGGCCCATGAGCAGCGACACCATCAGGGTGCGGCGATCGCGGAACAGGTCGGTCAATTCCTTGACCATCACGGTGAACAGCGGGCTCATGCGTGCAGTCCTTCTTCCGAACCGATGGCTTTGACAAAGGCCTCTTCGAGATTGGCCTCGCCGGTTTGAGCGCGCAGCTCGTCGGGTGTGCCGGCGGCCATGACGCGGCCGTTGGCGATCACCACGATGCGATCGCACAGCGCAGCGACCTCTTGCATGATGTGGCTGGAGAAAATCACGCAGCGACCTTCGGCGCGCAGCTGGCGCAGGAAGTCGCGCAATCCGCGCGTGGTCATCACGTCGAGGCCGTTGGTGGGCTCGTCGAGAATGACGTTCTTGGGATCGTGCACCAGCGCCCGCGCGATCGCGGTCTTGGTGCGTTGGCCTTGCGAGAAGCCTTCGGCCTGGCGATCGAGTACATCTTCCATGCCCAGCGCTTCGGACAGTTCGCGCGTCCGGCGGGCGATGTCGGCATCGCTCATGCCGTGCAGGCGGCCGAAATACGCGATGTTCTCGCGCGCGGTCAGACGTTTGTAGACGCCGCGCGCGTCGGGCAGCACGCCCAGGCGGCGACGCACGGCTTCGGCATCGCGTACGGCATCGAAGGCATCGACTTCGACGCGGCCTGCGTCCGGCGACATCAGGGTGTAGAGCATGCGCAGCGTCGTGGTCTTGCCGGCGCCGTTGGGGCCGAGCAGGCCGGTGATCTCGCCGTCGTTGGCGCGAAAGCTCACGCCTTGCACGGCTTTGACCAGACCGGTCTTGGTCTGGAAGGATTTATGCAGATCGAGGGCTTCGATCATGACGGGAACCTCGCGAGTAGGGGGTTCGAAACGGGGCGGTGCGCGGCGCTCATGGATCCCATCCATAGAAGCCGACGAAGGGTTGTGCGTAGGCGACCTTGTCCAGGCAGTGCGCATCGAGCGCCTTGGCGTCGGCGGTTTCGACGAAGCGCGCAAACAGCTTGGGCATGCAGCCGATCGGCAGCACGTTGTGGCCCTGACCACGCACGACCAGATGGCGGCCGTTGACCAGATTCTTGAGCACTTCGTCGCCGTAGCGCGGCGGTGTGACCGGATCGAATTCGCCCGACAGGATCAGCACCGGGCCCTTGCCGGTCAGCGGTGCGCGGAAATCCGCCGGACGCTGGCCATGCGGCCAGACGGCGCACTGTTCGGCCAGCACCACGACCAGGTCCTTGCCAAGCAGACGGGCCGCATCGGCGGGATCAGCGCGCAGTTCCGGCGCGTCTTCGGTGCAGATCACCGACAACTGCATACCGGTCATGATCTGGTCGCCGACGGTGCCGGTGATCAGCGTCGACAGCGCCATCAACGGCTCGTAACGCCCTTGCACGGCTTCGTTGAGGACCAACGGCAACAACCCGGCGGCCTGCGGCGAATACGCGAACATGCGCGCGAGGTTGGCGACATGGTCGGGGGTCAGCGTGCGCGTTTTGACTTCGCCGGTGATCGCGTCGCGGAAGGTGACCTGCGGCGGCGCTTTCGCGAGCGTCGCCATCAGCGTGTCCAGACGCGCGCGCGGATCGCCGAGCTTGGCCGTGCAGGTTTTGTCCTGGCGGCAGCGCGCGAACTGCAGGCCCAGCGAATCTTCGAGGTTGCGGGCAAATTCGTTGCCGAACACCAGCGTGTTCGGCGCGATGCCGTCGATGGTGATCGTGCGGGTGTGCTGTGGGTAGCGCTTGCCGTATTGCTGGGCGACGCGCGTGCCGTAGGACACGCCCATGAGGTTGATCTTCTCGGCGCCGATCGCCTGGCGCACGGCGTCGAGATCCTGGATCGCATCGGTCGTGGTGTACAGGCGCAGATCGGCCTTCTTCGACAGTTCGGTCACGCAACGCGCGGCGAACGCGCGCGCGCCGGCGAGATCGTCGCCTTCCTCCATGTCGGCGTTCTTGCCGGCGCTGTTGCGGCAGGAGAGCTTGTTCGAACCGCCGGTGCCGCGCTGGTCGACCAGCACGATGTCGCGCTTGCGATTGACCTCGGCGAAGGCCGGCGCGATGCCCGGATACGATTCAAGCGCGGACTGGCCCGGACCGCCGGCGATCATGAACATCGGATCGGGTTCGGCTTCGCCGCGCGCAGGCAGCCAGGCGATCGCCAGCGTGATCTTGCGGCCGGCGGGTTTGGCATGGTCTTCGGGCACCTGCAGGCTCGCGCATTGCGCTTCCACGCTCTGCGTGCCGAAATCCGGCGCCAGCGTGCAGGGCGAGAATTCGAGCCGTCCCAACCGGCGCGGGACCGCGGGCGCGACCGTCGCCGCGCTCGTACGGGCCTCGGTCTTGTTCGCCGCCTGCGGATGCCAACGGTTCCAGGCCAGCACCACCAGGACGACGATCAGTCCCAGCCAGCGCAAGTTCTTCTTGTTCAACATCGCGATCTCCCGTAATTGCCCGCTCACGATGACAGACGCGTGGGCGGACGCCATGTGACAAAGGGGGGTCGGGTCCGGTCGGACCCGCGGCTATTTGCTGCTGACGTATTTTTCCCGGCGGATGTGCGGGATCGGCAGGCCATGGCCCTTGAGCGCCTCGAAGGCGGCGTCGACCATGTTCGGATTGCCGCACAGGTAGGCGATGTCGCCCTCGGCCTGCGGGGCGAATTCGGCCAACGCGTCCTGCACATAGCCACGGCGCACGTCGGGATGGGCGTTCTCCGGGAGTTCGCGCGAGAAGCACGGCACGAAGCGGAAGTTCGCGTGACGGTCGGCGAAAGTGCGGAAGTCCTCGCCGTAAATCAGTTCTTCGGGCGTGCGCGCGCCGAACAGCAGCACGACTTCGACGCCGCGGTCGCGCATGAGCGCCTCGAGCTGCGGCAGCATCGCGCGGTAGGGCGTGACACCCGTGCCGGTCCCGATGAGCAGATAGCGCTTGTTGGCGTCGTTGGGCATGAGGCAGAACCGGCCATACGGCCCGCTCGCCTGGATCTGCTGGCCTTCGTCGAGCGCGGTGAACAAGGCAGTTGCTGCGCCGCCGGGCACGTAGCTCACGGCGATCTCGACCGCCTCGCCGGGCCCGAGGGCGTGATCGTGCACCGTCGCCAGCGAGTAGCTGCGCTTGGTCGCGGTGCCGTCGGGATAGTTGAAATGCACCTGGATGAACTGCCCGGGATTGAAATCCAGCGGCTGGCCGTCGTCGCGCGCGAACACCAGATGGCGCACGCTGGGCGCGAGCATGCGGCTGCCAATGAGCCGGAGCGGGAAGGGAAGGGCCACGGACACTCCAGGAGGGTCGGCGCCCGCGAACGGGGCCGGCCGGGAAAGGGAAGGCCATATAATAAAGGTCGCCCCCGGGTTTGTGCCGCGTTTCGCGCCACACCGGACCGATGGAGCCCCACCTGCATGTCCGCCCCCGCGCTGGAAATCACCGAGCTGCGCAAGACTTATGACAATGGCGTCGAGGCCCTCAAATCGGTCTCGCTGTCCGTCAATCCCGGCGACTTCTTCGCCCTGCTCGGCCCGAACGGCGCCGGCAAATCGACCCTGATCGGCGTGGTCAGCTCCCTGGTCAACGCCAGCGCGGGCAGCGTGAAGGTGTTCGGCGTCGACATCGCCAAAGAGCGTTCGGCCGCGATGCGCCTGCTTGGCCTGGTGCCGCAGGAAATCAATTTCAACATGTTCGAAACGCCGTTCGACATCCTGGTCAACTACGCCGGCTTCTACGGCATGCCGCGCGCGCAGGCACTGGTGCGCGCCGAGGAAGAGCTCAAGGCCGCGCAACTGTGGGGCAAGGCGCGGGTGATGAGCCGCACGCTCTCGGGCGGCATGAAGCGCCGCCTGATGATCGCGCGCGCGATGATGACCAAGCCGCGTCTGCTGATCCTCGACGAACCGACCGCCGGCGTCGACATCGAGATCCGTCGCGGCATGTGGAAGACGCTCAAGGAAGTGAACGCGGCCGGCACCACGGTGATCCTGACCACGCACTACCTGGAAGAAGCCGAAAGCCTGTGCCGAAATCTCGCGATCATCGACCGCGGCCAGATCATCGAGCAGGGCCCGATGAAGATGCTGCTGTCCAAGCTCGACGTCGAAGGCTTCGTGCTCGACATCGACGGCCAGCTACCCGGTGTGCTGCCGCAGCTCGAGGGCATCAAGCTCGAAGCCAGCGACGATCACACGATCCAGCTGGAAATGCCGCGCAGCCGCGACCTCAACGGCGTGTTCGCCGCGCTCGATGCGGCCGGCATCCGCGTGCGTTCGATGCGCACGCAGAGCAATCGTCTCGAAGAACTTTTCGTACGCCTGACCGGCGACAACAACAAGAATCCGATCACGGCCGGAGCGGGCGCATGAGCAATCCCAACCTGGTCGCCCTGGGCACGATCGCCCGTCGCGAGGTCTCGCGCATCCTGCGCATCTGGGCGCAGACCCTGGTGCCGCCGGCGATCACGATGACGCTGTACTTCCTGATCTTCGGCACCCTGATCGGCTCGCGCATCGGCCAGATGGGCGGCTTCAGCTACATGGACTTCATCGTGCCCGGCCTGGTCATGATGGCGGTCATCCAGAATGCCTACGGCAACATCAGCTCCTCGTTCTTCGGCGCGAAGTTCGGTCGTCATGTCGAGGAACTGCTGGTCTCGCCGATGCCCAACTGGGTGATCCTCGGCGGCTATGTCGCCGGCGGCGTGCTGCGCGGGCTCATGGTCGGTGCCATCGTGCTGATCATCGCGATGTTCTTCACGCATGTGCGCGTGCCGCATCCGCTGGTGACCTTCAGCACCGTGCTGCTGGGCGCGACGATCTTCTCGCTGGCCGGGTTCGTCAATGCGGTGTACGCGAAGAAGTTTGACGATATCGCCTTGATCCCGACCTTCATCCTCACGCCGCTGACTTACCTCGGCGGCGTGTTCTATTCGGTGCACGTGCTGCCGCCGTGGGCCGAGGCCGCAACGCACGCGAACCCGATCTTCTACATGGTCAACGCGTTCCGTTACGGCCTGCTCGGCGAAAAGGCGATCGACCTGCCGTTGTGGGCCGCGTATGCGGTGATGCTCGGCTTCGTCGCGGCGCTGACCTGGCTCGGCCTGCGCCTGCTGACCAAGGGCGTCGGGCTGCGCAGCTGACCTCGGCGGCGTTTACGCGCTTGTTGCGCGAGCGTATGTTGGCGGCACCGGATGCCGCCGCGTCGAGGAGCTCGCGATGTTCATCGGCCACCTCGCCCTCGCTTTCGCCGCCAAACCGCTGGTGCCGCGCGTCTCGCTCGGCTGGCTGATGGCGGCGACCTTGTTCATTGACCTGCTGTGGCCGATTTTTCTCTTGGCCGGCTGGGAACACGTCGAGATCGCGCCCGGCAATACCGCGTTCACGCCATTGGCGTTTACGGACTATCCGATCACGCACAGCCTCGTCGGCGCGGCGGGCTGGGCCCTGTTGGCGGCGCTGGCGTTCGGTGTGTGGAAAAAGGATCGGCGCGGTGCGTGGGTGATAGGCCTGCTCGTGCTCAGTCACTGGTTTCTGGATGCGATTTCGCACCGGCCGGATCTGCCCTTGTGGCCCGGGGATTCGCCGCTGATCGGCCTGGGCTTGTGGAATTCGATACCGCGCACGCTGATGGTCGAGGGCCTGATGTTTGCCGTCGGCGTCGTGTTGTACCTGCGCGCGACCCTGCCGGGCGATCGCAGCGGGTTGTATCCGTTCCTGGGCTGGCTGGCGCTCGTGCTGGTGAGTTACGCGGCCGCGAGTTTCGGTCCGCTGCCGCCGGATGCGCATACGCTGGCCCTGTCCGCGCTCGCCGTGTATCTGCTGCCGCCGTGGGCGGCCTGGTTCGACCGCCATCGCGTGCCGGCCGAACGACCGCTCGCGCGCTGAGCCGACTCAGGCCGAGGGCGCTTTTCGGCTCGCGCGCCGCTTCACCCACTCGCCCAGATCATCGAGCACGGTGAACGCGGCCGGGATCACGATCAGGCTCAGCAGCGTCGAAGTAATCAGGCCGCCAATGACAGCGATCGCCATCGGCGCGCGGAAGCTCGAATCACCCGAGAAACCCAGCGCGATCGGCAACATGCCCGCGCCCATCGCCAACGTGGTCATGACCACCGGCTGCGCACGCTTGCGGCAGGCGTCGATCAGCGCGTCGTGCTGGCTCAGATGGCCCTCGTCTTCGGCCATGACGGCATAGTCGACAAGCAGGATCGAGTTCTTCGTCGCGATGCCGATCAGCATCAGCAGGCCGATCAGTGCCGGCAACGACAGCGCGTTCTGCGTGAGCAGCAACGCACCGAACGCGCCTCCCGCGCACAGCGGCACCGCGGTCAGGATCGTCAACGGCTGCAGCGCGTGGTTGAACAGCAGCAGGAGCACCATGTAGATGCAGATCAGACCGGCGGCCATCGCCAGCAGGAAGCCGACGAACAGCTCGACGAACACTTCCGCATCGCCGGTGTTGAGGAAGCTCACGCCGGCTGGCAGTTTTTTCACGCTCGGCAGCTGCTGCACTTCGTTCATGACATCGCCCAGCGGCCGACCATTGAGTTCAGCGGTGAAGGTGATGTTGCGCTGCCGCTGGTAGCGCGAGATCTGCGAGGGGCCACTGCCGGCGCGGATGTCCGCGACCGCCGACAAAGGCACGCTGCCGTTTTTGCCCGGCACGCGCAGGTTGCCGATCAGCGCCGGATCGGCGAGCGTGGCTTCGTCGAAGCCCACGCGGATCGGCACCTGGCGTTCGGGCAGGTTGAGTTTGGCCAGACGCTGGGTGAAATCGCCCGTGGTCGCGATGCGCGCGGCCTCGGCGATGTCGCTGGTTGCCACGCCCAGATCCGCGGCACGCGCCGGGTCGGGCGTGATGACGATTTCCGGACGCAGCAAGGACGCCGAGGATGTGATGCTGCCCAGGCCCTTGAGCGTGCGCAGGTCGCGTTCCAACAGCTGCGCGGCGTCGAGCAGACGTTGCGGGTCGTCACCGGCGAGCACGAGCTGCATCAGTTCGCCCGGTTCGGAACTGATGTAGCTCACGCGCGCCCCGGGCAGGTCGGCCAGGCGCGCGCGCGCATCACGCTCGAGATCCTTCTGGCTGCGCTCGCGGGTATCGGGGGTACCCCAGTCGAGCACGAGCGTGGCCTTGCGCACTTCACCGATGCCGGTCTTGGTCGGATCACCGATGTCGAGCACGCTGCCGACCGTCGTGTAGGTCTGCTGGAGTTCCTTGATCGCACCGAGTTTGGCGCGCGCCTGTTCCGCGAGTGCGACCGTGTCGGTCAGGCGCGTGCCGGGCGGCAATTCCAGGCTGAGATTGCTGCGACCCAGATCGGTGAACGGAATGAAGGTCGCGGGAATGAAGGGCACGATCGCCAACGACGCAACGAACAGACCGGTGGCGATCCATAGCGTGAGCGCGCGATGGCGCAGGGCCGCATCGACCCAGCCCAGGTACCAGGTCATCAGTCGCGATTCGCGCTCGTCGATCGGATGCGCCTTGAGCTGGTACGCCGCCATCATCGGCGTCAGCAGGCGCGCGACCAGCAGCGAGAACAGCACCGCGGTGGCAGCCGTCCAGCCGAATTCGCGGAAGAACTTGCCGGCGATGCCGGGCATGAAGGCGACGGGCACGAACACGGCGGCGAGCGTCAGTGAGGTCGCGATGACGGCGGTGCCGATCTCGTCGGCGGCTTCGCGCGCCGCTTCCAACGGCGACTTGCCCATGCGCAGATGGCGCACGATGTTCTCGATCTCGACGATCGCGTCGTCGACCAGGATGCCGACCACGACCGACAGCGCCAGCAGCGTGATGAGGTTGAGGCTGAAGCCGAACCAGTACATGACCGCAAACGTCGGAATGATCGACAGCGGCAGCGCGACGGCCGACACCCAGGTCGCACGCCAGTCGCGCAGGAACAGCCACACGACCAGCAGGGCGAGTGCCGCGCCTTCCCACAGCATCGTCATCGAAGAATCGAAACTGCGTTGCGCTTCCTCGACCGTGGAGGTCACCAACTGGAAACGCACCGCGGGATTGGCCGCCTCAAGGTCGGCGAGTACGGCGCGCACGCGTTTGGCGACGTCGATTTCGCTCGACCCGCGCGTGCGCGAGAGCGAGAACGCGACGACCGGCTGGCCGTCGAGCAGGGCGACCTGGCTGGGATCCGCCGCGCCGTCGACGATGTTGGCGAGCGCCGAGAGGCGCACGCCGCGGCCGTCGGGCAGGCTGATGGAAAAATCGCGCAGAGCGTTCGCGTCGGCGATCGTGCCGACGGTGCGGATCATCTGCTGCGCGCCGTCGACTTCGGCTTTGCCGCTGGGCCGTTCGGCCTGGATACGCGCGAGCTGCTGCGACACCTGCCCGGCGGTCACGCCGTAAGCCTGCAGGGCCTGCGGATCGAGGTCGACGCGCACCTGGCGATCGATGCCGCCCGAGCGCGTGACCAGGGCGACGCCCGGCACGCCGTACAGCGCCTTGCTCACTTCGCGATCGACGAACCAGCTCAGCTCGTCGGTGCGCAGCGATTTCGATGCGACCGCATACGTCATCAGCGAGCCGCCGACATTGATCTTGGCGACGATCGGCTCCTGGATGTCCTGCGGCAGATCGGCGCGGATGCGCGTGATCGCGTCGCGGGTATCGTCAAGCGCCGTCGCCAGATCGGTATCGAGGGTGAACTCGATCGTCGTCGTGCTGACGCCGTCGTTGACGCCGGACATCACCCGCTTGATGCCGGGGATCGTCGCGACCGAGTCCTCGACCTTGCGCGTGACTTCGGTCTCCAGCTGACTGGGCGACGCGCCCGGCAGCGGCACGGTGACCGTGACCATCGGGAAGGAAATATCCGGGAAGCGCGATACCGGCAGCTTGTGGAAACCCCACAGGCCGGCCACGCACAACACGAAGAACAGCATCAGCGCCGGCAGCGGCCGGTTGATCGCCCAGGCGGAAAAATTCATGGCGTCGGACCCGCCGCCGCGGCGTCGGTGACCACGTGCACGCGATCGCCGTCGCCGAGGAAGCCGGCGCCCCGGTCGACGACGGCATCGCCGGCCTTCAGACCTTCGACGACCTCGATGTCGCCGCCGCTGGCCGCACCGGTGCGCACGCGCAGGCGATGTGCGATGCCCTGTGCGTCGACGCTGAATACGTAGGCGTAACCATCGCGCTGCACGATCGCCGCCGCGGGCACCATCAGCGCCTGCGCGGCGCTGGTGACGATGCGGCCTTCGACGAAGGCGCCGGCTTTGAGCGCGCCGGGGGCGGGCAGATCGGCGTACATCGTGCCGGTGCGCGTGCTCGCATCCAAGCCCGGCGAGACCGCACGCACGCGACCTTCCACCGGCCTGCCGTCGGCGCCGGTCAGAATCACTTTCGCACCGGTCTGCACGCGCGCGAGTTCCGCTTCGGCGAGCTCCGCACGCCATTCCAGACGGCCCTGGCGGATCAGGCGCAACAATTCGCTGCCGGCCGCGACTACTTGGCCCGGTTGCACGAGACGTTTGGAAATCACGCCGTCATCGGGCGCGCGCAGGTCGGCGAAATCGCGGCGCAGTTGCACGCCGTCGCGTTGCGCCCGCGTGGTCGCCTGGCGCGCCTGCGCCTGCACGAGCGCGGCGCGCAGTTCGTCGAGCGCACTGGCACTGATCAGCTGGCTCTTCGCCAGCGCCTGGCCGCGCGACAGATTGACCTCGGCGAGCTTCACGCCCGCATCGGCTTCGTTGAGCGCGGCCTGCGCCTGGCGCAGGTCGCTGTCGAGCGTGCGGTGATCGAGCTCGAGCAACACCTGGCCCTTCTTCACGGCCTGGCCGACGTCCACGCGCAGGGCGGTCACGCGCACGCCGCTGAGTTCGACGCCCAGCTGCATTTCTTCCCAGGCCGTGACCGGCCCGGAAGCGATCACCGTGCGGTCGATCGCGCGCAGTTGCGCACGCGCCAGGGTGACGGTGAGGCTGGCGGCGGGCGCCGCGCTGGCCTCGGTTTCGGACGCGGGATCCTTGCTGCAAGCGGCCAGGATCAGGCAGGACGCGACGAAGACCGTCGCGGAGAGGGGTCGGAAAGCCATGTCGGCGGATGCTCGTCGTGTATTATCAGGGCCATGATAACTTATCAGTACCCTGATATTGCAACCCGCCAGCCATGAGCCAGCCCGCCGCCAAGAACGACCCCCTGAATCTCGCGCTCAAACAGCTCGATCACCTGTGCCGCATCGTCATGAGCAGCCGTCTGCGCGCAGACGGTATCGAGATCAGCTATCCGGCCGCGGCCGCGCTGTGCTTCCTCGAGGAAACGCCGGGCCTGTCCGGCGCGCAGCTCGCGCGCTGGGCGATGGTGACGCCGCAGACAATGAACCAGATCCTGACCGGGCTCGAGCGCGATGGCCTGCTCGTGCGTGAAGCCGACCCCGATCATGGGCGCATTCTGCGAGCCTTCCTGACCGCGCGCGGGCTGGCCGAGAACCGCCGTTGCGAAACCGTCGCCGAACAACTGGTCGAGGACATGCAGAACGGCATGTCGCGGGCGGACCGTTCGGAATTCCTGCGCCTGATCCATCGCTGCCGCGACAACATGCAGCAGTACGCCAAGCTGGAGAAGGCGGCGGGGGAGGAGGAACTGGTGCTTCCCAATAAGAAAGTGGTGCGCAAGAAGGCGGCGGCAAAAAAGGTGACGCCGAAGTAAACTAGCCGCGCATGTCCGGCCTCAATTCCCCCCAGAAACTCGCCGTCGAATACACCGACGGTCCCCTGCTCGTGCTCGCTGGCGCGGGCAGCGGCAAGACGCGCGTGATCACCGAGAAAATCGCGCACCTGATTGGCAGTGGCCGGCACGAAGCCAAGCACGTCGCCGCGATCACCTTCACCAACAAGGCCGCGCGGGAAATGCGCGAGCGCGTGGCCAAGCGCGTGAAGGGCGACAAGGCCGAGGGTCTGACGATCTCGACCTTCCATTCGCTGGGTTTGAAGTTCCTGCAGATTGAACACGAGCGCGCGAAGCTGCGTCGCGGCTTCTCGATTTTCGACACCGACGACCAGATGGGCATCGTCAAGGACCTCCTGGGTCCGGGCCTGAAAAACGATGCGTATGAAAGCATGCGCGGCTTGGTCTCGCGCGCGAAGAACGAAGCCCTGTCGCCCGAGCAGGCGCTCGAGGCCGCGCGTTCGGCGCGCGAGCGCGAGGCCGCCGCCTTGTACGCGAAATATCAGCAGCGTCTGCAGGCCTTCAACGCCGTCGACTTCGACGATCTCATCCGGCTGCCGCTGACCTTGCTCGAAGCCGAGCCCGATCTCGCCGCCGGCTGGCGTGAGCGCATCCGCTATCTGCTCGTCGACGAATGCCAGGACACCAACGGCGCGCAGTACCGCCTGCTCAAGCAGCTCGCCGGCGCGCGCGGCAACATGACCTGCGTGGGCGACGACGACCAGAGCATCTACGCCTGGCGCGGCGCCAATCCGGAAAACCTGGATCTGCTCGCGGTCGATTATCCGAACCTGAAAGTCGTCAAGCTCGAGCAGAACTACCGTTGCTCGGGCCGCATCCTGCGCTGTGCGAACACGCTGATCGCGAAGAATCCGCACGCGCATCTCAAGCAGCTGTGGAGCCAGCACGGCGACGGCGAAAACGTGCGCGTCTGGGCCTGCCGCAACAACGAGCACGAGGCCGAACGCGTCGCCGGCGAGATTCATTATCTCAAGCAGGCCAAGGACATTCCCTGGGGCGAGTTCGCGATCCTGTTCCGCGGCAACCACCAGTCGCGCGTGCTGGAAAAGGCGCTGCAGCTGCTGCGCATCCCGTACCACCTCACCGGCGGCACCGCGTTCCTGGATCGCGGCGAGGTCAAGGACGCGCTGTCCTGGCTGCGCGTGCTGGCCAATCCCGACGACGACGCGGCCTTCCTGCGCGCGATCACCTCGCCCAAGCGCGAAGTCGGCGGCACCACTCTGGCCAAGCTCGCCGAAATGGCGCAGCAGGCGCATCTGCCGCTGTCGAAAGCGGCAGAAAACATCGCGATGCTCAAACAGCTCACGCCGCGCGCGGCCGCCGGCCTGGACGAATTCACCCGCATCGTGCATCGCCTGCGCGATGCGGCGGAGACGCTGACGCCGGCCGAACTGACCAAACAGCTCGCCGAACAATCGGGCCTGCTCGCGGCGATCCGCGCGCAATGCAAGGACGAAGCGAGCTATCTGCGCCGCAAGGAAAACCTCGATGAGCTCGCTTCCTGGTTCGAAGCGGTCAAAGGCAACGGACCGGGCGAACTCGCCGCGCAGCTGGCCCTGCTCAGCCATGCCGATCGCGGCGAGCCGGGCAACGAAGTGCGCCTGATGAGTTTGCACGCGGCCAAGGGCCTGGAATTCCGCGCGGTGTTCGTGGTCGGCTGCGAGGACGGCAACCTGCCGCACGAACACGCGATCGACGAAGGCGGACTCGAGGAAGAGCGGCGCCTGATGTACGTCGGCATCACGCGCGCGAAGGAACGCCTGTATCTGTCGCACAGCGCGGAGATCAAACGCTGGGGCGAACACCAGCATCTGCTGCCCAGCCGCTTCATCGACGAATTGCCGGCAGGCGATCTGCAGCGCGACGGCGCCGACCCCGAACTCGAATCGGTGCAGAAGAAGGAACGCGGCCGCGCGCATATGGACGCGATCGCGGCGCTGTTCGACTCCTGACTCGCGTGTGACCCGCTCGAACCAATGCTGCTCGGTTGGGAGCGGGCTTGATCGCGATGCACTTGCGGCTTCGCTTCGATGTTTGTTGCTTGGAAATCTCGCTTTCGCACCCGCGCCCCCAGCGCCGGCGGGTACCTGCGTGCCGGTTCGGGGGTACGTCCTGTACCCACTCACCGTCGTCGGCCATCCCTGGCCGACTCACACAGGTATCCCACCGTCACTGGGAGCGCTCTGACATCGCGAAGAGACTTTGCGAAGGTAAAAAGCTTTTCCACGCTGCTCCGAAAACATCGCAGAGCACCCCCGACCCACCCGGAATGATGTGAGCAGGCCAAGGATGGCCTGCGACGGTTCGTGAAGGGCAGGATGCCCGACCCGAACCGGCACCATCACTCCGGGTGGGTCGGGGGTGCGGGAGCCACAGCGAGATTCACCGGACGATACATCTCGGCAAGCGGACAGTCTTCGGCGAGCGGAGCACCGAGGCACTGGGTGCGAGCAGGTATCCGACCGATCACACAAGTCGCAGGGCTCTGCGACAATGCCGCTTTCCAATTTCGACCGGGGAATCCCGATGACCTTGCACCGCCTGCTTCCGCTTTCCCTGCTCGCCCTGGCCCTGGCCGGCTGCGAAATGCTGCCCACGCGCACCACCAGCACGCCCGAGGGCGCGCCGGTCGCGAGCACCGGTACAACCAGCGCAGGCGCGCCCGCCGCGCATGACAATCTCAATGCCGTGGCCTGGATGCAGACCTCGGTGGAATTTCGCCTGCTCACCGGCCAGACCTACCGCAGCGGCCTGGTCCAGCTCGACCGCGGCCTGAAGACGCCCACCTGGGACGCGCTGACCAAGGAAGACCGGGATACGCCGGCCGCGGGCCTGCCGCCGGCGGTCATCGTCGACGTCGACGAGACCGTGCTCGACAACTCGCCCTACCAGGCGCGCCTGATCCGCGACGGCAAGGGCTATGACGAATTCACCTGGGCGCAGTGGGTGCGCGAGGAAGCCGCCAAGCCCGTGCCCGGTGCCCTGGAATTCGCGCGCGCCGCCGCCGCGCGCGGCGTGACCATCTACTACGTGTCCAACCGCGCTGCCGACCTGGGCCCGGCGACCCTGGCCAACCTGCGCAAGGCCGGATTCCCGGTCAAGGACGACAGCCAGTTCCTGGGCCTGGGCACGATCGTGGACGGCTGCGAGGACAACGGCTCGGAGAAGGGCTGCCGCCGCCGCCTGGTCGGCCGCAGCCACCGGGTGATCCTGCAGTTCGGCGACCAGATCGGCGACATGGTCACCGTGCTGGCCAACAATGCCGAAGGTCGCGAGCAGGCCATGCGCCCCTACCTGGGCTGGGTCGGCGAGCGCTGGTTCGTGCTGCCCAACCCCAGCTACGGCAGCTGGGAGCCGGCCCTGTTCAATAACGAATGGTCCCAGCCCGAGGGCGAGCGCCGGCGCGCCAAGATCGACGCGCTTCGCTACTGATGTCAATAAAAACAATAGGTTGAACACGGAAACTTCAGGTATTGCATAAGCTTTGCGGCTGGCCTAAGCTGCCGCGGTCGGGGTTGGTTTTCGAACACACAACGACAACCTGTCCTCCGGTTCCACCGGATTTGCGGGAGGCCTCGGCCTCCCCTTTTTTTTGCCGCGGCCAATCGCCATACCGTGATCGGACACATACAGGGCCTTACGGCCGATCTGCTAGATTCCCCTTCCGATCCCTGCAACGGCCCGTTTCGGCCTCCGCACCCCTTCGTGATGCCCCGACCGACTTTCCGGCTGTTCGTCCTGCTGCTGCTGACCTGCCTGGCCCTGGGCCTGGGTGCCTGCCGTCGCGAGGTTGTGGCGCCCGGCGACCCGGTCGCGGCGGTCAAGGGCCTGGCCGAAGCGATCCAGGACAACGACCTGGTGCGTTACTCGCGCCTGTCGGTGCCGCCGGCCCTGCACAAGCAGATGGAGGAGCGCTGGCACGCCAAGCTCGCGGTGGCGCCGCCGCCGACCGAGAAGGAGCGCGCCGAATTCGCCCGCTGGATGGGCCGGCTCACCGAGCCCGGTGCCGAAGGCAAGCTCTATCAGTCGCTCGATCCCAAGCTCAAGAAACTCGAGGCCGAGATCGGCTCGCAATGGCCGCTGATGCAGACCACGGCCGGCATCTTCATCAAGGGCGTCATCAACGCCAATCCCAAGCTCACCGACTCGGAAAAGGCCCACGCCAGCGAAGTCGGCGGTGCCGTGATGGCCTGGTTGCAGCCGCAGGTGCTCACCGACCGTGCGCGGGCGCGCCAGGCCATGGTGGTGCTCAGCGCGACCGCACGCGAGCTCGATCTGCACACGCTCGAACAGACCCGTCAGCTGGAAATGATTCCGGCCTTGGAGAAAGGCGGCGTCCTGCTCAAGGGCCTCAAAGACATGGGCCGCGTGTACGGCATCGACGGCGACGCGGCCCTGGCCGGCGTCAGCGCCAAGACCATCGCGGCCGACGGCGATTTCGCCACGATGCAGGTCACCTATCCCCTGCTGGGAAAAACCGTGAGTTTCGAAATGCAGTTGATCCGCCGCGACGGCCGTTGGTACAGCGCCGACGCCGTGCGTAGTGCCGAAGCCGAGCTGTCGCAGCCGCTGTCGACCGCCGTCCGCTGAGTCCGCGCATGACCGAACAACCCTCGTTGCCCTTGCCGCCGCCCCCGGCCCCGACGCCGCCGCCGGCGCCCGCGGGCAAACGCGCGCGTCCGCCGCTGTGGGCGCGCCTCATCGAAAAACTGCTGGTGCCCTGGATCGAGATCAAGCGCGAACCGGCGGTGCCGCCGTTCACGCTCGACCGGCCGGTCTGCTACGTGCTGGAAAACTACGGCCTGTCGAACACGCTGATCCTCGACCGCGCCTGTCGCGAAGCCGGCCTGCCGTCACCGCTGGCGACGCTGCCGGGCGATCCGCTCGGACGCAAACGCGCCTACGTCGCCCTGTCGCGACGTGGCGGCGGCCTGTGGACGCGGCCCAAGAACAAGAACCACAGCGACGGCCTGTCGCGCCTGCTCATGGCCCACCGCCTGTATCCCGACCAGGACGTGCAGGTGGTGCCGGTATCGATCTTCGTCGGACGTGCGCCGTCGCGGCAGTCGGGTTGGTTCTCGGTGCTGTTCTCGGAAAACTGGGCACTGGTCGGCCGCTTCCGCCGCCTGCTCGCGATCCTGCTCAACGGTCGCGACACGGTCGTGCAGTTTTCGCCGAGCGTGCGCGTCTGGGAGATCCTCGACGAGGACCTGCCGCACGAGCGCACCGTGCGCAAGGTCTCGCGCATGCTGCGTGCGCATTTCCGCAAGATCCGCTCGGCCGTCATCGGCCCGGACCTGTCGACGCGGCGCCTGCTGGTCGATCGCGTGCTCGATGCCGAGCCCGTGCGCAAGGCGATCGCCGACCAGGCGCGACGCGACGGCAGCGAGTATCTGGAAGCCTGGAAAAAAGCCCATGGCTTCGCCTGGGAAATCGCCGCCGACTATTCCAATCCCGTCGTGCGATCGGCCTCGTTCGCGCTGACCGGTTTCTGGAACCGCATCTACGACGGCGTCGACGTGCATCACCTCGACAAGCTCAAACAGATCGCGCCCGGCCACGAAGTCGTCTATGTGCCCTGCCACCGCAGCCACATGGACTACCTGCTGCTCAGCTACCTGCTGTACACGCATGGCATCGTGCCGCCGCACATCGTCGCCGGTATCAACCTCAACATGCCGGTGATCGGCTCGATCCTGCGTCGCGGCGGCGCGTTCTTCATCCGTCGCAGCATCCGCGGCAACGCCCTGTACGCGGTCGTGCTCGGCGAATACGTCGCGCAGCTGGTCGGCGAAGGCTTTTCGATCGAGTATTTCATCGAGGGCGGGCGCTCGCGCACCGGCCGTCTGCTGGCGCCCAAGGGCGGCATGATCGCGATGACGCTCAAGGCCTTCCTGCGCGCGCCGCGCCGGCCGGTGGTGTTCCAGCCCGTGTACATCGGTTACGAAAAGGTCATCGAGGGCAAAAGCTACCTCGACGAACTCACCGGCCAGCCCAAGCAGAAAGAAACGATCTGGGCCTTGATCCGCGGCGTGTTCGAAATCCTGCGCGAGCACTACGGCAAGGTCACGGTGAATTTCGGCGAGCCGGTGTTCATGGATGCGATGCTGGCCAAGAACGCGCCCGACTGGCGCGAAACCGCCGACACCGACGACAAACCGGCCTGGTTCAACGACACCGTCGACGAACTGGCGCACCAGATCCAGGTCAACATCAACCGCGCGGCCGACGTCAATCCGATCAACCTGCTGGCGTTGGCGCTGCTGTCCACGCCCAAGCACGCGATGGCCGAAAGCGACCTGCTCGCGCAGCTGGCCCTGTCGAAAAAACTGCTGGCCGCGCTGCCGTATTCCGACCGCGTGACGGTGACCGCCAAGTCGCCGGAAGAGATCATCGTGTACGGCGAGAAGATCGGCGTGCTCACGCGGCGCAAGCATCCGCTCGGCGACGTCATCGGCGTCGAGGGCGAGACGGCGGTGTTGCAGAGTTATTTCCGCAACAACTCGCTGCACCTGTTCAGCGCCGCGGCGTGGATCGCGCTGTGCTTCCAGAACAACCGCCGCCTGTCACGCAGCAGCCTGCTGCGTCTGGGCAAGACGATCTATCCGTTCATCCAGGAAGAGCTGTTCCTGCCCTGGAACGAAGACGAATTCAGCGAGCGCCTCAACGCCACGATCGACCTGTTCATCGCCGAGGGTCTGCTGTCGCAGGTCAACGAGGGCGAGGACGGTTACATCGCGCGCGGCCCCGGCCAGACCGACGAGGTATTCCGTCTGCGCGCGGTCGCGCACAGTCTGCAGCAGGCCTTCGAACGCTATTTCATCGCGATCACGACCCTGGTCAAGAACGGCCCGCGCACGCTGTCGGCCGGCGAGCTGGAGACGCTGTGCCATCTCGCCGCGCAGCGTCTGTCGTTGCTGTACGCGCCGGCGGCGCCGGAATTCTTCGACAAGTCGCTGTTCCGCGGCTTCATCGGCAAGCTGCGCGAACTCAAGCTGGTCTGGCTGTGCCCGAACGGCAAGCTCGATTTCGATGAGCGCCTGAACACCTGGGAAAAAGATGCCAAGCTGGTGCTGTCGCGCGAGCTGCGCCACACGATCACCAAGATTTCGCCCGAGGCGGTCAGCAAAGTCGCCGCCGGTGCCGCCGGTGCTGCCGAGAGCAAAGCCTAGGCGGCACCGCGCTCAGGCATCGAGATCGGGGATCATCTGGTTTTCCAGATAGCTGATCATGTCCTTGATCTTGAGCTTGCGCTTTTTCAGCCGCTTCACCGACAGCTCGTCGGCTTCGATGCTGGCCGCCAGGCGAGCGATCGCCTCGTCCAGATCGCGGTGTTCGGTGCGCAGCTCGATGAGCTGGGCGGCGATCTTGGCGGGATCGGGCGGCTGGGACATGGCCCTGAGCTTAGCGCCGTCGGCGCAGTCGCGACAGGGGTAAACTAGCGTCCTGCGTCGCCCGGTTCGGCCCGTCGTTCGACGATCGCCGGTCCTCCCCCTGCCAGTCCGTCTTCCCGGTGCGAACCGGGGGCCGGATCGTTTTCGGCCCGTCGTGCGGCCGCCGGTGCGTGCCGGTGCGTCGGCGCCATGTTCATCACAGGAATTCCATGTTCTTTCGCAATCTCACCCTGTTCCGTTTTCCCGTTTCGCTGAAAAAATCCTTCGACAACATCGAAGCCGCACTCGCCGACGCCGTGCTCAAGCCGGTCGGTGTGCTGGAAATGCAGTCGCGCGGTTTCGTCTCGCCCTTCGGCCGCGACGAGCCGGCGCTGTCGCACGGCGTTGGCAACGCGCTGTGGCTTACGCTTGGCGGCGAAGACAAGATCCTGCCCGGCTCGGTGGTCAACGACGCGCTCGGCAAGAAGATCGCCGAGATCGAAGGCAAGGAAGGACGCAAACTCGGCGGCAAGGCGCGCAAGCGTCTCAAGGAAGACCTCGTGCACGAGCTGCTGCCGCGCGCGTTCGTCAAGCCGATGCGGCTCAACGCCAGCCTCGATCTCAAGCTCGGCTTCATCGCGGTCGACACCTCCTCGCGCAAATCCGCCGAAGGCTTCGTCAACGAATTGCGGCATGCGATGGGCAGTTTCGCGGCCCTGCCGCTGAACGCCGAAGTCTCGGTGCGCACGCTGCTGACTGGCTGGATCGCCGGCGAGCCCCTGCCGGAGGGCTTTTCGCTCGGCGACGAATGCGAGCTCAAGGACAGCATCGACGGCGGCGCGGTGGTGAAGTGCCAGAACCAGGAATTGCTCAGCGACGAGATCAAGAAGCATCTGGATTCGGGCAAACAGGTCACGCGCCTGGCGCTGGTGCTCGACGATCACGTGAGTTTCGTGCTCGGCGAGGACCTGGTCGTGCGCAAGCTCAAGTTCCTCGACGGCGCCGTCGACCAGCTCGAAAACACCGAGCGCGAATCCCTGCACGCCGAACTCGACGCCCGCTATGCGCTGATGTCGGCCGAACTGGCGCGCCTGTTCGTCGTGCTCGAGAAAGCGCTGAAGCTGAGCAAACCCGAGGAATAATCGACTCTATTGGCATCCTGCCCGCTCCTGCGTGTGGCGCCGGGGCGGCAAACGGAATTTCAGAAGAGCCCACCGCGCACACGAACCGATCGCGGCGCTAGAATCGGCCAAACCGGAGACGCGCCCATGTCCCACGACAATGCCGCATTGCTGACCCGCTTCTACACCGCGTTCGCCGCCCTCGATGCCGAGGCGATGGCCGACTGCTATGCGCTCGATTCCCATTTCGAGGATCCGGTGTTCAACCTGCGCGGCCGCAACGAGATCGGTGGCATGTGGCGCATGCTCTGCGATGCGACCCGCGCCAAAGGTCGCGATGCCTGGTCGTTGAGCTTCGACGGCATCAGCGCCGACGCCGCCAGCGGCCGCGCGCATTGGGAAGCGCATTATCGTTTCAGTGCGACCGGACGCCTGGTGCACAACATCATCGACGGCCAGTTCGTGTTCCGCGATGGCTTCATCGTCAGCCATCGCGACCAGTTCGATTTCCCGCGCTGGGCCGCGCAGGCCTTGGGCTTCAAGGGCCTGCTGTTGGGCCGCACGCAGTTCCTGCACGACAAGGTGCGGGCGACGGCGGCGGCGAACCTGCAGACCTTCCTGGCGCGCGCGACGACCTGATGGCCTGGCTGCGTTTCCTCGAGCCCAAACCCGCGCAGGAACAACGCATGCTGGTGCTGCGCAGCGGCGAGGCGGTGCCTGTGCGTTGGGTGCGCGATGCGCGCGCGCGCCGGCTGCGCCTGATCGTCGGCGACAAGGGCGTGCGCCTGACGCTGCCGCGCAGCGCGTCGATCAAGCTGGCCGAGCAGTTCCTGTTTGAACATCGCGACTGGCTGCAGGCGCAGTTGGCTAAACTGCCGGTCATCGACACGCGGCCGTTTTCGCGCGACCACGACCAGCATCTGTTGCTGCGCGGCGAACGCGTGCCGATCCTTTGGTCCGAAGGCCGCTACACGCGGGTCACCGGCGAGACGCACGGCATCACGGTCGCCTGCGCGGCGAAAGCGACCGACAAACAGCTGCGGGCGGCGCTGCGCGATTTCTACAGCCAGCAGGCGCGCGCCGATATCGGCCAGTGGCTGCCGCGCTATCTGCCGCAACTGCCGCGGCCGCCGTCGAGTTTCCGCCTGCGCGCGCTGTCGTCGCTGTGGGGCTCGCTCGCCCCCGACGATGCGCTGTCGCTGGACCTGTCGCTGGTGCTGGGCCGTCCGAGCGCGTTCGAATACGTGCTCGTGCACGAACTTTGCCATCTCATCCATCGCGACCATTCGCGGCGCTTCTGGCGCGAGGTCGAAGCTCGCTGCCCCGACTGGCACGACGCCCGCGACTACCTGCACGGCGAAGGCCTGATGCTGAAATCCGAGCTGCGCCGCCTGGCCTGAGCCGACCGCGGCCGCTGCCGGCCGGCGCTGACGTTGCCCTGTCTGCGGCGCGATGGCCGCCCTGCCTGCCGGAGGCCCCATGAACGCCGCGATGATCGTCCGTCCCTGTCTTGTTGTCCTCGTTGTCGGCCTGGCCGCCTGCGGCCACAGCGAAACGCCCGCGCCCACGCCGGCCGCGCCGGCGACACCGGTCGCGGGTACCGCCGCGCCGCCGCCGAAGGAAGAACACATCGACATCGGCGGCATGAAGGTCGACAGCGGCGCCGACGTCGCCCTGCCCAAGGATTTCCCCGCCGATATCCCGCTGCCGCCCGGCGCCCACCTCACCGATGCGATCAGCATGGGCAAGATCCAGATCGTCGCGTTCACGCTGTCGAGCGATCCGGCGGCGACGTTCGCGACGATGTTGCCGCTGTATGAGGCGCAGGGCTGGAAGAACAGCACGCGCGTCGGCGGTCAGCCGGTCATGGCCAGCGATGGCTTCGAAAAGGACGGAAGGCATCTGATCTACACCGTCGTCGCCGATGGCGGCGGCAGCAAAGTGTCGCTGCGCCACTACCCGCCGGCGCAGTAGGCGCGCTCAGGTCGCCAGGAATTCGCGCAGCGGCTCGGCGACGCGCGCCGCCTGTTCCATGTGCAGATGATGGCCGCCGGCAATGACCTGCACGCGGCCGTCGCGCAACTGCGCGAGCCGGCCGGCGCGGATTTCGGGATTGAAATACGGTGGCGCCGGATCGGCGGCGATGACCAGCACCGGGGCTTCGATCGCGCGCAGCCAGCTCTGCACGAAGGCCTCGCCGGTGCGCACATGCGTGGGCAGGGTCAGGCGCGCATCGCTGCGCCAGGCGAAGCCGTCCTCGAGCGGCCGCAGGTTGCGCTCGACGATCAGGCGCGCGGCCTCGCGCGTCATCTTCGAAGCGGCCAGGCGCGCATCCACGGCGGTGTCGAGGTCGGGGATCTTGCGCGGCGCGCGCGTGGTGTCCAGCGCCCGTCGCGCCGCGACTGCCTGGCGTAGACGCGGACCGGCCTCGTCGGCGATGCCCGAGATCGGACCGAGCGCTTCGATGAGTGCGAGTTTTTCCACGCGTTCCGGCGCCGAGGCCGCGACCACGGTCGCGATCGCGCCGCCCATCGAATGGCCGAGCAGATGCGCGCGTTGCCAGCCGAGCGCATCGAGCGCATCGAGCACATCGTGGATCCAGTCGACGAAGACATAGTCGTAGCCGGGCAGGCGATGCGCGCTGGCGCCGTGGCCGGGCAGATCGAGCGCGACAAGATCGAACATCGGCAACTGCGCCTGCAGCGGCAGGAAGCTCGCGGCATTGTCCAGCCAGCCGTGCAGGGCGAGCACGCGCGGCCCGCCGGGCGTACCGCCGCGCAGCGCGGCGATCGGACCGCGGGCGGTATCGAGAAAGACTTCCTGCATCACGAGGATCCTGGGCGAAGAGTGACGGGTACGCGCCGGCGGTGCATGACAGCGGGCGCGCCCAAGACGGTCAAGGGCCATTCCCGACAGCGGCTGGCGCTTGCCGCCCGCCGGATCACTGCGGCCAGCCGCTCGCATGCCGGCGCGCGAGATGCGCCAGGGCCGCGACATGCGCCGGCTGTGCATTCAGCGCGGGAATGTAGCGCAGGGTCTCGCCGCCGGCCTGCCGGAAGCCGTCGGCATTGGCGATCGCGATTTCCTCGAGCGTCTCCAGGCAGTCCACCGCGAAACCGGGACAGACGACGTCGACCGTTTTCACGCCGGCCTTCGCCAGCGCGGCGAGCGTGTGATCGGTGGCCGGACCCAGCCAGGGCTCGCGGCCGAAACGCGACTGATACGTCAGCTGCCACTGGTCTTCGCCGAGTCCCAGTCGCTGCGCAAGCAGGCGTGCGCCAGTCTCGCATTGCTGCTGATAGGGATCGCCGGCGCGCACGAATCGTTCGGGCAGACCGTGGAAGGAGATCAGCAGTTTTTCGCCGCGACCGTGCAGGTCCCAGAAATTTTCCACGCTCGCCTCGAGGGCATCGAGCCAGCCTTCGTCGCGGTGGTAGTCGTTGATCAGGCGCAACTCGGGCAGGCGTCGCCACTGCGCCAGTTCGGCCATGACCGCATCGTGTGCCGAGGCCACCGTGCTCGCCGAATACTGCGGATACAGGGGCAAAACCAGCACGCGTTCGACACCGCGTGCCTGCAGGGCCTGCAAGGTTTCGGATACGGCGGGCTTTCCGTAGCGCATGGCCAGGCGCACGTCGAACTCGGGCAACTGCGCCTGCAGCGCCTGCGCGAGCTCCTGGCTGAGCACCAGCAAGGGCGAGCCCTGCGCCGTCCAGACGCGCGCGTAGTTGCGCGCGACCTTGCGCGCGCGCAGCGGCAGGATCACGCCGTGCAGGATCGGGCACCACAGCCAGCGGGTCAGATCGACGACGCGATAATCGTGCAGGAATTGCCCCAGATAGCGGCGCACCGCCCGCGGCGTGGCCGCGTCGGGCGTGCCCAGGTTCACCAGCAATAGGGCGGTGCGGCTGGCGGGCGTCGGCGGCGTGCCGTCGCGAAAGCGGGAGGTCATGGATACGTTCCGGAACGTTTGCGGCAAAATACCATCCCAGTACGTGAAGCCGATGGACTCACCCCGGATTCATGCCCCGGGGCGATACTGACCCCTTGCCCCCTGGAGACCCCCCATGCGCCGCATTCTGTCCCCGCTGTACGCGCTCACCCTCGGTCTGCTGCTGACCACGCTCGCCCTGCCGGCCTTCGCCGGTCAGAAGGAAGACGAACGCGCCGCCAACGCCACGCGCGTGCTGGCCGAGATCCTGCGCATTCCCGAGGATTCGATTCCGAGCAAGCTGCTGGTCGAGGCGCAGGCGATCGCGGTGATTCCCGACGTGGTCAAGGCCGGCTTCGTCGTCGGCGGTCGCGGCGGCAAGGGCCTGATCGCGGTGCGCGGCGAAGACGGCACCTGGTCGAACCCGAGCTTCATCCGCCTCGGCGGCGGCAGCATCGGCTTCCAGGCCGGCGTGCAGTCGGCCGATGTGATCCTGGTGTTCAAGACCAAGCGTGGCGTCGATTCGATCGTCAACGGCAAGTTCACCCTCGGCGGCGATGCCAGCGTGGCGGCCGGCCCGGTCGGACGCAGCGCCCAGGCCAGCACCGACGAGCAGCTCAAGGCCGAGATCTACAGCTATTCCCGCGCGCGCGGCCTGTTCGCCGGCGTGTCGATCGACGGCACCGCGCTGACCATCGACAACAAGGCCAACCAGGCCGTCTACGGCCAGGGCAATACCGCCCGGGCGATCTTCGAGGGCCGCGCCTCGGGCGCGCCGTCCGACGCCGTGGTCGCGTTCCGCGACCGCCTCGAGGAAAGCACCCTCAAGCAGCCGGAAAACCCCGCGAAATAAGCCGCAGCGCACGCGCTGCGGTATTCTTGTGCACTGACTTCTGGAGACGCAGCCATGATCGGCTGGAAAGAATTGCTCATCGTGCTGGTCATCGTGCTGCTGGTGTTCGGCACCAAGCGCCTGTCCAACATCGGCAAGGACCTGGGCGGCGCCGTGCACGGCTTCAAGAAAGGCATGGCCGGCGAAGACGAGAACAAGCCCAAGGACCCGGCCGATCCCGGCCTGCGCGACGACTCGCGCAAAGACTGATCGCGCGCGCCGGCGGAACGCCCGATGTTCGACGTCGGCCCCATCGAAATCCTCATCGTCGCGATCGTCGCCTTGGTCGTGCTCGGTCCCGAGCGCTTGCCCAAGGCCGCGCGTCTGGCCGGCCTGTGGGTGCGCAAGGCACGCGCCCAGTGGTACAGCGTCAAGGCCGAACTCGAACGCGAGCTGGCTGCGGAAGAACTGCAGCGCAGCCTGAAGAATCCGCTCGATGGACTCGCGCCCGAACTCGAGCAGATGCAGCAGCAGTTGCGTGACACCGCGGCGCCGCTCGCGCAGATCGCGACTCCGACCGAGACGCCGCCGCCGGCATCCGCATCCAGCGACAGCGACGCGCGATGAGCGATCCGGCCGAACGCGGCGAAGAAAGCCTGATCAGCCACCTGCTGGAGCTGCGTTCGCGTCTGCTGCGCGCGCTGATGGCGGTGATGCTGGTGTTCCTCGGCCTGCTGCCGTTCGCGGACCGGCTCTACACCTGGCTCGCCGCGCCGATGATCCAGAGCCTGCCCAAGGGCGACGAACTGGTCGCGACCGGCATCCTGTCGCCGTTTTCGGTGCCGCTGACGCTGGCGTTTTTCACCGCGATCATGCTCGCGATGCCCTTCGTGCTGTACCAGCTGTGGGCCTTCGTCGCGCCGGGCCTGTACCAGCACGAGAAAAAACTCGCGCGACCGCTGCTGGTGTCCGCGACGGCGCTGTTCTACATCGGCTGCGCATTCACCTACTACCTGCTGCTGCCGGTGATGCTCAATTATCTCGGTACGACCGCCCCCGAAGGCGTGCGCCGCCTGCCCGATATTTCCAGTTATCTCGATTTCGCGGCGGTGATGTTCATCGCCGGCGGCCTGAGTTTCGAAGTGCCGGTGGCCGTGCTGGTCACGGTGATCCTGGGCTGGGTCACGCCGGCGCAGCTGGCGGAGTGGCGCGGTTATGTGATCGTCGCGATCTTCATCATCGCCGCGATCATCACGCCGCCCGACGGCCTGTCGCAGGTCATGCTCGCCGTGCCGATGTGCCTGCTGTACGAAGTCGGCATCCTGCTGGCGCGGATGTTGCGGCGGCGCGCCGATCGCGCCGCGACGCAGGAATGAACCCGCCGCCGGTGTCGCCGGCCGGTTTCTGGAAACGCTACGTCGCCTACAGCATCGATGTGCTGCTGCTGTCCTTCGTCTGCCAGCTGGTGCTGACGATCGTGTTCGCGATCATGGGCCTGAACGACGACAGCCTGGTGCCGCGATTGCTGGCGATGGCCGCCGATCCCGAGGCGCTCGATACCGACGCCGCGCTGTCCCTGCTGACCGGCCTGTGGCCGCTGCTGTGGCGCATGAGCTGGATTTCCACGCTCGTGTACGCGCTGATCGCGGGCGTCTATTTCGTTGGCATGGAGAGTTCGGCCTGGCGCGCCTCGCTGGGTAAGCGCCTGCTGGGTCTGGTGGTGCTCGACGGGCAAGGCCAGGCGCTGACGCCGTGGCGCGCGGCGGCACGGTTTTTCGCGGCGGCGCTGTCCTGGCTCACGCTCAATCTCGGTCATGCGCTGGCGGCATGGACGCCATCCAAACGTGCCCTGCACGATTTCGTGGCCGGCACGCGCGTCGAGCACGCGAATCCGACGCAGACCACGATGCCAGCTTGGGCCTGGGCGTTTCTCGGGCTGCAGGCCCTGCTGCTGTTCGGCACGGTGATCGTGTTGTCGGTCGCACTGGCGCTGTGGCTGACCGCCGTCGGACTGGTCTGAGAGTCCCGTTCAGGCTTCGATCTCGGTCACCGGTGCCGGTGGGGCTTCGGACACCGCGAAGACATCGCGCCAGGCCTGATACATCACCAGGCTGTCGAGCGCGAACATCAGGCCGACCGCGCTGACGAACACCAGCAGCTGCAGCAGACTGCCCAAGGCCGGACTGGCGGCGGCGAGCACGCCGGCCAGCGTCAGCGGCACCAGCAACAGGCCGCTGAAGAGCAAGACGAGCAGCACCTGGCAGGCGAGATTGATCAGCAAGGCACCGAGATTGGCCAGCACCGCCGAAAACGCCTCGCGCAGGGCGACGCTGCCGGAGACCTCGTCGAGCATCGTGCGCGGCACCGCGAACAGCAGCAGCCAGTTCACCAGCACGCTCGCCGGCCCGAGCACGAGCAACAGGCGCGGCAGTTTCGCGGCGACGGCGGCAGCCAGCGCCGGGTCGAGTTTTTCCGGTGTTGGCGTGCTGCGCAGCGCCTCGAAGAATTCCGGGCCCAGCGTGGCGACCACGACCATCACCGCCAGCAGCGCGAAACCGAGCTTGAGCAGGGCCGCCGGCAACAACCGGCGCAAAGCCCCGGGGCGAACGAACGCGGCGAACAACAGGCCCAGCCGGACCGGACCACGCTGCGCCTGCACCTGCGCGGACACGACCAGGCCGCCATAGAAAAACGTCAGCAACAGGCCAGTCACCAGGCTCACGACGGGCATCACGCTGAGCAGGGCCAGCCACAGGCACACGCCGATGAAAGGCAGCGGGCGAGGTGCAAGCGACGCCAGGCCATCGATGATCCACGCCGCGCCGCGACCGGCGCCCACCTTGCGAAACCCCATGGATCGTCCTTGATTCAGCCGCGCTTGCGCGTGTGATGGATGAAACGCTTGAGCACGCGCCGCGCCATCGGCGCCGGATGCACCGATTGCAACAAATGCTGGTGACTGGTGCCCTCGCTGACCAGGGCCTCGCGCCGTGCGTGGATATAGCGGCGCATGAGCCAGGCGCTGAACTCGGGATGGAACTGCACGCCCCAGACCGATTCCTTCCACCGGAACGCCTGGCAATCGTCGAGATCCGAACGCGCCAGTACCGCCGCTTCCGCTGGCGGCGCGAGCACGGTCTGCCGATGCGTGGCCTGCGCGGCGAAACTCGCCGGCAATCCGGCGAACAGGGGATCGGTCGCGGCCGCGGGTTCCAGCCGTACGGGCACCGTGCCCATTTCGCGGCCGCGCGGGTTGTAGTCGACCTTGCCGCCGAGCGCATGCGCGAGCAGCTGATGGCCGTAACAAATGCCGAACAGCGGTTTGCCCGCTTCGGCGGCCGCACGCAACCAATCGGCGCTGCGTTCGCTCCAGTCTTCGCGATCGCTGACCATCGCGCCCGAGCCGGTGATCATCACGCCGGCATAGTCCTTGGCATCGGGCAGGGATTCGCCGTGGGCGACGTCGCAATGGCGGACCTCGCGACCGTGCAGGCCGGCGGCGACACGGATCCAGTGACCGAAGCTGCCATGCCGCCGCAACGGGTCGAGCGGACGACCGGTCTCCAGGATCAGGAAGGGCTTCATCGGGGGCGGAAAACTAGAAGGGGCGCGGTTCGTAGCTATACTAACCCTCTTTGCTTCCACGCTTCATTCCTACCGGCGGTTTTCACTTCATGACGGCACCGACCTTCCAGGAACTCATCCTCCGGCTCAACCAGTTCTGGGCCGCGCAAGGCTGTGTCCTGATCCAGCCGCTCGACCTCGAAGTCGGCGCGGGCACCTTCCATCCGGCGACCTTCCTGCGTGCGCTGGGCCCCGAGCCGTGGAACGCCGCCTACGTGCAGCCCTGCCGTCGGCCCACCGACGGCCGCTACGGCGAAAATCCGAACCGCCTGCAGCGCTATTACCAGTACCAGGTGGTGATGAAGCCCAATCCGGTGAACCTGCAGGAGCTGTACCTCGAGTCGCTGAAGGCGCTCGGTGTGGACCCGCTCGTGCACGACCTGCGCTTTGTCGAGGACAACTGGGAATCGCCGACGCTGGGTGCCTGGGGTCTGGGCTGGGAAGTCTGGCTCAACGGCATGGAAGTCACCCAGTTCACCTATTTCCAGCAGGCCGGCGGCCTCGAATGCCGGCCGGTGACGGGCGAGATCACCTACGGTCTCGAACGCCTCGCGATGTACCTGCAGAATGTCGACAACGTCTTCGACCTGGTGTGGACGGTCGGTCCGCAGGGGCCGGTGACCTATCGCGACGTGTACCACCAGAACGAGGTCGAACAATCGACCTACAATTTCGAACACGCCGACGTCGCCGAGCTGCTGCACCGCTTCGACGCCTGCGAAAAGGAAGCGCTGAAGCTGGTCGAGCTCGGTCTGCCGCTGCCCGCCTACGAGCAGGTCTGCAAGGCCTCGCACAGCTTCAACCTGCTCGATGCGCGCCGCGCGATTTCGGTGACCGAACGCCAGCGCTACATCCTGCGCGTGCGCACCCTGTCGCGGGCGGTGGCCGAGGCTTACTTCGCACAACGTGAGAAGTTGGGCTTTCCGAATCTGAAGAAAGCCGCAGTACCGGCCTGAGGGCCGGCGGGGTCGTCCTCCTGCCGTCGCGGCGGGGGGATAACAAGGGGAGCGGGGCTGCCGGCATGCCGGACAGGGCCGCTGCGGGAATCACCCGTTTCCGGGGAGGAGACGGGAACATCGATGCGAGGATCGTCATGCTCGACGCCAAACCGTTGTTGATCGAGATCGGTACCGAGGAACTGCCGCCCAAGGCCCTGCCCGAACTCGCGCAGGCGTTCTTCGACGGCGTGACCAAGGGTTTGGCCAGCCGGCATGTGAAATTCGAGACCGCGGACGGTTTCGCCGATGCGCGTCCGCTGTACTCGCCGCGCCGCCTGGCGGTGCTGTTGCCCAAGGTCGCGCTGACCCAGCCGACGCAGTACAGCGAGGTGCTCGGCCCGTACAGCAATGTCGCGCTCGACGAAAAAGGCCTGCCGACGGCGGCCCTGCAGGGCTTCGCGCAGAAGAACGGCATGAGCGTCGAACAACTCGGCCGCACCACCGACGCCAAGGGCGCGCGCTTCGTCGCGCGTCATACGCGCCAGGGCGCGACGACGCGGGAATTGTTGCCCGAGATCGTTGCCGAGGCGATCAAGGCGCTGCCCGTGCCCAAGCCGATGCGCTGGGGCGACAGCGACATCAGTTTCGTGCGTCCCGCGCACTGGCTGCTGATCATGCTCGGCCGCGATGTCTGCGACGGCAACGTGCTCGGACTGAAAGCCGATCGCATGAGCCGCGGCCATCGTTTCCATCACGACAAGCCGATCTGGATCAACGAGGCCGGCGATTATCTGGACGTGTTGCGCGACGCGCGCGTGCTCGTCGACCCGGTCGAACGCCGCAAGCGCGTGCGCAGTGAGATCGAACGCGCCGCCAAGGAAGCCGACGGCGTCGCCCGCATTCCCGAAGCCCTGCTCGAAGAAGTGAATTGCCTGGTCGAGTGGCCGCGCGCGGTGCTGTGCGGTTTCGAGCCGGCATTCCTGCGCGTGCCGCAGGAAGCGCTGATCTCGACAATGGAATCGAACCAGAAATTCTTCCCGGTGCTCAATCGCGAACACCGTCTGACCGAACGCTTCATCGGCATCGCCAACATCGAGTCGACCGACGAGAACGAGATTCGCCAGGGTTACGAGCGCGTGATCCGTCCGCGCTTCGCCGACGCGCAGTTCTTCTTCGACGCCGACCGCAAGCAAGGTCTCAAGGCGATGGCCGAAGGCCTGGCCGCAGTCACCTACCAGCAGAAGCTCGGTTCCTACGCCGACAAGACCCGGCGCGTGGCCGCGCTCGCGGTGGCGATCGCGCAGCAGATCGGTGTCGACGTCGACTACGCGCAGCGCGCGGCCCTGCTGTCCAAGGCCGACCTGCAATCGCGTCTGGTCGGCGAATTCCCCGACCTGCAGGGCATCGCCGGTCGCTACTACGCCAGCGCTGCCGGCGAGCCGGGCGAAGTCGCCGATGCGATCGATCATGCCTACATGCCGCGCTTCGCCGGCGACCAGATCGCGCCGACCAAGCTCGGCCAGGTGCTGGCGATCGCCGAGCGTCTGGACACGATTGCCGGCGGGTTCGCCGCCGGGCTCAAGCCGACCGGCAACAAGGATCCGTTCGCGTTGCGGCGCAATGCGCTGGCACTGGCGCGCACGGTGATCGAAGGCGAACACGACCTGTCGCTCTCGCACTACCTGGGCCTGGCCCTGGCGCAGTTGCCGACCGGACTGACCGCGGACGCGAACGAAATCATCGGCTTCGTCATCGAGCGCCTGCGCAGCTACTACACCGACCAGGGCTTCACGACGCTGCAGTTCGATGCGGTCGCGGCCGACGGCGCGGCGGCCTCGGTGTCGATGCTCGACTTCGATCGTCGCCTCAAGGCGGTGAAGGAATTCATGCGTCTGCGCGAAGCCAGCGCACTCGCCGCCGCGAACAAGCGCATCCGCAACATCCTGCGCAAGACCGAGGACGCGATTCCCGAACACGTCAACGCGGCCTTGCTGGCCGAGCCGGCCGAGCGCCTGCTCAACGATGCGCTCAATGCCGCCGTCGCCGATACCGATCCGCTGCTGGCCGATCGCGATTATGTCGGCGTGTTCAAGCGCCTGGCCGATCTGCGCTCGCCGGTCGATGCCTTCTTCGACGGCGTGATGGTCATGGACAAGGACGCTGCCGTGCGCGGCAACCGTCTGGCCCTGCTGCGTCGCGTGGCCGATCGTTTCGCCAGCGTGGCGGCGATCGAACATCTCGCGACGGGCGCCGAACCGCAGGTCGCATGATCGCGGGACGGACCGCGCCGGCGCGATGACTCCGAACGAACTCGCGCTCTGGAACGAAGGCCAGCAGCATATCGTCGACGGCCGCCTGCCAGCTGCGCAGGCGGCGTTCGAGTCCCTGCTGGAAAGCAATCCCTGGCTGGTGCCCGCGCGCCTGCTGCTGGCCAGCGTATTCCTCGCCCAGGGCCGCGTGCGCGCAGGCGCGGAGCAAGCCAAGTTCGCCGCGTTCGCGCTGCCCGATGACGCCGACACGATCCATCGGGTCGCGCAATGCCTGGTACGCGTCGGCGAAACCAATGCCGCACGCGCCTGCCTGCAACATCCGGAAGTGGCGCGCACGCGCAATGCGCCCGCGCTCGCGGCCCTGGCGCATATCTGCCAGGCGCTGGGTCTGCACGCGCCCGCGCTGGCGATGATGGACCGCGCGAAAGCGCTGGGTTACGACACGGCCGATTTCCGCTACTTCCGCGCCATCCAGTTGCAGTTCAATGGCCGTCTCGCCGAGGCCGAAGCCGAGATGGAAGCCTGTCTGAAGCAAGGGCCTACCTATGGACGCGCATCGCTGACACTGGCGCGTCTGCATCGGCAACGCGAAGACAGCAACCACCTCGATTTCATCCGCGCGCGGCTGGCCAGCGTGCCGACCGGCACCGAGGATCACGCGGGCTTCGAGTTCGCGCTGTACAAGGAACTCGAAGACCTCGGTCGCCTCGACGAGGCCTGGGCGGCGCTGCAACGCGCGAACGCGATCATGCACGCGCGCCTGGGCTACGATCCGGCGACGATGCCGCGTCTGGTCGACGGGCTCATCGCGCAGACGCCGCCGTCGTTCCTCGCCGCGTCCGATCACCGTCTCGATGGCCCGGTGCCGATCTTCATCGTCGGCATGCCGCGCTCGGGCACGACCTTGCTCGAGCGCATCCTCAGCGGGCATTCGCAGGTCGCATCGGCCGGCGAGCTCGCCGATTTCCCGCGACAACTGCGCTGGGTCGCCGATCAGCACGGTCACGAACTCATCGACGACGCGCTGGTCGCGCGCCTGTCCGCGCTCGACTACGCCGAACTCGGGCGCCGTTATCTCGAACAGACGCAATGGCGTGCCGAGGGCAAGGCGTTTTTCGTCGACAAGTTGCCGGCCAACTACCAGGTCGCGGGACTGATTCGCCGCGCGCTGCCGCAGGCGCGCATCCTGCACATGAGCCGCGAGCCGATGGATGTGTGCTTCTCGAACTACCGCGCGCTGTTCGGCGACGCGTTCGCGTATAGCTACGACCTGGCGGCGCTGGCGAACCACTACCGGCAGTATCGCCGGCTCATGGCGCATTGGCAGATGGCGATGCCCGGCGCGATCCTGGATATCCCGTATCCGCGTCTGGTGCAGGACACCGACGCGATGGCGCGCGAGATCCTGGATTTCTGCGGCCTGCCCTTCGAGGCGGGCTGCGTGGACACCGGTAGCAATCGCGCCGCCGTGGCCACGCTCAGCAGCGTGCAGGTGCGCGAGCCGATCCATGCGCGCACGCTCGGCGAATGGCGACGCTACGAACGGCCATTGCAGCCGCTGCAGGATCTGATCGGCGATTTGTAGGCGATCGCGGCGGCGCGCCGAGCGGCGCAAAAAAAGGGCCGGCGAATGCCGGCCCTTCGTTGTCACTGACCTCGCCGCTTACTTGCCGGCGAAGTTGATGTTGTACTCCAACCACAGCGCACGGCCGTAGCCGTTGTAGTTGAAGATGTTGTAGTACGGATAGACGTTGTAGGTCTTGTCCACCGGCGCGCGCGTATTGCGCAGGTTGTTGACGGTCAGCGCCAGCCCGCTGTTCTCGTTGAGCTTGTAGGCGATGTTGGCGTTGTAGACCATGTGCGGTCCGACCGTGCCGGCGTTGTCCAGGTCATCCAGCTGCGCGGCGTAGTTGGGCGTGTTGCCGTAACGGGTGCCGTACAGCGTGGCCGACCAGTCACCGATGTTCCAGGTGATGTCGCCGGTGAACACCGACTTGAACTCCGACGACGCCGTGGCGTCACGCAGCAGGTCGCGCGGCACGTCGCCCGGATAGCGCTGGAAGATGTGCGAGTGGCTGATGTTGTAGTTGCCGGTGAAGACGAATTCGCCAGCGCGGCCGGCATCCATCGTGTAGCTCACGTTGGCGACCACGCCCGAAACGCGCTCCTTGGACACGTTGATCGGGTTGATGCGCACGCTCTGCAAGGCGTTCGGCTGCAGGCCGCTGTTGGGATTGCGCACGATGCGCGCGAGCGCGTCCACGCAGGTCGGCGAGTTGATGTCGAGCTGGCCTTGGCGGCAACGGGCTTCGTCGAAGAGCAGCTGGTTGATGCTCAGGTCGCTGACTTCGTTGTCGATGCTGACGTTGTAGTAATCGGCGCGGATGTCGAACTGCTGGGTCGGCGACCAGACGAAGCCGTAGCCGAACGACTTGGCGGTGATCGACTCCAGTTCGCGGTTGCCGGTGCGGCTGCCCTTGACCTGGAAGGAGTTGTACGAGCAATCGCCGATCGGACCGGGTTCTTCGACCGAGCACCGGTAGTAATCGGTGACCGAGGTGAAGAATCCGCTCTCGCCGGCATAGATGTACGACATGTCCGGGGCGCGGAACGCCGTCGCGTAGCTCGCACGCAGCAGCAGCGTGTCGATCGGACGATATTCCAGGCCCAGCTTGTAGGTGGCCTTGGAATCGCCGCCGGCATCGATGTTGCGGTACTTGTCGAAGCGGCCGGAGATGTTCGCGGTCAGCGTGCTGAACACCGGCACGCGGAACTCGAACGCGATCGCGTCGTTGGCGCGCTTGCCCGAGCCCTGGGTGCCGGTCAGGCCCCAGAATTCGCCGGCGATGATGCCCGGGTCGGTCGGGTTGTTCCAGACCTGGTAACCGGACTGGATCAGCGCGGCCACGCCGACCGAACCGGCCGGCAATTCGAACAGGTCGGTATTGGTGATCGACAGGTTGACGTTATGCGTCCAGGTCGTCGATTCGGTGTGGATCGCACCCTGGAAGCTGCGGTACTGCGCCGGCGTGAGCGACTGGTAGAACGCGGCATTGTTCGGCGTGTACACCGGATAGCCGTAGTAGGTGCCGAGCTGCGGACCGAGGAACTGGTTGCGGAAGAAGTCCTCGATCTTGCCCGTCAGCGGCCACAACTGGTTGTCGGTCAGGTTGTACTGCGAGCGGCTGTAGAACGCGTTGTAGTCCCAGTTCGAGTCGCCGAAGCCGCCGCGAACGCCGAACGCGGCGTTGTAGGAATTGGACCGCGTCTTGGCCATGTTGGTGCCGACGCCGGTCTCTTCGGGCGAGAAGATGTGCTGGTACAGATCCAGGCGGAAGTTGACCGGATCCCAGATATAGCCGCCCGACCCATTGATGTCCGGCGACCAGAAGCGCGAACCCGAGTTCGAGTTGCTCTCGTTGATGCCGTACAGCAGGCTGCCGTAGAGCTCGGCATTGGAATTGAGCTGATAGCTTCCGTTGAGGTAGAAGCTGGTGCCCTTTTCCTCGTTGAGCAAAGTCGTGTAGCCGATTTCGTCGCGGCTGCCGCAGAAATAGCCGCGGCCGGGACGGAAGTCGCGGAAGGTCGAGCCGCCGAAATTGCCGCGCAGCGAATCGCAGGCCGCACCCGGGTCGTAGTAGGTGTTGCTGAAACCGTCGAGAATGATGAAGGTGCGCGAGCCGTAACGGCTGTCCGGATCGGGATTGTCGTTGGTCGAATCGGCCCAATCACGGTCATACCCGTAGATCGGCTTCTGCTGGCTGTATTGGAAACCGAAGGTCAGATCCAGCGCGCCCCAGGCCTTGCCGCCAGTGACCTGGAAGCGTTCGTTGCGGCCACCGCCGTCGCTGTAACCGCCGGCACGCACGTTGAACTGCACGCCGTCGAGTTTCTTCTTGAGAATGATATTGACCACGCCGGCGATCGCGGAGGAGCCGTAGATCGCCGACTGGTTGCCCGGCAGGATGTCGATCTGTTCGACCATGCCGGTCGGAATGCTGGACAGGTCGGTGAAGTTGCTCTGCCCGTTGTAGAGCAGCGGATAGTCGGCAAGCGGACGACCGTCGATGAGGATCAGCGTGAAGCCCGGTTCCAGACCAAGCAGGCTGACCGTCGTCGCGCCGGGCGTGAAGCCGCCGCTGAACTGGTTGTCCTGCACCGCGCCGGTCGACAGCGGCTGCGAACGCAGCGCGTCGGACACGTTGCGGAAACCCTGACGCTGGATTTCGGCGGCGGTGATGGTGGTGACCGGTGAGGCGGTCTCCTTCTGCGCTTGCGGAATCAGCGAGCCGGTGACGACGACGGCGGCGATATCGGTGGCATCTTTCTTGTCTTCGTCGCTGGCGGCGGTGCCGGTCGTGTCCTGCTGCGCGTAAGCCGTGTCGGCCCAGGCGGAGAAAGCCAGGATGGCGCTAATCGAAGTCGCTAGTAGCTTTCGATCCATGATGGTTTACCTCGTATGTTTTGTCTGACGGCCGTGCCAAGCAGCACGCGCCGTCCCCCGGGACGCAACGTAAAACCCCGGCCCCCAGCCAGCCTCACCCGAGCAGGGAGACGAGGCGCCGGTAGCACAGGAATGTTGCGAATTCCGAACATACGCCCAGGGATGCGAAGCAGGCAAGCCGTGCTAACGGGCTGGGCCATCGAAGGCTGTCGACGCGCGGCCAGCGGCGTTCTTCACAAGCGTGAATACGGTCGTGTCGATGCCGGTGACGCCGACGCGGGTCAGGGCTGCGCGGCGGCGAATTCCGGCGTCATCATCTGCGCGAAGCCGGTGCCGGCGCGGACCAGGAACAGGGCGGCGACATGGTGTTCCCGCGCGTACTGCAAGCCCTGCTCAGGGCCGAGAATGCTCAACGCGGCGGCGAGCGAATCGGCCTGCAGACCCTCGTCGGCGAGGACCGTGACCGAGGCAAGCGCATGCGTCACCGGGGCGCCGGTACGCGGATCGATATGGTGCGAATAGCGCTGGCCGTCGAGCGTGTAGAACTTGCGATAGTCGCCGGACGAACCCGAGGCGCGGTCGGCGAGCACGACCACGCGGGCGATCAGGTCTTCGCTGTCGGGTTGTTCGATGCCCACGCGCCAGCCGTGGCCGCCGGGGCGGTTGCCGCGACCACGCAGTTCGCCGCCGTGTTCGACCAGAAAATCGTGCACACCGGCGCGGTCGAGATAGCGCGTGATCTGATCAACGGCGTAGCCGGGCGCGATCGAGGACAGGTCGAGGGCGACGCCACCGGGTTGGCGCGCGCGCCGCGCGGCGGCATCGAGGGTGACGCGCTGCCAGCCGACGCGTGCGCGCGCCGCAGCCAATGCCGCGGGCGCGGGCGTCGTGCGGGTCTTGGGTCCGGGCCCGAAGCCCCACAGGGTCACCAGCGGACCCACGGTGGGGTCGTAGGCGCCGCCGGTATCGCGCGCCAAAGCCAGCGCCTGGGTGAGCACGGCGAACATTTCTGGCGGCAGGCTCACCCACTGGCCGGCCGGCGCGGCATTGAATCGCGCCAGGTCCGAATCCTCACGCCAGGTGCTCATCTGCGCGTCGATGCGGTCGAGCTCGGCCTGGATGCCGGCCTGCAACGCCGGCCGCGGTGGCGTGTCGGCGGCAGACACGAGTTTCACCGTCCAGGTGGTGCCCATCGCCTCGCCCGTCAAGGTATCGACCGTGCGTGCACGCGGCGCGCTCGCGCAGCCGGGCGCCAGGCCCGCGATGACGAGCAGCAGTGCCAGGGTCGCCGTGCGTCGCGACCCAGCTGCGCGTGCGCGGACGCCGTGCATCGCGATTACTGCGGCAACACTTCCAGCGTCGCCACATAACTCAGGCGACGCTGCTTGGCCTGTGGCAGGCTGGTTTTGCCGTCGGTCGTGACAACTTCGAGCCAATAGCGACCCGCCTGCGGCCAGGTGACGCTGAACGCACCGTCGCCATCGCTGGTCAGGGTCATTTCATCCTGCTTGGCGCGATAGCGGATGCCCTCGGGCACGATCGTGATCTTCAGGCCGGGCGCCGGCTGGCCGTCGATGGTCAATTTGAAACGCGCCGCTTCCCCAGCGAACAGATCGTTGGGATGCGTGACCGGCACGAGTTCCAGACCGGTGCCGTCGGCTTTGAGCGCGCTGGGCTTGCCGGCGGTGATGAAGGTTTCCACCCGCGTCTGGCTCTGCAGGACCTGCAGGTCCTTGGCATCGGCGGGCACTTCCTTCGCGAACGCCTCCGCCGTACCGCGCCAACGCTTGGTCTCGGTGCCGACCAGATAGCTCGCACTCAAGCCGCGGCTGCCATTGCTCAGGCGATACGTGCCGCTCTGCGCGAGCTGCAGATCGAAGGTCGTGCGGTATTTTCCAGTAGCCAGATTCTCTGGCTTGACCACGCTGCCGTCCGGCGCAGTGACGACGAGGTTGTCGATGCGCAGCGGCACATGGTTGAAGTAGAAGATGTCATTGGACACCGCGGCATCGACGGTCACGTATTCGTTCGGCGTGACCACGGTCGAGGACGGCAGCAGCCAGGCCTTGTGCGCCTGCGCCGAGAACGGCAGGGCGAGGGCGAAGGCCAGCGCGGCGAATTTCAGCGTCGTTTTCATCAGGGGCTCCGGAGCAGGAAGGTCGTCGGTCGATGGCAGATGTCAGGGCTTGAGGTCGAGCGTGATCGTGCCGAGTTCGTGCTCGCCCTGGACTGCGGTTTGCACAGGCATCTTCGCCGGCCAGGTGAAAGGGATTTTCAGCAGTTCGCGACCGCCGACTTCGCGCACGGCCTCCACGACCAGGGTGTAATCGCCCGGCGGCAGCTTCGCGAGCACGCCCTTGCGGTCGTCGAAACGCAGCGTCTGTACGCCGGCCGATCGCGTCGCTCCGCTGACTCCGTCCACAGGCAGGGACAGGTCGCGGCCGCTGCGTCGCCACCATTGGCGTAATTCGGGCAGCCATTTTGTGCCGGGTTCCTTGCCATCGCGCGTCTGGTACCAGATCGCGAGATTCGCCGCGACGCTCTGGTCGGACTTTTCGACCCAGATCGCGACATAGGGCTTGTGGTACTCGGCGACTTTTAGTGCGGGCACCTGCACGCTGACCGAGAGTTCGGCGGCGGACGCCGCAGACGCCGACAGCGCGGCAGACAGCAACAGGGAACGGATCATCAGACGTTTCATGACAGCCTCAGCGATGAATGAAGAACACGAGCAACAACGCGGGCAGCACCAATCCGAGCGCCACCACCGGCCAGGTGCCGGGACGATGCCGCGAATGCAGCTGCAGCAGGACCAGCCCGGTGCCGGCGAACACCACGCAGGCGACGGCGAACAGGTCGATGAACCAGGTCCAGGCCGTGCCGGTATTGCGGCCTTTGTGCAGGTCGTTGAAATACGACACCCAGCCGCGATCGGTGCGTTCGTATTCGACGGCGCCATTCGTACGGTCGATGCTCAGCCAGGCATCGCCGCCGGGGCGCGGCAAGGAAACATAGATTTCCTCGTCGGACCATTCCGCCGCACGATCGCCCACGTCAGTGGCCAGGGTCTTGCCCAGCCATGCGGCGACGTCGGCTGGCAGCGGCGCGTTGTCAGTGGAGGGTGCGACCAGCGCCTGGCGCAGCGGCGCGGGCAGCGTGATCTTGCGTGTGTGTACGGCCGGCTCGGCGGAAACCTGCGCGGCGTGATTGAGGGTGATGCCGGTGATCGCGAAACCGAGCATCGCGACCAGACAAACCGCCGAGCTGATCCAGTGCCATTGATGCAGGGTTTTGAGCCAATACGCGCGGCCGCTCGGCGCCGGACGCGGGCGCGGTTGCCGATGTTCGCTCGCGCGCATCGCTCAGACCTCGGCCCAGCGCCGCAGCAGGTTGTGATACACGCCGGTGAGCTGCACGAGCGCCGGATGGTCCGGCGTCGCCTGGGTCAGGCGGCGAATGGAGATGTCGAGTTCGAACAGCAGGCGGCGATCGCCGTCGTCGCGCACCAGGCTCTGGATCCAGAAAAACGAAGCCAGCCGCTCGCCGCGCGTCACCGGCGTGACGCGGTGCAGGCTGGTGCCCGGATACAGCACCATGTCGCCGGCAGGCAGCTTGATCTGCTGCGTGCCATAGGTGTCTTCGATGATCAGCTCGCCGCCGTCGTAGTCCTCGGGCGCATTGAGGAACAGCGTCGCCGACAAGTCCGTACGTACCGGCTGCACGAGGTGTCCGGTGCGGTCGTAGCGGATCGCGTTGTCGATGTGGAAACCGAAGGCCTGCCCGCCGCGATAGCGATTGAACAGCGGCGGGAACACCACGCGCGGCAACGCCGCGGCGAAATAGTTGTCGTTGTTCTTGAGCGCGGCGCGCACGAGCGCGCCCAGTTCGATCGCAACCGGATCGGACTCGGGCAGTTGCTCGTTGTCCTTGGCCTTCACCGACTGGTGGCCGGCGGTGATGCGTCCGTCCGCCCAGGACGCCGATGCCAGGCGTTCGCGACAGAAAGCGACTTGCTCGGGGCTCAGTACCTGCGGGATGTGCAGCAGCATGGCGGGGTCCTCGGGACGGAAAATCCCCGTCCATGACGGACGGGGATCGGGGTTCGCGCAGTCTCTTTCAGAACACGCGCGTGGGCAGGCTCAGAAACGGTAGCTGGCGCTGAGCACGACCGTGCGGGCATCGCCCGGCGTGGCCCAGCCGTTGTTGCGGATGCGCGTGTAGTACTCGCGGTCGGTGGCGTTGTTGATGTTCAACTGCAAAGTCAGGTCGCGGGTCGCGCGATACGCAGCCATCAGGCGATGCGTGGTGTAGCCGCCGTAGGTCGCCAGGTCGCCGGCCGGCTTGGTTGCCGAATGCTGCTCGACGGTGATCTCGCCCTGGTAGGTCGCGCCGTAACCGAGCTGCCATTTCCGCGACAGGTCGTAGGTCGTCCAGACACTGGCGGCATTTTCCGGCGTGGCCAGCAGCGGATCGCCGGCGACGAAATCGGGATCGGCCGCATTGCCGCCCGTGCAGGTGCCCTGACCCGGATGCGCGAGGCAGTAGTCGGAGACGTTGCGCAGCACTTTACTGTCCAGACGCGTGACGTTGGCGAACACGGACCAGTGGTCGGTGATCAGGCCCGACAGACCGAGCGTGAGGCCGTCGACGCGCGCCTGGCCGTCGAGCGCCTGCTCGCCAGTGACATTGGCCGGATCGGGATCGGCGACGCGATAGTTCTCGCGGTCGTTGCGGAAGATCGCGGCGGTGAAGCTGAGCTTGCCGCCATGGAAGTCCCACTTCGTGCCGAGTTCGTAGTTCACCGCGCTCTCGGGATCGACGCTGCAGTTGGCCGTGCCGGTGCTGCTGGTCGCAGTACAGGTGCCGTTGACCGAGGCCTTCGACGGCGTCTTGGAATTGCCGTAGGCCAGGTAGATGCTCGCGTTCGACTGCGGTTTGTAGACGAGGCCGGCGCGGTACGAGAACAGGTCGTCGGCATTCTTGGCCGGCGCGGCGGCGCCAGTGATCGCGCCGATGTTGGGCAGAACGGTGGATACCGTGTAGATCGTCGAGCTGCCCTCGTTGCGCTCGTGGCGCAGACCGAAGCTGGCCTGCCATTGCTCGTTGAAGGTCAGCGTGTCGAACAGATACACGGCGATGTTGTCCTGCTCGCCGTCGGTCTTGCCGATCAGGGTGTAGTGCTGCGGACCGGTGTAGATGGAATCGGGCTGGTACAGGTTCATCGGCGGCAGGGTCACGCCGGTATCGGAACCGTTGGCGTTGCGGAACAGGCGGCCGGTATCGAGCTCGAAGGATTCATGCGAGAGCGCGAGTCCGATGACCATCTGGTGATCGATGCCGCCGGTGGCGAAGCGCGCCGTCAGGTCGGTCTGGTTCACCAAGGCTTTGTTGGTGGTATCGCGGACATAACCACGCGGATTGGTGATGCCCGGACGGAAGCTGCCCGGCGGCGTGCCGACGGCGCAAGCGGTGCCGGTCGGCGTGACATTGCTGGGCAGGCAGATCGAACCCTGTACCGCGTCGACGATCGACCGCTGTTCGACTTCCGACACGCGGGTGAGGTTGCGCACCGACAGGTGCTCGCCGAATGCGTGCGTCAGGATCGCGGTGAAGGCGTCGTTCTCGATGTCCTGACGATCGACGTTGGCATAACCGTAGTAGTTGCCGGCATCGACGCCCGGCAGCGGACCGCCGTTGTAGAAGGGCACGCCGTATTGCGGGATGTTGCTGTCTTTCTGGTGCACGTAGCTCAGGGTCAGCGAGGTATCGGTGCCCAGACCGAAGGCCAGCGACGGCGCGATGCCCCAGCGCTGGAACTGTTCGACGTCGCGGCCCGGCGCGTCGTTGCGGTGCGCCATCGCATTGATGCGGAACGCGCCGTTGTCGCCGATTTCCTGGTTGCTGTCGAAGGTCAGGCGGCCGTAGCTGTCGGTGCCTGCGGCGGCGGTGAGCGTCGAAGATTCACCGCGGCGCGCGGTCTTGGTCACCAGATTGATGCTGCCGCCGACCGAACCGGCACCGGCGTAGACCGAGTTGGCGCCGTTGACGAGTTCGAGCTGCTCGAGATTGAACGGGTCGGTGCGCGAGTACTGCGCGCTGTCGCGCACGCCGTCGACGGTGATGTCGCTGCTGGCGCTGAAGCCGCGCAGGTTGATGCTGTCGCCGTAGCCGCCGCCACCTTCGCCGGCACCGAAGGTGATGCCGGGTAGGGTGCTGAGCATGTCGCGCAGGGACAGCAGGTTCTGCTGGTCCATCGTCTCGCGGGTCATCACAGTGACGGTCTGCGGGGTGTCGAGCAGGGGCGCGGTGTATTTGGGCGAGCTCACTTCCGGCTTCGCGGCGCCTTGCACCTCGACGCTCGGCAGGCGCGTGGCCTGGTCGGCCGGATCCGCCGGGATGGCCGTCCCAGGCTCGGCGGCCAGGGCCGGCAGGCCCGAGGCACCGAGAATCAGGCCGATGGTGGTCGAAAGAAGGCGCAGGCGCGGCGTCGGCCGGGGAAAGCGAGAAGACATGGAGGATTCCGGAGCGATGGTTGTTTGCAGATGCGAATCAATCGTATTTGCATTCGCTCTTTGGCGCAAGCAAAACGTTCGCGCGGCGTGAAAAAAGCGGTTCGCCCGGTCATCGCCCTTATCCTTGGTGATATGCCAAATCCCCCCGCGTGGTTTCGACGCCACTTGTTGCTGTCTGTTTTGTGCCTGGCCAGTGGCGCGGTATCGGCGACCCGGCTGGCGGCGGTGCAGGTGCGGGGTCTCGACGAGGAAATGGCCGCGAACGTGCGCGCCGCCCTGTCGATCGAACAGCTCGATGCCGCGCGCCGCGCCGATCTGAGCGAAGGACGGCTGTCCTTCTATCTGCGCAATGCGCCGCGCGAGGTACGCGAGGCGCTCGAGCCGTTCGGCTACTACGATGCGGAAGTGACGCCGGAAATCGTGCGCGACGGCGACGCGGTCACGGTGATTTTCGTCGTCGTGCTCGGCGAGCCGGTGCGGGTGCGCGCGCTGGACGTCGGCATCGACGGCGCTGGCGCGCAGGACCCGGTGCTCGCGGCCCTGGTCGGCGATTTCCGCCCTGCGCGCGGTGCTGTCTTTCACCATGGTCAGTACGAATCGAGCAAGGCCGCGATCAGTCGTGCGCTCAATGATCGCGGCTATTTCGACGCCGATCTCAGCGCGCACCGCGTCGAGGTCACGCGCGCCGCGCGCGCGGCCGATATCGACCTGCGCTGGACCGGCGGCCCTCGCTATGCCCTCGGCGCGGCGAGTTTCGAAGGGCATCCGTTCGAACCGGGTCTGCTGGAAAAACTCGTGCCCTGGAAACCCGGCGAGCCCTACGACCAGGCGCAGCTGTTGCGTCTGCAGGAATCGCTCACGGATCTGGACTATTTCAACGCCGTCAGCCTGACGCCCGAGCCGGACCAGGCGAAAGACGAACAGGTGCCGATCAAGGTCGTGCTGGTACCAGCCAAACGCAGCATCTACAGCGCGGGCGTGCGCTACGGCACCGACAGCGGCGCCGGCGTGTCCGGGCGCGTGGAGCGGCGCTGGATGAACCGCCGCGGCCATAAGGCCCTGCTCGACGTGAACCTCGCGCAATACAAGAGCGACGTCACCGCCCAATACCGCATTCCCGCGTTCGCCTGGCTCGACGGCTGGTACGCGATCGGTGCCCGTGCCAGCGAAGAGGACATCGAGGACATCACCAGCCAGTACGCCGAACTCTCCGCCACGCGCAGTGGCCGCTGGCGTCAGTGGAGCCTGCTGGCCGGGCTGTATCTCAAGCGCGAACGCTTCGACACGGTCAGCGGCAACCGCATCGGCGACTACGGTTACACCAATCTGGTCTATCCGGGCCTGTGGGCGCAGTGGCAGGACAGCGACAACCGCGTCTATCCGCAGCGCGGACTCGGTCTCACGCTCGATCTGCGCGCCGGCACGAGCGCGCTGGGCTCGGATGTCGACTTCCTGCAGCTACGGGCCGAGGGCCGCTACATCCGCGCGCTCGGAAACAGCAACCGGGTGCTGCTGCGTGCGGAGCTGGGCACGACGATCAGCGACGAATTCGCCGCGCTACCGCCGTCGGAGCGTTTCTACGCCGGCGGCGACAAGAGCGTGCGCGGCTACGGCTACAAGGAAATCGGCGAGCGCAGCGGACAGTTCTATCTGAGTCGCGACGGCCGCCATGTCATCGATCCCGTGTTCGGCGGTCGCCACCTCGCCGTGGCCAGCGCCGAGATCGAACACATGTTCACGCCGGTCTGGGGCGGCGCGCTGTTCGTCGATGCCGGCGATGCCTGGGACGAACGCTTCGAGGTCGAAGTCGGCGTCGGTGCCGGCCTGCGCTGGCGCTCGCCGGTCGGACCGGTGCGCGTGGACCTCGCCCACGGACTCGGCGACGCCCAACAGACGCTGCGTCTGCACATCGTCATCGGACCGGACCTGTGAAGCTTGCGCGACTCCTGCGCTGGCTGCTCCTGCTCGCGGCGATCGCGATCGTCTTCGTGCTCGCGACAGGCGGCTGGTTGCTGCGCAGCGACAGCGGCCGCGACTGGCTGCTGTTGCGCGTCAACACGCTCTTGCCCGAAGGCGCCACGCTGACCTGGGATCAGATCGACGGCACGCTGTCGGGACCGCTGGATATTCGCGGCATCCACTACCGCGACAGCGACACGCGTTTCGACGCCGCCCATTTGCGCGTCGATCACGGCCTGTGGCCGCTGCTTTCGGGCCGGCTCGACATCCATAAGCTCGAACTCGAACACGGCGTGATCGTCCTGCCGCCGGACGAGGAACCGTTCGAACTGCCGCGCTGGCCAGACGTGTTGCCGACCCTGCCGATGCCGCTGACGGTATCGGTCGACGAACTGGTCATCACCGATCTGGCAGTGCGCCGCATGAACGCGCCGCTCGTGCAGATCGCCAGCGTGCGCAGCGAGATCACGCTCGGCGACGGCTTCGTGCAGCTGGGCCGGTTCGATCTCGACAGCGACCGCGGCCGCGTGCACCTGCGGGGCAGCTACCGGCCGCGCGAGCGGTTTCGCACGCAACTCGACGGCCAGATCGTATTTCCGGCGACCGCGTCCGGCGTGTCGCCAGCACGCGCGGCGTGGAAAGCCGGCGGCGACATCGACGACTTCCGTCTCGACGTCGACGGCACGGCGCCGGCACCGCTGGCCCTGCGTCTGCGCTTGCGCGACGGCGAAGGCACGCAGCACTGGTCGTTCACCGGCAAGAGCGAACAGCTGCTGCTCGATCACCTCGGCCTGCCGGCCGACGTGCCCTGGGCTTTCGATCTGCGCGCAAACGGCGAAGGCGGTCGCGCCCAGGTCGAGGGCGCGATCGTGCGCGATGCGCTGAAGGTGGACATCCTGCCCTCGCAGATCGCGCTGGCTGCCGGCGTGATCACGCTCGATCCCCTGCAGTTGTCGCTCGCGCAGGGTCCGGTGCGCATCGCGGGCACGCTGGCATGGGAAGGCGAGGATCCCCGTTTCGATTTGCGGGTCGCGAGCAGCGATCTGGTCTTGTCGCCCGATACGGCGGGCGGATTGCCAGTGAACGCCCGTGGTCAGCTGTTGATCAACGGCCACTGGCAGGCGTGGACAGTGCGCGGCGACGCGAGCCTGATGCGCGCACGCGACACCGCGACGGTGGCGTTGACCGGTCGCGGCGACAGCAAGCAGTTGCAGCTGCAATCGCTGACGATCACCTCGCCGACCGGCCGTCTGCAAGGCACCGGCCACCTGCATTGGGACCCGCGTCTGGGCGGCGCCCTGCAGGCGCAACTGGCCGGTTTCGATCCCGGCTATTTCTTTCCCGACTATCCCGGTGCGCTCAACGGCAAACTGGTCGCGAACGCCGAACGCGCGGCGACCGGCGACTGGAGCGGCGAGATGCAACTCACCGGACTCGGCGGGCAGTTGCGTCAGCGGGCGGTCGCCGGCGATGCGCACGCACGTTGGCGCGCCGGACGCGGCGATGGCGCGGCGCGCCTGGCGATCGGCGCGAGCCGGCTGGCGATCGACGGCCGTTTCGGCGACACGCTCGATCTGCATGCGCAGTTCGCGCCACTCGATCTTGCCGACGTGTTCGCCGATGCTGGCGGCCGACTCACTGGCCGTCTCGATATCGTCGGTGCGAGCGCCATGCCGGATTACCGCGCCGATCTGCAGGGACAGTCTCTGCGCTGGCAGGACGACGAAATCGCCAGCGTGACGGCCCAGGGCCGCCTCGCCGGTCGCGGCCGCGACGGCCGGCTGCAATTGAGTGCACGCGCGCTGAAAATCTCTGGCGAGACCTTCGATCGTCTCGAGCTGCTGCTCACCGGCAGTCTCGCCGCCCTGCATGCCCAGGGCGAACTCAGCGGCACGCCAGGCAGCCTCACACTCGCTGCGACCGCCGCGCGGCAGGGTAGCGCATGGCAAGGAAAACTGGAGTCGCTGCGGCTTGCGCCCGAGCGTAGTCCGGTCTGGAACTTGCGCGCTCCGGCGGCGTATCGCGTGCAGGCCGGCAGTCTGCGCTTGGAACGCGCATGTCTGCAGGCCGGTGCGCCGGGCGGCGAGTTCTGCGTGCAGGCGACCGGCGCACAAGGTGTTTTCAGCGGTCACGATCTGCCGCTAAGCCTGCTCGAACCCTTCCTCGACGATCCGACGCTCAAGCCTTTCGGCACCGTCGCGCTCGACGGCCGCTTCGCTTACGCGGGTCGTTGGGGTGGCACGATGAGCCTGCGTTCGGCGCGCGGCGGGCTGCGCCTGGATCCGCAATCGCCGCGCGAGGTCGTCGGTTATTCCGATCTGACCCTCGACGCGCAGCTGCAGGGGGACCGCTATTCGCTGCAGCTCGACGCCGACCTGCCCGATAGCGGCACGATCTCTGGCCAATTGCAGGCGGGACTGAGCCAGGCGTCGGCGATCAGCGGCCGCCTGGATGTGGACATCCATCGTCTCGACTGGCTCGAACTGTTTTCGGTCGATCTGGCCAATCCGCGCGGACGCATCGACGGGCATCTGGCGATCGGCGGTCGCGTCGATGCGCCGGTGCTCACCGGGCAGGCGCGACTGAGCGCGTTCACCGCCGAATTGCCGGCACTCGGCGTCAAATTGCGCGAGGGCAGTCTCGTACTGCAGGGCGATGCCGGCGGCAGCACGCGCATCACCGGTCAGGTCGGTTCGGGTCAGGGCGTCTTGCACGCCGACGGCGTGCTCAACCTCGCCGACGAGGCGCAACCACTGCGCCTCACGCTCAAGGGCGACAACCTCACCGCCGCCGACACGCCAAACTTCGAAGCCGTGATCAGTCCCGATCTCGCCCTGTCGTACGGCAAGAACGTCCTGCAGCTGCGCGGCGCGATCGGCGTGCCGACGGCGCGCGTGGATCTCGAGCGTCTCGACAGCAGCCTGTCGGCGTCGCCCGACGTAGTCGTGCTCGATCCGCGCGATCCGCCGGAAGTCGGCAACTTCCTCGTCGACACCGACGTCGTCGTCCGCCTCGGGGCGCAGGTGCGCCTGAAAGGCTACGGTCTCGATGGTCGCCTCGGCGGCGATCTGCGCTTGCGCGATCAGCCCGGCCGCGCACCGATGGCCAATGGCACGCTGGAGGTGCGTGGCACGTACCGGGCCTACGGCCAGTCGCTGACGATCCGCCAGGGTCGACTCAGTTACGCCAATGCGGCCTACGACAATCCGGTGCTCGACATCCGCGCCGAGCGCGTGATCGAGGACATCACCGTCGGCGTGCGCGTGCGCGGCAGCGCGCTCGCGCCGGAGACGTCGGTGTATTCCAGTCCCGCGATGGAAACCAGCGAGGCCCTGTCCTGGCTGATGCTCGGTCGGCCGCTGAGCACGGCCTCGGGCGACGAGGCGCAGAGCCTGAGCGCGAGTGCGCTGGCGCTGGGCGCGGGCAGTAACCTGCTCGCGCAGCGCCTGGGTACGCGCTTGGGCCTGGATCAGGCCGGCATCACCGAATCACGCGCGCTCGGCGGCTCAGTGCTGTCGGTCGGCAAGCGCATCTCGCCGAAACTATTTCTGAGCTACGGTATTTCCCTGGTCGGCACCGGTCAGGTCATCACGCTCAAGTACCTGATCCGGCGCGGCTTTAACCTGTCGCTCGAATCGGGCACGGAATCGGCCGCGTCGCTGAACTGGCGCAAGGAAAAATAGCTCGCATTGTCTCCACGCGGTACGGGCGACAATGCACGGCGTCCCGGAGACCTAGCCATGCTGCGTCCAATTCTTTCCGCCGTATTGTTGTTCGCCGCGCTGCCTGCGCTCGCGCAAACGTCCTCGCCGACCCTGGCCTGTCGGCAGGGCGATGCCGATGCCACGCGCCCGCGCGTCGGTCTGGCCTTGGGCGGCGGCGGCGCGCGCGGCATCGCGCATGTCGCGGTGATCAAGGAGCTCGAACGCCGTCACGTGCCGATCGACTGCATCGCCGGCACCTCGATGGGCGCCCTGGTCGGCGGCCTGTACGCCTCGGGCATGCCGATCGACGAGATCGAGACCCTGGTGCTGACCCTGGACTGGGCCGCGACCTTCGACGATTCGCTGACGCGTCCCGAGCGTTCGTTCCGGCGCAAGCGCGACGACGATCTGAGTCTGATTTCCGCCAAGCCCGGTTTCGGTCGCCAGGGCATCAAGCTCGCGCCGGGCGTGCTCTCGGGCGAGAGCGTGCTGTTGCTGCTGCAGCGCCTGACCGCGCCGGTCGCGCGCGTGGGCAGCTTCGACCGCCTGCCGATTCCGTATCGCGCCGTCGCCACCGACATCAACACCGGCCAAGCAGTCGTGCTCGCCGATGGCAATCTCGCCGAGGCGATGCGCGCGAGCATGTCGATTCCCGGATTGTTCCGGCCGATGAAGATCGGCGAGGCGATACTCGTCGACGGCGGCATCGCCGATCAGGTGCCGGTCGATGTCGTGCGCGCGATGGGCGCGGACATCGTCATCGCGGTCGACGTCGGCACGCCGCTGAGCAAGCTCGACGAAAACGCGTCGGTGCTCACCTATGCCGACCAGCTGTCGAACTTCCTGACTTTCGGCAATACCAAGCGCTCGCTCGACAGCCTCGGCGCGCGCGATCTGCTGATCCAGCCGCCGCTCGGCGACCAGGTGCGCACTGCCGATTTCGACAAGGCCAAGGAGGCGCTCGCGATCGGCGAACAGGCGATGATCGATGCCGGCCCGCGCCTGGCGGCGCTGTCGCGCCCCAGCGCCGCCGTCGAAGGTGCGACGCTGACGGCGACACCGCAACGCAATCGCGACCTGCCCGTCATCGCCTTCCTCGAGATCGACAACCAGACCGGCTATGCCGATGCCGTGCTGCGCGCGCTGCTCGATGTGCGGACCGGCCAGAGGCTGGACCTCGACCGGCTCGAACGCGGCGTGCAGCGCGTGTACGGATTGAACACGCTCGACACGGTCACCTACGACATCGTCGACAAGGACGGTCGTACCGGCCTGATCGTGCATGTGCGCGCACACACCTACGGTCCGACGTACCTGGAAACCGGCCTGAGCCTGTATTCGGATTTCAGCGGCGATTTCCAGCTCAATCTGCGCGCGGGCCTGTTGCGCACGCCGATCAATCCGTTCGGCGGCGAAGTGCGCGTGCTTGCGCAGATCGGCAGCGAACCGGCCCTGGTCGGCGAGATCTACCAACCGCTCGACGTGCGCGGCCGCTATTTCACCGGACTCAAGGGCGGTTACGAGAATCCGCAGCTGAATCTGTTCGACGGCAATGGTCGCCGCCTGGCCGAGTACGCGCTGCCCTCGTTCGGTGCCGAAGCCTATGTCGGACGCGAGTTCGGCGACTACGGCGCGATCGCGCTCGCGCTGCGCCGCCGGCACGGCGAGGCCAACCTGTTGGTGGGCTCGCGTGAATTGCCCACGCCGGATTTCGACATCGGCGAAGCGGCGTGGACGCTGACCTTCGATCGCCTCGATAGCTTCCAGCTGCCGCGCGACGGCAGTTTCTTCGCGCTCGGCCAGGTCTATTCGCGCCGCAGTCTGGGCGCCGACGCGGATTTCGTGCAGTTCAATGCCGACCTCATCCATGCCCGCGCGATCGGCGTGCATTCGGGGTATTTCGGTTTGCGCTATCACGAGACCCTCTCGGGCCAGGCGCCATACCAGAGCCTGTACCGCCTCGGTGGCGTGACGCGTCTGCCCGGCTACCGGCCGAACGAAGTCGCGACGGAAAACTACGCGCTGCTGTTCGGCGGCTACACCTACGAACTGGGGCGCGTGCTCAACCGGCCGGCGATTCTCGGCGGCACGATCGAAGTCGCCGATCTGTGGAATGACAACCAAGGCGTCGACGCGCACCGGCGCGAAACGCACGGCAGCGTGTACTTCGGTTTCGATTCCTGGCTCGGCCGCCTGCTGTTCGGCTATGGCCTGCGCCAGGGCGGCGAAGGCACGTTCTTCCTGGAACTGGGCCGCTTGCGCTAAAAAAAGACGCCGCCCGAAGGCGGCGTCCGTGGTGCGTGATGCCGATGACTCAGAAGCTCATGCGCAGACCGAAGTTCAGCGAATTGCGATCCATGTTGTCGTCGTTGAAGTGACCGCGATAGCCGAACGAGGCCTGGGTCTTGTCGCTGATGTCGATCGTCAGGCCGAGGTCGGCTTCGATCCACGAATCCGACGGCTCGTAGCCGGAGATCGTGAAGTGGCCGTTCATCGTCTGCGAACCGGCCTGCACGTGCGCGGCGTCGTCCTGGGTTTCGACCGCGTAGGCGATGCGGCCGTAGGGGCGCCACTTGCTGTCGGAGGTCGTTTCGAACTGGTAGCCGAGGCGGCCGACCAGCGATTCGCGATTGAAGTCGCGGAACCACATCGCGGTGCTGTCAGCGCTTTCTTCCGAATAGCCCTTCACGTCGATCTTCTGCCAGGCGACGCTGGCGAACGGACCGTGGTGCATCGCACCGGAGCCGAAGTCGTAACCGCCGCCGATTTCCAGGCCCAGGTGGGTCGCGTGGGTGTTGCCCTCTTCGGTGCGCAGGCTCGGACCCATCGGAATCTGGCGCGAGATGTCGAGGTTGTTGCTACCGGCCGACAGGATCACGTCGAGGTAGCCCTTGCCCAGACCGACCACGCCGTAACCGGAGGCGAGGAATTCGGTGCCATCCACGCCGCCCAGGCCGGTATCGCCGTTGGACACGCCGAGGCTGACCGCGGCGCCGACGCGCAGGCTGTCGCTCTTGTTGTAGTCGACGCCGCCGGTGAGCGTGGCCAGATTGCTGTCCATGCCCGGGCTGAAGCGACCCATTTCGTAGCTCTGGTCACCGAACTGCAGGTTCGCGTAGCCGTTGACGTCGCCTTCCGGACGATCGCCGCCGCGCAGGCCGAAGATGCGGTTGTTGATCACGCCGACGTGGTCGTCGTAAACCTGCAGCGGCACTTCGCCCGCGAGCGAGACCTGGCCCGGCGCGGTGATCGTGGCGATCACGACATTGGCCAGCATCGCGTGCGCGGCGCCCGAGGGATGCACGCCGTCGGCGAACAGGTAGGTCTGGTTCGCGCCCGGTGCGACCATCGTGCCGGTCGTGCAGACCAGCGAGCTGGGCACGGCGCAGGCCGGGTTGGTGATATTGGTGAAGCCGTAGCGGCCCGGATTGGCCATGACTTCATTGATCAGGCCGAAGGTATTGATCGGGATGATGCCGTCGCCAAGCGAGGCGAGGCCGGCGTTGAGCGTGTCGTTGTAGAAATACGACAGCGCCGAGATGCTGGCCTGGCTGCCGGTGCCGCGGAACTGCGGCGTCAGGCCGATGTCGGGCAGGTTCATGACCACGATGTAGTGCGCACCGGCGGTCTGCAGCGAGCTGATCAGGGACACGGCGATGTTGGCCGAGGTGATCGTCGTCGCCTGCGCGGTCGCCGGATTGGCGGCGGCGTTGAAGATGTTGTTGGCACCGATCCACACGCCATACAGCGCATTCGGATCGGCACGGCCGCCGCGCGGCGTCAGATAATCGCTGAGCTGCTGCTGCAGATTGCGGCAGGGCAAGGACACCGGCACGCAGACGAACGGCGCGCTGGTCGGTGCACCGCCCCAGGCGTAGTTGCTGCCGCCCAGACGCGAGGGCGTGGAGGTGAAGCCGAAACGCGCGGAAACGATTTCCGCCCAGACCGGATCGGGATTGGTCGTGAAGCTGCCCTGCGCGCCCGGCACGAGGCCGGCGTACTGGCCGCCATCGGTGAGGCTGTCGCCAAAATTGATGACGCCAGTGAATTCCTGGGCTTGCGCGACGCTGGCGCCGGCGAGGGCGAGCGCGAGCGCGCCAGCCAAGTGGGTGATACGGGGCATGACAGACTCCTGAGGGCGGGTTGGGCGATCAGACCGCACGGCACAGGTGACTGACACGACGCAGGGCATGACTTCCCCCCGACGCCGCATCCCCTCCCCGGGACATTCGCGGCCCACTCCGTCGATACAAAGCCGACGGATGTAAAGAACACATTAATACAAAGCCCCGGGCCATACCACAGGGAATGGATGCATGGACTGCCGGCCCCGGGTCGGGCCGGTCGGCACGGCTCAGGCGACCCGGCGGCGTTTGCTCAGGTGCACCAGCAGCAGGGAGATCGCCGCCGGCGTCATGCCGGGGATGCGCTGGGCCTGGCCGATGGTCTCGGGCTGCACGTGGGTGAGCTTGCCTTGTAGTTCCGCCGACAGCCCGGGAATGCCCGCAAAGCTGAAACCGGCGGGGAAACGGGTGTCCTCGTGCCGGCGCTGGCGGTCGATTTCCTCGCGCTGGCGTTCCAGGTAGCCCGAATACTTCACGCCGATCTCGACCTGCTCGGCGACCTTCGCGTCGCTCACGCCCGGACCCAGGGCCGGTACCGCCATTAGTTTGGCGTAGTCGAGTTCGGGCCGGCGCATCAGGTCGAGCACCGTGGTTTCGCGGCTGAGCGCGACGCCGGTGTGCTGTTCGATCTCGCGGCCCAGGCCATTGTTCGGGGTCGCCCACAGCTCGCCCAGGCGGGTCTGCTCGCGGGCGACGGCATCGGTCTTGGCCGAAAACGCTGCCCAGCGTGTCTCGTCGACGAGGCCGAGCGCGTGGCCGGTCGGCGTGAGTCGCGCATCGGCATTGTCCTCGCGCAACTGCAGCCGGTATTCGGCGCGCGAGGTGAACATGCGGTAGGGCTCGGTGGTGCCGTGCGTGATCAGGTCGTCGATGAGCACGCCGATGTAGGCCTCGTCGCGGCGCGGCGACCACGCGTCTTTTTCCTGCACCGCGCGCGCGGCGTTGAGGCCGGCGATCAGGCCCTGCGCGGCGGCTTCTTCGTAGCCGGTCGTGCCATTGATCTGACCGGCGAAAAACAGGCCGGCCACGCCCTTGGTTTCCAGCGAGGCCTTGAGTCCGCGCGGATCGAAATAGTCGTATTCGATCGCATAGCCGGGGCGGGTGATATGCGCGTTCTCGAAGCCCTTGATCGACTGCACCAGCGCCTGCTGCACGTCGAACGGCAGCGAGGTGGAAATGCCGTTGGGATAGATCTCGTAGGTCTCCAGGCCCTCGGGCTCGATGAAGATCTGGTGCGAGTCCTTGTCGGCGAAGCGCACGACCTTGTCTTCGATCGAGGGGCAGTAGCGCGGGCCGATGCCTTCGATCACGCCCGAATACATCGGCGAGCGATCGAGCCCGGCGCGGATGATCTCGTGCGTGCGCTCGGAGGTGTGCGTGATCCAGCACGACACCTGGCGCGGATGTTCGCGGCCGGTGCCCATGAAGCTGAAGGTCGGGATCGGCGCGTCGCCCGGTTGTTCGGCCAGGCCGGTGAAATCGATCGTGCGCGCGTCGATGCGCGGCGGCGTGCCTGTCTTGAGGCGATCGACGACGAACGGACCCTCACGCAGGCGCTGGGCGAGCGTGGTCGACGGCGGATCGCCGGCACGCCCGCCGGCGTAGTTCGTCAGGCCGACATGGATCTTGCCGGCGAGGAAGGTGCCGGCCGTCAGCACGACCGCGCGCGCGTCGAAGCGCAGGCCCGACTGCGTGATCACGCCCTGCACGCGGCCGTTCTCGATGACGATGTCGTCGACGGCCTGCTGGAAAAGCGAGAGGTTCGGCTGCCGTTCGACGAGCTGGCGGATGGCGGCCTTGTACAGCACGCGGTCGGCCTGCGCGCGCGTCGCGCGCACGGCCGGTCCCTTGGAGGCATTGAGCGTGCGCCACTGGATGCCGGCGCGGTCCGCCGCCTGCGCCATGGCACCGCCGAGCGCGTCGATCTCCTTGACCAGGTGGCCTTTGCCGATGCCGCCGATCGCCGGATTGCAGCTCATCTGCCCGACGGTTTCGATGCTGTGCGTGAGCAACAGGGTGCGCGCACCGGCCCGTGCCGCGGCGAGCGCGGCTTCGGTGCCGGCGTGGCCGCCGCCGATCACGATGACATCGAAGGTTTGCATGAGTGGATCCTGGAGAGCGAAAGCGGACGGAGCGCCGAAGCGGTGGTTCCGGCGGCCCGTACGGCGCGCATTATCCTGCCGGGGTGGGGCGGCGACCAGGGCCGCGCTCGGCGGGTAGCGGAGACACTTGGCACGAATTCTGCTTTACACCCCCTGCACCCAACGCGGCCAACGCCGGGGGGCGTCGACTCGACTGAACAGGGGCGAGTCAGGCGCGCGGGGGGGATGCCAAGGTCGGAAGCTCCGGGGGGAGCTTCCGGCCTTTTTTTTGCGCGTGTTTTGCGCTTGAAAGCCTGGAAAACGCTTGCGGGGCAGAGGAGATGCCGGCGCCCGGAGGGGTTGTTGGAACAGGGGGGATCCAGGGAACCCCCACCGGGCGCCGAGCAAGCGGTGGACCCGCGTCAGAAATCGACGCTCTGGGTCAGATGTGGTTGCCAAGCATGCGACGACCGACCCGCGCCCGCAAGCCGCAGCGCGACATCAGCCACCCTGGTCAAGCGCCGGCTCCGGGGCTTCGCGCTCGGGCTCGGCGCGGTTGCGCGTCCGGGTCGGCTCGCGGCTGCGTTCGGGTGCCGGTGCCGGCGGCGGTCGCGAGGGCATCGGGGCGAAAGCGCGCGGCGGGGCCTCGTCGCGGGTTTCTTCGCGCCGCTCGATCGGCTGGATACGGCGTTCGACCGGACGGGCGGGCGGCAGGTCGTCGCGGCGCACTTCCCGGCGCGGCTCGATCGGCTGGATGCTGCGGTCCGGCTGCGGGGGTGCGATGCGTCGATCCGGTTGCCAGGGCCGCGTGACCACGGGCGTATTCCGGTCCGGCAACCCGCCCATACCCGGCGGCTGATCGGGAATGCGCGGCTGCTCCATCGGCGGCCCCTCGCCCGGCTCGGGTCGCGGCTGGCGCGGTCCCGGCGGACGCGGATAGCCCGCGCTTGGCGCGGGTGCCGGCGTTCCGGTTAGCGGCGGGCGGCCATAGCCGGGCGGCGCGACTCGCCGGCCGCGATCATCATGGCGGCGATCGCGCCGGTCGTAGTAACGATCCCGGCGATCGTAGCGGTCGTAGTAATCGCGGTCGGCCCAGGGATCGGCGTAGTAGGCCCAGGGACCGGGACGCACGAGGTAGAAAACAAACCCCCAATGCGTTGAATACCCCGGACCGTAGCTGCCGTACCAGGACGGACCGCAGTGGCGGAAGCGCGCAGAGCAGGAGCTGTCGTAACCCCACAGGCCGATCGGGCCGAGGAAGTAGCGATAGTCCGGATAGCCGTAGCCATAGCCGTAGTAGCTGTCGTCGTAATCCGGCGTCGGCGCGTAGTAGTAGTCGCCCTGGCCCTCGTTGGCCGGCGAGTAGTAGCTGCCGTCGCGATAGACGACCTCGCTCTCGCGATACGAGGACGTGCTCACGCAGCCGGCGAGCCCCCCGACCGTGGCGAGTGCGGCAAGAATGAAACGACACTGCATGGCCATGGCCAACCCCCGTTGCGAGATTGCAGTCTCGGCGCGCGGCGGTGAATTACCCCTTAATCCTTTCTGACGCGGTGCGCGTGAAAAAACCGCTGCGCTGCGCGCGGCTATCGGCATGCCGGGCCCGGTGCTAAGGTGCCGCGGGCGTTGCGGGAACCGATCATGACGATGCACCAGGCCTCGGGCCGTTGGCAGTTGGGCCTGATGTTGGCACTGGTCACCGCCGCCTGCTGGGCGACCTTGCCGGTGGCGTTGAAGATCGCGCTGGAATCGCTCGACCCGATCACCCTGACCTGGTTCCGCTTTCTCGTCGCTGCGCTGGTGATGAGTGCTTGGCTGGGCCTGCGCGGCGGCCTGACGCAATTCGCCGGACTCGGCCGGCGGCGCTGGGGCTGGCTGACGATCGCGGCCCTGATGCTCATCGGCAACTACGTGTTCTATCTGCTGGGCGTGCAATACACCACGCCGGCCAATGCGCAATTGCTCATCCAGCTCGCGCCCCTGCTCATGGCGATCGGCGGCATCGTCATCTTTCGCGAGTCGTACCGGCCCGGCCAATGGCTGGGTCTGGCGATCATCGCCGGCGGACTGGCGCTGTTCTTCCGCGATCAATGGACCGGCGCGGCGGCGACGCCGGTCGCCTCGTCGAGTTATGTGCTTGGCTCGGCCTTCGTGCTGATCGCGGCGATCGTGTGGGCGGCGTACGCCTTGCTGCAGAAGCAGCTGTTGCTGCGCCTGAGCTCGCCGGCGATCCTGCTGTTCATCTATGTCACGGCCGCTGTTGTGCTGTTGCCGTTCGCGCATCCGGCCCAACTGCTCACGCTCGACGGACGCCATGCCGCGATGCTGGCGTACTGCGCGCTCAATACGCTGGTGGCGTACGGCGCGTTCGCCGAAGCCTTGGCGCATTGGCAGGCCTCGCGCGTGTCGGCGATCCTGGCGACCACGCCCTTGCTGTGCCTGGCCACGGTCGCTGGCGTGCATGCGCTCGCGCCGTCGCTGGTCGCGCCCGAACACGTGACGCTGCTCGGCTATGCCGGCGCCGTACTCGTCGTGGTCGGTTCGGCGATGAGCAGTCTGTTGGGACAGCGCACATCCCGCTAAAATCGGCCGGCGCGTCACGCGCCGCGTTCGCGTCGCGATTTCCTTCCGCTTTCCTCGGGATCACCGTCATGCGTGTTCGGGTGTTTTACCGGTTCCTGCTGGCGCTGCTGCTGCTGGCCGGTCCGGCACTCGCCTGCGCGAGCGCGCCCGCCGCGATCCCGGTGCCGCTGGATCCCGAGGTGCGCCAGGGCATGCTCAACAACGGCCTGCGCTATTACCTGCGACGCAACGACGAACCGCGCGGCCGGGCCGAGCTGCGCCTGGTGGTACGCGTCGGTTCGGCGCTCGAAGACGATCATCAACGCGGACTGGCACATTTCCTCGAGCACATGGCGTTCAACGGGACGCAGCGGTTTCCGAAAAACGAGCTGGTGAACACCCTGCAATCGGCCGGCGTGAAGTTCGGTGGCGATCTCAATGCGTACACCGGCTTCGACAAGACCGTGTACCAACTGCAGGTGCCGACGCGCGCGAAGGCTTACGACAACGGTCTGGTCGTGCTGCGCGAATGGGCCGGCAACATGAGTCTCACCGATGCCGACATCGAGGCCGAACGCGGCGTGGTGCTGGCCGAGTTACGCAGTGCCAGTGGCCCGTCCGAACGTGTCCTGCGCGCCAGCCTGCCGCGCGTGTTCAACGGTAGCCGCTACGCCGACCGGCTGCCGATCGGCAATGAAGCCAGCCTGCGCGGATTTTCCGCCGCCGACCTGCGCCGGTTCCATCGCGACTGGTATCGGCCCGGACTGATGGCGGTGATCGTGGTCGGCGACATCGATCTGGATCTCACCGAACGGCGCATCCACGGTCTGTTCGGCGATCTCGAAGAACCGGTCGCCGCACCGACGCGGCCGGGCCGCTTCACGATTCCCGCGCGCAGCTGGGCCGAAACGATGGTGCTCAGCGAACCCGAGCTGCCGATGACCAGCGTGCGCGCCACGCTCTGGGTGCGGCCCAGCGGCGGCGTATCCACCGTCGACAGTTTCCGCCGCACGCTGCAGCAGCGGTTGATCAACCGCATGCTGTCCCTGCGCCTGCTGGAGCTGACCGATCGTCCCGAGCGGCCGTTCCTGACCGCGAGCGCCGGCAGTTCGCGCCTGGTCGCCGGCTATTCCCAGTTCGCGATCAGCGCGACGCTCGCCGGCGATTCGCCGCTGGTCGCGGCGCGGCAGATCCTGCTCGAAGTCGAACGCGCGCGGCGGTTCGGCTTTACCGCTGGCGAGCTCGAACGCGCGCGCCGGGAGATGCAGGAGAACTACGCGCGCGCTTATGCCGAACGCAAGAAAACGCGCTCGGCCGCGTTCGCCGACGAACTCGTCGATCTCGCCGCCTACGGCGACGCGGCGCCCGGCATCGACTGGGAATACCGGCAGGTGTCGACCTGGTTGCCGACGCTGACCCTGACCGAGATCAACGAGGCCCGCGGCCGTGGACTGCAGGGCGATGGCCAGGCGCCCTTCCTGCTCGTCGCCGGTCCGCCCGGCGAAGGCCGCGGCATGCTGCCGACCGACGCCCAACTCGCGACGATGATCGCCACGCTCGCCAACGAGAAAATCGTCGCTTACGAAGATCGCGGTAACGACGCGCCCTTGCTCGCGCAGCGACCCGTCGCCGGCAAGCGCCTGGCGACGCAACGCGACGCGGCGACCGGGCAATGGCATCTGCGTTACGGCAACGGCCTGCGCGTGACCTTGATTCCGACCGACTACCGCGACGACGAGATCCTGCTCTCGGGCCTGCGGCCGGGTGGCCATCTGCGCTATCCGGACGCCGACGCGCGCAGTGCGCAATATGCCGCACCGGTCGCGAGCTCGATGGGCTATGGCGTGTTCACACCCTTGCAGCTGCAGCGCAAGTTGCAGGGCAGCCAGGTCGACGTGCGCACGAGCATCGACGACTACGCCGAGCGCATCGAGGGCCGCGCGCGCCCCGCCGAGCTGCGCACCCTGCTCGAGCTCCTGACCCTGAAGATGACCCAGCCGCGTCGCGATCCGACCCGCTACGAACAATTCCGCCAGCAACTGGGCGGCGTGTTCGCCGGGTTCCGCAATTCGCCGCAGGCCCTGTTCGAGGATCGCCTGTATGCGCGCTATTACGACGCGCATCCGCGCGCGATGCGCTTGGGCCAACCCGAGGACGTCGCGCAGATCGATCTCGATCGTGCGCTGGCGATCTATCGCGAGCGCCTGGGCAATGCCGACGGCTTCGAATTCGTGCTCGTCGGCAAGTTCGATCCGAAAACCGTGCTGCCCCTGCTCGACACTTATCTCGGCGGCCTGCCCGGACAACGCGGCGGGGCCGGCTTCGTCGATCGCGGCGTGCGTCCGTATCGCGAAGGCGGCTCGGAAACCCAGCGTCTGGGCAACGACGCCAAAGCCAGCCTGATCGTCACCTATGCCGGTGACACCGCCGCCGGTGCCGACGCCGCGTTGCGCAAAACCGCCCTGGTCGACATCCTGCAGCAGCGTCTGCTCGAAGAAATCCGCGAGGACATGGGCAGTGCCTATGCGCCGCGCGTGAGCGGAAATGTCTGGACCGTGCCCAACGAGGGGTACGACATCCGCTTCGTGCTCGAGCTCGCGCCGACCGATGCCGCCGCCGTCGAGCAGCGCCTGCAAAAGCTCATTGACGATCTGGTCGCGCAGGGACCACGGCCAGGCGAACTCGCGCGCTTCCAGCAGGTCACGCGCACCCAGTATCCGGTACGCCGGCGCAGCAACGGCTTCTGGATCGGCGATTTCGCGCGGCGTGTGCTGACGCCGACGCTGGAGATCGCGCCCGATCGCTATCTCGCGCGCGTCGCCGCGCTCACCGACGCCCAGGTGCAGGCGACCGCGCGCGACTGGCTGCGCCCCGAGCGGCGCCTGCGACTGCTGCAGCTGCCGGCCGGCCCTGCCGGCGCGGCCGCCGACGCGGCCGGCACGCGCTGAGCCGCAGCCACCTCGCCGTGTTTGTTAGGCTGCACCCTCCGCTCACCACGACCGACGCATGACCCACTCCACGCCCGTCTTCGCCGACCTGCTCGCCGCCGCCGCGCGCATCGCACCGCATGCTCACGTCACCCCGGTGCTGCGCTCGCAGTCGCTCGATGCGCTCACTGGCGCGTCTTTGTATTTCAAGGCGGAGAATCTCCAGCGCGCGGGTGCGTTCAAGTTCCGCGGTGCCTGCAATGCGGTCTGGTCGCTCAGCGACGCCGAGGCAGCGCGCGGCGTGCTCACGCATTCCTCGGGCAATCACGGCGCCGCGCTGGCCTTGGCCGCGCGCACGCGTGGCATTCCCGCGCATGTCGTCGTACCCGAAGGCGCGGTCGCGACCAAGGTCGCGGCGATTCGTGCCTATGGCGCGACCGTGCACGTGTGCGCACCGACGCTGGCCGCGCGCGAAGCGATGACGGCGCAGTTGCAGGCGTCCACCGGCGCCGAACTCGTGCATCCGTTCACCGATGCGCGGGTGATCGCCGGCCAGGGCACGGCCGCGCTGGAATTGCTCAAACAGGCCGGCGATCTCGACGCGGTGTTCGCGCCGATCGGCGGCGGCGGTCTCATCGGGGGTACAGCGATCGCGGTCGCCGGCCTGACGACGGGTACGCGCGTGGTCGCGGCCGAGCCCGTCGGTGCGAGCGATGCCTACGACTCCTTGCAGCGTGGCGCGCGCGTCGCCGAGCTGGTACCCGACACGATCTGCGACGGCCTGCGCGCGCTGATCGGTGCGGTGAATTTCGAGTTGCTGCGCGCGCACCGGGTCGAGGTACTACTGGTCAGCGATGCGCAGACGCAGGCGGCCATGCGCCTGCTCTGGGAACGGCTGAAACTCGTGGTCGAACCCTCCAGCGCCACGGTGTTCGCCGCCTTGCTCGCGCATCGCGAGCGCTTCGCCGGACAGCGGCTGGGCCTGATCCTGTCCGGCGGCAACGTCGATCTGGACGCGCTGCGCGGGTGACGCCGCGCCGGCTTACTCCGCCGCTTGCATCATCTTGCGGCCTTCGGCGCTGAACATCGTGCGGATCACGCCGGCACGTTCGTGTTCGGGCAAGGCCATGATCGCTTCCATCATCCAACCCATCGCTTCGCAACGGCGCATCGCCGGGATCGACGGGTCCGAGAGTTTGTCCATCAGCGCCAGCGATTCCGGGCCGTGCTTCTCGATCATGGCGGTGACGAACTTCAGCAGCGAATCCTGCAGCGGCAGTTTTTCCGGCAGCTGCAGCGGGCCATCGCGACCGGTGCGCAGCACGCCGAGGAAAGCGGCCATCATGTCGCGGGTGAAGCTCGGGCCGGCCGCTTCTTCGAGCGCAGCTTCCTCGGCGTCGGTCAGCGTGGCGCCGCTGGTCGAGGAGGTCACGGCCTTGCACATGATCTCGTCGCGCGTGCCCAGCTGCATCAGCTTGGCGAGCATCGCACCAAAGGCATTGGCGCCGGCGTCGTCGGTGCGCGCGAGGTAGGGATCGGCGAGTTCGAAGGCGAGATTGCCCGCGACGCTGGCGACGAAATCCTCGGTGCCGGCGAGCTTGGGTTTGACCACCGTGGCGATGCGCAAGGCCGATTCCCAGCGGCTGCGGAAGGTCGGATCCTCGCGCGTGAGGATGCGCAGCGCCTCGTACTTGGCCAAGGCCTGCTCCATGCGCGCCTTCAGCTCGGGCGACAGGCCCGGGGCCGGTGCGGTCGTCGGGTTCGGCACCGCGACGGCGGTGGCGGCGGCGAACGCGGCCGGCGTCGTCAGCAGGCTCAGGGTCAGGGCGAGAAGCAGTGGGCGCATGGCGGTCATCGATCGGGGAAACAGGCGGTCATTAAACCACGCCCGTCCCGCGTCCGAGGCGGCCGCGATTGTGCCGTTCGCCCCCGCGTGCTTGACTAGACCGGTACGCGAATCCGCGCGATCCGGGAGCCGGGCATGAGTGAAGAACGCATCGAGTGGACGGGCCATCCGTCGCAATGGCAGAACGCCTGGTGGTTCCTCGCCTGCGTGCTGCTGCTGCCGATCCCCGTCGCGATCTGGAAATGGCTGGTCACGCGCAGCACGGTCTACACGCTGACCGATCAGCGACTGAAATTCACCCGCGGCGTGCTCAGCAAGACCACCGAAGACCTGGAGCTGTATCGCGTTCGCGACACCAAGTTCCAGCAGAACTTCTTCGAGCGTCTGTTCGACCTGGGCGAGATCCAGCTCTACACCACCGACGCGAGCACGCCGGTGATTTCCCTGCCTTTCATTCCCGATGCCGACGGCGTGCGGGAACGCATCCGCGCCCTGGTCGAAGCCCGTCGCGACGCCAAACGCGTGCGCTCGCTCGACATCGGCGGTGAGGACGCGGCGCTGCACTGATCGTCGGTGCCGTCGCGCACGCGCGCGTCAGCGCCGACGAACCGGAATGCGGTCGGCGGGAAAACTCGCGATATCGGCGCTGCCCTCGCGACGTGGCGCGCCGGCGTCGGGTGCCCAGGCGGTCGCGGTGATGACTTCCCAACTGCTGGGCAGCACGCCGTCGCGCCGCTGGCCTTCGTAGGCCTGCACCATGCCGGCATGCCGGGCCTTGCCGCCGAGCCCGCGCGGGCGTTGCACGCGGGCATCGCCGGCACCGATGGCGCGCAGTTCCTGCAACAGGCCGCGCACGTCGGCATAGGTCAGCGTGAACAGATCGCGCTCGAGCACGGGATTGCGAAAGCCGGCCGCGATCAGCGCATCGCCAACCTGCTGGATCGCCGCGAACGGCGACAGTGGCGGCTGCCGTTCGCCCGCTGCGAGATACGCTTCGCGCAATTCCAGCAGCGTGTCCGGCCCGAAGGTCGAAAACAGCAGCAGCCCCTGCGGCCTGAGCACGCGCCGGAATTCCGCCAGCGCCACCGGCAGGTCCGGTACCCATTGCAGGCACAGGCTGGAAAAAATCACGTCGATGCTGGCATCGGCGAATGGCAGTTGCGAAGCCTCGGCGCAGACGCGTTTGACCGGTCGCCAGAAGCGCGTCTGCCGCGGCACTTCGCGCAGCATCGGCAAGGCCAGGTCGAGGGCGATGACGTCCGCGCCCGGCCAGCGTTTTTTCATCGCCGCGCTCGCGCGTCCCGGGCCGCTGCCGATGTCGAGGATGCGCGCCGGTTTCTTTTCTTCCAGCACGGCGAGTTGTTCGAGCAGCCGGCTTTCGACTTCCCGTTGCAGCACCGCGACTTCGGCATAGCCCGACGCGGCGCGGCCGAAACTGCGCTTGAGCCGCGCGAGATCGAACAGCCGCGGACGCAGGGGCGTGCTCACGCCGGCAGGCCGCTCGCGAACGCGTCGAGGGCGTCGGCAACCTCGTCGGCATGGCTGAGGAAGGGCGCGTGGCCGCCGTGTTCGATCTGCACGAAGCTCGCCTGCGGCGCCAGCGCCGTGGCCGCGCGCATCGATGCGGGCGAGACCAGGCGATCGCGGCGACCGGCGATCCACAGGCTCGGCATCGACAACGTCGGCAGCTCCGCGCACAGGTCGCTGTCCTGCAAGCGCGCCAGGCCTTCGCGCAGCACCTGCTGCGGCGGTTCGCCGTAGGCGTAGACGATCTCGCGCAGCTGGCGCAATTCATCGCGCACATGGTCGGAGCCCTGCGCCTCGAGCATCAGAAAGCGATCCAGCGTGGCCCGATAATCGTCCTCGAGATGACGCGCGAAGCCGTCGAACAACGCCGGATCCATGCCGCCGGGCCAGGCATCGCCGCGTACGAAACGCGGCGTTGACGCGAGCATGACCAGACCGCGCACCGCCTCGGGCGATTGCAGCGCGCCGCGCAACGCGACCAGTCCGCCGAGCGACCAACCCAGCCACAGTGCCGGCGGCGTTTCCCGCGCGATCTGCGCGGCCATGATCGGCAACTGCAGGGGCAGCACGCTGTCGCGGCTGCGACCGTGTCCGGGCATGTCGACCAGGTGCAGGGTGTAACGCTCGCGCAGTCGCGCGACCAGCGGCGCGAATACGCCGCCGTGCATGGCCCAGCCATGGATCAGCACCAGCGCAGGGCCGGTGCCGATGGTTTCGATGAACATGTCAGTCGGACGCCGCGGGGGATCGGAGGTCCGCGATTATCGCATCGAGCTGTGACCATCGTCTGCGCATGTCCGCGCGCCGCAGCCACCACGCGGGCTGCAGGCGCGCCCGCCAGCCCCGTGGCTGGCGACGAATTTCCGCGCACAGCCAGTCGCGATCGAAGCCGTCCCAGACGCCGGCCGGTGCCAGCAGGTTGTAGGACAGCACGGGATGCACCTCGTCGAGCCAGATCTGCGCCAGTTCGTCGCGGCTAAACGGCGACTGCGCCAATACGCGAGCGCATGGCGCGATGAAGCCGTCGGTCTCGGTGTCGAGGTACAGCTCCGAGAGCGCCATCCAGACCCGCTCGCGCGCGGTCTCGGTCACGGCGGCGCTCAGGCTTCGGCGGTCTGCGGGTTGCTGCAGATGATCGTCAGCGCCGAGACCAGGGCATCGATCTCGTGTTCGCTGTGCGCGGCGGTGATGGTGATGCGCAGGCGCGACTGGCCTTCGGGCACCGTCGGCGGACGGATCGCGCCGACCAGGAAGCCCTGCGCCTCGAGCCGGCGCGCGACCGCGAGCGTGCGCGCGTTGTCGCCCAGCACCAGCGGCTGGATCGGCGTGTACGACTCGGCCAGCGGCAGGCCGGCGCGCAAGGCGCCGCGACGGAAGCGGGCGATCAGTGATGCGACCTTGGCGCGACGCCAGGGCTCGCCGCGAATCAGGCGCAGCGAAGCGCGCATCGCGGCGGCCATGCCGGGCGCCGGCGCGGTGGTGAACAAATACGGACGCGCAGTTTCGGCAATGTGGCCGATCAAGGCCTCGCTGCCGAGCAGCATCGCGCCCTGGCCACCGAAGGCCTTGCCGAACGGCAGCACGAGCAGGGGCACTTCCCGCGCATTGAGGTTGGCGACCGCAGTGCTGCCGCGACCGTCCGGTCCGATCACGCCGATGCCGTGGGCGTCGTCGACGTAGAAGGTCGCGTCTTCGGCGCGCGCGAGCAGGGCCAGGTCGCGCAGCGGCGCGAGGTCGCCGTCCATGCTGAACACGCCATCGGTCGCGAGCATCGCCGCGCCGTCCTTGTGACTGGCCAGCTGCCGCATCGCCGCTTCGACATCGCGATGCGGATAGCGCTTGAGTTCGCAGAACGACAGGCGGGCGCCATCGAGCAGGCAGGCATGGTTGAGCTTGTCCTGCACGCAGACATCGCCCGGTTCGAGCAGGGACTGCATCACCGCCAGATTGGCTAGGTAGCCGCTGCCGAACAGCAGGCCGCGCGGGTAGCCCATCCATTCGGCGCATTCGTTTTCCAGCGCGGCGTGTTCGCTGCCATGGCCGCTGACCAGGGCCGAGGCACTGCTGCCGACGCCATGCCAGGCCGCGCCTTCCTGCAGCGCCGCGATCACTTCAAGATTCTGCGACAGGCCCAGATAGTCGTTGCTGCAGAAATTCAGCAGGTCCTGGCCGTCGACTTTGACGCGCATGCCTTCGCGCGCTTGCACCACGCGCCGCGTGCGCACCGAGTCGCTGGCCACGCGCGCGCTGCGGGCGGCAAGAACACGATCGGTCAGGCGCTGGCGGCTCATCGCGCGATCAAGCGGCGCAGGCGCGCGCGCCGTCGCCATCGGCGCACAGCACGTCGGCGTGGACGGTACGCGCACCGTGGTCGTGCGGTGCCTGCGTGACCTGCATCGGCACCAGGCCCAGGCGCACGAACAGCGCCTGGTCGGCTTCGACGTCGGGGTTGCCGGTGGTCAGCAGTTTTTCGCCGTAGAAAATCGAGTTCGCGCCGGCGAGGAAACACATCGCCTGCAGCTCTTCGCTCATTTCCGCGCGACCGGCGGACAGGCGCACGACCGACTGCGGCATGATCAGGCGTGCGACCGCGATCGTGCGCACGAATTCGAACGGATCGAGCAGGGCCGTGCCGTGCAAGGGCGTGCCTTCGACCTGCACCAGGCGGTTGATCGGCACCGAGCCGGGATGCTCGGGCAGATTGGCGAGCGTCTGCAGCAGGCCGGCGCGCTGTTCGCGCGATTCGCCCATGCCGACGATGCCGCCGCAGCAGGTTTTCAGGCCGACGTTGCGCACATGTTCGAGCGTGTCCAGACGGTCCTGGTATTCGCGCGTCTTGATCACGTCGCCGTAGAACTCCGGCGCGGTATCGAGATTATGGTTGTAGTAGTCCAGGCCGGCGTTCTTGAGCGTGTTCGCCTGCTCGCCGTTGAGCATGCCCAGGGTCGCGCACGCTTCCAGGCCCAGCGCCTTGACCGCGCTGACCATCTCGGCGACCTGCGCCACGTCCTTGTCCTTGGGCGAACGCCAGGCGGCGCCCATGCAAAAACGCGAGGCGCCGGCATCTTTCGCCTGCTGCGCCTTGGCCACGACCTCTTCGACCGTAAGCAGCTTGTGCGCTTTCAGGCCGGTGTTGTAACGCGCGCTCTGCGGGCAGTACGCGCAATCCTCGGGGCAGCCGCCGGTCTTGATCGACAGCAGGGTCGAGACCTGGACTTCGCGCGGATCGAAATTTTCACGGTGCGCCGTGGCGGCGCGATGCATGAGGTCGGGGAAGGGCAGCGCGAACAGCGCCAGCACTTCGTCCCGGGACCAGTCATGACGGAGGACAGCAGGCATGGGGGGAGTCCGACAGCGCCAGAAATGGCGAAGGGGCAGTCTGGTGAGCAGCCCCCCTCCTGTCAACCTGAACGCTATGCGCAAACTTGTCGATGGCATCACGTTTTGCGGCTTTGCCCTGCTCGCGGCGCGCTGTCTGGTTTGTCGCGAGCGCGGCGGCGAACGCAGCGACCTGTGCCCCGATTGCCGCGCCTCGCTGCCCTGGAACGATCGCGCCTGTCTGCGCTGCGGCCTGCCGATGGCGACCGCGACGACGATCTGTGGCGCCTGTCTGCGGCATCCGCCACCGTTCGCCGTCACGCAGGCGGTGTTCCGCTACGGTTTTCCGCTCGATCGCCTGTTGCCGCGCTTCAAGTTCCACGCCGACCTCGCGGCGGGCGCCCTGATCGCCGAGCTCGCACTCCCGCGTCTGTCCCGGGCCGAGCGTCCGCAGCTGTTGGTGCCCGTACCCCTGCATCGCCGGCGTCTGCGCGAACGCGGCTACGACCAGGCGCTGGAGCTCGCCAAGGCGCTGTCGCGGCCGCTGCAGCTGCCCCTGGCCGTGGCGCTGCTGCACCGGCGCGCGGCGACGGTCGCGCAATCGCGCCTGGATGCCCCCGGTCGCCGTCGCAACGTGCGCGGCGCCTTCGTCTGTTCTCCGGGACCGTTGCCCGCGCACGTCGCCCTCGTCGACGATGTCATGACCACCGGCGCGACCGTGCGCGAATGCGCGCTGGCCTTACGCCGCGCCGGCGTGGGCCGCGTCGACGTCTGGGTCATCGCCCGCGCGTCCTAGGCAGGCACGCAGGCGGTGCGGCCGAGGTCAGGCAGCGGCGACCGTCGGCCGCGCGAGCAGGTCGAGCACGATACCGGCGAACACCGCCAGGCCGACCCACTGGTTGTTGAGGAAGGCCTCGAAACAATGCTCGCGCCGGCGATCGCGCGCCTTGACGAACTGGTGGACCACGAAGCCCGCCGCGACCGTCAGGCCGACGAAATAATTCATGCCCAGCCCGGCGCGCCGGCCCAGCAGGATCATCGTGACCAGGAAACCGCCGTAGATCACCGCCTGCGCGATGAGGTCGGCATCGCCGAACAGGATCGCGGTCGATTTCGCGCCCGCACGGATGTCGTCGCGGCGATCGACCATCGCGTACCAGGTGTCGTAACCGGTGGTCCACAACAGATTGCCCAGGAACAGCAGCCAGGCCAGCGGCGGCACCGTGTTCTGCACGGCGGCGAAGGCCATCGGGATACCCCAGCCGAAGGCCAGGCCGAGATAGACCTGCGGCAGGTAGGTGTAGCGCTTGAGGAAGGGATAGCTCGCGGCGAGAAACGCACCGACCACGCTCAGAGAGATGGTCAGGCGATTGGTCAGGCAGACCAGGCCGAACGCGACCGCCATCATCACCACGAACACCGCCAGGGCTTCGCGCGGCGAGACGGCGCCGCTGGCGATCGGTCGACCGCGCGTGCGTTCGACTTGCGGGTCCAGCCAGCGATCGGCGTAGTCGTTGATCACGCAGCCGGCCGACCGCGTCAGCCACACGCCCAGGCTGAAAATCAGCCAGGTCGACCAGGGCGGCACGCCGTCCGCGGCCAGCCACAGGGCCCACCAGGTCGGCCATAGCAACAGCAAGGTGCCGACCGGGCGATCACCGCGGATCAGCTGCCAGTAATGCGGCAGGCGTTCGCGCCAGACGGGCAGTGGGCGGGGCGGGGTGGCGGGCTCGGACATGCCGCCTAGCCTAACAAAGGCACCCTCACCTTCCGCACTTGCTTCGCGTGTGGACGGGCCGCATCGTGATCCCGTCATCGACAGGAGACCGCCCCATGACAGCGAGTGGACAGGGTTCGACCGGCAATGTGATCGCCGCGCTATGCAGTTTTTTCATTCCCGGCCTCGGCCAGCTGGTGCAGGGACGCTGGATCCGCGCGGCCGTCATGTTCGTGCTCGCCGGCCTGCTGTGGCTGGTCCTGATGGGCTGGGTGGTCCACCTGTGGTCGATCATCGACGCGGCCATGTACCGCGCACCGTGAGCCGGCGCGCGCAGGCCCTGATGTACAATGCGCCTGCGCCGTGCGGTTTCCGGCGCCTCGCCAGACAACGCGCCCGTAGCTCAGCCGGATAGAGTAGTGGCTTCCGAAGCCATTGGTCGGGGGTTCGAATCCCTCCGGGCGCGCCAACTTTGTGCCACGCCACAGGACGCGGGAAACCGCTCAGGACGGGGAGTGCCGAGATGGTCAGCAAGAACACGATTTGCCTCTGGTACAACGGCACCGCGCTCGATGCCGCGATGTTCTACGCCGAAACCTTCCCCGATAGTGCGGTCAAGGCCGTCCATCACGCGCCCGGCGACTATCCCTCGGGCAAGCAGGGCGACGTCATCACCGTCGAGTTCACCGTCATGGGCATTCCCTGCCTGGGTTTGAACGGCGGACCGGCGTTCACGCACGACGAGGCGTTTTCGTTTCAGGTCGCGACTGACGATCAGGCCGAAACCGACCGGCTGTGGAACGCGATCGTCGGCAACGGCGGGCAGGAAAGCGCCTGCGGCTGGTGCAAGGATCGCTGGGGCATTTCCTGGCAGATCACCCCGCGCGTGCTCACCGACGCGATCAGCGACCCGGATCGCGCGGCGGCCAAGCGCGCGTTCGACGCGATGATGAGCATGCGCAAGATCGATATCGCGACGATCGAGGCGGCGCGGCGCGGTTAAAGCGAACCGCCGCCCGCCGTGCGCTCAGTGGGAAAAGAGCACCGGCGTGATGGCGTTTTCGAGCACCGACCGGGTCGCACCGCCCAACACCAGCTCGCGCCAGCGGGCATGACCGTAGCCGCCCATGACCAGCAGGTCGGCGCCCACCTCCTGCACGTGGCGCAGCAAGGCCGGTCCGTCCTGCAGCCCCAGCCGCGGCAGCGAGGTCACCGTGACCGACAGGCCATGACGGGCCAGGTGGGCGGCGATATCGGCGCCGGGTTCTTCGCCATGGCGGCCCTCGGCCACCTGCGGGTCGATCATGACGATCTCGACGGCGGTGGTCAGACGGAGCAGCGGCAAGAGATCGTGCAAGGCGCGCGTCGCTTCGCGCGTCGGCTTCCAGGCCATCACCACGCGCCGCAGCGGCACCGGCAGGATCGCGCCCTCGGGCAGGAACAGCACCGGTCGCCCCGAGTGCAGCAGCAGGCGCTTGAAGGTCAGATCGACGCGCGGCGAATCCTGACGCGACAGGGCCCCGCCGAGCAGGGACAGATCCGCGTGCATCGCCTGCAACGCCGCGGTCTCCTCACTCCAGAGCAAGAGCGAGTCGGTCAGCCGCACCTCGCTGGAGACGAGTTCGCGGGCGAGCTGCCGGCGTGCCTGCGTCGCCTGGTTCTCGGCATGGGCGCGGGCGGCTTCGTACTGGTCCTGACCCACCTCCAGGGGCAGGTAACCGAACTCGGTTACCAGCGGAATCGGATTGGCCACCGTCACCAGGGCCGCGATATGCGCCTCGTGCGCCAGGGCAAGCGCGAGGGCCGCGTCCAGGGCCGTTTGGTCGGCGGGCGAATCGAGCAAGGGAACGAAGATTTCGCGGATCATGAGTCGGCTCCTGCGCGGGATATGCCACCACGCTAGTCCTCGCCCTGCCGGCGGGCGTTGACCGGGATCAAGTGACCGGAATTCTCCGGTCGGCGACGCTCGCGCCGGCGACGCGAGGTTCCGCCGCAACCCTAGAGCCAGAGGCTGTGCACGACCTGCGAGCTGTCCTGCGTGTCGCTCTGGCGATTGAAGCCCAGAAAGCGCGCGAGATCGGCCATCGCCAGATTCTCGGCCGAGTCGACCGAGTACAGATAGCGAATGCCACGCGCCCGCGCGACGTCGATCAGATGGCGCACCAGCACTGTCCCCAGGCCCTTGTGCTGCCAGTCGTCGAGCACGGTCACCGCGAATTCGCAGGTCATGCCGGTCGGGTCGGTGTTGTAGCGGGCGACGCCCACGAATTCTTCGCGGGAATCGTGTTTCACGACCGCGGCGAAGGCGACATCGTGCTGGTAGTCGATGTCGGTGAGCTGCGTGATCAGCGCTTCACTGGGATGACGGACCTGGCCGAGAAAACGATAGCGGCACGATTGCGGCGACAGGGCCTCGATGAAGCTGCGTTCTTCGGCGGCATCCTGCGCGGTGACCGGACGCACCACGACCTGCGACAGGTCCCGAAGGGTTTCGGTCCAGCGCGGGTAGTTCTTGTCCAGGGCCCAGGGCAACACGGGTTCGATGGGTGTCATGGCCGGCTCCGACTCGGGCATTGACGCCATGATCCGCCGATGCCGGCAGACGGCGTTGATCTGGATCAAGTCCGGACGCGAGGGCCCCGGCGGCCTAGTCGGCGACCGTGGTCTGGGTGATGCGCGCGGCCAGATAGTCGAAGAATGGATTGCAGTTCATGCGCAGGATCTGGTCGGCACCGACGGTGAGTGCGCCGCGTTCGCCGTGCAGGGCGATCGTGCCCAGGCGGATGCCGAAGTCCTCGTCCTGGCGCGGCTCGAGTCCGTACAGCGCATCGTCCATCGGAAACGGCAGCGCGACATGCGACAGCGAATACACTGTCGGCGGAAACGCCAGGTCCAGCGGACGCGATTGCGTCGCCCGGCTGTCGGCCGCGACGCTGCGTTCGACCACGGCCAGGCGGTGATCGTCGGCATTGGTGATCAGGCTCAGGCGGAAATGCCGTGGCGCATCCGATTGCAGTGTCGCCGCGAAGCCGCTGGCTTCGCGCGTGAGCATCGGCGCGATGATGCTTTCACGGTTGACGTCGAACAGCACGAGCTCGCTGCCATTGGCCGGCAGTTGCTCGAACAGCGCATGCACGACGTCGCCCGTGCTTACCGTGCCGTCGAGCACTGACTGGAACCCCAGGATCGGCGGCAGGCGCGCGCTGTCGCCGCTGAGGCGCAGTGCGCGTACCTGCGCCTTCACCGTCGTGGTCAGCAGATAGGACTGGATCGCGCCGTTGACCGGAAAGGAGTTGTATTTGAACGGATTGAACTCCGGCTGCACGTCCAGCCACAGCGACTTCTCGAAATACGGCAGGCTGCCCAGCGCCGGCAGCATGCGCGAGAACGCCGCGGCGCGGCCGACGCCGATCATCGGCGAGATCAGCACGAGACGATCGGGTCGCGGCAGGTCGCTGTCCGGATCCTCGGCGACATCCATCGCGTATTTCAGTGCGAGCGCGCCGCCGTTGGAATAACCGACGATGTGGAACGGGCGATCCGGGCCGGTGCGCGCACGCACTTCGCGCGCTGCCACGCGCACGGCGGCGAGCCAGTCCTGCCATTGCACATCGAGCAGGCCGGCAGGAATCGTGCCGTGGCCGGGCAGGCGCGGCATCACCACGACATAGCCTTGGGCTTCGTACAGCGCGGCGACGTGACGCAGGCTGTAGGGCGAATCGCTGAGGCCATGCAGCAACAGTACGCCGCCGCGTACCGTCGTCGGCGTGCTCTCGTAGGAGCGGTTCCAGTCGGTCGTGCCGGCGCGCGCGCCGAGAGGATGACCGGCGGCATAGCGGTAGCCGCCACTGGCGGGCGTGGCGGCGATCTTGCGTTGCAGCTCGGCGAACAGCCGCGCCTCGCGTTGCCGGTAGGCCGACCAGGTCATGTCCGCGCCCAGATCTTCGGCACGCATCTCTTCGACCAGGTCCAGGCGATGCCAAGGTTCCAGATCGGGCAGCGAGCGCGCCTCGAACGCGCGCACCAGCACTACCAGCGCGAGCGCACCGAGCAGCAGCAACAGCAGATTGCGCAGAAAACGCCACACTTTCGACGGCATCGTTCGCTCCCGGGGCGAGCTGCATCCTAGCCGTGCGCTGCGGCGAACGGGAAGCGGCGGCGGTCATAACGCCGGCGTAACGATCGTGCAGGAACTAAATCGTCTCTCGAAAGGTTTAGGCTGCACCCAAACCACGAGTGCCGCCCATGCGTCGTCCCATCACCTGTCTGCTCCTGACCTTCGCCCTTCTGCCGCCGGCCTTCGCGCAGGATGCCGGCACCGACGTAGACGCCGTCCGTCCCTTGCCTGCCGGTCCAATCACCGATCTGCACGAAGTGCAGGTGACTGGCGAGACCGCCGGACCGGGTCTGTGGATGGTGTCCAAGGGCACGAATGTGATGTGGGTGCTGGGCACGCAGTCGCCGATGCCCGAGAAGATGAGCTGGCGCTCGACCCAGGTGAATGCGGTCATCGCACAATCGCAGGAAGTGATCCGCGCGCCGTCGGTCTCGATGACCTCTGATATCGGCTTCTTCGGCAAGCTCGCCCTGCTGCCGTCCCTGGTCGGCGTGCGCAACAATCCCGGCGGCGCCACGCTCGACACGATACTCGCGCCGCCGCTGTACGCGCGCTGGCAGGTGCTCAAGGGCAAGTACATCGGTCGCGATGGCAGCGTGGAGAAGTGGCGGCCGATCTTCGCCGCACAAAAGCTCTACGACGAGGCGATCCACGACGTCGGCCTGAGCACACGCGACATCGTCTGGCCAGTCATCGACACGATCATCGCCGAGCACAAGGTGCCGATGACCCGTCCGGTGGTGGAAATGGCGGTCGAATCGCCCAAGCGCATGGTCGCCGAGTTCAAGAAATCACCGATGGACGACCTCGAATGCTTCACGCGCACGCTCGACCGGCTCGAGACCGATCTGGAAAGCATGAAACTGCGCGCCAACGCCTGGGCGACCGGCGATCTGGAAGCGATGCGCGCCCTGCCCTATACCGACCAGCGCATGGCCTGCGACAACGCGATCATGAATGCCAGCGTCGTGCAGAAGAGCGGCATGAAGGACCTGCGCACGCGCGCAAGCGAGGCCTGGATGGTCGCCGTCGAAGCGGCGCTGGCGAAAAACCGCACGACCTTCGCGGTGCTGCCGATGTCGGAACTGCTCGCGCCCGACGGCTACCTCGCGCAACTGCGTGCGCGCGGCTACCAGGTCATCGAACCCTGAGGTCCGGTGCGGTCACAGCTGCGAGGAGAACAGCGTCGCCAGATGTTCGAGCACGCGCTCGCGCCGCGGGCGCGCCTGCCACTTGGCGAGCGTGACCGACTGGCTCCGACTTAGGTCGGCTTCAAAGACCGCGGTCATCCTTCGGGCGAAGTCCGCGTCGTAGACATTGAGGTTGGCCTCGTCGTTGAGCCGGAAACTGCGGTTGTCGAAGTTGGTCGAGCCGACTGACACCAGCTGGCCATCGACGATGAGCATCTTGCAGTGGAACATCGTCGGCAGATATTCATGGATGACGGCGCCTGCGGCCAGCAGCTCGCCCCAGTTTGCGCGCGACGCCCGCCGGACGATCGCCGTGTCGATGTGATCGCCCGGCACAAGGATGCGCACACGCACGCCGCGTCCCAGCGCTTCTCGCAAGGCCAGGCGCGTCATCGCATCGGGAACGAAATACGCTGCCGACAGATCGATGCTCACCTTGGCCGCGGTGATGGACAGCAGGTACATCAGCTGCATGCTGTCCGCGCCGCCGCTGGGCGAACTGGTGAACATCTGCGCGCTCGTCCGACCCACCGGAGGCAGCGGCGGAAAATAGTCCTCGCCGCGCAGCACCTCGCCCGTGGTCTTGATCCAGTTGTCCATGAAGGCCGCCTGCATCTGGCCGACAGCGGGGCCCTCGACGCGGAAATGCGAGTCCCGCCATTGCGTCGGATTCTGCGCGTTGCCCGCCCACTGGTCGGCGATGCCGACGCCGCCGGTGAAGCCCACCCGGCCGTCGATCATGAGCAGCTTGCGGTGGGTGCGGTTGTTCATGCGCGCCAGGTGATACCAGCGCAAGGGGTGGTAACGGCGCAGCTCGACGCCGGCGACGCGCATGCGCTCGAGCATGCGCTCGTCCATGCGCTGGCTGCCGACCCAGTCGATCAGCATGTGCACTTTCACGCCGGCACGCGCGCGCTCGGCCAGGGCATCGGCGAAATCCTCGCCGACCGCTCCCGACCAGTAGATGTAGGTCTCGAAGGTGATGCTGCGCTTGGCCGCGCGCACGGCTGCGAGCATGGACGGGAAAATCTCCCGTCCGTTCTCCAGGTTGATGATGGCGCTGTCGCTGATGATCGGCGGCCCGAGCAGGGTGCCCAGTTCGCGGCGGAACTGCTCGTCGGAAATACCGTGGCCGTGTCGAACTTTTTTCTCGATGTGCTTTTCCGGCTCGACGAAATTGAGCACAAGCAGGGTGGAGACCAGGGCGAGAAGCGCGCCAAGGATGCCGGCGATGATCATGGACTTGCGACTCCGGTGGGGCATGTCGGACGCGACGCGGCGCCCGGACAGGCTGGCAGGTCGTGGTGCGCTTGGATAGGAGAAGAGAAAAAAGTCCGGACCAGTCCCTGAGTGCTGGTCCGGCAAGCCAGACGGCAGGCCAGAAGCGCGCTGCCGATAGGAGCTAAACAATCCGTGGCGGGTGGCTCGGTCCGTGAGCCTTCGGGCGAGGTTCCGCGCCCGACCCGCCGCGTGAATCCATCCTCAGGAATCAGCTGGCGGGAAGTTCCGACAGCGAGTGGTGCGTAAGCGCGGAAATCTCGTCGTGCATGCGTTGCACGTCGGGCAGGTACAGCTTGGCCAGCTCACGCACGCGATCGGACGGGTCCGAGGCGCTGGCCAGACGGAACGCATCGAGGATGCGATCTTCCTGCGACTCGATCTGGTCGAGCCAGGCCTGGTTGGTGTCGTTGGCGAGCTTGGATTGCAGTTCGGCGTAGCCGTGACGCAGCGCGCCGATCCAGCTGCCGTCCAGGTGCGGGGCTTCGCCCTCGATGGCAATCTCGGCATTGAGATCGGCGGCGATGGCGCTCTTGATGTGGCGCATCCGGAAGAACACGTCCGCGTGATGCGGATTCTCCGATTTGCGCGAGGCCTGATCGTAAAACGCGATGCCGTCGTTGAGGGCATGCACGAGGTCGATGAGCGAGTGCGAGATTCGGGTCATGTCAGGGCTCCGGGAAGGTGTCGGGGGCGCCGCACGATAGACGAGTGTAGATCGTCCGACGCCCCCGACCATCGACCGGCCGCCATCCTGGCAGCGCGATCGAAAGGGGGGCATTACTTCTTCATGGCGTCGGCGTTGTGCTCGGTGGCATCACGTTCGGCCTGGGCGGCGGCCTTGGCGCCGTCGTAGGCAGCTTCGGCCATCTTGTTGCAAGCCGACTGCTGGTCGCCCGGCAACGCATCGCATTTTTCCTTGGCGATTTTGCGCTCGCCATCGGCCTTGGTGACGGCCACGTCATAGGCGGCCGCTGCGTTGTCGGAAATGGCATCGGCCGTCGCATCGGTCACTTCGGCATTGCCTTCGCTGCTGGCGGCGGCGATGTCCTGATTGCCTTCGGCAGCCGTCTGAGCGGCATCGCTGGCGGCGGCATTGACGTCGGCCTGGGCATCGGCGGCGGCTTCGGCGACATCGGCGCGGGTTTCCGCCGGGTCTTCCTGCTTGTTGCAGGCCGACAAGGCGAGAGCGCAGGAAAGAGCGAGCAGGGCGGGGGCGAACTTGTTCATGGGAACTCCAGGGTCAGGGAATGACGGAGCGTCGGACGCTCAGGAAGAGCCTCATCAAGTTCCGTGCCATGCCTGCGAGCCTTGTATTTCGCGGGTTTCAGCGCCGGCGCCGCGTGGCCGTCTTGGCGATATGCACGAGGGGGTCGTCGCCATCGTGCGACCTGCATGAGCGCGGTGTGTCGCGCGTAGAAAAACGACACATGCCCCGCGTCGGGTGATTTGCCCGAAGCGACGGAGCGATCGGGCAAAACAACGCACGTGTTCGCCGCGCACAGAAGGCACATCGCCCTGAAAGCCGCGTCCAGCGGGCTTGTGCGCACGCGACGAGGCTTGGCATGGAACTTGGTATCCCTTACTCAGGCCCGTTGCCTTTGGCCTGTCCCCCACCACGGAGAGATCCCATGCTGCATTACGCCGTCGTCTTTTTCGTCATCGCGGTCATCGCCGCCGTCCTGGGTTTCGGCGGTCTGGCCGGTGCGGCAGTCGGTATCGCGAAGATCCTGTTCTTCGTCTTCCTGATCCTGTTCGTGCTGTCGCTGATCTTCGGTCGCCGCAAGGTCTGACCCCGCTCCCGCCGCAGCAAAAAGAGCGCCGCTTTCGCGGCGCTCTTTTTTTTAGCCTTTGTTCTCAGGCCAGCGGCAGTTCCAGCGTGAACATCGATCCGCCGCCATCGCGATCGTCGTACCAAAGATCGCCGCCCATCGTGCGCGCGCGCTGCTTGGCCAGCGCCAGGCCCAGGCCCGTGGAGGATTCGCCCTGCGTGGGCTGCGGGCTCAGGCGCACATAACGCTGGAACAGGCGCTCGCGGTCGCGCGGCGAGATGCCGGGGCCGCGATCGAGCACCGACAGGCGGCCATGCGGGCCGCGGTGCGTCGCCTGCAGGCTCACCTCGCTGCCCGCCGGCGAATATTTTAAGGCATTCGAGACCATGTTCTGCAGCACGTGGATGGTGCCGGCGCGATGGCCGCACACGCGGATGTCCTCGCTGGCCGGCGCAATGCGCAGCATGATCTGCTTGACCTGCGCCTGTCGCTGCAGCAGCTCGATGATGTGCTCGAACAGTTCACCCGCGCGCAGCGGCTGCACCGCCGTGCCCTGTGCCTGCTGGCCCTGCTGATCGAGGAACGCCTGCAGGAACAGCACGCCCGAATCGGCCGAGGTGCGGATCGATTCGGCCAGGCGCAGCCGCGTCTCCACCGGCAGGTCGGGGTCACGCAGCATGTCGGCGGCGAACAGCACGTTGGCGAAATAATTGCGCAGGTCGTGGCTGACGATGTCGGCGACCTGCTGGCGTTCGTCGGCGACGCGCGCGAGGCGGTCGCGTGACTGCTTGAGTTCGAGATGGGTGCGCACGCGCGCGAGCAGTTCTTCGGACACGAAAGGCTTGGTGATGTAGTCGACCGCGCCCGCGGCAAAGGCACGGGTCAGGCTATCGCGCTCGTTGTCGGCCGTGAGGAAAACCACCGGGATGTCGCGCGTCGCCGGATTGTCGCGCAATTGTTCGAGCACCTCGAAACCGGTCATGCCCGGCATGCGCATGTCCAACAGCACGAGGTCCGGCGCGGACGCCACGGCCAGCTCCAGTCCTTCGCGACCGCTCATGGCCGGCACCACCTCGTAATTGGCGCGCGACAGCAACTGACCGACCAGGCGCACGTTGGCGTCCTGATCATCGATCACCAGCACCACCGGCAGGGGTGCGCCTACACCGGGTTTATCCGCCACGGATCCTGTCCTCGGGCCAGTCGGCCAGTTCGTCCAGCAAGAGTTTGACGGCGACGACATCGAAAAGATCGACCGCCTTGGCCAGGGCCTGCGCGCGCGTCGCGAGCACCGGATAGTCGAGCTCGACCGCCAGCGTCGCCAGCGTGCTCGCATAGCGGGCGATTTCGCGCATGCGCATGCCGCGCCGCAAGGCCTGCAGGGGCTCGCCGCGCAGAGCCCGCCAGCGCGCCAGGGCCGCCGCATCCAGGTGTGCCGGCAACGAAAACTCCTCGGCTTCCGGGGCCGCGGCCGTTGCCGGCGTCGCGGCATCGCGGGCGCCGAAGATCGCCTGCAGCGCCGAGAACAGCTCGGCCGGCACATAGGGTTTGCGCACGTAGCCGTCGAAACTCGCGCGCAGGGCCGCTTCCTCGCCCCCCAGGCTCGAGGCGGTGATGGCGATGATCGCCGTGCGCGCCAGCGTGGCATCGGCGCGAATGGCGTCGCGCGCTTCGTAGCCGCTCATGCGTGGCATGCGCAGGTCCATCAGCACGACATCCGGCTGCAGCGCTTTCGCGGCGTTCACGCCTTCGAGCCCGTCGGAGGCGACGAACACGTCATGGTGGCTGTCGCGCAGGTAACCCTTGGCCACTTCGGCATTCCAGGCGACGTCGTCGACGATCAGCACCTTCAGTGGCGGCAGGCGATTGAAGTCCACCGTCCGGGAGTCCGCGGCCGGACTGGTGGCCGGCGGCGCCTCCGCCAGCGCGGGGATCTCCACGAGGAAGGTCGAGCCCTTGCCCAGGTGGCTGTCGACATGGATGCGACCTTTCATGACGTCGACCAGGCGGCGGGTGATGCTCAGACCCAGCCCCGTGCCGGGGCGCACCTTGCCGTCAGGACTGTCGGCCTGGTGAAACGGTTCGAAGATCTTCGCCTGCTGGTCGGGGTCGATGCCGACGCCGCTGTCGCTGACGATCAGCCGCAGGTCGCGACCTTCGGTCATCACCGACGGCGTCGTCGATACGCGCACGACCACGCCGCCCGATTCGGTGTACTTGACCGCATTGCTGACCAGGTTCATGAGCACCTGGCGCAGGCGTTGCGCGTCGACGACGACGGGAACGAGGTTCTCGCGGTCGATTTCGCGGCTGAGGAAAAGGCCCTTCTCCGCGGCGAGCGGCGCGAACAGGTCCAGGGTTTCGCCGACGAGTTCGGCGATGTCGGTGCCGACGAGGTTGAGTTGCAGCTTGCCGGCCTCGATCTTCGACAGATCGAGGACATCGTTGATCAGCCCGAGCAGGACATCGCCGCTCTTCTTGATCGATTGAACCCAATCGCGCTGCACCGGCTCGGTGACGCTGTCGGACAGCAGTTGCGTGAAGCCGAAGATCGCGTTCATCGGCGTGCGGATCTCGTGGCTCATGTTGGCCAGGAAGGCGCTCTTTTCCTCGCTCGCGCGCCGCGCCTGCGCCGCGCGCAGCTCGACCAGCAGGTTGTTTTCCGATTCCCGCTGCGCGCGCCGCAGGGCGACGAAGCCGAGCACGCCGGCGACCAGGGCCAGGCTGTTGGCAATCAGCACCGTCGCATTGGTCTGCTTGACCAGGGCATCGCGCTCGCGGGTGCGGACGAGCAGGAGTGAATCCTCTTCCTGGGTCATGACCAGGATCTGGTCCAGGACCGCGTTCGCGATCGGCACGCCCGCGCCGTCGCGCAGCCGGCTCAGCGGCGCGCGTTCGTCGTGCGCCTCGATCGCCTGCAGCTTGAGCTTGAGGGAATCGCGGCTACGCTCGACCAGCGCGTCGAAGGCGATGATGAGTTTCGACAGGTTTTCCTGCTGGCGCGGATTGTCCGCGGTGGCGTCGCCGAGTTGCTTGATCAGGTCGTCGATGCGGCGCAGGTGCGCGCGGTGTTCCATCATGTAGTCGCCCTGGCCGCTGATCATGTAGCGCATGCCGGTGCTCTGCGCGGCGAACAGCGCCACCTGCATTTCCAGGAGCATGTCCTTGACCGAACGGGTGTGCGCGACGCGCGCCATGGATTCGCCGAGCGCGCTGGTCGAGCTGACCGACACGAACGAGGTCAGCATGATCAGCACGAAGGCCATCGCGAGCAGTCCGATGTTGACGCGGCGCCGGAACTTGCGCGTGGCTGGCATACGAGGATTCCCCAGTGCAAGTCGGTGGTCGCGTCCCGTCGCGACCGATGGCCGCCCAACGGGCCGGTATCAGGCGTTCATCAGCCAGATGGTGCCGTTGAGGATCAGAGCGAACGACACCCAGAGCGCGTACGGTACCAGCAGATAACCGGCCAGCGCGCGGATGCGACCGAAGCTCGTCGCCGTGGCCAGCACCGCGATCCAGAGCACGCAGATCTCGATGAAGGCCAGGCGCGGCGAGTGCAGGCCGAAAAACAGCGGCGTCCAGGCCAGGTTGAGCGCGAACTGCAGCGCGAACAGCGCCTGGGCCTGCCGGCGCAGGCGCGGTTCCACCGCCGGCTCACGCCGCACCAGCCACAGCGCGACGGCCATCAGCACGTATAGCGTGGTCCACACCGGCGCAAACACCCAGCCCGGCGGATTCCACGTCGGCTTGAACAGGGTCGCGAACCAGTCGTCGGGGCCAAACAGCACCCCCATGCCCGTGCCCAATCCGAGCAGCAATCCGATCCATCCGGCGAGCGCCAGCCAGCGTGCGATGGCGGGGGGAGCGGCGTACTGCCGGGGAGATTGAACGCTCATGACAGGATTGTTTTCTTCTTGAGGTGAAGCCCGCGTCGGCGGGATGTCGCGGACGTGCTTACAGGCCGTAGAGCTTGCGCTTGCGGTACAACGTGGACGTGTCGATGCCGAGCGTGCGCGCGGCCGATTCGAGATTGTCGCTGACTGCAAGGATGCGTTCGATATGCAAACGTTCCAGGGCTTCGAGCGACATCAGCGCGCCCGCTTGCACCTCGTTGCGTGCGCCGCCGGTCACGGCCAGCAGGTCCGGACCAATGTCCTCGCCGCGCGCCAGGATCACTGCGCGTTCCATCATGTTCTGCAATTCACGCACATTGCCCGGCCACGCGTAACTGTGCAGCAGCGACAGCGCCGCCGGCGTGAGCCGGCGCGCCGGCAGGCCGTAGCTCGCGGCATAGCGGCGTACGAAGCCGGTGGCGAGATCGTCCAGATCCTCCAGGCGTTCGCGCAGTGGCGGCAAGGTGATCGAAATGACGTTGAGGCGATACAGCAGGTCGAGGCGGAACTGGCCGTCGCGCACCAGCGCGTCGAGATCGTGGTTGGTCGCGGCGATGATGCGGGCATCGGCCTTGCGCGTGACCGGATCGCCGACGCGTTCGTAGTCTTTGTCCTGGATGAAACGCAGCAGCTTGGGCTGCAGCGCGACCGGGAAGTCGCCGATCTCGTCGAAGAACAGGGTGCCGCCATCGGCATGGCTCACGCGACCGACGGTGTTCTGCACCGCGCCGGTGAACGAGCCTTTGGAGTGGCCGAACAACTCGCTCTCCATCAGCTCGGCCGACAGCGAGGGGCAGTTGATCGTGACCAGGGCGCCGGCGGCGCGCGCGCTGTGGGCGTGGATCGCCTTGGCGAGCACGCCCTTGCCGGTGCCGCTTTCGCCGAGCACGAGCAGGTTCGCGTCGGTACGCGCGACCTGCAGGGCCAGATTGATCGCGGCCTGCATCGCGGCGTTCTTGCTGCTCAGTTCGGGCGTGTCCGAACCGGCCTGGCGTTCAAGCGAATCCAGACGATCGAGCAGGCGACGCGTATCGACCTGACGCGCGACCGCGATGCGCAGCTGTTCGGGCAGGCAAGGTTTGACCAGGTAGTCGCTGGCGCCGCGGTCCATCGCAGCCACGGCATCGGCGACGCCGGCGCTGGCGGTGACCATGATCACGCGCATCAGCGGCGCGAGTTCGCGCAGGCGCGGCAAGGCCTCGAGGCCCGAATCGTGGCCGATGTTGCGATCGAGCAGGCAGGCATGGAACGGCTGCGTCGCGGCCAGGCGCAGGCCGTCGGCGAGCGTCTCGGCGGTCACGACCTTGTAGCCGTCCTGCGACAGGGCCAGAGCGAAGTTCTCCAGCAGACCGCGATCGTCGTCGATCGCGAGAATGCGGCCGGCCACGGGTTTGTCCTGGCTCGTCACGAGGTGCGGCTCCGGCAGCAGGGGGGACGCGGCCATCATAGCCGCGTCCTTGTGCTTGCCCTGTGTGCGCGCGGACATCAGGCGCCTCGACCCGTGCCGCGGAACTGGTAGGCCTCGAGGAAATACAGGGCCTTGTCGAGCGTCGCAGTCACCTCGATGAGCAGGTCCGACGATACTTTGTCGCCCGCGTCCTCGGTGCTGTCGATGCGCGCACGCACGTGCTTGGCGCACTGCGCGACGCGATCGGCGATGTCGCCGACGATATCTTCCTGCAGGAATTCCGCCGGCAGTTCCTTGAGCTTGCTGGCTGCGGCGGCTTGGCGCACGGTGCCTTTGGCGAAACCGCCCAGGGACAGGATGCGTTCGGCGATCGTGTCGACCGGCTCGGTCAGCGTGCCGGCGATCTCGTCGAAGAGTTTGTGCAGGCCGAAAAAGCTAGGGCCCTTGACGTTCCAATGCGCCTGCTTGACCTGGCTTTGCAGGTCGAACACTTCCGCCAGCGTCAGATTGAGCGCGTCGGTCACCCGGCCGCGGGTCTTGGCGTCGAGGTCGTGGCGGGTCTTGAACGGGAGTTTGCTGTCGACCAGTTGGTGGGCTTTGCGCGGGGGGGTGGCCATGGGGAGCTCCTGAGCGGCGGGGGGATGCCGAGAACAGGAAGGCGATTGCAAAGCCCATGCCACGCCGAAAAGCCCCGTCCGGGCAAGGGTTTAGCGCCGACGCGCCGGTCGCGGCCGGGCAAAATGCAAAAAGACCCCGCGCGACACCGTGCGTTTTGCACGGTGCCGGCGGGGTCGGGGCGCGAGGCCCCGGACCGGCCCAGACCTACAGCAGACGCTCGAAGTCGCGGATCTGTTCTTCCGCGGCGTCCTTGGCGATGCCGTAACGCTCCTGAATCTTGCCCGACAGGTAGTCGCGGGTGCCTTCGGCGATCTTCATGTCATCGTCGGTGAGCCGGCCCCACTTCTGCTGGACCTTGCCCGAGATCTGCTTCCACTTGCCTTTGATGATGTCGTTGTTCATGACGTGCTCCTGGACGGGGTTACTTGGCCGGCTTGACGGTCAGGGTCTTGCTGTCGACCGCGGTCACGCCCTTGATCGCTTTCGCGATCGCGATGGCCTTGTCGACCTGGGCCTGGTTGTCGAGACGGCCGGACAGGGTGACCACGCCATTGGTCGTGGTGACATTGATATCCAGGCCCTTCACTTCTTCGGTGATCAGCAGGTCGGCCTTGACCTTGGTGGTGATCCAGCTGTCGGTGCCGGGCTGTTCGGACGCCTCGTAAGCCGTCGTCTTGGTGTCAGTGGCCGTGTCGGTTTGCGCGAACGCGGCCGGCAGGCCGCTCATCGAAAGGGCGAAGGCGAAAAGCGCCGCAAGGGGGGAAGCAATGCGCATGGGGGTCTCCTGAAATCGTGACGGGGGAACGACGGTGTTGCACTGTCGTGATCAGGCACTCCACGTCCCGTGCCAATCGCCAAGCCGCTACAGATCAAGCACTTGCTGCCTGCCGCGCGGGCTTTCGCCGGGCAAAACGCGGCGTGGCCGCGCGCGATGCAATGCCCTCGTTCGTCATCCGACGCTGCGCGCGCTGAGGGACAATGCCGCTCTGTTCCCGCATATGGAGTCGACGATGAATACCCCGGATCTGGCGGCCCTGAGCAAACGCTGGCTAGGCGAACGCGCGGCGACGGCGCGCGAGCGCGCGGTGTTCGAGCGCATCGCAGCGCGACAACTGGTCAGCCGGCATCCAAGCGGCGGGGAAGACGCGCCGGCGAGTTTCGGCGATCGCATCGCCGATCGCGTGGCGAGTTTCGGCGGCTCGTGGACCTTCATCGGGTTGTTCGTCGGCTTCCTGATCGCGTGGACGCTGTTGAACGCGCACTGGTTGACGCATCAGGCGTTGGATCCGTTCCCGTACATCTTCTTGAACCTGCTGCTGTCGATGGTCGCGGCGCTGCAGGCGCCGGTGATCATGATGAGTCAGAACCGGCAGGGCGCGCGCGACCGCGCCGCCGCCGAGCACGACTACGAAGTCAATCTCAAGGCGGAAATCGAGATCATGGCCCTGCACGAAAAATTCGAGGCGCTGCGCGCGGAGCAATTGCAGGCGATCGAGCGCAGCCAGCAGGTCCAGCTCGAACGCATCGCGGCGATGCTGGAAGCGAAGCGGCCTTCCGCCTGACGCGTCGTGGTGCTTCTTGTCGCGAAGAGCCCCCTTGCCTTCGCGCCCCGAGTCGCCGCATGTGACCGGCTTGGTCGGGTCGCGAAGACAAGGAGGCTTCAGCCGGCGAGGTACGCCCGCGAAAAGTCTCGCGTTGGTGATCGGGCTATTTGGAATTGGATGAAAGAATGCCGACGAAAGCGCGCGCGAACGCATGCACATCGCCGGGCCAGCGCGCGGAGACGTAGTGGCCGTCGCGGACGATGAAAGCGGCGCGATCGTCTGCTTCGGAATCGCGGAACAGGCCGCTGGCCTGCCGGAAATGCTGCGGCGCGTCCGCGGGCACATCGCAGAAATCGTCCGGCCGTGCGAGCGCGCGGGCGACTTCGGCTTGCACGCTCATATAGCCGGCCGGTTGCGCCGCCGTTTCGCGATACGTCCGATAGTAGTCGCCGTCCCAGAAGCGCGCGAAAAAACGGGTCAGGTCCCAGGCCTTCTTTTCCAGGGTCCAGGTCAGGGCCGTCGTGCGGCGGCCGTGCAGAACCGAGCGGCCGGTCGCGGGCGAGCGCGTGCGGGCCAGCACGAGGACGCCGTGGCAGATCGCGGCCACCGGTTTGTCCTGGTCGAAAAAGGCAGCAGCGATTTGCTGCACCGTCGGGCTTTCCAGGTAGTCGCGCATGCCGCGGGCGCGATGGCCACCGGGCAGCAGCAGACCGGCGAACGCACCGGGGCCGAGCGCGAGCGCGTCGGCGTGCGAGATCGGCTGGAGGAATTCCGGCGCGCTCTGCATCTGCGCATAGGCGCGGCGCGCGGCCCGGTTGGCGCGCAGGCTCAGGCCGATCAGACGCAGTTTTTTCAGGCCCGGGATCCAGCCCCAGGGATCGAGGCCTTCGCCGCTGAGCATCAGATCGTCGGCCTGTGCGACGCGCGCGTCGGGCGTGGCGAACACCAGACGACGACCGGCGGCGCCGAGCACGCGCCACGGCACCGCCACTTCGCTGGGATCGAAATCCCGCGATGGCAGCAGCACCAGGACCGGCGCGTCAGCGGTAGCTGGCACTCTCGACCCGCCAGCTGCCGTCGTCGTTGCGCACGAAACGGAAGTCGCCCTGGTAGGAGTCCTTGTCGCCGATCTTCACCGATTCGAAGCGCTGTTCGGTGTCGTGGCTTTGCAGGGCATTGGTCGCAGCGAGTGCGATCTTCTCCAGCACGGTGTCGGCGCGGCGTTTGTCTTTTTCCTGCGCCGCGCGCGCGTCTTCCTTCAGCGCAGCGACGATTTCGGGGCCGTTGGCGGTGTAGATGAAATCGAAATCGGCGTGCACGCTGTAAATCGTGCGGTCGTCGTCGGGCACGCGCTGCAGATCGCGGAAGCGGAAGTTGTCTGCCTTCATGAAGCGCATCGGATAGTCCTCCGCGGCGGCGACATGCGTGCTGATCGCCTGGCGCATCGACAGTTCGCTCGGACGGATCGCACAGGCGCTCAACCACAGCATGCACAGACACAGCAGGGCGGGGATCAGACGACGCATCGGGGGCTCCTCGCAGGGGTGGGTGAAACCCTACACCATCGGACGTGAGCGGTCGGGCTCAGCCGCGACGGGCATCCAGGATGAGTTTGGCCAGGTAGGCATCGCCCTGCTCGATGAGCTCCACGGGCGTGTACTGGAAACCGCTGGTGACCATGGCCTCGCCGATGCACCACTCGCGCTGGTCGCGGGTCAGCGGCCGCGCGCCGGCGGACACCTGCTCGAGCAATTGCTGGGTCGGCACGTGACTCTCGGCTTCAACGACCTGGGCGACGCCGGCGGCGACGGCTTTCGTGCTTTGCGACTTGAGCAACTCCAGACGCGCGAGTGCGACCGCGATCGGATCGCCGCCGTCATTGAGTTGCGGCACCGCCGTCGCGAGCGCGCCGAGCAGGGTGTCGCGCTGGGCGACGATCGCCTGCTTGGCTCCTGCCAGGGTCTCGAATTGCTCTTTCTGCGCCGCGAGAGATTGTTCGAGCTCGCGCAATTCGGTGGTCTGGTCGAGCACGGTCTTGGTACCGAGCTTGGTCATGACCTTCTTGCTCAGCGCTTCGTACAGCGGCAGATCGGTGAACTTGAGGTCGCGTGCGGCGGCCTGCCAGGCGAGCGCGACCTGGTTGGCGGTCTGGGCTTTTTCGCCGGTCGGCAGGGCCTCGTGAAACGACTCGACGGCGGCAGCGGCAGTCGCCTCGGGGGTCTTTTCCGCGACCTTGGGCGCGGCCGGATCCGGCGCGCGGACGCCGGCCAGATCCTGGATGGCGACGTCCAGGCGATCGCACAGCTCGGTCTTGTGGAAGTCGCGCTGCGCCTTGCGCAGTTCGATCCGGCAGTCGATGAGCAGGTTGCGCAGGTCCTTCATGGCGCCATTCTACGGCGAAGCCCTACATCCGGCCATGCGGATGGGGTTTTCGCTGAGCCAGCGACCCCCAGGCGTAGGCGTTTCGAGTCGCCGATTCCCACCGCAGCAGAGCCAGCAACTCCTCGGCTTGGGCGTTTCGACCAAGCCGGTAACGTGCGGCGACTCGAAACGCCCAAGCCGAGGGGTTGCTGGTGGCGAAACGCGAACGCCTCAGCGACTGAGCAGGAAGTACAGCAGGTTGTTCTGGAAGTAGGTGTTGTTGGTGAGCTGGTCGTGGGCTTCGCACAGGAAGAAGGTCTGTGCGACCGGCAAGGCGGCAGCGTCCGAACGGGTCTGGCCCGGCTGCAGCGGCAGACGTCCAACTTGCGAGGAACGCGTGACCAGACCATCGCCCGGATCGGCGAGCAGGCGCTCGTAGTCGATGCGGTCGGCTTTGCTGGGTTTCTTGCCCGGCTCGGTGATCCGGCTCGGTCCGTTTTCGGCGGGACGGAAAATCACCCGCGATCCGCTCGCGTCCTGCACCAGCAGACCGCGCGCCGAGGTCAGGCGGCAGTCACCGCCGAACACGGCGATCTCGACCGCACTGCGCCGGAAGCGCGCGGTCAGGGCGAGTTCGAAACGCTGCGCGCGATGCAGGTGCTGCACGAACAGGCTCTGCAGACGCGCGACCGCGGCATCGCCGGCGGCGATCGTATCGCCCGACGAACGCACGCGCGTCATCACCTCCGGCGAATACACCGACCAATGCCGCGCCTTCCACATCTCCGGGTCGTAGATGTCGAGCGCGACAGGATTGCCATTGACGTCGACGATCGACTGCACGGCCGGATGCGGCAGCGACTGGAACGGTGTCGCGAGCGAAGCCATGACTTCGACCGGAATCGTACGCAGGCCGATGCGCATGCCGTAGAGCAGGCGTTCGACGCTGCGCACCGAGCCCAGACTCGGCGTGCCGAGCATGACCAGGCGACGGATGCGCTGGTCGCCTTCGTCCCAAGGCGTGAACTCGGGCTGCTCGAGCACGTCGGTGGGGCCGTAGCGCAGGTAGTAGTTCGCGATCAGGCCGCCATTGCTGTGCGCGATGATGTCCACGCGCAGCTTGGGGTCGTTGTAGTCGATGCGGATCTGCTCGATCAGCGCATGCAGCTGGCGCACCGCTTCGATGTTGTCTTTGCGCCAGTCGTACAGGAAGACGTAGTAGTGGCGGCGTGCATCGCCGGTGCCGGCGGGCTGGCCGGGCACGCCGCGATGGAAGTTGCCGACTTTTTCGAGGCTGTCGACGAGCGCGGAATAAAAGTCGACGCCGGCGATGCCGTAGACCAGATCGCCGGGCACGAGGTTGTCGTTGCCGTCCTCGGCATCGGCCATCTGCACGAGGCTGCGGTAGTCACTGAACGCGAGCGCGCCCAGACCGCCGGGCCAGTATTCCTTGCGCGTGGTCGCGTCGACGAGGGTCGAGCCCATGAGGCCGTGGATGAGAATGACCGGCGGCTGGTTGGGATCGTGCGCGGAATTTTCGTACAGGCGCGCGAGATCGGGTTTGTCCATCGCCAGCACGGGCGCGGCGAAAAACAGCACCAACAGGCACAGCGAAAAAACACGCCAGGGGGTCGGCAGCGGCGCGCGGGGGGCGCTCATGGGCAGTCTCGAATCAGCGAATGCGTGCAGTTTGCCGATGCCGGGGCCTTCGCGACAATGCCGTTAGTCAGGAAACACTGTCCCGCGAGGCCATACCGCACAGTCTGGTACAACGCGCCACCTCTCGTAAGGTGGCCGCGAAGGCGATGGGCGTAGACGGACATGGCTTCGATGCCCTTGCGACATCGCTTTGATCATTGTTCATTGGCGAATCTCGCTTCCGCAGCCGCATCCCCGACCCACCCGGAATGACGGTGCCGGTTCGGGTCGGGCATCCTGCCCTTCACGAACCGTCGCAGGCCATCCCTGGCCTGCTCACATCATTCCAGATGGGTCGGGGATGCTCTGCGATGTTTTCAAAACATGCGAGAGACGCTTTGGATCTTCGCAACACGGCATCGCGATGTCAGAGCGCTCCCAGTGACGGTGGGATACCTGTGTGAGTCGGCCAGGGATGGCCGACGACGGTGAGTGGGTACAGGATGTACCCCCGAACCGGCACGCAGGTACCCGCCGGCGCTGGGGGCGCGGGTGCGACGGTGAGATTCATGGTCCCACCACAATCGTCACTTAGGCGGCAACGGCTTCCGACAGGGTTGGATAGTCGGAATAGCCCGCGGCGCCCGGCGTGTAGAGGGTCGCTGGATCGAAAGCGGTGAGTTCGGCGTCGTCGAGCAGGCGTTGCGGCAGGTCCGGGTTGGCGATGAACGGGCGGCCGAAGGCGATGATGTCCGCCAGGCCCGAGGCGAGATCGGCTTCGGCGCGTGCCCGGTTGTAGTCGCCGGCGAGGATCAGCGCGCCGTCGAAGGCCTGGCGCACCTTGCGCACGACGGCGGGCGGCACCGCGCCCGGCGTCGCGATCAGATGCAGGTAGCCGAGCTTGCGCGTCGACAGGGCCTGTACGAGCGCGAGGAATTCTTCTTCCTCGCCGTCGAAGTTCGCTGCGAGATCGTTGAACGGATTGAACGGCGACAGACGGATACCGACGCGATCGGCACCGATCGCTGCGACGACCGCATCGACGACCTCGAGCACGAAGCGGTGACGGTTCTCCGCCGAGCCGCCGTACGCGTCGGTGCGCACATTGCTGCGCGGATTGAGGAACTGGCCCAGCAGATAGCCATTGGCGGCATGCAATTCGACGCCGTCCAGACCCGCGGCGATCGCCAACTGCGCAGCCTGCACGAAATCGCCGCGCACGCGCGCCAGATCGTCGGCGTCCATCGCCTTGGGCACGGGATGATTCTGCATGCCGGCGCTGTCGGTCCACATCTGGCCTGCGGCCGCGACCGCCGACGGGGCGATCAATTCGGCGCCTTCGGGCAGGTTCAGCGCGTGGCCGATGCGGCCGGTGTGCATGAGCTGCACGACAAGCTTGGCGCCGCCGGCGTGCGCGGCGGTGGCGACATCGCGCCAGCCGTCGGCCTGCGCCTGGGTGTAGAGGCCGGGAATGCGGGCATAGCCCAGGCCGTCGGCCGACGGCGAGGTGCCTTCGGTGATGACCAGGCCGGCGCCGGCGCGTTGACCGTAATAGGTGCGATGCAATTCGCCGGGCACATTGCCGAGCGCGCGCGAGCGCGTCATCGGGGCCATCGCGATACGGTTGCGCAAGCTCAGGGCGGCGTGGGGCAGGGGCTGGAACAGCGGGCTGTGCGTGGTCATGGCGGTTTCTCCGGAAACGGTGTCTCCCTCTTGGGTCCGTTTCCGATCCACCCCAAGCGCCACCACCGTGATTCAGTGTTGCGCTGGTGACGCCTCGCTTACTCGCGTATGTCGCCATCCAGGTAGTACCAGCGGCCGTCTTCGCGCAGGAAGCGACTGATTTCGTGCAGCCGTTGCGCGGACGCACCGCCGACGCGATAGCGCGCAACAAACTCCACGACGGCGTGGTCCAGGTCCTGCGTATGCCCGCCGCGAATTTCCAGGCCCAGCCAGCGCGTCGCCGCGATATCGGTCAAGGTGAGCTGGGCTGGTCGCGTCGAGATGTGCCAGGTCGCGCTCAGATACTCGGTGAGGCCGCGTACGTAGGCGCTGTAGCGCGAGCGCATCAACGTCGGTGCATCCGGGGCGGCGGCACCGGCATGCCAGCGTCCGCAGCAGTCGGCATAGGACAGTTCGTGGCCACAGGGGCAGGGGTCGGCGAGGACGGCGGGCTTTTTCATCGCGAAAGATTAACGCGATGCGCCGGGCAAGCGCCGATCATGACGCTTCCGTCTCAGCCCGCGCGACCTCGCCCCGCTAGTCTGCGTCCATGACCCGCTCCACCTTCCCTCCGCCGCGCCTCAAGGGTCGCGGTGCCGCGCTCAATCCCGAAGGCCGTTTCGAGACCCAGACGCGCCAGGACTTCGACGACGGCTGGTACCGCGACGGCGAGCCGATTCCGCCGCCGCGCACCGAGGTCACCGAAGAACGCGCGCGTCGCATCATCAGCTCCAACCAGTCGCCGGACGTGCCTTTCGATGCCTCGATCAATGCCTATCGCGGTTGCGAACATGGCTGCGCGTATTGTTACGCGCGCCCGACGCATTCGTATCTGAACCTGTCGCCGGGACTGGATTTCGAAACCAAACTTTTCGCCAAGACCAATGCCGCCGAACAGCTGCGGGTCGAGCTCGCCAAGCCCGGTTACGTCTGCACGCCGATCAATATGGGTGCGAACACCGACCCCTACCAGCCGATCGAGCGGCGCTACCGCATCACGCGCCAGCTGCTGGAAGTGTTTCTCGAGACCGGGCAACCGTGCACGATCATCACCAAGAACGCGCTCGTCGAGCGCGATCTCGATCTGCTCGTCGAGCTCGCCCGGAAAAAGCTCGTGCATGCCTTCGTCTCGGTGACCTCGCTCGACAATCGGTTGTCGAGCCGCCTCGAACCGCGTGCGAGTGCGCCGCACCGGCGCCTGGAAGCCATCGCGGCGCTCAATGCCGCCGGCGTGCCCTGCGGCGTCATGGTGGCGCCGATCATTCCGGCGCTGACCGATGTCTACCTCGAGGAAATTCTCGAGCGCGCGGCGGCGGCGGGGGCGCCCGTCGCTGGTTACACGGTCGTGCGCCTGCCCTACGAGCTCAAGGACCTGTTCGACGACTGGCTGCGCACGCAGGTACCCGACCGCGCCGAGCACGTCATCAGCCTCATCCGGCAGATGCGCAATGGCAAGGACAACGACGCGCGCTTTGGCTCGCGCATGAAAGGCGAGGGCGTGTTCGCCGATCTGATACGCACGCGCTTCCGCGCGGCCTTGCGCCGGCACGGGTACGCCGAACGCCGCGGCATCGAACTCGACACCACGCAATTCCAGCCACCGCGCACGCCCAGCCCGCAAGGCCAGCTGTTCTAGGCGCGGTATGATTCGCGCCACCCTTGGCGAGACGCCCCATGACCCGCAACCGTTGGCTGATCGTCGTGCTCGCGCTGTTCATCGGCTGGAAGCTGATCGTCGCCTGGCAGGGTCAGGCTTTTCATCCCGCACCGACTGCCGCGACGCAGAACGATCCCGCGCCCGTTGCCGCGGCAGACGACGGCCTGCCGCCCGAAGCCCACACGACCTTGCAGCTCATCCAGCGCGGCGGGCCGTTTCCGTACGAGCGCGACGGCATCGTCTTCGGCAATTTCGAACACCGACTGCCGCCGAAAGAACGCGGCTACTACCACGAATACACCGTGCCCACGCCCGGCCTGAATCATCGCGGACCGCGCCGCATCATCACCGGTGGGCAGCCCCCGGACGTCTTCTATTACACCGACGACCACTACGAAACCTTTCGCCCGATCGGAGGCCAGCCATGAGCGTGCTGTGGTTCGACGGCCTGCTCACCCAGGTCCATGACGCCGGCGTGTATTTCCTGCCCGACGACGACATCGACGAATTGCACGAGGCGGCGGCGGTAAATCGCTTTCCTTGTCTGCGGGTGGACTTGGCGGGAGTACGCGACAAACCAGGGCTGCTTACCAAGCTCTCTTCGGTACTTGAGCTTCCGCAATACTTTGGCAACAACTGGGATGCGCTCGCCGACGTGCTCGGCGACCTGCGCATGGCCGACACCAAGGGCCTGGTCCTGCTCATCGAACACAGCGACGACCTGCGCGAGCATGCGCGCGCCGACTTCAAGGCCGCGATGGAAGTGCTGCAGGCCGCGAGCCAGGAATGGGCGCAGCGCGGTGCACCGTTCTGGGCCTTCATCGCGCTGAGCGAGCCGGAGTTCGACGCGCTGGATGCCGGGCCGTGATCTGAGCGTTCACAACGCCCGTCACAGTTCCGCCCCCAACTTCTGTCCTATTTGCCGCTGAAACACCCGTGACACAATCGGGCGCTTCACCGACCCGGGACTGTCCCTGATGTCTATGCTCCGTCGCACGCCGCTTGCCGCCATCATCGCTCTCGCGTTCGCCTCTGCCGCGCACGCCGAAAAGCCCGCCCCGCTCGACACGCCCTATCCGGGCACGATCAAGCTTGCGGTGGATGCGACCGACCTGCACCGCCGCATCATCCGCGTGCACGAAGAAATTCCGGTCAGCGCCGGCGCGCTGAGCCTGCACTATCCCGAATGGCTGCCGGGCAATCATTCGCCGTCGGGCCCCATCGACAAGATCGCCGGTGTGATCGTCACCGCGAACGGCAAGCAGATCGGTTGGAAGCGCGATCCCCTCGATGTCTACACGATCAACCTGACCGTACCCGAGGGCGTGAGCAGCCTGAATGTCGACTTCCAGTTCCTGTCGCCGCTCGACCGCAGCCAGGGCCGCGTGGTCATGACGCCGGAGATCGTCGGCCTGCAGTGGAACGCGGTCGTGCTGTATCCGTCGGGCCACTACGCCACGCGCATCGAGGTCGCGCCGAGCGTGACCTTGCCGACCGGCTGGAAATTCGGCAGCGCCCTGGAAATCGCCTCGCAGTCCGGCGCGACCACGCAGTTCAAGAACACCTCGCTCGAAACCCTGGTCGACTCGCCGCTGTTCGCCGGCAAGTATTTCCAGCGCTGGGATCTGGATCCGGGCGGCAAGGTGCCCGTGCATCTGAACGTCGTCGCCGACACCGCGCAGGCACTGGAGCCGGCGGCCGGCGTCATCGAGAAACACCGCGCGCTGGTGCAGCAGGCCTACAAACTCTACGGCGCGCAGCATTACGCGCATTACGACTTCCTGCTCGCGCTGACCGGCCGCTTCAGCGGCATCGGCCTGGAGCATCACCAGTCGTCGGAAAACAGCGGCGACATCGAATACCTCAGCGATGCCAAGCGCTACCGCGGCAAGGATCTGCTGCCGCACGAATACACGCATTCGTGGAACGGCAAGTTCCGCCGCGGCGCCGACCTGGCCACGCCGCATTTCAACGTGCCCATGCAGGACAGCCTGCTGTGGGTGTACGAAGGCCAGACGCAGTACTGGGGCTACGTGCTCGCTGCGCGCTCGGGCCTGCTGTCGGCCGAGCAGACGCGCGACTACCTCGCGCTGACCGCCGCCTCGTACGATCATCGCGAAGGTCGCGCCTGGCGCGATCTCGAAGACACCACCATGCAGCCGATCATGAGCCAGCGTGCGCCGCAGCCGTGGACGAGCTGGCAGCGGGGCGAGGACTATTACTCCGAAGGCCAGCTGGTCTGGCTCGATGCCGACACGCTGATCCGCGAGCTCAGCGGCGGCAAGAAGTCGCTCGACGATTTCGCGCGCGCGTTCTTCGGCGTCGAAAACGGCCGCGTCGCGCCGCTGACCTACACCTTCGACACCGTCGTGGCCACGCTCAATGGCGTGCAGCCCTACGACTGGGCGACCTTCCTGCGCGAGCGCCTCGACGGTCACGGCCCGGGCGCGCCGCTCAACGGTCTTGCGCGCGGCGGCTGGAGGCTCGTCTACACCGACAAGCCCAACAGCGTCACCGAGGGCGGCGATCGCGGCTCATCCGACTACACCTATTCGCTGGGCCTGAGCGTGTCCAACAAGGACATGAAGATCGGCAGCGTGTTGTGGGACAGCCCGGCATTCAAAGCCGGCCTGGCGTCGTCGATGACACTGGTCGCGGTCAATGGCATGGCGGCCAATGGCGAGGCGCTGACGCAGGCGATCAAGGACAACCAGGCCAAGGGCACGCCGATCACCTTGCTGGTGAACAACCTCGACCATATCGAGACAATCGTCATCGACTATCGCGGCGGTCTGAAGTATCCGCACCTCGAACGCGTCGCCGGCACGCCTGATCGCCTCAACGCGATCTACGCGCCGAAGAAGTAGGCCCGCATCGGAAACGCTCGCCTGTGGGAGAATGGCCAAAACATCCAGGCCTCTCCCATGACCGCTCCCGCCTATCTCAGCGACGCCCAGATCGACCGCCTCGGTGACCTGCTCGACCAGCGCGCCGTGCCGTTCCAGGGCTTCAATCTCGAAGCCCTCGACGGTTATCTGTCCGCGCTCGCCGTGAGTCCGGGTCAGGATATTCCGGCCAGCGAATGGCAGCCCGCCGTCTGGGGCCCGAAGCCGCCGCGCTGGGAATCGCCGGCCGAAGCGACCGAAATCGAGACCTTGCTGCTCGGTCACTGGAATGCCTGCGTCGCGCGTGCGCGCCAGGGCGAAGACCTGCCCGAACACCTGTCGCCGTTGCTGTGGCTGCCCGAAGATCCCGAGGGCGACCAGCCCGATGATCTCGATATCGGCCGCGACTGGGCCTTCGGTTTCTTCCGCGGCGTCGAACTGCGCGGCGATGCCTGGGACGCGTGGCTGGACAAGGCCGATTGGATCGACGAGATCTTCGCCCTGCTCGAACAGCTCGCGACCGGCGAAGTCGTACCGGAAAATGCCGCCGACCCGGTCGGCAAAGTCAGCTACCGCGAGCGCCTGGAAATCGTCGCCAGCCTTCCGGGCATGCTCGCGGACCTGCACGAGTTCCGCATCGCCGAACTCACGCCGCGCGAACCGGTCCGCAAGTCCGACACGCCCGACCGCAACGCGCTGTGCCCCTGCGGCAGCGGCAAAAAATACAAGAAATGCCACGGCCAGAATTGATCGTGTTTTTGCGGGGCGTGGCGATGTCTGGATTGTTGCTGCTTGCTTCTTGCGCAGCCACACCGGAGCCCACGCCCGCCGGTGATGGCTGGCAAACGGAATCGGCAACCGCCGCCGGTTTCGATGCGCCGCGCCTTGACGCCCTGGTCGCCGCGACCCTCAACGACACGACCCATCTGCACGCGATCCTCATCGTGCGCCACGGCAAGCTCGTCGTCGAACGCTACCGCGACGGCAACGACCGCACGGTCTACAGCCCGTTTCCGCATCGGGCGCACTTCGGCCCGACGGTCCGTCACGACACGCGCTCGGTCGGCAAATCGGTGATCGGCTTGCTGGTCGGCATCGCGCAGGCGCGCGGTGCGATCGGCGCGCTGGACACGCCGGTGCTCGACTATTACCCCGAGTACGCCGATCTCGCGACGCCCGATCGTCGTCGCATCACGCTCGCGCACCTGCTGACGATGAGCAACGGCCTGCAGTGGCGCGAAGGCGAGCCGGGGCACGACGACGAGCACTATCTCTACTGGAAATCGCCGCGCACGCGCTACGCGCTCGATCGACCGATTGCGCAGGCGCCCGGCGAGCAGTGGAACTACAACAGCGGCGGCACGACGGTGCTTGCGGACATCGTCGCGCGCACGACGAAAATGCCGTACCCGCAGTTCGCCGATGAGGCGCTGTTCGCGCCGCTCGGCATCCGCGACTGGGAATGGACGAACGATCTGCACGGCGAGCCGATGCCGTTTGCGGGTCTGCGGTTGCGTCCGCGCGACATGGCCAAGCTCGGGCAGTTGCTGCTCAATCGCGGGCAGTGGCGGGGCCGGCAGGTGGTGCCTGCCGACTGGATCGACGCGACCGTGCAGCCGCACATCCACACGCGCGTCGCGGATTTCGACTACAGCTATCAGTGGTGGCTGGGCACGGCCGAGTGGCAGGGCCGCCATGTCCGGTGGATCTCGGCGTTTGGCAACGGCGGCCAGCGCATTTTCGTGGTGCCCGAGCTCGACCTGGTGGTCGTGGTCACCGCCGGCGCTTACGACGATCCGCAGGCCGGCCCGCGCGTGAACGCACTGCTCAAGGCGATCGTCGGCACCGCCCACTGACGCGCGCCTCGTGGGAGCGGGCCTGACCGCGATGTCCTTTGCATCCCACCCTCACCCGTTCCCGCGTACCCTGAGCTGCGCAGAACCTCCCGGCGCGCCCACCCACCGAGGCCCGTCATGTCCGCCACCGCCCCCCGCATCACCACCGACGCCATCGAACTGCGCGACTGGATCGCCGCCCAGGTCATCGCCGCGCTGATCATCGCGCCAAAACAGCCCGGCATCTCGCGCCAGGACATGGACGGCATGTCCCGCTCGGCCTACGACTACGCCGCCGCGATGATCCGCGCCCGCGACGACGCCGAAACCGTCACCGTCGATCCTTTCGCTTCGCGCTGAAAGTCTCCCTCTCCCTCCGAGAGAGGGCCGGGGTGAGGGTCGCGCCATCTCGCCGGCATCCCACTTTCGCCACGTGCTGATAGCGCGCTGCAGTTCTCCCTCTCCCTCCGGGAGAAGGCCGGGGTGAGGGTCGCGCCATCTCGACGGCATCCCACTTTCGCCACGTACTGATAGCGCGCTGCAGTTCTCCCTCTCCCTCCGGGAGAGGGCCGGGGTGAGGGTCGCGCCATCTCGCCGGCATCCCCCTCACGCCCGCGCCCCGAGTCGCCGCATGTGACCGGCTTGGTCGGGTCGCGGACGCGAGGAGGCTGCCTCGGCTGAGGCGTGCTTGTCCGAATTAGTGGGAGCGGGCCTGACCGCGATTCTTTCCATTCGCCAAGTTGCTGCGATGGCACCGGCATCCCCCTCACGCCCGCGCCCCGAGTCGCCGCATGTGACCGGCTTGGTCGGGTCGCGGACGCGAGGAGGCTGCCTCGGCTGAGGCGAAATTTTTCGCTTTGCGCAGATCCTGCTCTGTCTCAATCGCAGAGACGAGGTTGTATTGTCATGAGACTCCACGACATCCCGGAGCCCGCCATGTCTGTCCCACAACGCAGTCAGGCCGATCTGCTCGAAGACATCGCTTGGGTCATGAGTTGTTTCATCCAGGACTACGGCGGCGAGGCGAAAACGGAGATCGGGTCGATCCTGAACCGCCTGCGCGACGGGCAGCCGTCCTATGCGCTGGCCGAGCGCTGGAGCGCGGTGCTCAACCAATGCCTGCGCTGGCACGGCGAAGACCGCCACTACGACCACAGCCGCACGTATCTCGGGCGGGCGCTGTACGAGCTCTACCAATCCGTCCTTCAGCAATCCGAGCAACCGCTGCGCTTGCTGCGCCCGGCTGCCGACGGACGCCTCGCCTACGTTCCCGATACCGGCCCGTAGTTTCCCTGGTAGGAGCGGGCACGACCGCGATTCTCCGCCTTCGCCGAATCGCTGCACGCTCACCGGCCTCCCCCTCACGCCCGCGCCCCGAGTCGCCGCATGTGACCGGCTTGGTCGGGTCGCGGACGCGAGGGGGAGGCCTCTGCTGAAGCGAATTTTCAGGGCTTCAATGCACGCACATAGATTGCTTTTGCCGGAGTATCGGCGGAGCCGCGCTCCTGCAACTCGAACAAAGCGGGGTGCGCCTTCAGCAAGTCCCGAAGTTTCTTGTGCCCGTAGAGCCGCGCGTCGAAATCCGGGCGGATCTTGTTCAAATAGCTGCCGACGGTACCGAGAAACGCCCAACCCTGATCGTCCGAGCCTTCTTCGATCGCTTGCCGGATGAGGCCGGCAGGCAAAGGATGTTTGCCAACGGCGATCGGATTCGCGATTGGCGTTTCGATCTTGTCAGGTGCTTTCGGTTTGCCCGCCACCGCCTTTTTCGCGGGAGCGGGGTTGGGCGTGGGCTTGGCGACTGGAGCAGGCACTGCGGCGACTTCACTGCGCAACACCTCCGTATAGACAAACTTGTCGCAGGCTTGCACAAATGCATCCGGCGTCTTCTGTTCACCAAAGCCATAGACGAGCAGGCCTGCCTCACGCAGACGCTGCGCCAGGCGCGTGAAATCGCTGTCGCTGGAAACCAGGCAGAAGCCGTCGAAACTCCGCGTGTACATCAGATCCATCGCATCGATGATCAGCGAACTGTCGGTCGCGTTCTTGCCGCTGGTGTAGGCGAATTGCTGCACGGGTTGAATCGAGTGCTTGAGCAGGGCCTTCTTCCACTGCGTCTGGTGAGTTGAGGTGAAATCGCCATAGATGCGCTTGACACTGGCGACGCCGAACTTGGCGATCTCCGCCAGCAGGCCTTCAATGACGCTGGGCTGGGCGTTGTCGGCATCGATGAGCACGGCGAGACGGCGATGATCCTGATCGGACGCCGAAGCGGCAGGGCGTGTCTTCATGAGCAAGGCTCCCGGGGGTTTGCCAGTCACGCTATCAGAACCCGGCGCCACGGGTACCAAGAGCTCGGGTATCGTTGCCCCATGTCCGAACCCTTCAAGAACCTCATCAATCCCGCACGCATCCGCGAAGCCGGTCATCACCTCGCGCGCGTCTGGCCGGCGTTCGATCGCCGCCGTTTTGAAAAACTCGCGCTCGCGCAGCTCGACACCCTGGAGTTGAAGGCACGCGCGATGCAGATCGCCGATGCGCTCGAGGCGACGCTGCCCGAAGAGTTCTCGCAAGCCGCGGACATCATCGAAGCCGCGCTCGGTCCGGCGGGCGAGGGCGATGAGCTGGGTTTTGCGACGTCGGACGCGGGGCTGGCCGGCTGGATCTGCTGGTCGTTGGGTGAATTCGTGGCGCGCCAGGGGCACAAGCATCCGAAGCGTGCGTTCGCCGCATTGCATGCGCTGACGCAGCGCTTCAGCGCGGAATTCGCGATCCGTCCGCTGCTGTTGCAGCATCCCGAGCTCGGCTACCAGACGCTGGAGCAATGGACGCGCGATCCCAGTGCGCATGTGCGTCGCCTCGCGAGCGAAGGCAGTCGGCCGCGGCTGCCCTGGGGCTTGCAGCTCAAGCCGCTGATCGCCGATCCGACGCCCAGCCTGCCGCTGCTGCGCGCGCTACAGGACGACGCCAGTGCGTACGTGCGTCGCAGTGTCGCCAATCATCTCAATGACATCGGCAAGGACCATCCCGAGCACGTGGCCGACTGGCTTGATGCGCATCTGCCCGATGCCGGCAAAGAACGCCGTGCGCTGCTGCGCCATGCGAGTCGCAGTCTCATCAAGCAAGGGCATCCGCGCATCCTCGCGGCGTGGGGCCTGGGCGCGCCGTTCAAGGGCGAGGCTGCGCTGACGATCACGCCCAAGCGCGTGCGCATCGGCGGCGAGGTCGTGCTGACACTCAGCCTCACGTCCCGCGCGCGCAACGCGCAGACACTGGCGATCGACTATCTCGTGCACTACATCAAGGCCAATGGCCAGAGCAGTCCGAAAGTATTCAAGGGCTGGCAACTCACGCTCGCGCCCGGCGAAACCCGCGTGCTCACGAAAAAGCATTCGCTGCGGGTGATCACCACGCGGGTTTACTACCCCGGGGTGCAGCGGGTGGAGGTGCAGGTGAATGGGAAGGTGGTCGCAGAGGCGGAGTTCGTGCTGCAGCGTTAGCGGCGTGCGACACCCGCTTTGAGGCAGCAAAAAAACGGCCACCGCGAGGTGGCCGTTCTCGTTCCTGAATCAGCAAAGGCGGATTACCAAATCCGCACCCGCGCCTCCGGCGCCAGATACATCCCGTCGCCCGGCTTCACGTCGAACGCGTCGTACCACGCATCGAAATTGCGCACCGGTCCGTTGAGGCGATACTGCGGCGGCGAATGCGGATTCGACTTGATGAGGTTCACCAGCGCCTCATCGCGGTACTTGCCTTTCCAGATCTGCGCGAACGCCAGGAAGAAGCGCTGATCACCGGTCAATCCGTTGATCACCGGCGCGGGCTTGCCCTTGAGGCTCAGGTGATAGGCGGTATAGGCCATCGAGAGTCCGCCCAGGTCACCAATATTCTCGCCCATCGTCAGTGCGCCGTTGACGCAGGTGCCTTCGAGCGGGCAGAAACCGTTGAACTGCGCGCCGAGGGCTTTGACGCGGGTTTCGAATCGCGCGCGGTCGTCGTCGGTCCACCAGTTGCGCTGGATGCCGGCGAAGTCGGACTTGCTGCCCTGGTCGTCGAAGCCATGGCCGATCTCGTGGCCGATCACCGCACCGATGCCGCCGTAGTTCACGGCCGGATCGGCGTTGAGATCGAAGAACGGCGCCTGCAGGATCGCGGCCGGGAACACGATCTCGTTGAAGGTCGCGTTGTAGTACGCATTCACCGTCTGCGGCGTCATCGACCATTCGTCGCGGTCGGGCTTCGTGCCCAGGCGCGCGTTCTGGTCGTCGGCGTAGTAGCGGCGCATCGCCATCGCGTTCGCGATCAGATCGTTCGGCACGATGGTGACGGCGTCGTAGTTGCGCCACTTCGTCGTGTAGCCGATCTTCGGACGGAAGGTGTCGAGCTTGTGATAGGCCTCGGCCTTGGTCGCGTCGCCCATCCAGTCGATCTTGCCCAGGTTCTGGCGCAGCGCGACGCGCAGGTTCGCGACCAGCTGGTCCATCGCGGCCTTGGCCTCGGGCGTGAAGTACTGCGCGACATAGACCTGGCCGACGACATCGCCCAGACCCTGCGTGCCACCGACGAGAGCGACACCGCGCTTCCAGGTGTCGCGCTGGGTCTTCTGGCCGTTGAGCACGGTGCCATTGAATGCAAACGCGGCGTTGTCGATCTCCTGGCTCAGCAGCGGCGCGTGGTTGCGCACGGCATGGAAGGTCAGGTAGTCGCGCCAGACGCTCAGCGGCGTGTTGTTGACGACCGCGAGAATCGGACCGACGGCACTCGGCGTGCTGACATTCACTTCTTTCGGCGCACCCAGGCCCTGGGCCTTCGCCATTGCCGCCCAGTCGAAGCCCGGGTACAGCGTATTGAGGTCGGCGAACTGCGTGAGGTTGTAGGTCTTTTCGCGATCGCGCATCTGCGCGCGGTCCCAGGTGTTCTTCGCCAGTTCCGTTTCCAGCGCGAGAATCGCCTCGGCACGCGCCTTGGCATCGCCTACGCCGGCAAAACCGAGCATGCGCTGGATGTGCTCGACGTATGCGGCGCGAATCGCGACGAAACGCGGATCGGGATTGAGGTAATAGTCCTTGTCGGGCAGGCCGTAGCCGCCGACGCCGAGACCGACGAGGTAGCGATCCGGATTTTTTCGGTCCAGGCCCACGCCCATGCCAACCGGCGCGCGCGTGCCGTCGACATCGGAGGTGCCGAACGCAGTCACGAGCTCTGCTTTCGTATCGATGGTGGCAATTCGGTCGAGCAGCGGCTTGAGCGGCGTGATGCCGGCGGCATCGCGCGCGGCCAGGTCCATATAGCTCGCGTAGTAGTCGCGGACTTTCTGCTGGTCGCTGCCCGGCGCGAGATTCGTCTTGCGGCTGATGCCTTCGATGATGTCGCGGCTGCGTTCTTCGGCCTCGTCGGTGAGCGCATTGAACGAACCGAAGCGCGTCTCGTAGTCCTTGAGCTCGTAGGTGTCGAGCCAGTGGCCGTTCGCGTAGCGATTGAAGTCATCGCCGGGCTTGACCGAGGTGTCGCGGGCACTCAGGTCGACGCCGAAAGTACCGAAGGTCGGGGCGGGTTTGCCGGCGGGCGGGGCCGCGAAGGCGAGCGGCGAGCACAGGGCCAGGGCGAGACTCAGGGTGAGCGGCGAGAGCTTCATCGGGGACTCCGGGAGCAGGGACGGGACGGCGGAAGCTCCCGACCTTAGCGCAACCGTGGCCGCGTGCAAGGGCGCAAGGTCATGGCCTCCGGACGGTCATGGGAACCCTATACTGGACGTGCAACCCACCGTTCCGGATGCCGTCATGCCCTTCACCAGTTTGATCCTCCTCGGCGCCGTCATCGTCGCCGTCATCGTCTTCGTGATCCTGTTTTTCTGGGTCGTCGCGCTGCGCCGCGTCGTGCCGGTCAACGAAGTGCATATCGTGCAGAGCCGGAAAACTACGATCTCCTACGGCAAGGGATTCGAAAGCAATACCTATTACGAGTGGCCCTCGTGGATTCCACTGATCGGCCTGACCAAGATCATGCTGCCGGTGTCGAACTTCGCGATCGACCTGCCCGACTACGCCGCCTACGACAAGGAGCGCGTGCCTTTCCTCGTGCACGTGATGGCGTTCTTCCGCATCAGCGATTCCAACACCGCCGCGCAGCGCGTGGCGTCCTTCGACGAACTCCAGCACCAGCTGACCTCGATCGTGCAAGGCGCCGTGCGTACCGTGCTGGCTGGCCACGAGATCGACCAGATCATGCTCGACCGCAGCCGCTTCGGCGAAGCCTTCACCAAGGAAGTGCAGCCGCAGCTCGGCAGCTGGGGCGTGGAAGCGATCAAGAACATCGAGCTGATGGACATCCGCGACTCGAAAGAGAGCGAGGTCATCCACAACATCATGGCCAAGCGCACGTCCGGCATCGAGCGCGAATCGCGCCTGGTCGTCGCCGACAACACCCGCCAGGCCGAGATGGCGGAAATCGCCGCCAAGCGTGAAATCGAAATGGCGCGCCAGCTCGCGGCCGAGCAGGTCGGTCTGCGCACCGCGGAAAAGGACAAGAACGTCGGTGTCGCCAACGAACAGGCCTCGCAGCAGGTGAAAGTGCAGCAGCGCGAGACTGCGGCCAAGGAAATGGACGTGGTGCAGGTCAAGAACGTGCGCGGCGCGGAAATCAGCAAGGAGGTCGCGGTCATCGCGGCCGGCCAGGCGAAGGAAGTCGCGATCGTCGACGCCGAAGCGACCAAGCAGGTCGCGATCGTCGAGGCCGAGGGCAACAAGCAGCAGACCGTGCTGACCGCCGAAGGCAAGCTCGAAGCGGCCAAGCGCAATGCCGAGGGCATCGCGGTCGAAGGTACGGCGCGCGGTTCGGCGGAAACGGCGATCCTGATGGCGCCGGTCGATGCGCAGATCAAGCTCGCGGAAAAGATCGGCAGCGACAAGGGCTACCAGGATTACCTGCTGGGCATCCGCAACATCGAGGCGACGCAGGCCGTCGGCCAGGCGCAGGCGGAAGCGTTGAAGACCGCGCAGGTCAAAGTCATCGCGAACGCAGGCACGCCCGGCAAGGGCCTGGCCAATGTCATGGACCTGTTCTCGGCCGGCGGCGGGACTGCCGTCGCGAGCATGCTCGAAGGCCTCGCCCAGTCCGAAGAAGGCCGCCGCCTGCTCGACAAATTCACCAACAAACCCGACAACACCCCGTAGGAGCCAGCTTGCTGGCGACCCGTCCCCGCCCTGCCATGGTGCCCCCCGAAAAACGGGAGTAATCTCCGGCCCAGTCTCTCCCTAGGAGGCGGCCATGAAGACCCCGGAACCGGGTTGGCGTGTCAGGGCGGTGATCGGCGCGATGCTGATCCTCACCGGCGGATTCGCCGGGGCCGCGCAAGCACAGAATTTCGACTACACCGCGCAACTGCGCGGTACGTCGCGGGTGCAGGGCGCGGTCGTCGCCTCCGGAATCACCTGGCAATGCAGCGGTGCGCAATGCCGCACCCGCGGTCCCTGGCCGATACCTGGCCTGGGTGCGTGCAAGGCCCTCGCCGCGAAAGTCGGCGCCGTCACCAGTTACGGCCATCCCGGCGCGGGGCTCGCGCCGAAAATGATCGAGCAATGCAATGTCGGCGTGGCCGGCAGTCTGACCGCGGCCCCTGGCGCGTCGGTCATGAAGCCCGCCGTCGTGCCGATGCGTCCGGTCGTTCCCGTGACCACGCCCGCGCTCGATTCCGCGCGCCTGCGCACGCGGATTTCCCTGTTCGACAACCTGCAACGCGAGCGCGACCAGGCCGGCAAGACCGCGCAGGCCGCCTTGCCGCCCGCCATCGGCGCACTGGCGACCCAGCGCCCCGGCACCGCCGGCCTGCGCCTGCGCACGCCGCAGCGCGTGGTCGCCTCGCGCGGTGACGACTGCGACGATCGCGAGGCCACCGCGCATCCGGACGCCGCGGAAATCTGCGACAACCGCGACAACAATTGCGACGGCCGCGTCGACGAAGGTCAGACGCTGCGCTTCTATCTCGATGCCGACGGCGACGGTCACGGCGATCCGGGTCGCATCGTCGATGCCTGCCCGGCCGACCAGCGCAGTTATGCCGACAGCGGCCAGTGGCTGGTGCTGACCGGCAACGACTGCAACGACGCCAATCCCGACCAGTGGCACGACTGCCCCTAGTCGCGCGAGCGATCCCGTGAGGAGGATTTCGCCATGACCCGTGTCCATCACCCCCGCTGGCTGCTCGCGCTGTTGGTGCTGGTGCTCATCGTGCTGTTCCCGGCGAACTCGCGCGCGCAGGTGTGCACCTCGGACGTGCAATGCCAGGACGCGTCGTTCTGCAACGGCCACGAGACCTGCGATCCGCGCAATCGCGCGGCGGATGCGCGCGGCTGCCTGGCCGCGTACAGCACGGCCTGCGCGGTGGAAGAGGGGTTTGTCTGCGATGAAGCGTCCCGTAGTTGTTCGGGCGGTCCGGTCGATGCCGACCACGACGGCGAAGCCAGCATCGGCACCGGCGGCCTGGACTGCGACGACAACGATCCGCAACGCGCGCCCGGTCACCCGGAAATCTGCGACGCGGACGGCGTCGACGAAGACTGCAACACCGAAACGCCCGGCCATCGCGACGCCGACGGCGACGGCCACGACGACGTGGCCTGCGTGAACTACATCGAGCGCTGACCGCCGGCGCTAGTGCCAGGTCCCGTCGGGGTAGACGAGGATTTCCCGTTCGCGGCCGGCCACGGGTTCGCGGTCCGGGCCGTTATTGGCGCAGTTCTCGCGCTGGACACGCGCCATCTCGCGCGCGAGCTCCAGCGCATTGGCCTGGGTGTCGCGGTCCTTGTCGCCCGTGTCGGCCGCGAGCGCCAGTTGGATCGTGCCGCAGGCACCGTAATTGTCCACGCGCATCTGCGGCACCAGGCGGGTCACGGCGGCGTCGACCTGGGCGTTGAAGTCCTCCGCGTCCATCGCCGCGACGGGCACCGACGCGCGCACCTTGATCAGGAACAGCTGGCTGTAGAACACGTACGCCAGCGATCGCGCCGGCACCGTCTTGCGCGTGAGGCTGAGCAGGCATCGGCGACCGTCCAGGGTCGGCGAAACCGTGGTCAGGCGGATCAGTTCGTTGTCGAAGTCGCTGCCGGGCGGCGCCTCGTGCGGGTCGTCGAGCCGACTGCCGATGGGCGCAGGCACGCTGAACGAGGTGATGTCGCCGAACTGCACGCCGGCATACTCGCCGCTCTTCTCGAAATGTCGGATCGCCTGTTCGACCTCGTTCATCGCCGCCGACAGCGCGTCGGCCGCGGGACTGCGGCCTTTCGGATACACATAGATATTGAACTGCAGGGCCGCCGGTGCCTGGGCCAGTGCGTAGTCCAGCGAGACGCCGTTTTCCCATTGCGCCGGATCGTAGTGCGCCTCGCGCAGGCGATGTCCGGCGTGCTCTTCGGGAAAACTCACCACGCTGCGGTCGATGAACTGCCGGCCCTGGTCGGCGGCGGCAGGTTTTTCGGCGCAGGCCAAGGGCGACAGCACCAGCAGCATCAGCGCAACAAGAGAACGCATGCGACCTCCGGGGTCTTTCGACTCCGGAATACTACGCGCCGATCCGTGCGTCCTGCACGATCGGCGAAGAAAGTGTGACGACGTTATCGGGCATGCTGCCTTGCCCCGTGAGCCGCGGTAGACATTGCTGAACCGCATCCGCAAAAACGGGCCGCAGACCCTGCTTTTTGCGTTGGATATGGAGGATATTCCGAGCACCCCCCGAGCGGACATCGGTATTTTGGACGCTGGCTTCCTCACTGCCGTGCTGCAGCATTCCACGCGTCGTGCGCTGATCGCGTTCGACCGGGACGGCGAGCTCATGGCCTGCAACGACCGTGCGACGGAATTGTGGACGCCGACCCTGCGCGCCTTGTTGCAACCGACGCTGCAAAGTTCTTTTGCGCAGTTGCGCGAGCATCCCGAGCGCAGCATCACTTGCGCACACGAGGATCTGGAGTTCCGCCTGCTGCCCGTGGTCCATGCCGGGCGGACCGAGGGCTTTATTCTCAGCCTGCTGCCGGTGCAGGAGATCGAGCCGGCCGACGACACCTCCGAGCGCGTGCGCTGGCGCTACGCGCTGGAGAACGCCGAGGATGGCCTGTGGGACTGGAGCGCCGACGACACCAGCGCCGAAGGCGGTCGCGTGTACCGCTCGCCGCGCTGCCTGACGATGTTCGGCTATCCGCCCGACTACCTGCACGACACCGTCCACGCCTGGAGCGAGCTCGTGCATCCGGCCGATCTGGAGATGCAGAAGAACGCGATCGGCCAGCATCTGGCCGGCAACCGTTCGACCTACAAGGTCGAATACCGCATCCGCGATTTCCATGGGCAATGGCGCTGGGTGCTCGATCGCGGCAAGGTCATCGAATGGGCGACCGACGGCCGACCCAAGCGCGTGGTCGGCACGCATACCGACATCACCGACTACAAGGATCTGGAGCTGCGCCTGCGCGAGCGCGAGCTGCTGCTCGACGAGGCGCAGCGCATCGGCAAGATCGGCAGCTGGGTGTGGGATGCGGCGAGCGACATCTTCACCTGGTCCGACGAGCTTTACCGCATCTGCGGCTGGCCGATGGATCAGCGTCCGCCGCGCTGGGCCGAACACGCCGCGCTGTTTACGCCCGAGTCGTACACGCGCCTGACCACGATGGTCGAGGCCGCGATCAAGAGCAACGGCTCGTATCAGCTGGACCTGGATCTCGTGCGGCCAAACGGCGACCGTCGGCATGTGGAAATCGCTGGCGAAGTCATGCCGCGGGTCGATGGCCACGGCCTGCGCCTGATCGGCGTGGTGCGCGATGTCACTGAAGAGCGCCGGGCGACGGAAACCGCACGCTGGCGCAGCAAGCTGCTCAACCGTATCGCGGCGATGGGCCGCATCGGCGGTTTCGATCTGGCTCTCGCCACGCGCGAATTCCAGTGGACCGACGAGAACTACCGCATCCACGGCATCGAACCGGGCACGCCGGTCACCCTGGATACGCAGTTCGAGCATTACGACGACGAGTCGCGCGAACGTCTGCGCCTCGCGCTCAAGCGCATGGTCGCCGGTGAGAGCACCGACGAAACGGCCGAAGTCAATTTCATCACGCCCGACCAGCAGCGCCTGACCCTACGCCTGACCGCGAGCGTGGAAATGCACGAGGGCCGGCCCTACCGCATCACGGGTCTGACCCAGGACATCACGCGCGAACGCGAAGCGGGCCAGCGCATCGAACAGCTCGCGCACTTCGACACGCTGACCGGCCTGCCGAACCGCTTCCTGTTCCGCCAGCGCGCGGACGAGGCGATCTCGGTGGCCAAACGCGCCAACCTGTCGCTGGCCCTGCTGTTCGTCGACCTCGACCGCTTCAAGGATGTCAACGACACGCACGGCCATGCCGCCGGCGATCAGTTGCTGCAGGAGATTTCCGGACGCATCAAGGCCTGCGTGCGCGGCAGCGATGTGGTCGGCCGTCTGGGCGGCGACGAATTCGTCGTGATGCTGTGCGAGGTGCGCAAACCCGAAGACGCCGCCCTGGTCGCGGACAAGATCATCGCCGCAGTCAACGAGCCGGTTGCCCTGCCCGATGGCGAGGTGACCGTCGGCGCGAGCATCGGCATCGCCCTGCTCAACGAGGGCACGGTCGATCTCGAGGCGCTGATGCGCGCCTCGGATGCGGCGATGTATGCGGCCAAGCAGTCGGGCCGCAACGGCTACCAGTACTACAACGACGCGTTCTACGAGCGCATCCAGCGGCGCGTGCAGCTGGACAAGGAACTGCGCCTGGCACTGACGCGCGACCAATTGTTCCTCGTCTACCAGCCGACCGTGGCGCTCGGCAGCGGCACCATCCAAAGCTTCGAGGCGCTGCTGCGCTGGCGGCGCGGCAATGGCGATCTGTGTTCGCCGGTGGAATTCATTCCGGTCGCCGAAGAAAGCGGCGAGATCGTGCCGATCGGCCGCTGGGTGCTACGTGAGGCCTGTCGCCAGGCGGTGGTCTGGCGGCATACCGGACTGCCGTTCGAGCGCATCGCGGTCAATGTCTCGGCCGTGCAACTGCGCGATCCCGAATACGCCACGCAGGTGCTCGCGATCTGCCAGGAAACCGGTTGGGCGCCCGAACACCTCGTGCTCGAACTCACCGAGTCGGCGCTGATGCGCGACAACGAGGCGCTGCGTCGCACCTTCACCCTGCTCGAAAGCTATGGCGTGCGCCTGGCGGTCGACGACTTCGGCACCGGCTTCTCGAACCTGCACTACCTGCACCGCTTCCCGGTGCAGCATCTGAAGATCGATCGCAGTTTCGTCAGCCAGATGCTCGGCGACCTGCAGGTCACGGTGCTCACGCAGGCAATCATCCATCTGGGTCACGCGCTGGGGCTGACGGTCGTCGCCGAAGGCGTGGAGACCGATCAGGCCCTGCAGGCCCTGCGCGCACAGGGCTGCGACGAAGTGCAGGGCTATCTGCTCACGCCGCCGCTGCCGCCACCGGAACTCGAGGCCTGGGTGCGCGCACGCGCGGGCGGCGACGGGTTGCAAGGCGCCGCGTAGGCGCCCCACACCTCAACGCAAGCGCGCGGCGAGGCCGCTCCAGCGCTGCGCGCGGCGCTGCAGGCCTTCGCGCAGGGCCGGTTCGCTCGCCCACAGCGTGACGTGTTCGCGGCAGCGGGTCAGTCCGGTGTAGAGCAGTTCGCGCGACAGCACGCGTGCGCTGCGTTCGGGCAGGGCCAGGAACACGCGCTCGAATTCCGAGCCCTGCGATTTGTGCACGGTCAGCGCGAACGCTGATTCGTGCGCGGGCAAGGCCGCCGGCAACCACGCGCGCGGTCCGCCGTCGGCATCGAACCACACGCGCAATGACGGCTCGCCGGATGCGTCGTCGTGCTCCTGCCATGCGATGCCGATGTCGCCGTTGAAAAGACCATGGCGATAGCTGTTCTCGGTGATGAGCACAAGGCGGCCGTGGAAAAAGCCGCTGCCGCGTCGCGCCGGATCCAGCGCAGCGGCGATCTGCCCATTCAGGGTCTGGCTGCCGGCGGCGCCTTCGCGCACGGCGGTAAGCACGCGGAACTGCCGCGCTTCGGCCAGCGCGCTGGCGACATCGGGCGCGTCGGCGACCCGCCGGAATGCCGGCACGGCGGCCGCAAGCACGGCATCGGCGACGGCGCGATCACTGCCGTTGCGCCAGCTCACGCCGCGAAACGCATCATTCGCCAAGCCGCTCATGACCGCCTCGACCTCGCCGTCGCGCACGCGCGCGGCGAGTGTTGCGACGTCCACGTCCGCGCGCTGCCGATGCGTCTGCGTCAGATGCACGCGGGTTGGTCGCCTCGCGGGTGGGAGATCTGCGATCTCCGAGGCATCGCAGAGCGCAGCAAGCACATCGCCGGTCTCCACCGACGGCAACTGGTCGCGATCGCCGATCAACAGCAAGGTCGCGGTCGGCGCGACGGCTTCCACGAGTTTGCACATCAGCGGCAGGTCGATCATCGAGGCTTCGTCGACGATGACCAGGTCCGCCGGCAGCGGATGCGCGGCATCGTGGCGAAAATCCGTGCTGTCCGGACGCCAGCCCAGCAGGCGATGCAGGGTTCGTGCCTCCGGCGCGAGTTGTCGCGCCGCGTCTTCGCTCACGCGACCCTCGGCGACCAGGCGCGCCAAGGACTCGCGCACCGACTCCGCGAGTCGCGCCGCCGCTTTACCGGTTGGCGCCGCCAACGCGATCGTGGGAGCGGCGCCCGGGAAATTCTCGGCGAACACGACCAGGGCGCGCGCGACCGTCGTGGTTTTGCCTGTGCCGGGACCCCCGGTCAGCAACAGGAAATGCTCGCCAAGCAAGGCACGCGCGGTTCGCGCCTGCGCCCCGGCGACGTCTTCGGGAAACAGTTGCGCGAGTCGCGCATCGACGGCCGCTGCCACCGGTGTCGCCGTCGTCGTCAGGCGATGCGCGATCGCCTCGGCCAGGCGCACTTCGTAGCGCCAATACCGCCGCAGCGACAGCGCCTCGTCTTCGAGTACCAGTGGCGTGACTGGACTGGCGCAGACGCCCGCGACAGCCAGGGACACCCACGGCGAGCCATGCAGCACCGCCAGCCATTCGTCGTGCGGCGGCAGCTCGGGCAATGCGCGCTCGGCGCCGATATCGAGCAGAAGTTCCGGCACCAGGGCCAGCGGCAACTGACTATGCCCCTGGGCGATCGCACGGCTGCACAATGCCGCGGCGGCGAGCACGAGGTCGGGCGTGTCCGGGCGCAGACGGCGCAGGCTCTCGCCGAGCGCATGATCGACCGTGCGCAACCAGCCGCCGCGATACAGCGCGAGCAAGAGGCTCATGCTTCGATCTCCGCGCGCTGCGAGAACAGGCGATCGAGTGCCTCGATCAGGGCCGCCGGCAGGTCCACCGCATGGATGCCGGGCGAGTCGGCGGCGAGCGCGTCGAGTCCGCGACAGAAGAGGTATCGCACGCCGCCCAGATGTCGCTCCGGCGCATAGTCCGTGCCTAGGCGGAACCGCAGCCAGCGATGCAGGGCCAGCGTGTAGATCACGTACTGCAGGTCGTACTCGCTGTCGCGCACGGCCTGGGCCAGCGTGGCCGGCGCGTAATCGCGCAACTGGTTCGATTTGTAGTCGAGCACGTGGTAGCGCCCGTCGAATTCATAGATCAGGTCGATGAAACCGGTCAGCAGACCTTCGAGCTTGCGGCGCGCGCCGAAGGTCTGACGCTCCGACACCAGCCCGTGGGCATGCAGCCGCGCGAGGAACGCAGGAATCGCGGTCGGGGCAAGCGCGAGATGAAATTCCATTTCCGCGCGCCGCGCACCGGCCGGCAGCCGCGCCAGGCGCGCGCCTTCGGGCAGGCGCACATTGAGGGTGTTCGCCACCAGGGACGTCAGCAGCGGCACGCCTTCGGCGAGATCGTTCTCGCCAGTGTAGCCCTGTTCGCGCAAGGCGCCTGCCAGCAGCTCGAACTGGCCTTCGGGCGGCAACGGCGCCTGCCAGTCGCGCCAGGCCACGACGTCCGCCAGCTCCAGGGCCGTATGCAAGGCATTGCCGAAACGCGCGCCGGCGAAACGCGAAGACGCGGGTAGCGCCGGCGCCTCGCTCTCGTCGCTCGCGCCGCGTTCTTCGGCGCCGCTGTCTTCGCGCGTGAGCTGCGAAAAGCTGTAGATCCACCAGTCGCGATCGAGCGTACGCCGGGCGATCGCGGCCGCGGGCACCGGCGCGCTCGGCCCGACTGGCGGCGCGACCGGCGATCGCGTCGCCGGTGCGGGTGCGATCGCGACGTGCAGCGCGTTCACATTGAGCGCCTCGGCGCGCGCGTGCCACGCCGCCAGACGCAGCGCGATGTTGTTGTCATCGATCTTGCCGACGGTCTCCGCGTCCGGCGCGCGATGCAGCAACCAGGCGAGCGCCGTCTTCTCCGCGTCTTTCGCCGGTCCCCAGGCGATCCAGGTCGCCAGGCGTGCGCGCGTCAAGCCGACGTAGAGCAGGCGCAGATCCTCGGCGCGCTCTTCCTCGGCATCGCGACGCAGCGCGTCGCCGCCCTTGTCCGGATACAGGAGGCTGATCCGTCGCGTGTCATCGTGGTAGCTGGCCATCGCGGGAGTGCGCGTGCGCCGGCTGTTGCCGCCCGTGGCGAGGAACGGCAGGAAGACGAGATCGAATTCCAGGCCTTTGCTCTTGTGCAGCGTGAGGATCTTCACGCGCTCGGCGTCGGACTCCAGGCGCAGCAGTTCGCCTTCATTCTCCGCATCGGCCTCGCGCAGGCGACGATCGAGCGCGTCGGCGAGACCAGCCAGCCCCAGCGCCGCCGCGTCGGCCTCCTGCAGGGCTTCGGCCAGCTGCAGATAGTTGGTGAGGCGACGCTCGCCATCGCGCAGGCCCAGCAGGCGCGGCGCGTTTTCCGCGCACAGATCGTTGATCAGGGCGAGCGGACCGTGCCGCTCGGTGCGCTCACGCCAGTGTTGCAACCGGTCCTGCCAACGCCGGTGCGCGGCTTCGTCGGTATCGAGCGCGGCGATCGCGAGTGCATCGAGTCCGAACAGCGGCGCGGCGAGCGCGGCCCGCAGGCGCGCCTCGTCGCCGGGTTCGTTCAAGGCCGCAAGCAGCCAGCGCAGATGCCGCGCCTCCTCGGTCTGGTACAGGCTGAGCTTGCCGGCCGCGACGCTGGGGATGCCCGCTGCCGCGAGCGCGCGGCGCATGCGCGCCGCATCGTCATGACGCTCGACGAGGATGGCGATGTCGCCGGGCCGCACGCCCTGGGTCGTGCCGTGTTTGCCGGTGCGCAGCAGGCGACCGGCGGCGCCGTCGACGAGCAGATCGCGGATCGTCGCGACGCAGGCCTGCGCGGCCGCCTCGCGCGCACCATCGATGCCGGAGCCGGTCGGCTCGAAGCGCAGCGCCGTGAGCGCGGGCACGATCGCGCCGTCGTGCAGGAGATGGCGGTCGTCGGCCTGGTCGCCGGCGAGCACCGGTTGGAAGCCGATGCCCGCCTGCGCGAACGCGCGCGGACCGGCGAGATCGAACAGCGCCTGCACCGCCGCGAGCATCGCCGGCCGCGAGCGATAGTTGTGCACAAGCGAATGTCGTTGTGCGGGTGTCGCTGCGCGCGCCGCCGCGAGATAGGTGAACACGTCGCCGCCGCGGAAGCGGTAGATCGCCTGCTTAGGATCGCCGATGAGGAACAGCGCGCGCATGCTGTCGTCGTCCGCATAGGGCGGAGCGAACAGACGCCGGAAAATCGCCCACTGGCGCGGATCGGTGTCCTGGAACTCGTCGAGCAGGGCGACGCGGTATTGCGTCTGCAGGCGGGCGGCGAAACCTGCGCCCTGTGGTCCGTCCAACGCGTCAGCGACACCGCGGATCATGTCGTCGAAACCAAGCAGGCCGCGCTGCTGCTTGAGCGTGTCCAGACGCGCGCGCGCGAAGGTCACGGCCTCATGCACCAGGGCGATGCGGCGATCGCGTTCGACTTCCTCGACGAAATCGCGCGCATCCGACCAGCGCTCGATCGCAACGAACACCGGCGACTCGGGCGTGACCTGCTTCTTGTTCGTGGCGTCGGCCAGTTTGCTCTGGCCAAACTTGCCGAGTTTGTCCGGATCGACAGGCGGATCGTCTTCGGACTCGGTCTGCGCCCAGGCCCGCAGGCTGCGCCAGACGGCTTCGAAGGTCGGTGCCTTGATCTTGACGCCGCTGAGTACACCGCTGGCGATCGCGTCACGCAGCCTGTCGCCGGCCTGCTCGCCCTCGCTGATCGCAGCGCGTTGCAAGGCCCGTCGCGCCAGCGCGAGCGCCTGTTCGGCGCCGTCATCGCGCGGCGTCGGTTCGGGCAGGAGCACGTCCACGGCCAGCAGGCCGCGCAGGCTGTCGGCCAGTGCCGCCGGCGCTTTCCAGATCGCACGCAGACGCCGTGCCGTCGCTTCCTCGCGTGAGCGCAGGCGCCAGAAGTCGGTCGCGACTTCCTCGCGCAGCGCGGCTTCATTTTCGATGAGCACGCGTTCGATCAGCGGCTGTCCGGCTTCGAGCGCATGGTCGGCGAGCGCGCGCCGGCAGAAGCCGTGGATCGTGTGGATCGGCGCGAGGTCCATGGCCGCGGCCGCGGTGCGCAAGCGCTGGCGCAGCGGCTCGCGGCCTTCGCGACCGATCGCCGCGTCGAGCAGCCATTGCGTCGACGCATGCGCCGGATCCGCGGCGGCTGCTTGGCCGTCGAGCAGGGCGAGCGCGAGCAGCAGGCGTGCACGCAGGCGTTCGCGCAATTCCTTGGTCGCAGCCTCGGTGAAGGTGACGGCGAGAATTTCCGAAACCGGCAGGCGCTGCTCGATGATCAGGCGCGCATGGATCGTCGCGAGTGTGAAGGTCTTGCCCGTGCCGGCGCTGGCTTCGATGAGCTGCAGGCCCTGCAGCGGCACCTGCAGGCCGAGGTCGGTCGCGACGGCGCTCATGGCGGCGCTCCCGGGTCGCCGGCCAGCGCGGCGAACACCTCGAGCGCAGCGCGGCGAAACGCCTCGGCCGCGGCGCCGGACGGATCGTCGAGCGCATCGTCAAAGGGATCGCGGCCGCGCAGGGCCAGGCGCACGGCATCGCTCTCGCCTTCGCCGTAGCCCTGACGAGAGAGCCACTGCTCTTTCGCCTGCGACCAGCCGTCGCGGCCCGCGCGCGCGGCTTCGTACAGCACATGCGCGGTGCGCGGCATGAACGGCAACACCTGCGTTTGCGCCAGTCTATGCAGGGCGACCAGTGCGCGCAGTCCGGCGATCGCAGCGGCCGCCGGCACCGGCGAAAGTTCTTCCGGTTCGCCGCCGCGCATCATCCGATGGATCGGTCGCGTTTCGCCGAGCGCGGCCCAGACGAGCGCATCAAATTGCAGGCCGAGCAGAGAATGGCCTTGCGCACGGCTGGCACTGAATTGCAGCAGGCCGGTGTCGTGGATGTCGGCGAGTTCACCGCGAAGGATCGTGTCGCCCAGATCGAGGGCATACGTGCGTACGCGTCCAGGCCCTTGTGCCCAGCCGCGCCAAGCGGCAGCGGCGGGCGCGAGTTCGGCGAGGATCTGTTTCAGTTCGACCTCGCCATCGGCGCCCGGCGCGAGCCGGCCTTCGGCGAGCAGGCGCGCGCGCAGACGATCGGCGTCGGGCGCGGCGTCGCGCGCGAGCTCGGTGAAGACGCGCTGCGCGAGCGCCTGCGTGCGTCGACCGTCGTCCTCGCCCAGCGGCTCGGCGTCGGGCAGAGCCTCTTCGGAAGCGTCCAAGCGTAGGCCCAGACCCTGGCGCAGATACGCGCGCGGCGGGTGTTTGAGCGTGCGCACGATGTCGTCGCGCGTGAGCTCGGTCGTCGTCGCTGCGAGCGCGGGCAAGGGCGCAGCGAATGCGGGCAGGTCGGTGAGCGTCGCGGTCGTCGCGTCCACCGACGGCCGCCAGTTCGCGCGGTAGCTCAGGCGGCGCGCATCGCCCTGGCCGAATGCGGCCGGCGAAAACGGCTGCAAGGGATGGTCGACGATCAGCTCCCGGCGCGCGTTCGCGGCATCGGCGAAATACTCCGAGGCCGCATCGGCGAGTTCGGCGACCACGACCGAGGGCGGCAGGGCTTCGCCGCTGCGCGGATCCTGGCCGAGATAGCTGACGTAGAACACGTCGCCGGCAGCCGCGAACAATTGCAGGAACAGGCTGCGGTCGTCGTCGCGGATCGAGCGGTCGCCGTGCTGACGCTGCGCGGTGCCAAGCACGGCAGCGAGCCGGTTGAGACTGCCGGCGGGATCGCGACGCGGGAATTCGCCGTCGTTCATGCCCAGCAGACAGATCACCCGGAACGGAATCAGGCGCATCGGCACCATCTTGCCGAAGGTGACGCCGCCGCTGAGCCAGGGCTGGCGCGTATCGTCGGCGGCCAGCGCCGACTGGAACCACGCGCGCATCACCGGCGCGGGAATTGGCGCGTCAAGCTGCGCCGCCTGCACTTGCGCCGCGAACGTCGAGATCAACCCGCGCAGCCACTCCAGCGTGCGCTGGTCGGCCGGCGCTGCCGGGCGTTCGGGGAAAATATCGAGCAGCATCTGCGACAGCCGCGTCTGCCAATCGCCGGCGCGGTGATCGCCCTGCAACTGCCGCTGCCAGCGCGCGAACGCGCGCAGACCTTGCAGCAGAGAATCGAGCGTCGCGACGGCGCCGCCTTCGAGCACGGGCAAGGGCGCGACGCCCGCGACGGTGTCCGCCTCGCCGACAGCGTGACCGAGCAGCAGACGATCGATCGCCCAGGCCCAGGTGTAGGCCGCGTCCTCGGGCGCATCGAGCGCGAGGCGATGCGCGGCATTCAGTCCCCAACGCGCGCCGGCCGCGTGCAGCCAATCGCGCAAGCGGTCGAAATCCGCGCCGTCCAGTCCGAAGCGCTGCGCGATCGCTGGTACCGCCAGCCACTCGAGGATCTCGGTGGCGGTGAAGCGTGCGTCGGGCAAGGCCAGCAGTGTCGCGAAGGCTTCCGCGAGTGCCTGCGTGGCGAGCACGCTGCGGTCGCCGATCGCGTACGGAATCGCTAGTGTGCCCTCAGCGCCGCCGAACACCGCGGCGATCGCTGGCGCGTACGCATCGATATCCGGCGTGAGCACCGCGATATCGCGCGGTTGCAGGCCGGGGTCCGCGTCCAGCAGCGCGCGCAGTTGGTCGTGCAGCACCTGCACTTCGCGCAGACGCGTGTGGCAGTTGTGAAACTGCAGGCTGCGCTGACCGGCCGCGAGCGGATCGAACACCGGACGCTGCACGTCGCCGCGTCGCGTCGGGGTCGGTCGGCGCGCGAGCAGATCGCGCTGCAGTTCGTGCAGCAGGCCGGGCCGGTCGCTGGCATCGGGCGGCACATAGATCGCCTGCTCCCAGCTCGGATGCGCGGCTTCGTAGGAAAACAGCAGCTGCACGAAATCGCGGCTGGCGGCACCGTTCGCGCGCAGCAGCGGGTTTTCGCGATCGGCAAAAACCGCATCGGCATCGTCGCGCAGGCGCTCGCGCGCACCGCGCAGATCGCCCCACCAGCCGGCGACCGGCGAGACGAAGAAAAAATGCAGGCTGCCCGCGCGCGCCGTCGACGCGATCACGCGCAATACGTCCGGCGACACGTTCTGGCAGGCGAACGCGAAAACGCGCGGCGGCAGACCGGCCGGCGCCGGCGAATCCTCGTCGCCGAAACGCGCGAGATAGGCCTGCAGACGCGCGGCGCGGTGACCGAGCCCGCGCGTCGCCCGCCGCCACAGTTCGGCCTGCCAGTCGTCGCGATCCGCGCCCGCATCCCAGCGCATCAACCACGCCCGTCGCCAGGCCTGGTATTTCTCGAACACGCCGGCGAGTTCGCCCGCGAGCGTCCACGCGGTCAGCCGGCGATCGCCGCCGGCCAGAACGGCCCGCAGCGGCGCGAACACCGGCGCGGCCATCGCGCTGGCATCGTCGAGCACGGCCCACAGCCGCCAACGCAGGGTCGCGGCATCGGCCACGGCCAGATCGTCGGTCTGCGGCAGATTGGCGTCGAGCGCGCGCGCGACCAGTTCGCCGGGCGTGAGGAATTCCAGGTTCGCGGCGATGCCGTGCCGTTCGGCGAGGGTCTTCTGCAGCCAGCGGCGCATCGCCGGCTGCGGAATCACGATCGTGTCGGGATCGAGCAGGGCGCGTCCGGGCACGGGCCGGGCGAGCTCGGCGGCGAGAATGCCGGCGAGCACGTCGAGATCGTTGCCGTGATACAGGCGAAAGTCGGAAGGGGCCGAAGGCATGCGCCCATGATGCCGGATGCCGGTCGCAACCGACGAGACGGCTGCGCCTAGGCCGTGCCGACCGGTTCTTCCTCGAACCGCACCAGATGCCGCACACCCGGCGACAGCGCTTCGACGACATAGCTGCCGCGTTGCGCGAGCACGCGGTCAGAAATCGCCGGCAGCGGATTGGCCTCGATCGGGAATTCGACGAAGGGCGAGGATTCGATCTCGATCAGCACTTCGACCTGCAGCCGGTGGATCTGCCCGGGCATCACATCGAGCTTGATGAACACGCGGTGCACCGACTCCATGCGCGTGGCCTCGCTGACCGCCGCCTGGCAGATACGGTAGACGGCGGTCTGGGCATCGTCATTGAGCGCTTCGAGGCGACCGTAGAACGCGCTCTCGAAATCGATGCCGGCATCCTCGAGCATTTCCCGCAGCGGGCCGGCACCGATCGCTTCGCGCAGGCCGTGCGTGTCCAGTGCCTGCGGACGCAGCTGGCGCAGCACGCGGCGCAGGCTGTCCTGCATTTCCCGTACCTGCTCGCGCACCGACTCGAGCAGGCGCAGGGTCTGTTCGTCGCGCACATCGCGGAACGCCAGGCTGATGCGCGTGCCGAGCGCGTGGATGGCCTGGCCCAGTTCGTAGTCCAGTTCGCCGGCGAGTTCGCGCTGGCCCTGTTCTTCCAGGCGCACGAGGCGCTGGCTGACGTTGCGCAGTTCGTTGGCGATGCGCCCGAGGTCCTGGTTGGCCTGGCCCAGCTCGCGATGGCGGCGGGCGAGGTGTTCGTGGCTGCGGCGCAGTTCGCTGCTCGCTGCGCCGAGCACCAGACCGCCGGTGCCGACGACGGCGATCGCCAGCTGCAGGGCGGTCATGTCCACGGGCAGGGCGCTCAGCCGCGCGAGCGCTTCGATGCCCAGGCCAGTCAGGGTCACCGCGATCGCCGCGCCCGCCCAGCCTTGCCGGAATGCGACGAAGAAGATCGGTGCGAAGCCGAGCATGAGCAGGTACGGCGCCAGGTCGCTGCGCTGCTGCAGGATCGCGAACACCGACAGCGAGAACAGGCACTGCAGCACGATGTCGCGCCACAGCGCCCGCCCCATCGGCGGCCGCAGCGCCGGGCGCAGGGCGAGGATCAGGGTGGGCGTGAGCACCAGCTGCCCGGTGAAATCGCCATACAGAAACGCGAAGGTACCGGCGAGCGAGCCGCGCGCCAGGCCCATGCCGCCGGGCAGGTAGTGCGAGAGCAGGGGCGAGACCAGGGCCGCGCAGCCCAGGCCCGTGCCGACCAGCAGCAGCATGCGCGTGGGGTCGTCGATGCGGGTTTCGTCCGGACTGCCGCGCACCATCATCACCAGGGCGGCATAGATCAGGAACGGGAAGATGTTGAGCGCGATGAACACCGGATCGAGCACGGCGTCGCCGCGCATCAGGGTCACCAGGGCCAGGCCGGACCATTCGCCCAGGGCGATCCAGCCCCAGCGCCGCGTCGGGGTCAGCCACAACGCGCCCAGGCGCAGGCCGGCCGGCAGGAACCACAGCACGTGCGAAATCGCCAACAGGAACTGCCAGCTCAGGCCGTAAAGCAGGGCCAGGCCCAGCCAAATCAGGGGCGTGCGCCAATCGCGCCGAGCGACCGCCGTGGCGGCATCGGGGCTCATGGGGCCCGGGGCGTGGCGCGTTCGACTGGCATGCGTCGATTAGCCCGCAACCCGCGATTGCGGTCAATAGCACGAGGGGCCGGACACGCCGCGCTTTTAAAGGCAGGGGCCCGGCCGATATAATCCCGCCCTTACGAATCTACGGGCCCCGGCCCGCACCGGAACCACTGTGCGCAACCACGACCTCGTATTCCTCAAGCATTTCTCGCAGGTGATCGGCGTGCTCGTCGCGATCACGATCGCCCTGATCCTGCTCGGCCGCCACTTCAACGGCTACAAGCCGCCGGAAGTGAACAAGACCGCCGAAGCCGCCACCGTGAACCGCATCAAGCCCGCCGGCGGCGTGTTTGCCGGTGCCACCGGCGCCGCCGCCCAGGCCGCTGCGGCCCAGGCCGCGCTCGACGCCGCCAAGGGCCAGGTCGCCTACGAAGGCACGCTCGACGGCGCCGTCATCTTCGGCAACCTGTGCACCGGCTGCCACACCGCCGGCGTCGCCAAGGCGCCCAAGCTCGTGAAGGCCGAGTGGGCCGCGCGCCTGGCCCAGGGCAAGGACACCCTGCACAAGCACGCGATCGAGGGCTACAACGGTCCCGATGGCGGCGTGATGCCGGCCCGCGGCGGCAACCCCGCCCTGAGCGACGAGCAGGTCATCGCGACCGTCGAATGGATGATCGGCCAGCTGAAGTAAGCTTCAGCCCCCGACCGTCGCAAACGCCGCCTCCGGGCGGCGTTTTTGTCTCTGGAGTTCGTGATGAAGTCTGTCCGCGCCTACACCCTTCCCTTGTTGCTGGCGCTGGCGCCGTTCGCGCAGGCCAGTCCGTCCACGGCACCAGTCGCGATCGGCGCGGTCCAGGGTAGTGGTGCGCAAAGCCCGATGCTCGGCCAGCCGGTGACCGTCGAAGGCGTGGTCGTTGGCGGTTTCGCCCAAGGCTTGGGCGGCATCTTCGTGCAGGACATGAAGGGCGATGGCGACGAGCGCACGTCCGACGGTCTGTTCGTCGCCTTGCCGGCGGACAGTGCCGCGCCGCGTACCGGCAGCCTCGTGCGTATTCGCGGCACTGTGACCGAACTGGGGCAGGGCAAGCAGACCTTGACCGCGCTGACCGACGCGCGCATCCAGATCCGCGCCGCTTCGGTGCGTTGGCAGGCGCAGGCGCTGGCCGCGCCGCCGGCGCATCGCGACGACTGGGAGCGCTTCGAAGGCATGGCCGTCGTCATCGCTGCACCGCTCACCGTCACCGGCAACGAACGTCTGCTTCGCTTCGGCGAAATCGATGCAAGCTTCGGCGGCCGCCTCTACCAAAGCACGGAAGTAGCCGCGCCCGGTCCGCTCGCGAAAACCCTGCGCGACGACAACGCACGGCGCCTGCTGATCATCGACGACGGCCGGACCAGCGAAAATCCGCGCGACCTGTGGTTCCTGCCCTCGGGTCTGGACGATGCGCACGCCTTGCGCGCCGGCAGCATTCTGCGCGGCGCTACTGGCGTGATCGACCAGCGTCCCGGCGATTATCGTCTGCAGTTGTCCGCGCCGCTCGACGCCATCGAATACAGCGCGCGTCCGGCCGCGCCAGAGGTGGCCGGTAATCTGCGCATCGCCAGCCTCAATGTCTTGAACCTGTTCAACGGCGATGGCAAGGGCGGTGGTTTTCCGACCGCGCGCGGTGCCGAGACCTTCGCGCAATATCAGATGCAGCAGCGCAAACTCGTCGCGTCGGTGCAGGCGCTCAAACCCGATGTCGCGGCCCTGATGGAAATCGAGAACGACGGCACCGGCCCCGAGTCGGCGCTGGCGCAATTCGTCGCCGCGCTCAACGCCGCCGGACCGAGCACCGACTACCGCTTCGTTGACTCGGGCAAAGGTCCGGGCACAAATCCCATCCGCGTGGCGCTGATCTATCGCAGCTCGCGCGTCACGCCGGTCGGCAAGCCGGCCGTGCTCGAAGGCGGGCCGTTCGCCGAACGCTCGCGTGTACCGCTGGCCCAGGCCTTCCGAGCCGGTCGCGGCAAACCGTTCGTGATCGTCGCCAATCACCTCAAATCCAAGGGCTGCGGTCGCGATGCCGACGCCGCGACCGGCGCCGATGCCGATCTGCACGATGGTCAGTCGTGCTGGAACGCGCTGCGTGTCGAATCGGCCCGTCGCGTGGACGCCTGGCTGCAGACGCACCCGACCGGCGTGCGTACCGATTTGCAGCTGCTCGTCGGCGACTTCAACGCCTATGCGCAAGAAGATCCGATCCGGACGCTGGAGCGTGCCGGCTGGCAGGACGCGTTCGTGCTCGCGAAAACCGTGCGACCGTACTCGTTCGTGTTCGACGGCAACTCGGGCCGTCTGGACCATGCGCTACTGAGCCCGGGACTTGCCACGCTTCTGCGTGGCGCGGCCGAGTGGCATAACAACGCCGACGAGAGCGACCGCTTCGACTATCACGACGATGTCGACGGCGATCCCTACCGTGCCTCGGATCACGATCCCTTCGTGCTGGGCTTCGATCTGTCGCGTTAATCGCTATGATCCGGCCATGACCACGACCCCGCCTCCCGCTCCCGCCTTCCCTGACGTGCTCGGCACCGTGCTGCTGCACGGGCCGGCCGGTGCGCTGGAAGTCGCGGTCGACTATCCCGAGCCGGCGGATGCGCGCCGCGGCGTCGCGATCGTCTGCCATCCCAATCCGCCCGACGGCGGCACGATGCACAACAAGGTCGTGACGATGACCGCGCGCGCGCTCAACGAGCTCGGCCTGGTCACGGTGCGTTTCAACTTCCGCGGGGTCGGGCAGTCGGAAGGCGAGTTCGACAATGGTCGCGGCGAAGTGCTCGACCTCATGGCGGTCGCCGACTGGGTGCGCAAGGCCCGGCCGGACGATGCGCTGTGGCTGGCGGGATTTTCCTTCGGCTCCTGGGTCGCGCTCATGGGCGCGCGGCAGTTGCCGGTGCAGCAGATGATTTCGATCGCGCCGCCGGTCGGCCTGCGTGATTTCGCCGGCGTGCTGCCGCCGACCTGTCCGTGGCTGGTTGTGCAGGGCGAAGCCGACGAGATCGTGTCGGCGCAGCAAGTTTTTGACTGGATGGCGCGCCAGCAACCGGCGCCGACGGTCGTGCGCATGCCCGAGACCGGGCACTTCTTCCACCGCCGCCTGCTCGATCTGCGCGGTGCGATCAAGAACGGCGTGCGCAAGAATCTTCCGCCGCCGCTGGCGTCGTAAGGCGCCGGTGATTTCGGCGCCCTGCAAAAACTCTCGCGACTTCCTTCTCCCCGCTTGCGGGGAGAAGGTGGCCGCAAGCCGGATGAGGGGAGCTTCTAGCTGCCGCAGCGACTGGACACGCCCCTCACCCTGGCCCTCTCCCCGGTGCGGAGAGGGAAATCGATGAGCATCGCGAACGAAACCCCCTCGCAGCGTTATGCCGCTGGCATCGCCGCCGGCCACTGGACCGCCGATCCCGCGCAGCAGGCCGCGCTGGTCGAACTCGACCGCATCCACGACGCGTTGCTTGCGGCGCAACCGGACGGTGTGCTGGAAAAGCTCGCCGCGCGTTTTCGCGATCCGGTCGCGGTGCCGGGGCTGTATCTGTGGGGAGGTGTTGGCCGCGGCAAGACCTTTCTGACCGATTTGCTGTTCGATTCGTTGCCGGATTTCCCGCGACGTCGCTGGCATTTCCACCGTTTCATGGGCGAGGTGCACGCCCGCCTGCGCGCGCTGCCCGATACCGCCGACACGCTCGCGGTGGTCGCGAAGGATCTGGCCGAAGACATGCGCCTGCTCGTGCTCGACGAGTTTTTCGTCGGCGACATCGGCGACGCGATGATCCTCGGGCGCCTGCTCGACCAGCTCATCGCACGCGGCGTGACCCTGGTGACGACCTCCAACACCGTGCCCGGCGAGCTGTACCGCGACGGCCTGCAGCGCACAAGTTTCCTGCCCGCGATCGCGCTGATCGAGGCGCATTGCGTCGTGCTCAAGCTCGAAAGCCAGCAGGACTACCGACTGCGCCATCTGCGCCACGCGGCGACGTATCACACGCCCGCCGATGCCGACAGCGAGGCCGCGCTCGCCGCGCAGTTCGAGCGCTTGGTCGCGCATTCGCCGCGCGAAGCCGGGCCCTTGCGCATCAACGACCGCGACATCCCGGTCAAGGCGCTCGCCGACGGCGTGGTCTGGTTCGAGTTCGCCGCGCTGTGCGACGGTCCGCGCTCGGCCGCCGACTACATCGAGATCGCGCGCGATTTCCATACCGTGTTCGTTTCGCACGTGCCGCGTTTCGACCGCGGCAATGAAGACCCCGCGCGTCGCTTTGTCTATTTCATCGACGAGATCTACGACCGCCATGTGAACCTGCTGCTGTCTGCCGCGGCCGATCCGCTCTCGCTGTACCAGGGCGAACGCGTGGAGCGCGAGTTCGAACGCACGTCCTCGCGCCTGATCGAAATGCAGAGCGCCGACTACCTCGCGCTGGAGCACCGGCCGTGAAGCGGCTCGCCGCGCTCGCGCCCTGGGGGGCGGCGCTGTGCGGCATCGTGTTCACCTTGATGGTTTTTTCGCCCGGCTACCTGAGCTGGGATTCGGCCTATCAATGGTGGCAGGCGCGGCACGGCCAGTTCGACGGCACGCATCCGCCGCTGCTGGCGATGATCTGGCGCGCGGTCGAAGTTGTCTGGCCCGGACCGGGCGGGATGTTCGCGTTGCAGATCGTGCTGATCTGGAGTGCGCTCGCCGCGTTTGCCGCGGCACTGCCGTGGCCGGCATGGGCGCGCATCGGCCTGGTGCTCGTGTTCGGATTCTGGCCGCCGCTGTTCGGCCTGTCGCTGCATGTGTGGAAGGATCTGTGGACCTTGCTCGCGTTCGCCTGGGCGCTGGTGTTCCTGACCCGCGAACTGCGTCGTCCTTCGCGCGCGCTGCGCCTGGGCGCGTGGTTCGCACTCGTCGCGGCCTGTGCCTTCCGCCACAACGCGATCACCGGCGCCTTGCCCTTGTTGTTGTGGCTCGCATGGCGCGAAGGCCTGGCCTTCCATGGCGCCCGCGTGGGCCGGGGCTGGGTGCTGACCGTCGCCGGTGTGCTCACGGTCGCGGCCGTGTTTGCCGCCAAACTTCCGACCCTGGATGCGCGCGTGCGTCCGGTCGACAGCGTCTGGTCGGCCGTGACCCTGTGGGACGCTGCCGCCGTGTCGCTCGCGGAAAACCGTCTGCTCATTCCCGCGCCGCTGCGCGCGCCGACGTTGACGCTGGCCGATGTACGCGCGCATTACACCGACTACAGCAATACGACCGTCTACGAATCGGGGCAGATCTTCCACAGCCTCGATGGGCCCTACACCGACGAACAGACCGCCGCGTTGCGCGATCTCGCCTGGCGTTTGCCCGTCGAGCATCCGCGCGCGTATTTCGCGCATCGCCTGCGCCTGGCCGTGCTGCTGTTCGGCGGGGATCGCGCCGGCCTGCCCGATGACCAGGTGTTCTCGCCGGGCCGCACGGTTTATGAGGACAATCCCACGCCGCCGCTCGTGCGTTCGCCGCTGCATGCGCGCGTGCTAGCGTCGCTTATGCGCCTGATCGACACGCCTTTATTCGCGGGTTGGATTTATTTGTGCCTCGCGGCGCTGGCGATGCTCGTCGGCTTCGCACGTCTGCACCGCGCGCCGGCTGCGGGTCTCGCCGCCGCGACGGCGGCGTCCTGTCTGGCTTATGCCCTGCCTTTGGCGCTGGTTTCTGGCAGCGCGGAATTCCGCTACCTCGCCTGGCCCCTGCTCGCGACGGGCATGGCCTGGGCGCTGCTGCTCCCGCGCAAGGAAAAGACACGCACGTTGTAGCGGCCAGCGTTCTTCCAATTCGCGAGCATGTAACATCGGCCCCGACCCCGAGGATTCCGCCATGCGTCTTGCCCTGCTCGCTCCGTTCCTGCTCATCGCCGCCTTGCCCGCCTTGGCGGAACAAACGCCGGATCGTGCGGCCGTCCTGTCGCAGGCCGTGAACGCGAAAGTCATCGCCTGGCGCCATGACTTCCACCAGAACCCTGAGCTCGGCAACCGCGAATTCCGCACCTCGAAACTCGTCGCCGAACACCTGCGCTCGCTCGGCCTCGAGGTGCGCACCGGTGTCGCGCATACCGGCGTCGTCGCGATTCTCAAAGGCGGCAAGCCCGGTCCGCGCATCGCCCTGCGCGCCGACATGGACGCGTTGCCGGTGACCGAACAGACCGGCCTGCCGTTCGCCTCCAAGGCCACCAGCACCTATCGCGGCGAAACCGTCGGCGTCATGCATGCCTGCGGTCACGATGCGCATACCGCGATGCTCATGGGCGTCGCCGAAGCCCTCGTCTCGATGAAGGCGGATCTGCCCGGCGAAGTCATGTTCATTTTCCAGCCCGCTGAGGAAGGTGCGCCCGATGCCGAAACCGGCGGCGCGCCGCAAATGCTCGCCGAAGGCCTGTTCCGCGATTTCAAACCCGAGGCGGTGTTCGGCCTGCACGTGATGAGTTCGCTCAACGCCGGCCAGATTGGCATTCGTCCGGGACCGACGATGGCCGCATCCGATCGTTTCCGCATCGTCGTCAAAGGCCGGCAAACGCACGGTTCGCGTCCGTGGAATGGCGTCGACCCGATCGTGACCGCCGCCGATCTCATCGGCAGCGCGCAGACCATCGTCAGCCGGCGCACCGACATTTCACGCCTGCCGGTCGTCGTGACCTTCGGGGCGATCAAGGGCGGTATCCGCTATAACATCATTCCCGACGAGGTCGAACTCATCGGCACCATCCGCACCTTCGACGAAGGCATGCGTCAGCGTACCTTCGCCGATCTGAAAAACGTGTCCGAACACATCGCCGCCGCGAACGGTGCGACCGTGCTCACGCAGATTCCCGACCAGCTCGGCAACCCGGTGCTCGTGAACAATCCCGGGCTCACCGCGCGCATGCGTCCGAGCCTGGAGCGCGCAGCGGGCGCAGACCATGTCATCGACGTGCCGCTGACGATGGGTGCCGAAGATTTTGCGTACTACGCCAAGGAAGTCCCGGCGATGTTCTTTTTCGTCGGCGCGACGCCGGCCGGCCAGGATGCGAGCCAGGCGGCCTCGAACCATTCGCCGAAATTCTTCCTCGACGAATCGGCGATGGGCCTGGGCACGCGCGCGATGCTGCAGGTGAGCCTGGACTATCTGAGCGCGCCGCGACCGTAAGTCAGCGCCGGCACGATCTCAGACCGACAATCCGGTATCACCTTCGACGACGGTCTGGCGCATCTGCGGCGGTTCGCCCGGCCGCCACAGCGGCACTTCGTGGCGAACGCGATACCGCAGTGGGCCGCCGTCCGGCGTGGCACTGCGCGTGATCGGCCGCGGGATGCAGACGAACTCGGTGACCATCGTGTTGGCGTCAACGCGCACCGTCGCGTAGCCGTGGCCGCCGTTGTCGACGAAGGTCAGGTGCGGGGCCAGCTCGGGATTGCGCACCGCGAGCGCCTTCTGTAGATCCTTGCTGCTGGCGTACTCCAGCGCCGAGCGCACGCCGTGGCGCAGCGTCAGGTTCTCGGTGCATTGGGGCTTTCCGTCTTTGTCCTCGGCGATGTACAAGCCGCGCGTCGGATTGTTTTCCTTCTTCTGGTTGTACTCGTTGGCCTCGGCGCTGCCGACGGAAATCATCGACCCCCCCACGAAGCTGACGCCCACCGGCTCGAAGGCGGCGGGCGGCAAGGCCTTGGCCGCGTAGCCCGCCCAGAAGCTGTGGCGGTCGCCGGCGACGATCGCGAATCCGGTGATGCCGGCATCGCGCACGGTGTCGTAGATCTCCGCGCGCTCGGAGAACATGCTGCCCCAGTCGTACACGGACATGAGGCCGTAGCCCTTGCCCTTCCACATGCCGATTCCGGGCGGCAGGTTCTGCGGGTCGACGCGCGTTTCCAGCGTGCCCAGTGAGTTGCCCCAGACCTTCCAGGTGGCCTGCGCATTGCGCAGCTTGTCGAGGAACCAGGCCTTCTGCTTGGCACCGAGCATCGTCTGCGGCGCCGCCTTGGCCACGTAGTTGTCCACGCTCTTGTCGCCGATGCTGAGCTTCGCGGGTGGATTGCCACCGTTGTACTCGCGACCGCCGTCGAGCTGCGCCCACAGTTCCTCGGGCACGAAGCCCAGCGTGTCGCCCTCGAACAGCGGATTGATCTCGTCGTGGTTGCCAGGATCGCGCGAGCGGAAGCTGCGGTTGTCGGTGAGCAGCAAGTCGATGTGCCGGCCCCAGCGCAAGGCGCGATAGATGATCAGGCTGTTGATGGCGGCGAGGTTGTTGGGCTCGGTGCCCAGGCCCGTGTCGTCGAAGTCAGTGACTTTCAACGGCACGTCCTGGACGGTCGGCGCGCTGAAGGTGTCGAGCTTGGAGCCCGGGGGCAACACGCGCGCCGGCTGGAATTCGAACCAGGCCTGGTTACCCGCGACCTTCAGCGTCTGCGCGGGCACCCAGCCCTCGGTGCCGGCGAATTCCTGGATGGACTGCCAGCCGTTCCAGGAGATCTCGTGGTTGTCCCAGATGCACACGAACGGCCAACGCGCGCGCGCATCCTGCAGATCCGGATCCTGCAGGTAAGCCTTGTAGGCGACGCGATAATCCTCCAGCGAGTCCGGCACCCAGAAGCGGTTCTTGGCGACGGTCTTGCCCTTCGGGTACTTGATCGGGAAAGTGAGCTGGCGGTCGTAGCGGCCGTTCTTGACCTGGTCGGGGTACTGCACCACTTCGTAGATGAAGTCGCCCAGGTGCAGCACGAAGCCGAGGCGCTCCTCGGGTTGGGCTTTTTCGTCCTCGTAGATCATCCGCCGATAGCCGTTGCCGTAGCCTTCGGGGAGGCACTGGCAGCTGACGAAGGCGAACTTCGTCGGGCGGTTGTCGTCGGGGCTGGGCGCGGTGAGCGTGCGTCCGATGCGGCTGCCGTTGCCTTCCTCGTCCACGAAGCGGTACCAGTATTCGCCGGCCGGCGGCAGGTGGCCGACCAGCACGCGGCACGTCCAGTCGGACTCGGCTTGCACCTTCGCTGCCGTGGTCGCTATCACCTGCGTGAACGCCGGATCGTCGGCAATTTCGACCAACAGCGTGGCGCTCGCGCGCCCGTCCGCATACGGGCGTCGCGTCCAGAGCAGGACGCTGTTGTCGTCGGGATCGCCCGAGGCGACGCCCTGCGGATACAGGTCGCGACGCTCGCGCCAGCCGCTCTTCGATCGGCGCCCGGACGCGGAGCCCCAGGCCAGGGTCGCGCCCAGCGCGGCGGCGAGTTTCAGGAAATGGCGGCGATCGATGGTCGGCATGTCGTCTCCTCCGCGCCAGCGGATCGCGATGATCGCTGCGTGGCCACGCTAGACCCGATCACGTCACCGGGAGCGTGCCGGAAGTAACGCGGGAGGAGAGCGCGACTATTCGTCGGGAGGCGTCTTCGCAGGCGCTGCGTCCACTCGGGTGAAGGTGTCGTCGCTCCAGCGCAGCGACCCGACATCGTCGGCATAGCGAAAGACCTCGGGCGCATCCAGGGCAGACTCGCTGATGCCGAACAGACCGGCGCTGGCCGGCGTCAAGCTCAGGCGCATCGCACCCAGTCGGGCTTCCAAGCCCGCAGCGCCCTGCAGGACAACGAGCGTGCCGAGACGATCGCTATGAAATGTTCCAACGTAGCGTTTCGTCTCCCTGCGGGACGGCGACCACGTCCAGCCACCCCACGCATCCTCGCTGCGGGCCTTTTGCACGGCCTCCCGTCGGCCGGCAACGAGACGTTCCAGGCGGCCGGGATAGTCGGCGACCGCCTTGCGCAGACGTTCGGTCTCGCTGCCTTGTCCCGTGGCCGTGCCAATGAAGGCCTTGATCAGTTCAAGCCCCAGGCCTTCGATGGCGCTATCGCTGTTGACCACCAGCGAAAAGCCCGACTCCGTCGCCGGCAGCAGGACAGTGAAAGACACCACACCCCGATAGCTGCCCGGATGCATGAGCACGGGCTGGTGCTTGTACGCGCATGAATACCAGCCGAGGCTGTAGCCGTCGCAGACGAACTCGCCGTCCGACAGGTTCGCCTTTGCCAGTGGGCGTTGCGCAAGCTCGAAGCTTTGTGCCGAAGGCAGGCCCGTGGGCGAGCGCCGACGCAGGTTGACTCGCATCCAAGCCGCCATGTCATTTGAAGATGCCAGCAAACCACCGGCCGCGTGCATGAGTTCGTCCGGCTTGGGCGGATACGCGATCCACGCTTGGCCATCCCAGCGGTGATTCCATGTCAGCCGGTGCGCGGGCACGGCCGAGGAATGGCTGTAGACCTCGTCGAGCCGCAAGGGCTGCAGCACTTCCTGTTGCAGCCACGCCTGCCACGGTCGGCCAGTCCGGGTCTCCAGCGCGGCGCCGTAGATCAGATCGCCAAGGTTGGAGTACCGAAAGCCCGCGCTGCGTCCTTCGGTATAGCGCGCGAGCAAGTCAGGATAGTCGGCGGCGGGCACGGCGCGCACGTACGCGGTCAGAAAATTAAGCGTGTCTGTCCGCAAGGATTCCTGGTGCGACAGCAAGTCCACCATCGTGATCCTGGTCGGATCCGCAGGCGCGGGCAGGATGAGTTGCGGCCAGATCTGCGCCAGCGTCGTATCGAGCGGCAGCACGCCGCTTTCATCGAGGCGGGCAGCGAGCAGCGCGACAAAAGATTTCGTCTGCGAGGCGATATAGAACTGCGAGGTGCGATCGACCCGGTCCGGCTGGCCCGCGTGGGCCAGTCCGTGGACGAACATCAGGGGTGTGTCGTCACCCTGCACGATCACCGCCGATACGGCGGGGAAAGACCCGGGGATCTTTTGTATGTCACTTAGCGCCACGCGGATTTCGTTGGCCGCGGTCTGCACCTGTTGCCTGGCGAGATCGCGTGCGCTTGCACCGGGTTCATCCGCGGCCGCCGCTGACGTCATGGCCGCTGCCAGCACGGTTCCACCGAGGCAATTCCGAACAGCGAACAGCCAAAACCTCCGAGAAATTCCTGTCCCCATGTCGATGCTCCCTGCGCATTGGTGAGGCTTCATGCGGCGCGTGAAGACAGTCACAGGGTTTTGGATACCGCGATGGTCGTCGCGGTTGCACGTCCACATGACACACTGCCGGCATGCGCACTCGCCCCGCCCCCATCGAAGGACTCGCGGCCAGCACGCTGCAATTGCCGCCGGGGCCCTGGTCTACCGTGCTGGAAGGCTTGTGCGCGCGCTTTCCCGCCGTGTCGCGCGAGCAATGGCAGGAGCGCATGGCACGCGGACGCGTCGTCGACGGCGATGGGCGAGGTCTGACGCCGGAAACACCGTATCGGGTCGGACTCGAGGTGCATTACTACCGCGAAGTGGCAGACGAAGCGCCGATTCCGTTCGAGGAAGTCGTGCTGCATGTCGATGGCGATCTGCTGGTCGCGGACAAACCGCACTACTTGCCGGTCACGCCGGCGGGCGCGCATGTCCATGAAACCCTGCTCGGCCGCTTGATCCGCCAAACCGGCAATCCGGCGCTCGTGCCCCTGCACCGGATCGATCGCGAGACGGCAGGCCTGGTGTTGTTCTCGACCAATCCGGACAGTCGCGCTCACTATCAGGCGCTGTTTCGCGAGCGACGCATCGAAAAAAACTACGAGGCGATCGCGCCGGCGCTGCCGGAGTTGGAATTTCCTTGCACCCGCATAAGCCGCATCGTCGCCGGCGATCCGTTCTTCCGCATGCAGGAGATCGACGGGCCGGCCAACAGCGAAACCCGGATCGACGTGATCGCGCGCGGCGAAGACTTCTGGCATTACGCCCTGGCACCCGTCACTGGTCGCAAGCATCAGTTGCGCGTGCACCTGTCCGCGCTGGGGGCGCCGATCTGCAATGACGGGATGTATCCGGTGCTGCGCCCGCGCGCCGCCGGCGATTTTTCGGCGCCCTTGCAGCTGCTGGCCCGGCAGCTGGCGTTCGTCGATCCGCTCACCGGCGTCGCGCGCCGGTTCACCAGCGGTTTCTCGCTGGAGGCGGCGCCGATGCACATCCCGACCCCAACATCCAGTATTGACCCACCGGGTTAGCCCCGATAACTTGTGTCTGTCGGTCCCGGCCTCACGGTCGGGTTAATAGGGAAGCCGGTGTGATTCCGGCGCTGCCCCGCAGCGGTATGTGGAAACGAACGCCGTCAAAACGCACTGGGGCAACGGTCCCCGGGAAGCGACGGTCACTAGGTCAGGCGCCTGCCTGGAGTCCACGAGTCCGAAGACCTGCCGACAGCCGCGCGATGCACACCGCGCGGTGACCGGCCCAGGAATCTCCGGGGGGAGATGGCCGGTGTCGCACCGCGCTTTCTCGGGCCCTGCGACACCCTGTCTCCATCCTCCTGATTCCGCACGCCCGCGGGGGTGTGGCCGCACCGACGTTCAGCGTCGCTGCGTTCCGTCTCCGTGCCGCCGCCTCCGAGGGAGAGGTCGCGATGTGCGTCACGCACGGGAGCCACACCATGAGCCACAGCAGCACCCCCACCGACACCTTGGTCGACCGCATCGCCGACGACACGAGCACGCAACACATCCCGCAATTCAATCTCACGCCGCCGCCGCATGCCGGCGTCATGGGCGTGACCAAGCGCAATGGCCGCAAGGAACCGGTCGACCTGAACAAGATCGTGCGCGCGGTGACGCGCAGCGCCGAGGGTCTGTACGCGATCGATCCGATGCGCGTGGCCACGCGCACCATTTCCGGCCTGTACGACGGCGCGACCACGCGCGAACTCGACGAGCTGTCGATCCGCACCGCCGCGCTGCTGACCGCCGAAGAACCCGAATACGGCCGTCTCGGTGCGCGCCTGCTCGCGCAGTTCATCGAGAAGGAAGTCACCGGCCAGGAAATCCACGCGTTCTCGCAGTCGATCGCGCGCGGCCACGAGGTCGGCCTGATCAATGACCGTCTGCTCGCGTTCGTGCAGGCCAATGCCCGCAAGCTCAACGATTCGCTCGATGCCAGCTACGACCTGCGCTTCGACTATTTCGGCCTGCGCACGCTGTACGACCGCTACCTGCTGCGCCATCCGACCGCGCGCACCGTCATCGAAACACCGCAGCAGTTCTTCCTGCGCATCGCCTGCGCGCTCAGCGAGGACGTGCCCGAGGCGCTGGCGCTGTACCGGCGAATGGCGCGCCTGGACTACCTGCCGAGTTCGCCGACCTTGTTCAACGCCGGCACCACGCACGAGCAGCTGTCGAGCTGCTTCCTGCTCGATTCGCCGGACGATTCGCTGGAATCGATCTATGCGCGCTACGGCGATGTGGCGATGCTGTCGAAATTCTCCGGCGGCATCGGCCTGTCGTATTCGCGCATCCGCTCGCGCGGCTCGCTGATCCGCTCGACGAATGGTCTGTCCAACGGCATCGTGCCCTGGCTCAAGACGCTCGACGCGTCCGTCGCCGCGGTCAACCAGGGCGGCAAGCGCAAGGGCGCGGCCTGCGTGTATCTCGAACCCTGGCATGCCGATGTCGAGGAGTTCCTCGAACTGCGCGACAACACTGGCGACGAGGCGCGGCGCACGCACAACCTCAATCTGGCCAACTGGATCCCGGACCTGTTCATGAAGCGCGTCGAGAGCGACGGCACCTGGTCGCTGTTCGATCCGCGCGTGGTGCCGCATTTCGTCGACCTGTGGGGCGCGGACTTCGAGCGCGCGTACGAGACCGCGGAAGTGTCGGGCCTGGCCGCCAAGCAGGTGAAGGCGCGCGAGCTGTACGCGAAGATGATGCGCACGCTCGCCCAGACCGGCAACGGCTGGATGACCTTCAAGGACAAGTGCAATCGTGCGAGCAACCAGACGGCGCACCCCAAGAACGTCATCCACCTGTCGAACCTGTGCACGGAAATCCTCGAAGTCACGACCTACGAGGAAACCGCCGTCTGCAACCTCGGCTCGATCAATCTCGGCCAGCATCTGAACGAGCACGCCGAGTTCGATTTCGACAAGCTCAGCGAAACCGTGCGCCTGGCCGTGCGTCAGCTCGACCGCGTGATCGACCTGAATTTCTATCCGATCGAATCCGCGCGCCGCGGCAATCTGCGCTGGCGCCCGGTCGGCCTGGGCGTGATGGGCCTGCAGGACGTGTTCTTCCAGCAGCGCCTGCCTTTCGACAGCGAGGCGGCGCGCGCGTTGTCGGCGAAGATCGCCGAAGAGATCTATTTCAATGCCCTCTCGGCGTCGGTGGAGCTGGCGCAGGAACGCGGCGTACATCCGGCCTTCAACGAGACGCGCGCAGCCAACGGTGAACTGCAGTTCGACGCCTGGGACGTGGTGCCGTCGAACGGCGAGCGTTGGGATGCGCTGCGTGCGCGCATTCGCGAGCACGGTCTGCGCAATTCCCTGCTCATCGCGATCGCCCCGACGGCGACGATCGCCTCGATCGCCGGCTGCTACGAATGCGTCGAACCGCAGGTCTCGAACCTGTTCAAGCGCGAAACCCTGTCGGGCGACTTCCTGCAGGTCAACCGCTATCTGGTCGAAGAGCTCAAGAAGCTCGGGCACTGGACGCCGGAAATGCGCGATCGCATCAAGCTCGCCGAAGGCTCGGTGCAGGGCATCGCCGAGATTCCCGAGTCGCTGCGGCAGATCTACCGCACCGTCTGGGAAGTGCCGATGCGCTCCCTGATCGACATGGCTGCCGACCGCGGCGCATTCATCGACCAGTCCGCGTCGCTGAACCTGTTCATGGAAAGTCCGAACATCGGCGCGCTCAGTTCGATGTACATGTACGCGTGGAAGCGCGGCATCAAGACCACGTATTACCTGCGCTCGCGTCCAGCCACGCGCATCGCCAAGACCACGGTGACCACGACCGAACAGGCGACCGATGCGGTGATCTGTTCGCTGGAAAATCCCGAAAGTTGCGAGGCCTGCCAGTAAGGCCAGAACTCCCTCTCCCGCTCGCGGGAGAGGGCCGGGGTGAGGGCGGCAAGTTGCGACGATCCTGCCCTGTTTTTGCTGCCCTCATCCGCCCCTTTGGGGCACCTTCTCCCGGGGGGAGAAGGGAGTCCATAAGAGAATCCAATGACCACGTCCCGCTTGCTCGACCCCGGCTTCAACCTCACGCTGCGTCCGATGCGCTACCCGCAGTTCTACGAGAAGTACCGCGACGCCGTGCGCAATACCTGGACGGTCGAAGAAGTTGACTTCGCGCCCGACATCAACGACCTGCGCAACAAGTTCGGGCCGGCCGAGCGGCATCTGATCGAGCGTCTGGTCGCGTTTTTCGCGACCGGCGACGCAATCGTGTCCAACAATCTCGTACTCAACCTGTACAAGCACATCAACGCGCCGGAAGCGCGCCTGTACTTGTCGCGCCAGCTGTACGAGGAAGCGCTGCATGTGCAGTTTTACCTGACCTTGCTCGACACCTACCTGCCCGAGCCCGAACAGCGTGCCAAGGCCTTCGACGCGATCGAGACCGTGCCGGCGATCCGGCACAAGGCCGAGTTCTGTTTCCGCTGGATGGATTCGATCAATACGCTCGACCGGTTGGAAACCCGCGAACAGCGTCGGCAGTTCCTGCTGAACCTGATCTGCTTCGCGACCTGCATCGAAGGCTTGTTCTTCTTCGGCGCGTTCGCCTACGTGTACTACCTGCGTTCGCGCGGTCTGCTGCACGGCCTGGCCTCGGGCACGAACTGGGTATTCCGCGACGAGAGCGGGCATATGGCCTTCGCCTTCGAGGTCATCCGTGTCGCGCGCGAAGAAGAGCCGGAGTTGTTCGACGAACAGATGAAGGCCGATGTCGCGATGATGCTGCGCGAGGCGGTCGACTGCGAGCTGCAGTTCGCCGAGGACGTGCTGTCCGGCGGCGTGGCCGGATTGTCGATCCGCGACATGCGCCAGTATCTGGAATACGTCGCCGACCAGCGCCTGGCGCAGTTGGGCCTGCCCAAGCAGTTCGGCGCGAGCAATCCGTTCCCGTTCATGGATCTGCAGGACGTGCAGGAGCTGACCAATTTCTTTGAGCGTCGCGTATCGGCGTATCAGGTCGGCGTGCAAGGTGAGGTCGCGTTCGACGCGGCGTTCTGATCCGGCGGCCGGACCCCGCCCCGGTAGGAGCCGGCTTGCCGGCGACCCGGGTGTTCGCCAGCAAGCCGGCTCCTGCTTGGTCTGCGGGAGCGAGGTAACATAGGGGCATGGACCCGCTCGACCAATCCAGCCTCGGCAAGCCCGTCGTTTACGCCGGCAGCTACGACCCCGGTCTGCTGTTTCCGATTGCGCGCGCCGACAAGCGTGCCGAACTCGGCATCGGCGCCGACCTGCCGTTCATCGGCATCGACATCTGGAATGCCTTCGAACTGAGCTGGCTTGATGCGCGCGGCAAACCGCGCGTGGCGATCGCCGAGTTCCGCGTGCCGGCCGAATCGCCGAACATCGTCGAGTCCAAGAGCTTCAAGCTCTATCTCAACAGCTACATGCAAACGCGCGTGCCCGACACCGACACGCTGCGCGCTCAACTGGCGCGCGATCTCGGCGCCGCCGCCGGTGCGCCGGTGTCGGTCGTGCTGACCACGCCGACCGCGAAACAGGCGGCCCCGGTTGGGCCGCTCGAGGGCGAGGTCATCGACGACCTGCCGATCGAGGTCACGCATTACGGCCCGCCGCGGCCGGATCTGCTGTACGTCAATCCCGAAGCGATGGTCGAGGAAACCCTGGTCTCGCACCTGCTCAAATCCAATTGCCCGGTGACCGGCCAGCCCGACTGGGCCAGCCTGCAGATCCACTACACCGGTGCGCGTCTGGGTCGCGACGGCCTGTTGCGCTACCTGGTGAGCTTTCGCGAACACAACGATTTCCACGAGCAATGCGTCGAACGCGTGTTCATGGATATCCTGCGCGAATGCGCGCCGAGCCGGCTGTCGGTGTATGCGCGCTACACACGACGCGGCGGCCTGGACATCAATCCGTTCCGTTGCACGCCCGGCTGGCTCATGCCGGAAAACATCCGCACTTCGCGCCAGTGAGAGGAATGCCCATGCCGCGTCTGAGTCTGATCGTCCTTGCCGTGCTCGCCCTGTCGCCGCTGGTGGCCTGCAAGAAGGCGGCTGCACCGATTCCGGCCACGACGCCCGCGGCCGCCACCGCACCGGCGCCTGCGCCGGAGAAGAAAGAAGGTGGTCTGTTCGGTTTTCTCGCCAGCGAAGAAAAGCCCGCGCCGGCCGCGCTCGATCTGGGCGAATTCGAGATCGTCTCGGTGCGCCTGGGCAGTGCCGTCGATGCCGAGAACAATGTCGATGTCGGCAAGGACGTGCTCGGCACCAAGGATGCGATCTACGCCGCCGTGCTCAGCCAGGGCAAGCATCAGGGCCTGAAGATGTCGGCCAAATGGACCACGGCCGACGGTCAGCTCATCGCCGATACCGAGCAGGTGCTGGTGCCGACCTCGGCGACGGTCACGACCTTCAGCGTGCGCAATCCCGAAGGCTGGCCGGTCGGCAAATACCGCGTGCAGATTTCCGTCGATGGCCAGCCGATGCAGACGCGCAATTTCGAAGTGCGCTGAATCCGCTCAGGGCGTGGCAGCGGGGCGGCGATACAGACCGTCGAAGCTGACGATCCAGGTCTTGCCATCGTCGTTGGAGGTTTCCCACAGCTGTCGCACGGTGCCGTCGGCATTCGGCGTCCAGGTGATGCGTTCGTGCTGGGTCAGTCCGGTCTTGGCATTGGGCTTGTCCTGGCGTCCGGAGAGCACCATTTTGCCCTCGGCCCAGCCACCGACCAGATGCAGACGGCTGCCGGTGGTGTCGACCCAGAACTGCTCCCAGTGACCGGTGTCGCGGTTGTAGAGATTGAAACTCTTGCCCGAGTAACCGCTACCGCCGCTCCAGTTTTCGAGGATCACGCAGCCCTCGAGGATCGATTCGATGCGGCTGTGGCCCATCGGCTGATTGCCTGGCGCGGGCACTTCCCACTCTCCCAGCCAGAAGTCGAACTGGCGATGCTCGGGTGCGCGGCAGTCGGGTGGCGGCGGCGAACTCTGCGCATCGGCCGCACCGGCGGCGGCAAGCAGGGGCAATACGGCGAGGCGGCGCAGGAACGGATGCATGGCGATCTCCCGATGAGAACCCGAGCCTAGGCGCATCGATCCGAACCGACAACACGCCAGAGGTCATGGCCTGGCCGATAATGCGCTTTACCCCTCGGCCGGGATTCCGCGTGACCCAGCGCTCCGCCATCGCCCATCCCTGTTTGAGCTGCGGCGCCTGCTGCGCGGCGTTTCGCGTCGCCTTCCACTGGAGCGAATCGGCGCCGGCCGATCCCGGCGGCGTGCCCGAAGCCCTGACCGCGCCGGTGCGTCCGCATGTGCTGGCGATGCGCGGCACCGATGCGCGCGATCCGCACTGCATCGCGCTCGAGGGCGTGGTCGGGCAGGCGGTGCATTGCCGCATCTATGCCGCGCGGCCGTCGCCGTGTCGCGAGCTCCAGGCCAGTTACGAAGACGGCACGCACAGTGCGCAATGCGATCGTGCGCGGGCGCGCTACGGCCTCGCGCCGCTCACGCCGGCCACGTGGACCCAACCCATGTAGGAGCGACCCAGGCCGATCCTACGTCAGTGTGGCGTCGACGCGTTGCATCAAGGCCTGCTCCGAGGCGCGCCAGGCGATGACGTCGTCGGTGAGCGGGCGCGCGAGCATGCGCGACAGTTCGTCGCGCACCGCTGCCGGAAACGTGTCCAGATAGCTCGCCGTCGGCCGCAGGCCTTCGCCGCTGACCGCGCCGCCTTTCATGATGCCGCTCGCATGCAGCTTGCCGTGGCGCACGAATTCGAAACCCATGTAGTTCCAGCGTTCGTCCGAACACAGCCAGCGGAAGCGCAGCTCATAGCGCTGAAAGGGATTGAGTCCGCGCCGGTAGCTGATCAGCACGCCGCCGGCCATCGGTCGCCAGCCCTGCGCGACAAGGGCCTTGAGGAAACCGGTGCGACTGAAGAACTCCACCAGGGCCAGGTCGACCATCGTCAGGTAGCGACCGTTGTTCATGTGGATATTGATGTCCAGGTCATTGGGCAGGACGCGCCAACGCTGGCTCAGGGTGTCGGTGAAGGCCAGCGGGCGCATGAAATGCGCGCGCAGCAGGGTCCAGAGCAGGCGCAGGTAGAGGTTCATGCCGGCATTCTCCGCCGCCCTGGCGGACCTCGCCAGAGCCGTTCCAGACGCGCTGGCGCTTTCGCCACGGCCGGCAAACCGCGACAATGCGCGTCCAGCGCCCGACGAGGCGTCGAAGCATTCCACGGGAGGAGTCATGGCAGAACCCATCATTACCGCGCCGGCCGGCGGCGCGAAGATCACCATCGCGGGCGGCAAGCTCACGGTGCCGAACAATCCGATCATTCCCTTCATCGAAGGCGACGGCACCGGTCCCGACATCTGGCGTGCCTCGGTGCGCGTGCTCGATGCGGCCGTGGCCAAGGCCTACGGTGGTACGCGCCAGATCCACTGGCTGGAAGTATTCGCCGGCGAAAAGTCGAACAACCAGTTCGGCACCTGGCTGCCCGATTCCACCGTGCAGGCCTGCCGCGACTATCTCGTCTCGATCAAGGGTCCGCTGACGACGCCGGTCGGCGGTGGTATTCGTTCGTTGAACGTCGCGCTGCGTCAGATGCTGGATCTTTACGTCTGCTTGAGGCCAGTACGATGGTTCAAAGGCGTGCCGAGCCCGGTGAAAGCGCCCGAGAAGGTCAACATGACGATCTTCCGCGAGAACACCGAGGACATCTACGCCGGCATCGAGTGGGCCGGCGGCAGCGCGGACGCGCAGAAAGTGTTGGACTTCGTGGCGAAGGAATTCCCGCAGATGTTCGGCAAGATCCGCTTCGGTACGAGCGAGAAGAATGCCGAGTGGCAGAAGGCGCTCGAAGGCGTCGGCGGTCCCAAGCGCGACCTGCCCGTGCAGGTCGGCATCGGTCTCAAGCCGGTGAGCTACCTGGGCACCGAGCGTCTGGTGCACAGCGCGATCCAGTACGCGATCGCGCACAAGTCCAAGTCGGTGACCCTGGTGCACAAGGGCAACATCATGAAGTTCAGCGAAGGCGGCTTCCGTGACTGGGGCTACCAGGTCGCCAAGGACTTCTACGGTGCGGTCGAGCTCGACGGCGGTCCGTGGATGGTGATCCCGGAAGGCAAGCCGGGTGCGGGCCTGATCATCAAGGACGCGATTGCCGATGCGTTCCTGCAGCAGATCCTGCTGCGTCCGGCCGAATACGACGTCGTCGCCACGCTCAATCTCAACGGCGATTATCTGTCGGACGCCTTGGCTGCGCAGGTCGGCGGTATCGGCATCGCGCCGGGTGCGAACATCAACTACGTGACCGGTCACGCGGTGTTCGAAGCCACGCACGGCACCGCGCCCAAGTACGCGGATCTGGACAAGGTGAACCCGGGCTCGGTGATCCTCTCGGGCGAGATGATGCTGCGTTACATGGGCTGGAACGAAGCGGCCGACGCGATCATCAAGGCGATGGACGCGGCGATCGCCGGCAAGCGCGTCACTTACGATTTCGCCCGCCTGATGGACGGCGCGACCGAGGTGAAGTGCTCGGAGTTCGCCGACGAGCTCATCAAGCATCTGTAAGAAAATGTAGGAGCCGGCTTGCCGGCGACCTGGTCGGGTCGCCAGCGAGCTGGCTCCTACAAGAACAAAAAAGGCGCCGCGAGGCGCCTTTTTCTTTGTGCGAGGGATCAGCGGTTCGCCGTGACCAGCTCCGCATGCGCCTGCGGCTGCGCACCGACGCGCGCGAGTTCGACCGAGGCCAGGACCTGCGTCGCTTCCTGCGCGGCCTTCTCGTAGCGCAGCCGGTCCGGGCACAGCACCTGCATGTAGTCGGCGTCGAAATTCAGGCGTTCGACCAGGAAATCGACGAACGCGCGCACTTTCGGCGACTGCACCTGCCCGCGTGGATAGACCGCGTTGAACTCCATTTCCGGGCCGGTCCAGCCAGCGAGCACACGCCGCACATGGCCAAGCTCGGCGAAGGCTTTGACGGTGACATCGCTGGCGAGCATCAGGCCTTCGCCGCAGAGCAGCGCGCCGCGCAACGCGGCGGGATCGTTGGCGACCAGCACCGGGTCGACGGCGTAGTCGGACAGACGCGTGCCGTCGCTCAGCTGCCAGATGTAGCCGTTGTTGCGCCGCGACTTGGTCATCGCCAGCGCGCGATGGTGCATGAGGTCGTCCGGATGCAGGGGCTCGCCGTGGCGCTCGAGGTACAGCGGACTGGCATAGACCTGCGTGCGGAACACCGACAGGCGACGCGCGACGAGATTGGAATCGGGCAGGCTGCCGATGCGCAGCGCGACATCGATTTCCTTGTCGATGATGTCCAGCGACTCGTTGGTCAGGATCATTTCCACGCGCACTTCCGGATGGCGTGCGTGGAATTCGCCGAGCAGGGGCGCGATCCAGGTGATGCCGACCGAATACGGCGCAGTGAAACGCAGCCAGCCGCGCGGACCGCCTTGCAACTGACCGACGGCGCTTTCGGCTTCATCGAGTTCGCGCGCGATGCGCTGGCAATGTTCGAAATACACATTGCCCGCTTCGGTCAGGCCGAGCTTGCGCGTCGTTCGATGCAACAGCTGCGCACCGAGTCGCGTTTCCAGATCCTGCACCTTGCGGCTGACCGTGGTCTTGGGCAGGCGCAGGGCTTTGGCGGCGGCGATGAAGCTGCCGGCTTCGACCACCTTGACGAAGATGATCGTGTCGTTGAGATCGCGGGTCATGGCCGGGCTCCGTAATGGGCAAATCTGGATTGGACCGATTTCGGGACAATTATTCCCTGAATTGCCGGCTAATCAAGGGCCAATCGGAGGACTAGAGTGCGTCCACTCTCCCACCGGACCCTCGCCATGTCGGTACTTCGACTCGCCGGACCCATCTTCCTGACCCTGCTGCTGGCGTCCCTGTCGGCGCTCGCGCCGGGCGCCAGCGCCCCGCAGGAAACCGCGTCACAGCGCGCTCTCCCGGCCCTTCCGGCCGTGCCGGTGCAGGCCGCGCCGAGCCGCGACCCAATGCACGAAAGCAATCTGATCGCCGCAGCCAGCCCGGCCTCGGGCCTTTCCCGCTGGGACATTATCGTCCCGAATGCGGGAGAAAATATCCCGGATATGGGACAGTGAAAGGCCCGGTCCTGGTTCTCGACGCCCTGAACGGTATCGGCCGCGGCCTGGTGCAGGCCGTCATCGACGACGGTCGCCCGGTCATCGCCGTGTCGCGCGACCGCGCCGGCCTGGCCGTGCTGCAGGCCGAGTACATCGATGCCGACTTTACCGCCGTGCGCGGCTCGGTCGACACCGAACGCGACAGCGCCGCGCTCGCCGAAACCCTGCGTGCGCTGCATCGTCCGATCGCCGGCATGATCATCAGCCGCTGCCGCGAACAGGCGCGCGGCCGCATGCTCGATCTGCCGGGCGAGGCGCTCAAGGAAAAACTCGACAGCGATCTCTTGCCGCAACTCGCGGCTGCGCGGCAACTGCTGCCGCTGCTCGCCGCGTCGGGACGCAATGGCAGCTACGTCGTCGTTGGCGGCCCGGGCAGCGAAAATCCCTGGGCCGGTTACGGTCACCACTCGGTCTGTTCGGCCGCGCTGAGCATGCTCGTGCGCGTGCTGCACGACGAAGCACGTGCGTTGTCGGTGCGCGTGCAGCTGCTCGCCGTCGACACGCCCGCGCGCACCGTCGAAAACGAGGCCTGCGCCTGCGAGCAATGGCCCAGCGCCGTCGCGATCGGCAAGCAGGCGCTCGCGCTGATCGACCAGACCGACCCCGGTCAGCCCGTGCAGGCAATCGTGCGCTACGCGACGCCGACGACGCGCACGCGCCGCAGCCCCGCGACCGCCAACCTGTCCGCGCGTGCGCTCACACAACAGGCGACGTCCGCCTATCTGTCGCCCACGCATGCCGAACCGCTGATCGACGATCCGACCAGCAAGGATCCGCAGCGCTATCTCGACGATACCTGGGCGTTGCTCAAGCCGCTGTTGTCGGCCTCGGCCGGCAAATGAGCAACGCCATCGCGAACCCTGAGACATCGAGGCTTGACCTTCCCCCCAGGGCAAGCCCGAGCCTGCCATCCCCAGTCCACCGAATCCGAGTCGCCCTTCACGAGGTCAACGCCATGAACCACGCATCCATCACCGCCAAGAATCCGCCCGCCCTGCGCCTGCTCGCGCTGGCCGGCACCATCGCGTTTGCCCTCGTGCTCGCCGGTTGCGGCAGCCAGGCCGCCGAGCCGGTGGGTGGTCCGCCGCCCGCCGAGGTCAGCATCGCCACGGTGCTGTCCAAGAACGTGCGTCAGTGGGACGACTTCACCGGCCGCGTGGCCGCCGTGGAAACCGTCGACCTGCGTCCGCGCGTGAGCGGTTACATCGAACGCGTCGCTTACCAGGAAGGCCAGGAAGTGCGCAAAGGCGATCTGCTGTTCGTGATCGACCAGCGTCCCTACCAGGCCGAACTCGCCCAGGCGCAGGCGCAGCTCGAACGCGCCCGCAGCGACGCGGCCCTGGCGAAAACCCAGGACGCGCGCGCGCAGACCCTGATCGCGGCGAAAGTGATTTCCCGCGAGGAGTTCGAAACCCGTCACGCCGCGACCGCCGAACGCAATGCCGCCGTGCGCGGCGCCGAAGCAGCCGTCGCCACGGCGCGCCTGAATCTGCAGTTCACCGAAGTGCGTTCGCCGATTTCCGGCCGCGCCGGCCGTGCGCTGGTGACCACGGGCAATCTCGCGCAGGCCGATGCCACCTTGCTGACGACCCTGGTCTCGCTCGATCCCGTGCACGTGTATTTCGAAGGCGACGAGCAGAGCTACCTGCGCTACAACCAGCTCGCGCGCGAAGGCCGTCGCGACGCCTCGCACAATCCGGTGCGCGTGGGCCTGGCCAATGAAGTCGGCTTCCCGCACACCGGCACGGTCGATTTCATCGACAACCAGGTCGATGCGCGCACCGGCACGATCCGCGCGCGCGCCGTGCTCGCCAATCCCGACCACATCTTCACGCCCGGCCTGTTCGCGCGCGTGCAGATCGAGGGCAGTGGCGAGTTCAAGGCCCTGCTGATCGACGACAAGGCCGTGCTCACCGACCAGGACCGCAAGTACGTCTATGTCGTCGGGCCGGAGAACACCGCGCAGCGCAAGGACGTGCAGCTCGGTCGCCTGGTCGATGGCCTGCGCGTGGTGCAAACCGGCCTGGTGGCTGGCGATCGCGTGGTCGTGGACGGCGTGCAGAAGATCTTCTTCCCCGGCATGCCGGTGAAGGCGACGGTGGTGGCGATGGGAAAACCTGCCGGCGGCGTTGCCGCGACGACGGCGGTCGCCAGCAAGTAAGCGCAAGCGAAAGAACGCGCGGTCGGCAACGACCGCGGCAACACGAAATCATCCGGGCGGCCGTCCTGACGGCCGCCGATACCCGCGGCTTCGCGTCGCCCAAGGATTCGTCATGGATTTCTCCAGATTCTTCATCGACCGGCCGATCTTCGCCGCGGTGTTGTCGATCGTCATTTTCGCCGCCGGCCTGATTGCGATTCCGCAATTGCCGATCAGCGAATACCCCGATGTGGTGCCGCCGACCGTGCAGGTGCGCGCGATCTATCCGGGTGCGAACCCGAAGGTCATCGCCGAAACCGTGGCTACGCCGCTGGAAGAAGCGATCAACGGCGTCGAGGACATGATGTACATGAAGTCGGTCGCTGGCTCCGACGGCGTGCTCGTGATCACCGTGACCTTCCGTCCCGGCACCGATCCCGACCAGGCCCAGGTGCAGGTGCAGAACCGCGTCAGCCAGGCGCAGGCGCGTCTGCCCGAAGACGTGCGCCGCCAGGGCGTGACCACGCAGAAGCAATCGCCGACGCTGACCATGGTCGTGCACCTGCTCTCGCCGAGCGGCAAGTACGACTCGCTGTACCTGCGCAACTACGCCACGCTCAAGATCAAGGACGAACTTGCGCGCCTGCCCGGCGTCGGCCAGGCCGCGCTGTTCGGCTCGGGCGACTATGCGATGCGTCTGTGGCTGGATCCGAACAAGGTCGCGGCCCGCGGTCTCACGGCCGGCGATGTCGTGCGCGCGGTGCGCGAACAGAACGTACAGGTCTCGGCCGGCCAGCTCGGCGCCGAACCCACGCCCAACGGCAGCGACTTCCTCGTCCAGATCAATGCCCAGGGTCGTCTGCAGTCGGAAGAGGAATTCGGTCGCATCGTCATCAAGGCCGGCACGGACGGTGAAATCGTCCGCCTGTCCGATGTCGCGCGCATCGAACTCGGCGCCGGCAATTACACCCTGCGCTCGCAGCTCGACAACAAGGACGCGGTCGCGATTCCGATCTTCCAGTCGCCGGGCGCGAACGCAATCGAGCTGTCCGATGCCGTGCGTGCGCGCATGGCCGAACTGTCCACGCGTTTCCCCGAAGGCATGAGTTACGAGGTCGTGTACGACCCGACCGTGTTCGTGCGCGATTCGATCAAGGCCGTCGTCACGACCTTGCTCGAAGCCGTGCTGCTGGTCGTACTGGTGGTGATCCTGTTCCTGCAGACCTGGCGCGCGTCGATCATTCCGCTGCTCGCCGTGCCGGTATCGGTCGTGGGCACGTTCGCGGCCTTGTACCTGCTCGGTTTCTCGATCAATACGCTGACCCTGTTCGGCCTGGTGCTGGCGATCGGCATCGTCGTCGACGATGCGATCGTCGTCGTGGAAAACGTCGAGCGCAACATCGAGCAGGGCATGAGCCCGCTCGCGGCGGCGCACCAGGCGATGAAGGAAGTGTCCGGCCCGATCATCGCCATCGCCCTGGTGCTGTGCGCGGTGTTCGTGCCGATGGCCTTCCTCAACGGCGTCACCGGCCAGTTCTACAAGCAGTTCGCCGTGACGATCGCGATCTCGACGGTGATTTCGGCGATCAATTCCCTGACCTTGTCGCCGGCGTTGGCCGCGGCCCTGCTCAAGCCGCACGGTGCCGAGAAGGACGCGCCGTCGCGTCTGATCGACCGGCTGTTCGGTTGGGTGTTCCGTCCGTTCAACCGCTTCTTCGGTCGCAGCTCGGAGCGTTACCAGGGCGCCGTTGCACGTGCGCTCGGCAAGCGCGGTGCGGTGTTCGCCGTTTATGCCGCTTTGCTGATCGGCACGGGCGTGATGTTCCAGGCCGTGCCGGGTGGTTTCATCCCGACCCAGGACAAGCTCTATCTCATCGGCGGCGTGAAATTGCCTGAAGGCGCCTCGCTCGAGCGCACCGACGCGGTCATCCGCAAGATGAGCCAGATCGCGATGGAGACCGACGGCGTGCAGAACGCGGTCGCGTTCCCGGGCCTGAATGCGCTGCAGTTCACCAACACGCCCAATACCGGCACGGTGTTCTTCCCGCTCAAGCCTTTCCATGAACGCCACGGCCGCAGCGCCGAGCAGATCAATGCCGAGATCAACGCCAAGATCGCTGGCATCCAGGAGGGTTTCGCGTTCTCGATCATGCCGCCGCCGATCCTCGGCCTCGGTCAGGGCTCGGGCTACTCGTTGTTCGTGCAGGATCGCGCGGGCTTGGGCTATGGCCAGCTGCAGAATGCGGTGAATGGTTTCTCGGGTGCGATCTCGCAAACCCCGGGCATGCATTTCCCGATCAGCACCTACCAGGCCAACGTGCCGCAGCTCGACGCGCAAGTCGACCGCGACAAGGCCAAGGCGCAGGGCGTGCCGCTGACCGAGCTGTTCGACACCCTGCAGACCTATCTGGGTTCGCAGTACGTCAACGACTTCAACCGCTTCGGTCGCACGTATCAGGTCATCGCCCAGGCCGATGCGCCGTACCGCGATGGCGCGGAAGATATCGCCAACCTGCGTACGCGCAATGCCAACGGCGAGATGGTGCCGATCGGCAGCATGGTCACCCTGACCCAGACCTATGGTCCGGATCCGGTGATCCGCTACAACGGCTACCCGGCCGCCGACCTCATCGGCGATGCCGATCCGCGTCTGCTGTCCTCGACCGAGGCGATGGCCAAGCTCAAGGAAATGGCACCGCACGTGTTGCCCAATGGCATGAGCATCGAGTGGACCGACCTGAGCTTCCAGCAGGCCACGCAGGGCAATGCCGCGCTGCTGATCTTCCCGCTGTCGGTGCTGCTGGCCTTCCTCGTGCTCGCGGCGCTGTATGAAAGCTGGACGCTGCCGCTGGCGGTGATCCTGATCGTGCCGATGACCCTGCTGTCGGCCCTGGTCGGCGTGTGGCTGACCGGCGGCGACAACAATGTGTTCGTGCAGGTCGGCCTGGTCGTGCTCATGGGCCTGGCTTGCAAGAACGCGATCCTCATCGTGGAGTTCGCGCGTGAACTGGAGATGCAGGGCATGGGCGTGGTCGAAGCCGCGCTGGAAGCCTGCCGTCTGCGTCTGCGTCCGATCGTGATGACGTCCATCGCCTTCATCGCCGGCACCGTGCCGTTGGTGCTGGGCAGTGGCGCCGGCAGCGAAGTGCGCTCGGTGACCGGCATCACGGTGTTCGCCGGCATGCTCGGCGTGACCCTGTTCGGCCTGTTCCTTACCCCGGTGTTCTACGTGGCGCTGCGCAAGCTCATCGCGCGGCCGCTCGTGGTGCACGCCCCGACTGCGGCCCAGGAGGCTGTCCATGCGTAATGTCCCGAATAAAACCGCGCTCGCCGCGGCGGTGTTCGCCTTCGTGCTGTCGGCCTGCGCGATCGGCCCCGACCACGTCCGTCCTTCGTCGCTGGCGGTGCCGGAGAAATTCGTCGAAGCCGGTGCGATCGAGCCGCTGATGGCCACCAGCGCCGAGCGCAACGACCAAAGCGACTTCTGGCGCCGTCTGGGTGATGCGCAACTGACCGCGCTCGTCGAGCAGGCCCTGCTCGCGAACCACGATCTGCGCATCGCGCTGGCCAATGCCGAACGCGCACAGGCCCTGCAACGCGGCACGCGTCTGGATCTGTTGCCGACGGTGACCGGCGATGCCCAGGGCAGCGATGTGCGCGCCAGCGCCGATCAGCAGCCGGGGGTTGCCCGTGCCGATCGCGATGGCCGGCAGTACGACGCCGGTATTCGCGCGGCTTGGGAACTGGATCTGTTCGGGCGGGTGCGTCGCCAGGTCGAGGCCGGCCGGGCCGGCACCGACGCAGCGAATGCGGATTTCCGCGCGTTGCAGGTGGCGATCGTGGCGGAAGTCGCGCGCGACTACATCGAACTGCGCGGTCTGCAGGAACAGCTGCGCGTCGCCCAGGAAAGCGCGGAATCGCAGGCGGAAACCCTGCGCTTGGTCGAAATGGGTTTCCAGGCGGGACGCGGCACCGAATTCGATACCGCGCGTGCGCGCGCCTTGCTCGCCGGCACGCAGTCGCGCGCGCCGGCCCTGGAAGCGCGCATCGCGATCACGCTGCACCATCTGGCCGTGCTGATCGGCCAGCCGCCGGGCGCGGTCACCGAGGCGCTGAAATGGCGCGAACCGTTGCCGGCATTGCCGGGTGTTGTCGATCCGGGCACGCCGGGCGATCTGCTGCGCCGGCGTCCGGATGTCGCCGCTGCGGAATACCGTCTGCATGCCGCCACCGCGCGAATCGGCGTGGCCAAGGCCGATTTCTTTCCACGCTTCACGCTCGGCGGATTGATCGGCAGCCAGGCGGTGGATCGCGACGCGCTGTTCGGCCGTGACAGCGAAACGCGCCTGGTCGCGCTCGGCGTCGACTGGTCCTTCCTCGATATCGGTCGGGTGCGCGCCCGCGTCGCGGCGGCGGATGCCGACGCGGCCGCGGAACTCGCCCGGTACGAACAGACCGTGCTGCACGCCTTGGCCGACACCGAAGATGCGCTGGTGCGCTACGGCAATGCCCGCGTCGAAGACGAACATCTCGCGCGCGCCGCCGGCGACAGCGCCCGGGCCGCGCAACTGGCGCGCATCCGCTACGAAAACGGCGCGACGGACCTGTTCGAAGTGCTCGATGCCGAGCGCAGCAACCTGCAGGCGCAGGACGCGCTCGCGCAAAGCCGCACGCGCAGCCTCACCGGCTGGGTGGCCTTGTATCAGGCGCTGGCGGGCGGCTGGCCCGACACCCGTCCCACGCACACCGGCGTCGCCGCGCGCAGCCCCTAGGTCCGTCCGGGGCAGGCGCGGCGGCGCATAATCGGTCCGGAAGCTTCGACAGCCGACAGGTGAGCGCATGAACCAGGCCCAGACCCACGATCCGTCCGGCGATGCCGACTCGCGCCTGCTGCGCGACCAGAGCGTCGCCAAGAATCTGCTGTTCGGACAGATCCTCGAAGAGAACCTGTTCCCGTATCCGGCGCTGCGCGATCGCGATCGCGAGATGCTCGGCCAGATGGTCGATGCGATCGACAGCTTCCTCGCCGACAAGCGCGCCGACTTCGCACGCTGGGACCGCGAGGCGCACCAGCCCGCCGAGTTCATCCAGGCCCTGCGCGACATGGGTCTGTTCGGCCTGATCATCCCCGAACAGTTCGGCGGCCTGGAACTGTCCAACGCCGCGTATGCACGCGTGCTCGCGCAGACCAGCCGGCACGACAGTTCGGTCTCGCTGACGATCGGTGCGCACAGCTCGATCGGCATGAAGGGTCTGCTGCTGTTCGGCACCGACGAGCAGAAGGCGCGCTATCTGCCGCGTCTGGCGAGTGGCGAGATGATCGCCGCGTTCTGCCTGACCGAATCCGGCGCCGGCTCCGACGCGGCGTCCATCCGCACGACCGCCAAGGCCAATGCCGATGGCAGTTGGACGCTGAGCGGCGAGAAGATCTGGATCACCAATGGCGGCATCGCCGATCTGTACACGGTGTTCGCGCGCACCGACGGTGCCGAAGGCAAGATCAGCGCCTTCGTCGTCGAAGCCGCCTGGCCGGGCGTGAGTCATGGCGCACACGAGGACAAGATGGGCATCCGCGCCTCGTCGACGACGACCGTCGCCTTCAGCGATGTGCGCGTGCCCGCCGAAAACGTCCTGGGCGAGATCGGCAAGGGTTTCAAGGTCGCGATGGGCATCCTCAACAACGGACGCACCGGCCTGGGCGGCGGTGCCGTCGGCGGCATGAAGGCGCTGATCAAGCTGTCGGTGCAGCAGGCGCAGGAGCGGCGTCAGTTCGACCGGCCGATCGCCGAGTTCGGCTTGGTGCGGGAAAAGATCGCGCAGATGACCGTGGATTGTTTCGCGGCCGAAAGCGCCGTGTGGATGGTGGCGCACTATATCGACAGCGGCTGCCAGGATTATTCGGTCGAAGCGGCGATCAGCAAGGTGTTCGCCAGCGAGGCGATGCAGCGCGCGGCCTACGAGGCCTTGCAGATCGCCGGCGGCAGCGGCTACATGCGCGAGTTCCCGTACGAGCAGGTCACGCGCGATGCGCGCATCCTGCCGATTTTCGAAGGCACCAACGAAATCCTGCGCCTGTACATCGCCCTGTCCGGACTCAAGGATGTGGGCGCTTCCTTGTCCGAGCTCAAGTCGGCGGTCAACGCGATCTTCAACGATCCGATCAAGGGCTTCGGCGTGCTTTCGGGCTATGCCGAGCGCCGCTTCACCCAGGCCACGGGCTTCGGCGGCGATCGCATCCTCAGCCAGCTGGAGCCGCCGTTGCGGCCGCTGGCGGCGGTGTTCGAAAAGTACGCGACCGAACTCGCGCGCGTCGCCGATGAGTCCCTGCGCAAGTATGGCAAGGGCATCGCCGAGCACCAGCACGTGCAAAAGCGCATCGCCGACCTGACCATCGACCTGTTCGTCGGCCTGTGCGTGCTCTCGCGCGCCGATTCCCTGGCCAAGGCCGAGCCGGCGGAGGCCGCGCGGGTGATCGCGATCGCCAAGACCTTCACGCGCCAGGCGCGCCGGCGCATGAACCGCAACGTCCGTGATCTCGCGCGCAACGAGGACGAGACGCTGGATGCAATCGCCGCTGACGTGATCGGTCGCGGCGGCTATGGCTGGGACGTGATCTGAACCCTTGCACCAAAGGCAGGCCGGCCCGCTAGACTGGGCCATGCCTGCCGATGCCGTCCGCGCCGACACCCGCCCCGAATTCGCCGCGACCTGCGCGGCGGCGATCCGCGATGCCTTCAGCGACTACGACGCCCGCTTCGACGCGATCACCCGGCGCGCGCGCCATCGTTTCGAGACCCGCGACTGGGGTGCGGCGCGCGAGGATGCGCTCGAGCGCATCGAGTTGTACGACCGGTGCGTGGCCGAGATTTCCCTGGAGCTCGAACAGCGCCTCGGCGACCACGCGCAGGACCGGCCGCTGTGGTCGGCGGTCCGCGACCACTACGCGGCCCTCATTGCCGACCTGCTCGATCAGGAACTGTACAAGACCTTCTTCAACACGCTGACGCGGCGCTTCTTCAAGACCCGTGGTGTCGCCGCCGACATCGAATTCGTCGCGCTCGACATCGAGCCCACCGACCGCATCACCCATCCTGTGGCGCGGCACAGCTATGCGGTGTCGGGCGATCTCGCCGCGACCGTGGAGCGCGTGCTCGCCGGCTATCCGTTCGCGGTCGCGCACGCCGATGCACGCGGCGATGCCGCACGCGTCGCGCAGACGCTGACGGCGCGGCTGGCCGACTGGGGCGAGGCCGGCATCGTCGCGATCGAACTGCTCGACACCGTCTTCTACCGCGAACGCCGTGCGTATCTCGTCGGCCGCGTGTTCGGCCGCGAGCACTACGCACCCTGCGTGATCGCCCTGGTCAACGACGGCGCCGGCCTGCGCGTGGACGCCGTGCTCAGCGCGCGCCAGCATGTCGCGGTGCTGTTCGGCTATACGCACAGCTATTTCCACGCCGATCTCGCCACGGTCGGCGATGCGGTGGTGTTCCTGCGCACCTTGCTGCCGGGCAAGCCGGTCGACGAGATCTACACCGTGCTCGGCCGCGCCAAGCAGGGCAAGACCGAACGCTACCGGCATTTTTTCGGCTATCTGAGTGCACATCCCGACCAGAAGCTCATCCAGGCCGACGGCGAACGCGGCATGGTCATGGCGGTGTTCACGCTGCCGGGCAATCCGCTGGTGTTCAAGCTCATCCGCGACAAGTTCGCCTATCCCAAGAACATCGCGCGCGAGCAGGTGCAGGAAAAATACCGCCTCGTATTCCGCCACGACCGCGTCGGCCGTTTGATCGACGCGCAGGAATACCGGTTCCTGAGATTCCCGCGCGCGCAGTTCGCCCAGGTCCTGCTCGACGAGCTGCGCCGCGAGTGCCGCGAGTCGGTCAGCGAGGACGGCGAGGATATCGTCGTGCACCACTGCTACGTCGAACGCCGCCTGCGTCCGTTGAATCTTTATGTGAAGGAAGTCGGCGAAGACGCCGCGCTGGCGGCCGTGCTCGACTACGGCCAGGCGATCAAGGATCTCGCCCGCAGCAATATCTTCCCGGGCGACCTGCTGCTGAAGAATTTCGGCGTTACCCGCAACGGTCGCGCGATCTTCTACGACTACGACGAATTGTGCCTGGTCACCGAGTGCCGGTTCCGTCCGCTGCCCGAGCCGAAAAACGACGAAGAGGAAATGCATCACGGCGCCTGGTATTACGTCGCCGACAACGATGTTTTCCCCGAACAGTTCCCGCGCTTCCTCGGCCTGACCCCGCCCCAGCGCGACGCCCTGCTGCAAGTGCACGGCGAAATCTTCGACGTGCACTGGTGGCAGGACCTGCAGAAAAACCTGCACGCCGGCGGCTTCACCGACGTCCCGCCGTACCCGGAAAGCCTGAGGCTATAACCATCGCTCTCGCCGGGATTTTCCTCAGCAGATGAAGCGCGCTGGCCCTCGCATTTCAACCAAGCCGGTAACGTGCGGCGACTTGAAATGCGAGGGCCAGCGCGCCACTGGCGACACCGCCCACCGGTGCCGCCTTTTTCGCAAAAATCAAGCCAGATCGAACCGATCCAGATTCATCACCTTGCCAAACGCCTTCGCAAAATCCTGCGCAAACTTCTGCTGCGCATCGCTCGTGGCATAGGCTTCGGCCAACGAGCGCAATTGCGCATTCGAGCCGAACACCAGATCCACGATCGTGCCAGTCCACTTCACCTGGCCCGTCTTGCGATCCCGGCCTTCCAGCACGTCCTCGCTACCGGCCGCCTTCTGCCATTTCGTGCCCATATCGAGCAGATTCACGAAGAAGTCGTTGCTCAGCGTTTCCGGACGCTGCGTGAACACGCCGTGCTTGCTCTGGCCGACATTGGCATTGAGCACGCGCAGGCCACCGACGAGCACCGTCATTTCCGGCGCGCTGAGATTGAGCAACTGCGCCTTGTCCACCAGCAGCTCCGCGAGCTTGCTCTCCACGCCCTTGCGTGCGTAGTTGCGGAAGCCGTCCGCGATCGGCTCCAGCGGTGCGAACGAATCCACGTCCGTCTGGTCCTGACGCGCGTCCATGCGACCGGGCGAGAACGGCACCGTGACGTCGACGCCGCCTTTTTTCGCTGCGGCTTCGACCGCCGCGCAACCACCGAGCACGATCAGATCGGCCAGCGAGACTTTTTTGCCGCCTGTGGCCGAGGCATTGAACGCGCTCTGGATCGCTTCGAGCTTGGGCAGCACCTGCGCCAGTTGCGCCGGCTGATTGGCTGTCCAATCCTTCTGCGGCGCCAGACGGATTCGCGCGCCATTGGCGCCACCGCGCTTGTCGCTGCCGCGGAAGCTCGCGGCCGACGCCCAGGCCGTCGACACCAATTGCGAGATCGACAGACCGGAGGCGAGCAGTTTCGCCTTCAGCGCCGCGATGTCCTGCGCATCAATCAACGCGTGATCCACGGCCGGGATCGGGTCCTGCCAGATCAGCACTTCCGACGGCACCAGCTTGCCCAGATAGCGCGCGCGCGGACCCATGTCGCGATGCGTGAGCTTGAACCAGGCGCGCGCGAAGGCATCGGCGAATTCGGCCGGGTTGGCCATGAAGTGACGCGAGATCTTCTCGTAGGCCGGATCCATGCGCAGGGCCAGATCGGCCGTGGTCATCATCGGCGCGTGGCGGATCGCGGGATCGTGCGCATCGGGTACCGTTGTCGCGGCCGCCGGATCCTTGGGCTTCCACTGGTGCGCGCCGGCCGGGCTCTTGGTCAGTTCCCACTCGTAGCCGAACAGGGTTTCCCAATAGCTGTTGTCCCACTTCGTCGGCGTCGGTGTCCACGCGCCTTCGATGCCGCTGGTGATCGTGTGTCCGGCCATGCCGCTGGCATAACTGCTGATCCAGCCCAGGCCCTGATGCTCGAGATCGGAACCCTCGGGTTCGCGACCGACATGGGAGGCAGGACCGGCGCCGTGCGCCTTGCCGAAGGTGTGACCGCCCGCGACCAGGGCGACGGTCTCGTAGTCGTTCATCGCCATGCGCGCGAAGGTGTCGCGGATGTCACGCGCGGATGCGACCGGATCGGGCTTGCCGTTCGGGCCTTCCGGATTCACGTAGATCAGGCCCATCTGCACCGCGCCGAGCGGATTGGCCAGCTCGCGGTCGCCGCTGTAGCGCTGATCGCCGAGCCAGGTGGTTTCCGGGCCCCAATAGATTTCGTCTTCCGGCTCCCAGATGTCCGCGCGGCCGCCGCCGAAGCCGAAGGTCTTGAAGCCCATCGAATCCATCGCGACGTTGCCGGTGAGGATCAGCAGATCGGCCCAGGACAGTTTGCGACCGTACTTCTGCTTGATCGGCCACAGAAGGCGGCGTGCCTTGTCGAGATTGCCGTTGTCGGGCCAGCTGTTGAGCGGTGCGAATCGCTGTGCACCGGTGCCGCCGCCGCCGCGACCGTCGGCGATGCGATAGGTGCCGGCGGCATGCCAGGTCATGCGCACGAAGAACGGACCGTAGTGGCCGTAGTCCGCCGGCCACCAGTCCTGCGAATCGGTCATCAGTGCGGTGAGATCCTTGACCACGGCGTCGAGGTCGAGCGTCTTGAACTCCTCGGCGTACTTGAACTGGCTGCCCATCGGATTGCAGCGGTCGGACTGGCCGTGCAGGACCTTGAGGTTGAGCTGGTTGGGCCACCACGTGGTGTTGGACGGCGCGCCGGACACGGTGTGGCTGCCGGCGCCGCCCGAAAACGGGCACTTCGATTCGTTGGACATGGTTCTCTCCTTGGGTCGGGTGCACCGGAGTGCTCGGACCAGCTTGGAACACCCACGCTGATAGATGAAGTTCTTTGTTTCTATGACGGCTATAGCCCACGCATATCAGTTGTGCCGGCCACCGGGGGCGCGTGGCCGCCCGGCAGAGTGTGCGCCTTGCCGACGAAAGTCCTCCATGTTGCAGCGCATCGAGCTGATCGACGCGGCGTCCGTCGCACCGGCCGACGTGCCACACGCGCACTGAGGCCGGGCACCGGCGTCCGGACTATCCGGCGGTCGCCAGGCGCGGCTGGGTCGGCCAGGCGTGGCGGAACAATCGCGCCATCACGCCCGCGTACTGCCGGAGGAAACCGCCGGTGTTGTAGTGCACGCCGTAGCGCGCGCAGATGTCGCGCACCTGCGGCGCGATTTCCGCGTAGCGCGGCGCCGGCAGATCCGGGAACAGATGATGTTCGATCTGATGGCTCAGATGCCCGGTCAGCAGATGGAACAGGCGGCCGCCTTCGAGATTGCTTGAGCCCTGGATCTGGCGCAGGTACCACTGGCCGCGGGTTTCGTTCTCGACTTCGCGGCGCGTGTAGGTCTGCGCGTGTTCGGTCAGATGCCCGCAGAAGATGATCGCGTTCGTCCACAGGTTGCGCAGGCCGTTCGCGACCAGATTGCCCAGCAGCACGCGCGGCCACTGCCAGAACGCAAGCGCCGGAAAGAGCACGTAGTCCTTGAACAGCTGACGCCCCGCTTTGCGCAGGAACGGACGCATGCGCTCGCCGAACTCGGCGCGTTTCATGCGACCTTTGAGGAAGCGGCCGATCTTGATGTCATGCACCGCCACGCCCCACTGGAAATTCAACGCCAGCAGCAGGTACCACAGCGGCTGCAGCAGCGACGCCGGTGACCACTTCTGCTGCTCGCTCATGCGCAGCATGCCGTAGCCGAAGTCGTGGTCCTTGCCGAGGATGTTGGTGTGGTCGTGGTGTTCGACATTGTGCGAATGCCGCCAGTGCTCGCCGTCGCAGACGATGTCCCACTCGTAGGTCTGCGAGCTCAGCGACGGATCGTTCATCCAGTCGTACTGGCCATGCATGACGTTGTGGCCGATCTCCATGTTCTCGAGAATTTTCGCGAGTGCCAGACCGAGCACGCCGGCGATCCAGCTCACGGGTCCGAAGCCGAACATCAGCAGGCCGCGCCCGGCGATCGCCGTGCCCTGGGCGATGCCACGCATGCGTCGGATATGGCGTGCGTCGCGCTCGCCGACGTCGGCGAACGCGGCACGACGCACGGCGTCGAGTTCGGCGGCGAAGCGCGCGTAGGTGTCGGTATCGAATCGGACTTTGTCGGTCATGGTTCTTTTCCTGGACAGTCGACTCCCTCCCCCATCGGGAGAGGGCCGGGGTGAGGGGTCGCGCTACAAGGCCAGTTCCACCGCGCCCAGCGGCGCGGCGATGCACAGTTGAATCAGTTCTTCGCCCGGCCCCGAGGTCTCGCCGGTGAGCAGATTGACCACGCTGCCGCTGCGCTTGCGGCACTGGCAGGTGCGGCAGATGCCGCGCCGGCAACCGAAACGTGGCGCGAGGCCGGCCGCTTCCGCGGCTTCGAGCAGGGATTGACCGGCGCGCGCGGCGAAGCGCGTGCCCGAGGTCGCGAAAGCGATGGCATGTTCCGCGGCCTGCGGATCGATCGGCGCCGCACGCCGGCCGAAACTTTCGCGGTGCAAGCGCGCGCCGCTGCCGGCCTGCGCATGCATCGCCTCGATCCGGCGCATGAAATCGTCGGGGCCGCACAGCAGGGTTTCCCGCGCGGCCCAGTCGGGCACGAGGCGCGCGATCGTCGCGTCATCCAGGCGGCCGTCGGTTTGGCTCAGATGCCAATGCAGGCGCAGCGTGGGCCAGGTCCGGGCCAATGCCTGCAGCTCTGCCGCGAAAATCCGGTCCGCCGGCGCGCGCGCGGCATGCACGAGGACCACGTCGCGCCTGGCGTCTTCCGTGGCGAGCGTTTGTAGCAAGGCCATCATCGGCGTGATGCCGCTGCCGGCCGCGAGCAGCAGAAGCGGGCCGTCGCCCTGCGGCGCAAACGTGCCCTGCGCCGCACCGAGACCGACGATGTCGCCCGGCTGCAAGGCATGCACCGCCACGGACACGGCGCCTGCGGTCTGGCGCTTGATCGTCAGACGCAGCTGGCCGTCGGCGCGCGGGGCCTGCGAAAAACTGAAGCAGCGCGCCTGGCGAACCCCGGCGACGTCGAGTTCCAGCAGGACGTGCTGGCCGGCCCGAAAGCCAGCGAAGCGCGCATTGGGCTGCAACCACAGGCTGAGCACGCCCGGCGCCTCGTCGACGGTGCGAAGTACCCGGGCCCGCGTTTGGGTGAACGACCATACCGGATTGACCGCGCGCGCCAAGCGGCCCCAGGCCTCGGCGTCATTGAGCGGTGCCAGCAAGGGATGACGCCATAGTCCTCGCAGGGCGCGACGGGGCAGGGCAGCAGCGGCGGGCTGGGTCATCACCGGACTCCGGATTTACAGTAAACATATGTTTACCGAAAAATCGTAGAGTTTCCACTCCAGGCCGCCGGCCCGGGTGCCGCCTATACTGGCCCGGGCAGCCAGCGGGCTGCCGTCCCGCTCCGGAGCTGCCTTTTGCCCTCGACGCCTCCCCTGCCCTTGCGCGCCGCCGCGCCCACCCCGGGCACGCGCATCGAACGCAAGGAACGCACGCGCCAGCGCCTGATCGAAGCCGCGCTGGCCCTGCTTGGCGAAGGGCGTGGCTACACCTCGTTGAGCCTGCGCGAGATCACGCGCGCGGCCGGCGTCGTGCCGGCGGCGTTCTACCGGCATTTCCGCGACCTCGACGAACTGGGTCTGGCCCTGGTCGAGATGGGCGGCGTGACGCTGCGCCGGCTGTTGCGCGAAGCCCGTCGTGACGGCATTCCGCCGACCGACATGCTGCGCGGCTCGGTGCTGATCTATAAGCGTTTCGTCGAAGAGCGCCCGTTGGTGTTCCGCTTCATCGCCAGCGAACGCGGCGGCGGCTCGCCGGTGATCCGCGCGGCGATCCGTACCGAAGAAAGCCATTTCGCGTCCGAGATGGCGCAGGATCTGCGCGCGCTCGGCACCCTGCCCGACCTGTCCAGTGCGAGCCTGCAGATGATCTGCGGTCTGGTCGTGGCGACGATGCTCAATGCCGCCTCCGACATCCTCGACCTGCCACCCGGCCAGCCCACGCCCGAGCACGAGCTGGTGGAGAATTTCGTGCGCCAGCTGCGCCTGGTCTTTCTCGGTGCGCGGCACTGGCGCGAGGCCTGAGTCGCGCCGGGAAAGCGTCATCCGATCTTTCCCGACCTGATCCATAATCGAACGACCCCACCCCTGTCCGGAGTTGCGCATGCGAGTGCCTGTCACGATCGTCCTGTCGGCGTTGTTGCTCAGTGCCTGCGGTCAGCGCGGCCAGGAAGCGGCCAGCCCGAAGCCGCCCATGCCGGCCGACGCCGGTAGTCCAGAAGTGCAGGCAGCGCTCGCGCATCCGCTCGATCGCATCCTCGCCGGCGACTGGCGCGACGAGAAGAACAAGGCACGCGACGTCTACCGGCATCCGCGCGAAACGCTGGCGTTTTTCGGTGTCGCGCGCGGCCAGAACGTCATCGAGATCTGGCCCGGCGGCGGCTGGTACGCGGAAATTCTCGCGCCGCTCATGCGCGATGCCGGCGACTACACCGCGATCATTCCCGATCCGAGCAAGCTCGCCGATGCCGAGGCGCAGGCCGCGACCGCCAAACGCAATCAGGCCCTGCGCGAGAAGTTCGGGGCACGTGGCGATATCTTCGATCGCGCACGCCTGATCGAAGTGGATACGAACGCGCCCGTGCTCGGTGCACCGGGTTCGGCCGATGTCGTGCTCACCTTCCGCAACGTGCACAACTGGGTCATGGACGGACAGGAGAAGGCGATGTTTGCGGCGTTCTTCGCCGTGCTCAAGCCGGGCGGCACGCTGGGCGTCGTCGATCATCGCGCGCGTCCCGGCGCCCCGGCCGAAGAAATGAAGACCAGCGGCTATCTGCCCGAGGACTACGTGATCGAGCTGGCGAAGGCGGCGGGCTTCGAGCTGGTCGAAAAGAGCGAGATCAATGCCAATCCCAAGGACACCAAGGACTACCCCGGCGGTGTCTGGACCTTGCCGCCGAGCCTGAAGGAAGGCGATGTCGATCGCGCGAAATATCTGGCGATCGGCGAAAGCGATCGCATGACGCTGCGGTTTGTGAAGCCCAAGCCTTAAAAGCAGCCCCTCATCCGCCCTGCGGGCACCTTCTCCCCGGTGGGGAGAAGGCAACAGCTTCCCCTCATCCGCCCTGCGGGCACCTTCTCCCCGGTGGGGAGAAGGGAGGCTTGCGGCGGCAGGTGACTCCCTCTCCCGCTCGCGGGAGAGGGCCGGGGTGAGGGCGCGCTTCCCGGCTTTCGTCGGCGAAATCCGGGTTCCGTCGCACAGGGCTTGACTTCCCCAATCGGCTGTCTGTACTGTACTAACACACACAGTACAGGCAGGACAGCCAATGGCCCGCACCCAAGCCCTGATGATCGAGATCGCCACCGGCGATCCGCGTCCGATCAGCAAGCAGATCGTCGACGGCGTGCGCATGAAGGTCGCGACCGGCGAACTGCAGCTGGGCATGCAGCTGCCCAGCGTGCGCGGCCTCGCCCAGCAGCTGGCCATCAATCCCAACACCGTCGCCAAGGCCTATGCCGAACTCACCAGCGAAGGCTGGCTGGAGTCCCGCCAGGGCCTGGGCCTGTTCGTCGCGCCGCCGCGCCAGCGGCTAAGTGCGAGCGAACGCGACAAGCGCTTCGACGAGGCGGTGAACCGTTTCGTGCATGAAGTCGTCGCGCTCGACATCGGCGCCGAGCAGGTGCTCGCCCGTCTCGACGCTGAACTGCTCGCCTTCGCGCCAAAAAAAACCGCCTGACCCCCTCTGACCCCGACGCCGGCCCCGATGCCGGCCTGTGAGAACGCCATGTCCGACTTCGTCATCGAAACCCAGGGACTGAGCAAACGCTACGGCGGCAAGCTCGCCCTCAATCATCTCGACCTGCAGATTCCGCGCGGGCGCATCCACGCCATCGTCGGTGCCAACGGCGCCGGCAAGTCCACGCTGTTCCGGATACTGCTGGGCTTTCTCGCACCGACCGCCGGCAGCTCGCGCCTGCTCGGCTGCGATTCGCAGAAGCTCACCACCGCCTTGCGCAGCCGCATCGGCTTCGTCAACGAGGAACACACCTTGCCCGGCTGGATGACGGTCAAGGACGTCGTCGCGATGCAGCGCCGCCACTATCCGCGCTGGAACGAAGACGCGTTCAAGAACATTCTCGGCAACTACCACGTGCTGCCGGAACAGAAAGTCGGCCAGCTCTCGCGCGGCGAACGCGCCGGCCTGAATCTCGCGCTGGCGCTGGCGCAGAGTCCGGAGTTGCTCGTGCTCGATGAGCCCACGCTCGGTCTCGACGTCGTCGCCAAGCGCGCCTTCCTCGAATCGCTGCTGTATTCGAACGCGAGCGAGGAGTGCACGATCATCTACTGTTCGCACCAGATGGAGGAGATCGAGCGCGTCGCCGACAACCTCATCATCCTCGAGCGCGGCGAACTCAAGAACATGTCGCCGCCGGACGCCTTCTGCGAGCGCGTGCGCTACTGGATCGCCGACATGCCGTTCAAGGGACCGGAGCAACACCTGGTGCCGGGCCTGCTGCAGGTGCAGCGCATCGACGGCCTGTTCCACTACGTCGTCATCGATCAGGACGACGACTTCGCCGACTTCCTGCGCGCACACGGCGCCCGCAGCGTGCAGAGCATGCCGGTCAGTCTGGACCGGGCCGTCAATGGCTTCCTGGCCAAGAACCACGCAGCGCCGGCCGCGGCCTGAGCGACGCAACAGCATCGAGGGGAATCATCATGTGGGATCTGTTCAAAGCTGAATTTCTGCGCTTCCGCACCTGGGCGATCGTGTTCGCCGTCGTGCATCTGCTCGTCCTGGGTTTCATGACCCGGGTCGTCGACCTCGCGCAGCAGCCCGATGTCGTCTATCAGGTCATCGGCGGTTTGTACGTGCTCACCGGCCTGCTGCTGGGTCTGTATCAGATGGGCGGCTATCGTCGTCCGAACGCGTGGCTGAATCTGTTGCACCGGCCCTTGCCGCACGCACAGATCGCGGCGGCGCTGTTTGGTGCCGGCGCGGTCGTGCTGGTCATCGGCGTGGCTTTGCCGCCGCTGGTCATCGCCGGCTGGCAGGAAACGATGACGGCGCGCGTACTCGACACGCGGCATTTGTGGCTGGTGCTGTCGACGGCCTTGATCGCCTGGTGCGGCTATCTTGCCGGCGGCTATGCGATGCTCGGACACAAGCGCTACGGCGCGAGTGCACTGGTGTTCCTGGCTCTACTGATGGCCAGTAATGCCGTCGGACTGGGCGCGATCGCCGTGCAGCTCATCGTGCTGGCTTGGCTGGGCACGATGATCGTGTCCGCGTTCAAGCCCGATCTCAGCTCGCCGCCGCAACACCTGGTCGGCATCGTCGCAACCGCGCTGCCGCTGCAGATGGCGGCCTGGATGCTGTTCATGCTGATCTGCTTCGGCGCCGAGATGCTCTGGATCATGCAGGGCACGCATCCCAACAATCTGCCGACGCCGATCCCGGGCAGCGCCAAGGAAGCCGACAACGCCGAACCCAAGGACCTGATCATCGCCGGCCTGCGCCAGAGCACTGCCGCCGAAGCACCGCTGTGGCGCGAGCAGGCGGCGATCTCGGACGTGTTCCAGATGGCGACGAATGTGCGCTGGAATCCGGTGCGCAACGAGCTCACCAACAAGAATCCGATGGAGTTCGACGACGAGACGCGGCGTATCCGCTGGGTGTTCAGTCACGACAGCATGCGTTTCGAAGGCTACAGCCTCGCCGACTTCCGCGCGGTCGGTCGCCTGGGCGTCGATGGCGACGGCGCGTTCCCGTCGCCGCCGGCGATCGGTCCGATGAATTCGCTGATCAGCCGCGACACGGTGTTCCAGTACGACAGCGACGCCAAGCTGGTGCTGCCGCGCCTGCGCGTGCCGGCCGGCGAAACCATCACCGCGATCGAGACCTTCGACGAACGCGTGCTGCTGATGAGCGATCGCGCCCTGTACTTCTACGACATCCGCGAACTGCACAACGGCGACGGCGTGCTGACGCCGCGCGCGCACGTGCCGGTGCCGGGCAAGACCGGCAATCTCGAGCGCGTCGATGTCATGGAACTGCTCGACGGCTATCTGGTGTCCTTCGTCTACAGCCGCTATTCGCACAATGGCGACAGCCCGGCGTTCCAGGAAGTCCTGCGCGTCGACGAGCACGACCGCACGGTCTCGGTCGGTCATCGCGAGTTGGGCATCGGCTACGGACCGGTGTTCCGCTATTCCAACTGGTATCTCTCGCCGGTTTTGTTCAAGGTGCAGAAGGTCGCGGTGAATCTGTTCGCCGGTTACGTGCCGGTGCGCGATTTCCAGCGGCCGCCGGTGCTGCCGGCGGCCGTGGCGATCGCGGCCGGCATGGCGTTGCTGTCGCTGCTGGGCGGGATCTGGCGCACGCAACGCGTGACCCTGTCGCTGCCGGCGCGGTTGAGCTGGATCCTCGCGTGCTTCGTGCTCGGTCCGCCGGCACTGTTCAGTCTGTGGCTGTTGTATCCCGAGCGCGAGCGCCTCGACGATCTGCCGATCGCGTCCGCGACGACGGCCTGAGCGACCGAAACCATCATCGGTCCGCCGCGCCAGCTGGCGCGGTGGGCCTTGCAGGAGAAACCCATGAAGACGTTCCCGAAATCGCTCGGGGCGCGGCTCGCCGCGTCCCTGCTGACCGGGCTGGTGATGTCGACGCTGCTCGCGTTCGCCGGTCCGGTGCGCGCCGACGACGAAGCCGCCGCGCTCAAAGCCGCCGTCGCCGCCGAACGCCAGCGCGCGCGGGCGCCGCGCCTGGCGCGCAGTGCCTTTCTCTCGCGCAGCAACCAGGGCGACACCGCGCTCTCGCCCGATGGTCGGCAACTGGCCTACCTGCGCGAGCAGGGCGAGCATCGCAGCGTCTGGATGCTGCCGACTGCCGGCGGCGATGCCCGCCGCGTGCTGCTGGAAACCGACGCCAGCCAGATCGCGTGGTCGCGCGACGGTCGTTGGCTGCTGCTGATCTCGCCGCGCCAGGTGTTCAGGCTCGCGGCGACCGGCAGCGCGGGCTCGGGCATCGTCACCGTGTTGGGCGAGCGCACGCGGCGCGAATTCTTCGGCGTGGATTCGTCGCGTCCGGCGGCGATCCTGGTGCGGGAAGTGCCGCCGGTGGTGTCGCGCGCGCCCAAACGTTGGCGCCTGTGGCGCGTGGACTTGCAGGGCCGGCAAACCCTGCTGCGCGAGGACGCGACGGCGATCGTCGACGCGGCTTTCGATCCTGCGGGGCGACTGGCGTTCCTGCTGCGCGCCGAAGGCGATGGCCAGGTCATCCAGCGCGTGGACGCCGGCGGAGCCGTGCATCCGATCGCGCGCTGCGAGCGCATGACCCGTTGCCTGTTCCTGGCCACGAGCGAGGATGGCCGTGATCTGCTGTTGCGCACGAATCTCGGCGGCGACCTCATGCGGCCGGTGCGGATGTCGCCCGACGGCGCGCTGAGCGTGCTGCACGAAGACCCGCGCGGCGAGGCCGACGTCGATGGCATCGCACTCGATCCGGTCACGCGGCAGCCGCTGATCGCGAGTTACCGCAGCACCGTGGCAGCGAGCTACGGCCTGACACCGGACAGCCAGCGTCTGGTCGAAACGATCAAGCGCCTGTTTCCGCAGCGCAATCTGCAGATCGATGTCGGCGTTGGTCCCGACGCGCGCTGGCTGGTGCACGAGCGCTCGGGTTCGCTGCGTGGCGAGCGTCTGCATTTGTTCGATCCCGCCCAGGGCAGCGCGCGCCGCGTGCTCGCGGATGTGCGCTGGGACTTCGACCAACGGCCGCAGCCGGCGATCCCGGAGTCGGCGATGGCGCGCAAGATCGCCTTTTCCTACCGCGCGTCCGACGGCATGCGCCTGCACGGCTTCCTGATGGTGCCGCCGGGCGTGGATGCGGCGAAAGCGCCGCTGGTGGCCAGCGTGCACGGCGGTCCGTTCAATCTCGTGCGGCCGAGTTTCAGCAATGACGGCCAGTTTCTCGCCAATCGCGGCTATGTGGTGTTCCAGCCGAACTTCCGCGGTTCCACCGGTCTGGGCAAGCGCTATCTGTTCGCCGCCAACGGCGACTTCGGCAACGGTCGCGTGCAGCGCGATATCGTCGAAGGCGTGCGCTATCTGCTCGCGCAGGGCATCGGCGATGCGGAGCGCGTGGGCATCACCGGTGCCTCGTTCGGCGGCTATTCGACCCTGCTCGGGGTGACGTTTCAGCCGGAGCTGTTCAAGGTCGGCATCGCCGGCGTGCCGCCTGCGGATTTCGGCTGGGTGCTGCGCGAATACGTCGGTACCGGCACGGAAATGGTACCTGGCGTGCCGATCGCGACGAGCATGCGGGATCTGTCGCTGGACCCCGCCGACCGCGTGATCGCGCAGCGTCTCACCGCGCAATCACCGATCGCCAATGCCGAAAAACTACGCCGGCCGCTGTTGATGCTTGCCGGCGGCGAAGACGAGCGCGTGCCGATCCGCGGCGTGACCCATTACGCGGCCAAGCTGCATGCGCTGCACAAGGACGTCAGCCTGTTCGTCGATGCGCAGGCCGGCCACAGCGCTACCGACGTGCACACGCGCGAGGCCTATTTCTATCTCATGGAATGGATGCTGCACCGGAATCTTGGCGGTCCCGCACCGACGCCGCCGGACCGCGAACTGCGCGAGCACCTGCGCAAGAACCTGCGCCTGGCGGGCAAGGACCTGCAGTCCCTCGTTGCGCCCTGACGGGCGCGCCCGGCGCAGCGGGCGGACTTACGCTTCGCCGGTTTGCAGACGCCACAGCGCGGCGTAGAAACCGTTGCGGGCGACGAGTTCGTCGTGCGTGCCGCTCTCGACGATGCGGCCGGCATCGAGCACGTGGATGGCATCGGCCTGGCGGACGGTCGACAGGCGGTGCGCCACGATCAACGTCGTGCGCTGGTGCGTGATGCGGGCGAGCGAGCGCTGGATCGCCGCTTCGGTTTCGTTGTCGACGGCCGAGGTCGCCTCATCGAGCACGAGGATCGCCGGATCGCGGTACAGCGCGCGCGCCAGTGCAATGCGCTGGCGCTGGCCGCCGGACAGTTGCGCACCGCGCTCGCCGACCGCGCTGGCATAGCCCTGCGGCAGCGCCGCAACGAAATCATGCGCTTCCGCCGCACGCGCGGCGGCTTCGACTTTCGCCAGATCCGGCACGCGTTCGCCGTAGGCGATGTTGTCGGCGATCGTGCCGTCGGTCAGGAACGGATCCTGCGCCACGTAACCGATCACCCGCCGCAACGCCGCGGGATCGAGCGCCGCGATATCCATGCCGTCCAGGCGGATGCGACCCGCGTCGGGATCGATGAAGCGCAGCAGCAGCTTGAGCAAGGTGCTCTTGCCGCCCCCGGTGCCGCCAACCAGGGCGACCGTCTGTCCAGCCGGCACTCGCAGGCTGATGTCCTGCACTGCCGGGCGCGCATCGTAGGAAAAGCCCACGTTCTCGAACGCCAGCGCGCCTTTGGCCGGCGCCGCCGGTTGCGCGTTGCCGCGCACGGGCAGTTTCGTTTCCAGCAGATCCATGACGCGATTGGCCGAGGCCATCGCGCGCTGGTACAGGTCGGTCATATCGGCCAGGCGCGTGAGCGGCCAGAGCAGACGCTGGGTGAGATACACGAGCGCCGAATAACTGCCGACGCCGAGCTTGCCGTTGAGCGCCAGCCAGCCGCCGTACAACAGCGTCGCGATGAAGCCCGCGAGCACGGCCATGCGGATGACCGGCGTGATCGCCGCCGAGACGCGAATCGCGGCCGCATTGCGCTGGCGGAAGTCGTCCGAGGCCGCGCGCACATGTTCGGCTTCGAACGCTTCGGCGGTGTAGGCCTGGATGGTCGCCATGCCGGCGAGATTGTTGTTGAGCCGCGAAGACACGGTCGCGGCGGCATCGCGGGCGGCGGCATAACGCGGATACAGGCGTTTCTGGAACCAGAACGCGCCGAGCAGGATTAGCGGAATCGGCAGCAGGGCGAGCACGGCGAGGTCGGCGGTGAGGGCGAAAAACACCGCGCCAACCATCAGCGAAGAACAGAACACCTGGATCAGGTCGTTCGCGCCGGTGTTGAGGAAGCGTTCGATCTGGTTGACGTCCTCGTTCATCAGCGCCATCAGCCGGCCGCTGCGCTCGCGCGCGATCGTGTCCGGCGGCAACGCCTGCAAGTGCGCGTAGGCGGCATTGCGCAGCGTGTGCTGCAGGTCCTGGGCCAGGCCGCGCCATTTGAGCGCGTACAGGTATTCGAAGATCGATTCGAACACCCAGACCGCGACGGTCAGTGCGACCAGGGCATAGAGCTGGTGCATCGGGTCGACCAGCCCGAGCCGGGCCAGGAACGAGGCCTGGCGGTTCACGACCACGTCGACCGCCACGCCGATCAGCAATTCGGGCAGTACGTCGAAGAATTTGTTCAGAACTGAGTAGACCGTGCCCAGGGCGGCGTCGCGGCGGTAGGGGCGGGCGAAGGCGAACAGGCGACGGAGCGGATGCATCGGACGATTCTTGCCTCGGGGAGCCTGCGGCATTCTCGCATGGGCTAGACTGGGGCCATGCTGATCGCCTTCAACAAGCCCTACGGCGTGTTGTGCCAATTCACCGATGACTCGGTGCCGCCGCGTCCTACCCTGGCCGGCTTCGAGTTGCCGGCGGGCGTGTACGCCGCCGGGCGACTGGATTTTGATTCCGAAGGCCTGCTGCTGCTGTCCGACGACGGCCCGCGCATCGCGCAGATCAGTTCGCCGAAATTCAAATGGCCCAAGACCTATCTGGTCCAGGTCGAAGGCGAGGCCAAGGACGAACACCTCGATGCGCTGCGCAAGGGCGTCATGCTCAACGACGGCCTGACCCAGCCTGCGCAGGCGTCCGCCCTGCAATCGGTGCCCGACTGGCTGTGGCCGCGCGATCCGCCGATCCGCACGCGCAAGACCGTGCCCGATAGCTATATCGAGCTGACCATTCGCGAAGGCCGCAACCGCCAGGTGCGGCGCATGACTGCGGCCGTCGGTTTGCCGACTTTGCGCCTGGTGCGCATTTCGATCGGTCCGCACCGCCTCGATGGCCTGGCCTCGGGGGCCTGGCGCAAGGAACCCGTTTAGGCGCGGCATGAGTTTCAAGGATCATTTTTCCGGCCATGCGGCGGTTTATGCCCAGGCCCGGCCCACGTATCCCGCTGCGTTGTTCGACTGGCTGGCTGCGCAATGCACCGGACAGGGGCTCGTCTGGGATGCCGGTTGCGGCAATGGTCAGGCCAGCGTCGCGCTGGCCGGGCATTTCGACGCGGTGTTCGCCACCGACCCCAGCGCCACGCAAGTCGACGCCGCGCCCGCGCATCCGAAGATCCGCTATGCCGTCGAACCGGCGGAAGCGTGTTCGCTCGACGCGGCCAGCGCGGACCTCATCACCGTGGCGCAGGCCCTGCACTGGTTCGACCACGCGCGCTTTTACGCCGAAGTGCGGCGCGTGCTGCGGCCCGGCGGCGTCATCGCGGCATGGACGTACGAACGCTCGTCGGTCTCGCCGGCGGTGGATGCCGTGTTCGCGCGCTTGTATCTGGGCGAGCTTGGCGACTACTGGCCGCCGGAACGCCGGCATGTCGAGGCGGGCTACGCGACCTTGCCGTTTCCGTTCGACGTGATTCCCGCGCCCTCGTTCGAACTGCGCTGCGACTGGACCTTGCCGCAGTACCTCGCGTACCTGCGCAGCTGGTCGGCGAGCCAGCGCTATCTCAAGGCCACGGGCCGCGATGCGGTGGGCGACATCGCCGAGGCGATGGAGCAAGCTTGGGGCGATCCCGACGCCGTGCGCACCGTGGCGTGGCCGATGACGATGAAGGCGGGGCGGGTCTGAGGCGCTCGGCATCCTCACCGCCAAGAACACGTGGCGATCAAAAAAGGAATTTGTAACGTGAAAAATTGGCTAGTCTCGGTTCTTCTGGCGACAGCGGCCCTCCTGCCGTCCGCGAGCGCCGCACAGGCGCAGACCTTGCCCGCCTTCACCAGCGAGACCGAGTTCCAGGCATATCTGGGGAGACTCCAGCGCGAAGATCAGGCCAAGCGGAAGGCCGATGAGGCGAAGCGCAAGCAGAAGGCAGCCATGCCCGTCTCTGCGCCCACGGCCTCTCCGGATGTTTCGTCAGTGGAATCGAACACGATCCTGACCGAAGCGCAGATTGACCGAATCCCGGTCGGCAAGAACGTCACCTCGCTTGCGCTTCTCGCACCGGGCACGACTGGCTCCGACGAAGGCGAATCCGACAACATCACCAACGTACAGACAGCGGGCGTGGACGAAGGCGGAATCGTCAAGAAGCTCGGCGAGTTCCTGATCGTCCTGCGTCGCGGCCACCTGTTTAGCCTGCACGCTACCGACAGCGACTTGCGCGCGGTCTCCACGATCAATGCCTATGGCCCGGACATCTCCCCGGACGATTCCTGGTACGACGAAATGCTGGTCAGTGGCCGCACGATCGTCGTGGTCGGCTACAGCTATGACCGGGGCGGCACCGAGCTGGGCATCTTCGATATCGATGACGCCGGCGTCCTGTCCTACCGGGCGACGCATCAGTTGCGCAGCAATGACTACTATTCGGCGCGCAACTACGCGAGCCGGCTGGTGGGCAAGACCCTGATCTTCTATTCGCCCCTCTCGCTCGATGTCTACGCGCCCGCCAACGAATCTTTGCCTGCTGTTCGTCATTGGGATAGCGCGGGTGGAAACGTTCCGTTCGAGCGCTCCCTGCCGGCGACGCGAATCTATCGCTCCGGCTATGACCACCTGAGCGATCCCACGCTGCATACGGTCACCCGGTGCGAGATCGGCGCGGGCCGGGCGCTTGATTGCGCGTCAACAGCCGTCATCGGTTCCTGGGGCAGCGAGTTCTACGTGTCCGAGAACGCGGTATATGTTTGGACGATGCAAGACGAGGGGGAAACCACGACGAACGATCGCGCCCGGTCCTCGGTGCTGCGCCTGCCGCTCGATGGTTCCGCGCCCGCCGCGCTGCGCGTCGAGGGTTCCCCGATCGACCAGCTGTCCTTCCTAGAACGCGACGGCTATCTCAATGTCCTGATCAATGGCGATGGCGTGGGCGGACGGATGTGGAGCTCGTTGCGCACGCCCGAAGACCTGGCCCTGCTGCGCGTGCCGCTCACGGCGTTCGGCGGGACGCGCGCGCGGGCCGGACGCAGTGCCTACCGGGATCTGCCGACGTTCGGAGGCCGATGGTTGCCCGAACAGAACCGTTACATCGGCGATTGGCTGCTCTATGGCAGCGAGTCCGAGCGCAGCCCGCTAACGGCGGTGCGTTTTGCACAGAACCGGCCGGTGATTCGCCGCGAGTTGGGTCACGGGACGGAGCGGATCGAAGCCATGGGCGACGATGCGGTGGTGGTAGGTAGCCAGAGCAAGGATCTGGTCTTCACCAGTCTTGACCTGGACGCGGACGTTCGCATCGCTTCCCGCTTCGTGCAGAAGGACAGTGCCCAGTCGGACAGCCGCACGCATGGGTTTTTCTACCGGCCTACCGGACCGGATGAAGGGTTGCTCGGCTTGCCTATCCTCGGCCGTGAACCCCGTACCGCGTCCGTGAAGTTCCTGCGCAACCAAGCGCTCACGCTCGGCGATCTTGGCGCACTGGTAGCGGCGTCGGCAAAACCCGCCGACGATGACTGCCAGGCAAGTTGCGTGGACTGGTATGGCAATGCCCGGCCCATTTTCGCGGGTGAGCGTGTCTACGCTTTGATGGGCTACGAGTTGGTCGAAGGCGCGCTGCGTGACGGTCGCATCACCGAGCGTCGGCGAATTGATTTCGCGCCCAAGGCGGTCAAGGCGGCGAAGTGACCTGGCGATGAAAAATCGCCAGCGCAGGGGCGAAAGCCCTATGTCTGGCGAGACGTGCGAAATCGCGGTCAGGCCCGCTCCCACGGGAGCAGCCCAAGATCGGAGTCAGGTGCCGCGCGGTTTGGCGCGGTGCGTGGCCGTGGCGGTCCACGGATCCTCCGGCCACGGGTGACGCGGGTAGCGGCCTTTCATTTCCTTTTTCACTTCCGGGTAGGTGCGTTCCCAGAAGCCCTTGAGGTCTTGCGTGACCTGCAAGGGTTTTCCGCCCGGCGAGAGCAGATGCAGGATCACCGGCACGCGGCCGTCGGCGATGCGCGGCGTGTCGGCGAGGCCGAACAGTTCCTGCAACTTCACCGCGAGCACCGGCGGCGCGGCCTGGCCGTGATCGTCGATGACATAGGTGATCGCGCGCTCCATGCCCGACGGCACGGTAAGGCGCGTCGGTGCGAGCTGGTCGATCTTCTGGCGTTGCGACCAGTCCAGTTGCGAGCGCAAGGCATCGCCCAACTCGGATTCGCTCAGCGCATCGAGCCGGGTCTTTCCTGACAGCGCTGGCTTAAGCCAGGTAGCGAGCGTGGCGAGCAACGCGTCCTCGCCAAAATCCGGCAAGGCCATATCCGGAAACCACTGCCGCACGCAACGCACGCGCGCGACAAACTGCTGCAGGCCTTCGGTCCAAGGCAGGGAGGCCAGGCCCAGGTCAGCGACGGCCTCGCACAGCGCCTGCGCCGCAAGCGCCGGATCGGGACGGCCCGCGGGTTTGCTCGACAGCACGATGCGATCGAAGCGTTTTTCGCGGCGTGCGATCAACGCGCGGGTGTCGACATCCCAGCGCACGAAATCGCGCTCGACGAAACGCGCGGGAAAATCACGCTCCAGGCGCGCTTCGTCCAGCGGTGCGGCGCGCAGCACGAGCGAGTCCTTGGCGTCGAAGCGCAGTTCGCTGGCGACGATCCAGGGTTCGCCGTACAGCGCGCTGTCGTCGAGCAGGCGCGCCATGCGACCGTTGGCGAGCTGATAGCGACGCGCATCGCCGGGATGCTGGCGCGCGATGCGTTCGGGGAACGCGTGCAGCAGCAGGTCGCCGAGCAGGTGCGCGGGAATCGAGGCCGGTGAAACATGCTCGCAACGGAGGCGGCGGCGCCATTGTTTTGCCGCCTGGTCGATCGCGGCGAGGGAGCCGGTGTTGGCGCTAGGGACAGGTTTATCGCGGTCAGGCCCGCTCCCACGATGGCTCCCGCGCGGTGTGCGGAACGCGGCGAGCGCGTGCCAGCGCGATTGCCAGTCGTCGCGTCGCGGGCCGGTCAGCGGATCGCGCGCTTCGATGAGCGCGGCGAGATCGCAGGCGAGCGCGCGTTCGTCGTCGCTGCGTGCGGCGAGCAGCATCGCGGCCAGGCGCGGATGCGTGCCCAGGGCGAGCAGGCGACGCCCGAAGGCGGTGATGCGGCGGTCGCCGTCGATGGCTTCGAGACGTTGCAGCAATTCGTCGGCCGCCGCGAGCGCGCCGCTCGGCGGTGCGTCGGGAAAGCGCAGCGCGTCACTGCCCCAGGCGGCGAGTTCGAGACGAAGCGCGGTCAGTTCGGTCTGCGCGATTTCCGGCGTGCGCATCGGTTCGAGCCGTTGCGACTGCGGCCACAGGCGATAGGCAAACCCCTCGGCGACGCGCCCGGCGCGGCCAGCGCGCTGGTCGGCCGAGGCCTGCGAGATCGCGACGGTTTCCAGGCGCGAGAAGCCGCTGTTGGGATCGAAGCGCGGCTCGCGCGCCAGGCCGGCGTCGATGACCACGCGCACGCCGGGCAGGGTCACGCTCGATTCGGCGACATTGGTTGCGAGCACGATGCGCCGGCGACCGTCGGGATCGGCGGCGAGGGCGGAGCTTTGTTTTTCCATCGACAATTCGCCGTGCAGCGGCACGAGCGCGATGTCGTTGGGCAGGGACGCGAGCAGGCGCTCGGCATCGCCGATCTCGCGTTGACCGGGCAGAAAGACCAGCACGTCGCCCGGATGCGCGGCGAGCGTGTGTTCGACGCAGCGCTTGAGCTGGAACAGCAAGGCCTCGTCGCGCCGTGCCGCGTAGTGCGCGATCTCGACCGGGTAGCTGCGGCCGGCCGAGGTCAGGCGCGGCGCGTCGAGAAAACGCGCGAGTTTCTCGCCATCGAGCGTCGCCGACATCACCAGCAGGCGCAGGTCCGGCCGCAGTTGTGCCTGGACATCCAGGGCCAGCGCGAGCCCGAGGTCGCCGGCGAGGTGGCGTTCGTGGAATTCGTCGAAGACGATCGCGGCGACGCCGTCGAGCGTCGGGTCGTCCTGGATCAGGCGCGTGAGGATGCCTTCGGTGACCACTTCCACGCGGGTCCGGACCGAGACCCGATTTTCGAAACGGATGCGATAACCGATCGTGTCGCCGACCGGTTCGCCCAGTTGCGCGGCCATGAATCCCGCCGCCGCACGTGCGGCGACGCGACGCGGTTCGAGCATCAGGATCTTGCCGTCGCCGCGCCAGTCCGCACCCAGCAGGGCCAGCGGCACCTGCGTGGTCTTGCCGGCGCCGGGCGGGGCTTCGAGGACGAGGCGGGTCTGCGTGGACAGCGTCGCCAGCAGGTCGGGCAGCAGCGTTCGAATGGGAAAGTCGGGCAGGGTCACGGCGCAAGGATACGGTGCGCGCTGCGGCCGCGCTAAACTTCCTGCCATGGACCTTATCGATATCGGCGCCAACCTGGGCCACGAAAGCTTCGCCCACGATTTCGATGCGGTGCTGGCGCGTGCGCGCGCGGCCGGCATCGTGCATATGGTGGTGACCGGCGCCAGCCGCGAGGGCTCGCGTCAGGCGCTCGAGATCGCGCGCGCGCAGCCGGGCTTCCTGTCGGCGACCGCAGGCGTGCATCCGCACCATGCCGTGGAATACACCGACGAGGCCGATGCGGAGCTGCGCGCCTTGCACCGCGCGCCGGAAATCGTCGCGGTCGGCGAATGCGGATTGGACTATCACCGCGATTTTTCGCCGCGTCCGGCCCAGCGCCAGGCCTTCGAGCGCCAGCTGCAGATCGCCGCCGATACCGGCAAGCCCTTGTTCCTGCACCAGCGCGAGGCGCATGCCGATTTCCTGGCGATCCTGAAGAACTTCGCCGGCCGCCTCGGTCCTGCGGTCGTGCACTGTTTCACCGGCACCCGCGAGGAATTGCACGACTGCCTCGATGCCGGCTACTACATCGGCATCACCGGCTGGCTGTGCGACGAGCGCCGCGGCCTGCATCTGCGGGAAATGGTCCGCGATATTCCGGCCGACCGTCTGATGATCGAGACCGACGCGCCCTATCTGCTGCCGCGCACCGTGCGTCCGCTTCCCTCGCACCGGCGCAATGAGCCGATGTATCTGCGGCATATCGTCGAAGAACTGGCGAAGGATCGCGGCGAAGCGCCGGAGATCACGGCGGCAGCGGCCACAGCCGCTGCCCGCCGGTTTTTTGCGTTGCCGTAACGCGTGCCGTCACGGGCCGGTGCGGCCATCCAGGCCGCGGAGAACACTTAGCCGCGCGCTTTCCAGCTCAGCGATTTGCCGTTCGCGCCGCGGGTCACCACGATGTTTTCTTCGCCGGCCGCGCAGGCTTCGGCGGCGGCCGCCATCAGTTTGCTGCGCAGGCCGTTGATCTGCGTGGCGTCGTTGACGATGAGGATGCGGGCCACGTCGTCGGGCGTGGGCTGGCTGGGATTGTTGCAGGCGATGGTGAGGGAGTTCTCGGTTTCCGCGCGCACTTCCACGGTCGGAAATTCCTGTTTGGCGGTCGCGGCGGCGCTGACGAGTACGACGGAAATCGCGACAAGGTGCTTGAGGTTCATTGTGCGTCTCCTGGCGGTTTCGGCGGGCGGCGCATTGCCGCCCTGTCCCGAGATCGCATCGTTCTCCCTCGCCGGGGCGAGGGCATGTGCAGGAGGTCGGGGTGCCGAAAGAGGGGCCGCGTCAGCGCACCGTATTGTTCTTGTCGCGGCCGCCGCCGAACAGTTTTTTCACGAACGCGCCGATGGCGACAAGACCGACCACGAGGAATTTCTTCAGGCCCAGCAGCAACAGGCCGAGCTTGGCGAACAGGCCCGATTTGGCCGCGATGCCGCCGCCGACGAGTGCCGCCAGACCGTAGGCGGCGAGCTTGTCGCTGCCGGGCTGGAAATCGGCATAACGCGCACCGGAATCGAACTGCGCCATCGGCAGCACCTGGTCCATGCCGGCCTTGACCGGCGCCAGTTCGCTCATGCCCGCGATCGCGTTCAGGCTCAGGAAGCCTTTGCGGCCGAGCACGCGGATGTCGTAGTTGAGCGTGTTCTGCGCGACGCCGTCGAAATGCAGTTCCTTGGCCCAGTACAGGCGCTTGCCGCTGGCGTCGTAACGCGGCGGCTGCGCCCAGCCGATCAGCTCGACCGTTTCGTACCCGTTCTTCTTGCGCTCTTCGTTGCCGTCGCTCGTGTCTTGCTTGAGCTCGGCGAGCATCTTGGTGTAATCGATTTCCTGCGCGTCTTCGTCGGAGACGTAGCCTTCGTCGGAATACGTCACCAGCACGGCCCAACTGTGGTCGGAGTCGAGCGGCGCGTTGTCGGGAACGAGCAGGCCGAGCACTTCGTCGTCGGGCGGATTGCCCCACAGCTCTTCGAGCACGCGGCGCGTGTCGTCGTGACCGAGATAGCGAAAGCCGGGGGCGACCTGCAGATGCGCGGCGGCGCTGGGCAGCGCGATCTCGCCGGTCTGGAAATGCAGCGACTGCACGAACTGGCGCAGTTTCGCGGCATCGGCCGCTTCTTCCTGGGCCGCGGCCGACGACGTCCACACGGCGCAGGCCAGCAAGGCCGCGCGCAGAATCTGATGCATTGAAGTCCCCCGAGACGGGCGTTGCCGCCGATGTTGAGCGCCCTAGACTGCCCAAGCCTCGTCGCCCGGGCAAGCGTATGGTTTTTCGCTGGCCGGGGCCGTGCATGGGCCGGCGGGATTCCCTTGGCGCGCGCGCGGCGATTCGGGAATACTGGGGAGTATGCTTTTCATCCATTCCGGTCTTTCCCTGCCCGCCCATGAGCTGGTCGAACGCTTCGTGCGTGCGAGCGGCCCGGGCGGCCAGAACGTCAACAAGGTCGCCACCGCGGTCGAGCTGCGCTTCGATGCGAAGAACTCGCCCTCGTTGAACGAGGCCCTGCGCGAGCGACTGCTGGCGCGGCGCGATCGCCGCATCACCGACGAAGGTGTCGTCGTCATCAGCGCGCAGCGTTTCCGCACGCAGGAGCGCAACCGCGAGGACGCGCGCGAACGCTTGGTCGCGCTGATCCAGGCCGCCGAACACGTGCCCAAGAAGCGCATCGCGACCAAACCCAGCAAGGGCGCCAAGGAGCGCCGGCTGACCGGCAAGCGCGAACGCTCGACGATCAAGAGCGGTCGCGGGTCGCGCGGCTGGGAGCGCGACGCATGAGGCGCGTCGTTCCCGACCTGCCGCCGAACGCCGCCCGCAGCGGCGGCAATGCTTTCACGCGCTGGATCGGGCGCAGCGTTCTGCGCGTCGGCGGCTGGCGCATGGTCGGGCAGTGGCCGGATCTGCCGAAGATGGTCGTCATCGTCGCGCCGCATTCTTCGGGCTGGGATGCGATCTGGGGCATCGCCGCCAAGGTCGCGCTCGGCGTGCATATCGTTTTCATCGGCAAGGCCGAGCTGTTTCGCGGTCCGCTGGGCTGGCTGCTGCGCTGCTTCGGCGGCATGCCGGTGGACCGCAGCGCGCCGGCGGGCATCGTCGACCAGGTCGCGCAGCAGATCCGCGACGCCGAGCGCATGTGGTTCGTGCTCGCGCCCGAAGGCACGCGGCGCAAGGTCACGAAGTGGAAGTCGGGCTTCTGGAAAATCGCCAAGCGCGCCGATGTGCCGGTGTTCTGCGCGTGGTTCCACTATCCCGAAAAAATCATCGGCCTGGGCCCGATCGTCGAACTCAGCGATGACATGGAAGGCGATCTCGTGCGCATCCGGCAGATGTTCGCGCCGCACCTGGGCAAGAATCGCGGCGCGGTGTGAGGCCTACCGGTCGGAATGGCCGGATTCGAAATAATCGGTGCGCTCGAACGCACCGGGTTTGACCAGATCGGCGAACGCACGCGCCTGCGGCGACAGGAACTTGCCCTTGCGCACGACCACGCCATAGCTGCGCGGCGGAAAATAGTCGCGCAGATTGCGCACTTCCAGGCGGTCGCGGTCGGCGTCGGTCAGACAGATGCCGGTGACGATGGAAATGCCCATGTCCATCGCGACGTATTGCTTGATGACTTCCCAGCCGCCCACTTCCAGTGCGACGGTGTAGGGCACGCGGCGCTGCTGGAACACCAGATCGACCAGGCGCCAGGTGGTGAGTCGTTTCGGTGGCAGGATCAGGCCGTAGGGCGAGAGATCCTCGAGCTGCAGCGTCGCTTTCGCCGCGAGCGGATGGCCCTTGGCCATGATCAGCATCGGATCGAAGGAATACACCGGCGCGTAGGACAGATCGGTCGGCACATCGAGCATCGAGCCAACCGCGAGGTCGACCGCATCCGAGCGCAGCAGGCTCAGGCCGTCCTTGCCGGTGACGTTGTGCAGGACCAGTTGCACCTTCGGATGCGATTCGCGGAATGCCTGCACCAGGCGCGGCAGCAGGTACAGGATCGTCGAGCTGCCGGCAGCGACATGCAGCTCGTCGCCTTCCAGGCCCTTGAGCTTGTTGCGGAATTCGCCTTCCAGCCCGTCCAGTCCCTCGACCAGCGGGCGTGCGAGTTCGTACAGCGCATTGCCTTCGCGGGTCAGGCTCAGGCGCCGGCCGATGCGTTCGAACAAGGCGGCGCCCAGGTCGCGCTCCAGTGCCTGCAACTGCAGGGTCACTGCGGGCTGGCTGAGGAACAGGGCCTCCGCCGCCCGGGACACCGAGCCGAGGCGGGCGACCTGGCAAAACGCGCGCAGGGGCTTGAGCCGATCGCCCTTGTAATAGAAGCGGGGCTTGGTCTCAGCCACCGGTCGCCGAAAACTGGAGTTTTCGCTCAGCCATAAGTACTTGGAAAGATTAGTTATACGATTTGCTTATACATTCCATTCAAATATTTGTTTTGTCAAATTCAAACGGCCGCTTTAGCTTGGAGTCCAGCCCCAAACCGACAAGCTCTCCATGGCCAGCGTGATGGCAACGCCCGTTTCCGGACTCACCTTGCACGGCCCGGCCCAGCCAGGTCAGGAAGACCTGCTTAGCCCGGCCGCGCTCGCCTTCCTGACCGAACTGCATCGCCGTTTCGAGCCGCTGCGCCAAGCGCGACTGGCCGCCCGGCGCGACCGTCAGGCGCGCTTCGATGCCGGCGAGCTGCCCGATTTCCGCGCCGACACCCGTGCGATCCGCGAGGGAGACTGGCAGGTCGCCGATTTGCCCAAGGCCCTGCTCGACCGCCGCGTCGAGATCACCGGTCCGGTCGAACCCAAGATGGTCATCAACGCGCTCAATTCCGGCGCGAAGGTGTATATGGCCGATTTCGAGGATTCGACGGCGCCGACCTGGGCGAACCTGCTGATCGGCCAGCGCGCGCTGCGCAAGGCGGTCGCCGGCACGCTCGACTGGATGGCGCCGGACGGCAGCAAACACTACGTGCTGAACCAGGAAAACCTGGCCGTGCTCATGGTGCGGCCGCGTGGCTGGCACCTCGACGAAAAGAATGTGCGCATCGACGGCGAGCGGCTGTCGGGCTCGCTGTTCGACCTGGGCCTGTTCGCGTTCCACAACGCGGCGGCGCTCGCGGCGAAGGATCTCGGTCCGTACTTCTATCTGCCCAAGCTGCAGAGCATGGAAGAAGCCGCGCTCTGGGACGAGGTGCTGGCCTTCATCGAAGTGCGCCTGGGTCTGCCGATCGGCCAGATGAAGGTCACCGTACTCATCGAGACCCTGCCCGCCGCGTTCGAGATGGACGAAATCCTGCACGCGCTGCGGGGCCGCATGGCCGGTCTGAACTGCGGCCGCTGGGACTACATCTTTTCCTACCTCAAGACCTTCCGGAAGCACCGCGATCGTGTGTTGCCCGAACGCAGCCAGGTGACGATGACGCAGCCGTTCCTCAAGGCGTATTCGGAGCTGCTGATCAAGACCTGTCACCGTCGCGGTGCGCTCGCGATGGGCGGCATGGCCGCGCAGATTCCGATCAGCGGCGACGACGAGGCCAATGAAAAGGCGCTGGCACGCGTGCGCGCCGACAAGCTGCGCGAAGTCAGCGCCGGCCACGACGGCACCTGGGTCGCACATCCGGCGCTGATTCCGGTCGCGCAGGAAATCTTCGACGCGCACATGCCGCGCGCCAACCAGCGTCACCTGCTGCGCGAGGACGTCGGTCCAAGCCGCGATGAACTGATCAAGCCCAGCGTCGGCACGATCACCCGCGCCGGTTTCGACAACAGTGTCGAGGTCTGCGTGCGCTACCTCGCTGCCTGGCTCGACGGCCAGGGCTGCGTGCCGATCCACTGGCTGATGGAAGACGCCGCGACCGCGGAAATTTCCCGCACGCAGCTGTGGCAGTGGCTGCACCACGGCGGCCTGCATCTGGACGACGGCACGCCCGTCGATTTCACCCTGTTCGATCGCGCGCTGCTCGCGCTGCCGTCCAAGCTGGCCGATCGCATGCGCCTGCCGGGCGGCTCGAAGATCAATGAAGCGATCGCGCTGCTCGACCAACTGACCGACAGCAGTGAGCTGGCGGAATTTCTGACGCTGGCGGCTTACGAAAAGATCCAGTGATTCCGGCTGTTTGTCGCCAGCAAGCTGGCTCCCACCTACACACGAATACCACGACCCCAAGGACACGACGATGAGCACGACCCTCAAGACCGCCGAGCAACTGAAGACCGAATGGGCCAGCGATCCGCGCTGGGCCGGCATCGAGCGCGGTTACACCGCCGAAGAGGTCGTCCGCCTGCGCGGTACCGTCGCCATCGACCATTCGCTCGCGCGACTGGGCGCCGAGAAGCTGTGGAAATACCTCGGCGAAAAACCCTTCGTGAACGCGCTCGGCGCGCTGACTGGCAACCAGGCGATGCAGCAGGTCAAGGCCGGCCTGAACGCGATCTACCTCTCGGGCTGGCAGGTCGCCGCCGATGCGAACGTCGCCGGCGAGATGTATCCCGACCAGTCGCTGTATCCGGCGAACTCGGTGCCGCTGGTGGTCAAGCGCATCAACAACACGCTGCTGCGCGCCGACCAGCTGCACCATGCCGAAGGCAATGACTCGATCGACTGGCTGCAGCCGATCGTCGCCGATGCCGAGGCCGGTTTCGGCGGCGTGCTCAATGCGTTCGAACTCATGAAGTCGATGATCGAAGCCGGCGCGGCGGGTGTGCATTTCGAGGACCAGCTCGCCTCGGTCAAGAAGTGCGGCCACATGGGCGGCAAGGTGCTGGTGCCGACGCAGGAAGCGGTGCAGAAGCTGATCGCCGCGCGTCTGGCCGCCGATACGATGGGCGTGCCGACCCTGGTCGTCGCGCGCACCGATGCCGAAGCCGCCGATCTGATCACCTCCGACATCGATCCGAACGACCAGCCCTTCATCACCGGCGAACGCACGGTGGAAGGCTTCTACAAGACCAAGCCGGGTATCGACCAGGCGATCTCGCGCGGCCTGGCGTACGCGCCGTACGCCGACCTCGTCTGGTGCGAGACCGGCAAGCCCGACCTGGCGTTCGCGCGCAAGTTCGCCGAAGCGATCCACGCGAAGTTCCCCGGCAAGATGCTCGCCTACAACTGCTCGCCGAGCTTCAACTGGAAGAAGAACCTCGACGACGCCACGATCGCCTCGTTCCAGAAGGAACTGGCCGCGATGGGCTACAAGTTCCAGTTCATCACTCTGGCCGGCTTCCACTCGCTGAACTACTCGATGTTCAACCTCGCCTACGGCTATGCGCGCAATCAGATGAGCGCGTTCGTCGAGCTGCAGGAAGCGGAGTTCGCTGCGGCTGAACGCGGATTCACCGCGGTCAAGCACCAGCGCGAGGTTGGCACCGGCTATTTCGACTCGGTGACCCAGACCATCCAGGGCGGCACCAGCTCGACCACGGCGCTCAAGGGCTCGACCGAGGAAGAGCAGTTCCACGGCCAACCGGTCAAGGCGGCCTGAGGGCAGTCTTCCAAAGCTTGAGGCAGTTCACAGCGGGGCGCTGGCCGCCCCGCTGTTTTTGGTTACACTCCGGGTCCAGGTCTTCCTCTAGCGACCCTCGTGGCCGATATCGATACGTATCCTTCCCGCGCGACGCTTGCCTCCCAGGACGCCCGTCTGCCTTCGGCGCTGACCGAAGACGAAAAGCAGGTGCTCGCCAGCACCGCGATCAGTCGCGCCGTATTGCCGGGACAGGAGCTGTTCCAGCGCGGCGACAACGCGCAGAGCATGTATCTCATCGATACCGGCGAAGTGCGCCTGAGTTTCGAGGACGGCCTGGCCGACAAGCTGCTCGGCCCGGGCCAGTATTTCGGCGAGCTGTCGGTATTCATCGGACATCACCAGCGCTTTGCGCGTGCCGTCGTGGAAACGGCTGGCGTGCTCTATGAAATCACCCAGGACGGTTTCGAGAAGCTGCTCGAACGCGAACCGGCCGTCGTCGCGCGCTTCATGCAGCGCAGCTTCGCGTATCTGGTCGCGGGCGAACATCAGCTGGTGCAGAGCCTGCGCCGGCGCAACGAAGACCTCATGCAGACGCTCGACACCCTGCGCCAGACGCGCAGCGAGCTGTCGGTCGCGCAGCAGCTCGTGCGCAGCGACGACCTGACCGGCTTGTCGAATCGCCGCGGCCTGTACCGTTACCTCGACGAAATCAGCCGGCATCCGCTGGTTGGCCACAAGCTGGCGTTGCTGCTGATCGACATCGACCACTTCAAGCGTATCAACGACCTCAGCGGTCACCTCGCCGGCGATTCCGCCCTGCGCGCGGTCGCCGAGGAAGTGCGTCGCCAGGCCAATGCCATGGATCTGCCCTGCCGGCTGGGTGGCGACGAGTTCGCCCTGGTCCTGCGCGTGGCCGACGAAGGCGACCTGGCCAACCGCGCCCTGGGCCTGATCGCCTCGGTTCGGGCCCTGCGCCTGCCCAGCCTGCGCGAGCACCGGGTCAGCGTCAGCGTCGGCGGCGCGTTCTGCGTTGATCCCGGCGGCTGGTCGTCCTGGTACAGCCGGGCCGATGCGGCGCTGTACGAGGCCAAGCGCAAGGGCGGCGACCATTGGCGGCTCGCCTCGTGAACCCCGGCGCCCCCGGCGTTGCCGACGTTAGTGGCCGTGACCTCGCCGACGCCGCGTTGTAGGCCTTATTGAAGCCGACTGACCTGCAGGCCATGGATACCCCAGCGAGCCTTCCCCCGCAAACGGCCGCTGCGTCGGTAACGCCGATGCTGCGCACCGTGTTGCTGGCCGACCTGGCCGACTCCACGCAGTTCGTCGAACGCCTCGGCGACGCGGCGGCGGCGGCACTGTGGCAGCGCCTGGACCTGCAGATCCGCGACTTGCTCGAATTCACCGGCGGCCGGCTCATCGACAAGGCCGACGGCCTGCTCGCGCTGTTCGAGCGACCGGTCCAGGCCGTGGATTTCGCCCTGCGCTACCAGCACGCCCTGCACGACGCGGCGGCCGAGCTGAAGATGGAGCTCAAGGCGCGCATCGGCATCCATGTCGGCGACGTCATGACCTGGGCCAATTCGCCGCAGGCCGTCGCTGCGGGCGCCAAGCCGCTGGAAGTCGAAGGTCTGGCCAAACCGGTCGCGGCGCGCCTGATGAATCTCGCCACGCCCGGCCAGATCCTGATGTCGGGCATGGCCCAGACCCTGGCCTATCGCGCCCAGGCGGAACTGGGCAGCGAGCGCGCGGCGAAACTGCGCTGGCTGGTGCATGGCCGCTATCGTTTCAAGGGCGTGCCCGCGCCGATGATCGTGCACGAGGTCGGCGAACCCGGCTTCTCGCCCTTGCGTCTGCCGCCGTCGGGCCAGAAGTCCTGGCGCGAAGTGCCGCTCTGGCGCCGTCCGCCGATGCTCGCACTGGAAGTGCTGTGCGTGCTGGGCGTGGTCGGCGGCACCTTGTACACGACCCTGCGCAGTCCGCCGGCCCTGGCTTTCCACGAACGCGATTGGGTCGTGGTCGGCGACATGAACAATTTCACCGACGATCCGCGCCTGGACGAATCGCTGGAAACGGCGCTGCGCGTGAGCCTGGAACAGTCGCGCTACGTGAACCTGGTATCGGACATCAAGGTGCGCGACGCGCTCACGCGCATGGGTCGCGATCCGCAGACGACGATCGATCGCGGTATCGGCAGCGAGATCGCCCTGCGCGAAGGCGCGCGCGCCCTGCTGTTGCCGTCGATCACCGAAGTCGGTGGGCAGCTGCGCGTGAACCTCGAGGTCGTCGATCCCAATACCCAGGTCACGGTCTACGCCGAATCCGCCGAAGGCCACGGGCAGGACTCGGCGCTGGCCTCGATCGACGAGGTCAACAGCGACCTGCGCGAAAAACTCGGCGAAGCGCTCGGCGACATCCGCGCCAACGGCAAGCCGCTGGCGCAGGTGACCACACCGGACATCGACGCGCTGCAGATGTATTCGCAGGCCAACGAAGCGGCGCGGCAGTCCAAGCTGCAGGAAGCCCGGCGTCTGCTCGATCTGGCCCTGGCCAAGGATCCGCAGTTCGCGCTCGCGTATTCGAGCCGCGCCAAACTGCATCTGGTCAACAGCGACTACGCGGCGGCAAAAGCCGATCTGGCGATGGCGCAGCGGTACCGCGCGCGCCTGAGCAACCGCGAGTCCCTGATTCTCGATGCGCGCGCCGCCGAGTCCGGCCCGCCTGAGTCGCTGCTCGAACACTGGAACACCTACGCGCGCATGTATCCGGACGCGTTCACCGCGTACCTGGAAGCGGCGAACGTGCAGGCGTATTCGCTGCAGCGCTACGAGGCGGCCCTGGCCAGCCTGCGTCCGGCGGTGAGCAGCCAGAATCCGCGGCAGGCGTCGACGATGTACCTCATCGGCAAGATGAATCTCGCGCTGGGCCGCTACAAGGACGCGCAGGTCGCGTTCGACAAGTACGAAAGCCTGGGCGGTCGCGGCTTTAATCGCGATCATGCCGACCTGTTCGCGGCGCAGCGCCGCTATGTCGATGCCGACGCCGTGCTGCACAAGCAGGATGCAACCGGCCTGGCCGGCGCCGATCTGGAAATGCGCCTGCCCGAAGCAACCTACCGGCTCGATCGTGGCGAGTGGCGCGCGGGTCTGGACGCGTTGGGCGCCTTGCAGAAACAAGCGCTGCAAAGTGCGCCGATGCTGGCGCGCGTGTACGCCGGCGCGGAACTGGGCCTGCGGGTCGAAGAAGGCGCGAGCGGCGTCCTGCCCGACGTGCAGCGCTTCATCGAGACCGAACGCCTGATCGCGCTGCAGACCGATCATCCCGAGCGCCAGCACGGCCTGTTCGCCGCCTTGTACGGCGCGTCCCTGGCCGCGCGCCTGGGTGATACCGCGACGGCGCGGCGGGTGCTCACGCAACTGCGTCAGCCGGCGCTGGACAGCGGCTATCCCGCGCTCGCCAACATGACACGAGTCGTCGATGCCGAGCTCGCGCTAAGCGAACATCAGCCCGAACGCGCGATCGCGGCCCTGGTGCCGACGCTGGACGGTAGCGAACTCAATCTGGTGCACGCGGTGCTGCTGCGCGCCTATCTGCAGGCGAAGTCGCCCGCGGATGCCGCGCGCGAGGCCGACTGGCTGGCGGACCATCGCGGTCGTGCGTTCGTGGAGTGGGGCAGCGAATACCTGCTGCAGCCGGTCAATGTCGTGCAGAGCTCGCTGGCTCTGCTGTCGGCCGCGGAGATCGCGCAGGCGCAGGGCGATGTCGCACTGGCGAAAACCCGGCGCGCGCAGTTCCTGCGCGCGTGGCCGCAACCGCCCGGCTTCGTCGCCGGGCGGCTGGCCAAACTCAAGCCTTAGATTGCGTCGCGCACAGGTCGAACACGGCCTGCGGTTTCGGCGGAGCGACCAGCGCGGCGTGGATGCGCGAGCGGCCCTGCTTGATCGTTTCCTTGTCGGCCAGGCCATGCAGGTTGTAGCAGCACAGGACCGGGTCGGCGCCGCGGACATCGCGGTCTTCTTCCGGCGTGACGTGGCCGACCTGACGCAAGGCCGCACGCGGATTCTTCTGGAACAGCGCTCGGAAATCGTCGTCGCTCGACAACTTGTCGAGCAAGGCGTCGACGACTTTGGGCGAGAGGTTGTTGCTCATCGGGGTCCCCTGTAGTGATGGATGCAGCCCGCCGAGCATAGCGCCGCGACCGGGAAGCACCAAACGGCGAAGGATGGGCCGGTTGGCCATCGGCACAGCGCGCCCCGATAATGCGACCGACACGCATGGCGTGCGGCCTGCCGGGAACCTCATGCTCATCCATCGCTGTCCCTATCTGTTCGTCGAGCGTCGTGAGGACGTCGCCTTCTCGCTGGACGACCTGCTCGGCGGCGGCAGCGGTGCGGTTACGCGCGGCCGCTGGGTCGCGCTGGCCGCGCCGCTGGCCGAGGAGCACGAACTCGACGGCGACGATCTGCGCCTGCTCGAAGCGGTCGGCTGCGAGGATCCGGTGCCGCGCGCCGAGCTCGAACGCGGGCATGCGCCCGAACGCATCGACCGCCTGCTCGCGGCCGGCCTGTTGCTGGGCGAGTCGGTGCCGCATCAGCGTCTGCGCGCGCGTGCGCGGCAGATGCAGGCTGCCGGCTGGTGGCCGCTCGCGGCCGCGATGCAGGCCTTCGGTCGCTGGCGCGGCGTCGATGTGCAGGAACATCCGCGCGAAACAATTGCCGACATGGTCGCTGCGCACGGCCCGGCCCCCGCCGAAACCCATGCGCGAGGCGATGTCGCGCACCGGCTGAGCTTGCCGCCACCGCGCAAGACGGCGCTCGACGATTTGCTCGCACGACGCGTGACATGCCGGAATTTCGCGGCGGACGGCGTGGTTCCGCTGGCGCAGCTCGCCGATCTGCTGCACCGGGTGTTCGGTGAGCAAGGCCGCCAGGAGCTCGCTCCGGGAGCGGTCGCGCTGAAGAAAAATAGTCCGTCTGGCGGCGGCCTGCATCCGGTCGAAGCGTATGTGCTGGCGCAGCGCGTCGAGGGGCTCGCGCCCGGGCTTTATCACTATCACGCGGTCGCGCATGCGTTGGAGCCCCTGTCTGCGGGGGACGTGGGGCCTGGCGACGGTGCGATGGCTGCGACGGATCCGAGTGGGTTGGATGCGGCGGATCCAAGTGGGTGGGACGCGACTCCTCCCGGCGGGTGGGCGAGCCTTGCCCTTCGGTTGGTGGCCGGCCAGACTTGGTTCGCCAACGCGCCGGTGCTGGTGCTGATGACGGCGCGCTTCGATCGCAATTTCTGGAAGTACCAGCGCCATGCCAAGGCCTGGAAAGTCGTGCAGCTCGACGCCGGCCATTTGTCGCAGAACCTCTACCTGACCGCGACCGAGATGGGCCACGGTGCCTTCGTCACCGGCGCGATCAATGACGAAGTCATCGAGCAGGTGCTGGGGCTGGATGGCGTGACCGAGGGTCCGGTGCTTATCAATGGCTTCGGCCCGCGCGCCGAGCAGATCGTCGTGGGCGAACTCGATCCCAACGGTCGTCTCGACGCTTGACTCAGTCGCCGCCGGTCGGTGACAGACCACGGTCGAGCTGCCGGTAGCCGATCGCTTCGGTCAGCTGCGTCGTCGTGATCGCGGCGCTGTCCTCGAGATCGGCGATCGTGCGCGCAACGCGCAAGATGCGTTGGGTCGCGCGCGCCGTGAGTTGCAGGACCTCCATCGCACGTTCGAGCAGGTTCTGGTCGTCGGCTGACAGACGGCAATGTCGTTCGACCTGCGCCTGCGAGAGCCGGGCATTGGTCGTGCCGTTGCGCTGCTGCTGCCGGTCGCGCGCGGCGAGCACGCGTGCACGCACGCTGGCCGTGGATTCTCCGCGTGGCGCGTCGGCGCGCATTTCGTGCGCAGCCAGGCGCGGGACGTTCAGTTGCAGGTCGATGCGGTCGAGCAGGGGGCCCGACAAGCGGCCGCGGTAGCGCTGCACGACATCCAGCGCACAGCGACAGCGGCCGGACGGATCGCCGGCCCAGCCGCAGGGGCAGGGATTCATCGCCGCGACGAGCTGGAACTGCGCGGGAAATTCGGCGGTGCCGGCCGCCCGGGAAATCGTGATCACGCCCGACTCCATCGGTTCGCGCAGCACGTCCAGCGTGCGCCGCGACCATTGGCTGAGCTCGTCGAGAAAAAGCACGCCGTGATGCGCGAGGGAGATTTCTCCGGGGCGCGGTTCTGCACCGCCGCCGACCAGGGCGACGCCGCTCGCGGTGTGATGCGGCGAGCGAAACCCGCGCACGCGCCAGCGCGCGAGATCCAGGCCGCGCCCGGACACCGAGGCGATCGCGGCGCTTTCCAGCGCCTCGGCTTCGCTGGGCTCGGGCAGCAGGCCCGGCAGTCGCGAGGCGAGCAAGGTCTTGCCGCAGCCTGGGGGTCCGATCAGCAACAGGTGGTGTGCGCCCGCCGCGGCGATTTCCAGTGCGCGCCGTGCCTGGAACTGACCGCGGACCTCGGCCAGATCGGGATACGCCGGCGTGAGCCAGGCCGCGGGATTGGTCTGTGCCAGCGGCAACGACTTCTGGCCATTGAGGTGCGCGACCACCTCGAGCAAGGTACGCGCGACATAAGTCTGCGCGCCGCTGGCGAGTGCGGCTTCCTCGCCGTTGCCGGCCGGAACGATCAGGGCACGACCGGCGCGCGCGGCGGCCAGCGCGGCCGGCAATACGCCGTCGACCATGCGCAGTTCGCCGGTCAGGGCCAGTTCGCCGAGCAGTTCGCAGCGGCCCAGGGCCTCGACGTTGACGTCGCCGCTCGCGGCGAGCAAGGCCAGGGCGATCGGCAGATCGAAGCGCCCGCCTTCCTTCGGCAGATCGGCCGGCGCGAGATTGATGATCATGCGCCGGTTCGGCATGTCCAGTTGCGAGCACTGGATCGCCGCGCGCACGCGATCGCGGCTTTCGCGCACGGCCGCTTCCGGCAGGCCGACGATCTGGATGATCGGCAAACCGGGCGACAGATACACCTCCACCCGCACCGGCGGCGCGTGCACGCCCGTGCGGGCGCGGCTATGCGCCAGCGCCAGGGACATCGGTGGCTCGCCGCTTAGTTGCTGGGGCTGTCTTGCGCGGCCAGCCGCGCTTCGAGCACGGCGAGCGTGCGCTCGAGCGCGTCGATCTTCTCGCGCGTGCGCAGCAGCACGGCACGCTGCACTTCGAATTCCTCGCGCGTGACCAGATCGAGTTTGCCCAGGCCGGCCTGCAGCGTGGCCTTCATGTTCTGCTCGAGATCGGCGCGCGCGTCTTTCAGTCCCGGCGGCACCAGACTGGTGAGGCGGCGGGCGAGGTCGTCGATGGTTTTGAGGTCGATCATGGGACGTTTCTCCGGTGGACGCCGGCAGTCTCGCCGCGTGATCGCCGGAACAACGTCGGCAGACGCCGATCCGGCCGGTAGGGCGTTGCCTACCTGTGTTCCCGCCGAAAAATCCGCCGCCGGCGAGGGGCCCATATCGAACCATGATCGGCGTGAGCAATCAATCGTTCGTCATCGCGCAACAGTCCGGTCATCTTTCCCGGAGGCTGCCATGAACCGACCTGCCCTGACCCGACTGGCCGCGCTGGCGGTCCTCGCCCTGCCTCTTCCGGCCTGGGCCGCCGCGCCAGCCGTGGCCGACACCGGCGACACTGCCTGGATGATCGTGGCGACCGTGCTCGTGCTGTTCATGACGATCCCGGGCCTGGCCCTGTTCTACGGCGGCATGGTGCGCACCAAGAACGTGCTGTCGGTACTGATGCAGTGTTTTGCGATCACCGGCCTGGTCAGCGTGCTCTGGGTTCTGTACGGCTACAGCCTGGTGTTCGACACGACCGGCATGGCCAAGGGCGTGGTCAACCTGCATTCGTTCGTCGGTGGATTGAACAAAGCCTTTCTCGCCGGGCTGACACCGGCCAGTCTGACGCTGACGATTCCCGAAAGCGTCTTCATCACCTTCCAGATGACCTTCGCGATCATCACGCCGGCGCTGATCGTCGGTGCGTTCGCCGAGCGCATGAAATTCTCCGCGATGCTGCTGTTCATGGGCCTGTGGTTCACCCTGGTGTATGCGCCGATCGCGCACATGGTCTGGAGCGGCGATGGCGGCCTGCTCTGGGACTGGGGCGTGCTCGACTTCGCGGGCGGCACCGTCGTGCACATCAACGCCGGTATCGCCGGTCTGGTCGCGGCGCTGGTGCTGGGCAAGCGCAAGGGCTATCCGAACACGGCGATGCCGCCGCATAACCTCGGCTACACCCTGGTCGGCGCGAGCATGCTGTGGGTCGGCTGGTTCGGGTTCAACGCCGGTTCGGCGGTTGCGGCGAACGGCACGGCCGGCATGGCCATGCTGGTCACGCAGGTCGCCACGGCGAGCGCGGCGCTGGGCTGGATGTTCATCGAGTGGCTGACGCATCGCAAACCCAGTGTGCTCGGCATCGCCTCGGGCGCGGTCGCGGGTCTGGTTGCGATCACTCCCGCCTCGGGCACCGCCGGCCCGGCCGGTGCGCTGGTCATCGGTCTGGCGGCGGGCGTGATCTGTTTCCTCAGCGCCACGTCGCTCAAGCGCGCCCTCGGCTACGACGATTCCCTCGACGTGTTCGGCGTGCATGCGGTTGGCGGCATCGTCGGCGCTTTGCTCACCGGCGTGTTCGCGGCGCCGGCGCTTGGCGGTTTCGGGTCGGTCACCGATGTCGCCGACCAGTTGTGGAAGCAGGCGCAGGGCGTCGGCTTCACCATCCTTTACACTGCCGTGGTCAGCCTCGTGCTGCTCAAGCTGATCGACTGGACGATCGGCTTGCGCGTGGCGCCGGACGAAGAGACCGAAGGTCTCGACCTGGCCCTGCACAACGAACGTGGCTACAACCTTTAAGCCTTCAGGAGCTGCCCAATGAAAATGGTCATGGCGATCATCAAGCCGTTCAAGCTCGACGATGTCCGCGAAGCCCTGAGCGAGGTCGGCGTCACCGGCGTCACCGTCACCGAGGTCAAGGGCTTTGGTCGGCAGAAAGGTCATACCGAGCTTTATCGCGGCGCGGAATATGTCGTGGACTTCCTGCCGAAGATCAAGCTCGAGGTTGCGGTGACGACCGACCAGCTCGATCGCGTCGTCGAGGCGATCCAGAACGCGGCCAATACCGGCAAGATCGGCGACGGCAAGATCTTCGTCTACGAGCTCGAGCGGGTCATGCGCATCCGGACCGGCGAGCTCGACGGCGACGCGCTCTGAGGGCCGGCGTCGGTTGCACCCGGAAAGCCCCGCGTTCGCGGGGCCTTCTTCTTGTTGCGCCGCCGCAAACCTGGCGACATGAACAGGTCGCGCGCAATTAGCAAAACCTTAATTCGCCGGTGAAAAATACCCGCTAAGGTGGCCCTCGGACCCCATCGTCCGGGAGACCCCGCCATGACCACGCCCCCGAAGAAACCCGATTTTTCGAACGTCCAGAGCACCGTCACCAGCACCGAACAGGCGAAAGCTGATTTCAGCAATGTGCGCACCACCGTCACGTCGACCGAACAGCCGCTCGAAGGCGGCGGCAGTACCGGCGAGCGCACCTACACCGTGGTCAAGGGCGACACGCTGTCGCACATCGCCAAGGAGTTCTACGGCAAGGCGAGCAAATGGCACGCCATCTTCGAGGCCAATCGCGACCAGCTCGATGATCCTGACAAGATCAAGCCCGGTCAGGTGCTGAAGATTCCGTCGGCCGAGTAAGCCGCGTCGCGTCGATGATCTCGTTCCCGAATTCCAGGAGAAACCCATGAATCGCAATCTCAGCCGCACCCTGTTTGTCTCGGTACTGGCCGGTACGATGATGCTTTCGGCATGCAAGAAGGCCGAAGCCCCGCCGCCGCCCCCGCCGCCGCCGGCCCCGATGGAGCCCGCACCGCCACCGCCGCCCGTCGCGCCCACCGTATCGGTGGTGAGCGTCGATCTCGGCAGTTCGGTTGGCGCCGACGGCAAGATCGCTGCTTCGGGCACGACCTTCGCCCCGAAGGACACGATCACTGCCTCGGTCGCCACCACTACCAGCGATCCGGCTGCCACCGTCGCCGGCACGCTTAACGCCAAGTGGACGTATCAGGATGGTCAGGTCGTCAGCGAAGAGCCCAAGTCCTTCAGCTTCGCTGGACCGGGCGTGACCAACTTCCAGATCAGCAAGCCCGATGGCTGGCCGGCCGGCAAGTACAAGGTCGAGATCTCGCTCGACGGCACGGTCGTGCAGAGCAAGGATTTCGAAGTCAAATAATGCTGCTGCACGCGCAAGAAAAAGGGCGCGGAGAAATCCGCGCCCTTCTTTGTTTACGATGATCGCGGCTCAGTCGCCCAGCGCTTCCTGCATCAAGCCCGGCATCGCCAGCGCGCCGCGATGCACGCCGGCGTTGTAGTAGCGGCAGCCGAACTTGCTCGCGGCGGCCGCGGCATCTTCCTCGCGGAAGGCGGTGAGATCGCGCGCGGTCTTGCTGGCGATCGTGCCGCTCCACCAGCCGGTCGGATAGCAGGGCTGCGGAAACGGCAGCGTGCGGAAACTCTGGAAACCGGCGTCGCGCATCGCACCGCGCATGTCCTGGATCAGGTGCATCAGCGCCAGCGGTGATTCGCTCTGCTGCACCAGCAGACCGTCGGGGCGCAGAGCCTTGAGGCAGTTCTCGTAGAAGGCGCGATTGAACAGACCTTCAGCCGGACCGACCGGATCGGTCGAGTCGACGATGATCACGTCGATCGAGCCGGGCGCGGCATTGGCCATGTAGGCGATGCCGTCGTCGAACATCACGGTCGCGCGCGAATCGTTGTTGGACTCGCACAGTTCCGGGAAGTACAGCTCGGCCATGCGCGTGACCTGTTCATCGATGTCGCATTGAACCGCCGTGCGCACGCCCGGATGGCGCAGCACTTCGCGCAGGGTGCCGCAATCGCCGCCGCCGATGATGACCACGTGCTTGGGATCGGGGTGGGTGAACAGCGGCGCGTGCGCCATCATCTCGTGATAGAAGAAGTTGTCGCGCGTGGTCACCATCATCGCGCCGTCGATGAGCATCACATTGCCCCAGTCGCGGCTTTCGTAGATCTCGATCTTCTGGAACGGCGACTGCACCTCGTCGAGTTTGCGCGTGATGCGCAGGCCGAAGGCCGAGCCGGTGTGATCGAAGTTCTCGTACAGCCAATTCTGTGAACTGTTTTCCATGTGCGGCTCCCGAAAGTGGCTGGCAAGGCCGCCATTCTACCCGCGCTCCGGCGCACGGGTCTTTGCGAGCGACCCGCTGCCCGCCTGGCCGGTCTCTCCACCTGAAGCCCCGGGCGGCAAGGGCGTTACAATTGCGCCTCGTTCGCCACGCTCAGGATTGCCGCCGATGCCCGCCTGGTCCCTCGACCGCGCCCGCCACACCTATTCCATCCCCTACTGGGCCGATGGTTATTTCGACGTCGACGCGTCGGGTCGCATGTGCGCGTTGCCGCACGGTGCCGAGGGCGCGGCCTTGCCGCTGCCGGATATCCTCGACCTGGCCACCGCGGCCGGTCTGAAGCTGCCCTTGTTGCTGCGTTTCTCCGACATCCTCGGCGACCGGCTGCGCAAGATGCAGGCGGCCTTCCACAAGGCGATGACCGAACTGAACTACACCGGCGGCTACACCGCCGTGTACCCGATCAAGGTCAACCAGCACTACGGCGTGGCTGGCGAGCTCGCCGCGCAAGGCGGCGAAGGCTTCGGTCTGGAGGCGGGCTCCAAGCCCGAGCTCATGGCGGTGCTCGGGCTGGCCAAGCCCGGCTCGGTCGTCGTATGCAACGGCTACAAGGATCGCGAGTTCATTCGTCTGGCCCTGATCGCGCGCAAGCTCGGTCTGCAGACTTTCCTGGTCGTCGAAAAACCCTCGGAGCTGGCGATCATCCTCGAAGAGTCCAAGGCGCTCGGCGTGCAGCCGGGCCTGGGCGTGCGCATGCGCCTGGCCTCACTCGGTGCCGGCAAGTGGCAGAACAGCGGCGGCGACAAGGCCAAATTCGGACTGTCGCCGCGCCAGGTGCTCGACCTGGTCGAAAAACTGCGCGCTGCCGACATGCTCGATGCGCTGCAGCTGCTGCATTTCCACATGGGCTCGCAGATCTCCAATGTGCGCGACATCGCCAATGGCATGCGCGAAGCGGTGCGCTATTTCGTCGAACTGTCCAAGCTCGGCTGCGGCATCCGCTACATGGATTCCGGTGGCGGCCTGGGCGTGGACTACGAAGGCACGCGTTCGCGCGGGTACTGCTCGATCAACTACGGCCTCGACCAGTTCGCGCACACGCTCGTGCAGCCGCTGGCCGAAGCCTGCGCCGAATTCAACTTGCCGCCGCCGCGCATGATCACCGAAGCCGGCCGCGCGATGACCGCGCACCATGCGGTGATGGTGGTGAACGTGTCGGAAGTCGAGCGGGCGCCGGAGGGCGCCGTGCCCGCGCCGCAGTCGGGCGAGCCGGCGGTTCTGCGCCATCTGCGCGAGACGCATGCGGACCTGGACAAGCGTCCGGCGCTGGAGCTGTATCTGGAGGCGCAGCACGCGCTCGCCGAAGGCCAGGCGCTGTACGCGCTCGGCCAGTTGTCGCTGGCGCAGCGCGCGCAGCTCGACGATCTTTTCTACGCCATCGCGCACGGCGTGCGCGCGCGCCTGACCGGTGAGGAAAAGAGTCATCGCGACGTGCTCGACGAGCTCAACGAACGCCTCGTCGACAAGTATTTCGTGAATTTCTCGGTGTTCGAATCGATCCCGGACGTCTGGGCGATCGATCAGGTGTTTCCGATCGTGCCGATCGCGCGTCTGGACGAGGTGCCGGATCGTCGCGGCGTGATCGCCGACCTGACCTGCGATTCCGATGGCCGCATCGATACGTATGTCGAATCCGAAGCCCTGGATTCCTCGCTGCCGATGCACAGCCTGCGCCGCGGCGAAAGCTACCGCCTCGGCATCTTCCTGGTTGGCGCGTACCAGGAAACCCTGGGCGACATCCACAACCTGTTCGGCGACACCGACACCGCGAACGTACGCATGAATGCCGACGGCAGCTACACCCTGCTGCGTCAGCGCAAGGGCGACACGACCGACGTCATGCTCGATTACGTCGGCTATGCGCTCGACGATCTGCGCGCGGCGTATCGCGCCAAGGTCGAGGCGGCGCAGCTGCCGGCGGCCGAATCGGCCGCGATGCTCGCCGCGCTCGAAGCGGGGCTGACCGGTTACACCTACCTGCACGAAACGCCGCACGAATAGGCGCCATCAACCGGCCACTCTCAGAGACAGACACCATGCATGTCGGATTTATCGGGTTGGGCGCCATGGGCCATTCCATGGCCGGTCATTTGCACGCGCGAGGACTGCTGTCCGTGGTCGGCAATCGCAGCGTGGCGCGCGCGCAGGCGTTTGCCGAAACCACAGGCGTGCGCGCGGCCAGCACGGCGGCCGACTTCGCCGAGTGCGACGCCGTCATGCTTTGCGTGTCTGCCGACGCCGATGTGCTCGAGAACGTGCGTGCGCTCGCTGGCGTGCTCCGACCCGGTAGTGTGGTCGTCGATCATTCCACCGTTTCGGCCGATACTGCCAAGCAGGCTGCCGCATGGCTGCACGATCACGGCATCGGCTTTCTCGATGCGCCGGTGTCGGGCGGCGTCGAAGGCGCGCGCAACGGCAAGCTGTCGATCATGGTCGGCGGCGACGCCGCCGATCTCGACAAGGCACGTCCCGCGCTGGAAGCTTATGCGCTGCGCATCACGCATATGGGGCCGAGCGGCGCCGGGCAAGCCACGAAGGCGGTGAACCAGGTGCTGGTCGCGGGCATCGCACAGGCCGTGTGCGAAGGCCTCGCGCTCGGCGAAAAGCTTGGCCTCGCGCCGGAGCTGCTGGTGCCCACGCTCGCCGCCGGCGCGGCTGGCAACTGGTTTCTCGACAAGCGTGGCGCGACCATGCTCGCCAGCAACTTCGCGCCGGGATTCAAGTCCGCGCTGTTGCACAAGGATCTCAAGATCGTGCGCGAGATGGCGGCGCAGGCCGGCATCCGCGCCACGGTCATCGACCAGTCGCTGGCCGACTATGGCGAATTGATGCAGCAGGGCTTCGGCGAGGAAGACACGTCGGCCCTGATCCGTCTCAAGCGCGGAAACTGAGCCCGCCGGTCCGCGCGGAAAAGCTCAGACGCTCGAGGGCAGCGCGACGAAATCGTCGGTGCGCGGCAGCAGGCGCATCGCCGCGAGCAAGGCCTCGGGTGGCACGATGAGCTTGCGCGCGGCCAGGTCCAGCCAACCGCCGGTGCTGATCACGCGTGCACTGGGCTTGCCGTCGGCGCGGGTGAATTCGTTGCACAGGCGAAAGCGCGACCCGTCCTCGGACAGGCCGGCGAGGCTCAGGCCGACCTCGATGGTCTCGAGCAGATTGACCTCGCGGAAATAGTCGACTTCGTCCTTGCGCACCACCGGACCGATGCGCCGGCGCGCGAACTCCTGCGCCGAAAAACCGTGTGCGGCGAAAAACAGCATGCGCGAGTCGGCCGACTTGTCGAGGTAGGCGGTATTGCGCATGTGCGAATTGAAATCCATGTCGCCCCAGCCGGCGATCATCGTTTGCGTGAACATGTCCTGCCCTCCGTGGTGGCATCGGTCCAGCGGCCGGATGACCGGCGCGCTCTCAGGTTCGCAGCCAGTCCAGCGCTTGATTCATGTCGGTGAAATGGCGGATGTTGCTCGCGCCCTTGCTGAGCGTGCGCACTTCGTAGAAGAAAAAATCCTCGCGCCGCGGCGAGTCGGCATTGAACACAATCGCCACCCGCATCGTGCGTGCGACGCCTTGCTCGGCATTGATGCGCGGCAGGTCGAAGATGTCTTCCGACGACAGCGACGGCAGCATGTTGCGATGGTCGACCAGAAAGCGCGTGGCGCCGTGCTGCGCGCCCGCCGCCATGCCTTCGGCTGCCATGCGCGTGATCTGTTCCATGTCCATGGTGCCGGACGTGGTCAGGCGCAGGATGCCGTCTTCCGGCAGGAAATCGATGTCCCAGCCCATGCGCTGACTCTCCCCTCGGCATGCCCCGCGACGCCGATGCGCGCTTCGATCCTACGGAGGCGCGGATGGCGGTGCCAGTGCCGCGCGGCGCTTACTTGGCGCGGATCGGCAGGGCGCCGGTGATACCGTGGTTGTTGAGCGCCTGCTTGGCTGCGGCGAGACCGCCGGCGGTCGGATACGGACCCATGCGCACGCGGTAGACGGTGTTGCCGTTGATCTCCGCGGTTTCCACGCGGGCGACTTCGCCGGTCAACGCGATCTTCGCTTTCAGGGCTTCGGCTTCGTCGACGCTGCGGAACGCGCCGGCTTGCAGCAGGTAGCGCGCGCCATCGGCATTCGCGGCGACGGCGGGCGTCGTCGTTGGCGGCGATGGCTGGTCGGGATGGCCGGTTTCCGAGGCGGGGTTCGCCGGCGTGGGCGTCGGCTTCAGGGCCTCGGCGCGCGCCTGCTCAGCGAGTTCGGCGTCGGGAATGACGACTTCCTTACCCGGCAGGATCTCGAAGAACTCGAACTTGGGCTTGGGCTTGACCGGCGTTTCCGGCACAACCGGCTCGGCGCCCTCGGACGTCCGCGGCGCCTGCGCCTGCGGGTTGGGCTGCGGCAGGTCGCTGCCACCCTGCGCCCATTTGTCCTTGAGGAAGAGATAGCCAAAGGCGAGGGCACCGATCAGCAGGCCGACCAGCAGCCACATCCAGCCGGGAATACCGTTGCCGCCGTTGCGGCGCGCCTGGTTCTTGGAACGTTTTGCAGCCATTACATGCTCTCCGGAGCCGATACGCCGAGCAGGGCCAGGCCATTGGCCAGCACCTGCTGCGTAGCCTTGCACAGCCCGAGGCGCGCGTGTCGCACTTCCTCTTCGGCAGTCAGGATCGGTTGCGAGTTGTAGAACGCGTGGAAGGCCGCGGCCAGCTCACGCAGGTAGTTGGCGAGGATCTGCGGACCGCGGTTGCCGGCGGCCGATTCGATGATTTCCGGGAAACGCATGAGCTCGCCGATCAACTCGTCCTCGTGCGTCTCGGTCAGGCGCGCGCGCGCCGACAGCGCCGCGCTGTCGTTGTAAGCCAGGCTCTTTTCCTTGAGCTGGCGGAACAGGCTGGCGATGCGCGCATGCGCGTACTGGATGTAATAGACCGGGTTGTCGTTGGAGCGGCTCTTGGCCAGTTCCAGGTCGAAGTCCAGGTGCTGGTCGTTGCCGCGCATGACGTAGAAAAAGCGCGCGGCATCGGTGCCGACTTCCTCGCGCAACTCGCGCAGCGTCACGAAGCTGCCGGCGCGCGTGGACATCTGCACGCGTTCGGCGCCGCGGAACAGGATCGCGAACTGCACCAGCTGCACTTCGATCTTGCCCGCATCCAGACCCAGACCCTGCGCGGCGGCCTTCAGGCGCGCGATGTAGCCATGGTGATCGGCGCCGAGGATGTAGAGCGCGCGTTCGAAGCCGCGTTCGAACTTCGACAGCAGATAGCCCAGGTCGGACGCGAAATACGTCGTGACGCCGTTCTCGCGCACGACCACGCGGTCCTTGTCGTCGCCGAAAGTGGTCGCGCGGAACCAGGTGGCGCCGCCGTCTTCGTACAGGTGGCCGTTCTCGCGCAGTGTGGCGATCGCGCGCTGCATGTAGCCGTCGGTCGCGAGCGAGCGTTCGGAGAAGAAATTGTCGTGGATCACGCCGAACCCGGCGAGATCGTTGCGGATATCGGCCAGGCACCAGTCGAGGCCGGCGTTGAACACCACGCGGTAGTCCGCATCGCCGAGCAGTTGTTTGGCGCGCGCGATCAGCGCGTCGACATGCAGTTCCTTGTCGCCGCCCTGGGTTTCGTCGGCAGGCAGGCCGTCGGTGATCTCGATCGCGCTGTGGCGCAGACGATCGCCCTCGCGGGCGCGCAAGCCGCGCGCGATATCGGTGACGTAGTCGCCCTTGTAGCCGTTGTCGGGGAAGCGCACGTTGACGCCGCCGAGCTCGTGATAGCGCAGCCACACCGACACCGCGAGGATATCCATCTGGCGACCGGCGTCGTTGACGTAGTACTCGCGCTGGACCTTGTGGCCGGCGGCTTCAAGCAGGTTGGCAACGGACGCGCCGTAGGCGGCGCCGCGGCCATGACCGACGTGCAGCGGGCCGTTGGGATTGGCCGAGACGAATTCGACGGTGATCGATTCGCGCGATTCGGACAGCTGGCGGCCGTATTCGGCGCCGAGTTCGAACACGCGGCGGATCGTCGCCAGGCGGCAGGGCGTGGAAATCGTGAAATTGATGAAGCCCGGGCCGGCGATCGCGACCTTGGAGACGTGCTGCGATTCGCCGAACGTCGCCACCAGGGCCTCGGCCAGCTCGCGCGGCTTCATGCCAGCGGCCTTCGCCAGCAGCAGGGCGATATTGGTCGCGTAGTCGCCGTGTTCGCGCGATTTGGTCCGCTCGATCACGTAGTCCGGGGTCGGCAGGTCCTGGGGCAGGCGGCCGTGGCGGCGGAGATCGAGCAGGGCCTGGGCCACCAGTTCGCGCAGATGTTCTTTCACGGGGAAGCTTCGTCGGGGTGAGCCGACTATTGTAGCGCGGCGGGGCCGGAGCGACGGGCGGGCGGCCCCTTGTCATGCGCGCGTCACGAAGCCCGGTCAACATCGCGCCCCGGAAAAGAGGCATTTCGAACGGTCGACGTCATAGGTCGGCTCGGGGCAACCGCCGATCTCGGAGCGATTCCGGCGGTCGGCGTTTTTTTTGCCCGCGCTGACTCAGCAGGCCCCGGTCAGCTCGGAAAAGGCCGCCAGCACTGCCTCGCCATTGGCCGGCGGGGCGGCCGCGAACCGCGCGAGCATCGCCGCACTGGTCTTCTTCACCAGGGGCCCGTTGGCGGCCTTGCCGGCACCGAACACGCTCTCGCCTTCACGCGAACAGAAGCGATGCAGCTCGAAGAAATAGTGCTGCTGGCCCGGCCCGAGGAAAGACAGGCTGGGTGCGGCCGAGGTGGCGGCGTCCAGGCGACGGCCGGCGCGCATTTCCCGTTCGCGGCACAGGCGCAGGGCGGTATCGCACAGCTGCACGAAATCCTCGCCGACATTGGCGGTGTCCAGATCGGCCGCGAGCCGGCCCAGACGCTCGCCGCGCCGCGCGTCGGCGTCTTCACGCCAGCCCGGGTGGTCGCTGTCGAGCCACAGGGCCAGGCCGCGCGCGAGCGCACCGCCGGCAAGGCCGGGCAGTTCGTCGGTGCGCGGATCGGGCTTGGGCACGGGTCGGGCATCGAACGTGCTGCCGGCAATCATCATTTCCAGCGCGACGAAATAAGCGCGGTCCTGCTGCGGATCGAAGCCGCAGGCCGACAGGATGCGGAAGGTCTCGGCGACGCTGGCAGCCTCGTTGCCGCCGACGGGACCGGGCACATCGACGGTTTCGCGCTGGCGAAGATCGTGGCAGGCGGCGAACAGCAGCAGGGCGGCGGCGTCGTCGCCCCGCGGCGCCGAGTCGCCGAGGTCGTCCAAGGCACGTCGCAGGCGGCGATCGCCAAGTTCCAGGACATGGCCTTCGTTGTGGTAGGCGTGGAAATCGTCGCCGAAGCTGCCGTGGCGCAGGCCCAGACGGGCGGCACCGAGCAAGGTGGCATCGAGGACGCGGGCCGGGGCGCCGATGCGCTGGGTCACGGCCTGCAGGCGCTCGAACAAATCCGGGCGACGGGCCGCGACCAGGGTGCGCGCGGACGCGGCGTCGGGCAGCGCGATCTCGACCGCGTCGGGGGCGTAGAGCCTGTCGTAGCCGAGAATCACATGGTCCGTCCGGTCGCAACCTGCCGCGCAGCAGTATACGCAGTGGCGGCCGATACGCAGCCACGCTCAGAGCAGGCCGCGCTGCGCCATCGACACCGGCGGGCCGTCGCCGACGATGAAATGGTCGAGCACGCGCACGTCGACCAGGGCCAGCGATTGTTTGAGCCGGGCGGTGACCGCCCGGTCGGCGGCGCTGGCCTCGGGACTGCCGCTGGGGTGGTTGTGGCCGAAGATAACCGCCGCGGCATTGAGCGCCAGGCAACGGCGCGCGACCTCGCGCGGGTGGACCTCAGCGCCGTCGAGCGTGCCGCGAAAAAGCTCTTCGTAGGCAATGACGCGGTGACGGGTATCGAGGAACAGGCAGGCGAAAACTTCGTACGGCAGCGGCCGCAGCTTGCGTGCCAGGTAGTCGCCGGCCTGGGTGGGATCGCCGAGGGCATCGCCGCGCTCGAGCCGCTGGCCGAGGTGGCGCGTCCCCAATTCCAGTGCCGAAGCCAGGACGCAGGCTCGGGCCGGACCCAGGCCCGCACAACGTGCGAGTTCCGCCGCCGGCCGGTCCAGCAGCCCGCGCAGCCCGCCGTGATCGGCCAGCAAGCGGCGCGCCAGATCCACCGCCGTCTGGCCGCGGCCGCCCGAGCCCAGGAACAGCGCCAGCAATTCGGCATCCGACAACGCGCCGCTGCCCCGGGCGAGGAGCTTTTCACGCGGGCGTTCGGTGGCGGGCCAGTCGCGGATATGCATGGCCACAGCTTGCCTGCGTCGTCATCTTCGCTGCCCTCGGGACGAGGCGCGCCATCGGGTAAGCTAGGCCGTCTTTGGCCGTAGGAAAAAGCGGACGTGAGCGAACTAGCCGGACAGCGCATCCTCCTCGGTGTCAGTGGTGGCATCGCCGCCTACAAGGCCGCCGATCTGGTCCGTCGCCTACAGGATGCCGGCGCCGAAGTGCGCGTGGTCATGACCGAAGGCGCGCAGCAGTTCGTCACCGCGACCACGTTCCAGGCGCTGTCCGGTCATCCGGTGCGCACCTCGCTGTGGGATGCCGCCGCCGAAGCGGCGATGGGTCATATCGAACTCGCCCGCTGGGCCACGCGCATCTTGATCGCGCCGGCCAGCGCGGATGTGCTCGCACGTCTGGCGCATGGCTTCGCCAACGATCTGCTGAGCACCCTGTGTCTGGCGTCCGAAGCGCCAGTCGTCGTCGTGCCGGCGATGAATCGCGTCATGTGGGCGCACGCCGCCACGCGCGCCAATCTCGCCACGCTCGTCGCGCGCGGTGTGACCGTGCTCGGCCCTGGCGAAGGCGACCAGGCCTGTGGCGAGGTCGGTGCCGGGCGCATGCTCGAGCCCCTGCAGATCGTGCAGGCGCTGGCGAGCGCCTCGCGACCGTCCCTGCTGAGCGGCCGTCAGGTGCTGATCAGCGCCGGGCCGACGTTTGAGGATCTCGATCCGGTGCGCTTCCTGGGCAATCGCAGCTCCGGAAAAATGGGTTTCGCTCTCGCTGCGGTCGCGGCTGCCATGGGTGCGCGCGTGACCTTGGTCGCGGGCCCGGTGAGTCTGGCAACGCCGCCCGGCGTTCAGCGCGTCGATGTGCGGCGCGCGGCGCAGATGCGCGACGCGGTATTGGCCGCGTTGCCCGGTCAGGACGTCTACATCGGCGCCGCCGCGGTGGCCGACTACGCGCCGGTGGAAACGCAGCCGCAAAAAATCAAGAAGACCGGTGAGACGCTCGCCGTGCAACTCGTGCGCACGCCCGACATTCTTGCCGAGGTCGCCGCGCATGCCGCGCGACCGCATCTGGTGGTGGGCTTTGCTGCGGAGACCAACGATCTGGACACCTATGCGCGCGACAAGCTGCGCCGCAAAGGACTGGACCTGATTGCCGCCAACGACGTGTCCGCGCAAGGCATCGGCTTCGAAAGCGAGGACAACGCGCTGGCGGTATTCGATGCCGAGCGTCGCTTCGATATCCCGCGCGGAACCAAGACGGCGGTGGCCGGCGCCTTGCTGGCCCTGATCGCCGAACGCCTGGGGACGCGCGCTTGAGCCGCGAGATCGAGCTCAAGATTCTCGACGCCCGCCTCGGCGCGGAATTTCCGTTGCCCGACTATGCGACCGCCTTGTCGGCGGGCATGGACCTGCGCGCCCTGTGTGACACGGCGATCACGCTGGCGCCGGGCGAGGCGCAGTTGCTGCCCACGGGCATGGCGATCCACATCGGCGATGCCGAGCTGTGCGCGGTGATCCTGCCGCGCTCGGGGCTGGGTCACAAACAGGGATTGGTGCTGGGCAACCTGGTCGGGCTGATCGATGCCGACTACCAGGGGCCCCTCATGGTGAGTTTGTGGAATCGCGGGCAGAATCCGCAGACGATCCAGCCGGGCGACCGAATCGCCCAGCTGGTTTTCCTGCCGGTGGTGCGGGCGCGGTTCCGGCAGGTGCAGGATTTCGAACACAGCGCGCGGGGTGCCGGCGGTTTCGGCCACACCGGTGTTCGCTGAACGGTCTAGGGGGACCACATGACTTCGATGTTGAAACCGGGAAGTTTCAAGCCGGCCTTGATCCTGCCGGCGGTCGCGGTGTTGCTGCTCCTGGCCGCGTTGTGGACCGCGTGGACGGGATGGCAGCTGCGTTCGGCCAACCAGCTCACCGAACAAGTGGGTGTGGCCCGGCGCGAGGTCGCCGACCAGTTGCAGCCGCAGCTCAAGGCGGCGCTCGACCACATGGCCGCGCTCAAGGGCCGCAATGCACTCGTGGTCGCGGTCAAGGCCAATGACATCCCGGCCGCGAAAGACCTGGTGACCGAAGGCTGGGCTGGCGTGGAAGCGGTCGAATTCGTCGCGCCCGACCTGACGGCGGCCTTCGCCGATCCCGCGACGTTCGGTTACGGCAAGCTCGGCTTGCTCGAGCGCGCCATGCAGGATGGCAATCCCGCGGTCGCGGTGATCAAGGACGGAGGTGCGCCGCGTCTGGGCGTGGCCACGCCGCTGCTCGACCAGGGCCAGGTGGTTTCGCTGGTGTATGCGCGACTGCCGCTCGCGCCGCTGACCTCGAAGGTCACCGGTGCCGCGCCCAAGGGCGCCTATCTGGCCCTGCGACAGGGTCGCTACAACGTCGTCGCGGACGGCGTGCTGGAAGGCGACCTGCAGTTCAAGGCCGAAGCGAACGCGATCGAATTGACCGGCACGCCGATGCGCGTGGTGGCGACCTCGCCGATCGTCGAATCGGGTCTGTTGGACAAGGGCGGTTACGGCGAAATGGGCCTGGCCGGTCTGCTGGCTCTGCTGGGTGTCGCGGCGCTGTTCCTGCCCAAGCTCCGTGGCGGCGCGTCCGAACGTCCGGCGCGGGTCGAAGAAGAAGCGGCACCGACGCTGGCGGAATTGCAGAGCAGCGGCCAGTTCGAAAAAGCCGAAGCGGCACCGGTCAAGATCGCCGAGGCGCTGGCCGCGCCGCGCATCATGCTCGACCGCAGCATCTTCCGCGCCTACGACATCCGCGGCATCGTCGGACAAACGCTCGACGCACATATCGCCACCCTGATCGGACACGCGATCGGCAGCGTCATGGCCGAGCGCAACCTGCGCAACATCGTGGTTGGCCGCGACGGCCGCCTGTCGTCGCCGGAAATGTCCAACGCCCTGATCGCCGGCCTGCGCAAGGCCGGACGCGACGTCATCGATATCGGCGAAGTGCCGACGCCGGTGGTGTATTTCGGTACCTTCCACCTGCGCACCGGCTGCGGCGTGTCCGTGACCGGCAGTCACAATCCACCCGACTACAATGGTTTCAAGATCGTCGTCGACGGCGAAACGCTGTCGGGCGAGGCGATCCTCAATCTGTACGCGCGCATTGCGGAAAACCGCCTGTTCCGCGCCGACGTCGCCGGGCAGTCGGTGCCGCGCGACATCAAGGCCGACTACATTTCGCGCATCGCCGGCGACGTGCAGATCGAGCGCAAACTTAAGGTCGTCGTCGATTGCGGCAGCGGTGTTGCCGGCGGCTTCGCGCCGGAATTGCTCGAGGCGATCGGCGCCGATGTTGAGCCCTTGTTCTGCGAGGTCGACGGCACCTTCCCGCATCACCATCCCGACCCGAGCGATCCAGAAAACCTGGTCGACCTCATACGTGTCGTGCAGCGCGTCGGTGCCGACATCGGCCTGGCGCTGGACGGCGACGGCGACCGCCTGGGCGTGGTCACCAAGTCGGGCGAGATGATCTATCCCGACCGTCTGCTGATGCTGTTCGCCTCCGACGTGCTCGAGCGCAATCCCGGCGCGTGCATCATCTACGACGTCAAGTGCACGGGCCATCTGGCCACGCACGTGCTGCGGCACGGCGGCAGTCCGCTGATGTGGAAGACCGGGCATTCGCTGATCAAGGCGAAGATGAAGGAAACCGAGGCGGAACTGGCTGGTGAAATGAGCGGCCACTTCTTCTTCCGCGAGCGCTGGTACGGGTTCGATGACGGCCTGTATGCCGCCGCGCGTCTGCTGGAAATCCTCGCCGCCACCCAGGACGATCCGGAGACGTTGTTCGCGACCTTGCCCAAGGGCGTGTCGACGCCGGAACTGAAGATCCATGTGGCCGAAGGCGAGCAGTACGCCTTCATCGAAAAATTCCTCGCCAGCGCGAAGTTCGAGGGAGCGCGCATCGCCACGATCGACGGCCTGCGCGCCGACTGGTCCGATGGTTGGGGCCTCGTGCGTGCGTCCAACACCACGCCGGTGCTGGTGCTGCGTTTCGATGCGAAGGACGCCGCGGCGCTGCAGCGCATCCAGGCGGCATTCCGCGAACAGATGCTGGCGGCGGATCCGAACTTGGTGCTTGGGTTCTAGCCGATACGCGGGCACAAAAAAGCCGGCGCAAGCCGGCTTTTTCTTGAGTGACGAAAGTCCGTCTCAGGGCGTTGCGCCGCCCGGCGTGGCCGGCGGTGTGGCGGGCGCGGTACCCGGTGTCGGCGCCTGCTGCGCGCCGCGCAGTTCGCGGAACCGCGCGAGCACGCGCTGGAACTCGGCATCGAGGCTGGCCAGCTCGCCCATGCGATTGCTCATGAAGGTTTGCTGCTTGAGCATCTCGACATGGCGCTCGCGAATGAGTCCGGCTCGGCGGGCATCGACCGGACGGCCGCCGAGTTCGGCTTCGGAAGCTTCGGTGAGCAAGGTCGTCAGGCTGTTGCGCACGTCCTTGAGGCTGATGTCGGTCGACGCGATAGTCTGCTTGAGCAGGCTGATGCGCTCGTCGTAGGCGCGGTGCAGGTCGGCCTCGGTCTGGTAGTTCACCAGCATCGACTCTTCCATCATCTGCTGGCGCTTGGCCGCTTCCGCGGCCACGGCGGCGGCGTCCTCCTGCTGGACGGCGGCGGCCCGTTCTTCGGCGGTCAGCGCGCGATCCACCGAGCCGGTGGCCGTGCCGGTCTTGGCGTTGTATTCCTGGCGCGCCTGGTCGATCGCCTCGGGCGGCAGCGCGTCGTCGTAGTGGACTTTGCCCTGCTTGTCGACCCAGCGATAAAGCTTTTTCTTGTCCTGCTGGGCATCGGCGGCGCTCGCCGCCAGCAGGGTGATCAACAGGGCCAGGCAAACTCGTTGGGTGTTCATGGCGTTCTCGTCAGTCGCTGCCGTAGCGGGAACGATACGCCACCAGCGCGTCTTTGTAAGCGGCCACTTCCGGCCGTTCGTCGGCCAGACGCAGCAGTTCGGTCAGGCCGGCGACGGCGATCACGGGCAGGCCGAATTCGTGGGCGACTTCCTGTGCGGCCGACCGGCTGCCGGTCTGGCCGCGTTCCTGCCGGTCGAGCGCAATCAATACGCCGCAGGGCGTGCCGCCGGCGCCGCGGATGATCTCGAGCGCCTCGCGGATCGCGGTGCCCGCCGTAATCACATCGTCGACGATCAGCACCCGACCCTGGACCTTGGCGCCGATCAGCGAACCGCCTTCGCCATGGGCCTTGGCTTCCTTGCGATTGAACGCGACCGGCACGTCGCGGCCGCGGGCAGCCAGAGTAGTCGACAGCGCCGTTGCAAGCGGGATTCCCTTGTAAGCCGGACCGAACAGCATGTCGAAGGCCACGCCCGAGCCGAGCAGGGCATCGGCATAGCATTCGCCCAGCGCGGCGAGGGCCGCGCCGGAATCGAACAGGCCGGCGTTGAAGAAGTACGGACTGACCCGCCCGGACTTCAGTGTGAATTCGCCGAAACGCAGCACTTGGCGGGCGAGGGCGAGTTCAAGGAAGCGGCGTTGGTGCTCGAGCATGGGCGGTCCGGGAATTTCTGGCGACAGTCACGGAGGCGATGATACGGGAGCGCGGCGGGGTCGACACCGGTCGGACATGGTTGCCGTCCCTTGGCCTGCGGTAGTCTTGGACGGTTCGTCTCCTTTTGACGTCATTGCCCGCCCATGAAGATCATCAGCTTCAACGCCAACGGATTGCGTTCGGCGACCACGAAAGGTTTTTTCGACTGGTTCGCCGAGCAAAAGGCCGACGTGCTCTGCCTGCAGGAAACCAAGGCCCAGGAACACCAGCTCGCCGACGCCTGTTTCCGGCCCGACGGCTATCACGCCTATTTTCGCGACGCCACGTCCAAGAAAGGCTATTCCGGCGTCGCGATCTATACCCGGCGCGCGCCCGATGAGGTGCGCACGGCGCTGGGCTGGAACGATTTCGATGAAGAGGGGCGCTACATCGAAGCGCGCTTCGGCAATCTGAGCGTGGTCTCGCTGTACTTCCCGTCGGGTTCGTCAGGTGAGGAGCGGCAGCAATTCAAGTTCCGCAGCATGGAGTGGTTCCTGCCCATTCTCGATGGCTGGCTCAAGAGTGGTCGTGATTACGTGATCTGCGGCGACTGGAACATCGTGCACACGCGCAAGGACATCAAGAACTGGACTTCGAACCAGAAGAACTCCGGTTGCCTGCCCGAAGAGCGCGCCTGGCTCGATGTGCTGTTCAAGGAGCGCGGCTGGGTCGACAGCTATCGCCAGCTGCGACCGGACGGCGAGGATTACACCTGGTGGAGCCAGCGCGGCGCGGCGCGCGCGAAGAACGTCGGTTGGCGCATCGACTACCAGATCGTCACGCCTTCGCTGCGCGACAAACTCAAGAGCTGCGCGATTGCGAGCGAGCCGAAATTTTCCGATCACGCGCCTTATTCCGTGGAGTACGCATGAGCAACACCGAGCCACGCACGGGATTCTTCGCTTCGATTGCGGACTATTGGCGCCCGGGCGTGCGGGAGATGCTTTTCCTGGGCTTTGCGTCGGGACTGCCGCTCCCGATGGTGCTGACGACGTTGTCGGCGCGGCTGCGCCTGTCGGGCATCGATCGCACGACGATCGGCTTGTTCAGTCTGGTTGGCCTGGCGTATTCGATGAAGTTCCTTTGGTCGCCGATCGTCGACCGCGCGCGCTTGCCCGTGCTCGGTGGCATGGGCCAGCGACGCGGCTGGCTGATGTTCGCCCAGCTCGGCGTGATCGTGGGTCTGTTGCTGATGGCGCTGAACGAACCGTCCGCGGGTGCTCAGCATTTCGCGCTGCTCGCGGCCTTCACCGCGTTCTGCTCTGCGACGCAGGACATCGTGGTCGATGCGTATCGCATCGAATCGGTGGACGCAAAGCTGCTGGGCTCCTCCTCTGCGGCGTACCAGATCGGCTACCAGGTCGCGCTGATCTGCAGCGGAGCGCTCGCATTGCTCATGGCGAGTCATGCGGGTTGGTGGCAGGCCTACGTCATGATCGCGGGGCTGCTGCTGATCGGCGTCGCGACGACGCTGCGCATCCGCGAACCACAGCGCGCCGCCGCCGGAGATCCGCAGGTCGATCGAGCACTGGTTCTGGAAGCCGCCGAGCACATGCGGCCCGCGCCGCTGTTGATCGGATTCCTCGTCACGGCCCTGCTGTGGTTCGTGCTGCGCGCGCCGCTCGTGGCCAAGGGCGATTCCACGCTCGCGCTCGATTGCAGCTTCGGCGCCATCGGCCTGATCGAGCTCGCGCTGCTGGCCGTGCTGTCCTTGCCGGGCCTGCGCGCGGCGCGGGACAAGCTGATCGTCTCCGTGGTCCTGCCGGTGCGGGACATCGGCCTGCGCTTCGGTTGGCGGCTGGCGATCCCGATGCTGCTGCTCATCGTGACCTATCGCCTCAACTACACGACGATGGGCGTGGCGGCGAACACCTTCTACCTCGACATGGGCTACACCCTCGACCAGGTCGCGGCGGTGTCCAAGGTCTACGGCGTCATCCTCACCTTGGTCGGCGCGATCTACGCCGGCTGGCTGGTGCGCCGGCTTGGCTTCATGCGCAGCATGCTGCTCGGCGTTGTGCTGCTGAGTGTCGCCAACCTGTTCTACGGCCATGTTGGCACCCTCGCCGGCGCGACCGCGCCGAGCGTCTGGTGGCTGGCGGCAGCCATCAGCATCGACAACGTCGCCAATGGCATCGCCGGCACCGCCTTCATCTCCTACATGTCCTCGCTCACCAGCAAGCAATACACGGCGACGCAGTACGCATTGTTCGGCACGCTCTGGAGCCTGCCGTCGAAGACCATCGCCAGCCAATGGGGACGCATCGTCGATGCGATCGGCTATCCGGCCTTCTTCGTCTACACGGCGGTGATCGCCTTTCCGGCGGTGCTGCTCATCCTGTGGTTGATGCGCATGGAAGCGGCCCGCAAGCGTGCGACGCCGGTGGACGGCACCTGAACGCCGCGCCGCGCCGGTACGGCCCGGCTTCCCGCGCGCGGCGCGCGGCGGTAATCTCACCTTCCCGGCTTCCCCCCGAGCCCGGTTGATCGAGAGCCATGGCTGATTTCCTGTTACGCGACATCGATGAACGCGTCGCCGACCGCATCAAGGAATTGGCGCGGCAAAAAGGCTGGCCGCTCAACGACGTCATCCTGCATCTGGTGAAGCAGTCGCTGGGTCTGGCCGAGCCCGATCCGCCGCCGGTGCCGGGCGATATCGCCCGCCTCGCCGGGGCCTGGGGCGACGACGAGACGCGTGCGTTCAAGGAAGCGATGGAAGCTTTCACGGGCCTGCCCGACGACGCGCCGGCCTACATGCAGCCGCCCTCGGGAAAACCGCGCTGACGTCGAGTGCGCAATATTCCGCCGAGATCAGCCGGGATGGATCGCGCCGAGAATCCGTAAACCGGCCGCACCGGTGACCTCGGGCAAGTTGCCGGGGCGTCCGGCCAGGGTCTCCCGCGCCAGCCAGGCAAACGCCATCGCCTCGAGGAAATCCGGATCCACGCCGTAGTCGGCCGTGCTCGCGATGACCTGAGCGGGCAGTTCCCGCCGCAGCTGCGCCATCAAGGCGCGGTTGTGCACGCCGCCACCGCAGGCGAGAACCCGACGACAGTCAGGCTGGGTCCGACGCAGTGCATCGGCGACCGTGCGCGCGGTGTACGCGAGCAAGGTCGCCTGCACGTCGGCCGGAGTCAGGGCAAGACCCTGCATTTTTTCCTGCAGCCAATCGAGATGGAACTGGTCGCGGCCCGTGCTCTTGGGCGGCGGCAGGCTCAGCCAGGGTTCGTCGAGCAGACGGTCGAGCAAGGATGCGTCGGCCTGCCCTTCGGACGCGAACGCGCCGTCGCGATCGAATCGTTCGCCGCGATGACGCAAACACCAGGCATCCATCAGCCCATTGGCTGGACCGGTATCGAAGCCGCGCACGCTGCCGTGCGCCGGCAGCAGGGTGAGATTGGCGATGCCGCCCAGATTGAGCACCGCGCGGTCTTCGTCGGTCGTGCGCAGGAGCGCGGCATGCAGCACCGGCAGCAAGGGCGCGCCCTGGCCGCCTGCGGCCACGTCGCGGCGACGGAAGTCGGCGACGGTGGTGATTTTCGTGCGTTCGGCGATGAGGCTGGCGTCGCCGTATTGCATCGTGAAGGGCGCATCGCCGGACGGGCGATGGCGCAGCGTCTGTCCGTGCGAGCCGATCGCGTGAATCCGCGCGCGCGGTACGCCGGCCGCTTCGATCAAATGGTTCGCGGCTTCTGCGAACGCCTGGCCCAGCCGTGTATCGAGCGCGCCCATATCGTCGAGCGAGAGCCGGGCATCGGCCTGCGAGACGCGCAACACCTCCGCCGCCAGCGCCGCCGGCATCGGATAGGTGCGACCGAAGATCAGTCGCGGCGCGGGATCGAAAGCGACGAGAGCCGCGTCGATACCGTCGACGCTGGTGCCGGAGATCAGACCAAGGAACAGCGGGCCGTCGACCGGCAGTGACGGCCCGGCCATGCGGCTTAGCGCACGGCCAGACGCGTGGTCTTCTGCATGACTTCCATGCGCGCGAGCGCCGGGGCGATCGTCGCCTGGAAACGCGCCATCTCGGTACCGCTCAGCGGCGCCGGCTTGGGCATGGTCACATTGAGCGGATTGACCTGGTTGCCGTTGACGCGGAATTCGTAGTGCAGATGCGGGCCGGTGGCCAGGCCGCTCATGCCGACATACCCGATCGTGGAGCCCTGGTTGACGCGCTGTCCCTGCTTGATCTTGCCCCACGCGGACATGTGCCCGTACAGGGTGGTGCGGCCATTGCCATGATCGAGCACGACGGCGCGACCGTAGCCGTTCTTCCAGCCGACGAACTGAACCTTGCCGTCGCCGGCAGCCATGATCGGCGTGCCCGTGGAGGCGGCATAGTCCACGCCCTTGTGCATGCGCATGCGACCCAGCACGGGGTGGTTGCGCATGCCGAAGGTCGAGGACAGGCGGGCGTATTCGATCGGAATGCGCATCAGCACCTTCTTCAGCGGGTTGCCCTTGCCATCGAAATATTCGGCCTTGCCGTCGTGTTCGAAATAGAACGCGGTGTAGACCTTGTTGTGCGTGGTGATGCGGGCGGCGAGCACGTCGCCGTTCTTCAGGCGCTGACCTTCGCGCCACTGGTCTTCGTACACCACTTCGAAGGTGTCACCGTCGCGCAGATCTTCGACGAAGTCGACGTCGTACTTGAAGACGTTGGCGAGCTTGTTAATCGAGGAAGTAGTCAGGCCGGCGCGGCGCGCATCGGCCGCGAAGGAGCGCGTGATGCGACCGGAGGCGACGGCAACGTTCTGTTCGAGCGGGCGGGCGATGATCTTCTGTTCGACCTGGCCGTCCTTGCCGACGCGGATTTCGATGCGCTCGGCATCGTTGCGATCGAAGCGCAGGGTCTTGAGCTGATCGTTGCGGTCGAGTTCAAACGCCAGTTCCTTGCCCGGCCCGATGTTCCACAGGCTGGTGCGGGCTTCCGGCGACTTGAGCATCTGGCGCATCACCGACAAGGGGATGCCCAGATCATTGAAGACGTGGCTGAGGGTCTGGCCCTTCTCGACGTGGACGAATTTCCAACCACCGGCGGAAGCGTCGTGTTCGGAGCGCGCCATCGGTGGAAGCACCAGACTGACGGTCACCGGCAGCTCGGCCGCCTGCGGCGCGCTCATCGCCTGGGAGAAGCCGGGCACGATGGCGATCAGGGCCGAGCCGAGGAATCCGCCCAGTCCGGCGAGCAACCAATGCTCGTGCGACCAGCGTGTCAGGGAGGCTTCTTGAGGGCGATGTGGCAAAACGGACTCCGCGGAACAGGCCGGCCAGGAGGCGGGGTGGGGTACGATAACCAGACTTAAAACCTTGCGTCAAACCCTTGTGAAGACTGGATTTTTTGACCCCCAGACTTTAACTTCCAGTTAACGCTGAACGCACAAAACCGCCGGATTTCTGCCCACAAACATGAACGACCTGAACCATGCCCTCGAATTGATCGGCCGCGGCGCCGAGGAAATCCTCAAGCACGAGGAACTCGAGGCCCGACTCAAGCTCGGCCGGCCATTGCGCATCAAGGCCGGTTTCGACCCGACCGCGCCGGACCTGCATATCGGCCATACCGTGCTGCTTAATAAGATGCGGCAGTTCCAGGATCTGGGCCATCAGGTGATCTTCCTGATTGGCGACTTCACCGGAATGATCGGTGACCCGACCGGCAAGAACGTCACCCGCAAGCCGCTTACCCGCGAAGACGTGCAGGCCAACGCCAAGACTTATGCCGAGCAGGTGTTCAAGGTGCTCGATCGCGACAAGACCGAGCTCCGGTTCAATTCCGAATGGTTCGACCAGATGGGAGCGGCCGGCATGATCAAGCTGGCTGCGCAGCACACCGTGGCGCGCATGCTCGAGCGCGACGACTTCTCCAAGCGTTTCGCCGGTCAGCAGCCGATCGCCTTGCACGAATTCCTCTATCCGCTGGTACAGGGCTACGACTCGGTGGCGCTCAAGGCCGACGTCGAGCTGGGCGGCACCGATCAGAAATTCAACTTGCTGATGGGGCGGGGATTGCAGGAGCACTACGGTCAGCCCGCTCAAATCGTGCTGACGATGCCGTTGCTGGAAGGGCTCGACGGCGTCAACAAGATGAGCAAGTCGCTCGCCAACTACATCGGCATCAACGAGCCGGCCATCGACATCATCACCAAGACCATGAAGATCGGCGACGAGCTGATGTGGCGCTGGTACGAACTGCTGAGCTTCGACGTTTCCCTGGCCGAACTGGCGCGAATGAAGCAGGACTTCGCAACCGGGCAGTTGCATCCGCGCGAAGCCAAGCTGCGCTTGGCGCGCGAACTGGCCACGCGCTTCCATGACGCGGCGGCAGCGGAAACGGCGATTGCCGGCTGGACGGCGGCCGTCAGCGGTCAGGGCGACTTGACGGTGCTGCCTCTGATGGACGTGGTGGTTCCAGCGGAGGGGCTGCGTATTGCCTCCCTGCTCAAGGCGGCCGGACTGGCCGCCAGCAACGGCGAAGCCAACCGCAAGCTCGCCGAACGGGCGGTTCGGATCGACGGCGAGTCCTTCGAGGACGGGCAGCGGCTGTTCGTGGCGGGCTTCGAAGGGGTTCTGCAGGTCGGCAAGCGCAATTTCCAGCGCGTCCGCCTCATTCCAGGCTGATTGCCTCTTCCCAATCCGGGCGGCATCGCCTATTCTAGTCGATCCACTGATCTGCGGCCTTCTGGCCTCGGATCGGGGCGAAATCTGGCCTGCGAGGGCGAGGCGGGGTTCGAGAAAATGTCCGGTGACGGGTATTGACGGACTTCAAAAACGCCCTATAATGTGCGGCTCCCTTGGACGAAACGTCCTCTGGGCGGGAACGAAGCGAGGCTTCTTCCCCACCGATCTTTGACAGTGTGCGCAGGAAATTTGTGCGGGCGCCTGTGAGATGGACTAGTCCAATCTTGCAGATGTCTGTCATAGAAAAGCTTTAAGTCACAAAGTTGTTTAAGCAACGCAAGCGACGTAAAGCTGGGTGAAAGACTTCTGCAGAAAAAAGCTAAACATTTAGTTTTAACTGAAGAGTTTGATCCTGGCTCAGAGTGAACGCTGGCGGCAGGCCTAACACATGCAAGTCGAGCGGCAGCGGGCTGTAGCAATACAGTGCCGGCGAGCGGCGGACGGGTGAGGAATACATCGGAATCTACCTTGTCGTGGGGGATAACGTAGGGAAACTTACGCTAATACCGCATACGAACTACGGTTGAAAGCGGAGGACCGCAAGGCTTCGCGCGATTGGATGAGCCGATGTCGGATTAGCTAGTTGGCGGGGTAAAGGCCCACCAAGGCGACGATCCGTAGCTGGTCTGAGAGGATGATCAGCCACACTGGAACTGAGACACGGTCCAGACTCCTACGGGAGGCAGCAGTGGGGAATATTGGACAATGGGCGCAAGCCTGATCCAGCCATGCCGCGTGTGTGAAGAAGGCCTTCGGGTTGTAAAGCACTTTTGTTCGGGAAGAAAAGCTACCGGTTAATACCCGGGAGTCATGACGGTACCGAAAGAATAAGCACCGGCTAACTTCGTGCCAGCAGCCGCGGTAATACGAAGGGTGCAAGCGTTACTCGGAATTACTGGGCGTAAAGCGTGCGTAGGTGGTGCGTTAAGTCTGTCGTGAAAGCCCCGGGCTCAACCTGGGAATGGCGATGGATACTGGCGCGCTAGAGTGCGGTAGAGGAGAGTGGAATTCCCGGTGTAGCAGTGAAATGCGTAGAGATCGGGAGGAACATCAGTTGCGAAGGCGGCTCTCTGGACCAACACTGACACTGAGGCACGAAAGCGTGGGGAGCAAACAGGATTAGATACCCTGGTAGTCCACGCCCTAAACGATGCGAACTGGACGTTGGGAGCAACTAGGCTCTCAGTGTCGAAGCTAACGCGTTAAGTTCGCCGCCTGGGGAGTACGGTCGCAAGACTGAAACTCAAAGGAATTGACGGGGGCCCGCACAAGCGGTGGAGTATGTGGTTTAATTCGATGCAACGCGAAGAACCTTACCTGGCCTTGACATCCACGGAACCCTTGAGAGATCGAGGGGTGCCTTCGGGAACCGTGAGACAGGTGCTGCATGGCTGTCGTCAGCTCGTGTCGTGAGATGTTGGGTTAAGTCCCGCAACGAGCGCAACCCTTGTCCTTAGTTGCCAGCGAGTAATGTCGGGAACTCTAAGGAGACTGCCGGTGACAAACCGGAGGAAGGTGGGGATGACGTCAAGTCATCATGGCCCTTACGGCCAGGGCTACACACGTACTACAATGGTGGGGACAGAGGGTTGCGATACCGCGAGGTGGAGCCAATCCCAGAAACCCCATCCTAGTCCGGATCGGAGTCTGCAACTCGACTCCGTGAAGTCGGAATCGCTAGTAATCGCGGATCAGCATTGCCGCGGTGAATACGTTCCCGGGCCTTGTACACACCGCCCGTCACACCATGGGAGTTTGTTGCACCAGAAGCAGGTAGCTTAACCGCAAGGGGGGCGCTTGCCACGGTGTGGCCGATGACTGGGGTGAAGTCGTAACAAGGTAGCCGTATCGGAAGGTGCGGCTGGATCACCTCCTTTTGAGCAAAGACGACGCTGTTTCGCAGGCGTCCGCACAAGTTTCCTGCATTCCAACAATTGATCCGGCCTGGGTCTGTAGCTCAGGTGGTTAGAGCGCACCCCTGATAAGGGTGAGGTCGGAGGTTCGAGTCCTCCTAGACCCACCATTTTTGCGTTTGGCAAAGCCAAGCGACGAAGAAGTTATTTGGGGCCATAGCTCAGCTGGGAGAGCACCTGCTTTGCAAGCAGGGGGTCGTCGGTTCGATCCCGACTGGCTCCACCAGGTTGTATGGAATGACAGCGCACACAAAATATATCGATCCGGCTTTGAGGCCGGAATCGTGTTCTTTGAAAATAGGTGATGTAGCGAGCGTTTGAGACGAAACTGTCATCAAGACGTGTCGTAGAGGCTAAGGCGGGCCCTTGAAAGGGCCTAAAATTTGAAGTTGTTGTTGTTCATTCGCGAGCAATGATGACCCTGAGGCGACTTGGGGTTATATGGTCAAGCGAATAAGCGCACACGGTGGATGCCTTGGCGGTCAGAGGCGATGAAGGACGTGGCAGCCTGCGAAAAGCTCCGGGGAGTCGGCAACAGACATTGATCCGGAGATGTCCGAATGGGGAAACCCACTCCGCAAGGAGTATCCAACAGTGAATACATAGCTGTTGGAGGCGAACGTGGTGAACTGAAATATCTAAGTAGCCATAGGAAAAGAAATCAACCGAGATTCCCCCAGTAGTGACGAGCGAACGGGGAGCAGCCCTTAAGTCATTGTGGTTTTAGCAAAACGGTCTGGAAAGGCCGGCCATAGACGGTGATAGCCCGGTATGCGAAAGGGCCACGATGATGAAAATGAGTAAGGCGGGGCACGTGAAACCCTGTCTGAATATGGGGGGACCATCCTCCAAGGCTAAATACTCCTGACCGACCGATAGTGAACCAGTACCGTGAGGGAAAGGCGAAAAGAACCCCGGAGAGGGGAGTGAAATAGACCCTGAAACCGTGTGCGTACAAGCAGTGGGAGCCCCTTCGTGGGGTGACTGCGTACCTTTTGTATAATGGGTCAGCGACTTATTGTCTGTGGCGAGCTTAACCGTCTAGGGGAGGCGAAGGGAAACCGAGTCTGAATAGGGCGAATAGTCGCAGGCAATAGACCCGAAACCGGGTGATCTAGTCATGCCCAGGGTGAAGGTGCGGTAACACGCACTGGAGGCCCGAACCCACTCCTGTTGCAAAAGTAGGGGATGAGGTGTGATTAGGAGTGAAAAGCTAATCGAACCCGGAGATAGCTGGTTCTCCTCGAAAGCTATTTAGGTAGCGCCTTGCACGAATCTTCTTGGGGGTAGAGCACTGTTATGGCTAGGGGGGCATTGCGCCTTACCAAACCATTGCAAACTCCGAATACCAAGACAGACTATGCAGGAGACACACGGCGGGTGCTAACGTCCGTCGTGAAAAGGGAAACAACCCAGACCCGCAGCTAAGGTCCCAAAATTATCGCTAAGTGGAAAACGATGTGGAAAGGCATAGACAGCCAGGAGGTTGGCTTAGAAGCAGCCACCCTTTAAAGAAAGCGTAATAGCTCACTGGTCGAGTCGGTCTGCGCGGAAGATTTAACGGGGCTAAGCGATATACCGAAGCTCGGGGTGCATTCACGTTGTGGATGCGCGGTAGAGGAGCGTTCCGTAAGCCTGCGAAGGTGGATTGAAAAGTCTGCTGGAGGTATCGGAAGTGCGAATGCTGACATGAGTAACGATAATGGGGGTGAAAAACCCCCACGCCGAAAGCCCAAGGTTTCCTTGCGCAACGTTAATCGACGCAGGGTGAGTCGGCCCCTAAGGCGAGACCGAAAGGTGTAGTCGATGGGAAGCTGGTTAATATTCCAGCACCTCGCGTGACTGCGATGGGGGGACGGAGAAGGTTAGGTGTACCCGGCGTTGGTTGTCCGGGGGAAAGGAGGTAGGCATGAAGCGTAGGCAAATCCGCGCTTCTTTATGCCGAGC
>NZ_ATVD01000004.1 GCF_000420545.1 Arenimonas oryziterrae DSM 21050 = YC6267
ACATAATATACATTATGCGAAGTAAAGAATACGGGTCACCATAGCAAAACCCACCCAAATCAACCTCTTCCCAAGCCCGACCTTGAGCCACCGTTCCCAGGTAGCGCCAACGACTAAGCGCCCCCGCCCACTCGACGAAACGCCGGCGCCGTGTTCGAGTCATCCACGACGGACGCGATCAAATAGCCATTCCGGGCGATCACTTCGATGGTTTCGGAGACCGTCAGCCAGTTCTCGATCCGGACGATCTGCGCCTCGGGTTCGAAATTGACCCGGCTGCCCAGGTCGGCTCGCAACACCGCGTCGGTGATCCGGCGCACGGCGACGGCGTCGAGTGTGTCTTGCAGGCGCAGTTTCATACAGCCTCCGTCGACGTCGCGAGCAAAACCTCACTAGACGTTGCCGCCTCGGCGGTCTCGCGCCACCAGGCGGTGGCGGCATGGGGAGATTGCAGGTTCAGGCGTTCGCCCATGCGCGGCGTCGTCAGGGCGACGCCCTGCTGCGCGCTCAGCGCGGAAACGCGCTCGAAGGGCTCGGTCCAGACGTGCATCGCCAGGTCGAAGGTTCCGTTGTGGATCGGCAGCAGCCAGCGGCCGCGCAGATCCAGATGCGCCTGAACCGTTTGCTCCGGCTGCATATGCACGAACGGCCACTCCACGTTGTAAGCGCCCGTCTCCAGCAGCGTCACGTCGAACGGTCCGAAGCGTCGGCCGATCTCGCGGAAGCCATCGAAATAACCGGTGTCGCCGCTGAAAAACACCCTCAGCGGTGCTTCGCCGGGCGGTTCGTCCAGGATCGTCCAGGACGCCCACAGCGTTTTGTCGCCGTCGAAAAGTCCTCGCCCGGAAAAGTGCTGGGCCGGCGTGGCGATGAACTGCACGCCATCGACGGTCGTGCCTTGCCACCAGTCGAACTGCTGCACTTTCGCCGGGTCGACGCCCCAGGCGATCAGCCGGTCACCCACGCCCAAGGGCGTCAGGAATACTTCCGTCGTCTTGGCCAGCTGCAGGATCGTTTCGCGGTCGAGATGGTCGTAGTGGTCGTGCGAAAGCAGGACGCCTCGCAGCGGCGGCAAGTCTTCCAGTGCGATCGGGGGTGCGTGGAAGCGCTTGGGCCCTGCCCACTGGACCGGCGAAGCGCGCTCGGCGAAGACCGGATCGGTAATCCAGAGACCGCCGCGCAGCTTGATCAGCAGCGTCGAATGCCCGAGCCGGAACAGGCTGCGATCCGGGGCCTGCGCCAGGTCGTCGGCCGTGAGTGTCAGGACCGCGGGCACGGAAACCGGAACCGCCCCCGCCGGCTTGTAGAACAGCGCGTCCCGCAGGATGCGAAGGGTTTTCATCAAACCCATGGCCGGGCGCGGCAGCGGATTGCGGAAGCTGCGCCCCGAGAACTGCGGGGACGCGGCGTATTCGGCGAGGCCCAGAGGGCTCTTGGGGGCGGTGGGAAGGCAGATACTCACAATCCGGTCTCCGGTGGGCTGGCTGAATGCTTACACTGCCCAGTGTAGTCTACTTTTTGAAAAAGTAAACCCCAGGGTGTAACCTGTGCCCATGACCACTGCCACCGCCCCCATTCGCCTGACCGACCGCAAGCGCGCCGCCATCCTGGAAGCCGCGGTGACGGAATTCCGCCAAGCCGGCTACGAGGCCACCAGCATGGACCGCGTTGCGGCCAGCGCCGGCGTGTCCAAACGCACCGTCTACAACCATTTCCCCAGCAAGGAGGATCTGTTCGCGCACATCCTTCAGCAGCTGTGGGAACGCAGTCTCGCGTCGCCGGAGCTGACTTATCGAAGCGACCGACCACTGCGTGCGCAATTGCTCGAACTCGTGCAGCAGAAACTGCAGCTGCTTCACGACGAAGCCTTCATCGATCTGGCACGCGTGGCCATCGCGGCGGTCATCCCCTCCCCCGAGCGCGCCCAGGAAATGTTCGCGCGTATGGGCAACAAGGAAGAAGGCCTGACCGTGTGGATCCGTGCGGCCGCCGCGGACGGTCGTCTGAAGACCACCGATCCGATGTTCGCGTCGATGATGCTTCAGGGCATGGTCAAGGGCTTCGCTTTCTGGCCGCAGATCACGCTGGGCCAGCCGATACTGACCGCCCAGCAGCGCAAGCAGGTCGCCGAGACCGCGACCGACATGTTCCTGGCGCATTTTTCGTCCGAATGATCTAGCAGGCAGCCGCCGTTGCACCCTTGCTTCCCACCTTCGACGCCCTCATACTGAACCACATGGTTCAGCATTTTCCGACGCACTTCAACGCCTCCTTTGCGGCCCTTGCCGACGCCACCCGCCGTGGCGTCCTGGACCAGCTCGCTCGCGGCGACGCCTCCATCACCGACCTCGCCGACAAGTTCGCTATGACCCTTACGGGCATGAAGAAACACGTCGGCGTACTGGAGCAGGCCGGTCTGGTGACCACCGAAAAGGTCGGCCGCGTGCGGACGTGCCGCATCGGCCCGTGCCGTCTCGAGGAAGAAATGGAATGGATCGCGCGTTACCGCCAGAGGTGGGATGCGCGCTTCGAAGCGCTGGATGGTGTCATCGACGAACTCAAACGACAGGAGAAGGCCCGTGGTCGCAAGAAAAGAAAGTGAATCTCAGCGCACGACGGTGCAGAAAACGTCGGAGCGCGAGGTCGTCGTCACGCGGACGTTCGATGCGCCCGCGCGGCTCGTCTTCGAGGCGTGGTCCAAACCCGAGTTGTTCAAGAAGTGGTGGGTGCCCCGCTCCCTGGGCATGACACTTCGCTCCTGCGAGATGGACGTTCGCACCGGCGGCAAATACCGACTGGTGTTCGGCGACGATCCTGCGAACACGATGGCCTTCTTCGGCAGCTACCTCGAGGTGGTGCCTGACAAGCGCATCGTCTGGACAAACGAGGAAAGCGGCGAGGAAGGATCCGTCACCACCGTGACGTTCGAAGAACGCGACGGCAAGACGCGGCTCGTCATGAGTGAGCTGTATCCCACGAAGGAAGCGCTCGACGCAGCCGGCACCGGTGCGCAGGAAGCGCTGCAGGAGACGTTTGGACAGCTCGACGAAATACTCGCCGAGCTATCCGCGCGCTAGGGGCGGTTTCCCGCCTGGCCTGGGGCCGATTCGAGGTGCGTGAGATACACGCGTAGATCGAACTCCAGCCGGTGGTAGTCCGGTTCCATGTGCGTGCACAGCTGGTAGAAGGCCTTGTTGTGTTCGGCTTCCTTCAGATGCGCCAGTTCGTGTACGACGATCATTCTCAGGAAGTCGGCGGGCGCGTCGCGGAACACGGTGGCAATGCGAATCTCGCGACTGGCCTTGAGTTTGTCGCCCTGAATCCGGGAAATCGACGTGTGCGTGCCCAACGCGTGCTTCATCACCTGAAGTTTGCTGTCGTAGATCACCTTGCCCAGGGGAACGGATTTGCGCAGGTGGCGGTCCTTCAAATCCTGGACGTAGTCGTACAGCTGCCGGTCGTTGCGCACCTCGTGGCCTTGACCGTATTTCTCCGCCAGCATGCTGCCCAGCCGGTGTTGAGCCATCAGCTCGCGAACCTGGGCCAGCAGGGGCTCGGGGTAGCCGGTCAGGTATTTCAAGTCCGATGCCTGCCTGGAAGGGTGCGTCAGAATGCAACAATAGGTCCGGGCCCGATAGCCCGCGGGAGCACGTCGTGAAAACCTGCGAGGCCCTCATCATCGGCAGCGGCTTCGGCGGGCAATGCGCCGCGATCCATCTGCTGCGTCAGGGCATCCGCGATTTCCTGATTCTCGAGCGACGCGATTTTCCCGGCGGCACCTGGTGCCAGAACCGCTATCCCGGCGCCGCCGTGGACGTGCAGTCGCCGCTGTACTCGATCGCCGGCGAGCCCTATCCCTGGACGCAGATGTTTGCCGAACAGGACGAGCTGGAAGCGTATACCCGGTACCTCCTCGACAAATACCAGTTGCACGAAAGAATACGACTGAACACGCGAGTCGTCGGTGCGCGATGGGATGCAGGCAGCGCGACGTGGGACGTGCAGTCCGAGGATCAGAGCGTATTTCGTGCACCGATCCTCATCAATGCGACCGGTCCGCTGAGTTCGCCGGTGACGCCCGATTTTCCCGGCCGCGAACGATTTCTGGGCAAGTCCTTCCATACCAACCACTGGGATCGGCACTTCGATGTGCGCGACCAGCGTGTCGCGATCATTGGCAGCGGTGCGAGCGCGGCCCAAGTGATCCCGGCGATTGCACCGGCGGTACGGCATCTGCATGTTTTCCAGCGCACGCCGCATTGGGTCCTGCCCCGCCCGGATCGGAAGTTCGGCCGATTTGCGCGGGCCCTGCTTCGGATTCGACCGATCTACCGGACCGTGCGGACAGCAATTTATTGGGGCCTGGAATCACGTGTGCTGGGTTTCAAGTATTCGCGGCGTCTGCTCGACCTGGTCGCCCGGCGGCAGGCGGAACGTCTGCTGCGTCGGAGCGTCGCCGATCCGGGGCTGCGCGAGAAACTCACGCCCGCCTACACGATCGGCTGCAAGCGCATCCTGCTGTCGAGCACGCTCTACCCTGCCCTCACCCGCGCCAATGTCAGTCTGCACTCTCGCGAACAAGGCATTCGCGCGATCAACGAGACCGGCATCCTCACCGATGACGGACAGCAGATCGATGTCGATCTGATCGTCTATTCCACGGGTTACGACGCCACCGACGGCGTCATTTCCTATCCGGTGACCGGTACCGACGGTCGTCGGCTGAGCGAGACCTGGAAGGAATTTCCGCGCGCCTATCTCGGGACCTGCGTGCCGGGCTTTCCCAATCTGTTCATCGTGACCGGTCCCAACACCGGCATCGGCCATACCTCGGCGCTCTTCATCATCGAGTCGCAGATGATCTACGTCATGAAATGTATCGCCTGGCTGAAGCGAGAGAAGCGTCGCGCCATCGAAGTCACGCCGGAGGCGGAGGCGGACTACACAAAGATGATCCACACAGAGATGGCGGGCACCGTGTGGAAAACCGGCGGCTGCCACAGCTGGTACCTGAGCAAGAGCGGCCACGTGGTCGCGATGTTTCCCGGCTTCAGTTTCAGCTATCGCCGTCTCGCGCGAAACTTCCGACCGGAGCATCACCGACTCGTGTGAGGCCGACGCGCTGCGCTTGCCGTGGCCCCAGCCCACCTTCACGCGCAACCAGCGTCGGCAAGCAAACGGCGGTTCGAAAAGCAGATTTGAAAAAAGTAAGTATCACTAAGCAGGGCCCTTCGCGGGTCCACGGCGCTGGGAGAACAGGGCGCAGGCGCGGGAAAGCTGAACGAAATGCTTAGCGCCGCTCAACATCTGGCATGCGCGGAGCACCTGTCTGGGCATGCAATTTGCCGCAAAAAGTGGCCTTACTGAAACATGCTTCCCGTACCTTTGTCTGTGCGACTGAACCCCCGGGAGGGTGCAGTGGGTCCGGAAAATCATCGACGCAAGTTTGCTTCCGACACCGACTATCTCGTCGACGGCGAGGTCTGCGCCGATGCCGCGATCGTGTCCGCGGCAGCCCTGCACGGCATGATCGGCAACTCCGCGGCTTTCACTACCTTGCTGCAGCAGATCGCCAAGATCGCACGCACCGACGCCTCGGTGCTAATCGAAGGCGAGACCGGCGTCGGAAAGGAATTGGCTGCCCGAGCCATTCACTATCTGAGCCCCCGCCGCAACAAGCCCTTCGTGCCGATGAATTGCGGCGCCGTGCCCGAATCGCTGATCGAATCGGAGCTCTTTGGGCATGCGCGCGGCGCCTTCACCGATGCCAAGACCACCCATGCCGGCGTGGTGGCGCAGGCCAACGGCGGCACCCTCTTCCTCGACGAGGTCGACACCTTGCCGAACAAGGGCCAGGTCGCCGTGCTGCGTTTTTTGCAGGACCGGCGCTATCGGCCGGTCGGTCAGAGCGTTGAACAGATCTCTGACGGGCGCATCATCGCGGCGGCCAACCAGCCGCTGCAGACCTTGGTCGAACGCGGCATGTTCCGCAGCGATCTGCTCTACCGTCTCAATATCATCCGGCTGCGCATACCACCCCTGCGCGAGCGCAAGACCGACATCGTGCTGCTGGCCCGGCATTTCCTTGCCTCGTTCTGCGAGCGCTATGAAGTGGCACCGAAGCGGCTGCATCCCGATTCCTGGGCATGGATGATGCGTTACCCGTGGCCGGGCAACGTGCGCGAACTCGAAAGTCTGATCCATCGCAATGTGCTGATGTGCGAGAGCGACGAGATCCGTTTCGACGAGGCCTGCGAATCGGAGGACGCACCTTCGGAAAGCCTGGCCTGCCGCTATCCCGACTTCCAAAGCGCCAAGGCGCAGGCGATTGCGGACTTCGAGCGCGACTACCTGTCGCGTCTCCTGCTGGAAACCAATGGCAACGTCTCCGCCGCTGCACGGCTGGCCTGCAAAGAACGGCGATCCCTTGGAAAACTACTCAAGAAGCACGGCATCAGCAAAGAAATGAGCTGAGACGAACGCGGCGCGCTGCCGTCGCGTGCTCTCCATCGTGACATCGCTTCAACGCGAAGCGCATCCGCAGGCGGACACGCCTTGACGAATCACGTCTGAAGAATGGACGCCGCAACTGCGTCAATCATCGCGGTGGGTGCAACTTGTCCCACCCGTGATTTCGACACGGTGCGTTCGAGATTGTTCGCACGTCGCCGCATTCAACGAAATAATTTTGCGTGTCGCTCTGTGGCCGCGACCCGCGTGCGGCCATCCGTCGCCAACACTGGGTGCGCAACGCCCCACCCTTCACCCGCGTCGCGACAGCGTTGCGGTCGGCGTAACGAAAAATTATGGGTCGTCGCCACCGCAGTGTGATTTTCGTACCCGACGCAAGTCATTGATCGCATTGATTGCGAACACGCGTTCGCACTTGGCACGCGCATTGCAATGGTTCCCGTCGCGCCAATCGCCATCTGGTAAGGAGGACCGTATGTCGAGCGGCGTTGCGCATCCGTCCGATCCGCTGCGTGAAGCCTTGCGTCACTACCTGGCGCGGCATCCCGACGCGGCCGACAGCGCCGAGGGCATCCGCCGATGGTGGTTGCCGGCGGCGTTTCAGTCGGTCCCGGACGCGAAGTTGCAACAGGCACTCGAGCACCTGGTGGCGGCCGGCGAAATGCAAGTCCACGCCCTTCCCGATGGAACCGAGCTGTATGCCCGCGCGATGAAAGAAAACGCGGCCGGAGAAACACCGGCCGAACCACCCAAACATCGTTCCTGATCCACGCCACCGCTTCTCTCGCCCACGCCATGCCGCCGCCACGAGGCGGCGCCGACCCAAGGAGTCTTCCATGCCTGTAACCGTCAGCTACCCCGGTGTCTACATTGACGAGGTGTCGAGTGGCGTGCACACGATCACCAGCGTCTCGACCTCCATCGCCGCGTTCTTCGGCCGCACCAGCAAGGGCAAGCTCAATCGTGCCGAGCGCTGCCTGAGCCTCGCCGATTTCCAGCGCAAGTTCGGCGCGCCGCACGCGCAAAGCGATCTCGGCCATGCCGTGCGTCAGTTCTTCGCCAACGGCGGCACCGACTGCTACGTCGTTCGCCTCGCCAACGGCGCGACCGCGTCGGCGATCACCTTGCGCAGCCTGTCCACCGGCGGGCAGCCGGTACTCGTGGCGACGGCGAAAGCGGAAGGGGCCTGGGCCAACACGGTCCGGCTGGCCGTCGACTACAACACCGTGAGCCCGCACGAAAGTTTCAACCTGCGCGTGATCCAGGAAGACGCGGGCAACATCGTCAGCACCGAGGAACACGGCAACCTGTCGATGAACCCGCTGTCGCCGCGTTTCGCGCCGACCTTCGTGACGCAGAGTTCTTCCCTGATCGATCTGAACCTGCATGCCGGTCTCGGTGACGCCACGCTCCCCGGCTCCTTCATCAACACCCTGGTCAACAGCTTCCCGGGCTATTCGCAGGGACGTCGACCGTTGACACCCGCGGCCGGCACGGCCGGCGACGTCCGCGACGCCCTGAACCTGCTGATCGCGGCGAACCAGAACAGCTTCTCGATCCGCGTCAACGACGGCGCGTCGCGACTGGTCACGCTGTCGACGCTGGCGGCACCGGCCGACTTCACCGCCCTGGGCAACGCGCTGTCGCTGGACATCAACAACCAGCTTAGCGGCGATACCGTCGCGGTGACCGTGGAAGCCCCGGCGAATGTCGGCACGCTGATCACGATCACGGCGAGCTCGGGCAATCAGTCGTCGGTACGCATCACCCGCGCATCGAACAACGATATCGCGGCGGCGCTGATGCTTGGCGCCGAACAGGGTGGCCTGGAACAGGCGCGTTACGCGAACTTCCGTCCGGCACCGAATGCCACCCTGGTGACGATCGGCAGCGCCACCGGCCCGTTCACCGCCGCCTCGCTGAAGACGAACATCAATGCGATCGCCGCGCTGACGCAGTCGGCCATCACCCAGCTCGCCATTGATACGGTGGTGGTCGCCCTCAACGCGGCACCCAACAACCTGGTCACCCGCGTTGGCACGGATCGCTGGTTCCAGAATCGCGTCGGCGCCAGCCCGGCGACCGGCGATTCCGACGGCCTGCGTGAGAAATTGCAGATCATCGCCAACGCGATCAATGCCAATGCCACGGTCGCGTATCGCGCCCAGGTCTGGGGCTATCAACTCGCTCTGCTGCCGAAAGCGAGCAGCATCAACGCCATGCTGGCGACCGGCGGCGTGGTTTCGACGCCCGCGGCGGCGGATTTCACTGGCGCCCTGACTGCCAACACGCGGCAGTACACCTTGGGAACGTCGGGCACGAGCACTTTCTCTTCGGCGGGCGTCAACGGCTCCGATGGCGGCGCGCCGACCGCTGCAGACTATCTGGGCAATCCGGTCGACCAGACCGGTTTCCATGCACTCGACTCCGTCGATCTGTTCAATCTCATGGTGTTGCCGCCGGACACCGACGTCAGTGCCGCGATCCATCTGGGCCTGTGGAATCCGGCCAGTGTGTATTGCGCCAATCACCGGGCGTTCCTGCTCGTCGACGCGCCGGCGAACTGGACCGGTCCCGACGGCCGCCCGGCGGTGGCCGGCAACACGGCGATGATCAGTCAGCTCAATGTCGCGGCCAAGCGCAATGCCGCCGTGTTCTATCCGCGCGTGGTCTTCGACAACGCCGGACTGAAAAAGCTCACCGGCGCCAGCGGCGCGATCGCCGGCCTGATGGCGCGTACCGACGCGACCCGCGGTGTGTGGAAAGCACCGGCGGGCGTCGAAGCCGATGTGCGTGACGTGCTCGGCGTCGAGGTGAAACTGACCGACATCGAGAACGGCGTACTCAACAAGAAGGCCGTCAACTGCCTGCGCGTCTTCCCGAATGGTTTGGTGAACTGGGGTGCACGCACGCTCGACGGCGACGACGACTTCGGCAGCGAATGGAAATATATCCCGATTCGCCGGCTCGCACTGAACATCGAAGAGTCGCTGTTCCGCGGCACGAAATGGGTCGTGTTCGAACCGAACGACGAGCCGCTGTGGGCCAAGATCCGACTCAATCTCAACGCCTACATGATGTCGCTGTTCCGTCAGGGCGCCTTCCAGGGCACGAGCCCGAAGGATGCGTTCTACGTCAAGTGCGACAAGGACACGACCACGCAGGACGACCGCAACAAGGGCATCGTCAACATCGAGGTCGGCTTTGCACCGCTCAAGCCCGCGGAGTTCGTCGTCATCAAGATCCAGCAGATCGCTGGCGATCTGTAAACCGACGGCCCCCAGCCAAGCCAACCCAGGAGATCTGCCATGGCCAACACCGGATTCGTCGTCAACACGCATCGCTTCGATCCTTACAAGAATTTCAAGTTCCGCGTCCTGTGGGACAACAAGCCCGTGCTCGGCGTGAGCAAGGCAAGCTCGCTCAAGCGCACCACGGAAGTGGTCAAGCACCGCAGCGGCGGCGAGAACAGCATCGACCACAAGTCGCCCGGCCGCACGAGCTACGAGCCGCTGACGCTGGAGCGTGGCATCACCCACGATCCGGAGTTCGAGGCCTGGGCCAACAAGGTGCATGCCTATGCCGGCGATCCGACCATGGATCTGGCCGGGTACAAGAAGGAACTCACGCTCGAGGTGATGAACGAGAAGGGCCAAGTCGCCAAGCGCTATTTCCTGCATGCGTGCTGGGTCAGCGAATACACGGCGATGCCCGATCTGGACGCCAACGCGAACGCCGTCGCCATCGAGAACGTCAAGATAGAACTCGAAGGTTGGGAGCGCGACGTCGATACCACCGAACCGTCCGAGGCGGGCTGATCGGACCTCCCATGCGCCCCGCCCTCCTCCTCTGGCCCCCCGGCGAACCCGGCGATGCGCGCATGCAAGTGCGCGCGTTCACCGAGTGCGTCGACGACCTGGACGTCGATTTCAGTATGGCGCCACGCCATGCCCTGGTCAGCGAACTGCTGGCCTTGTGCGTGGAGCCGCCGACCGAGACCACGCACGATGGCGACTTCGTCTGGCGGTGGACGACGGCCGAGCGCCTGCAAGCTTTGCTTGCCATCGCGCGTGCAAGCCAGGGCCCGATGACACAGGCCGTCGCACACTGCGGCCATGCCGATTGCGGCGGTCAAGTCGAGATGGAACTTGGCCTCGAGGGCTTCGCCCTGCACACCGCCGACGCCGTCGACTGGACTGCGCCCGACGGCCAGTCGCTGCGTCTGCGCCTGCCGCGCGGCGGCGATCTGGTCGAATGGTCGCGACAGCTCGACCAGGATCCGAAGCAGGCCGAGCACTGGCTGGCACGGCGACTGATCGAACGCGCTGACGGCACGCCGATGCCGAGCGGCTGGGTACTACCCCCCACTTGGTTGGCACCGATCGCACTCGCCTTGAACGAGGCCGATCCGCTGACCGCGTTGTCGCTGACAGTCGTCTGTCCGTTCTGCGGCCGCGAGGTCGCGGTCGATGTCGATCTGGAAATGCTGCTGGTCGAAAGCCTGCGGTCGCGGCAACGCCGGCTCACTGACGAGATTCATCAGCTTGCGGTGCACTACCACTGGTCGGAAGCGCAGATCGTTGCTCTGCCGCCGTGGCGGCGCCGCCGCTACCTGAGCCGATTACAGGCGGATCTGGCATGACGCCGTATTTTTCCCGCCTGGCGCAACGTACCCGTGGCGATGCCGCCACTGCACCGGCCGCGCGCGTCGACAGCGCCGCGTCGTCCTGGAGCGAGCAGTCGACGGAAATAACGGCGCTGGCGCCGGTAGTCGGCGAGCGCACAACCCGGGCTCCCGAACCCGCCGAGTCCATCGAACGTGCGCAAACGCCCCCGACGCGACAGGATACCCATCCTCTGCCGCCCTCGCCTTTGGTGGCGACGGCTGTAACTCCCCCTCTGGAACCCGTGCGGACATCGACGGCGAGTCCGGTCGTTGCCTCAGTCGAGAACGACATCGCTTCCGTCGATGCCACCGATTTTTCCGCGCCGGTTGTCGACGCCCGGCCATTCGTCGAAACCACGTCGCTGACACTCGCGACTGCCTCGCAGGCGCATCCGCCGGTGGCGGCGCCCGTGCTGGATACGCCGACCGCAACGGCACGCGGTGAATCCATCCCGACGACATCCGCCGAAGCGGAAGAGATCGCGATGGTTCCCCCACGCGCCGGACGCACGCACCCGGGCGCCGCAAAGACGGTGCCCGCCACGCGCGCCAGATCCGCGATGCAAGCGACAACCGTCGCGCGTCCCGAGATCTTCTCCGACGCCGAGTCGCAAGAAAGCAACGCGCCGATGGCCCATCTCCCCGCCGTCAGCGCCACCGTTCCGTCGCGATCGCAAGCCGGATCCGTGCCCGCGTCGACGAACGACGCCGCGCCGCTGCCACTGCGGGCGACGCGCCCCTCGAACGGCGTCGAAATCCATATCGGCCGCGTCGACATCGACGTGAGTGCCCCCACGCCCGCGCCTCGTCCGGTTGCTGCTCCGCCGGCCGCCACGCCGGTTGCGCCGTCGCCGGCGCGAGGCCAGGCATTCAACGCGCGTCGCCACTATTTGAGGGGCAGCTGATGCCGTTGATGGCCACCCATGAAGCGATCGGCGCGGTTTCCGAGGCGATACGCGCGCAGCTGCAATTGCGCGCGGGCGTGCTGGTCACGGTGAGCCGGCCGGATGTCGCGGCAGACGCGGACGGGGCACCGAATCTCAATCTGTTCCTTTACCAGCTCGACTTCGATCCCTTCCTGAAAAACCATGCCTTGCAGGATGGCGAGCCAGCGCCTCTGTGGCTGGTCCTGCGCTATCTGCTCACCGCTTTCGACATCGATCGCGACAGCGACAGCATCGCCGCGCACCGTCTTCTGGCGCGTGGTCTTGCCGGCCTGCAGGAAATGACGATCGTGTGGCCGACCGTGCCGGCCTTGCTCGACAATCCCGAGCCGCTGAAGCTGACTTTCGATTCGGCCGATGCGGAGCTGCTGTCGCGCGTCATGCAGGGCAGTGAGGAGAAATATCGGCTCTCTGCGGCGTTCCAGGTGCGGCCTGTGTTGATTGCACCGGATGTGCCGCCCGAATTCGTCCTGCCGGTGCTCACGGTGGGCCCGCCGGCGGCGCCGGGCGTCGTCGTGTTGCCCTCGATGGGTCCGCGACTCAAGCGCCTCACGCCGATGCGCTTCGAGGCGGGCGCGACGATCGAACTGTCCGGCGACGACATCAATACCAGCATCGACACGGTGCATCTGGGCGCGATCGATCTCCCCGTGATCGCCGCACGCGAAGGTGCGGTGCAGGCCCGCCTGCCGGCGGTGCCGGCGCTGTCGGCCGGCGACCATGCGATCGCCGTATCGCGACGTCTGCCCAGCGGCCGGCGCCAGTCCAGCAATCTGCTCGCTGCCACCCTGCTGCCCACGGTCGTCAACGCGACCGTCGGTGCGCTGACGCCCAATGGGCCCAACCTGTTCGGCAGCGTTACGATCACCGGCCAGCGTCTGGGCAATGTCGACGATGCCGTGTTCGTGGCCTTCTACCGCGATGGCGTCGTGGCGCTGAATCTCGAGGTCGCCGGCGGCGCCGCACAGACAAGCTTGGTGGCAAGCGTCGATGCCGCGCATGCCCTGCCGCCCGGTACTTACTATCTGATCGTGCGCGTCAACGGCGCACAGGCCGTGCGTACACCCGAAGCGGTGTGGGCGCCATGAACGCGGTCGTCGAACTTCCGCAAGCGTTCGATCCGCGCATCCATGCGAGCGATCCGCTGACGGCGCGCTGGCTGAGCGAAGCGACCCTGCGGCTGCGCCGCGAAATCGCCTGGCTGTGGTTCCAGCGCGGCGGCACCCCCTCGCCCGCCGATGCGCGCCTGCCGCCCGTGGGCGATGCCGTGGTCGATTCGCTCGACCTCGCCCGTCACGCCGACGAGAAGCGCCGCTTCTTCGCGAACGATGCGACTGGCCGCTACCTCAGCGAACGCATCGCCCTGCTACGCGAGCACACGCCCCCGAAGACCGGTCCCTGGACCGCCATCGCACATCGCCTGCAGCTCGACGAGGCCGCGCAACTGGTTCTCGCGGTCGGACTGTTGGCACGTAGCGACAGCGCCACGGCGGCAATCATCGCGACCTGCCACGGCGATGGCCATCGCTCGCAACCCAGTTTGGCCCTGGTCCAGCGGCTGTGCGACGAGCCGACCGATCTGTTGCACATGGATGCGGCGCACCCACTGTTCCGTTTCGGTCTGCTCGCCTTTGTCGACGACACGCCGAGGAACGGCTGGCTGCAAGGCTTCGAAATGCCCGCGCTGATCGCCAGCGCCTGCCTGTTCGACGACGGCCGCTTGCCGCCGGATCTGCGTCTGCTGACGCCGACCTCGTTGCATCGCGATGAACGCGGCGAACTCGCCGCCGCAGCGCACACGCTGGCGCATCCGCCGCAAGAGGCCTGCTTCCTGCCCTTGCTCGGCGATCGCGGCAGCGACTACAGCGGATGGGCAGCCTGGCTGGCCCAGGCCAGCGGTCGCCTCATTGTCGGCATGCAGCGTCCCGATCTTCCGGATGCGCATCGCCTGGCCGCGCTGGCAGCCTGGTGCTGGTTGCACGACGCCGACGTGTTGCTGCCGACGCTGACACCGCCGACCGATGAACACGTGCGCCCTCTGGTTTGGCCAACCACCCCGGTGCGCTGGCTGGCCCCGATGTCGGACCTGCAGGCAAGCAAACCCTTGCCGGCACATGCGCTGCAGGCACCGATTGTCTTGCCGGTCACCGACCACGCCACGCGCGTGGCACGACTGACGCACGCGCTCGGCGCTCGCGCGACCGGCCTGGACGCCGGCATCGCCGAAGTGGCGCGACGATTCCGTCTGGGCGCGACCGCGATCGACGCGATTGGTGCCGCCGCCTCCACCTTCGACGGCCGACTCGATGCCGAAGCGCTGCAGGCCCTGTGCCGAACGCAGTCACGTCCGGACCTGGGCAGCCTGGCACAGGCCGTGCGCACGCGTTTCGCACTGGATGAAATGGTCTTGCCGGCACCGCAACGCCTGCAGCTGGACGAAATCGTCCGCGCCACGCGCGCGTTGACCACCGTGCACTACGACTGGGGCACGGCCAAAGCCTGGAACGAATCCGGCCTGTCGGCCCTGTTCTGCGGACCGCCGGGCACCGGCAAGACGATGGCTGCCGAAGCCATCGCTCATGAACTGTCGCTGCCGATGTATCGCATCGACCTGTCCCAGGTCGTCAACAAGTACATCGGCGAAACCGAAAAGAACCTCAAGCGCGTCTTCGACGTGATCGAAGAAAGCGACTGCGTCGTGTTCTTCGACGAAGCCGACGCCCTGTTCGGCAAGCGCACCAGCGTCAAGGATGCGCACGACCGCTTCGCCAACATCGAGGTCAGCTACCTGCTCGAGCGCATGGAACGGCTCAAGGGCGTAGCGATCCTGGCGACCAACCGACGCAAAGACCTCGACGAGGCCTTCCTGCGTCGCCTGCGCTATCTGGTGGATTTCCCCCTGCCCGGTGAGGCCGAACGACAGCGCTTGTGGCGCTACGTCTTCCCGACGCGAGTCGATACCTCGACGCTGGACTTCGCGTATCTGGCGCAGGCCTTCCCGCTTGCCGGCGGCCATATCCGCTCGATTGCCTTCAATGCCTGTCTGCAATCGGACGTCGGCGGCACGCCACGCGTCGAGATGGCGACGGTTCTGTGCGCGGTCAAACGCGAGCTGGACAAGATCAATCGCCCGATTTCGGTCGAGAGTTTCGGACGCTACCAGTCCCTGGTCGCCGCGCTGTTCGAGGAGGACGTTCGATGAGCGCGATTCGTATCGATCGCCTGTCCCTGCGCGTCCAAGGCATCTCTGCCGAGTCCGTGCGCGCGGCGTTCGAGGGACTCGACGCCGTATTGCTTGACCGCCTCAGCGTTCGCGGCCTCGACGTCGCCCGTCTCGGCGACCTGTCGCCTTCAATCCGCCTGCCGGCGATTGCGGCGGCGCCAGGACTGGATGCGGAATCGTTGCGCGCGCGCATCGCCGACAGCCTGGTCGACTGGCTCGCCCGCGGCCCGGAAAAGCAAGACGACACCGAGGAGGACACCTGACATGCCCGGCTTCTTCCTGCGTGGTGCCCTGGTCGAATACAGCGGCGACTTCCTCGGTCCGATTCCGAACCTGGTGATCTTCCAGTTCAATCCCGAGCAGCTAGCACGCTCGATCGAGATCCCGCCTCCGCCGACGTCGAGCAGCAGCGGCGGCACGCGTCAGCGCGAGCCCGACCAGGCCGGCACGCCGCCGCGCGAGAGTTTCACGGTCACGGCGAATTTCTCCGCGGCCGACGATCTCGGCAACGGCGGCATCGTGTCGGCGATTCCGCGCGTGTTCGGCATCGGCCCGCAACTGGCCGCGCTGGAGAAGATGGTCTATCCCGCCGGCCCGTTGAGCGGACTGCTCGGTGGCGTGACCGATGCGGTGGGCGCAGCGGTGGCGTCTGCGGACGGCGAACCGCCGGAAGCGCCCATTCCGCGGCAATCGATTCCCCGCATTCTTTTCATCTGGGGTGCGACCCGCATCCTGCCGGTGCGCATCAAGTCGATGACGATCACCGAGCAGAAGTTCGACGCCTTTCTCAACCCGGTGCAGGCCGAAGTGCAGATCGGCCTGGAAGTCATCAATTTCGCCAGCACCAGCACCGACACCATCGGCAAGGGCGCGCTGACCTATTCCAAGGGCGCGAAGGACGCCCAGGCCATCCTCAACCTCGGCAAGGCGATCGAACTCGCCGTCGACATCGTCGTGTTCTGAACACCCACGGAGACCGCGCATGTTCCTCAAGAACTCCCGCTACAGCACCGTCCCGACCGTGACCGCGATCGACGGCCAGGGCCGCGAGGTCCAGGCCGTGTCGCTGCGCCGGCTGCCGACGACGCCGGGCGAGCGCACCGTGGTCCGCGACCACGACCAGCTCGACGTCATGAGTCAGCGGCGCACCCGCGATGGCACGCGCTTCTGGCATATCGCCGACGCCAACAGCGAGCTCGAGGCCAATACGCTGGTCGAAACCAGCGGCCGCGCCATCGATGTTCCGGTGAAGTGAGCCCGACATGGCCTTGGCTGCGCTCCGCATCTACTTCAACGACACGCCCGCGAGCGCGGAGCAGCTCGATCTGTTCCGCGAAATCCGCGTCGACCAGGCGATCGGGGTTGCGGCCGAAGCGGAGCTGGAGATCGATCTTTCGATCGACGACCAGGGGCGCTGGACGGTGATCGAAGACGAGTTTGCGCAGCCGTTCCGGCGCATCCGCGTCGAGGTCAAGATCGGTGAAGGCGAATTCACCGCCCTGATCGACGGGCCCATCGTCGCGCAACGCTTCGAGCTGGGCGCGGGTCCGGGCGAAAGCGGTCTGACCTTGGTCGTGCACGACGACAGCGTGCTGCTCAACCAGACCGAGGAAGTCGCGCTGTTCGAGGACAAACCGGTCGCCGAGATCGTCGAATCGTTGATTGGCGATGACCTGGATGCCGAAGTCGACAGCGTTCCGGACGCCGGTGCGTCGCACAAACGCTACGTCGTGCAACGCGGTACGGCGATGCAGCTGCTGCGCGATTTGGCGCGCCGAAACGGCATGTTCGTCTACGTGCGCCCGGGCGAGACGCCAGGACGGAGCACCTGCGTTTTCTCACGCCCTTCGCTCGTGCCCGGCGAGACCAGCGGCCTGCTGCTGATTGGAGAAGAACGCAATATCCACAAGTTTTCCGTCCAGCTCGACGCCCTGCAGCCGCTGGCCGCGCGGGCAGGCAGCGTGCGCATCTCCGACAAGACCTTGCTCACCAGTGAGGCGTCGACTCCCGCGACGGCTGCGCTCGGCAGCCAGTCCCTGCACCAGGTGATGTCGCCGACAGCGGTGAGCTTGCTGGCGCGCACGCGCGAAGAACAGAACGATCTCGACGCCGCGACCGCCGGCGCCGTCGACCTGTCGGGCTTCGCCTACACGGCGACCGCCGAACTCGACGCCAACGACTACGACCAGGTGCTGTCGCCACATCAGGTGATCCGGGTCGCGGGACCGGGCGGCTTTCTCGGCGGCGACTATCTGATCAGTCGCGTGCATCACGTCATCAACGACGGTAGCTATGTGCAGAGCCTGACGCTCAAGCGCAATGCGCGTTCCGCCGGCTACAGCGGCAGCAGCCTGCCCGGAGGAGTGTTCTGATGAACGCGATGGGGCTGGAACAGCTGGTCGTCGATCTCGCCGAACAATCTCGCAGCCGGTTCTACGGCAAGTACCGCGGCGTGGTCACCGACAACGACGATCCGGACGGTCTCGGTCGCATTCGCGCCAACGTGCCGGAAGTGCTGCACGATGTGAAGACGCCCTGGGCCCTGCCCTGCGCGCCGTACGCCGGTCCCGATCAGGGCTTGTTCGTGATTCCGCCGGTCAAGGCCGGTGTTTGGATCGAATTCGAAGCCGGCGATCCCTCGCGGCCGATCTGGACCGGCACCTGGTGGGCCGACAAGGAAGCGCCGAAGAACGAAGCCGCCAGCGATGCCGTGCAGTCTCGTCGCATCTTCAAGAGTGCCACGGGTCTGATGCTCGCCCTGGACGACGACGCAGGAAAGATCTCGCTCAGCGACAAGGATGCGAAGAACTTCCTGACCATCGAAGTCAGCGGCGGCAAGGTCAAGGTGCAGGCGACGACCAAGGTTGTCGTGGAGGCACCGCAGATCGAGCTGGTCGAAAACGCCACCCATCCGCTGGTGTTCGGCGACGACCTGCTCACCTTCCTCAACCAGATGATCAACATCTACACCACGCACACGCACCCGGGCGAGATGGCTCTGGGCGTGTTCCCGGTGACGCCGATGACACCGGTGCCGCCCATGCCGCCGGCGACGCCTGCCTTGTTGTCGGTGAAGGTCAAGACCGGATGAGGATCGAACGATGGCACTGAAACACGGCCGTGTCGCCGACTTCGCCGACAGTCTCGCTGAAGCGATGGAAAAGGCGATGAAAACCGAATGGGCGGCGACAAAGGGTTTCGCCCTGCCCGATCAAGGGGTCGAAGACCGGCGCCTGCTGTTCGTGGCGGTGGCCTGGGGTCTGTTCGACTTCCTCAAGGCGAACGAGAACGCGCTGATCAACGAGATCACCCTGCACGACGCGTCGGGTCTCGGCAGCGACATCGACTACGACGTGGTGCAACTGGAGTTGAACCTGTGAGCGGCCGCCACCTGGATTTCCCGTTCCGCATCGGCAGCGACGGTCGCACGGTCGCGCCGGCCTCGCTCGATGCGCATGTGCGCGGCGAGATCATGCAGCTGCTGCTGACCAATACCGGCGAACGTCCGTTCGTGCCGACCTTTGGCGGCAATCTGCGTCGGCTGGTGTTCCAGGGCAACGACGAAGTCACCGCCGGCCTGGCCAAGGCGAATCTCAGCCAGGCGCTCGCACATTGGCTCGGACATCGGGTGAAGGTGCTGGCGCTGGACGTGCTCAACCAAGACGCGACCCTGGTCGTCGAACTGAGCTACCAGGTCATCGACACCGGCGAACAACGACGCCTGCGCTTCGAGCGCGGGGGAGGCGTGTGATGGGTGTCGTCGCGGGCAAGGTCATTGACCGGGAAGTACTGGAAGAACGCGCGCGCAATCTGGCGGCGCGCAATCTCAACGGCATCGCGCGCGTCTTCGTCACACTGCTGCCACCGGCCGCGCCGACCGAGGCCTGGCTCGATGTGGATTTCCATACCGACCGCCACCTCGCGGCCATCGTCGCCGCCATCACGGGCGGCACGCCGGCGCATGCGGTATTCCCGCTCAGCGGCGGCTCGCGACTGCCGGCGGGAGCCGCTGCCGGACAAGTGCGCGTCACCAGTGTCAGTGCGGGCCCCGGCAGTCAGCGCCTGCGCCTGCGCATTGTGCCGATCGGCGACTACTCGACCTATGAGCTGGCGGTGCAGTTCGCCGGCTTCGATCCGCTGATGTCGGAGATCGGTTTCAAATTCCGGCCGGCCTGTTTCAATCTGAACTGCGCCGCCGACGACACCTTGCCTGCACCGCTGCCGCTGCCCGACATCGACTATCTGGCCAAGGATTTCGATTCCTTCAAGCATGTACTGATCTGCGCAATGCAGGACCGCGTGCCGGGCTGGACGCCTACCAGCGAAGCCGATCTCGACCAGGTGCTGATCGATCTTCTGGCTGCGGATGCCGACGAGCTATCGGACTTCCAGGACCGCGTGATGAACGAGGCCACGCTTGCGGGCGCGCGCAAGCGCGTCTCGCTGGCGCGGCATGCTCGCCTGATGGACTACCACATCCATCAGGGCAACCAGGCCAGCGGCTGGCTCGCGGTGACGGTGGCGCCGGCGTTCGCGAACGCCACGCTCGCCGCCGGTTTCGGCGCCTGGACCAGCGAACGCTGGCAGGATCCTCGCAGCGAAGCCTTTGTGACCCACGATGCGCTCGCCTGCGAACGCATGCTCAACGCGCTGACACTGTATTCCTGGGGCGGCACGATCACAGCACTCGACATCGGCAGCGTCCGCGCGGACCTAACCGTACCCGCGTCGCTCGGTCCGCCGACGCAGGCCAATGCCGATCTCCTGCGCGACCTGCTCAATACCGGCGCACCGCGTCATCTGCTCGTGCAGCAGCAGCTCAATCCGCAAACCGGCAACGCCCTCGGACGCGATCCGACCGCGCGGCAGCTGTTGCAATTGCGTGGCGACGCCGAATCGGTGTTCGACCCGATGGCCGGCGCGGCAGGTGAATGGTGTGTTCGCGTGCACTGGCGCGACGAGGATCGCCTCACCCGGCGCTATTGCTTCAGCACGCAATGCGATCTGTCCCTGCCCTTGCGCGATGTCAGCGTCTTCCACGGCAACCTGGTGCGCATCGCGCACGGTCGCCCGCATCGCACCGTGTTCCGCCCGCCGGGCGCACCGCTCGCCATCGCCAATCCCCTGAGCTTTGAATTCCAGGATGAGGCCACCTACGAATCGACCCACTGGGGCGTCTGTGCGCGGTTACCGCACACGCCGGTGGCCTATCGCAATACGCCGCCCGGCGGCGAAACGCCGCCACGCAGCAGTCTTTCCGTCCAGGTCAGCGGGTTCGGTGCGCTCTGGGAAGAGCAAAGCGACCTCATCGAATCGGCCGGCGACGCCGAACATTTCCTCGTCGAGACCGACGAATATCGCCGCAGCCAGCTGCGTTTCGGCAATGGCGACAACGGCGGCCGCCTGCCCGACGACGCCGTGGTGACCTGTCGCTACCAGGTCGGCGATGGCGTGGCCGGAAACATCGGTGCCGATACGCTGACCGGCTTCGATCGCGCAGCGAATCCGCGCATCGCCGGAATCTGGAATCCCTTCGACTTCGTTGACGGTCGTGCCCCCGAACCGGTCGCGGAAATCATCCGCCGCGTGCCCGAGGCGTATCGCAGCCGGCAATTGCGCGCGGTCACCCTCGAGGACTATGCACGCCGTGCTGAAGAATTGCCGGAGGTCGCCCACGCCCACGCCAGCTATGCCTGGACGGGCTCCTGGCGCGCGGTCCGCGTCGCGATTGATCCGCGCGGCACGACCACGCTGGCCGAGCCGCTGCGTCGGCAAATCGCGGCGCATCTGGACGCGGTTCGGCTGGTCGGCGAAGACGTGGAAGTCCGCGCGGCAACCTATGTGCCGCTCGATATCCTCGTGCGCGTCTGTGCGCATCCCGACTATTGGCCGGAAGACCTTCGGCGCGCACTCGAACTGGAACTCTCCGACGGCTGGACCGCCGATGGCCGCCCCGGCTTGTTCCATCCCGACCTGTGGACCTTCGGCCAGTCATTGCATGTCTCGCAGATCATTGGCCGTGCGCTGTCGGTGCCCGGCGTGGGGCGCGTGTTGCTGGTGAGCCTGCGCCGGCTGCACGGTCTGCACGGCGCGAGCCTGCAGACGATCACGGTGGCGCCGGGCGATGAGGCCCTGCCGGTCGTCGAACGCATCGATGTGCGTCCCACGGAAATCCTGCAGGTCGCCAACGATCCCAATCGCCTGGAAACCGGGCGCCTGAATTTCGAAATCCTCGGAGGCCGGCGATGAGCTGCAAGCACGACTGCGCCAAGCCGCCGCTGTTCCCAAAGACGATCTTCAATCGTCCGGGCCTGCCGCGCATCGACTACCGCATCGGCAACTATGCCGAGGTGCGCGCGAGCATGTTTGACGCGCTCAACCAGCAGCCGGTGCTGTCCGCGTTCACGCACCGCCATGTCGACGATCCGGCCATCGCCCTGCTCGAAGCGGACGCCATCGTCGTCGACATCCTGAGCTTCTATCAATCGCTCTACGCCAACGAAGCCTATCTGCGCACCGCGCGCTGGCCGCAGAGCATCACCGATCTGGTGCGACTGGGTGGCTATCGCCTGACACCGGGACTGGCCGGCGAAGCGACCTTCGCCTTGACCATCAAGGGCACGCTGCCAGTGACCGTACCCGCAGGCTTCGGTCTCAAGGTCGCGATCGAAGGCATCGCGAAGCCGGTCGAATTCGAAACGCGGGCGGCCCTGCTCGCCCATCCGGCCTTGAGCGCGTTTTCGCTTTACCGCCCGCGCATGATGCCATCGATCGCGGCGGGCACGCGCGTCCTGCGCTTGTCGGGCGATGTTTCCGATCTGAAAGCCGAAGATCGTCTGCTGATCGGCGAGGCTTCCCCGGGAGGCGCGCATCCGACGCAGCTGCTGACGTCGGAAATCGTCACCATCGAAGATACCTGGGTCGCGTTCGGCAAGCGCCACGTTCGCCTGACCGCCGGGCTGACGCGAGCCACCCCTGCCTCGGCGCTGCGCGCCTACAAGATCGGCGACGCCGTCCAGCACTTCGGCCATAACGCGCCGACGACGGTCAGCGAGGTTTCCGACCAGGGCGTCCCGAGCACGCGCAAGACCTCGTACGACCGGCGCGCCAACGCTGCGTCCAGCAGCGAAGTAGATCCCAATATCACGGCGTTCGAACTGCCGCTGGACCGCGAATCGAAGGTCTTCACCGCCGGGGCGACGGTCATCGTGCAAGGACGCTTCCGCACCTCGCGCCTGTCCACGCAGTCGCATCGGTTGAGCCTGGTCCGTCACCTGAGTGCGGTCGAAAACCGCTCGATGACCTGGGGCATGCTGACCGGTGCCAGCACCGTGCTCAGCCTGCACGATTCCCTGCGCAGCATGGTCGGCAGCCAGCTGATGCGCTATGCCGACGTACGCTCGATCACCGTCCTGCCGGTCCTCGGCGCAGCGCTCACTGCCCATGCCGCCGATGTCGACACCAGCAGCACGCAGGGAACGGCGTTGCGCTATTTCGGTCGCCGCGACGACGCCGCGGCATTGTCCGGTCGGCGTCTGCTGCTGGTCACGCCCGGTCGCGAACCGCGCGAACGCCATGTTTCCGCCGTGACCTCGCCCGGTGCCGACGGAGACATCTTCCACGATCTGGTACTCAGCGCGGCCGTCGACTATGCCGACTTCGGCTATGACGAAAACGCGACCACGGTCTATGGCAATGTTGTCGATGCATCCCAGGGCAAGACGCTGGACGCAGCGCCGATCGGCTCCGGCGACGCGCGCACAAGCTTCCAGAGTTTCGCGCTGCCCAAGCCGCCCTTGACCTATCTGTTCGATGCCACGCATACGCCGGCACAGGTGCCGGCCCTGGAAGTGCGCGTCGATGGAATGCGCTGGACGCAGGTGGAAACACTGTTCTCGGCGGGGCCGCTGGATTCGGTCTATATCGTCCGCGAAGACGCCGAGGGCAACAGCGTCGTGCAATTTGGCGACGGCAAGACCGGCGCTCGCCCTGCCAGCGGTCGCAACAACATCGTCGCTGTGCAACGCGTGGGTTCCGGTGCACAGGGCCCACTGCAGGCCGATGCCAAGCCGCAGGCGACCAGCAAGCTGGCGCCATTGGACAAGGTCTTCATGCCGCAGCCGGTCACGACCGGCGCACCACCCGAAGATCCGGAGAATGCGCGCGACAACGCACCGATACGCCTGCAGAGCCTGGGCCGCCTGGTCAGCCTGGCCGACTACGAAGCTGAAACGCGCATGCTGCCGAACGTGCTCAAGGCCAGTGCGCGCTGGGACGCGCCCGAAGGCGTGCCTGCGATCGTGCTGACCGTGTTGAACGACAGCGGCAACGCGGGCGATCTGGCCAAGGTTCGCGATGCCCTCACGATGTACAGCCGTTGCCGCGGCCCCGCGCGACATCCGGTGATCGCACTGGCCGGATTCCGCCAATACCTGCATGTCGACGCGTTGGTGGGCTTCGATCCGGCCTACCGAACCGAAGACCTGCTGCGCGGCATCCGTCTCGCACTGGGTGTTCTCGGCGAAGAGGCCAACGGCCTCGATGGCCGCGACGGATTGTTCGGCCTGAACGCCCGCGACTTCCATCAGTCCGCGCACACCTCGCAGATCATCGCCGCGATTCAGAACGTCGCCGGCGTGTCCTGGGTGCAGTTGCGCGCGGCCCGCCGCCTTGCGCTCGGCACGCCGCCGGAAGCGGACGCGACGCAGTTGCCTTTGCCGACGACGAATCTGATTCCCTCGCCCACCGTGGCCTGCCCGCGTCACGCGCTGCTGGCCTTGCATACGCGGCATCTGGTGATCGGCTTCAGCGCCGACCAGGCCACGACGGAGTGCACGCCATGAGCAGCCCGCGCCAGCCGATCTACCAGCGCCTGCCGGAGATCTACCGCATCCGTGATGGCGAACAGCAACCGCCCGGGCAGCTGCAGGCCTATCTGGGCCTGATGGACGAAGCGCACGCCGCGATTCGCGACAACATCGAAGCGTTGTATCACGACCTGTTCGCCGACACCTGCGCCGACTGGGTCGTGCCCTACCTCGCCGATCTGCTCGGCGCCTCGCATCTGTCGGGTGACCCGTGGACCTTGCGTGCCGACGTCGCACGCACGATCAATCATCGTCGCCGCAAGGGCACGCTGGGCGCTGTCGAATCCCTGACGCATGCGCTGTCGGGCTGGGCCGCGCACGCCGTCGAAATGCGCGAGCGTCTGGTCTGGAACCAGCACCTCAATCACCAGCGTCCGGACGCCGGCGGGCAACCTCCCCTGCCCCTGTCTGCCTTTCGCAGCGACGCCCGCCGTGGCGGCACGGTCAATCTGCGTGATCGCGCCTTGCTGAGCCTGCTCAACGGACCCTTCGATCCGTTCGCGCACGTCGCCGACGTCAAGCCTTCGGGTCTGCACAATTTGCCCAATCTCGCCGTGTTCCTCTGGCGTTTGCAGGCTTACACGGTAACGCCGACGCGTCCGGGTGCCGCCATCGTCATGCCGCCGCTGCCGGTCGTCGCCGGCAACGCCCGCTTCGCTGTGCGTGTGAGCTTGCATCCGCAGTCCGAACCGATGGTGCTGTTCAATACGCACCGCTTTCATGCCGACGACGAGCCGCCGGAATTGTCGGCGCCCGATGCCGTTCCCGGCCCGATGCCCTGGGCACGACTTACCCAGGACACGCCAGCCGGGCGGCCGGGCGAGTATGTGGAAGTGCAGCGCTACCCCGCCGCCGGCGTACCGGTGCGTGCCGAACGACCCGGACTGACCTTGCATGTTCCCGACGGTCCATTCACTGCGGCGACGCCATGGCGATTCCGCGGTGCGAATCTATGCGCGTGGGAAGACGGTCTGCAGCCGGCGCTGCGTCCGTATGAAATCGTCATCGATCCCGATCGCGGCCGTATCGTCATCGGCACGATGGGCGCCAATGCCGGCGCCGAAGCGAATCCGCTTGCAGCGGGACTGTATGTCTCGGTGACGCACGGCTTCGCCGGGCCGGTCGGCGCACAACCGGTCACGCGCGCATCGGCGCCGACGCAATGGCAGGGGCAGCCTGCCACGCTGGTTGTCGTCGATCGCTTGAATGCACCCGGCTTCTCCCTGCAGCAGGCCCTGGCCAATGTGCATCAGCTGACGCAACCGCTGATCGTGGAAATCCGCGACAGCCTCGTGCACGAGCTTGATCTCAACACGGTGGTCGGCAGCGCGCTCGAAGGCGGCACGCGCACGCTTCGATTGGGACGATCGCTGTGGATCCGCGCGGCGGACCGGCAACGTCCGGTGATTCGCCTGGCGCGCCCACTCGCGTTCCGCCCCGACGACGTGCTCGGCGCCGGCGCGCCAGCGCTCATGGATCAGCTGGTCGTGCGTCTCGAAGGCTTGTATCTCACGCGCGCGCCAGGGTATGCCGCGACCGCGCCCCTGATCGCACGCGCCGCGCTCAACCAGCTGCAGGTGCAAGGCTGCACACTCGATCCCGGCGGCGTGGTCGCCCTGAATGGAACGCGCGAACCGATCCGCGTGGCGGCTGCCCTGGAAAACACTTACGGCTTCGCCTTGCCCGCCGAAGAAACCGCCTTCGATCAGACGCCGGAAGTCGTGATCGAGCGCAGCATCTGCGGACCGCTGGCCATGGATTCCGGTTACCGCCTCGATATCCGCGACAGCATCCTCGATGCCGGCAGCGGCGTGGAAGCGGCCACGCCCGCGCTCGCCGTGCGCGCCGCGACGGGCAATGCGGAAACCGCCTGGGGTCCCACGCTCGCGTTCTCGGGCATCACCTGTTTGGGCCGCGTGCGCGTCAGCGGCGCGTCCGGACGCGGTGGCCTGTTCGTGCATGCCTTGCAGGTGCTCGACACGCAGACCGGCTGCATCAAGTACAGCCGCTTTGCGATCGCGGCCGACAATCGTCTGCCTTCGCAGCATGGCTGCTTCTTCGGCGATGGCCGCGACCTGCACTTCGGCGCGGAAACCTTCGGTCGTCCCGGCTATGCGCGCCTCGAGCACGACTGCCATGCGCATGTTCTCGAGCAGGGTCCGAACAACGACGAAATGGGCGCGTTCGGTTTCCAGCTCAACAGCCACAAATGGAAAAACCTCCAGATCCGCTATCGCGAATACATGCCGGTCGGCATCCGTGCGGTTCTGGTCACGGTCACGTAAGGGAGCAGCACCATGAAAGGCGATTTCTCGAAGTGGGGACTCTCCCCGGCCGACAACTTCACCGGCGTTCTGCACCAGCAGGGCCGCGTGCTGCTCGACCAGGACTGGAATGCCGCCGAGCAGATCCAGGCGTTGTGGCGCGAAACGGTCGGACAGGACGTCATCGGTGGCGGCCTCGTCGCCGTACCGATGGCCGCGCCCGACGGTCTCAAGCTGATAGAGGCCACCGCCACCGCCACCGAGGTATCCGTGCGCATGGCGACCGGCCGCGCCTGGGTCGATGGCGTGCATATCCGATACGACGGCACCACCGCCTTGCGGGCCGACTATCTGACGCCGCCGTTCCAGACGCCGACCACGACGGCCTCGATCGTCGCCGGTACGCGCGACGCGGTGATCCTGGAAGTGTGGGACGAGGACTTCAACGCGTTCCAGGATCCTCTGCGCCTGCTCGAACCGGCCCTCGGTGGGCCCGACACCACCGAACGCGTCAAGACGAACATGGCGCTGAAGCTGTTCCGTCTCGCCGACGGTCAGGGCTGCACCGGCCTGCCGATCGACGACGACTTCGCTGCCAAGGGAACACTCACCGTCACGCCGGCACCGACACTCGTCATCGCCGGACCCTGCCCGGTGCCGGACAGCGGTGGCTACACCGGTTTCGAACACGCGCTGTATCGCATCGAAATCGCCGAGCCGGCCGGTAGCCAGGCGCGTTTCAAATGGTCGCAGTTCAATGGCGGTCTGGTCGGGCGCGGTGCGCTGACTCTGGCTACGGCGACGACAGGCACCGTCGCGATCACCGCGAACGCGCAGATGATCAATCAATGCCGGCTCGACAGCTACTATCTCGAAGCCCTGGCCTTCGATCCGGTCGTCGGTCACTGGCGCGTCGTGCTGACCGCGAGCGCGAGTTTGCCCGCGAACGACACCTTGGCTCTGACCGCGATCAATGGCACGTGGCCGGCCGGAACCACTGGCTTCTTCCGCCTGTGGAACGGCATCGAGCGCGTCTCGGATTTCCTGGCGAGCAATCCCCTGCCCGACGGCATTCTGCTGGATTTCGATGCCCCCGCCGCCGACAACAGCAACTATCGCCCCGGCGACTACTGGACCTTCCCGGCACGCGCCGCCGGTGTCGCTTTCGACCCCTCGGTGTGGCCGACCCAGGCACCGCCCCAGGGCGTGCACTACCACCGCGCCTCGCTCGGGATTCTGGAATGGACCGGTACGCCGACCGTCACCGTGACGGCGGCCGCGGGCGAAATCCACGACTGCCGCCATCCTTTCCTGCCCCTCGCACGCATCCGCGGCTGCTGCACGGTGACGGTCGGCGACGGGCTGCATAGCTTCGGCCAGTTCACCTCGATCCAGGCGGCCTTGAATTCCCTGCCCGCGACCGGCGGCACGGTCTGCGTGCTCGGCGGCACGTACAACGAAAGCATCGTCATCGATCGCCGTGTCGATGTGCGCATCCACGGCTGCGGTCCGCGTACGCGCGTGCGTGCGATCGTCGATGCCAACGGCGGGGCCCTGCCCGCTTTCCTGATCACCGATTCCACCGGCATCGTGCTCGAAGACATGGCGATCGAATCGGGACCGCGCAGCGCCGTACAGATCGGCAACGCGCGACAGATCGGCGTGCGCCGCTGCCTGGTGCAGATGCGCGACCTGCAGACCCTGTGGCAGGCGATCTACAGCCGCGGCGACGACGTACTCATCGAAGGCAATACCATCGAGGTGCTGCCGCGCGATGGTCATGTGCCGGCTTCGGAAATTCCGCCGCCCCTCGGCGATGCCCTCGCACCCTCGGGCGTCGCCACCCCGCCGGCGCCGATCAACCGCGGTCACGCCACGCGGGGTGGCATCCAGATCGGCGGTGGCTCCGATCGCGTGCGCATTCTCGACAACATCATTCGCGGCGGCATCTGGAACGGCATCACCCTGGGCAGCCTGCAGCCGGTCGACGGCGACGACAAGGACGACACGCCCGATATCCCGGGCACCGACGACCCCTGCACGCCTTGCCGGCCCGTCGACACCACCGACGGTGGCGATCCCGCCGACGGCCGTCCTCGCTTCGTCTCCTCGGGCGATCTGTACGACATCGAAATCGGCGGCAATCGCATCAGCGACATGGGTATCAACGGAATCGGCGTCGTGCGCTTCTTCGACCTGGTCCGCGGTGGCGACATGATCGGTGTGCACGGACTGCACATCCACGACAACCTGATCGTGCGCTGCCTCCGTCGCGAGCTCGCCAAGATCGACAAGGCCATGCAGATGTTCGTGGGCTACGGCGGCATTGCCTTGGCCAAGGTCAGCGACCTGCGCATCCTGCGCAACGAAATCGCGTTCAACGGCCTCAGCCACCTGTTGCCGACCTGCGGCGTATTCGCGATCTTCGTGCAGGGCCTGCAGCTGGACGACAACCGAATCACCGACAACGGACCCAAGGACGCTCAGCCTGTCGCGGATGCGCAGCCCGGCATCCGGGGTGGCGTACATGTGTGGATCCTGCTGCCGCAGATCGAACATCCGGTCGGAACGAAATACGGCACGTCGACCGTCGACGCCCGCTATGGCGAAGCCGCGAGCTCGATGCTGCGCCGGAGTCGTGCGCGCGAAGGTGCCAGCACGGCCGCCATTCGCGACAATCTCATCGTTGCACCGCTCGGACGCGCGCTGACCTTTTTCGCCTTGGGTCCGGTAACCGTCGCGCGCAATCGCCTGGTGAGCCAAGGCGCGACGGGACGCGGCCTGGACCTGGTCGCGACCACCGTGCTCACCGGCAACCTCGGCATCAGCAACGAATGGACGCTGGGACTGCTGCTGGTAATCATCCTGCAGGCGTTCGGACTGCTCGGCGACGGCAAGGACAACGCCAAGTATTGCCTGTACGCCAAGATGCTCGGCCTGATCAATCCGGAAAAGCCGCCCTCCCTGTGGCCGCCGCTATCCGCGCGTTGGGCGACCGGCAAACTGCTGATGACGGAAAACCAGGTGACGCTGGATGTCATCGATCAGCCGATCGGCGTCGCCATCAGCTCCATCCTCGCGTTCTCGCTCGATGACGTCGGTTTCACCGACAACCAGTGCGAAGTCAGCAGCACGAACGTGTTCTTTTTCACTCAGGCCCTGCTCGCCGCGGGCAGCGTGCGCGAGGCGGACAACCGACTGTCCGAGACCTGGATGCGTGCGTTCTCCTCGTCGATGTCGATCGGTGGCATGAACACGACGACCGACAACCAGTCCACGCATTGCATGCACGCCAGCTCGCCGCTGGGACTGCTCGTGTTCCGCGACAACCTCGCCCTCGTCCGGGCCTTCTGCCCTGGCGATTGCGAAAGCGGTCGCTGATTTCCCTCTCCGCGCAAGGATACGATCATGGCAACCCACTCCAGCAAAAACGGCCTGCCGCAGTTCTTCGCAGAGGACGGCAGCGCCGACAGCATTCGCCGCCAGATCGCCGAGGGCCCGATGGAGGCCGCCAAGCAGTCGGCGTTCGCGACCGCGGTCGAATTGTTCGCCGTCATGAGCGTGCTGCCCGATGCGTTCATCGCGTCGCAGGAGCGCGAGCTCGAACGCCTGCGCGGCTCGGGCAAGGAAGCGCCCAAAGATCCGCGCATCGATGCCCTCAAGGCGTCGATCGCCCAGGCCGACGCCCTGCGCGCGACGGCGCAACTGGGACAGGCGCGCGTGGAACGTGCGCTGGTCGCAATGACCGACAGCGATCAGATCTTCCACGGTTTCGTTTCCGACACCGAACTGCAGCCCCTGTCTGGCCTGACCGTGCGCGTGACCGGTCGCAATGGAAGCGATGGCAAGGCACTGAGCGGAAAAACCGGTAAGGACGGCTATTTCCGCATCCGGTTGGGCGACGGCTCGCGGGGCACGAAGACGCACGTGCCCGAATCGACCGTGAATCTCTCCGGGCGCCTTGCCGAATTGCTCGCGACCGTCAATGCAGGCGCTCGCGATGGCGCGGGCGCGAAAGCCGAAGCGCGCGCTGCGACGGCGGGTGATGGCAAGGACGTTCTCGCGCGCGTCGAAATTCTCGATGGTGCCGGTGCACTGATGCATCAGGACGACGCGCCGCTCATCGTCAATGCCGGCAGTGCGTATCGCGAATACGTCATCGGCGATGGCGAGCGTGCGAATGCTGGCGACTACAAGGAGTTCCTGCGCAAGGCCGCGAAACCGGCCGACGCTGCACCGGCCACCGCAGCGAGCGCCAAGCCTGCGGCGACCACCGGCGACAAGGCGAAAGCGAAACCCGCTGCCCCCGCGAAGAAGACTCCAGGCAAAGGAAAAAAATGAATGTGGCGGTGGCCAAGCCCGCGCAACGCGATGCCGCGCGCGAGCCCCGGCCTTCCCAATCCGAGCAAGAAACCCCGGAACCGGAGTTCATCGCTCCGGCACCCGGTGGCTGTGCCTGCGGCGGGGGTTGTCCGCGTTGTCGCGACAAACAGGACGCGGCCCCAGCACGCACGCCAACGCGACGGATCCAGGCCAAGCTCCGTCTTGGTCGCGTCGACGATCCCCTGGAACAGGAGGCAGATCGAGTCGCCGAGCAGGTGCTCGCTGGACCCGGCCCGACCGCAATCGCTTCCGCGCCGCCACGGATACAACGCCACGCGCAAGGTTCTGGCGCCGTAACGTCCTCGCCCGCTTTGCCGACGGACAGCGTGGCACCGGCCCTCGCCAGTGGCGGCGCGCCGATGGCCGCGCCCGTGCTCGGCGACATGCAACATCGTTTTGGCCGCGATTTTTCCGCAGTGCGCGTCCATACCCATGCCACCGCGCAGAAATCGGCCGATGACCTCAACGCCGAGGCCTATACCGTCGGCAACGACATCGTGTTCGCCGCCGGGCGCTACGCACCGCAATCAAGCGACGGAAGACGCCTGCTCGCGCATGAGTTGACCCATGTCGTGCAGCAAGCGGGTGACGGTGTTGTTCTGCGCGATGCGACAGAACTCGGCGTGCGCTTCAACGCCTCGGTCTCCGAGCGCAACTGGGACGGCGCCGCCCGTGCGCTGATGGAGATGGGCGACGCCGACGCCCGCGCCGCGATTTCCGCGCTGAGCGACGACGCCCGGGGAGAAATACGCCAGGCGGCCATCGCGCTGGATCCCGCAGCGGACAATCGCGTGGTGCGCCTCATCGAGGAAGTCACCTCGGCGGCCCCCGTTCCGCCGACCGCGACGACCACCGCACCCGCTGCACCCGCGGGCGATGGCGTTGCCGGCCTGTCCAACGCCCAGAAACTGTGGCGCGCCCTGCTCTATGCGCTGGATGTCGTCGGTGAGGAGGCTGCGCAGGAGTTGCGCAACCTGCTGACGCCGACATCGCTGGCGATCATGGCCGCGTTTGTCGCCGCTTATATCGCCGCGCAACTGACGCCGATCGGCTGGGTTGCGGACGGCATCGCCCTGGCCTCGCTCACCGTCGCGTTCTTCTTCATGGGCCGCATTCTGTTCGACATCGTCCGCGACCTGTTCGCGTACTTCGATGCCATGAATGCGACCACGGATGCCGACTTGCAGACGGCAGGGCGCGCGCTCGCGCGTGCCGTGGCACGAGGCGGCATCCAGTTGGTGATCCTGCTGCTGGCGCGCGGTCTGCGTGGTGGTCGCGGCACGCCGTCGCCGCCGACCACGCCGCCACCGGCGCTGGCGATGGAAATGGTCACGGCCGAAGGCGTGATCGTGCGCGTGCCCGCCGCAGCCGTGCCGGAAGTCGCGACGGTGTTCCGGTTCGCGCGCGGCGGCCCGGGCACGTCACTGCGCGGACCCCTGGTCGACACAGCGCCATCGCGAGGTCCGCCGGAAACGGCGCGAGGTCCCACCGCTCCGGAATCGCCGCGCGGCCCGCGGGTTCCCGAGCCGCCGCGCGGTCCCGTCGTACCGGAGCCCCCGGTCGGTCCGCGACTTCCTGAGGCTCCAACCGGGCCGACCCTTCCCGACGCTCCGACCGGCCCCACCATCCCGGAAACGCCCGTGGGTCCCGTTGTGCCGGAGACACCGGCGATTCCGGAAACGCCGGTGTCGCCACCGGTCAGCCGTGCACCGACCGCGCCCACGGTACCGCGCATTTCGCGCCCGCCGGAACGGGGCGAAGGCACCCTGCCCGACCGATTGCCACGTCCGATTCCTGCGCCTCGGCGTCCGGACCCCGACAGCGAAGACGAAGAAACGCCCGGTCGTTGTCGCGGCATGGCCGTCGGACAACGCGGCGGCAACGACTGTCACGATGCCTTCGCGACCGCGGTGAGCGGTACGAGTCGCGAATGGGCACTGGAAACGCCGGAAGGCGACTACGTCGAGTTCGATGCCCTGAGCGGTGGCAGGACGCTGTACGAGATCAAGACCGGCTACGGCTTCCTGCTCAACACCTCGCCGTCGACCTATCTGATGCGCGAAGCCACTATCGCGCGTTTCGTCACCCAGTCGGAAAACCAGCTGCTGGTCGCCGAGCGCTGCGGCTATCCGCTTATCTGGATCTTCAACAATCGCGCGGTGGCCGAATTCGTCGACGGGTTCATCCGACCGACCGTGACCTACCAGGAATTTCCTTGCGACATCGATCGCTAGCGGCACGGCGACGCGTCTGCATCCTCTGAACCCGGGAGTCGGCTTTGAGTCTTGATCGTGTCGTCGCCCCGGGCCCGCTTCCCGCACCGAAGGAAGCCCGATCTCGTCCGGCCGAAGCCACGCCCGCGCCCGACCGCGAGCAGACGGCGACACCGAGCCCTGGGGCCTGTGCCTGCGGCGCCAGCTGCCCGCGCTGTGCGGCCTCGAATGGTCCGCCCGCGTTGACGATAGCCGATGCGCAAGGCGCGCCGGAGCGCGAGGCCGATCAGGCGGCTGATCGCCTGCTGACGCGTTCCGCGGGAGCGGCAGAAAACGCGCCGATCGAAAAGAAACCGTCCACAGCGTCTTCGCCGGCGCCCTCGGACAACATCGCGCCGGCGAGCGTGCACAGCACCTTGGGCGAATCTGGCAGTCCGCTGCCTGCCGATCTCAATGCCGGCTTCTCGAAAAAAATGGGGCGCGATCTGTCGCCGGTGCGTGTGCACACCGGTGCGAACGCCGGACGCTCGGCGCAGGACGTCGATGCCGACGCGTACACGGTCGGCAACCACATCGTGTTCGCGCCCGGACAATACGCGCCGTCGACCGGATCGGGCCAGCATCTGCTCGCGCACGAGCTGAGCCACGTGGGGCAGCAACAGAATGCGTCGCCGCAGGTCCAGCGCCGACCGCGGGGCAAGCGCGAAACCAGCGCGGCCGACCTGCTCGCCAGCGTCGTCGACGCGTTGCAGGAGCAACAGCAGAAGATGCTCCGCGAACGCTACGTGCGCTCGATCATCGGCGATTTCGTGCGGTCCGATCGCTACATCGATTCGAGCTTCAACCGCACGGTGAAGACGGAAAAGTACAAGGACAGCAGCCTCACCACCGAAACCTATTTCATCCTCGTCGAACAAAAGACCGACGACAAAGAGGCGACGAAGCCCTACGCCCTGATCGTCGACCGGCACACCACCTTCAATCTGCACGGCAAGTACGAAGGCTCCCTGCATGCCCGTGACCACGCCCGCCTCAGCGATTCGGCGAAGGGCAAGCAGGCCTCGCAACTGACCAAGGCCAAGGCCTACGAGGTCAGCGATCCTGAAACCACCGTGCGTTTTGAAAAACCGACCACCTCTTTCGTGCCCGTCAGACCCAAACCGTCGAAAGCCGGCAGCTATGCGGCACAGATGGCCAAGCATCCGCTGTTCGATCTGTCCGCCACCCCGAAAGAGCGCGTCACCGCGCTGGAAAAACTGATCCCCGGCTATCAACCGCAACCGGACGCGTTGCCACCCGCGACGACCGCGCCGAAGCCGCCGGTGAAGAAGACGCCGCAGCCGGAAACGGTGGAAACACCGGAGGAAGTGGAAGTTTACGATCCCTCGGCGCGCAAGACCGATGAAGACGTCGATGTCGCCCAGCCGGTGAAACCGGCGCCCGAGGAAAAGAAAGAAAAGGAAGAGGACCACTGGTACGACGGCCTGTTGCGCGCACTGGGGGTGCTCGCCATGGGCCTGACCATCCTGATGGGCGTGGCCCTGGTCGTCGCCGGCATCTACTTTCTCGCGACCGGCGTCGTGCTGACAGCCACTGCCGCGCTGGCGATCGCCGGCACGGCGCTGCTGATCTGGGGCATCTACACCGCGGTACGCGCGCGCTCCAGCCAGAAGGAATACCAGGGACGACCCGGCGCGACCTTCCTGCGTTCCTTGGCCGATGCGGTGGGCATCACCGGGATGCAGGAGGCCTATACCGGGCGGGATGCAGGGACGGGCAGAAAACTTACCGATGGCGAACGCGCCGAACGCGGCACGCTGGGCGGCATCAACTTCTTCGCCCTGCTCTGGGGAGCGCGCGGTAGTTTCCGCGGCGGCGGAAAGCCGGGAGCACCCACGACGGTGGAACCCGCACCCATCGCACCGGAAACCGTGCCGACCAAACCGCCGGTCGCACCGGACATCGCACCGACACCGCCGGTCGCGCCGGACGTGGTTCCGACGACACCGGACGTGGTTCCGAACACGCCGCCCGTCGCTCCCGACGTCGTGCCGGTCGAACCGCCGACCACCGTGCCACGGATCAAGCCCGGCGATCCCGCCGTTCCACCGCCGGAACGTCTGCCCGATACGCATCCGCCTGCCCCCACGCCGGCCGCGCCCGATCTTCCGCCGCAGGAACCGGTGCCGGTCGCTCCCGATCAGACGCCGGCGCGTCCTGGCGTACCCGATACCGTTCCCGATCCGATGCCGCCGGAAACCGTGCCGGGCGAGCCGCAACCTCAGACACCCAAGACTCCGCCGGACAAGACACCGACAACGCCGGACACCGATGTGCCCGATGCCGGCAAGCCGCGCACGCGCAAACGTCGCGCGAAAGACCCGGACCAACCCAAACCGTCTGACAAAGACGAGCCCACGAAGAAGAACACCAAAACCAGAAACACCCGGGCCAAACCGCCACCGGAAGATCCGCAGCGCGGCGTCAAGGACGGTCTCGAGCGCATCAAGAAGAGCATCGCCGATGACTATGCGGATATCGCCAAGCTCACCAAGAAAAAAGCCGCTGCGGCGGAAAAGGCACGCATCGCGCGCGAAAAACTCGATGCCACGGCGAAGAACGATCCCCAGCGCGGCGCGCTGGAGGCGAAAGCGAAAGCCGCGTGGGCCAAGGTCGTCGAGCTCAACGAGCAGATCGCTTCCCGTGGCAACGAGATTGCCTGGAAGGCGAAGTTGCGCGATCGCTACACCGCCGCGCTCAATGCCAAGACCTATGCGCGACCCACCGACTACGACGCGGGCCTACGGCAAAAGGTCTGGGACGACGCCGTCGCGAGCAGCCCGGACGGCAAGGTGCGCAGCCCCGGTGGCGCCGAACTGCAATTCGGCGACGACTGGGTGATGGGACACAAGCCCGGCTTCGAGTTCTGGAAACACCAGGAGAGCGCCGCGCGCCGGGGCATCAGCCGCGATGCCTTCATTCGTGAGCACAACCAGGCCAGGAAATACCGGCCCGAGACTGACGCCGACAACAGCAGCCACGCCTACGAGGCGGCTGACAATATTTACTACGGAGATTGAGCATGGTCCGCGCGATCGCCACGGCCGAGGGCCCCCGCCAGTGAACACGCCGGCGCGCAAGCAGAAGCGGCCGCCGCCACCCGCGGCCAAACGCGTCGAACCCGCGCCTGCGCCGCAGGAGAGCGAGCCCGATTCCGAGCGCAGTGCCTGCGCCTGTGGCGGCGGCTGTCCGCGTTGTTCGGCGCCGACGACGCCGCTGGCGAGCGCATCCACCGATGCCGCCACCGTTGCTCTGCCCGACAGCGTGCGCGAGACGCTCGCTTCGCCCGGCCACGCGCTCGACGCGGCGACACAAACCACCCTGCGCCGACAGTTTTCGCAGGTTGCGATGCCCGCGCCGGTGACGCGTTCGACGCCGCCGCTGGCCTCGGGTCAGGACATCGCCGTCAGCGACCCCGACGATGCGTCCGAACAACAAGCAAGCCAGTTCGCTGCGGCGATCGCCGGCGCGGGCTCCCCGCCCCCTGACGATCCCGGCGGCGAAGGCCCGGACTTCAGCGAAGTGCGCGTGCACACCGATGCCACGGCCGCGCGCTCCGCGCAGGCGTTGTCGGCGAACGCCTATTCCTTCGGTCGCCACATCGTCATGGGCGCCGGCCGCTATGCGCCCGGCACGCCAGCCGGACATCGCCTGCTCGCGCACGAACTCACGCACAGTCTTCAGCCCAGCGCGACGCCGATCATCCAGCGCGATGGCAACGGTCAGGAAACGCAGGGCAGCGTATCGATGACCGTGTCGCTGGACGGACTGCATTTCGAGTTTCCGGGCTTCACCCTGCAACAGGGCCTGTCCCGCCCACAGATCATGGCGATGATCCTGCGACGTCTCGTCGGCGAGCAGTACAAGCCGGGACTCGAAAACGATGTCATCGCAGCGCTCGATCAGACCTCCACGACCTCATCGGGACACCTGAGCAAGGACAGCCAGGTCAAGGCCGGCGAGACGCCGCATGTCGTCAACGTCGATCTCGGCGCGACCGTGCAGATCCTGCTGATCCTCAACCGCATGAAGTTGGCCAACACGCTGACGGAGCCGCAGAAAGAATTGCTGCGCAACGCCGGTTACACCAACGCCGCCTGGCAGCAGATCAAGGGCGATCTTCCGGCCTGGTATACCGAATGGATATTCCGTCGCGAGGTTGCCCAGCAGGGCACCTTGCTCGCGGCGTTTCGAGCGGCCCGGGAAGCGGGAAATGATGCAGCGGAGTCCGACGCGTCGGTTGCGCTCGAAGAAGCGATTCTGCCAGGCAGCTTCATCGTCGATACGGTCCGCCAGGATGTCGCCCTGGCGAGCGAGATCAACAAGCCCAGCAAGGACATCCTGGTGACGCGCGACCGCGAAGGCTGCAGCGTCGCATACGCGCTGATGTTCAACGTCAGCCTGTCGCCCGGCACGGTGCTGACCGAAGCCCCCGAAACCGTCTCGCAGACGAAGGTCGCCGACTTTCTGCGCTTCATGCGCACCCAGCCCAAGCTCATGGCCGAGGCCGGCAATGAAGGCGACGCCGGCCACGAGGCGCGCGTGCAGCTGATGGGACGTTTCGGCCGCTTCTACGTGCGCGCACGCAGCAGCGGCGGCAAGGATGAAAAGATCCTTGCCAAACCGGCGCTGGCCAACACCCCGCCCTGGGGCGCCATCCTCAGCAGTACGCCCCAGGTCATGCCACCGCTTTACGACGCCGCCTTGGAAACCGACCATGCGTTCACCATGAGTCTGCAGTGGGAGCACTGGACCGACGCCTGGGCGAGCTACAGCTACCAGTTCGAATTTATCCGCGTACCCGACAGCTCGCTGACCAATGCACCGGACCTGACGATGGCCGCCGGCGAAAAGCCGAGCTTCGGCAAAGTACTGGATACGCGGCTTGCGCGTACCCGCCGCTACAACGCCGCCGACCTGGAGCGCGTGCGCGGGCTGTTGGGTGGCATCGACTTCGGCGTCTCGGCACGCGATCTGGTCGAGGCCAACAATGCCCTGCGCACCGTCGGCACCGTCATCCACAGCGTGCTTGAGAAGATCACCGAGCCGCGTTACGTCACCCGTTACGTTTTCCCGAACTCGGGCATGTACATCGTTCGCTGCCGTGCCCTGCCCATGCTCGACGGCGACGAAGAAATCGTCCGCCTGCCCAGCGTTGCGTTCCTGCCGATCGTGGCACGCAATCCGGATGAAATGGCGATCGGCCAGGTCAATGACGCGACCAGCATCCAGTTCAATGCCCGCCTGCGCATCGCCGAGATCCAGGCGATGTTCAGCAGCCCGATACCTCCGGAGAATTCCGAGGCCTTGCGTCAGGAGATCAAGGACCTGCAGGCAATGCTGCTCACCCCGGAGGACGCGCTGGTCCAGCGCAAGGCCGACCTCGACAGCCAGATCGCGAAGATCGAAACACGCATCCGCGTGCGTAGCGAAATTATTGCGGCCCAGGCCGAGCCTGACAGCGAGTCAAAGACCTTCAAGCTGCGTTCGCTGCAACAGGAACTGGCCCAGGCCGGCGGCGACGGCGGCGACAGCGTCAACAGCGTGGACGACGAGCGACTGGCCGCGAAGCTTCGCGATGCGAGCGACGATGCCGCTGCCACCCTCGACACGCACCAGAAGCGCACCAAGGGCGAACGTGGCATGCGTTTCGCGCCCAATGTCAGCTTCGTTTCCGATCTGGGTCACAGCATGCAGCTGTCGATCGAGATGTACGACCGGGGCGAAGGCGATGGCGTCTACCAGGTTTTCATGTCTGACCTCACCACCAAGGACGGCGGCGAAGCCTTGGGCGAAGGCGACCTCAATGCCTCGAGTCCGCGTAGGGATGCAATCAAGAAGGGCCTGAAGAAGCTGCTGGAGTCCAGCAGCGACTACGGTCGCGGACGCGTTGCCGTGAACATCGACGGCAGCACCGAAGTCGTACGCATCGATGCCGGCGGCGGCCGCATCTTCATGGAATCGCTCGAGAGCGTGAGCATGGTCGCGTCCCTGGCCGCGATCGTGGCAGCCCCCTTCACCGCAGGTGCCAGCCTGTATCTGCTGCTGCCGATCGGCGCGATCGGTGCGATTCCATCGGCATACCGCCTGTACGAGCGCTACGACGAAAACCGGCTGCGACTGGACTTCGCCGCCGCCATGGACGTGGTCAACATCGTTGGTGGCGTGCTTGGTTTGGCGCAAGCCGCGACGCCGCTGCGATGCGTGCGTCTGGGCAAGGTGTTGATGGTGATGGGAATAGGCGCCGACGGCGCCGGCATACTAATGATGGGGGCCGGTCTGGCGATGCAGCTTGACGCGCTCAGCGGCGTGCCCGAGCACGAACGCGCGGCGCGCCTCATGGAAATATTGGGTGGCGCGATGCTGCAGATCGGCATCCAGGCCGGTGGCGCGGTGATGCATGCGCGGTATCAATCCAAGCGCACCGGTGCCTCGGCGACGGATCCCAAGCTGCAGACGGCCATGGACGAGCCAGGTTTCCACGCTGTCCCCAAGGAAGACCTGCCACCGACAGCGACGAAGCCGCCACCGCCGGCCGCCGGCGACCGCAGCATGGCGGGCGCGGGCGCTCCTCCCGGCGACGGCAACTTGCCCGCTCCGAAACCCGCGACGAAGCCCACAGTACCTACGACCACGGACACGACGCCGGCGGCGCCGAAAGCGTCGCCGGAACACCTGTTCGACAAGCTCGGCACCGGCGTCGATCGCTCCTTGCCACCGGCACAAACGGCGGAGGCCGCAAAGACCGCAAAGACGACTACGAAGGCTGGCGAATTCCAGCGCGGCCTCACCACCGCCGATGCCGCGTACGCCGCCTACAACAAGGCGCTCGCATCCGCCGGCGGACGCGAAGTGGCGATCTACCACAACCCGGAAACCGGCGAGTTCTGCGTCATGGTCGGCAGCGAAACCGGTGTGCATGCGCCGGCGGGACTCGGCTGGGACGCGCTCGTGCACTTCCATCCGAACGAAGGCAATGTGCTGACCTTCCGCATGCCGGCGCCACAGGACTTCCGCGGCCTGATGATGCGCTTCGTGTCCGAAGGCGTGATGGTCCGGGAGTTCATCGAGTTCGACATTCCGGGCGTCGGGCGCGGACGCACGGAATACGGCATCGACCCAGGCAATCCCGAACCCTTCTACGTGCGCATTCATCAACCTGATGGCAGTCCGCCGCAGACGGTCCGCTTCGCCCACGACGGTCACTACCGCGCGTACTGGGGCGAGCGCACGATCGCGGTGCCGAAGGACTCGCCGGTCTACGACGCGATGATCCGCGACATCGAGGCGTATCTGCGTTCGATCGGCGCGGACCAGCGCGGCGACTTCGGTCCGCCCGCGGCCAAACCGGCCGAAACCGGCACCGCTACGCCGGCGAACAAGCCCGCCGATGGTTCGGACACCGCCACCCCGGCGGCAAAGCCGGCCGACAACGCCGGCGGCGCCACGCCCAAACCCAAGCCTGCTGACACCGGCGGCGGAACCGTGGGCGGGACCGGCAAGACCGTGTCCGGCGCAACCACCCCGGCCTCGCACGCGATGCAGACCGGCACCGGCGACCTGACCGATGTCGGCGTGGACTTCCTGCGCAATCACAAGCAGATCGGCAAAAAAATTGCGAAGCTGGAGCTGACCGATGCCCAGATCCGCGAACGCTACAAGAACGAGTCGTCCTGGCTGGAAGCCGTCGTTACCGGCGAAGCACGCATGGACTGGCTGGGCCGCGAGAACAAGACGGACTTCCTCATGTCCGATCCGACGCAGGACTTCAACAAGGTCGCCTCAAAGCTGTCGAAAGCCGCGATGAAGGGCAAGACCGGGCACACGATCCACGATGCGATCCTGAGCTGGAGCGCGAAGGACTTCATCGAGGAGATGCTCGCCCAGAAAGACCCCGGCCTGACCGCGGCTTACAACGCCTGCGAAAGCAATGTCGATCCCGGTTTCAAAAAGCGCTGGAACGAATTCAAGTATTCGTCCAAACAGGGCGATATGTCGGGCTTCTTCCTCGGTACCGTCGGCAAGAAGCGCCCGGACATGGTCGAGGTCATGCTCAGTCTCGACACCATCCACATCGTCGATGCGAGCTTCGCCTTCTCGGACCCGATCCACAATTTCAAGAGCGCGTTCTACAAAACGGTCATGGAGCGGCTGATCACCGTCGGCACCGTGACGTCCACCGACTACCGCGCTCCGCTGTTGCAGACGCCGATGTGAGCTATCGCTGCGGCTTCGGCCGCGCCGCAACCACGACGAAATCGCTGCCCAGGGCATGGGCGGCGAGCAGCGCATCCTCGATGTCGAACAGCATGGCCAGCACCCGCATCGAATCGGCGTCATCCTCGCGGAAGTTGCCGCAGATGCCGTGCAGGGCGAACTGCAGGATTGAGCCGCCGCAAGGATTGAGCGCTACGATCTCGAAGTGTTCGCCGACGACGGTGAGAATGTCCTGGGATCGCACCGCCTCTGATGGATCGACGCGCACCAAGAACAGGGGTCAGAGTACATTTTCCCCTCAAGAACAGGGGTCAGAGTACATTTTCCCCTAGAGAAACGAAGGCCGCCAACGCAGGCGGGCCTTGATGGGCTTCAAATGCTGAAACTGGAACCTGACAAATTTCCGACATCTCCATCAAAGCACGAAATCATACTCTGCCCCCTATTTTCGTAGTTCTTGGAACTTCACTCTGACCCCTGCTTTCCGATTCTGGGAATCCTACTCTGACCTTTGCTTTTCGACCCTTGCTCTCCGGCTCTGACAGAGCCCGAACCCGCCGCGGGATGCCGGGGGCCCGCCGCGCGTTGTCAGCGACCACCCCAATCCGGCACGATGCGACGCAGACGACGACACGCGCGGGAAAGACCGGCAATGACAACTAACACCCTGCTGCGCCAGCGCGGCCATCACGACAGCAGCCGCGTCGGCATGGTCGAACTGTTTTTCGATCTGGTGTTTGTGTTCGCGGTCACCCAGCTTTCGCACACCCTGCTCGCCGACCTGACGGCCGGCAGCGCGATGAAAACCTCGTTGCTGCTCGTCGCGGTCTGGTGGATCTGGATCTTTACGTCCTGGGTCACGAACTGGCTAGATCCCGATCGTTTCCCCGTGCGGATCTGCCTGTTCGTGCTGATGCTCGCGGCCCTGTTCATGGCCGCAGCCATTCCGCATGCGTTCGACAAGACCGGGCTGGTTTTCGCCGTCGCCTATGTCTCGATGCAGGTCGGGCGCACGGCCTTCTTTCTCTGGGCGATCCGCACCGAGCCGCTGAACCTGCGACGCAATTTCCTGCGCATCCTGATCTGGCTGGCGTTCTCGGGCGTGTTCTGGATCGCCGGTGGACTGGCGGAGGAAGAATTTCGTCTGGCCTGGTGGGCGATCGCGCTCGCGATCGAAATCGTTTCGCCCTATGCCTATTTCTGGGTGCCGGGTCTGGGCCGTTCGAGCACGGCCGACTGGAGCATCGACGGCAGCCATCTGGCCGAGCGCTGCGGCCTGTTCATCATCATCGCGTTGGGCGAGTCGCTGCTGGTGACCGGCGCAACCTTTGCGGAGCAGGCCTGGACCGCGGACGCCCTCCTGGCCCTGCTCGCCGCCGTGTTCGGCAGCATCGCGATGTGGTGGATCTATTTCGACACCGGGGCCGAACGCGCGCACCACCGCATCGAGCATTCCGACGATCCGGGTCGGCAAGGTCGCCTGGCCTACACCTATCTGCATACCTTCATCGTGGCGGGCATCATCGTCTGCGCCGTCGCCGACGAGTTGGTACTCGCGCATCCCGACCATGCCGATGCGGCAGCCGTCACCGCGATCTTGGGCGGCCCGGCGTTATTCCTGTTCGGCGTGATGTGCTTCAAATGGGTGACCAATGATCGCCGTGGCCCGCCCTTGTCGCACATGGCCAGCTTGCTGATGCTGGGCCTGCTGGTCGTGCCCGCGTCGGGGCATGCGTTTTCCGCGTTGCAACTGGGTGGGCTGACGACCGGTATCCTGTCGCTGGTCGCGATCTGGGAAAGCTTCGCGCTTCGCCGACCCTGATTCCGCTCTCCGGATTACCGGCGTAAACTGGAACGACGTGAAAACCCTGCCCCTGCCGCTGCGTCTGCTGCTCGTCCTGGCCCTGATCCTCAATGGGTCGGGAATGAGCCTGCTTGCGGCATCCCAAGGCCCGAGGCTTGCTACCGCGCAGGACTCTCCGGCACCGATGGCCTCTTGCCATCATGCACCAGCCTCCAGTCCCGCCGATCAGGACGCGACCGCCTCGGCTGAAAAGACACCGTTGCCGGATACTTGTTGCGACGGTCCGAGCTGTGGCTGCGCCTGCGCGCATATGGCGTCGCTGGTTGCTGTTCTGAGCATTCCCCCGGCCTTGGCGGCACCGCGCACGGCCGCGGCCCGATTCGCACCGCCGGTCCTGCCGTCTGCCCCGATCGGCCTCCTGCTGCGACCTCCCATCGCCTGAGTCTCCGGCGGCCCTCCGGTCGCCCGCCGCGCTGCGGCAAACCATCTCGTGATTGATTGCCGGCCCGTTCCGGCGGTCTGGTTTGGAGAGAATCCATGATTGCTGTCATTCGCCGAGCGCCCCTGGCGCTGGCCGTACTTCTCGCGTTGGCGGGCTGCGCCACCGTGCCGCGACAAGTTTCGACCGATGAGATTGATGCCTTGTTGCTGGCAAGGAACCCGCCCGTCGCGACGGTTCCGTCAAATCTGTCCGAGGCCACGGAAAACGTCACCGCCGAGCCGCTGACGCTGCCTCGCGCGCAGCACTTTGCCGTGCTCAACAGTCCGCGCCTGCAAATCGAGTACGCGCGGCTCGGCATCGCCCGTTCCGACGTGCTCGACGCTACGCGCCTGGCCAACCCCCGATTCAGTTACGGTCGATTGCGTCCAGGCGACGGCCTCTCTCCGCAGATTACCCGGGGCCTTTTCCTTCCCTTGGCGGACCTGCTGTTGCTGCCCGCGCGGGGTCGCCTGGCGAAAGCGGACTACCAACGCGCGAAATTCGACATCGCCGCCAGTCTGCACACGCTGTCCCTCGATGTGGATGGGGCCTGGTACACCTATGTCGGGGCGCAGCAAGTGGCTGACATGCGCAAGGCCGTGGCTGATGGCATGGCTGTGTCCGCGGAATTGGCACAGCGCTTCTACGACGCCGGCAACATCAGCGAACTGCAGCTCCGGCAAGAGCAGGCCGCAGCGAGCGAGGCACGCATCGCTGCCGGCCGCGCGAGTTCGGAAGCACTACTGGCACGGCTGGACCTCAATCAGAAGATAGGACTCAGCGGCGAGCAGGCTGCATGGCAGGTCGTGGATCGACTGCCTATGCCGGTGACGAGCGAAGACGATGTGTCCCAGTTGCAGAGCCTGGGGCAATCGCAGCGGCTCGACCTGCTGGCGGCCAGGCAACAAGTCCGCGTCCTCGAAGATGCCGCACGCGTAAGTCATCGATGGCGCTGGCTGGGCGGCGCCGAGATCGGCTACACGCGGGAATCGGATTCCGATGGTCTGCGCCTTCGAGGTCCCGAGGTCGCATTGGAATTGCCGGTCTTCAATCAAGGCCAGGGCAAGGTCGCCCGCGCGGAGGCGTTGTTGCTCCAGGCCAGGAGCGAACTCGCGCAACGGCAACTGGAGGCGGACAACGCGGTGCGGCTGCAGGCGGAGCGCGTGCGCGTGCTGCGGAAAATCGTCCAGGTACATCGCGATTCCCTCATTCCGCAGCGGGAGACGGTCGTGGCGCGCAGCCAGCAACAACAGAACTTCATGTTGATCGGCGCGTTCGAGCTGATCCAGGCGAAGACGCGCGAGTACGACGCCTACCAGAGCTACCTCGAATCGATCCGCGACTACTGGCTGGCGCGCGTGGAATTGACGCGCGCCGTCGGCGCGCAACTGCCCAGCGCAGCCGGTGCCACGGCCGACGCGCCGCAGGTGCAGGACATCCTGACGCCGAAAGGCGACGGCATGCAGGGCATGGACCATGGCGCGCACGACATGTCGGGCATGCCGTCGACGGATCACAGTGAGCACGATGATGCCGGCATGGAGGGCATGGACCATACCGGGGGCGGACTCTCCGGCATGGACGAGCCCGATCGTCCCGAGTCACCGCCGGACCCTCCCGCGGCGCCACCGCCCGCCCCCGCCGCTCCGGAGAAAAAGCCCGAATCCGCTTCGCATGATCACAATCACGGAGACACGCCATGACCGTCACCCGACGAAACCTGCTGATCGGTACGGGCGCCGGCCTGCTTGCAACGGCCGTCGCCAATGTGGCTCGCGCGCAGCACGAAGGACACGACATGCGCAACATGCCGCCGCCCGCGGCCGCCCGTCCTTCAACGCCTGGCGCGCGCGGGCGCGTTGTCACACCCAATGGCTGGACCCTGCCACACCGCATGAACAACGGCGTCAAGGAATTCCATCTGGTCGCCGAGGAATTCGAGCACGAGTTCGCGCCGGGAACCACGGCCAAGGTCTGGGGCTACAACGGCTCGACGCCCGGTCCGACCATCGAAGCCACAGAGGGCGACCGGGTGCGCATCTATGTCACCAACCGCCTCAAGGAACATACCTCCGTGCATTGGCATGGCCTGTTGTTGCCCAGTGGCATGGACGGCGTCGGCGGCCTGTCGCAGCCGCACATCCAGCCCGGCGAAACCTATGCCTACGAATTCACCTTGCGCCAGCACGGCACGCACATGTATCACCCGCACGCCGACGAGATGACGCAACTGGCCCTGGGCATGATGGGAATGTTCATCATCCACCCCAAGGACGGCGAAGCCGAGGCCATCGATCGCGACTATGCGATCCTACTGCACAACTGGGCCCTGCATCCGGGGACGTACCGGCCGGATCCGTCGATCCTGCAGGATTTCGACCTCTGGACGATGAACTCGAAAGTATTCCCGGCCATCGACTCGCTCACGGCCGTGGCGGGTGAGCGCGTGCGCATCCGCCTGGGCAATCTGTCGATGTGGAACCACCCGATGCATCTCCACGGTCATGTTTTCCAGGTGACCGGCTCGGATGGCGGGCGCTGGCCGAAAGGATTGTGGCGACCGGAAGTCACGGAAATTGTCGGCGTCGGCCAGACCCGCGACATCGAATTCGTCGCCACGCCCGGCGACTGGGCGTTCCACTGCCACATGTCGCACCACACGATGAATGCGATGGGTCATGAACTGCCCAATACGGTGGGCGTCAACCAGCGTGGCGTCGAAGAAAAGATTCGTCAGATGCTGCCCGGATACATGGCGATGGGCGAAAACGGAATGGCCGAGCATCAGGATCACACCGACGCCGGCCACATGCCCGGCCCGCCCAACACCTTGCCGATGATGATGGGAAGCGGGCCGTTCGGGAAACTGGAAATGGGCGGCATGTTCACGGTGCTGAAAGTGCGGGAAAGCGGCGCGCATTCGGACTGGTATCAGAACCCGGCCGGTACGGTGGCGCGACGCGTCAGCAGTGATCCCGGCTTCGGCCAGCCGCCGCGGCGCCAACGTTAGGACACCGGAGTTCGACCATGAAAACCATCAGGATTCTCGTGTTCTTTGTGCTGACGGCGGGCATCGTTGGAATCGCCGCCCTGGGTTTTGGCGCCTACAACCCCGCCGCTGACGAGCAGCACTCCCGCATCGTCTATTGGCTGCTGCAAACCTTGCGCGAGCGCGGCGTCGAGGTGCGCACGGACAAGTCGGCGATTCCCGACCTGGGCAACGCCGAGACTCTGCGCATCGGCGCGGGGAACTACAACGCGATGTGCGTGGGCTGTCACCTGAAACCAGGCCAGACAGACAGTGAACTGCATCGTGGCCTGTATCCGCAGCCGCCCTCGCTCGTCGCCATCGGAGATCACGTCGCGCCCGAACGCGCGTTCTGGATCATCAAACACGGCATCAAGGCTTCGGGCATGCCGGCCTGGGGAAAAAGCATGGACGATCGTTCGATCTGGGGCTTGGTCGCATTCCTGCGCACGCTTCCGCGACTGTCGCCCGAGGACTATCACGAAGCCGTGGAACGAAGCGGTGGCCACACGCACGGAGCGCCGGGGGCTGCGGCCCACTCGCAGCACCACCACGAGTCGACCGAACACGGTCATGACGGTCACGACAGCGGCATTCCTGAGCACCAGCACAATGACAACCAACCTTCCCATGCCGGACAGTTACCGTTGACGGCGACTCCGGCCGAAAATAACTCTTCCAGCGCCGCGCATTCCCACGCCGACGAAACCCCTGCGACCGCGCCCACGGCGGTTGAAGGAAACACGCACACGCATCGACCCTAGTCCTCCCCGGAGAAAGCACCATGAAGATTTCCACTGCTGCAGCAGCGCTTGTCGTTTCCCTTGGTCTCAGCGCGACCATACCGGCCTTCGGCCAGTCGGCAGCGGCGAACCCCCACGCCGGCCATATGATGATGCCCGCAGACAAACCGGTTCTGGACATCGCACCGGCCGCTGCCGACGCGACAAAAGTCGTCGAATCGTTTCTGGCGGCATTGAGCGCGGGAAATCTTCCCGCCGCGGAGGCCTTGCTCGATGCCAACGTGACCATCCTCGAGAACGGCGACGCCGAACGCAGCCGCGCCGAATACATGGGCGGACACGCCAAGGGCGACGCCGCCTTCCTGAAAAACGTGCACCAGCAATTGAAGCGCCGCACGGCCCAGGCTGATGGCAATACCGCCTGGGTGCTGAGTGAGAGCGTCATGCACCTGACCAAGGACGGCAAGATGACCATGTTGCTCAACACCGAGACGATGTTGTTGCGCAAGAGTTCGCAGGGCTGGCGCATCGTCCATATTCACTGGTCCTCGCGTGCGATGAAGCCTGCGCAATCAAACTGACGTCGCATGAAAAGGCCCTGCCGGAGGTTCCGGCAGGGCTGGCTGTTCTCGCGAAGGCCCTCTCGGACGGGTTCAGCGATGCAGACTGTCTGCCTCGTCGATGCGTTCGGCGGCATAGCCTTCTTCGGCCATGGCCACGATGGCGGCAACGGCGTCCAGTCGACCGTCGATCTTCACGGTCTTGTCGGCCAGGCTGACAAATACCTGCGCCTCGCCGTCGATGGCATGAATCGCGCCGGTAATGGTGCGGACGCAATGACTGCAAGTCATGTTCTGAACTTCAAACAACATTGGGGTTCTCCAGGATGACGGCCGATTGACCGCTCCGTCATCGTCGGGCTTGCCACGCATGGAAGGTCAAGCGGCGCCGTTTTCTTTCCGCTCGCCACGAGGCAGTTGACCTTCCCATCAGGGCAAGCCGCAGTGTGGAAACAGGCCCACACCTGACGCTGCCATGCTCACTCTCACCCGCCACCACCTGCGAAAGATCCGTGTCCGCTCCGCCCTGCTCGCACTCGCCATCGGAACGATGACCCTGGTCTGGGCATTCGACCGCGCAGAAGGCATCGCGCTGATGCCGGCGCGCTGAGCTCGGCATCACGGCCCCAGGGCGCGGCTTGACCTTGCCCCGATGGGAAGCCCCACCGTGACGACCTGCGCCCTGCCGGAGTACGCCATGAATACCAATCCGACGATCATTCCGATGACGGAACACGTCGCCCTCACGATCCAGGGGATGACCTGCGCCTCGTGCGTGGCCCGCGTGGAGCGCGCTGTGGGCAAAGTCGTGGGCGTACTGTCGGCCAGCGTCAACCTCGCGACCGAGTCTGCACGGATCGAGTTGTCTTCCGGGGCGAAAATCGAATCGGTGATCGCCGCCGTCGCCGCGGCCGGCTACGTCGCCAGCCTCCCCGCGAACGAGACGGGTTCCGCAGAAACGTCCCCTGAGCAGCAGCGTCAGGCCGACCAGGAAAAGCGACACCTGATCATTGCCACGATCCTGACCCTGCCGCTTGCGCTACCCATGCTCGCCCTGCCGCTGGGTGAACACTGGATGCTGCCGGGCTGGATGCAGTGGCTGCTGGCAACGCCCGTGCAGTTTTGGCTGGGCGCGCGGTTTTATCGTTCCGCCTGGAAGGCCCTGCTGGCGCGAACGGGAAACATGGATCTGCTGGTTTCGCTGGGCACCAGTGCAGCTTACGGACTGAGCGTTTTCCATCTGCTGGCGCCGACCGCACACCACGGGCCGGAACCCCTGTATTTCGAGGCCTCGGCGGCGGTCATCACCTTGATCTTGCTGGGCAAGTGGCTGGAAGCCCGCGGCAAGCGGCAAACGACGGAAGCCATCCGCGCGCTGCAATCGCTGCGACCCCTGCGTGCGCGCGTTCGCCGCTACGGCGGTGAGCACGAAGTGGACATCGCGCATGTTCGTCTCGACGACGAAGTCGTCGTCCTGCCTGGCGAGCGATTTCCGGTCGATGGCGAAATTGTCGAAGGGCGCACGCACACTGACGAGTCGATGATCACGGGAGAATCCCTCCCTGTGTCCCGACAGGTCGGCGACAAAGCCACCGGTGGCTCCTTCAACGGCGAAGGACGGGTTGTCGTGCGGACGACCGCACTGGCCGCGGAAAGCGTGCTCGCGCGGATCATTCGAATGGTCGAGGACGCGCAGGCGCGAAAAGCGCCGATCCAGCGAACGGTCGATCGCGTCAGCGCGTTTTTTGTACCGCTAGTGGTGATGGTTGCCCTGCTGACTCTGCTGGGATGGGGCATGCTCTTCGGCCTCTGGAACGACGGGATCCTGCGAGCGATCGCGGTCCTCGTGATTGCCTGTCCCTGTGCCCTGGGCCTGGCGACACCGTCGGCGATCATGGCGGGTACCGGCGTTGCCGCCCGCGCGGGCATCCTGATCAAGGATGCCGAAGCACTCGAAGTTGCCCACGCGCTCGGCATTGTTGCGTTCGACAAGACGGGCACGCTTACGCTGGGTGTTCCGCGCTTGACGGAACTGGCCGCGATTGATGGTGACGACAACGTCTTGCTTGCCAGCGCAGCGGCATTGCAGACGGGCAGCGAACATCCGCTGGCCAAGGCCGTGCTGGCCCTGGCGCGCGAACGCGGATTGCCCATTCGTGCCGCGGAAAACACCGTGGCCCTGCCCGGGTTGGGAATCTCCGGTGACTGGGGTGGCGAATCGGTCCTGCTGGGGAGTCGTCGACTGATGGCTGAAAACGGGGTCGATCTGTCTGCGCTCCAAGCCTACGCCGACACTCTGGCAGACCAGGGACGTACGATCTCGTGGATGGCGTGGAAAACGGCGTCTGGCGCTACCCTCCAGGGCTTGCTCGCGTTCGGCGATGCCCCTCGCCCGGAAGCGGCGGAAGCCATTTCGGCCCTGCATGCGCTGGGATTGCGGACGGTGATGATTTCCGGTGACAACAGCGGTGCCGCCCATCATGTCGCACGCGCGATCGGCATCCCCGCCGGCGACGTGCGTGCCGACGTATTGCCCGGCGACAAAGCGTCTCAGGTCAGGGCGCTGGCGCGCGAAGGACGGGTGGCCATGGTAGGCGACGGCATCAACGACGCGCCGGCGCTCGCGGCCGCCGATGTCGGCTTCGCCATGGGCAGCGGCACGGACGTGGCGATGCAGGTCGCCGGCGTCACGCTCATGCGCGCCGATCCACGACTGGTGGCCGATGCCATCGACATTTCCCGACGCACCACCCGCAAGATTCGCCAGAATCTGTTCTGGGCTTTCATTTTCAACATCATTGGCCTGCCGCTGGCGGCGTTGGGATTGCTCAATCCCGTCGTGGCTGCGGCAGCGATGGCCTTTTCCAGTGTCAGTGTCGTGTCGAATACTTTGTTGCTGCGGCGCTGGAAGATGCGTGCGCGCTCCGGCCCATTCCGGGTCCGAAAAGCCGTGTGACGTGGTTACGGGTCGAGTTCGGACAAGCGAACGCGACGCAGGCGCAAAGCATTGCCGACCACCGAAACCGAACTCAGGCTCATCGCAAGTGCCGCGACCATCGGCGAAAGCAGCAAGCCGAACTGCGGATACAAGGCACCGGCGGCGAGCGGCACGCCGAGCGCGTTGTAGAGCAAGGCAAAACCCAGGTTCTGCTTCATGTTCGCCACGGTGGCTTGCGACAACGCCCGCGCCCTCGCAATCCCACGCAGGTCTCCCTTGACGAGGGTCAGTTGCGCGCTGGACATCGCCACATCAGTGCCGGTACCCATGGCGATGCCGACATCGGCCGCCGCGAGCGCCGGGGCATCGTTGATGCCGTCGCCGGCCATCGCGACACGGCGTCCCTGCGCCTTGAGTTTTGACACCAGCGCCAGCTTGTCTTCTGGCCGAACCTCGCCGAACACCTCGCCAATGCCCAGCATTTCACCCATGGCGATCGCGGTGGTCGTGCCGTCGCCGGTCGCCATGATGATCCGGAGGCCGGCAGCACGCAGCTCCTGCAGCGCCCGTTCCGTAGTGTCCTTGATGGGATCGGCAACGCTGATGAATCCCGCCAAGCGGCCATCCACCGCCAGGAACATGACACTGGCTCCGAGGGCGCGCCGTTCCTCCGCCGCTGCTTGCAGCGTCGACGAGTCGACCCCCAAGCTCGCCATCAAGGTGGTATTGCCCAGCGCGAGCGCCCTGCCCTCGACCTGGCCGCGGACACCGATGCCGGTATCGGATTGGAAATCGCTGACCGCCGAAAGCGAAAGCGACTGTCCTCTCGCCTGCGCCACGATCGCCGCTGCCAGCGGGTGTTCGCTGCCCTGATCCAGGCTTGCCGCCAGTCGCAGGATATCGGTGTCGGCGAATCCCTCGACCGCCACGACCCGGTCGAAGCCTGGACGGCCAACGGTCAGGGTGCCGGTCTTGTCCACGATGAGCGTGTCCACTTGCCTGAGGGTTTCGATGGCTTCGGCATCGCGGAAAAGAATGCCGACGGACGCGGCCTTGCCGGTCGCGACCATGATCGACATCGGCGTCGCCAGCCCCAAGGCACAGGGGCAAGCGATGATCAGCACGGCCACCGAATTGAGCACGGCATAAACCCAGGACGGCTCGGGACCGAAGAGGCCCCAGATCAGCAGGGTGGCCACCGCCGTCAGCAAGACGGCGAGCACGAACCAGAAAGACACCTGGTCTGCCATGCGCTGCATCGGTGCTCGCGAGCGTTGCGCCTGGGCGACCATCTGGACGATCTGTGCAAGGACCGTGTCCGCGCCGATGCGGGTCGCCCGGATCACCAGCGCTCCGCTGGTATTGAGCGTAGCGCCGATCACCTTGTCGCCGGCGGACTTGGTGACCGGCAGGGGCTCACCGGTCAGCATCGACTCATCGATTCCCGATCGCCCTTCCAACACCTCGCCGTCCACCGGCACCTTCTCGCCGGGTCGCACGCGCAGTCGATCGCCGGTACGGACCTCGGCAAGCGGCACATCCGACTCCGTGCCATCGGCGTCCAGTCGTCTTGCCGTTCTTGGCGCGAGCCCCAGCAGGGACTTGATCGCTGCCGATGTCTTTGAGCGTGCACGCAGCTCCAGAAGTTGCCCGAGCAATGTCAGCGAGACGATGATGGCAGCCGCCTCGAAGTAGACGCTGACGCGGCCATGCTCGTGGAACGACATCGGAAACACATCGGGCATCAGCGCGGCTACCACGCTGTAACCGTAGGCGGCCGTGACCCCGATGCCGATCAGCGTCCACATGTTCAGATTGCCGCTGCGAAGTGACTGCACGCAACGAACGAGAAATGGCCAGCCGGCCCAGAGCACCACCGGCGTACTGAGCACCAATTCAGCCCAGGTACGAAAGTCAGCATTGATCCATGCAAGACGGTGTCCCGCCATCGCCAGGACGAGGACCACAAGGGAAAGTGGCAGCGTCCACCAGAACCGGCGCGTGAAATCGTCGAGCTCGGGATTCGAATCATCGGTGCCGGGCAGAACCGGCTCCAGCGCCATCCCGCAGATAGGACAGATTCCCGGCGCATTGCGCACGATCTCCGGATGCATCGGACACGTGTAAGCCGCCGCGCCGGCGGTGATGGCCGCGGCGGGTTCTGGCTCGGCGCTGGCTCGCCAATAGCGCTGGGGTTCGGCAACGAATTTTGCCCTGCAGGCCTCGGAGCAGAAATGAACGTCGTGGCCTGCGTGCGTCACATGAAACTTTGCCGAGAGCGGATCCACGGACATGCCGCAGACGGGGTCCCGGGACGGGTCGATGGGGGTCATGGTGAAGAGCCTCGAGTTCCGGATCGCTGGGAGAGAAGGATTTTCGACGACTAGCGGTGATCGTGGCGATGATGCAGATCGGGAAAGTGTGGGTGCGAGTGGACCATCGGCGCGTGCGTATGCGGGTGCGAATGCGGTTCGACGCCATCCCAGGGAAAATCGTGCTCATGCTGATGATGGTCATCGTGCACGTGCCGGTGCGAGTGCGTCATGGCCTCGTGGTGGTGCTCATGCGCGTGCCGTTCGCTGACATGCAGCCACACGCCCAGGGCCATCAGGCCGCCGGCAATCCAGAAACTGAGTTCGGGAGACTCGCGCATTACCAGTAGCGACAGCGATGCGCCGACGAAGGGCGCGATCGAAAAGTACGCGCCCGTGCGTGCGGTGCCGAGATGGCGCAGCGCGAGAATGAACAGTACGAGACTTATGCCATAGCCTGCTAGGCCGACCGCCCCGCAGGCGGCGATTTCCACCGCTGTTGGCAAGGGACTGCCCAGCAAGAATCCGAGCCCGATGTTGACCATGCCGGCCAGGCCCCCCTTGATGGCCGCGATTTGCACCGGGTCACCGCCCGACACCGCGCGCGTGAGATTGTTGTCGACTGCCCAGCACGCGCAGGCGCCAGCAATTGCGAGCGCACCCCATGGAATCCCGTGGTGGGGAAGCTGCGACCAGGACAGCACGGCGCCACCAGCCACGATCGCGACCATGCCCAGAAAGACGCGTCGGTCGACATTTTCCCGAAAGACAATCCAGGCAATTGCCGCCGTCAAGACGCTTTCCAGATTCAGAAGCAGGGAGGCGATCGAAGCCTCCGTGTTGATGAGCCCGGTCATGAGCAATACCGGCCCCAGGATCCCTCCGAACAGCACGGCACCTCCCAGCGACGGCAAGTCCCGGCGCGACAGCGGGGCTTCCGCGGAAGACCGGGCTCTCAGGCGGCCCAGGAGCCACAGCAGGCCCAGTCCGAAGCCGGAGCCAGCGTAGAGCAGACCGGCCAGCATCACCGGCGACACCTCGATGACGAGGCGTTTCGCCAACGGCGTGCTCGCGCCGAACAGGATCGCGGCCAGCAACGCCACGCCAACGCCAGCGGGTAGTCTGGGAATCGCACGACTCATGGCCGCATTGTGCGCCGATGCCGCGGTGGATGTGCCGACCGGCACGGTTGTACCCGGGAAACGGCTCCCTTACCCTAAGGGCGATGATCTTGCCGGCTTCCCGCCTGAAAACCCTGTTTCGCGCCGCCCTGCTGGGCCTCGTGATGCTGGGCGTATTGATCAAGCCGATGTTCTCCTCGTACTGCGAAATGCACGCGCTGGGCCATGCCCTCGCGACCTCGGGTAAGGCCCCAGGCCAGAACGACGATCACCAGATCGACAAGGACCATGCCAGCGGCGCGCACATCCTGCTGCATGCCAGCGACAACGACAGCACCTACGCCGATATCGTCACGATTCTCGTGCTGCCCGCCGTCCGCTTCGAAACCGCGCTGATTCCGCAGCCGGATGTTTCCATGGCGCCCAGCCAGCCTGTCGTCGGACCGTTCCGGCCACCGATCGCGTAACGCGTCCTGGGCTGTCGCACAGCCCGTCTCTCGCAGCCACGCCCTCCGCAAGCTTTCTTGCCTGGCGAATTCATTCGCCAGCTGGCGCCTGTGGTTCCGCGTCGTGGCCTTCTGCCACCGCTGCGAAATTCAATCTCGACGCGCTCAGGGAAAGCGCCAGGCGCTCGCCCGACCGATGTCGTGACACGCATGAATCGATCAGGAAAAACCATGAAACAGTCGTTGTTGTGCCTTTGCATTCTGGCGGGCCTGAGCTCGCCCGTCCTCGCTGCACCCGCTGCGCAGGACAAACACGTCGAAGATCTGGAAGCACGCATCAAGGTGCTCGAAGCCAATGCCGAGGCGATGCGTCAGCAAGCCGCCGAAGCAATGAGCGCCTTGCAGGCCACCCGCGAGGAAATCGAGGCGCTCAAGCAGTCGCAGCAGACACCGGTCGCCAGCGAGGAAGCTCCCGCCGCCCCCTCGGGCGATGCCTCGGCGGCGAATGCGTTCAATCCGGCGATCAGCATCATCCTCAATGGCAGCTATGCGCATCACTCGCTGAATCCCGACAGCTACAACCGTTCCGGTTTCCCGCTGGCCGGTGAAGCGGGTCCAGGTGTGCAGGGTCTGTCGCTGGGGGAAAGCGAGATCGCGTTCTCGTCCAACATCGACGAGAAGTTCTACGGCCAGTTGACGCTGGCGATCGGCAGCGAAGACGGCCAGGACGAAGTCGGCGTCGAAGAAGCCTACATCGAGACGACTTCCCTGCCCGACGGCCTCACGCTGCGCGCCGGCCGCTTCTTCTCCAACATCGGCTACCTCAACAACCATCACGCGCACACGGACAATTTCTCCGATCGCCCGCTGGCCTACCAGGCGTTTCTCGGCAACCAGTACGGCGACGACGGCGTGCAGCTGAAGTGGGTCGCACCGACCGATCTGTTCTTCGAAGTCGGCGGCGAAGTCATGCGCGGCCAGAACTATCCGAGCGGCGGTGCCGCGCACAGCGGGGTCGGCGTACATACGCTGTTTGCGCATGCGGGTGGCGATGTCGGCCTGGAGAATTCCTGGCTCGCCGGCGTGTCGGTGCTGCAGTCGAAAACCGAAGGCGGCGAAGACGGCTTCACCGGCGACAACCGTCTGTACGTAGCCGACATGACCTGGCGTTGGGCGCCGCAGGGCAATTCCAAGGATGGCGGCATCACCTTGCGCGGCGAATACTTCGTCGACGACCGCGACGGCGAGTACGTCGATGCGGTCGATCCGTTGTTGAACCAGGCCTGGACAGGCAAGCGACACGGCGCGTACGTCGAAGGCGTGTGGCGCATCAATCGCACCTGGGATGCCGGCTATCGCTATGACCGTCTGTGGGCCCAGGACACGGGACCGGTGGCGAGCGATTTCGACCCGTATCGCCACAATGTGATGGTCACCTGGCGCAACAGCGAATTCAGTCTGCTGCGGTTGCAGTTCAGCCAGGACCGTCCCAATCCGAACGACACGGACAACGCCGTGACCCTGCAGTACCAAACCGCCCTGGGTGCCCACGGCGCCCACAAGTTCTGAGGACACATCATGAACAAGACACTGCTCTCCATCGCGCTCGCCGCGAGTCTGTTGTCCACCGCCGCGCAGGCGAAACTACGTGTTTTCGCCTGCGAACCCGAGTGGGCGTCGCTGACGCAGGAACTGGCCGGCGACAAGGTCGACATCGACGTCGGCACCTCCGCCCTGCAGGACGTGCACCAGATCGACGCCAAGCCCAGCCTCATCGCGAAAGTGCGGCGCGCCGATCTCGTCGTCTGCTCCGGTGGCGGCCTCGAAGTGGGCTGGCTGCCGCAGCTCGTCCGTCAGTCGGGCAATCCGAAGATCGCGTCCGGCGCCGGGTCGTTCATGGCCGTCAGCCAGGTCGTTGCTTTGGAAAAACCGACCGCACTCGATCGCGCCGCCGGTGATGTGCATCCGGAAGGCAATCCGCATATCCAGATGGATCCGCGTCGCGTGCTCACGGTCGCCAAAGCCCTGGATGCCCGACTGATCCAGATCGATCCCGCGAACGCCGCCGTCTACCAGCAACGGCTCGCCGATTTCAACGGCCGCTGGACGGCAGCGATCCAGCGCTGGGAAGCGAAGGCGGCGCCGCTCAAGGGCCGCAACATCGTCGTGCATCACCGCAGTTGGATCTATCTCGAGCAATGGCTGGGCCTGCATGAAGTCGGCGCGCTCGAGCCCAAGCCCGGCGTGCCGCCGACCAGCGCGCATCTGTCCGGCCTGATCGACACGACCAAGAGCCAAAAGACGCTCGCGATCGTGCGCGCGGCCTATCAGGATCCGAAAGCCAGCCAGTGGCTGGCCGAACGCACCGGTGTGCCGGCGGTGAGCCTGCCGCTGACCGTGGGTGGCGATGCGCAGTCGAAGGATCTGTTCGGTCTGTTCGATTCGACGATCGACAAACTGCTGGGAGCGGCGAAGTGAGCCTGTCGATGAATCTCGAGGGACTCGACATCAGCATTCTCGGTCCGGCTTGCGTGGCCGGACTGATCGTGCTGTCCACGCATGTGCCCCTCGGCAAGCAGGTGCTGTCGCGCGGCATCATCTTCATCGATCTGGCGATCGCACAGATCGCCGCGCTCGGCGTGATCCTCGCGCAATTCATGGGCATCGAGGAACAGGGCCTCGGCGTGCAGATCGCGGCGGCCGTCGCCGCGCTCGCAGGTGCCGGTCTGCTGAGCTGGACCGATCGTCGCTGGCCGGAATACCAGGAGCCGCTGATCGGCACCCTGTTTGTTCTTGCAGCGACCGGTGGCCTGCTCCTGCTCGCGAACAATCCGCAGGGCGGCGAACATCTCAAGGACCTGCTGGTCGGGCAGATTCTGTGGGTGAGTTTCGCGCAATTGATTCCCGCCGCGATTCTGTCGGTGATCCTGCTGGCTTTCATGTGGCTGCGGCGCGGACGTCTGGTCGGTCTGGCGTTCTATGCCCTGTTCGCGCTGGCGATCACCACCTCGGTGCAGCTGGTCGGCGTGTACCTGGTGTTCGCCAGCCTGATCGTGCCGGCATTGGCGACCGCCGGCATGAGCGGCAAGAAGCAGCTGATCGCTGCGTATGCGATCGGTATTGCCGGCTACGTCTCCGGTCTCGCACTCTCGGCGGTGTTCGATCTGCCGAGCGGTGCGTTGATCGTCTGGACGCTGGCGGCGTGCGCCCTGCTCGCCCAGGCTTTTCCGGGCGTGCGCCGTTCGCATCCGGCGCATGCTCCGAAGGATGTCGCGGCCTGAACACGCCGGACAGGGAACCGGAAGCCGGATGATCTGAGACAATCCGGCTTTCCCGGCCCTGTTCGCGCCCCTCATGTCCGATGCTCCAACGCCGCCGGCCAAGCCGGTCGCCGACGCCCAACCCGCCGCTGCGCCCACGCCGTCCAGCGCACAGGCGTCCTGGCTGCGCTATGCGACCCTGGCCGTGCTGCCCTTGTTGGCCGGCCTCTACCTCATCGCGCGCGCGCCGGCAGGCAAACCCATGGCGGCGATGTCGGCCGACTGGCTGACACATCTGGAACAGCCGCTGCCGCGTTTCATGCTGCAACTGCTGGTCGTGCTCACCGCCGCGAAACTCGCGGGCCTGGCGATGCGCCGCGTCGGGCAACCGGCGGTTATCGGCGAAATGCTCGCGGGCATCCTGCTCGGGCCGTCCCTGCTCGGCTGGGTCTGGCCGCAGGCGCAGGCGCTGCTGTTTCCGGCGGCCTCGCTGGCGACGCTGGGAAATATCAGTCAGCTTGGCGTGCTGGTTTTCATGTTTGCGGCCGGCGCCGAAGTCGATCTGCCGCGCTTGCGCGGACAGAAGGGCCGCACCCTGCTCATCAGCCACACCGGCATCGCGCTGCCTTTCCTGCTCGGCATCCTGCTCGCCCTGCCGCTGCATGCCGGCTATGCACCGGCCGGGGTCGGGTTCGCCGGATTCGCGATGTTCCTGGGCATCGCCCTGAGCGTGACGGCGTTTCCGGTGCTGCTGCGCATTCTCGAGGAACGCGGCACTCTCGGCAGTCCGATCGGCCTGATCGCGGTCGCCTGCGCGGCGCTCAGCGACGCCACCGCCTGGGCGATGCTCGGCGCGATCGTGGCGATCGTGCAATCGCAGAGCCTGGTCAGCGTCGGCGTGAGCCTGTTGCTGGCCTTGGGCTTCGCCTGGCTGATCGTGGCGCGCACCCGCCGCTGGTTCGCCGGCTGCGAGGTGCCCACGCACCGCGAACCGCAATGGATGCTCGGCATGGTGCTGCTGATCCTGGTCTGCGCCTTGTTCACTGATGCGATCGGCCTGCACGCGATGTTCGGTGCCTTCCTCGCGGGCATCGCGGTGTCGCGCAGCACCCGTCTGCGCAACCTGGTCGAGACCAAGATCGAACCGTTCGCGTCGGTGCTGTTGCTGCCGCTCTTCTTCGCGAGTACCGGTCTGCGCACGCGCATCGATCTGCTCAGCGGCAACGAGTGGCTGCTGTGTCTGGCGATCGTGATCATCGCCACCGTCGGCAAACTCGGCGGTACGGTGATCGCCGCGCGCTGGTCGGGCATGCCTTGCGGCGATGCACTGCGCCTGGGCGCCCTGATGAACACGCGCGGGCTCATGGAGCTGATCGTGCTTGGCCTGGGTTACGAACTGGGCCTGATCAACGGTTCGCTGTACGCGATCCTCGTGCTCGTCGCGATCGTGACGACGGTCATGACCGGTCCGCTGCTGGGCTGGATCGACCGCGCCGAAGCGCGGCGTGCTCAACCGGTTTCGACGACGTCCCAGTAACGCGGCGCATCGACGCCCGGCCAGCCCGAGACGTCGGCGCGAAGGCCCCTGGAGCCGGCCAAGGCCATCACCAGCAAGCGATCCGGCCGCTGCCAGGACTGCATCGTGGCCTGCCCGGCGATGACCTCGTGCGGCGTCTGCCGACGCGTGCGTTGCGGTCGCAGCCCCGTGCCCTGGCGTTTTCCCCAGGCTTCCTTGAGTGTCCAGTGCAGATAGAAGTGCGCCGCGCGACGCGCGTCGTCGACCTGCACCAGCGCCGCGCATTCTTCCGGCGAAAAAAGAAACTCGGCGAGACTCGGCAGATCGCGCGGTTTGGCGCCGGTTTCGATATCGAGACCGATGGCCTCGCCGGCAATGGCCACCGCCACCCAGTCGCTACTGTGGCTGATCGAGGCATGCAAAACGGCATCGATGCCGGTCGGCGCCTGCAGCCGCGGTGCACCGTGGTCGTCGCGGGTGAGCAGCCAGGCGGCCGCGTCGCCCCCGTGGTGTTCGGCCGCCAGCTCGCGCAACAACCAGTGCCCCGCGAGAAATTGACGACGCCGGAGCGGCGATGCCATGGCATCGAGGCGGCGACGCTCGTCGTCATGCAGCCAGGCCGGATCCCGCAGGGCTGCCAGCGCGTCGAAGGCCGCGAGTGGAGCGAGCCGGATCTGCGCCCTTCCGACGCGTTGCATCACGGCCAGCGGCGCAGCACGAGCGAAGTATTGATGCCGCCGAACGCGAAGTTGTTGCTCATCACGTATTCGGCCTGCAGGGCGCGGCCACCGCTCATGATGTAGTCGAGCGCACCGCAGCGCGGATCGACCGCATCGAGATTAATGGTCGGCGCGAACCAGCCTTCGCGCATCATTTCGTAGGTGATCCAGGCTTCGAGCGCACCGCAGGCACCGAGCGTGTGCCCGGTATAGCTCTTGAGCGAGCTGATCGGCATGCGGTCGCCGAACACCGCGTGCGTCGCGGTGCTCTCGGCGATGTCGCCGTGATCGGTCGCCGTGCCGTGCGCGTTGACGTAGGCGATCGCCTCCGGTGGCAGCCCCGCGTCCTTCAATGCCAGGCGCATCGCGATCGCCATGGTGTCGGCATTGGGCTGGGTCACGTGCTGGCCGTCGCTATTGGTGCCGTAGCCGACGATCTCGGCATGGATGCGTGCGCCGCGGGCGCGTGCATGGTCGTAGTCCTCGAGAATCAGGGTGCCGGCGCCTTCGCCGATCACCAGCCCATCGCGCTTGATGTCGAATGGGCGCGGCGTGAGCTCGGGCGTGTCGTTGCGCGTGCTGGTCGCGAACAGGGTGTCGAACACCGCCGCATCGGTGACATCGAGTTCTTCCGCGCCGCCGGCCAGCATCACATCCTGGTGTCCCGCCTTGATCGACTCATACGCATAGCCCACGCCCTGGCTGCCCGAGGTGCACGCGCTGGAGGTGGTGATGATGCGGCCGGTGATGCCGAAGAACACGCCAATATTCACCGGCGCGGTATGGCTCATCATCTTGATGTAAGTCGTGGCATTGATGGTCTGCGTATTCTTTTCCAGCACCATGCGGCCGAAATCGCTCATGGACGCCGGCGTGCCTGCGGACGATCCGTAAGAAATGCCGACGCGCCCGCTCTTGAGTAGCGGATCGCCGAGCAGACCGGCGTCGATCAAGGCCAACTCGCTCGCACGCGTAGCCATCAGCGCGACGCGGCCCATGCTGCGCGTGCTCTTGCGGTTGTAGTGCTCGGGCAGTTCGAAAGGCGCCGCCGGCACGCCCAGGCGCGTGTTCAGGCCCTTATAGATCGACCAGTCGTCGTAGTGCTGCACGCAATTGCGTTCGGCGCGCAGGTTGGCGAGCACCGTCGGCCAGTCGTGACCCAGCGGGCTGATCGCGCCCATCCCGGTGATGACGACGCGCCGCATCAAAGCATTCCTCCATTCACCGAAATCACCTGGCGGGTGATGTAGCCCGCCCCTTCCGACATCAGGAAGCTCGCGAGCGCGGCGACCTCCTGCGGCTGGCCGATCCGGCGCATCGGGATCATCTTCATGGCTTCCTCGACGATCTCGGCAGCGATCATGTCGGTCTCGATGAGACCGGGAGCGATGCAGTTCACGGTGATCTCGCGTTTGGCCAGTTCCAGCGCGAGTGCCTTGGTTGCGCCGATGATGCCGGCCTTGGCGGCGCTGTAGTTGGTCTGCCCGCGATTGCCCGCCAGGCCGGACACCGACGCCAGCGTCACGATGCGACCGGGCTGGCGCCGACGCACCATCGGCATCACCAGCGGCTGCAGGACGTTGTAGAAGGCATCGAGATTGGTGTGGATGACGCTGTCCCACTCTTCGCCGGTCATCGCCGGGAAGGCGTTGTCGCGAGCGATACCGGCGTTGCAGACGACGCCGTAATAGGCGCCATGCGCTTCGATGTCGTCCGTGATGGCAGCAGCGCAGGCGGCGCGGTCGCTGACATCGAAGCTCAATACCTGGGCCGCGCGACCGAGCGCCGCGATCTCGGCGGCGACGTGCTGTGCCTCTTCGACGCGGCTGCGGCAATGCACGGCGATGTCATAGCCGTCGCTGGCCAGTCGCAATGCGATCGCCCGGCCGATGCCACGGCTGGCGCCGGTGACGAGAATGCGGGAGCTGGGATTCATGGGGCGTGGCCCTCCAGGAAGGCGCCGGGATTGCGGGGTTCGAACACGGAGACGTTGGCTTTCGCGATTTCTTCGGCGCCGTCGAGAATGCGACAGGAAAACATGCCGACACCGTTGTCGCCGAAGATTTCGCGATGCGCTTCGATGCGCAGGGTCGTGCCGAACGCGAAGTGGGGACGCGTGCATTCATAGCGGCGCGTGCCGAGCAGGAAACCGAGGGTCACACTTTCGCCGCGTTGCAGGGCTTCGTGTCCGGCCCAGGCGGCAATGGCCTGGGCCATGTATTCGATGCCGACCCAGGCCGGGACGCCGAGGTCGTCGGCGAACAGATGATCGCTGCGCACGTCGGCCTCGACGACAACGTTGTCCGCGTCGCAGGACAGCAGGCGATCGACAAACAGCATCGCACCACGGTGCGGCACGACCTGCTCGATGCGCAGAAGCGGCGCGGTCATTCAATCGGCTCCCAGTACGAGAGCGGCATTGCTGCCGCCGAACGCGAAGCTCTGGCTGAGCACGTGGCGCGGTCGGCGCGGCGCGTGCTCGCCCGGTCGCACCAGATGCACGGGCGGCAACGCCGGGTCCGTCTCGCCATCCCACCAATGCGGCGGCAAGAGCCCGCGGGGATTGTTCACGAGCGTGAGCCAGCTGATCGCCGCCTCGATCGCGCCCGCCGCGCCGAGGGTATGCCCGGTCAGCGGTTTGGTCGAACTGGCGGGTGTCGACGGACCCCACAGACGGGCGATCACCTGGCTCTCCATCGCATCGTTGTGCGGGGTCGCCGTGCCATGCAGATTAATGTAGTCGATGGCCTCGGCCGACAGACCGGCGCGCCGCAGGGACTGCGCGATCGCCTCCGTCGCGCCCTGCCCGCTCGGGTCGGGCGCCGACATGTGGTGGGCGTCGGCACTTTCGCCCCAGCCGGCCAGGCGTACGGCGCCTTCCTCGCGGGTCATCAGGAACAGGGCCGCGCCCTCGCCGATGTTGATGCCGCGGCGATGGACCGAAAACGGATTGCAGCGCGTCGGCGACACCGACTCCAGCGCGCTGAAGCCAGCGATGGTGAATGCGCACAACGAATCGGCGCCGCCGGCAATCACGGCATCGGCCATGCCGGCCTGGAGCAGGCGCGCACCCGAGGCCAGGGCCTTGGCGCTGGACGAACACGCCGTGGAAATCACGTGCGCCGGACCGGTCGCACCGAAGTGCTGCGCGAGAAACTGCGCCGGCGTGCCCATCTCCTGCTGCGCATAGTGGAATTGCGTTGGCCAGTGGCCGTGCTCGCGGTAATGGCGTTGCGCGCGTTCGCTTTCGCCGACGCCGGAGGTGCTCGTGCCGAGCACGATCGCGACCCGGTGTGCGCCGAATTTCGCAATCGCCTGCTCGACGGCGGCACGGATTTCCTGCGCGGCGAGCGCCAGCAAGGAATTGTTGCGTCCTTGCAGCGCGACGGGCATCGAATCGAGATTGGGCAATGCCTCATGCACGACGCCCAGCGCCAGCGATCGGCCGGGTGTGAATGCCTCCGTCGCAGAAACGCCACGCGGGGCATCATCGGCGAACAAGGCGGCCGTGACAGCATTGCGGCCATGGCCGAGCGCGCAAACCAGGCCAAGATCGTTGAGGAAGACCCGACTCACGGCGACGGCTCCGACAGCGGCACCGACACGATGACCAGACGATAGCCGTCGCGATGCTGGGTGATTTCGATGCGATCAGGCGCCGTCATGCGAACTTCCGTCACCACGGTCGTGTCCTGCAGCAATTGCCGCACGCCCTCGGTCTCGCGCAGCGTCCAGCCGGCGGGCAAGGCGGCGCGAATCTCCGCGACGGGCCAATACGCCAGTTGCAAATCACTGAGCACGCGCTCGGCCTGCAAGGCCGATGGCACCCAGTCGGCGCGAGTTTGTTCGAGGCGCTCGCCATCCCAATGCAGGCGCAGGGCCGACTGGCCCATCGCCTGGATCGCGAGTCGCACGTCCTGCGCATCGGCCTCGAGCAAGGCATCAAGCGCCTGCTCCTGCTTTCCGAAACGGAATTCCAGATGCTGTTGCAAGGCCAGCTCGCGACCCAAAGCGGCCGGCGACAGGTGCAACAGCGGGGCTGCGTCGCCCGGCGCACGCGCAGGAGCGACCGGCGCCGTCGCGCAGGCGCTCGCCAGCGCCGCCAAGAACAGGGCGGCGATCAGCCGGCGCACAGTTCCTCCAGCACTCCGAGGCGACGCTTGGATTCGGCGACGTAGGGATTGCTCTTGTCCCAGGCATAGCCGGCGAGGATCGCACTGATCATCTCGCGCACTTCCGTCGAGGCGTTTTCGAAGAAGATGATCTTCTGGAAGCTGCCGGCATACCAGGCTTCGACGAAAGCGCGGAAGGTGTCGACACCGTCGCGCAGGGGCCGGCCGTAGTCGGCCTCCCAGTCGATTCGCTCACCGGCAAACTGGCGCTGCAGACAGGCCGTCGCCAGGCTTGCGGACTTGAACGCGATGGTCACGCCTGAGGAAAACACCGGATCGAGGAACTCGCCGGCATTGCCCAGCAGCGCGTAGTTCTTTCCCCACAGGGATTTGACGTTGGCGGCATAGCCGATGATCTGACGCGCGGGCGTATCCCAGGTCGCATTCGCCAACAGTTTCGACAGACCAGGGTCCTCGCCGACGATCGCCTTGAGACGCGTGGTTTCATCGCCCTCGTACTGCGCCAGGAATTCCGTGCGCGCGACGACGCCCAGCGAGCAGCGGCCATTGGAGAACGGAATCGTCCAGTACCAGACATCCTGATGTTCGGGATGCACGGTCACCAGGATCTTGTTGCGGTCGAAACTGCCGCCCAGCGGCATGCCGTCCTCGACGTGGGTGAAGATCGCGCCGCGCGCCGGGAAGTTGGACGGCGTCTCGAGTTTCAGCAAGCGCGGCAGAATGCGTCCGAAGCCGCTGGCGTCGAGCAGGAACTGCGCATCGACGCGATACTCCTCGCCTTCCGGGCTGCGCGCGATGACGTGCGGTGTCTCGCCGTCGATGTCGATCGCGATGACCTCGTGTTTGAAACGCAGCTCGGCACCGGCGCGCTCGGCCGCCTTGGCGAGCACGTGGTCGAAGGTCGCGCGCTGCACCTGGTACGTGGTGCCCCAGCCCTTGGAAAACTTCTGGCGGAAATCGAACTCGGTGCGCTTGTCGCCGCAGGCGAAGGCCGCGCCGTTCTTGTACTGGAAGCCGGCCTCGACGACATCGCGCAGCATGCCGGCGGCCTCGATGTACTCCATGCTCTGCGGCAGCAGGCTTTCGCCAATGGAGAAGCGCGGAAACTGCTCCTTCTCCAGCATCAGCACCTGTCGCCCCTGCTGTCGCAGCATGCCCGCTGCCACCGACCCGGCCGGACCGGCACCGATGATGAGGATTTCCGTTTTCTCAGTGCGCATGCTCAGTCTCTTGCAGGAATGTCGAAGGATGTCTGGCCGACCGGTTCGATGATCGGACGAAAACACGGGGACAACAGCCAAACGAGACCGACGCCGAACAGCATCGTCAGTCCGAACACGTGCAGGGCCGGCGTCGCCGACAAGGCGAGCAGACCGAAGGCGAGCAAGGTGCTGCCCGCGCCCAGGCAGACCGCGAGCCAGCTCGCCCCGTCGCCGCGATGCTCGACGAGGAAGATGCCGTAGTCCACGCCCATGCCCAACAGGAGCAACAAGGCCAGCACGCTGAATAACTGGAAGGGCTCGCCCAGCCAGCCCAGCGCCGCGACACTGAGCACGATCGCGATCAAGGTCGGCACCAAGGCCCGCCAGGCTTGCTCGCGATAGCGCAGATACAGGGCCAGCGCGATCGCGACGACACCGGCCAACAGCAGCCAGGCCATCATCGCGCGGTAGTGGGACAGCAGTAGCGAAATCTCGCCGGTGCGATCGACCCAGGTCACGCCGGAGAGGCCGCCCGCCTGCGCTTTGAGCAAGGCCAGATCCGAGGTCGGGCCCACGCCCTGCAGCATCAGCACACTCGCCCAGCGCCCTTCGTGTTCGCCGAGCCACCGCGCGCGGAAAGCTTCCGCGACCGGCTGTTTCAGCCAATCTTCGATGCGCAGGGCCGAGGCGGCGAACACGGGGCGGACGAGTTCTTCGCCGGTCGCCTGCGAGACACGCGCGAGCACCTGGGCTTCGCGTTGCGCCGTCAGAGCGGCATCGGCGCGCTGACGGGCCTGCGAAGGCACCCAATCGGAAATCGCGCTGTAGCCGCCGAGCTTTCCATCGGCGAGCAGGAGATCGAGACGGGCCTTCAACAACTCTTCGCGGGCGAGCACCTGATCGGCGCTCGTGCCGCTGACCAGATAGAACTGCGCGGGGCTGGGCAAGCCAAGCAATCCGCCGATCTCGCGTTGCTGCGCGATGAGTTCGGCCGGCGAGTTCTGCAAGGCGCGCAGATCGTCGCGTACCTGCAATCGCTGCAGGCCGGTCACGGAAAACAGGAGCAGTGCGATGGCGACGATCCAGGCGAGCGGATGATCCGAACGCCAGCGCGGCCAGCCCGCCAGGGAATCGGCGATGCGATTGCCGAAGCGACTGATCGGACGCGGGCCGCGATCGAGCCAGGGGAACCAGCAAGCCACCGTCGCAAACGCGACCACCAACCCACTGGCGGAAAACACGGCCATCTGGCGCAAGCCAGGGAATGGTGCCAGCCCGAGCGCGAGATACGCCAGCACGCTGGTCGCCAACGCGAGCACCAGACCGGGCAGCAGCAGGCGCATGAGCCCGTGCGAAGACAGATCGCCATGACCCTGACGACAAGCGAAGTAATGGATGCCGTAGTCCTCGGCCACGCCGACCAGACTCGCGCCGAATACCAGGGTCAGAAGATGGATCTTGCCGAAGATCAGCACGGTCACGGCGACGCCGCCGGCGCAACCGATCAGCAAGGACAGCGCCACCAGCGCGACCGGACGCAGGCCGCGAAATGCCAGCCACATCAGGGCGATCACCGCGAGCAGCGATCCCCAGCCGATCGTGTTCATCTCCCAGCTCGCGCGCACCGCCGCGGCTTCCGCATGCAGGGGAACACCGGCGCGCAGCACGCGGATCGTCGGCGACGTCGCGCGCGCCGCGTCGGTCGCAGTGTCGAGCGCCGTTTTCAGCCGCGCCTGACCGTCGAGGTGGAACGCCGAGCTCGCGACGTCGTAGCGCAGGATCGCCCAGTCACTGCCGTCCTTGGACACACTGGCGATCCCATCGCGCAGGCCGATGCCCTGCCCCAGCCTGGCCTGCCACCACGACGTCCACAGGCCCAGCGGATCGGCGCGCCATTCGGTGAGGCCACCGCCCATCGCCGGACCATACAGGCTGGCAAGTGCGGTATCGCCGAGTTCGACGGGATCGGCCGCGCGCAGTTGCGTGCGTTGCGATGCGGTCAGCAGGCGGTCGCGATAGGGACGGTAGAAATCGATCGCCGCCGAGGCGGCGAGTTCGTCGCTCGCGGGCATCGACAGGGTCGGCGATGCTTTTAGGGTTTCGGTAAACGTTTGCGTCGCCTGGCGCACGGAAGCCCAGTCGCTTCCGCCGACGAGAACCACGATCTGGCGGGTGGCGCCGTCGACGATGCCGCGCTCGGCGAGTGCAAGCAACGGGTCGCGTTCTTCGCCCGGCAGCAGGGCCAGGACGTCGCTGTCGATCTTCGGCGAGCGCCAGAAGCCGATCTGCTGCACCACGAGCGCCAGCACCAGGGCCAGCCACAGCCACGCGGCCCAGCGCCAGACCTGGCGCAGACGCAGTTCCGTGGGAGCGAGCGGCTCAGTCAAACTGTCGGGCCTCGCGCGGGTCGAGCACGCCCGGTGTCTCGCGCAGATTCAGGAAACGGATCGTCGTACGGTCGCCGCTGACTTCCTCCAGCTGCACCCGGCGCACTTGCCGGTTGCCCTGCAGTTCGATGCGGCGAAAGACTTTCTGCAAGCCGCCCGGCTTGGGCACGAGCTCCAGAGTCCAGGCGCCCTCGGGCAACAGGGTTTCCTTGAGCACGAACTGCTGCGACAAGGCACTGACATTGCCGCCCAGCAAGGCCATCAGCAGTGCGTTCGCGGTGCGCACGGCCGGCGAATCACCCTTCGCGAGCAGATCGCGGCGACTGCCGTCGGCCTGCCGCGTGCTCAGGCGCTCGCGCGTGAGCACGATCGAAGACGCGAACGGACTGCGTGTGTTCCAGACGACGCCGCGCTTGCGGGCGAGCAGGAAGTCGCCTTTCGACAGCAGCGGATGGCGGAAACCCTGCAGGCTCTTTTCCTGCTCGAACTCGCCGCGCAGGACCGGCGTATCGGACAGGCGTTGCTTCACGCCCAGGCCCGGCTCGGCGCTGCGAGCCGCGGAGGCGCCCAGGCTCGCCGTGACCAGCAATACGATCGACAAAATCCGGAGCATCCCACTCATGCGCCGGTCACTCCGAGCCGTTCCAGCAAGATCGGCGGCGAGACGAAACTCATCTCGCCGGTGGCCACGCTGACCGCGACCTGGATCGTGTGGCCACGAGTCAGGACCTGGCCGGTCCCGGCATCGCGGATCTGGTAGTCGATCTTCAGCCGGTTCTCCCACTCGACGATCTGCGCGCGCACGATGAGCCGCTGCTGAAAATGCGCCGGGCGCACGTACTTCGAACGCAAGTCAACGATCGGCCAGACATAGCCCGATTCGCGCATCTGCAGATAGTCGAAATTGAAGCGCTGCAGCAAGGCGCAGCGCGCGAGCTCGAAATATTTCAGATAGTGGCCGTGCCAGACCACGACCATCGGATCGAGGTCGTGGAAGGCCGGGCTCAGTTCGATCTCGTGGCTCAGATCAGCGCGCATACAGACTCCAGGCTTCGCCGCGGATGGCGTTGACCAGGCCGAGCAATTCGCGGTCGAGCGCGCGATCTTCCTCGATCAGCGGCACGCGCACTTCCAGGTCGGCCATCATGCTGGCGAGTTCGTCGCCGATCGACAGGTCCGGCTGCACGCGTTGACGCAGGGCGATGCCTTGACGCGCGGTCACCAGCAAGGCCGCAGCGACCTGTTCGGTCAGCTCGAGCACGCGCAGGCAGTCGCGAGCGGCGATCGTGCCCATGCTGACCTTGTCCTGGTTGTGGCATTCGGTCGAGCGCGAGAACACCGACGCCGGCATCGTCAGCTTCAGTGCCTCGGCGGTCCAGGCCGATACGCTGATCTGCAGGGCCTTGAGACCATGATTGATCGCGGCCCGTGGACCCGTCGCCGCGGACAGGTTTGCCGGCAGCCCGTGGTTGTAGCGTGCGTCCACGAGCAGGGCCATCTGCCGGTCCATGAGATCGGCGAGATTCGCGACCAGATTCTTCATCGAATCCATCGCGAACGCGATATGCCCGCCATAGAAATGACCGCCGTGCAGCACCAGTTCCTGGTCCGGGTCGATGATGGGATTGTCGTTGGCGCTGTTGAGCTCGTTCTCGATGGTGTCGCGGAAGAACGGCAAGGCATCTTCGAGCACGCCGATGACATGCGGTGCGCAGCGCAGGGAATAGCGGTCCTGCAGGCGCTGGTCGTTGCGCGTCGGCCGCTCGCAATGCAGGTCCTCGCGCAGGCGTGCGGCGATGCGCTGCTGACCGGCGTGCGGCTTCACCGCGAACAAGGCCTCGTCGAAATGATGGGCATTGCCCGCGCTGGCCAACACGTTGAATGCGGTCAGGCGCGTGCACAGGCGCGACAGATAGTCGGCGCGCTGCCAGGCCAGGCAGGCCAGTGCCGTCATCACGGCGGTGCCGTTCATGATCGCGAGACCTTCCTTCGGCCGCAGTTGCAGCGGGGTCAGCTGGTGGCGCGCCAACGCCTCGGTCGCGGCCAGCGTTTCGCCGCCCAGGCTGACCTCGCGTTCGCCGCACAGCACAGCGGCGACGTAGGACAGCGGCGTCAGATCGCCACTCGCGCCGACCGAGCCTTCGGCCGGGATGCGCGGCAGGATGTCGTGACGCAACAGGGCTTCCAGCTGCTCCAGCAGGCACAGGCTCACGCCCGACATCCCCTGCGCGAGCGAGGCCAGGCGTGTCGCGAGTACGGCGCGGGTTTCGTCGGCATCGAGAAAACGACCCAGGCCGCAGCCGTGATAGGTGTAGAGGTGGTGCGGCAGTTCCGCGATCAGCGCCGGCGGAATGTTCACCGTGCAGGAATCGCCGTAACCGGTACTGATGCCGTAGACCACGCCATCTTCGGCAATAAGCCGGTCGACGAAATCGGCGCCGCGCTGGATGCGCGCGCGGAACGCCGGATCGGCATTCAGACGCGGCTCGCCGCGGCGTTGTGCGAGCGCGACGACATCCTCGATGCGCAGGCGATCGCTGCCGAAGATCACCGGAGTCCTGTCAGCGGGGGGCGTGTGCATGAGTCGTTTGGTCCCAGAAGGGGAAAAAATTGAACCAGTCGTAGGGCGAGAGACGCAATCGTCCCTCCATCCAGCGGGCGAATTCGCCGGCGTAGGCCGTCAGCGCCTGCTCGCGTGTGCCTCGCGGCAGACGCACCTGTTCGGCGAGCAGGCTGACTTCGACCTGGTAGCCCTCGCCATGATGCAGGCAACCGATCAGATACGCCGGGCATTGCAACAAAGAAGCCAGCAGGTAGGGGCCGATGGGTAGCGGCGCCGAATGCCCGAGGAAAGGCACCTGCACTACGCGGTCGCCCTGCACCGGCACGCGGTCGCCGGCGATCGCGATGAATTCGCCCGCGGCCACCCGGTCGGCCAGCATCATCACCGTCACCGCAGAAAAATCCGTGACCTGCATCAGGCTCACGCGCGAGTCGGGATTGAGCCGATGCAGTAGGCGATTGAAGCGCTGCGCATGCGCGGTGTGCACAAGGATGGTCACGCGCAGACCCTCGCGATGCACGGCCGCCGTCTGCAGCAATTCCAGGCAGCCCATATGCGCCGTGATCATCACCCCGCCCTGCCCCCGGCCGATTGCCGCGAGCACCGCTTCGTGGCCGTGGAATTCCAGACGCTCGCGTCGATAGCGGCCGCTCATCGCCAGCGCCTTGTCGAGCAGGGTTTCGGCGAAGCAGATGAAGTGCCGGAAGCTGTGGCGCAGGCCCGGCGCCCGCTCGAATACCTGGTGGCTCGCCTGCAGTCGCTCCAGATATTCGCGTGAGGCGCGACGCGCCATCGGCCGCGTCAGCCAGTAGTAGAAGACCACCGGATACAGGCACAGCCGGAACGGCGTGCGCCCGAACCAGCGATACACGCCGTACAAAAACCAGATGCCGGCGACAAAGGTGCTCTCGCCCACGCTGGCCCAGTGCCGGCCGCTCATGCGCCGGTCGCCTTGCGCCACAGCAGGCGCGGCGACCGCCACAACATGCCGAAGAACAGTTTCGCGTGCATGCGCGAGATGCGCACGTTGTCGCGCCAGACATCGAAATGCGACACCCCGTCCAGCGGATAGGTGACGCGCGTCGGACGGTTGCGCACGCGTACGCCGCGCCAATGCAGACGCACCAGAATCTCGCAGTCGAAATCCATGCGCCGGCCGATCGCCACCGAATCGATGAGCGCGATGACCGGCGCGAGCGGGTAGACGCGGAATCCGCACATGGAATCACGGATGTCGAAGGACAGCGTATTGATCCAGATCCAGATATGCGTGGCGTAGCGGCCGTACAGCCGCCCCTTCGGCACCGAGGCGTCGTAGATCGGGCAGCCGCAGACAATCGCCGCCGGATGCGCCCGCGCTTCGGCGAGAAAACCACCGATGTCAGCCGGATCGTGCTGGCCGTCGGCGTCGATCTGCAGGACATGCGTGTAGCCGCGCCGCGCGGCTTCGCGGAAACCGGCCATGACGGCGCCGCCCTTGCCCTGGTTTTCCGTCAGGCGAACCAGGAACACCTCGCCCGGATGCGCTGTGGCCAGCGCGTCCAGTGCGCGCGCGCAGCCGGCTTCAGAACCATCGTCGACGAGAACGCAGGCGATGTTCTGGGCGCGTACGCCCGCGACCATGATGCCGATCGCGTGTTCGTGGTTGTAGACCGGGATCACCACGACCGGCCGGAAATCGGGATCACCCACGGACGGCGAGCTCACGGGACAAGCTCTTCGGCCGCGACCGGCAGCGCGGTGAACAACACGCGACCGCTGGCATGCGCGCCCAGCTCGGAGGTGTAGCGGAACGCCAGCGCACCGTGGTTCTCCTGCCAATCCAATTGCAGGTTCAGTCGCGTTCCCGGACGCACCAGCAACTGGAACTTCAACACATCCATGCGCGCGAACTGGCGCTGCAACGCAAACGCCTCGCGGCCGAGCCGGATCGCCCAGTCGAGCAAAGCCACGCCCGGCAAGACCGGCGTGATCGGGAAATGGCCGTCGAACACGGCGAGCTCGGCGTCGACGTCCAGATTCAGGCTGACAGTGTTCGCCGTGCGGCTCTGCCAGTCGGGTCGGGGCAACAGGGGTTTGAACAACACGGCCAGTCGCGCCTCGGTGACCTTGCCCTGCGTGTCGACCGGCAGGGTCTCGACGAAGCGCCAGCGGCGCGGCAAGGCGATCGCGTCGATGCTGCCCGCCAGGATGTCGCGCAGTTTCTGCACCAGTACCCGTTTGCCGGCGCTGGCCAGCAGGTCGCGTCCTTCGTGCGTCAGCCGGCAGACGGCGGCGACGACCGTGCGTTCGCCCGTCAGCAGCAAGGTCCGCGCCTCGTGTACCAGCGGCGACGCTTGCAGGCCGCGCTCGATCGCCGTCAGCGAAATGCGCCGCTCCTCGATCTTCACGATGCGATCCGCGCGTCCGACCAGCACGAATCCCTGCTCGACCGCGACCGCGCGATCGGCGCTGACGAACCACTGCGCATCCGGCAGATGCGCCGACCGCACGGCCAGCGTCTCGCCGTCGATGCGCCAATCGACGCCGCGCAGCGGCGACCAGGCCTGCGTGCTGCCCTGCCGCGACGCGATGCCGCCGGTCTCGGTGCTGCCGAACACTTCCACCGGAACGACGCCCCACAATCGGTGCACCGATGCCGAGGCTTCCGGCGGCAAAGGACCGCCCGAGGAAAACACGGCACGCAAGCCGGGCTTCATCGCGCGCCAATCGATGGTTGTGGACAGACGTTTGAGATGGGCGGGACTGCTGACGAGCACCGAGGGCTGCGCATCGAGCGTCGCGGCGATCTGTTCGGGATAGGCCAGCCGCTGTGCGGCGAACGGGCGCCCGGCGGCGAGCGGCCACAGCACGCGGAACAGCAAGCCGTAAATGTGTTGATGGGAGACCGTGCCGTGGATCGTCGCGCCGTCGATGGCGACGCCGAAACGGCTTTCCAGCGACGCAATCTCGCTGTCGAGCTGATGCAGGCGTTTTTCCACGGCGGCCGGCTCGCCACTGGAGCCCGAGGTGTAGATCACCAGGCGCGTGCTGCGCAGATCCAGAGGCCGCAGCACGTCGTCGCCGGCATCGCCGTGCGCGAAGTCGGGCTGCAAGCCATCGGGCAGGTCGCCAGCGAAGGCATCGACGACGGTGCGCAGCCGCTCCAGTGTGTCGGGCAGGACGTCGCCAGGCAAAGTGACTATTTTTCCGGCGTGCCAGGCACCGAACAAGGCCGCGGCGAAACTCAGGCTACTTTCGGCATGCAGGGCGACGCGCGTGCCGGCTTCGCGACGGAAGCGGCATCGCCAGGCCAACACCTGCCGGCGAAACGATTCGAACGGGACGGCGGCGCCGTGTTCGAAGGCGACAATGCGCGCGGCATCCGCAGATGCGTCGCCGGAGAACAACAAAGGCAGCGCACGCCACTCAGCCATGCGCCTGCCCCGCTTTCACGCGACGTCGCACCAACCATTCGCCGGCAAACAGCACGCCCATCAATACGTACGCCAGAAGCCCGTTGTACAACGCCCACACAGCGTCGGAACACCACAGCGCCGTGATCAGCGCGATGCTGCCATTGAGCACGAAGAACCCACACCAGACGATCGTCACCTTGCGCGTATAGACGACGCCTTCCGGCGGAAGATCCGGTTCCTGCAGGCGCGCCAGACGCTCGATGACCGTCGGCGGATGCCGCAGGCTCACCGCGAACACGACCAGCATCACGGCATTGACGAGCACGGGATAGAGTTTCAGCGGCATCGCGTCGTTGCCCAGCACGCTGAACAACACGAGCACGCCGGCACCGGCGGCGGCGGCGAGCCAAAGACGATCGCGGCTGATGACGGCGCGTGCCGTCGCCATCACCAGCAGGAAAATCGCCAACCAGCGCGGCTCGACATGGCCCAGTCCGAAATAGATCGCGAGCGGATACAGGAGCGTCACCAGCCAGATCAAGGCCGTACGCAAGCGCATGACTAGCTGCCGGTCGAGGCTTCGTGTCCCGTCTGCATCATGCCGTGCACGGCATCGACGACGTCCGAGACGGTGCGCACGGACTTGAAGGCTTCGGGCTTGAGGGAACTGCCGATCAATGGCTTGAGCTGCACGATCAGATCGACCGCGTCGATACTGTCGATGTCCAGGTCCTCCCCCAGCTTCGCGTCGAGACGGATGCGTTCGGCTTCGATCCCGAACGTATCGCGCAGGATGGCGGAGATGCGCTGGTAGAGCTGTTCCTTGGTCATGATCGGGTTCTTCTTCTACGAGCCTCGGCGGGCTCTTTATTGCTTGCGGTTGGCGGCCACGAACGCGCACAGCGTCTGCACGCTGGCGAAATGGCGGCGGGTGTCTTCGGAATCGGCGGACAGGGTCACGCCGTAACGCTTTTGCAGGGCCAGACCCAGTTCCAGCGCGTCGATCGAGTCCAGGCCCAGGCCTTCGTTGAACAAGGGCGCGGCGGCGTCGATGTCGGCGGGCGTGACATCCTCGAGGGACATGGAACTGATGATCAGATCCTTGATTTCTGCTTCAAGCGCTTGCAATGGGCCGCTCCAGATCGAAATAGCCGGTCAGGTGTTCGGTCAGCTTCCGTGCCGCCTGGGCTTCGCTCGTTCCGGCAAGAAACGGGGCCACCGGCATGTCCTCTCGGACCTCAATGGACACATGAAAACGACGTGAAGGCACACGATACCATTTCTCACCTTTCGACAGGGTCGGCGGGCTGCAACGGATGATCACCGGCGTGATGTCGCGCAGGCCGCGAACAGCGATATTCGCCGCTCCGCGCTGCAGGGTCGCGGGCCCCGTTCGGGGGGTCCGGGTGCCCTCGGGGAAGATGATGAGATTCTTTCCTGAACGCAGCGAGGCGATGCAGTCCTCGATCAGGCCGGCCCCGTTGTCGTTGCAGATGTAGCGCGTCGCACGCACCGGCCCGCGGGTGAAAGGATTGGTGGCCAGGCGGGATTTCACGACGCAGTCGGCATTGGGAATCAGCGAGACCAGGAACACCACGTCGATGAGGGTCGGATGGTTGGCCAGGACCAGCAGGCCCCGACGCTCGAGCCGCTCCGCGCCGCGGATTTCATAGGTTAGGACGCCCATGCGGTGCATGAACCCGATGAACAGCGCGAAGCTGCGGTGGATGATCGCCCGCGCCTTCTGGCTGCGGACCTCCAGATCGCGCACCAGCAAGCTCAGCAGCGGAAACACCAGCAGCCACAGGATCACCCCGCCGATGCCGAAGCTCAGGAAACTCAGGCCGGTGGCGATGACCCGCCAGGCGTAGTTCAGACGCTCACGCATGCCGTTGCCAGCGCCAGCATCGACCGGACGCATGGAATTCCATCGCCGCGTCGTCCGAAAGCAGGAAACGCAGCACTTCCAGGCCATGCGGCAGCCCGGTCGGTGCCTGTCCGTCCGCATCCGTGCCGTCGCCGTCGAGGGAAAACCCGGCGTCGCCGGCTTGGGCGGCGGCGATGCGCAAGGCCCAGGCGTAGTCGGCCGCGGGCTCGTCCGCGTAGGGGGCATAGGCGTCGGGCGGGCATCCGTCGTACATCGCGATCAGCACTTCCTCGGCGCCATCAGAAAGCAGGCCCAAGGCCTCGATCACGGCGGCTTCCGCGCTCGCCGCCCCCGCTGACACCGCCGAATAATTACCGGTGAGCTTGCGCGCGATGCTGTACTGCGCGGCGATCGCGTTGTGCGTGGACAGACCGAAATTCGTCGGCGACAGGGCTTCATCGCGCGCCAGTGCGTCGAGCATCTCGTAGGTGCGGCTCAGATCGCCGTGCCGGGACGCGAACACCAGCGGAACCGCTGTATCGACCGAGACCTGGCACCAGTAAGCCACCTGCAAGGCCATGCGCCCGAGGTTTTCCACACGTCGCCGCTGCATCGCCGGCATTTCCGCCAAGGCAGGAGTGTCCTCGCCCTTAGGCAGATGCGGTTGGCGGGCCCAGTCCAGCCAGGCCTGCCGGTCGGTCAGCCCCGGCGCGAACGCGTGCCAGTCCTTGAGAAGAAAATGCGGCTTCATTCGTTCGGCATCGCGCAGGAAAGTCCGGAACCAAGGCGTCGGGGCGACATTGTCGCCGGATTCGGCACCGAACCGCAGATGCAAAAAACCCGGCCGGAGCCGGGTCTTTGCTGCCTTGGCTTTCACTCCAAGGCCAGTGTGGCGTCCCCACGGGGATTCGAACCCCGGTCGCTACCGTGAAAGGGTAATGTCCTAGGCCTCTAGACGATGGGGACAACGACTGTTTGAAACTAGTGGTGGAGCTAATCGGGATCGAACCGATGACCTCTACAATGCCATTGTAGCGCTCTCCCAGCTGAGCTATAGCCCCACCGAAGGAAGAAGCGGAATATTAACGGCGTCGATTTCCGTCGTCAAGCGCAAACGACGGATTGCTCGTCGGCATCTTCCGGAGCGAGCGGCTTCAGGGTCTGCGGGCCATGCCCCTGCCCGGCCAGATACTCGAGCCATTTGTTGAGAAAATTGTTCATGCGCAGGCGGTGGCCGAGCAGAACTTTCGGCGACGGATACAGGCCGAGTACGTCCTGCCAGTGCCGGCCCACATAACAATGCGTGACTTCCGCCTGGCGCGCGTCGCGGTAGATGCGCACATAGGCGGACGGATCGGGCTGGCCGGTCTGCGGGTCCTTGAGCCGGTAGCTCAGGCGCAATTCCAGCGTGTACGGATGCACCTCCAGCACTTCGACCAGCAGTTCGAGGCCACCGGCGACCTGCGAGACGTAGCTGCCCTGGCGCAATTGCGCATGGTCGAACAGTCGCGACAGCCGCTGATAATTCTCGCCATAAAGCCCCATCAGCCACGCGAAGCGGCTGAAACGGGGCAAGGACGATCGGGTGATCAAGCTGCTCATGGCAGGATGCTAGCACGCGATTTACGGCGTTCTGCAGCCTGTTTCGGGACTTGCGAAATCAGAACATGTGGCGCTGAATACCGAATTGCGCCAGCACTTTGCTGGCGATCTCCTCGATCGATGTATGGGTCGTGCTCAGCGAGGGCAGCCCGACAATCTTGAACAGCGATTCAGCGCGCGCGACCTCCGCCCGGCATTGCTCGATCGTCGCGTAGCGCGAATTGGGCTTGCGCTCGGTGCGGATTTGCTGAAGCCGCACCGGATCGATGGTCAGGCCGAACAATTTGCGTCGGTAGGGCTTGAGGCGCTTGGGCAACTCGTCGATTTCCAGGTCGTCCTCGGTCAGCGGGTAATTGGCCGCCTTGACGCCGTAATGCAGGGCCAGATACAGGCAGGTCGGCGTCTTGCCCGAGCGCGACACGCCCACCAGGATCAGGTCCGCCTCGCCGTAATCCAGATCGACGCCGTCGTCGTGGGTCAGCGCGTAGTTGGTCGCGTTGATGCGGGCCTCGTAGGCGGCGAAATCGACCAGGCCGTGCGCCTTGCCGGCGCGCGCCTGCCGCTTCATACCCAGCTCCTGCTCAAGCGGCAGGATGAAGGGGGCGAAGACGTCGAGCATCAGGGCGCCGCTGTCGCCGAGAATCGCGATCAGCTCCATGTCCACCGCGCTGTTGACCACGACCGGACGCAGGCCGGCGCGTTCACCGGCCTCGCGGATCTGCGCGGCGGCGGCCTGGGCCTTGTCGACCGAATCCACGAAGGCGATGCGGGTCGTCTCGAATTCCACGCCCTCGAACTGGGTGAGCAGGCTGTGGCCGATGGTTTCGGCGGTGATGCCGGTGCCGTCGGAGATGTAGAAAACCGGTCGCTTCTGGCTCATGGACAAGGAATGGCTCGGAATGGCGCGGGTCGCGACGAGGCGATTGTGCCCGGTCTGGCGCGGCCGGCCCACCCGGACAGACTTTGCTTGTCCCGCCCAGCGCTGGGACGGGATAATAGCGGTCTTGGCTTATCGCCCCCTGCCCCCTCGGAGCCCGACTTGAGCGCCCACGTCCTCTGGCTGCACGAACTGCGTTTGTCCGACCTTGCCCAGGTCGGCGGCAAGAACTCCTCGCTGGGCGAGATGATCGGCAACCTCAGCCAGCTCGGCGTCTCGGTGCCCGGCGGTTTTGCGACCACGGCCGATGCCTACCGCGAATTCGTCGCGGTCAACAAACTCGCCGAGCGCATGTTCGCCCGCCTCGATGGCCTGGATGTCGAAAACGTGGCCGAGCTGGTCAAGGCCGGCACGGAAATCCGCCGCTGGGTCATGGATGCGCCCTTGCAGCCCGCGCTCGATGCCGCGATCCGCGAAGGCTACCGACGCATGTGCAAGGAAGCGGGGGCGGCCGACATCGCCGTCGCCGTGCGCTCCTCGGCCACCGCAGAAGACCTGCCCGACGCCAGCTTTGCCGGCCAGCAGGAAACCTTCCTCAACGTCACCGGCGAAGACGACGTCGTGCGCAAGGTCAAGGAAGTGTTCGCCTCGCTCTACAACGATCGCGCGATCGCCTACCGCGTACACCAGGGCTTCAAGCACGAGGACGTGTTCCTGTCCGCGGGCGTGCAGCTGATGGTGCGCTCGGACGTCGGCTCATCGGGCGTGCTGTTCACGCTCGACACCGAATCGGGTTTCCGCGATGTGGTCTTCATCACGTCCAGCTACGGCCTGGGCGAAAACGTCGTGCAAGGCGCCGTCAATCCCGACGAGTTCTACGTCTACAAACCGACATTGCTTGCCGGAAAGCAGGCCATTTTGCGCCGCACACTCGGCAGCAAGCAGATCCGCATGGTCTATTCGGATGCGCCCGGCGAACGCGTGCGCAACGAGGACACGCCGGTCGATCTGCAGCGCAAGTTCTCGATCTCCGACGCCGACGTACAGGAACTGGCCAAGCAGTCGCTGGTCATCGAAAAACACTATGGCCGCCCGATGGACATCGAGTGGGCCAAGGACGGCGTGACCGGCAAGCTGTACATCGTGCAGGCGCGTCCGGAGACAGTTAAATCGCGTGCGCGCGCCACCCAGATCGAACGCTATGCGCTGACCGAGCGCGGCACCGTGATCAGTGAAGGTCGCGCGATCGGCCAGAAGATCGGCGCCGGCACCGCCCGCGTCGTGCGCTCGCTCGCCGACATGGCGCGCGTGCAGCCGGGCGATGTGCTCGTGGCGGACATGACCGACCCGGATTGGGAACCGGTCATGAAGCGCGCCGCCGCCATCGTCACCAACCGCGGCGGCCGCACCTGCCATGCGGCGATCATCGCGCGCGAACTCGGCGTTCCGGCGGTCGTCGGCACCGGCAATGCGCTCGACCACATCGTCGACGGCAGCGAAGTCACCATTTCCTGCGCCGAGGGCGACACCGGTTTCATCTATGCCGGCAAGCTGGGCTTCGAGAAGACCACGACCGATCTCGCGCACATGCCGCCGGCACCGCTCAAGATCATGATGAACGTCGCCAACCCCGAGCGCGCCTTCGATTTCGCGATGCTGCCCAACGGCGGTGTCGGTCTGGCGCGCCTGGAAATGATCATCAACAGTCATATCGGCGTGCATCCCAAAGCCCTGCTCGAATACGGCAAACAGGACGCGGACACCAAGCGCAAGATCGACGCGAAGATGGCCGGCTATTCCAGTCCGGTCGACTTCTACGTCGACCGCCTGGCCGAGGGCATCGCCACGCTGACGGCGGCCTTCGCGCCGAACCCGGTGATCGTGCGTCTGTCCGACTTCAAGTCCAATGAATACGCCAATCTCATTGGCGGCAGCCGCTACGAGCCGCACGAAGAGAACCCGATGATCGGTTTCCGCGGCGCCGCGCGCTACGTCGACCCGAGCTTCGCCGACTGCTTCGCGCTCGAATGCCGCGCAATGAAGCGCGTGCGCGACGAAATGGGCCTGACCAATGCCTGGGTCATGATTCCGTTCGTGCGCACGCTCGAGGAAGGTCGCCAGGTCATCGAGGTGCTGCGCGCGAACGGCCTCGTCCAGGGCGAAAACGGCCTGAAGATCATCATGATGTGCGAAGTGCCGTCGAACGCGCTGCTCGCCGAGGAATTCCTCGACATCTTCGACGGCTTCTCGATCGGCTCCAACGACCTGACCCAACTCACGCTGGGCCTCGACCGAGATTCGGCAATCGTCGCGCACCTGTTCGACGAACGGAATCCGGCCGTCAAGAAAATGTTGTCGATGGCCATCGCCGCGGCGAAAGCCAAGGGCAAATATGTCGGCATCTGCGGCCAGGGCCCGTCCGACCACCCCGATCTTGCCGACTGGCTGCTGCAGCAGGGCATCGAGTCGATGTCGCTGAATCCCGATACCGTCGTCGACACCTGGCTGCGCCTGGCCAAGATCAAGGCCGGCTGAGCCGCCCGGCATGAGCGACCTCCTGATCTGGCTGCGCAGCCTGGCGACCCATGCGTTCGATCATGCCTGGGCGTGGCGGATGCTGGTCGCCGCCAGCATCGGCATCCTCGGCATCTGGCTCGCGCGCTGGGTGGCGCGGGCACTAGACCGGCTGATGCTGCGCCTGCAGGTCGAACAGATACTGCGCAGTTTCCTGCGCAATGTTTCCTATGCGATCGCGGTGATCGTGGCCCTGATCGCAGCGCTGGACTACGCCGGCGTGCCGACCACGTCCCTGCTCGCTGTCGTCGGTGCCGCCGGCCTGGCGATCGGCCTGGCGCTCAAGGACTCCCTCGCCAACATCGCTTCGGGCGTGATGCTGATCATGCTGCGGCCATTCCACACCGGCGACAGCGTGCAGATCGCGGGTCTCGAGGGCATCGTCGACAGCGTGCGTATTTTCCAGACCACACTGCACACCGGCGACAACCGCGTGATCATCCTGCCCAACAGCCAGATCACGGCGGCCCCGATCATCAATTTCACTACGCGCGGCGAACGTCGCCTGGATCTGAACATCGGCATCGGCTACAGCGACGACCTGGCAGCGGCGCGCACGAGCCTGATCGCGGCCGCCAATGGCAACCGCCGCGTCAAGAGCGAACCCGCGCCGGAAGTGCTGCTGCTGGAACTCGGCGACACGCGCGTGTCCCTGCAACTGCGCGCCTGGGTACCCGCCGGCGAGGTGGCGTTCGCACGCTCGGAACTGCTCGAAACCATCCACGGCAGTTTCGCCGGCCAGGGCATTCGCATTCCGGTATTGCAGCGGGAAGTGCACGTGCATCACCACGGCACCGCGATGACGGTCGAAGAAGGCGTGCAGGCGACGACGCCTCGGGCGTGAGATACCGCGTCAGACAATCCTGCCCGCCATTGCGGCGAACTTTCGTTCTGCCCTCGCCCGCCTAACCGACGACGCGGTTTCGGCCGGCGTGCTTGGCTTCGTAAAGTTTCTGGTCGGCGCGCGAGACCAGGCGCTCGTGATGCGCAAGACCGGTGCGTTCGGCGATACCGATGCTGACGGTAATGTGCAAGCCGGGCGCGAACGCGCTGCAGTCGGCCGCTTCGATCGCGGCACGCAGACGTTCGGCGCTCGCACGCGCGGCATTGATGTCGCAGCCGGGGAACAGCAGGGCGAACTCCTCGCCGCCCCAGCGGGCGACACGCTCGTCGCCGCGCCAGCGTGCGACGTTCTCGCGCGACATTTCCGCCAGCATCACCCGCGACACGACCCGCAGCGCTTCGTCGCCGACATCATGCGAGAAGCCGTCGTTGACGCGTTTGAAATGGTCGATGTCGAGCAAGCCGAAACACAGCGGCTCGTTGTGCTCGCCGGCCTCGTGGAAAGCGCGCGCGAGGGTTTCGTCCATGCTGCGTCGATTGGCCAGGCCGGTCAGCGCGTCGGTGCGCGCCTGGATCTCGAATGCTTCCGACTGCTGGCGGATCGTCTGGTTCAGATTCTCCAGCTGGTCGTTCTTCAGGCTCAGGTCGCGCGTACGGTCGGCCACGATCGAGCTCAGCTCACGCTCGCGCGCCTCGAGACTGGCGACGCGGGCGCGATACAGCCCGTACAGGATCAACGCCAACAGGATGCCGGCCATCGGCAGGAACCAGGGCCGCTGGTAGAAACGCGGCTGGATCTCGAAATTCAGCGTCGCCGTCTCCGGGCTCCAGCCACTGCCGCGCAAGGCCGCGCTGACCTTGAAGCGATAGCGGCCGGGCGGCAGGTTGGTGTACTGCGCATTGCGCATCTGGTTGCGCTCAACCCAGTTGTTGTCGAAACCTTCCAGGCGGTAGCGGTAGCGGATCTGCTCGGGCGTGCGGTAGCTCAGGCTGACGTAGTCGAGTTCGAGCTTTTTCGTGCCCGGCGGCAGCACCAGGGCGTCACCCTTGGACTCGCGGCCGTCGACACGAATGCCTTCGATGACCACCGGCGGCGGCGCCAGCTGATAGCGCGCCAGCTGGTCGGGCTGCACGATCGCGATGCCGCGCGCCGTGGCGACCCAGATCGCGCCGTCGCGCGTGCGCAGCGCGGCCGGACCGGCGCCGCCGTTGCATTGCGCGCTGGCCATGCCATCGGCTTCGGCGAACTGCTGGTAGTCGAGCGTCTGGCTGCGACCGTCGAGCACGGCGTTGGCGCGGTCGCGCGTCACATAGATCACGCCCGAGTTCGACGTCAGCCAGAAGTTGTTGTAGCTGTCGGTGACGACCTGGAAGATCGTGTCGACCGGCATCCCGCTGTGCACGCTGAGGATGCCGAGCTTGCCCTTGCGATAGCGCACCAGACCGCGGTCGGTCGCGAACCACATCGTGCCATCGGCGTCCTCGTGCATGCCGAAGACATCCTGTGCATCTTCCAGCTGGTTGATCGGCACGGCCGTGACCTTGCCGTTCTCGATGTACACCATGCCGTTGGCGGTACCGACCCAGAGCTTGCCGTCGACTGCTTCGTGCAGGCTGATGATGAAATCGCGCGGCATGCCGTTGGACTGGTTGTACAACTGCGATTTGCCTTCGAAACGGCGCACCAAACCGGTGGACGTGCCGATCCACAAGGCGCCGTCGCGCGTTTGTTTTATCGCGCGCACCTGGTTGCCGGGCAATCCGTCGTTGACGGTGAAGGCGCGCTGCGGCGCGCCGTTGACCCAGTGTTCCAGTCCGGTCGAGTACATGCCGACCCACAGGCTGCCGTCGCGGTCCTCTTCCAGGCTCAGCACCTGGTCGAGCGAGCCGTTGCCGGACGCGCGCGTCGCGATGCCGTCATGCCAGCGATTGAGGCCGCGCGCGGTGCCGACCCAGATCGTGCCGTCGCTGGACTGCAGGACCGAGCGCACGTAGTCGTCGGTCAGCCCATTGTGGCTGTCGACGGTGACGAAGGGCGTGTCGGCGAAACGCAGCAGGCCGGCATTGGTGCCGACCCAGACGCTGCCTTCGCGATCGGTGAACAGCGACGCGACGCGATTATTCGGCAGGCCGCTGTCGGTATTGAACACTTCCAGGCCGTTCGGCCCGTAGCGCATGAGGCCGCGGTTGACCGTGCCGATCCACAGGGCACCGCTCGGATCCACCTGCAGGCTCGGGATCGCTTCGTCGGGAAAATCCTCGACGAGCTTCTTGAAGCGGCCGTTCTCGCCGAAGTACACACCGTGCTGGGTGCCCACATACACGCCGCCGCGCGGTGCCGGCTGCACGCTGAAAATCGCATCCGGCGGCAGGCCCTGCGCACGACCGAACAACTGCACGCGTTCGCCTTCGATGCGCGCCAGGCCTTCGCGCGTGCCGACCCAGATCGCGCCATTGCCGTCTTCGACGACGGCGTAGATGACGCCCTCGGGCAGACCGTCGCGCTTGCTGAAGACGCGCACCTGACCATTGCTGATGCGATTGAGGCCCGCGCTTTCGGTCGCGACCCAGAGCCGGCCGGCGCGATCCTCGATCGCGGCCATGACTTCGTTCTGGCTCAGGCCGTTGGCGGTCGTGTAGGTCTGCCACTTCTCGCCGCGCAGCACGCTGATGCCGCCACGCGAGGTGCCCAGGATCAGCGAGCCGCTACGACCGACGCTGACCGAGCGGATGCCGTTGTCCTTGAGCTCGGGCACGTTCTGCCGGCCAAAGGTGCGGAATTCCTGGCCGTTGTAGCGAACGATGCCTTCCCAGGTGGCGAACCACAGGTAGCCTTCTTTGGTCTGGGCGATGCCGTTGACCTGGTTGTGCGGCAGGCCGTCGCGCGTGGTCCAGATTTCCCGCGAATATGTGGACAGCGATTTTTCGTCCATGGCGACAGCAGCGCCAGGCGCCCACAGGGCGAGGAACGCGAGCAACGTTGCGAAAAATCTCATCCCCTGCCCCTGCTTTCTTGCTTGGACCCGCAGAACGCTCAGGCCGACTCGCCACCGAGTCGGCCCATGTGTTGTCGATAGTAAGCCAGCTCGGCGACCGATTCGCGGATATCGGACAAGGCCGTATGCGCGCCGGCCTTGCTGAATCCGCCGAGGATCGACGGCGCCCAGCGCCGCGCCAGTTCCTTGAGCGTGCTCACATCGAGATTGCGATAGTGGAAATAGCGCTCCAGGCGCGGCATGTGCCGGACCAGGAAGCGCCGGTCCTGACAGATCGAGTTGCCGCAGATCGGCGATTTGCCGGCCGGCACCCAGGCACTAAGGAAGTCCACGGTCAGCGCTTCGGCCTGGGCCAGGCTGTGCTCGCTGGCGAGCACGCGGTCCCACAGGCCGGACTTGGTATGGGTGCCGCGATTCCAGTCGTCCATCGCCTGCAGGCGTTCGAGCGGATGACGGATCGCCAGTTCGGGGCCTTCAGCCAGCACGACCAGGTTCTGGTCGGTGACCAGGGTGGCGATCTCGATGATGGTGTCGGTGTCCGGGTCGAGCCCGGTCATTTCCAGATCGATCCAGATCAGATAGTCGGGGTGCGGTACGGTCATCGGGCTCGCGCTGGCTGCGGTATCACGGGCATCATACCGTGGACTCGCAGGCTTCCAGACTCCCATGCCCAGCCCTCTGAATCTCAGCTCCGAGCACTATGCGGTCGTCTCGGCGATGATCACGCCGGCGTTCTTCCTGACCGCGACCAGCTCCCTGCTGGCGTCCTCGAATGGCCGGCTGGCACGGGTGGTCGATCGCATGCGCGTGCAGATCGCCCAACTCCAGCACACCGAAGAAGGCGGCGAGCGCCTGCGCCTGGAGGCGAAGATCGCCAGCCACCGCAAACGGTCCAAACTGGTGCTGCATGCCCTGCAGATGCTTTACGGCGCGATGAGTGCCTTCGTCGGCACGAGCCTGGCGATCGCGCTGGACCAGTTCACCGGTTACCGTCTCGGCGCCCTGCCTACGGGCCTGGCCGTGCTCGGTGTCCTGCTGGTGCTGGCGGCGTCGATCAACCTCGGTCGGGAAGCGCGCATCAGCGTGGCAATGCTCGACGAGGAGCTCATCCGCGAGCTCGACCGGGACCACCTGCCGCGCCCCGTCGACTGAGGCCGGGTCAGCCGGCCGGCTTGCCGCGCTTGCTGCGGAAATAGCGGGTGAGCTTTTCGCCGGCCTCGTCGCCGAACAATCCGCCCTGCACGAGCACACGATGGTTGTGCCGTGGGTCGGTAAGCAGGTCGAAAACACTGCCGGCTGCGCCGGTCTTGGGATCGCTGGCCGCGAAGACCACCCGGCTGATCCGCGCGTGCACCATCGCCATCGCGCACATCGCACACGGCTCCAGGGTCACGTACAGCGTGCTGCCGAGCAGGCGGTGATTGCCCAGGCGTTGACCGGCCTGGCGCATCGCGACGATTTCCGCATGCGCGCTAGGGTCGTGCTCGGTGATGTTGCGGTTCCACCCTTCGGCGAGCATCTCGCCGTCGGGACCGACCAGTACGGCACCGACCGGGATCTCGTCGTCCTCGTGCTGGGCGCGCTCGGCCAGGGCCAGCGCCTGCCGCATCCAGCGTTGATCCTCGGCACTGAAACCCGGTGGCGGCGGTGCGTCGTCCAGCATGGGGCTAGGCCGTCATTCCCATTCGATCGTCGCGGGCGGCTTGCCGCTGATGTCATAAACTACGCGAGAAACACCGCGTAACTCATTGATAATACGGCGAGAACAATCGTCCAACAGCTCGTACGGAAGGTGCGCCCAGTGCGCCGTCATGAAATCCACGGTTTCCACGGCGCGCAGCGCGATGACCCATTCATAGGCACGGGCATCGCCGACCACGCCAACCGATTTCACCGGCAGGAAGACGGCGAAGGCCTGGCTGGTCTTGTCGTACCAGCCGGACTTGCGCAGCTCGTCAATGAAGATCGCGTCGGCCTGCGCCAGCAGTTCGGCGTACTCGCGTTTGACCTCGCCGAGGATGCGCACGCCCAGGCCCGGGCCCGGGAACGGATGCCGGTAGACCATCTCGCGCGGCAGGCCGAGCTCGACGCCGATGCGCCGCACTTCGTCCTTGAACAGCTCGCGCAGCGGTTCGACCAGGCCGAGCTTCATGTGTTCGGGCAAGCCGCCGACGTTGTGGTGGCTCTTGATGACATGGGCCTTGCCGGTCTTGCTGCCCGCGGACTCGATGACGTCGGGGTAGATCGTGCCCTGGGCCAGCCACTTCACGTTGCGCAGCTTCGCCGACTCTTCCTCGAAGATCTCGATGAACAGGCCGCCGATGATCTTGCGCTTGGCTTCGGGATCGTTGACGCCGGCGAGCGCATTGAAATAGCGGTCGGCCGCATTAACCCGGATGACCTTGACGCCCATGTGTTCGGCGAACATCGCCATGACCTGGTCACCTTCCTGCCAGCGCAGCAGGCCGGTATCGACGAACACGCAGGTCAGGCGCTCGCCGATTGCCTTGTGCAGCAAGGCCGCGACGACCGAGGAATCGACGCCGCCCGACAGGCCGAGCAGGATCTCGTCCTCGCCGACCTGCTCGCGCACGCGGGCGATCTGGTCTTCGATGATGTTGGCCGCGGTCCACAGGGTCTCGCAGCCGCAGATGTCGACCGCGAAGCGACGCAGCATCGCTTCGCCGGACTTGGTGTGGGTCACTTCCGGGTGGAACTGCACGCCGTACATGCGCCGCGATTCGTCGGCCATCGCGATGATCGGCACCGAGTCGGTGCGCGCGGTCACGGTGAAGCCCTCGGGAATCGCGGTCACGCGGTCGCCGTGGCTCATCCAGACATCGAGCCGGGGCGGCGATCCGGCGTGGTCCTTGAGGCCGTCGAACAACGCGCATTCGGCGGTGACTTCGACTTCGGCATAACCGAACTCGCGGTGATGGCCACCCTCGACCGCGCCGCCGAGCTGCATCGCCATCGTCTGCATGCCGTAGCAGATGCCCAGCACCGGCACGCCGGCGTCATAAGCCTGCTGCGGGGCGCGCGGCGAGTCCTTCTCGGTGGTCGATTCCGGGCCGCCGGACAGGATGATGCCCTTGGGCGCGTATTTTGCGATCTCGGCCGGGTCGTGATCCCAGGCCCAGATTTCGCAGTAGACGCCGAACTCGCGGATGCGCCGGGCGATCAGCTGCGTGTACTGCGCGCCGAAATCGAGGATGAGGATCTTGTCGCTGTGGATGTCGGTCATGTGCGTTCTTTGCGGGGACCCAAATGACGAAGGGAGCGTTGCCGACTCCCTTCGTTCGCGAAACTCTCAGCCCATTCGGTAGTTGGGCGGCTCTTTCGTAATCTGTACGTCGTGCACATGGCTCTCGCGCACGCCGGCGTTGGTGACGCGGACGAACTTGGGACGCGTGCGCATTTCCTCGATCGTCGCGCAGCCCACGTAGCCCATCGAGGCGCGTACGCCGCCGGCGAGCTGGTGGACGATGTTGGCGAGCAGGCCGCGATACGGCACCCGACCCTCGATGCCTTCCGGCACCAGCTTGTCGGCATCGGACGCGTCCTGGAAATAGCGGTCCTTGCTGCCCTGCTCCATCGCGCCGAGCGAGCCCATGCCGCGATAGCTCTTGTAGCTGCGGCCCTGGAACAGCTCGATCTCGCCCGGGCTTTCCTCGGTGCCGGCGAACAGGCCGCCGATCATGACCGTGGACGCGCCGGCGACAAGCGCCTTGGCGATGTCGCCCGAGTAACGGATACCGCCGTCGGCGATCAACGGAATGCGGCCCTTGAGCACGTCCGCGACCATGCCGATCGCCGTGATCTGCGGCACGCCGACGCCCGCGACGATGCGCGTCGTGCAGATCGAGCCGGGACCGACGCCGACCTTGACCGCATCGGCACCGTGATCCATCAGCGCCAGCGCCGCATCGCCGGTGACAATGTTGCCGCCGATGACCTGCACGTTCGGGAAGTTCTTCTTGACCCACTGCACGCGGTCGAGCACGCCCTGCGAATGACCATGCGCGGTATCGACCACGATCACGTCGACGCCGGCCGCCACGAGGGCCTCCACGCGCGCTTCGGTATCGCCGCCGACACCGACCGCGGCGCCGGCGAGCAGCTGCTCGTCGCCGTCCTTGGCCGCATTCGGGTTGTCGCGGGCTTTCTGGATGTCCTTGACCGTGATCAGGCCGCGCAGCTGGAAGCTGTCATTGACCACGAGCACTTTCTCGATGCGGTGCTTGTGCATGAGCGCGAGCACTTCGTCGTCGGAAGCGCCCTCGCCGACCGTCACCAGACGGTCCTTCTTGGTCATGATGTTGCGGATCGGATCGTCGAGCTTCTTCTCGAAGCGCATGTCGCGGCTGGTGACGATGCCGAGCAGTTGGTTGCCGTCGACGACCGGCACGCCGGAGATGTTGCGGGCGCGGGTGAGCTTGATGACGTCGCCGACGGTCGCGTCGGGACCGACGGTGAACGGCTCGCGGATCACGCCGGCTTCGAAGTTCTTGACCTTGGCGACCTGCGCGGCCTGCAGGGCCAGCGACATGTTCTTGTGCAGGATGCCGATGCCACCGAGCTGGGCCATGGCGATCGCCAGGCGCGCTTCGGTGACGGTGTCCATGGCGGCGGCCACGATCGGAAGATTCAGCGTGATGCCACGCGTGAGCTGCGTGGACAGGTTCACGTCCTTGGGCAGCACGATGGAGTGGGCGGGAACGAGGGAGACGTCGTCGAACGTCAGGGCTTCGGCCTGGATGCGCAGCACGGGCAGCTCCGGGGGTAGGAAGCGCGACATTATAGCGGGTCGCGGCCCGGCTTGAGGCGCCGATATTTCGGGAAATCGGCCGGAACGGCCCCCAGCCGCCGGATCAGCGCCCGGACTTTCCGGTCAGAGCAGGCCCAGCGACAGCCACGGCCACCAAGTGATGATCAGCAAGGCCGCGCCGACCAGCAGGAAAAACGGCGCACAGGCGCGCGTCAAGGTCAGGATATTGGTCTTGAACCGATACGCGGCGATAAACAGGTCCATACCCGCCGGCGGCATGAAATAGCCGATCTGCAGATTGGCCAGCATCACGATGCCGAAATGCACCGGATGAATGCCGTAGGCCATCGCCACCGGCACCAGCAAGGGCGTCAGGATCACGATCGCCGAGAAGATGTCGATGAACATGCCGACCATCAGCAGCACGACATTGAGCAGCATCAGGAACACGCCGGCCGAGTGCACATGCTGGCGGCTGAAATCGAACAGATGATTGGGCACTTCCTGGTCGACCAGCCAGTTCGACAAGGCGCCGGCCGCGCCCAGGATGATCAGGATGGCGCCGACCAGGCGCATCGCCTCGGCCATCAGATCGGGCAGTTTCCCGATCTTAATTTCCTTTTTAATCAATACAGTTACGATCAAAACATAAAGTGTTGTCACAGCTGCGGCTTCGCTCGCTGCGAACTTGCCCGAATAGATGCCGCCCAGCACGATCAGCGGCAGCGGCAGCTCCCACTTCGCATCCTTGAGGGCCGCCCAGAGCTCGCCGAGATCGAAGCTCTGCGCGGCCTTGGGCAGCTGCCGGCCCACCCACATCGCATGCAGGGCCAGGACCAGGATCATCAATCCGCCTGGCATCAGGCCGGCCAGGAACAGGTCGCGCATCGTCACGGCCGGCGTGGTGTTGAGCTGCCCCGCCACGAAGCCGTAGAGAATCAGCGGCAGCGACGGCGCGAACAGCAGGCCCAGGCTGCCCGAGGACGTAACCAATCCCAGGCTGTAGCGCTCCGGGTAATGGGCCTTGACCAGGGCCGGATACAGGAAGGCGCCGATCGCCACGATCGTCATGCCCGAGGCGCCGGTGAACGCGGTGAAGAAAGCGCAGGCCACGATCGCGACGATGGCCAGGCCGCCGGGCAGCCAGCCCAGCATCGCCATCGACAGACGGACCAGGCGTGTCGGCGTCCCGCTCTCGCCGAGCAGGTAACCGGCGAGCGTGAACATCGGAATCGCGATGAGGCCGGGCTTGTCGCCGAGACGGTAGTACTCGACTGCGACTGCGATCAGGTCATAGCCGGCGGCCTGGAATCCCAGCAAGGCGATCGCCGCGATGACCGCGAACAGGGGCATGCCCAGCGCGGCGAGCAGAAGAACAAGGGCGAGACCGATGAGCATCAGACGTCATGCTCGCTGGGCTGGCCGAACGCCGCGATCGCAAAACGCAGGCTCAGCAGGCCGAAACCGAACGGGAACGCCAGCATCGGCCACCAGCTCGCCACGCCTTCGACGAACACCGCCGGCGCTTCCCGCTCCATCTGCAACATGCCCCAGCCGTACCAGGCCAGCAGACCGCAGATGACCGCCGTGGCCAGCTGCGCGATGGCCCAGGCCACGCGCCGCCACAACGGCGGCAACAGGCGCGGCAAGGCATCGATGGCGATGTGGCGATGCGCGCGTGCGGCACCGAGCGCGCCGAACAGCGCCAGCCACAGCACACCCATGCGGCTGACCGTCTCGGCCCATTCCAGGCCGGTATCGAAAAACATGCGCAGGCCGATCTGCAGCACCGACAGCAGCAGCAGGGCCGCGAGCAACGCGGCCAACAACAGGTCTTCGGCGCGATGGAGCCCGCGCAGGAGCTTTTCTATCACTTGCCGGCCCCGGCAATGGCCTTGCGCACGGCCGCCAGGACGTCGGGCGAGATGGTCTTGTCGACTTCCATCTGGTGCGTCACGCGCGCGCCGATTTCACGCCAGCGGGCGCTTTCGGCCGCATCCATGTTCAGCACGGTCAGGCCTTGCTTCTGCATCGCGGCCAGCGCGGACGCGTCGTCGCGCTTGATGCCGGCATCGGTGCGCGCCGATGCGGCGGCAAACGCTTTCGCCACGATCGCCTGATCGGCTGGGCTCAGTTTCTGCCAGGCCTTGAGATCGACCACCGTGTAGCCGACGACATACGACAGCGGCAGATTGACCATGTAACGCAGCTTGCCATGCCACTGCAGCGCCACCGCACCGGACGGCGTATTGGCGACGGTATCGACCAGACCCGTCTGCAGGCTGGTGAACACATCGCCCAGCGGCAACGGAATCGGACTGATGCCGGCGACCTTGAAGGTCGTCTCAGCGATGCTGTCGTTCTGCGGAATCCACAGCTTCGTGCCGACCATGTCGGCCTTCGAGCGCAGCGGCTTGGTGCTCATGATGTAGGCGAAGCCCACACCGGACGCACCGAGCATGTGCAGGCCCTTGGCTTCGAAGCCACGCGCCAGGATCGGATCGATCTGAGGACGCACCTTTTCGACCTGCGTCCAGTTGCTGAACAGGAACGGCAGACTGTAGATCGGCGCATCGGGATACACCGCCGCCAGTTCGCTCGAGGTCAATACCCCGCCCTGCAACTGACCCAGGCGCATCTTGCGCAGCACGACCGAGTCGCTGCCCATGACGCCGCCGGGGTAGTACTTCACCTGCACGCGGCCTTGGGTACCGGCCTGCACTTCGGCGGCGGCGGTGCGCAGTTCCTTCATCCAGGCCGAACCGTCCGGGGCGAGCGTGGCGATCTTGATGACCTGTTGGGCGGAGGCCGGCGCGGCGACCAGCATCGATACCAGCAACACGCTTGCGATTCGACGAACGAGGCTCATCAGAAATACTCCTTGCCGCTTTCCAGAAGTTTCCTGGCGCGATCCTGCGCCAGCGTATTGACCAACGTGAAGCCCGGCGCCTTCGGGTCGGCGGCGAGCACTTCGTTCAACAGGCGATCGTGCAGCTCTTGGTTGAACACCAGGCGTGCGTAGAACTCGGCATACAGGGTCTTGGCGTAAAGGTTCTTGCCGCCGGAGATCGCGATGGCCTTCTCGAAGTACACGCGGCCCTGTTCGGGCTTGCCGCCGACGGCTTCGGGCCGCAGCGAGTTGAGCACGCCCAGATACAGATAGGCCTGACCGTGATCGGTTTCCGGCGCGATCGCGACGACGCGGTTGAGCAGGGTTTCGATCTTCGGCAGGTCGGCGATCGCGCCCCAGTCCTCGGAATTGGCCTGCAGATAGCCGGCCCAGCTGGCTGCCAGCGCGTACATCAGGTCCGCATTGGTATCGGCGGCCACGACGGCAGCGAACTGATCGGGATCCTTGTCCAGCGCCGCGCACAAGGCGGCGTCCTGCAGGCAGGTGCCGCGACGCGCGTAGTCGAAGGATTTTCTCGACAGCCGCTGCGCACGCGGCTTGTCCTCCCCGGTGAAATTGCCGGCATAGGCCCCGTTGAGCCGGGCCGCAGCGAACAGCGTCGATGCGCCGTTCTTGTCGCCGGGTTTCTGGCCTTCGATGAGGCTGTCTAGCAGCAACAGATAGGCCGGCAAGCCGTCGCGGACGGTGGCCGGATCTTCGCTGTTAAGCACGGCCGAACCGAGGTTCTGGGCGAAGCCGTCGCTGGCCTTTTGCACGAGCGTCGAGCAGCCGCTCAGGACGAGCACGGCGGCCAGGCTGGACGGAAGAAGAAGTCGCTTCATGCGGCGCAGTTTCCCACAGTCCTTATGACAACATCGCCTCGGAATTCGCGTTCGCTTCCGCCGCTTCCGCGGCTTCGAGCGTGTTCTGCATCAGGGTGGCGACGGTCATCGGGCCGACCCCGCCCGGCACCGGCGTGATCCAGCTCGCGCGCGCCGCCGCCGCCTCGAAACCGACGTCGCCGACCAGACGGCCATCGTCCATACGGTTGATGCCGACATCGATGACCACCGCCCCGGGTTTCACCCACTCTCCCGGCACCAGATCGGGGCGACCCACCGCGACCACAAGGATGTCCGCCTGGCGCACCTGGGCTTCGAGCACCGCGCGCGGCGTGAACTTGTGGCAGCTGATCGTGGTGCAACCGGCGATGAGCAGTTCCAGCGCCATCGGTCGGCCCACATGGTTGCTGACGCCCACGATCACGGCGGTCTGGCCGCGCACCGGGCGATCGGTGTAGGCCAGCAGGGTCGTGATACCACGCGGCGTGCACGGACGCAGGCCGAACTGACGCAGGGCCAGGTGACCGACGTTTTCCGGATGGAAGCCGTCGACGTCTTTGCGCGGATCGATGCGGTGGATCAGCCAGTTGCCGTCGCGATCGCCCGGCAGCGGCAGCTGCAGCAGGATGCCGTGAATCTTCGGATCGGCATTGAGCCGGTCGATCAGGGCGGCGAGCTCGGTATCGGAAGTTTCCGCGGGCAGGTCGAAATCGTAGGCCTTGATGCCCACCTTTTTGCAGGCGCGGCGTTTGTTGCGCACATAGACCGACGAGGCCGGATCGGCACCGACGAGGATCACCGCCAGCCCCGGACGCGGCTTGCCCTCGGCCACCCGGCTCTCGACGCGCTTGGCGAGGTCATCGAGCAGGGCGTCGGCGATGCGCTTGCCGTCGAGGATTCGGGCGGTCATGCAGGGTCCTTGAAAGCCGGGGCATGCGACAAGCCTCACAGCCTGCCGCAAAATGGCGACGGGCGTGGCGACCAAGATCGAACGCCGGAACCGCAATTATCCTTGAACCGAGGCCCGCGCCGCCATATGAACCGCTCCGTCGAACTCGAAGCCGCTGCCTTCCGGCGCCTGCTCGCGCATCTCGATGCCCGCAAGGACGTGCAGAACATCGATCTGATGATCACCGGCGGTTTCTGCCGCAACTGCTTGGCCGACTGGTATCGCGAGGCCGCCGAACAAGCCGGCCAGTCGCTGAGCAAGGATCAGGCGCGCGAACTCATCTACGGCGAGCCCTTCGCCGAATGGAAAGCCAAACACCAGCCGGAGGCAACGCCGGAGCAACTGGCGGCCTTCACCGCCGCGCAGAAACGGCACCCCTGAAAACAGAAACGCCCCAGCTTGCACCGGGGCGTTTCGTTTTTCCCTGACGAGGGGAGAACTCAGGCTGCGCGACGGCCGCGCTTGACCGGACGCTTGGCGACCGGCTTCTTCTTCGCCGCAGTGCGCTTGATGGCTTTCTTCTTGACGCCGAACTTGGCCAGCACCGGCGCGAGGCGGGTTTCAGCCTGGGTCTTGGCTTCGCTGGCGAGAGCGATGACCTTCTTCTGCATCGGACCGACGGACGCCTTGGCCTGCTTGCGCAGCGCCACAACTTTGCCGCTGACCGTTTCTACCGCGTCCTGGACGGCGGCTTCGGCGCGGGCACGCAGGTCGGCGGCGCCTTCCAGGGTGTCGGCATAGGACTTGATCGCCTGCTTGCGACCGAGGGAGACCGCGCCGATGCCGGCGAGCAGGAGCTCGCGCGGTTGTACCGGCGCGTTCTTGGTCGCACGGGGGGTGCGTTTGCTGATTTTACGGGCCATGGAAACCTCGAGACTGGGGAGTGGGGCCGTACGTGGCCGGATGGAACGACCCGAGTCTCAGTAGTCGTGGCTGAGCTTTCACACTAGGGTGACGGCTTGTCAGCCCGAATGGCGCACGACATCCTTGTCCCCCGACCAGGAGAATCACATGGCGACCAAGAAATCAGGCTGGGCGAAATTTCCTCACGACGCCAAGGCCTACGACCTCGCCGGCGACAAGCTCAAGAAAGCCTGGCCGACCCTGCATGCCGGCGATGGCGAACCCTACCCCGACGACAAGCGCGCCGCCGCCCTGATCAAGGCCGCCGGCAAGGCCGCACCGAAGGGACTGGACGCGGCAGCGCTGGCCGCGCATTTGCAGGACGCCTGGCGCGCCTTCCATCACGGCGACTTCCAGCAGGCGTTCGAGGCCGGCGAAGCCCTCGGCCCGATCGGTGCATCGGTCGCGGTCAAGGCGCTCGGCATCCACGCGACCTACCTGGTCGACGACGAAGACGAACAGCTCAAGCGTTACGAACAGGCCGGCAAGCTCGCCGAAGCCGCGATCGCCGCCCTGCCCTCCGAAGCGAACAGCCACTATCGCTACGCCTTCGCCATGGGCCGCTACAGCCAGGGCATCAGCATCGGCAAGGCCCTCAAGATGGGTCTGGCGGGCAAGGTGCGCGAAAAACTCGAAGCCGCGCTCAAGCTCGATAGCAAGCACGCCGAAGCGCATACCGCGCTGGCGCTGTATCACGCCGAGATCATCGGCAAGATCGGTGCGTTGATCGGTGGCATGACCTACGGCGCCAAGGCCGCGGAAGCCGAAAAGCACATCCAGACCGCGCTCAAGCTCACGCCCGACTCGCCGATCGCGCATGTCGAGAACGGCAACCTGCTCCTGCTGCTGCACGGCGACAAGAAGGAAGACCAGGCCGCCGCAGCCTACGAAAAAGCCGGCAAGCTCAAGCCGCGCGATGCGATGGAAAAACTCGACAGCGAGTACGCGCGCGCGCAACTCGAATGAACGTTTTCCGCCAGGTCGTGCGCGCCATGTCGGTCCTGCAGCACCCGGTCGATCCGCGCCCGCGCCTGTTCGTCGACATCACGTTGCTGGTCCTGACCAATACGCGCACGGGCATCCAGCGCGTGTCGCGCAACATCCTGCAGCAGTGGCTGGATCAGCCGAATCTCCCGCATCGGGTCGAACCGGTGTATCTGTGCGAGGGTGTTTTCCGGCTCGCGCGCAAGGCCGCGCGCCGCGAATTCGGTGCGATCCGCCTCAAGCGTCGCGACGTGCCGATGCGCGCGAAAGCCGGCGACCTCTTCCTCGGTCTCGAATTGGCGCCGCAACTGGTCGCCGCGAACCTGCCGGTCTACGAGCAGCTGCGCCGCGATGGCGTGCGCATCCACTTCGTCGTCTATGACCTGTTGCCGGTGCTGCATCCGGAATGGTTTCTGGCCTCGACGGCGGCGGAATTCCGCACTTGGGTGCAGACAGTGACGCGCGTCGCCGATGGCCTGGCCTGCATTTCCGTGGCGGTCTCGGACGAAGTCAAACGCTGGTGCGACCAGAATCCGCCGCCACGCGACCGTCCGCTGGCGATTGGTCATTTCCCGCTGGGCGCCGATCCGGAAAACCGACGCGCCATCAGATCCGTGTTCCTGCCCCCCGAAGCCGCCGATCTGCTGCTGCCGGAAACACGGTCGGTGCTGATGGTCGGCACGATCGAACCGCGCAAAGGTCACGCACAGGCGCTGGCGGCGTTCGAACGCCTCTGGGCACAGGGCGAAGCGATTCACCTGATCATCGTCGGTGCCCCGGGCTGGAAGAGCGACGCCCTCATCGAGCGCCTGAAAACGCATCCCGAAAACGGCCATCGTCTGGTCTGGCTGCCCAGCCTGGACGACGCCGGCCTGCATGCGCTCTATCGGCATGCCACGGTGTTGCTGGCGGCCTCGCAGGGCGAAGGCTATGGCCTGCCGATCGTGGAAGCGGCGCGGCACGGGCTGCCGATTCTGGCGCGCGACATCCCCGTCTTCCGGGAAGTCGCCGGGGCGGGAGCCACCTATTTCCATGGCGGCGACGGCGCCTCCCTCGCCCGCGCACTGCTGGACTGGTTCGCCCATTCGGCGGCAGGCGATGCCGCCCGGCCCGAACGAATCCATCCGTTTTCCTGGGAACAAAGCGCCCGAAAACTGATGCAAGTGCTTGCCGGCAAACGTATCCGCCACGTCATCGCCGCGCCAAAGGTTGACCAAAAGCAGCCATCCGCATAACATTTGCCGCTCTACGGGCGGTTAGCTCAGCGGTAGAGCATTGCTTTCACACGGCAAGGGTCACAGGTTCAAGCCCTGTACCGCCCACCAGATGTCCAAAAGGCCGGCGCAAGCCGGCTTTTTCTTTGCGCGATCACCGGCCGATGACCGAGTCCCTCCTGTTCCACCATCCCGACTGCTCCAAATCCCGGGCCGCCGTGGAACTGCTCGCACAGCACGGCCTGCGGCCGCGCCTGCTCGCCTATCTCGAGACTCCGCCTACGGTTGCCGAAATCGAAGCTCTCCTGCGCCTGCTGGCGATCGCGCCGCGCGAGCTCATGCGCCGCGACGAACCGGAATACGCCGCGCTCGGCCTGGAAGAGACGACGCTGACGCACGACGAACTCGTTGCCGCGCTGGCCGCGAATCCGCGCCTGATCCAGCGCCCGATCCTGATCCATCGCGGGCGCGCGGCCATTGGCCGGCCGGTCGAACGCCTGCTCGATCTGCTCTGAAGCCGACGCTACTCAGCTGAGCTTGCTGGTGCGCAGGGCACGCACCTGCTGCGGCGGCGAAAACGCATCGGGATCGGCTTCGTTCCAGAACACCTGAAACGCCGGATGCTCGGGCAGAACACCGGTGAGCAGCTCGCCCGGTTTCAGAAACCGGTGCAGCACCGCCAGCGAGCGCACCTCCGTCGAGGAAATGCGCCGGATGATGTGCTCGGGGCCGAGCTCGTCGGGATGGTTCAGGCCGGCGGCCTGGATCAGTTCCTTGAGCGCCTTGAGCGTGTTCTGCTGGAAATTCATCACGCGCGTGGCCTTGTCCTCGGGGACGAGCGCTTGCTGCCGGCTCTGGTCCTGCGTCGCCACACCGGTCGGACAGCGGTCGGTGTGGCAGTTCTGCGACTGGATGCAGCCGAGCGCGAACATGTAGCCGCGCGCGGCATTGCACCAGTCCGCGCCCATCGCCAGCGTGCGCGCGATGTCGAATGCGGTGATGACCTTGCCCGCCGCCCCGAGGCGCACATGCTGGCGAAGATTCAGGCCTACGAGCGTGTTGTGCACGAGCAGCAAGGCTTCGCGCAGCGGCGCGCCGACGTGGTCGGTGAATTCCAGCGGCGCCGCACCGGTGCCGCCCTCGCCGCCGTCGACGACGATGAAGTCGGGATAGATCCCCGTCTCCTGCATCGCTTTGGCAATCGCGAACCATTCCCAGGGATGACCGACCGCGAGCTTGAAGCCCGTCGGCTTGCCGCCGGACAACGTGCGCAGGCGATCGACGAACTGCAGCAGTCCGCGCGGCGTCGAAAACGCCGAATGCCGCGCCGGCGAAACGCAGTCCACGCCTGCGGGAACGCCGCGCGCCGCGGCGATTTCCGGCGAGACCTTGGCGCCGGGAAGCACGCCGCCGTGACCGGGTTTGGCGCCTTGCGACAGTTTCACCTCGATCATCTTCACCTGCTCGGTGCAGGCATTGGCGATGAAGTTCTCTTCGCTGAATCCGCCGGAAGAATCCCGGCAACCGAAATAGCCCGAGCCGATTTCCCAGACGAGATCGCCGCCCTTCTCCCGGTGGTATTGCGAGATCGAGCCTTCGCCGGTGTCGTGATAGAAGCCGCCGCGTCGCGCGCCCTCGTTGAGCGCGCGAATGGCGTTCGCCGACAGCGCGCCGAAACTCATCGCCGAAATATTGAACACGCTCGCCGCATACGGCTTGGCACGGCCAGCACCGATGGTGATGCGGAAATCGTGCGTGGCCAACTCGGTCGGCGCGAGCGAATGGTTGATCCATTCGTACTTGTCGTCGTAGACGTTGAGCTGGGTGCCGAACGGGCGCTTGTCGAGTACGTTCTTGGCGCGCTGGTAGACGATCGCGCGCTGCGAGCGCGAGAACGGCCGTTCGTCGGTGTCGGCCTCGATAAAGTACTGGCGGATTTCCGGGCCGATGCCTTCGAGTGCATACCGGAAATGCGCCATCACCGGATAGTTCCGTCGCACCGCGTGCCGGGTCTGCAACAGATCCCAGCAACCGATCAGGGCCAGCACCGAGAACAACAAGGCCGGCCAGAACCACGCCAGCGACCAGGCCAGTCCCGACAGCGACACCAGCGCCATCACCACACACACGGCAAACACCCAGTAGCGGGATGGCAGCATCACCGGCTCCTTCAGCGCAATGACGGCAGCATAGCGAGGCGCGTGAGTCTTGTGGTGCCCGGGGTGGGGATCGAACCCACATGGCCTTGCGGCCGGGGGATTTTAAGTCCCATGCGTCTACCAGTTTCGCCACCCGGGCGGCGCGGCGCCATGTTGCCGCATTCGCGGCGCAGGCGACAGCAGGCAAAAAAAAGCCCCGCCGAAGCGGGGCTTTGCATTGGAGGCCGAGGTCGGAATTGAACCGGCGTACGCGGATTTGCAGTCCGCTGCATAACCACTCTGCCACCCGGCCAAGGGTGCATGGCGAAAGATTAGCGCGTTGCCGCGACCAATCAAGCCCTAAAAAAAAACCTCGGCGAACCGAGGTTTTTGAACCTGGAGCGGGAAACGAGACTCGAACTCGCGACCCCGACCTTGGCAAGGTCGTGCTCTACCAACTGAGCTATTCCCGCAGGAGACGCGTATTTTTGGCGATTGACGCTTTCATGTCAACACCCTTTCCGGCAAAAAGTTCGGAAAGCGGCGCCAGTGCTGGCTCTTAGCCCTTGCTCATGGTCGGCCAGGCGGCCCGCAGATAGTCCGCACCCGACCACAACGTCAGGGCCGCCGCCACCGCGAGCAGCCATTCGCCGATCTTGAAGATCGGCAATCCAAGCAGCGGCTCGTGAAAAATGAGGCAACTGATCGCCACCATCTGCACGATCGTCTTGATCTTGCCCAGGCCGGCGACTTTCACCAGGCCATGCGCGCCCATCTGCGCCATCCATTCGCGCAAGGCTGAAATGGTGATCTCGCGACCCACGATGACCGCTGAAAGCAGGGCCATCCACGCCGTCGGATGCGCCTGCACGACGATGAACAGCGCCACCGTCACCGCCAGTTTGTCCGCGACCGGATCGAGAAACGCACCGAAGGCCGAATACATGTCGTATCGCCGCGCCACCCAGCCATCGAGCCAGTCGGTGAGCGCGCCCAGCACGAACACCGCCGTCGCGACGATATTGCTCCAGGGGCTTTTCCAGTAGAACACCAGCGCCAGCACCGGAATGAGCACGATGCGGAACAGGGTCAACAGGGTCGGGATCGTCAGTCTCACTCAGGCATCCTGCGCGGGGGAGTCCAGGCCATGCAGTGAAGCATATATGCGCTCGGCAAGGGCGTGGTTGATTCCTTCGACCCGGGCGATTTCCTCGGCGCCGGCCGACTTCAGCCCCGACAGACCGCCGAAATGCTTGAGCAGGCTGGCGCGACGGCGGGGACCGATGCCGGCGATATCCTCGAGCCGGCTTGTTTCGCGGGTCTTCTGACGACGGCCGCGGTGACCGGTGATCGCGAACCGGTGGGCCTCGTCGCGCACCTGCTGGATGAGCTGCAGGCCGGGCGATTCGACGCCGGGGCGGATTTCCCGCCCGTCCGGAAACACCAGGGCCTCATGGCCGGCGCGACGCTCTTCGCCCTTGGCGACGCCGATCATCGCCAGGCCCTCGACACCCAGCGCCGCGAGCACCTCACGCGCCTGCGCCAACTGCCCCACGCCGCCATCGATGAGCAGCAGATCGGGCAGGATGCCCTCGGCCAGCCCGCGTTTGAAGCGGCGCTCCAGCGCCTGATGCATCGCGGCATAGTCGTCGCCCGGCGTGATGCCGGCGATGTTGAAGCGCCGGTATTGCGCACGCACCGGCCCTTCCCCGTCGAACACGACGCAGGAGGCCACCGTCGCCTCGCCCATCGTGTGGCTGATGTCGAAGCACTCGATGCGTTGCGGCGGCGCCGGCAGTTCCAGCAGTTTCTGCAATGATTCCAAGCGCACGCGCTGGCTGGCGCTGCTGCTGCGTTCGGCGGCGAGCGCGAGCTCGGCGTTGCTGCGCGCCATTTCCAGATAGCGCGCGCGTTCGCCGCGCACGCTGGTCTTGATCTCGACGCGACGGTTGGCCTGTTCGCTGAAGACCTTCTCGAAAAGCGCCAGGTCCGGGATCGCATGGCTGAGCACGATCTCGCGCGGCGGACGCTTTTCCAGGTAGTACTGGCTGACGAAAGCACCGAGGACTTCTTCCGGCGTGTCCGCGCCGTTGAGCCTCGGAAAGAATGAGCGCGTGCCCAGGCTCATCGCGTTTCGGAACGACAGCAGCAGGACGCAGGCCGCGCCCTGGGTCAGCGTGCAGGCGAGCACATCCATCTCGACCTGTTCGCCCTCGACGTACTGCTTGGCCTGGACCTTGCGGATTCCGCCGATCGTGTCGCGCAGCTGCGCGGCCAGTTCGAACTCCAGGCGAACGCTGGCTGCGTCCATCGAACGCGTGAGCTCGTCAACGAGTTCGGTACTGCGACCATCGAGGAACAGCGTCGCCCGCCGCACACTGGCGTCGTAGTCGCGTGGCGGGATGAAACCTACGCAAGGCGCCGAACAACGCCCGATCTGGTGTTGCAGACAGGGCCGGCTGCGATTGCGGAACACACTGTCCTCGCAGGTGCGCAGCTTGAATATCTTCTGCATCAGGTCCAGCGTTTCGCGCACCGCCAGCACGCTCGGATACGGCCCGAAATAGCGGCCGGCACTCGCGCGCGGGCCGCGATGGAACGCGATGCGCGGCCAGGTTTCTTCGGTCAGCAGGATGTAGGGATAGCTCTTGTCGTCGCGCAGCAGCACGTTGTAGCGCGGGCGCAGCGACTTGATCATCTGGTTTTCCAGGATCAAGGCTTCGGACTCGGTCCGTGTGATCGTCACTTCCATGCGCGCGATCTGCGCCACCATCAGGGCGATGCGGCGCGACGGCAAGTCGGCGCGAAAATAGCTCGCCACGCGTTTTTTCAGCGAGGCGGCCTTGCCCACGTACAGAACGCTGCCGTCGGCCGAGAACATGCGGTAAACGCCGGGCGCGGAGGTGAGCTCGCGGACGAATTCCTTGCCGTCGAAGGGGGCTGCTGCGGGCGTCTCGGTCATGCCGACATTATCGCCCAGCGGGAACGGCGCTTATTCGCCAACCGGAATCCGGCTCAGCAGGCCGGTGGCGATGTCGTGGCGCATGATCTCGTGCGCGGCGGCATCGGCGATCCACAGCGTATTGCCCAGCATCGCCAGCGCGCTGGGCTGGTACAGCGGCTGCGGCAAGGGATGGCTGCTCATCTCGCCGCCGCCGAGGCGCAGCTTGCGCAGGCTGCCGTTGTAGGTGTCGGCGACCCAGAGCACGGGCGAGCCCGGGTCCAGGGCCACGGCCTGCGGATACTGCAGGCGGGCATCGCGGCGTTGGCCGTCCTGCTCGCCGAATTCATACAGGCCCTGCCCGACCAGTGTCTGCACGGAATTCTGCTGCAGCTGGATCGCGCGCACCGCCGAACTCGCCGAGTCGGCGACATACAGCGTCTGCTGCACGAGGGCCATGCCCATCGGTTGCGCCAGCAGGGCATTGCGGCCCTGACCGTCGGTGATGCCCAACTCGCCGGTGCCGGCGATGAAACACAGCCGCGACTTGCCCAGATCGAATTCCCAGATCTGATTGCTGCCGGTCATGGCGATGAACAGACGATCGTTGATGCCGGTCACTGCCGTCGGCTGGTTCAGCGGGCAATCGGAGGCGATCGTCGAGACGCCCTCGCGCGGAATGCCGGCCTTGCCGGTGCCGGCGACCGTGTGCACCTGGCCGTCAATGAGATGGATGCGGCGTACCGCGTGATTGCCGGTGTCGGCGACGTACAGGTAGTCGCGCATCATGCACAGGCCGCGCGGGTAGCGGAACGCGGCCTCGGTCGGCGCGCCATCGACAAGATCGGGGTAGCCGGTGCCGAACTCGCGCAGCACGCGACCTTCGTGCGTGCATTCGAGGATGCGATGGTGGCCGGTGTCGGCGACATACAGATGCGATTCGGTAACCAGCAGGCCCGACGGGAACAGCAGGGGCGAGATCGGTTCGCCGCCGCTCAGACGCAGGCTGGGCGATTGCCGGATATCGGCGCCCGCCTCTTCGATCAGCGCACCGAGCGCGAGATCGAGCGCCGCGACCTGGTCGTCGCCGGAAAAAATCTCGCGCAGGAATCCCTTGCTGTCGATCAGGGCAACCGACGGCCAGCTCACGATGCCGTAGTGCTGCCAAGCAACCCAACCCCGGTCGTTCGCGACGGGAAAATTCACGCCCAGGCGATTGAGCGCCTTGTGCACCGTGCGGCCATCGATCTCGACATCGAACTTCGGCTGGTGGATGCCCAGGATCGCCAGGCCGACCGGGTGCCGCAGCTTGATGCGCAGCAGTTCCTCGATCAGATTGCTGCAATACGCCGAACTCGCATTCCAGAACACCAGCGCCGTGACGCGGCCGCGCTGCATCGCGATCGTTTGCGGATCGGCGTTGAGCCAGTTCAGCGAAGCGTGCAGTGCGGGAGCGGGCGTGGCGGTGGTCATGCGGTCGGGACCTGGGCACTCACGGGGAGGCTCATTATGGTACTTCTCGGCGCCGCATTGGAATCGGGTGACGGAGAATTCGGCGGGCGACGTTCAACTAGCCCCGGAAGCAGGCCTTGGCAGCCGAAATCTGACAGTCAGCCGAGGGAATTGCCTATGCCGTTCGACCATGCGGCGGCAGACACTGTTCGTATGCACCGCTCCAACCGCCTTCGGTCCGAACTTCTACGACGGCTCCAGGACATCTCGGCTGTTTTCCCTTGCGGGGTGATGGGCACTCACGTCTTTTAAGGGGCAGCAGCCTGATATAGCTTGCGTCAAGATCGGAGGCATCCGGTCGATTTGCGGTTTGAATTTCTTGCTTTTATGGCTCCTACTTTCAACTATTTGGGGAACAGCATGCGCATTTTTTTCTTTCTTTTTCTTACCCTCGTAAGCGCAACAACATTTGCCGCAAAAGAGAATTCCGATCTCTCGATCAAAGGAACATCTGCAACTTCCACGGATACCGCAAATCCAGCGACGATCAAGATATCGGACGCAGAGTTTTCAGTGCCAGGGGCGGTTGAAATTGCGAGCAAAAATGCAATCGTTCATTCCGACAAGAATGGAATCGTGCAGTACGTTGAACTTTCCGATGGTGTCGGAATCGCCGGCAACGACGTGACTTTCAGCGCCAAGAACGCAGTCTACTATCCAGAGCTTGCGACATTGACCTCGGATTCGCTTGCCTCTTTTTCACCAGGCTCAAACCAGCCGGTTGTTTACACTTGCAAGAGCGGCATCATTCACGAAAATGGAGTCAGCACCGGAATGGGCAGCGTCTGCAAGACTGAAACCATACTTTTGGTTTGCTCTGGGAGTGATGGGAGCAAACTCATTACGAAGTTCTACTCTCGTGTAATCTCCCCTTGCGCATGGTAGAGAAACGACTAGAAGCCAGATCGGCTCAACATCTGGCACTGTTGGACATCATCCGCTGCTCAGCCCGCAGCAGGTCCGCCTCGGTGTCGACGCCGGGCGGAAACGCGACCGGGGTGATGCCGACGGCAATCCGGTAGCCCGCTTCCAGCACACGAAGTTGCTCGAGGGCCTCGAGGCCCTCGAGCTCACCTGGCGGCAACGAAGTGAACCGACGCAGGAATCCGGCGCGATACGCGTAGATGCCGATATGACGCAAGGCGCCCGGTGCCGGGGCGCTGGTGCGATCGCGGGCAAAGCGGTCGCGCTGCCAGGCAATCGGCGCGCGACTGAAATACAGGGCCAGGCCGCGGGCGTCGCGCACCACTTTCACGGCATTGGGATCGAACAGCGTGTCGCTATCCTCGATCGGGGTCGCGAGCGTTGCCATTTCCGTGCCGGCCTCGGCCAGCGTGCGCGCGACGGCACGAATGCCCTCCGGCGGCGCGAAGGGTTCGTCGCCCTGCAGATTGACGATGATTTCCTCGTCGGTCCAACCCAGTTGCTCGGCGCATTCGGCCAACCGGTCGGTGCCCGAGGGGTGGTCGGCCCGCGTGAGGCAGACGGTCACGGGATAGCCGCGCACAGCATCAGCGATGCGCGCGTCATCGGTCGCGACCACGACCTGCGTCGCACCCGCGGCCAGGGCGCGACGCGCGACATGCACGACCATCGGTTCGCCGGCGATCAGGCGCAGCGGTTTACCCGGAAGGCGCGAAGCACCGAAGCGCGCCGGAATGGCGACGATGAAACCGGGCTCGGTCATGGCGAAACGTTCTCCAGTCGTTCGAGGATCCGATCGTAGAAGCCCTCGTCGAGCTCCGCCTCCACCGGCACATACCAGCCCTGCTCCAGGCCCAGGTCGCGGCATTTCACCGCGTCCTTTTCGGTCATCAGGATCGCCCCGGTCATGCCGGCGAAGTCTTCGGCGCGGTAGGCATGGTGATCGGGAAACGGATGTTCGACCGGATCCAGACCCTGCGCGCGCAGCACGGCGAAGAAGCGTTCGGGATGACCGATGCCGGCCAAGGCGTGTAGGACGCCATCACCGGCGAATTCCGCGAGTTCGCGCCGGCGTCCGCCGGCGAGCGCGATCGCGCGCCCCGTGTGCAGGCGCATGCCCCACTCGCCTGCCTGCGCCGCCCCGCCATTGACGACCCGCAATCCGGTATCCCGCGGCGGTTCGCGCAAAGGACCGGCGGGCATCAACAGTCCGTTGCCATAGCGACGCTCGCCGTCGAGCACCTCGATTTCGATGTCGCGCGCCAGCCGGTGATGCTGCAGTCCGTCGTCGGACAGCACGAGATTGCAGCCGGCCGCGATCGCGCGACTGGCCGCAGCCACACGGTCGCCGTCGACGAAGACCGGGCATTGCGTGCGTTCGAAAATCAATTTGGGTTCGTCGCCGCAGCGCTCAGGCGGCGTGTCCGCATCCACGGCGATCGGCGCCTTCGAACGGCGCCCGTAACCGCGACTGACGATGCCCGGACGCCAGCCCCGCGCCTGCAGACGCAGCGCGAGCGCGACGATAAGCGGCGTCTTGCCGGTACCGCCGGCGGTGAAATTCCCCACGACGATCACTGGGACGCCGACCCGCTGCGAGCTGATCAGGCCGCTCGCGTACAAACCAGCGCGCAACTTCAGCGCAGCGTGATAGGTGCCGGCCAACAGACGCGATCCGAAGCCCGGCGCCTGCCCGCCATACCAGCGTTGCGTGAGCCGGTGTTCGAGCGCCGACTTCACTCGGCCTCCGCCTCGCGGAACTGCATGCGATGCAAATACGAATACAGGCCGCCGCGCGCAAGCAATTCGGCATGCGTGCCCTGCTCCACCAATCGGCCCTGATCGAGCACAAGCACCTGGTGGGCATGTTCGATCGTCGACAAGCGATGCGCGATGACCAGGGTGGTGCGATCGGGAATCAGGCGATCGAGCGCATCCTGCACCAGGCGCTCGGATTCGTTGTCGAGCGCCGCAGTGGCCTCGTCGAGAATCAGTACCGGTGCGTCCTTGAGGATCGCGCGCGCGATCGCGATGCGCTGGCGCTGGCCGCCGGAGAGCAGACCGCCGTTCTCGCCGATGCGTGTGTCCAGCCCCTGCGGCAGGCGATCGATGAATTCGGTCGCGTTGGCGGCATCGGCGGCAGCGCGGATCGCTTCGCGCGTCGCGCCGTCCTGGCCGTAGGCGATATTGGCCGCGACGGTATCGTCGAACAGCATGACGCGCTGACCGACCAGGCCCATCTGCCGGCGCAGATCCGCCAGACGGTAATCGGTGACCGGCACGCCATCGAGCCGCACTTCGCCCGACGTCGGTTCGTAAAAGCGCGGCAGCAAGCGGATCAGCGAGGACTTGCCGCTGCCCGACCGGCCGACGATCGCCGTGACCGTGCCCGGACGCGCCGTGAAGGAGATGTTGCGCACCGCGTCTTCGGGCTGGTTGTCGTAGCGCAGGCTGACGTCGCGGAATTCCAGTTCGCCGCGCGCGCGCTGCATCGATGTCTTGCCGGTATCGGGTTCGTCGGGTTCGTCGACCATGCCGAACAGGCGCTCGGCCGAGGACAGACCGCGCTGCAAGGGACTTTGCACGTTGGTGATGCGCTTGAGCGAGGGCAGCAAGGTCATCATCGCGATCATGATCTTGACGAAACCGCCGGCCGTCATGCGTCCGGCCATGGCTTCGGCGCCGGCCAGGAACAGGATGACCGCGAGCGCGACGGCACCGAGCATCTGCACGGCCGACGACGCCGCGCCGCGCGTGGTTTCCATCTTCAGCGCCAGGCGCATGTTGCGCAGCGTGAGATCGGCGAAACGTCCGACTTCAAGTTTCTGCGCGCCGTAGATTTTCACTTCCTGCTGGGCGGACAGGATCTCCATCGTCGCCTGGCTGGTCTGCGCCACGGCCTGCTGCATGCCGCGGTTGATGCGGCGGTAGCGGCTGCTGACATAGGACGAGATCAATGCGATCGCCGGCGCGACGATCAGCATCGCCGCGGTCACGCGCCAGCTCTCCCACAGCATGATGCCGAGCAGACCGACGATGGTGATCGAATCGGTGATGATGACTTTCAGCGCTTCCGTGACCGCACCCGTCATCTGGCCGGTGTCGTAGCTCAGGCGCGACAGCAGCGCCGGGACCGATTCCACGTCGTAACGCTTGCTGGGCAGACGCAGGAACTTGTCGAAAAGCAGCAACTGCAGGCTGCGCGACAGCCCGTTGCCCACGCGCGCCATCGTGTAGTCGGTGGAGAACGTCGCGATGCCGCGCATGACGAACAGCGCCAGGATCGTCAGCGGCAGTCCCCAACGCACGCTCGGATTGCGCGCGACGAAGGTCTCGTCGATCATCGGCTTCATCAAGGTCGCGAAATAGCCCGCCGCACCAGCTTCCACCAGCATTCCGAGCGCCGCCAGGCCCAGCCACGGCCAGAACGGCCGCGCGAACAGCAGCAGACGCCGGTAGACATGCCAGTAATTGGTTGCCGCGGGTTTATCGTTCATTCGCTTTTGGGGCGGGCGTGGTGGCCATCTGCAACTTCACGAAGCCGAGCTGGCCCAACGCGTCCATCGCCGTGATCACCGACTGGTAGGGGCTGCGCGCATCGGCGCGCACGACCACGGGCATCGTGCGGTCGTCGCCGGCGGCGGCGACCAGGGCTTCCTTGAGGCTGGCGACGTCGGTTTTCAATACCGCGTTGTTGCCGATGAAGTACTTGCCCTCGGAATCGACCAGCACCATCAGGGGTTCGCCGGCATCGGCCTGGGCACCGCTCTGCGATTGCGGCAACTGCAGCTTGAGCATGCTGCGCTGGTTGAAGGTCGTGGTGACGACCAGGAACAGGATCAGGCAGAACAGCACGTCGATGAGCGAGATCAGGTTGATCTCGGGATCTTCGTCCATGCGTCCGCGGCCGAGCTTCATCCCTCACCCCGCTTGCTGCGCGCGGTCGGCTTGCTGCTCGGGATCACGCCTTCATCGATCGCATCGAGCAGGGACATCGCCTGCTTCTCCATGACGACGACGTACTCGGCGATGCGTCCGCGGAAATAGCGATAGAACATGACCGCCGGAATCGCGACGCACAGACCGGCGGCAGTACTGACCAGCGCCTGACCGATGCCGCCGGCGAGCTGGTTCACGTCGCCGACGCCGGTCTTGAGGATGTCCAGGAACATCACGATCATGCCGAACACCGTGCCCAGCAGTCCCAGCAGCGGCGACACGCTGGCGATGGTGCCCAGGGTGTTCATGAAGCGCTCCATGTCGTGCACGACATGGCGGCCGACGTCCTCGACGCGCTCCTTGATCATTTCCCGGGGGCGGTAACGCATGTCCAGCGCGGCGGCGAGCAGTTCGCCCAAGGGCGAGTTCCGGCGCAGGACTTCGATGTGTTTGGGGTCGAGCTGATGCCCGCGGGCCCATTCCTTGACCTCTTCGCCCAGACCGGGCGGAAGGACTTCCTTGCGGCGAAGGCTCCAGAAGCGTTCCAGGACTATCGCCATGGCCAGCACGGCCAGCAGCAGGATCGGCAACATCACCCAGCCGCCGGCTTTGATCAATTCCAGCACGCCGCTCACCTCTCAGAATCGGGACTGCCGATAGCATAGCCTGAGCCGGTGGCCCCGGGCTCCCGCCAGTACCGGGGCGTATCGGTACGCCGCGCGCTCTGCCGACGGACGCCCTGTTCATCCAGGCTGAAACGCAGCATGCCGGTGCGGGCGGTGTCGGCTATGGCGGCTCCGCGTCGCCGGTAACGTTCAGCGATGTTCGCCCGCGGCAGCCCGAAACGGTTGCTCGCTCCCGTCGCAAATATGACCCAACGCGGATTCACGGCGGCGACGAAGGCCTCGCTCGAGGAGCCGTCGCTGCCATGGTGCGGCGCGATCAGCAGGTCGGCCCACAATCGTGGCGCCTGCTCACGCACCAGCCGGGTTTCGACATGGCGGCCGATGTCGCCGGGGATGAGCGCCACGCGTCCGCCTGCCTCGATGCGCAGCACACAGGAACTGTCGTTTCGCTCGTAGGGAAACAGTGGCGGCGGATGCAGGATCCGAAAATCGACACCGTCCCAGCGCCAATGCGCGTCGCGCTGGCAGCGATGCATGCCCGGACCCGCCCATCCTTCCGGCGCCAGTACACGCGCCAGAGGAAAGGCCCGCTGCACCGCCGTCAGACCGCCCGCATGGTCGTTGTCGCCATGACTGATCACGATCGTGTCCAGTCGACCGATGCCCAGGGCATGCAACCCGGGCAGCACCGCGGCCTCCCCCATATCCAGCCCGCGGGCATTCGCGGGACCAGCGTCGAAAAGCAGCGTATGCGCAGCCGTGCGCACCAGGACCGACAGTCCCTGCCCCACATCGATGACGACGATCTCCGCCTCGCCGGGAGCGGGCGTGTGCCGATCGGGCCAAAGCAGCGGGAGGAACAAGAACAGGGCAAGCGCCTTGCCGGGCGTACCGCGGGGAAGCAAGAGCCAGAACGCCGCCAGACAGCCCAGTACGACGGCCAGCAGCGAAGCCTCCGGCAACCAGATCGTCGCGGCCGGCCAATGCGCCATGCGCTCCAGACACCACCACAGGCCGTCCATGACCCACGCAGACCCGGTCCAGAACAGCCCGGCCAATCCTGCCGACATCGGTGCGACCAGCAGCCCCAGCAGGGCCAGAGGCACGATGACCAGGCTGATCGCCGGGATGCCGAGCAGATTCGCCAACGGTCCGGGCAAAGACGCCTGACCGAAGAACCAGACGGTCAGCGGCAGCAGGCCCAGCACGGCCACACCCTGGGACTCGAAAAATGGCCGCAGCACCCCCGCCTGCCGCTCGTGCGGCAGACACCACAGCAGCCAGGCAACGCCGAGAAAGCTGAGCCAGAAACCCGGCGCGAGTACCGACAGCGGATCGACGAGCAGGACGACGATCATCGCGAGTGCAAATGCATCGGCCCCCGATTGCGGCCGTCGCAGCAGCTTGGCCATGAGCACGGCGGCGATCATCAGCAAGGTGCGCACGGTGGGCAACGCGAACCCGGCAAGCGCGGTGTAAGCGGCGGCGAAGGCGAGCGCGCCGACTGCCGTCGCCTGCGGACGCGGCACACGACGTCCCAATTCCGGCCACAGCCAGAACAGCCCCGACGCGAGCAAGGCACCGAAACCGGCGACCATGCCGACATGGAAGCCGGAAATCGCGATCTGGTGTGTCAGACCCGTCGCACGCAGGATTTCCCAGTCGCGGTCGCTCAAGGCGCGCGTGTCGCCCAGCGCCAAAGCCTGCACGAAACGCGCGCGACCGGCCGGCAGTGCCTGCGCGATCTGATGCGACACGCGATCACGCCAGGCATCGACGCCCTGTGCAGGAGCAAGGCGACGCGCACTTGCGGGATCACGCACGTATCCAGTCGCGGCGAGTCGCTGCGCCAGAGCACTCTTCTCGAAATCGTAGCCGCCGGGATTGAGCACGCCCTGCGGACACTTCAGTCGGACCAGCAATCGCCAACAACTACCGGGATCGAGTCCCGGCGGCTGGCCGTACCAGCCCAGACGCACTTTTTCGCCAACTGGAACACCGGCAGGCCCGCGCTCGATGCGGAAATCGAAGCGCACCGAATCGGGCTCGCGTTGCGGCAACCCCAGCACGCGACCTTCGACGAGCACGGTCATCGGAACACGTGAGTCAGGCAGCCGCTGCTGCATCACCGATTGTCCGACCAGCGCAGCCCAGCACAGCCCGAAAACCAGGGCCGCGAGATCGCGCCAGGTCGGCGCGAAAATGTAGAAGCCGGCCGCGATGACCGAAAGCACGGCCCCGAGCCACAGCGGCGGCAAGGCCGGCAATACCTGACACGCACTCACGCCCGCCAACATCGCCACCGCCACCGACAGACTCATCGGTGCGGGCGGCGATCTCGGCGTCATGGCTCAGTCCAGGGTCGAGAGCGGGTGCAGTCGGCCCTGGGTCAATTCCAGGGTGCGATCCAGGCGACGCGCCAGGCGACGGTCGTGCGTGACCAGGACCAGGGCGGTGCCGATTTCGCGATTGAGCTCGATCATCAGCTCGAACACGTTCGAGGCGGTTTTCTCGTCGAGATTGCCGGTCGGTTCGTCGCCGAGCACGCAAGCCGGTCGCGTGACCAGCGCTCGCGCCACGGCGGCGCGCTGACGCTCGCCGCCTGACAGCTCGCCGGGCTTGTGGCCGAGACGATGCGTCAGGCCGACGCGATCGAGCAAGGCCTGCGCTTTCGGACGCGCTTTGGCGACCGATTCACCGACGATGAGCAGGGGCATCATCACGTTTTCGAGCGCGGTGAATTCCGGCAGCAGATGATGGAACTGGTACACGAATCCGAGCGCGCGATTGCGCAGCAGTCCACGCTGGGCATCCGACAGCGAGGACATCGCCTGCCCCGCCACGGAAACTTCGCCGGAACTGGCCGAATCCAGGCCGCCCAGCAGATGCAGCAAGGTGCTTTTGCCCGCGCCGGAGGCGCCGACGATCGCGACGGTCTCGCCTTTCATCACGTCGAGCTGCAGATTCTCGAACACCGGCGTGACCAGATCGCCTTCTCGATAGGTCTTGCCCAGATTGCGGCAACGGATGACGACGTTCGCTTCGTCGGTCTTGGCAAGGGAGTCATTCATAGCGCAGCGCCGTCGCAGGATCCGTGCGCGAGGCGCGCCAGGCGGGATAGAGGGTAGCCAGCAGACAAAGCACAAAGGCCAGACCGGCGATCATGGAGACATCGAGGGGCTCGACGACCGGTGCCGGGAAGCTGATGTAGTAGACGTCGGCCGGCATGAGCTCACTACCGGTGACGTTTTCCAGGAATCGAACGATGTGCACGAGGTTGTACGACAGGGCGATGCCGCCAATGATGCCGATGATGATGCCGGCAACGCCGACCACCATGCCCTGCACGATGAACACGCGCATCACGCCGCCGGGCGTGAGCCCGAGCGTGCGCAGGATGGCGATGTCGGCCTGCTTGTCCTGCACCAGCATGACGAGGGAGGAAACGAGGTTGAACGCCGCGATCGCCACCAGCAGCGAGAGCAGGATGAACATCATCGTCTTTTCCATCTTCAGCGCACGGAAGAAGTTTTCGTGGTCGCGGGTCCAGTCGCGCACGCGGTACAGGCCGTCCATTTTGTCGGCGAGATCGCGCGCGACCGGCCAGGCATTCCAGATGTCGGTCAGCTTGAGGCGCACGCCGGTCACGCCCTCGCCCATACGCGTGAGTCGCTGCGCATCCTGCATATGCACGAGCGCCAGACCGAGATCGAATTCCTGGGCGCCAGCCTCGAAGATGCCGACGACGGTGAAGCGTCGCATCTTCGGCAAGACGCCCACCGGCGTCGTGTTCAACTCGGGCACGTAGACCGTCACCTTGTCGCCGACACCCACGCCCAGCCACAGGGCCAGTTCCTTGCCGAGGATGATGTTGTAGGCGCCCGGCTGCAGATCGCTGAGCTTGCCGTGCGTCATCTTGCTCGCCAGATCGGAGACCTTGGGTTCCTGATCGGGCAGCACGCCGCGGATCAAGGCGCCCTGAACGCGCGAGGCCTGGACCATCGCCTCGCGTTCGACATAGGGCGCCGCGCCGATCACGCGCGGGTCCGTCGTGGCCAGCGACACGGCTTTTTGCCAGTCCTGCACCGGGCCGTCGACGCCATCGACCGTGGCGTGCGCGACCATGCCGAGGATGCGCGCGCGCAGTTCCTCCTGGAACCCGCTCATGACCGAGATCGTGGCGATCAGTGCCATCACGCTCAGCGCCATGCCGAGGATGGAGGTCATCGAGAAGAAGGACAGGAAACCGCTGCGTCGTTTGGCGCGCAGATATCGCAGACCGATGGAAATGGAGAGTGGTTGGAACATGGACTTCCCAGTGGACGGTCAGGCCGGCTGCGCCGGTGCCGGTGAATGCCTGTCGCGACAGCCGTCGGCATAAAGGCGCAACGCGCGCCGTGCCGCCGCAGGCAAGGTGTCGGGCCACCAGAGCAGATGATGTTTCCGCCCTGCCGTGTCGCGACCGCTCAGACTCGCCAATCGGCCGCGGAAACGCAACTCGACCCCTCGCCAGCACTTCAGTTCGCCGTCAGGGTTCGCACGGATCTGAGCCTCGTCACCATGCAGAATCACCGATAGCGACGGGCGCCGGACTTCCCGCTGGATCTGCAGGGTGCCCTGCCCCAAGGCCAGCACCGACAGCAGGCCTTTCATGCCGACCGGTCCATCGCTGAGCCAGACCGAGACAGCAGCGAGCACAGTCAGGACTATCAACGCGGCGAGCAGCATTCGCGAGGGACGCCAGTCAATGCGGCAGCGCGATGATTCTTTCGACGAGGGCATGCAGTTCCGGATCCTCGGGCCGTTCGCGACCCATGCACCAGCGCCAGAGCTTATCGTCCTCGGATTCCAGCAGACGTAGGAAGACGCTTCTTTCCGCGTCATCGGCCTTCGGCCAGCGCTGATCGAGGAAGCGCAGCATGAGCTGGTCGAGTTCGCGCATGCCGCGACGGCAACGCCAGCGCAGGCGGCGCAGTTCGACGTCGTCGTCGCTCACCGCCAGAGGCCGTAGGCCAGCAGCGCCCAGAGCAGCCACAGCACCACCGCACCGGCCGAATAGACGGCAAAACGATGCATGACCCGGTTGTAGGTGCACTGGATCAGGCTGTGCAGCCACCGCAGGACGACGAAAGCCCAAGCGAGGAACACCACCGTCGTGCCCGCCTGCCCGCTCGATTGCGCGACGAACAAACCCAGGTAGAACAGCACTGGCAGCTCGAACAGATTCTTGAAGTTGTCCGAGGCGCGCGTGTCCTCAAACAACGTGTCGCGCTGCGCGCTCTGCGCGACCTTCTGTGGATGGATACGCCGACGCTGCATCTCGGGAATGCGCACGACGTACAGACGGAACCAGACGATGCAGGTCAGCAGCGCCATCGCGACGGCGGGCCAGAAAAGGTTGTTCGCCATCGGGTGTGGTCCTCGCGTGGGTCAGGCGCCGCGGCGCTGGAGCATGAGCTTCTTGATTTCGCCGATGGCCTTGGCGGGATTCAGGCCTTTCGGGCAGGTCCGCGTGCAGTTCATGATCGTGTGGCAGCGATAGAGCTTGAACGGGTCTTCCAGATCGTCCAGGCGCGCACCGGTGTCCTCATCGCGCGAGTCGATGATCCAGCGATAGGCCTGTAGCAGGATCGCCGGACCCAGATAGCGGTCGCCATTCCACCAGTAGCTCGGGCAGCTGGTCGAGCAGCAGGCGCACAGGATGCATTCGTACAAGCCGTCGAGCTTCTTTCGGTCTTCCGGCGACTGCAGACGCTCGGTCGCGGCCGGCGCGGAGCTCTGCGTACGCAACCAGGGCTTGATCGAAGCGTACTGCGCGTAGAAATGCGTGAGGTCCGGCACCAGATCCTTGACCACCGGCATATGCGGCAGCGGATAGATCGGCACGTCCTTGCCGCCGCATTCGTCGATACCGCGCGTACAGGCCAGGGTGTTGGTGCCGTCGATGTTCATCGCGCAGCTGCCGCAGATGCCTTCGCGACAGGAACGGCGGAAGGTCAGCGTCGGGTCGATCTCGTTCTTGATCTTGATCAGCGCATCGAGAACCATCGGACCGCAGGTGTCGAGGTCGACATCGTAGGTGTCGACGCGCGGATTGGCGTTGTCATCCGGATTCCAGCGATAAATCTTGAACGCGCGCGTGCGCGTCGCGCCGGCGGGCGCCGGGTAGTGCTTGCCCTTGCCGACCTTGGAATTCTTGGGGAGGGTGAACTCGGCCATCGTTTGTTTCTCGATTCGTTACGGCGGGGGCGCGACTCGCATCGCGCCTTCGACAGGCGGGCAGGCGATCAGTACTTGCGTTCTTTGGGCGGGATGACGCTGACATCCGAGCTGAGCACGTTCAGGTGCACCGGACGATAGTCGATCGTCGTCTTGCCCTGCTCGTCGACCCAGCACAAGGTGTGCTTCATCCACTCGGCGTCGTCGCGCTTGCTGAAGTCCTCGCGGGCGTGGGCGCCGCGCGATTCCTTGCGGTTCTCCGCCGACACCATCGTCGCGACCGCCTGGCCCAGCAGGTTCTGCAGTTCCAGGGTCTCGATCAGATCGGAGTTCCAGACCAGGGACGTATCCGACACGCGGACGTCGGCAAAGCTGTCGTAGGCCTGACGGATCTTGGTCACGCCCTGCTGCAGGGTTTCGCCGGTGCGGAACACCGCCGCATCGTTCTGCATGATGCGCTGCATGTTGTCGCGGATTTCCGCCGTCGGTGTGCCGCCCTTGGCGAAGCGCAGCTTGTCGAGGTTGGCGAGCGACTTGTCGCAGGCCGAAGCCGGCAGGCTCTTGTGCGACTGGCCGGGCTTGATCGTCTCGGCGCAGCGGTTGGCGACGGCACGGCCGAAGACCACCAGGTCGAGCAGCGAATTCGATCCCAGTCGATTGGCACCGTGCACGGAAACGCAGGCCGCTTCACCGATGGAATACAGACCCGGCACCACGTGGTTGGGATTGCCGTCCTTCAGGGTCACGACTTCGCCGTGATAGTTCGTCTGCAGGCCGCCCATGTTGTAGTGCACGGTCGGCAGCACCGGAATCGGCTGTTTGGTGACGTCGACGCCGGCGAAGATCTTCGCCGTTTCGGAAATACCCGGCAGCTTTTCGTGAATCACCGCAGGGTCGAGATGGGTCAGGTCGAGATGAATGTGATCTTTCTTCGGACCGACGCCGCGGCCTTCCCGGATTTCGATGGTCATCGAGCGGCTGACCATGTCGCGCGGCGCAAGATCTTTCACGCTTGGGGCGTAGCGTTCCATGAAACGCTCACCAGCGGAATTGCGCAGGATGCCGCCTTCGCCGCGCACGCCCTCGGTGATCAGGCAGCCGGCGCCGTAGATGCCGGTCGGATGGAACTGCACGAACTCCATATCCTGCAGCGGCAGGCCGGCGCGCAGCGCCATGCCGCCACCGTCGCCGGTGCAGGTATGGGCCGAGGTCGCGGAGAAATACGCACGGCCATAGCCACCGGTCGCGAGCACGACGCCCTGCGCGCGGAACAGATGCAGGGAGCCGTCGGACATGTCGAGCGCGAGCACGCCGCGGCAGGCGCCTTCGTCGTCCATGATCAGGTCGAGCGCGAAGTATTCGATGAAGAATTTCGCATCGTGCTTCAGCGATTGCTGGTACAGCGTATGCAGGATGGCGTGACCGGTACGGTCGGCGGCCGCGCAGGTGCGCTGCGCGGGCGGGCCTTCGCCGTACTTGGTGGTCATGCCGCCGAACGGACGCTGGTAGATCTTGCCTTCCTCGGTGCGCGAGAACGGCACGCCCTGGTGCTCGAGCTCGATGATCGCCGGGATTGCCTCGCGGCACATGTATTCGATCGCGTCCTGGTCGCCCAGCCAGTCCGATCCCTTCACGGTATCGAAGAAGTGGTAGCGCCAGTCGTCTTCGCCCATGTTGCCGAGCGCCGCGGAGATGCCGCCCTGGGCCGCGACGGTGTGCGAACGCGTCGGGAATACCTTGGTGAGGCAAGCGGTCTGCAGACCCTTGGCGGCGAGGCCGAAGGTCGCGCGCAGACCGGCGCCGCCGGCGCCGACGACGATCATGTCGTACTTGTGTTCGGTGATCTTGTAAGCGGTCGTCATGGCGGGCTCAGGCAGAGAAAACGATGCGGCCGATCGCGATGGCGGCAGCCACCGTGGCGAACGCGAAGACCAGCTTGATCGCGATTTGCAGCGCGACCTCGAGCCAGCCGTGGATGTAGTCCTCGACGACGACCTGCAGCCCCAGGCGCGCATGCCACATCAGCGCGATCACGTAGGACAGCAGGAGCGCGGCAGTCACCGGCGCCGCGATGGCATTGCGGACCTGGTACTGGTCAGCACCGACCTGGGCCACCGCGAACCAGATAAACCAGGGCGTCAGCAGGGCCAGCGCGATGGCGGTCAGGCGCTGCAGCCACCAGTGATTCACGCCGTCCTTGGCCGAGCCCAGGCCGCGTGCAGTCGCCAGCGGGTCGCGAAGATGGGCGCTCATGCCGCACCTCCGGTATTCATGGCGCACCACCAGATGCCGGCCGTGGTCAGCAGCGTCAGGGCCACGACGGCGTAGCCGCTCTTGTAGACGGTCGCGATCTCATACCCTTTGCCCATGTCCCAGACCAGATGACGCAGGCCGTTGAACAGGTGGTAGGCCAGGCAGCCGGTGAACGCGAACAGGGCGACCTGCCCGTACCAGGCGGCGAAGAACCCGCGGAAGCACTCGAACGCCTCGGCACTGCCGGCCACGGCGAGCAGCCAGGCCGCCAGCACGAGGGCACCGACCGCCAGCGCCACGCCCGTGGCGCGGTGCAGGATCGACAGCACGCTGGTGATCTGCGGCTTGTAGACCTGGCCGATCATGAACGGAGATAACGGGCGTTCGCGCGCCATGGGCGTGTCTCGAAAGGTTGGGAGGGAGGTTAGCGGACCGGCTGTCGGCGCCGCGTCAGAAGTCTATGCAGCGACCGTTTTTTTCCCAGTCGCCATAGCGCGTCGGATCGAGCCCCCCGCGCCCGCCGAATTCCTCGGGCGGCGACGGTTCGACCGGTTCGGTCGGTGCCTGCTGTGCCGGGGGAAGCTCGGTGGGCACCGTGCTTTGACCTATCATCTGTGGCGTGGAAACCATCCTCACATGTTAAATCCCGCCCCCATGCCATTCAAGGTAAATCGCCCCGGACCGACCGTGTCGGCCCTGTCAGGCTTCACACTTCTCGATGTCCAGGGCCCTGGCGCAGAAGGATTTCTGCAGGCGCAGCTGATGAACGACGTGAGCGCGCTGACCCCGGGACGTTGGCAATGGAACGGCTGGTTGACGCCCAAAGGCCGCGTGATTTCGCTGTTCGCACTGGCGAGAATGTCGGCGGAGACCTTCCTGATCGTCCTGCCCGACCATCCGGCGGACGAACTGCGCAACGCGCTCCAGCGTTTCGTCTTTCGCGCCAAGGTGACGCTGACCGTGCGCGACGGCTGGCGCTGCGCTGCTGGCTACGATGTCTCGTTCGACCCGGCCGCGCCGGCTCGGGACAGCCTCGCGGGCACCGAAGAGTCCGGCTGGGCGATGGATTGGAGCGGCGACGGCCAAAAGGGACGCTGCCTGTTCCTGTTGCCGGAAACCGACGGCGCGCTGGCCCCCCTCGGCCCCGCGGACGAGGCCATTGATGCCCGCTGGCTGGCCGACGACCTCGCGCACGGTCTGCCCCGCCTGCCGGCCTCCCAATCGGAAGCCTGGACGCCGCAAATGCTTTCGCTCGACCGCCTCAAGGCCTTCAGCCTCAAAAAAGGCTGTTATCCGGGGCAGGAAATCGTCGCGCGCACCCACTATCTGGGCCAGGCCAAGCGCGGGCTGATCCGGGTGGGCGGCACCGGTCTGGCCGGCGGCACGACCGTGCTGGACGGCGAAAACCGGAGCCTGGGCACCGTCGTTTGCACGACGGCCGATCGCAGCCAGGGGCTGGCCGTGGTCACACTCGGCGAGGAAACCACCCTGTTCGGACCGGAGAACGCCCCGATGAACCGCCTCGAACTGCTTCCGGGCCTAGAACGCCCGGTGTGACCGCAATCACTACGAACGCACGGCGGATTGGCGAAACTCGCTCCGTCCTGTTATCAATACGTTCGCGTAGGGGGAGAATAGCGCCATGAAGAACCTGTCGATCGCTCTGCTGGGTGTGCTCGTCGCCCTGGCTTTCGTGCAGCCGGTCAAAGCTGCCGAATACACCTTGACCGTCGAGCCGAACTATCCGCCTGCGCAAGCGCAGGAAGTCTACAAGCCCTTGCTGGACTACCTGGCGAAGGCCACCGGCCAGCGCTTCCGGCTGAAGACCGCGCCGAACTACCACGTGTACTGGCGCGACATGCGCAGCGGTGCCGCGACCGACTTCGCCTTCGAAGAAGCGCATTTCACCGACTACCGCATGAACCGCCAGCGCTTCACGCCGCTGGTGCGCGTGCTTGAATCCACCCGCTTCGTCCTGCTCGCCGACGCTGAAGTCGCCAGCAAGGGCGCCAACTATCTGGTCGGTCGTCGCATCGTCAGCATGTCGGCGCCGAGCATGGGTTACCTGCTCCTCGGCGAGCTGTACAAGAACCCGATCGCGCAGCCCGAGATCCAGTCGGTGGCCGCGAGCTGGAAGGACGGCGTGGAAATGGTGTTCGCCGGCGAAACCGATGCCGCCATGGTGCCGGGCTACATCGCCAAGGACTACAACAACCTCGTGCCGGTCGCCAGTTCGCGCGACTTCATGGGTCGCGCCCTCTCGGTCGCGCCGACCGTGCCGGCCGATGTGCGCAAGAAGGTGACCGACGCGATGCTGCGCCTGCATCGCGACACCACCGCGTTCGAAGTGATCAACGAGCTGGGCACCGCGCAGTTCGTGCCAACGACGGCCGCCGAGTACACCGGCAACGAGCGTCTGCTGCGTGGCGTATTCGGTTACCAGGCCGTGCCGGGCAAAACCCTGCCGCCTCCGCAAACCGTCCCAGCACCAGGGACCACGCCGGCGAAACCGGCGGCGGGCTTCAGCATCGAGGCCTCGCGCGGCGGTTGATTGCCGCCCAACCTGGCAAAAAGAAAAGGCCGGCATTGCCGGCCTTTTTCATGCGCCGACCCTTGCTCAGTCGGCTTCGTAGTAAATGACGTCTTGGACGTTGAGCACCACGGCCTGGCCCAGGCTGATGGTGCCGGTCTTGCGCAGATGCAGCTCGTCGCGGTGCACGCGTAATTCATCGTCTTCGCCGATGCGCACGTAGGTGGCATTGGTCGAGCGATCGGTGATCATGAAATGGCCACGCTTGAACTCCACCTGCGCATGCGTGCGGCTGACCCAGTCCGCCTCCACCACCAGGTGATTGGTCGCCTCGCGGCCCATCATGTATGGCTCCGAATTCTCGTCGAGCTCAATGAGCTTGCCGCGATGGCGCAGACGCAGTTTGGCGCCGGCGCTGTGGCCGGCGGCATCGCCCAGGCGGATCGCGCTCTGGACCATGGTCATGCCCGAGGTATCTTCCTGCCAGACGACATCGACGATCTCGATCGGCAGCAACTTGCCGCTGACGCGGGCGCGGCCCAGGCTGCGGGTTTCCGGGCTCTTGCCGCCGATGCCCTGGACGGTCGCAGCGGTGGTCACGATCTGCTCGCGCTTGGCCAGCGAGGCCATGCGCGCGGCGGTATTCACGGCATCGCCGTAGACGTCGCCGTCTTTTTCCTCAAGCGCGTCGCCATGGTGCAGACCGATGCGCACGGCCAGGTTGTCGCGAACGAAATCGATGTCGCGGGCCATCTTGCGCTGCATATCGCAGGCCGCGAGCAGACCGTTGATCGCGCCGGGCAGCGTACACATGATCTCGTCGCCGATCGTCTTGATCACCCGTCCGCCGTGTTGCTGGCAGATCAGGCTCAGGGCATCGAGCACCGCGGCGATGAGCCGGCGCGCTTCGACGTCACCCTTGGTCTCGAACAGACGGGTGCTGCCGCTGACGTCGGCGAAGAGAATGGTTTGGGGCCGGGACGTGCTCATGGACTGAGTATAGGACAAGCCGGAGATGCGTTGACGACGTCCGGAATCAACGCTCCCGGGCCAGTTCTCCGGCCATCGCGACGATATCGGCATCGGCCGGGATGACCAGGAACGCGGCGCCGGCCAGCGGCGTGTAGGTATCGACGCCGACGACCCGACGCAGGGGCTTGGAACCCTGCCCGGCCTCGACCACCGCCGTGATGATGCCCTCGCCGACACCTGCACTGCGTCGCCCCTCGTCCACGACGAGGATGCGCGCGCAGTCAGCGGCATGACGGGCGATCGCCGCCTCGTTGAGCGGCTGCAACCAGCGCAGATCGACCACCCGCACCTTCCAGCCGTGCGCCTTCTCAATGTCGCGGGCCGCCCGCAGGCTCATCGGCACGCCGTTGCCGAAGCTGAAAATGACCAGGTCGCGCGCTTCGGGGAAATACACACGTTCCTCGCCCAGGACCATCGCCTGGTCGGGGGCCGGATAGGTGGTCAGCCACTGACCATCTCCGGTCTCGTACAGATCCTTGGTCATGTACAGCGCGATCGGCTCGAGGTAGGCGCAGACGCGTCCATCGACCTTGGCCAACGCCATCATCGTGCGCAGCATCGTCGCGGCATCGTCGCCGCGGCTCGGGCAACCGACCACGAGGCCGGGAATGTCGCGCAGCGCGGTGATCGAGTTATCGTTGTGGAAGTGTCCGCCGAACCCGCGCTGGTAGCCCAGCGATGCAATTCGCATGACCATCGGGTTGCGGTACTGGCCGTTGGAGAAGAACTGCAGCGAGCAGGCTTCGCCGCGGATCTGGTCGCAGGCGTTGTGGAAATACGCCAGATACTGGATCTCGGGCATCGGCAGCATGCCCATATTGGCGAAACCCTGCGCCAGACCCAGGATCATCGTCTCGTCGAGCAGCGTGTTGAACACGCGCGCGCCCTTGAACGCCTTCTGCAGCCCCTTGGTGACCGTGTAGACGCCGCCCTTCTGCGCCACGTCCTCGCCGAACAGCAGCGTTTCCGGATACTTGGCGAACAGGTCGTGCAAGGCGTTGTTGATCTGGATCGCCAGGTGGCGCGGCGGCAATTTTTCCGGCAGCTTTTCTTCATTGCCGAAGACGGCAAGACGCTTGTCCTGATAATCCGAACGTGCGGCTTCCGCCGCCACCTTGTCCGGCGTGTAGGGAGCCAGCGGCGCGATCACCTCGGCGAGCGAGTCGAGCTTCGGACGCCGATCGGCTTCCTCGGCCGCAGCGAAACACTTCTTGCGGGTGGCTTCGTACAGCGCGAGCAACTCATCGCGGTTCAATACGCCCGACTGCAGCGCGATCGCCGCCGAACGCAGCAGCGGATCGCCCGCTTCGACCGCCATGAGCTCCTCGAAGCTGCGCCACTCGATCTCGAAGTCGGTACCGGCGTGACCCATGATGCGCGTCGTGCGCAGATGCAGGAAGGTCGGGCGACGCGTGGTGCGGCAATGGTGCACGGCGCGCGCGACCTGCTCGTAACCAGCAGCAAGATCGAGTCCGTCGGCATAGAAATAGTCCAGGCCATCGCGGGTGCGGAACGAATTGGCGATCCAGCCGTTCGGCGTTTTCACCGAGATGCCGATGCCGTTGTCCTCGCACACGTATAGCACCGGCGCGGGCAGCTTCTGGTACGCGGTCCAGGCGGCGGTATTGAAGGCAGTCTGCGCCGTTGCGTGATTGGCCGAAGCGTCGCCGAACGAACAGATCGTGATCGAATCGTCCGGAATCGGCAGCGTGTGGCCGATGCGGCGCGCCTGTTCGATGGCGACCGCCGTGCCCAGCGCCTTGGGCAGGTGCGAGGCGATCGTCGAGGTCTGCGGCAGCACCCACAAGGGCTTGGAGCCCCAGACCTTGTGCCGGCCGCCGGAAATCGGATCGTCCTTGCTGGCGGCAAAACTCAGGGCCGAATCCATGATCGGATCCATACCCGGCAATTTGCGGAATCGTTCAGCCATGAAGCCGCCGCTGCGATAGTGCAGGAAGGCTGGGTCGGTGTGGCGGGTCAGGCGCGCGACCATCGCATTGCCCTCGTGACCCGAGGAGCCGATCGTGTAGAACACCTTCTGCTGCACGCGCAGCACGCGCGCCATGAGGTCGAGATGGCGCGAAATCAGCTGCGATTCGAACAGCTCGATGAAGTCGCGCGCGGAACACAGGCTTCCCGGCAGGATCGGCGCGTCGGGCGCGGGCCGGGTCGACGGCGTGCCGGTCCACTGGCTGACGAATTCGACGAAATTGTCGTCACAGACCTTGGCGCGGTTGACGTCTTTCTGGCGGGCGGGAATCAGCGGGGTTACAGCGGCCATGGGTCTCTTTCTTCTGGTCGGTTGCAGCAGCGGTCAATAGGTTTGCGCGACGAAACCCGGCTGCGCCTCGACCCGGCGCAACCAGGCGCTGATCGCCGGATAGCGTCCGAATTCGAAGCCACCGACGGCAGCGTCGTGGGTATAGGCGTAAAGCGCGATGTCGGCGAGGCCGTAGGCGCCGCCGACGAAAAAGTCCTGCGTTGCCAGGTGTTTTTCCATGACGTCCAGCGCCTGGTAGCCGCGCTCGCGGAGCCGGGGCAAGTCGGCCTGGCGCGGGTGGTCGGCCGGCAGCCACTTGGCGACATAGCGCGCAACGGCGATGTAAGGCTCATGGCTGTATTGCTCGAAGAACAGCCATTGCAAGGTCTGCGCGCGCAGCCAGCGATCCGCCGGTAGAAAGCGCGATCCCTCGGCGAGATAGCAAAGGATCGCGTCCGATTCGGACAGGACCCGGCCGTCTTCCAGTTCCAGAAGAGGCACCTTGCCGTTGGGATTCTTGGCAAGGAATTCCGGCGTACGGGTTTCGCCGGCGGTGCTGTCGACATCTATCCAGCGATACGGCTGATTCAGGTGCGCGAGCAGCAACTGCAGTTTGTAGCAGTTGCCCGACGCCTTCATTCCGTAGACGGTGATCATGCCGATTCAGTCGGACGCGGCGCGGCGGCGCGCCTGCCATTGTTCGCGGGTCTGCGCCCAGATCTCGATCGGCTCGTCGGCGAACGGCGCGGGAAGTTTTCCCGGTCCGCGATTGTTCGAGCCAAGGCGTTGCGCCAGCGCCTGCGAAGCGCGGTTGTCGGGATGGATGGAATGAATGACTTCGCTCCAGCCAAGCTCCGTAAATGCCCAGTCGATGGCCGCGAATCCGGCTTCCGTGGCGTAGCCCTTGCCCCAGGCCGAACGATGGAAGGCCCAACCCACTTCCGTACCCGGCCAGCCTTCCGGTTGCCATGGACCCAGCTGGCCGATGCAGCGGCCGCTGGCTTTCTCGATCACCGAAAACATCGCATAGCCCTGCAAGGCCCAGGCGCCGGGCATCGCCAGGAAGCGCCGCCAAGCGGCGGCACGCGGCGCATGGCCGCCGATGAAACGGGCGGTTTCCTCGTCGCCGATCATGTCGGCATAGGCATCGAAATCCTCGCGCTGGGGCACGCGCAACACCAGGCGCTCGGTCTCGATGGCCGGACCGAGCGCGATGCGCGGCATGTTTTCCCGGGCGTGGGGCATGACGGTCAGAACGCGTTGATGCCAGTCACTTCGCGGCCGATCACCAGCTGGTGCACGGTTTCGGTGCCTTCATAGGTGATCACCGATTCCAGGTTCAGTGCATGGCGGATCGGCGGATATTCGGTGGTGATGCCGGCGCCACCGAGGATGTCGCGGGCTTCGCGCGAGATATCCAGGGCGATGCGGCAGTTGTTCCACTTCGCCATCGACACCTGCGCGGGCTGCATCGTGCCGGCATCCTTGAGACGGCCCAGCTGCAGCGATAGCAGCTGCGCCAGCGTGATGCGGCGCGCCATGTCGGCGAGCTTGAGCTGCACCGCCTGCGTCGACGCGATGGGCTTGTTGAACAGGATGCGGGTCTTGGAATACTCCAGTGCCGTCGTGTAGCTCGAGATCGCCGCGCCGATCGGGCCCCAAGTGATGCCGTAACGGGCCTGGGTGAGGCAGCCGAGCGGGCCCTTGAGGCCTTTCACGTTCGGCAGGCGCTGCGCATCGGATACGCGCACATTGTCGAAGAACAACGCCGACGTCACCGAGGCGCGCAGGCTCATCTTCTTGTGGACTTCCTGGGCGGTGAACCCGGGCGTGTCGGTCGGGACGATGAAGCCCTGGATGCCCTCGTCGGTCTGCGCCCAGACGATCGCGATGTTGGCCACGTTGCCGTTGGTGATCCACATCTTGGCGCCGTTGATGACCCAGTCGTCGCCGTCCTTCTTGGCATTCGTCTTCATGTTGGCCGGATCGGAACCACCCTGCGGCTCGGTCAAACCGAAGCAGCCGATGATTTCGCCCTTGGCCATGCCGGGCAGGTACTTCAAGCGCTGCTCTTCGGTGCCGTAGGCGTAGATCGGGTACATGCACAGCGAGCTCTGCACCGAAACAAAGCTGCGGATGCCGGAATCGCCGCGCTCGAGCTCCTGGCAGATCAGGCCGTAGCTGACCGCATTGAGGCCCGCGCAACCATATTTTTCCGGCAGCGAGGAGCCCAGCAGGCCCATGGCCGCGATTTCAGGAATGAGTTCCTTCGGAAACCGGCCCTGGTCGAAGCAGTCGCCGATGATCGGAATGACTTTTTCGTCGACGAAACGGGCGACGGAGTCTTGGATCATCCGCTCCTCTTCGGACAGCATGGAACGGATGTCGAACAGGTCGGTCGGGTTCAGGGCCATGGGAAAGGTGCCGGGCTGGGTCGGAAAGACCGCCATTTTAGCCCGAGTCCCCCGCCAAAGCGTGACCTGGAAAACGAAACGGGGCCGCATGCGGCCCCGTATGCCTCGACTTTCGGGTCGGATCAGCTCTTCGGAGCGCCCACGGGCTGGGTCGCCACGATGATCGCGCCGTCCTGCATCGGCAGGCGGTCGCCGGGGGCATGGTCCATGCGGATCACGCCGGTCTGCTCGCCGTATCGCCAGGTCACGTCGTAACCGATGACCTTGTCGCGCTCGCCGACCAGCAGCGGGCCCTTGGGCTTGCTGGCGACCTGCTTGTTGGCCAGTTGGCCGTCCACGCTGTAGGTCACGTCGTAGCCAATCGTGCGCGTGCTGGGGCGGGTCTCGGTGTGGCACACCGTCTGCGTGGACGAGGTCACCCGTCCACCGACATGGCGGCGGTCGATTTCGCGGCCGGCATAGCCGCCGCCAACGGCGCCGGCGATCGTGGCCAGTGTGCGGCCATTGCCCTTGCCGACCTGATTACCGACCAGGCCGCCGATGACGGCGCCGGCCACCATGCCGTCCTTGTCGCCGAAGCGCTCGGGCGCCCGGCTCTGCACTTGTTTGTCGGAACACACTTCCTGCGAGGTCTCGGCCGTCCGCGTGATCGGCGAGACGTCGACGACTTCGCCATACACCGGTTCCTTGACCGTGATCGGCGTTGCCGACACAACATCGGCGTAAGGTTTGCCGATGATGCCCGTCCGATAGGCGCCTACGGCGGCACCGGCCGCTAGGATGGATCCAATCGCTACGGCAATGGACTTGTTCATGGTCTTCTCCTCTTTCGTTACTGACGAGTGCGCGTTCCGCTGCGTCCGGAGCATTGCCCCGCGAAGATGAATGTCCGCGTAAAGCCGCCTTAACCCGCCCGGTTCAGCGTGGTAACGTGCAGCTCACGTTCATCGGAAAACAACGCCATGGCCAGTCCGTTTCTGGGCCCGATCGTGAGCTTCGCCAGCCGCCTTCGCTATCCGACGCTGTTCAAGATCGTCGCCTTCCTGTTCGTCGCCGACCTCATCATTCCGTTCGACGATTTCTTCCCGCCCTACCTGCTCGACGAGATCCTGCTCGGGCTTGGCACTTTGTTGCTGGCCAACTGGAAAAATCGCAAGGACCCCGCAGTCCAAACCCCCGACAGCAAGATCATCGAGGGCGAGGTCCGCAAGCCCGACTGATGTCGCTCGCTCTGTTCGACAGTCATAGTCATTTCGACGCGCCCGAGTTCGACGCGGACCGCGAATTGGCGTTGCGGCGGGCGCTGCACGAAGGGGTCGCCCAGCAACTGGTGCCGGCCGTGGACCACGCGAGCTGGCCGAAGCTGCGCGAGGTTTGTGCATTGTCACCCGGCCTGCACGCCGCCTACGGCCTGCATCCGATGTACCTCGAGCACCATCGCCCCGAGCATCTCGAGGCCCTGCCCGACTGGATCGAGCGCGAGCAGCCGAAAGCCGTGGGCGAATGCGGGCTCGATTTCTTCATTGAAAATCCAGACACGGAGGCACAGCGGCTCTACTTCCGCCGCCAGCTGGAAATCGCGCGCGACTTCGACCTGCCCCTGGTCCTGCATGCACGGCGCGCGGTCGACGAAGTCATCGCCTCGCTGCGCCGAGTCGGCGGACTGCGCGGCGTCGTGCATAGCTATTCGGGCAGCGAGGAGCAGGCGCTGCAGCTGTTCAAACTCGGCTTCCACCTCGGCATTGGCGGCCCGGTAACCTACGACCGCGCGCAGCGTCTGCACCGGATCGTGGCGACGATGCCGCTGGAATTGCTGTTGCTCGAAACCGATTCGCCCGACCAGCCTGACGCCGCCCATCGCGGCCAGCGCAACGAACCGGCGCGGCTGCAGCTCGTCGCGGAACGCGTCGCCAGCTTGCGCGGTCTGCCCGTGGAACAGGTCGCCGACGCGACCCGGCTCAATGCCGAGCGCCTGTTCGGGATCGGAATGCGTTCCGGCTGAGCGTCTCCTCGGCGAATTGCGTGCACAAAAAAGGCCGGCATTGCCGGCCTTTCTTGTTAGCCTGATCGGTGACTCAGCGCTGGCTGACCGGCGCCGTACCGGTCACGACCTGACCGTCGATGACCTGAAGCTGGTCGCCGGGCTTGCTGTCCATGCGCACCGTCGACTGCTTGCCGGCATACGTGTAGGTCACGTCGTAACCGACCGTCTTGCTGGTCGATCCCAGGTTGATGCGGCTGCCGATGCTGGGGCGGTCTTCCATGCGCTGGCTGCCGGTGCTGCCGTTCGATTTGCGGTAGCGCACCTGATAGCCCGTCACGGTGCTGACGGTCTCTTCTTCAGTGTGGCACTGCTGCTCGGTGCGACTGACGATCTTGCCGTTCTCGCTGCGACGATCGATGTTGCGACCGATCACGCCGCCAGCAATGGCGCCGGCCACGGTCGCGGCCTTGCGGCCATCGCCCTTGCCGACCTGGTTGCCGAGCGCGCCACCGATGACCGCACCGGCGACCGTGCCGCCGACGTTGCCATCACGTTCCGGCGCGCGTTCCTGGATCACGACGTCTTCGCAGACTTCGCGCGGCTTGGTCGAGTCGCGGGTGAGTTCGTCCACCGAGGTCACGGTGCCAAAGATCGATTCCTTGACGGTGACCGGCTTGACGCGATCGACGTCGGCATATTCGACGACCGGGCCAGCGGGCGCGGCGGGCTCGACGGCCATCTGCTCGCCGGGCTGCGCGGTCTCGACGCCGGGGTTGGAGGCGGACTGCTGGATCGCTTCCGGTGCCGTCGCGACGGCGCCTTCGGCCGGTGCGCGATTGCAGGCGGAAAGGGACATCACGACGAGGGCCGGTACGATGGCAGCGACAAGCAACTTGTGACGAGTCATGGAATGTCTCCTGAAAAAAACGACCTGAGGGTCGGGCGGCTGCATTCCAGCACAGCCCAGCTGAACGAAAGTGCATGCAGGATCACCTAGCTGAATCGCGCGTTCACTCGCGTCTGGCCGCATCGATCCGCGTGGCGAACTCGGCCGATCCTCTATTCCTTCTTCTTCAGCAGCAATTCGATCGCCTTGCCGACCGCGACAAAGGCAAAGGTGCCGGTGACGTGCGTGGCCGCGCCCAGACCGGCGCCGCAGTCGAGCTTGAGCGCCGCATCGGGACCGAGCGCCGGTCGCGTCCCGCACACCGAGCCGTCCGACTGCGGATATCTGACGTTCTCCAGCGAATAGATTGCCGGAACACCGAAGTAGCGGTCCTTGTTCTTGGGAAAATTGAATTCGGCGCGCAACTTCTTCCGCACCAGCGCCAACAACGCATCGTGTTCGGTGCGCGAAAGATCGCGCACACGGATCTGGCTGGCATCGGTGCGACCGCCCGCCGAACCGGACGCGACCAGGGGCAGCTTGCGGCGACGGCACCACGCGATCAATTCGACCTTGCTGCGGAAACTGTCGCAGGCGTCGAGCACGAGATCGTAATCCCGGTCGAGCAACTCGCTCAGATTCGCCGGAGTCAGAAAGCTCGCAATCACCTCCACGCGAAGGGCGGGATTGATCGCGCGACAACGCTCCGCGAGCACTTCAGCCTTGCCGCGGCCGTACTGACCTTCCAGCGCATGCAACTGGCGATTGGTGTTGGAGACGCAGACATCGTCGGCATCGATAAGCGTCAATGCGCCGATGCCGCTGCGCGCCAGCGCTTCCACCGCCCAGGAACCAACGCCGCCCAGACCGACCACGCAGACGTGTTTTTGCGACAGCCGGGCAACACTGCCCAGCCCATAAAGGCGGTCGACGCCCGCGAAACGCTCTTGAAGTGAAGAATCCATGAGCGGATTGTATAGCCCTTGTGAGTACCGCGGCGGCCGGTCGGTATTGATTCAGCACGCGCTGCGTACGGTCAGCCCAACATTTTCCTCAGGAGGCACCGCCATGAAGATTCGCCTGTTCGCCCTCGCCGTTGTATGCGTCGCTCTCTCCGCTTGCGCCACCCAGTCCTCGCCCGGTTATGGCCGCGCGCCGGTCGCTGCGGCGCCGCAGCCGGTCCGCTGCTACGACTGCGGTCGTGTCGAAAACATCGAAACCGTTTACGGAGCTCGCGAGAACACCCGCACCGGCGCCGTGCTCGGCGGCATCGTCGGCGGCGTGGTCGGCAACCAGGTCGGCAGCGGCGACGGCAAGAAGGCCGCCACGGTCGCCGGCGTAGTCGCAGGCGCAGTTGCGGGCAATGCCATCGAGAACAAGCGCAACGAGCAGACGTTCAACATCACCGTGCGCATGGACGATGGCCGCCGCGTGGTCATCAACCAGAACACGTATTCGGAAAACCTGCGCGTCGGCTCTGCCGTGCGCGTGACCGGCAACCGTGTGGTGCTGCTGCGCTGAGCCCTTCGCTCATCGTGCGATAAACCGGCATGCCGCGACGGGCCCTCCCGTCGCGGCATGTTCGTTTCTGCGGTGACGTCGATGACGATGAAGCCGTGATATCTTCGCTGCGGTCCCTGCGGAGCCCCAGCGAATGCGTTCCCTGATTCTTGCCCTGATCGCCTTTGTCCTCGGTGCCGTGGGCGCCGCCATCCTGATCAACACCCTCAATCGCGGCACCTCCTATCCGAACGGCGTCATGGCCGTCCTGAAGGCGCAGGTCAAATCGCTGGATCAGAGCGTCAAGCAGAACCGCTGCGCTCCCACCGACACCGTGCCGCGATTGCAGACGCTGCGATTCGTCGCCAACGACATCGAGCCGGCCTTCGAGGCGATGCAGGGCGACCAGCAATTCAGTCGTTACGCCGGCGACTTGCGCGCAGCGGCCGATGGCGCGCTGATGACACCGCCGGCGAGCTGCGCCGCCGCAGAAGCCGCCCTCGCCAAGATCGACAAAGCCTGCGACGCCTGTCACCGCGACTACAAGAACTGAGCCCGGATCCACGCCGCCACGGTCGCATTCACCGGCTCGGGCGTTTTCATCCAGCGGAAATGGTCGGCGCGATCGCCCAAGCGGGCCGCGTCGAACGACTCGCGAACGTGCCTGCCCTCGCCCAGCTTGCCGAACAAGGCATCCAGTGAGGCTTCGGGCACCAGCCAGTCATCGGTGAAACGCAGACCGAGTGCCGGCAAACGGAGCTGTTTCATCGCCTGTTCGATATCGCCGGGCAGTCCCACGTTGTCGTAGTTTCCGGTGCGCACCGTGCCCGCCCACTGCCGCATGACCGTCGCTGCCTCCCGGCCCGCCCAGTTGAGCCGGTCGCCGGGAAACAGGCCGAACACGGACGTGATCAGCGGCACCACACGCGCGAAGATCGCGATCAGCGCCCGTTGGCCGCCACGAAACGATCGCTGGTCAGGAACCCCGGTCGCGATCAGCAGCAAGCCGGCGAACGCTTCGGGATCCAACGCCGCCGCCATCACGGCCAGTTGGCCGCCCAGACTGTGGCCACCGAGCATCCAGGGCAGTCCCGGCGCCGCCGACTGCGCGACCGCCAAGCTTGCCGGCATGTCCGTCGCGACGAGTTCCCGATAGCCCCAGTCGCTGTCCCGCGCCGGGCGCAGGGAACTGGTGTCGTTACCCCGCCATTCGTGGACCGCGACGGTGACGCCACGCGCCGCCAGGCTTTGCGCCCAGCGCTCGTACTTACCCGCGGGGACCCCGAGCGCGGGAATCCAGAACAGTCCGGCCTGGGCGTCCGCTGCCGGCCACAGCCGGGTAGTCCAGGTATGGCCGTCCTCGGCCCGGGTGGGAAGGTCCATCTTCACTCCGTCGCAAGGCGCCAAGGCAGGGGCAGCAGGCGGCCAATATAGCCGCTGGACCGGTCGGGCCTCAGCGGCAAATCCGCCATCCCGCAACGCAACATGCGAACTGGCTCACAGTTCGCTATGGTCGGCCGGTCCGGACTTCTTCCGGGCTTTTTTCTTCACATTCGAGGGGAACCGCATGTCGAACACCTTCCGCAATGTCTGGCTGGCCGCCGGACTGGTCGCCGTCGCCGGCTCGGCGTTTGCCGTCCGCCAGGAGCAGGAACCGAGCCTGGAAAATCCGGTCGCCGTCAGCATGTACGCCGACGCCAGCAGCACCGAGGCCTTCATGGGCACGGTCGAGTTCAAGATCACCAATACCAGCCGCGAAACCCTGCGCATTCCGTATTGGCAGCTGCCGACCGGCCAGATCAACTCCGATCTGTTCGAGGTGTTCCACAAGGGCGAGCGCGTCGAATACGTCGGCCCGATGATCAAGCGTGCGGCCCCGACCGAGGGCGACCTGGTCACCTTGCAGCCGGGCGAGACCCGCGTGGTCCGTGCGGACCTGTCGACGGCCTATGACCTGTCGGCGACCGGCGAATACGACATCCGCTTCAAGTCCTACCTGCAGGGCGCGAAGACCGGCCGCGGCCGCGCGATCGCGCGTGCCAACGGTGGCCTGTCGAGCATCGAAACCGCCCCGCTGCGTCTGTGGGTCGACGGCGCCAACGTGCTCGGCCAGATCAAGAAGGGCGATAGCGCTTCGGTCCAGGCCAAGCCCGGCGCGACGGCCACCTGCACCGGCGGCACCTGCTACGAGTCCTGCTCGGCCACCCGCCAGACCCAGCTCGCCACGGCCTTGAACTCGGCGCGCAACTACTCCGAGAACGCCAAGGGCTATCTCAACCTCGGCACGGTCGGCGCGCGCTACACGACCTGGTTCGGCGCCTACACCAGCAGCCGCTACGGCACGGTCAAGTCGCACTTCGTCAACATCGACAGCACGCTCGACACCAAGACGATCACCTTCAACTGCAGCTGCACCACCAAGAACACCTACGCCTACGTGTATCCGAACCAGCCGTACCGCATCTACCTGTGCGGCGCGTTCTGGACCGCTCCGAACACCGGCACCGACTCGCGCGCCGGCACGATCATCCACGAGACCAGCCATTTCGACATCGTCGCCAACACCGACGACGTGGTCTACGGCCAGTCCGGCGCGAAGAGCCTGGCGATCAGCAATCCGAACGACGCCATCCGCAACGCCGACAGCCACGAGTACCTCAGCGAGAACACCCCCTCGCAGAACTGAACCTCGTCGGCACCCGCACCAAGGAACGGCCCGCTTCGGCGGGCCGTTTTCTTTGCGCACTTGCAAGAAACGGTACGACACCCAATGCTGCTTGCGAATTCAACAGCGAGATCGCGCGAACACGATGGACAACCAACTGGTGCTCTACCTCCTCTCAGCGCTGCTGATCGTCGTCGGTCTCGCGGGCACCGTGCTGCCGGCCCTGCCCGGCCTGCCGCTGATGTTCGTGGGCATGCTGCTCGCCGCGTGGGCCGGTGATTTCCGCCAGATCGGCGCCGGCGCCCTGGTCCTGCTGGCGGTGATCATGCTGCTGGCGCTCGCGGCGGACATCCTGACTTCGCTCTACGGCGCCAAGCGCGCAGGCGCGTCCAAACATGCGATGTGGGGCGCGGCCATCGGCACGCTCGCGGGCTTTTTCTTCGGGCTGCCCGGCTTGGTGCTGGGTCCGTTCGTCGGCGCCATCGCCGGCGAAAAAACCCAAGGCAGCGACTGGCGCAAAGCCTCGCGCATCGGTCTGGCGACCTGGATGGGCCTCGCGGTCGGCACCGTCATCAAGATCGGACTGGCCGTGTTGATGCTCGCGGTTTTCGCGATCGCCTGGTTCTGGAACTGAGGTCGCGGCGTCGGTGGACGCCGCGACGATTCAGAGTTCCCGCAAGGTCACCGACGGCGGCGCACTCAACACGCGTCGCGTCGCCAGCATGCCGGCGATGATCGCCGCGCTCGTACCGATCAAGGTTCCGGTGAGAACCAGCGGCCAGTCGGCTGCCCAGGGCAGATTGAATACCTGCTTGGCGATCACACCGGCGAGAACCGTCGCCGCTGTCGCCGCGGTCAGGCCGGCCAGCAGGCCGATCACGGCGAATTCCGAGGCCTGCGCAAGCAACAACTGCCGGCGACTGCCGCCGAGCACGCGCATGACCGCGCCCTCGAGCAGACGTTCGTCCTGCGAGGCGCTCACCGAGGCGAACAACACCAGCAAGCCCGCCGCCAGCGAGAAATAAAACACCGATTCCACCACCATCGTCACCTGACGCACGGTACTGCGCACCTGGTCGAGCACGGCATCGATGTCGATCACCGTCAGGTTCGGAAACGCATTGACCAGGTCACCGGTGAACCCGGCCTGCGCGTCATCCACATGCACCGCGCCGATATAGCTGGCCGGATAGTCGTCCAGCGACCCGGGCGAACCGATGACGAAGAAATTTGGCTGGAAGGATTCCCAATCGACCTTGCGGAAGCTGGTCAGCGTCGCCTGGTAGGACTGGCCGGCGATGTCGAACGTGATGCGGTCGCCGATCTTCCAGCCCAGGGTTTTCGCATAGCCCTCTTCGACCGACAACTGCGGGGCGCCGCGATAGTCCGCGGGCCAGAAGCGTCCGGCCGTGACTTCATTGTCGGGGCGCAGCTTGGCACTGAAGCTGAGGTTGAATTCGCGCTCCGCGCGGCGCTGCGCCTGGCCGTCGTCGTCGACGCCCTCGAAATCCTTGCCGCTGATCGCGCGGCCATTCACCTGCACCAGACGACCGCGGATCATTGGATACAGCGTCGGTGTCTTGATACCCGCACTCGCCAACTGCCGGGTCACGCCCTCGACCTGTTCGGGCTGCACATTGATCAGGAAACGATTCGGCGCATCAGCCGGCAAGGATTGCTGCCAGCGCGACAGCAGATCCGTGCGCACGAACGTCAGCAACAGCAGCACCATGAGGCCCAGGCCCAGCGACGAGATCTGCGCGACGCTGGCACCGGTGCGGCGGCTGACATTGGCCAACCCATAGCGCCAGGGACCGGTCATGCGCGAACGCAGACGCTTCACGACAGCAATCAGCGCGAACGCCAACGCCGAGAGCACGGCGAGCGTGCCGACGATGCCCACGAGCATCGCCGTACCCAGCGTCGGCGAACCAGCTTTCCACCACAGCAACAAACCCAGACCGGCCAGACCAACGGCACCGGCGATCCACGCGCTGGGTTCGGCGATGTCCAGATCGCGGCGCAGCACGCGCAGTGCCGGCACACGACGCAGGGCCAACACCGGCGGCACCCCGAAGGCGAGCAGCACCGTCAGGCCAACACCGAAACCTTCCAAAGCCGGTCGCCAGCCCGCCGCCGGAATGGCCACGCCCAACGCACCCGCCAACCACTGTCCGATCACCGCCTGCAATCCGAGCGCGAACAAAACGCCTCCTGCGCTGCCGATCAAGCCCAGCATCAGCAATTCGCCAATGTGGATGCCGACGAGCGTGCCCTGGCTCGCGCCCAGGCAGCGCATCACCGCGCTGCCCTGCAGATGGCGCGCACTGTGACGACGCGCCGCCATCGCGACAGCCACCGCCGCGAGCACCACCGACACCAATGCCGCCAAGCCGAGGAAACGCCCCGCCCGATCGAGCGCACTGCGGATTTCCGGGCGCGCGTCGGCCGCGGTTTCCAGACGCTGTCCGCGATCCAGCGCCGGTTTGGCCTGGGCGAGGAATCGCTCCACGGCGGACGCGTCGCCCGCGATCACCAGGCGATAGGTGATGCGGCTGCCTTCCTGCTCCAGTCCGGTCGCCGGCAAGTCGGCGAGATTGAGAAACACCTTCGGGCCGGTCGCGAAATAGTCCAGGGCCGCATCGGGCTCCTGCACGACGAATGCAGCCAGGCGCAGGGCGGAATTGCCGACATGTACCTCGTCGCCGATGTTCGCCGACAAGGCCTGCGCGCCCGTACGGGACATCCACACCGTACCGGGTCGCGGCACGGCGCTCGCGACGGTTTCCGCCGCGCCCGCGTCGACCTGCACGCGGAAGCTGCCACGCAACGGATAACCCTCGCCGAGCGCGCGCACGTCGCCGAGCTTCAGGGCTTCACCGACCCGCACCATGCTCGGAAAGGCGCGCGTTTCGGTGTGTTTCAGACCGGGCGCTTCGGCAAGCGCCCGCCATTTCGGAGCGAGTGGCTCGTCGGCGCGCAGCACGGCATCGCCACCGAGCAAACGATTGGCTTCAAGCGACAACGCGCGCTCGGCGCGATCGGTGAGAAAGCCCACCGCCGTCACCGCCATCACCGCCAGCATCAGCGCGGCGAGCAGGATGCGGATCTCGCCGGCCGCGAGATCGCGGCGCAGCTGACGCCAGGCCAGTCCGGGAATCTTCAGAGCGGCCCTCATGCGACCAGACGCCCCGCGACCAGGCGCAGGATGCGTCCGCAACGCGCGGCCAACCGTTCGTCATGCGTGACCAGGACCAGGGTCGTGCCGTGGTGGGCATTGAGTTCGAACAGCAGATCGACGATCGCGGTGCCGGTGGCGGTATCGAGATTGCCCGTCGGCTCGTCGGCGAACAGCAGGGCCGGCTGGGCCACGAAGGCGCGCGCCAGGGCGACGCGCTGTTGTTCGCCGCCGGAGAGCTGTCGCGGGTAGTGCTCCAGACGCTCGCCGAGGCCGACGCGCTCGAGAATGGCGCGCGCGGGAGTCTCGGCGTCGCGATCGCCTCGCAGTTCCAGCGGCAGCATCACGTTTTCGAGCGCGGTCAGCGCCGGCAGCAACTGGAAACTCTGGAACACGAAACCGACCTTCTCGCCGCGAATCTTCGCGCGGCCATCCTCGTCGAGCGTCGACAACACCTGGCCATCCAGACTCACCGCGCCCGCAGTCGGCACATCGAGGCCGGCCAGCAGGGACAGCAAGGTGCTCTTGCCTGAACCGGACGCACCGACGATGGCGACGGCTTCACCTGCGCCGATGGTAAAACTGACATCGTCGAGAATGGTCAGCTCGTGGTCGGGCAGGCTCACGCGCTTGCCGAGGGTTTCCGCCACCAGCGAGCCGGTGCTTGAATGCGTGGATTGCGCCGCCATGGAAAGGGTCATGAGCTCAGGAGTCATCGGGATGAAGTCAGTACATGGATTGTGGCAGGCCCGGGTTCAACGGGGCGTCGTCATGCCAATGGTCATGGGTCTGCTGATGCTGGCGGCGATCATGACCCCGGCCTATGCCACCGCCCCGGCGCCGCGGACGGTGCTCGTGCTCGGGGATTCCCTGTCCGCCGGCTACGGCCTGAGCGCGACCCAGGGCTGGGTGCCGCTGACCGCCGCGCGCATGAAGACCACGCACCCGGACTGGCGCGTGGTCAACGCGAGCATCAGCGGCGAAACCACGGCCGGCGGTGCCTCGCGCATCGCCGCCGAACTCAAGCGCGTGAAGCCGGCGGTGGTCGTCATCGAATTGGGTGCGAACGACGGCCTGCGCGGCCTGTCGTTGCAGCAGACGCGCACGAATCTCGATGCAATGATCCGCGCCGCGCTGCAATCGAAGGCAAAGGTCCTGCTGGTCGGCATGCGCCTGCCGCCGAATTTCGGTCCCGACTACACGCGCGAATTCGAAGCCAACTATTCGGCGCTGTCCAAGCAGTACAAGACGGCCCTACTGCCCTTCCTGCTCGCACCCGTCGCGAGCGACCGTCGCAACTTCCAGGCCGACAATATGCATCCCGTCGCGGCCGCGCAGCCGAAGCTGCGGGATCATGTTTGGACGGCGTTGGCGCCGTTGCTGAAATGACGCGCAGTAGCTAGCGCTTCTCTCGCGGCCGACAACGCATCGGAACGTCTTTGCTGGACCCGCCAAAGCAACTCCACACCACGGCGCCGTTCTGCAGCTCTGGTATCAGAACCAAGATCTGCCCGGCGGAGCCGCCGTGGGCGATGATCACGCCGTCATTGCGAATTTCAAAGTGAGCTGGCGCATTTTTTCCGAAGTCCGGAGCAGCGACCCCTTGACCAGAAGAGTTCGTGGTTTGACGACTGATGATGTTTCCTTCAATGGTTTTCTGCGTCTTCTGCAAATCGCCCATCCACCCAGACGATTGTGCCGCTGCCCGATAGTCGGAATACTGCGACGCAGCGATTCCCAACGCAAAAAAGACGAATATCCCACTGGCCAACCCTATGATCAGCGCTTTCATGTCCTTGCTCATGACCCCGACTCTGCCGCACTCAACGCCAGAATCGCATCGTGCTCATGGACGAATTGCCCCGGCTCGCTGCGTTCGCTGAGAGCGACGATGGCGCGGGCGACATCCAGGGCCTCGATCGCGCGGTAGCGTCGTAGTTTCTTGCCGATCATCAGGGCATTGGTCAGCGGCGCGATCGCCTGCATCACGGCCTCGCCCGGGCGGCGTTCGCTGCGTGCGCCGAGCAGCAGCCCGGGCTGCAGGATGTCGAGACGCTCGAAACCAAGCTCGCCGACCACGTCCTCGACTTCACCTTTCACGCGCAGGTAGAAATTCGCCGATTGCCGGCTCGCCCCGACCGACGACACGAGAATCGCGCGGCGTGCGCCCAGGTCGTAGCTGAGCTTGGCCAAGCGCAACACGAGTTCGCGGTCGACCGCGATGAAGGCTTCGCGCGAGCCGGCCGTCTTGATCGTCGTGCCCAGGCAGCTGATGTAGACATCGAGGGCGGCGCCACCGAGACGATCGCTGACCTGCGCATACAACTCGCCATCGGCTCCCGGCGACGTGAGCGCATCGATGACCGGGACCACGCGCGGATCGGACACGGCCAAGCTGCGCCGCACCGGCGCCAGCACGCGTCCGGGCCAGGCGCTGTCGGCCAGGCGTTCGCGCAGCACCGCTCCGCCGACGAGACCGGTGGCGCCGGCCAACAGGAGTTGCGTGGTCATCAGGCTCATGCGGTCAGGTCCAGTCGCTCAGGCCTTCGCGAGCATACAGTTCCTTGAAAGCGGGTCGGGATTTCATCGTCGCCGCGTGTGCGCCCAGGGCCGGCCAGGTATGCGCGGGCTTGGGCATGTTGCGCGACCAGCGCATGAGCATCGTCATCATGAAATCGGCGGCGGAGATCTTCGCGCCGAGCAGGTAGGGGCCGTTCGCCGCCAGATGCGCGTCGACCTGGCTCCAGGCCCATTCGATGCGCTGGCGGGCTTCTTCCTTGGCGGCATCAACGTTTTCCGCGCCGGCCGGTTCGGTCGGATAGAACCAGGCGCGATAGGCCGGCTGCAGGGTGTTGGCCATGAAGAACATCCACTGGTAGTACCTGGCGCGCGCCAGCGTGCCGGGCGCGGGCGCGAGTCCGGCGCCGGGATGCGCATCGGCCAGATGCAGGACGATCGCCGCCGCCTCGGTGATCGGCTGCCCGTCGATGACCAGGGTCGGCACGACACCGGCCGGGTTGAGCTGGAGGTATTCGGCGCTCTTGTGCTCGCGCTTGTCGAAATCCAACCGGCGCAATTCGTGCGGCAGGCCCAGTTCGATCAGCAACCAGTGCACGACCAGACTGGCAGTGCTCGGGGAGAAATAGAGAGTGGTCATCGGGCCTCCTGGAAGAGCGCACAGCATAAGGCGCCGGCCAAGAAAAAGCCCCGGGCGTTGCCGCCCGGGGCCGGTGTCGCGGCAGAGCCGATCACATCGGCTGGACTTCGTCCGCCTGCATGCCCTTTTGGCCCTTGACCAGCACGAAGCTGACCTTCTGGCCTTCCTTGAGCGATTTGAAGCCGTTGCCCTGGATGGAGCGGAAGTGCACGAACACGTCCTCCCCGTTGTCGCGGCTGATGAAACCGAAACCCTTGGCATCGTTGAACCATTTCACGGTACCGACCTGACGATCCGACATGGCGCTTTTCCTTGGAACGATCAATGGGAACGCTCCACGGCGAGGGCCGTGGGCGCGACTGAGGTTGCCAGGGAAGCGAGGTGCTAGATGGAGCGGATCGTTTGGATCAACCGCATCTGGCCACGATTCACCGTGACCATCGCAAACACAGTCGGCCAAAACATAACCGCTTTTTTGGCGGGATGCGACACCCCGCCTGCGATACCAGGGCCGACGATCAGTGTCGGCGCTTACCGCCGGTCTTGGTCTGCTTGCGTTTGGACGGGCGGCGTTTGCCTTCGGTGCGGACCAGCGCGGCCTTGACCCGCGGACCGGGCTTGGCGGTGGCCGGCTTGGCCTCGGCTGCATCGCCGATGATGTTCTTGACCGGACAGACCGAAAACACCGGGCATTTCCGGCAACCGACGGCGACGGCGATAGGACAAATGACCATGGCAGGCTCCGTACGGATGGATGTGACTACCCTACTCTATTCCTTCGCGGGCACCCTCTCCCGCAAGCGGGAGAGGGAGACCACGGTCGACGCTATTCCACGACGACCGGAATGCCGGCGATACGCGCCTGCCATTCCTTCGGGCCGGTCTGGTGCACCGACGTGCCCTGGCTGTCGACCGCCACCGTCACCGGCATGTCCTGCACGGTGAATTCGTAGATCGCTTCCATGCCGAGGTCTTCGAACGCGACGACCTTGGAGGCCTTGATCGCCTTCGACACCAGGTACGCCGCGCCGCCGACGGCCATGAGATAAACCGACTTGTTGTCGCGGATCGCATCGATCGCGGTCGGGCCGCGTTCGGCCTTGCCAACCATGCCAAGCAGACCGGTGGTCTCGATGACCTGGCGCGTGAACTTGTCCATGCGCGTGGCCGTCGTCGGACCCGCCGGGCCGACCACCTCGTCGCGCACCGGATCGACCGGGCCGACGTAATAGATGAAACGGCCGCGGAAGTCGACCGGCAGCTTCTCGCCCTTGTTGAGCATGTCGACGATGCGCTTGTGCGCGGCATCGCGACCGGTCAGCAGCTTGCCGTTGAGCAGGATGACTTCGCCCGGCTTCCAGCTGGCGACGTCTTCCGGCGTCACCGTGTCGAGATCGACGCGACGGCCCTTGCTCGCGTCGTAGGTCAGCTGTGGCCAATCCGCCAGCGAGGGCGGATCGAGCATGACCGGGCCGCTGCCATCGAGCGTGAAGTGCGCATGACGCGTCGCGGCGCAATTGGGAATCATCGCGACCGGCAGGTTTGCCGCGTGCGTCGGATAGTCCTTGACCTTGATGTCGAGCACCGTGGTCAGGCCGCCGAGGCCCTGCGCGCCGATGCCGAGCGCATTGACTTTATCGTACAGCTCCAAGCGCAATTCTTCCGCGCGATTGCTGGCACCACGCGCCTGCAGGTCGGTGATGTCGATCGGCTCCATGAGCGCTTCTTTCGCCAGCAGCATCGCTTTCTCGGCGGTACCGCCGATGCCGATGCCGAGCATGCCCGGCGGACACCAACCGGCGCCCATCGTCGGCACGGTCTTGAGCACCCAGTCGACGATCGAGTCGGAAGGATTGAGCATCGCAAACTTGGACTTCGCTTCCGAACCGCCGCCTTTTGCGGCGACGATCACGTCGACGGTATCCCCCGGCACGATCTTGACGTTGACGACCGCCGGCGTGTTGTCTTTGGTATTGCTGCGTTTTCCGGCCGGATCGGCCAGCACACTGGCGCGTAATTTGTTATCGGGGTGGTTGTACGCGCGGCGCACGCCTTCGTTGGCCATGTCCTCCACGCCCATCGTCGCGTCGTCCCAGCGCACGTTCATGCCGACCTCGAGGAACACCGTGACGATGCCGGTGTCCTGGCAGATCGGGCGATGGCCCTCGGCGCACAGGCGCGAATTGATCAGGATCTGCGCGATCGCATCCTTGGCGGCGGGCGAGGCCTCGCGCTCGTAGGCGGCCGCGAGATTCTTGATGTAGTCGACCGGGTGGTAGTACGAGATGTACTGCAACGCGTCGGCGACGGACTGGATGAAGTCTTCTTGCTTGATGCTGGCCATGGCGGATCCGGAGCTAGGCGTAAGGAAATATTTTATCGCAACCGCAGCCTTCTCCCCGCAGACGGGGAGAAGGCGCCCGAAGGGCGGATGAGGGGCGTTCGGACTGGCGCAGCAACTGATTTCCCCTCACCCCGGCCCTCTCCCCCTGGGAGAGGGAGTTCACTCCAACTCGTTCCAGCGCGCATACGCGGTTTCGAGTTCGGCCTGCAGAGCGGCGAAGGCCTGGTTTTTAGCGGTCACCGCCGCACTGCCCTGTTTGTAGAACTCGGCCGAATGCAGTTCCGCCGTCATTTCCGCGACGCGCGCTTCGAGCGATTCGATCAGCACCGGCAGCTGTTCCAGCTCGCGCTGTTCCTTGAAGCCCAATTTGCGCTTGGCCGGCGCCGGTGCCGTCGCAGCGACGGGAGCGGCCGTGGTTTTCGCCACTTCCGGCGTCAGCCGCGGCGCATTGTTGCCGGGCTTGGGCTGGTTCGGACGCTGACGCTGCCAGTCGCTGTAGCCACCGACGTAGTCGCCGACCCGGCCATTGCCTTCCATGACCAGCGAACTGGTGACGACATTGTCGAGAAAGGCGCGATCGTGCGAGACCAGGATCAGGGTACCCGGATAGTCGATCAGCAGCTCTTCGAGCAGTTCCAGCGTTTCGACGTCCAGATCGTTGGTTGGTTCGTCCATGACCAGCAGGTTCGAGGGCTTGGCGAACAGTTTCGCGAGCAGCAGGCGGTTGCGTTCGCCACCCGACAATCGCGTGATCGGCGCCAGCGCGCGGTCGGGGCTGAACAGGAAATCCTGCAGGTAGGCCATCACGTGTTTGCGCCCGCCGTTGATCTCGATGAACTCGCGACCCTCGGACACGTTGTCCAGGGCATTCCAGTCCTCGCGCAGCGCACTGCGCAACTGGTCGAAGAACGCGATCTCCAGATTGGTGCCGATGCGCACTTCGCCACGCTGCGGCTTGAGATCGCCCAGCAGCAGTTTGAGCAGGGTCGTCTTGCCCGAGCCGTTCGGTCCGATCAGGCCGATCTTGTCGCCGCGTTGGATGACCGTGCTGAAATCGCGCACGAGCACGCGCTCACCGAACGCGAAATCCACGTCCTTGGCCTCGAACACCTTCTTGCCCGAGTTGGCCGCACCCGCCGCAGCAAGACGGACATTGCCCGACTGGTCGCGCCGCTCGGCGCGCTCGCGGCGCATCGCCTTTAGCGCGGTCACGCGGCCTTCGTTGCGCGTGCGCCGCGCCTTGATGCCCTGCCGGATCCAGACTTCTTCCTGCGCGAGCTTCTTGTCGAACAGCAGGTTCGCCTGCGCCTCCGCATGCAAGCGCTCTTCGCGCCGGCGCAGATAGTTTTCGTAGTCGCCAGGCCAGCTGGTGACCTGGCCGCGGTCGACCTCGATGATGCGGGTGGCGAGATTGCGCAGGAATTCGCGATCGTGGGTCACGAACACGACGCTGCCGGAATAGTTCTTCAGGAATTCTTCCAGCCAGGCGATCGATTCGATGTCCAGATGGTTGGTCGGCTCGTCGAGCAGCAACAGATCGGGTGCCGCGACCAGGGCCTGCGCGAGCAGGACACGGCGCTTCATGCCGCCGGACAGGGCCGAAAATTCCGCGTCCTCGGGCAAGTCGAGCTTGCTGATGACCTGCTCGACGCGCTGTTCGATCTGCCAGCCGTTGCCGGCTTCGATCTTGGCCTGGACGTCGCCGAGCGCGTCCATGTCGATCTCGGCGCCGTCGTGCAGGAGGTGGTGGTAGTGCGCCAGGTGCTGGCCGAGTTCGCCCAGGCCCATGGCCACGACGTCGAACACCGTGCCGGTGAGGGTCTTGGGGACTTCCTGTGCCAGCCCGGCGATGCGGCTGCCGAAGGTGCGGATCTCGCCGTCGTCGGGACGGGCGTCGCCGGACATCAGGCGCATGAGTGTGGACTTGCCGGCACCGTTGCGGCCGACGATGCAGACGCGCTCGTTGGGGTCGATGGTGAGGGTGACCTGCTCGAGCAGGCGCGGGCCGCCGACGCTGAAGTCGACGTTCTGGAACGAAAGGATTGCCATGCCGCCATTTTACAGGGCGGCGGCGCCCAAACGGCGGCGATCGCCGAATTTGCGAAGCCGGGCCTGATTTGCCCGACGGCGAACGGCTAGACTTGCAGGATGGAAAATCGCTTGCAAAGGCTGTGGCAGCGCGGCATCTGGCACGCCCGCAACGAGAATCTCGAGGCGGCGCAGGCCTGCTTCGAGAGCATCCTGGCGCGCGACCCCAAACACGGGCCCGCGCGCTTCCGCCTGTCGATGATCGCCGCCCGCCGCGGCCGCTTCGAAGAAGCCGTGGCGATGGCCGAACAGATCCTCGTCGACGACCCCAACCGTCCCGAAGTGCTCGCCCACCTCGCCCGCTGCCATCTGCTGGCCGGCGATCTCGATCTGAGCCGGCAGACGGCGGAACGCGCGCTGGCGACGCCGGCGCAGGATGCCGTGGTCATCGACTCGCTCGCCGTGGTGTTCACGCAGCTGGGCGATCTACCGCGGGCGCTGAACCTGTTCGATCAGGCCATCGCCCGCCAGCCCGACCAGGCCTCGCTGCACTACAACCGTGCGATTGCCTTCCGCGGCGACGGCCAGCCGGAAGAGGCGGAACGCGATCTCGAGGTCTGCCTGACCCTCAATCCCCTGCACAGCAAGGCGCACTGGGCGCTCGCGGGCCTGCATCGGGTCACGCCCGAACACAACCACCTGGATCGTCTGCGCCGGCTGGAACAGGCCACGGCCGCCGCCAACGGCACGGACGAGTTGGTCTCGCTGGCCTTGTTCAAGGAACTCGACGACCTCGGCAAGAATGACGAGGCCTGGGCGGCGTTAACACCGATCCTGCAGCGCCGCCGCGCCGCCGCCGGCCAGGGACAGCATGGCACCGACACCGATGCCCTGTTCGGCGCCTTGATCCGGCATTGCGATGCGGCCTTTCTCGCCCCGGCGGCGCTGGCCTCACAGGGACAGACCCCGATTTTCGTCATCGGCATGCCGCGCGCGGGCATCGCCCTGCTGGGTCGCCAGCTGGGCCGGCATTCGCAGGTCCGCGCCAGCGGCACGCGTGTGGGCTTCGCGCGGCAGCTGCGACGTCAGCTGGCGATCAGCGGCATGCGGCCTTTCGATGCCGCCATGGTCGAAGCGAGCCTCGGCACCGACTTCGCCGCCCTGGGCGAGCGTTGCCGAGACATCCTCGCCAAGGAAAGCCAGGGCAAGGCTTTCGTCTGCGAAAGCCAGCCGATGGATTTCCTCATGGCTGCGCTCATTGCCCGCGCCCTGCCGGAGGCGCGCTTCCTGCATGTCGTGCGCGATCCGCTCGACACCTGTCTGTCGATCCTCACGCAGCCAGGCAACGAAGTCCTGCTGCCGCAACAGGATGCCGAGGCCATCGCCAGTTTCCACGTCGGCTACCAGGCCTGGATGCAGCATCTGCACCCGCTGATTTCCGGGCGCATTCTCGACGTGCACTACGAAAGTCTGGTGGAAAAACCGGAGATGGTCCTGCGCGTGGTCTGCGCCTTCCTCGGCCTGCGCTACGAGTCGTCCCTGCGCGAAGGCCCGGCCCTGCACAAACGCCGCATCGGGCGATCGCGCGCGTATGCCGGTCCGCTCGCGGCTGCGAAAAAACGCCTGCAATCGGCCCTCGCTGGCCCCTGAACCCGCTGCCGGCGGGCGCGCGATACGGTACATTCCGTTCACCGCCCCCGAGGTGATCCATGCGCCACCACCCTGTCGATACGCTCGAATCCCTGCTCCGTCGCGGCAAATCCCTGCAACAGTTCATCGGCGGGGTCAGCTCGTCGGGCGAGACCGGCGTGCGCTGGATCGAGTTGCGTCCGGTGTTCAACGGCATCCAGTTGTGGGTGTTCGAAGCCGAGGACGTGGGCACGGCCGATCACACGGACATCTATTCGTTTCCGGCCCTGTTCGGAAAGCCGGCGTCCTTTGCCGCCGCCACCTTGGCGACGGAGGCGGAAGCGATCCGCTACGCAAAAACCCAGTTCGCCGCCTCGCCCAACTACTGGGTCGACCCCGGCATGGCGCAGCCGGACTACATCGACTTCATGAAGGCCGGCCGACCTATTCCCTGGGGACGCTGATCCAGAGGACGCGGATTCAGAGGACGCGGATTCAGAGGACGCGGACTCAGGCGACGCAGACCTGGTCCCGCCCCAGGCGTTTGGCTTCGTACAGGGCGCGATCGGCGCGCCGCACCAGATGCAGCGGCGATTCCTCGCCCGGTCGTTCTTCGCAGGTCACACCGAGGCTGATGGTCACCCGCAAGGTCGTGTCTTCGGTGACGACCGGCTTGTCGCCGATTTCCCGACGCAAGCGTTCGGCCAGCGCCATCGCCTGCTCGCGGTCGGCGCCGGGCATCACGATCGCGAATTCCTCGCCGCCGTAACGGGCGACAAATTCCTCGCCGCTGCGCGCCAGCCCCGCCAGCCGCCGCGCGACCTCGCGCAGGCAATCATCGCCCGTCGCGTGACCATGGTCATCGTTGATCGCCTTGAAGTGGTCGATATCGATCATCAGCAAGGCGATCGGCTGGCCGCGCCGCACACAATCGGCGAACCGCAACGGCAAGGACTGATCGAGATAGCGCCGATTGAACACCCCGGTGAGGCCGTCGCGTAGACTGGTTTCCGCGAGCCGCTGGTTGGCCAGGCTCAGACGCTCCGCAGTTTCCGACAGCGCCTGGGTGCGTTCCTGCACGCGCTGTTCGAGGTTTTCGCGCGCCTCGCGTTCGACGCGGATACGTTCGTTGCGCAGCAAGGTGATGCGATACGCCAGCGAAAACGACAGCAGCAGCATTTCCGCCGCCGACCCGAACTGCAGGCCGTATTCGGTCACCAGCGTGCGCGGCAACAATCCGAAAGAGGACAAGGGCAGAGCGACGCCGCCGGTGATCAGCAGGCCCCAGGCAAGCAGGAAGTAGTAAGCGGGACGAAATCCGCGCATCGCGCTCAGCACTGCACCCACAGTCACCAGCAGACTGAAGACGACCATCGCGGCATTGAGCGCCATCGTCATCGGCAGCAGCAGGCCCGGCCACAGGGCGAGCAAGCCCATGAGCCCGGCCAGCGGAATGCTCAGGCGCGCAAGACGCGCCACGCGCGGCGCCGTGCGATCTAGATCGAGAAAGCTGCGCGCGAACGCGACCGAGCTGCCCAGCACCGCCGCGATCGACAAGGGCAGCGCCGCGTTCTGCCAGCCGGGCGAGCGCGGCCACAGGAACTCGAAGCCGTAGCCGCCGAAACTCAGCATCAACATGCCGAAGGACGCGACATAGACGACGTAGTAGAAATAGCTGGCCTCGCGGATCGATACCATCACCGCGAAGTTGTAGAGCAGCAGGGCCAGCAGGATGCCGAAATACAGGCCTTGCCCGGCTTGTTCCTGGTGCGTGAGCCGCAGCAGGCTCGCCTCGGTATGTAGCCAAATCGGCAGCTGTACCGAACTCGTTGATTGCACGCGCAGGAACACGCGCAGCTCGCGCCCGGCCGGGCGGTCGATGCTGGCGTTCAAATACCGATGCGGCAAGGCGCGGGCGGCGAAGACATCGGCATCGCCCAGGGACAGCGTCTGTCGTTCGACGTCGCCGGCGAACACGTGCACGTCGACGCGATCGAGCCGGGACTGCTCGATGACCAGCAGGGATTTGCATTCGCTGTCGCTGGCCGGCAGGTCGAAACTCACCCACAACGCGCCGGACACGAAACCGAAACTCGGCGTGGCCGCACCGAGCGGACGGAATTTTCCGGCACGGGCGAAATCGCGCGCCTGTGCAAGGGTGATCGTGGGATCGTCGCCGGGCAGCAGGGACAAACTGGAGGTCAGCGATTGACCGCGCGCCGGCACCGGGCACTCCTGCGCACGCAGCGGCGACGCGAGCAGCCCGAGCAGCAACACCCAGGCCACCCGCCAAGCGAATGAAACGGACTGCGCCATGCGTCCCCGGTCCCCTGCAACCCTGCCCCATCGTGACGCTAGCACAGCGCACGTCGGCGGACATGCCCTGCCACTTTGGCCTAGACTCAAAGGCAGTCGCTGCCGAGGCCGTCTTATGTCCCGCACTTCCCGCTACCGCGCCTGCCCCTTGTGCGAAGCCATCTGCGGGCTCGATCTGCAGTACGAGGAAGGACGCCTGACCGCCATTCGCGGCGACGAGGCCGACCCGTTCAGCCACGGTCACATCTGTCCGAAAGGCAATGCGATCCTCGACCTGGAAACCGACCCCGATCGCCTGCGGCAACCGATGCGCCGGATCGGCGATCAGTGGCAGGCCATCGGCTGGGACGAAGCTTTCGAACTCGCCGGTCGCCGCCTGGCACAGATCCAGCAGGCCCATGGACCGGCGTCGGTCGCGACCTATCTGGGCAATCCGAACGTGCACCACTTCGGACATATCGCGTATCTGCCTGCCCTGCTCAAGGCCCTGCGCAGCCCCAATTCCTACAGTGCCTCGTCGGTGGACCAGTGGCCGCACCAGCTGGTGGCGGCGCAGATGTTCGGCCACCAGTTCCTGATGCCGATTCCCGATGTCGACCGCACGGACTATTTCCTGATGCTCGGCGCCAATCCGGTCGCGTCCAACGGCAGCCTGATGACCGCGCCGGGCATCGCCAAACGACTCAAGGCGCTGACGGCGCGCGGCAAACTGGTGGTCATCGATCCGCGCCGCACCGATACCGCCGAGATCGCGAGCGAACACCATTTCATCCGGCCCGGCAGCGACGCGTGGTTCCTGGTCGCCTTGCTGCAGGAGATGCTGGCGCAGACGGCGCCACGCGTCGACGCGTATGGCGACAAGCTGGCCGGTCTCGACGAGGCACTCGCAGCGATTCGCGCCGTCGATACGCAGGCGGTCGAACAACGGACCGGCATCGCACGCGCCGACATCGCGCGCATCGCCCGCGATTTCCTCGCCGCTCAGCGTGCTGTTGCGTACGGACGCATGGGTCTGAGCACGCAGGCGCATGGCAGTCTGTGCCAGTGGCTGCTGCAGTTGGTGAACCTCATCAGCGGCAACCTCGATCGCGAAGGCGGCGCCCTGCCCAACGACGCCGCGATACCGGTGACCGGACCCGGCACCTCGCCCGGCCAGCGCGATCGCTGGCGCAGCCGCGTGCGCGGCTTGCCTGAATTCGCCGGCGAACTGCCGGTCGCGGTGCTCGCCGAAGAAATGCTGACGCCTGGCGAAGGCCAGGTGCGCGCCCTGCTGACCTGCGCCGGCAATCCGGTGCTGTCGACCCCGAACGGCCGCGAACTCGCGCGCGCGATCGCCGGGCTCGAGTTCTATGTCGCGATCGACGTGTACATCAACGAGACCACGCGCCATGCGGACCTGATCCTGCCGCCGGCCTCGCCGCTGACCCAGCACCACTACGATCTGATCTTCAACAGCTTCGCCGTGCGCCGGGTCGCGCGCCTGAGCGTGCCGGTGCGCGAACGCGAGGAGAACGAACGCGGCGACTGGGAGATCGTCGACGGCCTCGGCACCGCATATGCCGCTGCGAGCGGCAAGCCCTGGCGTTCGCTGCCGCCGCCGCGCGCGATGATCGCGGCCGGGCTGGCCCGCGGCGACAGCGGCCTGAGCATCGAGGATCTGGAGAATGCGCCGCATGGGCTGGATCTGGGCCCCTTGCGTCCCACGCTGCTGACGCGTCTTGAAACCGCCAGCGGATGCATCGAGTGCGCACCTGCCCTGTTTCTGCAGGCGCTCGCCGAATTCGGCGCGGAGCAAGCAACATCAGCGCAGACGAACACGCTGCAACTGATTGGCCGTCGCGATATCCGCAGCAACAATTCCTGGATGCACAACGCGCCGCGCCTGGTGAAGGGAAAAGCGCGGCATCAGCTGTTCATCCATCCCGACGATGCCCGCGAACGCCGGCTCGACGACGGTGCGCGTGTGCGCGTGCGCTCGCGCATCGGCGAGGTCGTGACCGAGATCGAAGTCAATGCCGACATGATGCCGGGCGTCGTCTGCCTGCCACACGGCTTCGGCCATCGCGCGGCCGACAGCCGACTGCAGCGCGCCTCGCAACTGGCCGGCGAAAGCTACAACGACCTCAGCGATCCCGAAGCGCTCGACGGCCCCTCAGGCAATGCGGCGCTCAACGGCTTGCCGGTGTGGGTCGAGGCCCTGGCCTAGGCCGAGACCGTTTCAACCTCGCATCTTGAGCACGACCTTGCCTTTCGCGCGTCCGGCTTCGAGATAATCGAACGCCGCAAGGCCCTGTTCGAAATCGAAGACGCGATCGACGACGGGATGCACCGTACCGAGTTCGACCATGGCCGCGATATGCGCCAGCTGCGCACCGCTCGATTCGGTGAGATAGCGAAAATAGCGCGCTTGCTTGCGGTTCGCCGCGGCATAGACCTTGCGCGCCATCCAGCGCATCGCCAGCTTCACCACGAAGCTGCCGGCAAAGCGCGCCGCCATCTCGCGATCCGGCGGACCGGCGACGCTGACGACGGCGCCCCCGGACTTGAGCAGCTCGAAGGCCTCCAGCGTGTGCGCGCCGCCGAGCGTGTCGAACACCACGTCGTAGATCGCGCCGCGCGCACGCAGGTCGTCGCGGTCGTAGCAGATCACGCGATCGGCCCCCAAGGCCTGTACCCACTCGGCATTGCGCGAACTGGTCGTGGTCTCGACGATCATGCCGAGCGCCTTGGCATACTGGATCGCAAAACTGCCCAGGCCGCCGGAACCGGCGTGGATCAGGATCCGTTCGCCCGCGTGCACCTGCGCGCGGTCGACCAAGCCCTGCACGGTCGTCAAGGCGACCAGGGGCAAGGACGCCGCACCGATCGCGTCGATATTCGCCGGCCGGTGAGCAACGAATCGTTCGGGTTGCACGCTGTATTCGGCGAACGCACCGAGCGTGTCGCGACTCGCGCGCACGAACACCGGATCGCCGACACGGAACGCCGTGACGCCGGCGCCGACGGCATCGACAATGCCGCTGGCATCGAAGCCGATGCTCACCGGGAACGACAGCGGCTGAACACGACGCAGGGCGCCGTGCACGAGTTTGTAGTCGATGGGATTGAGGCTGGCGGCCTGCACGCGCAAGCGCAGCTCACCGGGCCCGGGGACCGGACGGGGAATCGTTGCCAGGCTCAGCGCGTCTTTGGTCGGCCCATAGGCCGTCGCTTGCCACGCGCGCATGGTCTCGCTCATGGAATCCCCCCAGGAACCTTCCCCGGGGGCGATTCTGTCATTTTCCGGCGCGAGGCATCGGATACCGGCGGCAGCCACAGGGGCCGCCGCCCGGTGACGGCTTAGTGGTGATGGCCGCCGGCGCCGTGCGCATGGCCATGGGTCAGCTCTTCCAGGCTGGCGTCACGCACTTCGGTCACTTCGATGGCGAAATGCAGGGTCTGGCCGGCGAGCGGATGGTTGCCGTCGACGGTGACATCGTCGCCCTCGATCTTGGCGATCGATACCGACAGCGGGCCCTGCGGCGTCTGCGCCTGGAATTCCATGCCGACTTCCAGCGTGTCGACGCCCTGGAACGCGGCGCGCGGCACGACATTGATCAGCATCGGATTAGGCTGGCCGTAACCGTCTTCCGGCGCGACGACGACATTGAAGGTATCGCCGACCTGGCGACCGGCCATTTCCTTTTCCAGGCCCGGCACGATGTTGCCCGCGCCATGCAGGTAGGTCAGCGGCGAACGACCTGCGGAGGAATCGACCACCTCGCCCGCGTCATTGGTGAGGGTGTAATGGAACGACGCGACGGTGCGCTCGGCGATCTGCATGGGGGGTCCTTGGCGGATAAGTAAGAGAGAAAACGTGGTGGGCCGCAGCCCAGCGGCCATTATAAACCAGGCCGCCGCCCGGTCCGACCCCTCAGTTTCCGCCGAAGCGCAGCCAGCGCTCGGCCTCGTTCACGCTGCTGAATACGCGGGCATTGAAGCCGCTCTCCATCGCGAAAATCTCGCCATGCTCCATCAGCGGCACATGCGCCATCACCGGCTCGACGAAGGCGACCTGCACCGACTCCATGCCCGAGCCCTGCATGTTCTTCACCAGCTCGGCGATCTGCTCGGGCGGCATCGGCGTGCCACCGAGCTCGTCGACGACGAGCACCCGCGTCGCGCGTCGCGTGAGGCATTCGACGGCGATCTCGCGCCAATACGCCAGCGTAATCTCGAGCGAATCCTCGGGACCGGAGACGACGGCATACAGATAATTCGGGCGCTGCTCGAAGTGCAGGCGATAGGGCGACTCGGGGGCGTCGTCGGTCTGGCTCATGCGCACAGTATATCGGCCGCTCCCCGCCAGCCCCAGCCGCCGCGGTGCGAAAACTGAGCTCCGGATCGTCGCGACGGCTTCGCGAGGCCGCTCGCGAATGAGACAATGGCGGCCGGGATGCTGTCCGCGTCCGTCTTCCTGAAATCCTCCATGTCCGCTGCCTTCATCACCGAAACCGTGCTCGATGTCCGCCACTGGACCGAGGACTACTTCAGTTTCACCACCACGCGCGACGACGGCTTCCGTTTCGAGAACGGCCAGTTCGTCATGATCGGCCTCGAAGTCGAGCAGGCCGACGGGTCGCGCAAGCCGCTGATGCGCGCGTACTCGATCGCGAGCGCGAACTGGGAAGAACAGCTGGAGTTTTTCTCGATCAAGGTCCCGAACGGTCCGCTGACCTCGCGCCTGCAGCACATCCGGCCCGGTGACACTGTCCTACTGAGCCGCAAGCCCACCGGCACCCTGCTCATCAGCGACCTGTTGCCTGGCCGCACGCTGTACCTGCTCGCGACAGGCACTGGCCTGGCGCCGTTCCTGAGCGTGATCAAGGACCCGGAAACCTACGAGCGCTTCGAGCATGTCGTGCTCACGCACGGCGTGCGTAGCGCGAAAGATCTGGCGTATGCGGACTACTTCCGCAACGAACTGCCGCACCACGAATTCCTCGGCGAGGAAATCGCCCGCAAGCTGCACTACTACCCGGCTGTCAGCCGCGAAGCACATGCACACCAGGGCCGCCTCACCGATCTGATGGATAGTGGCCGCATGGCCAGCGACCTCGGTCTGCCGCCGCTGAATCCCGAAACGGATCGCGCCATGATCTGCGGCGGGCCGCAAATGCTCGCCGATTTCCGCCGCATCCTCGACGAACGTGGCTTCACTGCCGCGCCGCGCATCGGCACGCCGGGGCATTACGTGTTCGAACGGGCTTTCGTCGAAAAATAATCCGTCGCGGAATCAAAGCACCGCGGCGAGATCCTTCTCGATCTTCTCGGGCGTGTCGGTCGGCGCGTAGCGCTTGATGACCTTGCCATGCTTGTCGATCAGGAATTTCGAGAAATTCCACTTGATGCCTTCGATGCCCATCAGGCCCGGCTTCTCTTTCTTGAGCCATTTCCACAAAGGATGCGCGCCCGCGCCATTGACGTCGACTTTCGCGTAGAGCGGAAAGCTCACGTCATACGTCAGCGAACAGAAGGTCTTGATCTCTTCCTCGTCGCCCGGCTCCTGATGACCGAACTGATCGCAGGGGAAACCGAGCACGACCAGCCCCTGGTCCTGATATTTCTGCCAGAGTTTTTCCAGGCCGGTGTACTGCGGGGTGAAACCACACTTGGAGGCGGTGTTCACGACGAGCATGGCCTTGCCCTTGTAGTCGGCGAGCGACTGCTCGTCGCCATCGATGGTCTTGGCGGTGAATTCGTAGGCGGTGGTCATGACGGGCTCCGGGGTCCAGGCGACCGGCCCATGTTCCGGCGAAACCGGAGCGAAAGAAAGCCCCGCGAGGGGCCGCGCCGGCTCAGCCCGGAAACGGCGGATCCGCGCGTACCGGCAATTCGGTCGGCGCCAGCACGCGCAGAACGAGCTCGCCCACGCCCTCGAAGATTTCTCCGTGCTCCGCACCCACCATCCGTGCGTCGGGCCAGGCGCGAACGATCTGATCGGTCAGCAGCACGTATTCGCGGCCGGAGACGTGGTTCTTCATCAGGCGATGCACCAGGATTACCGGCTCGCCGGCGAGTTCCTCGAATTGCCGGACCTGCTTGATGGCGATTTCGCCGGCATGCACGAACGCTTTCAGCCGCAGACCGCCGACGTTCGCGCAGGCGCTGCAGTCGCAGTTCGACCGGGCGACCTCGATGCGACCCAGGCAGACAGCAAAGGCTTCGAACAGCACATGCAACTGGGCGAGCACGTCGTGCACGACCGGTCGTGGCTCGCCGTCGATCTCGCGATACAGGAAGGCCGCATCACCCTCGAGCTTGTTTAGCACCAGCGGATGCTCGGCACGATCGATCATCGCCTCGAGCAGTTCGCTGATGATCTGCTCGGCATGCAGCAGGCTCACCTCGCGCTTGACGATGAAATCGGTATACCCGCTGATGTCGACGATGACCAGGACGGCTTGGGCAAGGCGCATATCGACTCCGTTAAGCGGTCAGTGACGCGGCGTCAGGCGGCGGTCGGGCCGGCATCGAGCGCCACGCGCATTTTCGCGTCGTCGCGCATGCCTTCCCACTTCGACACCACCAGCGTGGCGACGCCGTTGCCGATGACATTGGTGATCGCGCGCGCCTCGGACATGAAGCGGTCCACACCCAGGATCAGGGCGACGCCTTCGACGGGCACCTTGCCATGCAGGGCCGTCAATGTCGCGGCCAAGGTGATAAAGCCCGAGCCGGTCACGCCCGCGGCACCCTTGGAGGTCAGCAGCAACACACCCAGCAACAGCAACTGGTCCGACAGGCCCAGCGGAACGTCAGTCGCCTGGGCGATGAACACCGCCGCCATGGTCAGATAGATGCAGGTGCCGTCGAGATTGAACGAATAGCCGGTCGGAACGATCAGGCCGACGGCGGCGCGGTCGCAGCCCAGCTCTTCGAGCCGCTCGATCATGCGCGGCAAGGCCGATTCCGACGAGGACGTGCCCAGCACCAGCAGCAGTTCCGCGCGGATGTAGCGCAGGAATTTCCACAGCGAAAACCCCGACAGGTGCGCGACGGCGGCCAGCACCACGAACACGAACAGCGCACAGGTCGCATACACAGCCAGCAGCAGCCAGCCCAGCGACACCAGGGTGCCGATGCCGTACTTGCCGACGGTGAACGCCATCGCGCCGAAGGCACCGATCGGCGCGAAACGCATGATCAGGTGCACGACGCCGAAGAACACCGTGCCGAGCTGGTCGAGCCCGTCGAGCACCTTGCGCCCGACCTGGCCGCTCTGGGTGAGCGCGATGCCGAACAACAGCGCCACGAGCAGCACCTGCAGCAGATTGCCGTCGGTGAACGCGGACACGAAGCTGTGCGGAATGATGTCCATCAGGAAAGGCACGACACCGCTCTCGGCCGCCTTGTGCTGGTAGTCGGCGAGCTTGGTCGCGTCGATCGTGTGCGGATTGACATGCATGCCGTCGCCGGGCCGCACCAGATTCACCACAACCAGACCCAGGGCCAGGGCGAGCGTGGTCATGATCTCGAAGTAGATCAGCGCCTTCACGCCGATGCGGCCGACGTGCTTGAGGTCGCCCATCTTGGCCATGCCGACCACGACGGTGAGGAAGATCACCGGGCCGATGACCATCTTCACGAGGGCGATGAAGGCCTTGCCCAGGGGTTCGAGCTGCTCGCCGAGCTTGGGGTCGACGACGCCGAGCACGATGCCGATCGCGATCGCGACCAGCACCTGCAGGTAAAGCGATTTCCACCATCCGCTGCGCATCATCGCCCTCCCCGGCTGACATCCGAGCGTAGCCCAAGGGCGGCACCGGCGAACAGCGCGCAAAGAAAAAGCCCCGGTCGTTGCCGACCGGGGCTTTCAATTCGCGAGTGCGACTGGCTTAGACGATCTGAACCGCGTCAGCCTGCAGACCCTTCTGGCCCTTCACGACGGTGAAGGTGACCTTCTGGCCTTCCTGGAGCGACTTGAAGCCGCTGCCCTGGATAGAACGGAAGTGAACGAAGAGGTCCTCACCGCTTTCCGGGGTGATGAAGCCGAAGCCCTTGGCGTCATTGAACCACTTCACGGTACCACTCTGACGATCCGACATTTGAAACTCCTTGAAACATTGAATTATCAAGACCCGGAACATCCGGAATCGAGACTGTAGTTGCAGGGAGCAAGCGGGCTAAGCGATGTAGCGGATCGTTGGATCTACCGCACCGGGCCACGATTCACTGTGACCCTGGCAAACACAGTGGGCGCACCATACACGCATTCCACGGGGAAAGCGAGCCAAAGCTAAATGGGGGTTCAGCGGCTACCTGAACAGCCCTTCCACCCCGTACGGTGCCGGTCTGGACGCCAGACCGGCCGGCCCTGCCCCAAGGCAGACAGCCGGACGGCCCCGCGAAACTCAGAACGAGGTCTTGTACTCCAGACCGACGATGCGCGGCTCGTTCACAAAGCCCGTCAGGTTGTTGAAGTCGATGCCGCCGACCACAGTTTCACGGTTGTTAATGTTGCGGCCGTAAATCGCGACTTCCTGGCGACCATCCGCCCAGTTGTAGCCGATGCGCAGACCGCCTTCGACTAGCGGCTTGCCGGTGAACTCGATCGAGTCGTACAGGAAAAACTCGACTTCGCCGCGATACGCCCAGTCGGTATAGAAATACAGCTCGCCGTCGCCCATCGGAATGCCGTAACGCGCGGTCAGGTTGTAGATGTGCTTGGGCGCCTGCGGCAGACGATTGCCGTCGATCGAGTACGTGCCCGGCACGGCACCGGCCGGATCGACCACGGTGCAACCGCCGCCACAGCCCTGCACGGCGAGCGTCGGGTCCTTGATCTTGGTGTCGTTGAGGCTGGCACCGAAGGTCACGAGCAGGTCGGGCGTCAGGTAGGCCTCGAAATCGAGCTCGTAGCCATGACCTTCGACGCGACGGGCGTTGATGAGGCGATTGAAGTTGGCGCCGCCACCGACCGCGGTGAGCTGCTGGTTGTTGACGGTGTAGTCGAACACGCCCAGCGAGACGCGCGCACGGTTGTCCCAGAAGTCGGTCTTGATGCCGAGTTCGCGGGACAGCACGGTCTCCGAATCGGCCGTCGAGATCGTGTCGCCGAACAGCAGGCGACCCTGGATGCTCGGTGCGCGGAAACCGTTGGCCAGGCGCGCATAGAAATTGGTGCGGTCGTTGACCGCCCAGGTCGCGCTGATGTCCCAGCTCACATCCGAGTCGCTGGTCTGCGTGGCCAGGCGACCGATGAACACCGGCGAGAATGGCGGCGCGATCAGGCGGTCGGCGGTGAAGTCCTTCTCGTCCTTGGTGTAACGGATGCCGCCGCGCAGCTTGAGCGCATCGTTGACGTCGTAGTCGCCGGACAGGTAGATCGCCCAGGCCTTGGTCGACTGGCGCTGCTGCGCGAAGCCGTTGAGGCTGCCGCCGGCCAGCGTGTCGTAGTTGAGACTGTCGACAGTGAAGTCTTCATCGAAGTAGTACAGGCCGCCCTGCCAGTCGAACCGTCCCCAGTCGTTCGACTGCAGGCGGAATTCCTGGGTGAACTGGCGGTGCGACGGCAGACCGTCGGCGGATTCGGCCGTGAACGGAATGAAGCCCGGTCCCGACGGGGGCGCGAACACCGCGCGATAGCCGCCATCGATGTCGCCGCGACTCAGCGTGTCCACGCTTTCATAGCCGGTGATCGAGAACAGGCTGACCTTGCCGAAATTCCAGGTCAGGCGCGCATTGCCGCCGATCTGGTCGAGGTTCTGGAAATTCTGGCCATCGATGGAGACCTGGTCACGCTCGAAACCCGCGACCAGATCATTGGTGCCAGGCCGGATGATGTTGGCGCGGAACAGCCGGGCGGTGCCGTTGAGATGGCGCTTGTGCACATTGAGCAGGGCTTCGAAACCGTCGCTCGGTGCGATCAGCAGCTGGAAGCGCGCGGCGTATTCCTTGTAGCCCTCCAGCGCGTCGTTCTCGCCGGTGAAGGTGTTGTCGACCCAGTTGCCCCGCCGCTGGTACAGACCCGAGAACCGCGCCGACACCGTTGGCGAGAACGCGCCACCGACGGCGCCCTCAATATTGGTCGTGCCGTAGCTGCCGTAGGAAATGCGGCCGTAGCCACCGAATTCCTGACTGGGGCGCACCGACTCGAACTTCACTACGCCGGCCGGCGAGTTGCGGCCGAACAAGGTGCCCTGCGGACCACGCAACAGTTCGACCTGATCGACGTCGAACACCGGGAAGCCCTTGAGGATCGGGTTCTCCTGCACGACGTCGTCGTACACCAGCGACACCGGCTGCGAGGCATTGAGATCGAAATCGGTATTGCCCAGGCCGCGGATGTAGAAGCGCGGGAACGCGCGACCGAACGAGGATTCGATGTTCAGGCTGGGCAGGCGGCCGGACAGGAAACGCACGTCTTCGCCACCGGACTTGATCACGTCCAGCTTCTCGCCGCTGACCACGGTGATCGACACGGGCACCTTCTGGATATTCTCGATGCGGCGCTCGGCGCTCACTTCGATCGTGCCCAGGGTCGTGGGGTCTTTTTCCTTGGCGGCCTCGGTCGTTTCCTGGGCGAAAGCACAGGTCGCCGGCATCGCCAGGGCGATGGCCAGGGCCAGAGTCTGCGGACGAAGTCGGATGGAAGTCGGAAGCGTTGCTGCGGCCATGCCTGTGCCCCTTTGAGTGAGATGAGCAGTTCATCGCTCGGCCCGAAGCGCAGTCGGGCCAATGAACGACGACGCAGCAGGATTCTAGGGTCGGGAGGTACCGTACGGAAAGCGAAAATCGAGGCACGCGCGCGCGGACCGCACGAAAGAGCGCGCAATAAATATATTATTAATCAATTGATTACATTATATTGTTGATACTCAACATGATGCACAATCGTCGCTTGGACTCAGCGCGAAAACTGCCAGCTGCGCATGCGACCGTTCTCGTACGGCATCACGCCATGGAACGGGCGCGGATCATCGTCGAACACCAGCGGCAGGAACTGCCGGTCGCCTTCCCACAGATTGAGCTCGGGCACCCGCGCGATCTCGATCCACTCCAGCGTGCCCTCTTCGTTGCGCCGGAACGCGTCGCCGACGAAGCGGTCGATGCGGAAAATGAAGCCCAGCCAGTCTTCGCCGTTCTTGCCGAAGCCCGGCCAGCTGATCGTTCCGCGCAGCACCATGTCCTCGCAGATCAGGCCGGATTCCTCGCGGATTTCCCGACGCATCCCAGCCATGACGTCCTCGTCGCGTTCGACCTTGCCGCCCAGTCCGTTGTACTTGTCGAGATGGTGATCGTCCGGGCGCGCATTGCGATGGATCAGCAGGACGCGTTCGCGATCGGGCGACAGCACGTAGCCGAGCGTGGCGACGATGGGGCAATAAGGCATGGGGACCGAATCGTGGACGGCGGGGCCGACAGCATATCCGCCGCGCGCGAAATCAGGCGAAAATGCCGGCCTGCCCGCCCCAGCTTGGTGCGGGCGCCGACCCTCTTTCCGATTCCTTCCGAGACTTGACCATGACCGACACCCCGCCCGACCGCCTTGCGATGAATCCGCGCAGCCCCTTCCACAACGCCGCCATTCTCGATCGCGGCGTCGGCGTGCGCTTCAAGGGCGAGGAGCGGACGAATGTCGAGGAGTACTGCATCAGCGAAGGCTGGATCCGCGTCGCCGCCGGCAAGGCGCTCGATCGCCGCGGCAATGCGATGACGATCAAGCTCAGCGGCGAGGTCGTCGCCTACTTCCACGATCAAGCCTAGCCACCGCGGTTCACCGCTTGAGCGCGGACCGGTAGCGCCGACTGCACGGCACCTTGGTGCCATCGCGCATGACCAGACGGGCATCGCCCGTCTCCAGCGGCTCGATCTCGGCCACGCAATCGAGATTGACCATGTAGCTGCGGTGCACACGCACGAACCGCGCCGGATCCAGGCGCGGTTCGATGCCGGCCATGGTCGCGCGTAGCGGATACTCGCGGCCACGCACGCGCAGGTTCACGTAGTTTCCCGAGGCTTGCAGGAGCTCGATATCGTTGGCGGCAACCAGGAATTCCTTGCCCAGCTTGCGCACCAGGAACCGCTCCGGCCGCTCGACCGGCTCCACCGCCGGCCCCTCGTCGGGCGCATCGAGCAGACGTGCTTCGCCCTGCATCCGCAACAGCACGAGGTGGTACACGGCGACGATCAGCAGGATGGTGCCGTAGGTCTGCCAGTCCTTGAGGTATTCGTAGGCCAGCTCGCGCGGCCAGGAGCCGAAGTCGTAGCTCTCGCCGTACCAGGCATACGCCAGATGGCGCAGACCGACCATCGCCAGCACGTGCACCAGACTGAAGACGACCGAACCGAGCACATGCCAGGGCAGATGCCGGCGCAACTGGTTCAGGTAGAGCGGGAAGCGCCGTTCGAAGGCGATCACCGCCGGCACCAGGGCCAGCAGGACCAGGTTGCTCGACCACTCCCAGACGATCGGCTCCCATGGGGCGAAGTCCAGGTGCACGCGCTCGACATCCAGCAGCACGATGACCGAATTGGTCGTGGCCTGCAGGAGGTAGTTGAAGATCCAGAAGCCGGTCTCGAAGAAACGGCGATACGGCTGGTAGCGCTCCAGCAGGGAGCGTGAGTCGATAGTCATCGCTGCATTCTAAGGGCCGGGGACGAATCGCGTCCCGCAACTCGTCCCGCGAGACCACCGTTCGTCACTGTTCCCCGCGCCCTGCCCCCTGGTCCTGGGCTGGCGGCCGCGCCGTAGGCAGTCTGGGCTCACTCAGGAGAACCCCATGACCCGCCGCCACGACATCGACGCCCTGCGCGCCATCGCCTTCAGTCTGCTGATCCTCTATCACCTGGCCATGCTCTACGTCTTCGACTGGGGCTGGCACGTCAAAAGCCCCTATCAGGGCGAATGGCTGCAATGGCCGATGCTGTTCGTCAATCGCTGGCGCATGGACCTGATCTTCCTCATTTCGGGCATGGCCGCCGCCTTTCTGCTCAAACCCGACCAGGTCTGGCGCTTCGTCCGCAGCCGGACCTGGCGCCTGTTCCTGCCACTGGTGTTCGGCATGCTCGTCATCGTGCCGATCCAGCCGTATGCGCAGGGCGTGTCGAACGGACTGGTCGAACCGGGCTTCTGGCATTTCCTCAGCGAGTATTACCGCGGCAAGCGCTGGCCCGAAGAAGCCTTCGACGGCTGGGAACACGGCTACACCTGGAACCACCTGTGGTACCTGGCCTACCTGTGGGTCTACACCCTCGTTCTGGCCCTGCTCGCCAAGCCGCTGGCGTCTTCATTCGGTCGCCGCATGAGTGCGATGTTCACTGGCCTGCGCGGCTGGAAGCTGATGGTCCTGCCGGCCCTACCCCTGCTGTTCTATACGCTCACCTTGCAGCAGCGCTTTCCCGACGACGGCGATTTCATCCACGACTGGTACCGCAATGCGGTGTATTTCACGGTGTTCGTCTATGGTTACCTGATCGCCCGCGACAGCGGCTTCTGGACCGAAGCCCTGCGTCTGCGCCGCGTCAGCCTGATCGCGGCACTGCTGTTGTTCGTCCCCTACCTCACGTTGGTCGCGACCCTTCCCGAGGACGTGCCGTTCTGGCAGCAGGCGGGCCTGTGGACGCTGCGCAATCTCTACATCTGGACGATGCTGCTGGCGATACTCGGCTGGTCACATGCCTTGTTGAACAAACCGTTTCGCTGGCTGCCTTGGGCCAACGAGTCGGTCTATCCCTGGTACATGCTGCACCAGAGCCTGATCGTCGGCCTCGCCTTCTGGCTGATTCCCTTCCACCTCGGCCCGGTGCTCGAGCCGATCGCCGTGTTGTCGGGCACGGTGCTGGGCTGTTTCGCGATCAGCGAAATCGCCAAGCGCGTCCCGCTGCTGCGGCCGTGCTTCGGGCTGAAGGCGCTTCCCCGACCTGCGGAAACGAGCGCGGGTGCTTCGGTACGAGGAGACGTTCTCGCGGAAGACCGCTAGCGACCGGCACCGGCGCGCGTGACCGAGCGCGGCGCCTGCAGCACACGCTGCAGGTTCACGCGGGCTGGCGCATCGAAGCGCCCGTGGAAGGCATCGCTCAGAAAGATGCGCTCCTTGGCCAGCAGGCCTTTCAGGAAGCGCCGCCGGTTGAACTCAAACAGCCAGCCCGGCAACTTGCCCCGGTACTCGCTGGCGATGCCCCGATGGTAGGCATCAAACGCCGCTGGAGCTGCGCCGAGAATCGCCATGTCGCCATCCAGGAACCGCCGCGCGTCCTCGTCCACGTCGTCCGGACCGACCCGCCCATGCCGCGCCGTCAAGCGGATGAGTTCGGCCACGCGGGCCCCGTCGATGCCCGCTTCTGGCAGATGTTCCGCGATTGCTTCGAGGGCCAGCACGGCGCTGCGCTCTTCGTTGTCCCGCCGGCCCGCCTGATAGATCGCGTCATGGAAAAGCACGGCCAGGAATACTTCCCGCGGCTGCCGCCAGGCCGATCGCTGCGCCGATTCCGCGTAGTGCCCGAGCACCTCGTGCACATGATCGAAGTTGTGATACGCCCGGATCGGCGTCGCGTAGGCCGCCAGCAACAACGACACCAAGCCGGGCGGCAAGGGCATCGGCGCATGCGGGATCGTATTCATGGACATCGGCGCCTGCGAAGAAGGTCCGGCGAAACCATCGCGCCGATGGACACGGGACGACGCGCCCGGATCACGATATCCTCCGGGGGCCACAGCGGCAAACCCCAACCCAGGAGACGGTCATGGCCAAGGGCCTGCAGCAGAAGAAAGAAACCAAGAAAAAACCCGCGAAAACCCTGAAAGAAAAGCGCGCCGACAAGGCCGCGAAGAAGGGCGGCTAAGCCGCCCTCTTTTTGCCCGGTCGCCGGATCGCGCCACGCCGTCGAACCGGCGACCGCAGGCATGAGGCATCATGGCGTCCCGCCTCCGCTGTTCGCCGATCCCGCCATGACTTCCGAAAATCCCGCTGCCGATGCGACTGCCGATGCGGGTCCGGCGCCGCTCACGACGATCCAGGCGCGCATCCTCGGCTGCCTGATCGAGAAGGAAGCGACGACGCCGGAAGCGTATCCGCTGACCGCGAACGCCGTGGTCCTGGCCTGCAACCAGAAAACCAGTCGCGAGCCCCTGATGGAGCTTGAGCCGGGCGAAGTCGGCCATGCCCTGCGCGAGCTCGAAGGTCTCGGCGCGATCCGCTCGGTGCACGGCGCCCGCGCGCAGCGCTACGAACACCGTTTCGCGCAAGCCTGGTCGGTGACCACGCGCCAGCAGGCCCTGCTGTGCGTGCTGATGCTGCGCGGTCCGCAGACCCTCGCCGAATTGCATACACGCTGCGAACGCATCGCCGCGTTCGCCGATCTCGACGAAGTCCGGCTCACGCTCGAACGCCTCGCACAACGCACGCCCGCCTTGGCGCTCAACCTCGGCCGCGGCGCGGGCCAGCGCGAAGATCGCTACATGCACCTGCTGTCCGGTGCGGTGGACGCCGAGCAGCTGCTGGCCTCGGTGAAATCCACGGGCAGTGCCGAACGCAGCGGCGGCGAGACGCCGTCGCGCATCGACGCGCTCGAAGCGGCCGTGGCAGCACTGCGCGCCGAGCTCGACGCGCTCAAGTCGCGCCTGCCCTGATCGTCGACCGCGTTCGTCGGCCCCTCAGACTCCGCATGTCCCTCGCTCCCTCCCTGCGCCTGGCCATTGTTGGCGGCGGTCCGGCCGGCCTCATGGCGGCCGAGTCGGCCCGTGCCGCCGGCATCGACGTCGATGTGTTCGAAGGCAAGGGCTCGGTCGGGCGAAAATTCCTGATCGCCGGCAAGGGCGGGCTCAATCTGACGCATTCGGAAGCGCGCTCGCCTTTCGTCGATCGCTACGGCGATCGTCGTGAGGACGTCGCGCGCTGGCTTTCGGTGTTCGACGCCGACGCCCTGCGCGACTGGGCCCGCGGACTAGGTGTGGACACCTTTGTCGGCAGTTCCGGCCGTGTTTTCCCGACAGACATGAAAGCCGCGCCCCTGCTGCGCGCCTGGGTACGCCGGCTGCGCGAAAGCGGCGTGCGATTCCATGTGCATCACCGTTGCACCGGCTGGGATGCGGACGGGGCCTTGTGCTTCGACACCCCGAGCGGGCCGCAAATCATTCGTGCGCAGGCCGTTGTGCTCGCCTTGGGCGGCGGCAGCTGGCCGCAATTGGGGTCGGACGGCGCGTGGTTGCCCTGGCTGGCACAACGCGGCGCCGACATCGCGCCGCTGCAGGCGGCGAACTGCGGTTTCGAGATCGCCTGGAGTGAGATCTTCGCCCAGCGGTTCGCCGGGCATCCTCTGAAACCGGTGAAAATTCTCTGCCCGGAAATTCCGGGCGACGGCCGCTGGCTCCAGGGCGAATGCGTGATTTCCGAAACCGGCATCGAGGGCAGCTTGATCTATGCACGTTCGGCGCGCCTGCGCGAACAGATCAATGCCGAGGGGTCGGCCGTCATCCATCTGGATCTCGCGCCTGGCCGCGATCTCGACCGACTCACGAACGATCTCGCGCGCCCGCGTGGCGGCCGCTCGATGACCGACCATCTGCGCCGCGTCGCCGGCATCGAGGGCGTGAAAACCGGCCTGCTCTACGAAACGATGAGCAAGGCCGCGTTCTCCGATCCCGCCACGCTGGCGGCAACGATCAAGTCGCTGCCCCTGACACTGCAGCGCCCGCGCCCGATCGCCGAAACGATCAGCAGCGCCGGCGGCGTGCGTTTTTCCGCGCTCGATCCGGCCCTGATGTTGCGTCACGTTCCCGGCGTGTTCTGCGCGGGCGAAATGATCGACTGGGAAGCGCCCACGGGCGGCTACCTGCTGACCGCGTGTTTCGCGAGCGGAAAGATCGCTGGCGCCGGTGCCGCGGACTACCTGAGTGCGCGGTCCGCCACCCACGATCGCGCCTAGGACACCACGAGCGCCAGCCGGCCAGCCGACACCGGCAAGACTTCGTCCAGCCGCAAGGTCAGACATTTGGCCGAACCGCCCGCCTTGAGGAATTCGTCCAGCGGCGTCTCCACGACGCGATAGCCGGCATTCTCGAGCGCGATGCGCAAGGTCGCACCGGCGCGATTGAGCACGACTACGTTGCCCAGGTTCACCGCATTGCAGGCGAAGGCCAGAGCATCGGCTTCTTCAACAACGATCCGGCGCGATGCCGGCACGCGCGCTTCGATCGCCGCGCGCGCCGCGGCATCGAAGGCCGCCGGAAAATACAGCAGGTGTCCGCGCGACAGCGGACAGAAACAGGTATCGAGGTGGTAGAAACGCGCATCGGCGAGCGCAAGCGGAATCGTCTCGACGTGCAGCACGCGCGCCAGCGCACTCACTGCCGCCAAATCCGTGCGATGGCCGTAGCCCACCCACAGGCGCGGCTCGGCACGATCAAACAGCGCATCGCCTGCGCCCTCGAACAGGCTGTCGCCGGGCAAGGCGCGCACATCGAAGCCCTCGTGCTCGAACCAGCGCGAGAAGGCCGCCTCCTCGCCGCGCCGCTCGGCATGACGGAACCGGCTGGGCACGAAGGTGCGGCCCAGGACCAGACCGGCGTTCGCAGTGAACGGCATGTCGGGCAATCCCGGTTCCGGCGCGATCTCGACGATGTCCGCGTGCATCGCCAGCACCACACGCAAGGCCTGCCATTGCGCGACGGCGCGCCTGCGGTCGGCCTGCCCCAACTGTCCTTGCATCCACGGATTGATGACGTAGTCGACCGCGAAATGCACCGGCGGACACATCAGCACGAGCGCGTGACTGGCCATGGCAACCCCGGCGGTCGGACTCGCGGCGGAACCTCGTCCCGCTTCGCTTGCCTCGAACCTACGCCGGCACCGCTAGAGGTTTTATTCAGTTGCCGCGAACGCGCCTTACCACTCGCTGCGTTGCGGCAGCAGACCGCGCAATTCCGGCTCGGTCAGATTGCGCCACTGGCCGACCTTCAGGTGGCCAAGCTTGACGTTGATGATGCGCACGCGGCGCAGTTGCACGACCTTGTAGCCCAGTGCCTCGGCCATCAGGCGGATCTGTCGGTTCAGGCCCTGGGTGAGCACGATCGAAAAACCGAACTTGGCGATGCGCCGGGTCTTGCAGGGCTTGGTCAGCTGGCCGTGGATGCGCACGCCGCCGGCCATGGCGCGCAGGAACTCGTCGGTCACCGTCTTGTTCACGCCGACGAGGTATTCCTTCTCGTGGTTGTTTTCCGAGCGCAGGATCTCGTTGACGATGTCGCCGTTGCTGGTCAGCAGGATCAGGCCCTCGGAATCCTTGTCGAGGCGGCCGATCGGGAAGATGCGCTGCTGATGGCCGACGAAGTCGACGATGTTGCCCTTGACGTCGGCCTCGGTCGTGCAGGTCACGCCGACCGGTTTGTTGAGGGCGATGTAGACGTGCTTGCGCGCCCCCGCGCCTGCCGCCCGCTTGCGCAGTTCCTGCCCGTCGATGACGACCTTGTCGCCCTCCTCGACCTGCGCGCCGATCCCCGGTCGCTTGCCGTTAAGCAGCACCCGGCCTTCGGCGATGAGACGGTCGGCCTCGCGTCGCGAGCAATAACCGGACTCGCTGATGTGCTTGTTCAATCGCATAGGGCGCGGATGCTGGCACAGGGGCCCGGGCAAGTCACCATGGCACGGAATATGCATCGTCCTTTTGGTCGAAAAAGGAAGCAGCTGCCATGAGCAACGTCATCGCCTTTCCGAGCAAACAACGCGCCGATCTCGAGATCGCCCTGCGCCAGATGGAACTGCTGCTCTCTGGCCGCCGCCAGAGCCCCGAATTCCAGAGCCTGAACGACGAAATCTGCCGCAGGAAGTCACACTCTGACGTGCAGCGGGCCGGCAACCGCCGCTGATCCGCCGTCGGGAATCTGTGGGAAGGGCCCCGGGCCCCAGCCACCAGTGCAGACGCGGCAGAGGCCGCTCCCGCAGATTCCCCTGTCTAGCGCCGCGCCAGCCGCGGCCACGCCCAGAACAGCAGCGCCGCCGCCGGCAGCAGGAACAGGCTGTGCCATAGCGCCGTGGTCGCCGGATCGCGGCTCATGTCGAAGATGTCCGCCCCCTGGATGCCGACGTACACCGTCCCGAGCAGCAACAGCTCAAACGGACGCGGGTTGCGGCAGATCGCGCCCACCGCCAGGCCCCAGACCGAGATCGACGCTGCGATCGCGACCGCCGCCAAGGCGCCTTCCGGGTGACTGGCCAGCAGACGCAGCATGCCGGGCAAGGCCAGACCGACCGCCAGGATCGCCGCCACTGCGAACCGCGTCGCCAGCAGGCGCCAGGTGATGCCGGCGGCGGTGAACATCAGCCCGCCGGTACCGGTATCGCGCTCGCGGAGCACGCCACGCGCAAACACGTCCAGCGGCAGCAACCAGGCCAGCATCATCGCCATGACCATGCCCTTCTCCGCACTGAAAGCCTGCACGCCCCAGGCCACCAGAGCGAGCAGCCACCAGCCGTAACGACGCTGACGCAGCACCAGACGTAGTTCCGCAATCACCAGGGTGCCGAACAGGCCACGCGCGAACGGTGCCATCGCCTTGTCGAGCCAGGCCAGACGCAGCCCCGCTCCCGCAACGTTTTTCGCCGCCGCCGCCGTGCCGCGCGCCGCCGCCCAATCGAGAAACGGTGCCGCCAGCAGCACACCCGCCATCGCACCGAGCAGCCACAGCAGGCGACCCAACGCATCCATGGGCCGCACGTGCCAGGCCTTCCATTCGAACAGGATCGGCGGATGGTCGATGACCTGATTGCCGACGCTGAAGCCCTTCTCCTGCGGCTTGCCGGTCTGCTGCTCGCGGATGCGCTGGAAATCGCGCGCCACCACGGTCATGCCGTTCGGATCGCTGGTCCAGACCTCGTTCGCATGCGGGGCATCGAGTTGCGCCAGCGAGGTCGAGGTCAAGGTCACCCAGACGATGAAGAACAGCACATTGCCGATCGTGCGCCGCAGCCAGGGCACGAGGTCGAACCAGACCGCGAACATCGAGGTGATCGCCAGGCCCGGCAAACTCAGCACCAGCACCGGCTTGACCAGTTCGAACAGATTGAACGCCGTGTCTTCCGCGCGCACCCACTGCGCGACCAGACCCACGCTCAGGCCCACGGAAATGATGATGCCGAAGATCACCATGTGGCTGGCCCACTTCGCCAGCAGGTAGGCGCCGCGCGTCATCGGCGTGGCAACCAGCAGCTGCCAGACGCGCGTGTCGATGTCGCGCGCGAGCGTGCCGCGCACCAGATAAAAACCGATCAGGCTCAGCAGCGTGCAGAACTCCATGCCCAGCACCATGCCGATCCAGGCACTGGAATAAGCGCCGCGCTGGCCATCGACCAGCGACACGGTCAGGTAGTGCGCGCTCGGCGGCGGAAAACACGCCCAGCTGCCGACCATGACGCCGGCCAGCACGATCCAGAAACGCAGGCTGCGCGTACGTTCGCGCAGATCGGCGAGAAGAATGGCGAGAAACCGATGGACGGCCTGCATGTCAGTGCGCCGCCGCGCTGGCGCCGAGCAACCAGGTGTACGCGTCCTCGAGACCCGGCGTCACCGCCTGCGCGTCGGCGTGCGGTCGACCGGCACTGATGACACGCACGCGCACGCCGTCGGGACGGCGCAACGAGGCGCAGAGCGTGTAGTTGGCGCGGACTTCGGCAAGTTGATCGGCAGCCAAGGTCCATTCCCAGACATGGCCCTCGGCCATTCCCAGCAGTTGTTCGGGCGTGCCGTGGAAACGCAGCCTCCCCTCGGCCATGACGGCGAGCTGCGTGGCACTGGCTTCCACGTCGGACACGATATGCGTCGACAGGATGACCAGGCGCTGCCCAGCCAGATCGGTCAGCAAGTGCCGGAAACGCATGCGTTCTTCCGGATCCAGGCCGACCGTGGGTTCGTCGACGATCAACAGGGTCGGATCGTTGAGTAGAGCCTGCGCGATGCCGACGCGTTGACGCATGCCGCCGGAGAAATCGCCGAGGCGTCGATCGGCGGCATCGCTCAGGCCGACCTGCGCGAGGCAGGTCTCCACGCGCGTTTTGGCCTCGACGCCGGACAAGCCTTTGACGGCCGCGAGAAAGGCCAGGAACTCGCGCGCGCTGAGCGCCGAATACACGCCGAAATCCTGCGGAAGGTAGCCGAGCGCGACACGCAGGGCGTTGGGCTGTTCGGCGATATCGACCCCGTTCCAGGTGACCTGGCCGGCGGTCGGCCGGGCCAGGGTCGCGAGGATGCGCATCAAGGTGGACTTGCCCGCGCCATTGGGTCCGAGCAGTCCCAGGATGCCCGGGCCCAGCTTGAGGCTCAGGTCCGACACGGCCTGGTGGCCGCCGGGATACTTGTATCCGACGGATTTCAAAGACAATTCACATGCCGACATGCGCGTTCCCGGGTCTGCTGGGCGCCGACGGAATGTCGACCCCTGTGCCGGTACTATAGTTACCTATAACACCTAATCACATGGGCCAGAAGTACGGGGCCTCAGGCCCGGAGCTCGGCCGGACCCAAACGCACCCGCTGTCGGAAATAGTCGGTGACCGCCGCGGAGTCCAGGATGGCGCCGCACAGGCCCACATGCCCGTCGGGACGCAGCAGGTAGAACGCCGTCTGTGGGACCTTCGCACGATCAAGTTCCGCCGCATTGGTGGCGTCGGCCGGAATCACGTGCACCTGCATGAGTTCGCCCAGATCGGGCAAGGCCTCGGCCGGCAGGGGCTGACCAAAGACCAGCAGCTGGAAGCGCCGGTCGTCGAGTTTTTCGAAAAGGTCCTGCACCGGCCCGCCGGCGGACAGCTTGAGTTTCAACCACGGAAAGCGATCGCCCGCCTGCGGGGCCTTACCCGGGAATCGCGCGAGCGCCGACGACAGCGAGCCCTTGCGATAGTGAATGCCGGTCTGCGAGACCGCACGGAATGCGATCTTCTGGATGAACTTGCGGCGCATCGCAAACGCGGCGACGCGCGCGATGATCTGCGTGCGCAACAGGCCAGCCAGCGGATGCGCCGACACGATGAGGCGAAAGCCCCGGTCGGTGGTGTTGAGCAGCTGTTCCGCGACCGGCAACCGTTCTTCTTCGTAAGAGTCGAGCAAGGCCGGATCGGCCCGGCCCTGCACCACGAGCGCCAGCTTCCAGCCCAGGTTGTACGCGTCCTGCAATCCGGTATTCATGCCCTGCGCGCCGACCGGGCTGTGCACGTGCGCGGCATCGCCGAGCACGAAACAACGGCCGCTGCGGAAATTCGCCGCATGCCGGTGATGGATGCGATAGGTAGAAAACCAGGTGCAGTTTTTCAACGACAGGTTCACGCCCGCCTCGCCGAGCAGGGACGGCGTGAGCGCCGCGAAATCCAGCGTCGGCGAATCGCGCAAGGCTGGCGGCACGATGCCGACGATGCGCCAGTGGTCCTGGCCGCGCATCGGGAAAAACAGATGGAAACCGGCCTGCCACAGATAGACATTGACCTCGTCGGGCACCATCGTGCCGGTCATCTCGACATCGGCAACGAAGAACACCTGCTCGTACGGCGCCCCCGGAAATTCAATGCCGCTCAGTTCGCGCACGGCGCTGCGCGATCCATCGCAACCGGCGACCCAGGCGACCTTGAGCCCGCGCACCGAGCCGTCGGCCTGTTTCAGCGTCACCATCGCGTGGTCACTGCGCTGCTCGATGGCGAGCAATTCGGTATTCCACTGCACGGACACGCCGGCGGCGTTCAGCGACTCGCCCATGAGGCGTTCGTTGTCGTCCTGACCGAGCACGAGGATGTAGGGATACGGACTGACTTCCTTACCGGCGTCGCCCAAGGGCACGCGGCCTTTGCGCTGGCCGTTCGCCCAGAGATTGGCGCCGGTGCCGATCTTGCCCTGCCCGATCGCGCGTTCGGCCAGTCCCATCTTGGCGTAGATTTCCAGCGTGCGCGCCTGCACGCCGAGTGCACGCGTCTGCTGCGAAGGACCGGCATGGCGGTCGATGATGAGCGCGCGCACACCGCGGCGTGCGAGTTGGTTGGCGAGCATGAGGCCGGTCGGGCCGGCTCCCACGATCAGGACATCGGTATCCATCTTTGTCTCCAGCGACGAAACGGGGGCGAAGTGCCGGTCCGACGCAAGCGGCCAGGCCGCTCCGTCGCGAGCACAGACGGGATCGTCGTGCTCCACCGTGTGGGAGACATCGTCGTGGCGGCAGGGCTACTTATTGCCTATTTATTGATGAACCTGCCGAAGACCGGGGCGACGGCCCCGTCCGGCACGCGGGCGCCCGTGCTCAGCCGAGGGTGCGCACGCGCAGGGTGCGGCCCTTGATCTTGCCCGCGCGCAGGCGCTCGAGCGCTTTCTTGGCGAGGTCGCGACGGATCGCGACGTAGGTGCGGGTGTCGAAGGTGTCGATCTTGCCGACCGCATCGCCGGGGATGCCGGCCGCGCCGGTCAGCGCGCCGAGGATGTCGCCGGGACGCACCTTGTCCTTGCGGCCGCCATCGACGATCAGCGTGGCCATCGCGGCCTTGACCGGTTCTTTCGCGGACCGGTCGGACAGATTGATGCGCACCCAGCGCACCTTGCCGCCGAGATTCTCTTCGATCTTCGCGACGCGCCCGATCTCGCGCGGCGCGACCAGGCTCAAGGCGAGGCCCTTCTGCCCTGCCCGGCCGGTGCGGCCGATGCGGTGCGTATGCGTGTCGGCGTCGTTGGCGAGTTCGTAGCTGATCACCGCCGGCAGATCCTTGATATCCAGCCCGCGCGCGGCGACGTCGGTCGCCACCAGCACCGCACAACTGCGGTTGGCGAAGCGAACCAGCACTTCGTCGCGATCGCGCTGTTCGAGGTCGCCATGCAGGGCCAGCACCGACGTCCCGCGTTGCGCCAGCTGATCGGCAACGTCCTGGGCATCGCGTTTGGTATTGCAGAACACCACCGCCGATTCCGGACGATGCTCGGCCAGCAACTGCGACAACGCATCGAGCTTGCGCGGCACGTCGACTTCGAAGAACAGCTGCTCGATCTCGTCGGCGCCGTGTTCGGTGTCGACCGTTACTTCGATCGGCGTGCGCTGGAACTTCTTGCTGATGTCGCGGATTTCCTCGGGATAGGTCGCCGAGAACAGCAGCGTCTGCCGCGCTTTCGGCGCCTGTGAGGCGATGCCGGCGATCGCGGCTTCAAAGCCCATGTCGAGCATGCGGTCGGCTTCGTCGAGCACCAGCACCAGCAAGGCATCGAGCTTGAGTGCGCCGTGGTCGATCAGCTCCTGCACGCGGCCGGGCGTGCCGACCACGATGTGCGGCTCATGCACCAGCGACGCCAGGTGCGGACGCAGCGGGATGCCGCCGCAGAAGGTCGAGATCTTGATGTTGGGAATCGGACGCGCGAGGCGGCGCAATTCCTTGGTTACCTGATCGGCGAGTTCGCGCGTCGGGCACAGCACCAGGGTCTGCACACGCGCGAGCAGCGGATCGATGCGGGCGAGCAGGCCCAGGCCGAAAGCGGCCGTCTTGCCGCTGCCGGTGCGCGCCTGCGCGATCACGTCCTTGCCTTCCAGGATCGGTGGCAGGCTGCCGGCCTGGATCGGGGTCATGCTGGCGTAACCCAGCGCTTCGAGGCCCTGCAGCAGGGCCGGGCTGAGGGAAAGTGCGGAAAAGTCGGTCATGCGCAATTATCGCACGGCGAGCCGCCCGCCCCGCCCGCCTAGAAGCGGGGGTGGCTCAACTCGCGCAGGAAATGCCCCAGGACGTCCGAATCGACGAGCAGGGTGAAGACCACCCCGTACGCGGCGCCCCACAGATGCGCGCTGTGATTGACGCTGTCCTTGCCGCGCCGGTCCATGTAGATCGAATAGACGGTGTAGAGCACCGCGAACACGATCGCCGGGATGCCGATGGCGAAATACACGTAAATCTTCGCCCACGGGTCGATGAGGATATAGGCGAACAACACCGCCGATACTGCGCCCGAGGCGCCCAGGCTGAAGTACTTGGCGTTGTCGCGATTGCGCAGATACGTCGGCAGTATCGAAAAAATCAGTCCCAGCACGTAGAAAAACACGAAGCCCCAGGGACCGAGGCGCGTGATGTAGAACGACTCCATCACCCGACCGAAAAAATACAGGGTGATCATGTTGAACAGCAGGTGGGTGAAATCGGCATGTAGCAGGCCGTAGCTCACCAGCCGGTACCAGTCGTTGTCGCGCGCGATCGCCGGCGGCCACAGGATCAGCCGGTCCATGAGCTTCTGATTATTGAAGGCGAGAAACGACACCACGCAGGTGATCGCGATAATGATCAGGGTATGCGAGAGCATCGGGGTCCTTGCCGGTGTCGTCGGCCGTCAGTGGCGCGGGCGGAATCGTATCAGCGCAACAGCTCGTACGGTCCGCCGCTGGCCAGCGCACGCTGGTAGGCCGGGCGGGCGTGGATGCGCGCCAGCCAGTCGGTGAGCCGCGGGCGATCGGCGGCGAGGCCGCCGCGCGAGGCCGCCGCTTCGAGCGGGAAGCTCATCTGGATATCGGCGGCCGTAAACGCGTCGCCGGCGAACCAGTCGCGCGTCTTCAGCTCGCTCTCCATGAAATCCAGATGCGCGTTGATCTGCGGCGTCACGAACGACGTCATCACCTTGTCGGCGATCGCGCGCGCGACCGGCCGCACGAAAAACGGCGCCGGCGCGCTGCGCACGCGCGAAAACACCAGGCTCATGAGCAAGGGCGACATCGCCGAGCCTTCGGCGAAATGCAGCCAGTAGGTGTACCGGCGCTTTTCCGCGGTCCCCGGCGGCGGCACCAGACGACCCTGCCCATAGGTCTCGACGAGATATTCGACGATCGCGCCCGACTCGGCCACGACGACATCGCCGTCGCCGATCACTGGCGACTTGCCCAGCGGGTGCACCTTGCGCAGCGACGGCGGCGCCAGCATGGTCTGCGCGTCGCGTTCGTAGCGTTGCACCTCGTACGGCAGGCCAAGCTCCTCGAGCAGCCACAGCACGCGCTGCGAGCGGGAGTTGTTGAGGTGGTGGACGATGATCATGCGTGGGCCTTCGGTCGGTCTGTCGCCAGTGTACGGGCCCGGAGCGGCTCGCGGACGCAGGCTCAGTCGGAACCGGCCGCGGCCAGCTGACGCGCCAGTTCGGCGTCCTTGTCGGTCCACACCGCGTTCATCCATTGCTGGAAGCGCGCACGGAACGCGCGATCGTTTTCGTAGTCGCCGGTCAGGAACTCGGCCGGAATCGCCCGCTGCCGCACATGCACGCGCACCGCCGGCACGCGATTGGCCATCAGATCGAGCAAGGTCGGCTTGCCGCCCGGATAGACCAGGGTTACGTCCACGACCGAATGCAAAGCCTGGCCCATCGCATCGAGCACGAAGGCCACGCCGCCGGCTTTGGGCTTAAGCAGATGCGTGTACGGCGAGGACTGCCGTGCATGCTTGTCGACGGTGAAGCGCGTGCCTTCGACGAAGTTCATGACCGAGACCGGCATGTCGCGGAATTTCTCGCAGGCGCGGCGCGTGGCGGCGATGTCCTGACCGGCGAGCTGCGGATTCTTCGCCAGCTGGCTCTTCGTGTAGCGCTTCATGAAGGGGAAATCGAGCGCCCACCACGCCAAACCCAGCAAGGGCACCCAGATCAGCTGACTCTTGAGGAAAAAGCGCAGGAACGGAATGCGCCGGTTGAAGACCTTCTGCAGCACCGGAATGTCGACCCAGCTCTGGTGATTGCTCAGCACGAGGTAGTGGCCGTCCTTCTGCAGCCCTTCCAGGCCTTCGACATGGAAGGTCGTGCGGGTAAATACCGCGAACAAGCCGCTGTTCACGGCGATCCAGCTTTCCGCCAAGCCGACCAGCACGTGATTGCAGCCGCGCCGGAACGCGGGAATCGGCAGCAGCCACTTCAGCAGGGCCACGACAAACAGCGGCGTCGTATGCAGCACGGTATTGAGGGCGATCAGCAGCGCGGCCAGCGGAACGCGCAGAAACAGGGGCAGGAAGGCGAGCATGGGATCAGAGGAACGTGCGGGACGGCGATTATCGCCCGAAGCCCGCCGTTTTGACGCTCAGGGCAGCTCGCAGCGGCCGTCGCGGCAGGCCGCCGCCTGGCGCTCGGAACGCCGCGCAGCCCAGCGCACCAGCCGGTCGAAAGCCTCGGTGAAGCCCAGCCGGGACAGGAACATGCGATGCCGCGCCACCCACGGATACAGCCGGTCCCACAACGGACGCAGCCACGGATGCGACCACAGCCGCGCCATGCTTTCGATGCCGGCCTGGCGATAGGCGAGCACGAAGACATCGACCCCGGTAAACCACTGCCCCGCTTCGTCGCGGGCGTGGATCGACCGCATCATCTGCTCGGCGCCGATGCCCGCACGCCGCGCGAACGGATCATCGAATTCCGCGCCCGAGCAATCGACCAGGCGCAGGCGGTCGTGGCGGTCGTAGTCCTTGATCGCGCCCAGTTCCTTGACGCACAGCGGGCAGTGCGCGTCGTAGTAGATCGTCAGCGGGTAGTGCACGACAGGTGTCATTTGTTCTCGCCGTCGCGCAGCAGTTTCTGGATACGGCTGCCGAGCTTCATGACCTTCATCAGCGTGGCCGGCTCCAGGCGCAGCATTTCCTCGCCCCAGGCCGACATCGTCGTCATCAGCGCCAGGGTTTCGCGGATGCGCGTCTGGGCATCGCGATCCTCCTGCGCAAAGGCGGCGTCGGCGACGCAGTCCTTGAGCACGGCAACGGTCGGATCGAACTCGCGCGCCTTGCGTTCGCGCGTCACTGTCCGGAACAGCTCCCAGACATCCTTGCTGGTGTCGTAGTGGTCGCGGCGTTCGCCGAGCAGGTGCACGACGCGCACGAGGTTGTAGTTGAGCAATTCCTTGAGGCTGTTGCTGACGTTCGAGCGCGCGACCACGAGGATGTCCGCGATTTCCTCGGCATGCATGGGTCGCCCGGACAGGAACAGCAGCGCGTGGATCTGCGCCACCGTCCGGTTCACGCCCCAGCGCGAGCCCATCTCGCCCCAGTGCAGGACAAAGCGGCGGCTGACCGGCGTCAGGCGGTCCGCGGTCGGGGTGTCGGTGTCGGGGGTGTCCATGGCAGGCTCCGGCGTCGCATCTGGCTTGCCGCCAGACTATTTTGGTCATATATTTCTGTCAAGACAGAAATTACTGACACGAAGATCGGAAAACAGCATGGACAGGGCTCAGGACAAACCGCCACCCCCAGCCAAACCCACCGTTCTGGTGCTCGGCGGCTCGGGTTTCATCGGCCGGCACGCCGTCGCCGCCCTGATCGCCGCCGGCTGCCCGGTGATCATCGGCAGTCGCCATCCGGCCCGCATCGACGGCAAGTTGCCCGGCAATGCCACCGCCGCGCCGCGCCGGCAGGTGCACATGGAGGACCTGCTTGACCCCGACCAGTGGCGGGATGCCACCGATGGCGTGGACGTGGTGCTCAATTGCGTCGGCATCCTGCGCCAGCGCGGCCGCGAGACTTACCGGCGCGTGCACTGCGAAGCGGTAACCGCGCTGGCCGAAACCTGCCGACAGCGCGGACTGCGCCTGATCCATGTCTCGGCCCTGGGTTTGCAGTTCCCCGCACGCAGCCGCTTCCTGCGTTCCAAGCGCGATGCCGAAGCCGCGCTGCGCGCAAGCGGCGCGGACTGGCACATCGTGCGGCCGTCCCTGCTCGACGGCGACGGTGGCTACGGCGCGAAATGGATCCGCCGCGTCGCGCGCTGGCCCCTGCTGGTGCTGCCGGCGGACGCCATCGGCCGCATCGCCGCGCTCGATGTCGGCGAACTCGGCGAGGCGCTCGCGAACCTCGCGATGCAACCGCTGCCGACCAACACCGACGCCGCGCAGCGCGAATACGATCTTGGCGGTCCGGACCAAATCGGACTCGCCGACTACATCGCCTCGATTCGCCGATTGCACACGCCGCACCCGGTCCGCTGCCTGCGCATTCCGGGCGTGCTCGCCCGCCTCGGCAGCCACGTCTGCGATCTCCTGCATTGGACGCCGTTTTCTTTCGGTCATTGGGAGCTGTTGCGCAACGACAACTGCCCGCAACACAACCGGCTGCCGGAACTGCTCGGTCGTGCGCCCCGCCCCATCGGTGCCCCGCCTGTCGGCGCGGGTCTGACCGCAACAGGCCCGGTGGCTGTCGCCAACTGAAGGCATCGCGCTCATGAGCGCGCCACCATCGGGGGCGTCGTCCCAACTTTGCTCACTATTCGCCGTCACCGGGCACAGGCATCATCGCGCTTTCCCAAAGCGAAGCCGCCCATGATCCGTCCCCTGTGCCTTGCGCTGACCCTCGCCCTCGGCGTCTGCGCGACTGCCTCCGCCGATCTGCCGCCCCTGAGCACGATGTCCGAACGCTCGGGCTTCCTGCAAACCGGTCGCTACGACGAAGTCATCGCGCTGTGCCAGTCGTTCCAGAATGCCTACCCCGGCGTCGTGCGCTGCATCGATTTCGGCCGCACGCCCGAAGGCCGGCCGATGAAGGCCCTGATCGTCACACGCACCGGCGCGCTCACGGCCGCTGCCGCGCATCAGCGCGGGCTGCCGGTGATGCTGATCCAGGGCGGCATCCATGCCGGCGAAATCGACGGCAAGGACGCGGGTTTCCTCGCGCTGCGCGAGGTGCTCGCCGGCAAGGCCGCGAAAGGCGCGCTCGACAAACAGGTGCTGGTGTTCGTGCCGGTGTTCAATGTCGATGGCCACGAACGCTTCGGCGCCTGGAACCGTCCGAATCAGCGCGGGCCCGAACAGATGGGCTGGCGCACAACGGCGCAGAACTACAACCTCAATCGCGACTACGTCAAAGCCGACGCGCCGGAAATGCAGGCGATGCTGCGCCTGGTCAACGAATGGGACCCGCTCGCCTACGTCGATCTGCACGTCACCGACGGCGCAAAGTTCCGCCATGACGTCGCGGTGCAGGTCGAGCCGGTCAATTCCGGCGACGGCGACTTCCGCAAGGACGGCCTGGCGCTGCGCACCGGGGTGATCGCCGACCTCACCGCGCAGGGTTCGCTGCCCGTGTCCTTCTATCCCTCGTTCAACGTCAACGACGACCCCGCCTCGGGCTTCACCGACAGCGTCGCGCCGCCGCGCTTCTCGACCGGCTATTTCCCGATGCGCAACCGCATGGCGATGCTGGTCGAAACGCATTCGTGGAAGGACTATCCGACGCGCGTGCGCATCACCCGCAACACCATCGTGTCCTTGCTCGACCAGATGGCCGCGCACGGCGCCAGCTGGCTCAAGGATGCGCAGGCCGCCGATCAGCGCGCACAGGCGCTCGGTGGCCAGACGGTCGCGCTGGACTATGCCGCGTCCGCGAAGAAGCGCGAGATTGATTTCCTCGGCTACGAATACACGCGCACGCTCTCGGACATTTCCGGCGCGCTGATGACCCGCTACGATGAAAGCAAGCCGCAGGTCTGGCATGTCCCACTCGCGGACGATATCCAGCCCGGCACGCAGGTGGTCGCGCCCAAAGCCGGTTATGTCGTGCCGGCGGCGCACGCGGCCTGGGTCGCGGAAAAACTCAAGCTGCACGGCATCCGCTTCCGCGTCGTCGGCAGCGCGCAGAAGCAGGCGGCTGTCGAAACCTTCCGCGCCACCAAGGCGAGTTTCGGCGGCCAGTCGGTCGAAGGTCACCAGCGGCTGAACGCGCAGGGCGAATGGAAGGCCGAGGTCCGCGACCTCGCCGCGGGGTCGCTGTTCGTGCCGATCGCCCAGCCCAAGGCACGGCTGGTCATGGCCTTGCTCGAACCGCAGTCCAGCGACTCGCTCGCGGCCTGGGGCGAATTCAACAATGCCTTCGAGCAGAAGGAATACATGGAGGATTACGTCGCCGAGGACGTCGCGCGCGCTCAGCTCGCCGCCGATCCTGCGCTGGCCGCGGAATTCAAGGCACGACTCGAAAGCGATACCGATTTCGCCAAGAATTCCGCCGCCCGCCTGCAGTTCTTCGCACGCCGGCATTCGTCCTGGGATGAGCGTTTCAATCTCTATCCCGTGCTGCGCACCGACACGGCGCCGCGCTGAGGCATGAAGACGCAACTGGGGCATTACGGCATCGTCGCCGAGCTCGGCCGCGGCGGCATGGGCGTGGTCTACAAAGCCTTCGAGCCGGCGCTCGACCGTTATGTCGCGATCAAGGAGCTGTCGCCGGCGCTGTCGCATGACCCAGCCCTGGTCGAACGCTTCGTGCGCGAAGCGCGCTCGATGGCCGCGCTCAACGACCCGCACATCATCCAGATCCATTACATCGGCCAGGAAGGCGAACAGGCCTGGTTCGCGATGGAATTCGTCGATGGCGAAAGCCTGTCGACCCTCATCGAGCGCGAAGGCCCGTTGGCGACCGCCGACGCGCTGAACCTGCTGCGCCAGGCGGCGCTCGGCCTGGCGACCGCGCACGAGCACGGCGTTATCCATCGCGACATCAAGCCCGGCAATCTGCTGCTCGGCAAACGCGGCCAGTTGAAGATCGCCGACTTCGGCATCGCCCTGACCCAGCGCGACACCAGCAAGAAACTCACCGCGACCGGCGATGTCGTCGGCACGCCCGGGTATCTGTCGCCGGAAGTGTGCCTGGGCAAGCCCGTCGACGAACGCTCCGACCTGTTTGCGCTGGGCGTGGTGCTGTTCGAAATGCTCAGCGGCCGCTTGCCGTTCAATTCGGAAAGCCCGTTCAAGCTCATGCTCAGCGTCGTCGAGTCCGACATTCCGGATATCCGCACGCTCAACGACCAGGTCGATGCCCAGACCGCCGGAATCCTCGGCAAGCTGCTCGCCAAGGAACCGGACGCGCGTTATCAGACAGCACGCGAGTTGCTGGCCGCGCTCGCCATGCATCCGCTGATCCAGCAAGGCGGCGATCTGCAGGTCAAGGCACGACAGACGAGCGCGGCTGCCACGATGCTCGCAACGCCCGGCGTGGGTCGCGCGCCGCTGCCGCCGACCTCGATCGCCACGCCCAGCGGCGCCGCGACGCCGGCCGCGATCGCGACCGCAGACGCGCGACCGCCCTCGCCCGCACGTCATCTGCTGTGGCTGGCACCGGTCGCGATCGTCGGCGGATTTCTTGCGTGGCCGCAGTGGCGTTCGAACGACGACACGGCGGTTCCGCCGCCGGCAACACCGATGCCCGCAGAGACGACGGCGCCGGATACCGCCGCTACGGCAAGCCCCGTAACGTCGACAGCGACTTCGACGCCGACGGTCGCAGAAAACCCGCCGGCCGTTGCCGATGCCTCGCCCCCGACCGCCGTGACGCCGCCAGCAGAACAACCTGCTGCTGCGGCTCCGCCAGCAAGAGCCAAGCCCGAAACCCCGTCAGCCGCACCCGCCGCACCGGCGGAAGCGATGGAAAAATACGGCAGCGTCTACGTCGGCGAACACAACGAAACCGTCTCCGTCGCGCAGGCGCTGGGCAGCGACGTGGTCTACATCAAGGTCGAAGGCGTCAACAACCCGCTGGATGGCCAGGTCATCCGCACCCAGGTGCGCGCCGCCGCCTACGAAGGCAAGGATTACTATTTCCAGCACAACGGCGGCGACTACGTGATGCTGGTGATGCGCCGCCGCTATCCGCAGAACACGATGGCGATCGAGCTGTACCTGCCGGGATTGGGCGGCGACGGCGTCGGACTGACCTACGACGCCGCGCAATCGAAAGCGCTCGACACCGCGGCCGTGCGCGCCGCCTACGTGGAAAAGAAATAGCGGCCTGGGCCGGCGCTCACGCGGCCCGGTAGTTGTCGACCATGCGGTAACGCAGCGCGTACCACCCGAACGCCAGCGCGGCCGCGAACGCGAACGCCGCGAAGAAGAACATCTGGAAGGCCGTCACGCTCAAACCGGTGCTGGCGATGTGTCCGAGCACGGCATCGTTGCGCACCGTGGAATTGACGATGAGCACCCACAGATTGCCCATGGTCACCGCCAGGTACCAGAAACTCATGATCACGCCCTTCATCGACTTCGGCGCCTGGCTGTAGGCGAACTCAAGGCCCGTGGCCGAGACCAGCACCTCGCCGAAGGTCAGCAACACATACGGCAGCATCTGCCAGAGCATCGAGGTCGGACTGCCGCCGTCCATCGCCAGCTGGATGCAACCGATCGCGACCCAGGCCAGACCCGAGAAGGCGATGCCCGTGGTCATGCGGCGCAGCGCCGTCAGTTCCACGCCCAGGCCCCGGACCAGCGGGAAAAGCACGAAGTTGTTGAACGGAATCAGCAGCATCACCAGGGCCGGATTCAGCGCCTGCATCTGCGAAGGCTGGAACCAGTCGGGTTTGACCATGTCGTTCGCCTGCAGGACCCAGGTCGAGGCCTTCTGATCGAACAACGACCAGAACGGCGTGGTGAACGCGAACACGATGAGGATGCGCAGCACCGCGCGCACGCCTTCGACGGCCTCGTCGGGATGCACGCCGCGGGCGCGCTCGAGCTGCATCCACGTGCCCATGCCGCCGAAGGCCAGCAACAAGGCCAGCGCCGAACAGAAGGCGATCACGAAACCGATCTGTGGGGTGAGCAGGATCGAGATCACCGCGAGGGTCGCGCCGAACCCCGCCAGCGCTAGCCCCGTGCGCGCCTTGCCGGGCGCCTGCGCGAACAAGGCCGTGCGCGCGACATTGAGAAAAGAATGCGGGTTCGCCGATTCCGGCGGCACCATCACGTACTTCTTGCGTCCGAGCCAGAACACGAAGGTCGCGATGAACATCAGGATGCCGGGAATGCCGAAGGCCACGGCGGCGCCATAGTCGCGCAGGAAAATCGGCATCAGCAGGGATGCGAAGAACGACCCGAAATTGATGATCCAATAAAACGCGTCGAACACGACCTTGGCGCGCTGCTTGTTGGTCTGGTCGAACTGGTCGCCGACGAAGGACACCACGAGTGGCTTGATGCCGCCGGAGCCGAACGCGATCAGGAACAACCCGGCGAAGAATCCCGTGCGGTTATCCTCGAAATACGCCAGGCAGGCATGGCCGAGGCAGTAGACCAGGCTGAACCAGATAACGGTCTGGTACTTGCCCCAGAAGCGGTCGGCGATCCAGCCGCCAAGCAAGGGGAAGAAGTACACACCGATGACGAAGGTGTGGAAGACATGCTTGGCTTCGCTTTCCCGGTCCGCCTCGGGCAGGTACAGCAACAGGCTGACGACCAGGAACTGCGTGAGGATGTTGCGCATGCCGTAGAAGCTGAAGCGTTCGCAGCCTTCATTGGCGATGATGTAGGGGATCTGCCGGGGCATCGGCCCCGTGCCGTCGGCGACTGCCTGGCTCATGCGTTGGTTCCGCGCGCTGTGGTTTTCCCGATGCTACCAGCAAGTGCGCGCGGTGCGACTGAACGCTCAGGCGCGCCGGAACACCCAGTGCTGCATCGCCAGGAAGGTCGCCAGCGGCACGGCGATCATGGAAAAAACGATGCCCCAGCGGTAATCCGCCCGCAGCAGGTCGACCACGACCACCATGCCCAGCAGCGACAGGATCAGGTTCGAGACATGCACGAGGATGAAGCGCAGCGCCTCGCGGGTCAGCCGCCCGGACGAGGCGAAGGTGAAACGACGCTGCGCCAGGAAATTCACCGGCACCAGCAACAGATAGGCGATCACCGCCGCCAGGCGCGGATCCGCGTTCAGGACGTCGACCTGCGTCCAGACCAGGACGGCACTGGCCAGGGTACTCAGCCCGCCGACCAGTCCGAAGCGCAGCAGGCGCCCCAGATCGTTGTCGCTAGTGATCATCGCGCGGCGTCGTGCCGAGGTCGGCATCGGGCAGATTCACGCGCCGACCGAGCACGTACTGCGGCCGGTAGCTGACATTGAGCAGGACCCGTCCGACGTACTCGCCGATCATGCCCAGCGCGATCAGCTGGATGCCGCCCATCATGAGGATCGCGACGATCAGCGAGGTCCAGCCGACCGGCGTATCCGGATGCAGGAATTTTTCCACGATCACGAACAGCGCCAGCGCGAAGCCGAACAAAGAACAGGCCATGCCCGCGAGCGAGGCGGCACGCAGGGGCATGATCGAGAAACTCGTCGCCATCTGCAGCCACAGGGAAATCGACTTGCGCAGGCTGTAGCCGGAGCGGCCATCGCTGCGCGCGTGGTGCTGCGCCTCGATGGTGCCGATATTGGCCGTGCTTTGCAGCAACAGGCCGTCGACGTACACGAACGGACCGGTGTAGACCACGATCAGGTCGCGAATCGAATGATGCAGGCCGCGAAACGGCGACAGGTACAGCCCCCGCGGCTTGCGCAGCAGCCAGCCCGCGACGAGATCGTTGAAGGCACTGCCCAGGCGTTTCCACAAGGCATGCCGGCGCGAAGCGAATTGCACGTAGCAGACATCCCTGCCCTCGCGCAGGCAGGCCAGGATGCGCGGCACGTCCTGCGGATCGTGCTGCAGGTCGTCGTCCATGGTGACGATGTATTCGCCGCGAGCGAAGGCCAGGCCGGCCATGACCGCATTGTGCTGACCGGCGTTCTTGCGCAGTTCGACGCCGCGCAGCCAGGGCCGGGTCGTGGCGAGATCGGAGATCACGCGCCAGGCATCGTCCGGCCCCTGGTCGTGCACGAGGATCACTTCGTAGCGCCCCGCACCGACCTGCGGATCCAGCGCCGCCTGTAGCGCGCTCGCCAACGCCGGCAGGATGCCGGCACTGCCGTAGACGGGAATGACGATGGAAAGGGCGAGATCAGGCATCGCGGCCATGGTACTTGGCCAATACGGTCTCGACATAGTCTCCCGTGAGCGGTCGTCCTAGCGCCGCCGCAACCGCGAGCGCCGGACCGGCATCGATGGTCAGCGGCGCGCCTTTTTCCAGCAGATCGTAGTGGCCGCGTCGTCCAAGCAGGCGCTCGAATATCGCGACGATTTCCGGCACCGGCAGAGATTTTTCCGCGGCGATCGTGACGATCGCCCCGGCCGACTGCCGGCCGTCGATGAACTCGGCGGCGATCGCGACGACATCGTCGACATCGACGAGGTTGCGTTCGGCACGGCGCCAGACGGTGAAATGTTCGCCGTCGCGGATCGCGCGATAGAGGAAATTGGCCAAGGTATGTGGATTGTCCGTGCGGCCGACTACCTGCGGCAGACGCAGGATCAGTCCGCCGGCATGGTCGAGCACCCGCGCTTCCATCGCGAGCTTGTGCCGCACATACGGCGTTTCGCAGCGATCGGCATCGGCGGCGCTGCAACTGCCGAAATACACGAAGCGGCCGGCATGCGTTGTCAGGTGCTCATCGAGCAGCCGTTGTTCGCGTTCAAAGGCCGACGGCGCCCGCTCGTCGGAATCGGCGACGCCCGAGGCAAAAATCAGCGTCCGCGTGTCCTTCGCATAGCGCGACGCAAACGCGCGGGCGAGCATGCCGTGGCCGACGATCATCGCTGGCTCCCGCCGGCATCCGCGCGCGTCACGGGCAACCCGCCGTGATGTGTGCGACCAGCCGTCCCGGCGTCGACGCCAGCCGGCGGATCGCGATGCGACCCGCGCCCGCCTCCCAGCCAGGCACCCGCACCGCGAAAGGCTCACCTGGCCGCAAGCTCAGCGTCTGCAACACCCGCCCGTCCCGTTCGATCACGACCTGCTGCGGGGGGCTCTCCGCCGAAACGTTGCCGTCGAGGCGCACACCGCAGTTGCAAGGCGAAGCCAGTAACACCGCCCGGTCGACAATCTCATCGCCGCCGGCACCGGACCAGCCGGAAAGTTTTTCGATCTTCGGCGCATCGCAGCCGCGCGCGAACGGCGCATACACGCCCAACAAGCGCGCCTGCTGCAAGGCCACGCCGGCCTGGGCATCGGGAAACGGGGCCTGCAAGGTCTGTGCCTGCTCGGGGGTCTCGATGCCCGCCAGTGCGACAGCGTGCATGTGCTGAAACGCTTCCAAGCGCCATTTCGCCTTGCGCCACTCGTCGGCATTGGTCGCCGCCACGCCGAGCAGCAAGACCGCTCCCGCGATCAGCAACGCAGCCTGCCGTGGCGCACGCAGATTCAGCGACGACACCGCGAGCCGGTCGAAAGCGCACCAGGCGATCCCGACCAGCGTCAGCACGTTGTCCATGTAGTAGCGCGAGGCCGCCGCCATGAACGGATCGCCGAATCCACGCGCCAAGGCAATCGACACCGCGAACGAAAGCCCGTAGACGATGAGCGCCACCGGCACCGCAGACACGTCATCGCGCCGATCCCGCCAACGCGCCAGCAGCGCGACCAGCGCCGCCACGAGCACGCCCGCACCAATCGTCAACGCCACCGGCAGCAACGTCGGTCGGGCACTGACCGTCTCGACGCCAAGCACCGACGTACCCAGGGACAGCAGCAGTCCCTTGACGATGCCGGCATCGTGCAAGCGCTCAGCGAACCAGGACGGACCCGACTCTCCCGAGTTGCCGATGCCACCAGCGATGAGCACGGACACGACCAGCGCCGTCGCCATGACGACCCACGGCAACATCGCCGGCAGAATCCAGCGCCAGCCCTGCGCACGCCGGTGCAGGGCCTGCCTCACCAGCATCGCCGTGGTCGCCAGCAAGAAGGAATACGACCAGCCCATGCCGATGAAACCCACCAGGACAATGCCCGCGATCGCCAATCCGAGACCCGCGACGAACGCGGGACGCGCCTGCCGCAAATACGCATCGAAGCCGATGAAATAGCCGACGAACAGCAAATTCTTCAGATGCTGCGCGAGCCCCAGATCCAGGATGTAGAGCTCCCAGCCGACCAGACTGCACAACAGCGCCGCGCAAACGAGGTAGAACCCCGGCCCGGCCCACGCAACCCCGGCGCCCGGACGCGGGAGCTCACGACGAAACGCCAGACACAACAGCCCTGCCTGCAAGACGATCATCAGCGGCGTGAGGCGATCGGCGAGCAGCACATCGAGATCGAACCAGCGCACGTTCAAGGCCAGCAAGGCCTGGAATAGCAGACCGCGATGCTGCCCCTGATTCCACAGGTCGAACAGGCTGAGACGACCTTCGCTATAGGCCTGGTTCTGATGCAGCAAGCGCAGCGTATCCATGTACGCGACATCGGGATGCACGCAGGTCACATACCACTGCAGCCATCCAAACCCGAGCAGCAGCGGCAGCACGATCGGCCACCGCTTCCGCAGGAAAGCCCAATGCGCGTCGGTCAACAATCCATGTACTTCCAGTTGCGCGGCTTGCCTTCGGCCAGCCATTCGACCGCCTGGGCGATGCGCCGCTGCCGGGTCTCGTCGCGCTTGGCTTCGGTAATCCACTCGATGTATTCGCGCTTGTGGCTTGGGCTGAAGGCCTCGAAACAGGCGAGCGCCTTGCGCTTCTTGCCCATCGCCGCGAGGAAATCCGCCGGCGGCAGCGGCGCGGGCTTGGGCTTGGCGGCTTTTTTCGCGGCTGCCGGCGCAGCGCCGTCGCGCTTGATCTTCATCGCCTTGTGGATGTAAGCGGTCAGCACTTTTTTCGACGGCAGCTGGGACAGTTCCGTCAGACAGCCAAACTGCCCCATCGCCGATTCATCGGCGGCATCCGCCACGACCTGCGCGCCCTTCCAGAAACCGAAACTGCAATGTTTCTTGAAGGCCGCGAACCCGCACAGCAGCCCGCCCTGATAGAGAAAATGCGGCATGCCCCACTTGATCGCCTCCTCGGTCTCCGGACAGGCCGCATGCACGACCTCGCGCAGATGCCGCAGGATCGGCCGGGCGAACTCAGCCGATTTTTCGATGTACGCGTCGACGCGGGGGTCCCGGCTACCCATCGCGGCCTCCTACTTCTTCTTCGCGGCTTCCGCGGCGGCGCGCTCCGCCATCGCCTTCATGCGCTCCGCCTCGAAACGCTGGTAGACGTCGATATAGTCTTCCTGGCGCAACACCTTGGAATGCGGGTCGAGCGTATAGACCGAATGCGCCGACAGCGCAACACGACCGCGACCGTCGGCCATCGTCAGCGTCTGCACGCGACCGTCGACACGCACGTCCACCGGCATCGGGAACGGGCCGTTGCCCTGCGTCTTCCAGCTCAGGTTCAGGCCGGTCGCATCGCGCTGCACCAGCAACTGCGGCAAGGCCGCCTGGTACAGATAGACGTCGAAGAACCAGGTGTAGTCCTTGCCGGTGACCTCGTTGATGATCGCCAGAAATTCCTTGGTGCTGCCATAGCGCGGCTTGAAATTGCCCGGCTTCGGCGTCGCCGTGCCGTAGACCAGGCGGCGCACGGAAGTGAAGAAGGCCTCGTCTCCGATCAACTGGCGCAGCGTATGCAGGATCACCGAGCCCTTGGCATAGATATCGCCGCCCGGACCGCGCTCTCCGCTGTACACGTCTTCCTCGCGCATGGTCTGGCCGGAGACGACCGGGAACTTGTTGCGGATCTTGATGCGGTGCGAGTTGAGCTGCGTGTAGTACAGCAGGTCGCCATGCAGGTACTCCATGTACAGCGGCTGCATGTAGCTGCCGAAACCCTCGTGCAGCCACATGTCATCCCAATCGCTGTTGGTGAGCTGGTTGCCGAACCACTCGTGGGAAAACTCGTGCTGCAGCAACTCGTCGTAGCCGTACGAGGTTTTCACGTATTCGTTGCCGTAGGCATTGATCGTCTGGTGTTCCATGCCTTTGTGCGGGGTTTCGACCACGCCCATCTTCTCGTCGGCGAACGGATACGGGCCGATGGTGCTCTCGAAGAAATCGAGCAGCTGCGGAAATTCCGTGAACAGCACCTTGGCCTTGGCTTCGTTACCGCGCAGATACCAGAAGCGCAGGGGAATCGTATTGCCGAAACGGCTTTGATAGTCGGCCGAGAGCAATTCGTACGGCCCGATGTTCAGCGCGATGGAATACGTGTCCGGATTCTTGATGCGCCAGTGATACGTGCGCCAGCCGTTCTTCTCTTCCATGCCCATCGCCACGCCATTGCCGGCCGCGACCAGGGGCGCGGGCACGGTGATGTGCTGGTCGACGATTTCCGGCTCGCCCATTGGATGATCGATGCAGGGCCAGAACAGGTCGCAGCCCTCGCCCTGCACCGCCGTGGCGATCCAGGGTTCGCCGGTCGGCGCCGTTGCCCAGACAAAACCACCGTCCCAGGGCGCACGCGCGGCGACATGCGGCTTGCCGGCATAGACGAGGCGCACGGTCGTGCGTTCGCCGACGGCGAGCGGTTTGGGCAAGGTCACCGTGACCTGGCCATCGGGATTGCTGTAGGCCGTCGCAGCGAGCACCTGGCCATCGACCTCGACGCGCGAGATCGGCAGGTTCTGGTCCAGGTCCACGACGATGCGCGCGACCGGCGCAGTCGCGCGAAAGGTCAGCGCGGCGTTGCCGTCGAGATGTTTCTTCGCCGGATCGACGGTGAACTGCAGGTCGGCCTTCTCGAAGACGACAGCCTTCTGCTCGGGCGTCATCGGTGCGCCGGAATACACCGTGCGTTCGGTCAGGACCGGTTGCTCGGGTTTGACTGGCGACGTGGCGGCGGCCGCTTGCGCGTGCACGTCGGAGGCGGAACCGACCAGCAGCAGGCCGGCCATCAGCGGAAGCGTCTTGTTCATGCGGTGGTCTTTCCCTTGTTCGATCCCCGAGGCGAAGGCCCGATGCTACCCCCGTGCCCCGGCGGCGGCGATAGGCCAAAGGGGCCAGAAGGCCCGACCGCCCTGTGACAGGCTTCCCAGTGTCGCGCACGACCCGCTAAAGTCGGGCCTTCACAGCCCATCGGTTTCCCATGTCCGCACATCAGCAGGTCACCTGGCGCGACCGTCTGCGCTATCGCTTCGAAAACACCCTGTCCAAGGGCCCCATCGCGATCATCGGCTGGCTGGCGTTGATTTCCGCCGCCATCGTCATCGTAGCCGCAGTCACGCTGACCGCACTCGGCGTCGGCACCGACCCGAGCGACCCGGCCAGCCATCTGGACATCATCGAGGGCGGCTGGCAAAGCCTCATGCGCACGCTCGATGCCGGCAACCTCGCCGGCGACGAAGGCTGGCCGCTGCGCATCCCGATGCTGCTGGTGACCGTCGGCGGCATCTTCATCGTCAGCATGCTGATCGGCACCATCACCTCGGGCCTGGAATCGCGGCTCGAGGAAATGCGCAAGGGCCGCTCGCGCGTCATCGAGAAGAACCACACCCTGATCCTGGGCTGGTCGAGCAAGGTCTTCTCGATCATCGGCGAGCTCATCATCGCCAACGAGAACCAGAAGAACCCGCGCATCGTCATTCTCGCCGACCGCGACAAGGTCGAGATGGAAGACGACATCCGCGCCAAATTCCCCGACACCAAGAACACGCGGGTCATCTGCCGCAGCGGCGACCCGCTCGATCTCGACGATCTCGCCGTCGTCGATCCGCATGCGGCGCGCTCGATCATCGTGCTCGCGCCGGAAACCGACAAACCCGACATCCACGTGATCAAGTCGGTGCTGGCGGTGACCAACAATCCCGATCGCCGCGAAGGCGCCTACCACATCGTCGCCGAGATCCGCGAAGACCGGAATCTCGAAGCGGCGGCCCTGGTCGGCGGCGACGAGGCCGTGTTCATCCAGGGCGACGACCTCATCGCCCGCGTCACCGCGCAGACCTGCCGTCAGTCGGGCCTGAGCGTGGTCTACACCGAGCTACTGGATTTCGACGGTGCGGAAATCTATTTCACCGACGCCGCGCCGCTGGCCGGCCGGACCTTCCGCCAAGCCCTGGTGGCGTTTGAGGATTCGGCGCTGATCGGCCTCATGCGCGCCGACGGCGAAGTGCTGATCAACCCGCCGATGACCACGCGCGTGGCCAGCGGCGACCAGCTCATCGCGATCAGCGAAGACGACGACACCCTCGTGCTGTCGGGCAAGGCGGCACCGGAGCCGGACCTGTCGGCGGTCACGCACCGCGACAAAGCCGAAGCCCGCCCCGAACGCACCCTGATCCTGGGCTACAACGGCAAGACCGAGGCGGTCATCCGCGAACTCGACAATTATGTCGCGCCGGGCTCGGAAGTCATCGTGATCTGCCGCGGCGAAGGCGCGCGCGACTCCCTGCAGACCCTGTCCAAGCGCCTCGTGCGCCAGCGCCTGCGCGCGGCCGATGGCGACATCACCAGCCGCGGCATCCTCGACGCGGTCAAGGTCACCGAGTTCGACCACATCATCGTCATGAGCTACACGCACCTGCCGATCCAGGAAGCCGACGCGCAGACCCTCATCTGCCTGCTGCACCTGCGCAACATCGCCGAAGCCGCCGACAAGGACCTGAGCATCGTCAGCGAGATGATGGACCTGCGCAACCGCGCCCTCGCCCAGGTCGCCCGCGCCGACGACTTCATCGTCAGCGACAAACTCGTCAGCCTCATGCTGTCCCAGCTGTCGGAGAACAAACACCTCGACCGTGTCTTCCGCCAACTGTTCAGCGCCGAAGGCTCCGAGGTCTACATCCGCCCCATCACCGACTACGTCAAACCCGGCGTACCCGTGGACTTCTACACCCTCATCGAAGCCGCCGCCCAGCGCGGCGAAACCGCGATCGGCTACCGCCAAATCGAATTCAGCGGCGACCCCACCAAGGGCTTCGGCGTGAAGGTGAATCCAAACAAGGCAGAGAAGATCGTGTTCGATCAGAGCGATCGCATCATCGTCCTCGCGGAAGACTGAGAGCCGAGTGCTCGTCTGATTCAACCAGCGATACCAAGTCAAGCGACCTCGCGCTCGCATTTCAACCAAGCCGGTAACGTGCGGCGACTTGAAATGCGAGCGTGAGGTCGCTGCTCGCGATGCTTTTTTCTGGTTCAGCGCGGTCAGAGGCTTATCGCGGTCAGGCCCGCTCCCACAAGCCCGCTCCTACAATGCGGTGCGTCATGTGCGGCTGCCGGTTTTACGGCAACATCGCGTTGCAGGGAGAGTAGCCAGCGGAGAATCGTCATGACCGACTATGTCCTCACCACCCGTCGCAAGCGCAACGGCCAATACGGCGACGAGCCCGGTCCCAGCAGCTTCCTCTTCGTCCCGCCCAGCAAGATTCCCGAACCCGCCCACGAAGCCCCCAGCCCCGATGCCTGGGCACGCGAGGTCCGCAAGGCCGCCACCTGGGGCGTCGATGCCCGCACCGGTCATCCGCGCGGCGATGTGCTCGTGTTCGTGCACGGCTACAACAACTCGCCCGACACCATCATTAACCGCCATCGCCGCCTCGACACCGACCTAAAAGCCGCCGGCTTCAAGGGCGTCATCGTGTCCTACGACTGGCCCAGCGCCTCTTCCGCCTTCAACTACCTCGAAGACCGCCACGACGCCAAATCCACCGCCATGCGTCTGGTCAGCGACGGCATCGCCCTGCTCGCGAAACTGCAGACGCCCGATTGCAGCATCAACATCCACATCCTCGCGCATTCCATGGGCGCCTTCGTCGTGCGCGAAGCCTTCGACGACGCCGATGACAGCAAACTCGCGCGCAACGACTGGCTGGTCAGCCAGGTGTGTTTCATCGCCGGCGATGTTTCCTCGGGCTCGATGGCCGCCGACAACGCGACCAGCGACTCCCTGTTCCGCCACTGCGTGCGTCTGACCAACTATCACAACCGCAACGACGGCGTGCTCAAGCTCAGCAATGCCAAACGCCTGGGCGTGGCACCGCGCGTCGGCCGCGTCGGATTGCCGAACGATCCGAACCCGCGCGCGATCGACGTCGACTGCTCCGCGTACTTCGAAAAATTGAACACCGATCCGGTGCTGAAAAAGAAGGAACAGCTCGCCGAAGCCGGCTCCTTCGAACACTCCTGGTTTTTCGGCAACCAACGCTTCGCCAAGGACCTGTTCGAGACCCTGCGCGGCGATCTGAGCGCGCAGGACATTCCCACGCGCCTGCCCGGTCCGAAGTCCTGGCAGACACAATTGCTGCCGAGCTAAATCCAACCGACCCGTCGTGCAATGCGAACGATGCGCCGGGCATCGTGCATGGCCGTGCGCGGGATCAAGGCGTTATCGCGTGACCTGATGCACGTTCCAGACTGATTTCCGCCCGGCACGATGCTTGCAACGCTCTCTGCGGGATCACGACCGGAGTCGAGCATGCGCAAGGCCAACCCGACATGGAAAAAGCTCAAGGCACGCCTGGTGTCGGCCTGGCATGTATTGCGTGGGCGCAAGCCGGCCCTCGGTCATTCCCCGTTTGCGCGGTCAGGCAGCACGCTCGGCGAAACCTTCCCGAGCAGCGCATGGTCGGCCACGCCCATGCGCAACGAATGGAAGACGTCTCAGCTGCACGGCAGCGTGACGCGATCGAGCCCCACTTCCTTCCGTTCCTCGCGCTGATTCCCTTCCTTCATTGCGTCGGCCTCCGCGGCGGCCCTCCAGACCACGGAGTTTCCCTCATGCCTTACAAGAGCATCCAGGATCTGCCCGACAGCGTGCGCGAGCATCTGCCCGACCACGCGCAGGAAATCTACAAGGAGGCCTTCGCCAGCGGCTGGCGCGAGCATGCGCATGCCGAAGAGCGGCGCGACAGCGCCAGTCGCGAGGAAACCGCGCACAAGATCGCCTGGGCCGCCGTCAAGCACACCTATGAAAAGGGCGACGACGGCCGCTGGCACCGGAAGTCGTGAGGCGTGACATGATTTCCCGGTCGATCGCCGCTCTGGTTGCCGTCTCCGCACCGGGCACGCCCCGCCCGACGACCTCACGCGATGTCTGGATCCGTCGCGGCGAGCTGCTGCTGGCTGCAATCCTGCTCGTGATCCTCGCGGTCATGCTGTTCGACTGGAACATGCTTCGCGGCCCGATCGGGCGCCGCGTCACCGCCGCTACCGGCCGCGAGTTCCGCATTCTCGGCGATCTCGATGTCGATCTCGGCTGGCAGCCGCGCATCCTGGCCGACCGGGTCTATCTCGCGAACGCGCCCGGCGCGAAAGAACCGCGTATGGCCAGCGCCGAACGCGTGGACATGACCGTCGACCTGCGCGCGCTGCTGCACGGCGATGTCGTGCTGCCCCGCGTCACGCTTCGCCAGCCGGTGCTGTTGCTCGAACTCGACGCAAAAGGCCATCCGAACTGGGATTTCGACGTTGCCGACACGAAGCCCTTCGACTGGCCGCTGATCCGCGATTTCCAGGTGGGCGCCGGCCGCTTCTTCTATCGCAACCCCAAGACACGCACGAATGTCGCGCTGGACGTGCACAGCGGCGAGCCCGAAGCGGATTCGCGCATCGCGGCCCTGCTCATCGATGGCAAGGGGGTGTACGGCGGGAACCCGTTCACGATGACGGGCCGGGTCGAATCGCCGCTGGAGCTCGCGCATGCCGAGCGCCCGTATCGCATCGACCTGCAGGCGAAAGCCGGCGCGACCCGCGCGACCGCACGCGGCGAACTCATCGGCGCGCTGCAACTCACCGGCTTCGATCTCGATTTCGGCTTGTCTGGTCCGGACATGGCCTTGCTGTATCCCTTGATCGGCGTCGCGACTCCGAATACGCCGCCGTATCACCTGCGCGGCCGTCTGCGGCGCGTGGCGCACACCTGGATGTACGACAACTTCAAGGGTGTCGTCGGCGACAGCGATCTGGCCGGCGACGCCAGCGTCGAAACCGGCGGCGCCCGTCCGTTTCTGCGCGCACACCTGGTATCGAAGAACCTGGACTTCGACGACCTCGGCGGCTTCGTCGGCGCACCGCCGCAGACCGGTGGCAACGAAACCGCATCCGCCGAACAGAAACAGCAGGCGGCCGCCTTGCGGGCCAGTCCACGCGTCCTGCCCGATGATGAGTTCCATCTCGAGAAGCTGCGCAACATGGACGCCGATGTCAGCCTGAAGGCCGAGCATCTCCACGCGCCCTCGCTGCCGCTGGAGGCGATGACCGCGCATCTGTTCGTCGATGACGGCGTGCTGCGTCTGGACCCGCTCAACTTCAGTGCCGCCGGCGGCGAAATCGAGAGCCGCATTCGTCTGGACGCGCGCGAACCCGTCATCCGCAGTTCCGCGCAGATCACCGCGCGCGGCCTGTCCCTGCCCAAGCTCTTTCCCGATGCCAAACTCACCGAATCGAGCACCGGCCGCATCGGCGGCAGCATCGCGCTCACGGCGCGCGGCAATTCGGTCGCGCGCATGCTCGCGTCGTCCGATGGCGAGGTCGGGCTGATGATGGGCAAGGGCCAGATCAGCAACCTGCTCATGGAATTCGCGGGCCTGGATATCTACGAGTCGCTGAAATTCCTCATCGGCAAGGACCGCACGGTCCCGATCCGTTGTGCGTTCGCAGATTTCGACGTCGACGACGGGCTCATGACGTCCAAGCGCCTGGTTTTCGATACCAGCGATACGGCGATTCTCGGCGAAGGCACGATCAGTCTCGACGACGAGTCGCTCGACCTGCATCTCAAGCCCAAGCCCAAGGACCACAGCCTGTTCTCGCTGCGCTCGCCCCTGATCATCGGCGGCACGTTCAAGGATCCCTCGTTCCGGCCCGATGCCAAGGCCCTGGTTTTCCGCGGCGGCGGTGCCCTGGCGCTCGCCAGCCTCGCGCCCCCGGCGGCCTTGCTCGCCCTGTTCGAAACCGGCCCGGGCAAGGATTCGGCCTGCGAACCGCTGCCGCAGAAGAAGTAGGCCCGCTCAGACGCCCAGACGAAGCGCCGCGATCAGGAAACAGACTGTCGAGATCGCGATGCCGGTCAGCGGAATGCGGAACCAGTATTTGATCGCGAGCACCAGGTAGGCCAGGCAGTTCACGACGGCCAACCAGACGAAAACCGGCGCCACGCGCAGCCAATCCATGTGTCCGATCGCGAGCAGCAGGTATACGGCCGAGAACATCATCGCGCCCAGGCTGTGGCTGCCGTTGAAGCCGATCCACGCCTTCCACACCGTCGTGTGCCCGGTCAGCACCGGCGAGGTCGCCCTCATGGCCTCGCCGACGGCCGGATTGCGCGTGTCGAACTTGTTGGTGAAAAACGTGTACAGCAGATGCAGCGTGCCCAGCAGGCCGAAGATCGCCGCGCCGGTCACCAGCAGGATTTGTTCGAGCATGCGCATCGCCTCCGGTCGGTCGCCACGAGTATGCGCGGCGGACCGGGAATTGCCGAACGTGCGGCGCCTCACGGATCGGCGAACCGGCCGGCGACGCCCTCACGCCGGGGCCCGAAAGCCATGCAACAATCGGCGCAGACCGGCCTGCAGACCGGCGTTTCCGGGAGAGTCGCGCTTCCATGTCCCCGTCATCACCGCCCGTCCCGACCGTCCTCGCGACCGTGGACCTGCGCTTGACCCAGGAAGTCGCGGACACGCGCGAGCGCATCGCGCTCGGCGGATTGTTCTATCTCGCCGGCTGGCTGCTGATCGCGGCCAATGCCCCGGTTTACGTCAGGAATCCCCTGCTCGGCGCGCTGATCGCGGCGGCGTTCGTGGTGCTCGCCGCACTGCGCTTCCTGCGCACCACGCCCCTGCCCGTGCCGGAAAAACAGCAACGCTGGTTGGACCAGCGCTGGCTCATCGTCTATCTCACCGCCGGCCTGTGGGGCGCCGTGCTCGGCTGGACCCTGGCCGAAGCGAGCTTCGCCCCGGCGCGCACCGCCGCCCTGCTGTGCACGATCGCCTACGCCACCGCGATGGCGCATACCTTCAGCATGCGCCGCGGCCGCGCACTGGCCGGCATCGCGCTGATCTACCTGCCCGCCCTGTTCTGGCTGTGGCGCGATCCCGAGCAGCGCATCAATGCGACGGCGATGACGGTGTATCTGATCTATGTCGTGCTCGCGCTGATCGGCAGCCATGCCGAATATCAGCGGCGCCTGGGCATCGACAGCGAGCTGCGCCTGCAACGCGACCGCTACGAAGAACTCAGCCGCACCGACGGCCTGACCGGCCTCGACAACCGCCGGCACTTCAGCCATGTGCTCGACCGCCTGTGCACGCCCGGCGAGGGTGAGGAAACACTGTCGCTGCTGCTCATGGACATCGACCACTTCAAGCGCATCAACGACGAATACGGGCATGCCGTGGGCGATGCCTGCCTGGTGCGTTTCGCCGAGCGTATGCGCCAGCAGTTTCCAGACGCGGACCGGTATCTGGCGCGCGTGGGTGGCGAGGAATTCGCGGTCCTGTTGCCCGGCCGCGATGGCCCGCGAGCGTTCCGGGCCGCCGAGGATTTCCGCAAGAGCCTGGCCGAGGATCCGCTGACACTGCGCGAAGGCCGCCTGCGCATGAGCGTGAGTATCGGCGTCGCCAGTCTGGATCCTGCCCGGCAAACAGGCGGCGACGGTCTGTACCGCGCCGCCGATGGCGCGCTGTATCGCGCCAAGAGCGAAGGCCGCGACCGCGTCTGCCGGGAACCCGTCTAGGCCCCGGCACCGTCGTCGGCCGACCCGCTAGCCGCAGGTCGCGCTGGTGACGAGATTCTTGTCGTCGACGCGCAGGTTCAAGCGCGTGGCGTTGAACTCCATCGTGACCATCTGGCCGGGCTTGAGCACGCGGGCGTACTTGGCGCCGGCATCGTCGCGCGCCTTGTTGAGCACGGATTCGGACGCCGCCTGACCGAGGGTCCATTGGGCCTTGCCCGGATCGCAGGCGGTCGCATCGCTCTGGCCATTGGTCGGAATGTCGTTGGGCGGCGCGGTGGCGCTGGAGGAGTTGGGCTGGTTGCTCATCGCACAGGCGCCGAGAGCGACGCTGAACATGAGGGCGGCGGGGAACAATGCATGACGGGACATTTCCTGTCTCCTGAGTTTGCGTGGTCTGAAGGCAACGCTTTCAACCGGCACGATGCAATGGCCATGGTGTCAGCCACGTGAACGCCCCTGTCGCGCCCTGATTCAAGCCAGTAGGTCGGCAACATCCGGGTGCCGCCGCACATAGGCCGCCGCATAAGCGCAGGCGGGCACGACCTTCCAGCCTTCCGAACGCGCGGTGTCGAACGCGAACTGGGTGATCTCGCCCGCAATGCCCCGCCCACCGACCGCCTGCGGCACACCGGTATGGGTGATCGTCATCGTGTTCGCCGCCAAGTGGTATTCCAGCACGCAGGTGATGCCATCGACCTCGGCGGTGAAGCGGCGGTGGTCGCGATCGTGGTGGATGTCGAGGGGCATGGAGATATCCGGGAAGGCGAGTTAGAGCATGGTAGTGCGCTTGAACCAGACAAGGAAGACGCAGGCCAGGGCCTGCGCAACTTGATATCGTTGCGACTCTTCTGCTTGGAACCCAACGAATGCGCGTCTTCTTTGCCTTTGTGATCGCATTGCTCCTCGCCGCCTGCACCGCCCCCACCCCGTCCGGCGGCCGCGTCGCCGAGCTCATGCTCATCGACGAGAAGGTCGGCACCGGGGCCGTGGCCGGCCCGGGCATGGATGTCGTTGTGCAATACACGGGCTGGTTGTACGACGAGAAGGCGGCGGACAAGCATGGCGAGAAGTTCGACAGTTCCTTCGACCACGGTGGCGAGCCCTTCGTGTTCTTCCTCGGTGGCCGCCAGGTGATCCGCGGCTGGGACGAAGGCATCGAGGGCATGCGCGTCGGCGGCAGGCGCACCCTGATGATTCCACCCGACAAGGCCTATGGCGATGAGGGTGCCGGCAACGGCGTCATTCCGCCGGGGGCCTCGCTGGTGTTCGACGTCGAACTCGTCGATGTCCGCCCACGCAAATAGCCTCTGAACCGGACTGGCATGACCCACAACGCCGAAACCCGCTACCTCGCCAGCCGCTGCCCCACCTGCGGCGCGCCGAAATCGCGACCCTCGCAAACGGCGTACGTGTATTGCGATTTCTGCGGCTCACTGGCCGACTACGATTTTCGCAAAGCCTGCGAAATTCCGCAGCAGATGCCCGGCCCCGTCTATCAGAACCTGGTCGCCGCGCTGCAAAAGAAAACTGCTGCCGCGCTCGCCGCTGGCGACCGCAAGACCTATCGCGACCTGCAGCTGAAGTTGTACGAAGCCTGGGTCGACGCCTGCCCGAACGCCGTGCCGCCGCGCGTGCGCGATGCCGAGTACAAGGCGGCGTATGTCGCCAATCTCGCCGACGCGGGCACGGTCGCGGCCTTCGATCCGCAGTCGGTCGCGTTGAGCGAGCGCATGAATGCCGCGACCGTCGCGATCAAATGGATCACCGGCAAGCCCGGCGTGCCGCCGCGCGTGCATCCCGACAGTTTCGCGCCCGTGCTGGACGCCGTGCTGGCCTCGCTCGAGTACGCGCTGTCGGACGCCGTGCAGTCGCAGATCACCCCGCATCCCGATATGGCGCCGCCCGCGCTGCAGAAACGCATGTCGCAGGCGATGTTCGTGCAGGGCTGGTTGCCGTATCTGGACGAGGCCAATGCCAAGGCCCTGCTCGAACGCACGGGCCTGGCCCAGGAATACGTCACCGCCCCGCCCCTGCACGGCGAAAACGCCGCCTGCGGCCATTGCAAGGCAGCCGTCGAGGTGTTTCCGGGCGCCAAACGCGTGGTCTGTGACAGTTGCGGCCATCAGCTGCGCGTCGACCGGCGCCTGGCCTGCGACGGCTGCGGCACGCATCTGCTGCTCGATGGCGGCGGCAATGCGGTGAATTGCCCATTCTGCCAGCGCCGCCTCGAACGCATCGCCGTGCCTTTCGAATGGCCGGGCATTGCAACGTAAGCTGCGCCGACTAGAATCGGTTTCCCCGGGCAGCTTCACCGCGAGCCAGCCCATTCATTCAAGGAGCGAGTCATGAGCATTCTCGATCTGGTCAAAGGCCAGTTGCTGGAAATCATCGAGTGGACCGACGACTCGCGCGACACGCTGTCGTTCCGCTATCCGGACGACGACAAGGAAATCAAGAACGGCGCCCAGCTCATCGTGCGCGAATCGCAGCAGGTGCAGTTCGTCGCGGCCGGCAAGTACGGCGACGCCTTCGGCCCCGGCAAGCACACGCTCTCGACCGAGAACATCCCGATCCTGTCCGACATCCTCGGCTGGAAATACGGCTTCAAGTCGCCGTTCAAATGCGACGTCTACTACGTCAACACGCGACTGTTCACCGGCAACAAATGGGGCACGTCCAACCCGGTGATGATGCGCGACAAGGATTTCGGCGTCGTGCGCCTGCGCGCGTTCGGCACCTACGATTTCAAGATTGTCGACGTGCCCAAGTTCCTGCGCGAAGTCGCCGGCACCGACCAGAATTTCCGCCTCGACGAATTTGCCGACACGATGCGTTCGCGCATCGTCAGCGTGTTCACCGACGCGCTCGCCACCGCGAACGTGCCCGCGCTCGACGTCGCCTCGCGCTATTCCGAAATGGGCGATGCCCTGCTGCCGATCATCAACCCGGCGGTCAGCGCCAAGTACGGCATCGAGATCACCAGCTTCCTGCTGGAAAACGTTTCCGTGCCGCCGGAAGTCGAACAGGCGATCGACAAGCGCTCGAGCATGGGCGTCATCGGCAACCTCAACGACTACGTCAAATACCAGATGGGCCAGGCGATGGCCGCCGGCGGCGACGCCAGCTCGGCCGCGACGATGCCCGCACAGATGGCGATGGGCTTCGGCATGGCGCAGGAAATGATGCGCAGCATGCAGCAGCCGGGCCAGGCGCCAGGTGGCGCGACGCCACCACCGGTGCCTGCCGCCGCACCCGCCGCGGGTCTGGAAGTGCTCACGCCCGAACAGGCGGCGCAGGTGCTCGGCGTCTCGGTGGAAGACGTGCTCGCCTCGATCACCTCGGGCGACCTGAAAGCCCGCAAGATCGGCAACGCGTATCGCATCGCCAAGGGCGCGCTGGACGAATTCTTGCGTGGGTGAGCGGGGCTTTCGAGCGGCGCCAGCCGCGAGCCCGCGAACGCCCGCCGGCATGCAGGCCGGCGGGCCGGGCATGCGAGGAACCTAAGTGCTCATGGAAAAAAATCCGGCCGTGGTCGGCAAACATCCCTGCCCCGAATGCGGCGGGGATCTGCAGTGGAATGCCGCGAAACAATCGCTGGCCTGCCCGTACTGCGGCACGATCGTGCCCTGGTCGCCGGCGCAGGCCGCGGACCTGGGCGCGACGATCGTCGAGAACGACCTCGCCGCCGCGCTGAAGAATCCGTTCGTCAGCCGCGACTGGGGCGGGGACCGTCGCGAGGTCATGTGCCAGAGCTGTCACGCGATCTCGGTCTTCGTCGACGGCAAGGTCGCCTCGCGCTGCGAGTTCTGCGGCTCGCCCTCGATCATTGCGCATGAGGCCGAACGCGACGCGATCACGCCGCAGAGCCTGCTGCCGTTCAAGATCAGCGACGGCCAGGTGCGCGACATCATCCGCAAGTGGTACGGCTCGCGCTGGTTCGCGCCGAACCGGCTGAAAACTGCCGCCCTCACCGACACCCTGCACGGCGTCTACTTGCCCTACTGGACTTTCGACTCACAGGTGCAGGCGCACTGGACCGCGGAAGCCGGCTACTACTATTACGAAACCGAAACCTACCGCGACGGCCAGGGCCGCACGCAGACGCGTCAGGTGCGGCACACGCGCTGGGAAGACGCGAGCGGCGATCTCGCGCATTTTTTCGACGACGAACTCGTCGCGGGTACCGCGGGTGTGCATCCGGAACTGCTGACGAAAGTCGAGCCCTTCCCCACCGTCAGCGACCTCAAGCCCTATTCGCCCGAATTCGTGCGCGGCTGGACCGTGGAGCGCTACCAGGTCGATCTGAACAAAGCCTCGGCGCAGAACATGGCGAGCATGCAGTCCCAGGTCGAGGCCCTTTGCTCAGCCGCCGTGCCCGGCGACACGCAGCGCAACCTGCAGGTGAATGCGCAATACCAGGGCCGCACGTTCAAGCACATCCTCGTGCCGGTCTGGCTGGTGACCTACACCTACGGCTCGCGCAGCTACCAGGTGCTCGCGAACGGCTACACCGGCGCGATCGCCGGCGAACGGCCATGGAGCTGGGTCAAGATCTTCTTCGCCGGCCTGACCGCACTGATCGTCCTGATGATCTTCATCGGCGTGTTTGGCGGCTCGGAATAGCGTCGTTCGCGGCGGACAGGGCCGCGTCCATTTCCGCATCGTGCCCGGCGAAGATGTCGTCCGCACGTACCGCGACGACGATATCGGGAGTCACGCCCGCATCGGGTCTTGCCACCGTCGAAAATTGCCCGATCAGTGGCAGGTCCAGCTCGATGCCCGACTTGGGCAGGCGCAGGAAGAAGAACGCGCCGCCATTGATGCCCCGTTGATTGCCGCCGGTGGGCTGGCCGACCAAGGTCACTCGCTTGGCGCGTTGCGCGGTGATGGCGAACTCGAACGTCGCCGAGCTGTTGGTCGCTCCCACGAGCACGAAGACCTTCCCGTTGAAGTACGGCGCCTTCGGCGTGATCGCCTCTCCGCCCGGCGCCGTGTCGTAGCGATGCAGCACGAAGAAGCGATCGTCGAATGGCTCGACCTGGTCACCCCAGTCCTTGAACGAGGCATCCCAGGTATCGAGATACGGCAGCAGATCGGCCGGCACCTGGCGATAGCGCACGCGCGGTTGATAGCCGGGGACCGGCAAGACCTCTGTGATCAGATGCGCGAGCAGTTCATCGCCGACACTGAGCCCGCCCTCGTTGCGGCGCAGATCGATGATCAGGGCGCGCACGCCACGACGGGAAAGCTCGGCGAAGTTCGTTTGCAGAAACGCCTTCCAGTCCCAAGGGCTGTCGTAAAGGGCCCAGGTCGGCATGTCGAGCACCGCGATGTCGTCATCGCGGTAGCGAATGGTCCAGGCAGGGGCGCCGTCGTCCTCGTCGGACACCGGTCGTGCCGCCAATCGTTGCGCATACGAGAGCGCGGGTACGGTCACGGTGCGGGCAGCGGTTTCGCCGGGCACCTGCACTTGCAGCGTCTGCGTACTGCCAATCTGCGGAAAGAACAGCGGCAGATAGATGTCGAAGGCCTCGTAGCGGTCGTTGCCCTGCACTTCCAAATAGGCGATGCGTTTGGCTTCATTGCCGCCGTCGGCGCGCGCGATCGTCAGCAGACGCGCGAGGATAGCTTCCGTGGCGATGCCATTGATCGACAGCACCTGCGTTCCGGGGACCAGGGACGCCTCCGTCGACAGATTGCGGGTGATCACCATGCGGCGCTCGAGCCAGCGGAACTGGAACGGCACCCGGTTGGCATTCTCCAGCAGGGCCTCGCGTACGGCCTTGGACTGGTTGTAGAAATTGGCGTAGGTGTGGCCGCACTGGAGCGTCGCCGCGAATTCCGAAAAGGCCAGATACGCGTCGGCCAGGGGCTGGTCGTGGTCGAACTTGTCCCGCAGGACCCGGTAGTGCTCCGTCATCTGCGCCGGCGTGTTGTAGCGATAGAGCCCGGGATGCAACTCGGCATACGCGCGTTCGAGCACGTCGACGTCCGCCTGCAGGTCGGTGCTGCGCAATAGCGGCGTGGCCGGCGTGGCGGCGAACGCCGCGGGGGCAACCAGGAGACAAACGAGCAGGCCGCGTTCCAGCCAGCCGTTGCAGAACTTTTTCCACGGAATCATCGCCCACCCCCTGAGTCCGCCGCAGCCTAGGCAAGCCTCCGTGAAGACCAAGTCTGGGGGAGGACCATAGCGAGAGCCCCCGCGATGCTCAGATCGAACGCCGCGCCTCAGCGCGCCAGGCCGTTGGCGTCTGGCCCGTGCAGGCGCGAAAGGCGCGATTGAAGCTGGCCTTGGAGCCGAAGCCGACATCGAGCGCGATCGCGAGCACCTCGCCGGGCCCGAGCAAACGGCGCTGGGCCTCCTCGACACGCAGGCGGTTGATGAAATCGCTGAAGCTCTGGCCCAAGCCCTCGTTGAGCGCGCGCGACAGATAATTGCTGTTCGTGCCCAGATGCCGCGCGAGATCGGCCAGGCTCAGTTCCGGTTCGCGCCACCAGCCGGCCGCCGCCACCTGCGCAGCCCAGCGTTCGCCGAGCGCGCGCCAGTCGCGTTCGCCGGCCGCGTCGGCTGCCGGCTCGACGCTCGCCGCCTGCATCGGCGGAAAGCGCAGGCCCGCATGCCGCCAGCCTTCGATGCCGAGGTAATACACCAGCAAGCTCAGCACGAGATAGAACGGGAAGTAGTCGAAGTAGTCCAGGCGCGTCACGGCGGTATCGACGACCTGGAAACCCAGATTCAGGACCACGACCACCGCGACCGCCCAGAGAAATCCGCGCAGCCAGCCGAGCCGCAGTTCCTCGCGCTGGCCGCTGTTGGCTTCGAGCCAGGCTTGATAGTTGCGATGCCGACGCAAGGCCAGCGTCCAATACGTCGCTACCGACACCAGGGTCAGTGCGTTCAAGGCCGGCATCACATAGCTCAGATGCCCGCTGTCGTTCCAGACCCATTTGGTTTGCAGCGGCAGACAGAAGGCCACGCCGTAGTACGCACCCTGCACCAGGGCGGGCAAAAAATGCCAGCGCCAACCGGCCGGCAACACCGGATCGCCCAGCGAACGCACGTAGAAATACAGCAAGGGCCCGAACGCGAGCTGCCAATACAGCGGCGCGAAACTCAGCCAGGGCCAGGCATCGTAAAAACCGGCATAACCGATCGTGTACGGCGTGATCAGCAGCACTACCGTGACCAGCAAGGTGGCGAGGAAGCGGTTCGCGAGACGATTGCGCGGCGCGGCCCACAGCAGGCCTGCAACCACCAAACCGTGCAGGCTGCCGGCCAGCAGCAGCGTGCTCCACATTCCGAACTTGATCATGCTGCGCCGCCCCCGAGGTCGATGCAGCCTAGGCAGACGGCCGTGACGGCCAGGTCTAGCCGGCCGGGCTCAGCGGTCGTTGCCGAGCGTCGTGCGCACGATCTCGGCCTTGCGCTTCATCGCGCCCGCCGAGGTGTCGTGCTTCTTGTTCTCGGTGCGCATACGCGTCATCAGGGTGATGTAGTCGCGGTTGAACTGCACGCGGTCGCGTTCGGCCAGCGCGCCGCGACTGCGCAAAGCGGTCTCGCCGCGATCGGCGACATGGCCCGCAGTCGTACCGATGTCGGTGAGCCAAGCGTCGTAGGCGGCGATGCGCCGGGCCTCTTCGACATTCGCGGTCGTGGTGATCACGCCGGCGCCGCGCAGCATCGCATCGCGGTAGCGTTTGAGTTCCTGCACGCGCTGCTGCGTGCACATTTCCAGCGTCTGCTGGCCGCACTGGGTGATCTCCGGGGCCTTGGCCACGGCCGGCGGTGCCGGCTTACGAGCACCGGCGACGGTGGTCTGGGCAGCGAGCGGTCCCGCCGCGGTCAGGCACAGTCCCAGCAACAGCGTTTTCGACAGCACATGCATCGCGACATCCTGTAACGGCGGGGAGCTGGGAGCGAGCATAGCCCCTGGGCCGGCCGAATGTGCAGGCCGTTCGTGCTTGCGCGAGCTGCCGTTCATGCGAAAAACTGGACGCCCGCGACGCGCGGCGCGAGACTTCGTCCCATGCAGATCCACCTCCAGGCCCACCGCCAGATCCACGCCCCGGCGACTGCCGCGTACGCGCTGTGCATCGATGCCGAGCGCTTTCCGTCGGTGTTTCCCGGCTACGGGCCGATTTCTGCGGTCCGCGCCGTCGTGCTCGACGTCGACGCCCCACTCGCGGTCGGCAGCACCCGGCGCGTGTACAACGCCGACGGCTCGATCCTCAGCGAGCGCGTGACCGCTCTGGAAGCACCCAGCCGCCATGCCTACGCGCTGACCGGATTCAGCGCACCGTTCTCCTGGCTCGTGACGCTCGGCGAAGCCGACTGGCGCATCACCGAAACCGCCGGCGTGTCCGACGTGACTTGGCGGTACACGTTCACCCTGACCTCCCCGCTCGCGTATCCCCTGTGCCTGCCCCTGCTCAAACTGTTCATGCAGGGCGCGATGCGCCGCTGCCTCGACGCGATGGCGCAGGCGCTGGAAGGCAAGGCCTGATGGAGAGCTGGATCCTGCTCGCGATGGCGCCAGTATTCCTGGGCCTGATCGCGGTCGAAGCCTGGTACTGGAAAGATCGCCGCCCCGTCTACAGCCTGCGCGACACCTTGTCGAATGCCGCGCTCGCGCTGATGCACCAGGGCGCCGATGCCATCGCCTGGCTGCTCGTCATCGGTCTCTACTACGCGGTGTACCAGCATCGGTTGTTCGATCTGCCGGGGTCGGCCTGGACGATTGCCGGACTGTTTGTCGCGCAGGATTTTTTCTATTACTGGTTCCATCGCGCGCACCACCGCATCCGCTGGATGTGGGCCTCGCATGTCACCCATCACTCGTCCGAGCGCCTGAACCTGTCGACGGCGTTCCGGCAAAGCCTCACCTATCCGATCTCGGGCATGTGGCTGTTCTGGCTGCCGCTGGCCTGGCTGGGCTTCGAGCCGAAGAACATCATCGCGGTCGTCGCGATCAATCTCGGCTTCCAGTTCTTCGTGCACACCGAGGCCGTCGGCAAGCTGGGCTGGATCGAAAGGGTGTTCAACACGCCCTCGCATCACCGCGTGCACCATGCGCGCAATCCCAAGTACATCGACCGCAATTACGCCGGAGTGCTGATCATCTGGGACAAGCTGTTCGGCAGTTTCGTCGAGGAAGACCCGGCGGTGCCCTGCGAGTACGGCGTGGTCACGCCGATCCGCACGCACAACCCGATCACGCTGACGTTTCATGAGTGGATCGCGATGTTCCGCGATGCCGCGCGACCCCAGCAAAGCCTGGGGTCGCGCTTCAAACAGCTGTTCGGACCGCCCGAGCGCGGGCATTCGGAAACGCCGCGCGAGCCGCGGATCGAATTCCGGGACCCACGCCCTGCCCTCAACGCCGGCGATACAGATCGCTGAACATGGAATGGCCGTTGGCCGTCGTCGCCGGCACGCCCTGCGCGACGTCCCAATGTTCGACCAACTCGAAGTCAGCGACGCGATACAAATCACAAACCGCCGCACCCGTGAATTCGTTCGTGGCATCCACGCCCGGATCCGTATTCTGCGAACAAACCACGCTCAGATCACCGTCCGACATCGAGCGCACGATGCGGTAGTTCGAGCCTTCCGGCGCGATGTATTCGATGACCTCGGCCAGCGCGGTGCGGCCGTTCTCGACGTACGGGTTGTGCTGCAGATAGCCCGTCGACCAGAAGCGGTTCAGCAGGCCGAACCGGCGCTGGTCGAAGACCTCGTTCGACAGCTCCGACACCAGCAGGCGGTTCGCTTCCTCGCGGACCTCGGTGACCACCGGTTCGGTACCGGGATACGAATACAGGTTCGAGAACTGCGAATTGCCGCTCGCGGTCTGCGCGGCGACACCGGCGCTGACGGCCCAATGCTCGACGATGACGCCGCGATCAAGCCGGTAGAAGTCGTAGCGGTTGCGGCCGCTCTTCTCGTTCGCCGGCGTCGGCGAGAGCTGCGAATGCACGAAGACCAGGTCGCGGTCGGCGAGGATGTGCTTGATCGTCAGCGTGCGCGCGGGCGTCAGGGCGCGCTGCGCGCTGATCCACTGGATCATCGCGTCGCGGCCGTCGGCGATCGCCGGGTCGTGCTGGATCAGATCGCGCGCGAAGAACAGGCGCAGCTTGTCGATGTCGGTGTGGCTGAGCATCGCGTTGCTGAACAGGGTGACCAGGGTCTTGTTGAGTTGCTCGGTGACGTGATCCTGGTAGCCGGGTGTGGGGTGGTTGCTGAAGCCTTCGGTGGCCGCGGCGCGGTTGCCGAAGGCGGCGAACAGGGCCGCGGCGAGTGCGACGCGCAGGGCGTGCGGGGACGTGAGTTGCATCGGGAGTTCTCCATGCGGCGGGGCCGCGTTGCAGATCGGAACGGGGGCCTTCCCGCAGCCGGATGGGCCAGGGACGCCGCCAATCTGCCAATCCGGCGTGCAAAAGCCGCTGGATCGGGACGAGTCGTGACGAATCCGGGCCCGCCGCCATCGAAAATCAGGCGAAAAGCCTGCAAGCTTGGCCCTCGCTTCCGGAATCACCCCGCATGAACCCTGCTCCGCCCCCGCGTCTCGATCTGCGCCTGGCCACGAACCCGTGGTACTGGGCCGCCTGGGGCGCCGCCGCGTTCTACAACACCATGCGCGACGTGTTCAATGCGCCGCTGGGGTTTCTGGTGGTGTTCAACGGTACGCATTTTTTTCTCTGGGGCTGCCTGGGCCTGGTCGCGATTCCCTTCATCCGTCGCCATCCGATCCGCATGCACTGGCGGCCCTGGATTCTGCACCTGCTCGCGGGTTCGCTGTTTACGCTCGCCGACATCACGCTCGGCCACTGGATTACCTTCCGCGGCCTGGGCATGGTCAAGAGCAAAAGCCTGCTGGAGATCGCGATCTACGCGTTCCAGACCTGCTTCCATCTAGGGCTGATGACCTACGGCCTGATGATCGCGGTCATTCAGGGGCTCGACGCACAACGCCTGTCAAAACAGCGCGCCGTGCAGGCCTCGCAGCTGGAAGCCAAACTCGTGCAGGCGCAGTTGCAGTCGCTCCGCACGCAGCTGCAGCCGCATTTCCTGTTCAATACCCTGCATGCGATCTCGTCGCTGATGCATTACGACGTGCCGACCGCCGACCGCATGCTCACGCGCCTGAGCGAACTGCTGCGCATGTCCCTGCAGCAGTTCGGCACCCAGGTCGTGCCCTTGCGGCAGGAAGTCGCGTTTCTCGAGGCCTACCTGGATATCGAGAAGCTGCGCTTCGAACACCGGCTGTCGATCGAGTGGGCGATTCCCGAGGATCTGGGCGACAGCGCGATTCCGCCGTTTCTGCTTCAGCCGCTGGTCGAAAACGCGATCAAACACGGCATCGCCCCGCGCGCCGACGGCGGCGGCATCGTCATTCGTGCGTATTCGCAGGCCAATGAGCTGCTGCTGGAAGTCGAAGACGACGGCCCCGGCGCGCAGAGCACGCAGGCGCCGCAGCCGGGCATGGGCATCGGCCTGAACAATACGCGCTCGCGCCTGGAAACCCTGTACGGCGCCGACCAGAGCTTCGAGCTGCTGCGCCAGGGTCGCGGCACCATCGCGCGCGTGCGCATGCCGCTGACGCACACGCCTAAGAAACTCGCGGCATGACCGGCAACATCCGTGCCCTCATCGTCGACGACGAAGTGCCGGCGCGGCGCCGGCTGCAGCAGTTTCTTGCCGAAGAGGCGGATGTCGAGATCGTCGGCGAAGCGAGCAATGGGCTGCTCGCCGTGGAAGCGATCGAACAACTGCAGCCCGACCTGGTCTTTCTCGATGTTCAGATGCCGGAGCTGGACGGTTTCGGCGTCGTGCAGGCGATCGGCACGGACGCGATGCCGGCGACGGTGTTCGTGACCGCGTACGACCACTACGCCCTGCCTGCGTTCGATGCGAACGCGATCGATTATCTGTTGAAGCCGTTCGACCAAGACCGTTTTCGGCGCACGATGCGCCGCGTGCGCGCGCGCCTCGGCCGCGAGCGCGAAGACGCGCTGCAATCGCAGCTGCTCAATGTGCTGGATGGCCTGAGCAAGGACCGCAAGTATCCCGACCGTCTGCTTGTGCGCACCGGCGAATCCCGCCAGCTCGTACGCCTCGCCGACCTGCACTACGTCACCGCGGAAGGCAATTACGTCCGCCTGCACACCAGCACCGGCGCCCACCTCATGCGCGAAAGCATGCGCGGCATGGAAGCGCGCCTCGACCCGGCGATCTTCCGCCGCATCCACCGCTCCAGCATCGTCAACATCGACCACATCGGCAAACTGCTGCCCTGGTTCGGCGGGGACTACTTGGTGATGATGGCCGATGGCGGCAAACTGACCCTCAGCCGCAACTTCCGCGCGGCCTTGGGCGAATACCTCAAGATCGAGGGCTAACCGCCCCTCGTAGGAGCGGGCATGACCGCGACCAGCCCCTAAAGCATCGCGGCGAGACTAGTGCACGCTCAGTACCAGGAGCTATTTTCCTGCTGCGTGTACACAAAGAATCAAGGCCTTTCCCAAGTAGGTTTTTCGCCACAAAAGCGAAGACCGCCAATGAAGGCGGTCTTTGAGGAACCTATTTCTGGCCGGATCGAACGAGGCCCGCGGGTTCGGTGCCGCACTAGGAAAATACCGATCTTTCCCCGCTCTCGGACCCGCGTCTTCGAGAAGACTATTCGCATCTCTTAACGTCTCTTCGCCACAGCTCGTAAGCCGTCTCAATCATTCCCCATTGATACGGATCATCGGTAAGAACAACATTTGATCTGTCGCGATACACCCCCCTCACAGAAACTAGTGCATCCGAATGGTGCGACAAGCCATCCACTGCGACCGCGTTGCTGTAGTTGGAATTATGGCAATCATCCAAAGTCAGGAAGAGGCCGCCCTTCGAATCTTTGTTCTTGCAGACATATCCTTCAACAATAACAACTTTCCCTTCGTAATCGGCGCCTCGGGAAACTAAAGAAATGATACTTGCAGGAAGAATGCTAGTCGCAAAGGATGCATAAGAAACAAATAGCAGAGAAACGCCCGAGAAGCACAGCCTTGCATAGCTAATTCTGGTCATACTCCCTCGCCTTTTTCACGATGTCGCTATTTGTCATGCCGGGCATAGTTTTCAAAACAGGGGTCAGAGTACCTTTTCTACAAAATGCTTTCATCGCTTGGCGGCAAAGCCTTGCCTGTTGACGGTCGACCCGGCTTTCCCAGTCCCGCGCGGCGTCCGAGCATCGGGAAACAGGGGTCAGAGTACGTTTTCCCTCAAGGGAACAGCAACAGGAAGAAGGGCCAGACCCGGCTGGCGATGCCCAGCTCGGAGTTCTTTACAGAAGCCCACAGGATGGCTCTTCCGGAGCGGCGCTTCCGGGTGACGCCGTTACCGTTGTGGAGCATGACGCCCGCCATCAGCAGCGCGCGCGCATGCCCCCGCAGACCTATGCTTCTGAAATAGCGGAAGGCGATGCGCGGATCCGCCTCGACGCCGAGCCCCTTGAAATAGATGTAGCCGAGCCGATAGGCAGAAAATTCTTCCCCACCCTCCTCGCCAACCTCTTCCCGAAACCGGGGTCAGAGTACGTTTTCCCTCATTCGCTCTGAACCCTACTCAATGGAATACTTGTCCAACAAGTCCATGACTTGGGCGTTTAGCTCGTCTTCGGACGCGTCCAGCAAGCCATCTTCTTCATTCAGAGGAAGCAAGGCCTCCGAGACGGTACGGCCGCCACTCCCGACCACGATAAATCTGCACTCATCATGTGATGATCCGTCCTGCGGCGTGCGCCAAACGGAGGCCGTCACTTTGGCATCGACAATATTTCCCTCGTAGTCCTGCCGATCAATGTCGACAACTTGACCGGACTCCGCGGAGACGATCACTGCACGTCCGTCCTCGAGTTTCCCGATGAAATAGGCGTCCACACGAAGATAGCCGCCGCCCACCGCCAAATAGATCAGGTAAGGCTGGTCGAATTGGGCTCTTGCCCTTTCCAGTGACGAAACTCGGCTCAGAAATTCCGCGTCGAGGGACTCGGCGCAGCCACCGGGCACAGGATGCGCGCCGACGGATTGCTTCATCGAATTCGCAATGCTTTCGGCCACTGACGATCCGCGCCCGGCAGAAGTCGATGCGCAGCAACAAAGTGAAATCATTGCACAAATCGAAAGGAATGCTTTCACTGGTCACCTTCGAAAAAAGCAGCATGGAACAAGGGGGAAAATGCGGCCCAAGACCCCTGGCGAAGGCGATCTTTGATGGAATTCATCCGCCGAGGCAGAAAACGGGTCTAGCCACTGGCTTTGTTTCATTCCTGCACTAAGGTTTTTTCCCGCCAATGGTCAGATAGCTGTAAGAGAAGACCTTTCGAACATTGACCATCAGTGTCCCTTCCGTATCTCTAGCCACTTCACCTTCAATGTCAACTTTTGCGCTCAAGGTGCACAAACCCGTCTTGCCGTGTTCCTCGCATAACTTGTCGCCTGCACGATCGAATGCGGCGACGCTTTCATCCGCACTTGTATTGTATCCCTCTGGAAGAACCCCTCCCCTCTCACAAGAGCTTTCTTCGAAGAAAGACGCATAGCCTTTTACGACGGAGTAGTTCGCTCTGATATTCACAATCCTGTTTTCAAATTCTTGGGGATCTTCATTGATTCTGCAAACTGATACATAGGCAACACTCCTGACTGGCAAGTCCTCGATGACCAGAGAACTGCAAGCGCACTGGAGAAGCATCAGCACCAGTGATCCCAGCCCCATCGCAAGCTGCTTCATTCGATCAGACCTTCAGGAGAGAACAAGGATGGGAAAATGTACTGCGTCCACGTTTTTTGAGCTCAATCCGAATCCCAATACCGCCCGAATTTCCCCGTCTGCGGCTCGTAGACGAAGAACGAACTGGCGCTTCCGACCTTGAAATATGCCAGGGCTTCCGTACGCGCACAGAGGTCCTTGCCATTCGACGACTTGCCCTTGTCGTCCTCGAAGTAGGAGTGGCAACCCGCGGGCATGGCGGAAAGGCCCATGTCGATGGCGAGCCCCTCCTGCACCGCGATGACCCTGCACCGTCCGGCCCCCGACTTGCCGCCGAAACAGACTTGAATGGCGGACTGGCTGGCATCGCGGCGCGCGACGAGGGTCGCCCTGTCGCGCCTGTCATCGCCATCCATGTCCAGATACGCACTCAAGAAGCGTGAAGGCGATTCGTTAGCCAATCCTGACCGTCAGGTTGCTCGGCGGACATCGGCAGCCAGTCGCTGGCCGATTGTGTCTGGGCGGAGGCGGTGGCTAGGAGCAACAATAGAAGCAAGGAAGCGGAATGCATTGTCTCTATCCAACCATCAGCGTTTGAAAACAGGGGTCAGAGTACCTTTTCTAAGAAACGCTTTCATCGCTTGGAGGAAAGGGCTTGCCAGTTGACGGTCGACCCGGCTTTCCCAGTCCCGCGCGGCGTCCGAGCATGGCTTCTATCGATTGCTGGAAGCGTGCGGAGCCCAAGGCGCGTTGGCGCTGGGCGTACAGGCGGATGGCAGACAGATCGTCCTCGCTGATGCCTTGCGAGACCAGGTCGCGGTAGAGCACGCGGCGCTGCTCGTCATCTCTGGCGATTTGTTGGTAGGCGGAATGCGGACGCACTAGCGGATTGGACACGCCCTGGCTGTTGCACGCACAGCTCGACCAGCGATAGTCGGCGGGGCTTGCCACCATGCCGGCGCGCACCGGGTTGAGTTCGATGTAGCGATAACACGCGAGGACATAGCGCTCGCTGTCGACCAGACTCGCCTTGTAGCGCCCTTCCCAGAGCGTGCCCGTGCGCCCGAGGGTGTCGTTGAGCGCGCCAACGTAGCGTCGACCCAACGTCTGCATCAACCGTCCGATCGCTCCGGCGGCACCGGGCGTGACCAGCAGATGGACGTGATTGGTCATCAGCACATAAGCATGGACGCGGCAATCGAGCTTGATCGATGCCTCGCGCAACTCCTGCAGATAGCGCAGGTAGTCGATCTCCCGGAAGAAACAGGGCTGGCGATCATTGCCGCGTTGCACGACATGCTGCGCCACCCCGGCGATGTCGAGTCGTTGCGTTCGCGGCATGGTCCAATCTCGGAAACTTTTCCAGAGACCAGCCTCCCGCACCCGCCCTCACCACCGCATCCGCACCCCAGGAAACCCCGGGTCAGCCATCACCGATCAATCCCCTCGGAAAATGTACTCCGACCCCTGTTTTTGACCCCTGTTTTCGCGCCTGAACTTACCAAGCGTCACGCGGTGTCGGAAGATCGGGGCCTGCAGCGCGTGTCCCAGAAAGCCGTGCCGTTCCCATCTGCTCCCCGATCCAAGCTGAAAGTCCGTTGTTTTTCTTCGAAGGCGCTACCGGCAGTCGAATTTTGTAACGACCAGTTCAGTGATTGGATTCTCCACAACATCATCCCCAACCATATCCTGTATCTCTTGCTTGCTATGGTAGAAGTCGCAGCGCTGCCCCACGACAGGTACAGCCTGCGATTCAGATTTGTTTGCAAGATAGAAAACTTGAACACTATCTCGTGGGCTCCGGACAACGATCTTTGTCCAAGCCTGTACAGCGCCAAAGTAGAAAAATGGGCGCTTTACTTCGAGAACGATGGCATCAGCAGTGTCCGCAGGGCTACTTCGAGTAGATTGATAGTCACAACTCGTCAATCCGCAGACAGCAATTGGCAATAGACAAAGAAACCTGTTCATAGTCACTCCGGAGTCCAGTTGCTGTCCCAATTGATATCAAACTGTCGCACGACATTTCCAGCTGTAAAACAGGGGTCAGAGTACCTTTTCTAAGAAACGCTTTCATCGCTTGGAGGAAAGGGCTTGCCTGTTGATGGGCGACCCGGCTTTCCAAGTCCCGCGCGCCGTCCAAGCATGCCTTCTATCGATTGTTGGAAGCGTGAGGAGCCCAAGGCACGTTGGCGCTGGGCGTACAGGCGGATGGCAGCCAGGTCGTCTTCGCTGACGCCTTGCGAGACCAGGTCGCGGTAGAGCACGCGTCGCTGCTCGTCATCGCTGGCGATTTGTTGGTAGGCGGAATGCGGACGTACTAGCGGATCGAACACGCCGTGGCCGTTGCACGCAAAGCTCGACCAGCGATAGTCGGCGGGACTCGTCACCATGCCGGCGCGCACCGGGTTGAGTTCTATGTAGCGATAACACGCG
>NZ_ATVD01000005.1 GCF_000420545.1 Arenimonas oryziterrae DSM 21050 = YC6267
AGAATCAGTTGGTGCCCGGGCCTTGGTAGCTCAAGGCATCGCGCTGATTCCGGCCCTCTTTTTAATTTCCTACAACAACGGCCCTATTGGTTGGCTCTTGCTAGCGCTTTCATTTGCCTCTGGGGCAGTCGCATTTGTGTCAGGCGTCTGGAATTGCATTTCATCCCGGTCGTTTGGCGGGGCCGGGCTATCCGCTGCAGCTCTTTTTATCGGCTTCTTCTCATTCCTAATCGGGGCTACTCTTGCTTTCAAAGTTGTCACAAAGTAGCGTCGTGCCTAACAATTCATTCCAGCGGAACAACACGGCTTGCAGCCGCGTTGTCCGCTAAATTCAGGCGTTAGGCCTTTGAGAAGAGTGGCAATCTACTGTTGGTCGATCTCTGCAGGAACTATTGGCTTTTTTATTGGGCTAGCGTTTCTTGGCAGCTATCATACTTTTGAGAATTGGCAAGTTGGCCTAGGCGGCTTCATAACCGCACTAGTTCTGGCAATTCCCGTGGCCATGGCCGTTTCTTTTTCTGCCAGAAAGCTCTCAACTTTCTGGCTTCGCTTGCTTGGCACCATTGGGGCGCTGCTCCTTTTAACCACGCAGGTCATGTTCTGGCAGACAGTAGTTCACTAGGCCAATCCATTTGCAGCGTACTGGCCTAACAATTCATTCCAGCGGAACAAAACGGCGAGCCGTTTTGTCCGCTAAATTCAGGCGTTAGGCCACAATGATTTCAGCACTTTCTCGCATCCCAGATTCTTATTCGAGGCCAAAAGCGCTCGCGCTCTTGTCTTGGATTGCGGGAATCCCTGGAGCGCTGATAGCTTGCGCAGGCATCGCTCTCCACTCCAACATGGTATTCCTAGTCGGCTTCTGGCTGGTCGGTCTAGCAGGTTCGGCGTTCTTCGTGTTTTTTGGCTGGGGCGTATGGGAATTTGTTACTGGCCGTCGCACTCCTTGGCGGCGGCCTAACTAGTCATTCAAGCCGACGCCTTCGGCGCGGCTTAACTCAGGCGTTAGGCCCTAGGAGCAAAGCATGTCCGCGACGGCAAAAATGTACGTCCTCGAAGAACACCATATTCCTGCCTTAGTCGCCTCTGCTCGCCCGGTAAAGCGATTCTTCTTGGCTCCGAAGGACGGATTCGTTGAACTACTTTCGGCCAATGCATTGGCCATTCCGTTCGACGCCGGATCCGGCTATATCTTTGCAACCCTGCTCCCGTTCCTCCAGACTCAGGGTGTTGATTTGTTGGGCGGAGCTTGGCGTTCCATTGCTGAGAATATTCAATCCGAGCGACGAGGCCTGCTCTACTTCTTTCTCACTCCTGAGCATCATTCGGCTCTGACAAGCTCAAGCCTTATACGCGAGGCATCAGCCGATTCCATGGCAGCGTTCTACTTTGACTTCAATGAATCGGACGATGCCAATGCAGGTCAGGAAATGGCCTTGGCGCTAGAATTCTTGATTTCAGCTGCCAGTCGAGTTACCAGCGGCAAGCTTGGCTTAGTTGCCATCAACTGATTGCGGCCTAACAATTCGTTCAAGGGGACCGCCCACCGCGGGGCGCGGTCAAAGCGTCATTGCATTATGCTTTGCTCGCGCCCCGCGGTGGGCGGCCCCTTAACTCAAGCGTTAGGCGCGAAAACAAATGCGAGCAGTGAACAGAATTCGGAGATGGGCAAATAGAGACGACGGACGGATATTTCGGGTTGGAAATGATTCCGTCAGCCTCGTTGCTGTTTTTGGGCTGCTCTTTCTCGTGGGCGCCCTCACTCTTTGGCAAGTTCACACTCAGATTGGCATGAGCGGCGTCTGGGCTGTCATTGTCGGCATTGTGGCCGCTTTGGTTTTCTTAATTGGGCTCGCGTTCAAAAAATGATCGCGGTAGCGCCTAACAAGTCATTGCAGCGGACGGCCGACGTCTGCCCGATTTCATTCAATGCTGCGGCGCGGCCGCCGCTAAATTCAGGCGTTAGGCGCCAAAAGCATTTTCCATGCGAATCAAGATTCTTCTCGCGGCAACACTGCTACTGGCAATTGGCCTGCTCTACTTCCCTGTCCGGTTCGCGCTCACGTTTGAGCTCTTCGGCAACGCAGTGCGGTCTCCCACTGCCGGCTGGCTCGGCCCTACTCCACGGAATGCTGGCAATTGCGCGTTGGATATCGGCAAGGTTAACTCCTGGCGGTGCGCAGACACCTCTGTGTTTTCAGAGCATCGCTATGGCTGTCAGTTGTGGCTTCGGGCTTTCGGCTACAGTGGCGCCTAACAAGTCATTCCAGCGGACGGCCGACGTTATGCTGATTTCAATCCACTGCTGCGGCGCGGCCGCCGCTAAATTCAGGCGTTAGGCGACATGAGCGAGCGCTCCACCGAAATTGAAGCCTGGGCAATGGCTTACATTGAGCTCTACGAAAGCGGGGCCCCGGTAAACGAGAAGCACGCGCTTTGGTGGGCCGCGGAGCAGTTCATGTTGCCCGAGGACGAGGCTGCCGCCGAGAAGTCTTGGGAGACAATTCTTGCAATAGTCGCTAGGAATCCATCGGGTACTGTGCTGAGCGTTCTAGCGGCCGGCCCGTTGGAAGACCTAATTCACTATTTTGGCCCCCTATTTGTCTCGCGAATTGAGCAACAGGCGCGAAGTGACCAAACATTCCGAGATCTGTTGGGCGGCGTATGGGAGTCTGGCCAGCCTGATATTTGGAAGCGCGTCGCAGCTTCGCGCGGACCGATTTGGTAGTGTCGCCTAACAATTCGTTCCAGCGGACGGCCGGGTGCGAGTTCGGCCGATCCAACCGTTCGCGGCCGGCCGCCGCTGAATTCAGGCGTTAGGCCTCAATAACCATGTACCCTGCGTACTTTGAAGACAGGTGGGCCGAGCTTCGCCGTCGGAAGCGCATTGAGCGCACTGGGTGGCTGGCCACCGCCTTACTTGGAGTTGGCGGCGGCTACATATCTGGCTTCCTTGAGGCATCTTGGGTCTTCTACGTTTTGGCCGGGCTGGGCGCACTCATCTTCATCGCTGTGTCCAACTACCGTCTTGCATTTCGCTGTCCCGGATGTGACAACCACTTCTTCTACTCCACTTTTTGGAGCAACCCGTGGTCTCGAAAATGTGCTCATTGCGGCCGGCATGTAGGCTGCTCGGCCTAACTAGTCATTCAAGCCGACGCCTTCGGCGCGGCTTAACTTAGGCGTTAGCCCCCATGTCCGACCAAAAGATGTCGCGCCCATCGCGGTACAAAGGCCACTTGTTTGTCGCGACGTCTGATCAGGTAGCAGCGATGGATCTTCTGGTCGGTCCAACGAAGCCGATGACTCCCCCAGCTACAACGCGAAGACAAGTTCCCTTCCGGGAGTGCTCCATTCCCGAAACGTATCCTCCAAATCTATTCAACGTCATGATCTCAGCCGTCATAAAAGACCCTGATTGCCAAAAGCTCAAAATGGTTAGGGAACAGGCTCAATTTGCTGTGTACATGTTTCCCAAAGAGGCGACCGATCTACTGTCCGCGTTAACGCCGAGCAGGGCAGACTTCACACGCCAAGAAGTGTTGGACATCACAAACCGAATGGCCCAGCACCCTGATGTTCAAGAGTCCTACGAGCCAACTGGTATTTCAACGGCGCTCCTTATTGTTCGTGGCCACGCATTGAAGGCCGTTCCCAGGCCTGGGCCGCTAGAAATGTATTATTGGTGCTCCAATGGGGGCTAACAATTCGTTCCAGCGGACGGCCGAGTGCTTGCTGGTTTCAAGCAACTGCCGCGGCGCGGCCGCCGCTGAATTCAGGCGTTAGGCCCTCAATGGAAAATCGGCAGAATATTGTTCCAAAGGCAGCACTGGCCATTACAGTTGGTTTCTTCTTCTACGCTTGGCTGACCGTTCCGAACAATACTGAGGGCAGTCCAGTTGCAGTTCTTGGCTGGGCAGGCGCGGCTTTCCTATACGCGGCAATTCTCGCTACCTTTGCAACTATGTTCGTCGCCGCCCGCCGCGCATATCATGCAGACAGCTGGCCCTGGGTTCTTGTCGTCATACTTTTCTGGCCGCTGAGCTATGTCTACGCGCTCGCGGTCAACCGCGGCGAGCAACGGGCCTAACAATTCATTCCAGCGGACGGCCGACGTCTGGCCGATTTCAATTCACTGCTGCGGCGCGGCCGCCGCTAAATTCAGGCGTTAGGCGTCATGAATCGACATCAGCCACCTGACGATGGGATATTTAGTTGGCTCGGCTTGGCTGCGTCGTGCTATGGGATGGGTGCGGCGCTAAGCAATTCACTAGCAACATTTGGGGTGACCGATTTTCCCGGCGATCACAGAGGAGAATGGGGTCTGGTAGTGACTCCGCTGCTTTCAATTGTCTCAGGATGCGCACTTCTCCTTTTCTATCGGTCGCTTGTAAAAAAACACTATTCGCGCCGGCTCGTCTGTTCTGTTTCCTTTATCGGCGTTGCTGCTTCCGCAATCTATCTAACCTGGCGATTTGCAAATGCCGCCTAACAAGTCATTCCAGCGGACGGCCGACGTCTTGCTGGTTTCAATCCACTGCTGCGGCGCGGACGCCGCTGAATTCAGGCGTTAGGCCTGGTCGGGCCCGGTCAATTTGAAAGCCATTCTTCAACAAATTCTTCAGTCGGCTTTCGCAGTTTCTGTAGCCTTTGCTGCCTTTATGCTCGCTCTGGTCGCAGCAATCTTAACCAGGATGTGGTGGCATCAATCCTGCCTCGGCCAGAGCAATGACAGCTCGTATTTGTGCCACTGGGCATTTGCTGCTTCCGACTGGTACTGGCGTTATTGGGTCTTCTTGTTCATCGCCTCTCTCCCAGCTGCGATTTGGTATGGCTTTCACAAGAAAGCCTAACAACTCATTCCAGCGGAAGAACGCGCCTTGCAGCCGCGTTGTCCGTTGAATCCAGGCGTTTGGCCGCACGCATCCTCGCCAAAAGCACCACAACAATATTTATAACCGTAAAAGCGCGGACTCTCGACCGGCGTTTGTGCTCGCCTGGCGCTTCCCTCTCCGTTAAGCTATCGATGTGCAGGAGGGTCGTTCGTTAGCCCTCCGCTCCCATCCTGAACAAGCCGCTTTTATCCTGCTCGTTCGTCAACAACCAGGCCTTCGTTGGCATGTGGAGACTCCCTGTGTTCCCAAAGGATGAAGAGCTTCCCACTTGGTTGCACTCTGCCCTACTTGCCATCGTGGTGGCGCCTTTCTCTGGCTTCCTACTGTTTCACGGTGTGCGCGCCATCTTCCGCGCACATCTGCCTGAAATCGAGGGACCTGACTTTGGCATCTACCTGGTCAGGGCGCCTCTTTTCGGCTCCCGCGCCGTGGTCGCAGGCATCGGACTTTTGTTCCTGTCATCTTCGTTTCTTGGCCTGGCCTACGCATACTCCAGATTCAGCCGTGATCATTGGCCAGGCAAGGTCTTGCCTTGGGTGCTGCTGGCAATCGGGCTGGGAATGCTAGTCGCCGTTCAATGAATCGACACCACCTAACCATTCGTTCAAGCTGAGATCGCTCTAAGGAATTCAGGCGTTACGCCTCGCGACCGCCCGTAGTGCATGCTAGCTGTTCGAATATCGATGCAACCCACTAGTCAGCTGTCCATCTCTTTGATCCGGTGCGCTCAGAGGAATGCATGAACAAGCCCTACTCGCTCGAACTTTTCTTTCTTTGCCTGGTTATGCTGATCAGCCTAGTCGGCTTCTCAAGCCTGTTTGTTGGCAGTGACGCCAGTATCACGGCGTACCATGTTGTGCATGTCATCACCATTCTGGGATGGCTCACACTCTTGGCGATTCAGCTATTTCTCATTCGGCAGGGCCGCTTCGACAGCCACCGCATCGTGGGCAAGACCATCTTCGTCGCCGGCCCGGTGCTGGTGGCTACCTTGACGTTTCTGACCGTCCACTCGGCAGCCAAGGATGCGGCGCTGGGTCGAGCTGACTTTATGGTGGTCCAGAACGTCATGGTCACGCTGGAGGTGGCGCTACTGGTACTTCTAGCATTCGCCCTGAGACGGAACCGCCGCATTCACGGTGCCTTGCTCCTGAGCACGGGCTTGCTGTTCATGGAGATTGCACTTTTTTTTGCCCTTATCAGCTATGCCCCCGGGTTCCGCGCATCAGGGCCAGGCGCTCCACCTAGTTTTGCGGCGGCCGGTCAGACCATCACCTGGGTCGGCGGCGGTGTCGCGCTGCTGTTTTTCTTCAGGAACTGGCGCATCGGCTGGCCGTGGCTGCTCGCAGGATCGTTCGCCTTTGTAAACGGACTTCTGCAGATGCTCTTGGCACGGTCCGAAGGCACCAAACCGCTGACCCTACTCGTCGCTTCCATCGGCAGACCGTCCGCCTTCGCCCTGGGCCTGCTGGTCTTCGCAGTACTGCTTTGGCTGGCATGGATCGCCGCCTCCCCAAAGCGGAGCCTGACTGCTCGCCCTGGTTGACTCCTTCATGGATACCCCGGCCCCAATTGGTTTCTTTGTGTCAATGTAAAGTAGGGTCCAACAAGTCATTCCAGCAGACGGCCGACGTCTGCCCGATTTCAATCCACTGCTGCAGCGCGACTGCCGCCACATTCAGGCGTTAGAGGCATTGAAGAACTGCCCACACTGCGACGAACCTGCCTTCCCGACGTGGCGCCTATGCATCGCACCCGGCCTTCTTTATTGCCGACGATGTCATAAGAGAAGCACGCTGTTGGAGGCAAAGCCAACTGCAGCGCAAATTGTTTTTGCAATGACGGCAGTGACATTGTCGCTTTTCTTCGGGATTGCATTTCTTGGCACTCGTTTTGCCTGGGCTGCCTGGTTGGCGTTTTCCTTCGGCCTCTTATCAGTCTTGTATTTCGAGAAGCAGCGAACTCTGTCCGCCACCCTGGTTCAGTCCGCCGATTCGTTGCCCGCCATTCGTACGGCGATGGCATCAATCCCCCTATCCTTTTGGCTGCGAATGCTGCTTTTCATGGTTGCAATACCTGCTTGGTTATACTTGGTGGCGCATGCAGCCCTGACATTCCATAGATGGCTCTAACGTTCGTTCAACCCGACCGCCGGAGTCGGACTAGTTGTTTCCCATTGACTCGGGCCGGCGACGGGTTATTTCAGGCGTTAGGCCACTATGCGAAAATTTCTTGGACGACTGTTTTCCAACTCAAAAGCGCACCTTTTGAGCGTCGCTGCCATTCTTCAATTCCCCGATGATGTCCAACGCCAGATGCGCAAGGCCAACGACGAGGAGTGTGAAAGCATCTTGCTGTCCCAAGCAGAAGGACGCCATGGCGGCCCCGTTGACTGGCGCGGCACTGCGGAAGACGTCTATGCGGTTGTCAGCCCCTGCCTCGCTGATGCGGAGCGCGCGCTCATGCCCCCGCTGTCTGGCCTTCCGGCTCAATCACCCGCGCAGATCGTTGCCGCCCTGGATGCACATCTTCTTCAAGGCCCGCGGGCACTGCGTGCACTCGAATCTTTCGGCGACTTCGTTATCGTGCTATTGGTTCCACGGCAGAAACTCCAAGAGTTTGATGATTCAGTAGGGTCATGGCTCGCGTAACCGGGACGCGGCCCAACCATTCACTCAAGCGGCAGCCGCTGCGCGGCCCGGCTTAATTCAGGCGATAGGCAGCAAAGCCATGTCACATCTGATCCTGCTAGCAGCTCTCCTCATCTACGCCGTCGGCCTCCTATACCTGTTCCGCCGCTTCGGCATTGGTCTTGCCATGTCGCTGGCGTCGGGTGTGGCTACGGTGGCTTTTGCCTGGGGCGCCCTGTATTTGGTGTACGCCTCTGACGTGCTGTATGCGCTTGGGGTCGCTGATATGCCGGCCGCCGTTCTTGCCACGGATGCTCGCTTTGGCTGGCTCCTGCGCTACATCGCCGTGAATGGCTGGATTGTTGGCATCGTGTATTTCGTGCCCATTTGGCTAGCGGCTGCGCTCATCCAGCTGCTGCGTCCAAACAACGCGTTCCGGTCGACCGCCGGGCTCGGTCGGCCTTGACTCGAAAGGCGAGCCATTACTCCCGGCGGATGGCCGCCGGCTTGCTGATTTGAGTCCGCGGCTGCGGCCACGCCGCCGCGATATTCTGGCGTTGGACGGCAATAGCAAGCATTGATAGCCTAACGGGCCATGACGACCACTCACCCCATCCGCTGCCGTTGCGGCGCATTCGAAGCGGCGGTGGACCGCCCTGACCTCGGCACGCGGGCTGTCTGCTATTGCCACGATTGCCAATCGTTTGCGCACTTCCTTGGACTCCCCGATGGGATGCTGGACAGCCTCGGAGGAACCGATATCGTCGCGGTCCGGCCAAGGCACGTCACGCTCTTGCGCGGAGTCGAGAATCTGACTTGCATGTCACTGTCGCCGAAGGGCACGCTTCGCTGGTACACAAGCTGTTGCCGTACCCCGATCGGAAACACGCCACGCGACTATCGACAGTCACATATCGGCCTGGTCCATACCTGCCTCGAACGCGGCGAAGCCAGCTTGGACGAATCCTTCGGACCGATACGCATGCGCGTCAACGTGCAAGGTGCCAAGGCTCCGCCACCGAAAGGTTCACGGATTGGCTTTGTCTTTGCCGTGCTGCGCTACCTGGCATCGATGACCTGGTCTCGCCTGAGCGGAAAATACCGGCTCAATCCGTTCTTCAAGCCCGACGGCAGCCCGAGTGCGGAGCCGCTCGTGCTCAGCCCCGGCCAGCGCACGACGCTGCGTAGTGATGTCTAGCCCCTCGCCAGAGTGGATCTGCACCCGCGGGGACCGCTTGGTTGGAACGTCTCTCATTACAGGGCAGCACGCCTGATCGCAGGGCCATTGAGATGCCGTCTTCCTACCTTTATTGGCTGATCATCGGGTGCGAAGTTTCATTTTGGCTGGTGCTCTTTTCGGGTCTTGCTGCGCGCTATCTGCTGCAGCACAGAAAGCTCAGTCACATTCTTCTGCTCGCCTTGCCCGCAATAGATTTGTCTCTGCTTGCATTCACTGCCATTGATCTGGGCTCGGGCACTCCTGCGAGCTTTGCGCATGGCCTGGCTGCTGCCTATGTGGGCTTCACGGTTGCTTTTGGGGGTATTGCCGTCTCCTGGGCGGACCAGCGTTTTGCGCACCGGTTTGCCAATGGGCCGGTTCCATCCAAGGCACCCACGCGTGGTTGGCCAGCGCTTCGTTATGAGTTGTTGCTGTGGTTTCGCTGCCTCGTCGCGGTAGCGATCACCCTGGTTTTACTTGCTGGCTTGATAGCCTTCGTCAACAATGAGCCTGCTACTGAAGCACTGAAGGAGTGGTTTGGAATCGCCATCGGCTGTGCAATCCTCTGGTTCCTCTTCGGCCCCGTGTGGGCACTGGTCTTCTCGTCTTGGCGCCGCCAGCCTGAGGGCTGACCACGCGCTTCAGAGGCCCTCCGTGGGACCAGCGGATTCAACCCGGTTATCATTGGGTGCGGAAGTTCCGCGTCTTGGGTGTCAGGTGCCATGAAGGTCCTGTACGAGTATCCATTTACCAAGCTGGGACTGCCTCCCGACGAGACCATTGTTTGGTCGGCGATGGACCGCACTTTCCATCGGGGCGGCGACTACGCACTGCTGGTCACCAATAGGGCTCTGTACTTGTACTCTCCATTCTGGATGTGGTTTTCCCGCTGGCGCCGGCTGGAATTTTCCGAGATTGAAGAGGTAGCGTTTCGTGATTCGAGATGGCGCCCCCAATTGCAGATTCGTCTGACCAACGGCAGGGCTACGCTCAGTACGCCGCCAGGCAGGAAAGATGAGATGGACTACGACCGAAGCAATCTGGCTCAAGCGGCGAATGTGGTGGCAAGGCAAATGCAGCAGACGCTGTCCTGATTTTTTTGCCAAGTCGCTCATTCATGCCGACGGCAGGGAATGGGCCCGATCACCAGCAAGCAATCACTTCCGGGAGCCATCATGAACCGCTCAAAGTCCTTGCTCCCCATGGCAGCGCTTTTATTTGTGATTGGCGCTTCTGGCCTATCTCACTACTCTGGCAATGTGAGGTTGCTTAATGTCGTCGGCCTGTCCGGCGCTGGATTTGCCATCGGCGTTGGGTTCGTTTTTCTCATACTGCAGTTTTCGAACAGAACCAGGCCGTAAGGAAGCGACGCCGGTGCACCCCTATCGTCTTGCCCTATTGAATGCCGTCTTTGCGTTGGCGATTTCGCCCGCGGCGCTTGCGTCAAGCAGCGGATGGCCTTTGGCACAAAGCCCCGCAGGCGCGTCTCAGCAGGCGCCCGCATCCGCGAATTCCCTGCCTGCAATGCGTTACACGCAGGAAGTGCCGTTGTGGCCCGAAGGCTCTAAAGTTCTGCTGGACGGAATCAGGGAACTCGCTGCCGAAAAATCACCTATCACGCGTCCGACATTTCTGCTTTATCGCCCGCGAGGAAAATCGACTCGATCTGCCGTCCTCGTCTTTGCGGGAGGCGGATACAAAGCCCTGGCGATTGGGCCACAAAGCACGATTGGATTGTACGGTGCGGATGTATGCAAATGGTTGACCGACGCCGGCGTCACCTGCGTTCTTGTGAAGTATCGCGTTCCCAATACTGGCTGCCATTGGAATGAAGTCACCCGCCGGCATGAGACCCCTCGCATTCCCATGGCCCTGCAAGACGCTCAAAGAGCGATTTCCATCGTGCGGTACAACGCAGCCAGATACGGTATTGATCCGAACAAGATTGGCGTCATGGGGTTTTCAGCCGGAGGAAATCTGGCGGTGCTTTCCAGCACGGCTTTCAACAAGCGATCTTATGCTCCGATTGATCGCATCGATCAAATCAGCAGCCGTCCCGACTTCGCGATTCCTGTTTATCCGGGGCACATGACGATGGAGCACAAGAACAAGACTCCAAAAGCAGTCGCCGCCCAAGAGTTGAATACCGACATCGAGATTTCAACTGAAATACCACCCACGCTTCTCATACACGCAAAAGATGACCCGGTAGATCCGGTTCATTATTCGGAAGTTTATGCGAGAGAGTTGAAGAAGGCTGGCGTCAGCGTGGACCTCATCATCTATCCAACCGGCGGACATGCTTTTGGGGTCAAGAAGCAGGGGAAGGCTACTGATCGATGGACGGATGATGCGCTCGCGTGGCTTAGGGCAATCAAAATGCTGTGACAGGGCAATTTCCAGTATAAGTTCACCTGCGTGCGCGCCCAACCACACGCCTGTTGCGACGTCCGTGTAAGACCAGTTTCCGCGTCTCATACCCGGTGCATCAGCACTTTATTGCGATTTTTTGCCCCCCCTTTGCGAAGAAGACCCCATGAACAACGAAGACCAGGTCGTCGCTGTGCTGAATCAAATTCTTGAAGTACAGCGCCAGACACTTGCCAACCAGCAGCAGGCCATTGCGCAACAACAAGTCGCCATTCAACGCCAGGCGACACACCTTCGCCTCTATAAAGCCGTCCTGATCGTGTCTGCTCCGGTCATTGCCTATTTCGTCTACACGTTTGTCATGCTGCTTCCGTCATCGCACTGAGCGACGGCCAAACCAGGGATCAGGCGCCATGCAAATCACCGCTGCCCAGCCCGCCGACCTCGAGCAGACCGTGAACTGCCTGGCCGCCGCATTCGCGGAGGACCCGATTACGGGATTCCTCTTGCAGACCGGCCCGAACTACCGAGAGCATTTGACGCGGTTCTTCTCGCTGCTGATGCGAGCCCGCATTGCGCTGGGCATGCCGGTGCTGATTGCGCGGGACCCCGGCGGCATTCATGGCGCGGCGATGGGGAATGCCGCCGCGCCGCCACCTTGGCCAGATGCGTTCGAGGAAGAATGGGGCGGCCTCGAGATGGCCATTCCCGGTTTCAATGATCGCTCGGCGATCTACGATGAGATCGCGCATCAAAGCAAGCCGGACGTGCCGCACTACTATCTTGGCGTGATCGGCATGGACCCGCGCATGCATGGCCTCGGCATCGGGACGCGGCTCCTCCAGTCGTTCTGCGACTTGTCGGCGTCTGACGAGAAATCCCGAGGTGTCTACCTGGAGACCGCGAACCCATCGAATGTCCGCTTCTACGAACGCGCCGGCTTTGCGGTGACCGGCCAGGGACGTCTTGGCAGCGCCAATCTATGGTGCATGTTCCTGCCCCATGAACAGCGCCGTTGAGCACGGTTTACACTCACGCAGTCAATCGCGGACGATAGCAAGCACGACAAGACTGCTCCCCGGAGAGAAGCCTCCATGCAAATGGCAAACATCCCCTTCGGAACCACCGATTGGTCGGCGATCGAGAAAACCGAGCGCCCGGGTGAGCGCGGCTCGGCTTTCTGGCGTACGCAACAGTTCGGCTCCGTTCGCGTTCGCATGGTCGACTACACGCCGGGCTATGTCGCCGATCATTGGTGCATCAAAGGCCATATCCTCCTGTGCCTTTCCGGCCGGCTCGACACCGAACTCGAAGATGGTCGCAAGTTCACGCTGACGCCGGGCATGTCTTACCAGGTCGCAGACAACGCGGAGCCACATCGCTCGTCCACTGAGTTGGGTGCGACGTTGTTTGTCGTTGATTGAGCAAGTGTTTGTCAGGAACACCCGAGCGCAGGAAGATTCCGAATTTCGATAACGCTGCTGGAGACTGCAAATGAGCACCCTTCCCGCTGGCACCGAATTCATGCGGCCGTTCCTGCCGGCGAAGGATTTTGAGTTGTCCAAGAAGTTCTACGAGGCGCTGGGCTTTGAGAAGCTGCTCGACGCCAGCGTGGCCATCTTCCGAATGGGGCGCGGCGAGTTCCTGCTCCAGCCCTACTATCAGAAGGACTGGGCCGAGAATTTCATGATGCAGCTCATGGTCGATGACCTCGACCTGTGGTGGCGCCACATTCAATCTCTGGACCTGGCGAGGCGCTTCGGCGTCGGTGCGCCCAAAGCCCCCGCCTTGCAGCCCTGGGGACTGCGCGTTGCCTATGTGACCGACCCCGCAGGCGTCTTGTGGCACGTGGCGCAACGGCGACCCGATGCCGATCACGATTGAGCCCAGCCAAATACGACGAACGAGACAGACGTTGGCCCTTACAAGCTGCGACGCGGCCGCCACCAAATTCAGCCCTTGGACCCGAACGGAGGCGACAGTGACGGCCTTCGTTGGACCAAGGCCGGCTCATGAGTGCCTTCTCCTTCTCCGAGTCCTGGGCGACGTGGGAGCGACATCCCGCCGGCGAAGAATTGGTCCTGCTGCTGTCGGCGGCGATGACGGTCGGGCTCGACGAATCCGGCCAGGAACACGCCATAGCACTGGATGAGCCAGGCGCGTATGTTCTGGTGCCGAGAAACCTCTGGCACACCGCCAGGACTACCGTCCCCCCCCCCCCACCGTGCTGTTTCTGACGCCCGGCGCCGGGACGGAGCATAGGGCGGTGGCGGCAAGCTGATTCCACCGTCATGCACCACACGCACCCAGGAAGGAGATCCCATGGCAACGCGAGAACAGGAAAACATCCAGCTAATCCGGGAATACCTGAAGGCGCTGGAATCGGCCGCGACAGGCGAGAACCTGGCCCGGTTCTTCACGACCGATGCGGTACAGGTGGAACTTCCGAATCGGCTCAACCCGCAGGGGGGCCGCAGTGATCTGGCCACGCTCTTGCGTCGCGCCGAGCTGGTTCCCAACCTCTTGCGATCCCAGAATTACGCTATTGTCTCCGAGCTGGCCGCAGGCGAGCACGTTGCCGTCGAGGCGACATGGTCGGCGACGCTTGCCACGGGCTTCGGGTCGGTCGCGGCAGGAACGGAAATGAGGGCACATTTCGCCATGTTTTTCCGGATCGAGAACGGTCGCATCCAGTCGCAACGCAACTACGATTGCTTCGAGCCTTGGACATGAGCGTCGCCGAGCAGATCAAGAACTATATCGCCGCGCAACCAGAGCCCAAGCGAAGCGATCTTCAGGCGCTTCACGACCTAGTTCTTGAGATCATGCCGAACGGCCGCCTATGGTTTCTTGACGGCAAGGATGAGAGCGGCAAGACGGTGGCCAACCCCAACATCGGCTATGGCGTTCAGACGATGCCCCTCGCCGGCGGCAAGAGCCGGGAGTTCTATCAGATCGGCACCAGTGCCAACACGACCGGCATCTCGGTCTACATCATGGGCTTGAAAGACAAGAAGGCCTTGGTCGAAAAATTCGGGAAGAAGATCGGCCAGGCCAGCGTCACCGGGTACTGCATCAAGTTCAAGGCCTTGCAGAACATCGATGTCGGTACCCTCGCCGATGCCATGCGCTATGGCATCGAACAGACGCGCCGCTGACGAGTCGTTCGCACGGTCATGACCCACGACCTCGCCTCTCTGTGCCTCGCCATCGCCGTCGGGTCTGATGCCGGCGATGATCCTCGGCCTGGCCACGGTCGCCATTCCGTTTCTGGCCTTTGGATTTTTGATGTGAAGTCCGCTTTGCTGCTGGTTGTCTGGCTCGGCTTCCTGTCCGGTGCGGCCCAGGCCGCCGACCTGTACAAGTGCAGCGTCGGTGGACACACGTCGTATCAGGACCGTCCGTGCGCGCCGGCGAGCCGTCAAACCCGCGTGGACACGCGCCCCGCGGGATCGATGGTCGGGTGCTACGTCGCGAAATTCTCGGCTTTCGACGGCGGGGGCAGCGGCAGGTCGGAGCGATTTGAAATCCGGGCCACGGCGCCCTCCGAATTCGAGCTGCGGATGCAAGGCGAAACCCTGCCCATGAAGACGGCGACACCCGAGGAGCTGCGTGACCTGTCCAAAGGGTTTCAGGTGCGCCTGCTCGACGGCGTCAGCATGAAATGGCCGGCGGGGACGCCCGATCAGAAGCCGGTCGGTGTCTATCGCGGGCGCGACAAGGACGGGAAGGAGCTGATCCTGGCTTTTTTCTTCCTGAGCAATGGCCCAGCGACCCGGGTCGCCTGTCACTGAGCGCAGTACTGTCTCACGGAGTACGAAACACCCTCATGCTCAAGATCATCGTGCTGGCGCTGCTGGTCATTCCGCCCTGGGTGGCGAGCGAATTCGATGCCCCGAAATGGGTCCTCATCGTCTCGGCCGCGCCGTTCTTTCTTTACGCGATGACCCTGGACGATCCGGACGAACACCTGCTCGGCGAAGCCTCGGGCGCTTTCCGCAAGGGCGCCCTGGTGGGACTGGGCATCGGCGGGCTGGTTCTGGGTATCGGTTTCTATATTCTCTGGAAGGCGCTGGTCACCGGTGCGTAAGCCATCAGCACCCCCACTGCAGGAGGACACGACGATGAGCAAAGAAGACTGCCTCGAACAGCAATTGGCCCATCACATCGCGTGGTTCGAAAGGGAATCCACGGCGCATAAGCGCCTGCATCGCCGACTGCGCTACATCGTCTTTTCGCTGACGGCCCTGTCCACGGCCCTCGCCGGACTGGCGTTGGCCATGCCCGAACTGCAACGGCCCAGCAATATCGCCATCGTGCTGACCACCGCCGCCGTCGGCCTGGTCACGTCGATCGAGGGCCTGCGCAAGCCCAGTGAACTTTGGCTACACGAGAGAACGCTTTATTACTCGCTAAAAGATCTGCAGCGCGACCTGCAGTTCCGTACGGCCGAAGGCAAGGACCCGAAGGTCGTCGAAGTCATTTTTGCGCAGATGCAGGATGTGCTCGGCTCGGCGCGCGATCGTTGGAGCCGACAGGTGTCGGGAAGTTCGAAACCCGAACCCTGACTTTCTTGGACCTATCATGGCCCCTGCGCCAAACACCGTTTCCACGCCGCCGATGCGAAACCCCGACGAATTCGTGTACGTCAACCAGGATGGCTCGGTTCGCGAACTGACGCCTGATGAGCGCCAATATTTAGCGGAAGACTTCGAACCCGGCGATGGTGCGCGTCCCTACATCAAATGTTTTTTCAGCAGTCGGAACGGCTGGGGCAGCCTGTCGGGATTTCTGCCGCGCAAGCGTGTTCCGCGCAAGCACCTGATCGAACCTGCCAATCCCGACTACCGGCCTGTGGAAGTCGATACGCTTCGCCAGCACATCGCGGACGGCCGGCTGGTCGGCGACCTCGTTACCGAGAACGTTGATGGCTCGGTCACTGTCGCACCCAACCCCCACATTTCGCGCCAGGAGCGGTTCGACCGGCTGCGCAAACTGCAACTGAGCCGCGAGCGGGAACGTGAGAAACTCGCCAGACATCCCGACACTGCTCGCGAGCCCTAGATGCGCGCGTCGGTCAGGCGGCGCGAATCGCTGCCGCCACGGATCACTGGATTTTCTGTTCGTTCTCGACACACCGCTTAACCCGCAAGGAGCCGTCCATGAAAGCCGTGAGCATCGCCCTGTTGGCCTGCGTGATCGTCACCGCGTGCGCGAGCACAGGCTGGCCGTCCAAGACCGATCCGTCGGTCATTTCCGGCACGCCGGATCATTTCCTGGTGTTCGACGCGGCCTCTGGGGCCTTGTCGGAGCCCGCCGGTCCAGATTGCCGCAACCCGATGACCGATCCGCGGGACGGCACCCGCCTGACCCTCATCCGGTCGAAGGCGGGCTTCGGCGACTACCAGACGACCACGCCCAAGTACGGCCTGACGGGCGACCAGTTGTTGCGCATCGACTGTCGTGACGGCCGTCCGGTTGGCGCGACGCAGGGCGCGTCCTGAACATCGGTGGCGGGCGGCGGCGAACGCCATGACCCGGGTGTCCTTGCGCACGTGGGCGCGCGCGCTGAAGCAGCAGACCCTGGTCATCTACTTCGTGGCGCGCAACCCGAAGACTCCCTGGCCGGTGCGCCTGCTGGCCCTGCTCATCGCGGCCTACGCCCTGAGTCCGATTGACCTCATCCCCGACTTCATCCCGGTCATCGGCTACCTGGACGATCTCATCCTGATTCCGCTGGGCCTGGCATGGGTGATCCGGCTGACGCCACCGGACATCGTTGAATCGTCGCGCGCGCAGGCGCAGCGGGCGTCACAGAAGCCGGTCAGCTATCCGGCGGCGGCATTTATCCTCGTCCTGTGGCTCGTGCTCCTGGGGTGGCATGGACGGTGGTTGCTCGGTATCGTGCATTCGACGTAGCGCTGGGCCGCGGGCCGCGCGGCAAGACTTCAGGAATGGCTCCGATGAATCCACCCCTCTGGCTTTGTGGCGTTCTTGCCCTTGCGTCGCAGTGCGCCCTGGCCCAGGACTGTGTCGTCGTGGACTGCGGCAAGGGCGACCGGTGCGACGTGGCGCCAACGCACCTGACAGCAACATTGCCGGCGGGCTTGGTCATCCGGTCCATTCGCGGCGACACCCAGCTTTTCCTGCGAGATGGCGCGAGTGATACAACGTGTCGACGCGTGACTCGCCTGTCGGCTCCGGTATCCCTGGATCATTCCCGTGTCTACGGCGCGATCGCGCTCACCGGAACGCTCCGTGTCCGGGGCCTGGTTCGGTTCGAACCTAACGATGGTGGGGTATTGGAGTTTCGGCCGGCGAAAAGAACCTTCCTGCGCACCGGGAAGTTCTTCAACGCCAACTTCCAACGCATCAAGCTCGACGAGGCCATGCCGCCCGTGCACCTCGTTCCGCCGAAACGCCTGGGCAACGCCGACTGTTGGCAGGCGAGCGCCACGGCGGAGCTTTCCGGCTTCCACGTGCTCGTCGGTGATTCATCCTCGGCGGGATCGTACGCGCAACGCGCACGCCTCACGAACCTGGGCGACTTCACCCGGTGCCAGTGGGGTGGCGACTAAGGCCTGACGGAGGACGTATGACTCACGATCCGATGTATCACGAAGGGATGCGGCGGCTGCAGGATGCGCGCGAGACCCGCGTGCTGGCAGACCGTCTCGAACAGGTGGTCGTGCGTACCGCCTTCACTGAGGAAGATCGCGCGTTCATCGCGCGCTCGGCGATGTTCTTCATCGCGACCGCGGACGATCACGGCAGCCCGGACTGTTCCTACAAAGGCGGCCTGCCCGGATTCGTGCGCGTGGTCGATGACCACACGCTCGCGATCCCGGACTACGACGGCAATGGCATGTACCGCAGCTGGGGCAATGTGCTCGTCAATGCCCAGGTCGGACTGCTGTTCCTGGATTTCGAACAGCCCAAGCGGCTGCGCGTGAACGGCACGGCGGTGGTCGTGCAAGACGATCCGCTTTGCGCGGAATTGCCAGGTTGCGTGTTCGTAGTGCGTGTCACGGCCGAAAGAATCTTCCCGAACTGCCCGCGCTATCTGCACAAGATGCAGTTGGTGGAGCACTCGACTTACGCGCCCCGCCCCGACTACACACCGCCCGTCCCGGCCTGGAAGACGTATGAGGTTTTTCGTGATTCCCTGCCGACCCGGGATCGATCGGGCAACGAGGACGCGAAGTAGCACCTGTGGTTCCGCGCATGGACGGAAATCCCCGCGATTCCCGTCTACTTGAACGGGGCATTGCGACGCGACTTTCCGCGCCCGCCCTTTGAGATCCAACCCATCAGGAGCAGGCACATGGCGTGGAAGAAAGTGGAGAGCTACAGCTTCGGCTACCGGCACAGCGACAAGAAGTTCTGGGTCTACTACACCCTGGAGAACACCAACACCACGACCCAGCTGTTCGTGACGCCCACGCAGTTCACGGCCTTGGCGCAGTTGTTCACGTCCAGCCAGTCGGTGAACTACGAAACGACCGGCGGCTATTTCTCCACCGGCGCGCATACGCTGGCATGAGCGCGGTCGCGTTCAAGAATTCTCTCGAGCCGGCGCCGATTCTCGGCCCGGCTCTTTTTCTCGTTTAGACCATGCCCCCACTCCTGCGCAAACTCCTGCTCGTCCTCGGCGCGATCCTCATCGTGATCGGCCTGACCTGCCTGCCTTGGCTGATCCTCGATCACCTGACCGGCCCGATCAGCACCTTCGTGGGCATGACGGCGATCCTCTGGGCGCCACTCGCGCTGATCCTCGGCGTCCTGCTGGGCGGCTTGTTTGCCATGATCCTCTGGCCCCGGGAATACTGAGCGCGACCCTGCCGGCGCAGTACACTGGCTCCAGACCCCACATCGGAGACGCTCATGAAGCGAGTCACGGGAATCGGCGGCATCTTCTTCAGCGCGAAGAATCCGGCGGCGCTGCAAGCCTGGTACAAGCAGCATCTGGGCATCGATGTGCAGTCCTGGGGAGGTGCCGCGTTCGACTGGGTCGACGCCGACGGCAAGCCGACCCCCGGGACAACCGCGTGGTCGATCGGCGCCGACGATGGCAAGCACTTCGCGCCGAGCCAAGCGACCTTCATGGTCAATTACCGCGTCGACGATCTGGACGCCCTGCTGCAGGCGCTGCGTGACGAAGGCTGCCACGTCCTGGACAAGGCCGACGACTCCGAATACGGAAAGTTCGGCTGGGTCATGGACCCCGAGGGCAACAAGGTCGAGCTCTGGGAGCCGCCGGCAGGGCAATAAACTCTTCGAAAGCAACGGCCTTGTAACGGCCTCATTCCAGAATCCAACTCAGACTGCGAGAGAGCACCATGACTGAAAGAACTGGCCGCTGCTTGTGCGGCGCTGTGAGTTTCACGCTGAGTGCGGAGCCGTTGGCGGTGCGTGTGTGCTGGTGTCGGGATTGCCAGCATCTCGCGGCGAACGGAACGGTGAACCTGTTGGTCGCGGCGGATGCGCTGACGGTGTCCGGCACGCTCTCCGAATTCCTCAAGACCGCGGACAGCGGCAACGAGATCTCGCGACAGTTCTGCGCGACCTGCGGCACGCATGTTCTCGCCAGGTCCTCCGCGCGACCGCAGTTCCGCGTGCTGCGCGCGGGCAATCTGGACGAGCCCTCGTCCATTCGTCCGAACATGAACATCTGGGCCGCGAGCGCGCCCGACTGGGCTTGCCTGGATCAGGCACTGGAACGCATCGAGCAGCAACCGCTGCCGCCCAAGCCCGCGCCGTCTGCAGAGGCCTGACTTTTCATCGCCCCCCGTAGGAGAACGACCCATGCCCACCGGCACCGTGCGACTCCACCGCGTTCTGCGCGCCCCGCCCGATCGCGTCTACCGCGCCTTTCTCGACGCCGAAGCTTTGGCGAAATGGCTGCCGCCTTACGGTTTCACCTGCAAGGTTCACCATCTGGACGCCCGAGTAGGCGGCACATTCCGAATGTCGTTCGCGAACTTCACCACCGGCAATGGCCACGCGTTCGGCGGCGAGTATCTCGAGCTCGTGCCCGGCGAGCGACTTCGCTACACCGACAAGTTCGATGACCCGAACCTGCCCGGCGAAATGCAGGTCACCGTCGTGCTGGGCAAGGTCGCCTGCGGCACCGAACTTCACATCGTGCAGGAAGGCGTGCCCGAGATGATCCCCGTCGAGATGTGCTACCTGGGCTGGCAGGAATCGCTGGCGCAGCTGGCGACTCTGGTCGAGCCGGAAATTCCGGATTGAGCTGCCGTCGACCGGTCGCGCTTCTCCGCCGGTCCCCGTTCACGGCGCTACACTGACGCCATTGCGTCAGCTGCCTCCCGGAGGATCCCCATGGCTGCTCTCGTCGGTTTCCTGCTCGCCGTCGCGGTAGGGATATTCGCCACTGCACTTCGCCTGGATCGTGACCGGGCGTTCTATCCGGTGGTGACGATTGTCGTCGCGGCGTACTACGCCTTGTTCGCGGTGATGGGTGCGTCCACGCAGACCCTGGTGCACGAAGTGCTGGCCGGCGCGGTGTTTCTTTCCCTCGCTGTCGTGGGCTTCCGGAGCTCGTTGTGGATCACGGCAGTGGCGCTCGCCGGGCATGGCATTTTCGATTTTTTCCATGATGCGGTCATCGCCAACCCCGGTGTGCCGTCGTTCTGGCCTGCGTTCTGTGGCAGCTACGACGTGACGGCGGGCGTATATCTCGCGGGCTTGCTGTGGAGTGGAAGAGTGCGCGCGACCGCGTCGGAATCGGATAGCATCTGACCTCGAATCCGGCCCTGTCCCGAGGACACCATGAAGTTTTTGCTTGCCACCGTCGTCGCCTTGACGGTGCTGTGCGCGCCGCCAACGCTGCGTGCGGCCGATGACATTTCCGCAACAGCCGTCGAAAGCCGGCAAGCGACACGCTGTGCGGTGTTCTATCTGCTGATGGCGAAGATCCCGGCCTTGTCGAACGAGTCCGCGCGATTCAATGCCTTGGTCGATCGCCTGGGGGCGATCGCCGTGCGCAATGCCGCGACGGGCGAAGACATCGATCGCTGGGCCAAGGAATTCATGACAGAAGCCACCACGAACGCGCAGCTGCCCGCCAGCACCTTCAACCAGGATCAGTCGGGGCTCTGCCAGTCGTTTCTGGACAGTCACGCCGCCACCGCCCCGGTGCCTGCGACGGCGGTAGCGCCGGTCGCACCGGCGACGGCATCGACGAATGGCGTCGTCGACCGGCATCCGGACGGACGGCCCGCCACGATCGCGACTGGGGGACAGCGCGTGAGTTTTGACACCGGCCGCGGCGCCTCCTGCGACGCCCCGGTCGGGATGACGAATGCCGAGAACAGGGAAGCGCGGATCCGCTCGCAGTATGTTTGGCTGGACGACGTGTCGCCGGGATGGAAACTCGTGAGCCGGGCCACCCGCTACAGCGAACCACCGAACGAGGCGAACATCGACCGTGTGCGGATCTACTCCTGGTTTTCCCTCACGGACAACGCCGGAAAGCCGTTCGAGGTCTGTTTCGACACGACCCAGGGCATGCTACCCACGCTCAAAGCCCTCACCCGCTAACCTCCAAGGCATGCCCATGAAAACGTCGGACGCCATCTCGGGCCCAGCGGCCTCGGAAAAAATTACGAAGCGCATCGCCGAACTCGGCGACTGGCGCGGAACCACGCTGGCGCGAATGCGTCAGCTGATCCACGAGGCCGATCCCGCCGTCGTCGAGGAATGGAAATGGATGGGCACGCCGGTCTGGTCGCACGACGGCATCCTGTGCACCGGCGAGTCGTACAAGAAGGCCGTGAAACTCACCTTCGCCAAGGGCGCCTCGCTGAAAGATCCCAAGGGCCTGTTCAATGCGAGCCTCGACGGCAACACCCGCCGCGCGATCGATATCGTCGAAGGCGCAGACGTCGATGCGACCGCTTTCAAAGCGCTCATCCGCGAAGCGATCGCCTACAACGCCGCGAACCAGCCGAAGTGCGCGAAGAAAAAGAGCCCCTGAGCGCCCGACTGCCGATGCCGCGCCCGACCACGATCGCCGAATACCTCCAGGCCGCTCCGCGCGAAGGCCAACCGCATTTGCGTCGCCTCTACGCACTGCTCAAACGCGTCGCACCGAACGCGCAGGAAGCGATCAAATGGGGCAATCCGTTTTTCGTCGAGCCCCGGTTCGTGTTCGCATTTTCCGCGCACAAGGCGCATGTCAATTTCGTCCCGTCGGCGGCGAGCCTGGCCGCCTTTGGCGAGGAACTGAAGTCCTACCGCACCACGCAGAACATGCTTCAGCTTCCCTATGACCAGCCACTGCCGGAGGACCTGATCCGCCGGATCGCCGAGCATTGCGTCCAGACGGTCAGCGAACGCGAAGACGCGGGGTTTTGGTAGTGTCGCCAGCCTCTGCTACCGCCGGGAATGCGCTGTCGGCGAACCAGGCGATTGTTCTGTTGATCGTGCTGCATGCCCTGTTCGGAGCGGGCCAGGGGCTTGCCATTGGCGAGGAGGGGGCAGGCAACGTCCTGGAAGTCCTCCACTTTGTCGCTACGGCGGGCGTGATTTTTTATTGGGCCTCGCTCGACGCCCGCGCCCGACCACAGGCGCTAAGCGCGATGCAAAGCGTGGGTATCGTATTGCTCGGCTACTTCGCAATGCCGTTCTATCTGGCTTCCGCGCGCCCACCCGACACCTGGCCGCGGTGGCTGAGCAAAGGCCTTGCGGCCTTGGCCTGCATCATCACGGCATTTTTCGTCGCGTTTTCCCTGGCAGCTCGCTACCTGGGTTAAGCCGCCACGCAGACCATGACTTAGGGCACACCCCCTGCGCTCCACATCGCCGTACCCTTCTCGCGAACCGATCCGGTTTGTGCTCGCCGACAGGAACCCTCCATGTTCAAGAAAATGGCCATCGGTTTTCTCGCGGTCGCGATCGCCTGCGGGCTCGCCGCGTCGGGCTATTCGTTCGGCAAGTACCTGGCGGAGCGCGACAACGCTGGCGACGCGAAAGAGCAAGCGCGCGCCTGAGCAGGCCGCGGTCGGCAGGACGGCGCCCACGCGTTTTCCATTCGCCTGCCGAACGGGGATTGGTTAACCTTTGGGGCAACCTCGACCTGACGCCTTCGCGCCCGGGAATCGCCGCATGAAGATCACCGTTGAAACCACGATCCACGCGCCCGTCGCCGACGTCTGGCGCGCCTGGACCACACCTGACGACATCAAACAATGGAATGCCGCGTCGGACGACTGGCATACCACGCAGGCCTCGGTGGATCTGCGCGTGGGCGGCGGTTTCTCCTCACGCATGGAAGCCCGGGACGGCAGCATGGGCTTCGACTTCGCGGGCACCTACACCGCCGTCGTGATACATGAGCGGCTCGAAGCGGTCTTCGGCGACCGGACCCTGCGCGTGGACTTCATCCCCGGCGATCACGGCGTGACCGTGCGGGAAACCTTCGACGCAGAAACCACCCACCCTATCGAACAGCAACAAGCGGGCTGGCAAGCGATCCTCGATCGTTTCGCGCGGCACGTGGAAAGCCAAGCCCCCTCCCCCTCGGACCTCCCATGAACAAGCCCAACAGCAAGTACCTCCTGATCGCGCTCGTACCCGCCGTGCTCACACCGATCGCGTTGCTGATCGAGAAGCAGCACCAGGCGACGTATTTTCTCGGCCTGAGCTCGAGCTTCTGGTCCGGCACGGCGATCGGCGTGTCGATCGGCGCCGGCGTGGTGGCGATCGCGTTGCTGGCGCGCGCGATGCACAGCGACGGCGGACGCCCCTCCGCCTCATGAGGATCGAGGTCGACGACCTGTCGCGTCCGGAAATCCATGCCCTGCTCAACGAACACCTGCAGAGCATGCATGCACTGTCGCCGCCGGAAAGTGTGCATGCCCTCGACCTGGACAAGCTGCGGCAGCCCGAAATCACCTTCTGGTCCGTGTGGGAAGGTGCGCAGCTGCTCGGCTGCGGCGCGCTGAAGGAACTCGATGCCCGGCATGGCGAAGTGAAATCCATGCGCACGCCTGCCGCGCTGCGCCGCACCGGTGCCGGGCGCGCGGTGCTGGCGCATATCATCGAGGTCGCGAAATCGCGCGACTATGCGCGCCTGAGCCTGGAAACCGGATCGATGGAGGCGTTCCGCCCGGCGCAGGCGCTCTACGAAAGTTTCGGTTTCAGCTATTGCGGGCCGTTCGGCGATTACACGGACGACCCGAACAGTGTGTTCATGACCAAAACGCTGTAGTTGCCCGGCGACCGAATTGATGCCGGACCTGACCGACGTCCTGTGTTACGGCTCGGCCGTCCTGGTCGAACCGCTGCCGCCGGCGTGATCCGCGCCATCCCGCGGTCGGGGCGCAGGGCTTAGACTGCGACGATGCAATATCAACTTGTCCTGCGATTCCGCAAAGCCTCGATCGAGAGCCCGGACACGATGCCGGCGCTCGAGCGTGCCCTGGCCGAAGCGCTAGGCGAGCTCGCGCGCCTCGACGGCCACGACACCGGCGCGCGCGACATCGATCTTTTCATGCTGACGGCCGATCCGGCGACGGCGTTCCGGCGATCGAAACCGGCGCTGGAAAAGCTGGCCCTGCTCGATCGGGTGACGGCCGCGTATCGCCTGGAAGGCGGCGCCCGCTTCACGGTAGTCTGGCCGCTCGGCTACGGCCGCAAATTCACGCTGTCCTGATCCGGTGAGTCGCAGATGATCTTTTTCGTCATCCTCTTCCTGTTGGCCGGCATCGCGCTGGTGATCGGCGGTCGCCAGCAGGCAACCGAGGCGCTGCGGGCCACGAAATGGCCCGTCACCGAAGGAAAGCTGGAACAGTGCGAGGTGGTCGTGTCCCCCGGCATCGGTTCGGACAGCTACAGCAGCTGGCGACTGCAGTTGCGCTATTCCTATGTGGTGCGCGGCGTCACCTACCACTCGACGCGCTACGCGATCGGCTACAGCGAAAGCGCCGATCACACCCAGCATCGCGATATCGCCGAAGAACTCAACCGCAATCCCACCGTGTCCGTGCACTACGACCCGGCCCATCCGGCGCAAGCCGTGCTCAGCGTCGCCCCCCAGGGCAATGTCGCCTTGCTCGGCTATTGGTGCCTGGGATTGGCGGCCCTGTCGGCCGTGATCGCGATGGTGTCCGGCTGATGCGCAGCGTGTCGGCATGAGGCTGATCGGTTTCAGGAATCCCGTCTGGCGCAAACGCGCCTGGACCCTGGCAACGATCGTCCTGGTGATCGTGCTCGCCTCGCATCCCGAATTGCGCCTGCTGGTGCCGTTCCTCGAGGCGATCGGGCTCGATGTTTTCTTCGCCTTGGCGGGATTGCAGATCGTTTCTGCACTGTCCGGCGCGTTGATGCCGGTGATCTTCGCCGTGTGGCGCAAGAGCCTTCCGTCCCTTCGCCGGGCCCATCGGCTGTCGTTGACGGTTTTTCCGCTGGCGTTCCTGCGGGAGTTTGCGCGCTACGCCGTTTTCCACTGGCTGGGCGATCCGGGACCCCGGCTCTGGCTGCGGTTGCACACCCTCGGGCGGCTGGCGAGACTCGGTCCTAGGCCGGCCTGGGGCCCCGCGCTCCGCCAAGAAACGGCCTAAAACACTGAATTGACTGAAAAATATCCCGGAGCAGGCCAAGAGAGCCTGTTCGGCTTGTGGCGGTTGACGTACTGTGTGTCTCACAGTACTGTGCCGACCATGGTGACCTGGCACCCAGGCTCGCCGCCGTTCGAGGAGCCCGCCATGACCACGCCCGCCACAGACCGCTTCCATGCGCTCGACGCCGCCCGCGCCTTCGCGCTGCTGCTCGGCATCGTGCTGCACGCGACGATGTCCTTCTTCCTGCCGATCCCCGCGCAGGATGTTTCGCAGAGCACGACGCTGGCGGTGAGCTTCTACGTGATCCACAGCTTCCGCATGAGCCTGTTCTTTCTCATCGCGGGATTCTTCGCACACATGGCTTTCCATCGCCGCGGTCTGCGCGCGTTCGCGAAGGACCGTGCGAAGCGCATCCTCGTGCCGATGACGGCGGGCTGGCTGGTGCTGGCGCCGATCACCGTGGCGATCCTCGTCTGGGGTCTGTCGCGCACCTTTCCGACGGCGACCGCGACCGACGCGGCGGCCGCGCCGCAGGGGTTCCCGCTGACGCATCTGTGGTTCCTGTACTACCTGTGCGTGTTCTACGTATCGGCGATCGCACTACGGGCGGCCTTCGTCGCCGGGATCGATCGCGACGGCGCCCTGCGCGCTCGTCTGGACACCGTGCTGCGTGCGGCCTTGGCCAGCACCCTCGCACCGCTCGCCTTCGCGCTACCGCTGTTCGCGGTGTTGGCTTTCGATCCGGCCTGGCCGGTGTGGTTCGGCATCCCGACCCCCGACACCGGACTGCGTCCGCAGCTGCCCGCGCTCGCGGGATTTGGCACCGCCTTCGTGCTGGGCTGGCTCGTGCATCGGCAGACGGACCTGCTCGAGATCTGGCGTCGGCAGTGGGCGATCAATCTCGCGCTGGCCGTCGCGTTGAGCACGCTGTGCCTGGTGCTCGTCGGTCTCTTGCCGGCCGCCGACCCGACCACGATTGCCGGCGCGCCGATCAATCGCCTGGTGTATGCCTTGGCCTACACCGCGTCCGTCTGGTACTGGGTGTTCGGCCTGATCGGCGCGACGCTGCGCTTTTGCGCGAACGCGAGTCCGGCGCGTCGCTACCTGGCCGACACGTCGTACTGGTTCTATCTCGTGCACCTGCCGATCGTGTTCGGCCTGCAGGTGATCATGATGCGCTGGCCGCTGCACTGGACACTGAAATTCCCGTTGATCGTCGCGATCACGCTGGGCCTGCTGTTCGCGAGCTATCACTGGCTCGTGCGCCCGACTTTTATTGGCGAAATTCTCAACGGCCGCAAGGTCCCGCGTTATGCGCCGAAGCCATCGCCGCACGTGCTCCCGATCGAGGAAGGCACGACGGCGGTCGCGCAGCTGTTGGGCGTGACGAAACGTTTCGGTACGACCGTCGCGCTGGACGATTTCAGTTTTTCTGCAAAGGCGGGCGAGCTCGTTGCCGTGCTGGGTCCGAACGGCGCGGGCAAGACCACGGCCCTGGGCCTGTGGCTGGGCACGCTCGAGCCCGATGCCGGCCAGGTCCGTGTGATGGGCGGCTCGCCCTTCGACGTGCACAGCCGGCTCGGCGTCGGCGTGATGATGCAGGACGTGAACCTGGCACCGATGCTCAGTGCGCGCGAACACATCGCGCTCGCCGCGAGCTACTACCGCGATCCGCTGTCCGTCGCGCAGACAGTTGCCCTGACCGGCATCGAAGCCTTTGCGGGCAAGCGCTACGACAAACTTTCGGGCGGACAGAAGCGCCAGGTGCAGTTCGCGATCGCGATCTGCGGCCAGCCGAAACTGCTGTTCCTCGACGAGCCCACCGTCGGACTGGATATTCCAGCGCGCGAAGCCCTGTGGCGGACGATCGCTGCATTGCGCGACGGCGGCTGCGCGATCGTGCTCACCACGCACTACCTCGAAGAAGCCGAAGTCCTGGCCGATCGGGTCGCGGTGCTCGCCGAGGGGCGATTGATCGCCGAAGGCAGCGTCGATGCGATGCGCGCCTTGATCCTGTGCAAGCGCGTGCGTGCGGCCTGCCAGGTCGATGTCGAGCAGGTCCGGCGCTGGCCGGGCGTGGTCGATGCCATGCACGACGCCGGTGTGGTGACCGTCACCGGATCGGATGCCGAAGAGATCGTGCGCCGCCTGTTCGCGGCCGATCCGGGATTGCGCCAGCTCGAAGTCAAACAAGCCAGCCTCGCCGAGGCCTTCACCGAACTGACCAAGGAGGTCGCATGAACGCCGCCCTCGCTCCCCTTCCAGACCGCACGATGGTTGCCGATCGCGCGCCGCTGCCCTTGTCCCGCCTGCTGCGCGCCTACGTCATGGAGATGCGCTACGAAACCCTGGGTGCGCTGCGCACGCCGGGCTTCTCGATCCCCTTCGTCGCGATGCCGGTGGTGATCTATGTCTTGTTCGGCGTCGTGATCAACGGCCAGGCCGGCGATCACAGCGAGTTCGGACCGGCGATCGCGAACTACCTGTTCGCGGGCTTCTCGGTACTGGCGGCGGTGATGCCCGGCATCTTCAGCGGCGTGATCCTTGCGCAGGAACGCGATGGCCATCTGCACAAACTCAAGCGCGCGATGCCCCTGCCGCCGGGCGCGACGATCATCGCGAAAGTGGCGATGGCGATGTTCGTCGCGGCGCTGGCGGTGACCCTGGTATTCGCGGCGGCGCTGATCGCGGGCAAGATCACGCTGACGCCGGCGCAGATCGCGATCATCGGGGCGGTGCTGATCGTCGGCACGATTCCGTTCTCCGCGATCGGCCTGCTGATCGGCTCGCTGTCCTCGGGCTCGGCCGCGCCGGCGTACGGCAACCTCGTGTTCCTGCCGATGATGTGGCTGTCGGGCCTGTTCATTCCCCTGCCCGACTCGCTCAAGACCTGGGTGATCCTCTGGCCTTCGTTCCACCTCGACCAACTCGCGCTCGGCCTGGCCGGCGTGGCGCAGTTCACCTTCATTCCACCGGCGCTCGCAGCGGGCGTGTTGGTCGGCGTGACTGTGCTGTGCGGCGGACTCGCGATGCGCCGTCTGGCCCGTGTGGGCTGAAGTCCCGCGGCGGATGGCCATCGAATCGCATAAACAGTACTGTGCACGCCATGGCTGAGGCGGATGCGTTCGCAAAACTGGAGCTCGAGCTGCGACGCGGTGTCGTCGTGCTCGCGACGCTGTCGCAGCTGCGTACGCCGCGCTACGGCTACGAGTTGCGGCAGGCACTGGCCGAACGCGGCATGCCGATCGAAGAAGGCACGCTGTATCCGCTGCTGCGCCGCCTGGAAACGCAGGGCGTGCTCAGCAGCGAATGGAAGATCGAAGAGGGTCCGCCGCGGCGCTACTACGCGTTGAATGCCGATGGCCTGGCGCTACTCGAAAAGCTCACGGGTGCCTGGCGCGGCATGAACGGCGCCATGGACCGATTGCTGGACAAAGGCTGACGATGAACGCGAACGAGGTGATCGAATCCTATGTCGCCGACGTGGCCGTGCAGTTGCCGCGCAAGCAGCGCAACGACGTGGCCTTCGAACTGCGCGCCCTGCTGCACGAGGAACTGCTCGCCCGCGCCGAAGACGGCGGACGCGCCGTCGACGCGACGCTGGCCATCGAACTGTTGCAAGCGTTCGGCCGACCGGAAGACGTTGCTGCGCGCTACCAGCCGGCGTTGACGATCATCGATCCCGCCGACGGCCACCGGTTCCTGCGCGCGACGCTGATCGGTCTGGCGATCATCTGGAGTCTGGGTCTGTGGGCCTGCCTGCAGGCGCCGATCGGATCGGGCGGCGCATTCCTGCGCGCGATCGGCCAGTGGTGGGGCCAGGTCGTCATTCCGTCGCTGTGGTGGCCGGGCATGCTGGTCGTGGGCTTCGCGATCGCCGCGTGGGCGCGTCGCCGCTGGCCGCAAACCGCCGCCTGGCAACCGCGCGCAAGCGATCGTCTGCAGGGCGGTCGCGTGGGCAAGGCGATGGCCTTGCTCGGCGTCCTGTGCGGCGTGTACCTGCTGGTGGATCCGCGCTGGATACTCGATGTCGCCTTCAACGGGCGCGCGGCTCCGGCGGCGTACACCGCGCTGACTTACACCGACACTTTCCTGCAGCGGCAGGCGCCGTGGCTGCTTGCCTTGCTTCTGCTAAACGTTCCCCTGTTCGCGCTGGTCATCGTGCATGGCCGCTGGTCGCCGCTGCTGCGTCGCATCGAAACGGTGCATAGCCTGGTCCTGTGCGCCGTCATGGCATGGACGGTGTTCGATGGTCCGATCTTCCTGACCATCGCGGCCGACAAGACGGCGAAATTCTTCCTGGTGCTGTTGCTGGTGTCGATCCTGATCACCCTGGGCTTGAACCTGCATCGGCGGGTCAGGCCACGGCCCAACTGACTACTGCGAGTTTCCGCCATGAGTCTTCCCAGCGCAGCGGCCGTGATCTTCGTCGACAACGTCGAGCGGATGACGGCCTTCTACCAGGCGATCGCCGGCATGGCGATGGTGTTCTGGCGTGATGGTTGGTCGGAGCGATGGCCCTGATCGAGCCGAACAAAGTACGCCTGCAACTAAGCCTCTACCTGTCGCCCTCGCAGAGTGCGGCAGTTGAAGCCCTGCGTGCGGTGCTCGATCCCGTGCAGCACCGGCTGATTCCCGCGCATGTGACGCTGTGCCGCGAGGACGAACTCGCCGCACTGGACCTCGCCGCTCTCGGCGCGAAATTTGCCGATGCCGACCTCCCGCCCTTGACGCTGCATTTCGGGCGACCGGAAGCCTTCCACGAGCATGGCATCCTGTTGCCTTGCATCGATGGCGAGGCGGATTTCCATCAACGGCGCGAACGAATACTGGCAACGTCCCCTGTCCGGCACCAGGCCGCGCATATCACGCTCGCGCATCCGCGCAATCCCAAGGCGGCGGGCAATCATCTCGACCGCGCGTTGCAGCTTCCGCAGGAGCTGTGCTTCACGTTCACGAGCGTCTGCCTCATCCGGCAACAGGGCGCCTCGCCCTGGCAGGTGCTGGAGACCTTCGCGTGGGCGGCGCCGCGCTGATGCCAATGACGGCGATACTCCATGGCAGCTGCCACTGCGGCCGACTACGGATCGCTTTCGATACCGGCGTGGCGCTGGCGGATTTCGCACCGCGCGCCTGCGATTGCGCGTTCTGTCGCAAGCATGGAGCGGCCTATATTTCCGATCCGGCAGGCCGACTGACGGTGATCGCCGACGAAGGTGCGCTCAAACGCTATCGGCAGGGTTCGCATACTGCCGACTTCCTGATCTGCGGCGAGTGCGGCGTGCTGGTCGCGGTGACGTTCGAGGATGACGGCCGCCGATTCGGTGCGGTGAATGCGGGCTGCCTGGACGAAGCGTCGGTGTTCGCCGCAGCGGTCAATGCGTCGCCGCAATCGCTGACCGCCGAACAGAAGGTTTTGCGTTGGCGACAACTCTGGATCCCGGACGTCGTGTTCGAATTTTCCCCTCGGTGATCGCCACGGCCTCGCACCCTCGGACGGACCCGGCTGGTCGAATTGCGGCGGCACCTCCTGATGGCGGCGGAGTCGTCGACCTCTGCCCTCCGCGGGGTGACCTAAGGCACGGGGCGGGTGCGCGGCGCTCGCCTACGATGAGGCGCCCCGCCGGATCCCCACCGCATCGCCGCATCAGGAGCACACCGTGAAGCCGAGCACGACACGCGCCATGGTTCTGGAAGACGTCATGGCGCTCACGATGCCCGGCGCACGGAATTTCCATCTGTGCCTGGACCTCGTCGAAATCGCACAGTCTGTGCTCATCGTCGGCTATGCCTGGCGCTGGCCGAAGCAGGCGGCCGCATGAACACGAACGCGTCGACCGCCCGTCTGGCGGGCCTGCTCTATCTCATCGTCGTCCTGACTGGCATTTTCAGTCTCGCGTATGTGCCTTCGCAGCTGATCGTCGCCGGCGATGCCGCTGCGACGTTCGAGCGCCTCGTCGCCGGGCAGTCGCTGTTCCGGCAAGGCATCGCGGCGGGTTTCGTCTGCTACACGGCGTTTCTCCTGCTGCCGCTGGTGCTGTACCGGCTGCTCAGTCCCTCCGGCAAGACGGCGGCGGTGCTCATGGTGGCATTCGCCATCGTCAGCGTGCCGCTGTCCCTGGTCAACCTGGGTCACAAGCTCGACGTGCTGACGCTGATCAGCGGCGCCGACTACCTCCACGTCTTCACTGCCGAACAATTGCAGACGCAGGTGATGCTGGCGCTCGCGGCCTACAGCAGCGGTCTGCTGGTCGCAAAGATTTTCTGGGGCCTGTGGCTGCTGCCCTTCGGCTATCTCGTTTTCACCTCCCGCCTGCTTCCGCGCGTATTGGGTCTGCTGCTGATGGCGGGCTGCGTGGGCTATCTGATCGATGTCGCCGGCCGCTTGCTGGTTCCGGCCTATCCCGACTCGCTCCTGGCGGACTACGCGACGCGCCCCGCCGCCTTGGGCGAAATCGGCACCTGTCTGTGGCTGCTCATCTTCGGTGCGCGCGCGTCGGCCTTCACGTCGGATACGACCCGCCGCATGACGTGATCCCTCGTCTTCATAGAGCGCCCCGGCAATGGCGGATTTCACCCGGGGCAGACCGCTCTTGTTTTCACGAGGCTTTTCCTTGACCTTGCACACCGGACGGGGAACAAAACACCTCCGGGGAGCAGGACATGACTGTGACACCGATCTATGCGGGGCTGCTGGCGCTGATCTATCTCGTGCTGAGCGTGCGCGTCATCAAGATGCGCGGGCCGGGACAGCCCAGCCTGGGCGACGGCGGCGATCCGGTCTTGTTGCGACGCATTCGCGCCCACGGCAACTTCGCCGAATACGTGCCCTTCCTGCTGCTGATGATCGGCCTGCTCGAACTCGGTCAATGGCCGACGATCCTGTTGCATGGCCTGGGCGCGACCCTGGTCGTCGCGCGCCTGCTGCACGGCTATGCGCTGTCGTTCACCGAATCGTTCAAGTTCGGCCGCTTCTGGGGCACGGCACTCACCTTCGGCCTGCTGATCATCTGCGGCGGCCTGTGCCTGTTCCAGGCGACGCAGCCTTACTGGTCAACGACACCGGCTGCCTGAGCGTTGTTGCGAACGCCGGCGCTGCTGTATGGCGGGGCCACCCTTCCCTTTGATCCGACTGGCGAGCCGACCATGCAACGAATCTTTCTGGGACTGTGGCTGGCGACCTGCTTGCACGTTACGGCGCTCGCCGCCACACCGGGTGAACGCTACACCGCGTCGGCCCCGGCGGAAGCGATCCATCTGGTCCTGCTCTCGCAATCGGAAGAGCTGTTGCGCTTGGACCCCGAATCGGAAGACACCGCCTTGCGCCAGTGGTCGGTACAGCGCCCGGCGCCCGGAGATACGCCGGACAAGGCCGCGACGTTCATCGTTTCCCTGAGCATCGACGGACGCGCGCTCGGCGCGTGGTACGTGAACACCGAGGAAGGCACCGTCGAGCCGCACGAGGCAGGAAGTCCGGAAGAGTCGGTCGCGGCGACCGCGCGCATCGACGCCGACATCACCTACGTCGCCACGATAGGCCGCTGGCAAACGCCGGACGGGCAAGGAAGCTATCGCATCACGACCTGGAACGAAGGCTTCGAACATGTCTCCACCGCCGTGCGCGCGGACTGGATTGCCGACGCCACCGACGCCAACGCACCGGCGCGGACGCGATCGTCGTCGGTGCTGGTGATGCCCGGTCTCTATCGCCTGCGCGCGCCGAAACTCACCGAGCGCCAAGGCGAGCTTCACGTCGAACTGCAGGGCGTCAATACCTACGACGCGAAGCAGACCGTGTCCTGCCAGTTCGATCTGTTCCCGGACGGACAGGTCACCCACGTGAAGCCTTGCGGACCAGCGGACAAGCGCGGGCATGACTGACGGCAGGAATCTGTTCCTCGTCGCCGGCGCCGCGCTGAGCGCGCTCGCGTCCTTGTTGCACCTGGGCTGCATCGTGTTCGGCGCCTCGTGGTACCGGTTTTTCGGCGCCGGCGAGCGAATGGCGCAGATGGCCGATGCCGGCCGCTGGCGTCCGGCGTTGATCACGCTGTTCATTGCGGGCGTGCTCGCGCTGTGGGCGGCCTACGCGTTGTCCGGCGCCGGCGTGATCGCGCGACTGCCGCTGCTGCGTACCGCGCTTTGCGCGATCACCGCCGCCTACCTGCTGCGCGGCACCGTGATCCTGCCGGTCATGAAGCTGTTTCCGGACAACAGTCCCGCCTTCTGGTGGTGGAGTTCGGCGATCTGCCTGAGCATCGGCCTGACGCATCTGGTGGGTCTGGTGCAGTCCTGGTCGCGGTTGTCGACGCACTGAATCACGGCGCGTGATCGCGCTAGCATCGCGTTTGACCGTCCCCGGAGCACCCTCATGAGCACGGACCCCGATCGGCTGCCCGACGATGTCCTCGCGGCCTTGCGGCAAGGCGAGACGATCGAGGCGATCAAGCGCCTGCGTGCTGCCACGGGACTTGGGCTGAAAGAAGCCAAGGACATCATCGACGCGCATCTGCACGGACAGCCGCTAAGTTTCCCCGCGCCTGCCGCGCCCGTGGATGCGACCGAGCCGGTCATGGCGGCAATCCGGCGCGGCAACAAGATTGAAGCGATAAAACAGCTGCGCGAACAGACGGGACTGGGCCTGAAGGAAGCCAAGGACGCCGTGGACGCGCTGGCGGCAGCGTTGCCGGCGACCGCGCCCGCCGGCCATCGTCCGGCGATCGAACGCGCGGATTCCTCGCGCGGCCTGTCATGGCTGGTTGGCTTGCTGTTACTTGCCGCCGCGATCTACACGGTGCTGCATTATTTCAGCTGACCGCCCCTGTTTCTGCCGCGCGCGGCGGAACGGCAGCGCCCGTTTCGCGCCCATGGAATTGCACCGCGGCAAGCGGTAGCCTGTGCGTGGCGGAGGGGCGCCGGCCGTCCGCCGAACCTTCGACACCGTGCCCTTCCTCGCCAGGGAGACTGCTCATGATCGACACTCCTCAGATCGCAAGGACGGCGGCCCAGCACACCGCCTGCATTCACCTGACCATTCCGCGTTCGGACATTCGAGAGGTCATGGGTCCGGGCATCACGGAAGTTTTCGCTGCGCTCACCGCGCAGGGTCTTGCGCCGGCAGGGCCGTGGTTCACGCATCATCTGCGCATGGACCCGGGCATCTTCGATTTCGAAATCTGTGTGCCGGTGACAACGCCGGTGACGCCCGTGGGCCGGGTGAAAGCCGGCCAGCTGCGCGCCGCGACCGTCGCGCGCACGGTGTTCCACGGCGGCTACGAGGGCCTGGGCAATGCCTGGGGCGAATTCGCGCAATGGATCGTTATCCAGGGCCACACGGCCGCACCGGATTTGTGGGAGGTCTATGTCGCCGGACCCGAATCGAGTGCCAATCCCGCCGACTGGCGCACCGAACTCAATCGTCCGTTGTTGGACGCCGCCTGATGCACCGCACGCCGGTCATCGATCTCACCAAGGAATGTCCATGCGCTCTTCGCGTCTGATCGCTCTCGCCCTGTTGCTCGTGCTGCCGTGTGCAACGGCCGGTGCGGCCCCCGATGCCTTCGAAGCCAATCTCGCGATCGCGAGAAAGAATGTCGCCACTGAAAAGGGCGCGGCCTACGACCAAGCCCTCGGTGCCGCGATGCAGGCGATGCCGGAGGTTTCGTCGAAAATGATGGATTGCCTCGTGGAGAATTCCGACGGGCCGCCGGTGTACGGCTATTTCGAGTTCACCTCGGCGAAGCAATACAAAGTCGTGCTGCGGCCCAAGAGCCCGCTGGCCGATTGCGTGACCGACGCGCTCGAAGGCCAGTCGGTGCCGGCGCCGCCGAGCCTGCCGTGGCTAAACGTTTTCGAATTGAGCCTGTGATGGCCGCTCAGCCCGGCCGGGAGCCGACACCGTGATCGCACGCCTTTGGCATGGCATGACCCCGACAGCAAAAGCCGACGCCTACCTGGCGTTCCTGCAGGAACGCGCCCTGCCCGACTACCGCAGCATTCCCGGCAATATTTCCGCGTACATCCTGCGACGCCAGGACGGCGAGGTCACGCACTTCACCACGCTGACGTATTGGTCGTCCGTGCAGGCGATCGCCGCCTTCGCCGGCGCCGACATCGCGCTGGCGAAATACTATCCCGAGGACACGGACTTCCTGATCGAGTTCGAGCCGACGGTGCAGCACTGCGAACTGTACTCGTAGCGCGGGCCGTATCGAGCATGACCGTTCCGGCGAAGACCCCGGTCGCGACGAAGAAACCTGCGCGCGCAAAAGTCGCCAAGCGCTGAGTCGCGCCACCGGACTCAGAAATGCGGCACGCGCCGTTCCGAGGCGCCAAAACCCCAAACGGCGAACAGACTGATCGCGAGCGAGAGCAGAAGCGGCCACGGCATCGCATGCATCAACGGCAGGCGCCAGAGCTCGGCGAACCACGCCGACAGCGGCGGCAAGGCGAAATAGATCGCACCCGCGGCCATGCTCACCCACATCAGCATCGTCAGTCCTTCCTCGAGCACGGAAGCGTCTTCGCGCACCGGCCGACGACGCGCGACCTGCGCGGCAAAATCCGCGGGCAAGGCCGGCGGCAAGGGGCGCTGCAAGGCCCGCCAGACCAGGCGATAGGCATCGACCTCGACATCGCCGGGCGCGCGCGCTTCGCGCTCGGCGCGTTCGGCATCGGCCTGCAGGCGTTGGTGACGCTGTTCTTCTTGCGGATTCATGCGGTGACTCCCAGCGAGACTTCCAGGGTTTGACGCAGACGATGGCGTGCACGGAAGAGATAGTTCTTGACCGTGCCCTCGGGCAGATCGGTGATGCGGGCGATATCGGCGATGCCCAGTTCGTCGAGGTGGAACAGAGTGACCAGGGTGCGTTGCAAGGGCGGCAGGCGCTCGATCGCGCGCGTGAGGTGGGCCATACGCTCGTCGTCGAGGGTCGCGGCCTCGAGATCGAAGCCGTCGCCGATGCGATCGAACAGGCTGGCTTCGCCCTCGTCCTCGTCGGCGCTGACCAGGGGCAGTTTCTTTTTCTGCAGGTGGCGGGCCGCGACCGAGAACGCGACGCGGCCGATCCAGGTCGCCAACGAGCTTTCGAAGCGGTACTGGTGCAAACGGTCGTGCACGCGCAGGAACACGTCCTGGCACAGCTCGCGCGCGTCCTCGGGGTGCTGGACCATGCGGAACACCATGTGCCAGACCAGGGCCTGGTGGCGCGCGATCAGACGCTCGAACGCACCCGGCCGGCGCGCCAATACCTGTTCCACGATGTCCTGGTCGTCTGTCATCGGGGGATGGATACCAAAACCGTGCCGACGGTTGCAGCCTAACGCATGCCCCGGGGCCAGGCCGGGATCCGGGGCAAATCAGGTGCAACCGAGCGCGCCCTGCCCCTGTCCATCGTGCTGAACCGGGGCGTGGCCCCAGACACAGGAGCGTTTCATGCAATTCGAATATCTGATCCCGATCTCTTTCTTCATCTGCGTGACGGTCGCGATCAAGGCGATCGTCGACGCGCGGGTGCGCCGGCGCATGGTTGAAACCAATACCAATGACGAGCTGATCAAGTCGATGCTGCTCGCCGACGAGCAGAGCCGTCGCCTGTCCGCGCTGAAATGGGGCCTGGTGCTGGTCCTGCAGGCCCTCGCCTTCGCCGTCATCGATGCGATGAACCTGAGCGAGCCGACCCCGGGGGCATTCGCCCTGATCCTCGGCGCCGCCGGTGTGGGCCTGCTCGGCTATCACTTCGTCGCCAAGCGGCTGGGCTGATGTCGCCAGCGCAAATGGTAGGAGCGGGCTACTAGCTGCGCGAGGCGCGCTGTTCGATGAGGGTCAGCGCGACCTTGTTGCGCAGGTAGGCCGGTTCCAGCAGGTCCGGTGCGATGGCTTCGCCGCGTGCGTAGCCGCGCGCGCCGAGGCGTGCGACGTCCCGGGCATGCGGCAGCGCCGCGGCATCGAAGCGCTGCAGTCGTGCTGTCAAGGCTGCCGGCAGTGCACCGTCGGCGGCGGAGAAGCCGGTGCCGACACCGAGGCAAAGCCCGTCCCCCGGCAGGCCGGGCGTCGCCGGGGCGGCCATCCATTCTTCGCCGATCGCGCTGACCAGCGCATCGGCATCGCGGCGATAGCGGCCGAGATACACCTCGCCCATGCGCGCATCGATCGCGGCAAGAATTTCCGACGCGCCTGCATCATCCGCGACCGGCAACGCCAGCGCGGCCAGCGTCGAGACCGGCACGACCGGTCGATCCAGCGCCAGCGCCATGCCCTGCACCAGGGCCACGGCCAGGCGCACGCCGGTGAACGCGCCGGGGCCGCGCGCGACGACCAGGCCGTCGAGCTGCGATTTCGCCACACCCGCCGCCGCGAGCAATTCGTCGGCCCAAGGCAGCACGAGCTCGGTGTGTCGGCGCGGCGCGATCTCGTAACGCGCCTGTACTTCGCCATCGAGCCACAGGGCGACGGAGCAGGCTTCGGTGCTGGTATCGATGGCGAGCAGTTTCATGCGGTCTCAGTCCCAACGGTCGGCCGGATACGACGCGGCGATGGCCTGCCATTCGTCGTCTTCCTCGACCTCGGGCGGTGAATGTCCGAAAAAGCGCTGCACGTCGGCCAACGAACGTGTGCGCGGCAGCGGCGGCAGGCTGTCGAGGAAGAGACGACCATAACTCTTTCCCAGCAGTCGCGGATCGCACAGCACCAGCACGCCGCGATCCTCGAAGGTGCGGATCAGGCGCCCGGCGCCCTGTTTGAGCGCGATCACGGCCTGCGGCAGCTGCTCGTCGCGGAAGGGATTGCCGCCGGTACGGCGCACGGCTTCGAGCCGCGCCTCCAGCACCGGATCGTCGGGCGCGGCGAACGGCAGGCGATCGATGACCACGACCGACAGGGCCTCGCCGGCGACGTCGACACCCTCCCAGAAACTGGCCGCGCCCAGCAGCACGCCGTTGCCGGACGCGCGGAACTGTTCGAGCAAGGTATTGCGCGGCGCCGTGCCCTGCACGAACAGCGGCCAGGGCGAATCCTTCATCGCCTCGGCTGCTTCGCGCAGCGCGCGATGCGAGGTGAACAGCAGGAAGGCTCGCCCGGCCGAGGCTTCGAGCACCGGCCAGACGGCATCGATGAGCGCCGTGCCGTAACCGCGCACATTCGGCTCGGGCAGGCCGCGTGGCAGGAAACACAGGGCCTGTTTCTTCCAGTCGAACGGACTGGGCTGCAACAGCGTGCGCGGGGCATCCAGACCCAGGCGCGTGGCGATGTGTTCGAAATCACCGGCGACGGCCATCGTCGCCGAGGTGAAGATCCATGCCGCGCGCGACTGCTCGCGATACTGGCGCAGCGGGCCGGACACATCCAGCGGGGTGCGCTGCAAGGTGAAACCGCGCTGCGTGAGCTCGTACCAAAGCACGGAGCCGTCCTCACTGGGTTGCCGCCAACGTCGCAGACGCTGCAACACATCGACGGCGCGATCGGACAACGCGGTGAAGCCCGGCGAGGTCTCGCTCAGCGGCGCGAGGCCCTTCGCGAGTTCGTCCAGCGACGACTCCAGCATCGTCACCGCTTCGGTCACGCCCGCATGCTGCTGCATGCGCAGCGCGCTGCCGCGTTGCGGGAAGGAATCCATGCGTAGACGAAGTTCGCGCACCGCCTGCTCGACCGCGCGCACGGGCTGCTGCACGCTCGCGAGTGCGCCGGGCACGGTCGCCGATTCCTTGATCGCGTCGCGCGCGAGTTCGGCGAGCTGGCGTGCACCGACGCCTTCGCCGAAAAACTGCGCGGCGAGTTCGGGCAGCTGGTGCGCTTCATCGAGCACGAACGCGGACGCGCCCGGCAAGATTTCGCCGAAGCCCTCCTGCTTGATCGCGAGATCCGCGAGCAGCAAATGATGGTTCACGACGACGATGTCGGCCGACTGCGCATCCTGGCGCGCCTTGACCACGAAGCACTCCGACCAGAACGGGCATTCGCTGCCCAGGCAGTTGTCGGCCGTGGACGTGACCTGCGGGAACACCGGGCTGTCTTCGGGGATGTCGGGTAGTTCGGACAGATCGCCGCGCTGGCTGCGCCCGCTCCATGCGACCACGCGCTGGAATTGCGCGGCCGCTTCGCGGCTGACGAATCGCTCGCCCTTCGCCTGTTCCATGCGATAGCGGCACAGATAATTCGCGCGCCCCTTGAGCAGGGCCGTCTTGCCCGTCGCGCCGAGCGCGGCCCGCACTTTCGGCAGATCGCGATGGTAGAGCTGGTCCTGCAATGCGCGCGTGCCGGTCGAGATGATCACGCGCTCGCCCGACAGCAGGGCCGGGACGAGATAGGCATAGGTCTTGCCGGTGCCGGTACCGGCCTCGGCGATCAGGGTCGCACGCGCATCGATCGCCTCGGCGACGGCTTCGGCGAGATGCTTCTGCGCTTCGCGCGGCGCATACCCTTCGAGTTTGACGGCGAGCGGACCCTCCGCAGCCAGCGCGGCGCCCGCGCGTTCGGACAGGTCGGACACGGCTTTACATGCGGACCGGCGGCGTCACCGCGCAGCCGGGCACGCGCTGTTGCGCCTGCGCGGCGCCGGCGGCATCGCCGCGGGCTTCGCGGGCGAAGCGAATCGTCGTCCAGCTGCGGCGGCACAGACCACCGAGCTTGGGGCCCTTGTTGTACGACAGCGTCGCGATCTGTTCGGCCTGCGCCCAGTTGCGCGTGACCAGGGCCAGTTCGGCCTGCCACTGCAGCAAATCCGGATCGTTCGGCACGAGCGTCAACGCCTGCGACAGCGAACGGGAGGCGCCGTCGAAATCGCCGCGGCCCTCGGCCTGCGTCGCGGTCTGGCGCAGGTCTTCGACTTGCGGATCGCGCAGCGGCTGCACGTCGAGTTCGATGCCGATCTGGCCGGCCGCGCGTACCTGCGCCAGCATTTCCACCGGCGTGAGTTTGCGCGTCGTCGCCGTGCCACCGGAGCTGCAGGCCGAGAGCGTGGCGGCCAGGATCAGCGAAAACAAAACCAGGACGGACGGTTTCATTGCGTGGGCTCCTGCGGCGCATCCGGCGGCGGTTGCGCGCCGTCGCCATTGAGTCGGAACCAGTCGAGCCAATTGCTCTCCTGGCAGGTCTTGTGTTCGTTCGGCAGATAGCCGCTGACGAAGGCCGCGCGACGCGCGCCCGGGCAGCCTTCTTCGGTCGTCGCGAATTCGCTCGCGTCCAGCCACGCCCATTCGATGCCCTGCCCGCTCACGCTCAGCGGCTGCGTGGGCAACTTGTCGAACAGCGCCGACCACACGCGCATCGCGCCGGTCGCGCCGTACAGACCCGTCGACAGATTCTTGTCGTTGCCGACCCAGACCACCGCGAGGTGATCGCCGGTGTAACCCGCATACCAGCTGTCGCGACCGTCGTTGCTGGTACCGGTCTTGCCGGCCGATTGCAGCGGGCCGAGGCCGTCGGCCACAAGCTGATGCGCGGTGCCGTTGGTCACCGTGCCCTGCAGGGCAAGCGTCACCAGACGCGCGGCGATCGCATCGCCTTCCTGCGCGGGTTCGGCGCGGAAATCGTAGCGGTTGATCGCCTGGCCCTGAGTGTTGAGCACACCGCGTACCGCGCGCAGTGGCTGGATCTGGCCGCCGGATGCGAGGAACTGGTACATCTGCGCCATCGAGAACACCGACAGATCGACCGACCCGAGTATCAGCGACGGCCGCGGTTCGGCCTTCAATCCACCGAGCACCTGCAGCAGCTGCGCGAGACGGTCCGGACCCACGTCCATGCCCACGCGCACCGTGGCCTGGTTGTAGGAATGCGCGAGCGCCGAGCTCAAGGTCACCGTGCCATGCGATTTGTTGTCGGAGTTCTGCGGGCGCCAGGGGCGACCGTTGGACTGCGTGACTTCGACCGGACTGTCGTCGACCCAACTCGCGAGCGAATAGCGCTCGGGCTGTGCGAGTGCGAGCAGATACACGAAGGGCTTGAGCAGCGAGCCGACCGGCCGCTGCGCCTCGAGCGCGCGATTGAAACCGGGTTCGTCGGATTTGCGGTTGCCGACCATCGCGAGCACTTCGCCGTTGCCCGTATCGGTGACGACCATGCCCGCCTGCAGCGGCGGACCGTCCTTGCGTTGCACGGTGAGGAGCGTGCCGGCGACAGCGCGTTCAGACAGGGTCTGCGCGGACGGCGCGAGCGTGGTCATGACCGACAGGCCGGCCCCACGCAGGGCATCGGCCGGATAGTCGCGCGCCAGCTGACGGCGCACCAGATCCATGAACGCTGGCGCGCGATTGCGCGCCACGCCGGGGCGACTGCTGACGCCGAGTGGCGCGGCCTTCGCGCGCTTGGCTTCTTCGGGCGAGATCAGGCCCAGTTCCACCCAGACATCGAGCACGGTCGCGCGACGGATCAGCGCGCGATCGGGATGCTTGCGCGGATCCCAGTAGCCCGGGCCCTGGATCACGCCGACGAGCAGGGCGAGATCTTCGGTCTTGAGCGTGTTGAGATCGCGACCGAACCAGAATTCGGAACCGGCGGCGACGCCGCGCACCGACTGGCTGCCCGACTGACCCAGGTACACCTGGTTGAGATAGGCCTCGAGGATGCGGCGCTTGTCGAAGCGCGCCTCGATGATCAGCGCATACAGCGCTTCCTTGACCTTGCGCGACACGGTCTTGGTATTGCTCAGGAACAGGCTGCGCACCATCTGCTGGGTGATCGTACTCGCGCCCTGTTCGAACTCGCCTTCGCGGATGTTGACCCAGATCGCGCGCAGCACGCCCCAGGGGTCGATGCCGTGGTGGTACTTGAAGTTGCGGTCTTCCACCGCCTGCAAGCCGCTGATGAGCAGCTTGGGCACTTCTTCCATGCGCACGAGGCGACGCTCTTCTTCGCTGTTGCCATAGAGCGTGGCGATGCGCGCGGGATCGAGGCGCGCACTGTCGATGCGGCGTTTGCGGTCGGCATCGCGCACCTGGGCGATACGACCGCCGCTGATCGTGACTTCGAGCCGGCGCGCATGCACCGGACCGTCGAGGTCGACGAAGTCGCGCGTGCCGAGCTTGAAGCGGCCGCCATCGCGCGCGTAGGTGCCGGGCAATTGTCCGCTGCCGTCCTTGCGATAGGACGCGGCGGCGAGTTCGAGTTCGAACGTATCGCCGTCCAGACGCACGCCTTCTTGCAGCAGCAACGGTCGGGCGTAGACGCGGGTCGGCACCTGCCATTGCAGTTGCGCGAATTCTCGCTGCACCTGCTTGTCGAGATACCAGACGTAGGGGCCGCCGACACCGATCAGCAGGCCCAGACCCAGCAGGCCGATGCGCCAGGTCCAGCGCCAGAGTCGGAGCTTCAGCGGTTCAAATTCGGGCCCGAGGGCAGCGTTGTCGGTCAAGGATGTGGATAATCTGATGTTTGCCGAAGTTTATCAGGCCTTCCCGGCCGCACCCTCTTCCCAGGCTGAATAATGCAAGATCCGCCACTGCCCGTCCTCAGCCTGTGGTCCGCACGACCGGACGGGCGCAAGGGCAGGTTCCCCGACACGCTCGAGTGCCTGGCGACCGTCGCCGATTCTCCGCTCGCCGCGCTCCGGCAGGCGGCGCAGCAGCGACCTGGCCGCGACGTGCTGGTCTCGCGTGCCGATGCGCAGTGGCCGGCCGATGCCTGGGTTCGCCTGGGCGCGGCCTGGCACGAAGCCGCTCATGCGACGGTGATGTCGCCGCTCGACAGCGGCCTGCTGCCGGCCCTGCCCGACGCCGACGCCGACACGATGGATGCCGCGTGCTGGGCGTATGGCGAACACGCGGCCTTCCCGGTCGATGTTCTGTCCGGCGTGGGCAGCGTGTGGCGCGCTTCGGCGGCCGCCGCGTTCGTCGCGGAAACCGCCGCAGTACCGGCCTGCCCCGACGGCGCCTATGTACTGCCCTGCCTGTGGGTCGGTCCGGCGGACGAACCCGCCGTCGACGTCGCGCACCTGGCGGTGCTCGCCCTGCGCGATCGCCTGGCAACGCTCACCGCCGCCGGTGTTCCGCGCGTCGCCCGCGATCGTCCGGTGGTGCTGCATGCCCTGCACAACTGGGGTGGCGGCATCGAACGTTTTGCGCGTGACTTCGCGCGCGCCGACGACGGCCGTCAGCACCTGCTGCTGATCGCCAGTGCGGAAACCCACCTGCCGCCGTACGGCCAGATTCTGAGCCTGTACGACGACCTCGATCAGCCGCCGCTGTGGCAATGGCAATTGGCCGCGCCGATCGCCGACACCGAATCACATTCCCGCGAAGTCGCCGGCCTGCTCAGCCAGATCATCGCCGAATGGGGCGTGAGCGCGGTGCTGGTTTCGTCGTTGATCGGCCACAGCTTGGACCTGCTGCGCACGGGGCTGCCGACGGCGATCTGCACCCACGACGCCTACCCCTTCTGGCCGCTGCTGCATCGTTTCCCCGAAGGCGCGGCGGACGCGGTCGCCGATGCCGAACTCTCGGCGGCGATCGAAAGCAGTCAGCCACCCTTCCTGTTTCCCCATCGCGACCCGGCGCACTGGCGACGATTGCGCGACGATTTTCTGCAGGCGCTGATCGACAGCGACAGTCTGGTCGTCGCGCCGTCGCCGTCGGCGCAGCAGCGACTGCAAACCCTGATTCCCGGCCTGGCGGGTCTGCGTCGCCGCGTGATCGCGCACGGCGCCGCGCCCCTGATGGCCGTGCCGGACTGGCAGCCCGATCCGCAGCGTCCTTTGCGCGTGTTGTTGCCGGGGCATCTGTCCGGCGGCAAGGGCGAGTGGGTGCTGACGGCGCTGCTGCCCCTGCTGCCGGAGAACATCGAACTGATCCTGCTCGGCTGCGGCAATTCGGCAGCGGACCGGTTTGCAGCGAGCGGACTGGAAATCCATCCACGCTATCGGCGCGAAGAATTGCCCGCGTGGATCGCGCGCCTGCAGCCGGACATCGCGTTGCTGCCCTCGACCGTGCCGGAGACATGGAGCTACACACTGTCGGAAATGACCGCGCTCGGCATTCCCTGTGTCTGCCCGACCCTGGGCGCGCTGGCCGATCGCGTTCGCGCGGATGGCTTCGGTTGGCTGGTCGCGCCGGAGGCGGACGCCTTCGCCGCGTGCCTGCGTGGTCTCGCCGACGATCGCGCGCAGATCGCGCAGATGCGCGCGCGTCCGCGCCCTGCACTGCGCAGTCTGGCCACGATGGCGAACGACTGGCGAGAGGCCTTCGATTTTCCCGCGCGCACCCCGCGCCTGGGGCCGGCACATCCGGGCGAACTCGCGCGCCTGGGTCCGCTGCGCAGCGCCCGTCGTCTGCAACATGACGTGCACGAGCGCGAACAACGCCTGCAGGCCCTGCACGACCAATTCGAACAACAGGCGGCAGCGATCCTGGCGCTACGCCACGAACGCGAAGCCGCTCTCGCCGCCCACCAGCAACTGCAGGACGAACGGCAGACACTGCTCGCCGAATTCGAGGCGATCCGTGGCGAACGCGACGCGGCGCTCGCGACGAACACCCACACCCGCACGCAACGCGACGAGGCCCTCGCTGCCCTTGCCATCGCCGAGAGCCAATGTCGCGACGCGCTCGCGCAAGCCGCGGCCGCGCAGTCGCAGCACGACCTCGCGCTGATCCGGCAAAGCGAGACGGAAGCGCAGTACCTCGCGGCCCGCGCGCAGGCCGAAGCCTGCGAACAGGACGTCGCGCAACTGCGGCAAGCCCTCGCCCTCGCGGCGGCGGCTAGCGCCGAAAGCCGACACCTCGCCGAGCAGGCGCAGCAACAGCTTCAGTCGTTGCACGAACAACTGCGCGATGAGCGCACCCGCCTGGCGACGCTCAGCCAGGATCTCACGCGCTCTTACGGATTCTACGAACGCGATACGCGCGACCTTGCCCGTCAACGCGACATCGCCTTGCAGATGCGCGATGCGCTCGAAGTGCAGCTCGCCGTGTATCGTCGCAGCCGCTCCCTGCGCGTGACCAAACCCTTGCGCGACATCGCGCGGGTCCTGCGCCGCGCGGTGGCGACGACGCAGTACCGCGTACGCAGCGTGCTGGCCTGGACCTTGCGCGGCGTACACAGCCTGCGCACGCGCGGCCTGCGCCAGACCTGGCGACGCCTGCAGCAATGGCGCGCGCCCGCGGCGATTGCCGAACCGCTGCATCTGTCCCTGCCCGACCAGCAGGTGCCCGTCGATACCGAGCATCTGGGGTTGGCCGCGAACGCGCAGCCGCGCGCGAGCATTATCGTTCCGGTCTACAACCAGCTCGAGGTCACGCTGCGTTGTCTGGAATCGCTGGCGGCTGCCGGCGACACGACCACGTTCGAGGTCATCGTCGTCGACGATTGCTCCAGCGACGACACGCCGCAGGTGCTGCCGGGCCTGGACGGCCTGCGCTACCACCGCAATGCGCAGAACCTCGGCTTCATCGGCGCCTGCAATGCCGGCGCGGAACTGGCGCGCGGCGAATTCCTGGTGTTCCTCAACAACGACACGATCGTGCAGCCCGGCTGGCTCGATGCCCTGCTCGACACCTTCGTCAGTCATCCCGATACCGGCCTGGCCGGCAGCAAACTGGTTTATCCCGATGGCCGTCTGCAGGAAGCGGGCGGCATCCTGTTTGCCGACGGATCGGGCTGGAACTACGGCCGTTTCGACGATCCCAGCCATCCGCGCTTCAATTTCGTGCGGGAAGTCGACTATTGCTCGGGCGCGGCGCTCGCCTTGCGTCGCGAGCTGTTCGCAGCGATCGGCGGTTTCGACACGCACTACGCGCCGGCCTATTACGAAGATGCGGACCTCGCGATGCAGGTGCGCCAGCGCGGACTGAAAGTGCGCTATCAGCCGGCCTCGATCGTCGTGCACCTCGAAGGCATCACCTCGGGCACCGATCTCACGCAAGGCGTGAAGGCCTACCAGGTCAGCAACCAAGTGAAGTTTCTCGAACGCTGGCGGGAGGTGCTGGCCCGCTCGCATCCGCCGCGCGAATGGACGGCCGACATCACGCGCGCCGCACAACACCGCTGCCGCGGCCGCGTGCTCGTGGTCGACGCGACCACGCCGACGCCCGATCGCGACGCCGGCTCGCTGCGCATGATCGAACTCCTCGGCATCCTGGTCGAAGACGGCCTGGCCGTGGATTTCTTCGCCCAGAACCTTTCACACGACCTGCCTTACGCCCAGGCGCTACAGCAACGCGGCGTGCAGGCCTGGTGGCATCCCTGGGTTGCCGGCGTGCCCAAGTGGCTGGCCGAGTACGGTCCGGCCTTCGACCTGATCATCGTCAGCCGCCATTACGTGCTCTCGCCGCTCCTGCCCCTGCTGCGCGAATACGCGCCGCAGGCGCGCATCGTGTTCGACACGGTGGACCTGCATTTCCTGCGCGAACAACGCGAAGCGGCGCATGCCGGCGAATCGGCGATGCGCAGCAATGCCGAACTCACGCGTGTCGCCGAACTGCGCCTGGTGCGCCAGTGCGATACGACCTTCGTGGTCAGCGATACCGAAAAAGCCCTGCTCGCCGAACTCGTGCCCGAGGCGCGCGTGGACGTGGTGTCGACCATCTCGCGCGTCGTCGAGGCCACGCCGGGCTTCGTGCCGCGTGCCGACCTGGCCTTCGTCGGCGGCTACCGGCATCCGCCGAACGTCGACGCCGCGCGCTGGCTGGCCGAAGACATTTTTCCGCGACTGCGCGCGCGGCGTCCGGAACTGCGCCTGCACCTGGTTGGCGGTGATGCGCCGGATGCGGTGCGCGCGCTCGGCGAACTCGATGGCGTCGTCTTCCACGGCCATGTGCGCGATCTCGATGCCTTGCTCGACAGCATGCGCGTCAGCGTGGCACCACTGCGCTTCGGCGCGGGCGTCAAGGGCAAGATCAACCAAAGTTTGGCGCGCGGCCTGCCGGTCGTGGCGACCTCGCTCGCAGTCGAAGGCATGTATCTGCACGACGGCATCGACGTACTCGTTGCCGACGATGCCGAAGCCATCGCCGACGCCGTGCTTCGTCTGTACGACGATGCCGCCTTGTGGCAACAGCTGCGCGCGGCAGGCTTTGAGAACACGCGCCGGCATTTCTCCCGCGACGCGGCGCGCACCGCGCTGCAACCGCTGCTGTCGAACCTGCGCCCGCGCTAGCGCGCCTGGCCTTCGGCCTGGCGCAGGCGGCGTTGCAGGGCCGGCAGCGCCGGATGCGCGGGCTGCAGCCAGACCAGATTGTTGATCGCCTGATGTGCCGCCGGGTAGTCGCTCGCGGCGATGCGTTCCTGCGCACGCGCCAACCAGCGCTCGGCGAGATCGGCCCGGGCCTGCGGCAGGTCGCGCGCGGTCGGATCGACGAGGATGCGCGCCTCCAGGCACGACTGCGCACGCACGATTCGGCCTTCGGCCATCGCCTGGGTGACGCAATGGCGACTGCGCTGATCGAAGGCCGCCCGCAGCTTGAGCACGCCCGCCGAGTGCGGCGCGATCGCACTGGCGACGCGCAATTTGTCCCAGGCGCTGCTGCCGGGCGGACTGACGAAGTCCTCGCGCTCCAGCGCCGCCTGCCCTTCCGCGAGCAAGGACGGCAGACGTTTTTGATCCACGCCGCGTGTTCCAGCTTCGGCCTGACGCAGTCGGGCCTGGGTGATCGCGTGCTCGGCCGCGGCGATTTCCGGCAGGCGTGGCGACCAGCGTCGTGCCTGTCCGAGCGCTTCGGCCGCGGCGCGGAAATCCGCATCGGCCGCATAGGCCTGCGCCCGCAGAGCCAGGGCGCGTGCGCAACGCGACAAACCCGCGCTCGCCTCCGCCAGTTCCGGATCGGCCTTCAGCAGTTGCTGGTAGATCGTCGCGGCGCGTTCGGTCGCGCCGCGCTTTTCCAGATCGGCGGCCGCGGCCAGTCGCTGTTCGCGCGCGCGCTGCACCTGCGCGAGCTGTTCGCCCAAGGCCGCCTGGACATCGGGCAAGTCCAGATGCGCGGGATCGTGCGCGATCACGTCGGCGACCAGGCGTTCGGCCTCGGCGGTCGCACCGCGCGCCAAGGCGGACGTCGCCTGCGCCAGCCGGTGTCCGAGCACGATGCGACGCCCCTCCAAGGCGATCGCATTGTCGGGATCGATCTCGAGGCTTCGTTCGTACAGCGCCAGCGCCACGGCATCGGAGGTGCCGGGCCGGCCAGCCTGTTCGAGCCAGGCGGGAATATCGCTGCCGGCCGCACGCAGGTCGGCCAGCTGTGCCTGCAGCGGCTGCATCTGCACTTTCGGCGCGGACAGCGACTGCGCCAACGCCAATGACGTTTCCGCCGCTGCGGCATGCCGCTCGCGCAGGGCCCGCGCGGCGCGCGCCAGGGCCGCTTCGCGCACGCGCACCAGGCCATCGCGCGCGATGGCACGATCGGGATCGACAGCCAGCGCCGCTTCGAACAATTCCTTTGCGCCGCGCCCGTCCGCGCGCGACAGCTCGCCGCGTTGCAGGGCCGCTTCGGCCTGTTCGATCTGCTGGTTGAGTCGCGGATCCGGGATCAGGCGTTCGCTGAGCGCGCCCCGCCAATGCCACAGACCGAAGCACGCAACGAGCACGACCAGCACCAGCAATCCCGCGCGCCAGGCGTTCCGGCGCGCGCGCTCACCCGAGGCGTCGTGCATCCTGCACTCCCGGCACGGCATCGAGTTTTCCGAGCAACTCGCTGAGCTGTTCGTAGTCGCTGACCTTGAGCACGAGCTTGATCTCCGCCAGGCCACGGGCTTCGTCGGCGCGCGAACTCATGCTCAGGATGTTGATCTCCGCCTGCGCGATGACATTGGTCAGATCCTTGAGCAGCCATTTGCGATCGTAGGCGCGCACGAGCACGTTGACTTCGTAACGCGAACTCGCGGCCTGGCCCCAGTTCACCGGCAACTGCCGTTCGGGCTGCGTGGCGACCAGACGCTGGCCGCTGGCGCAGCTCAGACGATGGATGCTGACGCCGCGCCCGCGCGTGAGGTAGCCGATGATCGCGTCGCCAGGCACCGGCTGGCAGCAGCGCGCCAGTTGCACGAGCAGGTTGCCCACGCCCTCGACGGTGAAACGACTGCCATCGGTCGGCGGCCGGCTGCGCGCGACAGGCTTGGCCGCAGCGACCGGCTTGGCCGGCTGGGCGGCCAGCAGCAGCGCCTGCGCATGATCGTGCAGCGTGCGGCTGACCTGGCTCGGACCGATGTCGCCCAGGGCCAGCGCGACGTGCAGATCGTCGAGCGAATCGACGCGCAACTTTTCCAGCACCGGCGCGAGATCGGCATTGAGCATGGCGACGCGGCGCAGTTCTTTTTCCAGCAGGTCCTTGCCGGCCTGCAGATTGCGGGCGCGATCGAGCTTGTGGAACCAGGCGCGCACCTTGTCGCGCGCGCGGCCGGTGGCCAGGAATCCGTTCGCGGCCAGCAGCCAGTCGCGGCGCGGCTCGCCGGTCTTGCTGGTGATGATTTCGACGCGGTCGCCGGTGGCCGGCCGGAAATCCAGCGGCACGATGCGGCCGTTGACCTTGGCACCGCGGCAGCGATGACCGACCTCGGTGTGCACGGCATACGCGAAATCGAGCACGGTCGCGTTCTGCGGCAAGTCGATGACTTCGCCGCGCGGCGTCAGCAGATAGACGCGGTCCTCGATCAGCGCGGTGTTGAACCCGGCGAGCAAGGCGTTTTCGTCGTCGCCCTCGCGGCCCTCGAGCAGTTGGCGCATCCAGGCGACCTTGCGCTCGAAACTTGCCTCGGCCTTGCCGCCTTCCTTGTAGCGCCAGTGCGCGGCGACGCCGAGCTCGGCGTGTTCGTGCATCTGGTGCGTGCGGATCTGCACTTCCAGCGTGCGGCCCTCCGGATCGACGAGCGCCGTGTGCAGGGAGCGATAGTCGTTGCCCTTGGGCTGGGCGATGTAGTCGTCGAACTCCGAGGCGATCGGCGTCCACATCTGGTGCACCAGGCCCAGGGCGGCATAGCAGTCGGCGACATCGTCGACGAGCACGCGCACCGCGCGGATGTCGTAGAGCTCGCTGAAGGGCACGCCCTTGCGCGTCATCTTTTTCCAGATGCTGAAGATGTGCTTGGGCCGGCCGGCGACGTCGGCGTGGATGCCGGCCTCGGCGAGCGTGTCGCGGATCTTCTGTTTTGCTTCCTCGATGAAACGCTCGCGGCCGGTGCGTTTCTCATCAAGCAATTTGGCGATGCGCTGGTAGGTTTCCGGCTGCAGATAGCGGAACGCGAGATCCTCAAGCTCCCACTTCAGCTGCCAGATGCCCAGGCGGTTCGCGAGCGGCGCGTGGATGTCGGCGGTGAGTTCGGCGAGGGCGATCTGCTCCTCGCGCGGCGACTTGCCGGCGGCGCGCAGGCGCGCCAGCTGCACCGACAGCAGGATCAGCACCACGCGCAGATCCCGGATGATCGCCAGCAACAGGCGTCGCAGGCCCTCGGCATTGCCGCGACCCTCGCGCTGCGCATGCAGGCTCCAGACCTGTTCGGCCGCGCGCAGTCCGTCGAGCAGCAAGGCCAGACCCGACGCTTTCTTGAGCGTGTCCGCCGGCAGACGCTCGCGCAATCCTGGCGTCAGATGCACGATCGCGGCGAGCTGCACTTCGCTGTCGGCACGCAGACGTTGCAGGGTTTCCAGCGTTGGTCCGAGCAAGGCGGGTGCGGTCACCGCCGGCGCCGCGCGCAACACCGCGATCAGTTCCGCAGGCACGGCGCCGTCCTGGCGGTCGAGCCAGTCGGCGAGCGAAGCGGGAGGAGTGGTCAGGGGCACGGCGCACGACGGCTGGGGAATGGGTCAAAGCTATCCCGCATGCGTCGAGCACACAACCGCTAGGGCGCAGTTTCGACCTGTCGGGCCAATCGCTTGTGCGAGACCGGCCGGCGCGTGCCGAGTTCCTGGGCGAAGGTCTGCACGCGCAGTTCCTCCAGGTCCCAGCGCAGCGCCAGCCAATGCGGATGACCGGCCTTGCCTGCGGCGACGGCCTTTGCCAGCGCTTCGCTGTACGGACGCAATTCGAGCATGCGCGCCTGGTCCTTGAGCGGATCGGCGAGCGCGCGTTCGGCGCGTAGCTTGAGGGCCTTGAGATAGCGCGGAAACTCGGCGAGGAACTCGGCCGGCGTGTCGCGCAAAAAGCCCGAATGCACGAGGCTGTGCAGATGCGCGGCGAGATCGTCGAGATTGCCTTTTGCCCAGCCGATCAGTTTGGACTCCAGGCGCGGCTTGATCTCGGCGTACGCGGCCAGGATCGACTCGGCCAGCTGCAGGCGCTGCATCGCCGCGGGGAAAAGCTGCCGGCCGATCGCCGCAATGCCGGCATCGAAGGCAGCCTTGTCACGCACATCGGCCAATCCGCCGGCGAGCTGCGCGTTGAGCGCGGCTTCGACGATGTCGGCACGCAGGCGCTCGGAGGATTCGATGGCCGCATACAGCAGGCCCAGTTTTGGCGAGACCGGCAATTGCTTGCGCGCCTGCTTGACCTTGTCGGCCAGCGCGAACTCGGCCAGGCGACGCACGCCGCGCGCATGCTGGGCGCGGGCCTCGTCGGGGTCGGCGAACACGCGCAGGGCCACGGATTCCTGCTCGTCGACCAGGGCGGGATACGCCGGTACGCCGGCGGCGCCGGATACCTGGATCGCAATGGGCTCGTCGGGGAAGGTGGTCAGGCCATCGCGTGCGAGACGCTCGCCGGCGCGTTCGGCGAAGGCCTTTTCCGCGGCGCCGCCGAAACGCTGCTTGAGTTCGGACAAGTCACGCGACATCGCCAGCACACGGCCATCGCGCTCGGCCAGACGCAGGTTCATGCGCAGATGCGACGGCAGCGAGGACTCGTCAAAGTCGATGGCCGCCACCGGTGCACCGGTCGTGCGCGTGAGAAAACGCGCGAGTGTTCCGGTCATTGCATCGGCTTCGGGAACAGGATGTGCCTGCGCGAACGCGCGTGCGAAATCCGGCGCCGGCACATAGTTGCGGCGCTGGGCCTTGGGCAGGCCGCGAATGAGCTCGGTGGCTTTTTCTTCGACCAGGCCCGGCACCAGCCAGCCCAGGCGCGCGGCATCGAGCGCCATGAGCAAATGCAGGGGCACGTCCATCGTGACGCCGTCATCGGGCGAGCCCGGTTCGAAGCGGTAGTGCAAGGCGAGTCGGGAGTCGCCCAGCGGAAAATATTTCGGGAAACGGTCGGCCTCGCTACCTTCGCCCGGCAGCAGGTCGGTGACCGTCCACTCCAGCCCTTTCTTTTTCTCCGGCGGCAATTTGCCAAACCAGCTGTCGAGCCCCTGCACGGAATTGATGTCTGGCGGCAGTCGGTCCAGGTACCAGCGGGCCTGCCAGTCCTCGTCGGCGATCAGGCCGGCGCGGCGGCGTTTCGCTTCCTCTTCCTGCGCCTTCGCGAGCGTGGCGAGATTGCGCGCGACAAAGGTCGCGCGTGTGTTGATCTCGCCTGGCAACAGCGCCTGCCGCACGAAGATTTCCCGCGCCTCGACCGGATACAGGCCACCGTAGTGCACGGGCTTTTTCGGCGCGAGCACAAGGCCGAACAGGCTGATCTGTTCGGAGCCGAGCACGCGACCCTGGGCTCGCGACCAGTGCGGATCGAAATGCTTGCGCGCAAGCAGATGCGACAACTCGGCGATGACCCAGTCGGGTTCGACCTTCGCGCCCATCAGGCCCCAGACCTTCTGGGTATCGAGCATCGTCGCGACCAGCAGCCAGGCCGGTGGCGCCTTGGCGAGGGTCGAGCCGGGGAAGATCTGGAATTTGCGCTGCCGCGGCGCGTCGTAGAACCCTTTCTCGGCGCGATGACCGATCTGGCTGGGCAGGCCGGCGATCAGTGCGCGATGCAACAGCGCGTATTTCGAGGTCAGCGCGGCATCGCCCTTGCGATCGCCGGTGGGCAACTCGATCGCGGCCTCGCCGATGTCCCAACCCAGTTCCTCGCAGCTCAGCAGCAATTGCCGATGCAGTTCGCGCCATTCGCGCATGCGCAGGAAGCCGAGGAAGCGTTTTTCACACCAGGTGCGCAGCTTCGATTGCGTGAGCTCTTCGTGTGCGGCGCGATAGGCTTCCCAGAGCTTGAGCACGCCGAGGAATTCGGAACTGGCATCGGCGAACTGCGCGTGCGCGGTGTCGGCGGCCTCGCGCGCATCGGCGGGACGCTCGCGCGGATCCTGGATGCCCAGGAAGGCCGCGATCACGGTCATTTCGCGCAGACAGGCATGCGTCTTCGCCGCGATGAGCATGCGCGCCAGCTTTACGTCGACCGGCAGGCGCGCCATCTGGCGGCCGATATCGGTCAGGCGGCGCTCGTTCCCGCCCTCGCCGGCGCTGACGGCGCCCAGTTCGGTCAGCGTCTGCCAGCCGTCGGCCACCGCGCGCGGATCCGGAGCATCGATGAACGGAAAATCCTCGACGCGCCCCAGGCCCAGCGACAGCATGCGCAGGATCACGCCGGCGAGCGAGGCGCGCAGGATTTCCGGATCGGTGTAGCGCGGGCGCGACTGGAAATCGGCTTCCGAATACAAGCGATAGCAGATGCCGGCGGCGATGCGACCGCAGCGGCCCTTGCGCTGGTCGGCGCTGGCCTGGGCGATCGGCTCGATGTGCAGGCGGTCGAGTTTCTGGCGCGGCGAATAGCGCTTCACACGCGCCGCGCCGGGATCGATCACGTAGCGGATGCGCGGCACCGTCAGCGAAGTTTCGGCGACGTTCGTGGTCAGCACGATGCGCCGCTGCGGGCCGGGCTGGAACACGCGGTCCTGTTCCTTCGTCGACAGGCGCGCATACAGCGCCAGCAGTTCGGTCGAGCGGTATTTGCGCCGCGCGAGCGCGAGGTGGGCATCGCGGATCTCGCGCTCGCCGGGCAGGAAGACCAGGATGTCGCCGAGGGCGTCTTCGCGCGTGATCTCGTCGACGGCGCCGACAATGGCATCGGTCATCGTGCGCTGACCGCGCGACTCGCCAGCGGCCTCGCCCTCGCGGTCTTCCTCGATCGGGCGATAGCGCGTTTCCACCGGATAGCTGCGGCCTTCGACGCTGACGATCGGTGCGTCGCCGAAATGCCGCGCGAAGCGCGCGGTGTCGATCGTCGCCGAGGTGATGATCAGCTTGAGATCGCGACGCTTGTCGACCAGCTGGCGCAGGTAGCCGAGCAGGAAATCGATGTTGAGGCTGCGTTCGTGCGCCTCGTCCACGATGATCGTGTCGTAGCGCGACAGCCAACGGTCGGACTGGATCTCGGCGAGCAGGATGCCGTCGGTCATGAACTTGATGTAGGTCTGCTCGCCGACGTTTTCGGTGAAGCGGACCTGATAGCCGACCGCGCCGCCGACCGGCGTCTGCAATTCCTCGGCCACGCGGCGCGCGACCGCGCGTGCGGCGATGCGGCGCGGCTGCGTGCAGCCGATCATGCCGGCGATGCCGCGACCCGCAGCGAGGCACAGCTTGGGCAATTGCGTAGTCTTGCCCGAGCCGGTTTCACCGGCGACCACGACGACCTGATGCTTGCGGATCAGCTCGATGATCGTCTCGGCTTCGCGGCTGACGGGCAGGTCGTTGTCGAACTGCGGCTCCGGCGCCTGCTGCGCGCGTTGCGCATGCGCCGCCGTCGATACCGCCAGGGCCTGCTCGTAGGCCACGCGCAGCTCTGCCTTGTCCGGCGCCTTGCGGCTGGCCTGGAGCAGGCGATGCAGGCGCGCCTGGTCGCGGGTCAGGACCCCAGGCGTGCCGGAAGCGGTAGTCGGAGGGGACATGGGGATAGGCGGAATCAATGAGTGCGATGGCCAGAATCGAATTCACAGCCCTAGAATCGGGGCGCAGAGTCAATTGTCCCATCACCCCGGGAGTTTCGTCATGAAAATCGACATCGGCATCAGTGCCAAGGATCGCAAGCAGATCGCCCACGGGCTGTCGCTGCTGCTGGCCGACACCTACACCCTGTACCTGAAGACGCATGGTTTCCACTGGAATGTCACCGGGCCGATGTTCAACACCCTGCACACGATGTTCATGGCGCAATACAACGAACTGTGGCTGTCGCTGGACGAGATCGCCGAGCGCATCCGCGCCCTGGACCACGCCGCGCCGGCCTCCGGTGCGCAATACGCCAAGCTCAGCACGATCAAGGAAGAGACCGGCGTGCCGGACTGGAAAGGCATGGTGCAGCAGCTCGTCAGCGGCCACGAAACCTGCGCGCGGACTGCGCGCGAGGCGTTCAAGCTCGCCGATTCGGCCAACGACCAGCCGACCGCAGACCTGGCCACCACACGCATGCAGGCGCACGAAAAAACCGCGTGGATGCTGCGTTCGCTGCTGCAATGAGCGTCTGAGCGGGCGCTGTCGGGCAGGATTTCCCGGGGTTTCCTGACGGCCGGACCCCGGCAGTTTGTTACCCTGTGCCGATGACGTCTCCCGCCCACGACACCCTGCGCCGCGTCTTCGGCCATCCCGGCTTCCGCGGCGAACAGGAAGCGATCGTCGGGCATGTGATCGCCGGGCAGGACTGCCTGGTGCTCATGCCAACCGGCGCCGGCAAATCGCTGTGCTACCAGGTACCGGCGCTGATCCGTCCGGGCACGGCGATCGTGGTGTCGCCGCTGATCGCGCTGATGCAGGATCAGGTGGAAACGCTCGCCCAGTTGGGCGTGAATGCCGCCTTCCTCAATTCCTCGCTCAGCGGCGAAGCCGCGGCCGAGGTCGAACGCCGCCTGCTCGCGGGCGATCTGGACCTGCTGTACGTCGCGCCCGAACGCTTGCTGATGGCGCGGTTCCTGTCCCTGCTCGACCGCATTGAGATCGCCCTGTTCGCGATCGACGAGGCGCATTGCGTCTCGCAATGGGGCCACGACTTCCGCCCCGAATACCGCGAACTGAACCTGCTGCACGAGCGCTGGCCGCAGGTGCCGCGCATCGCGCTGACCGCGACGGCCGATGCCCCGACGCGCCGCGAAATCGTCGAACGCCTGGGCCTGGACGAAGCACGCCAGTTCATCAGTTCCTTCGACCGGCCCAATATCCGCTATCGCGTCGTGCAGAAAGACAATGCGCGACGGCAGCTGCTCGATTTCCTCAAGCCCCATCGCGGCGAGGCGGGCATCGTCTACTGCCTGTCGCGACGCAAGGTCGAAGAAACCGCCACCTTCCTCGCCGAGCAGGGCATCGCCGCCCTGCCCTATCACGCGGGCATGGACGCGGCCACGCGCGGCGCGAACCAGCGACGCTTCCTGCGCGAGGACGGCATCGTCATGGTCGCGACAATCGCGTTCGGCATGGGCATCGACAAACCCGATGTGCGTTTCGTCGCGCATCTGGACCTGCCCAAATCGCTCGAAGGCTACTACCAGGAAACCGGCCGTGCCGGCCGCGACGGCGATCCGGCCGAGGCCTGGCTCGCGTACGGGCTGGGCGACATGGTCCTGCTCAAGCAGATGATCGCGTCTTCGGACGCCGGCGAAGACCGCCAACGCCTGGAACGGCGCAAGCTCGACACCCTGCTCGCGTATTGCGAATCCACGCAATGCCGGCGGCAGACCCTGCTGGCGAATTTCGACGAGGTCTACGACCGGCCCTGCGGCAACTGCGACAACTGCCTGGAGCCGCCGCAGACCTGGGACGCGACGGTCGCGACGCAGAAGGCCCTGTCCTGCGTTTACCGCAGCGGTCAGCGTTTTGGCGCGATCCATCTCATCGACATCCTGCGCGGCGTCGCCAATGAGCGCATGACCCAGTTCGGCCACGACCAGCTCAGCACCTTTGGCATCGGAGCGGACATGGACGTGCGCCAGTGGCGCGGCGTGTTCCGGCAACTCGTCGCGATGGGCGTACTCGAGGTCGATGCCGAAGGGCATGGCAGCCTGCGTCTGACCGACGCGAGCCGGCCGATCCTGCGCGGCGAACAACGCGTCGCCCTGCGCCGTGAAGCCGAACGCACGCGCAGCCGGGACCGGGCGCGCACGGCCCGTCCGGGCGCCCCTGCGCCGGTCGCGATGTCGGCGGCGGACACGCCGGTGTTCGAAGCCCTGCGCACGCTGCGCGCGAATCTGGCGCGCGAACAGAACGTGCCCGCCTACGTGATCTTCCACGATGCGACCCTGCGCGCGATTGCGGCGCAGCGCCCGCGCGATCTCGACGAACTCGCGCTGATCAATGGCGTCGGCACCAGCAAGCTGGAACGCTATGGCGACAGTCTGCTGGCGGTTCTGCGCGAGGCGCGGGCCGCCTGATATCGACCGCAGCACGGGCGGGTCGCGGTATCCTGCGCCGATCGCGTATCGTGCAAGGGAACGGATGGACAGGACGGGATTCAGGCTGGCGCATCTGCCGCAACTCGATGGTCTGCGCGGCACCGCGATCCTGGCGGTAATGATCTTTCACGCCGAACCGCCGTTCCTCGCCGGCGCGTTCATCGGCGTCGACGTCTTCTTCGTTCTCAGCGGCTTCCTGATCACGTCCCTGCTCATCCACGAGTTCGATCGCACCGGCGCGATCTCCTTGCGTACGTTCTACGTGCGGCGATTGTTCCGCCTGGGCCCGGCCCTGGTGCTGATGCTGGCGGTGTTCTGTCTCGCCAGCCTGGTGTTGCTCGAACGCGAAGCCGCACAACGGAATCTGGTCGATGCCCTGATCTGCCTGGGCTACATGACCAACTGGGCGCGCGCCTTCGGCGTGCATGCGTCGGACTTCCTCGGACACACCTGGTCGCTGTCGATCGAGGAGCAGTTCTATGTTTTCTGGCCGCTCGTGCTGCTGGGGCTGCTGAAATTCACGCGCCACCGCGGCCAGGTCGCGCTGGCGGCGGCGGGACTGGCCGGGCTGTCGTGGTTCCTGCGCGCCGCGATGACCTGGCAGGGCGCGCCGATCGAACGCGTCTACAACGGCCTGGATACACGTCTGGATGCGCTCATGATCGGCTGTGCGGTGGCGGCGGCACTGTCGTCGGGACAGATGGGCGCGACCGTGTCCCGCTGGACGACCCGACTGGCGCCGGTGGCCCTGCTCGGGCTGCTCGCGTTCTGCGTTGTCGGCAACTGGATGCAGCCCTGGATCTACACCTGGGGCCTATTCGCGGTGGCAGTCGGCGCGGCAATCCTCATCGTCGACGTGGTCCTGCGTCCCGGCAGCCTGATCGGACGCGCGCTCGCGGCGCAGTGGCTCGCCTGGGTCGGCACGATTTCGTACGGACTGTACCTGTGGCACTACCCGATCTTCCGCAGCTTGTCGGTGATGGGCTACGGCTGGCCGGCGACGCTGGCGATCGGCACACTGGCGACATTCGCCGTGTCGATGGTTTCCTACCATCTCGTCGAAAGGCCGCTGCTGCGGCGTGCGCCGGTGTCGCGCTGGGGACAGGCCGTGCCGATCGCGGACACAACGCCGGCGCCCATCGCGCCCTGAACACACGCGGTGGCGACGGCTAGTCGCTTGCGGGTGAGTCCGATGTGGCGGCGACGTTGCGGTGCTTCGCGAACGGCATCCACAGGTACGCGACTATGCTCGCCGGCGGCGCCACGTCGCTCAGTCCGACTGCCGGCAGCGGCGCGGGCACCGGCGCATGGTAAGTGCCGAACAGCCGATCCCAGACTGGGAAAAACGCGGCGAAATTCTTGTGGAAATGCCGGTCGGTGTTCGAGTGATGAATGCGGTGATACGCGTTGTCGCCGAATAGATGATGCAGGCGCCCGAGGTGCACGGCGGTGTCCGAATGGATGTACTGCCCCCAGGCCGCGACGAAGGCGGACACGAGGAACAGCTGCGGCGTATCGATCTGCAGCAGCAGGGCCAGCGGCAGCGTGATCACCGGCAGGCGCAGGAATTCTTCCAGCACGTGATGGTAGGAGTTGATGCAGTTCAGGTGCACGATCGAATGGTGCACTTCATGGAAACGCCACAGCACGGCGAACCGATGCTGCGCGCGATGGAACCAGTAGTAGAGCGCGTCGAACAGGAAGACCGACAGCAGGGTCGCCGCTGCGATCACCCACACCGGCGCATCGCTGCCGACCTTCCACGCGTACAGAGGTTGCAGATGCCAGTAGCCGCTCAAGGCGGCGGCCAATCGCGCACTGGCATACGCGGCGATCAGGGCGAGCAGCCAGTACTTGCTGCCCGCGAGATAGCGGCGTGGATTGTCGCTGCCGGGCCAGAACCGCTCGGCCAGCACCAGCGGCAAAGTGAAAATCGCGAACGGCACGACGGCGCCGAGGAGTTCGCGCGCCAGATCCCACATGGGCACGGCGGCCAACAGACGCGAGGCCTGCTGCGTCCCCCAGGACGCCGCTTCGAAGAGCAGCAGCAGGGCGGCGACGAGCAGCCAGCGCCAGGCAGTGGCTAGCAAAGGGTGGCGGAGCGTAGAGGGAGGCATTTCTGGGGGATGGTGGGCCGTGATGGATTCGAACCATCGACCAAAAGATTAAAAGTCTTCTGCTCTACCAACTGAGCTAACGGCCCATCTGCCTGATTCGCAGCGGGATTCCGGCCTTGGCCGGGGTGCGCATTCTAACCAAAAACTCAGGCTTTTTGGCGATAGCGGGTCGGATCGGGGACGCCGGCGGCGGCGAAACCCTCGCTGCGCAGGCGGCAGGCGTCGCACAGGCCGCAGGCATTGCCCTGTGCATCGGCCTGGTAGCAGGACACGGTGCGCGAGAAATCCACGCCCAGGCGCTGGCCTTCGCGGACGATATCGGCCTTGCTCATCGCGATCAGGGGCGCGTGGATGCGCATGCCGCGGCCTTCGACGCCGGCCTGGGTCGCGAGACCGGCGAGCTTCTCGAACGCAGCGATGAATTCCGGTCGGCAATCGGGATAGCCCGAATAGTCGACGGCGTTGACGCCGCAGAAGATGTCGTCGGCGCCGAGCACCTCCGCCCATCCCAGTGCGATCGACAACATGATCGTGTTGCGTGCCGGCACATAGGTCACCGGGATGCCGTCGGCCGGGGTTTCGGGCACGGCGATGTCCGAGGTCAAGGCAGAACCGCCGATGCTGCGCAGGTCGACGCCGACGGTCTTGTGCTCGGCTGCGCCTTGCGTGCGCGCGAGTTCGTTCGCCGCATCGAGCTCGGCACTGTGACGCTGGCCGTAGCTCACGCTGAGGGCATGACAGGTGAAGCCGAGCTCGCGGGCGATCGCCAGGGTCACGGCGGAGTCCATGCCGCCCGAGACGAGGACGACGGCACGGCGGGGAGAGGAAGCAGGAGTAGTCATGGGGCTAAGTCGCTGGATTAGCGGCCTTTTTCCTCGCCCCAGAGCTGCTTGTGCAATTGCGTCTGGAAACGTACGGGCAGGCGGTCGGCAATGATCCACTCGGCCAGGTCGCGCGGCGCGACTTCGGTGAAGCTGGGCGAGAACAACACCTCGCATCGACTGTCGAGACGGTGCTCGACGAGCATGCCCTTGGCCCAGTCGTAGTCCTCGCGGCTGCAGATGACGAATTTCACCTGGTCGCGCGGCGTGAGCAGCGGGATGTTTTCCAGACGATTGCGATGCTGCTCGAGCGAGCCCGGCGTCTTCAGATCGACGACACGCACCACGCGCGGGTCGACGTCGGCGACGTCAATCGCACCGGAGGTCTCCAGCGACACCTCGTATCCCGCATCGCACAAGCGCTGCAACAGAACGAGACAGCGCTTCTGCGCGAGCGGCTCGCCGCCAGTGACGCAGACATGGCGAACGCCGTGGCGCGCGACTTCGGCAAGGATCGCATCGATCTCCCACCAGTCGCCGCCATGAAACGCATACGCGGTATCGCAGTACTGGCAACGCAGCGGGCAGCCGGTCAGGCGCACGAACACGGTCGGCCAACCGGCGCTGCGCGACTCGCCTTGCAAGGACAGGAATATTTCGGTCAGGCGCAGCCGATCCGCCACGGGGACTTGCATACGCGACCTGCGGACTCAGCGCGTCTCGAGGCTCAACGCACGCAGCCGGCTCTGGGCCAGTCGCGCGGCATCGCTGTCGGGATAGTCGTTGATGACGCGACTCAGGGTCTGCTGGCCGGCGTCGAACTGGCGCATCTCAAGCTGGCAATAGCCTTTCTTGAGCAGCGCATCCGGCGCCTTGCCCGAGTCCGGGAACTGGCTGAGCAGGGTTTCGAAGGATTGTTCGGCGATCGGATAGTTCTGCGTCACGTAGTAGCTTTCGCCAAGCCAGTACCAGGCATTCGGCGCCAGCGAGCCTTGCGGGAAACTGTCCAGATAGGCCTTGAAGCCACGCGCGGACTGCACGTAGTCGCCTTGCTTGAGGAATTCGAAAGCCGTGCCGTACAGCGCCTGCTCGTCGGCGGAGCTGGGCGTCGTCGCGGTGCCTCCCGCGCGCGGCACCACCGGCCGGCCGGCCGTCGAGCCCGCCGTCGGCGGAACGACCGCAGACGCACCGGGTCGCGATCCGGCCGCGGGTACTCCGCCGCCTTCGAGCTTCTGCAGACGCGTGTCGAGGTCGACGTACTGCGCGCGGCCGCTTTGCTTGAGTTGCTCGTTTTCGTTCTGCAGCTGCTCGACCAGGCCACGCAGGGACTGCACTTCCGCCTGCAACTGGGTCAGGCGGTTGAGCAGATCGACGTTCGCCTGCCCGGCGGTCTGGGTCTGACCGGCGGCCACCTGTTCGAGGTGGGTCACGCGGTCAGCCAGGCTTTGCCGCTGCGCCCAACTGGGCGCGGCCGCCACGAGGGCGACCGCACACAGGACGTATCGGGCGATGCGCATCGTCGCTTACTTCGCGGTGTAGTAGATTTCGACGCGGCGATTCTTCGACCAGCAATCCTCGGTCGAATCGGCGCAGACCGGACGCTCTTCGCCGTAGCTCACGACGTTGACCTGGCCGGCCGACCCGCCACTGGCCAGCAGCGCGCTGGACACGGCATTGCCACGGCGCTCGCCGAGGGCATGGTTGTATTCGCGGGTGCCGCGCTCGTCGGTGTTGCCGTCGAGGGTCATGCGCGATTCCGGACGGTCACGCAGGTACTTGGCGTGGCAGGCGATCGCGGCCTGGAACTCCGGCTTCAGCGTGTCCTGGTCGAAATCGAAGTACACCACGCGCTGGCGCAGGCAGGAATCGGTATCGAGGTCTTCCGGGCCGTACTTGCCGTCATCAGCGACGCCGCCGGTGGTGGCACCGGTATTGCCGCCATTGTCGGTCGGCGGGGTTTCCTTGACCTTCTTGCTGCAGGCGACCAGGGCGACGCACATGGCGGCGGCAATGAGGAGGCGGGTGGCGTTGTTCATGGGGATTTCCCTCTTCGGTATGGAAAACGGTCCATCGCTCGGAAGCTCTGGTTGATCGGACTCAGCGCTGGCGGTAGGGCGACCATGCCGGCTCGCGCACATCACCCTCGGCCAGTACCAAACGCTGTCTTACCCTGCCATCGGCCGAGACGGCGTAAAGAACGCCGCGACGGCCTTCCTTGGTCGCATACAACAACATGCTGGCATTGGGAGCGAAGGTCGGCGATTCGTCGAGGTTGCCCGGCGACAAGGTCTGCCAGCGTCCGCTGCCGCCAAAACTGCGATCCAGCACGGAGATACGATAGATGTTTCCGGAGCCTTGGGCCATAGCGATCTTCTTGCCGTCGTAGGCTACGGTGGCACGGGCATTGGAGCCGCCGCTGAAACTCAGGCGCGTAGGCTCGCCGCCGCTGGCAGCGACCTGATAGACCTGGGGCTTGCCGGCCCGGTCGGAGGTAAAGACCAGGGTCTGGCCGTCGGGCATCCACGCGGCCTCGGTATCGATGCCGAAATGATGGGTGATCTGGCTCAGGGACTTGCTGGCCAGGTCCATGACGTAGATCTCCGGATTGCCGGACTTGGACAGGGTCAGGGCCAGGCGGCGACCGTCGGGCGAGAAAGCCGGTGCGCCGTTGATGCCCTTGAAGCTGGCCACGACCTCGCGGGCACCGGTGGCGATTTCCTGGATGTAGATCGTCGAATTGCCGCGCTCGAAGCTGACATACGCGAGCTTGCGGCCATCCGGACTCCAGGCCGGCGACAGCAGGGGTTCGCGCGATTTCACCACCGTCTGCGGATTGAAGCCGTCGGAATCGGCGACCATCAAGGCGTACTGCGTGCCCTGCCCCAGACCATTGGCGGTGATGTAGGCAATGCGCGTCCAGAACGCGCCACGCACGCCAAGGATCTTTTCATAGATCTGATCGGCGATCTGGTGCGAGACATCGCGCATGCCCTTGACGCGACCACCGACGGCCAGTCCGAGCAGGCGCTCCTGCTTGGCGACATCCCACAATTCGTATTCCACGCGATAACCGCCGCCGGCTTCGTCGAGGACGCGTCCGACGACGACGAAATCCTGCTTGAGCAGGCGCCAGGTCGGGAACTTGATTTCGCTGCCGCGCGTGGGCTTCTCGATGACGCTGGCTTCGGGCAGCGAACGGAACTGGCCTGAGCGGTTGAGGTCGGCGCGGATGACGCCGGCGACATCGGTATCGGGCGCCAGATTGCTGCCCTGGTAGGGCATCGGCACCACGGTGATGGGCAGGGCCGATTCATTGCCGACGACGAGGCCGATGTCCAGACCCTGGGCATGCAGTCCGGTCAGCGGGAGGAGCAGCAGGAAAAGCGCGAACAGCCGTTTCATCGTTGGCAGGCCTCTTCGGGATAGCACATCGTCAGCGTGACTTTGGATTGGAAAACAGACTCGAAGCCGGAGTATGGCATCGGCGTCTTGCGCAGGGCGCGTTCGATCGACTCCCGGCCCTGGGCATCGTACTGGCACTCCGTGAACTCCACATTGATGACCTCGCCGCCGGGAATCTGCGAGAACCGCACGCTGCAGCGGATCAGCTGCGGCACGGCCGAGGTATTCCAGTTGGCGCGGGCCGTGGCATTGAGCGCGGCGATGTAGCGGGCGCGCAGGCCCTCGTCTTCGCCGCGATTGCCGGCGCGCGGCGTCGGCGCGGCGCGCGTGGGCGCCTGCGTGGGCAGGGGCTGCGCATCGGCAAGCTGCGCCAGGCGCTGCTCCTCCATGCGCGTGCGCCGCTCGGCGAGCTCGCGTTCGGCCTTGATCGCCTCGTATTGCTGACGCAGGCGCTGGCGGCGCTCCACCTCCTGCTGCCGGGCGACGTCTTCGGTCAGATCGACCTGGTCCTGCTTGATGCGTTCTTCCTGCTCGCGCGCTTCCTGCTCGGCCTTGAGCTGCGCGTTGCGATCGATCGCCTGCTGATTGACGGTGTCGGGCTGGTCGCGCGGCGCCTGTGCCACGGTTTGCAGGGGCATGTCGCTGGTCTGCGGATTCGGCGACGGCAGCGGTTGCGGCGGCGGCGTGGTTTCCTGCGGGGCCACCGGTGCGGGCTTGGGCGAATTCTGCACCGCCTGCTTGGCGCGACGCAGATCGGCGGCGGAAAACTGCAGGCTCGCCTGCATCGGCTCGCCGGCCGCACTGGCCTGGTTGTCGGGCAAGACGAACCAGGACGCGAGAATCATCGACAGCACCAGCCCCGCGTGCAGCAGCACGGTCAGGGCGATGGCGCGGAAATTGTCCTCGCGGGTTTCCATGCTCGGGCTCAGCGGCCTTCCGCCGGCTTGCTCATCAGACCCACCTTGGCGACACCGGCGGTCTGCAACAGCACCATCGCCTCATAGACCTTTTCGTAGTTGGCCTTGCCGTCGCCGGCGACGAACACCGCGACTTCCGGATTGCTGCGCACGATCGCGCCGACCTTTTCGACCAGCTGCGCGGCGCTGACGCTTTCCTTGCCCGAGTCCTGCAGCTTGAGCGTGTAGCCGCCTTCGGCGTCGACGCTCACGACAATCGGGTCCTTCTTGGTCTCGACCGAACGCGCGTTCGATTTCGGCAGATCGATGTCGACGCCGAGATTGAGCAGGGGCGCGGTGACCATGAAGATGATCAGCAGCACGAGCATCACGTCGATATAGGGAACGACGTTGATCTCGGACTTGAGCTTGCGTTTCTTGCGCAGGGAGAACGAGGCGGTCATGTCGGAATCCTCAACGCGTGGCGTCCGGAATCGGGGTCCGCACGATCAATGATCGTCATGCGACTGGCGCTGCAGGATCGACGAGAACTCCTCGGCGAAGCTCTCGTAGCGTACCGACAGGCGCTCGACGCGGGTGGCGTAGCGGTTGTAGGCCCAGACGGCAGGAATGGCCGCGAACAGACCCATCGCCGTGGCGATCAGGGCTTCGGAAATGCCCGGGGCGACCGAGGCGATCGTCGCCTGCTTGTTGTTGGCCAGGCCATGGAAGGAAATCATGATGCCGAACACCGTGCCGACCAGACCGACATACGGCGCCGTCGAACCGACGTTGGCGAGCAATTCGAGATTGTGCTCGAGCGCGTCGACCTCGCGCGCGAGGGTCGCGCGCATCGCGCGCTGCGCGCCCTCAAGCTGGGTGCGCGCGTCCATGACCTTCTTCTGCTGGCGCAAGCGGGTGAATTCGCGGAAGCCCGCTTCGAAGATCGCCTCGAGGCCGCTGACCACGCGATTGCGGTCGGTGGACGTGCGGTAGAGCTGGTTGAGGTCGGTGCCCGACCAGAAGCGGCCCTCGAAATCCTCGGCGTCGCGCGTCGCGCGGCTGAACACGCTGCTCTTGCGGAAGATGATGAACCAGCTCAGTACCGACGCCGCCAGCAACAGGACCATCACGATCTGCACCGGCCAACTGGCGTGCAGCACCAGCTGCAGGTAGTTCAGGCCGGCGCTCGCGGGCTCGGCGGCCGCGACGACGGCGGGCGCGGGCAACGCGGTGGCCGGGGCGGCGGCGAGCATCAGCAGGGCGGAATTCATCGGGTTTCTCCAGGGAGCGGGTCCGGCACCAGACCCTCGGGCAAGGCACGCGGACGAAATTGGCTGGCAGTCAGGCAGGCGATGCGCACCTCGGCACGCAGCAGACATTCCTCGCCACGAAACAGTTCCTGCGCGACCAGGAAACTCGCGGCACGACGTTCGGTGATCACCACGCTGGCGAGCAACTGTTCGTCCAGCCGCGCAGGCTTGAGGAAGTCGATGCGCATTTCGCGCACCACCAGCACCACATCTTCTTTTTCTTTGAGGTCCTGCTGGGCGACGCCCAGGCCGCGCAACCATTCGGTGCGGGCGCGCTCCAGAAACCGCAGGTAGCTGGCGTGATACACGACACCACCGGCATCGGTATCTTCCCAATACACCCTTATCGGAAAGCTGAACACGGGCTCAACCTTCAAAGAGGTCGACATCGGTGGCGCGCCGGGGCGGTTTCAGGCCCAGGTGCTGATAGGCCTTGTTGGTGGCCATGCGGCCGCGGGCGCTGCGTACGATGTAGCCCTGCTGGATCAGATAGGGCTCGATGACGTCTTCGAGCGTGCCGCGCTCTTCCGAGAGCGCCGCCGCCAGCGATTCCACGCCGACCGGGCCGCCGTCGAAATTTTCCATGATCATGCGCAGCATGCGCCGGTCGATGTCGTCGAAGCCGGCCGGATCGATCTTGAGCATGACCATCGCGGCATCGGCGACGTCCTTGCTGATCTCGCCGCCGGCGCGCACCTGGGCGAAATCGCGGGCGCGGCGCAGCAGACGGTTGGCGATGCGCGGCGTGCCGCGGGAACGCCGGGCGATCTCCGCCGCCCCGCCCGCATCGCAGGCGATGCCGAGGATGCCGGCCGAACGGCGCACGATGCGCGTGAGTTCTTCGGGCGTGTAGAACTCCAGCCGCTGGACGATGCCGAAACGATCGCGCAGCGGTCCAGTCAGCAGACCTGCGCGCGTGGTCGCACCGACCAGGGTGAACGGCGGCAGGTCGAGCTTGATCGAACGCGCCGCCGGCCCTTCGCCGATCATGATGTCGATCTGGAAATCTTCCATCGCCGGATACAGCACTTCCTCGACGACCGGGGACAGGCGGTGGATCTCATCGATGAACAGCACGTCGTGCGGCTGCAGATTGGTCAGCAAGGCCGCGAGATCGCCGGCCCGCTCGATTACCGGACCCGAGGTCTGGCGCAGGCTCACGCCCAGTTCGTTGGCGATGACGTGCGAGAGGGTGGTCTTGCCCAGGCCGGGCGGCCCGAAGATCAGCACGTGATCGAGGGCCTCGCGACGGCCCTTGGCCGCCTCGATGTAGATCTTGAGCTGCTCGCGGACCGCTTCCTGGCCCAGATACTCGTCAAGGGTCTTCGGGCGGATGCTGGCCTCGACGGCCTCATCCTCGCGCGTGACCGCATTGGCTATGACGCGGGCTTCTTCCATGCCCGCATTATGTCAGCTGGCGGCCACGAAGGCAGCCCGAAGGCGTCCGAAGCCCGCCAGATCGCCTCAGATGACGACCTGCGTGCCCAGTTCGACCAGCCGGTTGCCCGGGATCGAGAAGAATTCGGTCGCCGGCGTCGCGTTGCGCGACATGACAAGGAACAACTTGTCGCGCCACAGGGCCATGCCCTGATCGGCCTTGGCACTGAGCGCCTCGCGGCTGGCGAAGAAGGTGGTGTCCATCGGATCGAAGGCCGGGCCCGGAATCGACCAGCGCTTGAGCGCCTTGGGCACGTCCGGATCCTCCATGTAGCCGAAGCGCAGGGTCAGGCGGCTGAATCCGTGTCCGAGGTCGGTGTAGGCGACGCGCTCCAGCTCTTCGGCGCGCGGCACGCTGAGCGTCTCGATGCTGAGCAGCACATTGCGCTCGTGCAGCACCTTGTTGTGCTTGAGGTTGTGCAGCAGCGCCGGCGGCATGTATTCGTTCGACGGCGTCATGAACAAGGCCGTGCCCGAGACGCGCGCCGGCGGGTCGGTCATCACGCTCTGCACGAAATGCTCGATGCGCAGACTGTCCCGGTTGACCTGCTCGCGCACCAGATCGCGGCCGCGACGCCAGGTGCGCATGATCGTGAACACCACCATGCCGATCACCACCGGCACCCACGCGCCGTGGAAGAACTTGATCGCGTTCGCCGAGAACAGCGCACCGTCGATGATCAGATAGGCGATGCCGCCGATCGCGATCGCCCAGGACGGCCAGCGCCAACGCGAGGACGCGAGAATCATCAGCAACAAGGTGTCGATGAGCATCGCGCCGGTCACCGACACGCCGTAGGCCGAAGCCAGGTTGGTCGAGCTGCGGAAGGTCACTACCAGCAGCATCACCGCGACCAGCAGGATGCGATTGACCCACGGCAGGTAGACCTGGCCGATGGTTTCGTCGGAGGTGTGGATCAGCTTCAGGCGCGGCAGGTAACCGAGCTGGATCGCCTGGCGCGCCAGCGAGAAGGCCCCGGAAATCACTGCCTGCGACGCGATCACCGTGGCCAGCGTCGCCAGTACGATCATCGGGAACAACAACGGTGCCGGCACCAGATTGAAGAACGGGTTATGCACCGCTTCCGGATGCGCCAGCACGAGCGCGCCCTGCCCAAAATAGTTCAGCAGCAAGGCCGGCATCACGAAACCCATCCAGGCGTAGCGGATGGGCACGCGGCCGAAGTGGCCCATGTCCGCGTACAAGGCCTCGCCACCGGTCACCGCGAGCACGACCGCGCCCAGCGCCAGCCAGGCGGCCTTGCCGTGATGGATGAAGAATTCCAGCGCGTAGTACGGATTGAGCGCGTACAGCACATCGGTGTTCTTCGCGATCTGGATGGCGCCGAGCACGGCCAGACACAGGAACCACAACACCATGATCGGCCCGAAGACGCGGCCGACGCGTTCGGTGCCCTTGCGCTGCACCAGGAACAGCAACAGCAGCACGCCCAGGGTCACCGGCACCACGTACTGATGCAAGCGCGGCGCCGCGACCTCCAGGCCTTCGACGGCCGACAACACCGAGATCGCGGGCGTGATCACCGCATCGCCGAAAAACAGCGCGGTGCCGAGAATGCCGAGGATGCCCACCGTGTACGCCAGCGGCGACGCGATCGGCAGGCTGCGCTGCACGACGGCCATGAGGGCGAGAATGCCGCCTTCGCCGCGGTTGTCGGCACGCATGATCACGATGACGTACTTGATCGTGACGATCAGGGCCATCGCCCAGAACACCAGCGACAACACGCCGAGCACATTGCCTTCATCCGGATGCAGGCCGTACTGATGGCCGAAGGCTTCCTTCAGTGTGTACAGCGGACTGGTGCCGATGTCGCCGAAGACGACTCCGATCGCACCGAGCACCAGCGGCAAGACACGCTGGCTACCTCCCCCCTGGGCATGTTGGGACATGGCGATCTGGCTTCCTTACCGGTTCAGCCGTTGCGAAGAACGGATTTTAGCGCTTTTCGGATGATGTCTTCGGGACTGTCGCCCGGCGCCGCGTCCTTGACCATGCGGCTGATCTCGGCGGGCTTGTAGCCCAGCTGCTGCAGGGCGACGCTGGCCTCGGTGACCGGATCGGCGGGAACGCCCTTGCTGCCCAGCACAGCGCCGGCCCCGACGAAATCGGCGGCGCGATCGCGCAGTTCCACGACGATGCGTTCGGCGGTCTTTTTGCCGATGCCGGGAATGCGCGTCAACGCGGTGACGTCGCCCGACTGCACCAGGCGTGCGAACTCGTCGACGCTCGCGCCCGACAGGATCGCCAGCGCGATCTTCGCGCCGATGCCGGTGACTTTCTGGACATCGCGGAACAGCCGGCGCTCGGCCTCGTGGAAGAACCCGTACAACGCGACCGCGTCTTCCTTCTGCGCATAGTGCGTGAACAGCACGACTTCGCGGCCGACCTCGGGCAGGTCGTAGAAGGTGGACATCGGAGCTTCGAGTTCGTAGCCGACGCCGCCGACCTCGATCATCAGCCAGGGCGGCTGCTTGTGCACCAGCAGGCCTCGCAGTCGTCCGATCATTTGCGGCTCCAGACCTGTTTCGCGCTCACGCCGATGCGCGCCGCGGTCGCGCGCACGTGCGCATGGGTGATGGCCACGGCCAGCGCATCGGCGGCGTCGGCCTGAATTTTTCCGTGCAGGTTGAGCATCACGCCGATCATGTGCTGCACCTGCACCTTATCGGCGCCACCCTTGCCCACCGTGGCGAGCTTGATTTCCTTGGCGGCGTATTCGTGCACCGGCAGATCGCGCATGACCGCCGCGCACATCGCCGCGCCGCGTGCCTGGCCCAGTTTCAGGGCCGAGTCGGGATTGCGCGCCATGAACACCTTCTCGATCGCGACTTCATCGGGACGGTATTTCTCGATGATTTCGCCCAGTCCATCGAGCAGCAATTTCAGCCGCAGCGGGAAACTCTCGGCGTCGAGCAGCACCAGGGGCGTGTGGAAAACGTGCGTCGTGCGCCCGCCGGCATCGCAATCGATGATGCCCACGCCGGTGCGCTGGGAGCCGGGATCGATGCCGAGGATACGGGTCACTTGTAGGCGTCTTCGCCCAGCTCCGCGTTGTGGTACACGTTCTGCACGTCGTCGAGGTCCTCGAGCATGTCGATCATCTTCACGACCTGCTGCGCGGTTTCTCCGGCCACCGCGACGTCATTGTCGGCGCGATAGGTGACGGCCGCTTCGTCGGGGGCGAACCCGGCGGCGACCATCGCGGCCTTGACCGTCTCGAACGCGTCCGGAGACGTCAGCACATCGATCGCGCCGTCTTCGGGATAGACGACGATGTCGTCGGCGCCGGCGTCGATCGCCGCTTCCGTGATCGCATCTTCGTTGGCGCCGGCCGCGAAACCGAGCACGCCGCGCTTCTTGAACATGAAGGCGACCGAGCCGTCGGTGCCCAGGTTGCCGCCGCACTTGCTGAAGGCGTGACGCACATCAGCCACGGTGCGGACCTTGTTGTCGGTCATGCAGTCGACGATGACGGCGATGCCGCCGGGCGCGTAACCCTCGTAGCGGATTTCCTCGTAGCTCACGCCCTCGAGTTCGCCAGTGGCTTTCTTGACCGCACGTTCGATGACGTCCTTGGCCATGTTCACGCCCAGGGCGCGGTCCATCGCCAGGCGCAGACGCGGGTTGGTCTTCGGGTCGCCGCCGCCGGCACGCGCGGCCACGCTCAGTTCACGGATCAGTTTGGTGAAGATCTTGCCGCGTTTGGCGTCTTGCGCGTTCTTGCGGCCTTCGATGGCCATCAACCTGCCCATGCGTCACACCCGTCTGTCTGGAAGGCGCGAATTATATGCCGCCGCCAGCCTTACGGCCGGAAGTGCCCGGTTTCGAGGAAGTTGGCGGCCAGCTCGGCGGCCAGGGGCGAGAAGGCCAGGCCCGAATGGCTGGACGGAATCACCGCGTGGTCACCCAGCCCGGGCATGCGGGTCTCCCAGACGGCGACCGTGCCGTCGTTGAGGCCGTCGAAATGTCCGAAATACTTGCCCATGCCCAGGGATCGCGATCCGGCGATCGCACCGACCTGATGCTTTTCCGGCAACTGGATCAGTCCACCCCGCAGCAGCGGCCCGCTGCGACCGGACACGAAACCCAGGCCGCGGTCGAAGAGGCCGCGTGCGGCCGTGCTGCCCGCCAGGGGCGAGCCCAGGCACACCAGGCGTCCCGGCGGCAGCTGCTGGTAACGATTGAGCGTCTCCACTGCGACCAGGCCACCGAGACTGTGCGCGACCAGATGCACCGGCTGATCGCCATAGGCGTACAGGCGCATCGCCAGTTTCTCCATGGCCTTGGCTGGGTTCTGCCAGAGCGTGGAATACCCGAACAGACGCGGTTCGAATCCGCGACGACGAAGACGGCTCGCCAACGGCAGCATGGCCGGGCTGCGCATCATCAGGCCATGCAGGATCAGGACGGTTTCGGGCATAGAGCCATGTCTGGCCGGAAAGATGGCCCGATTATGCCCGTTGGGCCCGCCCCACGGTGAAGCGGGCCCAGACGCGTCGCGCGGCGATTATTTCTCTCGCACGCGCACGTGCAGTTCGGCCAGCTGCTTGTCGGGCACGGCCGACGGTGCCGAGGTCAGCAGGCACTGCGCCGACGCCGTCTTCGGGAAGGCGATCACGTCGCGGATCGATTCGGTGCCGGCCATGAGCGCGGCGATACGATCGATGCCGAAGGCGATGCCGCCGTGTGGCGGCGCGCCGTACTTGAGCGCCTCGAGCAGGAAGCCGAATTTGACCTGGGCTTCGTCCTTGCTGATGCCGAGCAGGTCGAACACCTGGCTCTGCATCTCGGAACGATGGATGCGCACGGAACCGCCGCCGATTTCATTGCCGTTGAGCACCATGTCGTAGCCGCGGCTGACGGCGGTCTTGGCATTCGCGACCAGATCGGCGACATCGTCGACCTTGGGCGCGGTGAACGGATGATGGAGGGCGACGAAGCGATTTTCCTCGGCGTCCCACTCGAACATCGGGAAATCGGTGACCCACAGCGGCTGCCAGCCTTCCTTGACCAGACCCGCATCCTTGGCGACCTTGATGCGCAGCGCGCCCATGAAATCGGTGACCGTTTTCCACGGACCCGCGCCGAACAGGATCAGGTCGCCGCTCTGCGCGCCCGTCGCCGACAACACAGCGGCGAGCGTGGCGTCGTCGAGGAACTTGGCGATCGGCGAGTTGACACCCTCGCGACCCTTGCCGAGATCTTCGACCTTCAGCCAGGCCAAGCCATTCGCGCCGTATTTCGCGGCATAGGCACCGTTGTCGTCGATCTGCTTACGGCTCATCGTCGCGCCGGCCGGCACGCGCAGGGCGGCGACGCGGCCGTCCTCGTTCGATGCCCAGTCGGTGAATACCTTGAATTCGCTGGATTTCACCAGCTCGGCGATGTCGGTCAGCTCCAGATCGATACGCAGATCGGGCTTGTCCGAGCCATAGCGGCGCATCGCCTCGGCATAAGTCATGCGCGGGAAGGGCTTGGCGAGCTCGACGCCCTGCACTTCCGAGAACACGTCACGGATCATCGCTTCGACGAAGTCCTGGATGTCGCGCTCGGTGATGAAGGCGAACTCCATGTCGAGCTGGGTGAATTCGGGCTGGCGATCGGCGCGCAGGTCTTCGTCGCGGAAGCAGCGGGCGATCTGATAGTAGCGATCGAAGCCGGCCATCATCAGCAACTGCTTGAACAGCTGCGGCGACTGCGGCAAGGCGAAGAACTGGCCGGGATGCACGCGGCTGGGCACGAGATAGTCGCGCGCGCCTTCGGGCGTGGCCTTGGTCAGGATCGGGGTTTCGATGTCCTGGAAACCGGACGCGTCGAGATGACGACGCAGCGCCTGCACGAGCGCAATGCGCTTGCGCATCGTCTTCTGCATTTCCGGACGGCGCAGGTCGAGGTAGCGATAGCGCAGACGGATGTCTTCGCCGGGATTTTCGTGGTTGTAGAACGGGAGCGCGCCGGACTTGTTGAGGATCTCGATGCTCTCGGCGAGGACTTCGACCTTCCCGGTCTTGATCTTGTCGTTGACGCTGTGGCGCGCACGGACGGTGCCGGTGATGCGCAGGCAGTATTCGTAGCCGACTTCGGCCGCGGTCGGATAGGCCGGATTGTCGGGCTCGGCGACGACCTGGACGATGCCTTCATGGTCGCGCAGGTCGATGAAGCAGATGCCGCCCAGATTGCGGGCGACGTCGGCCCAGCCGCACAGGGTGACGGTCTGGCCGATCATGGCCTCGTTGACGAGGCCGCAAAAATGGGTGCGCATGGAAGCTCCGGGAAAAGCGGTCCCAGCGCGCTCATGGCGCCGGAAAGCCTTGAATTTTAAGGCTTCGGAGGCTTTCGGAGCAAATCCCGGCACGCAGGAGCCAGCTTGCTGGCGACCTGCTACCCCTTCCCGCAGCGGGAGCCCCTGCACCGGAGCCTTTCGAGTCGCCGCACGTTACCGGCTTGGTCGAAAGGCGCCGGCGCAGGGACTCCCTCGAATCTGCTGCGGCTAGCCGCTGACTGCCGGCCTCACACCGATCCGCTGGTGGGAGCGGCCTTTGCCGGCTTGGCTTCCGTCGCCGCAGCCGGCTTGGCCTCGACCTTGGTTTCGGCCTTGGGCGTGGCTTCGGCTTTGTCGACCAGGTTGCGCTTCTTGTCGCCGTCTTTCTTGAAGTCGGTCTCGTACCAGCCGCCGCCGGCCAGGCGAAAGCTCGGCGCAGTCAGCTGCCGGCGGACCTGCGGTGCGCCGCAGTCGGGGCAGTCGGTCGGGTCGGGATCGGAAAGTTTCTGCAGGCGGTCGAAACGATGACCGCAACTGCCGCATTCGAAGGCATAGATCGGCATGGCGGAGGCTGGCTTGGGGGCTACGGCGGAGATGTGGATTCTACGCGGGCTTTCAAGCGTCCGCCGTGACGGCGGGCTCAGCGCGCGGCGGGTTCGAGACGGTATCTAGGAAGCCGCCGCCTCGACGTTCTCGTACAGCACCAGCCATTCGGCCTCGAGCGCTTCGCGTTCTTCCTGCAGGCGGGCCTGGCGCTGACCGAGTTGCGCGATCGTCGCACCGCCATCGCTGTTGTAGATCGCGGGATCGGCGAGCTCGTCCTCGATGTGCTTGGCTTCAGACTGCAGCGTGGCGATACGCGCTTCGACTTGCTTGAGGCGCTTGGCATCGGCATCGATCGCCTGCTTGGAGCGCGTCGGCTTGGGCGGCGCCGCGGCCGCGAATTTTTCCGCGGCTTTCGCCGCGCGCGATTCCGAGCCACCGCGCGAACGCAGCCAGGCCGCGTATTCGTCGAGATCGCCATTGAAGGCTTCGACCTTGCCGTCGGCGACGCGCCAGAAGGTTTCGCAGACCAGGCCAATGAGGTGGCGGTCATGCGAGACCAGCACGATCGCGCCGGGGAACACGCTCAGGGCCTCGGCCAGCGCTTCGCGCATGTCGAGATCGAGATGGTTGGTCGGTTCGTCGAGCAGCAGGACATTCGGCTGCTGGTACGCGATCAGCGCCAGCGCGAGACGCGCGCGTTCGCCGCCCGAGAATCCGTCAACGGACTCAAATGCGCGGTCGCCAACGAAATTCCATTGGCCGAGGAAGTTGCGCAACTGCTGCTCGCCCGCGTTCGGCGCCAGTTCCTTGAGATGCCACAACGGGCTCTGGCCCTCGTGCAGGCTCTCGACGGTGTGCTGTGCGAAGTAGCCGAGCTTGAGGTCGGGATGCGCGACGCGCTCGCCCGACAGCAGAGGCAGCTCGCCGACGAGCGTCTTGACCAGGGTCGACTTGCCCGCGCCGTTCGGGCCGAGCAGGCCGACGCGATCGCCCGCTTCCAGACCAAAGCCGACGTCGTGCAGGATTTTCGTCGTGCCGTAACCGGCATCGGTGTGGTTGAGCCGGATCAGCGAATGCGGCAGCTTCACCGGATCGGCGAAGTTGATGCTCATCGTGCGCTCGGCGCGTACCGCCTCGGTGCCGGCCAGCTTGGCCAGGCGCTTGACGCGCGACTGCGCCTGTTTGGCCTTGCTCGCCTGCGCCTTGAAGCGGTCGATGAAGCTCTGTAGATGCGCGCGCTCGGCCTGTTCCTTTTCGTGCGAAATCTGCTGCAGGCGCAGGTGTTCGGCGCGCTGGCGCTCGAAGCTGGTGTAGTCGCCGGTGTAGAGCTTGGCCTTGCCGTCGTGCAGGTGCAGCGTGTGCGTGGACACGCCGTCGAGGAACTCGCGGTCGTGCGAGATCAGCAACAGGGTGCCCGGATATTTGAGCAGCCATTGTTCGAGCCAGAGCACGGCGTCGAGGTCGAGATGGTTGGTCGGTTCGTCGAGCAGCAGCATGTCGGACGGCTTCATCAGCGCACGCGCCAGGTTCAGACGCACGCGCCAGCCACCGGAGAACGAGGACACGGGGCGCGAATGCGTTTCCGCCGGAAAGCCCAGGCCATGCAGCAGACGGCCGGCACGCGCGGTCGCGTCATAGCCGTTCATCTCGTCGAGCTTGTGATGGCATTCGGCGACGGCGTCGTAGTCTTCAGCGTCCATCGCGGCCGCCTCGGCCTTGATGACCTCGTAAACGGCCTCATCGCCGCCGAGCACGAAATCGATCGCCGGATCGGGCAAGGACGGTGTTTCCTGCGCGATGCACGCGATGCGCAGGCGCGTGGGCATGTCGAGATTACCCAGGTCCGATTCGATCTCGCCCAGGATGGTCGCGAACAGGCTGGATTTGCCGCAGCCGTTGCGACCGATCACGCCGACGCGCCAGCCGGCGTGTAGGGTGAGGTCGACATTGGACAGCAGCAGGCGTTCGCCGCGGCGAAGGGCGAAATTCTTGAAGGAAATCATAGGGCGGCGATTCTACCAGCCCGGCCGCGACCACGCGCCGGGTTTGATTCGCGGGCACCCTGCCCCCAGTATTGAAGGCATTAGTGACGCTGGAGCCGGGATGCCGCACGAAACGCCCCTGATCGCCACCATCGCCATGGGCCTGGTCCTCGCCTTCATCCTCGGATCGCTGGCGCATAGGCTCCGGCTGTCGCCGATCGTCGGCTATCTGCTGGCGGGCGTGCTCACGGGCCCGTTCACCCCCGGCTTCGTCGCCGATCCCGCGTTGGCCGGAGAACTGGCGGAAATCGGCGTGATCCTGCTGATGTTCGGCGTCGGCCTGCACTTCTCCCTCGAAGACCTGCTCGAAGTGCGCAAGACCGCCATTCCAGGCGCACTGGCAGGTATTGCGGCGGCGACGGGGCTGGGCTGGCTGCTGGCCTGGGCCTTGGGCTGGTCGCCGATGCAGGGCTTTGTTTTCGGTCTGGCTTTGTCGGTGGCCAGTACGGTCGTGCTGCTGCGCAGCCTCGAAGACCATCGCCTGCTCAGCACGATCCGCGGCAAGGTAGCCATCGGCTGGGTGATCGTCGAAGACCTGGTGATGGTGCTCGCCCTGGTGTTCCTGCCGGCGCTCTCGCATTCGATGACCGGCGCTGGCGGCGGGTTCGAAATCGGCAAATTGTTGGCCTCCCTCGGCGTCACGCTGGGCAAGCTGGCGATTTTCGTCACGCTGATGCTGCTGGTGGGACGGCGCGCGATTCCGTGGGTGCTCGAGCGCGTGGCCGGCATCGGTTCGCGCGAACTGTTCACGCTGTCCATCCTGGCGATCGCGCTGGGCGTGGCCTTCGGCTCGGCAAAACTGTTCGGCGTGTCCTTCGCGCTCGGCGCGTTCTTCGCCGGCATGCTGCTCAACGAGTCCGAACTCAGCCACAAGGCGGCCGCCGATTCGCTGCCGATGCGCGACGCGTTCGCGGTGCTGTTCTTCGTATCGGTCGGCATGCTGTTCGATCCGATGATCATCGTCGAGCAACCGCTGCCGGTGCTCGCGACCTTCCTGATCATCACTGTCGGCAAACCGACCGTCGCCTACCTCGTCGTGCGTCTGTTCGGGCATCCGAACACGACCGCGCTGACCATCTCGGCGAGCCTGGCGCAGATCGGCGAATTCAGTTTCATCCTCGCCGGTCTCGGCGTCGGTCTGAAATTGTTGCCAACCGAAGCGCGCGACCTGGTGCTTGCCGGTGCGCTGCTCTCCATCGTAGTCAATCCCATGCTGTTCGTGGCGCTGGTGCGCTGGCAGGCACGCCAGAAGACCGCGACCGACGCCGGCGCGGCCAAACCGCGCGAGCTGCCGCCAGGTCCGGCCCAGCCCGAAGGCGAACACACGATCTTGGTCGGCTACGGACGCGTGGGCCACCAGCTCGCCAGCCTGCTCAAGGCCCGCGGCGTGCCGCTGATCGTCATCGACAACGATCGCGAACTGGTTGAGCGCGCCCACGACGACGGAATCGCTGCCGTCCGCGGCAATGCCACCAGTGCTGGATTGCTCGACGAACTGACGCCGGCCACCGCGACGCACGCGCTGATCGCAATTCCCAACGCCTTCGAAGCCGGCGAGATCATCGCTCGCCTGCGCAAGGCCAACCCGGGCATGACGATTCTGGCGCGCGCACACAGCGAGGCCGAAGCGCGCCATCTGTTCGATCGCGGCGTCGACGGCGCCGTGCTCGCCGAACGCGAACTCGCGTTCAGCATGGCCGAGATGGTGCTCGCCGACCCGCGCCTGACCCAGGCCGCGACGCCGCCCGTGTAGTCGCGGATCAGGCTTTGCGGAACACCAGGGCACCGCCGTCGGCATCGACGGTCACCGTATCGCCCGCGCCGAATTCGCCCGACAGGATCTTGTTCGCAAGGGGATTCTCCAGCTCCTGCTGGATCGCCCGCTTGAGCGGTCGCGCACCGTAGACCGGATCGAAACCCGCGTTGCCCAGCAGCGCCAGCGCGGCATCGGTGATGTCCAGGCGAATCTGGCGCTCGAGCAGGCGCTTGGACAGATACGCGGTCTGGATGCGCGCGATCGCGCGGATCTGGCCATGGCCGAGCGGATGGAACACGACGATGTCGTCAAGCCGGTTGATGAATTCGGGCCGGAAATGTCCTTGCACCGAGGCCATCACGGCCGCTTTCATCTGCGTGTAGCGCTGCGAGGCGTCGGCGTCTTCCTCGGCCTCGCCGTTCTCGTAAACCTCCTGGATGTGCTGCGAGCCCAGGTTCGAGGTCATCACGATGACGGCATTGCGGAAATCCACCGTGCGGCCCTGGCCGTCGGTGAGGCGGCCGTCATCGAGTACCTGCAACAGCACGTTGAACACGTCCGGGTGCGCCTTCTCGACCTCGTCGAGCAGGATCACGCTGTACGGCCGACGACGCACGGCTTCGGTCAGGTAACCGCCTTCTTCGTAGCCGACATAGCCCGGGGGCGCACCGATCAGGCGCGCGACCGAGTGTTTTTCCATGAATTCGCTCATGTCGATGCGCACCAGCGCATCGCCGCTGTCGAACAGGAATTCCGCCAGCGCCTTGCACAGCTCGGTCTTGCCCACGCCGGTCGGGCCGAGGAACAGGAAGGAACCGTTCGGCCGGTCGGGATCGGACAGGCCGGCGCGCGAACGCCGGATCGCGTTGGCGACCGACTTGACCGCCTCGTCCTGGCCGACCACGCGCGCATGCAGCGCGTCTTCCATCTTCAGGAGTTTTTCGCGTTCGCCTTCGAGCATCTTCGACACCGGGATGCCGGTCCAGCGCGACACGACTTCGGCGATTTCCTCCGCCGTCACCTTGTCCTGCAGCAGCTTGAAGCCCTGGGTCTCGACCGCCTGCGCGGCGGCGAGCTGTTTTTCCAGCTCCGGCAGACGGCCGTACTGGATCTCGCTCATTTTCGCGATGTCCTGCTGGCGATGCGCGGCTTCGAGCTCCTGCTTGGCCTGCTCGATCTGCTCCTTGATGCGGGTCGCGCCGGTGAGCGTGGCCTTTTCCGCCTTCCAGATTTCTTCGAGATCGTTGAACTCGCGCTCGAGCCGGTCGATCTCGGTCTGCAGGTCGGCCAGGCGTTGGCGCGACTCGTTGTCCTTCTCCTTCTTCAGCGCCTCGCGCTGGATCTTGAGCTGGATCAGGCGCCGCTCCATGCGGTCCATTTCCTCGGGCTTGGAATCGATTTCCATGCGGATACGGCTCGCCGCCTCGTCCATCAGATCGATGGCCTTGTCGGGCAGCTGGCGGTCGGCGATGTAGCGGTGCGACAGGGTCGCCGCGGCGACGATCGCCGGGTCGGTGATCTCGACGCCGTGATGCACCGCATAGCGCTCCTTCAAGCCGCGCAGGATCGCGATGGTGTCCTCGACCGACGGCTCGCCGACGAAGACTTTCTGGAAGCGGCGCTCGAGTGCGGCGTCCTTTTCCACGTATTTGCGGTACTCATCCAGCGTGGTCGCGCCGATGCAATGCAATTCGCCGCGCGCGAGCGCGGGCTTGAGCATGTTGCCCGCATCCATCGCGCCCTCGGCCTTGCCGGCGCCGACCATCGTGTGCAGCTCGTCGATAAACAGGATGACATTGCCTTCCTGCTTGGCCAGGTCGTTGAGCACGGCCTTGAGCCGCTCCTCGAACTCGCCGCGGAACTTCGCGCCCGCGATCAAGGCGCCCATGTCCAGCGACAGCACGCGGCGGCCGCGCAGGCCTTCGGGCACTTCGCCATTGATGATGCGCTGCGCCAGGCCTTCGACGATTGCTGTTTTGCCGACACCGGGTTCGCCGATCAGCACGGGATTGTTCTTGGTGCGGCGCTGCAGGACCTGGATCGTGCGGCGGATTTCCTCGTCGCGACCGACCACCGGATCGAGCTTGCCGCTTTCGGCGCGCGCGGTCAGGTCGATGCAGTATTTCTCCAGCGACTGACGGTTTTCCTCGGCATTGGCGTCGTCGACCTTCTCGCCGCCGCGCAGGGCTTCGATGCCTTTTTCGACGCCGGCTTTGCTCGCGCCGGCCGCCTTCAGCGCCTGGCCGACGTCGCCCTTGTCCTCGAGCGCCGCGAGCACGAACAACTCGCTGGCGATGAACGCATCGCCGCGTTGCTGCGCCAGTTTGTCGGTGACGTTGAGCAGGCGACCGAGGTCGTTGCCGACGCTGAGATTGCCGTCCTGGCCGGTGACCTTGGGCAGCTTGTCGAGCGCCTCGCCCAGGCGCTGGCGCAAGGCGGTCACGTTGACGCCGGCCTGCGCGAGCAGCGGGCGCGTGCTGCCGCCCTGCTGGTCGATCAGGGCGACCATCAGATGCACGGGCTCGATGAGATTGTGGTCGCGCCCGACGGCGAGCGACTGGGCGTCGCTGAGCGCCTGCTGGAAGCGCGAGGTGAGTTTGTCCATGCGCATTGGAATTTCCCGGAAGTAAGGGCGGCCCTGGGCCGCGACCCCGATTCAATGCGGTCGCGACGACACGATTCAAGCCTACGCCTGCCTCGGCTTCATGCCTTGATCAGGCTCAAACGGCGGCGACCCCGCCCGGCTGGCCGGGCTCGTTCGCGGGCGCGTTTGGGTATGATGGCTGCGGGGACTGGGGAGCACGCACATGATTGCCGGTTACAAGATCCTGCATGAACTGGGACGCGGCGGCATGGCGACGGTCTACCGCGCCGTCCAGGAATCGCTGGGCCGCGAAGTCGCGCTGAAAGTCATGGCGCCGGAGCTGGCGCGCGATCCGGCCTACGCCGAGCGCTTCCTGCGCGAAGGCAAGGTCGTCGCCCGCCTGCGCCACCGCAACATCGTCACGGTCCACGACATCGGCGTGACCAACGAAGGCGCGCCGTACATGGCGATGGAGTTCGTGCCCGGCGGCTCGGTTGCCGCCCGCATCGGCAGCATCGACGCGGCGACGGCCCTGCGCTGCGTGCGCGAGATCGGCAGCGCGCTCGACCATGCCCACCGCAACGGCGTCGTACATCGCGACGTGAAGCCCGAAAACATCCTCTGCCACGAAGACGGCAGTTTCCTGCTCAGCGATTTCGGCGTCGCGCGCCTGTCCGAGGCGACCTCGTCGCTGACCGCCGAAGGCGCGACCCTGGGTACGCCGCAGTACATGAGCCCCGAACAATGGCGCGGCGAAGAACTCGACGGCCGCTCGGACCTGTATGCGCTCGGCGTGCTGTTCTACCAGTTGCTCACCGGTGCGGCCCCGTATTCGGGCACCGACGGCTGGGCGATCGGCATGCAGCACATGACCGCCGAGGTTCCGCGGCTGCCGGCCGACAAAGCGATGTTCCAGCCCTTGCTCGACAGCCTGCTGGCCAAGCAGCGGGAGAACCGGCCGATGGACGGGGCGGAGGTCGCGCGCCGCGCCGACCTGCTGCTGTCGCAACTTCGCTCGCTGCCTCCGCCACCACCGAATGTCGCCCCGGCCGGACTGACCACGCCCTTGCCGGCACGTCCGGCGCCGCCCCCGCGGCCAGCCACGCCGCCGCCCGCGCTGCCGCGCGCGACACCGGCACCGGTGCCGCCGCCGATGCACGCACATTCCCACAGCGGCACGGTGCAACGCGCGGTCGCCGTGCCTGCGCCGGCGTCCTCGTCGAAGCTCGGCCTGCTGCTGGCGATCGGTGCGGGCGGATTCTTGCTGCTGATCCTTCTGACGATCGGCGGCTATTTCATGTTCAAGGGCATCGCCGACAAGGTTCCGGACACGACGGCCGATGCGAGCGATGCGTCTTCCGGCCTCGATGCCGACACCGGCACCGGCACGGACACGCCCAGCACCGACACCGGCAGCCTAGACAAGGCCGACGACAGCAGCGATTCGGGCAGCAGCGCCGGCACGGCACCCGATCCGGTGGTGAAAGCCGAGCTCGACAGCCTCGGCGTCAGCTACGAGATCGACGAAGACGGCGACTTCAAGATCCTCCAGCGCATGGACGATGGTCGTACCCAGCAGAACTGGGTGCGCACGCCGGTCGAGGAGTACGGCACCCTGCGCGTGCGCGAGATCTGGAGCGTCGGTTACCGCGCCGAGGGCGAGGAGATTCCGCAGGACATCGCGCTGCAACTGTTGCGCGATACGCACGACAAGACGCTCGGTGGCTGGACCTCGCAGACCGGGACCGCGGTGTTCGTGGTCAAGATTCCCGCCGACGCCAGCGCCGATCAGCTCAAGGATGCGATCGACGCCGCCTCGAGCACGGCCGATGCGATGGAACTGGTGCTGACCGGCAGCAAGGACGAGTTCTAGTCCGGCGGCGCGCGGCGATCAAGCCTCGCGCCAGATCAGCGTAGCCATGCGACCGGTGCGCTGGTCGCGACGGTGCGAATAAAAGCGCTGCGGGTCGGAAATCGTGCAAAGACCACCGCCGAACACACGCGTGACGCCGGCGCGCGCCAGCCGCTGGCGCGCCAGCGCATACAGATCGACGCGCCAGTGATTTTCCCGCGTGGGCACGAAGGCCATGTCCGCGGCCGGATCGTCGGCCAGGAACGCGGCGCGGACTTCCTCGCCGATTTCATAGGCCTGCGGACCGGCGGCCGGGCCCAGCCAGGCGAGCAGTCGATCCGGCGACGACTGCATCGCCTGCACCGTTGCCTCCAGCACGCCACCCGCCAAGCCGCGCCAGCCTCCGTGGGCAGCGCCGAGTTCGCTGCCATCTTCGTGGCAGAGAAGCACCGGCAGACAATCGGCGGTCAGGATCGCCAGCACGATGCCGGCACTAGACGTGACACTGGCATCGGCGACGGGCTCGAAGGGATCGGACCCGTCGAGCGCCGGCGTGAATTCGGTCTCGCCGGCATCGAAGCGCACCACGTGCGGGCCATGCACCTGCTGCAACCAGCACGGTGGCGACGGCAGCGACAACACCTGTGCGAGCTGTGCGCGATTGCCGCGTGCGCTGGCCGGATCGTCGCCACAGCGCAGGCCGAGATTGAAGCGATCGAAGGGCGCGATCGACTGGCCGGGACCGCTGCGCAACGTGGTTAGGGCCCGCACCGTCGGCGGCGCGGGCCAATCAGCTGGCAGGAAGGAAGCGGCGGACATCAGCCCTTGAAGGCTGCCGTATCGGCGCGCAGATCGCGGATCAGGGTCTGCATGTCGGCGGGGATCGGCGCTTGTGTGCTGATCGTCAAGCCGCTGACCGGGTGCACGAATTCGAGCTTTTCCGCGTGCAAGGCCTGGCGGCGGAAGCTGCGCAGGGTTTCAGCGAGTTCGGCGGTTGCGCCCTTGGGCTGGCGATAGGAGCCGCCGTAGAGCGGATCGCCGACCAGCGGATGCCGCGCATGCGCCATATGCACGCGGATCTGGTGCGTGCGGCCGGTCTCCAGGCGACACTCGACCAGCGTGTGCGCGCGGAAGCGTTCGCGCACGCGGTAGTGCGTGATCGCCTCGCGACCCGCACCTTCCTTGACCACGGCCTGGCGGATGCGGTCGGACGGATGCCGGCCGATCGGTGCGTCGACGGTGCCGCCGGCTATCATCGGCCCGACCACCACGGCGACGTACTGGCGATGCACCTCGCGATTGGACAGCTGTTCGACCAGCAGCGAATGCGAGCGCAGCGAGCGCGCGATGACCATCAAGCCGGACGTGTCCTTGTCCAGCCGGTGCACGATGCCCGCGCGCGGCAATTCGGCCATGCGCGCGTCGAAATGCAGCAGGGCATTGACCATCGTGCCGCGCGGATTGCCCGCGCCCGGGTGCACGACCAGGCCCGCGGGCTTGTCGACCACCAGCACGTCCTCGTCCTGGTAGACCATGTCCAGTGCGATGTCCTCGGCCTCGGCCGTGGTCTCGATCTCGGTCTTCACGCTCAGGGTCACCGGCTCGCCGCCGCGGACCGGATCGCGCGGTTTCACCGACTGGCCGTCCAGCAGCGCGCTGCCGGCCTTGATCCATTCGGTCAGGCGGGACCGCGAAAATTCGGGGAACATCTCGGCCAAGGCCTGGTCGAAGCGCTTGCCGGCAAGCTCGACCGGCACCTGGGCCTCGAGCAGTTCGTAGTCGGCTTCGTCGTTGTCTGGTACGGCTGATTGCATGTTCGGGCCCGGAAATGGAGCCGCTGGCCCCGGAGTGTCCGCCCCGCCTTCATGGAGGCGGGCTGGAGCTTTCGGTTATTATCCCTCAATTGCTGCCCGCCAGCCCTCAGAAAAGCCCACTCCTGATGATCCGCCTCTCCGGTTTGCCGCGTTTTTTCCTTTTCCTCGCCCTCGCCCTGAGTCTGGGTGGCTGCAAGACCGTCAGTGGCTGGTTTGGCGACAAGCAGGCCGAAACCGAGACCTTGCCGGTCGATCAGCTTTACGCGCAGGGCAAGATGCTGCGTGAGAAAGGCGACTACGAGCGCGCCTCCAAGTACTTCCAGCGCCTCGTCGCCCGCTTTCCCTACGGCCCCTACAGCGAGCAGGCGCAGCTGGAACTGGCCTACGCCCAGTACAAGACCGGCAAGCCCGAAGACGCGACGCCCGCGATCGACCGCTTCATCCGTACCTATCCGCGCCACCAGTACATCGACTACGCGTACTACCTGAAGGCGCTGATCAACTTCGACCGCGACGTCGGCTTCGTCTCGCGGATTGCCGGACGCGATCCGTCCGCGCGCGATCTCGCCGGTCCGATCCAGAGCTACAACGACTTCAACGAAGTCCTGCGCCGCTTCCCCAACAGCCGCTATGCGCCCGATGCGCGCCAGCGCATGGTGCACCTGCGCAATGAGCTGGCCCGCTACGAAATGATCGTGGGCCTGTACTACCTGCGTCGCGGCGCCTATGTGTCGGCAGCCAATCGCGGCAAGTACCTCATCGAGACCTACCCGCAGAGCCAGTACGACGGCGATGCGGTCGCGCTGATGGCAGCCTCGTACGGCGCGCTCGGCGAGAAGCAGCTGTCCGATGACGCCCGCCGCGTCCTCGAGAAGAACTACCCGCAGCATCCCTACCTCAGCGGCGACTGGCCCAAGAAGAAGGGCGCCTGGCGCCAGCTCAATCCCTTCCAGGGCGAGCTGAAGTAAGAAAGAGAACCCCGCCTTGGCGGGGTTTTTTTTGGGCGATCTTCTTATCCGGAATAACCTGACGTGATCGGATAACGCCGCTCGCGACCGAAGGCCCGCCGCGACAGCTTCGGTCCCGGCGCCGCCTGTCGGCGCTTCCACTCGCTGTTCTTCACCAGCCGCACAATGCGGCGCACCGTGTCGGCGTCGAAGCCCTCGGCGATGATCTCGTCCGCGGATTTTTCCTGGTCGATGTGACGCAGCAGGATCGCGTCGAGCAAAGCATAGGGCGGCAGCGAATCCTGGTCGGTCTGGTTTTCGCGCAGCTCCGCCGAGGGTGCGCGCTCGATCACGGCGACCGGGATCACTTCCGCGCCGTCGACGGCCTGGGCATTGCGCCAGCGGCACAGGTCGTAGACCTCGGTTTTGTACAGGTCCTTGATCGGCGCAAATCCGCCGCACATGTCGCCGTAGATCGTCGCGTAACCGACCGCGTACTCGCTCTTGTTGCCCGTGGTCAGCAGCAGACCGCCGAACTTGTTCGACAAGGCCATCAGGATGGCGCCGCGGCTGCGCGACTGCAGGTTCTCCTCGGCCACGTCCGGCGCGCGCCCGGCAAACATCGGCGCCAGTGCCTGCAGGAAGCCCTCGAACGGCGCTTCGATGGCCACCGTCTCGATGCGTACACCCAGCGCCTGCGCTTGGTCGGCCGCGAGGTCGTTGCTCATATCCGAGGTGTAGCGCGAAGGCAGTCGCACCGCGGTGACATTCTCCGCGCCCAAGGCATCGACCGCGAGCGCGAGCACGAGCGCGGAATCCACGCCGCCCGACAGCCCCAGCCACGCCGTCTTGAAACCGTTCTTCCCGCAATAGTCACGGATGCCACGCACGATCGCGCGGTAGGCGAGGGATTCGACGCTCTCGTCGGTTTCCTGCGGCCACTGCACGCGCGAGAACTTGCCGGTCGCCGGATCGAGATCGGCAAGCAGCAGATGCTCCTCGAACGCGCGCGCGGCCGGATGCACACTGCCGTCGGCATCAGCCAGATCGGACGCGCCGTCGAACACCAGCTCGTCCTGGCCGCCGACGACATTGAGATAGGCCAGCGCCACCTGCGACTCGCGCACGCGCTGGGTCAACAGTTCGTCGCGCTGCAGGGACTTGCCGCGATCGAACGGCGACGCGTTCGGCACCACGACCAGGCGCGCGCCGAGGGCCACGGTATCGGCCAGCGGTTCGGCGAACCAGAGGTCTTCGCAGATCACCAGTCCGACCATCGTACCGTTGACGTCAAACACGCAGGCTTCGTTGTCGCTGGCGAAATAGCGGCGTTCGTCGAACACCGCGTAGTTGGGCAATTCGCGCTTGTGGTAGGTCGTTTCGACGCCGCCGTCGCGCAACACGCTTGCGGCGTTGAACACCACCGGTCCCACCGCCTGCGGCCAGCCGACGACCGCGACGATGCCATGCACGCCTGCGGCAATCGCGTCGATCGCTCGTTGGCAATCGGCGAGAAAAGCCGGGCGCAGCAGCAGGTCTTCCGGCGGGTAGCCGCTGAGCGCCAGTTCCGGGAAAAACACCAGATCGGCGTGGTGCGCGTCGCGGGCTTCGGCGATCAGCGCCGCGATACGCGCGGCATTGGCCTCGATCGCCCCGACCGGGAAATCGAACTGGGCAAGGGCGACGCGGAGCGGCTTGGACATCGGTTCAGTTCACCCTGGTAGGAGCCAGCTTGCTGGCGACAAGCGCAGATCCGGTCGCCAGCAAGCTGGCTCCTACCGAGCCCGACTCAGGCCTTCATGCGCTCGGCAATGGCCTTGCCCAGATCGCCCGGCGAACGGACGGTGGTCACGCCGGCTTTTTCCAGCGCGGCGAACTTGCCCGCGGCGGTGCCCTTGCCACCCGAGGCGATCGCACCGGCATGGCCCATGCGCTTGCCTTCCGGCGCGCTGGCGCCGGCGATGAAGCCGACGACGGGCTTGGTCACGTACTCGGCGATGAATTCGGCCGCCTCTTCCTCGGCGCTGCCGCCGATTTCGCCGACCATGATGATGCCTTCGGTCTGCGGATCGTCCTGGAACAGGCGCAGGCAGTCGATGAAGTTCATGCCCTGCATCGGATCGCCGCCGATGCCGATGCAGGTCGACTGACCGAGCTTGGCGTCGGTGGTCTGCTTGACCGCTTCATAGGTCAGCGTGCCCGAGCGCGACACGATGCCGACCTTGCCGGGCATATGGATGTGGCCGGGCATGATGCCGATCTTGCATTCGCCCGGGGTGATGATGCCGGGGCAGTTCGGGCCGATCAGCACGACGTCCTCGTAACCCTTGAGCGTGTTCTTCACGCGCAGCATGTCGAGCACCGGAATGCCTTCGGTGATGCAGACGATCACACGGATGCCGGCATCGGCCGCCTCGAGGATCGCGTCGGCCGCGAACGGCGGCGGCACGTAGATCACGGACGCATCGGCGCCGGTTTCGTTGACCGCGTCAGCGACCGTGTTGAACACCGGCAGGCCGATATGGGTGGTGCCACCCTTGCCCGGGGTCACGCCGCCGACGACCTTGGTGCCGTAGTCGAGCATCTGCTCGGCATGGAAGGTGCCCTGGGTGCCGGTGAAGCCCTGCACGATGACCTTCGTGTTCTTGTTGACGAGAACGCTCATGTAATTCAGTTCCTTGGATGGTGTCTCCCTCTCCCGCAAGCGGGAGAGGAAATTTGGCTTAGCCCTTGGCGGCAGCGACGACCTTCTTCGCGCCATCATTGATGTCGTCGGCCGCCGTGATGGCGAGGCCGCTGTTCTTGAGCAATTCCTTGCCCTTCTCGACATTGGTGCCTTCCAGGCGCACCACGACCGGAACCTTGACGTCGACTTCCTTGACGGCGGCGATGATGCCTTCGGCGATCATGTCGCAGCGGACGATGCCACCGAAAATGTTGACGAAGATCGCCTTCACGCTGGACGACTTGAGGATGAGCTTGAACGCCTCGGTCACGCGCTCCTTGGTGGCGCCGCCGCCGACGTCGAGGAAGTTCGCCGGCGAACCGCCGTTGAGCGAAATGACGTCCATCGTCGCCATCGCCAGACCGGCGCCGTTGACCATGCAGCCAATGTTGCCGTCCATGGTGACGTAGTTGAGGTCGTGCTGGCTGGCGAGCACTTCGGTCTCGTCTTCCTGGCGGATGTCGCGCATCGCGGCCAGATCCGGATGACGGAAGGTCGCGTTGTCGTCGGAATTGATCTTGCCGTCGAGCACGGCGAGGTCCCCGCTCTTGAGGATGGCGAGCGGGTTGAGCTCGACCAGAGCGAGATCCTTGTCGTTGAACAGCTTGTACAGGCCCAGCATGATCTTGGTCAGCTGGCCGACCTGCTTGGCGTTCAGGCCCAGTGAGAAGCCCATCTCGCGGCACTGGTAGGGCTGCAGGCCCTGGACGTAGTTCACGTGCAGGCTCTTGATCGCGTCCGGATTGTCGTGCGCGGTCTTCTCGATCTCCACGCCGCCTTCGGCCGAGGCGATGAAGGTGATGGTCTTGCTGCTGCGGTCGGTCAGGACCGACAGGTAGAGCTCGTTGGCGATGTCGGTGCCTTCGCAGATCAGCACGGTGTCGATCGGCAGCGCCACGCCGGCGGACTGGTAGGTCTCCATGCGGGTACCGAGCATCGCGGCCGCGTACTGCTTCACTTCGTCATAGGACTTGGCGAGCTTGACGCCGCCGGCCTTGCCGCGGCCGCCGGCGTGAATCTGCGCCTTGACCACCCACAGGGTGCCGGGGATCGCCTTGGCGGCGGCTACGGCTTCTTCCGGGTTGCGCGCGACGCGCCCGGCGGGGACGGCAATGCCGTAGTCGGCAAACAGCTGCTTTGCCTGATACTCGTGAAAATTCATGCGACACCTTCGAAAGGATCGGCGAGACGCCGGGTACTGGCTACATCGGGGGCCGGCAAGGTCTGGAACGCCGCCGACCCGAAAGGGGCCGTATTGTCGCCGACCCCCCCGGCAAAGGCAAAGCGGCCATCACGCTTATACTCAAGGCCTCCGCGCCTTCCCGAGCTCGCCGTCCCACGATGTCGCTGCCCCAGACCGCCCCCGCTGCCACCGCCGTTCCGCAGCGTCGCGAGCTGTATTTCTTCAACCTTTTCCGGACATTGGAAGCGGGCATCCTGGCCCTGGTGGCCTTCACGCCGCTCGGCCAGATGACGGTCGAGATCCTGCAGCTGCCGATCCTGCAGGCGACGGCCGTGATCTATGTCGGCGCCGCCATCGGCCTGCTCTTCGCGACCCGCCGCATCGGCCGGCGCATTCGACGACTGACCGCGATCGGCCTGCTGTTCGACATTTTCGCCACCGGCGTCGCGCTGTTGGCGATGAACGGCGGCGAGAGCGGCATCGCGATGTTCATGGTCTTCAACATCGGCGCCGGCGCCCTGATCCTCACGCCGACGGCCAGCCTGGGCTTCGCGCTGACGGCCGCATCGACCCTCATCATCGAATACCTGTTCAATCAGTTGCTGTTCCCGGGTTATGCCCGCACGGCGGCCGAAGCGATGATGTTCTCGGTCACCTACATCGGCATGGCCATCATGGGCCAGCAGTTGCGCCGGCAGATGAGCGAAAGCCAGGCCCTGGCCGACAAGCGCGGCGAGGAACTGGCCAACCTGTCCGAACTCAACGAGCTGGTGATCCGCCGCATGCGCACCGGCGTGCTGGTCGTCGACGGCGGCCACCACATCCGGCTGTCCAATGAGGCGGCCTGGGCCCTCATGGGCAACCCCTCGCCCGACCGTCGCGATCTCGCGGAGGTGGCTCCCAGCCTGCACCAAAGCCTCTGGCAATGGCGCCAGGGCCGCGGCGAAGTGCCCAAGGCCATGACCTTCGCCGAGGGCTCGCCGGAAGTGCTGCCGCGCTTCGTCGCGCTGAGCCTGACCGACAAGCTGTTCCTGATTTTCCTCGACGACAGCCGCATCTATTCCGATCGCGCCGAGGAGCTGACCCTGTCCACGCTCGGCCGCCTGTCGGCGAGCATCGCGCACGAGATCCGCAATCCGCTCGCGGCGATCAGCTATTCCACGCAGTTGCTCGAAGAATCGACGTCGATGCCCGACACCGACCGGCGCCTGCTGGAGATCATCCATTCGCAATGCCAGCGCATGAACGGCATCGTGCAGAACATCCTGGGCCTGGCGCGGCGCGAACGTTCGCAGACCGAAAGCCTCGAGCTGTCGGGCTTCATTCGCCGCTTCGTCGAGGAATACCGCACCAATCATCCGCTGGAAACCGACGTACTGCAGGCGGTGAACCCCAGCCGGCCGCTGGTGGCGATGGTGGATCCGCAGCATCTGCATCAGGTCCTGACGGTGCTCGTGCACAACGCCCTGACCTACGGCCGCGAACCCGGCAAGCCCGCGCAGGTGAGCCTGGGCGCACGCACCGACGGCCCGAACGGGCCACCGCTGATCGAAGTGCTCGATCGCGGTCCGGGCATTCCGGCCCGGGTCGCCGAACAGATCTTCGCGCCCTTCTTTACCACCAGCGAGCACGGCACGGGCCTGGGTCTGTATATCGCCAAGCAACTATGCGAGGCCAATCTGTGCACCTTGAGCTACCAATCGGTGCCCGGTGGCGGCAGTTGTTTCCGTATCACCTTGCCGGCATCGCAAAGCCTCATCCAAACTGAGACCGCGCACGGCTAACATACGCGAGTTGGTCGAGTCCCCCGACTCGGCTATGTTGTAGCGGCAACCATCCCCCCAGGTACCGATGACCACACCCCGAAGCGCTCTGGTCGTAGATGACGAACGCGATATCCGCGAATTGCTGGTGCTGACCCTCGGTCGCATGGGCATTCGCGTGGATACGGCCGCCGATCTGGCCTCCGCCAAGGCGCAGCTGACTGCCGAAAAATACGATCTTTGCCTGACCGACATGCGTCTTCCCGACGGCACCGGCCTGGACCTGATCACGCACATGAGTCAACGCTACCCGGAAACGCCGGTCGCGATGATCACCGCCTACGGCAACGTCGAAGCCGCGGTCAACGCGCTCAAGGCCGGCGCGTTCGATTTCGTGACCAAGCCCGTCGATCTCGCCGTGCTGCGCCGGCTCGTGCAAAACGCCCTGGACCTCGGCGAACAGCGTCGTTCGCAGCAACCAGCGTCCAACCGCCTGATCGGCGATTCTGTGGCGATGCAGCAATTGCGCGCGACGATCGGCAAGGTCGCGCGCAGCCAGGCGCCGGTCTACATCAGCGGCGAATCGGGCGTGGGCAAGGAACTCGTCGCCCGCCTGATTCACGAGCAAGGTTCGCGCAACGATCGCCCGTTCGTGCCGGTGAACTGCGGCGCGATCCCGTCCGAACTCATGGAAAGCGAACTGTTCGGGCACAAGAAGGGCAGTTTCACCGGCGCGCACGTCGACAAGGACGGCCTGTTCCAGGTCGCCAATGGCGGCACCTTGTTCCTCGACGAGGTCGCCGAACTGCCGCTGCACATGCAGGTCAAGCTGCTGCGCGTGATCCAGGAAAAAACCGTGCGCCCGGTCGGCGCGCCGGCGGAACTGCCCGTCGACGTGCGCATCCTCTCGGCCACGCACAAGAACCTGGTCAAGCTCGTGGAGGACGGCAAGTTCCGCCACGATCTGTACTACCGCATCAATGTCATCGAATTGCCGGTGCCGCCGCTGCGCGAACGCCGCGACGATATTCCGCTGATCGCGCAGGCCGTGCTGCAACGGCTGTCGGCCGAGCTCGGCGAAGCGGTGCCGCCGCTGTCGCCGGCCGCGAGCGAGGCGCTGCGCCGGCATCCGTTCCCGGGCAACGTGCGCGAACTCGAAAACATCCTCGAACGTGCGGTCGCCCTGTGCGACGACCAGCAAATCGACGTCGCCGACCTGGGCTTGCCTGCGGCAGGCGCCCCGGCCGCGTCCCCGGCCGATCCGGGTGCTGCTTTCGCGCCGGCACCGACGATGCCATTGCCGAACGGCGATTCCGCCCTGCCCGACGCGCTCGAGCAGATCGAGCGTGAAGCCATCCAGAAAGCGCTCGAAGCCTGTCGCTACAACAAGACCAAGGCGGCCGCGCATCTGGGCATCACCTTCCGCGCCCTGCGCTACAAGTTGAAAAAACTGGGCATGGAATAGGCAGGGGGTGCGGACCGGGCCCAAGCGGCCGACCGCCGACTTCCTTCTTCTTATAGGTAGGCCGCCTGCGCGTCGCAGATTGCGCGCGCTTGGGCAGATTTGGCCCCGTCGCCTTCTAGTGCCGTGCCGGGTCACTTTGTGACACAGCGCAAGATTCCGCACATTGAGGGTCACAGATTGCCGAATCGGGGCGTGTTTTCCGTACACTAACCGTGACCCGCTTCACACCCACCCGGCTAGCTTTGTTGGCACGGATGATGCAAGGTCATACAGGCACGTATATTGCGTCCGTCAACCAAGGACGGGAAACGCGGATGACGGTGCACGTGAGCTACAAATCCATAACCCTAGGGGATACACCATGAAGAACCAGAAAGGCTTTACCCTGATCGAACTGATGATCGTTGTCGCCATCATCGCGATCCTGGCCGCCATCGCCATCAGCCAGTACCAGGACTACGTCGCCAAGTCGCAGTTCTCGGAAGCTCCGTCGATCGTTGACGGCCTGAAGACCAAGGTTGTCGAGTCCTACACCCAGACCGGTCAGTGCCCGACCAACGCCACCGCTGGCTTCTCGCCGGCCGCCAGCTACGCTGGTCGCTATGTGCTGACGGGCACCATCGCTGGTACCGCCCCGGCCTGCACGATCACCGTGCGCTTCAAGGCTGCCGGTTCGGTCGCCACCCCGCTGGTGTCGCAGGACGTCGTGTTCACCGGTGCTGACACCGGCGGCACGTTCATCTGGCGCTGCACCTCGGCCATTGCTGCCAAGTACAAGCCGCAGGCTTGCCAGTAATAGCTTAGTAGTCGCAAGAAAAGGCCCCGCTTCGGCGGGGCTTTTTTTTTGCCCGGTCGGCGCGACGGCCTTCACGCGCTTGGCCCGAAACTTGCATGCATTTTTGTGGGGAATGCTGTCCGGCAAATCAAATTTCGGGGAAGCAACAATGAAATCGCATCGGGGATTCACGCTGATCGAACTCATGATCGTCGTCGCCATCATCGCCATTCTGGCCGCGATCGCCATCAGCCAATACCAGGACTACGTGGCCAAAGCGCAGTTGGCAGAAGCCTTCAGCATCGCCGACGGCCTCAAGACCAAGGTCACCGAGGCCTTCACCCAGAACGCGACCTGCCCCGCCAATAACGCGACCGGCATTCCGCCTGCGGCCAGCATCAGCGGTCGTTATGTCGCCCAGACCGTGGCTGGCGGCACCGCGACGGCCAGCGGCGGTTGCACCTTGGTGATGACCTTCAAGGCGACAGGCAGCGTGTCGAACGCCCTGGCCGGTCGAAACATCACCTTTACGTTGACGGGCGTTGATTCCGGTCCGTCCCGCTGGCTGTGCAGCACAGCGATTGCCGCGCGCTATCTGCCGCAGACCTGTCAGTAATCCTCGACCATTCGGGTAAGCTGCCCTCTCTTCGGTGACGGGCAGCCCTTCCTCATGCAAGACCCCACGCAGACGGCGCGCCACACCATCGCGCCGTATCTCCTGCTCGGCATCGTCGCCCTCTACCTGTTTCTCGCCTGGCCCGCCTTGCGCGGTCCTTTCATTTTCGACGACTTCCCCAATCTGGGCGTGCTCTCGAAATTCGGCGACATCGACAGCTGGCGCAAGCTGGGCCAGTTCCTGGCCGAGGCCCGCGGATTCCCGGGGCGGCCGCTGGCCATGCTCAGCTTCCTGCCCCAGCAGGCCGATTGGCCGGACAACCCGTTTCCGTTCAAGCTGGTCAATCTCGCACTGCATTTGATCAATGCGGGCCTGATCTTCGTGCTGCTCCGTCGCGTGGCGCGCATCGCCCTGCCCGACCACGCGAAAGCCGCCGCCATCATCGCGGGTCTGTCGGCCACGCTGTGGCTGGTGCATCCGATGCAGATCTCCACGGTCATGCTGGTCGTGCAGCGCATGACCTTGCTCTCCACCCTGTTCGTGCTGCTCGGCCTGCTGGCGTACGTGCATGGGCTCACCAGCCAATACTTGTCCGCGGGACGTCGCGCCGCATGGCTGACCGGCGGCATCGTGCTCGGCACGGGGCTGTCGGTGCTGTGCAAGGAAAACGGCGTTCTGCTTCCGCTGTATGCCTGGGTGCTCGACGCGACGCTGCTGCGCGCGGACGTTGCGAACCTGCCGGCACGATTGCGCCAGCTGCGCCGCCTGCTGCTGTTTCCCGCGCTGGCCTTGCTCGCCGCGTATTTCGCGTACCTGATGCGCGATCCGTTCGCGGCCTTGCCGACGCGCGACTTTACCCTCGCCGAACGCCTGATGACGCAGCCGCGCATGATCTTCGACTATCTGACGGACATCGTGCTGCCGCGTTACGCGCAATACGGCATCTATCACGATGACCTCGTCGCTTCGCGCGGCCTGCTGCAACCCTGGACGACGCTCGCGGCGATCGTCGGCCTTGTTGCCGCACTTGCGCTGGCATTCTGGCAGCGCCAACGCCGTCCGCTGCTCGCGTTCGCGATTCTTTGGTATCTCGGCGGGCATGCGCTGGAAGCAGGACCGATTCCGCTCGAGCTGTATTTCGAACACCGTAATTACCTGCCGCTGATCGGGCCGCTTTTTGCGATCGTCGCGGGACTGGCGTCGCTGCCCATGGACACGCCGCGTCGCGCCGGCAGCCTGGTGCTGGGCCTGTGGCTGCTCGCGAGCCTGTTCGCAAGTGCGCTGTACGCGCAGGTCTGGTCCAACGAAGACAAGCTCACCTATTTCTGGGCGAGCCGGCATCCCGCCTCGGTGCGCTCGCAGGCTGCGTTCGCCTCGCGGCTGTTCGACACCGGCATGATGGATGGCGCCCGGCAGATCCTCGCCGACGCAAGCAAACTCCGGCCCAAAGAAGTCGGCCTGGACCTGAGTTCGGCGATGGTCAGCTGCCGCATGCGCACGCTGACGGCGAAGGATGTCGATGCCCTGCGCCTGCGCCTGAGCCAGGCGACCTGGAGCCATTTCGCCGTCGAAACGATGTCGTCCCTGCGCACCCAGGCCAGTGCCGGCGAATGCGCGCCGGTGCTCGGCGAGACGCAGTGGCTGGGCCTGTCCGAGGCCCTGCTGGGTAATCCCGCGTTCCAGGCCGATGGCTACGCCCTGGGCCAGTTGCACTACCAGCGGCACACGCTGGCGGCCAGTCACGGCGACCTGGACACCGCGCTGAAGGAACTTGACGAGGTCGCCAAGTACGATCCCGATCCCGAAATCCCGAGGCTGAAAGCGAAATACCTCGTCGAGGCGGGGGTGCCGGAAATGGCGATCGAGACCTTGCGCGACTACGACGCATCGCGACGACCGTTGCTGCGCCGCCTGCTGGTCGACGATGCCGCCATCAATCGCGAGGCCATCGCGGCGATCAACGCCCGCGCCGCGACACCAGCGAAATAGCGCCCCGCCAGGGGCGCCGGGTTAAAGGACGTCGCCTTCTGCGATAGGATGGGGCGGCGCCCATCAAGAGCTCTCCCAACCTATGAAAGCCGTCATTCTGGCCGGTGGCCTGGGCACCCGCATCAGCGAGGAAACCGCCGTTCGCCCCAAGCCGATGATCGATATTGGCGGCATGCCGATCCTGTGGCACATCCTGAAAATCTATTCGCATCACGGCATCAACGATTTCGTGATCTGCCTGGGCTACAAGGGCTACCTGATCAAGGAGTTCTTCGCCAACTATTTCCTGCACCGCTCCGACGTCACCATCGATCTGCGCTCCAACAGCATGGACGTGCATCACAAGCACGCCGAGCCCTGGCGGATCACCTTGGTCGATACCGGCATGGACACGCAGACCGGCGGCCGCCTCAAGCGCGTCGCGCAATACCTCGACGACCAAACCTTCTGCTTTACCTACGGCGATGGCGTTTCCGATGTCGACATCGGCGCCCTGGTGCAATTCCACCGCAGCAAGGGAACGCAGGCCACCGTGACGGCCGTGCAGCCGCCCGGCCGCTTCGGCGCATTGAACATCAAGGATGGGCGCATCACCCGTTTCGAGGAAAAACCCTCGGGCGACGGATCGTGGGTCAACGGCGGCTTTTTCGTGCTCGAACCGCGCGTGATCGACCGTATCGCCGACGACGCGACGATCTGGGAACGCGACCCGCTCGAATCGCTGGCCAGCGAGGGCCAACTGTCCGCCTATGCCCATCACGGTTACTGGCAGCCGATGGATACCTTGCGCGACAAGATCAAGCTTGAGGAATTGTGGGACAGCGGCAAGGCACCCTGGAAGGTATGGCCCTGAACTATCTCTTCGGCGGCGCCTACGACGGCACACGCGTGCTGGTCACCGGACATACCGGTTTCAAAGGGTCGTGGCTGTGCCTTTGGCTGCAGGCCATGGGGGCGGAGGTCACCGGCTTGGCGCTGGCGCCCGACACCGAGCCCGCGCATTGGCCCCTGCTGCAACTCGCGACCGTGCGCGACCAGCGTGCCGATGTGCGCGATATCGACGCGGTGCGCGCAGTGGTGGCAGAGGCAAAGCCGCAGGTGGTGTTCCATCTCGCCGCGCAGCCGTTGGTGCGACGCAGTTACAAGGAACCGATCGCGACCTTCGAAACCAATGTGATGGGCCTGGTGAACGTGTTCGAGGCCCTGCGCGATTGTGCGTCGCTGCGCGCAGTGGTGAATGCCACCACCGACAAGGTCTATCTGGAACAACCCTCGGAAGGCGGCTACCGCGAGGACCAGCCGCTGGGCGGGCATGATCCCTACAGCACGTCCAAAGCCTGTGCGGAGCTGGTCTCGGAGTGCTATCGCAAGAGTTTCTTCAGCGGCGCCGACGCACCGGCAGCCGCCCTGGCGACGGCGCGCGCCGGCAACGTGATCGGTGGCGGCGACTGGTCCGAGGATCGTCTGGCGCCCGATCTCGTTCGAGCGGCGGTCGCGGGTTCGCCCCTGCGGCTGCGCAATCCGGACGCAATCCGGCCCTGGCAGCACGTGCTCGAACCGCTGTCGGGCTATCTGCGCCTCGGACAAGCCCTGCTCGCCGGCGAACGCGTCGAAGGGCCCTGGAATTTCGGCCCGGCCGGCGACGCGACCCTGTCCGTGGCGGACCTGGTGGCCGCGATGCGCGCGCAGTGGCCCGGCGTGCACGAGCAAGCCAGTCCCGGCCCGCATCCGCACGAAGCACCGACGCTGCGCCTGGATTGCAGCAAAGCCGCACGCGAGCTCGGTTGGCGCCCCGTGTGGAATGCCGAGACGACCATCACCCGCACCATCGCCTGGTATCGCGCCTTCCACGAACGCGGCGCCCTGCTCAGCCGCGACGATTTGCACGACTACCTCGCCGATGCGCGCGCCGCCGGGCTGGGCTGGGCCGCATGAAATGGCACGGCACGCCGCTGTCGGGACTGACGGTGATCGAGACCGACACCGTTGCTGACGCGCGCGGCCGTTTCGTTCGCGTTTTCTGCGATGCCGAACTCGCCGCATTGCGTCCGGGTTTGCATTTCCCGCAGATCAACCTGTCCACGACCTTCGCGCGCGGCAGCGTGCGCGGCCTACATTTCCAGCGGCCACCGGCCGCCGAAGCCAAGCTCATCCGTTGCCTGTCCGGTCGCGTGCTCGATGTCGCAGTCGATCTGCGCCGGGGCTCGCCGACGTATCTGCGCTGGCATGGCGTGGAACTGTCGGCCGAGCAACCCCGGCAGGTTTTCATTCCCGAAGGTTTTGCGCACGGCTTTCAGGCCCTCACCGACGACGTGCAACTGCTGTACCTGCACACCGCGGCCTGGAATCGCGATTACGAAAACCGACTGCGCTACGACGATCCGCGCCTGGCGATCGACTGGCCGTTGCCGGTGACGCAGGTGTCGGAACTGGATCGCCATGCGCCCTTGCTCGACGATCAATTCGAAGGAGTCGAGGCATGAAGTGCCGCTTCTGCGCCACGCCTCTGGTGGATGTGTTCCTCGACCTGGGCAGTGCGCCGCCGTCGAACGCGTTCCTCGCGCCTGAGGCGCTCGATGCGCCGGAAACCTATTTCCCGCTGAAACTGTTCACCTGCTCCGCCTGCCGGCTGGTGCAGGTCGACGAACCGCATTCGCATACGGCGCTGTTCGCGCCCGACTACGTGTATTTCTCGTCCTTCTCCCGCTCGTGGCTGCAGCATGCTGAGCGCTATGTCGAGCAGGCGAGCGCGCGCCTCGGTCTCGACGGCAACAGCCTGGTCATGGAAATCGCGTCCAACGACGGCTACCTGCTGCAGTACGTCGCGGCACGCGGCATTCCCTGCGTGGGCATCGAACCGACGGCCGGCACCGCGCAGGCCGCCCGCGCCAAAGGCATCGAATCGATCGAGCGGTTTTTCGGGCGTGACTTCGCTGAACAATTCGTGCGCGAACGCCGGCCCTGCGATCTCATCGTCGCCAACAACGTGCTCGCGCATGTGCCCGATCTCAACGATTTCGTCGCCGGCCTGGCGCGCGCGCTGGCCGCGACGGGCACGATCACGGTGGAATTTCCGCATCTGCTGGAACTGGTCGCGCAGCGGCAGTTCGACACGGTGTACCACGAACACTTTTCGTATTTTTCGCTGCATACCGTGTGTGCGGTGTTCGCGGCACACGGACTGACCGTCTGGGATGTCGAGGCATTGCCGACGCATGGCGGATCGCTGCGGCTGTGGGCGGCGCATGCCGACAGCGCGTGCACGCAGACACCGGCGGTCACCGCCTTGCTGGCGCGCGAGACAGCGGCAGGCATGCGCGACCTCGCCTACTACCAGGGTTTCCAGACCCAGGCCGATGCGGTGAAAAACGGGTTCCTCGAATTCCTGCTCGCGCAACGACGCGACGGCCGGAAAGTCGCGGCCTACGGCGCCGCGGCCAAGGGCAATACCTTGCTCAACTATGCTGGCGTCAGGCCCGACCTGTTGCCGTACGTGGTCGATGCCTCGCCGCACAAGCAGGGACGCTATCTGCCCGGCTCGCGCATTCCGGTCGTCGCCGAGGAGCGTCTGCGGCGTGACCGGCCGGACTTCGTGATCATCCTGCCGTGGAACCTGAGGCAGGAAATCACCGAGCAGCTCGCCTACATCCGCGAATGGGGCGGTCGGTTCGTGACGGCCGTTCCCGTGCTGCACGTGGATTAGGCGTGCGGATCGCGATCACCGGCGCGAGTGGATTCGTGGGGCGCCATGTCCTGCAGGCCTTGCACGAACGCGAACAGGACGTCGTCGTCGTGGCGCGCACCGCCGCGCGCGCCGCGTCGATCCCCGGCCCTCATGCGTCGGTCGTGCTCGACGTCGCCGACGGCGGAGAGGATCCGTTCGCCGCGATGGGCAAGCCCGATGTGCTGATTCATCTGGCCTGGGACGGGCTGCCGAACTACCAGTCCACGCGTCATGTGGAGACCGAACTGCCCGCGCAAATCCGCTTTCTTGCGGCCTGCGTGCGCGGCGGGTTGAAACGCCTCGTGGTCACGGGCACCTGTTTCGAATACGGCCTCGCCGCCGGCGAACTCACTGAGCAGACGCCGACGCAACCGTGCACGCAATACGGCCGCGCCAAGGACCGGCTGCGCCAGGAGCTGCAAGCCTGGCAGGCCGACGCCGACTTCGAACTGGCCTGGCTCCGGCTGTTCTATCTGTTCGGCGAAGGACAATCGGAGAAATCGCTGTACCCACTGTTCCAGGCGGCGTTGCAGCGCGGCGACGCCGGCTTCGACATGTCCGGCGGCGACCAGGTCCGCGATTTCCTGCCGGTGCGCGAGGCCGCCCGCCTGCTCGTCGACGTCGCCCTCCTGCGCGGCGACACCGGCGTGGTCAACCTGTGCAGCGGCAGGCCGATCACCGTCCGTCGCCTCGTGCAGTCGTGGATCGACGCTGCCGGCGCCGACATCGCGATGAACCTGGGCCGCCTTCCGTATTCCGAGATCGAACCCATGGCATTCTGGGGCAGCCGCGCCAGGCTCAACGCTTTGCTGGGGGTTTCGTGACAACGCGCGAATTGTTCCGCATCGACGGCGTGCCCGCCTATCAGAACAAGATGTTCGACAGCGCGGCCGACGCGCGCGGGTGCCCCTTGGGCGACGTCGTGCTCGTCCAGGACCGGGCGAGCGGCCTGGTGTTCAACGCCGCCTACGACCCGGACAAACTGCGCTACGACGAGACCTACCAGAACGAGCAGGGCTTTTCGCCGGCGTTCCAGAAACACATGGACGAAGTCCTGGACAAGATCGACCGGCATTTCCGCGGTGACCGGATTCTGGAAGTAGGCTGCGGAAAAGGCGGTTTCCTCGACCTGATGCGCCAACGCGGCCACGACGCGTCCGGCATCGATCCCGCGTACGAAGGCGACGCACCGTATATCCACAAGCAACACTTCGATGCTTCGCTGGGGCTGCGCGCCGATGCCATCGTGCTGCGCCATGTCCTCGAGCACATTCCCGATCCGCAGCAGTTCCTGCGCGCGATCGCGGCGGCAAACGGCGGCAGCGGCCGGATCTACATCGAGGTCCCCTGTCTGGACTGGATCATGCGCAAGCGCGCCTGGTTCGATGTTTTCTACGAGCACGTCAACTACTTCCGGCTGCCGGATTTCCTGCGCCTGTTCACGACGGTGCACGAGGCCGGACATCTGTTCGGCGGCCAGTACCTGTACGCCGTGGCCGAGCTTGCTTCGCTGCGCGACGCCGCGCAGGGCAGCGCGCCCGAGGCCGTGGCGTTCCCGGACGATTTCCTGCGCGAACTGCATCGCCACGGCGCCGCATCGCCGGCCGCCCATCGTGCGATCTGGGGCGCGGCGGCGAAGGGCGTGATGTTCTCCCATCATCTGGCAGCCCAGGGCATCGCTCTGGATTTCGCGATCGACATCAACCCGGCCAAGCAGGGAAAATTCCTCGCCGGCACGGGCTTGCCGGTGCTGTCGCCCGCGCAGGGCCTTGCGCGCCTGCAGGACGGCGACGACGTCTTCGTCATGAACTCCAACTACATCGCCGAAATCCGCGCGCTCGGCGGAGACCGACTCAACTACATCCCGGTGGACGGACAATGACCGATTTCAGCAAGGAAGTGGCCGCGCGCATTCAGGCCAACCGCAACGACGCGGACCTGACCGCCGCCGCGCAGAGTTTCATGCAGGCGTCGATCGGTGCGATGTATTCGTACAATTTTTCCGCGCTCGGGCGACCGGTCATCCAGTACCCGCAGGACATCGTCGCCCTGCAGGAACTGATCTGGCAGGTCCGCCCCGACCTGATCATCGAGGCTGGCATCGCCCATGGCGGGTCGCTGATCCTGAGCGCCTCCATGCTCGCCCTGCTCGACTACTGCGACGCGGTAACCGAGGGCCGGACGCTGGATCCGAAAGCCACGCGCCGGCGCGTGCTCGGCGTCGACATCGACATCCGCGCGCACAACCATGCCGCCATTCTCGCGCACCCGCTGTCGCATCGCATCGACATGATCCAGGGCTCGTCGATCGCGCCCGACATCGTCGCGCGCATCCATGCGGCGGCGAGCGGTTACCAAAAGATCATGGTGATCCTCGATTCCAACCACACCCACGCGCACGTGCTCGCGGAACTGGAGGCGTACGCGCCGCTGACCAGCCAAGGAAGCTATTGCATCGTCTTCGACACCGTGGTCGAAGACCTGCCCGACGCACTCACGCCCGACCGTCCCTGGGGCAAGGGCGACAATCCGAAAACAGCGGTCTGGCAGTACCTGCGCATCCTGGGCGAGGAGGGTCGCGTTGCTGCCGACGGCGCGCCACTGCGGTTGGAGATCGACCGCAGCGTCGAGGACAAGCTGCTCATCACCGTCGCACCCGACGGCTTCCTGCGTCGTGTCTGATCGCCGGCGCGCAGGCCCGTGAACCGACTGCGCAACAATCTGGTCGCCAACTTCGGCGGACAGATCTGGACGATGGCGATGGGCGTCGCCTTCATTCCCGTCTATATCCATGTTCTCGGCATTGAAGCCTACGGACTGATCGGCTTCTTCCTCAGCCTGCAGGCGTTCTTCCTGATCCTCGACATGGGCCTGTCGGCGACCTTGAACCGCGAGCTCGCCCGCTACACGCACTCGGGCGCCAGCGCCCGCGAAAAACGCGATCTCGTACGCACGCTCGAATGCCTGTACTGGCCGGTCGGCATCGTCATCGCCCTCGCGGTGATCGCCGGCAGCGAACGCATCGCGACCGGCCTGCTCAACCCGGTGTCGCTGTCGTCGGCGCGCACGGCCCACGCGATCGCATTGATGGGTCTGGCCGCCGCGCTGCAGTGGCCCTGCGGGCTGTATGCCGGCGGTCTGCGCGGCCTGGAACGGCAAGTGGCACTCAATGCGCTCAATGCCGTGTTCGCGACCTTGCGCGGCGCTGGTTCAGCCCTGGTCATCGCTTTTGTTTCGCCGACGATCGAAGCATTCCTGTGGTGGCAGGTCCTGGTCGCCTCGCTGCATACGCTGACCTCGGCCTTCCTGCTCTGGCGCCTGCTGCCGACCGATGCGCACCGACCGACGTTCCGGGCCGAACGTCTGCGGCAACTGCGCGGATTTGCGCTGGGCATGGCCGGCACCGTCGCGCTGTCGTTTTTCCTGATGCAGTCCGATCGCGTGGTATTGGCGAAGCTGCTGCCGCTCAACGAGTTCGGCTACTACGTCGTCGCGGCCACCGTGGCCTCGGCGCTGACCGGCATCGTGCAGCCGTTTTTCGCAGCGCTGTTCCCGCGCTTCACCGGGCTGGTTACTGCCGGAAAACACGACCTGCTGGTGAAGCTGTATCACCAGAGCAACCAGATTCTGGCCGTGTTCGTCATGGCCGTCGCGGCGATGATGGTGCTGTTCGCAGGCGATCTGCTGCTGCTCTGGACGAACGATGCCGTGCTCGCGGCAAAAGCCGGCCCCGTGCTGTCCCTGCTGGTGATCGGCACCGCGCTGAACGGTCTGATGTACCTGCCTTTTGCGCTGCAATTGGCCAATGGCTGGACGCGCCTGTCGATGCTGCAGAACCTCGTGGCGGTCGTGGTGTTCGTGCCGCTGGTCTGGCTGCTGTCCCAGCGCTTCGGCGGCCGCGGCGCGGCGACGGCGTGGATCGCGCTCAATGTCGGCTACCTGTGCATCAGCGTGCCGCTCATGCATCGCGTGCTGATGAAGGGCGAAATGCGTGCCTGGTATCTGCAGGACATGCTGCCGCCGGCGATCGCCGCGATTCTGACCGCCCTGCTCATGCGCCTGCTGGTCCCCCAGGTCCCATCCGGCCTGTCGGGGGCCGTTGCCCTGATCGCGACGGGCCTGCCGGTGCTGGCCGTCGCCGGCCTGGTGTCGCCGGCGGTGCGCGAGGTGATCTCGCAACACTGGACAGGGCTCACCCGTCGCAGCCCACAATAGCCGTCGACGCCGGAACCCCAGGGAGCACGATTCATGGTGGGCATCATCCTCAATCACGATCTCGACTGCGCGCAGCGACGGCAGCGCCTGTTCGAGGGTGCGCTGCTGGTCCACACGCCCCGCGACGCCACGGCGGCCCTGGCCGACCATGCGATCGCACTGATCACGGAGATGCTCTCGGCCGAGGATCCCGAACGCGCGCAATTCGCGCTGCCGGTCGATCAGTTCATCGCCAAGGTCGGTCCGTTGAAGTCGCGCTTCACCAATGACCTGCAGACCAAGAAGCTTGTGCGCGAGGTGCTCATCGCGTTCGGATGCGATCTGGAAACGACGTACTTCGACGTGCCGCGCCTGCGCGTGGTGCCGCACGGCGGCTATCTGTCCTCCGGCGTCAGCTACGCCTACAAGGCGCATCGCGACATCTGGTACGCCAGCCCGACGGCGCAGGTGAACTGGTGGATGCCGGTGTTCGAGGTCACGGCCGAACGCGCCATGTCCTTCTTCCCGGAGTATTGGGACCGGCCGGTCGAGAACAGTTCTGCGGATTTCGACTACGGCGAGTGGTGTCGCGTCGGTCGCACGATGGCCAGCAGCCAGGTCACCGAAGACACGCGCAAGCATCCTTTGCCGCTGGCGCCGGTGGAGACGCGCAGCGAACTGCGCATCGCCGGCACCAAGGGCGATGCCATCCTGTTCTCGGCGGCGCACCTGCATTCGACCGCGCCCAACCAGTCGGGCCTGACGCGTTTCAGCATCGATTTCCGCACCGTGAACCTCGCCGACCTCGAGGCCGGCCGCGGCGCGGCCAACATCGACAGCCGTGCCACCGGCACCACCCTGGGCGATTTCCTGCGCGCCTCGGATTTCGAACCCCTCGACGCCGGTCGCTGGGCCTCTCCCCATCAGACAGCAGGCAGCCGACCGTGAAATCCAAGACCCCCGCTCCCTCGAAGCCGGCCTTGCGCCCGACCGGCGCCAAGCGCGAAACCTCGCCGACGATGCACGACCCGCGTACGCAGTCGACCTTCGATTATTCCTCGCGCGAGGCGCTGGAGGACTATTTCAACAACAGCCCGGGTTCGTCGACGGAGAAGCTGGAGAATTTCGCCAAATACGTACCGCGGCAGAATCTCGCGCGTTTTCTCGCGCGCTACGAGATCTTCAAGCTGATCAAGGATATCCAGGGCTCGATCGTCGAATGCGGCGTGCTCTTCGGCGGCGGCCTGCTCAGCTTCGCCAAACTCAGCACGATACTCGAGCCGTACAATTTCCAGCGCCGCATCATCGGCTTCGACACGTTCACCGGCTTCCCGTCCATCGACAAGGCCGACCTCAAGGGCCGTCCCGAGCGCAAATCGGCGCACCTCAAGGAACACGGATTCGCAGCCGAGGGCGCCTACGAGGACATCCTCAAGGCAATCGAGATCTACGACATCAGCCGCTATCTCAATCACTTTCCCAAGGTGCAGGTGGTCAAGGGCGATTTCGCCGTCACCGCCAAGCAGTTCCTCAAGGACTACCCGCATCTGGTGATCAGCTGCCTGTATCTGGATTTCGATATCTACCAGCCGACCAAGATCGCGCTCGAGCAGTTCCTGCCGCGCATGCCGAAGGGATCGGTCCTGGTGTTCGACGAACTCAACGAGGAAGCCTTCCCCGGCGAGACGATCGCGGTCATGGAAATGCTCGACCTGAAATCGATCCGCGTGCGCCGCTTCGATTTCGAACCGCGCATTTCCTACGCGATCATCGGCGACTGAGCGCAGCGAGCGCGGCTGGCGACTACAGCGGGCGGGTGTAGTCGCCGTAGCGTTCTTGCAGGCCGCTGCGCGACTTGATCAGGCGCCGCTCCAGCGCGGCGTAGGCGCCCGAATAGAGTTTCTGCAGCCAACCAACCCGCGAGCATAGTCCGGTCAGCGAGGACAGCAGGGCGCCGCGCAGACGTTCGCGATAGTGTTGGCGCAGCACGTCCGCCGACTGCCGGACGAAGGGGTAATTGCGTTTGGCCAGCGCGCCGGCCGCACGCCGGAACAACATGCGCCGCGCGTCGCTATGGAGAATCTGCTGCACGCGCTCGCGCGCCGGACCGGGCAGTTCGGCGATGGCCTGGGTGTTGTCGATCAGCTTCAGCCATCCCGGCCAGAAGGCGGCGAACGGTGCGGTTTCGCTGAAAGATTGCTGGCTCAGCAGGAACACGGCCGCGGGCTTCTTGGAAATCACATAGGACCGGCGCGCGGTGACCCGCAACAAGTAGTCCAGATCGGCCGGACCGCCGACCTGCATGTCGAGCAAGCCGACCTCGTCGAGCACCTCGCGTCGGAACAAGATGCTGGTCCAGCACAGCGGATTGCCGCGCAGCATTTCGAACATGCCCTCGGGCGGCAGAAACAGGCCTTCCCGCGGCCAGTTTTCCAGGCTCGCCGCGACGACGGTGCCCTCGCCTGTCTGCCGGATCGTCAATCCCGCCCAGAACACAGCCTCGGGATGCGCTTCCAGCCCTTGGATGCCGGCCTCGAAGAATCCCGACAACAGGAAATCATCGTCGGACAGCGTGGAGAAATACGGCGTGGTGATGCGCGCCAGGGCGTGCTGGAAATTCTCGAACGGACCGATGTTGTGATCGTGGCAGTAGTACTTGACGCGCGCATCGACCGCCGCGAGCTCCGCGACGACGGCGGCGGTTTCATCGCCCGAGGCGTTGTCGTAGACGCAGACCTGGAAGGACGGCCCCTCCTGCGCCAGCACGCTGAGAATCGCCCGCCGCAGCAGCGCGGGCCGCCTAAAAGTCGGAATGACCGTGGTGATCTGTATTGGCGCGGACGCTTCGCCCGCACCGTGGCCGGCGCGGTCCACGATCATGCCGTTCCGGTCAGCGCGGCTTTCATGCGCCATCACTCAGCGTCCGCCTTCCTTGCATAGATCATCGCGCCCTGGAAACCGAACGCGTCGTAGAGATCCAGGTGCACGGCGGGAATGCCGGCCGCCTTGAACACGTCGATCAGGGCGTCGAGGTCGTAACAGTGCAGCTGCATCGTCGGCTCGCGCAGCGGTCGGCCGCTGACCAGGTTGCGCAGGGTATTGAGAAAGGGAAAGCGATAGCGCAGCTTGACCAGGGCGCGCACCAGCTTCGGCGCGTCGCAGCGATAGAAGAACTGCAAGGCCACGACGCCGCCGGGCGCGAGATGGCCCAGCAGTTGCGCCACCAGTTTCAGCCCGCGCTCCGGCGCGATGTGCTGGAACACGATGACCGAATGCATGAAATCGTAGTCGCCCGTCAACCGCGACAGCGTGTCGTCGGACTTCACCCAGCGGGCATTGGTGATGCCCTGCGCGGCGCAGTTGGCCTGCGCTTCGGCCAGCATCGAATCGGCAACGTCGATGCCGGTGACTTCCGCGCAGCGCCTGGCCAGAGGAATGACCAGCCGACCGACGCCGCAGCCGAAATCGATGCTGCGCGCGGGCTTGAAATCGCTGTCGAGGTGTCGGCGAATCTTGGCGAAGACCGCCTCCACGTGTTCGTCGCCCGAACGGAAGAATTCGGCGCGATTTTCTTCCGTCAGATTCGACTTGCGGAAGCTCTGGGAACTGAGGACGCCAAAATACGGATCCTGTTCGCCCCATGCCTGCCAATCCTTGTCGGTGCCCACGTCGTCCGTTCTCCTGCGAGGCGCTGCGCGCATCATCCGGCATTCGCGACGGCGAGGCAAAACCGCAGGGCGAATTCAGGACGGGAGATCGGCGTCGGGAAACAGCAGGGCCCGCACCGCCGCGACGATCCGGCCGGCCGCGTGCCCGTCGCCATACGGCGAAACACCGCGCGCCATGTCGGCATAGGCCTGCGGATCGTCGAGCAGCCGCCCCGCGGCGGCCACGATCAGGGCGCGATCGTGACCGACCAGGCGCACTACGCCGGCGTCCACCGCTTCCGGACGCTCAGTCTGCTCGCGCAGCACCAAGACCGGCTTGCCCAAGGCGGGCGCTTCTTCCTGCACGCCGCCCGAATCGGTGAGGATCAAATGGCAGCGCTGCATCGCCGCGACGAAATGCCGGTAGTCGAGCGCGTCGACGAGCACGATGCGCTCGACGTCCGCCAGGCGCTCCCGCACCCGACCGCCCGAATTCGGATTCGGATGCACCGGGAACAGCACTTCGATATCCGGATGCCCTTGCACGAGCTCGCGCAAAGCGGCACAGATTTCTTCCAGCGGCGCACCGAAACTCTCGCGGCGATGCGCCGTCACCAGCACCGTGCGCAAGCCGGGCGTCAGCGGCAAGACCACGTCTTCGCTTCGTGCCACCTGGTAGTGCAGCGCATCGATGACGGTGTTGCCGGTGAGATGGATGGTCTGTTCTGCCACGCCTTCGGCCAACAGATGCCGGCGCGCCGCCTCGGTCGGCGCGAAATGCAGCGTGGCTAGGTACGAGGCGAATACCCGGTTCATTTCTTCCGGGAACGGCAGACGCCGCTGATGCGTGCGTAGTCCCGCCTCGACATGACCGAAGGGAATGTCGCGATAGAAACAGCACAGCCCGGTCGCGAACACCGTGGTCGTGTCGCCCTGCGCGAATACGAAATCCGGCGCTTCGTCTGCGAGCACCTGGTCCAGGCGCGCAATCAGGCGCGAGGTGAGGCCGGCCAGGGTCTGGTTTTCCTGCATGAGGTCCAGATCGAGGTCGGGCACGATGCCGAAATCGGCCAGGGCCTGGTCGAGCAGGCCGCGATGCTGCGCTGTGGCGATGACGCGCACCTGCGCCCAGTTGCTGCCCTGCAGGGCGAGGATGACCGGCGCCATCTTGATGACTTCGGGTCGGGTACCGACCACGCAGAGGATTCGAGCCTTGTTCGCCATGGGTTGCCGGTCTGCCTAGGAGGATCGTGCACGCGCGTCGGGCGCGGGCGGTGTGGAAAGAAAGGCCAGGGCCTGCTGCGCAATCGTCGTCCAGGTCATGTCTTCGGGCACCGAAGGAACGAGACGATGCTGCAACTGGTGGGAAATCGCGCGTGCCAGATCATCGCTGTCGCCGGCGGTGCTGACGCCCTCGCCCAGCTCATCGGCTTGGCGCGGGAAATTACCGACGAAATTGGGCGTGCGGGTACTCACGATTGGCCGCCGGCACATCAGGTATTCGGCGATCTTGCACGAAGCGCCCATGTCCATGAACGGCGAACTGCGATACGGCAGGGCCAGCACATCGCAGGCATTGAGGTAGGCCGGCATGTCGGCATGCGCGACCAGGCCGCGATAGTCGATCCATTCCCGGGTCAGCGGCGTGGCGGGGTCCTGACGTCCGCAGACGAGCAGACGGATCGGCTCGCCGGCCTCGCGCAGTCGCGCCACGGCTGCGATCAGATCGTTCACGCCGCGATCGGCTTCCATGCTGCCGAAATAGCCAATGATCTTCGCGTCCTGAGGCAAGCCCAGACGCGCACGGCAATCGGCCATCGGCAAAGGACGGAACACGTTTTCATCGACGCCATTGGCTACGACCAGATCATGCGCTTCGCTCTGCGCGGTGCGATAGAACGTCGCCAGCGGCGTCGACGGATACAGTCGCCAGTCGGCATGCCGGCGCAGGAATCCGAACAGGTCCCAGCCCAGCGGTCGCACGTAGCCGGCGAACTCGTCGTACTTGTCATAGACATCGAACACGAAACGCGCACCCGACAGGCGGGCGAGCAGCCAGCCGAGCCCGCCGATGTAGCAATCACCACTGGCGACCACGACCGCGGGCCGGAAGCGCAGCGCCCGCGCGGCGCGCACGAACAGGCCCAGGCTCAGCGGCGGACACGAACTCACGGCCAGATCCCCGTCCGTGGCCTCGACGATCTCGCGACCGTGGTAGTCGATCAGCCACAGCCGCACCTCGTGGCCGGCGCGCGCCCACTGCGCGGGCAGACGATAGATTCGGCCGAAGCGTTCGGTCCACGCATCCTTGTTCGTGTAGTGGCGCTTGCCCAGGAACAGGATCTTCTGCCGCGGCGCGGACGAATCGACGCCGCTCATGCGCGGGTCTCCGTCAACGTCGAGAGGATGGCCGCGTAACGCTCGCTTGCTGCCGCCCAGCCGAATGCTTGCGAGGCCCGACTCGCCAAGGCCTGCGCCCGACGCGTGGCTTCTTCGGGCGCCGACAGGGTCGCGATAAGCGCCGTCGCGAGGGCGGCGACATCGTCGGCGGCAACGACTCGCCCGTCGTCACCGATGAACGAGGCCAACGGCGTCCAGGGCGTAGTGACGATCGGACAGGCGCAACCCATGGCTTCCACCAGCACCAGACCGAAGCCTTCGGCGCGATCGAAGGGAGCCGCGAGCACGGCGACGCGCCGATAGTGTTCAGGCAAGACCTCTTGCGGGCAGGGGCCGAGGAAGCGGACGTGTGCCGCGAGTCCCAGCGCCTCAACCTGTTGTTCCAGACCGGCGCGCAAAGGACCGTCGCCGATGAGGTCGAGTCGGGCCTCGGGGATCGCGGCCCGGATCGCCGGCAGGGCGCGGACCAGGGACCCCAGCCCTTTGCCTTCGACCAGACGTCCGACGAAGAGAATCCTCGCGGGGTCGCGTACGCTATCGACGGACGGAACGAAACGCGATTGCAGATCCACCCCCATGGGCGCCACTTGCACGGCGGCTGCGGACAGTCCGGCCTCGAGCAGCGATTGGCGCATCGCGTCGCTCACGACCGTGACCTGGGCGGCACCGGCGAACACCCAACGGCGCAGGCGCGCGGCGAAACCGCCGGTCAGGCGATACAGATCCGAGCCATGCAGCGTCACCAGCAATGGCGGCCGGACGCGAAACGGCAGCAGCGCCAACCGGGCCAGCAAGCCCTGCGGCAACACCCAATGCGCATGCACGGAGGCCGGTCGCCAGCGCCACAGGCTCGCGGTCACCGCGCACCACTGCGCCAGCACGAAACCGGGCAACAGCAGGGTGCGCAGTGGATGCATGCGCAGGTTCTGCAGGATGCCGCCGTCGTAGGCGAGCATTTCCAGGGCGGCGGGTGCATAGCGAAAACGACGGATTTCGACGCCGTCCATGTGCTCGTACGTCGCGGCGCCAGGCGCATGCGGTGCCAGCACGCGCACCTCGAACCGTTCGGCGAGACGCCGGGCGAGTTCGTGCACGAAGGCCGGCCCGGGGTCACCGGGCCAACGCGGATAGGTCGATGTGGTGACCAGCAGCCGGGGTTTGGCCACGGCCGACTCAGTCGCTCTTCGGGCCAGCCTGCTCAGGCGCCCGCGCGGCCAGATAGGTCAGGCCGGTGATCTGTTCGGAGATGAGCCCGATGAGGAACACGATCACCGCTGCGCTCAGCAACAGCGCGCTCATGTTGGTGAAGCGACCGGCGGTGATGTAGGTGTAGGCGTAGTTGCCCAAGCCGAGCAGGGCGAACATCAACGAAGTCGGCAGGAACAGCTTCAAGGGCGAGTACAGCGTGGCGATCTTGAAGATGATCAGCAGAAAACGCAGGCCATCGCGCAAGGGACGGATATGGCTCTTGCCCAGGCGCTTGGCAACCGGAATCGGGTGATAGGCCACGCCATAGGCGCTACGGAAGAACGCCATCGTGATCGTCGTCGGATAGGAGAATCCGTTCGGCAGCAGATGCAGGAATTCCTTGAACTTGTCGGCACGCACGACCCGGAAGCCCGAGGTCAGGTCGGCGACCTGGAAGCCGGTCATCAGGCTGGCGATGCGGTTGTACAGTCCGTTCGCCAGGCCGCGGCCCACGCTGGCCTGACCGTCCCAGCCGCGGGCGCCGACGACCATGTCGTAGCCTTCCTCGAGGCGGGTGATCAGGGCCGGGATCAGGGCGGCATCATGTTGGCCGTCGGCGTCCATGAACATCAGGACGTCGCCGGACGCGGCGCGCGCGCCACGCTTGATGGCGGCGCCGTTTCCCATCGAATACGGCGAGCTGAGCACGGTCGCACCATGTTCGCGGGCCACGGTCGCGGTTTCGTCGGTGGACCCGTCGTCGACTACGATCAACTCGGCATCGGGCAGCAGCGCGCGGATCCCCGGGAGTGTCCGGCGCAGGCCCTCGGCCTCGTTTTTCGCTGGCAGAATCAATGATATGCGCATGGTCCCTCAGCCCCCTCGGCAAGCCACAGGGTATCCTGAACAGGGGGCGGGAGCCACGCCGGGCGGGGGTCGCCGGGTGGTGCTACGCCAGATTAGAAAATTGCGGTAAAGTCCGGGTGCTACTGGGGAAAAGTCCGCCATGAATGTTGCCACCGCAAACCTTGCAGGCATCACCGGCATCACCCGCCGGCTGGTGCTGGACGGCGCCCTGAGCGAGGCCGACGCCCGCAAGGCTCTCGACGAAGCCACCAAATCCAAGAAGCAGGCGCACGCCTACCTGCTTGAGCAACGCCTGGTCACCTCGGCGCAGATCGCTGCGGCCAATTCGGTCGAATTCGGCATGCCGCTGTTCGACCCCTCGGCCATGGACATGCGCTTCTCCGCGTCCAAGGTCGTCAGCGAGGAACTGGTGCACAAGCACCAGGCCCTGCCCCTGTTCAAGCGTGGCAGCCGCCTGTACGTGGGCATCGCCGACCCGACCAATACCCGGGCGCTGGACGAGATCAAGTTCGCAGCCAACCTCACGGTCGAACCGATCCTGGTCGACGAAGAGCGCCTGCGCAAAGCCATCGACGCGGCGCTGAACTCCAGCGACACGATGGATTCGGGCATGGACGACGACGAGGGGCTGGAGAACCTCGAATCGACCGGCGGCGAAGACGAACCCGACAACGCGATGGACACCAAGGGTGGCGACGACACCCCGGTGGTGCGTTTCGTCAACAAGGTGCTGCTCGACGCGATCAAGCGCGGCGCTTCGGACATCCACTTCGAACCCTACGAAAACGACTTCCGCGTCCGCCTGCGCATGGACGGCATCCTGCGCGGCGTCGCCAAGGCACCGGTCAAGCTGCATCCGCGCATTTCCGCGCGCCTGAAGGTCATGGCGCAGCTCGACATCGCCGAGCGCCGCGTGCCGCAGGACGGACGCATCAAGCTCAACATCTCCAAAACCAAGCAGATGGACTTCCGCGTCAGCACCTGTCCGACGCTGTTCGGCGAGAAGATCGTGCTGCGTCTGCTCGACGGCTCGGCCGCGAAACTGGGCATCGACAAGCTCGGTTACGAGGACGACCAGAAACAGCTGTACATGGACGCGCTCGCCAAGCCCTACGGCATGATCCTGGTGACGGGACCGACCGGCTCGGGCAAGACGGTGTCGCTGTACACGGGTCTGAACATCCTCAATACCGAAGAGCGCAACATTTCCACGGCCGAAGATCCGGTGGAAATCCGCGTGCCCGGCATCAACCAGGTGCAGATGAGCCAGAAGAAGGGCATGACCTTCGCGGTCGCCCTGCGCTCCTTCCTGCGTCAGGACCCGGACGTGATCATGGTCGGCGAAATCCGCGACCTCGAGACGGCGGAAATCGCCGTCAAGGCCGCGCAGACCGGCCACATGGTGCTCTCCACGCTGCACACCAACGATGCGCCGCAGACGATCTCGCGTCTGATGAACATGGGCATCGCGCCCTACAACATCACCAGCTCGGTCACCCTGGTCATCGCCCAGCGCCTCGCGCGCCGGCTGCACGATGCCTGCAAGAAGGAAACCCATCTGCCCGACGCCGCCCTGCGCGCGGAAGGCTACCGGGACGACGAAATCAAGGCCGGCATCACCCTGTACGAACCCGGGGGTTGCTCGGATTGCAACGAAGGCTACAAGGGCCGAACCGGTATCTACCAGGTCATGCCCATGTCCGAAGAAATCCAGAAGATCATCCTGGAGGGCGGCAACTCGATGCAGATTGCCGAAGCCGCATTGAGGTCGGGAGTGCGGGATCTCCGCCTCTCCGCCCTGCTCAAGGCCAAGAACGGCGTCACCAGCTTGGCCGAAATCAACCGCGTCACCAAGGACTAAGCCATGGCAACCACGAAAGCCGCCGCCGCGACCGCCCCCCGCGCCAACCCGTTCGAGGTCTTCGTCTGGGAGGGAACCGACAAACGCGGCGTCAAGCTCAAAGGTGAATCGCAATCCAAGAGCGCCAATCTGGTGCGCGCGGAACTGCGCAAACAGGGCATCAACCCGACCATCGTCAAGCCCAAGCCCAAGCCCCTGTTCGGCAAGGCCGGCAAGCGCATCAGCGCGCTCGACATCGCGGTGTTCAGCCGTCAGATCGCCACGATGCTGCAGTCGGGCGTACCGATGGTGCAGAGCTTCGAAATCCTCTCGGGCGGCCAGAAGAATCCGCGCATGAAGGACATGCTCGAGGACATCCGCAACAGCATCTCCGGCGGCTCCAGCCTGTTCGAGTCGCTGGGCCGGCATCCGGTGCAGTTCGACGAGCTCTATCGCAACCTGGTCCGCGCCGGTGAAGGCGCCGGTGTGCTCGACACCGTACTGGACACGCTGGCGACCTACAAGGAGCGCATCGAAGCGCTGAAGGGCAAGATCAAGAAAGCGCTGTTCTATCCGATCGGCGTCATGGTGATCGCCATCTTGGTGTCGGCGATCCTGCTGATCTTCGTGATCCCGCAGTTCGAAGAGGTCTTCAAGAACTTCGGTGCGGAGCTGCCCGCCTTCACCATGATGTACGTACATGCTTCGCGCTTCATGGTGTCCTACTGGTGGCTGGTGCTCGCCATCGTCGCCGGCGCCGGTTTCGCCTTCTTCACGATCTTCCAGCGCTCGGAAAAAGTGCAGCACATGGTCGATCGCATCATGTTGAAGCTGCCGATCATCGGCCAGATCCTGCATCAGTCGGCGATCGCGCGCTTCGCACGCACGCTCGCGCTGACGTTCAAGGCCGGTGTGCCCCTGGTGGAGGCGCTCGAGATCACCGGCGGCGCCACCGGCAGCATCGTCTACAACGAGGCGGTCAAACGCATCGGCAAGGACGTGGCCGTCGGCTACCAGCTCAACATGGCGATGAAGCAGGTCGACGTATTCCCGCACATGGTCACGCAGATGACCGCGATCGGCGAAGAATCCGGCGCGCTCGACACCATGCTGTTCAAGGTCGCGGAATTCTACGAACAGGAAGTCAACAACGCCGTCGACGCCCTCGCCAGCCTGTTGGAGCCCTTCATCATGGTGATCATCGGCGGCCTGGTCGGCTCGATGGTGCTCGCCATGTACCTGCCCATCTTCAAGCTCGCCGCGACGATCTGATCCCGGATGTTTGAATTTCTGTTGTCGAACCCGAAGGCGGCCATCTTGGCCGCCTTCGCTTTGGGCCTGCTGATCGGCAGCTTCCTGAACGTGGTGATCCTGCGCCTGCCCAAGCGGCTCGAATGGCAGTGGAAGCACGACAGCCGCGAGTTGCTGGAACTGACCGAACCTTACGATCCGGCACCGCCAGGCATCGTCATCGAGTCCTCGCACTGCCCGCATTGCGCCCACAAGCTCGCCGCCTGGGAGAACATCCCGCTGCTGAGCTTCCTGGCACTGCGCGGTCGCTGTCGCGCCTGCAAGACGCCGATCAGCTGGCAGTACCCGGCCGTGGAACTCATCACCGGTCTGTTGTTCGCCGCCTGCGTCTGGCGCTTCGGCGTCGGCTGGCCGGCCGGGCTGGGTCTGGTGTTCAGTGCCCTGCTGGTCGTGCTCGCGGGCATCGACCTGCGCACGACCCTGCTGCCCGATCAGCTGACCTATCCCCTGCTCTGGCTGGGCCTGCTGGCGAGCGTCGCCGGCATCTATGTCGATCCCACCGCCGCCCTGCTCGGCGCGGCGGCCGGCTACCTGAGTCTGTGGAGCGTGTATTGGCTGTTCAAGCTGATCACCGGCAAGGAAGGCATGGGCTATGGCGACTTCAAGTTGCTCGCCGCGCTCGGTGCCTGGTGCGGCATCAAGGCGGTGCTGCCGATCCTGCTGATGTCGTCGCTCGTGGGCGCGGTCATCGGTTCGGTCTGGCTGCTGATCAAAGGGCGCGATCGCGCGACGCCGATTCCGTTCGGTCCCTATCTGGCGATCGCCGGCTGGATCCATTTCATCCTTGCCACCGATCTGCTCGGCCTGTTCCTGAAATGGATCGCACCGCACTGACGATGGCGACCTTCGTGGTGGCCATCACCGGCGGCGTGGCATCGGGCAAGAGCGAGCTCGCGCGGCGCTTCGCCGATCTGGGCATTGCGATCGCCGACGCCGATGTCGTCGCACGACAGATCGTCGCGCCCGGGCAGGAAGCCTTGGCGTTGATCGCCGAACGATTTGGCGCCGGCATCCTGCGCGAGGACGGTGCGCTCGATCGCGGCCAGTTGCGCGAACGCATTTTCGCCGACCCGGCCGCACGTCGCGACCTCGAAACGATCACGCATCCGCGCATTCGCCGCGAACTGATGTCGCAATGCGCGGCGGCGACCGGCGTTTACGCGATGGTTGCGATTCCCCTGCTCACCGAGGCCGGTGGCAGAACCGGCTATCCCTGGCTGCAACGCATCCTCGTGGTGGATGCGCCGGAGCAGGTGCAGCGCGCGCGCCTGATGGCCCGCGACCAGGCCAGCCGCGAACTGGCCGAACGCATGATTCGGGCGCAGGCCGACCGGCAACAGCGGCTGGCGCTGGCGGACGACGTGGTCATCAACGATGCGGCGACGGCGGCTCTCGATGCCCCGGTCGCGCGACTGGATGCGCTCTACCGCCGTCTGGCGGCTGCACGCGGCGGCTGAGCGGGCCATAGGCCGCGAATCGCGGCGATGCCCTGGGCGCCGTGACGACGTGCCGTGGCGAGATCCGCCGGACCCAATCCGCCAATCGCATAAAGCGGCAGGGACGCACCTTCGCGCAGGCCCGAGAACGCGCGCCAACCCAGGGGCGACTGCTCCGGATGCGTCGCGGTTTTCGCGACCGGGCCAACAACGGCAAAGTCCAGATCCAGCGCCTGCGCCAATCGCAGTTCTTCCGCGTCGTGACACGAGGCGGCGACCGGCTGGCCGGCCGGCAGTGGCCGGGCCGTCAAGGTGCGCAGCTGCGCGGCGGGCAGATGCAGGCCGCAGTTCAATTCCAGCGCCAACGCCATCTCGCCGTTGATCAACATCTGTGCGCCCTGGCGGTCGCAGCGCTGCTTGACCGCGATCGCCAGCGCACGCAAGGACGCGGCATCGAGGCTGCGAACGCGCAACTGCACGCGCGTCACGCCCGCGGCGAGCGCCGCGTCGATCTGTCGCAGGAACACGTCGGGATCGGCACCGGGTTCCGGCTCGGGGGTAACCAGGCAGAGCGACGCCTGCGTCAGCGCGGCGACCACCGGCCGGTCGGCGGGGGGCATCGGATAAGTGGCCAGCTTGTCGGGCGGCGCCCAGGCCAAGGCCTGTTTCTCCAGGCCCTGGGCCTTGCCAGTGAAACTTCCCACCCGATACACGTCGAGCACGATGCGCTTGTCGGGATAGGCCTGGGGAACGGCGATCAGCGGCTCGGCGCGATCGATGCGGATACCCAGTTCTTCGTGCAGCTCGCGATCGAGCGCCTGCAGCGGCGTTTCGCCCGGCTCGACCTTGCCGCCGGGAAATTCCCAGGCACCGGCCAGGTCCCGCCCGGCAGTGCGCCGGGCCAGCAGAATGCGGCCGCGGGCATCGCTGAGGACACCCGCCACCACATGGATCGCACCATCAGCGGCTAGGCGATGGCGGTCGCCGCCCATCAGCCTTGGCTCAGGACAACTGGCCGTGGCACTGCTTGAACTTCTTGCCCGAACCGCAGGGGCAAGGATCGTTGCGGCCGACCTTGGCACCGCGCTGGGCGAGCACGCCCTCGCCGTCGCCGGCCTGGGCCAAGGCCTGTGCAGCTTCCTCTTCGGAACCGTAACCGCCGGTCTCCGGGTGCTGGAACTGCATGCGACCGGCCTGCGCTTCCAGGCGCTGGCGCTCGGCAGCTTCCATCGCCGCAACTTCTTCCTCGTTGCGGATGCGCACGCGCGCCAGCAGGATGATGACTTCGCGCTTCACGCGGTCGAGCATTTCCGAGAACAGCTCGAAGCTCTCGCGCTTGTATTCCTGCTTGGGCTGCTTCTGCGCGAAACCGCGCAGGTGGATGCCCTGGCGCAGGTAATCCATGCGCGCGAGATGTTCCTTCCAGCTCTGGTCGAGGACCTGCAACATCAGGTGCTTCTCGATCTGACGCATGATTTCCGGACCGATCTGCGCTTCCTTGTCGGCGAAATGCTTGTTCGCCGCTTCGATGACGTGACGGGTGATGCCGGCGTCGTCGAGCTCTTCGCTGGCGGCAACGAACTTCTTGAGTTCGACGTCGATGCCGAAATCGTCGGTGAGCGTGCGCTCAAGGCCGTCGAGATCCCACTGCTCGTCGATCGAGTTTTCCGGCACGTAACGGCGCGTATGCTCGGCGATCACGTCTTCGCGGATCGCGTCGATGGATTCCTGAACAGACTCCGATTCCAGCAGTTCGTTGCGCTGCTGGTAGATCACCTTGCGCTGGTCGTTGGCGACGTCGTCGAAATCGAGCAGATTCTTGCGGATGTCGAAGTTGTGCGCTTCGACCTTGCGCTGCGCGTTCTGGATCTGCTTGGTGACCATGCCGCTCTCGATCACCTCGTGTTCCTTCATGCCCATGCGGCGCATGGCCGTCTGCACCCATTCGGCGGCGAAGATGCGCATGAGGTTGTCTTCAAGCGACAGGTAGAAGCGCGAGGAACCCGCGTCGCCCTGACGGCCGGAGCGGCCGCGCAGCTGGTTGTCGATGCGGCGCGATTCGTGGCGTTCGGTACCGATGATGTGCAGGCCGCCGAGCGCGAGCACTTCGTCGTGATGTTTGTTCCACTCGGCCTTGACCCGCGCCTTGTCGATGTCGGAGGCCTCTTCGCCGAGCGCGTGCAGCTCCGCTTCCAGGCTGCCGCCGAGCACGATGTCGGTACCGCGACCGGCCATGTTGGTGGCGATGGTCACGCCCTTGGCACGACCGGCCTGGGCGACGATCTGCGCTTCGCGTTCGTGCTGCTTGGCGTTGAGCACTTCGTGCGGAATGCCGGACTCGGCCAGCTGGCTGGCCAGCAGCTCGGAGGTTTCGATCGACGTGGTGCCGACCAGCACGGGCTGGCCGCGCTGGTAGCAATCCTTGATGTCCTCGATGACCGCGGCGAACTTCGCCTGGCGGGTCAGATAGACGAGATCGGAATGATCCTTGCGCACCATCGGACGATGGGTCGGGATCACCACGACTTCCAGGCCGTAGATCTGCTGGAATTCGTAGGCTTCGGTATCGGCGGTGCCGGTCATGCCCGAGAGCTTGGAATAAAGACGGAAGTAGTTCTGGAACGTGATCGAGGCGAGCGTCTGGTTCTCGCGCTGGATCGGCACGCCTTCCTTCGCTTCGACCGCCTGGTGCAGACCGTCGGACCAGCGACGGCCGGCCAGGGTGCGACCGGTGAATTCGTCGACGATGATGACTTCGCCGTCGCGGACGATGTAGTCAACGTCGCGCTGGTACAGCGCATGCGCGCGCAGGGCGGCATTGAGATGGTGGACGACCGCCAGGTTGTGGCCGGCGTAGAGGCTGTCTTCGCCTTCGATGATGCCGTCCTTGCGCAGCAGCTGCTCGGCGTGTTCCATGCCGCCTTCCGACAGGTGCACCTGCTTCTGCTTCTCGTCGACCCAATAGTCGCCGTCGCCGTCTTCCTTGGTCTGCTTGATCAGGCGCGGCACGATGCGGTTGGTGCGCACGTACAGCTCGGGCGATTCGTCGGCGGGGCCGGAGATGATCAGCGGCGTGCGCGCTTCGTCGATGAGGATGGAGTCGACTTCGTCGACGATCGCGTAGAACTGGCCGCGCTGGAAACGGTCTTCCTTGGCCAGCGCCATGTTGTCGCGCAGGTAGTCGAAACCGTATTCGTTGTTGGTGCCGTAGGTGATGTCGGCGTCGTAGGCGGCTTTCTTGTCCGAATGCGGCATGCCCGGATACACCACGCCGACGGTCATGCCGAGGAACGCGTAGAGCTTGCCCATCCACGCCGAGTCGCGACGCGCCAGGTAATCGTTGACCGTGACCACGTGCACACCCTTGCCGGCGAGCGCGTTGAGGTACGTCGGCAGGGTCGCGACCAGCGTCTTGCCTTCACCGGTGCGCATTTCCGCGATGCGGCCCGAGTGCAGGACCATGCCGCCGATCATCTGTACGTCGTAATGGCGCAGACCGAGCGCGCGGCGCGAACCTTCGCGACAGACAGCAAACGCTTCGGGCAACAACTGGTCGAGAGTCTCACCGGCGGCAATGCGCTTCCTGAACTCGTCCGTCTTGGCACGCAGGGCGGCATCGTTGAGCTTTTCCAGCTCGGGTTCCAGCGCATTGATGCGGGCGACGTTCTTTTGGAACTGGCGCAGAAGGCGTTCGTTGCGGCTGCCGAAAAGGCGGGTGAGCAGACTGTTGAGCATGGATTCGCCGATGGGAAAGGTGCGGAGTACGCGCCACCCAAACCGGGCCGGCGCCAAATGAAAACGGCCACCCTCGCGGATGGCCGCCTAGTTTAACTTGGGGACGGGCCGGGGGATATCAACCGGACCTGCCGGCGGGCCGGATCAGCCGCCGATCTTGTCCAGGAACGGGCGCGGATTGACCTGAACGCCGTTGACGTGGACCTCGAAGTGCACGTGCGGGCCGGTCGAACGACCGGTCGAACCGGCCTTGGCCACTTCCTGACCCGCGCGGACGACATCGCCGACGCGAACCATCAGCTTGGAATTGTGGCCGTACAGGGTGGTGTAGCCATTGCCGTGGTCGATCTCGACCACATTGCCGTAACCGCTCTTGATGCCGGAGTAGCTGACCACGCCATCGGCGGCCGAACGGACCGGGTCGCCGGTATTGGCGTCGAAATCGATGCCCATGTGGTGGGCGCGGCCGCCGGAGAACGGGTCGGAACGCGTGCCGAAACCGGAGGTGATGAAGCCCGGCGAGGGACGGCTGGACGGCGTGCTCTTCAGCTGGACCTGCTGGTTGTACATCATCGCTTCGAGCACGGAGAGCTGGCGCCCGGAGTTGTCGAACTGCGCCTGCAACTGGTTGAGATCTTGAAGCAAGTCTCCGGCCGGTACATCGGAAACCGCTTCCGCACCACCCATGCCGGGGGTACGGTCGAAATTGAACTCGCCATCGGCCAGCTTGCCATCATGGGTCAAGCGCTCGCCAAGGGCATTCAGGCGGTTGGCCTGGGCCTGCAGCTCGCCGACGCGGGCGGCCACGGCATTGATCTCGCGCTGCGCATCTTCGCGTGCGGCCTTGAGGGCTTTTTCCTGCTGGTTCAGCTCGGTCTTGAGCTGGGCGATCTCGGAACGCGCCGCGCCATTGACGCCGCGGGTCGCGAAGCCGGCCGCGAACGCCAGGGCCAGGATGGTCAGGACGATGCCACCGGTGGTGGCCGCGACCTTGGGATTGTCGAACGCCAATTTCTGCGGCGCCCGGAAGAATTTGGATACGATGATCACATTCATCATGTCGAAACGTACTCACTCTCATGATCGTGGCGTCGCCGGGGCGGGTTCGCCGCCGCAAGCCGTGGAGGCTGCCTCGGCGGGACTCGGGTCCCTGATCGCGCGCGCCCAGTGGCTGGACGGGCTCGATCATTTGCTGCGCCAGAGCCTGCCCGCCGCGCTGGCCGGGCAATGTCGCCTGGCGAACGTGGATCAGGACAAACTCGTGTTTCTGGTCAACGCCCCGGTCTGGAAGAACAAGCTGCGGTTGAGCGAAGACGTCCTGTTGGACGCTGCCACCGCGGCCGGCCTTTCGGTCCGCACGCTGGTCGTCAAGGTAGTACCGCCGTCGACGCCGAGTTCCCCCGGACCTGTTTCTGGCAAACCCCTTTCCCAGGCAGTGCGCGAATCGTTGCGCACAACGGCCCAGTCGGTAGAGGACCCGGAGCTCCGGGCCCAACTTCTGAAACTGGCTTCCTTGCCTTGACCCTCACAATCGAGGGGGCATTCTGCCCCAGGAATGGGCCACGTCCGTTAAAAAGCAGTTAAATCAAAAGGATAACTGCGTGATCCGGGTTCCAGAATGGAAGCCGGGGGCCGGGCCGTTCAGGCACCGGCCGGCGCCATCAAAGCGCTTGCGCGGGATGGGCGTAGGAAATGGGCGCGGCCGCCGAGGCTTCTTCATCCTCGAAGGTGACCGCTTCCCAGGCCGACTGGTCGGCCAACAAGGCACGCAACAGCTGGTTGTTGAGGGCGTGGCCGGACTTGTAGCCGTAGAACGCGCCGATCAGGCTGAAGCCGAGCAGATACAGATCGCCGATCGCGTCGAGGATCTTATGCTTCACGAACTCGTCCTCGTAACGCAGGCCGTCTTCGTTCAGGACGCGGTAGTCATCAAGGACGATCGCGTTGTCCATGCTGCCGCCCAGCGCCAGGTTGCGCTCGCGCAGGTACTCGATGTCCTTCATGAAGCCGAAGGTGCGCGCCCGGCTGACTTCCTTGACGAAGGAGGTCGTCGAGAAATCGATCTCGGCGCTGGACGTCGCCTTGTTGAACTGCGGGTGGCTGAAATCGATGGTGAAGCCGACCTTGAAGCCGTCGAAAGGCTCGAAACGCGCCCATTTGTCGCCGGAATCAACCTGGACGGTCTTCTTGATGCGGATGAAACGCTTGGCTTTGTTCTGCTCTTCGATGCCCGCGGACTGCAGCAGGAATACGAAGGGGCCGGCGGAGCCGTCCATGATCGGCACTTCGGCCGTGGACAGGTCCACATACGCGTTATCGATGCCCAGGCCGGCGAAGGCCGAGAGCAGATGTTCGATGGTCTTGACCTGGACGTCGCCCTGGACGAGCGCCGTGCACAGGCTCGTGTCACCCACGAGTTCGGCCTTGGCCTTGATTTCGACCGGCTTCGCGAAGTCCGTACGGCGGAAGACAATGCCCGTATCCACGGCCGCAGGCCGCAGGGTCATGTATACCTTTTCACCGCTGTGCAGACCCACGCCAGTGGCGCGGATGACATTCTTTAATGTGCGCTGTTTGATCATTTTCTACGCGTTCTCCGGGCGGAGGACACAAAACGTTAACGAGGATAGCACAGGCAAACCTGAACACTCTTGAAAACCAGTGTTGCACAGGGTAAGGGAAAGCCGGCGTCTGGACTGTGACCCAGACCGGGGTTCGCGCCCTAAGTTCCTGAATCGGAAGAAAAACCCGCCGGAAGCCCCGGCGGGTTGAAATCACGAAGTCAAAAAGCCGACCACGCCGTCCTGGCATGGCGGGCGGACTGCCGACGCGGGCACACGCGCCGGCAGGGGGATAACACGGGGCTCAATCAGCCTGGCGACGCAGGAAGGCCGGGATGTCGAGGTAGCTGTGATCGGTCGGCAGGTCGCCCAGGGCGGTGGCCGGCGCGGGTTCGCCGCGGCTGGCACGCAGACCCAGGTTGTTGCCGGCGGACGGCGTCGCGACGGTGTTGGCCATCGCGTCGTAGTCCGGCAGACCGGTCGTGGCGTTGCGGACCAGCTTGACCTGCTGACGGACCGGTTCGCGCATCGTCTCGCGCTCGCCGGTGCGGATCGGCTGGCGCGCGGCGGTGCTGCGATTCAGGCCGGTGGCCACGACGGTCACGCGGACCTCGTCGGCCATGTCCGGATCGAGCACGGTGCCGATGACCACCGTCGCGTCCTCGGAAGCGAACTCCTCGATGATGCGGCCGACTTCGTCGAACTCGCGCATCGTGAAATCCGGACCGGCGGTGATGTTGACCAGCACACCGTTGGCGCCGGCGAGGTTGACCTCGTCGAGCAGCGGGTTGCTGATCGCCGATTCGGCGGCCGCCTGGGCGCGGTCGTCGCCGCGGGCGGTGCCGCTGCCCATCATTGCCAGGCCCATCTCGGACATGACAGTGCGGACGTCGGCGAAGTCGACGTTGATCAGACCCGGGCGGACGATCAGGTCCGCGATGCCCTGCACGGCGCCGAGCAGCACGTCGTTGGCGGCGCGGAAGGCCTGCATCATGGTCGCGTCGCGACCGAGCACGGTGATGAGTTTTTCGTTCGGGATGGTGATCAGGGAGTCGCAATGGTTGGCGAGTTCCTCGATGCCCTTGAGCGCCACCTGCATGCGGCGACGACCCTCGAACGGGAAGGGTTTGGTGACCACGGCGACGGTCAGGATGCCGCGCTCCTTGGCGAGCTGGGCCACGACCGGAGCCGCGCCCGTGCCGGTGCCGCCACCCATGCCGGCGGTGATGAACACCATGTCGGCGCCATCGAGCGCCTCGAGGATGCGCTCGCGATCTTCGAGCGCGGCCTGCCGGCCCACCTCGGGATTCGCGCCCGCACCCAGGCCCTTGGTGACGTTGCCGCCGAGCTGGAGCTGCTGTTTCGCGCCGCACTGCTTGATCGCCTGCGAGTCGGTGTTGGCCGTGATGAATTCCACGCCCTCGACGCCGGCGTTGACCATGTGCGCCACGGCGTTACCGCCGCCGCCGCCCACGCCAAACACCTTGATGACGGCGTTCGGAGCCAACTTTTCCACTAGTTCGAAATGTGCCATGTCCTTGTCCTCGTGTTTTTCAGATGGATTTTTTTATTGTTGTTGGGGGGATTGCCGCTAGAACTCACCGCGGTACCAATTCCGCAGCTTGCTGAAAAGGGTGCCGGCCTTGCCGGCGTTGATGCGCGGACGATGCGGATGCTCGACCTGGCTGCCCCAGAGCAGCAGACCGACGCCGGTCGCATGCACCGGGTTGCCGACGACTTCGCCCAGACCGGTGACGTGCTGCGGGATGCCCACGCGCACCGGCATGTGCAACATTTCCTCGGCCAGTTCGACCACGCCTTCCATGCGCGCGGCGCCGCCGGTGAGCACCAGGCCGGCGCGCACGAGCTCCTCGAAACCGGAGCGGCGCAGTTCGGCCTGCACCATCTCGAAGATTTCCTCGTAGCGGTTCTGCACGGCCTCGGCCAGCGCCTGGCGCGCCAGACGCCGCGGCGGACGATCGCCGACGCTCGGCACCTGGATGCTTTCTTCCGCCGTCGCCAGCTGCGCGAGCGCGCAGGCGTAGCGCACCTTGATCTGCTCGGCTTCCGGCGTTGGCGTGCGCAACAGATGCGCGATGTCGTTGGTGACCTGGTCGCCGGCGATCGGCAGGGACGAGGTGTGGCGCAGCGCGCCCTGCACGAAGACCGCGATGTCGGTGGTGCCGGCGCCGATGTCGACGAGTACGACGCCGAGCTCGCGCTCGTCGGCCGTGAGCACGGCCGTGCTCGAGGCGATCGAACTCAGGATCAGGTCGTCGACCTGCAGACCGCAGCGATTGACGCACTTGCTGACATTGGCCGCCGCCGACTGCGCGCCGGTGACGATGTGTGCGCGCACTTCCAGACGCACGCCGGACATGCCGACGGGATTGCGGATGCCTTCCTGGGAGTTGTCGACGATGTACTCCTGCGGGATCGCATGCAGGATCTTCTGGTCGGACGGAATCGCCACGGCGCGCGCGGCCTGCAGCACGTTGTCGAGGTCGCCGTAGGTCACCTCGCCGCTCGCGACCGGCACGATGCCGGGCGAATTGCGGCACTGCGTGTGGCTGCCCGAGATGCTGGCGTAGACGGAACGGATCTCGCAGCCGGCCATCAGCTCGGCCTCCTCGATCGCGCGCTGGATCGACTGCACGGTCGACTCGATGTCCACGACCACGCCGCGTTTCATGCCGCGCGATTCGTGCGAGCCGATGCCGATGACCTCGATCTCCTGCCCGGGCGAGTACTCGCCGACCAGTGCGGTGATCTTGGAAGTGCCGATGTCGAGTCCGACGATCAGCGATTTGTCGCCCTTGCGGTTCATATGCCTGCCTGTGCCTGCGTGTCCGTTGCACCCTGCCCTGCGCTTGCCGCCCGCCAGGTCAGTGCGAATCCATTGGTGTAGCGAAGATCGGCGCGATCGAGCACGCGCGCTTCCTTGTCGCGAAGGCGCGGCAGCATGCGCGCGAAACGCTGCAGCCGCTCCTGCGGGTCGCCGCGACCGACTTCGATGCGGGTACCGTTCGAAAGCACCAGGTTCCAGCTGCCGCGCGCCGTCAGCACGACGGTGTCGACGGTCAGACCGCTGCCCAGGAACAGCGGCCGCGCCTGGCTGTAGAACGACATCAGTTCGCTTGCGCGCGCCTCCGGACCGACGAACTGCGGCAGATCCGCATCAACCGTCGCCGGGGCCGGGAACAGCTCGCCGTGCTCGGAGAGCATTTGTTTTTCGCCCCAATGCGCCAGCGGCCGGAATTCGCTGATGGACACTTCCAGACGATCGGGCCAGCGCTTGCGCACTTCCACGTGCTTGACCCAGGGCAACTTCGCCAGCGCGCCGCGCACCTGCACGAGATCGACCGCGAAGAAGCCATTGCGCACATACGGGAGCACGGCTGCACGCACCTGGGCGTCGCTGACCTGGCCGAACTCGCCGGTCACCGACAGATGCCGCATCGGCCAGCGCGAACCGGCGATCCAGCCGTTCACGACGGCGATCGCCGGCAGCGCGACCAAAGCGATCGCGATGAGCCAGGCAACGATGCGCAGCGCGGCATTCACGAGCGGCCAGCCTCCTTGAACGAGGTTTCCAGGATCGTCCAGCACAAGGTTTCGAAGTCGATGCCGACTTCGCGCGCGGCCTTGGGTACCAGCGAATGACTGGTCATGCCCGGCGCGGTGTTGACCTCGAGCAGGAAGAACTTGCCGGCGCGGTCGCGCATCACGTCGACGCGGCTCCAGCCGCTGCAGCCGACCGCATGGAACGCGGCCAGCGCAAGCTTGCGGATTTCCGCTTCGGCCTCGCCGTCCAGGCCGGGGCAGATGTACTGCGTGTCCTCGGCCACGTATTTCGCGTGGTAGTCGTAATACTCGCCGGCCGGCACGATGCGGATCGACGGCAGCGCGCGATCGATCAGGATGCCGACCGTGAGCTCCTCGCCGACGATCATCTGTTCCATCAACAGCTCGCCGGGATAGCGTGCGGCCAGTTCGACCGCGGCATCGAGGTCGCCGTCATTGAACACGCGGCTCACACCGACGCTCGACCCTTCGCAAGCAGGCTTGACGATGACCGGCAGACCAAGTGCACGCGCTGCGGCATGCACATCGTCGCCCGGCGCCAGGCGCACATAGCGCGGCGTTGGCAGGCCGAGGGTCATCCAGACTTGCTTGGTGCGAATCTTGTCCATCGCCAGCGCCGTACCGAGCACGCCCGATCCGGTGCAGGGAATGCCGAGCGCTTCCAGCAGGCCCTGGAGCACGCCGTCTTCGCCGCCGCCCTTGTTGCCGTGCAGGATGTTGAACACGCGATCGAACTTCTTTTCCGCCAGCGCCGCGACCAGCGCCGGAATGCCGTCCACCGCCTGCGCATCGACGCCGCGCGCACGCAGCGCCTCGAGCACGTTCGCACCGGAATCGAGCGAGACCTCGCGCTCGGAACTGCTCCCGCCCATGAGGACCGCCACGCGGCCGAATTCGCTGGGGTGGACTACCTTCTTCATGCCTTGCTCGCTCCTTCGAAGCCATGCGTGGCGATGTCGCTGGCGACATGACCGATGTCGCCGGCACCCATCATCAAAAGCAGATCGCCGTCATGCAGCACATCGGGCAGCAAGCCCGCCAGTTCGCGCGCGCTGGCGACGACGACGGGGTCGATGCGTCCGCGCGCGCGGATCGCCCGCGCCAGCGACTTCGCATCGGCGCCGGCGATCGCCGTTTCGCCGGCGGCATAGACTTCGGTCAGCACCACGGCGTCGCAGCTCGACAGCACGGCGGCGAAATCGTCGAACAGGTCGCGCGTGCGGCTGTAGCGATGCGGCTGGAACGCCACGACCAGGCGGCGCTCCGGCCAACCGCCGCGGGCCGCGGCAAAAACGGCTTCGAGCTCGCGCGGGTGGTGGCCGTAGTCGTCGACCAGCAGCACCTTGCCCTTGCCGGTGTCGAACTCGCCCTTGAGATTGAAGCGGCGGCCGATGCCCTGGAACTTCTCCAGCGCATGCGCGATCGCCTGCGGATCCACGCCGAGCTGCCAGCCGATCGCGGCGGCGGCGAGCGCGTTTTGCACGTTGTGGCGGCCGGGCAGATTCAGGCTCACGCGCAGAGGCTCGCTTTCGGGCAAGTGCAGCGTGAAATGCATGCTGCCTGCGTCCTGGGTGACGTCGGTGGCGCGGACATCGGCCTGCTCGGCGAAACCGTAGCGCATGAGATGGCGTGGCATCTGTTCAGCCAGCGCCGCCACTTCCGCGTCGTCGATGCACAGCACGGCCAGACCGTAGAACGGCAGGCGATGCAGGAATTCGGAGAAGGCTTCCTTCACGCGATTGAAGTCGCCGCCGTAGTTTTCCAGGTGATCGGCGTCGATGTTGGTCACGACCGCGATCAGCGGATTGAGCCGCAAGAAACTGCCATCGCTCTCGTCGGCTTCCGCCACCAGCCACTGTCCGGTGCCCAGACGCGCGTTCGCTCCGGCCGACAGCAGTTGTCCGCCGATCACGAAGGTCGGATCCATGCCGCCTTCCGACAGCACGCTGGCCACCAGCGAGGTGGTTGTCGTCTTGCCATGGGTGCCGGCAATGGCGATGCCGCGCTTGAAGCGCATCAGTTCGGCGAGCATTTCGGCGCGCGGCACGACCGGGATGCGCTGTTCGCGCGCCGCCACGAGCTCGGGGTTGTCCTGCCGGATCGCGCTGGAGATCACCACGACGTCGACTTGATCGATGTTGCTCGCGGCATGGCCGCGATGCACCTTCGCGCCCATCTGGACCAGGCGCCGCGTGGTCGGCGAGTCGTTCTGGTCGGAACCGGAAATCGTGTAGCCCTGGGTGACCAGCACTTCGGCGATGCCGCTCATGCCCACACCGCCGATGCCGATGAAGTGCACACGACGAAACGCGCGTGCCAGGTCACCGCTGTCGCGAAGCCGACGCTGGATCATGCCCTTGCCTCCTGCATCACGATGTCAGCCACGGCGTCCGCCGCGCGGGGAAAGCTGGCCGCGCGCGCGGCCTCGGCCATGCGCAGCAGGTGCGCGCGATTGCCGGCGAACGCCTGCAGATGCGCGCGCAGTTCGACATCGAGATTGCCGTCCTGGCGCAGCCAGTCTCCGCCGCCGCGTTCCTTGAGATAGTCGGCATTGCGCGCCTGGTGGTCGTCGACCGCGCCCGGGAATGGCACCAGCACGCTGGCGACACCCGCAGCACACAATTCGGCGATGGTCAGCGCCCCGGCGCGACCGATCACGAGGTCGGCCCAGCCGTAGGCCGCGGCCATGTCGGTGATGAAGGTCTCGACACTCGCTTCCACACCGGCCGCGGCGTACGACTGCACGGCCTCGTCGCGCATTTTTTCGCCGCACTGATGACGAACCTCGAACGGCGTCGCCGCCTGCAGCGCCGCGATCACTTTCGGCACCGCGGTATTGAGCGCGCGCGCGCCTTGGCTGCCGCCGAGCACAAGCAGACGCAAGGGGCCGCTGCGACCGGCGAAGCGCTCTGCCGGCGGCGGCAGGGCCGCGATTTCCGGCCGCACGGGGTTGCCGACGGTTTCATTGACCACGCCCGCAAAGCTGTCCGGAAATCCGCAGAGCACGCGCCGCGCGAGACGCGCGAGCACGCGATTGGTCATGCCCGGTGCACGATTCTGTTCGTGCACGATCAACGGACGGCGCAGCAACCAGGCCGCCAGGCCGCCCGGACCGGCGGCGAATCCGCCGAAACTCACGACCGCGCGCGGCTGCGCGCGACGCAGCACAGAAAGCGCCTGCCACACCGAACGCAGGACGACGAACGGCGCCATCAACGTGCTCGCGAGATTCTTGCCGCGCAGACCGCGGACCGCGATCGTTTCGATCGGCACGTCGTTGGCGGGCACCAGGCGCGTTTCCATGCCGCCGTTCGCGCCGAGCCACAGCACCGGCACGTCGCGGGCGCGCAGGGCGCGCGCGACCGCGAGCCCCGGAAAGATGTGACCGCCGGTTCCGCCTGCGAGAATCATTACCGGCGATTTCGACACGACGGCGTTCATCGCTGCGCTCCGAGACGCGGTTCGATCCGCGCGCGATTGCCGCGCGTGGCCGGCATCGTCGTGGTCGGACCAAGCCGGGCTGCCGCCGCCGCGCCACGCGGGGCGGTTTCGTACAGCTCCTCGTCGGACACGGCGTCGCTCGCCGGCGCCTGCGCGCGAAGCTTGGCTTTCTGCCGCTCGGCGCGATCGAGCTCGTAGCTCACGCGCAACAGCAGACCCATCGCCACGCAGGTCATCAACACGCTAGAACCACCCGAAGACACCAGCGGCAGCGTCAGGCCCTTGGTCGGCAGGATGCCGAGATTCACGCCCATCGACACGAAAGCCTGAAGGCTGATCCACAGACCGATGCCGAAGGCGCAATAGCCGCTGAAATGACGGCGCATTTCGATGCAGCGCAGGCCCAGGCGCAGCGCACGCCAGGTGAACAGCGCGAACAGGCCGATGATGCAGCACACGCCGACGAAACCCAGCTCCTCGGCGGTGACCGAGAAGATGAAGTCGGTATGCGCTTCCGGCAGATAGTCGAGCTTGAGAATGCTGCCGCCTAGACCGACGCCGGTCAGGTCGCCGCGGCCGATCGCGATCAGCGCCTGCACGAGCTGGTAGCCGCTGTCCTGCGCATCCGCCCACGGATTGCTGAAGGAAGCCAGACGCTTCACACGATACGGTTCCAGCATCACGATAAAGGACATCGCGGCCAGGCCCGCCAAGGTCGGCAAGGCGAGATTGCGGATGCGCGCGCCGCCGAGCCAGACCATGCCGCCGGTGATCGCGAGGATCAACGAGGCCGAGCCGAAGTCCGGCTGCAGCAAAAGCAGACCGACCAGGGCGCCGGCAACGATCAGCGGCTTGAACAAAGCCTTCCAGCTGTTGCCGATCTCGTCGCGGAAACGCACGAGATAGCTGGCCAGCCAGACGATGAGCATCAGCTTCACTGCCTCGACGACCTGGAAATTGGAAATGCCCAGATTGATCCAGCGCCTGGCGCCGTTGACCGACTTGCCGATGCCCGGCACCAGCACCGCCAGCAACATCGCAAAGCACAGCAGCAGGATGATCTGGCTGTGCTGCTCGATGCGCTTTATTTCGGTCCGCATGACCGTCAACGCCAGCACACCGCCGAGTGCGAGGAAGACAAGGTGGCGATTGAGGTAGTAGAACGGCCCGACGCCATTGCTCATCGCGTAGGGCATCGAACTCGACGCGACCATGACCACGCCCAGACCGGCCAGCACCAGGGCAATGCCGATCAGCCAGGCGTCGAAACGACCTTCGAGGTCGTCGAAGCGCAGGGCTTGGCTGGCGCGGTCGCGCAGCGTGATCATCAGCGCACCTTCAAGGTCGCGAGACCCACGAGGACGAGCACGACGGAAATGATCCAGAAGCGCACGATCACGCGCGGTTCCGGCCAACCCTTGAGCTCGAAGTGGTGATGGATCGGCGCCATGCGGAACACCCGCTTGCCGGTGAGCTTGAAGCTGGCGACCTGGATCATCACCGACAGCGTTTCGATAACGAAGATGCCGCCCATGACCAGCAGGATCGCTTCCTGTCGAACGATGACTGCGATCGTGCCCAAGGCCGCGCCGAGTGCCAGCGCGCCGATGTCGCCCATGAACACCATCGCCGGATAGGTGTTGAACCACAGGAAGCCGAGACCGGCACCGGCGACCGCCGCGCAGAAGATCGTCAGCTCGCCCGCACCGCGTACCGCCGGGATACCGAGGTAGTCGGAGAACACGACATTGCCCGAGGCGTAGGCGAAGACACCCAGGGCCGCCGCCACCAGCACTGTCGGCATGATCGCCAGACCATCGAGACCATCGGTGAGATTGACCGCGTTGGAGAACCCGACGATCCAGAAATACGCCAGCACGATGAAGCCCAGACCCATCGGCCAGGCGAAGTTCTTCAGCAGCGGCAGATACAGCGTCGTCGCCGCCGGCACATCGGCCGTCGCGTACAGGAAGACCGCCGCAGCCAGACCGAACAAGGACTGCAAGGCGTACTTGTGCCGCGACTTGAGACCATTGGGATCGCGACGCACGATCTTGATCCAGTCGTCGAGCCAACCGATCGCGCCGAACGACACGAGCACGCCGAGCAGTACCCAGACGTAGCGGTTGCGCAGATCGCCCCAGAGCAAAGTCGACAGCGTGATCGTGAGCAGGATCAGCGCCCCGCCCATCGTCGGCGTACCGGCCTTGGAGAAATGGCTCTGCGGACCATCGCTGCGGATCGGCTGGCCGCCCTTGAGCGTGGCCAGACGCGCAATCACGCTCGGACCCAAGAGGAGCGACAAGGCGAGCGCGGTGAGCGCGCTGAGGATCGCGCGCATCGTGATGTAGTCGAACAGCGCGAAGAATCGCGCCAGTCCCTGCAGCCAGCGCGCCAGTTCAAGCAGCATGCCCGGTGTCTCCCCTGTCCTGCGCGAGCAGCGCATTGACGATGTTGTCCATCGCGCTCGAGCGCGACCCCTTGACCAGGCAGCGCACGCCGGCGCGCAGTTCGGTTTGCAGTGCGGCCACGAGGGCGCCCTGGTCAATGAAATGACGTCCGCCTTCCCCGAAGGCGACGCTGGCTTCGCGCGCAAGATCGCCGACCGACCACAGACGCTTGAGCCCCGCACGCTTGGCCTGAGCGCCGACCTCGGCATGCAATTGCGCCGAGGTTTCGCCGAGTTCGCCCATGTTGCCGAACACCAGCCACGCGTCCTCTCCCGCCTGCGCCAGCGTGGCAATGGCAGCAGCGACCGATCCGGGATTGGCGTTGTAGCTGTCGTCGATGAGCACGGCGCCGCTATGCAAACGGTGCGCGATCTGCCGGCCCTTCACCTGCTCGGCGTTCGCGAGGCCCTCGACGATCGCCTCGAACGGGGCACCGGCGGCGAGCGCCAGCGCCGTGGCGGCGAGCGCGTTCAGCACATTGTGGCGGCCAGGCAAGGGCAACACGATCTCGGCATTCCCCGCAGGGGTATGCAGATGGAAACGCGACCGCTCCGCGCCCGTCACGATGCGACTGGCGCGCACATCGGCATTGTTCTCGATGCCAAAGCGGAAACTGCGGCGAGCACCGACGATCTGGGCGAAGAAGGGCGCGAACGCGTCGTCGGCATTGATTACCGCCACGCCGTCGTCGGGCAAGGCTTCGTAGATCGCCGCCTTGGTCTCGGCGATGCCCAGCAGGCTGCCCATGCGCTCCATGTGCGCCGGCGCGATGTTGTTGACCAGGGCGACCTGCGGCGGCGCGATGCTGGCCAGATAGGCGATGTCGCCGGGCTTGCCCGCGCCCATCTCGTAGATCGCGAACTGCGCGTCTTCCGGCGCATCGAGCACCGCCAGCGGCAGGCCGATCTCGTTGTTGCGATTGCCCGGATTGAAATAGGTGCGGCCCGCGCGCGAAAGGATGCCCTGGATGAGCGTCTTTACCGAAGTCTTGCCATTGCTGCCGGTCAGCGCGACGACGACGGCCGGGCGTCCACGCTGGATGCCGGCGGCGAGTTCGCCGAGTGCTTCTTCGGTGTCCGCGCACAGCACCTGCGGCAGGGTCGAATCGACTTCGCGATGCACCAGCAGGGCGGCGGCGCCGCGATGCTGCGCCTCGGCAACCATGTCGTGCGCGTCGAAACGCTCGCCACGCAGGGCCACGAACAGCGCGCCGGGCGCGATCGTACGCGTATCGGTGCTGACCGCGCTGATCTCCACGTCGTCGCCGAGGTGACGGCCTTCGCACCAGCTGGCGATCTGCGACAGCATGACCGGCCTCATGCGCGTGCTCCCAGCAGGCGCTGCGCGACGGCGAGATCGTCGAACGGATGTTTGACCCCAGCGACTTCCTGGTAGGTCTCGTGACCCTTGCCGGCGATCAGGATGATGTCCTGCGCGGTCGCACCGGTCAGCGCCTGCGCGATCGCGCGTTCGCGATCACGCTCGAACTCGATGCGTTCCGGGTGACGGAAACCGGCGCGGATGTCGGCGACGATCGCGTCGCCGCTTTCGCTGCGCGGATTATCGTCGGTGACGATGACGCGGTCGGCGCGCTGTTCAGCGATCGCAGCCATCTGCGGACGCTTGCCGCGATCGCGGTCGCCACCGCAGCCGAACACGCAGATCAGACGACCGGGGGTGTGCTCGCGCAGGGTCGACAAGGCCTGCTCAAGTGCGTCGGGCGTATGCGCATAGTCGACCACCAGCAGGGGCTGTCCGGCGTCACCGCCGACGCGACTCATGCGCCCGCCGACCGGCGAGAGCACGGGCAGGACGCGCGCGACCTTCTCCAGGTTCCAGTCCAGCCCGCGCAAGGCGCCGGCGACTGCGAGCAGGTTGTCGACGTTGAACCGTCCCAGCAGCGGCGACGCGATCGCGAAGGATTGCCCGCCTTCGCTGAGCGTGAAGCGCAGACCTTCCGGCGACAGCGACAGGCCGTCCGCCTTCAGGGTAGCGCCGGCATGGCCGCGCGAACTGAAACCGATGCGCTGCACGCCATCGGCGAGGTCGCCGATCAATGCGGCGCCGAAGGCATCGTCGAGATTGATCACCGCCGCGCGCAGGGTCGGCCACGCGAACAGTTTGCGCTTGGCCGCCCCGTAGGCTTCCATCGTGCCATGGAAGTCGAGATGGTCGCGCGTGAGATTGGTGAACACCGCCACGCGGAACGCGACCTCGTCGACGCGCCCGAGTTCGAGTCCGTGCGAGGACACTTCCATCGCCACCTGCGTCGCGCCTTCGTCGCGCATCTGCGCAAGCAGACGGTGCACGGGAATGACGTCGGGCGTGGTGCGTTCGTGCGCGACGATGCGTCCGTACAGGCCCGCGCCGAGCGTACCGATCGTGCCGACCGTTTCGCCCTGCGAAGCCAGCGCCTGTGCGATCAGTTGCACGGTCGAGGTCTTGCCATTGGTGCCGGTGACGCCGGTCATCGTCATCGTCTTCGACGGCGAGCCGTAGAAACGATCGGCCAGCCGGCCGAGCTTGTGGCGCAAGTCACTCACGCCGATCGCGTTGGCAGGCACGACGACATCCTGCGGCGCCGGCAGTTCGAACAGGATCGCCGCGACCTGCGCCGCTTGCGCTTTGTCGACGAAGTTCAGGCCGTGCGTGCTGGCGCCGGCCAGCGCGACGAAAGCATCGCCGGCACCGAGCTCGCGACTGTCTGCGGACAGCCCGCGAATCATCGGATTGAAAGACGGCAAAGCCGGCACTTCGCCGGCGAGAAGATCATGCAGGGGCATGGCGCGGCTCATCGGAGCGCTCCGGGTGCCAGCGCGGCCGCCGTTGCCGGGGCCTCGGCGGCGGGCGCGGCCGGCGCGGCCGGCGCCTCGTCGATGACATTGCCATCCGCGACATCGGCGATCGTCGGTGCGGCCACGGGCGCCGGCTGCTGCGCATACCACTCTTCGACCTTGTCCGGCGGCACATCCATGAGGCGCAGCGCGCCGTCCATGACGTTGTGGAAGACCGGCGCGGAAACCAGGCCGCCGTAGTAGTCGCGGCCGTTCGGCTCGTTGATGACCACGACCATCGCGAACTTCGGATGATCCAGCGGCACGACACCAGCGAACAGCGACACGTAACGCTTCTGATAGCCGCCAGCACTGGCCTTGCGCGAGGTGCCGGTCTTGCCGGCGACGTGGTAGCCGGTGACCGCCGCTTTCGGCGCGGAACCGCCGGCACGCGTGACGCTCTCGAGCATCAGCAGCACTTGTCGCGCGATGCGCGGATCCATGACCTGGCGACCACTGCCCTCGCCTCCGCGAATAAAGGTCGGCGGCATCAGACGCCCCTCATTGGCCATCGCCGCGTACGCCTGGGCAAGCTGCAACGGCGTTACGGAAACACCGTAGCCGTAGGCGATCGTGGCTTTTTCGACCGGGCCCCAGCTGCGCGCCGGCGCGAGCACGCCGGCCGACTCGCCGGGAAAGCCCGAGCCGGTGCTGGTGCCAAAGCCGAAACGATGCAGCACGTCGTAGAAATGGTCGTTGCTCATGCCCATGCCGAGCTTGGCCGCGCCGATGTTCGACGAGTGCTGCAACAGGCCTTCGAGCGTGACCACGCCGTGGTTGCTGGTATCGCGAATCGGATACTTGCCCAGCATCATGATGCCGGGATTGGTGTCGAGCGTGATGTTGGGATCCACGCCGTTTTCCAGCGCCGCCATCACCGTCATCGCCTTCATCACCGAGCCGGGCTCGACGACGTCGGTGACCGCGCGGTTGCGATGCACGCCGGGTTCGGCGGCTTCGCGGGCGTTCGGGTTGTAGGACGGCTGGTTGACCATGGCGAGGATTTCGCCGGTCGGCACGTCGAGCACGACCACCGAACCGCTGCGCGCATGATTGGCGAGCAGCGCGGCCTTGAGCTCGCGATAGGCCAGATACTGGATGCGCCGGTCGATCGACAGCGTGATGTCCTTGCCCGGCTGCGCAGCGCGGATCAGGTCGACGTTCTCGACGATGCGGCCGCGACGATCGCGAATCACGCGCTGCGCGCCCGGCTTGCCGGTCAGCCAGTCGTTGAACGCGAGTTCGACGCCTTCCTGGCCCTGATCGTCGATGTTGGTGAAGCCCAGCACGTGCGCCATGACTTCGCCGTGCGGGTAGAACCGGCGGAACTCGCGCTGCGAATACACACCCGGAATGCCGCGCGCGACCACGGCCTGGGCGTCGTCGGGATTGATGTGCCTGCGCAGGAACACGAATTCCTTGCCCGAACGCTGCGCGATGCGCTGCGTCAGCACGTCTTCGGGAATGCCCAGGGCCTTGGCCAGCTCGGGCAGACGCTCGGGATGCTGCAGCAGTTCCTTGGGGTTGGCCCACACCGACTCGACCGGCGTGGACACCGCCAGGGGTTCGCCGTTGCGGTCCATGATCATGCCGCGCGAGGTCGCGATCGGCACTTCGCGCAGGAAGCGCGCGTCGCCCTCATGCTGGTAGAAATCGTTGTCGAGCAGCTGCATATGCGCCGCGCGACCGACCAGCACGACGCCGCAGCAGCCGAGCACGGCGCCGAGGATGGTCAAGCGTAGTTTGAGATCGTAGGGACGGGCGCGGGTTTTCATGGCGTCAGCACCACCACGTCCGAGCCTTGCGGGAAGCCCATGCCCAGGCGCTCGGTGGCGACCTGCTCGATGCGATTGGTTTCCGACCACGTCGCCTGCTCCAGCTGCAGACGACTGAATTCGATGTTGAGTTCGTCGCGCGCGCGTTCGAGCCGGGTCAGCTCGACATAGGCCTGGCGATGCTGCTGGCGCGCATAGACCACGGCGATGCCGCTGCCGAGCACGGCCGCGATCATCAGTGCGAACAGGAATACGCGCAGGCTCATGCGGCCGTCTCCTGCACTTTTTCCGCGACCCGCAGCACGGCGCTGCGCGAGCGCGGATTGCGCGAGATTTCCTCGTCGAACGCGCGCTGCGCGCCGCCGATGTCGAGCAGGCTCGCGGTGAATTCGGCCGCGACCGGCATGCGCCGGTTGCCCGGCGGCGCCTTGGCATGCGCGGCGATGAAGCGTTTGACGATGCGGTCTTCCAGCGAATGGAAGCTGATCACGGCGAGGCGCCCGCCCGGCTTGAGGCGCTCATGCGCCGCGGCGAGACCTTTTTCCAGGTCCTCGAGCTCGCGGTTGATGAAGATGCGGATCGCCTGGAAGCTGCGCGTGGCCGGATGGATCTTGCCGTCGCCGCGCGGCACGCAGCCGGAAATGAGCTCGGCGAGCTGCGCGGTGCGGGTCAGCGGTTCTTCGCTGCGGCGTGCCAGGATCGTGCGGGCGATGCGACGGCTGAGTTTTTCCTCGCCGTAGATCCACAGCACGTCGGCGATTTCGCGTTCGCTGGCACGCGCCAGCCACTGGGCCGCGCTCTCGCCCGAATCGGGATCCATGCGCATGTCGAGCGGGCCGTCGGCGCGGAAACTGAATCCGCGTTCGGCGACGTCCAGCTGCGGAGAAGAGACGCCGAGGTCAAACAGCACGCCATCCAGGCCCTCGGCGGTTTCGCTCCAGTTCCCCAAATCCGCGAACGAGCCGCGTCGGACGGCGACGCGCGCATCGCTGCCGAAAAGTTCGGCGGCGGTGGCGATCGCTTCGGGGTCCTTGTCCATCAACAACAGCCTTCCTGCCGGACCAAGCCGGTCGAGTACGCCGCGCGCGTGACCGCCACGCCCGAACGTGCCATCCAAATACTTGCCATCCTTGAGCACGCGCAGGCCGTCCATCACCTGCGTCCACATCACCGGAAGATGGCTGGGGGTCTGCGTCTCCACAGATTTCCCGGCCGTCACCGGTCAGAGCCTCAGATCGAGCATGTCGTCGCTGATCTCGTCTTCGGCAATCGTCTGACGGATCTGCGCGAGGTGCGCCTGCTCGCTCCACAACTCGAACTTGCTGCCCATGCCCAGCAACACGGCCTTTTTCTCGATGCCCGCCGCATTGCGGTGGCTGGGCGGAACGAGGAGACGGCCGCTGCCATCGGGCTCGACAAGCGTGGCCGCGCCGACCAGCTTGAGCTGGAGGTTGCGATGCACGCGCTTGGCATTGGGCAGGGCATTGACCTGGTCGCGGACTTTTTCCCAGCCCGATTCCGGGTACAGCCAGAGACAGCCGGACTCGTAGGGGTTGTAGGTGATGACCAGACGGTTGCCGCAAGCACGCGCGACGAGGTCCCGGTAGGCGGTAGGAATCGCCAGACGGCCCTTGTCGTCGATCGTGATCGCGGTTTCACCCTGAAACATACCCACCAAACCCCACAAAAAACCCGAAATTCCCTCGGAAGCCCACGTTAGACCTGAGCCTGGGGGCTGTCAAGAACAAAAACAGGGGAAATTCACTAGGGGAATCAAGACCTTGCAGCGAACTTCAGAGTCTTGTTTAAGAAGCGTTCGGGAAGTGTTGTTTCACATGGATTTGATGCAGAGGCGTGCGCTGGTTCGCAGTCTCTTCGGGGAAGAGACTCCCCGGGCCCCTGGCGGCCGAGCGGACGCGTGGAACAGCCCCGACTGCGCGGGTCAAGCCGCTCGGAGGCGTTCTCGGGATATTTCGACGCGGCGGCGGGTTCGCTCGCCCGGAGGGCGTCCGGACGCGGATTTCCTGGGCCGGGATGGACAGAAGTGGCGGAGCCGACCAGTAAGCCGGGTTCTGTCGTGGACAACCATTCCTCTCGGCCTTGCCTCGCGGCAAGGCTCAAGCAGCGCACCCGGGGACGGGTCGAGCCAACCCATAGTCCCCCTATTTGGCCTTGCTCCGGGTGGGGTTTGCCGTGCCATGCGGCGTTAGCCCCGCATGCGGTGAGCTCTTACCTCGCCGTTTCGCCCTTACCACGCACTCTTTCGAGCCGTTCGGCGGTTTGTTTTCTGTTGCACTTTCCGTCGGCTCGCGCCGCCCAGGCGTTACCTGGCACCCTGCTCTGTGGAGCCCGGACTTTCCTCGGCGCGATCAAGTCGCGACGCGGTTGTCTTGGCCGACTCCGCCATGCGCATTGTCTCACACGCGCGCTTCATTCGCCGCCGTACAGCGCTTTTCTCGGGGCGCCGCTGAGTTCCGCAGCGAGCTTCGCCGCCTGCGAGGGCTTGAGGTATTCCACGAGCCGCGCATACAGACGCTGGCCTTCGATGAGCGAGGCATCGGCATCGTCCGCGCAACCGCGCACGATCAGTACGAATTCGCCCTTGCGTTGATTGTCGTCGGCGCGGACGCGCTCCAGCAGCGCGCCCAGCGTGTCGCCGAGTACGGTCTCGAACAACTTCGTCAGTTCGCGCGCGATCACCGCCTCGCGCGTCGCGCCGAAGATCGCGACGAAATCCGCGAGCGACTCCTCGATGCGATGTGCGCTTTCATAGAACACCAGGGTGCGGGTTTCTTTCGCCAGACCACTCAGACGTTCGCGACGACCGGAGGCTTTCGCTGGCAGAAACCCCTCGAAACAGAAACGATCACTGGGAATGCCGGCGACCGACAACGCCGCGATCGCCGCGCAGGCACCAGGAATCGGACTGGCGCTGAAGCCGGCCGCACGCACTTCGCGCACGAGACGGTAGCCGGGATCCGACACCAGCGGCGTGCCCGCGTCGGACACCAGGGCCAGGGTATCGCCCGCGCGCAGACGTTCGACCAGACGTGCCGCCATCTCGCCTTCGTTGTGCTCGTGCAGGGCGACGAGCGGCTTGTCCAGGCCGAAGGCCGACAGCAACTGGCGCGTGTGCCGGGTGTCCTCGGCACAAATCGCGTCGACGGCCGCCAGCACCTCGCGCGCACGCGGCGTGAGGTCGGCGAGGTTGCCGATCGGGGTGGCCACCACATAGAGCGTGCCGGCTTTGATGGCGCCCATGGCGGCCTTCCTGTGCTTGAACGGTCGGTCGACCGGGTATCATCTTAGCGGCATCGCCCCCCGGAACCGACCCATGCGCGCACGACTGTTGCCCCTGATCCTGATCCCGCTGCTGATGGCCGGCTGCGCCACCGTCAGCACCACCCCCGCCGTCACCCCGGCGGAACAGGCCGCCGGCGCCCTGCTCGACAACGGCAAATATCGCGAGGCCGCGCAAGCCTATCTGCAGATCGCCAACGAACCGCGCAGTGCCGTGCGCGATCGCGCCCTCGTGCATGCCGCCGAAGCCTTCGAGCGCGCCGGCGACGGCGCCGCTGCGCGTCAGACGCTGGCGCAGTCGAATCGTCGCAAGCTCGTTGGCGAAGACGCGTTCAATCACGATCTGCTCAATGCGCAATTCCTGATCGAAGACGGCCGCGGCCGCGACGCGCTCGCCCTGCTCGGCCAGAACCCCGGCAGCGTGCCCGATGCGATCCGCTGGCACAGCCTGCGTGCACGCGCATTTACCGCCGCCGGCCAGCCCTTCGATGTCGCGATCGAAACCGCGGCCCTGCTGCAACCGAATGCGCCCGCGAAAGAACGCGCGGCGAATGCGCGCAATGTCGAACGCCTGCTCGCCGGCGTCGACAACGGCACGCTGAGTGCGCGCAGCGCGGCGCTCGCCGGCAACGATCCGCTGTATCCGTTCGCTGCCCGCGAATTGGCCAAGCGCGGCCTGCCCTTGCCGCATCCGCTCGACCGCAGCGCCCAGGTGCGCACGCAGGCATTCCCACCGGCCGACAGCGACGGCTACCGTCCGCCACTGCAGCTGGCCGTGTTGCTGCCATCGACGGGCTCGCTCGCCGGCGCCGGCGCTGGCGTGCGCGACGGCATTCTCGCGGCGTACTACGCCGAAACCCGTCGTCGTCCCAACATCAAGTTCTACGACACCAACGGCACCGCCGCCGGTGCACAGAGCGCCGCCGCCCAGGCCAATGCCGACGGTGCGCAACTCATTCTCGGCCCCTTGAGCCGCGACGAGATCAATGCCGTGTTCGCGCAGAACGTCAGCGGCGCGCCGATCATCGCGCTCAACCGCGGCGTGTCGGCGCCGCCGCCGGGCAGCATCAGCTTCGCGCTGTCTCCCGACGACGAGGGCCTGTTCGCCGCCGACCGTCTGGCCAATCGCGGGCAGTTGAAGGTACTGGTCTTCACGCAACGCGACGACGGCGGCCAGCGCGCGCTGGCGGCGTTCCGCGAACAACTGCGTGCACGTGGCGGCGATGTCGTCGGCGAAGTCGTGGTGGACGATGGCATCGTCGATGTCGGCCCGTTGCTCGCCGCGCAAACCGGCGCTGGCCACACCGCGCCGACGGCCGTGCTACTCGTGCTCAAGGCGCCGCAGGCGCGTCTGGTCGCGGCACAGCTCAAAGTCTCGCCGTTCTCGGTGCTGCCGCGCGTCTCGACGTCGCTGATCCTCAACGGCGCGAATGCACGTCAGGACGTCGAACTCGACGGCATCGAATTTCCCGAACTGCCCTGGCTGCTCGATCGTCGTCCCGATCTGATCGATGCCGACGCACTCGCCGCCGAACTGGGTACCGCGCGGGGTCCGTCGCAGCGTCTGTTCGCTTTCGGCATGGACGCGTGGAAACTCGCGGCCTATCTCGACCGCCTCGGCACCGATCCGGGCTACACGCTGCGCGGTGCCACCGGCGATCTGCGCCTGGACAGCTTCGGCATCATCCAGCGCGATCCGAGCTGGGCCGTGTTCAGCGGTGGCCGACCGCGCGCCGCGCCGGACGGTGGCCTGCAGACGAATGCCGCGTCCGCCACGCGCTGATACCCAGCGCCTCGGTGCCGAGGCCGAACAGGCCGCTTGCGCCCTGCTGCAGGCGCGTGGCTTGCAGCTGCTGGCGCGCAACGTGCGCTATCCCTTCGGTGAAATCGACCTGATCATGCGCGACGGCGCGACCGTCGCCTTCGTGGAAGTGCGGCGGCGGAAAAACTTCGCTTTCGGCGGCGCGGCCGCGTCGGTGGATGCGCGCAAGCGCCGCAAGATCGCGCTCGCCGCGCAGGCCTGGCTGTCGGGCACGCCGGCGTATCGCCAAGCCGCCTGCCGCTTCGATGTCGTCGCCGTGCAGGAAGAGCCCGACGGCCTGAGCTGCGAATGGCTGCCCGCGGCATTCACGCTCAACGACGTCGTCTGACGTGCCTACGATCTTCACCCACGCGGTCGTTCCGCTCGCAGCCGCCGTCGCCTTGGGTGGACAACGCCTCCCCTGGCGCCTGACTGCGGTCGCGATGGCGGCGGCGGTATTGCCCGATCTCGACACGATCGCCTTCGCGTTCGGCATTCCCTATGCCGACGACTTCGGTCATCGCGGCGCATCGCATTCCCTGGTGTTCGCGATGTTGGTGGGTTTGTGCGCGATGGTCTTCGCGACGTCCTTGCGCCGTTCGCCGATGACCGTTTTTTGTTTCGTCGCGATCGCCTGCGCCTCGCATCCGCTGCTGGATGCCTTCACCAGTGGCGGGCTCGGCGTCGCGCTGTTCTGGCCGTTCGACGCGACCCGCCATTTCGCGCCTTGGCGACCGATTCTGGTTTCTCCGATCGGCGCCGGTTTTTTCAGTGCACGCGGACTGTCGGTGTTGCTGTCGGAGATGCAGTGGGTATGGCTGCCAGCGATCGGGCTGGCGTGTTTCGGGCGATGGCTGGGAGGCAGGGCTAGAATCGCGCCATGAGCCCTTCCCTGCCCGCGCCGCTGATTTCCGCTCTGCAGCGTTTGCTCGGCGAGCACGGACTGCTGCTCGATGCCTCCGAGCGCGTGGCTTATGGCTACGACAATTCGCGCCGGCAGGCCTTGCCTGACGCGGTGGCGCTGCCCACGACGCGCGACCAGGTGCTCGAGCTCGTGCGTCTGTGCCGCAGCCACCGCGTGGCGATTACCGCGCGCGGACGCGGCACCAATACCACCGGCGCCAGCGTACCCGTGCACGGCGGCTTGGTCGTGAGTTTCGAACGCATGAATCGCCTGCTCGCAATACGGCCCGGCGATCGCGTCGCGGTCGTCGAACCAGGTTTGTTGAACGGCGATCTGCAGCAGGCCCTGCAGGCCCACGGTTTGTTCTGGCCGCCCGACCCCACCAGCGCGCCGTATTGCACCGTCGGCGGCAATCTCGCCTGCAATGCCGGCGGCCCACGCGCGGTGAAATACGGCGCGACGCGCGACAACGTGCTCGCGCTGACCGCCGTCACCGGCCAGGGCGAACTGGTGAGCTTCGGCGCAGCGACCACGAAAGGCGCGACCGGCTACGACCTGTCACGACTGTTGATCGGCTCGGAAGGCACGCTCGCGCTGATCGTCGAAGCGACCTTGAAGCTCACACCGATCGCCCCGCACCGACGCGCCCTGCGCGCCTTGTACCGCGATGTCGACAGCGCCGCCGCGGCGGTGGCGCGACTCATGGCGCAAGCAGTCACGCCCTCGATGCTCGAATTCATGGACGGCGAATGCGTGCGTCTGGCGCGCGAGGTCGGCGGTGCCGATCTGCCGACCGCCGGCGCCTTGCTGATGATCGAAGCCGATGGCGATGAAGCGGTGCTGGCTGCGGCCGAACGCGCACTGCGCCAGGCCGCAGACGGCGACGGCTGCCTTGCCATCGATGCCGCACCCGATGAAGCCACGCGCGAAAAACTCTGGGCTGCCCGCAAGGCGTTGTCGCCGGCCCTGCGCACGATCGCACCGGGGAAGATCAACGAGGACGTGGTCGTGCCGGTGTCGCGCATTCCCGATCTCGTCGCCGGGGTCGGCGTCATCGCCAAGGCGCGGCAGACGAAGATCGTGTGTTTCGGGCATGCCGGCAACGGCAACCTGCACGTCAATCTGTTGTTCGATCCCGCCGAGGCCGATCAGGCAGCGCGCGCCGAGGCGGCGTTGGCGGAGGTTTTCGCGACGGTCATCGCGCTGGGCGGGCAATTGTCCGGCGAACATGGCATCGGCCTGGCCAAGCGCGATTTCCTGCCGCTGGCGATCGATGCCGCCACTTTGGCGGCGATGCGCGCGATCAAGCACGCGTTCGACCCCGACGGCCTGCTCAATCCCGGCAAGATCCTGCCGGACTGAGCTCAGCGCAGAAAATACGCGGCCGCCTGCAGGACCAGCAGCGCGTACACCCCGGCGAGCACATCGTCGAACATCGCACCGAAACCGCCATGCAGTTTGTCGTCGGCCCAACGCACCGGCCACGGTTTCCAGATATCGAACAGACGGAACAAGGCGAAACCGGCGACCAGCCAACCCAGCCCGACCGGCGCGAACCACAAGGCGATCCACTGGCCGATGAATTCGTCCCAGACGACGACACCGGGATCCTCGATGCGCGTCTTGCCGATGACCCAGCCCGCCGCCCACACGCCGATCGCAAAACCGGCCGCGATCACCAGCAAATAGATCGGCCAAGGCTGGTGCTGCAACCACAGCCACCACGGAATCAGCGCCGCGAGCGAGCCGCAGGTGCCGGCTGCTTTCGGCGACAGGCCGACGCCGAACCCGCTGGCGATCCAACCCGCCGGATGCGTGAGCACCACGCGTGGCGGCGACGGCGTGTCGTTCATGTCGGCTCCCGGAAATGTTCGAAGCCCGCCTGCGGCAGCACGAAAGCCTCGCCTTCGGGCGTATTCAGACGCAGGCCCAGCGCCGACGAAATCTGTCCGACCACGGTCGCCGTGAGGTCGAGCGCGGCGAACGCCTGCTCGATCGCCAGCGCATCGGCGGGCGCCGCGGTGAAACACAACTCGTAGTCGTCGCCGCCGGTCAGCTGCAAGGTCCAGCGCTCGGCTTCGCCGGGAAAATGATCGGCGAGACTGCGCGAGGTCGGCAGGCGGCCGAGGTCGAGATCGGCACCGACGCCGCTCTGCCTCAGCATGTGACCCAGATCGGCGGCGAGGCCGTCGCTCAGGTCGATCGCGGCATGGGCCAGGCCGCGCACGGCGAGCGCCGCTTCGTTGCGCGGCGTCGGCCGGTCGAGACGGTGACGCAGTTTCGCCGACATCAGGCCCTGCCGTTGCCATTGCGCGAGACCGCCGGCGGCATCGCCGATCGTGCCGGTCACCCAGATATCGTCGCCGGCTTTCGCACCGCTGCGGCGCAAAGCCTGACCGGCGGGGGCGAAGCCGTGGACGGTGACGGAAATCGACAGCGGACCGCGCGTGGTGTCGCCGCCGACCAAGGCGACATCGTGCTGGGCCGCCAGTTCGAGGAAGCCGTCGAGAAAGGCGTCGACCCAGTCCTCGTGTGCCTGCGGCAAGGTCAGGCACAGCGTCGCCCAGGCCGGCTTCGCGGCCATCGCGGCGAGGTCGCTGAGATTGACCGCGAGCGCCTTCCAGCCGATGTCGGCGGCTGCGGTGTCGTCCGGAAAATGCACGCCGGCCACGAGTGTGTCGGCACTGACGACCAGCAAGGCATCGGGCGGTACCCGCAACAGCGCGGCATCGTCACCGATGCCCAGAATCACGTCGGCGCGCTGGCCCGCGCGTTGCCGGAAGCGCTCGATGAGGTCGAATTCGGCCACGACGCCCTTACCGGCGCGAGGCCTGGATTTCGGTGGCGCGCCACTCGGCGGCGGCATGGTCGAGCACGCCGTTGACATAGGTATGGCCGTGGTCGGCACCGAAGCGCTTGGTGGTCTCGATCGCTTCGTTGATCACCACGCGATACGGCACGTCCGGACGATGCAGCAGTTCGAACGCGGCGATGCGCAACACCGCACGCTCGATCGGGTCGACCTGGGCGATGCCGCGATCGATGAACTTCGACAGCTCGGCATCGAGCGCCTCGGTGTTGCCGGCGACGCCGCGCACGAGCGCCTCGAAATATTCGAGGTCGGCGATCTCCATGTCCTGTTCGCTGCGGAACTGCTCGATGACCTTCTCGATCGCCGAATGCGACATCTGCCAGGCGTACAGCGCCTGCAACGCACGGCGACGGGCACGCGAGCGCGCGGCGGGATCGATGCCATCGGTACGGTGCGGCTTCATGCGTTGGATTCGCTCAATTGGTGCAGCAGGTGGGCCATTTCCATCGCCGCGAGTGCGGCTTCCTCGCCCTTGTTGCCGTGGTTGCCGCCGGCGCGCGCTTCCGCATGCGCATGCTCCTCGACAGCGAGCACGCCGTTGGCGACCGGCAGGCGGTAGTCGAGCGAGACGCGCATGAGGCCACGCGCGCATTCGTCGGCGACGTGTTCGTAGTGACGGGTCTCGCCGCGCACGACACAACCGAGCGCGATCAGGGCGGCGTACTTTCCGTTGGCGGCGAGTGCCGCCGCGGCCGTCGGCAATTCCCAGGCGCCGGGCACGCGAATCACGTCGACCAGACCGGCGTCCGCCCCGTTGTCGACCAGGGCGCGGCGCGCGCCATCGACCAGTACTTCGGTGATGCGCGGATTCCAGCGGCTGGCGAGGATGGCGTAACGCGCGCCGGGCAGCGGGCGGAGGTCGCCTTCGAATCGGGGCATGGTCGGGTCAGGGCTCGGTGGGGGTGCAGTTTAACAGGCCAGACCCCGCCGGCCCGGCCGGGCGTCGGGTCGGGGTTGAGGCCTGCTCAGGCCGTATGCGAGGTCGCGGCCACGTAGTCGACCACTTCCAGGCCATAGCCGGCCAGGCCGACCTGACGGCGCGGCGTGCCGATCACGCGCAGGCGCTTGAGACCCAGTTCCGCGAGGATCTGCGCACCGGCGCCATTGCGCCGCCACTCGGCGACTTTCGGCGCGTCGCCGGCTTCGCGTTCGGTGATGCGTGCCAACAGCGCATCGGCGGACACGGGGGCGGCCAGCACGACCACCACGCCGCTGCCGGCGGCGGCGACCTGGGCCATTGCATCGGCCGCGCTCAGGCCGAAATCGGCGCGCTGCCAATGCAGCACGTCCGACAGCGGATTCTTCACGTGCACGCGCACCAGGGTCGGCGTATCGGCCACGGGCGTGCCGCGCACCAGCGCGAAATGCAGCTCGCGGCTCAATCGATCGCGATAGGTCACCAGCCGGAACGGCCCGTGCGCGGTGTCGATGTCACGTTCGTCGACGCGGTCGATGGTGTGTTCGGTTTCCAGACGATAACGGATCAGGTCTTCGATCGAACCGATACGCAGACCATGCTCGGCCGCGAACGCCTCGAGTTCAGGGCGGCGCGCCATGCTGCCGTCGGCATTGAGGATCTCCACGAGCACGCCGGCCGGTTCCAGACCCGCGAGCAGGGCCAGATCGGTCGCTGCCTCGGTGTGTCCGGTGCGCGTGAGCACGCCGCCGGGCTGGGCCATCAGCGGAAAGATGTGCCCAGGCTGGGTGAGGTGCTCGGGCGCGGCGTCCGGGCGTACGGCCGTGCGGATCGTATGCGCGCGGTCGTAGGCGGAGATGCCGGTGGTCACGCCTTCCGCCGCTTCGATGCTGACGGTGAAATTGGTCTGGTACGGCGAATTGTTGTCGCTGACCATCAGCGGCAGATTCAGTTGCCGGCAACGCTCGCGCGTCAGCGACAGACACACCAGGCCGCGCGCGTGCGTGACCATGAAATTGATGTCCGACGGCCGCACGAGTTCGGCGGCCATGATCAGGTCGCCTTCGTTTTCGCGGTCTTCGTCGTCGACGATGACGACCATGCGGCCGGCGCGGATGTCGTCGAGGATGTCGGGAACGGAGGCGAAGGGCATGGCGTGGGATTCTCGGAGAACGGTGGCAGGAGGAAAGCGGCGCGCGGCGAGCGTTAGTCGGCGGGCGTGCCGGACGACAGCAGGCGTTCGACGTAACGCGCGACCAGGTCCACTTCCAGATTCACGGCATCGCCGGCGCGGCTCGCCGAAAACGCCGTGTGGGCGACGGTATGGGGCACGAGATTGACCTCGAAACCTTCGGCATCTGCGGCATTCACCGTCAGGCTCACGCCGTCCACGCAGATCGATCCCTTGACCGCGATGTAGCGCAACAGGCCGCGCGCGGCCGTGAACCGCCAGCGCTGCGAACGGCCGTCGTCCCAGATCTTCTGCACATGACCGATCCCGTCGACGTGACCGGCGACCAGGTGTCCGCCGAGACGGGTGGTCGGCAACAACGCCCGTTCCAGGTTCACCGGCGCCCCGATCGCGAGCCCACCGAGCGTGGTCAACGCGAGCGTTTCGTTGGAGACGTCGGCGACGAAACCTGCGCCGTCGAATTCGACCACGGTCAGGCACACGCCCGAAACCGCGATGCTTTCGCCCAGTTGTACGTCCTGCATCGGCAGCACGCCGGTCGCGATGCCCAAACGCAGGTCCCCGCCGCGCGCGAGTTTGCTTTCGATGTGGCCGACGGCCTGGATCAGTCCGGTGAACATGGGCGTTCGATACTCGTGCAGGAAATTCGCGACGGGCAGCCGCGGACAGAGAAAACGACCGTCATCGGGGACGAGCGCGCGATCACGCGCGGCTCCGCACCGGCCGCAGCAGCAGCCGCAGGTCCGGACCGACGTGACGGGAATCGACGATCTCCAGACCCAGGCGCTCGGACATCACGGAAATATCCAGCCCGCCGAGCAGCGGGCGTCCGCGATCGCCAAGGATCACCGGTGCGATGTACAGCAGCAGTTCGTCGACGAGCCCGGCCTCGATGAGACTGCCGGCCAAGGTTGCGCCGGCTTCGACCTGCACTTCGTTGATCGCGCGTTGCCCCAGCTGCGCGAGCATCGCACCCAGGTCCAGGCGCCCTTTCACGCGCGGCACCGAATACGCGGCGATGTCGTCGCCGTAGTCGGGCACCATGTCGACCGCATGCACGGCCAGGGTCGGCGCACTGGCGTCGAACACGCGCGCACGTGTCGGCACGCGGCCGCGCGTATCGAGCACGACGCGCAAGGGTGCGACCGCTTCTTCGCCATCCGGCAAGCGCGCAGTCAACTGCGGATTGTCGGCCAGCACCGTGCCGCTAGCGGTGAGAATCGCCGCACTACGAGCACGCCAGCGCTGCACGTCGGCGCGTGCGGCTTCGGAGGTGATCCATTTCGACTCGCCGCTGGCGAGCGCGGTGCGGCCATCGAGGCTCATCGCGAGTTTCAGGCGCACCCAGGGACGCCCGCGTTCGATGCGCGAGAAAAAGCCGCGGTTGAGTTCCCGCGCCGCAGTTTCCATCAGGCCGGTGTCGACGACGACGCCGGATGCGGTGAGCTTGCGGAAGCCTTCGCCGGAGACCTGCACATAGGGATCGCGACTCGCGGCGACCACGCGCGTGATGCCGGCGGCGACCAGCGCGTTCGCGCAAGGCGGCGTGCGTCCGTGGTGCGCGCAGGGCTCGAGCGTGACATAGGCCGTCGCACCCATCGCGGCTGCGCCCGCATGTTGCAACGCGTGCACTTCCGCATGCGGCTCGCCGGCGCGTACATGCCAGCCTTCGCCGACGACGCGGTCGCCCTGCGCGATCACGCAACCGACCATGGGATTGGGCTTGGTGGTGTAGGCGCCGCGTTCGGCCAATCGCAGCGCGCGTGCCATCAGGGCGTGATCGGTAGCGTTGAATTCGGTCATTGCGCTCGGCTGCGGGGAACGATCGCCATCACGGTGACGGCCGTTCCATTGAGTTGGGTCGATTCGACCGCTTCCCAACCCAGTTGTTCGTAGAACGCAGCATGTTCGGGCGTGAACAGGAACAGACGCTCGACGCCGTTGAGCGCCGCGAGTTCGACGGCCGCTTCGACCAGGGCCTGGCCCAGACCCTGCCCGCGCGCGTCCTCGTCGACATACAGGCTCGCCAGCCAGGGACTGCCGCGATCCTTCAGCTCCGCCGCGTCTTCATGCACGACGCTGACCGAGCCGAGCAAGGTGTCGCCGTCGAGCAGGACCAGGGTGGTCGGCAACGTGCGCCGCGTCGCGTGGTCCTGCAGCTCGGCCGTCGCGACCTCCAGGGTCCAGCCGCTATACAGATGCCCCCATTCGGCGTGATGCCAGGCGGCGAGTGCCGGCACGCGGCCGGGATGGTTGCTCAGATAATCCAGGCGCATGTCAGCGTTTCTTGCTCGCGGGCTGCCCGTCGAGCAGGGGCAGCTGTTCGGTGGACAGGCCGGGCAGATCGCGCTCGAGACGTTCAATTTCCTCGCGGAAATCGGCGACGTCCTCGAACTTGCGATACACCGACGCGAAGCGCACGTAGGCGACCTGATCGAGTTTCTTGAGTTCGTCCATGACGAACACGCCGACCTTGCGCGAAGGCAGCTCGCGTTCGCCGGTCATGCGCAACGCATGGATCACGCCGCGCACCGCCGTATCGATCTGCTCGGCCGACACCGGGCGCTTCTGCAGCGAGCGTTCGAAGCCGGTGCGCAGCTTGCGTTCGTCGAAGGCTTCGCGCCGGCCGTCGCTCTTGATCAGCGAAGGCAGCTTGAGTTCGGCCGTCTCGAAGGTGTTAAAGCGCTCGCCGCAGGCTTCGCATTCGCGGCGGCGCCGGATCGTCGCGCCGTCTTCAGAGACGCGCGAGTCGATGACGCGGGTGTCTTCGTGCTGGCAGAAAGGACAGTGCAAGTCCGGCCCTAGCGCTTGAACTGCAGTGGCACGATGACGACGTTCTTCACCGGCTTGCCCTGCACGGTCGCGACATTGAGCTTGGCGTCGGCCAGGCCGTCCAGGATCGGCGCGACGTATTTTTCCGAAGTCGCACAGGCGACGATGACCTCGGCGACGCTGCCGTCCTCGTTGACCAGCAAGGTCGCGGTCGCAGCGCCGTAGCGCGGGAAATCGCGGTCGCGGCGCGAATAGCGCTCGAGCGAAATGCGCGGCAGCACCGGTGCGTGTTGGTTGGCCGGCACCGGATCAAGTCGGTCCTTGTCGGCATCGAAGGGCTTGACCTTGCGGTCGAAATCGTCAGCGCTGATCAGGCCTTTCTGGCCGGCCGGGCATCCGATCATCGCCGGGGTCGCCGTCGCAGTTGCGGCCGCGGTCGTATCGTCCGCCGCGCGTGCGTTGGATACGACTGCGCTTGTCAGAACGATGCCCAGCGCGGCGATGCGTGCAGTGGTCGTGAGCATCAGGCGTCTCCGTAGACCGGGAACTGCTTGCACTGCAGCGTGACATTGCCACGCACGCCGGCGATGACCCGGTCGTCTCCCGGGGCGTCGAGCACATCGCAGATCCAGTTCGCGAGCGCGACGCAGTCGGGCTCCTTGTAGCCACGCGTGGTGACCGCCGGCGTGCCGATGCGCAGGCCCGAGGTCACGAACGGCGAACGCGGGTCGTTGGGCACGGCATTCTTGTTGACGGTGATGTGGGCCTTGCCGAGCGCCGCTTCCGCGTCCTTGCCACTGACGTCGCGACCGATCAGGTCGATCAGCATGAGGTGGTTCTCGGTGCCGCCGGAGACGATCTTGTAGCCGCGCGAGATCAAGGTCTTCGCCATCGCCTGCGCGTTCTTCACGACCTGCGCCTGGTAGTCCTTGAACGAGGGTTCGAGTGCTTCCTTGAACGCGACGGCCTTCGCGGCGATCACATGCATCAGCGGACCGCCCTGGATGCCGGGGAACACGATGCTCTGCAGCTTCTTGGTCAAGTCCTCGGATGCGCCCTTGGCGACGATGATGCCGCCGCGCGGTCCGCGCAGCGTCTTGTGCGTCGTGGAGGTGACCACGTGCGCGTGCTCGATCGGGCTCGGGTACACGCCCGCCGCGATCAGGCCGGCGACGTGCGCCATGTCGACGAAGAAGATCGCGCCGACCGAGTCGGCGATCGCGCGCATGCGCGCCCAGTCGACGACCTGCGAGTAGGCGCTGAAGCCGCCGATCAGCATCTTCGGCTGATGCTCGGTCGCGAGGCGCTGCACTTCGTCATAGTCGATCATGCCGTTCGCGTCGACGCCGTACTGCACGGCGTTGAAGAGCTTTCCGCTGACATTGACCTTCGCGCCATGGGTGAGGTGGCCGCCGTGCGCCAGGCTCATGCCCAGAATCGTGTCGCCCGGCTGCAGCAGGGCCAGGAACACCGCCTGGTTCGCCTGCGAGCCCGAATGCGGCTGCACATTGGCGTAGTCCGCGCCGAACAACTGCTTGACGCGCTCGATCGCCAGCGCCTCGGCGATGTCGACGTACTCGCAGCCGCCGTAATAGCGCTTGCCCGGATAACCTTCCGCGTACTTGTTGGTCAGCACGCTGCCCTGGGCCTCGAGCACGCGCGGACTGGCGTAGTTTTCCGAGGCGATCAGCTCGACGTGATCCTCCTGGCGCTGGCGTTCGGATTCGATGGCCTGGGCCAGGGTGTCGTCGTAACCGGCAATGCGCATGTCGCGGGGGAACATTCGGACCTCGGGGAGGGGGCGGGACAGACACAAATTGTAGCCCCGGCGCGGGTTTAGGGCCACAACAGGGTGGCATCGGACGGCGTCATCCGGGATAATCGACGGCTTATCGCCACCCCTCCCCGCCGACCCGCCTTGGGCCGCCGGGCGTGCGCGACTTCGCTCGAGGAGCCTCTCCCATGCAATACATCTACACCATGATCGGCGTGTCCAAGGTCGTGCCGCCGAAGCGCGAAATCATCAAGGACATCTCCCTCAGCTTCTATCCGGGCGCGAAGATCGGCCTGCTCGGCCTGAACGGCGCCGGCAAGTCGACCGTGCTGCGCATCATGGCGGGCGTGGACACCGACTTCCTCGGCGAAGCCCGTCCGCAACCGGGCATCAAGATCGGCTATCTCGAGCAGGAGCCGAAGCTCAATCCCGCGCATACCGTGCGCGAAGCGGTCGAGGAAGGCGTCGGCGACCTGCTGCATGCGCAGTCCCTGCTCGACGCGGTGTATGCCGCCTATGCCGAAGAAGACGCGGATTTCGACAAGCTCGCGGCCGAACAACAGCGCCTGGAAGCGATCCTCGCCACGGGCGACGCCGATACGCTGGAGCTGCAGCTGGAAATCGCCGCCGACGCCCTGCGTCTGCCGCCGTGGGACGCCAATGTGGGCAAGCTGTCGGGCGGTGAAAAGCGCCGCGTCGCACTGTGCCGCCTGCTGCTGTCCAAACCCGACATGCTGCTGCTCGACGAACCGACCAACCATCTCGACGCCGAATCGGTCGAATGGCTCGAACAGTTCCTGACGCGATTCCCCGGCACCGTCGTCGCGGTCACCCACGATCGCTACTTCCTCGACAACGCCGCCGAATGGATTCTCGAACTCGACCGTGGCCGCGGCATTCCGTGGAAGGGCAACTACAGCGACTGGCTGAGCCAGAAGAGCGAACGCCTGAAGCTGGAAGAGTCGCAGGAAAAGTCGCGCCAGAAGGCCCTGGCCAAGGAACTCGAATGGGTCCGCCAGAACGCCAAGGGCGGCCGCTCGAAGGGCAAGGCGCGTCTGGCCCGCTTCGAGGAGCTGAACTCGCAGGAATACCAGAAGCGCAATGAAACCAACGAGATTTTCATTCCGCCGGGCGAGCGCCTGGGCGACAAGGTCATTGAATTCAAGAACGTCACCAAGAGCTTCGGCGATCGCTTGCTGATCGACGATCTGAGCTTCCAGGTGCCGCCGGGCGCGATCGTCGGCATCATCGGCCCGAACGGCGCCGGCAAGTCGACGTTCTTCAAGATGATCACCGGTATGGAAAAACCCGATTCGGGCGAGGTCAACATCGGCCACACGGTGAAGATCGCCTACGTCGACCAGAGCCGCGACAAGCTCGAGGGCAACAAGAACGTCTGGCAGGAAGTGTCGGGTGGCTCGGACATCCTGACGATCGGCAAGGTCGAGATCCAGTCGCGCGCCTACATCGGCCGCTTCAACTTCAAGGGCGCGGACCAGCAGAAACTCGTGGGCACGCTCTCGGGCGGTGAACGCGGTCGTCTGCACCTGGCCAAGACCCTGCTGCAGGGCGGCAACGTGCTGCTGCTCGACGAACCCTCCAACGATCTCGATATCGAAACCCTGCGCGCGCTCGAAGACGCGCTGCTCGAGTTCCCCGGCTGCGTCATGGTCATTTCCCATGACCGCTGGTTCCTCGACCGCATCGCGACGCACATCCTCGCGTTCGAAGGCGATTCGCACGTCGAGTTCTTCCCGGGCAATTACCGCGAATACGAAGAAGACAAGCGCCGCCGCCTCGGCGAAGAAGGCGCGAAGCCGCATCGTCTGCGTTACAAGGCGCTGAAGTAACAGGAAACATCCTCCCCCTGCCCGCAGGGGGAGTCAGTCTGGACGGAGAGGAGATCGTGATGGCGACGAGGTTCATGGACGCGTTGCGCAAGCGCTGGTCAGCCGCCAACTCCCTGGTCTGCGTCGGCCTCGATCCGGAACCGGCGAAGTTCCCGGCGCATCTGCGCAGCACGCCTGACGCAGTATTCGAATTCAACCGCGCGATCATCGACGCTACCGCCGACCTGGTCTGCTGTTTCAAGCCGCAGATCGCCCACTTCGCCGCGCTGCGCGCCGAAGACGCGCTCGAGCGCCTGATCGCGCATATCCATGCCGCGCATCCCGGCATCCCGGTGATCCTGGACGCCAAGCGCGGCGACATCGGCAGCACCGCCGCGAACTACGTCATCGAAGCCTTCGACCGTTACGGCGCCGACGCGGTGACGGTCAATCCGTATCTGGGCCGCGACTCCGTGCAGCCTTTCCTCGACCGCGCCGACAAGGGCGTGATCGTGTTGTGCCGGACCTCGAATCCGGGCGCGGGCGATCTGCAGGACCTGCCCGTCGACGGCCGTCCGCTGTACCAGCATGTGGCCGAAAAAGTCGCGCGGGAATGGAACAGCCACGGCAACTGTGCCCTCGTCGTCGGCGCGACCTGGCCGACGCAACTGCGCGAAGTGCGTGGGATCGTCGGCGCCCTGCCCTTCCTCGTGCCGGGCGTCGGCGCGCAGGGCGGCGATGTCGAACAGATGGTCGGCCATGCCAAGACCGGCGACGGCACAGGACTGATGATCAGCTCCTCGCGTGCGATTCTCTATGCCGGCCAGGGCGAAGACTTCGCCGCCGCAGCGCGCGCGGCCACCCTGAGTCTGCGCGACGCGATCAACCGCTGCCGCTGATCCGCGGAGTCAGCGTCACGCGCGCGGCCGCCCACAGGCAATGGCTCCACAGCCCCAGCCATAGCAGGGGCTTGAGCCAGTCGTCGGTCTGCGCCGCCTCGAATTTCTGGAAATACCGCCACAGACTGCGGTGCTTCTGCCACTCGACCCAGACCGGGCGCGTGCGGCTGGACACACCGCGCACATGCACGACGCGGATGTCGTTGGCGACCAAGACCTCATAACCATGCTCGCGCACGCGCCGGCACAGGTCGATGTCCTCGACATGCAAACGATAGGTTTCGTCGAAGCCTTCCAGGCGCAGAAATAGCCCCAGCGGCATCAGCATCAGGGCGCCGGAGAGTGCTTCGACCGGCTGCAGGTCCAGGCGCGGATCACGGCCCAGATACAGATCATCGCGTTTGCCCAGGCGCGCCAACCACTCGCGCAGGGACGGATCGCGACGGCGCGCCGATGGGTCGCTGACGCCGTTGACGTCCACCAGTTCCACGCCGAGCATGCCCGCGCCCGCGCGCTGGATGCCCATCGACACCAGGCGCGACAGCGTGTTCGCCTCGACATAACAGTCGGGATTGACGAAGGCGACCCAGGGCGTATCGAGCGCACTCGCGCCCTGGTTGCACGCGGCGGCATAGCCGGAGTTTTCGCTGTTGCGCACCAGCTGCAGGCGGGAATCGCGACTGGCCAGCACGCGTACGCGCTCGCAGGTATCGTCGCCCGAGGCATTGTCGACGACGACGATGCGGGTAATCGACTTGGCACCGAGCAATTCTTTCAGGCAACGCTCGATTGTACTCGCCGAATGGTAGGTGACCACGACGACGCCGACATCGGTCGCGCCCTGCGAACGGCCGAAGCCGATCAGGCGACCCTGGAATGAGTGGCGCGATTCGGTCATGGACCGGGCGACTCCGGCGACGCCGCGGCGACCTGCGCGCGCAGACGTTCGACTTCCTGCTCCAGCCACGCGATATGCCGCGCGGCAGCCTGGTTGCTGCGCACGTTCTGGTTGTAGTCGGCGTAGACCGATTCGTCGGCGTCCACATACAGGGCCAGGCCCGGCAGGCGGTCGAGCACCGCCGCCTCGTGCGCGCAGGCGGCGAGGAAGTACATCGGCGCCAGATCCAGCGTCTCGCGCATCGCGTCGCCGTCGTGCAGGCTTTCGTGCACGCCCTGCCCTGCCCCGTCCAGCGAACGCAGCAGGGAAACGAAAGCGAGCTTCTGCCCGAACAGCCGTCGCGCGGAAAACCGCGGCGCCAGCAGCGCCTCGAATTCCTCGCGATAAAGTTCGCGCACATGGTGCGGATTGGTCACGCCGGTCGCGTCGGTGTACTGGCGTTTGTCGGGTGTGGACACCAGCAGCAGGCCGCCCGGTGCGAGCAGTCGCGCGAACCCATCGAGCAGCTGCTCCTGCGCCTGCACGTGCTCGAGCGTCTCGAAGCTGACGATGAGATCGAAACTCGCCGAGGGCAGAGCATCGAGCATGGTCGCATCGGCGACGTCGAAGCGCAGGTTGTCGGCGGCACCGTAACGGGCGCGCGCATGCGCGACGGTGACCGTATCGATGTCCACGCCGAGCACCGAAACGGCCGTTCCCGCGAGCAGTGCGCTGCCAAAGCCCTCACCACAGGCGGCATCGAGCACGCGGCGACCGCGCGCCAGCGTCCGCGCGAACGCATAGCGATGCCAGTGTTCGTACGCGATTTCGCGCACGCACTCGGGGGTGAAGCGTTCGCCGGTGAATGGCAGGATGGCGTCGCTCATGAGCTCCTCAACCGAAAAGGTCGCGTTGCGGTCCGCCGCGCTCGATCTGCAGCAGGCGCTCGGCCAGGCGATCGCGCAGCGGGCGCAGCGGATCGGCGAGGATGAAGCGCGCAACCAGCTCATGATAATCCGGCCAGCGCGCCAGCAGTCGCTGGAGGTTCTCGCCGCCCGGCCCCTGCCCCAGCGGACCGAAAGAGGCATTGCCGGCGTGCACGACGTAGGCGCCGTCGCACAGGACATTGCGCCAGCCCATCGCGGCGACACGGCGGCAGAAGTCGTTTTCCTCGCCATAGCCCCGGCCGAAGGTCGCGGCATCGAAGCCGCCGACCTGGCGCAAGGCGGCGCGGCGCACGAACATGCAAAAACCGACCGCCGTGGGCAGCTCGGGATACTCGTGCACCGGCAGGCTGGCCGCCGCTTCCGCCAACCGGTCGGCATCGGCGGGTGCCGGCGCCGGGTTGTTCTCCAGGAAGCGCGGGAAAGAACAGATCTCGGCATTGTTGGACCAGGGCGTGATGGTGGCGATGCGCGCATCGCTGGCCGCACAGCGCACGATCTGCGCCAGCCAGCCCGGCGTGGCGACGGCGTCGGAGTTGAACAGCACGACATCGGCGTCGCCGGTTTCGGCGAACGCGGCATTACAGTTGGCGGGGAAGCCGAGATTGACCTCGCGCCGCACATAACGCGCCTGTCCGCCGCTGCGCTCGCACCAGGCGCGGGCCAGCGTCGCCACCTGCGGATCGCTGGAGGCGTCGTCGGCGATCAGCACTGGCACGTCGCGCGGCAGGGTGCGCGTCAACGACGCCAGACAGGCGTCGAGCTCGGCCAGTGCATTGAACACCGGCACCACCACGGTCGGAAAACTCATGGCGCTTCGTCCGGCCCGAGCCAGCGGTGCGGCAGGCGTACGACCCCCAGCTCGCGGGTCGCGCCCTGGATCACGATGCTGCGCTCGCTGGTGCAGAACAGGCGCAGCGCTTCGGCATCGAGCACGTGCGTGCGCAGCTGGTAGCTGCCCGGCAACAGCGGCAACGCATCGAAATGCAGGCGGAAGCGGAAACGGTCGTCGCCCAGCGGTTCGCCGGCAACCTGGGCCATCTCCGAACTCAGGCCGTAAACGGGCGTGCCATCGGCACGCACCCAACCGCACATCAACACCGGCGCAACACCGGCCGGCGCACGCAATACCACCTCGTGCAACAAGGACGCCCCCTGCTCCAGATACTGCGCAGGCGCGTCTTGCGGCGGCGCGCCGGCGACGCTTTCGATTTCGTATCCGCCGGACTGCACGGGCGCAGTGGCTTCACCGTTCGGATCGCGCTGCCGGCTTTCATGCCAGGCCAGGTACTGCTGGCAGACATCGAAGACGTCGCCATGCTTCTCGATGCGGCCCTCGTGCAGCCACAGGGCCTGCCGGCAGAGCTTCTGCACGTGGTACATGCTGTGCGAAACCAGCAGCAAGGTGCCACCACCGGCGAGGTATTCGTCGATCCAGCGCGTGCACTTGCGCTGGAAACTCTCGTCGCCGACGCTGAGGATCTCGTCGGTGATCAGCAGCGCAGGCCGCACCGCCGCGATTACCGCGAAGCCCAGGCGCACGACCATGCCGGTGGAATAGTGTTTGACCGGCTCGTCGATGTAGGCGCCGATGTCGGCGAAGGCCTCGATCTCGGGCAGGCGCCGCGCGAGTTCAGCGTCGTCGAGGCCGTGCAGGGCCGCGGCCATGCGCACGTTTTCGCGACCGGAGTATTCGGGGTGGAAGCCGGCGCCGAGTTCGATCAGGGCGCCGATGCTGCCGCGCGTGGTGATGCTGCCCGCGCTCGGCGTCAGCACGCCGGTCACGAGCTTGAGCAGGGTCGACTTGCCCGCGCCATTTTCGCCGATGATCGCCAGCGACTGTCCTGCATGGACTTCGAAGCTGACGCCGTCGAGCACGACGACCTGCCGTTGCGGCGGCCGGCCGCGCACCATGTCCCACAGCGCGTGCACGCGATCGCCGGCGTGACCGAGGACCGGGTAGCGCTTGCACAGCCCGTCGGCGCGAATCAGCGGCGCGCTCACAGGAAATCCTCGAGGTGCGCACGCGTCCGCTCCGTCAGCCACCATGCCAAAGCGACCAGGGCGAGCGCGGCCAGCGCCGAACAGCCGAGCGGCGCCCAGGCGACCGGTTCACCGAGCAGGCCGTGACGCACGGCTTCGATCGGTGCGGTGAACGGATTGAAGCCGAGCGCGTCGCGCACCGGCGGCGGCAATTGCGCGCGGTCGTAGATGATCGGCGTGAGGAAAAATCCCAGCGACAACAACTGACCGACCGCGGACGCGACATCGCGCAGAAACACCTGCAGCACCGCGACGATGTGCGAGGCGCCGAGCGTGAACAACAACAGCACCGCCAGACCGGCTGTCATCGCCGGCAGACCACCGACATGCAGGGGCACGCCGAGCAGCGCCACGACCACCAGCACGAGGGCGAACCCGGCGAGATCGACGAGCACGCTCGCCGCCATGCGCGCATTGATGTACAGCGAATACGGCACCGCGATCTTGCCGATCAGCGACGCGTTGTCGATGAGCACGGTGACATTGCGGCCGACCGCGTTCGAGAACAGGCTCCACGGCCACAGCGCCAGCGCGAGGAACACGCCGTAAGGCACCGACGAGGCTGCGCGTGCCGGCAACAGGCTGCCGAACACCCAGGCCAGCACGGCCAGCTGCACCAGCGGCAGCACGATGTACCAGCCGCCTCCCAACAGGGTCCAGCGATAGCGCTCGCCGAGTTCGCGGCGCAGCAGCTCGCGGAAAACGGAGCGACGGGCCGGCGTCATCGCTGCGGTGCGGGCTTCTCCGCCGCTTTACGCAGGGGCTCCAGCGCGCGGAAGCGCTGGCCGTACTCGTCGGTCAGCTGACGGGCTTCGGCCGGATTGCGAACGATGGTCGGCGTGACCAGCACCAGGACTTCCGTGCGGTTGTTGTCGCGCTTCTGTTGACCGAACAGCGCCCCGACGAAGGGAATGCGGCTCAGGCCGGGCAGGCCCGCCGAGCCCTTGCCGTTCTCGGTCTTGATCAGGCCGGCAAGCAACACTGTCTCGCCGCTGCGCACGCCGACTTCGGTATGCAGCTTGCGCGTATCCACGCTGACATTGCCCGCGACGGTCGGCGTCTCGGGACTGTCGACCGCGGGCGAACTCACTTCCTGGGTGATTTCCATGAACACCATGCCGTCGCTGCTCACGCGCGGCTTGACCTTGAGGCTGATGCCGGTCTGGCGGAACTGCACCTGGCTGTAGGTATTGTCGGTGTTGGTATTGCCGCCGTTGTTGATGATCGTGCTGGCGACCGGGATCTGCGTACCGGAATTGAAATCGGCTTCGACGTTGTTGCGCACGAGCACCGACGGCGCCGACAGCACGTGCAGCTCGGACACCGAATCGAGCGTGGACACGATCGCCTGCGCGCTCGGGCCGAGGAAGGTGAAGCTGGCCGCACCGGGCGTCGTGCCGGGCGAGACCGAGGAACCGGAATTCTTCCAGTCGTCGAGCACCGAGGTGATCGCCTGCGTCGCGCTGTCGATGGAATTGCCGAAGAACCAGCTCACGCCGTACTGCAGCTTGTCGATCAGCTTGACCTCGACGACCTGCGCCTCGATGTGCACCTGCAGCGGCATGGTGTCGAGCCGATCGATCGCGCGACGGATCGACTCCCACTGCGCCGGACTCGCCCGCACGAGCAGGGAATTGCTTTCTTCGACCGCGCTGATGCCGACGTCGCCGCCGGCGATGTTCAGGGTCTGATTGCCGCCACCGCTGTTGCCGGTCGCGGCCGGCGTGTTCGTCGCAGGCTTGGTTGCCGGCGGCATGTCGGTGGTGCGCACTTCGACCGGATCCAGGCCCGGCATCAGGGATGCCGGCGCACTGTTGTTGCGGCTGCTGCCGTTGCCGAACACGGTGCCGAGCTGATCGGCGAGATCGGTCGCCTTGACGTATTTGACTTCGTAGACGTACAGACGCGCGCCGTCGCCACCGGCGTCCATGCGTTCGATCCAGCTCTGCACTTCGCGCAGGTAGCTGGCCTGCGGCGTGATGACCATGACGGCGTTCTGCCCTTCCAGCGGCATGAAGCGGAACATGCCGGCGATCGGCGTCTTGCCGCCTTCGCCGAAAATCTTCTCCAGCTCGCCGACGACTTTCGAAGCCTCGGCCGACTGCAGCGGGAACACGCCGACCGACATGCCGGCGAGCCAGTCGACATCGAAGATCTCGATCGTGCGCAGGTAGTTCTGCAACTCGGCGCGGGTACCGGCCAGCACGATGAGATTGCGCGAATTGTCCACCTGCACGACGGCATTGGTGCGTGCATACGGCTTGAGCAGCTTTTCCATTTCCGCCGCGGCGATGTACTTCAGCGGCACCGCGCGCACTTCGAAGCCGCGGGCATTCGCCGGCGAACCGGTGCGCGGCGACAGATTGCCGGCGACCGCCTGGTCGGACGGCAACACGTTGTAGCGACCGTCGCTCCAGACCAGACGCGCGTTGTTCCAGCCCAGCACCATTTCCAGCAGGGACAGCGCCTGGGCATTGTCGACCGGACGCGGCGTCGCCAGCGTCACGGTGCCCTGCACGCCCGGAGCGATCACGTAGTTCTGCTGCAGCAGGTCGCCGAGGATGACCTTGACCACCGTGTGCACCGACTCGCCTTCGAAATTGAAGGTCGCTTCGCCGCTCGATCCCAGGTTCGGCGGCGGCGTCGCAGCCACGCGCTGGTTGATCAGCTGGCCATTGCCGGCACGGATGCGCGGACGCACTTCGGACGGCGCGCTGTCGGAGCTCGGGCCGGTCGGCACGACGTGGCCGTTGACGATCACGGGCGGCGACGACGGTGCGGATTCGGCGTTGGCCGGCGGCATCGGCGTGTTGTTGCGTTCCATGCGCGGCACGGAGGGCGTCGCGCAGGCGGCAAGCACGCTGAGCAAGGCGAGAAGAACTACCGGACGGATCGCAAGAGTCATCTTGTCACTTTACCTTCTGTCGTCGGTGTCGCGGGGGGGCTGGGCGCGCAACTGCGCGCGCCGGGCTTCGATGCGACGGCGGATCGCTTCAACCTGTTCTTCCTGCGTCATGGCCTTTTCGCCGGGCGCGGGCATCAATGCGGACATCGGCTGGCTCGGCGGCGCAGGCGTGGCCTGGGCTTCGGGCGGACTGCCCGGTGCCGAAGTTGCGACCGGCGCCACGGCAGACGCCTCGGTCGCCGCGCTCTCGACGCGGGTCGGCGGCACACCGCCCTTGCCGTCGAACACGCGCAAGGGGAAGGTCTGCTGCCCGCTCGGGCCCTCGAACGTCGCCTGCCGCGGTTTGAGCGCAAGCAGACGCCATTGCGTGCCTTCGACGTTTTCGCCCACGCGCACACGGCGACTCTGCCCGCCTTCGTTCATCGTCAGCACCGCCATCTGCAGGCGCGGCGTGATCAGGATGCTGGTGACGATCGCATCGAGCGTGGCGCTGCCGGCGTCGCCTGCAACAGCGGAAACCGCATGCGGACGACGGTCGGCGCTGAGCAGCGGTCGCGCACCGACTTCCGCGAACGACGGCAGCGGACCGAGTCGCGATTGACCCTGGGTCAGATGCAGGGCGCGCAAAGGCGGCGGTGGTTCGCCGCCCTCGGTGATCGGCGCGATGCGGCCGCCAAGACCGGCCATCGTCAGCGCGAGCAAGGTCAGTGCCCACAGGCACAGCGTGCCGAGCAACAGGGTCACGGGGCGTTGTGCTTCAAGCACGCGGCACCTCGGGCGTGGTGGCGAGCGGGAGGTAGCCGTACAGATCGAAACTGACATCGACGCCACCGCCGCCGGCATCGCTGCCCGGCACGAGGTAGCTGCCGCGCGAGAGCAACTCGAGGTTGTCGATGAACAACTGCGGGCGGCCGCTTTCCAGCGCATGCATCACGGCAGCGATTTCGCCCATGCCGCAGCGCAGGCGCACCTGCACGACCACGCGCTGGAACGGCTGTTTTTCGCTCGCCGGTTCCGCCGGCGTGCGCGAGGTGATCTGGCAGGCCGCCGGATTGGAGCTGGCGGCGCTGACCACGCGTTCCAGACGCTCGACCAGGGCGGCGATCGCCAGACCACGATTGGCTTCGGGCAGGAAGCCGGGATTGTCGGCTTCGAACGCGCGCACCTGCGCGAGCTGTTTTTCGATGTCCGCACGCTGCGCCGCTTCCGCACGCAGACTGGCTTCCTGCGTACGCAGCGCGTCGATCTCTTCGCCCATGGTCAGCATCGGCGCGGTGAACCACCAATGCACGAGCACGAGGTAGGCCACCAGCACGGCGAGCGCGACGCCGCCGAGCACGCGCCAACGCGGCGGCAGACTATCGGGCTTTGCCATCTTCGGCCTCCTGGGCTGAGCCGGCGACGGTCGCCATGAGGGTGAATCGCTCTTTCTTCGTGCGCGGATCGGCCTGCACGGGACCGACCAGGCCCGGCGAGCGCAGCACCGGCGAGGACTGCAACATGCCCACCAGCGCCGAGGCCTGGCTGCTTTCGCCGACGACGGTCACGCGTCCGGCGATCACCGACACTTTTTCCAGATAGGTGTCGTCGGGCATGCGCTTGGTCAGATCAGCGACCAGTTCGAGCATCGTCGGCTGTTGCGCGCGCTGCTTGGCGAGGAAATTTGCCGCCTGCACGGAGGCGTCGAGCGCATGGCGCAGCTTGCGCACTTCCCGCGCCTGCTGGTTCGCCGTCGCGAGCTGCGTGGTGTAGGCGTCGAGCGTGGCCTGGCGATTGGCCAGGGCCAGCCACATCGCCGCGAACAGGGACGTCGTGAGCACCAGGGCGAGCACCAGATTGATGCGCAACGCGCGATCCACGCCCGCACCGCGCTGCGTCGCCGGCAGCAGGTTCACGCCCAGGCGCTGTCCGTCGGGCTCGCGCACATCCACACCGGCCAGGCCCTGGGCCATCGGACCCAGCGCGGCGAGCGCCGCGTCGAGGCGGGCTTTCGGCAACACCACCAGTTCGACGCGAACGAGTTTGCTCACGGCATCGCGCGACAGCACGCGCGCCTCGAAACTGACCTGGTCGGCGGCAAACGGCGTCTGCCGATCGATCTCGTGCATCAGCACATCGCGCAAACGCGTTTCGGCCGAAGCCGGCAAGCTCAGGCTGCGACGCAGTGCCTGCGATGGATCGATCAGAAGCCAGCGCGGCACGCCGCCGGCATTGTCGTCCAGGCGCAGGCGCAGGTTGGTCAGCAGCTCGGCATCGTCTAGCGGCACGCTGCCGATCGTCTGCAGGCTGCCGTCGAGACTGGCGTGCAGGCGCAATTCGTTGTCGGACAACTGCAGCAGCAACAAACGTTGCTGCGCTCCCAGCTGCTGGCGCAGGCGCGCCGGCAGCAGGCCGAGCACGGCCTCGCCCGCCATCCGCCACCAGCCGGGAATCGGGCTGTCGAGATAGCGCAGGCGGAGGGGTTCCAGAGCTTGGAAAAAGGCGTGGTCGGCAGGCATCAGTCGGGTTCTCCCACCCGCCAGGAGAGTGGCGTGTAAAGCTGGCCAAACCCGCCGCTGCCGCCGGTGCGGAGGGTGGCGGTGACTTGGGCCTGCGTGCCGTCGTTGCGGGTGGCGCGGCTGGAAATACTATACGTGCCCGACCCTTGGGCCGATAGCACGGCCCCGTCAGGCAGGACCGGCGGGGGCATGCCCGGCCGCCAGCTGCCGCGCTGGGCGATCACCTGGGCGATTTGCGGGTCGCTCAGGCCGAGCGAGCGCAGCACCGGTTCGGCCGCATAGGCCGGGTTGGGCCGCGCCAGCCCGGTGTAGACGGTCAGGTAGGGCGCGAGCCGGTGGTAGCTGTCCGCGTCCATGCCCAGGATCTGCTGCAGCTCGGCGACGGTCTCGAACGGACGATCCTTGGCGCCGTAAGGCCGCCCGGCCTGCGCGTAGTCGCGGTCCTCGGCGCCGCCGGGTCCGCTGAGCAGGTCGTCGGGGTCGCGCCAGTCGGCGATCGCGGCGGTCAGCTGCGCGGCGCGCGCGGCATCGATGCCCACGGCCTGCATGAGGCCGGTGAGCAGGTCCGGCGTCGCGACGTTTAGGTCGAGCTTGCCGGTCTCGTCGACGATGCGCACATCGATGCGGAAGCCTTCGAACTCGAATGCATTCGCGCGCCCGTCGGGCACCCAATGACGGGTCTCTTCGGCGTCCTGCACGCGATACATCGCCAGCTCCAGCCCCGCTTCCGCCGCCTGGCGCGCGGCACCGCTGCGCTCGAAGAAGCGGCTTTGCAGTGCTTCGGTGCGCGCGGTCAGCGCGAACACCGACACCAGCCCGGTCAGCAGCACGAGCAGCCACAGCACCAGCAGCAAGGCGGCACCGCGGGACGACTTCATTCCTTGCCTCCGAGGCTCGAGGGCACCGGCTGGCCTTCGCCGCCAACGACCACGCCCGTGCCGGTGAACGCCGCGCCCAGGCGCAGGGCGACGACCAGATCCGGCCACTGTTCTCGGGAATCGTTGAAGCGCAATTTCAATCGCATCAGCGGTGGCATCTGACCACGCGCCTGCCAGTCCGACCGCCAGTCGCCGGCGCTGCCCTGGTCGTTGATCGTGCGGAATTCGAAACCGCCGTCGGCGATGCCGTCGAGCAGGACTTTCGGTTCACGCTCGGCATCGAGCGGGCCGTCGGGCGTGAGCAGGCGGAAACTGAAAACCAGCTGCTTGCCCTCGCGGCCGGGACGCAATTCCAGCGTCTGCAGATACGGCCCACCACGCGACAGATACCCCGGCATGGCCGCGACGAATTCCAGGCGCTGCGCGTCGCCGCGCACGTAACGGCCCTCGCCCGTGGCCGGATCGATTTCGTAGGCGATCGGCAACGCGCCGCCAGCCTGCGTGCGCACGAACCCCTGCACCGCACGCAGGCGCTCACTGCGCGCCGCGGTGGCATCGGCGCGTTCGGTCGCTCGGCTGGCACCGCGCAGGGTGCCGAAGGTCAACGCCAGTCCGAACGCGAGCAGGCTCAAGGCCACGACGACTTCGATCAAGGTGAAGCCGGCGGCCTGTCGACGGTGTGCGGAGGCTTTCATCGCGCAGCCCCCGGCAATACCACCGGCTTGCGTGCGCGCAGGGTCACCAGATGCAGACGCTGGTCGCGCGTCGCCGCGCCCCAGCTGACATCGAGCACGACGCGGTACAGGCGCGCGGCATCCAGCGCCTCCACCGGCGCCTGCGTGGATCCGTCAGGCGACGGGTCGGTGATTTCCTCGACTTGCAGTCGGTAGCGATAGCGGCCCTCGCCGAACTCGCCTTCGCGGCTGTCGGGAAGCACGGGCGCGAGCATGCCGAATTCGTCTAGGTAGGACTGCGCGTACATCATCGCCTCGCTCGCACTCTGCGAACGCTGCACTTGTTTGAGACCGCGCGAGAGCATCGCGATGACCAGGCCCATCGCCGCGGCGAGCAGGACGAAGGCGAGCATGACTTCGAGCAGGGTGAAACCGCGCATGCGCTTCATGGCGGGGCCTCGGCGCGCGTCATGCTCACCTGACCGGTCAGCCAGTCGACATCGAGTTGCCAGGCCGCGTGTTCGCGCGAAAGCGTGATGCGGCCGCCGGTCGAGGCGCCTTCGGGAAAAAACCGGATCGCTGCGATGCCCGCGCTCGGTTGTTCGATGCCGGCGGCGGTCGCGTGGATCGCGATCGCGGCGGGGACCTGGCCGTGCCGCCGATCGGGCGCGAGCCATTCGCGCGTGCGCGTGTCGAGCGTGAACACCTGCGGCTTGCCGGTGACGATCGCCTGCGCCCGCGTGTAGCGGATCTGCGCGGCGAGCTCGCGCGTGCTGTTGCGCAGTTGTTGTCCGGGCAGCCCCGAGCGCATCGCGACCGCCGCCATCGCCGTGGTCGCGGCGATCAGCACGATCACGACCAGCAGCTCAAGCAGGGAAAAGCCGCGGGCCTGGCGCATCGGAACGGCGCGCTCAGGGCGCGACGATGTCCTTGTCGACGCCATCGCCACCGGGTTTGCCGTCGACGCCGAGGCTCTTCAATTCGAAGGGCGCGTCGTTGTCGCCGGGTTTGCGGTATTCGATCGGGCGGTGCCAGGGATCCTGCAGATCTTCTTTCTTCGTAACGTAGGGACCCAGCCAGCCCGTGGCGTTGGCCGGCGCGGTGATCAGTTGCTCAAGCGAATCGGGATACTGTCCGACATCGGACTGGTAGCCTTCGATCGTGCCGGCGAGAGACTTCAGCTGGGTATCGGCGAGCTTTGCGTTGGCACGATCTCTGTTGGCGATGATCTTGCCGCCCACCACCGCCAACACGCCGCCGATCAACACGATCACGACGACCAGCTCGAGCAGACTCATGCCGCGCTCGCGACGCGGCGACGGGGAATGGGTGAAACGCGGATTCATCGGACGGTTCATCAGCCTAGGCTTCCAGTGAGGTCGTAAATGGGCAGGAGGACGGAAAGAATGATCGCGCCGACGACCACGGTCATCAGCAAGGTCAGCGCCGGCACCAACAGGGCCAGCAAACGGTCGAGCGCATTGCGGGTTTCGATATCGAACGTGTCGGCGACCTTGATCAGCATCGTGTCGAGTTCGCCCGATTCTTCGCCGACCTGGATCATCTGCACCGCCAGGCGCGGAAACACTTTCTGGCGGCCGAGCGCATAACCCAGACCGGCGCCGGTTTTCACCTCGCTGGCCGCGGCTTCCAGCGCATTGCCGAGCACGCGATTGGACAGCACGTTGCGACTGAGGTTCAGCGCGGTCAGCAGCGGCACGCCATTGCCGACCAGGGTGCCGAGCGTGCGCGCGAGACGTGCGCTGTCCAGACGCGCGATCAGCGAACCGACGAATTTCATGTCGAGCAGGCGCGCGTCCATGCGCAGGCGCCACTCGGCATCTTTCAAGCGCGTGTTCAGGAACCAGGCTGCGAGCGCCAGCACGATCAGCGCGAGGTACCAGTAGTCGCGGAGCGCCGCACTCAGCCACAGCACCGCCTGCGTGTACCAGGCGAGTTCGGCATTCAGGCTGGCGAACAGGGCCTCGAACTGCGGCACCACGACCATCAGCAGGAAAGTCACCGAACCGGCAACGAGCGTCACCAGGATCAGCGGATAGATCAAGGCATTGATCACGCGGCTGCGCAGCTCGCGGCTGCGCTCGAGATACTCGGCCAGGCGCTGCAGGGCATCGTGCAGGCCGCCGCCGGACTCGCCGGCACGCACGAGATTCACGTACAGGCGCGAGAACAGGCCGTGCTGCTGTTCCAGTGCCGTCGACAGCGGCGCGCCGCCGCGCACGGTGTCGCGGATGCGTTCTAGCACCTTGCGTGCTTCCGCCGATTCCGGCAGTTCAAGCAGGATGCCGAGCGCGCGGTCGAGCGGTTGGCCGGCGCCGAGCAGGGTCGCCAATTGCTGGGTGAACTGCAGGATCTGGTCGTTGCTGAGCTCGCGCTTTTGCGTGAGCGTGGAAAAATCAAAGCCCTCCGCGCGCTCGTCGGCGCGGCGCGCTTCCATCGGCAAATGCCCCTGGTCCTGCAGGCGCGCGATGACGTCGTCGGTGCTCACGGCCTCCATCTGGCCTGCGAGCGTTTCGCCGGTGGCGGACAGCGCCTTGTAGCGGAACAAAGGCACCGACCTAGCCCTCCTGCGTCACGCGCAGGACCTCTTCGATCGTGGTGACGCCCTGCATCGCCTTGATCAAGCCGTCCTCGTACATCGTGCGCATGCCGGTGGCGCGCGCGGCCTCTTCGATCTCGCCCATGCCCGCGTGCTGCATGACCAGGCGGCGCAGGTCGTCGTTCATGACCAGGAATTCCATGATCGTGCCGCGACCCAGATAGCCGGTCGGCGCGAGTGCGGACGGCTTCGGGCGATACAAATAGATCGTGCCTTCGGGCTGGAAGCGACGCAGGCCAAATTCCTCGATGACTTCCGGCAGCGCTTCGTATTTCTCCGCATGCGTGGGCTCAAGCCGGCGCACCAGGCGCTGCGCGAGGATGCCGTTCACCGTCGAGGTCAGCAGGTAGTCCTCGACGCCCATGTCGAGCAGTCGCGTGATGCCGCCGGCCGCATTGTTGGTATGCAGGGTCGACAGCACGAGGTGGCCGGTGAGCGCGGACTGGATGGCGATGCGCGAGGTTTCCAGATCGCGCATTTCGCCGATCATGATGATGTCCGGATCCTGGCGCACGATCGAGCGCAGCGCATGCGCGAAATCCAGGCCGATCTGCGGTTTGACCTGGATCTGGTTGATGCCTTCGATCTGGTATTCGACCGGATCCTCGACGGTGATGATCTTCACGTCGGGCGTATTGAGCTGCGACAGCGCCGCGTACAGCGTCGTCGTCTTGCCCGAGCCGGTCGGGCCGGTGACGAGCAGGATGCCGTGCGGCTGTTCGAGCACCTTGATGAAGCTCGACAGGAATTCGTCGGTGAAGCCCAGCGCCTTGAAATCGAGCACGACCGACTCGCGGTCGAGCAGACGCATCACCACGCTTTCGCCGTGCGCGGTCGGCACGGTGCTCACGCGCAGGTCGAGCTCCTTGCCTTGCACGCGCACCATGATGCGACCGTCCTGCGGCAGGCGGCGCTCGGCGATGTTGAGCTTGGCCATGATCTTGATGCGCGAGATCACCGCGGCGGTGAGATTGGCCGGCGGGCTTTCGGCTTCCTCGAGCACGCCATCGACGCGGTAGCGCACCTTCAGGCGGTTCTCGAACGGTTCGATATGGATGTCGGACGCGCGCAGTTCGACCGCGCGCTGGATCACCAGATTCACCAGACGGATGACCGGCGCTTCCGACGCGAGATCGCGCAGGTGTTCGACGTCGTCCTCGTCGCCGGCGCTGCTGTCGTCGCCGATGTTCTCGACGATCGTGCCCATCGCGCTGCGGCCCTGGCCGTAGTAGCGCTCGATGAGATCGGCGATTTCCGAACGCAGGCCGATCTTTACGCGCACCGCGCGACCGGTCGCCAGCTGGACGGCGTCGACGACATAGTCGTCCTGCGGGTCGGCGACGAGCAGATCGATGCCCGAAGCGTCTTCGCCGACCGGACAGACCGATTGCTGCTTGAGGAAACGCAGGGACATGGTCACGTTTTCCGGCGGCGCTTCCGGGCAGTCCTTGGCCAGCAGCAAGGGCAGTTGCAGCACCTCGCTCGCGGCTTCGGCCATGTCGCGCTCGGACACCATGCCCAGACGCACGAGCAACCCGGCCAGCGAGCCGCCGGCATCGGCCTGCAAACGCTGGGCCCGGACCAGGTCCGCGTCCTTGAGCCGGCCACGGGCCTGCAAGGCCTGGGCGACGCGCAGGTCGGCGGTTTCAGCGATCGGGTCGGCCGGGTGTTCGGTCGGGTCAGCGTTCACACGGAAAATCCAGGCGGTGGACGCCCGACTTTAGCAGAGCGCGACGGCCCGGGAAGGCTTGAAACACCGGGGTTTCATATTGCGCTGCGGCAAGTCGCGGCGCGCTGTCTCAGCCCACCCAGACACGCGCGTTGCGGAAAATCCGCAGCCAGGGCGAGGCTTCGCCCCACTCGGCCGGATGCCAGCTCATCTGGACGCTTCGATGAACGCGTTCAGGATGCGGCATCAGCAGGGTGCTGCGACCGTCGGCCGAGGTCAGGCCGGCGATGCCGCCGGGCGAGCCATTGGGGTTGGCCGGATAACGCAGGGCCGGGTCGCCATTGGCTTCGACGAAACGCAGGGCAGTCCGCGCATGCAGCGGATGCTCGGGCGCGTCGAATTCCGCGCGGCCTTCGCCGTGCGACACCACGATCGGGATGCGCGAGCCGGCCATGTCGCGGAAGAACAACGACGGCGAATCGATGACCTCGACCAGCGACAGGCGCGCTTCGAACTGCTCGCTGCGATTGCGCAGAAAACGCGGCCAGTGTTCCGCGCCCGGAATCAGGCCCTTGAGCTGGGCCAGCATCTGGCAGCCGTTGCAGACGCCGAGACTGAAACTGTCGGGGCGCGCGAAGAACTGTTCGAACTGCTCGCGCAGCGCCGACCGTTCCAGGATCGATGTCGCCCAGCCGCGACCGGCACCGAGCACGTCGCCATAGCTGAAACCGCCGCAGGCTGCGAAGCCCTTGAACTGGTCCAGCGTGACGCGACCGGTGATCAGGTCGGACATGTGCACGTCGACCGCGATGAAACCCGCCTTGGTGAAGGCCGCCGCCATTTCGTACTGGCTGTTGACGCCCTGCTCGCGCAGGATCGCCACCCGCGGCTTCGCGCCGGTATTGATGAACGGCGCGGCGACGTCCTGGGACGGATCGAAACCCAGGCGCGGCTTGAGGCCGGGCGCGTTGAAGTCGCGGTGGAAGTCGCGCTCTTCGTCGGCGCCGTCCGGGTTGTCGCGCAGTCGCTGCATCGCATGCGTGACCGACCACCAGGCGTCGAACAATTCCTGCCAGCCCCATTCGGCGACGAGTTCGTCATCGAGGCTGACGCGGATCGCCGGCGCCGTGGTCGGCTTGCCGATGCGTTGCGCGCAGTGGGTCAGGTCATGGCGGTTGACCAGATCGGCAAAACGCGCGCGATCTTCCGCGGCGATCTGGACGACTGCGCCCAGTTCTTCGTTGAACAGCAGCTTGAAGGCGTCGTCGCCCCAATCGTCGAGCGCGATGTCCAGGCCGCGATGCGAAGCGAACGCCATTTCGCACAGGGTCGCGAACGCGCCGCCGTCGGAACGGTCGTGATACGCGAGCAGCAACTGGTCGGCGCGCGCCGCCTGAATCAGTTCGAAAAACGCGGCCAGGCGTTCGGGCTCGTCCAGATCCGGACAGGCACCGCCGATCGTGTCGAAGCACTGCGCGAGTACGCTGCCGCCGAGACGCTTCTTACCGGCGCCCAGACCGATCAGCCACAGCTCGGAATCGACCTCGCGATCGAGCACCGGCGTGAGCTGGCCGCGCACGTCGGCGACGCGCGCGAACGCGCTGATGACCAGGGACACCGGCGACACCGATTTCTGCGTCTCGCCATCGGCCTGCCACTGCGCCTGCATCGACAGCGAGTCCTTGCCGACCGGGATGCTGATGTCGAGCTCGGGGCACAACTCCAGGCCGACCGCCTTGACCGCATCGAACAGCAGCGCGTCTTCGCCGTCGAACGAGGCGGCGGCCATCCAGTTTGCCGACAGCTTCACTTCCGACAGCGAGGCCACGGGGGCCGCGGCAAGATTGGTGATCGCCTCACCGACCGCCATGCGCGCCGACGCAGCGGCATCGAGCAGGGCCAGGGGCGTGCGTTCGCCGATCGCCATCGCTTCGCCGGCGTTGCCGAGGAAATCGGTGAGGGTGATCGCGCAATCGGCCATCGGCAGCTGCCAGGGACCGACCATCTGGTCGCGCGAGCACAAGCCACCGACGCTGCGATCGCCGATGGTGACGAGGAAGTTCTTCGAGGCCACAGTCGGATGCGCGAGCACGCGCAAGCCGGCGTCGCGCAGGTCGATCTTGCCGGTATCGAGCTTGGGCCAGCGCGCGGGATGGGGACGATGGGTGTCGCGATGCATTTTCGGCGGCTTGCCGAACAGCAGGTCCATCGGCATATCGACGGCGTAATCGCCCGGGATGCCCGGCGCGGCGCCGTAGCCCACGACCAACTGCTGCTCGGCGGTCGCATGACCGACCACGGCATACGGGCAGCGCTCGCGCTCGCACATCGCTTCAAACGCGGCGAGGCGTTCGGCGGCGACGCCGAGGATATAGCGCTCCTGCGATTCGTTGCTCCACAACTGCATCGGCGACAGGGACGGATCGTCGGAAGGCACCTTGGCCAGGTCGATCACGCCGCCCATGCCCGAATCGTGCAGCAGTTCCGGAATCGCGTTCGACAAGCCGCCGGCACCGACGTCGTGCATGAAACGAATCGGGTTTTCTTCGCCCAGTTCCAGGCAGCGCTCGATGACTTCCTGGCAGCGGCGCTCCATTTCCGGGTTGTCGCGCTGCACGGAGGCGAAATCGAGGTCTTCCGAACTCTGTCCCGACGCCACCGAAGACGCCGCGCCGCCGCCCAGTCCAATCAACATCGCCGGACCGCCGAGCACGACCACGGCATCGCCGGGACGCATCAGCAGTTTTTTCACCTGCGAGCGGTCGATCGCGCCGACACCGCCGGCGAGCATGATCGGCTTGTCATACGCGCGCACCAGACCCGGCGTGCTCGTGCCGATTTCGAAGCTGCGGAAATAGCCGGTCAGTGCCGGCCGGCCGAATTCGTTGTTGAACGCAGCGCCGCCGAGCGGACCGTCGAGCATGATCTCGAACGCGGAGGCCATGCGCGGATTCAGCGGTCGCGCTTTTTCCCAGGGCTGGGGCAGCGTCGGAATGCGCAGATGCGAGACCGAGAAACCGGTCAGTCCGGCCTTGGGCTTGCCGCCGCGACCGGTCGCGCCTTCGTCGCGGATCTCGCCGCCGGCACCGGTGCTCGCGCCCGGAAATGGCGCGATCGCGGTCGGATGGTTGTGCGTTTCGACCTTGATGCAGAACGCGCTGTCGACCGGCGGCAGGAAGCGATATTGGCCCTGCTCGTCGGGGCGAAGGCGCTGACCGCTGAAACCCTCGACGACCGCGGCGTTGTCCTTGTACGCGCTCAGCGTGAGCTGCGGCGACTGCTGGTGCGTGTTCTTGATCATGCCGAACAGCGAATGCGGCATGTCCTCGCCGTCGATCGTGTACTTGGCGTTGAAGATCTTGTGCCGGCAATGTTCGGAGTTCGCCTGCGCGAACATCATCAGCTCGGCGTCGGACGGATCGCGACCGAGTTCGCCGTAGCGCAGCTGCAGGTAGTCGATCTCGTCGGGACTCATCGCCAGGCCGAGGCGGGCATTGGCGGCATCGAGCTGGGCGAGCGGAATGCGCTCAAGCCGACCAGCGGGAAGACTGGCGAACAACTTCGCGGCGTCCTCGCGCGTGGCGAGCAGGGACTGCGTCATCGGATCGTGCAGGGCGCGCGCGAGCTTGGGCCAGCGCGGATCGTCGGCGGCCGGCAGGCCGACCAGGTCCAGGCGCAGGCCGCGCTCGACACGCTTGAGCGGCTGGCCGGCGCCGCGCAGGATTTCGGTAGCCTTGCTCGCCCAGGGCGAGAGCGTGCCCAGACGTGGCGTCACGAAGCGGCTTTGCGCGCCGGGTTCGCTCGCGGCTTCCGCCGAGCATCCCTGCAGCACGCGGCCCAGGATCGTCAGGTCGACGTCGGCGCCGGCCTCGGGCTCGGGCTCGGCGAAATAAACATGCCAGGCGCCACTGATATGCAGTGCGGGGACGATCTGGCGAAGACGGTGTTGCAGACGGTCGCGGCGGAAGGGCGACAGGGCCGGCAGGCCCTCAAGGACGATCATGTCCGCGATATTCCGGGGAAACGGGCCGCCATTCTAAACGAAGCGGCCCGCCCGGTTGCCCGGGCGGGCCGCTGGATCGGCGAATTTGGCTGCCCGGGGGCTTATTTGGCCGGCGCGGCGGCCGCCACGGCCGGCTTGGCCTGCACGGTCAGGCGCTCGAGGCTGGCCAGCATCTCTTCGGGCGACAGGTAACCGCCAACCTGGCTGCCATCGGCGGCATACACCGCCGGGGTGCCGTCGACGCCGACCCGGCGGGCCAGACGATAGTCGTCGGAGATCGGGTTCGCGCACTGCTTGCTGGCGACCGGGCGGTCGAGCTTGGCGTCGGTCATCGCCTTGCGCCGGTCGGCCGCGCACCAGACGTTCACCGCCTTGTCGTAGGACTCCGAACCGATGCCCGCGCGTGGGAAGAACAGGTATTCGACCGCGATGCCTTCCTTGTTGTAGTCGGCCATCTGCGAATGCAGCTTGCGGCAATAGCCGCAGTCGATGTCGGTGAACACCGTGACGCGGTACTTGGGATTGGGCGGCGCAAAAATGATGCGGCGTTCCTTGCCGACCGCGGCGAGCATATTGCGGCGCAGGACGGCCTCGCTGGCATTGGTGAGGTTGCTGCGGGTGTCGAGCTGGATCAGCGAGCCCTGCATGAGGTACTTGCCGTCGGCGCTGACGTAGACGACCCGGCTGCCGATCGCGACTTCGCGATACCCCGGAATGACCGAGGGCCGCACGCTATCGATGGTGACGCCGGGAATCGCCTTGGCGACCGCGTTGCGAATGAAGACTTCTTCGCTCTGGGCCGGCGCGGGCGCGGGCGCGGCGACCGTCGGCTTGGCAGGCGCGGCGACGCGCGTCTGCGCGACGGCCAGCACGCCGACCGAGGCGAGGACGATGGCAACGGCGGCAAAGGGAAGCTTGGATTTCATGCGGGACGCCTGTGGAATTCCGGAAAGAGGACCGGCCTTGGACGCTTGCCGGACCGGTCGGGTTCCGCATTTTGGCACGAGCAGCGGCCGCTGGCGGGCCATTGGTCCGCGGACGCCTGCCGTCGGTGCCCCGGAGCGTGCCCGCGTTCAGGCGCGTGAAACTGGTCCGGACCAGGCCCGGTCGCGGTGTCGCTCAGGCGCGCGGATGGTGCTGCTGGTGCAGCTTCTTCAAGCCTTCGCGGGCGACGAGGGTGTAGATCTGGGTGGTCGACAGGCTCGAATGCCCCAGGAGCATCTGCAGTGCGCGCAAATCGGCCCCATGATTGAGCAGGTGCGTGGCGAAACTGTGCCGCAGCCCGTGCGGACTGACCTTGGCCGGGTCGATGCCGGCGCGGGCCGCGAGTCGTTTTACGGTGACCCAGAACTGCTGGCGGCTCAGGGCTTCGCCGCCGGCCGTGAGAAACAAGGGCGCAAGGCTGCGCTTGGCGGCCAGCACCGGCCGCGCCTCGGCCAGGTATTTCTCCAGCCAGTGCTGCGCTTCCTCGCCCATCGGCACCAGGCGCTCCTTGCTGCCCTTGCCCATGACCCGCAAGACGCCCTGACGCAGGTTCACCGCGACCGCCGGCAGATTGACCAGCTCGCTCACGCGCAAGCCCGCGGCGTACATCAGCTCGATCATCGCGCGGTCGCGCAGGCCCGCCGGCGATTCGATGTCCGGCGCCTGCAGGAGCGCGTCCACCTGACTCTCGGACAGCGCCTTGGGCAAGGAGCGGCCGAGTTTCGGCGGATCAAGCAAGGCGGTCGGGTCCTGCGACATCTCGCCCAGGCGCAGCTGCTGCGCGTAGTAAGCGCGCAGCGAGGACAGCAGGCGGGCATTGCTGCGCGCGGCGTAGTTGAGCGCCGTGCGCTCGCCCAGATAGTCGAACAGATGCTGGCGCTGCACGCCGGCCAGGTCCAGGCCGCGGCCTTGCAGCCAGCGCGCGAGGCCATCGAGATCGCGGCGATAGCTGTCGAGCGTCTGCCGCGACAATCCCGCCTCGCCCCAGAGCCGTTCGAGGAAGCGAACGATGCGCACGGTGTCGGCTTCCGACGCTGCAGGCAGGGCCTGCGCAAGCTGACGACGATCGGCGGGAGTGCGGGCGCTCATGCGTCGAGCTTAGCGAGCGCACCGTCGGGCGGCTATCCTAGCCGCATGAACGACACTCCCGAATCTTCCGCGCGGCGCGCGGCGCGCCCTGCCCCCCTGGGTTGGCGCCTGCTGGCACTGACCTACGACAGTCTGCCGATGATTCCCCTGCTCATGGTCACCAGCGCGGTGTTCCTTTGGCTGCACGGTGGCCGCACGGTGGAAACCGATCCGGTGTTCCAGTGGCTGGAAACCTTGGCGATGTGGGCCCTCGTCGGCAGCTATTTCGTATTTTCGTGGCGGCGCGGCGGCCAGACGATGGGCATGCGCCCCTGGCGCTTGCAGGTGCTTGCGCAGGACGGACGCCCGGCCGGATTGGCGGCCCTGTGGTTGCGCTATCTCGTCGCCTGCCTCACGCCGGGACTGTGCCTGGCGTGGTGCCTGGTCGACCGCGAACGACGCGGCCTGCACGATCTCGCCGCCGGCACCATTTTCGTTCGTCTTGAGGCGGCAGCGAAAGCCTGACGCCGGCGTCGCTCAGGCGGCGCCGACCAGCGCCGTACCGAGGGTCGTCGCCCCCGGCGCATGCAAGGCCAGCGCGTGTCCGATCACCGCTGCGATCAACGCGGTGACGACAAACGGCCCATACGTGCGCCGCACCGCGGACTCCAGCCAATGCCGCGTTTCGATGCCGCGCAAGCGCCGATACAGCGTGGCCGACAACGCGCCATCCACCAGCAGTTCGGCGAACAGCGCGGGCGCGGACCAGATCACCGCCAGCGACGAGAACAGCAAGAGCACGACAATCGCGATCAAGGCCACGGGTATCGCGAATTCATCCGCCGCGCCCGCGACATCGACGACGTCGACCACCGGCGATTCGCTGGCGACCGTGACCGTGGGCGCGTCCCAGGACCCGCTGGCGCCAGCGCCACCGAATTCACCGCCCTCGCCCAAGCCGGACTCGGACGCACCGGAGGAGCCCTGGCTGGAATCACTGAAGTCCCCGGCGTCCAGACCATCGCCGCCGCGGGACCGCAACCAGATCCAGAGCAACAGCAGGAAAACCGCGTAGGCAATCACAACCGCCAACGGATACCGGCGCGTCATGTCGACCATGCCCGCCTGCAGCAGCAGGAAGGACGCCAGGAATCCGGCGGTGCCGGTCAATCCGACCAGCAAGCTCATCATCAGTCGCGGATAGCCCAGCCGCTCGAGCCGTTTTCGCGCGAGGGCGACCGCGTACAGGCGCAGTTGCGCAGCGCGGCGCGACGCCACCTCAGATCCGCCGCGCCAGCCAGCCCCAGCAGATCGCCAGCAGCAGCAGCGGCGAGATCGCGTAGGCCAGGCGCACGTCGTAGCGATAAACGTCGGAGAGATTGACCAGCATGCGTTCGGCGAGCACGTAGCCGATGCCGATCATCATGCCCAGGAACAGGCGCTTGCCGAAGCCGCCAGAACGCAGCGACCCGAAGGCGAACGGCAGCGTCGCCAGGCACAGCACGATCACCTTGAGCGGATAGAACCAGCGTGCCCAGTAGTCGTTCTCGAACTTCGCCGCATCGAGCTGATTGCGCTTGAGGTAGTCGATATTGGTGCGCAGCTCGCTGCTGCTGAGGTAACGCGGCCGCGTGATCGTGGCCTCGATCGTCTGGTCGTCGAGTTCGGTCTGCCAGTGCTCGCTGGCGATCTTTTCCACGCGCACACGCGTGCTCTCGAAGAAGGTGCGCTCGACATCCTTGAGCGTCCAGCCGGCCTGGCTGTGCTCGGCGTGTTCGGCATGCGCGAGCGAGAGCAGGCGGCCTTCCGGATCGAACTGGTACAGGCGCACGTCGTTAAGCTCGATGTGCGGCACGCCGTTGATCGTGCGCTGCGCGCCGTTACGCGCATTGAGGAACACGTCGCCCTCGCGCACCCACAGGCCGCTGTAGCGCGCCATGATCAGCTGCTTGGATTTGCTGTTGGTGAGGATCTGCGCCTGCTGTTCGCCCAGCGGGCCCAGGGTTTCGGCATTGATCGCCATCAGCACGGTCAGTGCCAGCAAGGGCACCAGCGCGCCGACGCCGATCTGGAACTTGGACAGGCCCGCCGCGCGCATCGCCGTGAGTTCCGAGCTGCCCGCCAGACGCCCGAGCGCCATCAGCGCACCGATCAGCGACACGTAGGGAAACAGGTCGTAGCACCGGCGCGGAATCGTGAACACCATGACCATCGCGGCGTGGCTGAGCGTGTAGCTTTCCTTGCCGACGTCCTGCAGCTCGCCGGCGAAATCCACCAGCACCATGAAGCCCAACAGCACCAGGCCGACCAGCAGGGTCGTGCCCAGCACGTTGCGGGCGAGATAGAACGTAAGGCGACGCGGCATGGCGATCATGCGCGGCGCGTGTCCGTGGCGACTTTCGGCAGGCGACCGTCGCGCCAGAACAGCCAGGCGGCGAGCGCGAGCATCGGCACATGCACCCACCACAGGCCCAGTAGTCCCGGCATCGAGCCCTTGCCCAGCAAAGACGTGCCGAGGATGAGCAGGAGCATACCGACCACATACACGAGCAAGGCGAACAGGATCAGCCCGTACTGCGGTTGCCGCGGTTCGCTGCGCGCCAGCGGCAGCGCGAACAGCGCCAGCACGCCGGCCAGCAGCGGCATCGCCAGTCGCCAGTGGAATTCCGACATGGCCGGCGCCTTGCCGTCCTTGAGCAGAGCCGCGGTCGACGTCGCCGCGAGATCCTCGCTGCGGTCGTCGGCCTCGCGGTCGGGCACGCGGATGTCGTTCTGCGCGAAATGCATCATGCGGAAATCCTTGCTGCCGATCGCGCCTTCAACCCGGAAACCATTGTCCAGACGCAGCACGCGCTCGGTGTCGCCGATGAGCTGCAACTGTCCGGAGTTCGCGGTGACGATGTCGAGTCGCTCGCCGATGTCGCGCTGCACGAACAGGTGCTTGAAACGGGTGCCGTCGTTGGCCAGCTCGCTGACGTAGAGCACGCCGCCCTTGCCCGGGAGTTCGACGAAACGGCCCGGCTCCAGGCCGGCGATGAGGAAGGAGCGGTTGGCAACCTCGATCATCTCCTTGCCTTTGTGCGCGGCCAGCGGGCCCAGCCACAGGGAGGCCAGCGCAACCAGCAGCACCACCGGCAGGCTCACCCACAGCAGCGGCTTCCACAGCCGCTGCGGCCCGAGGCCGACCGAGGCGAGCACGAACATCTCGCTGTCGGTGTACAGCCGCCCGATCGACAGCAGCAGACCCAGGAACAGGGCCAGGGGCATGACCAGGGTCAGGAAGCGGATCGAGCGCAGTCCCAGCTGCGACAGCAGCAGCGCGGCCGGCACCTTGCCCTTGGCCACTTCCTGGGCCAGATCCATGAACAGGCCGCCCAGACTGACGAGCAGCAGCACCGCGGTCACGGCGAGCACGGTCTCGGCGAATTGGCGCAGCAGGTGTCGCTCGATCAGGAGCATGCAGGTCGCGTCGGAGGATGGCGGGGGCGGCTTGAACTAGACTATGAGGCCCGGCGCGACCGCCGCGTCATCGCGGCCGGCCCGACCTCATTCCACCCATTGTACGGAAAACACCCCATGGCCCTCGATTTCCAGCTCCGCCGCCTCGACCCGACCACCGCCGACAGCGATTGCGTGGTGATCGGCGTCCATGCCGACCACAGTCTGAGCCCCGCGGGCCAGGCCGTGGACGCGGCCAGCGGCGGACGGCTGACGGCCCTGCTCGCGCGCGGCGATCTTTCGGGCAAGACCGGTCGCACGGCCCTGCTGCCGGACGTGCCGGGCATCAAGGCGCCGCGCGTGCTGGTCGTGGGTCTGGGCGATGCGGGCAAGTTCGCGGTGCCGCAATACCTCAAGGCGATCGGCGACAGCATCCGACTGTTGCGCAGCGGCCCGGCGAAAAAAATCCTGGTGACGCTCAGCGAACTGCCGGTCAAGGGTCGCGATGCGGCCTGGAACGTCCGTCAGGCCGTGATCGCTGCCGACCACGCGGCCTACGAGTACACGGCGACGCGCAGCAAGAAGGCCGAGGTCACGCTGAACGAGGTCACCTTGCTCGGCGACGAGAGTCTCGCCGGCGAGCTGGCGCGCGGCATCGCGATCGCGGCCGGCGTGCAATTCGCACGCGAGCTGGGCAACCTGCCGCCGAACATCTGCAACCCGGGCTACCTCGCCGACCAGGCGAGGAAGCTCGCCGGCGAACACGCCAATGTCAGCTGCGAAGTGCTCGAACGCGCCGACATGGAAAAACTCGGCATGGGCTCGCTGCTCGCCGTTGCGCGCGGTTCGGCGAATCCGCCGCGCCTGATCGTGCTGCGCTATACCGGCGCCGGTGACGCCAAGCCGTATGCGCTGGTCGGCAAGGGCATCACCTTCGACACCGGCGGCATCAATCTCAAGGTGCAGGGCGGCATCGAGGAAATGAAGTTCGACATGTGCGGCGCTGCGTCGGTGCTGGGCACCTTCCTTGCCACCGCGAAGATGCAGCTGCCGCTGAACCTGGTCATGATCGTGCCGGCCGTGGAGAACATGCCCGATGCCGACGCTTATCGTCCCAGCGACGTGATCACCTCGATGAGCGGCAAGACGATCGAAGTCGGCAACACCGACGCCGAGGGCCGCCTGATCCTGTGCGATGCGCTGACCTACGTGCAGCGTTTCGAACCGCAAGCGACCGTCGATGTCGCGACGCTGACCGGCGCCTGCGTCATCGCGCTGGGCAAATATGCCGCCGGCCTGATGAGCAAGCACGACGACCTCGCCGAAGAACTGTTCGACGCCGGTGAAAACGTGTTCGACCGCGCCTGGCGCCTGCCGCTGTGGGACGAATACCAGACGCAGATCGAGTCGAGCTTCGCCGACATCTACAACATCGGCGGCAAGGGCGCGGGCGCGATCACCGCCGGCTGCTTCCTGTCGCGCTTCACCGAAGGCCAGCGCTGGGCGCATCTGGACATCGCCGGCGTGTCCAACGACGAAGGTCGCAAGGGCATGTCGAGTGGCCGTCCGGTCGGCTTGCTGAGCCAGTGGCTGCTGGACCGCGTGGAGTGAACCGGAGGAAGCGGATCCGTTCCCGCTTCGCCCTGGACTGACCATGCCGCGCGCCGATTTCTATCTCATCGCCAAGCCGCGCTTTCTCGAGAAGCCGCTGCTGCTGGTCTGCGAACTGGCGCGCAAGGCCTGCGACAGCGGGCAGCCGCTGCTGATCTTCGCCGCCTCGCCGCAGCAGGCCGAGGTGCTGGACGAGTTGCTCTGGGAATTCGATCCCGATGCCTATGTGCCGCACCAGATCGCCGGCACCGACGAGGACGATGACCTGACGCCGGTGCTGATCGTGCCGCCGGGCTTCGACGCGCCGATGCGGCCGCTCGTGCTGAACCTGCGCAGCGACGTCGTCGCCGGAAATTTCGAGCGCGTGCTGGAAGTCGTGCCGGCGGATGAATCCGCGCGCGGGCCGTTGCGCGAGCGCTGGAAGCGTTACAAGGAACGTGGAATCGAGGTGAACAAGTTCGACATGTGAGTCGGGCTTGTCGCCGGCGAGCCGGCTCCTACATTGCGTTTGCCGTCAGGGCTGTCAGTGCTCCGGCACGTTGTAGGGAATACCTGCTTCCTCCAGCCATGCATTGATGTCGCTCAGGCCAATACTGTGAGCACCCTGATTGTCGGGACTGGATTTTCCGTCCACCAGAATCGTGTACTGCCCGCAGTGATAGCACAACAAGACCTGGTAGTGCTTGCCCGCTGAGGTAAACGCGACGGCGTGGTGGTACTGCGATATACAAGCTAATCCGTAGTTCGGAGCTGTTTCGTACCAAGCCTGGAGAATTTCCTGGATCTTCGCAATCCGCTCCGGGCTATCGACACTGACCGTCCCAAGCACCCGATTGCCTTCGATGCACGGCCCCGGCCGACACCATTCTTCCTGGTCGCGTTGTTGTCGTTCGGTCTCACCAGAGTAGTAGGCCTTTTTCACTGCTTCGCTGGCATCGTCTGGGGGTGCAAGTTTCCTTTCCCTGGCGAAATAGGCCGATGCATCCCAAGGCAGCAAGGAAATTACTTCAATCTTCGATGCCCCCGCGAATGCTGCGATTGACTGCATTTCGATAGATTCTGGCGCATTTCTGCTGTAGGCCACCTTGAACTCATGACTTTCCACGGCCGGTGAAGCAGAGAGAGCTGGATTCGCCCAGGAAGCGATGGCGATCGTGACAGCAAGCAGTCCAAACGCGATGAAGAAAGACTTTGTCGAAGCGGACATCAGCGATCCACCATCAGGGCTTCGATGTCGTCGATCCTCTTCGGTACGGCATCGGTCAGTACGCGATGTCCGTCCTTGGTCACCAGCACATCGTCCTCGATGCGGATGCCGATGCCCTGGTATTTCGCCGGTACGCCCTTCGTGCCCGGTGCGATGTACAGCCCCGGTTCGATCGTGAAAACCATGCCGGGCTCCAGCTCGCGATAGTCGCCGGCGAGTTTGTATTCGCCGACATCGTGCACGTCCAGGCCGATCCAGTGGCCGGTCTTGTGCATATAGAACTTCTTGTACTCGCCCGAGGCCAGGTTCTGCTTGAGCGTGCCCTTGAGCAAACCCAGCGACAGCAGGCCTTCGGTCAGCGTGGCGACTGCCGCATCGTGCCCGGCGATCCAGGCCTTGCCCGGGCGCGCCTGTTCCAGCGCCGCCTGCTGGGCGTCGAGCACGACCTGGTACAGCGCCGCCTGCTCTTTCGAATAGCGGCCATTCACCGGCCAGGTGCGCGTGATGTCGGAGGCGTAGTTCGCAAATTCCGCACCGGCATCGACCAGCAACAGTTCGCCGTCCTGCATCCGCGCATTGTTCGCGCGGTAGTGCAGGACACAGCCGTTGCTGCCGGCGCCGACGATCGGTTCGTAGGCGGCGACGGCGTTGTTGCGGCGGTACGCATGCTGCAGCGCCGCCTCGATTTCGTATTCGTGCGCGCCCGGCCGCGTGGCGCGCATCGCTGCGACCTGCGCTTCGCAGGCGATGTCGGCGGCGCGTTGCATGAGCTTGATTTCGCCGGCGCTCTTGAACAGGCGCAGCTCATGCAGCAGATGACCCAGCTCGAGGAATTCATGCGGCGGCTGCGCGCCCTGGCGCACCTGGGCGCGCACGCGGTTGAGCCAGCCGATGAGCTTGAGATCGAAATCGGTGTCGCGTCCGAAGTGGTAGTAGACGCGCGTGCGGCCTTCGAGCAGGCCCGGCAGGATGTCGTCGAGATCCGAGATCGGATACGCATCGTCCATACCGAATTGTTCGATCGCGCCCTCCTGTCCGGCGCGCGGGCCGTCCCAGGCTTCCTTTTCGGCATCGCGCTCGCGCGAAAACAGCAGGCATTCGCCGTGTTTCCGTCCCGGCACCAGCACCAGCACCGCTTCCGGCTCCGCGAATCCGCTCAGATACCAGAAGTCGCTGTCCTGCCGGTACGGATAGTGCGTGTCCTTGCTGCGGATCCGCTCAGGCGCCGCGGGCAGGATCAGGATCGCGTCGTCGTCGGCCATGCGCATGAGCTGCTTGCGGCGTCTGGCGAATTCGGCGGGCTTGATCATGGGAGGAAAGCGACAGTCAGGAGGGAAACGCGGGAATCAATTCAGGGAGCGGCGATGTCGCGGTCCGAGCACACAGTCGCTGTGCAGCAGCAGCGCGGCGACGCGGACGAATTCGGCGACTTCTTCCAGCGCCTCCTCATCCGATTCCGGGTCGTCGTAGGCCAGGTCGCTGGCGGCGATGCGGCTGAGGTCGCCGAGGGCGTCGCGGGATTCTTCCGACAACGGCGGCTCGGCACCGGCCGCCAGGCCGAAACCGCCCAGGAAGCCGCGGCACCAACCCAGCAAGGCATCGCCACGCTCGGACACCGACAGATCCGGGTCGGGCATCAGCAGCTCGAAACCGAAATCGGGAGACTCGAGCAGCAGCGCCGTCGCCCGGAACATCTGGTCGAGCGCGGAGTCCGGCTCGACGTCGTCGAGGTCGGAATCGGCCATGACCAGGGCCAGCCAGTCCTTGCGCGACGGCGTTGCGCCGCCGGAAAGATAGCCGCACAGCGAACCATGCAGCTCCGCCGCATCGGTACCCAGACGCAAGGCTTCGGCCTGGGCAGTGACCTCGGCATACAGGGGCAGATCGATCTCGGTCATGGGACGGCCAACGCGGGGATCAGCCATTCTAGCAAGCCCCGCCAGCCCGCTGGCGCGCTCGGCTTGTGGCCTTGCGGGCACACCCCTAGACTGCAACGGGGCCTAAGGCGAATGCGGGAGTTGCCAGACGTGCGGGCAAGATCAGGGGTGGCCAAGATTCCGGTAACCTCGGCGCGTCGCCTCTGGGCCGTGCTCGTGCCGACGGCATGGCTGGGCTTGCTGCTCTCGCCTGTCGCCGTCGCCGCGCCGAGCGAGGCGAGCAAGTATCTCCCCGCGTCCCAGATCGCGCTGCTGATCATCGCCGCCATGCTGGCCTGGCTGCTGTGGTGGGTCATGCGCAAGCGCCGCCAGCAGGAAAAAACCCTGCTCGCCGAAATCCGCGAACGCGAGGCGCGCCTGAACCTGGCGCTGTGGGGCTCGGGCGACGAATTCTGGGACTGGAACATCCGCGAGAACAGCGTTTACCGTCTCGGCGCCAGCCAGCTGCTCGGCCAGGGCTCGATGGATTCGATGAGCACGGACGACTGGCGCACGCACTCGATCCATCCCGACGATCTGCCGCGCGTGCAAAAGCTGCTGCAGGAACACATCGTCGGCCACTCCGAGCTATACGAGTCCGAGCACCGCATCCGCAACGTGCGCGGCGAATGGATCTGGGTACGCGCCCGCGGCAAGGTCGTCGAACGCGACGCCGGCGGCAGCCCGCTGCGTCTGGCCGGCACCGCGCGCGACATCACCCTGATCCGCCGCGCCGAACGCGAACGCCGCGTCGCGCTGGAAGTGCTGCGGTCGATGAGCGAGGCGGTCGGCGTGATCGACCTCGATTTCCGTTTCATTTCCGTCAACCCTGCGTTCTCGCGCATCACCGGCTACAGCGAAGAAGAGGTCGTCGGCCAGAACAGCCGGCTGCTCGACTCCAGCCAGCACAGCAGCGACTTCTACCGCCGCGTGCGTGACATCCTCGAACGCACCGGTCACTGGGCCGGCGAGATGTGGCAAAAGCGCAAGGACAGCGAAGAATTCCTCGGCTGGATCGAGATGAGCGAAGTGCGCGATGCCCAGGGCATGCGCAGCCATTTCGTCGCCGTGGTCAACGACATCACCGACAAGAAGCGCGCCGAGCAGGAACTGCGCTATCTCGCCAACTACGACACGCTGACCGGCCTGCCCAACCGCGCCCTGCTCTCCGAGCGACTGGGCCGCGCGATCGTGCGGGCACGCCGGCAGGAAACGCGCGTCGCCGTGCTGTTCCTGGACCTGGATCGCTTCAAGGACATCAACGACTCGCTCGGCCATGCCGCCGGCGACCGCCTGCTGAAAGCCGCCGCGACGCGCCTGCAGGCCACAGTGAGCGCGTCCGACACCGTCGCGCGCCTGGGCGGCGACGAATTCACTGTCGTGCTCGAGGATGTCGAGAGTCTGCCCGCAGTCGAACGCATGGCCCGCGAAATCCTCAATGCGTTCTCGATGCCGCTGGAAGTCGACGAGCGCCACGACGTCAGCATCACGCCTTCTCTCGGCATTAGCCTGTATCCCGACCATGCCCTGGTGCCGACCGACCTGCTGAAATTCGCCGACACCGCGATGTACCAGGCCAAGGCCGAAGGTCGCAACACCTACCAGATCTACAACGAAACCATGGATGCCGAGTCGCGCCGGCGTGCGACGGTGCTCGCGTCGCTGCGCAAGGCGCTCGACCGCGGCGAGTTCCGCCTGGTGTTCCAGCCGCGCATGGCGCTGGCCGACGGCCGCATCACCGGTGTCGAGGCACTGCTGCGCTGGCACAGCGCCGAACTGGGTGAGATCAGCCCGGTCGTGTTCATTCCGCTGGCCGAAGAAAGCGGCCTGATCCTGCCGATCGGCGAATGGGTGCTGGAAGAGGCCTGCCAGACGCTCAAACGCTGGCGCAATCACGGCCTGACCGAGCTTTCGATCGGTATCAATGTCTCGGTCTTGCAGTTGCTGCGCTCGAACCTGCCCGAACACCTGACCCAGGTGATCGAGGACACTGGCGTGCCAGCCAATCGCATCGAACTGGAAGTGACCGAGTCGATGGTCATGCAGAACGCCGAGCAGACCACCAACGTGCTCAACGAGCTGCGCAAGATCGGCGTGAGCCTGGCGATCGACGACTTCGGCACCGGCTATTCCTCGCTGGTCTACCTCAAGCGCCTGCCGATCGACACGCTGAAGATCGACAAGGAATTCATCGGCGACCTCACCCGCGACCCCGACGACGAGGCGATCACCGCAACGGTGATCACCATGGGTCATTCGCTGGGCCTGAACGTGATCGCCGAAGGCGTGGAAACCGAGCAGCAACTGAGCTACCTGCGCGAACAGGGCTGCGACGAGATCCAGGGCTTCTGGCTGTCGCCGCCGCTGGATTCGCATCGCTGCCTGGCCTTCATCCGCAGCTGGCAGCCCGGCACGGTGGCGGCGATTCCCGCCCCGTACTGATGGCTCGTATTGACCCGCAACCGGCCCGCGCCTAAGGTGCCCCGATGACCGACCTCCACGTCCAGCTGCAGCAACTCGCCTTGCGCGTGGACAAGCTGCTCGAAATGACGCGTCGCCTCGCCGACGAGAACCGCAGCCTGCGCCAGGGCCAGGAACAGCTGGTCAGCGAGCGTGCGCAACTGCTGAGCAAGAACGAGCTGGCCCGTTCGCGGGTCGAGGCGATGATCAACCGCCTCAAGTCCCTGGAGAACAACGCGTGAGCGAGCCGGTCAACGTCAAGATCCTCGACCGCGAGTTCACCGTCGGCGTCGAACCCGACGAACGCGACAGCCTCATGGCCGCCGCGCACCTGCTCGACGCGCGCATGCGCGAGATCCGCGGCAACAACAAGATGGCCGCACTCGACCGCGTCGCGGTGCTGGCCGCACTCAATCTCGCGCACGAACTGCTGCAAAGCAAGAACGTCGACCAGTCGCACGACCAGGAAATGGTCCGCACGCTCGGCGAGATGAACCGCAAGCTCGACGGCCTGTTCGAAACTCTCGCGTCGCGCTGAATCGCCACCGACCCCTGCCCTTTCCGCGCCATTCGTCCGCGCGCGAAAAACGCAATGTTCACGAAAAAAATTTGCGCCGGCGCTATACTTCGCCGGCGTCCTCTGCCGTGTTTGACAGCCTGCGCTAACATACGCCTTGTCCCATAAACACGACCTGGGAATCTGCTGCCACCGCTGTGTGCATGTCCGCCGCGTTGCGGAAAGCCTGATGGGGTGGCACGGGTACCCACTTGATCCTAGGGATCAAGGTCGTTTCGTACGGCATCGGCATGGCGGAGGATGCAATTCTTGAATACCGGTCCGTTCGACACGTCCGAGACAGCCTCCGACGCGGCCGGTCGCAAGCGCGCATGGCGCCAGACCTTGCGACAACGCCGACAATCGTTGCCCGCCGCCGAGCGCATCGCTGCGGCCGAAGCGATCGTTGCGCGAGTCTCCGCCTTCCCCGCGTTCGCCCAGCCCGGCTACGTCGCCGGTTATTGGGCGACGGGCGGCGAGTTGCCGTTGCACGTGCTGCAATTACGCCTGCGCGCCGACCAGGTCTGGTGCCTGCCCTGCATCCAGGACGACAACACGCTGAAGTTCGCGCCCTGGCGCCCGGGCGATCCACTGGTCGCCAATCGCTACGGTATTCCCGAACCGGATGTCGTGCTGTCGTCGCAACTCGACGCGCACGCGCTGTCGATCCTGCTCGTCCCGCTGTTGGGCTTCAGCCGCGACGGGCATCGCCTGGGCATGGGCGGCGGTTACTACGACCGTAGCCTCGCCTTTCGCCAGCAAGCTGCCGCGCCGCCCTGGCTGCTCGGCATCGGCTACGCATTCCAGGAACTGCCCGACCTCACGGGCGAGGACTGGGATGTGGGCCTGGACGCGGTCGCGACGCCCGACGAACTGGTGATCTGCCGCTGATCCCGACGCGCCGGCCATCCGGCGCCGGGTAAACTATCGCGCAGGATCCAGGCGGGAATGGCGAATGAAATATTGGTTGATGAAGTCCGAGCCCGAAGAATTCTCCATCGACGCCCTCGCCAAGGTCGGTCGGGAGCCCTGGAGCGGCGTGCGCAACTACCAGGCACGCAACTACATGATGAAGGACATGAAAGTCGGCGACGGCATCCTGTTCTATCACTCCAATACCGAGATTCCCGGCGTGGTCGGCCTTGCCGAGGTCGTCAGCGAGACCTACCCCGATCCCAGCCAGTTCAAGAAGAAGTCCGACTACTACGATCCGGCCAGCAAGCCCGAGCAACCGCGCTGGTGGCTGGTCGACGTCGGCTTCAAGCGCAAGCTCGCGCGCACGATTTCCCTCGATGAGCTGAAAGCGAAGTCCGAGCAGCTCGGCGACTTCGCGCTGACCCAGCGCGGCAACCGGCTGTCCGTGCTGCCGGTCACCGCAGCGCAGTGGAAATTCATTCTTTCTCTCGAATAAGGACGCGGCATGTCACAGGCAGAAGGCAAACGGCGTTCGGGCGACAAGGCCGCCGAATACGTCACCGAAGGCAGCATCGTCGGCGTCGGCACCGGGTCGACGGTTGCGTTCTTCATCGAGGCCCTGGGGCGCATGAAGGATCGCATCGAGGGCGCCGTATCGAGTTCGGAGCAAAGTACCCGCCTGCTCAAGGAGCACGGCATTGCGGTGCTCGATCTCAACGCCACCGGCACCCTGGACCTGTACGTGGACGGCGCGGACGAATGCGACCGGCACAATCGCCTCATCAAGGGCGGCGGCGGTGCACTTACGCGCGAGAAGATCATCGCCGAGGCCAGCCGACGTTTTGTGTGCATCATCGATGCGAGCAAGCAGGTGGAGTTGCTCGGCAAGTTTCCCGTGCCGATCGAAGTGATCCCGATGGCGCGCAGCCTGGTCGCCCGCCGGATCGCCGAAATGAGAGGTCAGCCGGTCTGGCGCGAAGGCACCGTGACCGATAACGGCAACTGGATCCTGGACGTCCACCACTGGCAGATCACCGATCCGGTCGCGCTCGAACGCGAGCTCAACCAGATCACCGGCGTAGTCTCGGTGGGTTTGTTCGCGCGACGCGCGGCGGACGTGGTGATCGTCGACGGCGTCGTGCGCTGATCAGACCGCCGGTGCGCTGGCCGCCTGCATGCGCAGCATTGCGCCCAGGCCGCCATGCATCGCATGCACCGTGTAGCCCTGGGCATTGAGCACGAAGGCCGCCGCTGCCGAGCGCTCGCCGGTGTTGCAGTAGACGACCACGCGTCCGCCCGGCGCAAGCAGGCTGGGCATTTCCTCGCGCAGGCGATAGAGCGGAACGTTGGCGGCGCCGTGGATCGCGCGCTGGGCGAATTCGCCGGGCATGCGGACGTCGACCAAGGTCGCGCCTTCCTGCACCAGGCGCGCGGCTTCTGCCGGCAGCACCCAGGACACCATCGGCGGCTTAAGCACCGCTTCGAACGCTTCCTTGGACAGTTTCATGAGGCGACCGCCCTGCATCATGCGCACGGTCGCATTGCGCGGCACGTTCGCGAGCAAGGCATCCTCGCCGAAAATATCGCCCTCGCGCAGATAGGCCACGACTTGCGGCGCCCCGTCGAGGTATTTCGATACCGCCGCGGTGCCTTCGCGAATCACGTAGAAGTTGTCGGGCACGTCGCCTTCGCGCATGACGATTTCGCCGGGCTTTACGTAGACCTCTTCGAAGCGGCTGAACATGCGCTCGAGATTGCCGGTCGGCAGCTTGATGAAGGCGTGGCTGTGCAGCAGTCGGAACACCCAGGCGCTGCCGCCGGCGCTGCTGTCGTGGAAGCGGTAGGTCGGATCGCGACTGAGCTGATCCCAGGTGATGACCTTCTCGATGAAGCGACGCTCCAGGCGGATGACCCGGGCCCGCTGCGTGACCACCGTCGCCGTGAAGCGGCGCGGCACGGCATCGTTGAGCGAATAGCGGCCATGGCCGCTGCCGGCGACATGCGCGACGGTGCGGCCGTCGGGGTATTCGCAACGCAGCTCGCCTTCGATCAGGTAGCAGGTGTCCTCGTCCATGTCGCCGACGCGGAACACGGCTTCGTTACGCGCGTATTCGCTGACGGTCGCTTCGCGTGCGAGCTGCTCCCGGGTTTCCGGGCGCAGCGCGTCGAGTGGAAAGAGCTTGGCCAGCTCGGCGACAGGTACGGGCATGACGGGACTCCGCAAAGGCTGGTCCGAGTCTAGCCCCAGCGTTGCGCCGGTGGCTAGGGACGGCCTGGAACCCGGCCTCCCGACCTCCGGAACCGGAGGCCGGGACAGCGATGTTTACTGGAAGGAGAAGAGCGCGGTGTGGATGTGATCGCCGTCCTGCAGCGTCAGCGTCAACTTCGCACAGCTGGCGCTCGCCGGCGTGGTCCAGGTGTATTCGTAGTAGCCGTTGCCCAGATTCTGGAATCCGAGCGGTTCGGCCGAGGTCGGCGTGACATTCTTGATCGATGCCGGGCAAGCGTAGGCCGCCGAGGTGATGACCGCCGAAGTGAGCGTGGTCACCGGCGCGCCGTTGGCATCGAGCGAACGCCACTTGAACGTGATCGGCTGATTCAGACCGGCGCTGTTGAAATAGCCCGGGTTGACGACGGTGTCGGTGAAGCCGACGAACGCATAGATCACGATGTAGCTGACCGGCTTGATCGCGACGTTGCCCGCGTTGTCGGTCGCCGTGCAATTGAGGCGGATCGTGCCCGCGACATTGGTCGCGACCGGCGGGCAGCTCTGGCTGGCGAGTCCGGACAGACTGTCGGTAGCGCCGGCGGCGCTGGCCGTGGTGCCGGTGGAGTTGAACAGCGGACGCTTGTCCGAAATGGTCGGCACCAGGGTCGGCGCCGTCTTGTCGAGCTTGATCGTCGCGGTGGCATTGCTGGTGCCGCCGGCGCTCGTCGCCGTGCAGGTCACGCCGGTGCCGGCGGTTTCGGTAGTGATCAGGGTCGTACCGCAGCCGACCGTCGACGTCACCTGGGAATCGGGATCGGTCACCGTCCAGTTGACCGTGACGTTGCCGCGGTACCAGCCGTTGGTGCCCGCCAGGCCGGTGATGACCGGCGTGATGACCGGCGCGGTCGTGTCCGGCGAGGTGACGACCAGCGAGTAGGCGCGCTGCGCCACGAAACCGTTCGCATCTTCGGCCTGGATGGTGAAGCTGTAGGAACCCGCCAGCGTCGGGGTGCCGCTCAGCACACCGGACGCGCTCAGCGTCACGCCGGTCGGCAAGGCACCCGCGATCAGGCCGAAGGCCGGCGTCGGCACCGGATAGGGTGTCTTCACGCCCGGATTGGCGACGCTCAGGCTCAGGCTCAGGTTGAAGGGGCTGTTGCGCGCGACCGGACCGAGCACCGCGCTCGACGGCAGCAGGCTCAGCTGCGGGGCCTGGTTGTAGACGTTGTAGCTGCCCCAGCACTGCACCACGCCATAGTCGCGCATGCCGCAGTTGTGGAAACGGCCCGGAGCCAGCTGCACGAACTTGCCCGTGGGCACGGTCGTCTGGCCGTAGGTGTTGTCGCCCCAGCACACCATGTCGCCGTTGAAGCGCAGGCCGCAGGCATACAGACCCGACGCGGCGATCTGGGTGAACTGACCCGACGGCGGCGTGGTCTTGCCCGACGTCGCATCGCCCCAGCAAGCGATCGTGCCGGCGCGGCGCAGACCGCAGCTGAAGCTGCTGCCGCTCACGACCTGGACGAAGTCGGCGCCGGTGGCCGGCGTGGTCTGGCCGAGCGCGCTGTTGCCCCAGCAGCGGATGCTGCCGATCTGCGCGGCCGTGCCGTCGAAGCGCAGGCTGCAATTGTGCGAGCTGCCGGCGCTGACCTGCGTATTCGTGCCGGCCGGCGCGACAGCCGGCGCCTGGCCTTCGGCGTTGTCACCCCAGCACTTCAGCGTGCCGTTCGAGGCGGCCGTGGCGTTGGCGAGCATGCCGCAGTTGTGGCGATAGCCGCCCGCCAGGCTGATGAAAGTGCCGGTCGGATTCGTGCTCTGGCCATAGGTGTTGTTGCCCCAGCACTCGACCGCGCCATTCGTGCGCAGGCCGCAGGTGTGGTTGTTGCCGGCCACGAGCTGCTTGAACACGCCCGCCGGCGCGTTCGTCTGACCATCGTCGTTGCGGCCCCAGCAAGCGGCCGTGCCGTTCGTGCGAAGGCGGCAGGTGTGGTAATTGCCGGAAACCAGGGCGCCCTGGCCGTAGTTCGGACGGGCGATGAACGCACCCATCGCATACGGCGTGGTGCCGACCGCGATGCTCGCCGTCGTGACCGTGTTGGTCGCCGGGCTGATCACCGACAGACGGGCGCTCGCCGAGCGCGTCATGTACATCGCCGTACCCGTCGCATTGAAGCTCATGCCCCACGGACCGCTGTTGTTGGGCGTGCCGATCGCGAGCGTGCTGTGCAGCGTGTTGGTGACCGCATTGACGACAGAGACGTTGTTGCCGCCGTAATTGACCGTGTACGCGTACGCGCCATTGGGCGTGAACGCGATGCCGCCGGGGCCGTCGCCGACCGCGAAGCTGCTGATGATGGTGTTGGTCGCCGGATTGATCGCCGTGACGGTGTCGTTGGCATCGTTGGCGACATACACCAGCGAGCCGGACGCATTGATCGCGATATCCCACGGACCCGCGCCCGCGGCGAGAGCGATGGTCGAAGCCACCGTGTTGGTCGTCGTATTGATGACCGAGACACTGTTGGCGTCGCGATTGGCCACGTAGACAAAGCTGCCCGACGGCGTGATCGCCAGTCCGAGCGGGCCGGTGCCGACCGTCACCGTAGAGACGACGGTGTTGGTGAGGGCATTGATGACGGTGACAGTATTGCTACCGTAGTTAGTGACATAAACCCGGGTGCCGTCCGGGCTCACCGCCGCGCTGCGTGGCGAAGTGCCGACCACGATATTGGTGACGATGGCATTGGTCGCGGTGTTGATGACCGCGACGTTGGCGGCGCCGGTGCGCGTCACGTAGACGAGCGTGCCGCTCGGGTTCACTGCGGCGCCTTGCGGCGAGCTGCCGGCCGGCAAGGTGATCGTCGACACGACCGCATTGGTGGACAGGTCGATTTTCGAGACGGTGTTGCTGCCCACGTTCGGGATGAACGCGTATTGCTGAGCCGATGCTGCCTGCCCGGCCAGCGTCGCCAGCAAAACAAGAAAGCCACAGACGTACTTGCCGAAGTTACCCGTCATCACCAATTCCCCAGTAAAAGTTACTAACACCGTCAGCAATGGTCAGAATTTTACCAGATCGACGCAGTTCATTGATCTGCGTCACAAATTCTTGCCGACCAGGTCGGTCGGCGCCATCGGCTTGCGGGGTTGCTGAGGGTAGTGAGCAACTATTGTGCCAAGCGGCCTAGCTGCATTTTCGATCGAATTGTTTGCTGTCCGTCACAGAAAAGAATGAACGCGACGCCGGGGGCCAGGATTTCCGCTGACCTGCAGCGTCATACCTGGCCCTCACCAATCCGCCTGCCCGGGCTCGGACTCTACTGGCAGGAGTTCCGGCGGTAGCGCTCGGGGATGCTCGAACGGCAGGTCCAGGTGAAGGAGTCGCCATCCGGAACGCCCGACATCGTCACGCGCGATCCTCGCAGCACCGACGTCACGCTCTCGTCAGTGCGGAAAATGGCCGTGATCTCGCAGGGCTTCGGGCCGCCTTGCAACTCGATGCGGGCCACATAGCGACCCGCGTAGGTCTCCGGGGCCTGGAACGGCGATTCGTTGGTGGGGCACGTACCCACGCGCTGATAGTGCTGCTCGACCGCCGGCTTCAGATCTTCGGCCAGAATCGTCGCTTCGACGAACTGCGCGCGCGAGACGTATTCCTGATACGCCGGAATTGCGATCGCGGCCATCATCGCCATGACCACCAGGAACACCACGCCGAGCACGATCGCGATGATCCAGCAGCCGGAAAGGCCGGACTTCTTCTGCGTCGCGACCGGCATGTACGCCGCCGCTTGCGCTGCGGGCGACATCGGCGGCAAGCCACCCGGCAGGGGCGGCGGCGTATTGATCACCAGACCCAGTTCCGCGGCAACCTGCGACAGCGGCGCCCATTGCGCCATGCCCTCGCGCCAGACCAGCGCGTCGGCGGCGACATCGCCGCGGCGATAAGCGTCACGCAACGTCGCGGCATCCACCGGCCCGCGCTGCTGTCCGCTGCGATCGGCATACATCCAGGTTGCTGGCGTCATCTTCTTTCCCCTGAGTCGAGGCGCAGATTATGCCGGGGCACAAAAGCGAGCGCACGCTCAGGCGGGCGACGGTGGACCCAAAACAAAACCCCCGCATGCGCGGGGGTTTTGTTTGTGGCTGGGGAACTAGGGTTCGAACCTAGATTAACGGTGTCAGAGACCGTTGTCCTACCGTTAGACGATTCCCCAATTCGGGATTCGCTCCAGTCTAGACGACCTGGACCGGTGAAACGATTAACGCTTCGAGAACTGCGTGGCGCGGCGGGCCTTGTGCAGACCGACCTTCTTGCGCTCGACTTCACGGGCGTCACGGGTCATGAAACCGGCCTTGCGCAGCTCGCTCTTGAGCGACTCGTTGTACTCGACCAGACCACGGGCGATGCCGAGACGGATGGCGCCGGCCTGGCCGGTGATGCCGCCGCCTTCGACGGTGATCGAGATGTCGAACTTGTCGGTCATCTTGGTCAGCTCGAGCGGCTGACGCACGATCATGCGCGAGGTCTCGCGACCGAAGAACTCGTCCAGCGGACGACCGTTGACGACGATCTTGCCGCTACCCGAACGCAGGAACACGCGGGCGGTGGAGGACTTGCGACGGCCGGTGCCGTAGTTGTGCTGCGAAGCCATGGGTATCTACCTGTGCCTTAAATGTCCAGCGCCTGCGGCTGCTGGGCGGTGTGCGGATGCTCGGGGCCCTTGTAGACCTTGAGCTTCTTGAACATGGCGCGGCCGAGCGGATTCTTGGGCAGCATGCCCTTGACGCCGGTTTCGATGACGCGCTCGGGATGGGCGTTCAAGGCCTGGCCGAGGGTTTCCGACTTCAGGTTGCCGATGTAGCCGGTGAACCGGTAATACATCTTGTCCTGCAGCTTCTTGCCGGTGACGGCAATCTTCTCGGCGTTGACCACGACGAGGAAATCGCCGGTGTCGACGTGCGGGGTAAAAGTCGGCTTGTGCTTGCCGCGCAAACGGCGCGCAAGTTCCGAGCACAGACGACCCAAGGTCTTGCCGCTGGCATCAACCACATACCAGTCCTGCTTGACGGTCTCCGGCTTGGCGCTGACGGTCATGGCTTTCATGACGGCTCCAAAGGAAATGCAAAGTGAAAGAAGCGGAATGATAGCCGCTGGACCCCGTCCGGCGCAAGCCCTTCCTGGCTCGCGTGTTAGCATCCGGGCATGGTCGTCCTGCCCCGCCCTGCCCCATTGCAGTCCGAGCCCTTGACCCTGATGACCGACCGCTGCGTCCAGTGCGGTCTGTGCCTGCCGCATTGTCCGACCTATCGTCTGGACGGCTCCGAAGCGGAATCCCCCCGCGGCCGCATCGCCTACATTCAGGCGGTGACGACCGGTCTGATCGAACCCAGCCCGGTCGGCGACGAGCACCTCGATCACTGCCTCGGCTGCCGCCGCTGCGAAGCCGTCTGCCCGGCCGGCGTGGAATATGGGGAGCTGCTGACCCTGGCTCGCGTCGCCCAACGCCGACGTCGTCCGCTGCCCCTGCCCGATCGCGTCCATTTGGCCCTGCTGGCCCGGCCGGGCTGGCTGGAGGCTCTGCTTCGCCTTCAAGCAGGACTGGTGCCCGATCGCTGGCGCCGACTGCCGTCCCTCCCGCCACGCCAGCCCATGCCGGCGACCACCGGCACCGAAACCGCCGCGATTTTTGTCGGCTGTGTCGCTGACGGCTACGAATCGGCCACGCGGGCGGCTCTGGCCCGCCTGCTCGCAGGCGTTGGCGTCGTCGCCGTTGTTCCGGAAGGACAGACCTGTTGCGGCACCGCCGCCCGGCACGCGGGCTTGCGCGAAGACGCCGAGGCCCTGGCCGCGCGCAATCGCCAGGCGTTTTCGGGCCAGACCCGTCTGCTGACCCTCGCCTCGGGCTGCCATGAGCAGGTGCAAAGCTCGCTGGCCGGGATCGGCCAGATCGAAGACGCCTTGAGCTTCCTGGCGTCCCGCGCCGAGCGCCTGGCGTTCCGGACCGCCGACCGGCGCGTGGCCCTGCATGTGCCCTGCAGCCAGCGCCTGATCCGCTCGGACCTCGCCCTGCGCCAGTTGCTGGCCCGCATTCCGGGACTGGACCTGGTCGAACTCGACGATACCGGCTGCTGCGGCGCGGCCGGTCTGCACATGCTGTCCGAACCCGAACGCGCCGCCGCGCTGCGCGCGCCACTGCTGCAATCGCTCGCACGCAGTGGCGCAAGCGAGCTGCTTTCGGCCAACATCGGTTGCCGTCTGCACCTGGGGGGCGCCAGTCCGATCCCCGTTCGCCATCCTCTCGATTTTCTCGCCGAGCACCTCGCATGAGCTACACCCGCCACTACTCGCCTTTCGACCGCTTGCTGATCGAAGCGCAGCGCGCACTCGGCACCACGGCCGGTCGCGCCATCGCCGAACGCGACAACCCTGGCGCCAAAGAAGCAGATGTCGAAATGGATGAGGGCGCACGACGTCATGCCGCCGGGCTGATGCGCATCAATCACACCGGCGAGGTCTGCGCGCAGGCGCTGTACGTCGGCCAGGCTGCCGTGGCGCGCGATCAAGCCACCCGATCGCAGCTGCTCGCGGCCGCGCAGGAAGAAACCGATCACCTCGCCTGGTGCGCCGACCGCCTGCGCGAACTCGACAGCCGCCCCAGCCTGTTCAACCCGCTGTGGTACGCCGGCAGCTATGCGATCGGTCTCGCTGCGGGTCTGCGCGGTGATGGCTGGAATCTGGGCTTCGTGGTCGAGACCGAACGACAGGTCGAAGCCCATCTGGCCGAACACCTGGAAACGCTGCCGCCGGAAGACCTGCGCAGTCGCGCGATCCTGCAGACGATGAAGGCCGACGAAGCCCGCCATGCCGACCACGCCGAACAGGCCGGCGCGCGCAAACTGCCGCCGCCGATCCCGCGGATGATGGCGCTGAGCTCGGCGATCATGAAGACGGTCGCGTACCGCCTGTGAAACGAAAAACCCCGCTTTCGCGGGGTTTTCGTCACATCGTCGCCGAGGTCAGTCGACCAGGTTGCGTCCGTGGAACAGCTCTTCGATTTCCCGGCGCAGCTGCATCTCGATGCGCTGGCGGTCCTTGAAGCTGAGGTTCTTCGCCTTCTCCTCGAACAGATACGTATCGAGGTCGAATTCCTTCACGTGCATCTTCGTGTGGAAGATGTTTTCCTGGTAGACGTTGACGTCCAGCATCTCGTAGTGACCCTTGATGCCCTTCGACAGGTAATCCTGTATCGAATTGATCTTGTGGTCGATGTAGTGCTTCTTGCCCTTCACGTCACGGGTGAAACCGCGCACGCGGTAGTCCATGACCACGATGTCGGAGTCGAAGCTCTCGATCAGGTAGTTCAGGGCTTTCAGCGGCGAAATGACGCCGCAGGTGGCGACATCGATGTCCGCGCGGAACGTCGCGATGCCGTTGTGCGGGTGCGTTTCCGGATAGGTGTGCACGGTGATGTGCGACTTGTCCAGGTGCGCCACGACGGCGTCGGAGATGATCTCCTTGCCGGCCGCCTTCTTGTCGATCACCGGCTCTTCCGAGATCAGGATCGTCACCGACGCGCCCTGGGGATCGTAGTCCTGGCGGGCGACGTTGAGGATGTTCGCGCCGATGATATGCGCCACCTCCGTCAGGATCTGGGTCAGGCGCTCGGCGTTGTACACCTCGTCGATGTACTCGATATAGCGCTTGCGCTGCTCTTCCGAGACCGCGTAGCAGACGTCGTAGATGTTGAAGCTCAGGGCCTTGGTGAGGTTGTTGAAACCCTGAAGCCGCAGGCGCGGCAGTGGCTTGACCACGGCGGTAATCCTCGATGGGGCGGGTGGCGGACGGGCGCGCATTATCGGGCAAACCGCCCCCCGGGGGAACCTCGCAGGTTGCTCTCCGGACGGCGGCATTGCTGCGAATCCCGTCACAGCCTAAGCTTGAGCCACTTCGCACTATTCAGGTTCAGACATGCCCCCGAACCGGACTTCGCTCAGCGAGCCCTTCCATCGCGTTCCCGTGGTCAGCCCGCTGGCGCTCGACGCCGTCTCCCTGAGTCATTTTCTCGACCAGTGCCACCGGCGCCGCCACCCTACGCGCAGCGACATCTTCCGCCCGGGCGACCCGGCGAACACCCTGTATTACGTCGTGAGTGGGTCGCTGAGCATCATCAGCGAAGAGTCCGATGGTCGCGAGCTGGTGCTGGGTTACATCAATGCCGGCGACTTCATCGGCGAGATGGGACTGTATGTCGTGGCCGAACACCGCGAAGTCCTGCTGCGCACGCGCACGCCCTGCGAGCTGGCCGAACTGAGCTATGACCGCCTGCACCAGCTGTTCGCCGGCTCCCTGTCGGCGGAATGCCCGAAGATCCTGTATGCGATCGGCGCGCAGCTGTCCAAGCGCCTGCTCGACACCAGCCGCAAGGCCAGTCGCCTGGCGTTCCTGGACGTGACCGGCCGCATCATCCGCACGCTGAACGACCTGTGCCACGAACCGGATGCGATGTCGCACCCGCAGGGCACACAGATCCGCGTCTCGCGCCAGGAGCTGGCGCGCATCGTCGGCTGCTCGCGCGAGATGGCCGGACGCGTGCTCAAGCAACTGCAGATCGACGGCAAGCTGCACGCCCGCGGCAAGACCATCGTCGTCTACGGAACCCGCTGACGCGGCTGCCGGTCATGGGCAGCGCCAACAAGCCTGGCCAACTGAACCCGCTGATCCGGGCCGTCGCCGATGACGATGCGCTCGCGGTCAGCCAATTGCTCGGCGTCCTGGGCTACCCCTGCGACGAAACCGAAGCGGCGACGCGCCTCAAGGCCCTGGCCGACGACCCCGACCAGCGTCTGCTGGTCGCCGACCTGCATGGCGGCCTGCTGGGCCTGGTCTGCTACGACCTCATGTACTACCTGCCACTCGGCGCGATCACCTGTCGCATCACCGCCCTGGCGATCGCCGACACCGCCCAGCGCCGCGGCATCGGCCGCGCGCTGCTGCGCGAGGCTGAGGCGCGCGCCCGGGTTGCCGGTGCCGCGCGCATCGAGCTCACCACGGCCAACCATCGCAACGAGGCTCACGAGTTCTACCGGGCCTGCGGCTACAGCGAAAGCGCCCTGCGTTTCGTAAAAAGGCTCGGAGACGCCTGAGATGAGCCTGCGCCGGCGCACCCTGCTGATCGGCCTGCTGCTGATGCTGGTGACTGCGGTGGCCGTGCACCTGGTGCAATACCACGTCGTCTATCCGCGCTTCCTCGAGCTCGAGCGCGAGCAGGCGCGACGCAATGCCGAGCTCGTGTTCGAAGTCGTGAACCGCGAGCTCGCCCTGGTCGCGCCGCAGGCACAGGACTGGGGCTACTGGGACGCGACCTACAGCTACATGGGCGGCACCAATCCCACCTATGAAACCGTCGAGCTCATTCCGAGCGGCCAGCAAAGTCTCGGCTGCCAGATACTCGCCTACTACGACAACCTGGGACGCCGCGTTTGGTCGCGCGGCCTGGACCTGGACAAGCTCACGCCACTCGACATCGATGCCTTCCGTGGCGATCGCCTGCCGATCAATTCGCCACTGCTCGCTGAAGGGGACGCACCGCAGACGCGCGCCGGCCTCATCGACACCAATCTTGGCCTGATGTTCGTCACCTCCGCGCCGGTGCTCAGCGGCGCCCGCACTGGACCGCGCCGCGGCACGGTGATCATGGGTCGCCTGTTCGAAATCGACGCGATCCGCCAGATCGCCGACCAGAATCACCTGCAATTCGAGATCGCACCGCCGCTCGACCAGCAGACGCGTGGGCCACGCCTGGAAGTCGATCGCGTGCACGTCGCGCATGGCGATCTGCGCATGGAAAACGTCGGCAACACCACCCGCGTCACCGCCGTCGTGTTCGACATCAACGGTCGCCCGGTGCGCGACATCAGCGTCATCACACCGCGAGAAATCAGCGCGCGCGGCTGGTCGGCGCTGACCAGTTCGATGACGCTCATGGCGCTGACCGGCCTGGTGATCATGGCGGTGCTCCTGCTGCTGCTCGATCGCGGCGTCGTGCAGCCGCTGCTGCGCCTGACCGAGCTCGCCGGCAAGATCGGCGCCGACGAGAACAACAACGCCCGCCTGAAGTTCGAACGCGAGGACGAAATCGGCGAGCTCGCCGACGAATTCGACCGCATGCTCGACCGCCTCGCCGATACCCGCCATCGGCTGTTCAACGAAAGCTATCGCACGGGTGCCTACGAAATGGCCGGCGGCGTCATCGCCGATCTGCGCAAGTCGCTCGAGCCCCTCAAGGAACACGTCGACCAGCCGCTGAAACTGCTCGACCGCACGCAGACCGCCGGCATGCAGATGCTCTTGCAGGAACTGTCCACGCCCAACCTGAGCCATCACCGGCACATGGAGATCGTGCAGATGCTGCAGTACCAGACCAACGAGCAGTCAGTGCTGCTGGCCGAAGCGCGCGGCGAGCTGCGCGCGATCCGCAAGAGCCTCGAGCACCTGCAGGGGATCGTCACCGAATACTCGCGCTTCATCACCGGCGGCAACACGCTGCAGGCGGTGGCGGTACGCGAGCTGGTCGAACACGCGCTGCGCAAACTCGACGACAGCCAGCGGCAGACGCTGACCATCGATCTCGATGGTTCGGTCTACCAGGCGCCACTCGTGCTCGCGGCCCGGGAAGTGCTGCAACAGGTCATCAACCTCATCATCGGCCAGTCCGCCGAAGGGCCGCGTCCGCTCGCGGGCGGGCCGCTGCAGCTGCGCATTACGGCGGGCACGGAGTTCAACCACGGCCGGTCGATGGTGCATTTCCGCTTTGACGACAATCGCCCGCCAGTAAAAACGGACGCGCTCAAGGCCTTGTTCGAACGCGAATGGCGCTTCGGCGACGACGTCGCCGGCCTGAGCCTGCCCTGGGCGGAAAACGTCATCGCCTCGATGGGCGGCAAGCTTTACGCGGAAGCCTCGCAGCCGTTCGACGGCCTGGTCATGCACCTGCTGCTGCCGCGGGCGAAGATCATCGGGGACTGATCCGGCGATCGCTGTCGAGGTCGATCAGGCGAACACCCAGGCCAGTTCCGCGCCGGGATCGGGCGCGCGCATGAAAGCCTCGCCGACCAGAAACGCATGCACGTCATTCGCGCGCATCAGGGCCACATCGGCCGGCGTGAAGATGCCGCTTTCGGTGACCAGCAGACGATCCTTGGGCACCGCGCTGCGCATCGCCAGCGTCGTGTCGAGCGTGACTTCGAACGTGCGCAGGTTGCGGTTGTTGATGCCGACCAGAGGCGCGGGAATCTGAAGGGTTCGTTCGAGCTCGTCGATGTCGTGCACTTCCACGAGCACGTCCATGCCCAGATCCAGCGCCAGATGCGACAGCTCGGCGAGCGAGGCATCGCCTAGCGCGGACACGATCAGCAGGATGCAGTCGGCGCCGAGCGTGCGCGCCTCGTAGACCTGGTAGGGATCGATGGTGAAATCCTTGCGCAGCACCGGCAAGGCGCAGGCTGCACGCGCCTGCTGCAGATAGGCATCCGCGCCCTGGAAAAAATCGACGTCGGTGAGCACCGACAGACAGGCGGCGCCGCCGCGTTCGTAGCTCGCGGCGATCTGCGCCGGATGAAAATCCGGGCGGATCACGCCCTTGCTCGGACTGGCCTTCTTGATCTCGGCGATGACGGCGGGACGACCGGCCGCGATGCGCGCCTGCAACGCTGCGGCAAAGCCGCGCGTCGCCGGCAGGTCGGCGCAGCGCGCCGACAGTTCGGGCAAGGGCACGCGCGCGGCGCGCTCGCGGATCTCCTCGACCTTGCGCGCGAGGATGGCCTGCAAGATGTCGCTCATTCGCGCACTCCGCGCGGACCGGCATACGCCCGTTCGACGCGTGCCACGCGCAGTTCGAAATGTTCGTACCACTCCAGGCGACCGCGCTGCCGGGCATCGGCGTGTTCGGCGTTCTGCTTCCAGTGTTTGATCGCCGCCTCGCTTTCCCAGTAGCTCACGGTGATGCCGAAACCGTCTTCCCCGCGCAGGCTTTCGACACCGAGAAACCCGGGCTGCTCACGCGCAAGTTCGACCATGCGGTCGGAGGTCTCGGCGTAGCCCTTGTCGTCGCGATTGCGCAAGGACGCGAAGATCACGGCGTAATAAGGCGGATCGGGAGTCAGCGCGAAACGATCGCTCATGGTTCACCTGGTTGGAAAGATTGCGCCAGCGCACGCGTGGTGGTGACGTAGTGATCGAGCTTCGCGCGGGCCGCCCCGGTATCGATGGCGATGCGCGCCTTGGCGATGCCCTCGTCGATCGAGACGGCGACATCGGCCGCATACAGCGCCGCACCGGCGTTGAGCAGCACGATGTCGCGCGCCGGTCCCGCGCGGCCGTCGAGCACGCCGAGCACCATCGCCTGCGATTCGGCCGGGCTGTCGACGCGCAGGCTGCGCAGATCGGCCATCGGAATGCCGAATTCGCCGGGCAGCAGCTCGTATTCGTGCACCTCGTCGTCGCGCAACTCGGCGACCATGGTGCCGCCATTGAGCGTGATTTCGTCGAGGCCGTCGCGGCCGTGCACGACCAGGGCGCGCTTGGCGCCCAGACGCTGCAGCACGCGCGCCTGGATGCCGACGAGATCGGCATGGAATACACCCATGAGGATATTCGGCGCACCGGCGGGATTGGTCAGCGGCCCGAGGATGTTGAAGATCGTGCGCACGCCCAATTCCTTGCGCACCGGTGCGACGTTCTTCATCGCCGGATGGTGGATCGGCGCGAACATGAAACCGAAGCCGGTCTCGGCCAGGCATTGCGCGACCTGCGCGGGTTGCAGCTCGATGGCTGCGCCCAGCGCCTCCAGCACGTCGGCACTGCCGGACTTGGACGAGACGCTGCGGTTGCCGTGCTTGGCGACCTTGGCGCCGGCCGCGGCGCAGACGAACATCGCCGTCGTGGAGATATTGAAGGTATGGGCACCGTCGCCGCCGGTGCCGACGATGTCGACGAAGTTGCGGTTGTCCGGCACTTCCACGCGCGCGCAGAATTCGCGCATGACCTGCGCGGCGCCGGCGATCTCGCCGATGGTTTCCTTCTTCACACGCAGGCCGGTCAGGATCGCCGCGGTCATCACCGGCGAGACGTCGCCGCTCATGATCTGGCGCATCAGGTCGACCATCTCGTCCACGAAGATCTCGCGATGGACGATGACGCGCTGCAGGGCTTCTTGGGGCGTGATGGGCATGGGGTGGCTTGTCTGTTTGAGCTTGCGCATGTGGGAGCGGACCTGGCCGCGAACGGCGATTCAATCCGCCGAAGTCGTGTCCAATTCGCCCTAGACCGTCGTCCCCAGGAAATTCCGCAACATGTCATGCCCATGCTGCGTCAGGATCGACTCGGGATGGAACTGCACGCCTTCGACCGCCAGCGTCTTGTGCCGAAGGCCCATGATCTCGTCGAACTCGCCCTCGTCGGTTTCCGTCCAGGCGGTGATCTCCAGGCAGTCGGGCAAGGACGCGCGCTCGACCACGAGCGAGTGATAGCGCGTCGCCTCGAACGTCTCGGGCAGGCCGGCGAACACGCCGACGCCCGTATGCCGGATCGCCGACGTCTTGCCGTGCATGATCGTCTTGGCGCGCACGACCTTGCCGCCGAAGGCCTGGCCCAGGCTCTGGTGACCCAGGCAAACCCCGAGAATCGGCACGGTCCCCGACAGCTTCTCGAGAATCTCCAGCGACACACCCGCCTCGTTCGGCGTGCACGGCCCGGGCGAAATCACGATGCGCTCGGGCTTGAGCGCGGCAATCGCCTTGACACTCAGCGCGTCATTGCGCACGACGCGCACCTCCTGCCCCAGCTCGCCGAAATACTGCACGAGGTTGTAGGTGAAGGAGTCGTAGTTGTCGATCATCAGAAGCATCTGTTCTTCCGTCCGCGCGTCAGGGGCCCCGCCAAGGATACGGCTGCGGCAAACATATCAGTCGCCGTGCGGCCAGGTTGGATTTTAGCCGACTTGTTGGTACGCCCCCCGTTGCCCCGTCGGCCGATGCGGACGACAACCAAAAAAAGCCCGCCGAAGCGGGCTTTTCATTGTTCAAGCAGTGACCCGGTCCCACGGGCTAGGCTGCGATCAGAACCCCGTCGCCGTCACATTGCAGGTCAGCGTGATCGCGATATTGCCCGTGGTCGGGAACGTGGGAATCGCGACGCCCGCCTGCAGCGAGGCGATCGGCACGGCGACCCCGGCGCCGTTGACCGCGCCACCGGGGCATTGCGCGCCGCCGGTCGCGGTGCAGACCGCGGTCGTGCAGTTCAGGCCGGGCACACCGCCGGCGTCGCGCACGATCGCACCGTTGGCCGAGGCCGGGCCGGCATTGGTCACGTTGATCGTGTAGGTCGCCGTGCTGCCGGTCAGGCGCGTCACCACGCCGTCGTCCTTGGTGATGCCCAGGTTGGCGCGCGTCGTGTAGCACACGCGCACCGAGCCATTGCGGCCGCTGCCGCCGCCGTTGGTGCCCGCGGTGAGCGTCGGGGTCGTCGCGGTCGCACCGACGAACGAGCCGCCGCCACCGGGAAGTGCGCCTTCCGGACCGCCGCCGCCGCCGGAGTAGCCGCCACCGCCGCCGCTTTCGCGATGATCCGAGCCGCCACCGCCACAAAGTCCGAAGCCGCCGCGCGCACCGTCGCTGGTTCCGTCGGTGGGATCGCGCAGACCAGCCGTACCGCCGGCTGCACCGGCGATCGAGCATTGGCCGCCGCCGCTGGGGCCGCGATGGGCCGGCGCCGTGGCCGCGACGTCGTCGCTCGAGCCGCCCGCTGAGTTGAAACCACCGCCGCCCGCGCCGCCGTCGCCGGTCTGGCAGGCCTGCGTGGGCGAGCCGAGTTCGCCGTTTTCGCCGCCCGCCCCACCGGTACCGCCGAGGCCGCCGAGCGTGCAATCGCCGCCGGCAGGATTGCCGCCGTTGCCGCCGTTGTTGGTCGCGGTACCGCCGCCGCCGGCGCCGGTATTGTCGTCGCCGCCGCCACCACCGGCGATCACCGCCAGCGCCGCCGCGAGATACGCACCGGACGCACCGCCGCCGCCCGCTTCGAGGTCGCCGCCCGGAGGCGCTTCACCGGCGATGATCGTGAACACCTGCCCCGCGGTTACCGCGAAGGTGCCTTCGGCCTGCGCACCGGCACCACCGGCAAAAGCGGCATCGGTGTTGGCGCCGCCGTCCGCGCCGACCGCGATGATGCGCACGGCCGAGACGTTCGCCGGCACCACGAAAGTCGTGGGCGCGCCGGTGTAGGAAAACAGTTGCGTGGTTTCCAGCGCGGCCGGACAGGTCGTGACGACCTGCGCGAACGACAGCGCCGGCAGCATCGCCAGCGCAAGCGCCGCAACGATCACGCGACGCGGGCACCGGACCGAAGTTTTCATCGAGGACACATCGTCGAAGAGGCGCATGCGTTTCTCAGTAGGTACCGTTGATATTGAGGAACCAGCCCTTCTGATCGAAATCGATGATCGTCAGGTTGTCGCTGAAGCTGGTGAAGTTGTAGCCCAGGCCGACGCGGAAGTTCTCGCTGACATGACGGTCGACGCCGATGAGCCAGCCCTTGCGCAGGCTGTCGTCCTGCTGCACGTCGAGGAAGCGGTATTCCGCCAGCGCATCCCATTTGTAGTGCGTCTGGAAGCGCGCCTGCACCGAACCGAAGTTCGCCGTGCTGTCGAACCAGTCGCCGGTATTGCGCGACAGACGGGCATCGCCTTCGCGACGCGCGACCTTGCCGGCGAATTCCCAGGCGGCATTCGCGCGGTAGATGCCTTCGAACGAGGCCACCTTCGAGCGCTGGTCGTAATCGGTCAGACCGTCCTGGCCCAGGCTGTTGACGTCGTACAGATAGGTCAGCTTGCCGAGCAGGTTCCAGCGATCGTCGAGGGCCGGGCGATAGGAAAAGCCCAGGTTGCTCTCGATGAAGCGCGCATTGGCGACCGGATCGAGCGCGTCCTTGGTATCGCCGAAGTTCACGCGGCCGGCGATGCGCCAGTCGTCGTTGATCTTGTAGAACAGGCGGTTGGTCGACACCCACTGCTTGCGATCGGCAATGCCGGTGTCGCGACGGAACTCGACCTTGCTGTTCCAGGTCGTCGCCGACGAGGTGTAACCGCCGTTGACGCTGATCGCACGACGATCGGTGGTGCCGAGCGCGCTTTCCAGCTCGCCCTTCTGCAGGGTGAAGCCGAGGTTCCAGTTCAGCGCCGGATAGAAGTCCATGCCGAAGGTGTGCGCGATGCCACTTTCCTCGCGCTGCTTGAGGAACTGACTCTCGTTGAACAGGTTGACCTGACTCGAGATGCGCCAACGCTGGCCGACCGTGAGGCCGGACGGCGACCGCGTGCCGAACAACGGATCGGCCGCCGTGCGGTCGGTCGAATACCTGTAGCCGGCATACAGGGAATGCTCGGGCGTCAGGCGCCACTCGCCGTTGAGCGTGACCGCGTCGCCACGATCGCCACTGCTGATTTCCGCACCGATCGAGGACAGGTTGCCGAACAGGTATTTCGTGCCGAGCGTGTACAGGTCGTTGCCGGCGTACGCGCCGCTGTCGTCGTCGATCGTGAGCTGGGCGATGCCGTAGACATCGAGCGCGGTGCCGAAACGGTGCGTGTAGCGCAGGGCCGCGAGCGTGCCGCTGGCGTCGACGCCGCTGCGGGTTTCGGTGACCCGGCGCAGTTCGGCGCTGAATTCCGAATTTTCCTGCACGCGCCATTGCATCAGTACCTGCAGCTGTTCGATGCCATCGGTGCCGCGCGTGGTGTCGCTGTAGCGGCCGCTGAGGCGGATCGCTTCGGTCAGCTGGCCGGCGAACTCGGCACCGGTCTCGCGGATCGGCAGACCGAAATCGTTGCGCGCAACGGAGAAACCGGCGTCGACATCGCGCCACCAGGCGGCGGCAGTCCAGTCGCGCGCGGTCCAGCCGAGCTCCTGGAAGTTCACGCGTGCTTCGGCGCTGCGGGCCTCGCCTTCGCGATCGACCGAGGTGACCGGGTTGAGCTGGGTGAAACTCAGGCCGCCGTCGTTGGAGAAGAACACGGGGGCACTCGTGGCCTGGCTGCGCGCCTGCTCAAGTTTGAGATAGGTGCCCTTGCCGGCCTGGAACGTCAGGTCCGCGCCGCGCAGACCGTAGTCGTCGCCCGAGCGGTTTTCGTCGACGTACGTCGCGCCGATCGCGACGTGTTCGCCCAGCCAGGTGCGACCCTGCACGCCGCCGCTGAACTGGTCGACGGTGAAGTCGGTGGGGACGAATTCGTAGTCGGCCAGCAGCCGGCTTTCGAAGCCGTCGAGCGGCGCGTCGCGGATGATGCTGGGCACGTTGTCGCGGACGATCTGCGCCAAAGGACGCGTCAACAGCAGGCGGCCCTGCAATTCGTCGATGTCGTAGTCGACATCGCGCAGCAGCGTCTTGCGCACTTCCACGCGGCCGGTCGTGCGATCGCGCACTTCCAGCACCACGCTGTCCGACCCGGGCAGCAGGTCGAGATGACGCAGGTAGTACAGGCTGCCGCCGGTGCCGATGAATTCACTGTGGCCCAGGGCGGTCTGCGCTTCGGAGCCGAACGCGCGCACGGTGGTGCGCGGCTCGCCGAGCGCGGTGCTACCGTGGCTGCGCCAGTTCAGCGCGGCGCCGTAGAGGCTGCGCACATACTGGCCGTATTCGTTGCCGGTGAAGCCGGTCGTGAAATTACCCCAGAGGGCCTGGTTCTTGTCCCAGTCGACGCGAACATAGAGCTTGCCCTGCGAATCGGTGTCGCGGTACGTCGTCGAATCGTCGCCATAGACCGGGTAGTACTGGTCGGGATCGAGACGCCGGAAGACGTCGCGCGCATCGGGCTCGAGGAAGCCGTTGAACAGCTGCTTCACTTCCCGCTCGTGCGTGTCGGCCTGCGCGGTGACCAGATACTTTCCGCGCACCTTGCCCTTGAGATAGAACGCCAGGCGACCTTCGCTCAGGAAGCCGTCGTACTTGTCGTCGATGCCGACCGGCACCACGGCACCGCTGACAGAGTTGTCGGAAATCGTGACATCGGCGAGCGCGACCAGGAACAGATAGCGACCGGTGACATCCATGTCGAGCGCTTCGTGCCGGCTGCGGCCCTTGTCGACGATCTCGACATCGATCGGATGCGGACCGACCGGCAGCAGGTATTCGGCGACGAACTTGCGTTCCTGGTCGATCGGCAGGCTTTCGCCATTGATGCGGACCGTCATGTCTTTCGGAATCGACTCGCCGCGAACGCGCACGGTCGAGCCGTACACCGCGATGTTCTGGATGCGCAGGGAATTGCGGCCGTAAGTCTGCTGCAGCTGCAGACGGCTTTCGAGCGCATCCGCATCCAGACCGCTGAGCGTGGAGTCTGCCGAGTTGAGCAGCTGTTGTTGCTGGCGCTTGAGGTCTTCCGGGCGCACGAGCTGGATGCGCTGCGGCGCGGTTTCGTCGAAGCTGCCGTCGGCGGCGATCACACGCGCCACATATTGCAGGTCATCGCCCTGGCGCAGATTCAGTCCGGCCGGGAGGACGCCGTCCCATTTCAGGTCGCCGACGTTCTGCACCGGCAATGCCAGCGTTACCAGGGGCGCGACCAGATCGGCGTCGGTACCCTTGAAGATGCGCAGTTCGATCTTCTGCGCGAACGCGGCGTAGTTGGTGTAGCTGTGGAAGCTCACCGGTTCGACGATGCGGCCGTCTTCGAACGCCGCCAGGGAATTGCTGCTGACGGTGAACGAAGGCCGCGCGAGTTGCGGGTCCTCGGTCGCCCAGATCAGGCCGCCATTGGGCAGATCGATCGGACGCGAGCCGGTGACCGTGTGTGCGGGCACGATGTGCTGGATGTCGACGCGGCGCTGCTGGCGCAGGGCCTCGGCCGAAGGATCCTTCGACTCGGTTTCGCCGCGGCTGAGGATGCGGATCACCGGCTTGCCGTCGATGCTGCAGGCGTCTTTTCCGCACTCCATCGCCGCCTGCGTTTCGGCGGCATCCTGCGCGAACGCCGGCAGGGCGAGACCGCCCAGCAGCGCGATCAGGGTGAGATCGAGCAATTTGCGTGCCGGCCGGCCACGCGCAGGCGCGACCGAGCAGGACCGGATCAGGGCCGGGTCAAGGCGTTTCATTTCTGTACTCCCGGCACATCGCTGGCGCCTTCCACTTCCACTTGCAATCCTGCCCTGGCTTCGGGGCTGAGCTTGGCCGCGACTTGCGCGTAGACGGCGCGAGCGCGGCGCAGCGACAGCGCCTGGTTGTATTCGTCACTGCCGCGCAGGTCGGCGTAACCGGTGATCCGGATCACGCCACCCTTCGCCGCTTCGATGGTCTGCACGATGCGGTCGATGGTCTCCGCGAACTCCGGCTTCACCGTATCGCGATCGGTGTCGAACATCACCTGACCCAGACTCAGCGTCTGCGCCTCGACCACGGTCTGCGTCGGCTCGCTCGGCGCCTGCTTCGGACGCTGCGGCAGTTTGACGCCGAAGTCGAAGCGCACCGGCAGGCCCGGGGTCACGCGGCGCAGCAGCGGGTTTTCGGTGGTGAACACCGAACCCTGCGGCAGCGTCGCGGCATCGACCTTCACGACGAAGTTCTGACCGCGCATCTGGTTGGACAGGGTCAGGCCTTCGATGTGGTAGCGACCCTGCGAGTCGGTCTCGGTCACGAGGCCTTCGACGGTCGCCAGGCGCACGCCCGGGATGCCGCGCTCGCCTTCATCCTGCCAGCCGTCGCCGTCCTGGTCGTCGAACACCTTGCCGAGAATGCGTGCCTGCTCGGTATCCGGATCGCTGCCCGAGGTCGCCGTGACCGTCGCCGCCGCGGTGTTGGACACCGCCACGCCGCCCTGGAACACGGTGGCCTTGTTGACGTACTCGCCGGCCGGCAGACCGGCACTGACGCGCAGCAGGTAGCGGATCGTCGCCGTGCCGCCAACCGGGATATCGATGCCCGAGAACGTGATCGGGCCGGTGCCGCTGGCCGAACCCGCGTTGTCGGTGTCGACGATGACCACGCTACCGGCGACGAAGTTGAAGCCCGCGGGCGGCGTATCGACGACCTGCGCACCGATGACCGGCACGGCGCCGATATTGGTGACGGTCAGCGTGTAGTTGACCAGCATGCCCGCCGAGACCTGCGTCGGGCCGACCGCCTTCTGGATGCGCAGCTTGTTCGGCACCGGTGTGGAAGTCAGCGTGACCGTCGCGGTGTCGCAGTCGCCGTCGGCATCGCAGACCTGGTAGTCGAACGTGTCGGTGCCCACGAAGCCGGGGTTCGGCGTGTAGGTGAAGCTGCCGTCCGGATTGAAGACCAGCGAACCGTTGGCCGGGCCGGTGCCAGGAACCAGCGTGTAGGTGCTGCCCAGGTTGCCCGGGGTGTCGTTGGTCGAGACGTTGCCCGGAATCGGCGTGCTCTCGGTGCCGGTGAAGGTGTCGTCGACCGCAACCGGTGCGATGTCGCCCAAGGTGACCGTCACCGTGACCGTGGTCGTGGTGCAGTTGGTCGGATTGAGGATTTCGCAGATCTGGTAAACGATCGTGAACACGCCACCGGGCGTGCCCGGCGAAACCGTAACGATGCCCGTGGCCGGATCGAGATTGACGCCCGGGTTGGTCGTGGAGATCTGCGTGATCACCACCGTCGCCAAGGTCGCCGGCGCGCCGTTGAGCGTGTCGTTGACCAGCACGTCGGGCACCGCGATGCCGCCAACGCCGCCGTCGGGCACCGTACCGGCATCGGGCGTGGCGACGATCGTCGCCGCACCGACGATCACCGTTACCGTCGCCGGATCGCAGTTGGTCGGGTTCAGCTGTTCGCAGATCTGGTAAACGATCGTGTACGTCGCCGCCGGCGTACCCGGAGCCACGGTCACTTCGCCCGTCGCCGGATTCAGCACCACGCCCGGGTTCGTTGCCGGCGTGATC
>NZ_ATVD01000006.1 GCF_000420545.1 Arenimonas oryziterrae DSM 21050 = YC6267
TATTGATGTTGCCGCTGCCCGAGGCTGCACCGCAGGCCGTGGTGACGGAGCCCGTGCCCGCCGTCGTAACCGCACAGGTCCAGGCACCGATCGTCAGACCGGCCGGCGCCGTATCAACCACCGTGGCGGCCGTGACATCAGACGGACCATTGTTCGTGACAACAATCGTGTAGCTCGTCGCACCGCCGGCGTTGACCGAGGCCGCGCCGTCCGTCTTCGTCACCGAAAGATCGGCAACGGGCGTGACGTTGTTGGTGTCGGTCGCCGAGTTGTTACCCGGCGTCGGATCCGTCGTGCCGGCCGGGACTGCGACCGTCACCGTGTTCGCGATCGTGCCCGTGGCCGTGCCAGCCACAGTGGCTGCAACGGTGTAGGTGATGACGCCGCCGCTGCGCAGCGTCGCCGTCGTATTGATGTTGCCGCTGCCCGAGGCTGCGCCACAGGCCGTGGTGACGGAGCCCGTGCCCGCGGTCGTGACCGCGCACGTCCACGCGCCAATCGTCAGTCCGGCGGGCGCCGTATCAACCACCGTAGCGGCCGTGACATCGGACGGACCGTTGTTCGTGACAACAATCGTGTAACTGGTCGCGCCGCCGGCATTGACCGAGGCCGCGCCGTCGGTCTTCGTCACCGAGAGATCAGCAACAGGCGTGACGTTGTTGGTGTCGGTCGCCGAGTTGTTGGCCGGCGTCGGATCCGTCGTGCCGGCCGGAGCCGTCACGGTCGCCGTGTTCGCGATCGTGCCCGTCGCCGTACCGGCAACGGTAGCCGCGACCGTATAAGTAACGACACCACCGTTGCGCAGCGTTGCCGTCGTATTGATGTTGCCCGAGCCCGAGGCTGCGCCACAGGCCGTAGTCACAGAACCCACACCCGCGGTCGTGACCGCGCAGGTCCATGCGCCAATCGTCAGACCCGCCGGAGCGGTATCGACAATCGTAGCGGCGGTGACGTCAGACGGACCGTTGTTCGTGACAACGAGGGTGTAACTCGTCGCGCCGCCCGCGTTGACCGAGGCCGCGCCATCGGTCTTGGTGATCGCAAGGTTCGCGACCGGCGTGACGGTGTTGGTGTCCGTCGCGCTGTTGTTGCCAGGCGTCGGATCGGTGGTGCCCGCCGGGACCGCCACGGTCACGGTGTTGGGGATACTGCCCGTGGCCGAACCGGCGACGGTGGCCGCGACGGTATAGGTGATCACGCCACCATTGCGCAGCGTCGCGGTGGTGTTGATGTTGCCCGAGCCCGACGCCGCACCGCAGGCCGTGGTGACCGTGCCGGTGCCCGCCGTCGTGACCGCGCAGGTCCACGCACCGATCGTCAGGCCCGCCGGGGCCGTATCGACAATGGTCGCCGCCGTAACGTCGGACGGACCGTTGTTGGTGACGACGATCGTGTAAGTGGTGGTGCCGCCCGCGTTGACCGCGGCGACGCCGTCGGTCTTGGTGACCGCGAGGTTCGCGGACGGGGTGACGGTGTCGGTGTCGCTCGCCGAGTTGTTGGCGGGGGTCGGGTCGGTGATGCCGGCCGGGGCAGCAATGGTCGCCGTATTGGTGACGGAGGTCTGGGCGACTGCCAGCGTGCTGCCCAGCAGCAACGCCAAGCCGAAGAGGCTCGCGATCCAGGGGCTGCGCTTGGCAACCTTCCCTTCTTCACGCTCCCCAAAAGCGCCAATCCACAGGTGCGACAAAGCACCCGGCGTACGGCCGACGTTGTTGCCCAGCATCCAATTCCCCTTATCGGCAGGTAAGTCCCGGGCACAGAACCGCCCAAAAGCCTGCCGCGAACCGAAACAGCTTTAGTTTTAACTAATAGAAGGAAACGCTAGGCAAAGGCCGCATCCGGGCGAAAAGTGGCAAAAAGTGACTGCCTTCGCCGAAAAATCAAATGCTGCCGATGTTCTGGCACCGATCCGGAGACCCCTCCGAACCAGCGATCAGAAAAATATGATGCGCGTCACAGTTTTCACCCGATCTGGGCGCCCCATCACGCAACTACGAGGCGAATCACCGGATTGGATGCAAACCTGACCTAGGCGTATGCAATGGCCGTGCCATAACGTCTTCACACTCGCCTTGGCGGCGAACCGCAGGGTCTGCGTGATGGCAACACGCGGCGGCCGGCCCCAACGCCTGGTCACAAACTGCGCAATATGATCGCCGAAAATGTGATCCAAAGCACGACCGCTCATTCCGGCCGAGGCACCACCGGTCGCCGGACCGCCGGTTATAACCCGCTCGCGGCCTGAGCGACGGCGCGGAAAAGCGCCCTGCCCTTGTTCATCGTCTCGTCCCATTCCTTCGCGGGATCGGAGTCGTAGACGATGCCTGCGCCGGCCTGCACGTGAAGACGGCCGTCCTGGATGACCGCCGTGCGGATGGCGATGGCCGTGTCGGCGTCGCCCCACCAGCCCAGGTACCCGACGGCGCCGGAATAGATGTTGCGTTTGACCGGCTCGAGTTCGCGAATGACTTCCAGGGCGCGGATCTTCGGCGCCCCGCTGACCGTGCCGGCCGGAAAGGTCGCCTTGATCACGTCGGCAAAGCTCATGCCCGCCTGCAGCTTGCCCTGCACCTCGCTGACGATGTGCATGACGTGCGAATAGCGCTCGATGATGAACCGGTCCGGCACCTGCACGCTGCCGGCCTGGGCGACGCGGCCGACATCGTTGCGGCCCAGGTCGATAAGCATCAGATGTTCGGCACGTTCCTTCGGATCGGCGAGCAGTTCGGCTTCGAGCGCGATGTCTTCCTCTTGCGTCGCACCGCGCGGACGCGTGCCGGCGATCGGACGCACGGTGACGTCGCCGCCCTGCAGGCGCACCAGGATCTCCGGCGAACTGCCGACCACCTGGGTGCCGTCGAGATCGAGGAAGTACATGTAAGGCGAGGGATTCAACGCACGCAAGGCGCGATACACATCGACCGGACGCGCGCGGAACGGTACCGACATGCGCTGGCTGAGCACCACCTGGAATACGTCGCCGGCGCGGATGTACTCTTTTGCCGTCTCGACCGCGGCGATGAATCCCTCGCGCGTGAAGCCGGAAACGAAATCCTCTTCCTTGAGCAGGGACGGATCGAGCACATCGGGATAGCTGCGGCCGGAATGGCGCAGGCGATACACCAGCTCGTCGAGGCGGCGAACGGCTTTGGAATACGCCTGCGGCACGCCCGGATCGGCATGCACCACCAGGTAGAGGCGACCTTTGAGATTGTCGAAGACGGCTACTTCTTCGGACAACATCAGCAAGGCATCGGGCGTGCCGAGCTGGTCGGGTTTTTCCGAGCCGTCGGGCATCGGTCCGTCCAGGCGCGGTTCGATCCAGCCGATCGTCTCGAAACCGAAGTAGCCGACCAGACCGCCGGTGAAGGCCGGCAGGCCGGGAATGCGCGGCACGACAAAACTCTCACGCAGGCGATCGACCTCGGCGAGCGGGTCGGCGAGTTCGCGCGTCTCGGTGATCTCGCCGTGCTCGCGCACTTCCAGCGTGTGACCGCGGAAGGAATAGATGCGCTGGGCCGGCAGACCGATGATCGAATAACGACCCCAGGTCTCGCCGCCTTCGACGGACTCGAACAGATAGGTGTGCGGGCCATCGGCCAGCTTGAGATAGACCGACAGCGGCGTGTCGAGGTCGGACAGAACTTCGCGCACGACCGGAATACGGTTGTGGCCGGCGGCGGCGAGCTGTCGGAATTCTTCGGCTGAAATCACGGGTATGTCCGTAGCGAGGTGCGGGAGGCAGCGGACGGCGCCGCCGGTTCAAAGCCATCCACCTCGCCACGGAGGGGACGCGTCAGATCAACGCCATCCTCGCCAGGTGCGGCGGCGTGCGGCGATGGCGCGTGTGGGCGTCGGGATCATGGCCGGACTTTAACAACATCGGTCCAGGTTGGGAACGCGTCAGGTCAGCGGGCTGGCGCTGACGACGATGCCGTCTTCGTCGGCGTACAGCCAATCGCCGGGGTGGATATCGGTGCCGCCGAGGCGTACCACGACGTTGCGCAGGCCCTGGCCGAGCTTCTCGGTCTTGCGCGGAGAGGTGCCGATGGCCTTCACGCCCAAGGGCAGCGCCGCGATGGCCGCACTGTCACGCACGCTGCCAAAAATCACCAGACCCGACCAGCCGTTCTTGACCGCCATCTCGGCCAGTTGGTCGCCCAGCATCGCGCGCCGCAGGGAACCACCGGCGTCGACCACGAGCACGCGGCCATCGCCGGCCTCCATCAGGGCTTCCCGCACCTTGGAGTTGTCCTCGAACGCGAGCAGCGTGCTGACCTTGCCGTGGAAGGCGACGTTGCCGCCGAAATCATGGAACTGTTCTTCGACGACGCGCGCGAGATCGCCGTGGTCGTCGCAAAGATCGGTGGTGCGCGGGGTCATGGCCGTTCCTTGGGCGGGGTGGTCGCCAGCGAGCTGGCTCCTACGGGGTTGCGGTGGCGACGGCGGCGCGCATGCGCCGAATCACGTCGGCATAGTCGGGCGCGTTGAAGATCGCCGAGCCGGCAACGAAAGTGTCGGCGCCCGCGGCGGCGATTTGCGCGATGTTGTCGGCTTTCACGCCGCCGTCGATCTCCAGGCGGATGTCGCGGCCGCTGGCGTCGATCATGCGGCGCACCGCGCGCAACTTGTCGAGCGCCGAAGGAATGAAGCTTTGCCCGCCGAAGCCGGGATTGACCGACATGATCAGCACCAGGTCGAGCTCGTCGAGCACATGCTCGAGATGCGTGAGCGGCGTCGCCGGATTGAACACCAGACCAGCTTTGCACCCCTGCGCCTTGATCAGCTGGATCGTGCGGTGCACATGCTCGCTCGCCTCGGGATGGAAACTGATCAGCGACGCGCCGGCCTTGACGAAATCGGGAACGATGCGATCGACCGGCTTCACCATCAGGTGCACGTCGATCGGTGCCGTCACGCCGTGCTTGCGCAGCGCCTCGCAGACCAGCGGACCGATGGTGAGGTTAGGCACGTAATGATTGTCCATCACGTCGAAGTGCACCCAATCAGCACCGGCCTTGAGCACATTGTCGACTTCCTCGCCGAGTCGGGCGAAGTTCGCGGAAAGAATGGACGGGGCGATCAGGCACTTCGACATGGCTCAGCCTTTGCGTCGTTGCTGCTGGATGGTTTCGTAGGCGGCGTTGATCTCGCGGGCACGCGTTTCAGCGAGATCGCGGATCTCCCGCGCGGCATTGGCCACGCGATCGGGATGGTATTCGGAAATGTGGCGGCGGAAGGCCTGCTCGACCTCCTCGTCGCTGGCCGAGGGCAGCAAGCCCAGGACCGCGTACGGGTCGACCGGTGGCGACGCGGGCGGCGGCGGATTGTCCGCGCGCGCGCGAAACAGACCCAGGTCGAACAGATGGCCGACGATCAGGCCCAGCACCATGAACTGTACGCGCCGGGTCAGCAGCCCCAACAGAAATCCGATCGCCTTGCCGCGCCAGGGCGTCATGGCCGGGATCCCGGTGCGCGCTGCTGCGCGTACCAGCGCGCCAGCGCGGCGATATCGCGCGGCTGCAGGGTGTTGGCGATCGTGTTCATCGGTACGGCCTGCCGACGGCCCTGGCGATAGGCCGTGAGCGCGTTGACCAGATAGGTTTCGTCCTGCCCCGCCAGATGCGGCGTGCCCGCGATGCGGCTGCGGCCGTCCTCACCATGGCAGGCGACGCACTGGCCCAGTTTCGCCGGCCGCGCGGGCGCCGCAGCCAGGGCCGCCGTGGGCAGTATCAGCAATGCGGCCGCGACCAGGAAACGATGCATGGCTGCGATTCTACCAGCCGCCCCGCGGGGACGGCCGGTTACAATGGCGGCCTGACGCAATGCCTCCGGATCGCCCGTGACCACCACCCTGCACACTTCGAACCTGCCTGGTCTGCCCCTGCTCCATCGCGGCAAGGTTCGCGATGTTTACGGCCTGCCCGATCAGCGTCTGTTGATGGTCGCGAGCGACCGCCTGTCGGCCTTCGACGTCGTGCTGCCCGATCCGATTCCGGGCAAGGGCGAGATGCTGTGCCAGATCTCGAATTTCTGGTTCGCCAAGACCGCGCACCTGATCCCGAACCACCTCACGCACGAACCGGTCGCGAGCGTGTTGCCCGCCGGCACCGACGCGGCGCTGTACACGCAGCGCAGTGTGGTGACCAAGAAACTCAAGCCCGTGCCGGTCGAAGCGATCGCGCGCGGCTACATCATCGGCAGCGGCTGGAAGGACTACCAGAAGACCGGCGAGATCTGCGGCATCGCCCTGCCCGCCGGCCTGCGCCAGGCCGAGCAGTTGCCGACGCCGATTTTCACACCCTCGACCAAGGCAGCGGTCGGCGATCACGACGAAAACGTGAGCTTCGATGCGATCGTCGCGCAGATTGGCGGCGACCTTGCCGAACAGGTACGCGCCGCCACGCTGAAAATCTACGATTTCGCGGCGCGCTATGCCGCCGGTCGCGGCATCCTCATCGCCGATACCAAACTCGAATTCGGTCTCGACGAGAACGGCGTGCTGCACGTCATGGACGAGATGCTGACGCCCGACTCCTCGCGCTTCTGGCCGGCGGATTCATATGCGGTCGGCATCAGCCCACCCAGCTACGACAAACAGTATGTGCGCGACTATCTGGAAACGCTGGACTGGAACAAGACCGCGCCCGGACCGAGCGTTCCTTCCGACGTCATCGCCGCCACGCGCGCGAAGTACGCCGAGGCGCTGCTGCGCCTCGCCGACATCCGCATCGACTGATCTCTGCACCGACCCGAGGAGCAACGCACCATGCGCAGCGCCGATTCCCTGCTCGACCAGTACGCCAGCGATCACCAGAACGCGTCCAATCAGTGGATCCACCTGATCTGCGTGCCGGCGATCCTGTGGTCGGTGACCGCCTTGCTGTGGTGCATTCCGGTGCCGACGAGCTATTTCAATCCCGGCACCTGGTGCGGCCTGGCGATGTTCGCCGCCTTCTCCTACTACTGGCAGCTGTCGAAGAATCTCGCGATCGGTTCGCTGCTGTGTTTTGTGGCGATCGGCTTCCTCAATCGCTGGATCATGGACCACTACGGTCTGCGCCTGCTGCTGCAATTGGGTATCAGCGTGTTCATCGTGGCCTGGATCGGACAATTCATCGGCCACAAGATCGAAGGCAAGCGACCGAGCTTCTTCACCGATCTGGTCTATCTGCTGATCGGCCCGATGTGGACGCTGGACAAGCTCTACCGCCGGATCGGCATTGGCCGCTGATCACCGCGCGGGGCTCGGCGGTCGGGATCTGTTGCTGGTCGGACTGATCTGCGTCGCCTGGGCAGGGAATTTCCTTACCTCCAAGCTCGCGCTCGCCGAGCTGCCGCCGCTGTTGTTCACGGCGCTGCGTCTGGGCGTGCTTGCGATCGCGCTGGTCGGATTTCTCGAGCGTCCGCCGGCGGGGCAATGGCCGCGCCTGATCGCGGTCGCGCTTTGCAATGGCGTGCTGCATTTCGGTTTGAGTTTCTGGTCGCTGAAGCTGTCGACGACGATCGCATCGCCGGCGATCGTCATGCAAAGCTACGTGCCGATGGCGACTCTGCTGGCCTGGTGGCTGCTGGGTGAGCGCTTCCACTGGCGCACGGGCGCAGCGATCGCACTAAGTTTCGCGGGCGTCCTGGTGCTGGGCTTCGATCCGACCGTCCTGCAAAACCCGGCGGCGCTGAGCCTGATGCTGGTTTCGGCTTTGTTCCTGGGCCTGGGCACGGTCCTGCTACGCGGACTCAAGGGCATGGGGCCGGTCAGCCAGCAAGGTTGGGCGGCGTTGATCGGCGTGGGTCCGCTGCTCGCGTGGAGTGCGCTCGCCGAACCCGGCGGCCTTGAGATCGCGCGACATGCCAGTGGGGTCGCGTGGTTCGGCGTCGCCTACGCCGCCCTCGTCGCCTCGCTGGTCGGACACGGCATCTACTACGTGCTCATGCAGCGTCATCCGGTCGCCCAGGTCACGCCGTATCTGCTCGCGACGCCGCTCATTGCGACCGTGCTCGGCATCGTCGTCATGGACGACCGGGTCGGCCCGCGTCTATGGTTGGGCGGCGCGATGGTCCTGGGCGGCGTGCTCGTGATCGGTCTGCGCAATCTCGCCAAATCCCGCCAGCCGCCACCGGCCAGCGAACTGTAGTCGTCTCGCCGACGTAGCCGCGAACACCCGAGGAAAAAGAAAACGGGCCGAAGCCCGTTTTCTCTCATGCGTTGAGCCGGTCAGACCTGCTCTTGTCCGTCGAGTTCGACGTGCGGCTTCCAGACGTCTTTCTCGCCCGGACGCAGCAGCCAGCGGCACAGTGCTGGCAGGAAGATGATCGCGGCGATCATGTTCACGATGAACATGAAGGTCAGCATGATGCCCATGTCCGCCTGGAACTTCAGGTCGGAGAACATCCACATCGCCACACCGGCAGCCAGCGTGAACGCCGTGTAGAAGATCGCGATGCCGGTCGTCTTGAGCGCGATGAAGTACGACTCGCTCAGCGTCTTGCCCGAGTTCATCGCCTCGCGCATGCGCGCGAAGATATAGATGCCGTAGTCGACACCAATGCCCACGCCGAGCGCGACCACGCACAGCGTGTTGATCTTCATGCCGATGCCGAGTTGCACCATCAGCGAATGGCCCAGCTCCGTGACCAGCACCAACGGCAGCAGGATGCACAGGGCTGCGCGCGGACTGCGGAAACTGATCAGGCACATCACGAACACCGCGCCGTACAGCAGATAGAGAATGAAGTGTTCCTTCTCACGCACGGTGTCGTTGATCGCCGCCATTACGCCGACGTTGCCGGTCGCCAGACGCAGGTTGACCTGGTCGCTGTGGAAGCTCGGATCCGCAGCGGCCTTGGCGGCGAGCTGCTTCTGCAAGTTGCCGGGCACGAAGGCCTGGTTCTCGACACGGAATTTCTTCGCCGCCGCGACCACGCGGTCGATCGTCGTGGCCTGGTGATCGGAGGTGAAGATCGTCACCGGAATCGCACTGCAGTCGGCATTGAGCAGACCCGAGTCGGTCTCGAAGCTCTGCGTGGCTTGACGCAGCGTGTCCGGATCGCGAGGCAGCACGCGCCAGCGCACCGAACCGTCGTTCCAGCCGGCGTTGACGATCTTGGCCGCGAGCGGCAGCGTCATCACCTGTTCCACGCCCTGCACGTTCTGCATGTGCCAGGCGAAACGATCGATCGTCTCCATCGCCGGATAGCTGCTCGTGCAGGCGCCCGGGGCGGCTTCGGCGATCACGCTGAGGATATCCACGCCCAACGAGAACTTGCTGCTGATGACGCCAGCGTCGATGTTGTAGCGCGCGTCGGCTTTCAGTTCGGCCACGCCCTTCTGGGCATCGCCGACCATCACGCGGTTGCCGTACTGCCAGGCGAAGAACCAGACCACCAGGCCGACCACGATCACGCCCATCGCGGCCGACGGCCGGCTGAGCTTGGCCAGGGCCAGCCAGATCTTGTCGAACTGGGTCAGCTGGCGCAGGCGGAATTCGCGCTTGCGGTCGAGATTGCGCAGCTTGGTGTAGCTCAACAGCACCGGCAGCAGGATCAGGTCGGTGAGGATCGTGATCGCGACGCCGATCGTGGCGGTGATCGCGAGTTCCTTGATCATCTGGATCGGAATGAACCAGATCGCACCGAAACCGATGCAGCCGGCCAGCAGGGCCACCGTACCGGGAACGAGCAGCATGCGGAACGACAGGCGTGCGGCTTCGAGCGGCGGCAGCGCATCTTTGGCGCGCAGGCGCAGCTCTTCCACGCTGCCCTCTTCCAACCCGCCGAAGAAGATCTCGCCGCGGAAGCGGTTGATCATCTGCTCGCCGTGACTGACTGCGATCGCGAATATGAGGAAGGGCGTGAGCATGTTCATCGGATCAATGCCGAAGCCCATGAGCTTGAGCGCGCCAAGCATCCAGGTCACCGAAATCAGCGCCGACAGCACGGTCAGGCTGGCCAGCTTCACCGACGAGGAATACAGGAACAGCAGCAACCAGGTGAAGGCGATGGTGATCGCGAAGAACTTGACCACCGACAGCGCGCCATCGGTGATGTCGCCGACCATCTTGGCGAAACCGATGATGTGCACGCAGACGCCCTTGGCGCCAGGCACGGGCTTGCCCTGCTCGGCGGCGCGGCACGAGGCCGGGTCGGTTTCGTACTTCGTGCGGATCGCCTCGAGCTGGTGGCCGATGTCCTGGTAGTTCAACGGCTTGACGCCGGCGTTCTCGGGAATCAGGTCGGCCCAGATCATCGCGCCGGAATAGTCCTTGGCGACGAAACGGCCGACGATGTTGGCCTTGACGATGTTGCCGCGGATCGTTTCGAACTGTTCGGGCGCGGCGACGAAGCCGGCGGTGTTGGGCGAGAAGTCCTGCGGAATCACGTTGCCGCCCGCGAGACCGTCCTCGACGACCTCGATGAAACGCACGTTCGGCGTGAACAGCGAGCGCACGCGCGCATCGTCGGTCGCATCGAGGTTGATCACGTCGTTGGTGACGTGCTCGAGCGTGCCCATGAACTGCTGGTCGAACATGTTGCCGTCTTTGGCCATGACCGCGACCAAGACGCGGTTGGCACCGCCGAAGTCCTGTTCGTAGTCCAGGAACGTCTGCATGTATTCGTGCTGCAGCGGAATCTGCTTCTTGAAGCCGGCATCGACCTTGAGCTGATAGGCCATGATGGCCATCAGCACGGTGATGGCCGCGAACACCACCAGCACGACCGGGCGCGCGCCGAAGACGATTTTTTCTGCGAAGCGACTGAAAGCGCTCATGGTGACTCCATCACTTCGGAAGGTAGAGATCGGCACCCTTGTCGCCGATCAGAACGTATTGACCGCTCTCGGCCGCTTGCACGCCGGCCAGCACGGGGATTTCCCCGAGCTTGTTGGCGAAGGTCGCCGCGACGAACGGCGAGTTGCCGTCCTTGCGCGTCAACACCAGGCCGTTCGCGCCGACGAGCACCGCGCCGCCGTTGGCGAGCGGCTGGCCGCCGAGCAGGGAGGCCTTGCCGCCGGTTTCGACCTTGCGCCAGGTGTTGCCCAGATCGTCGGATTCGTAGGCGTTGCCGCGCAGGCCGAACACCAGGATGTGGTCGCCGCCGCCGGGCCAGGACATTACGCCGAACATCGAGCCTTGATACGGGAAGCGACCTTTGCTCCAGGTCGCGCCCCCATCGGTGGAACGCAGGAAGGTGCCGCGCTCGCCGACGATGACCATCGCACCGGAATCGGTGCGCGCGATCGCGTTGAAATGCGGATCGGCCTCGTCGCTGAGTGCAAGCTGGTCGCTGCTAAAGGTCCAGTCGTCGCCCTGGGGCTTGGCCGCCGCCGCGGGCGCTGCACTGCCCAGCGACACTTTCTGCGGCGTCCAGGTGACGCCGGCATCGTGCGTGACCAGCAGCAGGCTGTAGGCGCCGACAGCAATGCCGTTGCTGGCGTCGGTGAACATCAGATCGAGTACCGGCACGCCGTGCGTCGGATCCTGGTCATCGGCCGACCACGGCGCGACGCGTTGCCGCTGCCAGGTCTGGCCACCGTCGGCCGAGTGCACGATCACGCCGTCGTGGCCGCCGGCCCAGAGCTGGCCGTCGGCACTGGCGATTGCGGTCAATGCCGAACGCGTCGGCACCTTGAGTTGTGTCCAGGTCTTGCCGTCATCGCCGGAGGTCAGCGCGTGACCGCGCTCTCCGACGGCGAACAGGCCCGAACTCGTGCGCGTGATGTCCAGCAGCAGCGCGCGGCTCGCGCGCGGCTCAATCTCGGCGTCGAGAATCGCCGGGTCGTTCTTGGCGATCGCCGGCGCGGGCGTCGCCGCAGCATCGGCAGGCGCAGCCTCGGCCGCGGCCGGATCGGCGGCGGGCGTCTGCGCAAAAAGGGGAAGGGTCAGGGCTACCAGCAAGGCGCCAGCGAGGCGCGTGCTGCGAGGGTGAAGCGGGGGCATAGATTTCTCCCGGGGGGCCACGGCACGCACGGGGCCCGGAAAGCAGCCGCGCCCAGGAAGGGCGCGGCTGGTGTGGCTTGATTAACGAACGCCGCTATCGCGCAGGTTTTGTGGCGAGTAGTCGGCGGGAGTGCTCTGGAAGCTGAAATCACGCGGCTTGTCCTGGTTGTCCAGGAGGCCGGAGATGTAACGACCCGACTTCAGGTCGTAATGGGTTTCCAGCGTGGTCCACAGCGTCGGCACTTCGTAGTAGTTGATCGGAAGCGCTTCCGAGTAACGCCACAACTTACCCTGGCCGTCGTAGTGGTCGACCATCACGATCTGCCAGCTGTCTTCGTCCAGATAGAACGTGCGACGGCTGTTGATGTGACGCTGGCCGGCCTTGAGCTTGGCTTCGACGACCCACACGCGATGCAGCTCGTAACGGATGTAGTCGGGGTTGATGTGACCCGGGCGAACCAGATCGCTGACCTTGGTGCTGCTCGCATCGGCTTTGTAGTCGTTGTACGGGATGAGCATTTCCTTCTTGCCCACCAGCGTCCAGCTGAAGCGATCCATCGCGCCGTTGAACATGTCGGTCATGTCGTTGGTGCGCAGGCCGTCGGACGCGGTACCCGGATTGTCGTAAGCGACGTTCGGGGCGCGACGCACGCGACGCTGACCGGGGTTGTACACCCAGGCCTGACGCGGCTGCGCCTTGGCGTTCAAGGTTTCATGGACCAGCAGCACGCCGCCGGCCAGACGCGCCGGAGCCAGGACGTCCTGCTTGAAGTACAGCAGTGCGTTGTTGATCGACTCGGACGTGTTGCCGGGCTTGTAGTACAGACCCAGGATTTCTTCCTGCAGGCGCACCAGCGTGTACGCACCACCGGCGGTCGGCGCCGCCTGGTTGGAGTAGCTGCGCACCGACAGGCCCTTGTACTTCAGCTTGTGGTTCCAGATCGCCTCGTAGGCATTGTTCGGGATCGGGAACGGGAAGCCCTCGGCGCAACCCTGGATGCCTTCGCCATCGGCGATGAGCTTGCAGGAGGTCGCGTTCTTCTTGGTGAAGTCGTAGGTGCGCTGCGGGAACGAAGCACTGCGACGGCTCGGATACACGTCCATGCGGAAGGACTTGTAACGACCGAACATCGCCTTCTGGCCTTCCGACAAACGATCGGCGTACTGGCCGAAGTTCGCCGGTGTCACCTGGAACAGAACCTTGTCCGAGGCGTAGGGATCGATGTGCGACTGGCCGATCTTGTAACCCGCCGGCGGACGCGTGATGCCGCCTTCCCAGGCCGGGATCGTGCCGGCGGCATTGCCGGCCTTTTCCGAACCCATCGGGGTGAGACGGCCGCCGAGCTGGCCGGCCTTCTCGGCGGTGGTGTTCGCCGAAGCGATACCTGCCGTCAGCACTGCGGCGCTGGCGAGTGTCGCCAGCGCAGTTTTCTTGATCAATTTCATCGTCTGCCCTCCCTAATGGCTCAGAACGAATACTTGACGGTGAAAGAAGCGAAATCGCGGTCGGCGATCTGGTTGTACGGCTTGCCACCGAAGAAGCTGGTGTAGCTGATGTCGAACACGAGCTTGTTCAGATAGTTGGCCTCGACACCCAGAGTGCCCGATTTGCGACCCTCGAGGAAGTTGCCGCCCGGGCCCGGGGTGATGCCGTTGACGTCATGATTGAACGCGACGCGTGGCGACAGCGTGACCGGGGTACCGAAGACGCTGTTGTAGTCGGCCTTGGCCGCCACGCGATAGCCCCACGAGAACTGCGTCGGGAAACCACCGGTCAGCTTCTGCGGGTTGCGCAGGCAGGAGAACTGGAGGAAGCCGGCCGGACCCGCGGCGGCGACGCCGGAGACATCGCAGCCACCACCGGTATCGGTGCCTTCACCTTCGTAACGCAGTTCGCTTTGCGGCGGCAGATCCCACACTTCGGTCGCGCCGACTTCACCCACGAGGGCGATCTGGTCGGAACCCAGCGCCTGGCCGAAGGCCTTGGTGAAGGTCATCTGCAGCTGCGAGACCTTGTGACGGCGCCAGCCACGCACGGTCTGACCGGACGTGAAGTTGCCGAGCTGGCTGCCGAAATACAGCGCCGGCGGCGTGGCCGGGTTCAGCGCCAGGATCTGGTTGACCGGGGTCAGCGCGGCGAACAGCAATTCGACGTCGTCGACCTGCAGCGGCATGTTCGGACGGTGGCTGATTTCACCCTGCCAGGCGACACCGCCCGGGAGCGTGGTGTTCCAGCTGATGCCGTACATCTGGATGTCTTCAGGGAACTCGACGTAGTAATTCGCGTACGCCGCCGGCGAACGACCCGCACCCAGCTGCGCCGGGGTGATGCTCGTGGCGGTGCCCGACAGCAGCGGCAGGCGGCTGTGGTAGTTCAGGAAGTAGAACGCGAAGTCGGTGTTGCCCCAGTTCTCGGCGAACCAGTGCAGGGCGATGCCGTACTGGCCGGTGTCCGGCGCATTGCGGTTCGGGCCACGGGCGACGGCGTTGCCGCAACCGATGGTGATGATCTGCGCGGCCGCGGCCGAGGCGGCAGCAGCCACCTTGGGGAACGGCGCCGGGATCAGAGCCGGATTGGCCGTGTACATCGCAACGAGCTGCGCATAACGGTCGCTGTTGACGACGCCGCCGGGGCCGGTCTGGCAGGTGGCGCTATACAGCTCGGGATTGAAGACCGGCTGCGGCGTGGTGCCGAAGCCCAGCATCACGTAGGTACCGCCCGGCGACGCGAAGTCGTTCGAGCTGAAGTAGGTGCCCGACGGATCGATTTCGACTTCTTCGAACTCGAGCATGTACAGGGCTTCGACCGACAGGTTCTCGGTGAAGCTGAAAGAGCCCCACAGCATGTCGATCGGCTGGAAGGCTTCCTTCAGTTCCGAACCGGCAACGCGCAGCTTGGACACGTCGATCGGGTTGATGACGTTGATGCCGTTCTGGATGAAGGTGCTCTCGCCCCAGCTCACGACCTGGCGGCCGATGCGGAAGCTGCCCTTGTGATCGCCGATGGTGAAGTCGTGATAGATGAACGCGTCGAGCAGACGGAAGTCCTTGCCTACCTTCTCCTGCGCGGCCTTGGTCAGGTCCGTGCGGTCGGTGTTGTCGACGTCATAGAAGTAGGTCGCGCGGGTGAACGCACCCCAGTCGCGGTATTTCAGGCTCAGCTCGGAGGTGACCTTGAAGGCGTTCGAGAACGCGTCGCCCTCGTCCCACTTCACGTCGCCGTCGTCGCGGTTGGCCGAGAAGCGGCCGCGGGCGGCGATCTGCGCGGCCGAACCCGGCACGCCGCCGGTCGACGCGCAACGACCCAGGTTGCCGGGCGGAATCGCGGCCAGCGGGAAGTTCTGCGAGCAGAGCGCCGGATCGAAGTAGGACTTGCCGATGAGGCCGTCGTTCGGCGCTTCGGTGCGGACCGAGATGCCGTAGGAGACGGTGGTGTCGAGGCTGCCGGTCAGTTCACCCTTCCCGAACTCGAAGGCCTGCGCGGCCGGGGCGGTGAGCAGGGCAACGGCGACGGCTGCAGCCAAGGGAGCACGGGCGAGCAGCCCGCGCAGAGGTTGTTGGGATTTCATTGCTTCAGATCCTCATCAGGGCAAACGTTCTGGGCGACATGGAGCTGTGCCATCCGGGGCGATGGACAGCAATTGGAATGATGGTCAGCCGAGCAGGCTGGATGCATCGAAAACTCCCCGGGTTTTGACGCTCTACTCTAACCCCATCTTAAAAGTCCGTTATGCCAAGAAGCAATGCTCCGGCGTACGGAAAACAAAATTCTTTTCCATGCTGCGTTGCAGCAAGCCGCTTCCAGACATCGACCCGACCCGCGTCCAGCGCAGAATTCAGGGATCGAACGACCGTAAATGCAGGCCCAGCGCCTGTTCGACGGGGTGCCGGTCGGCGATCTGGTCGCGCCCGAGTCGGGCCAGGAAGCCGGCGCCGCTCATCGGCAGACGCCCCGTCACCGCCGCCAGACGGATCAGGACCGCGAACACCGGCGCGGGCAACCGCCATATCCGGCAGCCGGGCACTTGCCGGACCAAAGCGCGACGCACCATCTCGTCGAACCGCAGCACTTCGCCGCCCGGCAAGTCATAGGCGTACCCGGCGCTGGCCGGCGTGTCCAGGCAGCGCAGCACGGCCTCGGCGATATCGGCCGCGTGCACCGGTTGCCGATGCCCCAGGCCCGAGCGCGGCAGGGGCACGACGCCCCAGCGCCGGCCAAAGGCGATCAGCACGGAAAGACTGCGGTCCTGACCCAGGCCATAGATCAGGGTCGGACGCAGGACCGTCACGGCGGCGCCGGTGAGCGCGGCCGTCTTGAACAGTCTGTCTTCTGCGAGCGCCAAGCGTTCGGCGACATCGCGTTCGGCCGGATCGGGCGAGTCGTGCTTGAAGTGCCGGCTCGTGGAACCGAGCGCGACCACACGCAAGGGCCCGGTGTGTGCGGGAGCCACACGCTGGAACCATTCCGCGAACGCATCCAGCGGACCGAGGCTGAGGATCGTGTCGAGGTCGGCGGACAGAATCGGCGTGGACGGCAGGTCCGCCTGTTGCCAGTCCAGTCCCGGTTCGTCGGCGCGCGTCCGGCGCGAGACCGCAACGACCGGCACGCCGCGCGCCAGCAATCCCACACGCAGGGCCTGCCCCACCTGCCCGGTGAGACCGAAGACGAGCACGCGACTCATGACGGGTCCGACGGCAAGGATTTCCACAGCCACGCATAACCCAGCACTGCCGCCAGCAGCGATCCCGACAGGATGCCGACCCGATTGAGAACGAGCAGATCGGCCTGCCCGGCCTCAAAGGCCAGCGAACCGATGAACAGACTCATCGTGAAACCGATGCCGCAGAGGATCGACATGCCGTACAGCATCGACCAGCTCACCTCGGCAGGGCGCTTGGCCAGACCCAAACCGATCAGCGCGACGGCCGTGCCGAAGATGCCGACCTGCTTGCCGACGACCAGACCCAGCGCGATACCCAGCGGCACCGGTTCGGCGAGACTGCCCAGACTCAGGCCCGCCAGGGGCACGCCGGCATTGGCGAACGCGAACAACGGCAGGATGCCGTAGGCGATCCACGGATGCAGGGCATGTTCCAGCGTCTCCAGCGGACGCACCGCCGCGTCGCGCGCCGAGGCCAAGGGAATCGTCATGCCCAGGGCCACGCCCGCGAGCGTGGCATGCACGCCGGATTTGAGCAGCGCGACCCACAGCACCGCACCGATCAGCAGATACGGCGCCAGGCGCGTCACGCCCCGGCGATTGATCGCGACCAGCGCGAACAGGGCCAGGCCGACGATCGCCAGGGCGGCGAGCGAAAGTTGCTCGGTGTAGAAGATCGCGATGATCAGGATCGCGCCGAGATCGTCGGCCACGGCGATCGCGGTCAGCAACAGTTTCAGCGCGACCGGCACGCGCGACCCGAGCAGGGACAGCACGCCGAGCGCAAACGCGATATCGGTCGCGGCCGGAATCGCCACGCCGCGCATCGCGCCGGCATCGCCGTGGTTGATCAGCGCATACACCGCCATCGGCACGAGCATGCCGCCGAGCGCACAGGCGACCGGCAAGGTGATCTGGCGGCGATCGGCGAACTGCCCTTCGAGAATTTCGCGCTTGAGCTCCAGGCCCACGAGCAGGAAAAAGATCGCCATCAGCCCGTCGTTGATCCAGAGCAGCAAGGGCTTGTGCAGATCCAACGCGCCCACACGCAACTGCACGGGCAGATCGAACAGCGCGTGATAGGACGCGGCGAGCGGCGAGTTCGCCGCGATCAGCGCCAGCACCGCCGCAAGCACCAGCACGATGCCGCCGGCCGATTCCAGACGCAGGAATTCCAGCAGGGCCTGCCGGGCGCGCTGCACCGGCGCGGTCAGGTCGGGCATGTCATCGCCAGGCCAGCAGCAGTTCGAAGCCGACCCACAGACCGAACAGCACGATCAGGATGCCGCCCTCGCGTCGGCTGATACGCAGATCGCCGCCCATGATCGGATACAGGGCGAGCACGAAGGCCATCGCGGCGGGCAATTCCAGCGCCACGAACGACGCGGGAATCGCCACCGGCTGCCACAGCGCCATGCCGCCGACGACGAACAGCAGATTGAACAGGCTCGCGCCGAGCACCTGACCGGCGACGACATTCGCGTGACCCTGCCGCGCGGCCATAACCGCCGTCACCACTTCCGGCAAGGCCGTGCCGATGGCGACCACGGTCAAACCGGTGAGCAGGGAACCGAAACCGAGCGCCAGGCCGAGCGCCGGCGCGCTTTCGACGACGAACCGCCCGCCGAAGAACAGGACGACGCCCGCGAGGACGACCCGGATGAGGTTCTGCGTCAGTCCCGTGCGCGTCTGCGCGTAGTCGGCGAGTTCGGCCTGCACCTCGCTGCCCTCGGCCGCGCCGCGCGCGAAATAGTGCACGAGCAGGCCGACGAACCCGGCCAGCAGCACGCCGCCCTCCCAACGTGCGATCGCGCCGTCGAGCGAGAACAGCAGCACGGCGACCGTGGCCACCAGCAGGAACACGATCTGTCCGGCAAGCACACGCATGTGGATGAATAACGGCGCGGCGAGCGCAGCGATCGCGAGGGTCAGGCCGATGTTGACGATATTGCTGCCGACCGCATTGCCCAGCGCCAGATCGGTCTGCCCGTGGCTGACCGCATAGGCATTGACCGCGAGTTCGGGCACCGAGGTCACGAAGGCCAGCAACAGGAGGCCGGCCTTGAACGGCGACCAGCCCAGTCGCTGCGCCAGACCGGAGGCGCCCTTGGCGAGGGAATCGCCGCCGAACAACAGCAGCACCAGACCCAGCACGAACCATCCGACGGTGCTCAACATGCGGGCGACCCCTTCGCGGTTTATTTCTTCTTGGGAATATACAGGTCCGTGATGCTGCCTTCGAAAACTTCCGCCGCCATGCCCACCGACTCGCTGAGCGTGGGATGCGGATGGATCGTGTGGCCGATGTCGCCCGCCTCGCAGCCCATCTCGATCGCGAGCGCGACCTCGGTGATCAGATCGCCGGCATGCACGCCGACGATGCCGCCGCCGATGATGCGGTGGCTGGCCTCGTCGAAGATCAGCTTGGTGAAGCCTTCGGTGCGACCCAGGCCGATCGCGCGGCCGGAGGCCGCCCACGGGAACTTCGCGACGCCCACGGCCAGGCCTTTGGCCTTGGCTTCGGTTTCGGTGACGCCGACCCAGGCCACTTCGGGATTGGTATAGGCGACGGAGGGAATTACGCGTGCGACCCACTCGCGTTTTTCGCCGGCGGCGACTTCCGCGGCGAGCTTGCCCTCGTGCGTGGCCTTGTGCGCGAGCATCGGCTGACCGATGAGATCGCCGATCGCGAAGATGTGCGGCACGTTCGTGCGCATCTGCCGGTCGACCGCGATGAACCCGCGATCGCTGACCTGCACGCCGGCGTTTTCCGCGCCGATCTTGCCGCCGTTCGGCGAGCGGCCAACCGAGACCAGGACGCGGTCGTATTTCGTGTTCGCCGGCGCCTTGTCGCCTTCGAAGCTCGCGTGCAGGGCATCTTTCTTCGCCTCGACCTTGGCGACCTTGGTCGCCAGGTGCACGGCGACGCCGCGCTTTTTCAACAGGTCAGCCAGCGGTTTGACCAGGTCCGGGTCGGTACCCGGCATGAGCTGCGGCATGAATTCGACCACGGTCACCGTGCTGCCGAGCGCAGAGTACACGCAGGCCATTTCCAGACCGATGATGCCGCCGCCGACGACCAGCAGCTGCTTGGGAATGTCGGCCAGCAACAGGGCGTCGGTCGAATCCATCACCCGCGCATCGTCCCAGGGGAAGCCGGGCAATTTCACCGGCTGCGAGCCGGCGGCGATGATGCATTGCCCGAAGCGCAGGAGCTTTTTTCCTTCGGCCGTTTCGATTTCGATTTCATTGGCCGACACGAACTGGCCCTTGCCGGTGACCGTGCGTACCTTGCGTGCCTTGGCCATGCCGGCGAGTCCGCCGGTAAGCTGGCCGACGACCTTGTCCTTGTGCGCGCGCAGTTTGTCGAGGTCGATCTTCGCCGCGCCGAAACTCACGCCGTAGTCGGCCGCGTGTTTGGCTTCTTCGATGACTTCGGCCGCATGCAGCAGGGCCTTCGACGGAATGCAGCCCACGTTGAGGCAGACACCGCCGAGCTGCGCATAACGCTCGATGAGCACGACATCCAGACCCAGGTCGGCCGCGCGGAACGCCGCCGTGTAACCACCGGGACCGGCGCCGAGCACGACGAGCTGACATTCGATGTCGGCCTTCCGACTTCCCTCTCCCCTCGGGAGAGGGGCTGGGGGTGAGGGCGTCCCACTGGCCGGAGATTTCGCAATGGACGCGCCCTCACCCTCGGTCCCTCTCCCTGGGGGAGAGGGAGGAGATGCGGCGGCGTCGGCCGATTCCAGGATCGCGATGACCTGTCCTTCCGACACTTCGTCGCCGATTTTCACTTTCAGTTCTTTCAGCACGCCGGCCGCGGTCGACGGCACTTCCATCGTCGCCTTGTCCGATTCCAGCGTGACCAGACCCTGATCCTTGCGGATCGTCTCGCCCGGTTTGACCAGCAGTTCGATCACCGGCACGGCTTTCATGCCGCCGATGTCGGGCACCTTGATCTCGATCGTCGTCATCGTGCGTCCTTAGACCAGCAGCCGGCGCAGATCGCCCAGCACCTGTGCCAGATAGGCGGTGAACCGCGCCGCGGCCGCGCCGTCGATGACGCGATGGTCGTAACTCAGCGACAGCGGCAGCATCAGGCGCGGCGCGAACTCGCTGCCGCTCCAGACCGGTCGCGTCTGCGATTTCGACACGCCCAGGATCGCCACTTCCGGCGCGTTGATGATCGGCGTGAACGCCGTTCCACCGATGCCGCCGAGCGAGGAGATCGAGAAGCAACCGCCCTGCATGTCGGCCGGGCCGAGCTTTTTGTCGCGCGCCTTGGCGCTGATCGCCGCCAGTTCCGCCGACAGCTCCAGCAACCCTTTGGTCTCGCAATCGCGCAGCACCGGCACCACCAGGCCATCGGGCGTGTCCACCGCGATGCCGATGTGGAAATACTTCTTGAGCACGAGGTTGTCGCCGTCGAGCGAGGCGTTGAACTGCGGATACTTCTTCAGGGCCGCGACCACGGCCTTGATCAGGAACACCAGCGGCGTGACCTTCACGTCTTTCTGTTCTTCGCCGAGCTTCTTGCGGAACGCTTCCATCTCGGTGATGTCGGCCTCGTCGAATTGCGTGACGTGCGGAATCATCGCCCAGTTGCGCGCGAGGTTGGCGCCGGAAATCTTCTTGATGCGCGACAGCGGCTGCGCTTCGATCGCGCCGAACTTCGCGAAATCGACCTGCGGCCAGGGCAGCAGGTTCAAGCCACCACCGCCACCACCACCCGCGGCGACCGCGCCGCCAGCAAGGGCATTCTTGACGAAGCCCTGCACGTCTTCCTTGCTGATGCGACCACCGCGTTCGCTGCCGGTGACGCGCGCAAGGTCGACGCCGAGTTCGCGCGCGAACACGCGCACGGCCGGGCTCGCATAAGGCACCTTGTCGGGCAGCAGCGCTTCGGCATCGAACGCGACCGGCGGACTGCGCGTGGCCGTCGGCGCGGCGGCGACCGGTGCCGCAGCAGCGACCACCGGTGGCGCCGCGACCGGCTTGGCCGGTTCGGGGGCGGCCGCGACAGGTGTCGCCGGCGCCGGAGCGGCAGAGGCCGTCACCTCGGACGCCTCGATGATCGCGACCAGCGCGCCTTCGCCGACTTCATCGCCGATCTTGAGCTTGAGCTCGCGCACGACGCCGGCGAACGGCGCCGGCACTTCCATGGTCGCCTTGTCCGATTCGAGCGTGACCAGGCCTTGGTCCTTCTTGACCACATCGCCGACCTTCACCAGCAACTCGATGACCGGCACGTCCTTGCTGCCGCCGATATCGGGTACGCGCGCTTCTTTGAGCTCTGCCATGGGAATCCCGCTTCCTGCCTTGCGTGAGGCGGCTATTGTGGCCCGAGACGCGGTCGCGGCCAAATGACGCGCGGCCCCGTCGCCCTTCGCCGCCGCATGGAATGCGGGCCGGACTCCTCCTGTGGCGTATCTGGCCCTAGACTCCGACCTTCCGTTCACAGCCCCGACCCCGGAGTCCGCGTGCTTACCATCCGAGCCCTCAGCAAGACCTACTCCAATGGCGTGCACGCCCTGGATAACGTGAACCTGGACATCCCGCGCGGCATGTTCGGTCTGCTCGGACCCAATGGCGCGGGCAAGTCCTCGCTGATGCGCACGCTGGCGACCTTGCAGGAGGCCGATGCCGGCACGGTGGAGTTCGACGCCGCCGACGGCAGCAAGATCGACGTGCTGCGGGACAAGGAAGCGGTGCGGCGCCAACTGGGCTACCTGCCGCAGGATTTTGGCGTGTATCCGAAAGTCAGCGCCGAGGATCTGCTCGAACACTTCGCGGTGCTCAAGGGCCTGACCCAGCGCCGCCACCGCCGGGAAGTCGTCGACGGCCTGCTGCAGCAGGTCAACCTGTGGGACGCGCGCAAACGCAAACTCGGCACGTTCTCCGGCGGCATGCGCCAGCGTTTCGGCATCGCCCAGGCCCTGCTCGGCAATCCACGCCTGGTCATCGTCGATGAGCCGACGGCGGGCCTGGATCCGGAAGAACGCAACCGCTTCCTCAACCTGCTCGCCGAGATCGGCGAGAACGTGGCGGTGATCCTGTCCACGCACATCGTCGAGGACGTCACCGATCTGTGCCCGCGCATGGCGATCATGAACAAGGGCCAGGTCCTGCTCACCGGCGAGCCCACCGCGGCGATCGACGCACTCAAGGAACAGGTCTGGCGCAAGCAGGTCAGCAAAGCCGCCCTGCCCGACTACGAAGCGCGGTACACCGTGCTGTCGACACGCCTGGTCGGCGGCCAGCCGGTCATCCATATTTTCAGCGAAAGCTCCCCGGAAGAAGGTTTCGAGCGCATCGCGCCGGATCTGGAAGACGTCTACTTCCAGCGCCTGCGTCAGCACGCGCGTGCGGCCTGACGGAGCGCGACCATGATCCTTGAATTCTTCCGCTTCGAACTGCGCGAGCAGCTGCGTTCGCCCGTCCTGTGGCTGCTCGCCCTGCTCTGGGGCCTGATGGCGTTCGCCGTGGCGAGCACCGACGCCGTAACCCTGGGCAGCGCGATCGGCAATGTCGACCGCAACGCGCCGACGGTCGTCGCCCAGTTCATGGGCATTTCGACGATCCTCGGCCTGCTGGTCATCGGCATCTTCATCGCCAATGCGTTGCTGCGCGATTTCGAGATCGGCACGGCCGACCTGTTTTTCTCCAGCCCGATGCGCAAGCGCGACTTCCTCGCGGGCCGCTTCTCCGCCGCGCTGGCCGCGAGCCTGATCGTCTACGTGTTTTTCGCCGCCGGCCTGATGCTCGCCGCGCACATGCCCTGGATCGACCCGGAACGCCTCGGTCCGCATTCGCTGTGGCCGTATGCGTGGAGTTTCGTGGTGCTCGTTCTGCCGAACCTGTTCATCACCGGCGCCTTCCTGGCCTTGCTCGCGGTCACCACGCGCAGCCTGCTCGCGGTCTACATCGGCGTCATCGCCTACTTCGTGCTCAACGGCATCACCGGCCGCCTGATGCAGGATCTGGACAACGTCTGGATCGCCACGCTCGCCGACCCGATGGGCATGCGCGCGTTCGGTCGCATGATCCGCTACTGGTCGGCCGAAGAACGAAACACCCAGCTGCCGCAAATCCTGGGCTACCTGCTCGCGAACCGCGTGCTATGGCTGGCGATCGCGAGCGCCGCGGCCACCCTCGCCTATCGTCTGTTCAAACCCGAGCGCACCGGCACCGGCAAGCGGCGATTCGGCAAGGCAAAACTGCCGGCGGCCGAACCGGAGATCACCCCGGCCTACCGCCACGTTTCCCTGCCGCGCTCCGTGCCGACGTTCACCGGCCGCTCGCTCGCGGTGCAGTTCCTGCGCCAGGTCGCCTTCGATACGAAGGGCGTGCTGCGCGGCATCCCGTTCCTGGTGATGCTGGTCATCGGTCTGGCCAACTTCCTGGCCAGCACCTCGGTCATGCAATCGCTGTACGGCACCCAGGTTTACCCGGTCACCTCGCTGATGCTGCAGACCCTGACCGGCGCTTACAGCTTCATGCTGATCATCATCGTGATGTTCTACGCCGGCGAACTCGTGTTCAAGGAACGCGGCGCGAAACTCGGCGAAGTCACCGACGCCATGCCCGTACCGAACTGGCTGCCGCTAGCGGCGAAGTTCACCGCCCTGCTTGCCGTCGTCGTGGTGTTCCAGGCAATGGGCGGCGTGGTGTCGATGCTCATCCAGCTCGGCAAGGGCTATACGAACCTCGAACCGGCGCTGTATGCCAAGACCCTGCTGATCGACGCGATTCCGTTCGTGCTCATGGGCGGCCTGGCGCTGGTATTGCAGGTGTTCACCAACAACAAGTTCATCGGTTACGCGGTGCTGATCGGCTACCTGGTGCTGCAAAGCGTGCTCAGCATCTGGGACTTCGACCACAACCTCTATAACTACGGATCGGCACCGGGCGCGCCGTATTCGGACATGAACGGCTATGGCCATTTCCTGCGCGCGCGCCTGTGGTTCCAGGGCTACTGGGGCTTGGGCTTGCTGGTGCTGCTGTTGCTGGCATCGGCGTTCTGGGTGCGTGGCGTGGCGCCGGAACGACGCGCGCGCTGGACGCTCGCGCGCGAACGCCTGCGCGGCGGCAGCGGCCTCGCGCTGGCGCTGTGCTTCGCGGCATTCGCGACCGTGGGCGGCTACATCTTCTGGAACACCAACGTCCTCAATACCTACACCCCGGGTGATGTCGCGCTGGATGCGCAGCAGCGCTACGAAACCGACTACCGCAAGTACAAGGACCTGCCGCAGCCGCGCATCGTCGCCGTCGCCACCGACGTCGACCTGCGCCCGGAGCAGCAGAGCCTGCGCATCCGCGGCACTTATACGCTCAGCAATCCGCATCCGACCCCGATCACGGACTTCCACATCGCCCTGCTGCCGGAAATCCGCGTGCACGCGCTCGATTTCGGCGGCGCCAAGCTGATCTCGGACGACAAGGAGCTGGGCTATCGCATCTACCGGCTCGACCGGCCGATGCAGCCGGGGGAAAAGCGCGATCTGCATTTCGATCTGGGCTTCGGCCGCGAGGGTTTCGGCAACGACACCGCGCCCACGCAGATCGTCGAGAACGGCAGCTTCTTCAACTCCGGCGTGCTGCCCGCGTTCGGCTACAGCGAAGGCGCACAGATCCAGGACCGCAACGAACGGCGCAAGCGCAAGCTGGGCGAACTGCCGCGCATGCCCAAGCTCGAGGACGAGGCCGCGCGCGCCAACACCTATATCGGCGACGATGCCGACTGGATCGATTTCAGGACCACGATCTGCACGGCCCCCGACCAGATCGCGTTGGCACCCGGCTATCTGAAGAAGGAATACACGCGCGCAGGCCGGCACTGCTTCGACTACGCGATGGACCGGCCGATGCTGGCGTTCTACGCCTACCTGTCGGCGCGCTGGGCGGTCAAAAAGGACAGCTACGAGGGCATTCCGATCGAGATCTACTACGATCCCAAGCATGCCTACAACGTCGATCGCATGATCGCCGGCGTGAAAAAGTCCCTGGCGTACTACCAGGCCAATTTCACGCCCTACCAGCACAAGCAGGTGCGCATCATCGAGTTTCCGGGCTACAACAGCTTCGCGCAGAGCTTCGCCAACACGATCCCGTTCTCCGAATCAATCGGCTTCATCGCCGACCTTCGCGACAATGACTCCGTCGACTACGTGTTCTACGTCACTGCACACGAGGTCGCGCACCAGTGGTGGGCGCACCAGGTGATCGGCGCGAACGTGCAGGGCGCGACGGTGATGTCGGAATCCCTGGCGCAGTACTCGGCCCTGATGGTCATGGAGAAGGAATACGGTCGCAGCCAGATGCGCCGCTTCCTCAAGTACGAGCTGGACCGGTACCTGTCCGGCCGCGGTGGCGAGCTCATCGAGGAGCAGCCGCTGTTCCGCGTCGAGAACCAGCAGTACATCCACTACCAGAAAGGCTCGCTGGTGTTCTATCGCCTGCGCGAGGAACTCGGCGAAGAAGCCGTGAATCGCGCGCTGAAGAAATTCCTCGCCGACAAGGCCTTCCAGCACGCGCCATTCACGACCTCGCGCGAGCTGCTGGGCTACCTGCGCGCCGAGGCGCGACCGGACCAGCAGCAGCTGATCACCGACTTGTTCGAGAAGATCAGCTTCTACGACAACCGCGTCGAGGAAGCGACTGCGAAGAAACTCCCCGATGGGCGCTACGAAGTCACCCTGCGCCTGCACGCAGCCAAGCGCTATGCCGACGGCAAGGGCAAAGAGACGGCGGGCAAGCTCGACGACTGGGTCGACGTCGGCGTCTTCGCCCGCGGCCCCTCGGGCAAGGAGCGCGACGAACGCGTGCTCTATCTGCAACGCCACCACATCACGGAAGGCGCCCAGGTCCTCAAGCTCGTTGTTGCTGGCCAGCCCTACGAAGCCGGTTTCGACCCCTACAACAAGCTCATCGACCGCGCGTCGTCGGACAATCGCAAGCGCATCTCTCTTTGATCCACGCGCAAAAAAAAGCCCTCCCGGGGAGAGGAGGGCTGGGGAAAATCGGCGTTGCCGCCGTTACTCAAGGTGCGTTCGTCGTTTCTTTCACATCAACGTGCAGCAGCTCGATGGGTTTGCCGCTCGGCAAGCGGTAGTCCAGGGCGTTGTCGATCGCGTCCATGCGGCGCAGGCGGCCGCACATGGCTTCGGCCTGCGGCTCCAGCGCTTTCGCGCGCGCATCGATCTTGCTGTCCAGGGCATCGCCCATCTTCTGCATGCGCGCTTCCATGGCCTGACGCTCTTCCTCGCCCGCGAACACCGCCTTCATCGCCATGGTCACGGCGCTGCCGGTAATCTCGGGCACAAAATCGGACACGATCGGATCGATGATCGCCGCGACCGCATCGTCGTCGGCGTCGCGGCCGAACATCCAGGACGGCTGCGAATTGAGTTCGCGCAGCGCCAGCGCCTGCGACCGCTTGAGTTTGGCGACCGACTTGTCGGGATTGCTCGACAGGCCGCGCGCGACTTCGGTCAAAGCGGTGAACGCGATATCGATGGCTTCGATGGTGATCTTCTGCATTTCCGGCAGCAGCTGCCGCAGTTCGCCTTCGAACTCGCGCATGCGCTGCTGGTCGGCAGGGGTGAGCGGGGCTTCGCGGCCATCGATAAACAGCTTGCCGCCACCGAAGCTGATGCGCGCGGGCTTGCCGTCTTCCTGGGTCAGCACGAAGGCATTGCGATAGGTGTCAAGCGCGTACTTGGAATCGACGTTGCAGCTGACATGGTGGCCGTTGTCGTCGTCATGCGCCTGCACGGCGCCAGTGGCCAGCAGCAGGGACAAAACCAGGGCAGACCGTTTCATGCTCGCACTCCGCGTCGAAGGTTGACGCGACTTTCACACAATCGCGCGGCATGCACGCGTGTCTTTCGGCGGTATGACTATGGTCATGGTTCGTGAACGGGCGGGCAAAGTTCACGAACTGCGCACGCCCAGCTCACAACCGATTCATTCGCGTGCTGCGACCCTTCGTTTCGCCGGATGTCCGGCATTCCTTTTGTCACTGCGGAGACACCCCCATGCCCCGTACACCTTTGATCTCTCTTGCCCTGCTCGCCGCCCTGGCGGCCACCAATGCCCATGCCGAAGGCTTCAAGGCCACCGTGGGTTATGAAAACGTAAATCCGAAATCCAACAACGGCCAGCTCGCCGGCGCCGAAGCCAATGTCAGCGATGACTGGGGCTTTACCGGGTCGCTCGGCTACAACTTCGACGACAACTGGTCGGCCGACGTCTGGACGGGTCTGACCAAGTTCAAGCACGAGGTCGGCATTGCCGGCCTTGGCACCGTGGCCAATGTCGAGCACCGCCCGACCACGCTGACGGTCAACTACCACTTCATGCCCGCGGAGAAATTCAGCCCCTATGTCGGTATCGGCTACGGCTGGGTCAATGTCTCGGGTGAAGAAGGCGTTGGCGCGCTTGCCGGCACCCAGGTGCGCGCGAGCAATGCCAACGGCCTGACCTATGTGCTCGGCGCCGATGTCGCAGTGACCGACAACGTGTTCATCCGCGGCAGCGTGCGCAAGCTCGACTTCGACTCCGACGTGACCGTCAACGGCGCCGCCGTCGGCACCGCCAATGTCGACCCGCTGGTGTACGGCATCAGCGCGGGCTTCAAGTTCTAAGCCCTCAACCTGGACAGTGGATGGCCCGCGGGGAGCGCAGCGATGCGCTCCCCGCTTTCGTTTCGGGGCCGGATCGTCGCGACGTGTTTGGCCGCCTTCACCGTCAGCACGTATCCTAGGCGCCGCCACCCGCCTGCTAGCGAGCCCGCGCTTTGTCACCGATCGTTCTGATCCGCCGTCACCCGCTCGCCGCCCTCCTCGCCCTGGCCCTGCTGCTGGGCCTGGCGTTCCAGGGCAGTCGCGGTCTGCTCGAACCCGACGAGGGCCGCTATACCAATGTCGCCCTGCAGATGCTGCACACCGGCGATTTCATTTCCCTACGTCGCAACAGCGAAGCGCTGCATTTCACCAAGCCGCCGCTGACCTACTGGACGATCGCGGCCAGCGTCGCGACCTTCGGCCACAACGAATGGGCGGTGCGTTTGCCGATCGCGCTCGCCTTCGTGCTCAGCGTCGGACTGATCTACGGCCTGGGCAAGCGCTTCGTGCCCGAGAAACCCTGGCTGCCCGCGCTGATCTACGCGACCTGCCCGATTCCCATGCTCGCCGCAAACACAGTCAACACCGATTCGGTGCTGGCGGCGATGGAGACGCTGGCGGTGCTCTGTTACGTGCAGGCACGTTTCGGCGGCGGCTCGCGCTGGTGGATCGACGCGATGTGGGTCGGCTTCGGCCTCGCCTTCCTGACCAAGGGTCCGCCGGGACTGTTGCCCCTGCTCGCCATCACGGCCTTCCATCTCAGCCATCGCCGCGCCGACGTGCCACTGTTGCGGCCGCTGGGCTTGCTGGGTTTCGCGCTCGTGGGCCTGGGCTGGTATGGGGTGGTGATTCGCCGGCATCCGGGCCTGCTCGACTATTTCCTCGGTCACGAGGTCTACGCGCGTATCGCGACCGACAAGCTGCGCCGTTTCCCGCAATGGTATGGCCCGCTGATCGCCTATCTGCCGACGCTGACGCTGGGCGTGCTGCCCTGGCTGGCGGCAGTGATCCACCGGCGCTGGGGCGGAACCTTCGCCGGCTGGAAACAACTGCCCGAGAGCACGCGGTTCCTGTGGTTCTGGTTCGTGATTCCGCTGGTGATCTTCTGCCTCGCGCGCTCGCGCCTGCCGCTGTACGTGCTGCCGCTGTTCGCGCCGCTGTGCCTGCTGATGGCCGGCGCGCTGCGCGAGATGACCATTCCGCGCTGGGGCCGGATCGGGTTGGGCGTGTGGCTGGCGTTGCTGGTCGCCCTCAAGGCCGGCTTCGCGTATGCCTGGGTCAATGACAAGGACGCGCGCCAGTTCACCGAACGCCTGCGTCCGCTGTTGCCGGGACCGCCGTCGGAAATCCTGTTCGTCGAGGACATGACGCGCAACGGCCTGAACCTGTATTTCCGCACCGAAGTCGAACGTCTGTCGTTCAAGCCGATGCCGCATCCGATTTCCGACTCGGACTACGACGCGACTGTCGCCGATGAAATGACCGAACAGGAAACCGGCCGCATCTTCATCATGAAGACCGAAGTCGAACAGCACTTCCTCAACGCCGCGCGCGCCGGCGGCCGCGAGCCGGTCCTGCTCGGCCATTTGCCGCATCCCAAGGGCAACAACGAACGCGATCGCGTGGTCTACACCCTACGCGGAGATTTTCCGGGCAAATAGGCCGGGACTGGCGTCAGGGGTGTTCGCACTCGACGTGCACGCGCTCGCGACGCAACAGATAGATGCCGCTGGCGATGATGATCGCGGCACCCAGCAGCGTGTAGCCGTCGGGCAAGGTCTGCCATAGCAGCCAGTCCAGGCCCATGCCCCAGGCCAGCGCGCTGTATTCGAACGGCGCGATCGCGGACGCTTCGCCGCGCTTGAAGGCTTCGGTGATCGCGATCTGACCGATGAACCCGGTGATCGCGATGCCGATCAGGATCCACGCATGTTCGAACCGCACCGTCACCCAGTTCGGCGCCGCCACCGCACCGGCGCCGAGCGCGACCATGACCATCAGCCAGAACACCATGCTCTCGATCGAATCGGTGCGACTGATGATGCCGACCATGACCGACGACAGCGCGTAACACGCGGCAGCGGCGATCACCGCCAAGCCTCCGAGCGTAAGCAGGCCCGCGCCCGTGGGCCGCAGGACGACGAGCACACCGCCCAGACCGACGAAAATCGCCAGCCAGCGTGCGCCATCGACGCGCTCCTTGAGCAGGGGCACCGACAAGGCGGTGATCAGCATCGGCGCGACGAAAAAGATCGAATACGCCTCGGCCAGCGGCAGATGCCGCAGCCCGTAGGCGAAGCAGGCGAGCATGCCGATGCCGAGCACGCCGCGCAGCAGATGCAAGGGCCAGCGGATTTTCAGCAGCGTGCCGAAGGCGCCACGCCAGGCGACGTAGGCGCAGACCAGCGGCAGCGACGACAGCGCACGCAGGGCCGCGACCTGCACCGCCGGGTAGTGCGGCGACAGCAGCTTCAGCCCCGTGTCCATGAGGGCGAACAAGGCGACCGCGAGCAGCATCGCGCCGATCGCCCAGAGATTGCGGCTTTTTTCCATGGCGTGATTATGCCGGTGCCGGCACCGTCTCCGACTAACGATCGGGCCAGGCGAAACGCAGATCGCTGTCGCCCAGCGCGGCGCCGTGTGCACCGAAGCGCCGTTCCAGCAGCCGCGCCTGACCGCGCGACACCAGCAGCAGACTGCTCGCGCGCGTGCCGTAGGCCTCGCCGACAATGAAAGGCGACGACAGCAGGCGCTCCAGCGCCAGGCCCACGCCCGTGTCGGGCAACTCGGCATCGGCGGCTCGATCGCGATCGGCCAAGGCCGTCCACAGCGCCGTGAACTGCGGTTCGGCCGCGAGCGAATCGGCATCTGCGAGCCAAGGCGCGAGCGCCGCACGCAGGCGCTGCGTCTTCGGCCAAGGCGCATCGAGATCGCCATTGGAAACGACATGCAGGCCCGGCGCGAGCGCCTGGCGACGAAACGCCGGATGGTTGCCGGCGTAGTGCAGCTCGCCCTCGGCGCAGAGCAGCACGTTGAAGCGGCCGAACTCGCTGGCGATCGGCGCCAGCGCATCGAGATAGTCCGACACCGGCAGCGACGAACGCACGAAATCATCGACCAGGGCGCCGCGCGACCGCGGCGCGTCTTCCGGCGCACCGCCGACACGCACATTGGTGACGGCGGCGAAGCGACCCTCGGTCGAAGCCAGCAGCCAGCTGCCGCCTTTCTCCAGATCCTGTCCGCCGAAGATCGGCGGCACGCCCGCATGGCGCTGCGCGGGCGCGGTCGCCCGGCCGTGAAATTCGTCGCGGTTGGTGACCAGCACGGCGTCGAAACGCGGGTGGCAACGCCAGGCGAGCGCGATCAGGCACATCCAGACAGCTCCAGGACCTCCCGGGACGGGCGTCTTCAAGCCAAAGAATGGCCTATGTCCGGCCGCGAGGCGAAGCGCGCGGGTGACCGTTTTCGCCCGTATGATGTCTAATCCGCCGCTCTATGGCGGATTCGCAACGGCGGAAGCTGTGCCTACCCCGGGTCGACCGACCCAGCCCACGGAGTCAGTGCCATGCGTATCCCCCTGAACATGATCGCCTTCGCCGCCCTCGCGATGTCAGCCAGCGCCGGCGCCCAGTCCGAATCCCCCGCCGATGCCGACCTCGTCGCCGGCGGCCAGTACACCGCCGAACTCAACCAGAGCAACCACCGCTGGCAGCTGCTGCCCGCCGACGGCCGCGATGTCGAGATCAATGCCGAAAGCTGCCCGGTCGGCGCCCCCGTCCCGAATGGCCTGTGGCTGCTGGTCACCGGCGCCGATGGCCGCCCGGAACTGCTCGCACCGTCGACGACCGTGCTGCCTGCCGGTGCGTCTGAGCATGTCGCGCTGCGCGCCTGCGATGACGCCGCCTCCGACGGCATCAGCCTGCCTCAGTCGGTGATCGACCTGCTCACCGCGAGCAGCGGCGCCGTCTACATCCACGACTGAGCGATGAGCCACCCATGATTGAACAACGTTTCCGTCTCGGCATCCTCGCGATCGAGGGCTGCATGATGTCCTCGATCGCCTCGTCCAGCGATGCCCTGAGTGTGGCTGCCGCCCTCGCGCAGATCCGTCACCCGGTCGGCGGCCTGCGCCTGGAGAGCATCGTGTTCGGCGCACGCGGGCAATCGCAGATTTCGACCTCGACCGGTCTCAACATTTCCGGCCTGGCTGCGCCGCCCGAGGACATCGACGTGCTGCTGATTCCCGGCGTCATGCACTCGAGCGTGCACGACCTCGTCGATCGCATCCAGCGCATGCAGCCGGAGATGGAGCTGATCCGCGCGATGCATCTGCGCGGCGTCGCGATCGCCGGCACCTGCAGCGGCAGCCTGCTGCTGGCCGAATCGGGCCTGCTCGACGGACATCGTGCGACCTGCAGCTGGTGGCTCGCGCCGGCCTTCCGCCACCGCTATCCGGCCGTGACCCTCGAAGCCGATGCCATGGTCGTCGAGGACGGCGGCGTCATGACCGCGGGTGGTTCGAGCGCCTTGCAGGCCTTCATGCTGAGACTGATCGGCAAGGCCGGCGGTGAGGAACTCGCACAACAGACCGCGCGCATGCTGCTGATCGACCCGGAACGGCAGAGCCAGGCGCCGTATGTGGCCCAGGCCCTGATGGAACGGCCGCGCAATTCCCTGTCGGAGAAAGCCGAACACTTCCTGATGCACGAACTGCATCGTGAAATCAGCGTCGGCCGCCTCGCCGAACACTGCGGCACCAGCGAGCGCAGCCTGCTGCGGCATTTCCGCGCGCACCACGGCGTTAGCCCGCTCGAGCATATCCAGCATTTGCGCGTAGAGCGTGCCAAGGCCTTGCTGGAGACCACGCATCTGAGTTTCGACGAGATCGTCGAACGCTGCGGCTACAACGACAGCGCGAGCTTCCGCAAATTGTTCAAACGCGCGACCGCGATGACGCCGGGCGACTATCGCGAACGTTACCGTCTGCGCCCGCACTGATCCGCGATCGGGCGCGCGGGCCGCGTCGGTCTAGTCGGCGTCGCGCAACAGCGGTGCGTGCCGGTGATCGCTGTGCGTGCTCCGGCGCAGGGTGCCGAACAGCCAGTCGCAGACCGGATAGGTGATGTTGAAATTCGCATGCGCCATCAGCGCATGGTCGTGGTGCAGGCGATGCAGCCAGCGCAGACGGCGCACCAAACCCTGCCGTGCCAGCCAATGGTCTTCGGGCAGGTGATAAGCCAGGTGAAGTACTTCGTAGTTGAGGAAATACGCCAGGCCCGAGGCGATGAACAGCCAGGCCACGTTCGCCGACAGCAGCCAGGCCAGCACGAACCACACCGGCACGCCGAACAGGCCGAAAAAGAAGATCACCAGCAAGGGCGGGAACAACACCGCGCGCAGATCGCGACGATTGTCGATGAGCATCGCCTCGTCGGTGAAAAATCGATGGTGCTGCCCCGAATGGCGCTTGTACACCAGGCCCAACCCGCGAAACGGCCGATGCATCGGGAACCGGTGACCGAGGTATTCGGCGAGATTGGCGTAGACCAGGGCCAGCGGCACGGTCAGCCATTCCAATGCCTGCACCGCGTGCAGCTGCGCCAGGCACAACAGCAGCACCGCGCCGCCGACACCGAACGTGAACAGCAGATGCGTGCTGCCGCGATAGCCGCGCGGAATATCGCGCTCGCGGTATTCGTCGCGAAAGCGACGCACCGTGTCGGGAATGCGTGGCGAGGTCATCGCAGAACCCAGGTCGGCCATCAGCCCATCTCGGTCGGTTCGATGAGATAGAACTTGCCGCCGGATGGATCGGCCAGCAGGGCGATGCGGCCCACGCCCGGGGCGCGGAACACCGGCACGACGATGCTGCCGCCGAGCGCCAGCGCCTGTGCGACCTTGGCGTCGATGTCGGTGGCATGCACATACACCGACCAATGCGTCGGAATGCCTGCCCACTGCTCGTCCATCTGCAACAGGCCGCCATAGCCCTCGCCGGCCACGGAAAAGACCCGGTACACCTCGGGCGCGCCATCATGGTCGCTGAAGGTCCAGGGGAAGATCGTGCCGTAGAAGGATTCCGCACGCCGGATGTCGCGCGTCGACAGTTCGACCCAGAGCATCGCGTCCGGATCGCGGAACACGCCGACCCCCGGATGCGTGCGCGGCTGCGACAGACAGAACACCGCGCCCTCGGGATCGCTGACCACGGCCATGCGCAGCAGACCCATGACTTCAAAAGGTTCGGCGAGCAGTTTGCCGCCGGCCGCGAGCACGCTGGCGACGGCGGCATCGCAATCCTCGACACGGAAATACACACCCCAGTGCACCGGCACGCCCTGCGCACGCTGATCGGCCATCATCGTGTAGCAGGCGGCGACATCGCGGCCGCCGTGCTTGAACACGGTATAGGAGCTGCCGTCGGGCAAAGGCGTTTCTTCAGGTGTCCAGCCGAACAGTCCGGCATAGAAACGGCGGGCGCCGTCCTGATCGGTGGTGGCGAGTTCGAACCAGCCCGGGGTACCGACGGGCGGCGTATAGGTGCGGGTCATCGCGCGGTCCTCCCTGCGGGACGTCCAGCCTACGCCCAGCGTTCGCGCGCGGCCAGAGGGTCGCGCGCACGGTCGCGAATCGAGGGACAATCGCCGTTCCTCGTCCGGAGCACGCCCATGCCCACGACCGAAACTCTGATCAGGCCGGCCTGTCTGGCGATGCTGCTGCTCGTGGCGCCGTGTCGCGCGGCGGACACCGACCCGGCGCGCCCGGACCTGAGCTGGCTCGTCGGCGACTGGTGCAGCCCGGCGGGCCAGACGCGCATCGAAGAGCACTGGCTCTTGCGCGGCGGTGTGCTGCTCGGCCTCGGCGCGAGCACGCGCGGCGACAAACTGACCGATTTCGAGTACACGCGTATCGAACCGCGCGGCACCGGCTGGGTGTTCATCGCGCAACCCGGCGGTGCGCCACCGACCGAATTCGCGCAGGCGGACAGCCACGGCCAGCGTGTGGACTTCCGCAATCTCGCGCACGACTTCCCGCAGCGCGTCAGCTACTGGCGCGACGACACCGGACTGCACGCGGAAATCGCCGGGCCCGGCCGGGACGGCGAACAGCGCATCGGTTTCGACTACACGGCCTGCCCTGCCGATTGAACGCGTCGCCGACCCTGCGCAAGATCGTCCACATCGATATGGATGCGTTCTACGCGTCCGTCGAACAGCGCGACGATCCTCGCTTGCGCGGCAAGCCGGTGGTCGTGGCCTGGCGCGGCGCGCGATCCGTCGTGTGCGCGGCCTCGTATGAAGCGCGCAAGTACGGCGTGCGCTCGGCGATGCCGGCGGTGCGCGCCGAACGCCTGTGCCCGCGCGCGATTTTCGTGCCGCCGGATTTTCCGCGCTATCGCGCCGTGTCCCGGCAGGTGCGGGAAATTTTCTCGCGCCACACCGATCTCATCGAGCCGCTGTCGCTGGACGAGGCCTATCTCGACGTCACCGAAAATAAGCTCGGCCTGCCCAGCGCCACCGCCGTCGCGAAAACCATCCGCGACGCGATCCGTGGCGAGACCCAGCTCACCGCATCGGCCGGCATCGCGCCGAACAAGTTCCTGGCCAAGATCGCGTCCGACTGGCGCAAGCCCGACGGTCAGTTCGTCATCCGCCCGCACGAGGTCGAAGCCTTCCTCACGCCCTTGCCCGTCGGCCGCTTGCCCGGCGTGGGCAAGGTCATGGAAGGGAAACTGCTCGACCTCGGCCTGGCCACCGTCGGACAGCTGCGACATTTCGATCCGGCCGAACTCGAACGCCGGTTCGGACGTTGGGGACGGCGTTTGCACGAGCTCGCGCAGGGCATCGACGAACACGCCGTGGTCAGCGAGCGCCCGACCCTGCAGATTTCCGCCGAAGACACCTTCGCCAACGATGTACTGCTCGGCGAAACGGTGCCGACGATCCGGCGCCTGGTGGAAAAAGTCTGGAGCGCCGCGATCAAGGATCCCGAACGGATCGGCCGCACCGTCATCCTCAAGCTCAAGACGGCGGACTTTCGTCTGCTCACGCGCAGCCACACGCCGCCGCAACCGCCCGCGTCCCTGGACGAACTGCTATCGCAATCGCTGTCCCTGCTCGAACGCGTGGAGCTGCCCTCGCGCACGCGCTATCGTCTGGTCGGCGTCGGACTGGGCAATTTCCGCGATGCCGACGAACTGCCGCCGCAGTCTCAGCTGTTTTCGTCGGCCTAAGAGGAACCTGCGACCCTTTCACCTGTCCTTGCCCTTGCCTGCCTGCACGTGAATGCGCACCGATGAACCCGCCGCATTCACGCCAGGTTCCCCGCGTTCGCGCGATGGTCCTTCCACCCCCACCCGGAGTCCTCCTCATGACCACCTCGACCCGACTCATCTTCGCTCTGCTGGTTGCCACCGCTTCGCCAATGGCTTTCGCCCAGCAGGGCATCGCCAATCCGAACCAGACCGCGCAGTTCGAAGTCAGCACCGGTCCACTGACCGTGCACTGGGGCCAGCCGGCCGACTTGCCGAACGCCGCCGATTACCGCGTGACCGTCGCCGATCTCGACCGCAACGACGACAACCGCATCTCGCGCCGCGAAGTACCGCGCGGCCATGCACTCGAGGCGGAATTCAAGCTGGTCGACCGTAACCACGACGGCTACATCACCCAGGCCGAACTCGCCAACTGGCGTTGAATCGCGCGCCGGCGCATGATCGCCTCCGGACTTCCCGGAGGCGGTCATGGCGACGGAAACCGTACGCGGTAAACAGATCAGCATCCATTTCGACGGCACCCGCTGCATCCATTCGCGACACTGCGTGCTCGGCCGGCCCGATGTCTTCGTGCCCAATGTCGATGGCGAGTGGATTCATCCCGACGCGGCGCCGCCCGAGGCGGTCGTGCATATCGCGATGAGCTGCCCGTCGGGCGCGATCACCTATGAGTTCGCCGATGGTCGACAAGAAGCCGCGCCGGTGGTCAACACCGTGCGCCTGCGCGAAAACGGCCCGCTCGCCTTCAACGCACCACTGACCATCGCGGGCACTGACGACGGCCTGCGCGCGACGCTATGTCGTTGCGGCGCGTCGAAACGAAAGCCCTGGTGCGACGGCAGTCATGCCGAGGTCGGCTTCCACGCGACCGGCGAAGTCGCCGTGCAGGCCTCTGAACCCCTGGCGGCGCGCGACGGCCCGCTGACGATCGAACCGCAGCACAACGGCTCGCTGAAGGTCACCGGCAATCTGGAAATCGTCAGCGGCACCGGGCATACGCTCAACCGCGTCACCGAAGTCTTCCTGTGCCGCTGCGGCCACTCGAAGAACAAGCCGTACTGCGACGGCAGCCACCGCAAGGTCGGCTTCGTCGCCGACTGACGCAAGACCGGTGTTCGAGGAAAACGTCCTGCCTTAGAGCGCGCGTTTCATCCCTGCATGCGTGGCCTCGAAACCCAGGCGCGCATAGAAGCGATGCGCGGCGGTGCGGCGCAGGTCGGTGCTGAGCTGGATCGCGCCGCAGCCACGCTCGCGCGCACGATCCATCGCCGCCTGCATCAGCTGTTCGCCGATGCCCAGGCCGCGCAGATCCGAGCGCACGCGCACCGCCTCGATCAGGGCGCGGCGCAGGCCGCCGCGACTCAGGCCTGGAATGAAGGTCAGCTGCAAGGTCGCGATGACCTCGCCGGCGCGCTCGCCGACCAGCAGTTCGTTGTTGCGGTCGCGCTGGATTTCCTCGAAAGCCGCGCGCACCGCCGGCGTCGCCTCGGCGACGTGGCCGGCGCGCGAGCGCGCGATCTCGTCGTCGGCGAGCAGGGCGAGAATCGCGGCGAGATCCTCGTCGCGAGCGCGGCGGAAAACGGTGTCGGTCATGCGTCGGCCTCCCCTACGGAATCGTTGACAGCCCAGGACACGCGATCTTGGCCGCGCACCGGTCTCAGGACAACAGCGCCGCGCGCGCCGGATCGGCGAACCAGGCGACGACGAAGTCGCGGAACACGCGGTTGCGGTACGGCATGTGCCGGCGCTGTGGATAGACCAGATACACCGGCGAAGGCGCGATCTCGTAGGCCGGCAGCACCGGCACCAGGCGCCCGTCGGCCAGCGCCGCGGCGACGATGTAGCGCGGTAGCCGCGCGATGCCGACGCCGGCGATCGCCGCCGAGCGCAGCATGCCGAAATGATTGGCGGCAAAGGCGCCGTCGACACGCACGGCATGGCTTTGCCCGTCGCGTTGCAACAGCCAGTCGGCATCGTCGCGGAAATGCGTGTTCAACAGGCAGGGCACGCCGGCCAGGTCTGCCGGCGTGGCGAGTGTCGCCTGCCGCGCGAGAAAATCGGGGCTGGCAACCAGCACATCGCGCACCAGGCCCAGGGCCTTGGCAATCAGATGGTCTTCGAGATTGCGCGGCGTGCGGATCGCGAAATCGTAGCCGTCGCCGACCAGGTCGCGACGCACGATGCTCAGGTCGAGCGCGATGCGCAGTTTCGGATGCCGGGTCTGGAAATCGAGCAGCATCTCGAGCAGGAAGGCATCGCCGAACGAGGTCGGCGCGGTCATGCGCAAGGTGCCGCTGACCTCCTCGCGCACGGCCGACACCGCCTGTTCGCCTTCGAGCAAGGTGTCGCGCAGCTGTCGGCAATACTCGAGGTAGGTGCGTCCGGCCTCGGTGAGCACCAGGCGACGGGTCGTGCGCATCAGCAGTTGCACGCCGAGCGCCGTTTCCAGCGCGCTGACCTGCTTGCTCACATGTGCCTTGGAGCGCTCCAGCGCGCTGGCGGCGCGGGTAAAACTGCCCGATTCCGCGACCGTCGCGAAACAGATGGCCTGCTCGTAGCGTGCCTGGATTGTTTCCATTGGCGAACAGTGTTTCCCCTTCCAGGCCGATTATCAAGGCTTTGCGAGGGTCTAGCCTGTCTCCACCGCGACCACTGGTCGCTTTGACAAGCCAATGGAGTTCCCCATGAAGATCCTGCTGATCGGTGCCGAAGGCACCCTGGGCCGTGCCGTCGTCGACGAACTCGGCGCCCGCCACGACATCGTCCGCGCCGGCCGCAGCCACGGCGATCTGCGCCTGGACCTGCGCGACAAGGCCAGCGTCCAGGCCGCACTGAACAAGCTCGGCCGCGTCGATGCCATCGCGTCGGCCGCCGGCAAACTCGCCTTCGCTCCCCTGCTCGAACTTACCGACGAGCAATGGGCGCTGAGCCTGCAGGACAAGCTGATGGGCCAGGTGAACCTGGCGCTGCTCGGCGTGCCGCATCTCAACGACGGCGGTTCGATCACGCTGACCACCGGCATCCTGAGCCAGGAACCGATCCTGACCGGCGTGACCGCGACGCTCGTCAATCGCGCGCTCGAAGGCTTCGTCGTCGGCGCCGCGCTGGAATTGCCGCGCGCCCTGCGCATCAATGCCGTGAGTCCGGGCCTGCTGTCGGAATCGGTTGCGAGCTTCGGCGAATGGTTCCGCGGCTTCGAGCCGGTACCGGCGGCGCGCGCCGCGCTCGGTTTCAGCCGTAGCATCGAAGGGGCGGACACCGGCAAGGTCTATGCGTATGTCTGAGACGCACCTCATTCACGCGTTCGCGCGCGACGGCGCCGGCGGCAATCCGGCCGGCGTCGTGCTCGATGCCGACGACCTCGACGCGGCGGCGCGCCAGGCCCTCGCCGCGCGCCTGGGCGTGCCGGAAACCGCGTTCGTCAGCCGCAGCCAGACGGCGACGCGACGGGTGGAGTTCTATACCCCGACCCGGCAGATCGCCCATTGCGGACACGCGACCGTCGCGGCGTTCGGCCTGCTGCACCGCCGGGGCGACTTGCCCGAGGGCGACTACGTCAAAGAAAGCATCGACGGCCCGCGTACGGTGCGCATCCGCGACGGGCAGGTGTTCCTGCGTCTGCCTTCGCCGACGGTGGCAGGCGAGCGCTTTTCCGCCGAGGCCTTGGCTGCCTTGCTGGGACTGACGCCCGATCGCATCGACGCCGAGGACGCGGCGATCGTGGATCTGGGCAATCGCTTCCTGCACATCGCCGTGCGCGATGCCGCGGCGCTGCGCGCGATCGTGCCCGATCTCGCCGCGATCACCGTCCTCAGCGACCAGCACGAGCTCATCGGTTTGTACGTGCGCACCGCCGACACCGATACGCCCGCCCAGTTCGCACGCACGCGCATGTTCGCGCCGCATTACGGCATCGACGAAGAATCCGCGACGGGCATGGGCGCCGCCGGTCTGGCGGCCTGGCTGGCCCTGCGCGACGCCCTGCCCGGCGACCGCGGCTGGATCGCACAAGGCGATGCGATGCCGGCGCCTTCGCCGAGCCTGCTGGAAGTGCGCGTGGAACGCCGTGGCCGCGACATCGAAGCCATCTGGGTCGGCGGCAAAATCCGCGCCGAATGATGTCCCGGTCGGTCGCGGCGAGTAAGATGCGCACCTCCCTCACGCCGCCGCCCAGACCATGCCTTCCTTCGATGTCGTCTCCGAGGTCAACACCCACGAACTGACCAATGCCGTGGATACCGCCAACCGCGAACTCGGCAATCGTTTTGATTTCAAGGGCACGGATGCGAGCTTCGAACTCGACAAGTTCGTGGTCACCCAGCGCGCGCCGAGCGATTTCCAGCTCAACCAGATGCTCGACATCCTGCGCGCACGCCTGATCACCCGCGGCATCGACGTGCGCTGCCTCGACGTCGGCGAACCGGAAATCAACCTCGCCGGCGCGCGTCAGAAGATCACCATCAAGCAGGGCATAGAGCAGAAGATCGCCAAGAAGATCATCGCTGCGATCAAGGAAGCCAAGCTCAAGGTCGAGGCACAGATCAACGGCGAAAAGCTGCGCATCAGCGGCAAGAAGCGCGACGACCTGCAGGACGTGATGGCCCTGCTGAAAAAAACCGAATGGGAACTGCCGCTGCAGTTCGAGAATTTCCGCGACTGAGAGTGGCCTAGGTTGCTTGCCGGCCTATTTCGCGCCGAAATAATCCGCGACTTCTCCAGGCGTCAGCAAGCGCCACTTGCCCGACGGCGTGTCTCCGAGCGTGAGCCCGCCAATCGACAGACGCTGCAGCGTCAGCACATGGTTGCCCACCGCGGCGAACATCCGCCGGACCTGGTGATAGCGGCCCTCGATCAGGGTGATGCGCGCGCGTCGCGCATCCATCACTTCCAGCACGCCGGGCGCGAGCGGCTCGGTCTCCGAGTCCAGCATCAGCGTGCCGCTCGCAAAAATCGGCCCCTCGTCGCCACGCAGGTCATTGGCGAGCGTGGCTTCGTAGACTTTCGGCAAGGCGGCTTTCGGCGAGGTGATCCGGTGCAGCAGCGCGCCGTCGTCGGTCATCAGCAACAGGCCCGATGTGTCGCGGTCGAGCCGACCCACCGACGACAGCACCGGATTGCGAAGACGGAAACGCGGCGGCAGCAGGTCGTAGACCACGCGCCCCGGATCCTTGGTCGAACAGGTGTAGCCCACTGGCTTGTGCAGCATCAGCAGCATGCCCTGGGCGGGATCGAGCGGCTCGTCGTCGACGAGGATGTCGGCGTGTTCGGCGCTGTCGTCGGGGCCGAGCACGCGGCCGTCGCGGCGCGTGACCCAGTCGTTGCGCAGCATCATCGTGACGTCCTTGCGGCTGCCATACCCGAGGTTGGCCAACAGCTTCACCAGTTTCATGCGCCCGCCTTGATTGCTTCGATGACCTTGAATCCCTCGGCCTGCACGACCGTCCGCACGCGCCCGAAGCCCTGACCGAGAGTCGTTTCGTAAGGTAGGTGTCGGTTGGCGACCAGCCACAAACGCCCGCCCGGTCGCAGCGCAGCCGCCGCGGCGGCGATGAATGCCTGGCCCAGCTGCGGGCGATCGCCACGATCGACGTGGAAGGGCGGATTGCTGACGATGAAATCGTAGGTGCGCGGCAGACCGCGCGTCACGTCATGCCAGAGAAAATCGACGGCCACGCGGCCAACGTCCTGCGCAAGGTTCGTGCGTGCCAGCGCGAGCGCGCGCGCTTCGGCTTCGTACAGATCCAGCGCCGTCACGCCGGTGTTGCGTGCGAGCACCTGCGTGGCGAGATAGCCGTAGCCCGCGCCAAGGTCGGCGCCGTGGCCGGCCAGATCGTCAGGCAGATGTTCGGCGAGCAGTTGCGAGGCAGCGTCGATGCGATCCCAGGCGAACACGCCCGGGCGGCTCAGATAGCGGCCGTCGGCGATCGGCCGGGGGGCATCGAGCGTGCGCCAGTGCGCGAGCAGCTCGGCGTCGACGCGCGCGGCATCGGCGACCGCCCAGTACACGCGGCATTTGTTCTTCGATTCGCTGTACACCTGTCCGGCGAGTCGCTCGAGATCGGCTTCGCCCGAGCGCGCGCCTTCGTTGTTGGCCTGGCTGGCCACGACCACGCCGCCGGGCATCGCACTGTCGAGCGCCCGGGCGAACAGCGCACGTGCTTCGTCGCGCTGGCGCGGCGGCAGCAGCAGCACCAGCGCATAGGTCGCCGCGTCGTCCGCTGGCAGATGGCGACCCTCGCGTTCGAGCGCGTCGGCCTGCGGCTTGAAACTTTGCTCGCAGCTCAACTGCGCCGTCGGCAGGTCGCGCCAATCCGCGCCGGCGCGCGCACGCAGAAATCGCACGCGTCCCTGTGCCGGCCAGACCAGCTGGCCTGCGTGCACGGGCAGCAACAAGGTGTCGAGCGCGGCCTCGGCGGGGCCACCGGCCATGTCTGCGCCTGCCAAAGCCGAACTCCTGCGTCATCACCAGTGCGCGATTTTACACCCTGGCGCATCCCGTCCGCGGGCGACTTGCGCGACAATCGAGGTCCGACCCGCCCTCCGACCTGTCCTCGCCCATGCTGCCTTTCGCCCTGGTTCTCGCTCTCGCCACGCCCGCCGTCCACGCCGACACCACGCCGATCGAGTGCGACAACTGCGCCGAATGGAACCAGCCGCACGCGCCGTTCCGACTGATCGGCAACAGCTATTACGTCGGCGTCGACGGCCTGAGTTCGGTGCTCATCGTCGGCAAGCAGGGCCATGTCCTCATCGACGGCGCCTTGCCGCAGTCGGCCGAACGCATCGCGGCGAATATCCGCACGCTCGGCTTTCGCGTCGAAGACGTGAAGTGGATCGTCAATTCGCACGCGCACTACGATCATGCCGGCGGCATCGCCGCACTGCAGCGGCTGAGCGGCGCCCAGGTCGCGGCCAGCGTGCTCGGCGCAGCCACGCTGCGGGCGGGCACCGCCGACGATGCCGATCCGCAGCACGGGTATGGCGACGCGATGCGCTTTCCGCCGGTGGCGAAGGTGCGCGAACTGCGCGACGGCGAGGTGCTGGCGCTCGGCGAGCTCCGGATCACCGCGCACTACACGCCCGGCCACACCAGCGGCGGCGACACCTGGACCTGGCGCAGTTGCGAAGGCAAGGTCTGCCGCAATCTGGTGTACGCCGACAGCCTCACGCCGGTATCGGCGCCGGGCTTCCGTTACACCGCCGATGGCGGCGCGCGCATCGCGCAATTCCGCCGCAGCATCGCGACCGTGCGCGCCCTGCCTTGCGACGTGCTGATCTCCGCGCATCCGGGTCTTTCCAATCTGTTCGATAAGCAGCAGGCCCGTGACCGACGCGGCAAGAAGAACGCCCTGATCGACCCGAACGCCTGTCGTGCCTATGCCGACGACGCCGAAGCGCGCCTGGGCAAGCGCATCGCCGAAGAACGGGCTCAGGCGCCGGCCGACCGCTAGGACGCCCCGGCGCCTGCGCTTGCCGCTCGCCGGGCTTTGGCATACAAGACGGACGTCGGACTTCCCGGGTTTCTGCGTTATCCCGGGCGAGCCACCGCTTCGGCCGTCCTTCCCTGGAGATCGATCATGCGCGTCCGTTCCCTAGTCCTGGTTCCCGCTGTCGCCCTGCTGATGCTCGCCGCCTGCAGCCGACCGGCCGAAACGCCCGCCGCGACGACCGAGTCACCGGCTCCGTCGGCAGGCACGCAGGACACCCCGGCTCCGACGCCACCGGCCGACGCAAGCACGACGCCCGCGCCCGACGCGGCGGCGACCGCCAGCAGCGAATTCGATCCCGCCAGCGTGCCCGAGAGCACGGCGGCCTTGCCGCCGTTCCCGTTCTTCAAGGCGCCCGAAGGCCTGGTCAGCACGCTCGACGACAAGGATCGCAACCGCAGCTTTGATCGCGAACACATGATCGCCGGCAACAAGATCGTCGCGGTGGAAGGCAAGGTCTTCGTCGACCGCTTCCAGCTCACCAATGCCGAGCAGCGTGTCTATTCCGACATCGAATTCCAGCGCAACTATGCCGATGCGATCGCCGCCCTCGGTGGCGTCGAGATCAGCCGCACGCAATACACCGGCGAAGTCACCGATGCCTTCGGCGGCCGCGATCTCGTCGACAAACACTACGACGGCACCTGCGCGAGCGACGGCTGCGAGAACCACACCTATCTGATTCGCCAGGGCGGCAAGGAATACTGGATCCAGGTCAGCACCGGTGCGATTCCGCTGCACGGTCAGGTCGCCGTGCTCGAGCGGCAGGCGATGGCGAGCAAGCTCGCGTTCCTGGATGCGAGCGCGATGAAGAAGGCGATCGACGCTTCCGGTCATGTCGCGCTCTACATCAACTTCGATACGGACAAGGCGACGCTGCGTCCCGACAGCGCGGCGGTCATCGACGAGATCCGCAAACTGCTCGAAGGCGATCCGGCGCTCAAGCTGTCCATCGAAGGGCATACCGACAGCACCGGCACCGCCGAACGCAACCGCGTGCTCTCGGGCGAGCGTGCGGCCGCCGTGCGCACCGCCCTCGTGGGCAAGGGCATTGACGGCGCACGCCTGACCACACGCGGCTTCGGCCCGGACAAGCCGGTCGCCGACAACGGCAGCGAAGACGGTCGCGCGAAGAATCGCCGCGTGGAGCTGGTCAAGACGCCCTGACCGACGCCGCCGCGGCGATGGATCAGCGGCGCTTGATGGTGAATGCGCCGATGTCGACGCCGACGTTCACGCCTTCGCCCTTGCCCGACAGCGAAAGCTGCACATTGCCCTTGCTCAGTACCTGGGCTTCGGCTGATTTCACCGCGCCAGCGTTTGCGCTGGCCTGGGCATAGCTGCCGAGCACATCATTGATGCTGTGCACGCCGCCGAAGCGGCCCTTGCCGTTGTCGATGCGCCATTTGCCGGCGGTCAGCCCGAGAGCCTTGGCGGTGATGCGCACCGACATCGACTGCCCGTTGCTGCAGCTCACCGTACCGGTACCGGTGGTGTGCTTGTAAATCAGCGACCAGCCACTGAGCCGGTACTGCAGATGGCATTCGAGATCGCTGCTCGCTTGCGCGGGGCCGATCGCGCAAAGCGAGAGTGCGAAAAGCGCGGTGGCGAAGGAAGAACGCGGACGATTCATGACAGGCTCCGGCACGGGGGACGGGGAATCATCGCGCAAAAAAAATGCGGTGCGCAATTCGCACCGCATTTCGGTAGACCGGGCCGGCGAATTACTGCAGGCGGATGGTCTGGCCGGCGCGGACCGAGGTCGTGCGCGGCGCGCTCTCGGTGCCGTCGGCGTGCTTGACGACGATCGCGTAGTCGCCCGGCTGCAGCGAGGCGAGACGGAACTTGCCGTCGGCCTTGACCGCGACTTCGCGCTGCGAACCGTCGTTGAGATTCTTGGCGACGACGGTCTCGCCGGCGGTGGCCGTGCCGATCACATTGCCGACGGTGCGCTGCGCGTTGGCGGCGCCGACGAAGGCCATACCCAGCGCCAGGGCCAGGACGATGCGCTTGAAGTTCTTGTTGATGCTCATGGTGTACTTCCTCGGTTTCAATGATGGTGGTGGCATGATTGGGCTGCGGCCCGTTCCCCGCCGGAATGCACCGGAATCGGCGCGTCGGCTGCAAGCGTTGCCGAGCAGTCGCGGTCGATCGCCGAAGAGCGATCGGCATGCAACATGCTCGATTTTCCTGATGTGGTCGGCGCGTTGTTGCCGGCCGTTTGCAGGTCGCCATGGTGAATAGCCGGCCGGTAAATCACGAAGTGCTGAAAGTCATAGGCGCACGATGAATACAATTTCCATTCAGCAATGGCGTGCTAGCGGCGATTACTTCTCATACCGAGAACGCCATCGCATTTTTCATTGCATCGGTGGCGATGTTCTGGCTCCGCCGCTGCTGCTGATCCACGGATTCCCCACCGCATCCTGGGATTGGCAGGCGCTTTGGCAGGATTTGTGTCGGAATTTTTACGTGATCGCGCCCGACCTCATCGGCTTCGGTCTCTCCGACAAGCCGCGCCGGTACGACTATTCGATCTTCGATCAGGCTGATCTTTGCCAGGCCTTGCTGAACCGGCTCGGCGTGGCGCATTGCCATGTCCTCGCGCACGACTACGGCGACACCGTCGCGCAGGAATTGCTGGCGCGCCACCTCGAGAACCGGGCGCGGCTGGACTCGATCTGCTTTCTCAACGGCGGCCTGTTTCCGGAAACGCATCGACCGGTGTTGATCCAGCGCCTGCTGAAATCGCCGATCGGCGGACTGGTCGCACGCCTGACCAGCAAGCGTCGCTTCGCCGACAACCTGCGCCGCATATTCGGAGAGGACACCCCGCCCGACGACGAACACATCGACACGTTCTGGGACCTGCTGCGCGCGCAGGACGGGTTGCTCGCGATGGCGCGACTGATCGGCTACATGGACGAACGTCGTGCGCATCGCGCCCGCTGGGTCGGCGCGCTCGAACGCAGTGCAGTGCCGATGAAGCTGGTGGTCGGTGCAGCCGATCCGATTTCCGGCGAGCACATGACGCAGCGTTATCGCGAACTCATCGCCGCGCCCGACATCAGCCTGCTGCCGCGCACCGGCCACTACCCGCAGGTCGAAGCGCCCGAGGCCGTGCTCGCAGCGTATCGGGCCTTCGTCGGGCGATAGCGGACGCGTGCGTTCAGGCCAGACCAGCGATCTCGCGCAGCGCGCGCTCGAACACCTCGACCGGCTGACCGCCGGAAATCAGGTGTCGCTGATTGATGATGACGGCCGGCACGGCACGGATGCCCTGGCTGGCGTAGAAGGTTTCGTCTTCGCGCACGGCGTCGGCGTATTCGTCGGTCGCCAGGATGGCGCGCGCACGCTCGGCATCCAGACCCACCTCGGCGGCCAGCCGCACGAGAACCTCGTGTGCGCCGGGATTGTCGCCGTCGGTGAAGTACGCGCGGAACAGCGCATGCTTGAGCGCCCGCTGCCGGCCGTCGCCCTGTTCGCCGGCCCAGTGCAGCAGGCGATGCGCGTCGAAGGTGTTGTAGATGCGCCGACGCTTGTCGAGTCCGAACTCGAAGCCCAATGCCGCGCCGCGCGCGTGCAGGGCCTGGCGGGCCTGCTCGCGCTGCTCGGGCGTGGAGCCGTACTTCTTTGCGAGATGCTCATCGATGTCCTGGCCTTCGGCCGGCATCTGCGGATTGAGCTCGAAAGGCTGGAAGTGCAGATCCACCGTCACCGCGTCGCCGATCCGGAGCAATGCCTGTTCCAGGGACTTGAGGCCGACGATGCACCAGGGGCAGGAGACGTCGGAAACAAAATCGATCTTGAGCGGCACGGACATGGGGGAGTCTCGGAAGGCGTCGTGGCGACGATGGCGTCTGCCTCTCGTCAATGCGGTCGGCCGGGAGCGGTTTCAAGAGCCTGGGGGCGTGGCAAGCGCCGGTCTTAGACTTGCCGGTCGGTGTTCGATATCGAACACCCTTGTTCGTGACCGACCAGCCCAACGCGCAACGAACTCACCCAGAAAACGCGTAAGCCACTGATTGCAAGGCGGCTTTCGCGCGCGGGGACGCTTGGCACAACCCTTGCTCTTGTCTGTGCATCCCCGCACCGAAGCACAGCCCATGGACCAACCGATCAGCGCACAGACCCTGCAGCAGCGGCAGCGCATGAAATTCGCGCTCGCCGGCGCGGCGTTGCTGGCCCTGATCGTTCTGGCCTGGGGCATCAACCGCATGCTCAGCCCGAGCATCGACCTGTCCGACATCCGCGTCGCCGAGGTGCACACCGGCAGTATCGCCAACACGATCAATGCCTCCGGCGTCGTCATCCCGGTGCATGAAGAGCAGGTGCCGAGCCCGATCCAGACCCGCGTCGCCCGCGTGCATGTCAAAGCCGGACAGGAAGTCGCCGCCGGCGAGCTGCTGCTGGAACTGGACGACCACACGGTCCAGCTGGCGATCGACAATCTCGAGGAACAGATCGCGCAGCAGGAAATCCGCGTGCAGGTATTGACGCTGGAGATGCGCCAGAAACAGAAACAGCTGACCAGCGAGATCGAGCTCCTGCGCCTGGACCTGGAAAGCGCGAAGGTCCGCCTCGGTCGCTACCAGCGCCTGGAGAAGATCGGCGCGTCGTCCGCGGCCGACCTCAATGCCGCCGAGCTCGTGGTCAAACGCACCGAGATCGAACTGCGCCAGCACCGCGAATCGGTCGCCGATGCGCGCCAGGCCACGCAGACCAATATCCAGGGCGCCGAACTGCAGAAGTCCATCCTGCTCAAGGAGCTCGAACAGCAACGCCATCTGCAGGCGCAGACCAAGGTACGCGCCCCGTTCGCCGGCATGCTGACCTGGGTGCTCGCCGACGAAGGTGCCAGCGTCGGCAGCGGCCAGCTCGTCGCGAAAGTCTCCGAGCTGCACAACTACCGCGTCGAAGCGACGGCCTCGGATTTCTACGCGCGCTATCTCGAACCCGGTCAGGCGGTACGCGTGGGCTACAGCGGGCAGACGCTCGCCGGTCGCGTGCAGACGATCCTGCCGGAAATCCAGAACGGCACCGTGACCCTGCTGGTCACGCTCGACAAGCCGAACTATTCCCTTCTGCGCAACAAGCTGCGCGTGGACGTCAACATCGTCACCGAACAGAAAGCCAACACGCTGGTGGCCGACACCGGCCCGGCCTTCAACGGCCGTGGTCGCCAGGACATCTTCGTCCTCGACGGCGACATGGCGCGCAAGAAACAACTCGATGTCGGACTCGGCGACGGCCGTGCCGTCGAGATCCTCGCCGGCGCCAAGGCCGGCGACCGCCTCATCGTGTCCGACGTCAGCCGATTCAAACACCTCGACGCTTTCCGCGTCTCCCGTTAATCCCGCCTTTCCCTCCCTCCTCCGACACTGAGAGCGACGCCATGATCAGACTGCAAAACATCAGCAAGACCTACCAGACGGACAAGGTCGAGACGCTCGCGCTGAAAGACATCAACCTGCACGTGAAGAAGGGCGAGTTCCTTTCCATCATGGGTCCGAGCGGCTGCGGCAAGAGCACCTTGCTCAACCTCATCGGCCTGCTCGACCAGCCCGGCACCGGCGCGATCAGCGTCGACGGCAAGGAAGTGAAGTCCTATCGCGACAAGGACGTGGCCCAGCTGCGCAACCGTACCTTCGGTTTCATTTTCCAGAGCTTCCACCTCATCAACGACCTGCACGTCATCGACAACGTCGAATTGCCGCTGCTGTATCGCTCGGTGCCCGCGGCCGAACGTCGTCGCCTCGCCAAGGAAGCCCTGGAAAAGGTCGGCCTCGGCGCGCGCATGGAGCACTACCCCAACCAGCTTTCCGGCGGTCAGCAGCAGCGCGTGGCGATCGCGCGCGCGATGGTCGGCAAGCCGCAGGTCCTGCTCGCCGACGAACCGACCGGCAATCTCGACAGCCAGATGGGCGCAGAAGTCATGGACCACCTGGTCAAGCTCAACCAGGAAGGCACCACCGTGGTCATGGTCACCCACGACGAGCGCGAGGCCAAGCGCGGCAGCCAGATCATCCGCGTGTTCGACGGCCAGCTGGTCGCCTGAGGAAGAACCCATGTTCAAGAATTATCTGCTGACCGCGTACAAGGTCTATACCCGGCGCAAGCTGTTCACCGCGATCAACCTGCTGTGCATCACGATCACGCTGATGGTGCTGCTGGTGGTCACGGCCCTGCTGCAGAACGCGTTTTTCCCGACCGGCGTCGAAGGCAAAAGCGATCGCTTCGTGCAGGTCACCACCCTGGTCTCGCTGACCAAGGACGGCCAGGGCAGCCGCACGAGCCCGCTCGGCTACAAGGTCATCGAACAATACCTGCGCCCGATGAAGACGCCGCAACTGGTCGCCGCCGCGTCCGGTCCGCGCACCGTGTCGGTCTATCAGGACGATCGCGTCACGGAACTGCAGCTGCGTCGCACCGATGCCGGCTATTGGAAGATCCTCGACTTCACTGTGCTCGACGGCCGCCTGCCCTCGGCGGAAGACGACACGCTCGGCCGCTTCGTCGCCGTGCTGAACCGGACCACGGCGGGCAAGTTATTTCCCGGCGTTCGCGCGGTCGGCCAGAAGCTCAACATCGGCGGTCAGCAGTTCGAAATCATCGGTGTCGTCGAAGACGCGATGCACGTCAACGCCTACGCCGACATCTGGGCACCGATCACCACGGACCCGTCCACCGAATACCGCAGTCAGATGTCGGGCGAGTTCGTCGCCTTGCTGCTGGCCAAGAGCCCGGCGGACATTCCGCGCATCCAGGAGGAAGTCGCGCAGATCGCCAAGACGATCAAGTTCGACCAGCCCGCCGCCTGGAATCATGCCGCGCAGATCAGCCTCGAGGGACCGGACGACTGGAGCCAGGCCTTCATGTGGGCGGATACCAAGCTCGACTTCTTCGCGCGCGGCCTGCTCGGCAACGAACGTTCGGCGGATTCCGGCGCGGCCTATCTGCTCACCGGCATCGGCGTGCTGATGCTGTTGTTCATGCTCTTGCCGGCCCTGAACCTGGTCAACCTCAATACCGGCCGCATCATGGAGCGCAGCACCGAGATCGGCGTGCGCAAGGCTTTCGGCGCGTCGAGCGGCACGCTGGTGATCCAGTTCGTCATCGAAAACGTGCTGCTGTGCCTGGTCGGCGGCCTGCTCGGTCTGATGCTCGCCAAGGGCGTGCTCGTGTGGCTGGAGAACTCGGGCCTGATTCCCTACCTGAAGGTGGACATCAATCTCGCGGTGTTCTTCTACGGCCTGATCATCACCATCGTATTCGGCCTGCTCTCGGGCGTGATTCCCGCCTGGAAGATGTCCCGCCTCCATCCCGTGCAAGCCCTCAAGGGAGCCGCCTGATGTTTCGTCAATTCCTGAAACCGATCTGGAAGCGCAAGTCCAGAAACCTCATGCTCAGCCTGGAAATCGGACTGACCTTCGTCGTCGTTTTCGCGATCGCCGCCGCGGCGTGCCGCTACTACCAGCTCTATCACCTGCCGATCGGTTTCGACTACACCGATGTCTGGTCCGTGCAGATGGAGCAACCCAACGACGAGGGCATGAAGAACGACGCACTGACCTATGACAAATTCAAGCGCAGTCTCGAAGCGCTGCCGCAGGTCCAGCAGGTCGCCTTCGCCAACTCCTCGCCCTACGAACACTCCACCTGGCGAACCACCTACTCGCTGCCCGAGGGCGGCCGCGAGGCCGACAGCGACCTGATGACGGTCAGCGACGAGTTCTTCGCCGTCATGGACATGCCCCTGACCGAAGGTCGCTGGTTCTCGAGTGCCGATGAAGGCGCGGCGCGCGAGCCGGTGGTGATCAACCGTCGTCTCGCCGAGGCCCTGTTCCCCGGCAAGAGCGCGATCGGGCAGATCCTCAGCGACGGCGAGCAAGGCAGCAAGGACCGCCAGCAGTACACCGTGGCCGGCGTCGTCGAGGATCTGCGCAACCATGGCGAATACATGGTGCCGACGAACTTCCTCATCGCCCGCTTCTCGACGCAGACGAGCAAGCGCGGTGTCACCACGATCCTGTTGAAGGTCAAACCGGGTACCGAGCGCGTCTTCGAGTCGACCCTGAGCAATCAGCTCAAGCTGGTGCGCAACGACTGGTCCTACCGCATCTCGCCGCTGAGCGATCTGCGACGTTCGCGGCTGCACGACACGGTGGTGCCGCTGATCGTGTTTTCGGTGATCGCCGGGTTCCTGCTGCTCATGGTCGCGTTCGGCCTGTTCGGCGTGCTCTGGCAGAACACCACCCAGCGCATTCCCGAAATCGGCCTGCGCCGCGCGATCGGCGCGACCGCCGGCGACATCTACCGGCAGATCATCGCCGAACAGTTGTTGCTGACCACGCTGGCGATGCTGGTCGGTCTGGTCCTGCTGGTGCAGTTGCCGATCACCGGCGTGCTTGGGGAAAACCTCAGCTGGCCGCTGTTCTTCGTCGCCGCCGGGGTGTCGATGGCGATCATGGCGCTGGTGTCGGTACTCTGCGCTCTCTATCCTGCGTGGCGGGCCAGCCGGCTGAGTCCGACGCAAGCCCTCCACTACGAATAACCGGTTCAAGGCGGCGCTCATCAACACCCCGATGGAAAATTCCCGCAAGCAGCGCGTGCTGGTCGTCGACGACGACAGCTCGGTGCAGGTCTCGCTGGCCCTGTTGCTCAAGCAATCGGGCTTCGAGGTACTGACCTGCGACGAGCCGCGCCAGGTGCTCGCGACGCTGGCGAGGGTGCCGGTCGACCTGGTCCTGCAGGACATGAACTTCTCGGCGCAGACCAGCGGCGAGGAGGGATTGGCCTTGCTCGCCGAGATCAAGGAACACTACCCCGCCCTGCCCGTGCTGCTGATGACTGCCTGGGGTTCCATCGCCCTGGCGGTACGCGGCGTCAAGGTCGGTGCGGCGGATTTCTTCACCAAGCCCTGGCAGAACGCGCAGCTGGTCGAACTCATTCGCACCACGCTGGAGCTGGCGGTGCCGCGCTCGCCGATGCGGCTGGACCGGCATGCGCTCGACAGCGAGTTCGACTTCAGCGGCATCGTCGGCGAGCACCCGGACCTGCTCAAGGTGCTGTCGACCGTCGCGCGCGTGGCCAAGACGCGCGCGCCGGTACTGATCCTGGGCGAGAGCGGCACCGGCAAGGAACTCATCGCCGATGCCATCCACCGCAACAGCCCGCGCGCGGGCAAACCGGCGGTGAAGATCAACATGGGCGCGATCACGTCCTCGCTGTTCGAGAGCGAGATGTTCGGTCATGTCAAAGGCGCGTTCACCGATGCACGCACGGACCGCAAGGGCCATGTCGCGAGCGCGTTCGGCAGCACCCTGTTTCTGGACGAAATCGGCGAGCTCAACCGCGCCGACCAGGTCAAGCTGCTGCGCGTGCTGCAGGATCAGAGCTACCGCCCGGTGGGCGCCAGCACCGCCGAGCAGGCCGATGTGCGCATCGTCTCGGCGACCAACCGCGAGCTCGCCGAACTGGTCGCGGGCGGGGAATTCCGCGAAGACCTGTATTACCGCCTGAACCTGATCACCCTGCGCCTGCCGGCCCTGCGCGATCGCCGCAGTGATATCCCGCTGATCGCCACGCAATTGCTTGCCGATCTCGGTGCGGACTACGGCTTGGACGCGGTGTCTCTGTCTCCAGCCGCGATGGAATGGCTGTGCGCGCAACCGTGGCCGGGCAATATCCGACAGCTGCGGCAGGTACTGGAACGCACGATGCTGCTGGTCGGCAAACGCGTGCTCGACCAGGCCGACTTCCTGCAGGCCGAGCGTGGCGATTCCGATCCAACGCGTCCGGGCCTGCGCGTCGATGGCATGACGCTGGAACAGGTCGAGCGGCACCTGATCGAACAGATGCTGCAGCAGCATCAAGGCAATATCTCGCGCGTCGCCAAAGCCCTGGGCCTGAGCCGCGCGGCGCTGTATCGACGCCTGGAGAAATACGGATTGACCGGCGTCGGCGATCCCGGAGACGCCGCGTGAGCTTGCGTGATCGCCTTACGGCGTATCTGGTCGGGCTGCATCTGGCGTTTTTCGGGCTGACGCTGTGGCTGTATCGCGAGCAGCCGCTGGTGGTGGTGGTCGCGGAGGTTTTCCTGGTCGCCAGCCTGCTCGTCGGCGTCGCCCTGCTGCGCCGGGCCCTGCAACCGCTCGATTACGCGCGCCGCTTCCACGAACTGCTGCAGGACCAGAATTACGCTGCCCGCCTGCAACAGGCGCCGAACGACGAACTCGCCGGCATCGTCAGCCTGTTCAACGGCATGCTCGATGCCTTGTACCAGGAGCGCCTCAAGCTCGGCGAACAACGCGGCTTCCTCGATCGCCTGCTCGAAGCGACGCCGAGCGCCGTGATCGCCTTCGATTTCGACGGTCGCATCAGCCTGATCAATGCCAGCGCAAGCCGCCTGCTCGGTCTCGTTGAACCTGAGGGCAAGACCCTGGCCGACTGGCAGCAGGCCAAGGCGCGCTTCGCCGATGAACTCGATGCTGCCGGTCGCGAACGCAGCCTCGACCTGCTCGCGCAGCTCGACGCCCTCGCCCTCAACGACAGCCGCCTGCTCGTCGACGCCAACGGTCGCCGCTATCGCGGCCTGCGCAGCCATTTCTTCGACCGCGGCTTCGCCCGGCATTTCCTGCTGATCGAGGAATTCACCGAGGAACTGGAAAGCTCGGAGAAAGCCACCTACGAAAAACTCGTGCGCGTGCTCGCCCACGAGGTCAACAACACGGTGGCGGCGACAGGGTCGGTGCTCGACTCGCTGCTGTTCTACCAGCCGCAGCTGACGGCCGCGGACGGCGCCGATTTCAGCACCGCGATCGAGGCGGTCAAACGACGCAATACCAGCCTCGGCGAATTCATTGAACGCTTCACGCGTGTGGTGAAGATGCCCGCCGCCGACCCGCGCCCGGTCGACGTACGCGCGATGACAGAGGACATCCTGCGTCTGTACCGCGAGCCCTGCCGCAGCCGCGGCATCGCCCTCGACTGGATCCGCTGCGATGCGATCCCGGCGCTGTCCCTGGACCGCAATCTTATGGAGCAGGCCTTGCTCAACATCATCAAGAACGCGATCGAAGCCGTGGACGAGACGATGCGCGACACGGGCGCAACGACCGGCCACGTGCATCTGGAGCTCGCACGGGAAGACACGCGCGTGCGGCTGTCACTGATCGATTCCGGTGACCGCCTCGGCGAACTGCCCGCCGGGCAGATTTTCACGCCGTTCTTCACCACAAAAAAAGGTGGCCAGGGCATCGGCCTGCTGTTCGTGCGCGAAGTACTCAACCGGCATGGGTTTTCGTATCGCCTGGCCGCGACCGGCCAGGGCGAAACCCGTTTCGATATCTGGTTTCCGGGCAGCACGGCCTGAGCTGCGGCCCCGACCTGCATTACTCGCGCATTTCGAATGAGCGGGGAATCAGGATGTGCCGTGCGGGATCGGGTTCGAAATCGGCCTGGGCGTCCATCCAGGTCTTGAACCCGGAGAAATCGCAAATCGGACTCGCGGCATCGTAGCGATAGCCCGGATCGCGACTGATCAGGAACTTCACGAAGCAGTCCAGCAGGGGCAAGCCCGGATTCATGTCCTCGAGCCAGATGAACTGGCCCATCTCGTTGACTTCCAGGAAGACGTACTCGCCCGCCGGCGTCACCACGATGTCGATGCAGCCGAACACCAGGCCCAGCCGCGTCATGAGCGCGAGGCACTTGGCCTCGATCTCGGGCGGCAGGGCGTAAACGTCGCACTGGATCTCGTTGTCGAGCTGGTTGGCACGCCAGTCGGTCAGGTAGAAGCCGTCCTTCTGCGAATCCAGGCGCGCGGCGAACACCGAGCGGCCGATCACGGTGATGCGCAGCTCGTAAGCCTTGTCGAGGAATTCCTGGTAGATACCTGGCGCGTTCGATAGCGACGCATCGTTGCGCAACAGGTCTTCGGTCAGCACCGAGGTGAAGGTCGCATGCACTTTCTCTTCGGCGACCCAACAGGCTGCGGTCAATGGCTTGTAGATCGCCCGACCGCCATGCTGGCGGAAGAAACCGCGGATCTGTTCGGGATCGTTCGAGAACAGGGTCTTCGGAATCCGCAGGCCGACCGCCTTGGCATTGAGCAACTGCACCGGCTTGCGGTCGGCGCGCAGTTTCGCCTGCAGCGGATTGACCCAGAAGCGCTCGCGCTCGTCGAGCATGTGCATGGTCGCGCGCATGAACTCGCCCGATTCGGCCTGCGAGAAACGGCTGTCGGCCGGATGCAGATCTGGCGAGGCGATCGGCTGGTACCAGCGGCGCAGCCAGATCGCGTCGGCATCCTCCAGCGTCATCGCGCGGTAGTTGCGCGCGCAGGAAAACTCGACCGCATCATCCGCGCCAGAGCGCGTCGTCTCGCTGTCGAAATGCAGGCTGATCGCGCTCTTCTGCGGAAAATCGTGCGTGTACAGGACGACGGAGTCTTCGCCGGCGCTTTCCAGTCCCCAGGCAACGGCGCGGGCGTGGATATCCCAGGGGTCGGCGACGATCAGGGTTCTCATGGAAGCTCCGGAAGAAGGACGGAAGGAAAGGAAGTCAGAGCGCCACGCCGGCGCGTTCGGCGTACCGCGCGGCAAAGTCGCGGTCGTCAAGACCTTCGCGCGTCTGCTGCTGCATCGCCCACAACGCGGCGTAGTGGCCACCGCCGGCAAGCAGGCTGCGATGCGTGCCGCGTTCGACGATACGGCCGTGGTCGAGCACGAGGATTTCGTCGGCGTCGACGATCGTCGAAAGCCGGTGCGCGATGATCAGGGTGGTGCGCTGGCGCGCGATTTCCGCGATCTCGCCCTGGATGATGCGCTCGGTGCGCGTGTCCAGCGCCGACGTGGCTTCATCGAACACCAGCAGGACGGGATTCTTGAGCAGGGTGCGCGCGATCGCGATGCGCTGCTTCTCGCCGCCAGACAACTTCAGGCCGCGCTCGCCGACGCCGGTGTTGTAGCCCAGCGGCAGGCTCTCGATGAAATCGTGGATATGCGCGGACTTCGCCGCCGCCACGACCTCGGCGCGCGTGGCCTCGGGACGCCCGTAGGCGATGTTGTAGTAGATCGAGTCGTTGAACAGCACCGTGTCCTGGGGAACGATGCCGATCGCCGCACGCAAGGACGCCTGGCTGACCGTGCGGATGTCCTGGCCATCGACGAGGATGCGGCCGGCGTCGACGTCGTAAAAGCGGTACAGCAGCCGCGCCAGCGTCGACTTGCCGGCACCGGTCGTGCCGACGGCGGCGAGCGTCTTGCCAGCGGGAATGTGGAAATCGACCTCGAACAGGATGCCGCGATCGGGCTGATAGCCGAAACCGACCTGTTCGAAGCGCACGCTGCCGCCGGCAATCGCCAGCGCCGGCGCCTCGGGAAGGTCGCGTACTTCCACGGGCTCGTCGAGCAGGGCGAACATGCGATCGGTATTGGCCAGCCCCTGCTGCACTTCGCGATAGAGCATGCCCAGGGAATTGAGCGGCGCCGCCAGCTGGATGAGGAAGGCGTTGACCAGGACCATGTCGCCCAGGGTCATCTGCCCGGCCGACACGCCGACAGCGGCGCGCCACAGCAGCAGACTCAAACCGACCGCGACGATCGCCGACTGGCCGATGTTGAGCACCGATGCGGTCTTGAGGCTGACGATCGCCGCTTCCTCAAGTTGGCGCAGGCTGTGGTCGAAGCGGTTGAATTCGTGTTTCTCGCTATTAAAGTATTTGACCGTCTCGTAGTTGAGCAGGGAATCGACCGAGCGGGAATTGGCCTCGCTGTCGGCCTCGTTCATCGATCGGAAGAAGTTCAGTCGCCACTCGGTCGCCGCGTAGGTGAAAAGGCCGTAGCCGATCAGCGTCGCCAGGGTGATGACGGTGAAGCTCCAGTCGTAGCGGACGATCAGGATCGCCGCGACCACGCCGACTTCAAACAGGGTCGGCAGGATCATGTAGATCGACCAATCGATGAGATCGGCGATCGAGGTCATGCCGCGCTCGATGTCGCGACTCACGCCGCCGGTGCGGCGGTCGAGATGGAAGCGCAGGCTCAGCGAATGCAAATGCGCGAACACGCGCAGGGTGATCACGCGCGTCGTGCGCGTCAGCACGCGCGCGAACACGATGCCGCGCGCTTCCTGGAACAAGGAGGTCGACAGACGCAACGCGCCGTAGCCGAGCAAGAGCAGGGTCGGTACCGCGATGACCGCGGTGCGCGTATTCATCGCGTCGATGAGCTGCTTGAGCAGCACCGGTACGCCGATGCTGGCGAGCTTGGCCGCGACCACGAACGCCAGCGCGAGCAGCACGCGCGCCCGGCATTCCCAGATGGTCGGCAGCAGCCGGCGGAACACGCCGAAGAAGGTGACGGGACGCCTGTTCGAGGATGAATCCATTGCACCGCCCGCCTGTCGTGCCAGCAAATGAGCCGGATGCAGGAGACCTGCACCCGGCCCAGACAACGCGGTGATGCATCACCGCGCAGTGAATCCTTACGGAATCTGGTCGCCGTTGTCGGCGTAGTCGATCTCGCGCGTCGGACCCGTGCGGGTGAAGGTCGAGCGACCGACATTCGCGTTGGCGTTGGCGTCATACGGCGCCGTTTCGATAGCGACTTTACGGCCGATCAAACGAGTTTCCATTGCGTCGTTCATTTTTACGCTCCGTTGTTTGCATGGCGGTCACGACGACCGCTCGCGGAACCTAGCGGAATTTTTTTCGCCTGGGATGTGCCGTGGGACGAACAGCGAAGTTTCGGTGATGAACGAAGTTGAGTATCCGTGCGCGCGATTAGAGTTTTGCAATGCATCAAGCTGCATTGCTGATTGAAAGAGCACATTGTTTGTAGAGTCGCAGTCGCGGGGTGAGTGCTGATCACCTTACCTTCGCGTTCCGTTAAACACGCGACATTCGCACTTAGCGCGCGCGTTTTTTCTTTTTCGGCGGCGGATTCAGTACGGCCTGGTATCGTTCGCGCAACACGAGCACCTTGGCGACATAGTCTTCGGTCTCCGCATACGGCGGCACGCCGCCGTAGCGCGCGACCGTGCCGACGCCGGCGTTGTACGCGGCCGCGACCAGGCTTGGATCGTTCTTGTAGCGACGTAGCAGATCCTTGAGATGCTTGGCGCCGGCGTAGATCGACTGCGCCGACGAGAACGGATCGGTGACGCCATATTGCTTCGCCGTATCCGGCATGAGCTGCATGACGCCTTGCGCGCCTTTGGGCGAGACGGCAGCGGCATCGAAGCCGCTCTCGACGTGCGCGATCGCACGTAGCCATGCCTGGTCGACGCCGGTGGCATTGGCCGCCGCGCGGAAATCGGCCGCGTACTTGTCCAGCACCGGCGGGCCCAAGGCCCCGAGTCCGGCATGCGCCTGCGCACCCGGTGGCGTGCTCACGGTGAAGCCGAGCACTTTCACCGACCCGGGCAGGTTGCGCGTGCTGTAGACCGTGCGGCCGTCCTGCTGGCGCTCGTACAAGGTGCCGCTGATCACGCCCATCGCGCCCCAGAGATTGGGCAGCTTGGCGGCGTTGTCGTCGATCTGTTTGGCCTCGCAGCGCGAACCCGGTTCGGGCGCCGTCGCCAGGCTGACGGTGCCGTCGCGCACGCACCGGTAGACCGTGCGCGCCTGCGCGCCCGCCGGTATGGCGATGAGCAGCAGCGATGTCAGCGCGAACCACGCTCGGGTCATGGCGCGAGTGTAGAACGGATCGGTCGCCAAACCGGTCGCGGCGCGCGAATGGCGCGGCTCAGGTGTAGCGCAGGATCACGAAGGTGATGACCACCGATAGCATGAAGCCCGCGATCAGATAGGCCAGCCCGCCCACCACCATCGCCGCGAGACCGGCGAAGGCGCCGACTGCGATGCCCGACAAGGTCGCGAAAAACGTGTAGGCCGTCACCAGGATGGCCGCAGCGACGATATTGCTCAAACCATCGACGATCGGCGTGCGCGATGTCGTGGCGATCTTCCAGGCCAGGTGCGCGGCGATGAAGGGCGCGAACAGCATCGCCGTCAGGGACAGCAGGCCGTAGGCCAGACCGGCCGAGAGCAGCAGCGCCGCCACGCTGGCCAGCGCCGCGCGGCCGTCGCCGGGTGCCACGAGCGCCGCCAGGCCCAGGCCCGTCAGCACGACCAGAGCGAACAGACCCAGGCCGCCGATCATTTCCTTGCCGCTGAGACCTTCGCTCATGCCTGTCCTCGCTTAAGCGCTTCGCACCGGTCAGCGACGCGGCGCGATGCCATAAAAAAAGGCGGGCGGCGATCGCTCGCCAGCCCGCCCGGGGGATGCGGCGGCCAAACGGCGCGCCGCAATCCTGGCAGCAATTACGCCGCAGCGTCCTTGAGCTTCTTCAGCGGACGCACCTTGACCTTCACGGTGGCCGGCTTGGCAGCAAACCACTGCTCTTCCTTGGTGAACGGGTTGATGCCTTTGCGCTTGGGCTTGGCGGGGACGCTGACGGCGCTGATCTTCAGCAGGCCCGGCAGGGTGAACGAACCCGCGCCCTTCTTGCTGACGGAGGCAGCGACGGCGCCTTCGAGCGCGGCGAGAACAGCGCGCACGTCCTTGGCGGCAACGGCGGCGGCTTCGGCGATGTGCGCGACGAGGCCGGACTTGCTCAGCGCCTCTTTGATCGGCTTGACGGCGGCCGGCTTGGCGGCGGCTTTCGGGGCAGCCTTCTTTTTCACAACTTTCTTGGTCTTCGCCATAAATATCCTGGTGGTATTCGATGGATGGATGGTTTGCCTGGAAATCATCTCGGCATGCGGAATGTAGGCCAAGCTGATCGCGCCGCCAAGCCCATAAGCGAAAAAAACCGCACTTTTCGCGCTATTTTTTTTCCAGGCCCCACCGAAGCACTGAAAACAGGCCGTCCGGACGCACCGCGATCACTGCCGGGCGAGGTCGTCGAGGATCGGACATTCCGGTCGCTGGTTGCCCTGGCAGTGCCGCGCGAGGTCGGCCAATGTGCGCTGCATCGCCTGCATTTCGGCGATTTTCGCGGCCAGTTCGTCGGCGTGTCGCTGCGCGAGCTGCTTGACCTCGGCGCTCGCCCGCTGGCGGTCGTTCCACAGTCCGAGCAGGACGTCGATCTGTTTCATCGCAAAACCCAGGGTGCGCGCACGCTTGATGAAACGCAGGCGGTGCAGGTCGGCATCGGCATACAGGCGATAGCCGGCGAAGGTGCGCGCCGCGGCGGGAATCAGGCCAATGCCCTCGTAATGCCGGATCATCTTCGCGCTGACACCGGTCGCCGCCGAGGCCTCGCCGATGTTGTGGAAACCCTGCTGGCGCGCATCGGCCAGTTCCGGTCGTGGGGTGTGAGTGCGCATGTCGCGATCCTCCTGCCGGGCCCGCCTGCCCTGAAACGCCGAGGCGGCGTGCGGTCGGACAAGGCTGCGGCTTGCCATCATGGGAAGGTCAACGCGATGCCGCAAGTCGGGTCGTTTCTCGGCACCGGCGAACGGCCACCGCGACTGGCGGTTGACCTTCCCACCGGGACAAGCCCGAACCTAGTCCTGGCGGCAATCGGCCGCTCTTTCCAGGACCCACATCATGAACACCTCTCCGAAGAACGCTCCCGCCACCCAGACCGGCAGCGACACCCAGGCCTCCGCCCCGAGCTGCCGCTGCTGCCAGTGCGGCGACTGCAAGTGCAACCCCTGCCGCTGCTGCAGCTGCGAGTCGTGCGGCTGCGCGAGCTGAATCCTCATCGATTCGCACGCGCCTCCCGGGAGCCAGATCACAATTCTGGCTCCTTTTTTTTCGGCGGCGCTGCTGGCCGCGCAAAACCGCTAAAATCAGTGTTTGCACGCAGATTTCGCGGGCCTCCGTAAAAACGCGCGATCAGCGTCGGGAATCACCATGCAGTTGAAGATTGGCACCCATCACTCGCCCGCCACCGACCTGGGCTACCTGCTGTCGAAAAATCCCGACCGGCACCAGAGCTTCGACCTGCCGTTTGGCAAGGCTCATGTCTTCTATCCCGAAGCCAGTCCGGAACGGTGTTCCGTGGTCTTGATGGTGGACGTCGATCCGGTCGGTCTGGTGCGCGGCCGTGGCGAAGGCGACGGCCCGCTGACCCAGTACGTCAACGATCGCCCCTACACCGCGTCTTCGTTCCTGGCCGTCGCGATCGCCCGCGTTTTCTCCAGTGCGATGTCCGGCGACAGCAAATCGCGCCCGGAGCTGGCGGCGAGCGCCATCGCGCTGGATGCGGAGATTCCCGTGCTGCGCTGTCGCGGCGGCGAAGCCAAACTGCGTGCATGCTTCGAGCCGCTGGGCTATGTGGTCGAGACCGAAGCGCTGCCGCTCGATGACGCGTTCCCGGACTGGGGTACCAGCCAGTATTTCCGCCTGCGTCTGACCGGCACCCTGCGCCTGGCCGACCTGCTCTCCCATCTGTACGTGCTGTTGCCGGCCATCGACGGCGACAAGCACTACTTCATCGGCGACGACGAGGTGCTAAAGCTCGTGGACAAAGCCGGCACCTGGCTGCCCACGCATCCCGAACGCGACTGGATCATGACGGGCTATCTCAAGCGACGCCGTTCCCTGGTGCGCGATGCCCTGGCGAAGCTGCTCAACGAACCGGAGGAAGAGGTCGAAGCGCAGTCCGAGGGTCGGGATGAAGGTGAGCAGGCCCTCGAGCGCAGCTTGAGCCTCAACGAGCAGCGCATGGCCGACGTGGAACGCGTCCTGCTTGCCTCCGGCGTACGTTCGGTCGTCGATCTGGGCTGCGGCGAGGGCCGGCTTCTGAGCCGGCTGCTGGAGCATCGCCAGTTCGAGCGCCTGCTCGGCATCGATGTCTCGAATCTTTCGCTCGAGCGCGCGGCCGACCGCCTGCATCTGGATCGCCTGCCGCCGCTCAAGCGCGCGCGCATCGACCTGCAACAGGGCAGCCTGACCTATCGTGATGCCCGCCTCACCGGTTTTGATGCCGCGTGCGCGGTCGAGGTCATCGAGCACATCGACCCGCAACGCCTGCTCGCGTTCGAGCGGAACGTGTTCGAGTTCGCACAGCCGGCCGTCGTGCTGATCACCACGCCGAACGTCGAATACAACGTCCGCTTCGAGCGGCTCGAACACGGCACGCTGCGCCACAGGGACCACCGCTTCGAGTGGACGCGCGCGCAGTTCCAGGAATGGGCCGAGGGCGTGTGCACGCGTCATGGCTATCGGGTGGAATTCCTGCCCATCGGCCCGCTCGACCCGGCGCTCGGCCCACCGACCCAGATGGGAGTGTTCAGCCGATGAGCATCGTGAAGATTCCGCATCTTTCCCTGGTCGCCCTGATCGGCCCGTCGGGTGCCGGCAAATCGACGTTCGCACGCCGGCACTTCCTGCCGACCGAGGTCATTTCCTCGGACTTCTGCCGCGGCCTGGTCGGAGACAACGAAAACGACCAGTCGGTTACCAAGGACGCCTTCGACATCCTCTATGCCATCGCGGCCAAACGCCTGGCCGCGGGACGATTCACGGTCATAGACGCGACCAATGTCCGGCCGGAAGACCGCAAGCGGCTCATCGCACTGGCGCGCGAGTACCACGTGCTGCCCGCCGCGATCGTCTTCGACCTGCCCGAGCGCGTCTGCCAGGAACGAAACTCCCTGCGCGCCGATCGCGATTTCGGCCCGCACGTGATCCGCTCGCAGATCCAGCTGATGCATCGTTCGATGCGCGGCCTCGAACGCGAGGGTTTCCGCAACGTCAATGTCCTCAAGACCGTCGACGATGTCGCGAACGTGGTCATCGAGCGTCAGCGCCTGTGGAACGACCGGCGCGACGATCACGGCCCCTTCGACATCATCGGCGACATCCACGGCTGCCGCGACGAGGCTGTCGCGCTCCTGCAGGAACTGGGCTACGCGGTCGCCGGCACGCGCGATGCGCCGCAAGTGACGGCACCGGAAGGCCGTCGCGCCCTGTTCGTCGGCGACCTGGTCGACCGTGGCCCGGATTCGCCGGGCGTGCTGCGTCTGGTCATGCACATGGTCGCCGCGGGCACGGCACTGTGCGTCCCGGGAAACCACGACGTGAAGCTGATGCGCAAGCTGCGCGGCCGGGATGTGCGCATCAGCCACGGTCTGGCGGAAACCCTGCAGCAGCTCGAAGCCGAGCCCGACGCATTCCGCAAAGAGGTTGCCGATTTCGTCTACAGCCTGGTCAGCCACTACGTGCTCGACGATGGCCGCCTCGTGGTCGCCCATGCGGGACTCAAGCAGAGTCTGCAGGGCCGCGCGTCGGGCGCCGTGCGCGACTTCGCGCTGTATGGCGAAACCACCGGCGAGACCGACGATTACGGCCTGCCGGTGCGTTACGACTGGGCCGGTGAATACCGCGGCGAAGCAATGGTCGTGTACGGCCACACGCCTGTGCCGGAACCCGAATGGATCAACCGCACCCTGTGCGTGGATACCGGCTGCGTCTTCGGCGGACGCCTGACCGCGTTGCGCTACCCTGAGCGCGAACTCGTGTCCGTGCCGGCTGCGCGTATGTATTACGAACCTGTCCGCCCGGTCGCCGCCGAACCGGCGCCGCAGTCCGCGGCGCGCGATGCCGTGGTGCTGGACATCGACGATGTGCTCGGCAAGCGCATCATCAAGCCGCGGCTCGGACGAAGCATCACGATCCGCGACGAGAATGCCCGCGCGGCGCTGGAAGTGATGAGCCGCTTTGCCGTCGATCCGCGCTGGCTGATCTACTTGCCGCCGACCATGGCACCACCCGCCACGGCGCCGGACGGCGATTTGCTCGAGCGCCCCGCGGAGGCCTTCGACTATTTCCGCAGCGAAGGCATCACCGAGCTGGTGTGCGAGGAAAAGCACATGGGCTCGCGTGCGGTCGTTGTCCTGTGCCGCTCGGAGGACGTCGCCGCGAACCGCTTCGGTATTCGCGACGACGGCCGCGGCGTCATCTACACGCGTACCGGCCGCCGCTTTTTCCAGGAGGGCGAGACCGAATCGATTCTTCTGGCGCGGCTGGACCGTGCCATGGAAACGGCGGGCCTTTGGCAACATTTGGCGACTGACTGGATCGCCATCGATATCGAACTGCTGCCGTGGTCGGCGAAAGCGGAGGAGCTTTTGCGCAAGCAATATGCGCCTACCGGCGCAGCCGGACTTGCCTCGCTGCGGGCGACGCGCGACTGGGCCGCGCAAGCGGCCGATCGCGGCCTCGATGTCGCCGACCTGACCGCGAAGCTGCAGTCGCGCCACAGCGCCGTCGAGCGCTATGTCGAGGAATATCGTCGCTACTGTTGGACCGTCGCGGGCCCCGACGACCTGCGCCTGGCACCGTTCCACATCCTCGCGCATGAAGGCGCCACGACCCTGCCCAATGGCCATCGCTGGCATCTGGACATCATCGACCGGCTCTGCGACGCCGATCCGGGCCTGTTCCGCCGGACCGATCGACGCTACGTCGATTTGAAAGATCCCGACAGCGAACGCGCCGCCAGCGAGTGGTGGCACGCCATCACCACGGGCGCGAGCGAAGGCATGGTCATCAAGCCCGTCGACGGCATCGTCAGCAGCCGCAAGGGTCTGGTGCAGCCGGCCATCAAATGCCGGGGTCGCGAATACCTGCGCATCATCTACGGTCCGACCTACACCGAGCCTGAGAACCTGGCGCGCCTGCGCCAGCGTGGACTGGCGTCGAAACGCGCGCTCGCGCTGCGCGAGTTCGCGCTCGGGCACGAATCCCTGCATCGTTTCGTCGAGCGCGAGCCCCTGTATCGCGTTCACGAATGCGTGTTCGGGGTGTTGGCGCTGGAAAGCGAGCCCATCGACCCGCGTCTGTAGCGCGGAGCGGGTCCGGACGCGCGCCCGGCAGATGAAATACACCGGCACATTGACTAAGGTGCACCATGGGACACGATCACGATCACGGTCTGAGCACGATTCGCCATGAGCGGCCCCTGTGGTGGGCGCTGGCGCTGACCGGCGCGTTCCTGCTCGTCGAACTCGCCGGCGCGTGGCTGAGCAACAGCCTGGCGCTGTTGTCGGATGCCGCGCACATGGCGACCGATACGCTGGCGCTTGCGATCGCGCTGGTGGCGGTCCGTCTCGGCCGGCGACCGCCGGATGCCAAACGCACGTTCGGCTATGCGCGACTGGAAGCGATCGGCGCGCTGGTCAATGGCGGGCTGCTGTTCCTGGTCGCCGGCTACATTCTCTGGGCGGCGATCGACCGTTTCCGGCATCCGCCGCAGGTCGCGACCCTGGGCATGCTCGTCGTCGCGGGCATCGGCCTGGCGGTGAACCTGCTCGCGATGCGCCTGCTCAAGGCCGGCAGCGGCGAGAGCCTGAACATGAAAGGCGCGTATCTGGAAGTGTGGAGCGACATGCTCGGCTCCGTCGCGGTGATCCTGGGCGCGGGCTTGATCTGGGCGACCGGCTGGACGGTCGTCGATCCGATCCTCGCGGTGCTGATCGGCCTGTGGGTCTTGCCACGCACCGGGTCGCTCGTGCGCGAGGCGATGCATGTGCTGCTTGAAGGCGTGCCCAAGGGCCTGGATCTGGCCGCACTGCGCGAAGCGATGCTGGCGACGCCTGGCGTCGCTTCGATCCACGATCTGCATGTGTGGTCGCTGAGCAGCATGCGTCCGGCGATGGCCGCGCACGTGGTGCTCGCCGCAGGTGTCGCCGATGCGGTGGGCACGCGGCTGATCCTCGCGGAAATGCTGGAAACCCGCTTCGATCTGCACCACGTGACCTTGCAGATGGAAACCGATCCCTGCGCGGAGCCCGGCTGCGAGACCGCCGCGACAGCGGCCGCGGATCGGCACCACGGGCATTCGCACTAGCGAACGCTTGGTCACCACGTCCTGACCCTTGCCGCGCACCGCGGACGTGATCATCGCCGCTCGCCAACGGCCGCGGCACGACGCGATCAGAGCTCGGCCACGTGCACCCGGTCCCGGCCAGCTGCTTTCGCGGCGTACAAGGCCTTGTCGCCGGCCTGCATCAGCAGCGAACCGGGGACTTCGTGACCGGGCATCATGGCGATGCCGATCGACAGCGTCACGCCCGGCAGCGGCCGGCCCTGATGCTCGACACGCATGGCGGCGACCGATTCGCGCAGCAGTTCGGCGCGCGCCATCGCGATCTCGCGCGGCGCCTCGGGCATGATCAGGGTGAACTCCTCGCCGCCGTAACGGCAGGCGATGTCCTCGCTGCGCGAGCGCGACTGCAGCAGCTGACCGAACGCGGCGAGCACGGCGTCGCCACCGGCATGTCCGTAGCGATCGTTGAAGGACTTGAAGTGGTCCAGGTCCATCATCAGCACCGCCAACGGCAAGGATCGGCGCTGGCAGCGGGCGATTTCGCGCGCCAGGCATTCCTCGAGGTAGCGACGGTTGAACAGGCCGGTCAGCGGGTCGCGCAGGGCCTGGTGACGCAGGGTTTCGCGCAGGCGGATATTGGCCAGCGCCAGGGACAGTTGCTCGCAGGCATTGAGCGCCAGGTTGATACCGAAAAGCGGTCCCGGACCGGGCCCACTGAGATACAGCCAGCCCATCAGCTCGCCCTGGGCGCTCAGCGGGATGCAGGCCGTGGCGTGGATGCCGGCCCCCGTCGCCGTTTCGAGATGCCCGCAATGCACGCCACGCAGCACGTCGTCAACGAAATAGGGCTGGTTGCGGCGCACGGCCCAGCAATCGGTCAGCGCCGGCGCTGGATGCGATGGCACGGCATGCACACGCCAATGCGCGACGATGTCGGCGTGATCGCGCGAGGCGCGCAGCAGGTAGATCGTGCCGGCCGCTTCGGGCAAGAGGCCGCTCAGCGCCTGGCGCGTGATCTCGAACATCTCCTCAGATGTCGACGAGCTTTGCAGCATGCCCGAGTAGTTGCTGAGGAAGCCCAGGTCGATCGACAGCTGCTCGAGCTGGCGCACCGAGGTATTCAGCTCCTCGTTGTAGGTGATCGCAGCGCGCTCGGCGACCTGCCGTTCGCGGTTTTCCCGCCGCAGCATCAGGTAGATGTAGCCGAGCAGGAACAGGCTGAAAGGAATGCCGATCGCCGTGCCACCGACCAGGGCCAGCAGGGCCTCGTCGGAGCGGCGCGCGCGCAGGGCAAGCAACTGCTCTTCCGCTTCGCGCATCTGGTGCAGGAGCGCATCGATCTGGTTCTGCACCGATGAAATCGCTTCGGCATGAATGATCGCTGGCGCCGACTCGGCGCTGCCGGTCGCACGATACGTCGCCACCGAACCCTCCGAGTAACGCAGCCGGTCGCGAACGCTTGCCAGCAGACGGGAGCCGCGTGCCTGCTGCTCGGGATTGTCGGCAACCAGCGGCGGCAGTGCCTCGATCGAATGCAGCAGTTGCGCACGGTGCACCCAGAACCGGTCGCGCTCCTCGATGCGTCCGGTCAAAAGATAGCCGCGCACATCCGAGACCGTCTCCTGCTGCGCGCGGGAAATGGCGTCCAGCGACTCCATGACCTCGTGCGTATGCGCGACCCAGGTCGAATGCCGACGAAACTGCAAGCCGCTGAAAACGATGTAGGAGCCCAACGCGATGAGGACCGCGGCGGCCACGAAAAAGCCATAGTTGCGAACGGCTTTCCTGGTGACGGACTTCACATACTTCCCCGTTGCAAGGGTCGTCCCGCAAGACTAGCACTCACGAAGCACTACGCACCCTGAACACCGCAGCGGCCATGGCGCGCCGCAGCAGCTACTGCGCCGCGCGATCTTCTGAATCTAGGTGCGGCGTTCGGTCAGGCTCCCTTGCCTGCGCCATTCGACCAAGCCGGTAACGTGCGGCGACTCGAATGGCGCAGGCAAGGGGGCCTGACCGATGGTCTTTCACGCGAATCCACTGCACGCCCACCCAAACGCGCCTAAACTGGCGCCCTTCCCGACCGACCGACGACCATGATCAACAACGACGTCATGCGCAGCATCCGCTACATGCTCGACCTGAGCGACAGCAAGATCGTCGAGATCACCCAGGATGCGGATGCGGCTTTCGCGATCGATAAGGCGGCCGTGCAGTCCTACCTGAAGAAGGACGGCGAAGAAGGTTACGTGGAATGCGGTGACGCCGTGCTCGCGCATTTCCTCGATGGCCTGGTGTTCCACTATCGCGGCAAGGATCCCGACCGCCCGGCCCGCCCGGTGGAAAAGCGCATCACCAACAATCTGGTGCTGAAGAAGTTGCGCGTCGCCTTCGAACTCAAGGATGTCGACATGCACGAGATCTTCGATGCCGCCGGTTTTCCGGTGTCGAAGCCGGAACTGTCGGCGCTGTTCCGTCAGCCCGATCACAAGAACTTCCGCCTGTGCGGCGATCAGATGCTGCGGAATTTCCTGAAGGGCCTGACCTTGCGCTATCGCGGCGGCTGAGCCGCGGCGGCCAGCGTGAGGCGATGCAGGGCCACCAGTTCGTCCTGCGCCAGCGTCGGACCGAGATAGCCGCCTGCCAGCACGAAAGCGAGCGGCAGTTTCCGTTGCCGCGCCCAATCGAAAACCATCCGCTCGCGTTCACCGAGCACCGCCGCATCGATGCCGGCCAGTCCGCCGACCGGGCAGCCTTCGTGTGGATCCATGCCGGCGTTGTACAGGCACAGGTCGAAGCGATCGCCGTCGAGTGCGGCCAGACGTCGCGAAATCGTGGGCAGGTAGGCGTCGGCACTCGTTACCCGGTCCAGGGTGTTGGCACCGAGCGGCAGGTAGGCGTCGAAACCGTCGACGGCGACGTCGACGATCCGCACCGCGGGATGTTCGCCGAGCAAGGAATGCGTGCCGCCGCCGCAGTGCGCATCGAAATCCAGGATCAGCACGCGCTTCGCCTTCCCGGCGAGCGCCTGCAGCGCGGCGATGACCAGGCCGTTGAAGGTGCAGAATCCGGCGCCGTGATCGCGACGCGCATGATGCAGGCCGCTCGCGAGCGCCCCGGCGATGCCGCCGGTCGCCAGCGCCGCGCGTGCTGCCGCCACGGCACCGCCATTCGAGGCCACTACCATCGGCCACAGGGCGGCGTCCCAGGGAAATCCCTGCGACTGCGCCAAGTCGCGCGGCTCGCCCGTGCGCACCGCCTCCACGTAGGCCGGCGCGTGCACGGCGAGTACCTCGTCTGCCGTCAGCGCGTCATGCGTCGTCAGTTGCAGGCCGGGAATCGGCGCCTCGATCAAGGATTGCGCGACCCAGGCTGCCTTGCGCGTGGTTTCGAACGCATGCGCGGCGCCGACGTAGGCCGACGTGTAGAAGAGGGAAACCGGCGCGCGTCCGCGCGGCAGCGGCTCGCTCGGGGTGGCGATCGCGTCCTGCGACCCTTCGGATGCCGACGCTGCGGATCGCCACCACCAGGCGCCACCCGCGGCGGCAACGGCCGCGCCGGCCAAGGTCAGCAAGGCGCTGCGACGGGACGGATCCGGTCGTGTGCCCGTCGTTTGATCGTCGTCGGCGGGTCGGGCCATCGTGCGAAGTCCCTTGGGCGTTCGCGCCGATCATCGGCCAAAAAAAGAAGGCGGCCAAGCCGTCTGTGGGTTCCGGGTGCGCAGCGCGCGAAAAAGACCTTGCCGGCGCCGGGGTTGAACACCGGCAAGGAGCCCATCGCACTTGGCGCTGGGGGACATGGCCCCGGCGCTCGCCTCGTCCGTCAGAAGTCGTACTGCACCATGAAGCGGAACGACCGCGCCGCCTGGAAGTTCGTCGGCGCCTTGTAGGTCGTGGAGAACTGCGACTCGCCCGCCGAGTTTTCGCCGAACTCCGACACCGAGGTCACGGCGTGCTCGTTGAGCAGGTTGAACACGTCGGCCTTGAAGGTCAGGCGACCTTCGGCGAACGCCGGTCGGTAGGCGATGTTCAGATCCAGCGACCGCGACCAGGGCGTGCGTCCGGAGCGACCGCGACCGCGCACCGTCGCGCCGTTATCGCCGTCGCCATCGGCGGTCGACTGCGTGCGCAGGTTGTCGCAGGAGAAGTAGCTGTTGCCGTAGATCGACGTATTGGTGCCGCCCAGATAGCCGAAGCAGTTGATCGGACGACCCGACTGCACCAGCACGCTCGCGCCGATCGACCACTGCGGATTGATCTCGTAGTTGCCATAGAGCTTGAGCGTGTGGCGGCGATCGTTGGGCAGGTCGCCGTCCGCGCCGATCATCAGCTCGGGATAGTCGAAGTCCTGCGTGGTGCCGGTGTCCTGCTGGCCGATATCGGACTTGATGCCGCCTTCGGTATTGCCCGAGCTCTTGGCCCAGGTGTAGGAGCCCTGGAAGAAGAAGTCCTGCCACTGGCCTTCGGCGAAGAACTCCACCGCCTTGTACGTGCGGCGTGCCTTGGGACCGAGCACGGCGGCGGGGATCACGATACGTTCGAAGGTGCCGTCGTTGTCGACGTCGACGTTGAAGATGCCGTCGGAGCCGGGGTTGTACAGATGGCAGAACGCGAAGCGCGGGTTGATCGGATCGAAGGCCAGGCCGTGGTCCATCGCGTATTCGAAGATCGGTCGCACGTCGCACTGATCGTCGATCGCGCGCTTGAGATTGCGGTAGATGCCGCGCACGCCGCCGGACAGATGGTCGGTGATCTGCGTCTGGAAGCCCAGGATGTACTCGTCCTGATACATCGGCTCGAGGTTCTCCGACGCGATGCCGCGCGGATCCTTGGCCAGACCAAACTCGTTGTTGAGATAGCGCGTCGGGCAGCCGCCGCAGTTGGGATTGCCGACATTGACCGCACCGATCGGCGCTCCCGTGGTCGGATCCACGCCGGTGTAGGTGTAGTACTCCTCGCTGAACAGCGACTTCGACGCACCGCGCACGGCGACGGTTGCCGTCAACGGCAAGGCGTAGCGACCGGCATTGCCAAAGATCTTGAAGCGGCCGTCGCCGTTGACGTCCCAGGACAGACCCAGGCGCGGACCGAACTGGTTGTCGATCTTGACGAAGGCCTGGCCATCGCCGTTCTTGTTCTCGAAGCTGTCCCAGCGCAGGCCGACATAGGCGAGGAAATTGGCCGTGACCTGCCACTTGTCCTCGATGTAGAAGGCCTTGGAATCGACCTCGACGCCGGCGCCGGTCTGGAACACGCGCTTGCGCACGCGATTCATGCCCGCGAGCGGACCGGCGGTCAGCGGATTCTCGTACTGCCAGGCCGCGCCGCCTTCCAGCGACTGCGCATCGAAACTCTCGAAGGTGTCGGCGTCGTAGCCGAAGCGCAGCAGGTGATCGCCCAGCTGCCATTCCGCGTCCAGGCGCGTCTGGTTGCGCTCGTCCTTGGACCGCGTCGAACCGAGCAGGCCGATGAAGCTGCAGTTCGGAATCGCATTGCCCAGGGCCGCGCCCGTGCGGATGTCGGTGATGACCGGGCAACCGCCGATCGGACCGCCGACATTGCCCAGGTATTCCTGGCGAATGCCGTTGGCGGTGATGCCGAAGTTGCTGCGCCGCGACTCGCCATTACCCACCAGGGCCGACAAGGTGAAGTTGTCGCTGAGATAGCCGGTGTACTTGAGCGAGAACACCTTGCCGCCGACATCGTTGTAGATCGTGCCCAGGCGCGCGCCACGGCCGATGCCGAGCGTGTCGGGCTGCGTGGTGAATACGTCGGACTCGGTCTTGTTGGTGTCGGAGAAGCCGGTCAGCTCGAGCAGGTGGCTGTCGCTGATGTTCCAGTCCATCTTCAGCAGCCAGTTCGGCGTGCGTGCGTCGGCGGAATTGTTGTTGGAGCTGGCGACGCCGCCGTAAGTCTCGGTGCCGGTGGTGCGGCCGTACTGCAACAGCGCATAGGCGAACAGGCGATCGCGGATCAAGGCGCCGCTGGCCCAGACCGAGGCGGTGGTCTGCGTGCCGGGGCGGTTGCGGCTGTTGTCGGCGAGCAGGGTCGGCTGCCGCAGCACGGTCGGATCGGGCTGCACGTCGATGCCGCCAGCCGAATACACATTCGGATTGCGCCCGGTCAGCGAGGACGGCGTGATGAACAGATTGCCGCCGGCGTGGAATTCGTTGCTGCCGCGACGCGTGACCAGGTTGATCACGCCGCCGGTCGAGCGACCGAACTCGGCGCCGTAGCCGCCGGTCTTGATCTGCTGTTCGGCGATCGCCTCGTAAGGCACCTGGCCGAAGTTGAGGTTGCGGAACGAGTTGGTGATGTTGAAGCCATTGACGAAATACGCGTTCTCGGCAACCGAAGAACCGCCGAACGACGCGAGATTGCCGAAGGCGGCATCGCCGCGCACCGTGCCCGGCGCGAGCAGGGCGACATTGGTGATGTTGCGACCGACCGGAATTCGCGCGACCTGTTCGGCGGTCAGGATCGTGGTCGACTCGACCGAATACACGTCGATCGCATTGATGCTGCCATCGCCCTTGACTGTCACGCCGGCGACGTCGGTCGCCTGCGCCGTGCCGCCGATGGTGACATTCACCTCGTGCGTCTGGCCCTGCGTGGTGACCTTGTACGTGCCCGTCGGCAGCGCGCCCAGGCGATAACTGCCGTCGGCGCTGGCGGTGATCTCGCGCCGGAAGCCGGTCGCGGGATTTTCGATGGTCACGGTCGCACCCGCGTCAGTGACGCCGGCGATCGAGCCGGTCGAGTTCGATTGCGCCATCGCGGTACCCGCCAGGCAGGCGCCCAGTGCTACCGCGAGTGTGCTCAGACGCAGCCGTTTGCTGATGATGGACTTGCTCATCGTTCCTGCCCTCTCCCCCGATTGAATGATTGGTCATCGCCCTGCCCTGCGGCAGTGGTCGCGGCACCACGCTCGTTCCGGCGCTGCCTGCGGGCAAGCGCTCTGGGACGAACCGCCCGGTGTCGGGGACGAAAGCGTCCCGGCGCTATTGCGGCGGCCGGGGCCGGGCGTTAGCGTGAGACCATGAATCGCAAGACGCTGACGCTGTGCTTGGTCGTGTGCATCTGGTGGACCCTCAACGGGCTCGCCACCGCCGCGCAATGGATGAAAATGACCGGCGCCGATGGCCATCCGGTGCCGTGGACGCAGGCGATGCCGGCCAGCATGATCGGCGCCTGGGGCTGGATCCCGCTGACACTGGGTCTGCTCTGGCTCGCGCGTCGCCATCCGATCGTGCCGGGACGCGTCGCGCGTGCGGTGGCGGTGCACGCCGCGGCGATCACCGCGATCGTGGTGATCCGCGCGTTGTTCATCTACACGCTCGATCCCTGGCTGCACTGGTACGACGCGCCACCGGCCTTCGCCGAGGTGCTCGTGCAGAGCGTGTGGAACAACCTGTTCCAGGGCTGGCTGATGGTCGCGGCCGCGCATGCGCTTTTTTTCAGCGAACGCGCGCGCGAACGCGAACGGCAGGCGACCTTGCTGCAATCGCAACTCGCCGACGCACGCCTGGCGGCGCTCGCGTCGCAGCTCAATCCGCATTTCCTGTTCAACGCGCTCAACTCCATCGCCGAACTCGTGCATCGCGACGCCGATGCGGCCGACCGCATGATCGTCGGTCTGAGCGCCTTGCTGCGCAGCAGCCTGGACAAGGCCGGCACGCAGGAAGTGGCTCTGCAGGAAGAACTGCGCCTGCTCGGCTACTACCTCGACATCGAAAAAACGCGCCTCGGCCAACGCCTGCAGGTCGACTGGGCGGTCGCACCGGAAACGCTGTCCGCGCATGTGCCGCCGCTGGTCCTGCAGCCGCTGGTCGAGAATGCCGTGCGTCATGGCATCAGCCAGCGCCTCACGCCCGGACAGATCACCGTGCGCGCCCGTCGCGAACGTGACCGCCTCGTGCTCGAAGTCGAAGACAGCGGCGGCGCCGTCGGCGCCACGGCCAGCGCCGGCCACGGCGTCGGACTGGCCACGACACGCGCGCGCCTCGAAGGCCTGTACGGCCATGACTACAGTTTTCAACTGCTGCAGGATCCCGAACACGGCACCCTGGTGCGGCTGACCATTCCGTTTCGCAAACTGCGTGAGGCCGCATGATGTCGCGATTGCGCGCGGTCATCGCCGACGACGAACCGCTCGCGCGCGCGCGCCTGCTGCGCCTGCTGAGCCAATTCGAGGACGTCGAAGTCGTCGCCGACTGCGCCAGCGGCGGCGAAGCGATCGCGGCACTGCAGCTGCAGCGACCGGACGTGGTGTTCCTGGACATCCAGATGCCGGACCTGGACGGCTTCGACGTGCTCGAGTCGCTGCCCAAGCCCGAGCGCCCGCATGTCGTGTTCGTTACCGCGCATTCCGAGCATGCCGTGCGCGCGTTCGGTGCGCGCGCCGTCGACTATCTGCTCAAGCCGGTATCGGCCGAACGCCTGCGCCAGGCGGTGGAACGCGTGCGTCCGCTGCCGCCGGCCGATGCCAGCGTGCCCGTACGCGACTATCCGGCACGCATCGCGGTGCCGGTCGGCTTACGCATCCAACTGGTGCCGACCGACGAGATCGACTACATCAGCGCGCATGCCAACTACGCCGAGCTGCATCTGGGCACGCGTGCGCTGGTGCTACGCGAGACGATGGCGCATCTGGAGTCGCGACTGGATCCGCGCCGTTTCCTGCGCGTGCACCGCTCGCGCATCGTCCGGCTCGACGCGATCGTCGATGTCGAATCGCAATCCTCGGGACAGTTCCTGCTGCGGCTCAAATGCGGCACGCGACTGGCCACCGGCCGCAGCTACCATCCGCGCATCCGCACGGCCCTGGGCCTCGAAGCCGGCGGGTAAGCGGGGCGCCTCACTCCGCGGGCAATACCAGCGGCACGCGGTTGAAATCGCCGTTGCGACCGGCTTCATCGGGATTGCGCACGAAGATCAGCTGCTGCTCGGGCCACAGCACGGTCGGATGGAAATCGTCCTTGACCGAATTCACGCAGGGGCCGAGATTCTTCGCCGGCGTGAATACGCCATCGCGCAGCCGGCTCACGTAGATGTCGCCATAACCCAGACCGTCGGGACGGTTGAGTCCGACGAACAGCAGCGTTTTGCCATTCGGTGAAATCTCGGGATTGAATTCCCAGTAGTCGGGCGTGTTCACGCCCGCGCCCAGACGTTCCGGCGCGCCGTAGTGCCCGGCGGCGTCGCGATGGCTGCGCCAGACGTCGAATTGACCGCCACGATTGCTGCCGAAGTACAGCGTGCCGTCGTTGTCGACGCTGGGGTAGAGCTCTTCGTCCTCGCTGTTCACGTCCATGCCCAGATGCTCGGGCGCGCTCCAGCCATCGGCGGTGCGCCGGACCATCCACAGGTCGGGCTCCTTGCGCGGTTCGCCGTTCACCGGTCGCTTGGACGAAAAGAACAGCAGCGAGCCATCGGGCGAGAACGCGGGATCGAAATCGACGTATTTCCCCGAGAACGGCGCCACTTCCGGCGTCGACCAGCCTTCGCCCACGCGATGCGAGAGCAGGATCGTGCCGGTCGGTTCGGGCGGCAGGAATTCCTTGCTGTTGTGCCACAGCGCGAGATCGCGCGAGGGCGACAGCGCCAATCGCCATTCCCACATCGCCTCGGTGGAGATCACCCCGGGCGCAAAGGTCTGCGGTGCGACGCAAGCCGGCTCGGCGGCGGTACACAGGCCGCTGGCGACCAGGGCGAACGGAAGAACGAGGGCGATCACGCCGGGCTTGCGAACAGTCATGCCAGTGGTCCACGCGATGAGAAGTCTTTCGCAACCTCACATCGCGATCCGGACTGGTCAAGCGCGCTGGGACGGAATGCGCGATTGGCAGGATGAGTGCGCGGGCGGCGGGCAACCGCCGCGGATCACGGCGGCGGCGCGTCGGCCGCGATCATCCACTCGGCGAGTTCGGCGCTCACGCCGGGCATGCGCGGCCAGTCGATCACGTCGATCTGCGCCGGCTCCAGGAACCGCTCCGCGTAGTCGAGATACACGCGCTCGCGCAGGAAGATGTCGAACAGATCCGGATCGACATGGCCTTCAAGTTTCATATGCCCGAGGATGCGCAGCGATTCGGACAGGGTCTTGCCGGGTTTGTAGGGACGATCGCGCGCGGTCAGCGCCTCGAAGATGTCGGCAATGCCCATGACCCGGGCCGGAATGCTCATCTGCTCGCGCGTGAGTCCTTTCGGATAGCCCTTGCCGTCCATGCGTTCGTGGTGACCGCCGGCGTATTCGGGCACCTGGGTCAGATGCGGCGGCCAGGGCAGCGCTTCGAGCAGGCGGATCGTCATGACGATGTGGTGATTGATGATTTCGCGCTCGGCGCGCGTGAGCGTGCCGCGGCGGATCGTCAGGTTCTCGAGCTCGTCGGCGGACAGGAACTTCTGCGCAACGCCGCCGTGCGGCACCCAGATCTCGTCGGCGATGCGCTCGATGTCCTTGACCTTGGCTTCGTCCATGAATTCGCCGCCGGTGTTGGCGGTGCGCACCCGCTCCCGGTCGGCAAGCAGCTGTTTCACGCGGTCGGCATAAGCGGCCTCGTCGATGTCGCCGGTGAGCTGCGCGATCCGGGCGTCGCGCAGCAAGACTTCGAACCGCGTATCAACGAGCGCGATACGGTCGAACAGGGTTTCGAGCTTGGTCGCTTTGTCGACCACATGCACGGGCGTCGTGATCTTGCCGCAGTCGTGCAGCAGGCCGGCGATCTTGAGCTCGTAACGATCGGCATCGGTCATCGTGAAATCGGCGAGCGGCCCGTCGGTGTTGCGCGCGGCAGCATCGGCCAGCAGCGAGGTCAGTACCGGTACGCGCTCGCAATGTCCGCCGGTGTACGGCGATTTTTCGTCGATCGCGGTATTGACCAGGCTGATCAGTGACTCGAACAAGGTCTCGAGCTGTTCGACCAGCTGCCGGTTGTTGAGCACGATCGCCGCCTGCGAGGCCAGCGACTCCACGAGCTGCTGGTCGGCATGCGAAAATGCACGCACGACGCCGTCGTGGTCCTTGGCATTGATCAGCTGCAACACGCCGATCACCGCGCCGCTGTGATCCTTCATCGGCACGGTCAGGAAGGACTGCGAGCGGTAACCGGTTTTCTGGTCGAAGGCGCGCGTGCCGGAAAAATCGAAGCCGTCGGCCGCGTAGGCATCGGGGATGTTGATCGTCTGGCCGGACAGCGCCGCATGCGCGACCACCATCGAATCGTTCGGGCTGCCGTCGGCGTCGTACAAAGGCAGGGGTGCGAAGTTGATGGTCTTGCCGTGTTTGCCGCCCATGAAATAACCGAGCGTGTCGTTGCGCAGTACCTCGAACACCAGGGTCTCGCCCTTGACGCGATACAAGGTGCCGCCATCGGCGTCGGCGAAATCGCGCGCCGCCTCCAGGATCCGTTCGAGCAGGCTGGCCAGATCGCGTTCGGACGACAGGGCCACGCCGATGGCGTTGAGCGTTTCCAGCCGGCTGAGGATCTCGTCTTCTTCCTGGGTCATGGGCAGGCGATTCGATGGCGACAGAAGACAAAGACTACGCCTGCCGCCGGCGCTTGGAAAATCCGGGCCGGGCGATTGTTGACCCCGCGCCCACCCTCGGCCATGGTGTTCACCTTCATCCGCGGTGGTGGCCATGACCGATCTGTCCGCCCGATTCCAGGAACAGTTGCTGCAGTACTCGCAGGAGCCCGACCCGGCCCGCCGGCAGGCGCTCGAGCAGGCACTGTGGCGCGAGTACGGTGCGGACCGTGCGGTGCTGGTGCTGGACATGTCCGGGTTTTCCGAACTCTCCAACCGCTACGGCATCGTGCACTACCTGTCGATGGTGCGACGCATGCAGCTCACCGCCGAGCCGATCATCGGCCGCTACCGCGGCACCCTGGTCAAGTTCGAGGCGGACAATTGTTTCGCGATGTTTCCCGAGGTCGCCGCGGCGATCCAGGCGGCTTTCGATCTCAATGCCGCGTTCGGCGAAGCCAACGACCTCACCCCCGACGAACTCGACATCCGCATCGCCTGCGGCATCGATTTCGGGGCGATCCTCGTGCTGCCGGGACAGGATTTCTTCGGCAATGCGGTCAACCGCGCCTGCAAGCTCGGCGAGGATCTCGCCGCCGCCGGCGAAGTCCTCATCACGCAGGAAGCGATGGCGCGCCTGCCGGACGATCATGGCTTCGTGGGCAATCGTGTGCAGTTCGACGGCTCGGGCATCCGCATCGAGGCGTTTGCCGTGACGCGACGCGCGTGAACGAGCCGCCGCTGCGACCGGTGCCGCGGGACCCCCGCCCGGACTCGCCCTGCGTGCGCAATTGCTGTCTGGACGAAAGCGACGTCTGCCTGGGCTGCGGCCGCCATATCGACGAAATCCTGCGCTGGCAGCAGGCGACGGCAGAAGAGCGCACGACCATCCTCGGCCTCGCCGCCGATCGTCGCGCTCTGCGGGACCGGCGTTTGCGCTGAGCGCGGCGGCTCAGACCACGGTCATCGCGCCATCGACGGTGAGCTGGTGGCCGGTGACAAAACCCGAGGCCTCCGACGACAGCCACAGCACGGCGCTCACGACATCCCCGATCTCGCCCAGGCGTCCGATCGGATGCATGCGCACGAGGCTTTCCTCCCAACCGGTTTCGCGCGCGAGTGCCCGCTCGAGCATCGCCGTGCGGATCACGCCCGGGCAGACCGAATTCACGCGGATGCCCTTCTTGCCGTATTCCGCGGCGGCGCTCTTGGTCAGGCCGACGACGGCGTGTTTGCTCGCGGCGTAGATCGCGTGTTTGGGTGCGCCGACCAGGCCGGCGACGGAAGCGGTGTTGACGATCGTGCCGCCGCCCTGGCGCAGCATCTGGCCGATCTCGTGTTTCATGCACAGCCATACGCCCTTGACGTTGATCGCCATCATGCGGTCGAACAGGGCTTCGTCGGAGTCGGCCAAGCGCTGGTGTTCGAGTTCGACCCCGGCGTTGTTGAATGCACAGTCGAGCCGGCCGTAGGTCGCGACCGTGGTGGCGACGAGCGCCTCGACGTCCGCGGCGACGGCGACATCGGCGCGCACGAAAATCGCGCGGCCACCGGCCTGGACGATGTCCTGGGCGGTCTGCTCGCCAGCGGCGACATCGATATCGGACACGACGACGTTCGCCCCGGCCGCGCCGAAGGCCAGGGCGACGCCCCGCCCGATACCACTGGCTGCGCCCGTCGCCAGAACCGTCTTGCCCGCAAAAGATGGAGTGGTCACGCACAATCTCCCTGGCCGCAGACGGCGGCCGTGATCATTCGATCATACCCAGCCGGGCCGCCGGCCGGCAGCCGGGCCCGGGCTGCAAGACGGTTTTTTTGGGTGTAGTGTGCTGCCGTCACCGTCACCGTCACCGTCACCGGGAGAGCTGTCATGTTCCGTTCCGTGAAACTGGCTTCGATCGTGTTTGGCTCGGTGGTGCTGTTGACGGCCCCCGTTGTTCTCGCCAGCGGCTCGCCTTCCGGCGGTACGACGGCTGCGAGCCCGCGCCCTAGCATGAGCGCGCCGGATTTCGACGTGAACGTCGAATTCAAGAAAGGCGTCGAAGCCCTGCAGGCGCAGCAGTTCAAGGAAGCCGACCGCGCGTTCGGCCGCGTGCTCGAGGTCATTCCGCGCGACGCCAACACCAATTTCCTGCAGGGCATGGCCCGCGCCGGCCTGGGCAAGCCCAAGGACGCGCGCCGCTACTACGAAAAGGCCATCAAGTACGACGACAACCTGATCCTCGCGCACCAGGAGCTGGGCATCACCCTGGCCAAGCTCGGCGAAACCGACAAGGCCAAGGCCGTGCTCGAAGACCTGAAAAAACGCGCCGCCGTCTGCGCAAACACCTGCCCTCAGGCTGGCGATCTCGCTGTGGCAGTGCCGGCCGTGGAAGCGGCGCTCGGTGCCGCACCGCCGACCTCGCAGGTCGCGCCGAGCACGGCGGACTTCCTGTTCGCCAGCGCCGAGCGCGGCGACAACGCGTATCTGGATGCGGTCGCTCTGATCAACCAGAAGCGCTACGAAGACGCCATCGTTGCGCTCAACACGTCCGCGCGCGTGCTCGGCCCGCATCCGGACATCCTCACCTACCTGGGTTTCGCCAATCGCAAGCTCGGTCGTTATGAGCTCGCCGAAAGTTATTACCGGCAGGCGCTCGACGCGGCGCCCGGTCATCTGGGCGCGACCGAGTATTACGGCGAACTCATGGTCGAACGCGGCGATCTGGCCGGCGCGCGCCGCATGCTCGCCAAACTCGAGCACAGCTGCCGATTCGGCTGCGCCCAGGCCGACGAATTGCGCCGATGGATCACGGCCGCCACGCCCGACGCCTCCTGATCGGTGGCTGGCTCGCGGGCGTCGCGCTGATCGCGGCGGCCGCGACACAGTCGCCGCTGCGCGCGGCGCGCTGGTTGCCGGCCGATCGCCAGGCGCAAGCGCTCGCCCAGGAACCGAGCGAATGCCTGACGCCGGCCGCGAATGCGGCAGAAGCGCAACGCATCGCGATCGGACGCGCCGCCTTCCGCACACCCCTGCTGCTCGGTGGCCAGGCCGCGCGCGTTGGGCTGTCGTGCAGCAGTTGTCATCGCAACGGGCGCGGTAACCCGGATTTTTCCTTTCCGGGATTTTCGGGACCGCCGGGCACGGCGGATGTCACCTCGTCGCTGATGAGTTCGCATCGTGGCGACGGCGTGGACAATCCGACACCGATTCCCGATCTCAGCGGCCCGCCGCAGGCGTTGAAGATTTCCCGCGATCCGGCGACGCGTGCGCTGGAAAATTTCATCCGTGGCTTGATCGTCGAGGAGTTCGACGGTCCGGAGCCGAGCACCGCAACGCTTGACGGCCTGGCGATCTATGTCCGCGCTCTGTCGCCGCAGGCCTGTCCGGCGGAACCTGTGCAGGCGATCGATCTTGCGCATGCGCTGTCGGATGCGCGCGCGGCCGCCGTCGCCGCGCAATCCGCACTCGCGGCAAAAGACGCCGTCACGGCGCGCCTGATGGTCGCCAGTGCGCGCTCGGCGCTGGGCCGGATCGACGAACGTTACGCGGGGCAGGCGCTTGCTGCCGATCGCGAGGGCGTGCGTGAAGCGGACCAGGAACTCGCGCAGATCCAGCTGGCCATCGACAGCCGGCGCGCGAACACTTCCTTGCGAATCACCGCCTGGCTCGCCGCCATGCCGCGCTGGACCGCCGCACTGGAACGCGACGAAGCCCAGTCCCTGTTCAACGCGCAGCGTCTCGCCACCACCGCGGCGAACTGACGCGCCTGTTCGGCGACCGGCGACGACTCAAGCGCGCGTGTCGAGCCAGCGCGTGAGCGCGGCGATGACCGTGTCGCGTTCGGGTTCGTTGAAGATTTCGTGGAACATCGCCGGGAAAACCTGCGTCTGCACGACCGCTGCCGGCGCGGCCGCCGAGAATGCCGCACTGCCCGCCGGCGACACGCAGCGATCGCTACCCGCGTACAGCAACAGCGTCGGCAGGCGCCACTGCGTTGCCTGCGCTTGCACCCATGCGCCGCCATCGAGAATGAAGCGCACCAGACGCGGCGAAATGCGGTCGTGCACATAGGGATCGCTGCGATACGCCTGCACGACCGTGGGGTCACGCGATATCCAGGCTGGCTTGAGTCCATTGTTGACCGGCAGGTTCGGCGCCAGCGGCCCCAGCAAGGCAAGCAGGCCTCTCTGCAGACGGCTCATGCCCGGATCCAGGGCCGGTGAGCTCAGCACGAGCGCGCTGACTGCGCGATACCAGGACGCGCGATCTTCGGCGAACTCCTCGGCGACGAAGCGCGCGCAGATCAAGCCGCCCATGCTGTGCCCGAGCAGGATCAGCGGCGCCGGCGCGGTGGCACGCACATGATCGATGACCTGCGCGAGATCCTGCAGCAGATCATCGGCCTGTCTCAGCCGTCCTTTTGGACCCGTGCTGCGGCCGTGACCGCGCTGGTCGTAACCGACCACATTCCAGCCCTGCGCATTGAGCACAGCGGCCAGGCCGGCGTAGCGACCGATATGCTCGCCCAGCCCATGCACGATCAGCACCGTGCCGCGGCGCTCGCCGCCGGCGGGCCATTGCTCCAGATGCAGGGTGAGGTTGTCGCGCGTACGCAGGGTGTCGTGCATGGCCCAGTGTAGCCAATGACCACGCGCGTTCGGCGTGATGCCCGGGCGGCGGTTTCCCCGCATCCGGACCCGTGTGATATTTCGGCCTCGATGGGCGAATAACGCTTGTAGAGCCAGCCTGGCCCCTTCCCGAGCCCCCGGAGCGCATGAGCCAACCCACCGACCCCGACCGCTTCCTTGCACAGCTCGAGCAGCACAAAGGCATCCTCTACACGGTCGCCAATGCCTACTGCCAGCGGCGCGAGGATCGCGGCGATCTCATCCAGGAAATGGTCGTCGAACTATGGCGCGCGTATCCGTCGTTCGACGGCCGCGCGGCGTTTTCGACCTTCATGCACCGCATCGCGGTGAACGTGGCGATTTCGGTGTTCCGCGGCGAAAGCCGGCGCATCCGCGATGCCTTGCCGATCGAGGAGTTCGGCATGGACCTGGCCGCTGCCGACCGCGTGCGCGATGCCGACAGCGACGATCTGCACGCCCTGCACCAGCTGATCTCGCGCCTGGACGAAACCAATCGCGCCTTGATCCTGCTTTATCTCGAAGGCTACGGGCAGGACGACATCGCCGAGATGATCGGCCTGACGGCGACCAATGTCGCCACGCGCATCAATCGCATCAAACAGAGGCTGCAGCGCGACTACGCCGCCTCGGAGGACTTCGCATGACCGGACTCGATCTCGACGCGCTGCGCGGCCGCTGGGCCGCCAGCCAGCGCAAGCAGGACGAACAACTCACGCTGGACGTCGCGGCCGTGCGTGCCGCACTGGCCGGTCGCACGACGGCGGCGTTCCGTCGGCATTCGCGCTGGCTGCTTGCCGGTCTGGTGGCGGGCAGCGCGTGCCTGGCGCTGTTGCTCGCCTTTGTCGTGTCGCACCGCCACGACGCGGTCTACCTGCTCGCTTCCCTGCCCCTGCTCGCCCTGGTGCTCGCCGAACTTGTCGTCGATGTGCGCCAGTGGCGCGACATCGCGCAGCTGGACCTGTCCGCACCCGTGCTGCAGGTGCGCGCGCGGCTCGACGCCGTGCGTACACGGCGTCTGGCGATGACCCGATGGATCCTGCTGACCTCGGTGGGTCTGTGGCTGCCGGCAATCGCGGTGACGCTCAAGGGCCTGTTCGGTGCGGATCTGTTGCGCGGTCTGCATCCGAGCGTGGTCTGGGTGAATCTCGCGGTCGGTTTGCTCTTCATTCCGATCGCCTGGGCGATCGCGCGCTGGATCAGCCGGCGCTATGCCACGCGTCCGGGCTATGAAAGCTTTCTCGACGACGCGGCTGGCCGCAGCTGGAGTCAGGCGCGCCACGCCTTCGACGCCAACCAGCGTTTCGAAGACACGCTCGAGGCGGGCGGCGCCGAACTCGCGCTGCACAAGACCCGCACGCACGCCGCCCTGCCCGCCGAACTCGCGTCGCCCCTGCGCGCGCTCAAGCGCCGGCTGCAGCTCGCGGTCGCCGTGTTCTCGGTGCTGCTGCTGGCCAATGGTCTGTTCAATGCCCTGCACGGCGGCGACGCGGCGGTCCTGGTGCCGAGCATCAGCCTGCATCTGGTCTGGGTGATCAACATGGTCGCGGCCTGCGTGCATCTGGCGCGTGTGGCAAGGCTCGACTTCGCGGCATCGGATGCGGTGCTGCGCGAGCAGCTGCTCGCACTGGCCTCGCTGCGCGCCCGGGTCGGACGCGCGATGCTGGCGGCATCGCCGGTGCTCGGGCTGCTGCTGGCTCAGGTGCTGGTCGAGGCGGTCGCGCACACGAATCTGCTTTTGTCCGTATCGGCGTGGCCGCGCGGGGCGATCCTCGTCGTGGCGGTGCTCGCGAGTGCCTGGCTGATCCGTCGGGCCGGACGCGACCCGGTGGGCTTCTTGCCCGGCGCGGTGAACGCGCTGAGCTTCGGCGCGATCGGCCGCACGCAGGCCCTGCTGGCCAAACTGCCGGACTGAGCACAGGCGCGGAGTGACGTTCGCGCTTTGCGCCCATGCACGGGGGCGCCTATGCTCGGCTCCCTGTCCATCGTCGGGAGTGCGTCATGTCTGCGAGCCGGTTTCGACACCCTGCCCTGCTGCTCGCTGGAGCAGCCCTGCTGAGCGGCCTGGCGGCCTGCGGAAAAACCGACGTGCCGGCAACGCCGGCGGCGACGCCCGCGCCGGTTGCCGCGGCCAAACCCACGCTCGGCAGCTTCGGCTTCGACAGCGCGGGCATGGACCGCACTGCGGCGCCCGGCGACGACTTCTTCACCTACGCCAACGGCAACTGGTTCAAGACCACGGAAATCCCCGCCGACCGCTCCAGCTACAACAGCTTCACCGTTCTGACCGAAAAGGCGCTGACGCGCACGCGCGCGATCATCGAAGAAGCCGCCGCCAATGCCACGGCAACCGGCGAGACGAAAAAGATCGGCGACTACTACACGGCCTACATGGACGAAGCCGGCATCGAAGCCAAGGGCATCGCGCCGATCCAGCCCGAACTCGCGGCGATCGCCGCGATCAAGGACAAGGCCGGCTTGGCGCAGGCGATCGGCGGCAGCCTGCGCGCCGATGTCGATCTGCTGAACTCCACCAACTACTACACCAATCGCCTGTTCGGCCTGTGGGTCTCGCAGGATCTGAACCAGCCCACGCAATATGCGCCGTACCTGGTGCAGGGTGGCCTGGGCTTGCCTGATCGCGATTTCTATCTCGAGGGCGGGCGCTTCGAAGGCCTGCGCAAGAAATATCGCGACCACATCGCGACGGTGCTGGCGCTGGCCAACATCGCCGATCCGACCGCGAAGGCCGATCGCATCCTCGCGCTGGAAACGGCGATCGCGCGCGTGCATGCGACCCAGCTCGACACCAACGACGTCAAGAAAGGCGCAAACACCTGGTCGCGTGCGGATTTCGCGGCGAAGGCCCCGGGCCTGGACTGGGATGCGTTCTTCGCCAGCGCGAATCTGTCCGCGCAGCCGCAGTTCATCGTCTGGCAGCCCGGCGCGGTCAGCGGCATCGCCAAGCTCACTGCCGCGCAGCCGCTCGACACCTGGAAGGACTACCTGACGTTCCACGCCCTGGACCGATCGGCCGGCGTGCTGCCGAAGGCGTTCGCCGATGAAGCGTTCTCGTTCTACGGCCAGACGCTCAACGGCACGCCGCAGCAGCAGGATCGCTGGAAGCGCGCGGTCAACGCCGTCGACGGCGCGCTCGGCGAAGCGGTCGGCAAGATCTATGTCGAGCGCCATTTCAACGCCGCGACCAAGGCGCGTGCCGATGCGATGGTGCAGGACATCCTCACCGCGTTCGGCAAGCGCATCGACCGCGTGGAATGGATGACGCCGGAAACCAAGGCCCATGCCAAGGCCAAGCTCGCCGGCCTGCAGGTCGGCATGGGCTATCCGTCGACGTGGCGCGACTATTCCGCGCTCGACATCCGCGCCGGCGACGCGCTCGGCAATGCGCAGCGCGCCAGCCTGTTCGAATACCAGCGCAACATCGCCAAGCTCGGCAAGCCGGTTGATCGCGGCGAGTGGTATCTGCTGCCGCAGGAAGTGAATGCGCTGAACATTCCGCTGGAGAACCGCCTGATCTTTCCGGCCGCGATCCTGGAAGCGCCGTTCTTCGACGGTGCCGCCGACGATGCAGTCAACTACGGCGCGATCGGCGCGGTGATCGGCCATGAGATCACGCACAGCTTCGATTCCAGCGGCGCCCTGTTCGACGAAAGCGGCCGTCTGGCGAACTGGTGGACGCCGGAAGACCTGAAGAAATTCGAAGCCGCGGGTGCCGCGCTGGCCGCGCAGTACGACGGCTATCGTCCGTTCCCGGATCTGGCGGTCAACGGCAAGCTAACGCTCGGCGAGAACATCGCCGACGTCGCCGGTCTGGCGACCGCGTACGACGCCTACCGCCTGCGTCAGGAAGGCAAACCGGCGCAGACGCTCGACGGCTTCACGCCCGATCAGCGCTTCTTCCTGGGCTTCGCCCAGGCCTGGCGCACGAAGGCGCGCGAACCGGCCCTGCGCAACAGCATCCTCACCGGCGTGCACGCCCCCGGCCAGTACCGCGCGGAAACCGTGCGCAACCAGGACGCCTGGTACGCCGCCTTCGACGTGAAGCCCGAGCAGCAGCGCTATCTGGCGCCGGAGAAGCGGGTCAAGGTGTGGTGATATCCCGGTAGGTTCACGGGAGACACCGATGGCGGAGAAGGCCAGGTTCGTTCCGAAGAACGAACCTGGCCGGCCTCGCGACTAGAAGTGGTAGTTCACGCCGAGACGGATGAGGTTGCCCTTGTTTTCCCAGGTGTAGCGCATCTGGAACGGCGGCAACGCAGGCGCGGCGTCGGCCACCAGGGTCTCGGTGCCGAGGCGGTAACGCATCGCTTCGAGCTTGAACGAGAAACGCTCCGTCGCTTTCCATTCGGCACCCAGGCCGAAGACCGTGCCGGTCTGCGAGTTGTCCTTCACGCCGGTATAGGTCGTCGTGCCGGTCGGACGGAAGTCGGTGACGGCGGTGTTCTTGATGTTGGCGTCGGCGAAACCGCCGGTGGCGTAGAACGCCCACGCGTCATTGGCATAACCCAGACGCAGACGCATCGTGGAGAAGCTGCGCATGTCCGCGGTCGCGCTGATGTAGCCGGCGCCGGGGAAGGGCGTGCCGTTGTTCTGCACGATCGGCGTGCTGCGGGCGGCGCCATCGGCATTCGCCCAACCGATATCGGCCTCGAAACCGATCAGGAAGTGCTTGGTCTGCCAGTTGTAACCCAACTGCGCGCCGTAGACCGAACCGCTCGGGTCGGGCGTGAGCGTGGTCGGCCGGAGATTCACGAAGGCGGTGGGGCTGGGCAGCGGGTCGAAGCGGGTATCGGCGGAACCGTTGGCGTGACCGGCGTTCAAGCCGACGTAGATGCCATCCCAGGCATCATCCGCGGCCGCCGGGCCGGCAATGGCCAGACTCAGGGCAAGAAGCGACAAAGTGCAGGGCTTTTTCATGGTTTTTTCCCTTTCGTAAGAATCGGAATTGCTCCAACCCGAAAACCCCGGGACCTAGACCGCGACGGGGTGGTGCCGGTCCCCGACCGACACCTGGCTGGATCACCTGAGGCAAACGGCGGAGCCCGATGTGTAAGGACATCGGCCCCCCTCGCCCCGCGGCCAGACTACGCCAAACCAGGCGGTTTGCACGAGCGCGCGCGCCGGACCCGCGACCCGACGCCTAGGTACGGGGACGACGGGGGCCGGGCGCGGACTGGCGGCCGGTCCGCGCATCCATCGCATCGATCCAGCCCGCGCGCGCGTCCGGAAACGCATCGGCGTAGGGCACGTAGGGCTTGATGTCCAGGATCGGTGTGCCGTCGAGCAGATCGAGTCCACGCACACGCAGCCCGCCGTCCTCGACCGCCACCAGTTCCACCGCCGACAAGCCGATCGGATTGGGGCGATGCGGCGAGCGCGTGGCGAGCACGCTGCGCTTGCCGCCGCCGCGCGGCGGTTTCACTTCCGCCTTCCAGCCTTCGCTGCGATGGAACACGAACACCAGCCAGAGGCGATCGAAACCGGCGAGATCGCGAAAGGCTTCGGCCGGAAAGCCGGCGATGAATTCGATGGTCGCCTCGGCCGCATCGCCGGTCTCGGTGCCGGCCACGACGGTGGACTGGTGCGGCGCATCGATGCGCCGCGCATACGGCGAGCGCACGACCGCGATCGGCTGCAGGGAAAACGCGGAGGCAGCGTCGGGCATGAGGTTCGGGCGCGGTGACGAGGTCCGGAATCTTGCCACGTTCCCTCAAGCGACCCCTGCCATCAGTCAGTGGTGACAGACCCCGATCCTGCATGTATGTTTAACCAGACACGATATCCGGTAAACCAGACACCCATGCTCCAGATCCTCGCCGTCGCCCTGCTCTCCATTCTGTCCGGCGTGCTGCTTTCGAGCGGTGCGATGAGCTGGCCTATCCGGCCGGGCCTGGTCGGCTGCGCGGCCCTGCTGGTCAGCGCTTGGGCCGCCCGGCGCTACTGGCAGGGTCTGCGCGTCGAGGACGGACCCGGCTCGCCCGAACGCGCGCTCTGGCATGGCCTGGCGAGCTTCGGGCTGTTGTTCGGACATCTGTCGGCGACCGTGTGGACCCTGGGCCCTGTGCTGGAGATGCACAGCCTCGCGGGCCACGCGATGGCGCTGGACAACTGGACGCTGGTGCTCGGCGCGGTGGTCAGCTACGCGATCGCACGCGATCCCGAGCCGCGCCACGACGAACGCGACGCGATGATCCGGGCGCAGGGCGAACGCGTCGGGCATGCCACCCTGCTGCTCCTGCTGCTGCCTCTGATCCTCGCGCTGGGTTTCGGCGCACACACCATGGTGGGTCGCGCCAACCAGCCGATGCTCGCGCATGTCCTCATCCTCATCGTGATGCTGCGCTGCCTCGCGCAGCACATCGCGCAACTGCGCCTGTATTGGCTCGACACCTGCGCGGAACGGAGCGCGGCATGAGCACGACGCCGGGCACCGCGCTCGACAACCAGTTGCGACGCCTGCGTTTCGAGCACGGCGAGATGACCCAGGACGCCTTGGCACGCGCGGTCGGCATCACGCGGCAGACGATCGTCGCGCTCGAAGGCGGGCGTTACGCACCGTCACTGGAACTGGCGATGCGTATCGCCGATGTGTTCGGTCGCCGCGTCGACGAAGTTTTCTATTGGCGCAACGGCTCGCCACCGCCACCGAAAATCTGACCGCGCAGCCGACGTCCAAACAGTTGGTTTCAAATCCCCTCTGCACCCGATCTCTCAGGGAGCTCACGATGCGCTTTGCCAAAAATTCTTCCCCGCACCGCCGGACCACCCGCAACGCCCTTGTTTGTCTGGCGATCGCCGGCGCGGTCTGGGCGGGATTCCGGATGTTCGAACCGGTCCTGACCTGGAGCAGCGGCTGGCAGCCCCTGCCGCAAGCGCTAGAGGCTGTCGCCACCGCGAACACGCACTTCGCCGATCCCGCTTGGGCGACCGTCGCCGCCCAAGCGGACTCGCAACTGCGCGAAGCGCGCGTCCGTCTGCAGGCGCCGGCCGTGTCTGCCGCGATCATGATCGATGGCAAACGCGTCTGGGCCTCGGCCACCGGCCTGGCCGATATCGCGCAAGGACGTCCGGTGGATCTGGATTCGAGTTTCCGTCTCGGCAGCACGTCCAAGGCAGTCAATGCCCTCGCGGTCGGCCGACAGATCGACGCGGGCAAACTCGATATCGACCGCTCCGTGCGCGCCTATCTGCCCGATCTGCCGGCGAGCTACGACGCGGTCACCACGCGCCTGGCGATCAGCCACACCGCCGGCATTCCCGACTATTCGCTATGCCTGTGTTTTCCGATCTGGGAGCACAAGAACCGTCGGCACTTCGACAGCGTTCGCGCGGCCTTGCATGTGTTCGAGGACCGGCCGCTGCTGTTCCGACCCGGCGAAGGCTTTTCATACAGCAGCTACGGCGCGAACGTCGCCGGCGCGGTCGTGGAAGCGACCGCGGGACGGCCGTACAACCGCTTTGTCGCCGACGCGGTGCTGCAGCCGCTGGGCATGACCCACAGCGCCGCGGACGTGGCCGGCGCCGAGAATCGGCATCGCGTGATGTTCTATGAAGTCACCGAAGGTCAGTACAAACCCGCCGACCCGGTCGACAACAGCATCCGCTATCCGTCCGGCGGCCTGCTGTCCACGCCCAGCGACATGCTCGCGTTGGGCCAGGCCTTTCTCGACGATGGCTTCCTGACAGCGGGCACGCGCGCGCGTCTGCTGACCCCGCAAAAACTGCGCGACGGCCGCGACAACGAGCAGGGCTACGCGCTTGGCATGCGCGTGTTCGCGGGCAAGAAACTGCTCAACGACACGGTCACGACGCGTTTCTACAGTCATCACGGCACGGCGGTGGGTAGCACCTCGTACTTCGGCATCTATCCGGACTACGGGCTGGTCGTGTCGGTGATGATGAACAAGGGCCAGGAGAACGTCGACGCGATCGCGCCGGAGGCGAACCGGCTGGTCGAGTTGTTTCTCGCGGAGAAGCAGCGTCGGGCCGCCGGCGCGGCGCACTGAGAGGACGGGGCAGGCATCGCGACCGAAGCGATTCTCATCCGGCGATGCCTGGCCTATGCTGATCGCCCCGCCTCATTGGTCCTGCCCATGCAACGCATCGAATTCCCGCTGGACCGCGACCATGTCGAACTGCATCACCTGCTCAAGCTGGTAGGCGTGGCCGACAGCGGCGGGCGCGGCAAGATGATCGTGGCCAGCGGCGACGTTCGTGTCGACGGCGCGGTCGAACTGCGCAAGACCTGCAAGATCCGTGCAGGGCAGACGGTGCAGCTCGAGGGCATCGAGATCGCGGTGGTCGCGGCGACGTAAGGTTCGCGAGGCCGCCAGCGCGCGGGCGCCTACAGGTTGGAGCCGTTTTCCCAGGTGCGGCGCGGGCGGCGGTCTTTTTTCGAGCGGCGATCGTTCTGGAAGCGCAATTCCTGGCGGCGGTCTTCGAGCTGCCGGCGGTCGTGCGCGTCGCGCGTGTTCGGATGGAAATTCGCGCGTCCGGTCACCGGCTTTGGCGCCTCGCCATCCAGCGGTTCCAGTTCCAGGGTCTGATAGCGGAGGATCGGGGGGTTGGGGTTCGTGCTCATGGGGCCCTCGGGTTGCGGACCGCACCGGATCGGGGTGCGTCAAAAGGGCTCAACGAGGTTCGAAAGCGCAGGCGGCCACCCTCTTCCGCCGTGCCGATCCCGCCCTGTACGCTGCGAAATCCGGCGGACGCGAGCAGAGCGTGCCCGCCGCCGATTTCCGCCGCGGAGCGCCCGTCCATGCCTGATGCCGTCGTCACCCTGCGCGCTGCGAGACCGCGCGATTTCGCCGCGATCCTCGGCCTGAACGCCGAATCCGTGCACTACCTCAGCCCGATGGACGCCGCGCGCCTGGAGCGTCTCGATGCGCAGTCGGCGTATCACCGCGTCGTCGAGATCGACGGCGAGGTCGTCGCCTTCCTGCTGGCGCTGCGCGAAGGCGCGAACTACGACAGTCCGAACTATCGCTGGTTCAGCGAGGCCTACGACCGTTTTCTGTACATCGATCGCGTGGTGGTGTCGGCGCAGCAGCAGGGTCGGGGTCTGGGTGCGCTGCTGTACGACGATCTGTTCGCGTTCGCGCGCACCGAAGCGATCGATCCGATCACCTGCGAATTCGACATCGACCCGCCGAACGAAGCCTCGCGGCGCTTCCATGCGCGCTACGGTTTTCTCGAAGTCGGCACGCAGCAGGTCGCGGACGGCAAGAAGCGCGTTTCCCTGCAGGCGGCCCCGGTGCGCTGACGGTGCCGAAATGATGCCTACCGGTCGCCGGCAAACCGGCTCCTGCGTAGGAGCCAGCTTGCGGGCGATACTTACGCGGCGTTCTTCAAGGCCAACTTCCGATCGCGCATGGAGTTGTGACACTCGCGGATGATTGGGGCCAGGCGGTCGAGCACGGCGCGTGCGGGGGCCGAGGTTTCCTTGTCGGCGATCGCGTCGGTGAAGGCCTTCAGCAGGCGATCCTCGGACTCTTCGAGCTGGGCGACATAGGCGTAATCCTTGTTGCCGACCAGGGCGCGCAGATCGCCGTAGATCTTGCCGATCTCGCCGACAAGGGTGCCCGCCGTCGTCGGCTTGTCGCCTTCGGCCCGGATTTCGCCCGACAGGCTCTGCACGATGTCGTTCTTGACGGACGCCATCCGCGTAAACACCGTCTTCAGCGCGGGATCGTCGACCTTGGCTGCCGCGTGCTCGTAGAAATCCTTGCCGTCGCGGGCAATGGAAACGAGGTCGTTGAGATTCTTGTTGCTGTGGTTCATGGCTCACTCCTTGTGTTGCCGGGATTGCCGGACGGGACTGACCAACGATCGCGTTGCGCGATCGGCCCGCCGGAAAAATGAACCGCTGCCGAAAGAAACGCAGATCGGTCCATGTGCAGCGACCATAACGATCACGCCGTGAACAGGAAGTTATGCCCTGTGCGTGCATTCACGCGCGCACAACATCCCACGCAGCTTCGTTCATCGGCGGACTGCAGCATCCCGTTTCCCGGACTAATCCCGAACGCCGGCATCGGCTAGCATGGGCGCCTGCCGCACGCACCGGGACCGTCCATGTCGTCGATCATTTCCATCCAGCAGGTCAACAAGACCTATGCCTCGGGATTCCAGGCACTCCAATCCGTGGACCTGGAGATTCGCCGCGGCGAGATCTTCGCGTTGCTCGGACCCAACGGCGCCGGCAAGACCACGCTGATCAGCATCATCTGCGGCATCGTCAATGCCAGCCAGGGCACGGTGCTCGTCGACGGATACGATATCCGCAAGGATTTCCGTATCACGCGCGCGATGATCGGCCTGGTGCCGCAGGAACTCTCGACCGACGCCTTCGAAACCGTGTGGTCGACGGTGAAATTCAGTCGCGGCCTGTTCGGCAAGCCGCCGAATCCGGCCTATCTGGAAAAAGTCCTGCGCGACCTGTCGCTGTGGGACAAGAAGGACAGCAAGATCATGACGCTCTCGGGCGGCATGAAACGCCGCGTGCTGATCGCCAAGGCCTTGTCGCACGAGCCGACCGTGCTGTTCCTCGACGAGCCCACCGCCGGCGTCGACGTCGAGCTGCGCCGCGACATGTGGCAGATGGTGCGCGACCTGCGCGCGAAGGGCGTGACCATCCTGCTGACCACGCACTACATCGAGGAAGCCGAGGAAATGGCCGACCGCATCGGCGTGATCCGCAAGGGCGAGCTGATCCTCGTCGAAGACAAGGCCGTGCTGATGCGCAAGCTCGGCAAGAAGCAGTTGACGCTGCAACTGCAGACCGCGTTGACGGCGGTTCCTGCCGCGCTCGCCGACCTGCCGCTCGAACTCGCCGACGACGGCCACGCGCTGATCTACACCTTCGACACGCAGACCGACGACACCGGCATCGCGCCCCTGCTGCGTCGCCTGGCCGAACAGGGCATCGACTTCAAGGACCTGCATTCGAGCGAGAGTTCGCTCGAGGAGATCTTCGTCAGTCTCGTGCACGCGAACAAGAAGGAGATCGCGGCATGAACTGGCATGCGATCCGTGCGATCTACCGTTTCGAAATGGCGCGCACCTTCCGCACCATCACCCAGTCCATCGCCTCGCCGGTGCTGTCGACCTCGCTGTATTTCGTCGTGTTCGGTGCTGCGATCGGCTCGCGCATGGGCGACGTCGACGGCGTCAGCTACGGCGCCTTCATCATTCCCGGCTTGATCATGCTGGCCCTGCTCAACGAGAGCATCTCCAATGCCTCGTTCGGCATCTACATGCCCAAGTGGGCGGGTACGATCTTCGAACTGCTGTCGGCACCGGTGTCGTACGTGGAGATCGTCATCGGCTATGTCGGCGCGGCCGCGACCAAGTCGGTGATGCTCGGCGTGCTGATCCTGATCACGGCACGCGTGTTCGTGCCCTACGAGATCGCGCATCCGTTCTGGATGCTGTGCTTCCTGCTGTTGACCGCGGTGACCTTCAGCCTGTTCGGTTTCATCATCGGCCTGTGGGCGGATGACTTCCAGAAACTGCAGGTGATCCCGCTGATGATCGTGACGCCACTGACCTTCCTCGGCGGCGCGTTCTACTCGGTGAACATGCTGCCGCCGTTCTGGCAGAAGCTCACGCTGTTCAACCCGGTCGTCTATCTCATCAGCGCTTTCCGCTGGAGCTTCTACGGCCTGGCCGACGTCAACGTGGTCGTCAGCGTCACGGCGATTCTCGGGTTCCTCGCCCTGTGCCTGTCGGCGGTGTGGTGGATCTTCAGGACGGGGTGGAAGCTCAAGCAGTAGGTCCGCCCGCCAGGCGATCTAGCAGCACGCCGACATACGTCCGGCTCGCCCGCACCAGGGTGCCGTCGTGCAGGCGCAGCAGGGCGTCGCGATTGGGCAGCGGCTGCCACTCGGCGACGCGATCGATGCGCACAATGGTCGAGCGATGCACGCGCAGAAACTGCCAGGGATCGAGCTGGCCGGACAGGCGGCTCAGCGATTCGCGCAGCAGGTAGCTGCGGCCCTTGCCATGCAGGGTCGCGTAGTCGCCGTCGGCTTCGATCCAGTCGACCTCGGCGGACGGCACGATCGTGATCCGGCGGCCCAGACGCACCTTGAAGCGGTCCAGGTAGTTGGGCGTCGGCGGCGAGGTCTGCGCCGAGACCGTATCGATGTCAGCCCGATCGTGACGGCGATGCGCATGCGCCCGGCGCGCACGCTCGAGCGCCTCCACGAAGCGTTCGTCGTCGACGGGTTTGAGCAGGTAATCGATCGCCTGCAGCTCGAAGGCGCGAACCGCGAAATTTTCGTAGGCCGTCAGCAGGATCGCCAGCGGCCGCACGTCGGCCGGTATCGCCGCCAACACCTCGAGGCCGGTCATGCCGGGCATTTGCACGTCGATGAAGACCAGATCCGGTGCTTGCGCCGCGATGCCGGCCAGCGCCGCGGGTCCGTCGCCGTATTCGCCGACCACCTCGACACCGGCATGCGCGGCCAGTCGCGCGATCACGCCGGTACGCGCCAACGGTTCGTCGTCGATCACGGCGACACGGATCATGGCGTCGTCGCTTCCCGGAACGGCAGTTCCAGATGGATTTCGTAGCCGCCGTCGTCCCGGCCTTTCGCCGCGATCGCATGCGCACCGGGGTAGAGCATGGACAGACGCTCGGTCACGTTGCGCATGCCCACGCGCGGCGAGCCCGGCGCCACGTCATCATTCGCTGTAGTCGTCGGTACGCCGTCGTTGCGCACGCACAGATGCAAGCGGTCGCCGTCGCGCGAAACCATGATCTCCAAGGCGCCCGGATCGCGGCGCAAGGCGATGCCATGGCGGATCGCGTTCTCCACCAGGGGCTGCAGCACCAGATACGGCACCTGCGCGCGCAGGATCTCGGGGCCGATCTGCCAGTGCACGCGCAGCTTGTCGCCCAGGCGCACTTTCTCGATGGCCAGGTAGGTTTCGGTCAGGGCCAGTTCCTCGGCGAGCGTGACTTCGTGACGATCGCCGCCGTCCAGGGTCGCGCGCAGGAATTCGCCGAGGCGCGCGAGCATATGCGTGGCCTCGCGGCTGCGGCCGTCGGTGACCAGGGACGAGATCGCGTTGAGCGTGTTGAACAGGAAATGCGGGTGCAGCTGGTAGCGCAGCGCGCGCAGCTCCGCATCGAGCGCGAGCGAGGTCGCTTGCAGACGTCGCGCCTGTTCCTGCTTGAGCTCGGCGTAGTAGGCCACGACGGCGTGAATCGCACAGAAGGCGATCAGCGCCAGCCAGCAGCCTTCGAGACCGCCGAACATTCTCGACCACGCGAAATTCGGCGATAGGCCCCACCCCGCGACAACCGCCATCGCAACGCCCAGCACGTTGTTGGCGACCGACATCGCATAGGTGACCGACAACAGGATCACGGCAGTCGCCCAAAGCGCCGCGCGCCGATGCCAAAGCGCGCGTTGCAGGGCGGTCAGCGGCACGGTCCACAGCAGATAGGCGACGAGGTACAGCACGCGATACGCCGTGCCATGACCATGCCCGAGTTCCGGCAGCGCCATCACCACCAGGCACAGGCCGACCGGCAATCCCGCCAGCAGCGGCAGCCAGAACGGCGGCATCGTGCGCGGTTCGGGGTCGAGGGCTGGGGACATAGACGAAAGACCTTTGGCGCGAAAATTCCGTTGCGATGATGCCATTGAGCGGGCCCTCATCCGCCCTGCGGGCACCTTCTCCCCGGTGGGGAGAAGGGAAGAGCTTCCCCTCATCCGCCCTGCGGGCACCTTCTCCCCGGTGGGGAGAAGGGAATCTCGCCGCAGCAGGTGACTCCCTCTCCCCGACGGGGAGAGGGCCGGGGTGAGGGCACGCCACTCCAATCAGCGACCGTCGCCCTTCTTCTCCGGCACATTCACCGACCAGATCACCGACACGATGCGCCACCCGTCTTCAGTACGCACCAGCTGCCACGACTCCTGCCCGTAGTTGCTGGCGACGCCATTGCCGATGAAGACATAGTCGAAACTCACCGCCGCCACATCGCCATCGCTGTCGATGCGGATATTGTTGAAGGTCTCTTCGGTACTTTCCTTGTCGGCGACGATGTTGTCGATGAAGCTCAGCGGGTTGTGCCCGGGATTGGAACGCACCTTGCCCAGGGTCGGATTCTTGACGCGGTAGCGCTGCACCGTCGCGTCGCTGTTGACCGACTGCCAGCTCACCGTGCCCGGCGCGAACAGCGCGAGGAAGCGGTCCTTGTCCTTGTCGATGATGGCGGTGCGGAAAGATTCGATGACCTGGCGGATGCCGGCCTCGCGTTCGGGCGTCGGCGTGTTCGCGAACGCGGTCAGGGGCAGCAGGGCAAGAAATACGGAGCAGAAGAGCTTTTTCATGGGAGTTCTCGCGGGGTTTCGGTGACAGGCGAGGCGATTAAAGCCGGGACGCGACACGGCAACCAGCGTCACCACCACCTTTTGCGACCAGCCGGTATCGCCCTGCGCCGAACCGGCGCGCGTCGCTCGGGAGAGGCGAGCTTGCCGATCGAAAATGAACGGGTACCGCTCACGCCCGAATGCGCGGACAATCACAGCGCGCCTCCCCAGGAAATTCCAAGCATGTCCCTCCCCCCGATTCCGCCGCAAAAAGGCCTCAAGTCGCGCCAGGCCAAGGCCGATGCGCTCGCGGCCGACGTGCATGCGCTGGCGCGGCAATACGAGACGATGGGCGACAACATGGTCGCCCGCGTCGCCGATGAACTGAACATCTCCGCGCGTCTGGTGCGGGAAATCCTCGACCAGCCCGCCCGATAGGCCCGCGCACCCCCGGCATCCTGCGTGATGCCCGTCACCGATCACCCATTCCGGGTGTGGGATGATCCGGCGCAACCCCCAGTGGATTCCTGCGATCCCCGGCGATGAGCGGTCCCCCACGCGACTCCAATTCCGAACGACACCCCGATGCGTCAGGCGGCCCCCTGGCCCTGCCGCTGTTGTCGGCGCGCGAGCAGTCGCTGGAAGCACGGCTGAGCGTCATCCGCCACGCGCTCATCGAACGCATCTGGCTGAGCTTGTTCGCGATCTCGCTGCTGGCGGCGCCCGCATCGGCCTTGCGCAGCCTGGCCACCGGCTGGCAGCCGATCTACAGCGTGCACCTGGGCCTGGGCGCGCTGGTGGTGATCTTCTTCCTCCTGCGCCGGCGCCTGTCGCCGCGCTACGAAGCGCTCGCGGTCATGTTGCTGTTCTGGTCGATCGGCTTCGTCGGACTGTTCCTGCTCGGCCTGGTGGGTGCGGGTATCTGGTGGCTCGTGGTCAGCGCCCTGCTCATGAGCACGCTGTATTCGGTGCGCGCGGGCATCATCACGATGATCGTCGTGCTGTTGCTCATCGTAGTTGCGGGCATCGGGTTCACGTCGGGGTTTCTCGCGCTTCATTTCGATGCCAACGCGTACGTGCGCAGTCCGGCCTCATGGTTGACCGTGTTCGTCGTCACCGGCGTGATGCCGCTGATCATCTTCCAGGCCGTGGCCAGCCTGCAGACGATGACCATCGGCCTGCTCAAGGAAGTCGATTCGCAGCGGCAGCGCATCGAAGCGCTCGCCTCGCATGACGAGCTCACCGGCGTGCCGCTGCGGCGCCTGGCGATGGACCGGCTGGAACAGGCCCTGCTCAGCGTGCCGCGCACGCGCCAGCGTATCGCGCTGATGTATGTCGATCTCGATGGCTTCAAGGCGATCAACGATCTGCACGGTCACGAGGCCGGAAACATCGTGTTGCAGGCCGCCGCCGCGCGGTTCAGCAGCGCCGTCCGTTCGGAGGACACCGTCGCGCGCCTGGGCGGCGACGAGTTCGTCGCCATCCTGCGCGGCGTGAACGAAGCCGACGCGGCCCTGCGCATCGCGCAGAAGATGCTTGCGGCGTTGAACGCGCCGATCGCCTACCGCGACCGCTCGCTCAGCGTCGGCGCCAGCATCGGCATCGCCATTTCCGCCGATCACGGCGGCGGCGCCGACGAGCTCATCCACGCCGCGGACACGGCGATGTACGAGGCGAAACGCGCCGGAACCAATCAGGCGCGGGTGGCGCCGCCGCTCGACTGAGCGAACGGCGGGCCGGGAGAGCGGATGACGCGACTTATTTGTTCGCGTTGAGGAAGGGCACCGTCGAGTTCGGGATCATCGTCGTCGGCAAGACGCCGTTCCAGCGTTCGGCCTTGGTGAGCTCGATGAGATTGACGTTCTGCGCCAGCGCTTCGGCCTTCGCGCGGATCGCCGCACCCTCGGCCTCGCCCTTGATGCGCGTGGCCTCGGCATCGGCGCGGGCGCGCGCGAGGTTGGAATCGGCCTCGCCCTTGGCGCGCGTCACCGCGATGTCGGCATTGACGCGCTCTTTTTCCAGGTTCTGCTTCTCGGTCTGCACCAGCACCTCGGCCTGCATGCGCAGTTCGATCGATTTTTCGTAGGCGTCGGAGAAATCGATGTTCTCGATCTGCACGCTGTCGATGACGATCGGGCCCTTGACGGCCTTGCGGATCGCGTTGGTGACGTCCTGCACGAACATCACGCGGCTTTGCACGGCCGAGATCGCCGTGTACTGGCCGAACACGTTCTCCACCTGGGTCGGCACCTGGCGATCGACGAGGCGATTGGTCAGGCCTTCGATGTTGCCGTATTCGGTGTAGACCGAGGTCACTTCCGCCGGCGGCACATGGAAGCTGACCGATACGCGGATCACCGCCGTCTGCTGGTCCTTGCTGTAGGCCTGCACGGCGTTGTACTGCACGGTGAGGTTCTGGATGGAGATGCGCTTGATGGTGTCGATCATCGGCACCTTGAAACCCAGGCCCGGCTCCGCCGTGCCGACCAGGGCACCGTTGCGCAAATGCACGCCGCGCTCGCCCTGGTCGATCGTGTACCACGAGCCGAACAGGACCATGAGCGCGAAAATCGCGCCGATGAGAATAAAGACGTAACGCCACTGGAATTTCACAGCGGTGGTGAGGTTGTTCAACACGATCGGTTCCCCTTGCCCATGACATGATGCGTGCCGGGCGATGGCGCCGGCGCGTCAACGGCAGTGTACACAGCGCGCCTGCAGCGCGGACACCGCTCGGGTGCCCGCGCGCGGAGATTTACGGGATGTTTCCGGCATTGACCGTGATCGCGGTCAGCGTGCCACACGAGCCGGTGATGCCGAACGGACAGACGATTGGCGTATAAGCGATGCTCACCAGCGTCTTGCGGAACAGCGCCTCGCGCATCAGGTCCGCCGCCGTGCCCGGTTCGGCAAAGATGCTCAGACCGTTGACGGCATTGTAATAGCGCAAGGTGCCGGCCGGCGTGGCTGCCGTGGTCTGCACGATGTCGAACTTGCCATTGAAATTGGCGGCCTGCGCATCGGCGCACGCGGCAGCAAGCAGCACGCTTGCCAGAAGAAGGGAACGGCGAATCGTCATGGAATGGCTCCGGAGCCTGCGAGATGCAGGTGACTAGAGATGACGTCAGTACCTTGGCGAAGCGGACAAAATGCACGCGTCAGCGCCAACATCGTGAAGAGCAACAGCGCCCCAATTCTGCCCAAAATCACTAGCCGATTCGCGCTCCACGCTTCCGTTCGCTGGAGAAACGACCTAAGCCTTCCATGGCCGTTAGCAACGCTACACAGCAGTACCTGCCAGCCTTGCGAGATCCTCGACGCCCTGCGCGCTGACAGCGTTTAGTCTGGGCCCAGTTCCACTCGCCACCTTTCGGGGATTGCAGATGAAACCCACGCTACTTGCCGGCCTTTCCGCGTTCTTCTTTGCAGTGCCTCTGTCGCTCAACGCCACCGAATCAAACCTCTTGCGCACATCGGTGGCCGAGTTGGATCCGGCCATGGAATGGATCGAGTCCTTTTCGAAACGCGAGGAGCAGCAACGGGAAATCGCCAAGCTGACGGCACCTATCCATTCAAGGGCCACACTTAGGGCTTATCTTCGTGACCACAAGCTCGCGGCATCGCCTCTGGGTCGGTTGTCAGCCCGGCGCAGAAGGCATTTCCTGTCCACCCTGTCCTTCAACGAATCGGGCATCACCGGCTACAACTACCGCGATCTGGAAGCTGAGCTGACGGTCACGGAGATCTATCAGGTGCTCAGTCTGTTTGGCGCTCAACACACCACTCGCTTGGTCGAAGACGCCCGTGTTGAAACGGATCTTGATCGCATGATCCTGTCTCCCGAAGGAGACGACTCAAGCAGGGGGCTTCAACACCGCCCCCTGAAGCTCTGTGCTCGCCCAAACGCCTGCAGGCGAGCCTCCGAATGAAATACCCGAAGGCCTGATGCTGACGGGAAACCTACCTCAACATCACCCGCACGACCTTCTCCCCCACCTTGCGACCCAGCGCCGTGCCGACCTCGGTGGAATTGCGGAAGTGCACGCCATCGTAGATGCGCGCGTTCGACACTTCCTGCACGAACTCGGGCAGGCTGGTCCAGGTTCGCGTCACGCCCGGAGCGGTCGGGCTCGTGGTCGCGATCACCGGCATCGGGCCACGGCCGATGTCGGCGGCGAGCACCGTGGCCAAGGCGCTGCTGACGATGCAATGCGCGCAGGGATATTCGGGGTGCATCGGTGTTTCGATGAACGGCGTCCAGCCGGCTTCGACGGTCGTCGCCTCGTTGCCGTCGGCGTCGCCGTTGCGGATGGCGGTGACCGGGCGCCAGAAGTTGTAGGCGTACTTGGCATCGAAGACCGCGATCAACGCATCGTCGATCGCCATGCCGACCGTGGCGAACAGACGCGCATTGCGCATCGGATCGCGACCCGGCTGCGCCGCGACGGCGCGTGCGAGCGGGTAGTAGATCGTCGGCTGCGTCGCCTCCCAGAAGCGCGCGATCGCCGTTTGTTCGGCAGTGCGCGTACGACTATCCTTCGCGCCGATGGCGCGTATCTCGTTGTAGTCGCGCGCCCATATCGCACTATCCAGGGCGGGCGGCGGGCCTGGCCGGAATTCGTCGCCCGAGGTCAGCACCCAGGGCTTGCGCTGTCCCCAATACGGCACCGCAACGGTCGTCGTCGGCACATAGCGACCGGGCTGGGTGAAGGGCACATAGGCGTCGGACTGCATCGCGCCATCCTCGCGGGAGCGCGCGAGAATCTGCCGCGCGGCTTCTTCACCGACTGCCATGCCGTTGGTGCGCGCGGCGCCGTCTGCGATCTTCGCGCGGGCCGCGTCGAAGTCGGCATCGATCTGGGCTTTCTGGCCGGGCAGCAGTTCGAGCAGGCTCGCATGAATGGCCGCCGCGAACGCCATGTCGAGCGAGGCACCGCGCTGGGCGTTCAGTCGCGTGCGCCCGGACGCCGGATAGCGATGCGTGATCGCATTGCCCGCTTCGTACGCGGCGACATGGGCGATCGCGAGCGCCCGGTTCGCCCGCGGCGGCGGCAGCTTTTCGGCGATGATCAGATCGTTGATGCGCGCATTCGCGTCGGTGATCTGATCGGCACGGGCGACCGGTGCGGCGAGCAGCAAGGCCGCCAGAGACAACGACAGACAGGACAGGGCAATTCGCATGACGACTCCGGCACGGGCGGGGATTCATTGATCAACGCTTGGGGCCAGCCAGGACGGCCACGACGGTTCGCGCTAGTCTCCTGACTTCCCACGCGACCTCAGACCAAGGCTCCCATGAACTGGATCTACGCCATCCTCGCCTTCCTCGCCGGCACGATCATCCCGTTGCAGGCCCTGATCAATGCGCAGCTGGGCAAGAACACCGCCGGAGCGCTGTATGCGTCGGCCTGCTCCTTTCTGGTCGGCACGATCGCGCTGTTCGGCGTGCTGATCGTCACGCGGCAACCCTGGCCGGGCCTGGCGACGCTGGCCAAACTGCCGGCCTGGATGTGGCTCGGCGGCTTGCTCGGTGCGTTTTTCGTGAGCGTTGCGACGCTGGCGGTGCCGCGCATCGGCGCCTCGGCCCTGGTCGCGCTCGCGGTCGGCGGTCAGATGTTCGCGGCACTGGCCTACGATCGCTTCGGCGTGTTGCAGACCGCGCAGCCGATCAATGCGAGCCGGTTGCTGGGCGCAGCGCTCGTGGTCGCCGGCGTGCTGCTGGTCATGCAGCCGTGGAAGGCCCGCTGATCAGGCAAAGATCGACCCGTATTTCTCGCGCAGCGGTCCCTTCTGCACCTTGCCGGTGCCGCCGACGGGTAGTGCGTCGACGAACAGGATTTCTTCGGGCAGCCACCAGGACGCCACGCGATCGCGCAGGAACGCGAGCAGGTCGTCCTTCTCCACCGACTGCCCCGGTTTGCGCACGACGAGCATCAGCGGACGCTCGTCCCACTTGGGATGCTTCACGCCGATCACCGCAGCCAGCGCGACGGCCGGATGGCCGAGGGCAGCATTCTCCAGATCGATCGAACTGATCCACTCGCCGCCGGACTTGATGACATCCTTGGTGCGGTCGCGGATCTGCATGCGGCCATGTTCGTCGATGGTGGCGATGTCGCCGGTCGGAAACCAGCCATCCACCAGCGGCGATTCGTCGGAGCGGAAATACGCCTTGGCGATCCACTGCCCGCGCACCATCAGCTCGCCCTGCGACACGCCGTCGCGCGGCAGGGTCTGGCCGGCGGGATCGACGATCTTGATGTCGACGCAGAACAGCGACTTGCCCTGACGCGCGATGATCGCGTGCTGCTCGTCGGGCGAGAGGGATTCGTCCTCGGGCGACAGACAGCCCATCGTCGCGACCGCCGTGGTTTCGGTCATGCCCCAGCCGTGGTGCACTTCGACGCCGTAGTCGTCGGCGAATTTCGCGATGAGCGCCTTCGGCATCGCCGTGCCGCCAACGATCGTGCGATGCATCGTGGTGAACTTCAGGCCGTTCTGCTCCATGAACTGCACCAGGCCCAGCCAGATCGTCGGCACACCTGCACTCACGGTCACGCGCTCGGATTCCATGAGGCCATGCAGGCTGGCGCCATCCAGGCGCGGGCCGGGCAGCACGAGGCGCGCGCCCATCATCGGCGCGCCATACGGAATGCACCAGGCGTTGATGTGAAACATCGGCACGACCGGCAACACCGTGTCTTTCGGTGACAAGGACAGCACGCCCGGCATGGAACCGGACAGCGCGTTCAGCACCAGCGCGCGATGCGAATACAGCACGCCTTTCGGATTGCCGGTCGTGCCCGAGGTGTAGCACAGCGCCGCGCCGGCTTTTTCGTCGAACTCCGGCCAGTCGAACTGGTCGCTGCAAGGTGCGATCAAGTCTTCGTAGTTGTGCACATTCGCGACGCCTTCGATCGGCGGCGTGTTCGCGGCATCGCTCAGGCAGATCCAGGCTTTGACCTGCGGGCAGTGCGCGGCGATACCCTGGATCAGCGGCGCGAAGGTCGCATCGAACATCACCGCCGCATCCTGCGCGTGATTGATCACGTAGATCAGCTGCTGCACCTGCAGGCGCGGATTGACCGTGTGCATGATCATGCCGCTACCGGACACGCCGTAATACGCTTCCAGATGGCGGTGGTTGTTCCAGGCGATCGAGCCGACCACGTGCCCGGCCTCAAGCCCCAGGCCTTTCAGGGCATTCGCGAGCTGGCGCGAGCGCCGTGCGCAATCGCGCCAGGTGTAGCGGAACAGCGGCCCGTGCGTTTCCCGCGAGACCACCTCGACGTTCCCGTACTGCGCGGCCGCGTGCTCGATGATGGCCGAAACCAGCAGCGGGCGATCCATCATGAGGCCGGGCTGCAGCATGGGCGCATCTCCTGGGGTCGTGCCTTGGAGAATGCTACGGCGCGGGTCGCGAGGCAAACGCCGGGGTATGGAGGCGACCAGCGGCGAGGTCGCTGCATTTCGTTCGGTCGGTCACGTCCACCATGACTTATGGCAGGGCCGTCGGGCCGTCTTTCGAAGGATGGGCTGGGATAACATCGCCGCTTGCCCACGCCAGTGCGAGTGACGCCATGTCTCAGTCTGTCTCTGCCCGTTCGTCCGTGTTGCTCGGTGCGATGTTTCTCGCCGCGCTCGCGACGCCTGTTTGTGCCCAAGTCGCGACGACGGCCGGCGCGCGCGCCGATTCGCCCTATCTGAGTCAGGAAGATGCCGCGGCGCGTTCGGCTCGTGTATCGAATGTCGCGTACACGCTCGACTTCCAACTGACCGGCGAGCCGACGTTCTCGTCGACCAGCCGCATCGACTTCGACCTCAAGGACAAATCCGCGCCGCTGACCGTCGATCTGGACAAGGCGACGATCACCGCGCTGACCGTGAACGGCAAGAAGGTCACGCCGGTCTACAACCAGAGCTTCATCACCATCGCCGCGTCCGATCTGAAAGTCGGCCGCAACACGGTCAGCGTCGGCTTCACGCGCGAACACAGCACCAACGGCGAAGGCCTGCACCGCTACGTCGACAAGACCGACGGCCGCGTTTATCTGTATTCGCATTTCGAGCCGGCCGCCGCGCACCAGATGTTCGCGAGCTTCGACCAGCCCGACCTGAAAGCGACCTACACCCTGACCGCGACCGCGCCGAAGGACTGGGAAGTCATTTCCTCCACGCGCGAGACCGGCATCCAGGACCAGGGCGCCACGCGCCGCTGGACCTTCCCGGCCACGCCCAAGCTCAGCCCGTACAACTTCTCGCTGCACGCCGGTCCGTACAAGAAGTGGGAAGACAACAGCGGCAAGTACCCGATGCGCCTGTTCGCGCGCCAGTCGCTGGCCTCGCAGGTGTCGCCGGCTGACTGGTTCCGCTACACCAAGCAGGGCCTGACCTATTTCGACGAATACTTCGGCATCCCCTACCCGTTCAAGAAATACGATCAGATCCTAGTGCCGCAGTTCATCTACGGCGCGATGGAAAATGCCGGCGCGGTGACCTTCACCGAAAACCGCTTCACCAGCCCGAGCGCGATGACCGCGTCCGACCGCCAGAACCTCGCGTCGACGATCCTGCACGAGATGGCGCACCAGTGGTTCGGCGACCTCGTCACGATGCGCTGGTGGAATGGCCTCTGGCTCAACGAGAGCTTCGCGTCCTACATGGCAACGCTGGGCAGCGCGACCTCGGGTGAGTTTGCGAACCCGTGGCTGGCGCAGTACCGCAGCAAGCAGGGCGCGTACCGCACCGATGAGAGCATCACCACGCATCCGATCGAAGTGCCGGTGCCGTCGACGGCGAACGCGTTCGACAACATCGATGCGATCACCTACAACAAGGGCGCCTCGACCCTGCACCAATTGCGCCAGATGATCGGTGCGGAGACCTTCCGTCGCGGCGTGCACAACTATCTGACCGAGTTCTCGTACCGCAACGCCACGCTCGACGATTTCATCGGCGCGCTGTCGAAGGCCAGCGGCCAGGATCTGCAGCCCTGGGCGAAGGAATGGCTGTACCAGCCGGGCGTGGACAAGCTCAGCGCCGAGTTCGCCTGCAGCCAGGGCAAGATTAGCCGCTTCACGCTGCAGCAGTCGGCCGCGAATGCCGCGAACCCGACCCTGCGCTCGCAGCTCGTGCAGGTCGGTCTGTTCAATCTCGTCGACGACAAGCTCACGCTGTCGAGCAAGCAGGCCGTGACTTACACCGGCGCCAGCACCGACGTGCCGCAGCTCGTCGGCCAAGCCTGCCCGGATCTGGTGTATCCGAACCTCGATGACTGGGGCTTCGTGAAGGTCGTGCTCGACGCGAAATCCTTCGCGACCGCGCGCACGCACCTGTCCTCGATCGAAGACCCGCTGCTGCGCTCGATGATGTGGCAGAGCCTGAGCGACGGCCTCATCGATCGCCGCCTGAGCCTGGAGGAGTTCATCCTCACCACGCTCGCGAACGCGCCGAAGGAAACCGACTACACCCTGCTGCGTCAGGCGCTCGGCAACATCGGCACGGGCAAGGGCTATCTGCGCACGTTCGCGGCGGGCACGGCGATCGATCGCCGCCTCAGCGCGAACATGGAAAGCGTCGTCTGGGCCGGCCTGCTCGCCGACCGCGGCAACCGCGACCGCGCGCGTTCGTGGCTCGACACCTACATCGACATCGCCAGCAGCGATGCCGCGATCGCGCGTCTGGGCGACATCCTCAACGGCAAGGTCGATGCCGGCGGCGTCGAGATCGATCAGGACATCCGCTGGTCGATCATCGAGCAGCTCAACCACATCAATGTGCCGGGCAGCGAGGCGCTGATCGCGCAGGAAACAGCGCGCGACAAGAGCGAGAGTGGCCAACTCGCGGCCCTGGGCGCGACCGTGCTGCGTCCGGACGCGGCGACCAAGGCGACGTGGCTGGCGAAGATCCAGTCGCTCGACAACAGCGAACCCTTCTCGCGCCTGCGCGTGGCGATGGGCAACCTGTATCCGGGCGGCCAGAACGCGCTCGCGGAAGCCAGCGCCGCCCAGCGCCTGGCCACGCTCGCCGACATCGACAAGAAAGCCGACCGCGTTTTCATGCGTACCTACGCCGGCACGATGATCCCCTCGAACTGCACCCCGGCCAGCGTCGACCGCCTCGCCCAGGCGATCGCCGCCAACCCGGACCTCAGCGCCGGCACCCGCCGCTCGCTGCTGCTGCGCCACGAGAACGACGTGCGCTGCGTCGCGATCCGCGCGGCGTTTGATCAGTCGCAGAAGAAGTAAGCGTCATCGCAAACGAGAAAGGGCCGGCTTGTGCCGGCCCTTTTTTATTGGGGTCAGAGTACCTTTTCGGAAAACGTACACTGACCCCGGTTGTTCTCTCCCCAACATCCCAGGCCAGCGACGATGACCCAGCTCCACCCGGATTCGACCGTGGACATTCGCTCCGGCGACATCTACGAAGACAGCGCTTTCCATCCCTGCCTGTGCATCGGAATCGAGGACGGCATGGCCTGGGGCATTTCTCTCATCGACGGCAGCTATCCGCGCAACGCGGATCTGCACATGAGCGGGGTGCGCAAGCTCACGCCTGCGCAGGCGTGGGAGTGGAAGCAGTTGGGTGTGGAAAAGGTGGCGGAGATCTACTTCGCCGAAGTGGGCATGGACCCCGGGCGCTGACGCCGGGAAAACTACCTAGACGCCCTTCGCCTTCTTCGCCGCCTTACTCTCCCGCTTCAACGGCCCCGCGACGGGGCAGACCGTCATCGCGAATTGCGAGAGGGTGTTGACGAGGTTGTCGGGATTGAGGCGGTAGACGACGTACTGGCCGCGGCGTTCGCCGGTGATCAGGCCGGCGTTTTCGAGCACGGACAGGTGGCGGGAGATCGAAGGCGCGCTCATCGCGAAACGTGCGGCGATGTCGCCGGCCGGCAGCTCCTGTTCCGACAGGTAGGCCAGGATCTGGCGTCGGGGCGAGGACGCGAGGGCTTCGAAAATCTTGTCGCTCATGCGCTTGGGGCGGGGCCTGGTCGGAGTCGCGTTGCTGCGGCGTGTGGTTGGGTCATAGCGTAGCAAGTCCGGATGCGGGAAAACGCGAACCCCGCGACGGCGCGTGCCGGCGCGGGGCATTCATCACAAGGCCTCAGCGCGGCAGCGGCGGCGGCGTGACCCTCGGACCGTTCTGATACTCGTTGGTGCGCACCCAGCCACTGACCGTGCGACCGAAGCGGGCGATCATGATCATGTTGAAGAAATGCATGCCGCCCAGCACCAGCACCGACACGCCGATCTTGCTGCCCACATACGGGATCAGGCCGACCTGGTCGAGGTTCCAGCCGTCCAGGCGCACGCCGATGAAACCCAGATTGATTAGATAGAACCCGACCACGAGCAGGTGATTGGTCGACTTCGCCAGCACCTCGTCCTGCCCAAAGCATTTGACGAGAAACACCTCGCCGTTCTTCGACAGGGTGTGCGCGACCCAGATGGTCATCGCGACAGAAACGACCAGGTAGGTGAGATAGCTCATTTCTACGTCCATGGCGGTACTCCTGAGGTTGAAATCGAATGCTTGCTTCGCACATATGCTAAATGGCTAATTATGCAAAGTCAACCACAATCAAAGACCCTCGGATACCTGGCGGCGAGCCCAAAAGTCATAGATCACCTCGGCGACCTGTCTGAGCGAAATTCCGCTCCAATAGACATGAATTCTACCAAGCTAGCCTGTACTCAAAGATTTCAGTACATAAAGAAAAAATGCCGGAAATACTTCAAGCTCTCGCTCAAAAAATGCGAAGTTATCCCGCAATAGCTCTTTCATAGAATCAAGAGTGGGGATTTCGCCTTTGACTCGCGACGCCAAATGGGTCGCAACAACTCGTTCCGAGAACCCGGCCTCAAAGAAGGCGATGGCGTTCTGCGAATTCAATCCATACTTCAACATCTTCTGGAGTCGCTCCAGATGAACAGCGCCGTCGCCTGAGCCTTCACTTCTTGTTTGAATTGACTCCAAAAGAGCGGCAACTACCAGTTGAACTTCAAAACCAAATGACTGTTCGCAAAGCCCAACAATTTCGTCGATCTTGTACTCGCGGAATTTTCTGCCATATGGATATTTGACGCCTAAGGCCTGAGAAAGCCGAAATATCTCTTCAAAAGTATCACCCTCAATCCAACGCTCGGCAATCTCCAAAATCGCTCCCGCCGGAAGACTTGAACTCAGCCGGGATGAGCTCACCGACGACTCAAGGAGAGGCCAAACAGCCCTTAACATCGCTCTTGGCGAATCAACGCTAAGAATAGTTTCAGCGTGGGAATCTGCCCAAATGTTTATGGAAATTGAAGCATCGACACCCAAGAGAGTTCGACCATAGCGCCGCCGCACATCGACATCTGGAACATGCGTCTCAATGTGTGCGGCCATAGTATCGAAAAGACTCAATAGCGCGGCTTTCTCGGAATCATTGGCGAGACTGTATGCGAGCGTCTCAGCTGCCAGACGATTTGCAATTGTCCCTATATCTTCATCTTGGGTAGAACTGGACATTAGGAAGCTCTCTAAAGCAGCGACTAGCTCCATCCTAAACTCGACCTCGGAAACTACCGACTGCGGGTCGAATCCCGCCTTAGCCAATACTTGGGATTGGCTTCGCACGTACTCCAAAACACCTGTCCTTTCTTGCACAATTTGATTCAGGAAGCCCAAAGGAGATGGGCCCAGTGTCCTAGTCCTATCAGAGTTGTATATTGGGGAAAGGACGCTCAGCAAAGTGCTTTCCGTTGGTTCTGTATTGTCAGGGTGCAAGAGGGACTGAACTTCATTCCACCTCCATACTTCAGCACCGTCTCTTCTTCCATCAAAAACTTTCTCATCGGTGAAAATTACGGTTCCTTCGCCATGAATTCCTGCTCGTCCCGCACGACCCATGAGATTGTGAAAATCTCGAGTTTTTATCCGACCAGTTCCTTGTCGGGTACCCGTGATTAGAAGGTAGCGGATAGGCAGATTGACGCCCTGCGCTAGCGTGGAAGTACAGGCAATGAACCGAATATCTCCATTTCGCATCGCGAACTCAATGGCGACTCGGAGCCCGTGCGGCGTGTCCGAATGATGGCCAAACATCCCCAGTGCCGCTGCTTGAGTCAAATAGCTTTCTTCGCCGAAATTCCTGCGATATAAGCTAACCAGCTTGGAAAGTTCTTCCTGTCGACAATGCACGGACGGGGGCTCAACATTTGGCTGACGACTGAAAACGTCCAACGCGTCACGCAGCGCTCTCGACACTGAAGCCTTTAGACCGCAGAAAAGCGCAACCGCTCCGTTGGGAACAAGTGTAGCTGCCAGAAAAATGGCTATGGAAGTAGAGTCTCCGCGCTCTGGAAAGAGTCTTTGCCGCCTCTCTTTTCCCTTGAGAATAAGCGGCAGGCCCTCCAATACCTTGGGAACCATGAAGCTCTCGCTATCAGCATCCGGGTCTGCATAGCTGATGCCTCCGCTCTCACCGCGCCAGCTAGCATACGCAATTGTTCGTTGCGTCTGAATGTTGGTATCTCTCACAACTGAGTCTTTTGAATTCAGAAGCCATTCCGACAGCGCCTCAGGATTCTGAATGACTGCAGATATCAGCACCACTTGCGTTGACTTTTGCACCAAACCCTTAATCGATGTAACTAGGAGCTCATAGGTAACTCCACGCGTCCCTGTATCGAACTGATGTCCTTCATCATAGACAATTAGCCCTATCTGCTGAGCAAGCTCCGGCTTGTGCCTCAGAATGTACAACAGCTTCTCCGGGGTAAGAACCAATACCGCCGGCGTTTGTTCCGGCATTGCTTCCGAGAAGTCAAGGAATTCAAATATCCCTTCCAAATAGTCAACTTGAATTACGTCACTGACCTGGTTTACTTGGTAGGCGTCGTCGCTAAATTCTTCACGCAATGCAGCTGCAATCTCGGAACAAAGAGCTCGGAATGGTGCTACGACAACTGCGAGCTTCGCTCTTCTAGAAAGGAAAGCGCTGCGCACAACCAGTTCAATAGCCTTTGTCTTTCCAGCACTTGTCGGCATCTGGACGATCGCCGACGCGCCCGCATACACACCTGCACCTCCCAGCAATTTCTGCGACGGCCACAACTCGGGCAAACTCCTTTCTTTGACGAAGTAGGAATGCCATTCAGAGGACTGAATCCTGGAAAGAGCAGGAAGTAGCTTTCTGGCCGAATTTGCTAACCTCTCTCGCGCAACCGCGCAGAATAGGTCACCTAGAAGCAGATCTTCGGAATTGGAGTTGCTGTATAGGTTCTTACGAAAGAAAGACATTTCTTCTATAACAACATCATCACTCTTCTTTCCAGATATCGAAAGATGGATCGATTCACAGATACTGGATATTCCTACGCCTCTTGGAAATCCCGCGACCCAAGGCTTCGCCAGGAGCCACGCCAAACCCAGCTCAACTTCACCAACCTCACTACCACCTTCGAAGGCGTAACGATCGAACATTACTTTTGAAATACCTGGCATCGCAGCTAGGTAGTAGGCTGCCGAGCTGAGAAGGTGGAGGGACCGGTTGAGATCAACACAACGCATTGACTCCGCGTGCATCCACAGCACCCGAGCATGAAATAGCAGGTCATATCGTTCATCGTTGTCTAGTGCTTGGACGTCACTTAGTCGCCGCCTAGAAATTCCAGCCGCGATGTCGCCAAGAGTAGCGATTGCGGGTGTAAAAAGACGCTCCGGAACAACCACGTTGGAGACTGTATCGTAGTACTCGACAGGCACTCGATACTCAAACATTTTCGCTTGAGATCTAACCATCGAAGCAACTTGCCTGTTGATCCGACTAGGCTTCATCAGCTGCTCTCGCATATATCTTATTGGCAATCTTCATCAAATCTTTCGCATGAACGACCAGCAGCTTTAAACCAGGCCTATTCCTGTGCGTTGCGCAATCTGTAGTCGCACCGATGCTAGTGGCATCAAATACTGAACCGCAGAACACAGCTGCGGCTATTGTCACGTCAACATATGGATTGCCAAGCGGATCCTGAAAGCGACTGATCTTCGCTGCAAGCTCGTTTTCCCCCGTTTCAATGAAGCGCTGTTTGACTGCGTTCAACGTCTCGGCCTTCCTGAACTCATCTCTTTCGGATGCCTTCACGGCATCTTGCAACCTCGGTTTCGCTTTCTTTCCCGACATCTGAGCCTTTACCTCAGCAGTTGCTAGCTCATCGTTTGGTGATGAAACGGATTCATCCATTTGGCGAATTCCGATGACGTCGACTCCTTTGGCAGACTCGTCGCGAACTTGTTTCGCAGCGAATCGAGTTCGAGGCACCCAATAGGCGAGGTGATGCTCCAGCAAGTCTGAGACTAGAATTTCAGCGAAATCTCCGGATCTAACGGCCGGGCCAAGCCTTGAACTTTTGTCCGGAAACACAAGATTGACTAGATAGTCTCTTCTGGAACTCTCAAATGGCGTGCCAGCCTTCATTCGATCTATTAAGGCATCGTCGCAATAATGGCGACGAAAGTGAGCCGCCCACTCGCTCCATGCAGCTTCGTCAGCATCGACATAGCTTAGCTCCCAAGTGTCGACGGGCAATCCATCACTGGATGCAATTTTTGCGGTAGTCAGGCCTAGCCATTTGATATGACCGGGAGGCGTTGCCATATTCAGCCACTCCCAAATAAATGCGGCTTTGACATCAGCTAGGCCCTATGAAAGGTTGACGGACATCTTCGTAGCTCCTTGGCGGACTATGCTCCCAGAATTGGAATGTGGCCAGACTGCCTCATCCAACACTCGCATAGACAAGGGGCTAGCTGCCGCCCCAACTCGTTCCGTCAATCTCACATTTTGTTGTGCAACCACTTTCTAGATTCGTCTTCAATTGCTTGTTCGCCTGAAGTGCCATTTTGGCATTCCACTTGTTTCCAGTAGAAAAATCAGAAATAGCCGCCTAATTCACATCGGCACATCAGACACCGGACAATCATCATCCGTCAGATTGCTGTCCGGATCAGTGAACGAAAACGGCGCCGACTCCGTCGATCGCCCATGGATCGCGGTCTCCTCAATGAACAGACCAATGCGCTCCGTCTGCTGGCCATAGCCGAATTTGCCTTTCAGGGTGACGTAGTCGCCGACCTGGACGTTGACGCCGTCTTCGGAGTCTTCGACTTCGATGTCGGTGCCGGCCGCGGCGCCGGCGTGGCCGCCGGCCATCATGCCGCCGAACACGAAGGCTGCGCCGATGAGGGCGGCAAGCAATAGCGCGAACAGGCAGCCGATGACGGAGCTGCAGGCGATCGCCGCGACGACGGCGATCGCGACGAGCACGCCGGCGACACCGCCGATCGCCGCGCCCGCGAGCGCACCCTTGGACGCATTGCACAGCACTTCGGAGTAGTAGTAGCAGACGATGTACGGCGAGTGGCGGCCGGTTTCGATGCACCAGGCGCCCGCCGGCGGATTGGTCTGCTCGGTCTCGGCTTCCATGAGGAAGGGCCAATAGCTGCTCTTGCACACGAGTTGCACGCTGGGATGGCTTTCCATCCACGGCAGCGCGGCATCGCCGCCGTCCACACCGGGGTCGACGGCATTGACGACACCGGCGATGCAGCCTTTCATCGTGCCGGCTTCGCAGGTGGCGGTCGGGACCAATGCGATCAGGACGATGATGCCGCCGATAAAAGCGGCGCCCCCGGCCAGACCTCCCGACAGACCCACGATGGTCTGCGAGATCTCATCGGCGAAAGTCGCGATGATCGGCGTGAGCACAATCGGGATCGCTGAAAAGGCGACGGCCCAACCGATGGGGTTGGTCGGCATTTCCTGCAGGCAAGGCGGCTTGTTAGACATGGTGCACCTTCCGCGGACGGCAAAGCAGGCAGGCCAGCTTGCCGAGGATCAGGCCAAGGAGTGCGCCCGGCACGGTCGCCACCGCTTGCAAGGCAGGGAACAGGACGATCAGCAGCACCAGCAATGCGGCGATCGCGAGCGAAAGCAGGCAGATCATCAGCAGCGTCGGCACGTACACGCCGAAGCGCGCGATGACGAAGAACCAGCCGAACAGCGACGCACCCGCCGCGAGCAGCAGCACGACGCGCCAGCGATCATCGGGCGGCAGCGCGTGGTGATGCATCTGCCCCAGGAGCACGAGCATCGCGCCGCAGAACATGCCAAGCAGCAGGCCGAGCACGACGCAGAGCGACAGGCTCTTGAGGAATTTGGACAGGGCGGATGGGGCCACGGGTGCGCTCCTAGTCGTGAACCAGCAGGTTCCAGGTGACGCCGTCGAGGAAGCCCGGCGCCGAACCAATCAGAGTGGCCTCCAGGTCGAGCGCCTGCTGGTCCGTGCCATGGATCGTCGGCGACACCACGACACCGACGGTCACCGCCTGCTGCTCCCCCGCCGCGAGCGTGATGCTGGCGGGCGCGTTGATGGTGACGCCGGCGCTGGCGTAACTGCGCAATTGGATCGTCGCCGTGGCTTCGGTCGGATTGCGGACCGGGCACTCGAAGCTGAGAACGCGCCCTTCATCCACCGTGCGGATGCGCGCGACGTTGTACGAGCAGCGATTGTTGCTTTCGTCCTTGTCGTGCGGATGCAGCAGCTCGACATGCAGGCCGGGCGGACGCATGAGGTCCTGCGGAAAATTCTCCGGTATCAGGATGCGCACTTCGCCGGCGGCACCAGGCGGCAGCGACAGGATCGCCATCGGCAATGCCTCGCGCACGAGGCCGATGCCGAAGCGCGACGTGCTCGCGCGCACCGTGATGTTGATCGCCTGTGCTTCGCCGATGTTGCGCGGCTTGGCGATGAGCGTTGGAAAGAAGTGCGAGCTCTGCCCGCCTTGCTGCTGCTCCCACTCGCCGCCGACCCACAGGCACCGCAGGTCTTTCGGATCCCAGGTGGGCACCTGCCCCGCCGCGACGACGAGTTCCTGGCTGTAGATCGCCGGGTCGGGACGCTTCGGCGGATCCTTCAGCGGCATGCTCGACGCGGAAGACACGCAGCGGCAACGTTTGCGCGGCGGATGACACCAACTACCCAACCACGCAGCGAGATGGGAAACCTTGGCCATAGGCGTTGTGAACACCTGGGAGGAATGCGAGGGAGTCGCCGGTCACGGATGACCGACACGTGTCGTTCGCAAATTCCAACGCCGGGAAAAGACAAAGGCGGCCAGCAGCCGCCGGTCCGATGCCGTGAAAGGCTAACCGCGCTCCATCCAGTCCCGGCACCACTGCGGTGGCTGGAGCTTTTTCTTTGCGACATCGCTGCGCGCGCGCGATCCGGTGTCCGGTCCACCGGTGGTTTTCGTTCCTGCGGTTTCGTGATCGTACGCCGTCGGTCGACGCAGCCAGCCGATGACCAGCGCGAAGCACAGGAACAACACGATCTGCAGGGTCTCTCGATTCATTAGAGCGGACATGGGTGTGAACCTCGATGAGGCGGCGGCACGCTGGCCGCCGCCAGGTTTTGTTTTGATCAGGCAACCGCCGCGAGCAGCGGCGCGAGCGCTGTGCCGATGCGATCCATCTGCGCGGGCGTGACCAGTTCGGCGAGCACGCTCTGGAAGCGCGGTTCCTGCACGCCGGAGACGATGTACTGCCAGCGATACGCGGCCAGGGTTTCGGCTTCGAGGACCGCGAGCTCTTCGGACGAGAGCTGACGCGGCACGATCTCGGCGAAGTATGCGACGTCGGCGCGCGCCTGCGGCTGCAGGATGCCGTCGACGGCGCCAACGAGGGCGATGAGATCGTCGACCGCCGCGTCGCGCTGGGACGGCGTCATCTGCGCATCCACACGTCGCCATTCCAGCTCGTCGAGGATCGCGTGCTGCGATTCTTCGCGCCAATGGAACAGGAACACATCCTTGTACAGCTCCGACAGCGACTCGTCGGGCGCGATGCTCTGACGGTAATGCGTCTGGGTAAACAGCTCGATATGGCAGGTCAGGGCCAGCACCGCCCAGGTGCTCGATCCGAGCACGGCGTGCGCGACGGCGTTGGGATCGGCCGTGCAGACATAGCCCTTGGGCATGAACGCGCCGATCAGCATTTCGATGCGGCGGAACAATTCCTGGTGCTTGATCTCTTCGTCGCTGAAACGAACCAGCGCTTCCAGTGCGGTCTGGTCGCCGAACCAGTGATGCTGGCTCAGCTCCAGCATCTTGGCATTGATGAAGCGCTCGACCAGACCAAAGATGTTGGCGTAGGTGCGGCCCTGGATGTGGCTCATCATGCGGCGTTCGGTCGGATTGCGCAGGCTCGAACGATCGAGGCGGCTCAGGCCGTCGGGCAGGAACTTGGTATTGAAATCGAAACGCCGGCCCTTGATGACATCGCGGTCGATTTCCCAGCGCACGCGCTTGGAGACTTCGATGACTTTGGCGTAGCGGCTGGATTCGGTAGCGGTGTGGGCGGTGTCGGTAGCAACAGCATTCATGGGAGAAATCCTTGGTCGATGGGGAGTGGCGCTAGTGCGATGCCATTGTTCCGGCACACCCACTTGCCACGCTCCACCGGGCGTCCTGCCCGTTTGTCCCGGAATCCGCCGATGACTCAGGCAGCGACCGATTGCCCCTGTTTGCGTCGCCACGTGGCCGGCGGCATGCCCACCATGCGTTTGAAGGCGCGGCCAAACGCCGCCTCGGAATCGTAACCACTGCGCAGCGCGATCGACAACACGCTCGACTGGCTTTCGCGCAACATGCGCGCGGCCAGTTGCATGCGCCACTGCGCGAGATACTGGATCGGTGGCAAACCGACCAGGGCGACGAAACGTTCGTGCAGGGCCGAACGCGACAGGCCGACCTGATTGCCGAGCTCGTCGATACTCCAGTCGGCCGCGGGATTTTCGTGCAGCAGCGACAGGGCGCGACCGACGAAACGATCGCGCAATCCGGCCAACCAACCGGTCGAGGCGTCGGGCATTTCATCGATGTGGCGGCGGATCGCGTCGACGAACATCATCTCGCTCAGGCGTTCGAGCAAGGCTTCGCTGCCCGGGCGCCGGCTGCCGGATTCGGAGGCCGCCAGCTGCGCGAACTGCGCGCCCCAGGTCGTGCCGGCACTGGCGGGCAGATGCAACAGCCGCGGCAAAGTCGCGAGCAGCGGATTGAAGGGCCGGCGGTCGCAGCCGATGAAGCCGCAAATCAGCGAGGTACTGACTTCGTAGTCCTTGCCTGGTTCGCCGCCGCAGGACGGCGGCCCCGGAATCGGCATCCGCTCTTGCGCGACGCGGAACGGCCGATTGTGCAGTTGCATCTCCCGCGTCCAGTCGGCGCCGGGATCCGCGCGCAGCCCCGGCGCGCTCGACACCACATGCGGGTCGCCCTGCGGCAGGATGATGATGTCGCCTTCGCGCATGCGCAGCGGCGGCTCGCCCTGCACCGCGATCCAGCATTCGCCGCGCGTGACCACGTGGTAGTCGATGACCTGGTCGACTTCGGGCATCACCATCGCGGCGATGTCGCGCGAACCCGGCGCTTGGGCCAGCCATTGGCCGCCGCAGGCCAGGTCGAAGAACATCGAGCTGCGCAGGCGCACGGTGCGCAGCACATCCGAAAGCGTGTCGTGGCTCATGGGCGCACCTCCCGGGGAGGGATTCTCCCGACGGCCGATTCTGGCAGAGCCGCCGCCGGCGTCGCTACGCCGGGGCGGCAGTTCCGGACGCCGGGAAGAATGGCGAGGCGTTTCGGTCAAGCCGCGGCGCGGGGCGCGACGAACAATGGCGGCGAGCCCTCCCACCCGGAAACCGTCATGTCCTCGTCCACCGAGAAACCCCGCCCCATCGCCGTGCCCAAGCCCGATTTCACCGCCGTCAAACAGCGTCAGCAAGCCACCTGGGCCAGCGGCGATTTCGCCGTGATCGGTACGACCCTGCAGATCGTCGGCGAAACCCTGGCCGAGGCCGCCGATATTCGTGCCGGCGAGCTCGTGCTCGATGTCGCTGCCGGCAATGGCAATGCCAGTCTCGCGGCGGCGCGGCGTTTCGCCCAGGTCACTTCCACCGACTATGTGCCGGCCCTGCTCGCCCGCGGCGCCGAGCGCGCACGCGCCGAGGGACTGAACATCCGCTTCCAGACCGCCGACGCCGAGGCGCTGCCGTTTCACGACGGCAGTTTCGATACCGCGTTGTCGACATTCGGCGTGATGTTCACGCCCGACCATGCGCGTGCCGCCGACGAGCTGATGCGCGTGGTGCGCGTCGATGGTCGCATTGCCCTGGCCAACTGGACGCCGGAAGGTTTTGTCGGCCGCCTGTTCGAGGTCATCGGCCGGCGACTGCCGCCGCCTCCGGGCGTGGACTCGCCGGCACTCTGGGGCACGGAGCCGCATATCGTGCGTCTGTTCGGTCGGCAGGCCTTCGATATCCGTTGCGAGCGGCGGATGTTCCATATGCGCTACGCGTCGGCCGCGCACTGGCTGCAGGTGTTCCGCGATTTCTACGGCCCGACCCACCAGGCGTTCGCGGCGCTCGATGCCGCCGGTCAGCAGTCTTTGGCGGCCGACATCACCGCGCTGCTCGAAAGCATGAATATCGGCGGCCCGGAGTCGCTGGTGGTTCCGGCAGAATATCTACAGGTCGTCATCGTCAAATGACTGGCCAGGAGAACGTCATGTCCTTCCCGCTCTGGATGCTGTTGGGCTTCGCGATGTGGACCGCCGCGATCCTGGTGTTCGCCATCGGCACGTACCGCTTCAGTCACATCTTCACCGGTCGCGCCGGCATGGCCTCGTTCCCCGCCGACGGTCGCGACGGTGCGGCCTGGTACCAGCGCGCGATGCGCGCACATGCCAACTGCGTGGAAAACCTGCCGCTGTTCACCGTGGTGGTGTTCGCCCTGCAGGCGAGCGGCATTTCCAGCGGCACCGCCGATGCCCTAGCGGGGGCCGCACTGGCGGCGCGCATCGTGCAGTCGCTGGTGCATATCTCCTCGGTGCAAACCGACTGCATCGTCACGATCCGCTTCACGTTCTTCTTCGTGCAGCTGCTGTGCTTCGTCGGCATCGCGGGCATCGTGTTCGCCCAGCTCCGGTAGCGGCCAGCCCGCGGGGGCGCCGATAGTCTGCCCAACTTGTGGGCCATGCCGGCAGGCGCGATCCTTGGGAACAATGCCTGTCTCGTGCCGACCCCGGCGCATCCACCAAGGACGGCCGCTGTGCGCGCATTCTTCCTGTTGCTGCTGTTGTTGCCTTGCGGTGCGATCGCCGCCGAGCCCGCGCCGGTCAAAGGCTCGCTGACCCTGCGCCATGTCTCGGCCGATGTCTGGCAGGCGGACTACCGTTTCAGCGAGGCCGTGGATGCGGTGGACTTCGGTCCGGCGGTCGTGAATTTCCGCCGCGAGGCCTGGACCGTGGCCACGCCGGGTGTCGAGCTCGCCGGCGATGCGGACAACGAACTCCTGCGCAGCACCGGCGCGCCGTTCAAGTCTTTGCGCGTCGCCGTGCACCAGTACAACCCCTGGGCGCACAACGCCTACGTGCCGATGGACCGCCACAGCGACGGCGGCACGGCGATCTATCTGGGCCACTTCATGGGCCGTGTGAAACAGCACGGCGCGGAGCGCGCCCTGTTGCTACATATCCGCCTGCAAGGTCTGCGCGGCGAGACGACCTTCCTGCCCGAAGAAGCCAATCGCGACCTCGGCGTCTACGCGTATTTCGGCCCGCAGAAGATTCCTGCGACCGGCGCCCTGCGCGTGCTCATCGATCCGGCGACGCCCGCGTGGATCCGCGAATCGCTGGCCGAAACCGCTTCGAAGCTCGCCGTCGTCTATGCGCGCGAACTCGGCCGCCCCGCGCCGGCGACGCTGGCGCTGATCGTCGGTGCCAACGGACTCGCGAAACCGGGTTACTCGATCAAGGGCGGCGCGATGCCCGGCCAGATCGTCTACACCCTGGAAGGCAGCGACCTGGCGAAGGGCTCGCCGCAGGGCCGTCATCGCATGCAGCAGCTCGCGGCGCACGAACTCGCGCATGTCTGGCAGATGCAGGTCGCGCGCGGCGGCATCGGCGACACGCAGCCCTGGGTGCATGAAGGCGGCGCCGAAGTCCTGTCGCTGCAGGCGCTGGAAGCGGCGGGCATGTGGACGCATGCCGAGGTCGTCGAGCTGACAACCAAAATGCAGGGCGAATGCCGCGAGTCAGAAGCCAAGCACGCCGCGGATCCGTCGCTGCCCTTGGTCTGGCGCGAGCACTACACGTGCGGGCTGATGCGATTCGGAGCGACGGGCGTGGATGCGTTCACGCTGTGGAAGCGCCTGATGGCGCGCACGGAAGCGACCGGCGAGCCGTACTCGGAATCGATGGTCGAGGCCGTGGTCGCGGAAGGCGCGGGTTCGGCGCAGGCGACGTCGGCCAGTCCTCAGGAGTAACTATCGCGACACCCACAAAAAGGGCGGCCCTGGGCCGCCCTTTCTTTTTGCGATGATCGCGCCGATCACACGCCGATCGGATTGCTCTTCTCGGGATCGATCTTGTACTGCTTGATCGCGCGGGCGACGTCCTTCGCGCTCATCTTGCCTTCGGCCGCCAAGGCCGCGATCGCGGCGTGCGCGATGTAGTAGCGGTCGACTTCGAAGAAGCGGCGCAGGTTCGCGCGCGTATCCGAGCGGCCGAAGCCGTCGGTGCCGAGCACGGTGTAGCGCGCGGGCACGAAGGCGCGGATCTGATCGGCGAACGCACGCACGTAATCGGTCGCGGCGATGACCGGACCGGTGCGGCCTTCCAGGCATTGCGTGACATAGGCCTTGCGCTGCTCGGCTTCCGGATGCAGACGGTTCCAGCGTTCGGCGTCGAACCCGTCGCGACGCAGTTCATTGAAGCTCGGGCAGCTCCAGATGTCGGCGCTGATGCCGAAATCCTTGTCGAGCAGTTCCGCCGCCGCGATCGCCTCGCGCAGGATCGTGCCGCTGCCGAGCAGTTGCACGCGCAGCTCGCCCTTCTTGGCCTTGCCCGCGTCCTTCAGCAGATACATGCCCTTGAGGATGCCCGCTTCCGCACCCGCCGGCATTTCCGGGTGGGTGTAGTTTTCGTTCATCAAGGTCAGGTAGTAGTACTCGTCGCGCTGCTCGGTGAGCATGCGCTTCATGCCGTCCTGCACGATGACGGTGACTTCGAAGCCGAAGGTCGGGTCATACGATTTGCAGTTCGGAATCGCGCCGGCGAGCAGATGCGAGTGGCCGTCTTCGTGCTGCAGGCCTTCGCCGTTGAGCGTGGTGCGGCCCGCGGTCGCACCGAGCAGGAAGCCGCGCGCGCGCATGTCGGCGGCCTGCCAGGCGCTGTCGCCGATGCGCTGGAAGCCGAACATCGAGTAGAAGATGTAGAACGGCAGCATCGGCTGGTTGTTGGTGGAATAACTCGTCGCCGCCGCGAGCCAGCTGCTGAACGCGCCCGCTTCGGTGATGCCTTCTTCCAGCACCTGGCCGGCGGTGTCCTCGCGGTAGTACATCAGCTGGTCGGCATCGACCGGCTTGTACTTCTGGCCGAACGGCGCGTAGATGCCGATCTGTCGGAACAGGCCTTCCATGCCGAAGGTGCGCGCTTCGTCGGCGACGATCGGCACGACGCGCGGACCGACATCCTTGTCGCGCAGGATGATGTTGAGCGTCTGCACGAAGCTCATCGTCGTGCTGATCTCACGCTCGCCGGAGGATTTGAGCAGGCGGTCGAACGCGCTGAGCTCGGGCACCGGGAAACTCTGGTCGGCTTTCGCGCGGCGCTGCGGCAGCGAGCCGCCGCGGGCTTCGCGACGCTGCTTGAGGTACTGGATCTCGGGCGAGTCGTTGCCCGGATGGAAGAACGCGAGGCTCTCGAGCTGGTCGTCGCTGATCGGCACCTGGAAACGGTCGCGGAAGATCTTCACCGCTTCGGTGTCGAGCTTCTTGGTGTTGTGCGTGGGATTGAGCGACTCGCCGGCCGCGCCCATGCCGTACCCCTTCACCGTCTTGGCGAGGATCACGGTCGGCTGGCCCTTGTGCGCAACCGCTGCGGCATACGCGGCGTGCACCTTGTGCGGATCATGGCCACCGCGGTTCAGGCGACGGATGTCCTCGTCGCTGAGGTTGGCGACGAGCGCCTTGGTCTCGGGATACTTGCCGAAGAAATTCTCGCGCGTGTACGCGCCACCGAAGGCCTTGCAGTTCTGGTATTCGCCGTCGACGGTTTCCATCATGAGCTTGCGCAGCATGCCGGAGTTGTCGCGCGCCAGAAGCGGATCCCAGTAGCTGCCCCAGATGACTTTGAGCACGTTCCAGCCGGCACCGCGGAAGCTGCCTTCGAGCTCCTGGATGATCTTGCCGTTGCCGCGCACCGGACCGTCGAGACGCTGCAGGTTGCAGTTGACGACGAAGCACAGGTTGTCGAGGCCTTCGCGGCCGGCGAGCGCGATCGCGCCGAGCGATTCCGGTTCGTCGGTTTCACCGTCGCCCAGGAAGCACCAGATCTTGCGATCCGTCTTGGGCATGAGGCCGCGGCCTTCGAGGTATTTCCAGAAGCGCGCCTGGTAGATCGCGCTGATCGGGCCAAGGCCCATCGATACGGTCGCAGTCTGCCAGTAGTTCGGCATCAGCCACGGATGCGGATACGAGCTGATGCCCTGGCCGTCGACTTCCATGCGGAAATTGTCGATCTGGCTTTCGCTGATGCGGCCTTCGAGGAAGGAGCGCGCATAGATGCCCGGCGAGCTGTGGCCCTGGATGTACAGCAGGTCGCCCGGGTGATCGGCGGACGGGGCGCGCCAGAAATGGTTGAAGCCGACGTCGTAGAGCGTTGCGCTGGAAGCGAAGCTGGCAATGTGGCCGCCGAGTTCGCCGGGCTTGCGGTTCGCGCGTACGACCATCGCCATCGCGTTCCAGCGGATCATGGAACGGATGCGCCATTCCATCGCCGGGTCGCCGTCCATCGGCGGTTCGAGATGCGCGGGAATGGTGTTGATGTATTCGGTGGTCGGTTGGAACGGCAGCTGCGCACCGGCGCGGCGGGTCAGTTCGACCATGCGCTCGAGCAGGTGATGGGCGCGCTCGGGACCGTCGTGGTCGAGTACCGCCTTGAGGGATTCGATCCACTCGCGGGTTTCTTTCGGATCCGCGTCGGTGTCCAGGATGTCGTTCAGCCAGCTCATTGCGATCCTCTTTCACCACGCGTCGGGCGCGGCGCTGTGTCGGTCGTAGGAACTGGCAAGTTTAGCGCAGGGGGCGGGAAAGGGGCGCTACGGGTGGGTATGGTGGGGTTTGCGCAAATTGATGCGCCCCTCACCCTGGCCCTCTCCCCGGTGGGGAGAGGGAGAACATCGCGGCACTCCCTCTCCCCGCGCGCGGGGAGAGGGCCGGGGTGAGGGGCAGCTCGACGAAGCGCGCTTACGCCCCGCGCGCCGCCCGAATCTGCGCCTCGACCGCCGCGATCGCCGTCATGTTCACCACGCGCCGCACCGTCGCCGAGGGCGTCAGCACGTGGGCGGGTTTGGCCATGCCCATGAGCACCGGGCCGATGCCGATACCGTCGGTCATCACGCGCGTGAGGTTGTAGGCAGTATTCGCGGCATCGAGGTTGGGCAGCACCAGCAGGTTGGCGCGGCCGGTCAGGCGCGAATCGGGGAACATGCGCTCGCGGATTTCCGAGTTCAGCGCGGCGTCGACATGCATCTCGCCTTCGACTTCGAGCCTGGGATTGCGCTCGAGGATGAGTTCGCGCGCCCGACGCATCTTCTGCGCGCTCGCCGAATCATTGGAACCGAAATTGGAATGGCTGATCAGGCCGACCTTCGGCGTGATGCCGAACAGCTTCAGACGGTACGCGGCCTGCAGCGCCGATTCGGCGATCTGCTCGGCGGTCGGGTCGTACTGCACATGCGTATCGGTGAAGAAGAACGGGCCCTTGTCGGAAATCACCACCGACAACGCCGACAGTGATTTCACGCCCGGATCCAGGCCGATCACGTCGACGACATGCTTGAGCTTGCCCTGGTAGCGGCCAACGAGGCCGCAGAGCATCGCGTCGGCTTCGCCGCGCTTGACCATCAGCGCCGCGATGACCGTGCTGCGCGAGCGCACGATTGCTTTCGCGGCCGGCGGCGACACGCCGCGGCGCGCCATGATCTGGTGGTAGTGCTGCCAGTAGTCGTTGAAGCGCGGATCGTCGTCGGGATTGGTCAGATCGAAATCGACGCCGGCCTTCAGACGCAGACCCAGACGCTGGATGCGTTTTTCGATGACCGAGGGACGGCCGATGAGGATCGGACGCGCCAAGCCGTCGTCGACGACCGTCTGCACGGCGCGCAGTACGGTTTCTTCTTCGCCCTCGGCATAGACGACGTGCTTGAGCTCGGCGCGCGCGCGGTCGAACATCGGCTTCATGAGCAGGCCGGTGCGATACACGAACTGCGACAGCTGCTCGGTGTAGACGGTCAGATCGGCCAGCGGTCGCGTGGCGACACCGGACTCGATCGCGGCTTTCGCAACGGCCGGCGCCAGCGAGATCAGCAAGCGCGGATCGAACGGACGCGGAATCAGGTATTCGGGACCGAAGCGTGGTGTCTCGCCGCTGTAGGCCGTGCCCAGATCGGAAGCTTCGCGACGCGCGAGCTCGGCGATCGCGCGCACGCAGGCGCGCTTCATCTCTTCGTTGATCGTGGTCGCGCCGACATCGAGCGCGCCGCGGAAGATGTACGGGAAGCACAGCGCGTTGTTGACCTGGTTCGGATAGTCCGAGCGGCCGGTGGCGATGATGCAGTCCGGCCGCACGCGCTTGGCGTCTTCGGGCAGGATTTCCGGATTGGGATTGGCGAGCGCGAAGATGATCGGCTTGTCGGCCATTGTCGCGACCATTTCCGGTTTCAGCACGCCGGCGGCGGACAGGCCCAGGAACACGTCGGCACCGGCGACGATCTCGGCGAGCGTGCGCTTGTCGGTGTCGCGCGCGTAACGCTGCTTGTCGGCTTCCATGTGGCCGCGGCCGGTGTAGAGCACGCCGTCGCGGTCGAAGGCGAGGATGTTTTCCGGTTTCATGCCCAGCGACACGAGCATGTCCAAGCAGGCGATGCCGGCCGCGCCGGCGCCGCTGGTCGCGAGCTTGACGTCCTCGATGTTCTTGCCGACCACGTGCAGGGCATTGAGCATCGCCGAGCCGACGATGATCGCGGTGCCGTGCTGGTCGTCGTGGAAGACCGGGATCTTCATGCGCTCGCGCAGCTTGCGCTCGACTTCGAAACACTCCGGCGCCTTGATGTCTTCGAGGTTGACGCCACCGAAGGTCGGTTCGAGGCTGGCGATGATGTCGACGAGCTTGTCGGGATCGCGTTCGGCGATTTCCAGATCGAATACATCGATGCCGGCGAATTTCTGGAACAGCACGCCCTTGCCTTCCATGACCGGCTTGCCCGCGAGCGGACCGATGTCGCCCAGGCCGAGCACCGCCGTGCCGTTGGTGATGACGGCGACGAGGTTGCCGCGCGCGGTCAGGCTGAAGGCTTCGCGCGGGTCGGCGATGATCGCCTCGCAGGCATGCGCGACGCCGGGCGAATACGCGAGCGCGAGGTCGCGCTGGGTCACCATGGGCTTGGTCGCGACGACCTTGATCTTTCCGGGCGGCGACTGCCGGTGGTAGTCGAGGGCGGCTTGCTTGAATTCGTCTTGTTCGGACATGGCGGGGACTTTCAGGGCGCGGACGGCGTAAGACGCCGATTCTAGCGTGCCGGCGTGACGGTTGCCGACGTGGGCGTATGGCCCGTGGCGCCTAGAGGCCGAGCACGAGGTCGTCGGCGTCGACGTTGTCGAGGCGGATCTTGTTGGCGAACAGGGAGAACGCGAGCATACCCGCCAGGCCATTGGCCTTCTGCACCCAGGGCGGCAGGTACAGCGGCTCGACGAGATAGCCGGCATCGAACAGGGGCTCGAGCGCGAACACGTCGCGCAGGCTCATCTTGCCGGCGAACAGCAGGCGGGTCAGGCGCAGGCGACGATGGCGCAGGCACCAGCGGAAGAAGGTGTGCACCGACAGCAGGCCGTGCAGATACACCGTGTCCTTGGTGAACGCGCTGCCGCCCGTGACCGGCACGCCGCGGAACACGCGCTGCGCCGAGGCGAAACTGTCCGATTCGGCCTGCCCCGCGTCGAGGAAAAACTGGAACACCTCGATGAAATCCGCGCCGTGCAGCGCCTTGTGGATCGCGATGATGCGCAGGCTGATGCGCTTCATGCGCTCGATGTCGATCGCGCCGGTGATGAGCTCGGCGAACGTCGCCAGGCCTTCCTGGGTTGCGGTCACGCGCGGCGAATTGCGCGCGAAACTCTTGAAGTAAGGCTGCTCGCGGCCGTTGAGCGCGGTCAGCGAATGCACGAAGGCCTCGTGTTCGAGCAACTGGTGCCGGTCGTATTCGCTGAAGGCCGCGCCGCTGCGCAGACGGATGCGGGTCGGGCCGGCGGCGGCCTTGGCAATGAGGTTCGGATCGAGTTCGATCTTGACCTGGTGGTGCACGAAGAACTTGTCGAGCGAGGCCTGCAGTTCTTCCTGCATCGTCGTCGCCGACAGGCAGTAGTCGGCCTCGGCGACGGCGAGCTCGCGGTCGAGTTCGTCGGCGAGCTCGATGAAATGCGTCGCCGCCTCGATATTGCTCGGCCCGTTGCCGGGCAACGCATCGCCGGGACGGCCGAACAGACGCACGGAATAGTCGGTGACGGCGGGCGTGCCGAGTGCTTCGAGCAATTGCGTGGCGATGATCCAGCTGGTCGCGGTGCGCTGCAGGTATTGCCCGAGCGGATGTTCGGCATCAGCGGCGGCGATGATCGCCTCGAGCTCGCGCCGTGTCTGCGCGTGGTCTTCCTTGCGGTATTCGATGACCGGCAAGGCGCGCTTGCCACTGCGCCAGCCGTCGAGGAACTGTTGCTGCGCGGCCTGCGGCCAGCTCACCGATTCGAGCAGGCGGATGCCGCGCACCGCCGACTCCATGCGCGCGTCGAGCGCGGCGTGGTGGGCGATTTCGATCGGCAAGGGCTTGCGGTCAGCGACGTCCATATTTGTCTTTGAGGCGTTTGTTGAGCGCCTTGTTCAACACCTTGTCTTCGGCCCGGCGCTGCGCCAGCGTCACCGCCGCGGCATCGCGTTCGTCGCGCAGCTTGCAGTAGGACGCGTAGCGCACGTCGTCGAGCTCGCCCGATTCGATCGCCGCGCGCACCGCGCAGCCCGGCTCGTTGCTGTGTCCGCAGTCGCTGAACCGGCAGTTGCCCGCGAGCGCCTCGATGTCGTCGAAACCGCCGTCGGCGAGATCCTCCTCGCCGCTGAGCTTGAGCTCGCGCATGCCGGGCGTGTCGATGAGGCAGCCGCCCTGCGGCAGCGGAATCAGCACGCGATTGGTCGTGGTGTGGCGGCCGCGCTGGTCGTTCGCGCGCACCTCGTTGGTTTTCATCTTCTGCGTGCCGAGCAGGGTATTGGTCAGCGTCGACTTGCCGGCACCGGACGAGCCGACCAGCACCGCACTCTTGCCCGGACCCAGATACGGATGCAGCACGACGAGGCTTGCAGCGTCCTTGGCATTGACCGGATAAACGGGAATGCCGGTGAGGCGCTCGTTTTCCAGCACCTCGAGCACATCGTCGAGGATGTCGCACTGGTCGGCCTTGGTCAGCACCAGCACGGGTGCGGCGCCGCTGGCCTGGATGATCAGCAGGTAGCGCTCGATGCGGCGCGGATTGAAGTCCGCATCCAGACCGCTGACCACGAGCACGTGGTCGATGTTCGCGGCGATGAGCTGCTGGCGGTAGTGCTCGCCGGCGGCACCGCGCTTGAGCAGGGCCTTGCGCGGCAACAGACGGGCGATGTTCTTGCCCTCGGCATCGAGGGCGACCCAGTCGCCGACGACGGCGCGCTCGGTCGGGTCGCCACGCGGGCGGGTCCAGGCGGCCGGGGGCTGCACGCGGCGCTGGTCGCCGGCGAATTCAGCGACATCGAAACCGCTGCGGTGCTGGCCGATGACGCGGGCGATGCGGGCGTCGCCGGCGGCGAGCCGCAGTTCTTCATCGTCGGGCCAGCCGATGATCCGCAGCGCGGCGTAACGATCGGCGGCGGTCGGGTCGGTGGAGGATGGCGCGGCGTGGCTCGATTCGGGTTCGATCGGTTCGGACTCGGTGGACATTGCCGGCATTCTAGCCCCGTGCACCTTTTCTTGACCGGCCACCGGGCAGCCTGCGGGCATGAAAACCTTTTCGCGGGTGTGGGTGGCATTGGCGGGCCTGGGCTTCCTGGGCTTCGGCGTGTGGCTGGTCATCGACCCGGCCGGCGGTCTGGCGGGGGTCGGCGTCGGGGCCCGCGACGCGGCCGGACTGATCGAACTGCGCGCGTTCTACGGGGGCCTGGAGCTGGGCCTGGGCGGCTTCCTGCTCGCCTGCACCAAACGCCGGGGACTGCGCCGGCCGGGCCTGTGGCTGACCCTGGCCAGCAATGGCGGCATCGGCGCGGTGCGCCTGGCCACGATCGCCCTGACCGGGGTCGCGACACCCTTCCTGGCGATCGCCCTGGTCTGGGAGCTGGGCTTCGCCGGGGTGGCGGGCTGGTTGCTGAGCCGGAGCAAGGCCAAAGGGCGGGTCGCCAGCGAGCCGGCGCCTACAAAGCTTTAGGGGTTTGCGGTAGGCTCGGCGGCGGTTTTCACTGATTTTTAACCCATGCCGCACAACCGCCTTGTCACCCGCGAACGCCTGTCCGAAGTCCGCTACGAAATCCGCGGCGAACTCGCCCGCCGGGCGCTCGAACTCGAGGCCCAGGGCCGCCCGCTGATCAAGCTCAACATCGGCAATCCCGGCGCCTTCGGTTTCCGTGCGCCCGAGCATCTGCAGCAGGCGATCGCGCAGAACCTGCCGGGCACCGATCCGTACACGCACCAGCAGGGCCTGCCGGCCGTGCGCGAGTACATCGCGGCGCACTACAAGAAGCGCGGCACGCCGAACGCGACGCTCGAGCGCGTGTTCGTCGGCAACGGCGTGTCCGAACTGATCGACATTTCCCTGCGCGCCCTGCTCAATCCCGGCGACGAAGTGCTGATCCCGAGTCCCGACTATCCCTTGTGGACCGCCGCGACCATCCTCAACGACGGCAAGGCGGTGCATTACGACTGCCGCCCGGAAAACGGATTCCTGCCCGACCCCGCCCAGGTCGAAGCGCTGATCACGCCGCGCACGCGCGCGCTGGTCATCATCAACCCGAACAACCCCAGCGGTGCCGTGTATCCGCGCGAGCTGCTGGTGCAGCTCGTGGACGTGGCGGCCCGGCATGGCCTGCTGCTCATGGCCGACGAGATCTACGACGGCATCACCTACGACGACGCGGCGTTCCAGCCGCTGGCGCCGCTGGCCGGCGACCATCCCTGCATCAGCTTCGGCGGCCTGTCGAAAGTGCATCGCGCCTGCGGTTGGCGCGTGGGCTGGGCGGTGCTGTCGGGCGAAGCGACGCGCCTGGGCGACTATCACCACGCGATGGATCTGCTCGGCGCGCTGCGCCTGTGCGCGAACGTGCCCGGCCAATTCGCCGTGCCCGCCGCGCTCAGCGGTCCGGACACGATCACGCCGCTGTGCGTGGACGGCGGCCGCCTGTACGAAACACGGCGCGCGGTCATGGACATCTGCGCGGGCAGCGAACATCTGGATCTGGTCACGCCGCGAGGCGCGCTGTACGCGTTCCCGGCTGTCGTCGGCGCCGCCGCGGAAGGTTTCGACGATCACCGCTTCGCGCTGGAATTGATGGAAGACGAAGGCGTGCTGGTCGTGCCCGGCTCGAGCTTCAACGTGCGCTATCGCAATCATTTCCGCGTCACCTTGCTGCCCGAAGCGAGCACGATGCGCGAAGTGTTCCGGCGCATCGACGCCCTGCTCGGCCGTTACGCCGAGAGCGCGGCGCAACGTCGCGCCGCCGCTGTCGCCTGAGCCCAATGCAGTCACTGCGTTATCTGGCGCTCGGCGATTCGTACACGATCGGCGAAGGCGTCGCCGAGCACGAACGCTGGCCCGAACAATGGTGCGCGGCCCTGCGCAAGGCCGATGTCGCCGTCGACGCGCGCATCATCGCGCGCACCGGCTGGACGACCGATGAGTTGTGGGCGGCGATGGATGCCGCCGAGCCGCTGGGGCAGTTCGATTTCGCCTCGCTGCTGATCGGCGTGAACAACCAGTACCGCGGCCGCAGCGCCGACATCTATCGCACCGAATTCGCCGCCCTGATCGAACGCACGATCGGCCTGGTCGGCGACCGCCCCGAACAGGTCATCGTGCTCGCGATTCCCGATTGGGGCGTGACCCCCTTCGCGCGCGCCAGCGGCCGCGATGCCGTGCAGATCGCCCGCGAGCTGGACGCCTACAACGAGATCGCGCGCGACATCTGTTCGCTGGAAGGCGCGAACTTCCTCGACATCAGCCCCTTGGTGCGCGAAAACGGCGGCGACACCGACATGCTCGCCGACGATGGCCTGCATCCGTCGGGCGCGATGTATGCCCGTTGGGTGGAGTTGCTGCTCGATACGATGCCGTAGAATCGCGGCATGAAAATCGCCCTCGTCACCGCCATCGCTGCGTTCGCCCTCGACGACGACCTGCCGCCCCTGCTCGCGGCGCTGCAACGCGCCGGCGCGGACGCGCAGATCCTCGCCTGGGACGATCCGACGGTGTCGTGGTCGCGCTTCGATGTCGCCTTGCTGCGCTCGCCCTGGGATTACACCGAACGCCTGGCGGAATTCCTGGCCTGGGCGCGGCGCATCGATGCGCAGACACGCCTGCTCAATCCCTTGCACGTGATCGAACGCAACACCGACAAGCATTATCTGGCCGATCTCGCGCGCGCCGGCATCGCGGTGGTGCCGAGCGTGTTCGCCGAACCCGGCGAGGACGCGGCGCAGGCACTGACGGCGTTTCTCGCGCAGTTCGCCGACGCGGCCGAATTCGTGGTCAAGCCCGCGGTCGGCGCCGGCTCGCGCGATGCCCAACGTTACGCGCGCGACCAGCACGCGGCCGCCGCCACGCATGTCGCGCGTCTGCTCGACGGCGGACGCAGCGTGCTGCTGCAGCCCTACCTGGCCTCGGTCGACAAGGACGGCGAAACCGCGCTGATGTTTTTCAGCGGCCAGTTCAGTCATGCGATCCGCAAGGGTCCGCTGCTGCAGCGCGACGAGGGCCCGACCGATCACCTGTTCGCGCCGGAAAAGATCACCGCGCGCGTGCCGGGCGCCGACGAGACCGCCCTCGCCACGCAGGTGGTCGCCGCCCTGCCCGACCTGCTCGGTCTGGCCGGTCCGCTCACCTATGCGCGCATCGACCTGATCCGCGCGGCCGACGGTAGCCCGCGCCTGCTCGAGCTCGAGCTCACCGAGCCTTCGCTGTTCTTCCTGTACGACGACGCCTCGGCCGACCGTTTCGCCGCCAACCTGCTCGCTTTGTAGGAGCGGGATTTTAGGGTGTGAGCCCCAGCCCGCTCCGGGTACAATCGCCCCTCCCCAAAGCCTGCCCGCGGCCTGCCCGCGTGGACGGCCTGTCCCACAGGAAACAGCGCATGAAAATCTTGGTCGCCTATAAGCGGGTCGTCGATTACAACGTCCGCATCCAGGTCAAACCCGACGGCTCGGGCGTGGTCACCGACGGCGTGAAACTGTCGGCCAACCCGTTCGACGACATCGCGCTCGAAGAAGCGCTGCGTCTGCTCGACAAGGGCCTGGCGACCGAAGTCATCGTCGCCACGATCGGCCCGGCCGATTGCCAGGCGCATCTGCGCAATGGCCTGGCGATGGGCGCGAACCGCGCGATCCATGTCGTCTCCGACCAGCCGATCCAGCCGCTGACCGCCGCGCGTGCCCTGCTCAAGCTGGTCGAGAAAGAGCAGCCCGGCATCGTGCTGCTGGGCAAGCAGGCGATCGACGACGACGCCAGCCAGACCGGCCAGATGCTCGCCACGCTCTGGGGTCGCCCGCAGGCGACGTTCGCCAGCAAGGTCGAGGTCGCTGCCGACAAGGCCACGGTCACGCGCGAAGTCGACGCCGGCCTGGAAACGCTGGAAGTCGATCTGCCCGCGGTCATCACCACCGACCTGCGTCTGAACGAGCCGCGCTTCATCAAGCTGCCCGACATCATGAAAGCCAAAAGCAAACCGCTGGAAACGATCGCGATCGCCGACCTGGGCGTGGCGTCGGGCGACCTGCTGACGACCACGCACTATGCGCCGCCGCCCAAGCGCAGCAAGGGCGTGATGGTGAAGGACGTCGCCGAGCTGGTGTCGGCGCTGAAGGCCAAGGGCCTGGTGTAAGGAGAATCCCATGAGCAAAGTCCTGATCGTCGCCGAACACCTCAACGGCCAACTCAATTCCGCCACCGCGCGCTGCGTCACCTGCGCGAAGGCGATCCACGCCGACAGCATCGACATCGTCGTGTTGTCCGACGCCCCCGATGCGATCGCCGCGCAGGCTGCGCAGATCGCCGGCGTGTCGAAGGTCATCACGGTCGCCAACGCCGCCAATGCGCACGCGCTCGCGCAGGTGCTGGCGCCGCAGATCGCCAAACTCGCCGCCGGCTACACGCACGTCTTCGGTCCGTCGACGACGTTCGGCAAAGACCTCATGCCCTGCGTCGCCGCCCTGCTGGGCGTGGCCCAGGTCAGCGACGTCATGGCCGTCGACGGTCCGCACACCTTCAAGCGTCCGATCTATGCGGGCAACGCGATCATCACCGTCACCGCGCCGGCCGAACACGCCGTCGTCGCAACCGTGCGCACGGCCTCGTGGCCGGCGACCGGCGCCGGTGGCAGCGCCTCGATCGAAGCCGCCAGTGTCGATGCGACCCTGCCCACGCACACGCGTTTCGTGACCCTGCAGCAGGGCAAGAGCGATCGCCCGGACCTGCAGAGTGCCTCGAAGGTCGTCAGCGGCGGTCGGGCGCTCGGGTCGGCCGATGCGTTCTCGATCATCTATTCGCTCGCCGACAAGATGGGTGCGGCGGTCGGTGCCTCGCGTGCCGCAGTCGATGCGGGCTACGTGCCGAACGAACTGCAGGTCGGCCAGACCGGCAAGATCATCGCGCCGGAGCTGTACATGGCGATCGGCATCAGCGGCGCGATCCAGCATCTGACCGGCATCAAGGATGCGGGTACGATCGTGGCGATCAACAAGGACGGCGATGCACCGATCTTCGAGATCGCGGACTTCGGCCTGGTCGGCGATCTGTTCCAGATCATTCCCGAACTCGAAAAAGCGCTCTGATCCTTTGATGAAGCGTCTGCTGATCCTCGCCGCGCTGTCGGGCTTCGCGCTGGTCGCCTGCACCGCCAGCCGCGAGCCGGAATCGGCGGCAGCGGCACCGGTCGCGAACCAGGCTGGCGTGGAATTTGTCCTCACGCCCGCCGCGATGCGCGCCTGCGAGGCACCGATCAATGCGACCGTGAGCTGGCGCGTGGACGCGTCGACGGGCACGAGCGAAGTGCGCGTGGTCACGGTCGACGGCGATGGCGTCGAACGCCTGTTCTCCGATGGCGGCGGTACCGGTTCGCAGAACACCGGAAACTGGGTGACGCCGGCGATCGTGCTGATCCTGCGCGACCGCGCGAGTGGCCGCGAACTCGGCCGCACGCGCATGCAGTCGCTCCCCTGCCATTGAGCCCGCCATGATTCCCAGCAAACCGGTCTGGTCGCCGGGGGAAGAGCGCGTCGAACGCGCGAACCTCAGCCGGTTCATGCGCTTCGTGCGCGAAGAAACCGGCAATGCCGACGTCAACAGCTACGCACCGCTGTACCGGTTTTCGGTCGAACAGCCTGATCGTTTCTGGACCCTGCTCTGGGATTTCTGCGGCATCCGCGGCAGCGGCGATCGCAGTTGCGTCATCGTCGACGCCGATCGTCTGCCCGGCGCACGCTGGTTTCCGAATGTCAGCCTGAACTTCGCGCAGAACCTGCTGCGCTTCGACGACGAACGCGTGGCGATCCGTTTCCGCACCGCCAACGGCGACAACCTCACCACCAGCTATGCCCAGTTGCAGCGACAGGTGGCGGCGCTCGCGGCGGCCTTGCGCGCGCAGGGCATCGCGCCCGGCGACCGCATCGCGGCACTCGCGCCGGCTTGCCCGGACGCGCTGATCGCGATGCTGGCGACGGCGAGTATCGGTGCCGTGTGGAGCGCGCGTGCGCCGACCGGCGATCTCGACGACGCCTGCCGCCGACTGGCCGATCTCGCGCCGCGCCTGGTGTTCGTCGCCGACGGCGCGGCCGGCGCGGGCACGCTGCGTGCCTTGCGCGCGGCCGTGCCCGGTCTCGCAACGCTCGTGCAATTGTCCGGCGTCGAGGCGACGCCGATCTGCGAGGCGGCCACCGCGCTCGCCGACTTCGTCGCGCCCTTTGCCGACGCGGCCAGCGACTACACTCCGGTGGCGTTCGATCATCCGCTGTACCTGACCGAGGCCGGCGACGAACGCGTCGTGCACGGCGCCGGCGGCACGCTGATCCAGCACCTGAAGGAATGGGTGCTGCATGTCGATCTCAAGCGCGAGGACAAGGTGCTGTTCCATGCCGGCATCGATTCGATGGCCTGGTACTGGCTGGCCTCGAGTCTCGCGGTCGGCGCGACCATCGTGCTGCTCGCCGATGCCGAGCTGCCGGCCGACGGCCCGCGGTTGTGGGATCGCGTCGACGAATTCGGCATCACCGTGCTCGGCGTGCACAGCGACTGGTTGAATGCCGCCGCGACAGCGGGCGGTGTACCGAAAGATTCGCATCGCCTGCTGCCGCTGAAGACGATCCTGACCGCAGGCGGCACGCTCGCGCCGGAAAGCTACGATTTCGTCTATCGCGACGTGAAGGAACGCGTTTTCCTTTCGCCGATCAGCACTGGCGGCGACACCCTCGCCTGCTTCGCGATCGGCGCGCCGCTATTGCCGGTGTGGCGCGGCGAACTGTCCTGCCGTGGCCTGGGCATGAAGGTCGAAGTGCTCGATGCGCAGGGCACTCCGGTGGTCGGCGAAGCCGGCGATCTCGCATGCACGGCGCCCTTTCCGTCCCTGCCGCTGGGCTTCTGGAACGACGCCGGCGACGCGCGTTTTCAGGCGGCGTTTTTCGGCAAACACCCGGGCCGCTGGTGCCGCGGCGAACGCGCGGTACTGACCGCGCGCGACGGTTTGATTCCGATGCCGGGCGACCCGCGCCGCTGAGGCGCGGCGCCGGTTCTTTCTTCAGGCGGCGCGACGGAAGGCGCAGCCCGTCTTGGTACGCAGCTCGTCGTCGCTGACACCGTCGGCGGCTTCGATGAGTACCAGGCCATCGTCGGCCACATCGAAGATCGCCAGGTCGGTGATGATGCGGTTGACCACGCCAACGCCGGTCAGGGGCAGATCGCAGTCCTTGAGGATCTTGTGCGATCCGTCCTTCGCGACATGCTCCATGAGCACGACGACACGCTTGACGCCCGCGACCAGATCCATCGCGCCGCCCATGCCCTTGACCATCTTGCCGGGCACCATCCAGTTGGCGAGATCGCCGCGATCGGTCACCTGCATCGCGCCGAGAATCGCCAGATCGATATGGCCGCCGCGGATCATCGCGAAGGAATCGTGGCTGCCGAAATAGCTCGCGCCTTCGCGCGCGGTCACCGTCTGCTTGCCGGCATTGATGAGATCGGCGTCGACTTCGGCTTCGGTCGGAAACGGACCGATGCCGAGCAGGCCGTTTTCCGACTGCAGCCAGACATCGACGCCGACCGGAATATGGTTCGCGACCAAGGTCGGCAAGCCGATGCCGAGGTTCACATACGCGCCATCAGTGAGTTCTTTCGCGGCGCGCTGCGCCATTTCATCGCGTGACCAGGACATGTCATCTCCTTGAAAATCCACCTCTCCCTCGGGGAGAGGTCGCGCCGAAGGCGCGGGTGAGGGCAACTGTGCGAAAGCGCCGGCCTAAGCCCGCACCGTCCGCTGCTCAATACGCTTCTCCGGCGTCGGGTTATGCACGATGCGATCGACATAGATGCCCGGCAGATGCACCTGGTCGGGATCGATCGCGCCGACCTCGACGATGACTTCGGCTTCGACCACGCAGGCCTTGCCGGCCATCGCCACGGCCGGATTGAAATTGCGCGCGGTCTTGCGGAACACCAGGTTGCCCGCCTTATCGGCCTTCCACGCCTTCACCAGCGACACGTCGGTGCGCAGCGCGGTTTCCATGACGTACTGGTGGCCGTCGAACTCGCGGGTTTCCTTGCCTTCGGCGACGATCGTGCCGTAGCCGGTGCGCGTGTAGAACGCCGGGATACCGGCGCCGCCAGCGCGCAGACGCTCGGCGAGCGTGCCCTGCGGATTGAATTCCAGCTCCAGCTCGCCCGACAGGTACTGGCGTTCGAATTCCTTGTTCTCGCCCACGTAGGACGAAATCATCTTCTTGATCTGCCGCGTGCTCAGCAGCATGCCCAGACCAAAGCCGTCGACACCGGCATTGTTGGAGATCACGGTGAGATTCTTGGCGCCGCTGTCGCGCAGCGCCGCGATCAATGCTTCGGGAATGCCGCACAGACCGAAGCCGCCGACTGCGAGCGTCTGGCCATCGCGCACCAGATCGCGCAGCGCGGTCGCCGCGTCCGGATAGAGTTTGTCCATGCCGCGGCGGGCGGCGGGCGTGGCGGGGGACTGCGTCATGGCGACGTTCTCGTGCGACCGGAAAGTCCCGAGTTTACCGCGCACCCGGGCGATACGGCATCGTACTTTTGGCCGGGGCGCTCAGGCCCGATCGAGCTCGCGCGGCGGCGACGGGCCCCATTTGCGCTCGAACGCGGCGCGGTCGGCCTGCAGACGCTGCTCGCGCCGGGCCGCTTCGAACGGATCGAAGGCCGGGGCCGGATGATGGTGCACGAACACATCCTCGGCACGCGCGATCTGCCAGCCGCGCTCGCGCAGACGCCGGCAATAATCCTCGTCCTCGAAACCGCCGGCGGCGAAGCTTTCGTCAAACGGACCGACCTCGGCGAACGCGGCGCGCCGCAGCAGCGCGCAGTGCAGCGTCGCCCGTTCCAGCGGCTGCGCGAGACCGGCATGACGGGCGGTGAATGCACGCGCGAGCACGGCCATGGTGTCGAGATCGGCGTAGTCGATGCCGGCGCCGTCGGCCGGGCCGGTCGGCAGGACCAGGCCCCGGCGCGGCGCGCGACGCAGGTGCGCGACCAGGGTGCGCAGCCAGCCAGCGGTCACGAAACTGTCGGCAGTCAGCAGTACCAGACCGTCACCGCGCGCGAGCTGCAGACCCTGGTTGCGCGCAACGACCTGGCCGCGATCGTCGGCATTGGTGATGACACGACGTTCGTGCCGGCGCTGTGCCGCCCAGGACGCGAGGAAATCGGCGGTGCCGTCGCGCGAGGCATTGTCGACGACGATGATTTCCGGCGCCGGGTAATCGGACAACTCGTCGAGACTGCGCAAACAGGCGCGCAGGAACGGCAGTTGATCGCGGGTGCTGATGACGATGCTCAGCGGCAACTCGGCCAGCGAGGCACCCTCGCCTGCGACGTGGATCTGGTTCGGCAAACAGTCGGCAAGGTCGCGCCAATGCGCGTCCCCGCCCCAGGACTGCGTGCGCTCGCTCTGCGTCCAGGCCAGCAGCTCGCCCAGACTCGCGCGCAAGGCGGCGAAGGCGCTTGCCTCCAGCGGACTCACCAACGGTACCTGCGGAGCAAACAAGTTGATCTGCAGCGCGCCCGGCACCGACGGCAGCGCTTCGACGCGGAAACCGGGCTGATCATGCGGGATGACAGCGCGGGCCATGACGAAGACACGACCGCCCTCAGCCGCACGCGTGCGCGCGGCCGTCTGCGTGTTTGCATCGAGCTGCGCCCAGTCCTGCGGACACCAAAGAAAAACATCGGCCGTGTCTTCGCGCACCGGCGGCAAGGCTGGCAGACGATTCGGCTGCGTCGACAGCGCCGGAGCGAAGGGCGTCGCGTCGGTAGTTTTGCGTTCGCGCCAGGCTTTCAGGCGCCGTGTCAGCGCGCCGGTCGGCCACGGCGCGCGGCCGCCGAGCACGGCGAAGAGATCGGCCTTGCGCTGCAGACGCTGGACACGCGCGCGCAACGCCGAAACGGTCGCCGTCTGTTGCTGTTGGCGCGAGAGCAATTCCCGATGTGCGCGGCCCAGTTGCGCCAGTTCGGTTTCCAGGGCGTCGGCGCGCGCCTGATGTTCGCGGGCGCGACGCGCGGCCTCGCGCAGATCCGCTGACGACGTCGATTCCGCCGTGGTGTCGGACGCAGCCAGGCGCGCGAGCTGATCCGCCTGATCCGCGAGTGCCCGCGCCAGCGTCGTGGCCGGTGGGCTGGCTTCCGGCTGCGCGAGTTTCTGCGCCTGCTCCTGCCATGCGATCGCGTCGAGCGCCGCCCAGGCATCGCCGAGGGCCCGACCCTGCAAGTCGACGACGCTCGCGAAACGTGCGACGCCGGCAGCGTAATCGTCCAGCGCCAGCGGCTGTTCGCGCGCAGCGACGAGTGTGCGCAGCAAGTCATCGACGGCCGCCGGCAGCGCTGCCGTCGGCAACGCATGGTTGCGCAGGTCCTGAGCGAGAAATTCGTCGACGAACCGCGCCTGCGTCGACAGATCGAGCGCGACGCCCGTGCTCGCGGCGATGCGCGCCATCGTGCCGCGCCAGTCAGTCAGCAGTTCGTCGTAGCTGAGCACGCAGCGGGGCAATCCGCGGCTGCCGACGATGGCGTCGGCCAGATGCAGCCACCACAGCCACATCGCCTCGTCCCGCGCCATGCCGTTGCGTGCCGCCAGCGATGCGGCGACTTCCGCGGGATGGCGATAGATGATGACGGCCGTCGGTTCGAGGCCCGCCTGAGTCAATCCTTTTCGCCACACCGGCAGCAGCCGGCACAGTCGCGGATCCTTGATCGCCCACAGCGGATGCGCGCGCAATTGGGCCGCAGCGAAGTCGGCAATCGCGCGGGTCGCGACGTCCGCAGCCGCACTCTCAGCCCAGCCCTCGGGCAAGGGTCGCAAATCGTTCCAGCGACGATCCAGTGCCTGCAGCAGGGCCTCGTCGATCGCGACCGCCTGCGCGGATTCCCAATGGCCCGCTTCGTTGCCTTGCGCTGCACCCATCAGGTGATCGCCCAGACTCGCGCCGCACAGGTTCAGCACCCGACTCAAGGCAGACGTGCCACTGCGATGCGCACCCAGTACGAGCAAGCCCCGACTCATGACGCGTTCTCCGCGTCGTCGAGCCGAACGACCGATGGCAGCGTCTGCCAGGTCGCCGCCGGTTCACGGCTCAGATCGAAGAAGCCGCCGAGGCGGCGATCGCTTGCCGGCACTTCGATGCGGAAACACGCGGCATCGAGCAGGCGGTGCAGATACATGTCCTGCCCGTCGCGACGCGCCTGGCAGCCGGCGTTGAGAAAATAGGTGCCCGGCATGAAGCGTGCATCGAAGCGGAACTCCACGCGCACGTGCGCGCCGGCCGGTACCTCGGCGATCGCGTCGCCATGGGCATGCGAGGCCATCGAGAACAACTCCACGCCCGACATCGACTTGATCATCATGCCGAAATGCACGCCCGTCGCCGCCTCGGAAAAGGCGACCTCGTAGGTGTAGACGTAGTCGCGACCCGGGATCAACACGTTGACGCGATCGCCGGCGGCATTGCGCAGATGCGGGTCGAGGATGCGCGCGCCATGACTGGGGTATTCGACCAGGCTGCGCGGCACGAAACCGGGATCGTGGCGTTCATGCGCCGCGCCGGCGACCGCATGCACCACCGGCGATTCGGGATCGTTGGCCGCAGCGATCGGCGCCGCTGCCGGCGGCCCGTGTTCTCGCCAGTCGCGGTCCTCAGCGACGAGCTCGGCGCGCACCTGCGCGCGGCGCTCCGGCAAGGCATGCACGAGGCGCTGGTAGCGCGCGACAACATCCTTGGGCAGACCGGTGAGAACGCGCTCGCCGGCATCGATGAGTACCGCTCGGTCGCACAGCTGCACGATGCTCGCAGCCGCGTGCGAAACAAACAGAATCGTGGTGCCGTCGCGCTTCATCTGATCGATGCGTGCGAAGCACTTTCGCTGGAACGCCTCGTCGCCCACCGCCAGAGCCTCGTCGATGATCAGCACATCAGGATCGACATTGATCGCGACCGCGAACGCCAGACGCACGGCCATGCCGCTGGAATAGCCGCGCACGGGCTGGTCGAGGTAGTCGCCGAGATCGGCGAAGGCCTCGATGCGTGCGAAACGCTCGTCGATCTCATGCCGGCGCAGGCCGAGCACTGCAGCATTGAGATAGATGTTCTCGCGCCCGGTGAAATCGGGATCGAAGCCGCTGCCCAGCTCAAGCAGGGCGGCGATGCGGCCGCGCACCTGCACCTCGCCCTCGGTCGGCGTGAGCGTGCCGGCGATCATCTGCAGCAGGGTCGACTTGCCCGACCCATTGCGGCCGATGATGCCGACAGTCTCGCCGGCGGCGATGTCCATATCCAGACCGCGCAGCGCCCAGAACTCGCGATAACGCGCACCGGGCGCGATCGCCTGCCACAGGCGATCCAGCGGCCGGCGATACACGTGGTAGCACTTGCCCAGTCCGCGCAGGCGTATGGCCACCGGCGTGACCTGCTCAGAGCACATCGGCAAATCCCCGGCGCAACTTGCGGAACACCCACAGGCCCGAGGCCGCGAACAGCCCGGCGAGCAAGGCATACACGCAAAGGCCCGACAGGTCCGGCATCTGCCCCAGGAACAGCGCCGCCCGCGTCTGTTCGATGATGAAACTCAGCGGATTCCAGGCGATCCAGCGCGCATAGGCCGGCGGCAGCGCGGACGCGGGATAGAACACCGGACTGAGAAAAAGCAGCATCGTCGCGATCATGCCGCTGAGCTGGCTCAGGTCGCGGACGTACACGCCGAGCGCAGCGAGCCACCACGACAGGCCGCACAACAACACGACGAAGGGCGCGGCGATCAGCGGCAGGTACAACGCGGTCGCCTGCACGCCGGCACCGGTCGCGAAAGACACGCCGATCAGGACCAGCATCGCCAGCACGGCATGGAACAGGGCCGCACCGACCGGCACGATCGGCAACACGGCGAGCGGAAACACCACTTTCTTGACGAAGTTGCCGCGGCTGGCGATCGCCAGCGGGGCGCGCATCAGGGTCTCGGCGAGCAGGCCGTGCACGATCATGCCGGCGAACACGCGCGTGGCGAAACCGGCGCGGCTGTCGGCGCCCGGCCAGCGGGCGCCGAGCAATTCATGGAACGCGAACGTGTAGACCACCAGCATCAGCAGCGGCGACAACAGGGACCACAGCAAACCGAAATGCGAGCCGCGATAGCGGCCGAGCACGTCGCGCCGGACCATGCCGTGCAGCAGGTCGAGCCGGAACCGCAGGCTGTCGGCGAGGGCTCCGATCATGCCGGCCGGTCGGCGCTCATCCGAGCGCGCTGTCGAGCTCAGCACGCAAATCGGCGACGTCCTCGACGCCGACCGAGAGGCGCACGAGGTTGTCGGTGATGCCCAGCACTGCCCGGCGATCGGCCGGCACGGAGGCGTGGGTCATGATCGCGGGATGGTTGACCAGGCTCTCGACGCCGCCGAGCGATTCGGCGCAGGCGAACAGTTCGGTGCGCTCCATGAAGCGACGCGCGGCCGGCAGGCCGCCCTTGAGCCAAACGCTGACCATGCCGCCGAAGCCGTGCATCTGCTTCTTTGCGAGTTCGTGCTGCGGATGCGATTTCAGGCCCGGATACACCACCTTCTCCACCGCCGCATGCGTGGACAGCCACTCGGCGAGCGCGCCCGCGTTCTCGCAATGCGCTTTCATGCGCAGGTGCAGGGTCTTGAGGCCGCGCAGCGCAAGAAAGCTATCGAACGGACCCTGCACACCGCCGACGGCGTTCTGCAGGAAGGTCATCTGTTCGGCGAGATGGGCATCGTCGCCGACGACGATCATGCCGCCGACCATGTCGGAATGGCCGTTGAGGTATTTGGTCGCCGAATGCATGACCAGGTGCGCGCCCAATTCCAGCGGGCGCTGCAGGATCGGCGAGGAGAAGGTGTTGTCGACCGCGAGCCAGATGCCGCGCTTGCGCGCGAATTCGGCCAGGCGGGCGATGTCGACCAGCTTGAGCAGCGGATTGGTCGGCGTCTCGCACCAGATGAGTTTGGTCTTCGGCGTCACCGCGGCTTCGAGCGCGGCCATGTCGTTGAGGTCGACGAAACTGAAATCCAGACCGGCGGAGCGGCGGCGCACGCGCTCGAACAGGCGATAGGTGCCGCCGTAGACATCGTCCATGCACACGACATGGCTGCCGGCATCGAGGATGTCGAGCACGGTCGAGGTCGCGGCCAGACCGGAGGCGAAGGCATAGCCCTGCGTGCCGCCCTCAAGCGCAGCGACGCAGCGCTCGTAGGCGAAGCGCGTGGGATTGTGGCTGCGCGAGTATTCGTAGCCCTGGTGCACGCCCGGGCTCTGCTGCACGTAGGTCGAGGTCGCGTAGATCGGCGTCATCACCGCGCCGGTGCTCGGATCGGGCGACTGGCCGGCGTGGATGGCGCGGGTGCCGATGCCGTGTTTTTTGTTGTCGGACATTTGGTTTCCAGTCTGGCTTCGTTGGAGCGGCCCTCACCCCGGCCCTCTCCCGCGAGCGGGCGAGGGAGCATCGGGAATTACTGGGCGCGGCGGCGGAGGTAGTTGAGCAGGTCGATGCGGGTAATCAGGCCGAGGAATTTCGCGCCGTCCATGACGATCGCGACCTGGCCGCGATCGAACACCGGCAGCAGGGACTCCATCGAGGCGGTGACATCGAGCACGTTGAGCTTGCTCACCATCGCCGTCGATACCGGGTCCTGGAAACGCTTTTCGTCGCCGTAGACGTGCAACAGCACGTCGCTCTCGTCGACGATGCCGACGATCTTCTCGCCGTCCATGACCGGCAACTGCGAGACGTCGTACATCTTCATGCGCTGGTAGGCGACGGTCAGCGTGTCGGCCGGGCCGACCACGACGGTATCGCGCTGCGCGTAAGGCCGCAGGATGAGATCGCGCAGATCGCCATACGTCGGGCGATCGAGGAAGCCGTTGTCGAGCATCCAGTAGTCGTTGAACATCTTCGACAGATACTTGTTGCCGGTATCGCAAACGAACACGACGACCTTCTTGGGCGTGGTCTGCTCGCGGCAATACTTCAGCGCCGCGGCCAGCAGGGTGCCGGTCGAGGAACCGCCGAGCACGCCTTCTTTCATGAGCAGCTCGCGGCCGGCGAGGAAACTTTCCTTGTCGGTGATCGCATACGCCTTTTTGACGCGAGTGAAGTCGGAGATCGGCGGCAGGAAGTCCTCGCCGATGCCTTCGACCAGCCAGCTGCCGGACTTGGTGCTGAGCACGCCCTCGTTGATGTACTGCGTGAGGATCGAGCCGACCGGGTCGGCGAGGATCATCTCGACGTTCGGCGCGTTCTTCGCGAAATAGCGCGACAGGCCGGTCATGGTGCCCGAGCTGCCGCAGCCGAACACGATCGCGTCCATCTGGCCGTCCATCTGCCGCCAGATTTCCGGGCCGGTGCCCTCTTCGTGCGCGAGCGGATTGTCGGGATTGCCGAACTGGTTGATGAAGTACGCGCCCGGCGTATCGGCGGCGAGCTTCTCGGCCATGTCCTGGTAGTACTGCGGATGCCCCTTGGCGACATCCGAGCGCGTCAGCACGACGTCGGCGCCCATCGCCCGCAGGTTGAAGATCTTCTCGCGGCTCATCTTGTCGGGCACGACCAGCACGAGCTTGTAGCCCTTCTGCTGCGCGACCAGGGCCAGTCCGATACCGGTGTTGCCGGCGGTGCCTTCGACCAGGGTGTCGCCGGGTTTGATCTTGCCGGCTTTTTCCGCGGCTTCGATCATCTTCAGACCGATGCGGTCCTTGATCGAGCCACCGGGATTCATGCATTCGAGCTTGAGATACAGCTCGCACAGACCCGCATCGAGATGGCGGGCTTTGACGATCGGGGTTTCGCCGATGAGTTCGAGGACGTTTTGATGGACCGTCATAAAGGCGCTGCTGCGCGGGTTTGGCCGGGGGCCGACGGTCGATTGTAGCGCGGAGGACCAGGCGCGCGCGGTCAGGTCGGCGGGCCCAGGTGCGGGTGGCGGCGGCCCGACGAGGAGGGCCGCCGCCACCACAGCGGTGAACTGGCTAGGTGCGGGTCAGTGATGCTTGGCGTCGTACATGCGCAGGAGTCGATCCTTCGCATAGAGCTTTTCGCGTTTCATTTTCGCAAGCGTGTTGTCGTCGAGCGGGAGCACTCCCAGCTCGGCATCCAGCACCTGCTTGTCGAGTTCGCGATGGCGATGGTAGAGCTGCCGGAATTCCGGATCGGTCTTCATCATCGCGTCCACTTCGGTTTGTGGTTGCCCTTCAAACATCGTTGACCTCCTTCAGAAACACGAACGCCCAAGCAGGGTTGCCCGGGCGTGTGGATTGAAATGAAAGGTCAGGTCGTTAGCGCGGGCGTCCCCAGAAAGGTCGCCCGCCCCGGCTATTGGGGCGGCGATTTCCGTGAGGACGAGGTCTGCTTTCATCGGCCTGGCTCGGTTCGCCATGCGGCAACGCGCCACATGGGATATCGAAGCTACTCCCGGGTTTCGGGGGCCGCAAGAGATTTTTTAAGTTATTGATTTTGCTGGTAATCACCGAAATTCAGCCGGTGATTTTCCGGTCTGGGCCGAGCTCAAAAAATTCAAGCACTTAGCCCGTACGGTCGCCCGGCCCAGGGCGCAAGCGCCTGTTTTCCGTAGCTATTCGACGAAGATCTCGACGCGCCGGTTGCGCGCCCGGCCCGGCTCGCTGCCGTTGTCGGCCACGGGAATGGTTTCGCCCCGCCCGGTGGCCCGGATCCGGCTGCCGGCCACGCCGTGGCTGATCAGGGCCTGGCGCACGGCTTCGGCACGCTGACGCGACAGGCTGAGGTTGGCGGCGTCGCTGCCCTGGCTGTCGGTGTGGCCTTCGATATAGATCGCCCCGCGCGGCGCGAACTTGGCGGCGATGCGCTGCACGCTGAGCTGACCCGCTGGCGTGAGCGTGGCTCGGCCGGTCGCGAACGCGGTGCCGGCCAGGGTGAAGAACGGACGACCGGTCGGAATCGGTGGCGCCGACGCCGTCGTAGCGCTGGCGGTCGCGGAGGTGCGCGGCGGCGGATTGCTCGCGGTCGCACTGGCCGTCGCGGGTTTGTTGCTGCCGGTCGCCGGGGTCGACATCGAATCGGCAGCGACGGCGGCGGCGAGTTCGGCTTCCTTGCGCGCCAGCGCGGTTTCGCGCGCGCGCGCGTCGGCGAGCTTGCGGGCCTGCGCGGCCTGCGCGTTCGCGGCTTCGGTGCTGGCGACGCCAGCGAGGCGCTCGGCTTCATTGGTCTCGGCCAGGCGCTCGGCTTCTTCCTCGCGGGCGAGGCTTTGCAGGCGCAGACGGTCGGCTTCGTGGCGCGCGAGTTCGGCGTCCCGGCGGCTGGCTTCGACCATGATCTGGTCGCGCTCGCGGTCAAGCTGCACAGACTGCCGCTGCAGGGACTCGGCCTGGGCCGCAGCCTGCGCGGCCTGGACCCAGCGCTCGGCGAGGAACAGGGCGTGTTCGCGGTCGCGCGAGCGCGCGGCCTGCAGCACCGCGATGGCCTGCCGCGCCTTGAGTCGCTCCAGACCGGCCAGATCGCCCAGCGAGGGATCCTGATCGAGCGCGGCGATATCGGCAGCGAGACGGGCAGCATCCGCATTGGCGTCCTGTGCGAGGACCGGCAGCGTCGCCAGGGCCAGGCACAGGGTCAGACTCAGGGTGGCGGGACGAAGGTTCATCGCTGCGGCACCACCAGCAGTTGCCGGCGCAGATCGGCGTTGCGCGCGGATTTCTCTTCGACCTCGATGCGGGCATTGGCCAGGCGCGCACGTGCGCCAGCGAGGTCGGCCGAGGCATGGGCCTCGTCGGCCCAGCGCAGGGCGTCCTTGTATTTCTTCTTGGCCATTGCCGCCTGCGCCTGCGCGTACAGCTGGTGCGCCTCGTCCAGGGCCTGGGCGGCCTCACCCCGCGGCTGGGCACGTTCGGCAGAGGCGATGGCCGCTTGCGCGGCAGCCATTTCCGCCGTTGGCGGCGTTGCAGCAAAAGCCACCGCGCTGGCAGCCAGAAGGGCCAGCACGAGATAGATTTTTCTATGGGATAGTGTCATAAGGCGCATTCGCGGATAGCTTATACGCGTTATTGTCAGCAGCCGCCCAGCCCCGTGCAACGGGCGGCCCAGGGAAACGAAGGAATCGAAAATGGACATCGGCTATTTCCTCAAGCTAATGACGGAAAAAAACGCCTCGGACATGTTCCTGACCACGGGCGCGCCGGTCTACATCAAGGTTGAAGGCAAACTTTACCCCTTGGGCAATACCGGCCTGCCGGCCGGCATGGTCAAGAAGATCGCCTACTCGCTCATGGACGAGGGCCAGGTCCCGACCTTCGAGCGCGATCTCGAGTTCAACATGGCGATCGCGGTCAAGGACGCCGGCCGTTTCCGCGTGAACTGCTTCAAGCAGCGTGGCGAAGTGGGCATGGTGATCCGCGCGATCAAGAGCGAGATCCCGACCATCGACCAGCTCAAGCTGCCGCAGGTCCTCAAGGACATCGTGATGGAGCAGCGCGGGCTGGTGCTCGTGGTCGGCTCCACCGGCTCGGGCAAGTCGACCGCGCTGGCCGCGATGATCGACCACCGCAATTCCAACAACACCGGTCATATCCTCACCATCGAGGATCCGATCGAGTTCCTGCACAAGCACAAGAAATCCATCGTCAACCAGCGCGAAGTCGGCCTGGACACCCACGCCTTCCACAACGCGCTCAAGAACGCGATGCGCGAAGCCCCGGACGTGATCCTGATCGGCGAAATCCTCGACGCGGTGACCATGGAATCGGCGATCGCGTTCGCGGAAACCGGCCATCTGTGCCTGGCGACGCTGCACTCCAACAACGCCGACCAGACGCTCGAGCGCATCCTGAACTTCTTCCCGGAATCGGCGCACAAGAACATCCTGATGAACCTGTCGCTGAACCTCAAGGCGGTCATCTCGCTGCGCCTGGTCGTCGGCAAGGACGGCAAGCGCCTGCCCGCCAGCGAAGTGCTGATCAACACGCCGATGATCCGCGACCTCATCCGTCGCGGCGAGGTGCACGAGATCAAGGAAGCGATGGACAAGTCGCTGCAGGAAGGCATGCACACCTTCGACCAGTCGCTGTTCAAGATGTTCAAGGACGGCAAGATCGAACTCGAGGAAGCGCTGCGCAAGGCCGACTCGCGCGATGGCCTGGCCCTGAAGATCCGCCTGTCGGAAGGCTCCAGCGGCGAGCACGATCCCTACGCGGACATGTACGGCACGACCTAAGCGTCGCCCCGCTCCGCGTTCACCTTCGCTTTCTCAGCCGGCGGTCTGCGCGTCCGGCTGGTTTTCCGGTCGCGCCTTGTCGAAGGCTTCGAGCGCCAGGCAGGTCTCGTTGATGTGGCGCACGGTCGGATACGGCGTCATGTCGATGTTGAACCGCTTGGCGTTGTAGACCTGCGGGATCAGGCAGCAGTCGGCCAGCGTCGGCGCTTCGCCGTCGCAGTAGTCGCCGGTCGAGGGATTGTCGCCGAGGATGTGCTCGAGCGCGGCCAGGCCGTTGCGCAGCCAGTGCCGCGTCCATTCGTCGCGTTGCTCCTGGGTCGCGCCGAAGGTCGATTCCAGGTATTGCTGCACGCGCAGGTTGTTCAGCGGATGGATGTCGCAGGCGATGACCTGCGCGATCGCGCGCACGCGCTGGCGGTCACGCGCCACCACGGGCATCAGTGCCGGCGCGGTCGCCCAGGTTTCGTCGATGTATTCGATGATCGCCATCGACTGCTTGAGGATGCGGCTGCCGTGCACGAGCACGGGCACCAGTTCCTGCGGATTGAGTTCGCTGAAGGTGGCCGCGTGCTGCTCGCCGCCATCGCGCACCAGGTGCACGGGGACGGTTTCGTAGGCCAGGCCCTTGAGATTGAGTGCGATGCGCACGCGATAGGCGGCACTGGACCGCCAATAGGAATACAGCCGAAGCAACCCTGCCGACATGACTGGCCTCCCTGCTGTGGCAGGCCAGCGGCCCGCGCGGGTTCTAGCCTACACCCGCGCGCGAGCGCGGGCCAACCGGGCCGGTCAGGCGGGGACGATGCGCTGCTCGATCGCGCCGAAGACCGACACGCCGTGGCGGTCGAGCATCTCGATGCGCACGGTGTCGCCATAAGCCATGAAGGGCGTGACCGGCTTGCCGGTCTCCAGGGTCTCGACGGTGCGTTTCTCGGCGAAGCACGAGGCGCCCAGCGAGGTGTCCTCGTTGGCGACCGTGCCCGAGCCGACGATCGTGCCGGCCGACAGCGGCCGCGTCTTGGCCGCATGCGCGACCAGCTGCGAGAAATCGAACTGCATGTCCACGCCGGCCTCGGGCGCGCCGAACCAGGCGCCGTTGATGTGCGTGAGCAGCGGCAGGTGCACCTTGTTGTCGCGCCAGGCCTCGCCGAGTTCGTCGGGCGTGACGAACACCGGGCTCAGGGCCGACCGCGGCTTGGACTGCAGGAAGCCGAAACCCTTGGCCAGCTCGTTGGGAATGAGATTGCGCAGCGACACGTCGTTGACCAGGCCGATGAGCTGGATGTGCGCCGCCGCCTGTTCCGGCGTCGCCGCCATCGGCACGTCGTCGGTGACGATGACCACCTCCGCTTCCAGATCGATGCCATAGGCCGCGTCGGGCACGCGCACGGCGTCGCGCGGTCCGTAGAAGCCGGCGCTGACCGCCTGGTACATCAGCGGGTCGGTGTAGAAACTCTCCGGCACCTCGGCGCCACGCGCCTTGCGCACGCGTGCGACGTGCGGCAAATAGGCACTGCCGTCAACGAATTCGTAGGCGCGGGGCAGCGGCGCGGCGAATGCAGCGAAATCAACGGCGAACACCGGCTCGCCATTGATCGTCTCGGCGGCGCTGCCGTCGAGTGCTTCGGACACGGCATTGAGGCGCGGCGCCGTGGTTTCCCAGTCCTCGAGCGCTCGCTGCAGCGTCGGCGCGATGCCGGTGGCCTTGACCGCGCGCGACAGGTCGCGGGAGACCACGATCAGCGTGCCGTCGCGGCCGCCTTCCTTGAGTGACGCTAGTTTCATGTCGAGTCCGTGATGCGTGCGCCGGAGCGCGTCTGGAAAGGGGAGCGGCCGGGGCTCAGGCGGGTTTGAAGTTCTTGCGCAACCCCTGCCAGCACTGGAAATAATCGCGCTGCAGGGTTTCGGCGGCCAGCGCCTGGCGGACCGGGCGAATCACCGCACGCGTTTCGAACATGAAGGCCATGGTATCGACGATGACATGCGGCTGCGCAAGGTTCGCGGTGGACGCCTTGTCGAAAGTGTCCGCATCCGGGCCGTGGCCGGTCATCGAATTGTGCAGGGAGGCGCCGCCGGGCAGGAAACCTTCCGCCTTGGCGTCGTACACGCCCGCGATCAGGCCCATGAACTCGCTGGCGATATTGCGATGGAACCACGGCGGCCGGAACGTGTCCTGCGCCACCAGCCAGCGCGGCGGGAAGATCACGAAATCCAGGTTCGCCGTGCCCGGCGTGTCGCTGGGCGAGGTGAGCACGGTGAAGATCGACGGATCGGGATGGTCGTAGCTGATCGAGCCGATCGTGTTGAAGCGGCGCAGGTCGTATTTGTACGGTGCGTAATTTCCGTGCCAGCCGACGACGTCGAGCGGCGAATGTGCGATCGCCGCGGTCCACAGGCGGCCCTGGAACTTCGCGACGAGTTCGAAATCGCCCTCGTCTTCCTCAAAGGCCGCGACCGGCGTGAGGAAGTCGCGCGCATTCGCCAGACCATTCGAGCCGATCGGGCCCAGGTCGGGCAGGCGCAAGGCCGCGCCGAAGTTCTCGCAGACGTAGCCGCGCGCAGAGCCGTCGATCAGTTCGACGCGGAAGCGGATGCCGCGCGGAATCACCGCGATTTCCTGCGGCTCGACATCGAGCACACCCAGTTCGGTGGCGATGCGCAGGCGACCGTGCTGCGGAACGATCAGCAGTTCGGCGTCGGCATCGTAGAAGAAACGGCCCTGCATCGACTGGTTCGCCGCATAGACATGAATACCGATGCCGGTCTGCGCCGCCGCGCTGCCGTTGCCGGCGAGCGTGAACAGCCCGTCGAGGAAATCGGTCGCGACCACCGGCAGCGGCACCGGATTCCAGCGCAGCTGGTTCGGCGTCGCCGGCAGCTCCTCGAAGCGATTGTGGAACGCGCCATCGTCGAGCAGGGCGAACGGCTGATGCATCGCGGCCGGCCGGATGCGGTACAGCCAGCTGCGCCGATTGCTGTGCCGCGGCGCGGTGAACGCCGTGCCGGACAACTGCTCGGCGTACAGACCGTGGGCGACGCGCTGCGGCGAATTGCGGCCTTCGGGCAGGGTGCCCGGCAGCGCCTCTGTCGCGAACTCGTTGCCGAAACCCGATTGGTAAGAGGACGTCATGGCAGGGCCTTGTCGGGTCAGAGCACGCCGCGGCGCATCTGGTCGCGCTCGATGCTCTCGAACAGCGCCTGGAAGTTGCCTTCGCCGAAACCTTCGTTGCCCTTGCGCTGGATGATCTCGAAGAAGATCGGACCGATCGCGTTCTGGGTGAAGATCTGCAACAGCTTGCGCTGTTTGGTTTCCAGATCGGCGTCAATGAGGATCTTGTTCTTGCGCAGGCGCGGCACGTCCTCGCCATGGTTGGGCACGCGCACGTCGATGACATCGAAATACGTATCGGGCGTGTCGAGGAATTCACAGCCGGCCGCGCGCATCGCTTCGACCGTCGCATAGATGTCGTCGGTGAAGCAGGCGATGTGCTGGATACCCTCGCCGTGGTAGGCGTCGAGGTATTCGTTGATCTGCGACTTCGGATCGGACGATTCGTTGAGCGGGATGCGCACCACGCCGTCCGGCGCGGTCATCGCCTTGGACACCAGGCCGGTCTTGGCACCCTTGATGTCGAAGTAGCGGATCTCGCGGAAGTTGAACAGGCGCTCGTAGTAGTCCGACCACTTCTGCATGTTGCCGAAATACAGGTTGTGCGTGAGGTGGTCGATGAAGGTCAGACCGAAGCCCGGCGGATTCGGGTCCGCGCCCGGGATTGGCGCGTAATCCGCGTCGAAGATGCTGCCGGCGTCGCCGTAACGGTCGACCAGATACAGCATGCAGTCGCCGATGCCCTTGACCACCGGCGCGTTGACGACTTTCGAGGCTTCCTTGTGATCGATCGCTTCGCCGCCGTTGCCGACGACTGTCGCCAATACGTCGGCACCGGGCTTCTTGAAGCGGATCGCGAAACCGCAGGCACAGGGACCGTGCGCCTTGGCGAAATCGGCGGCGAAAGAATCGGGATCTTCGTTGATGACGAAGTTCACCGTGCCCTGGCGATAGACGGTGATGTTGCGCGTCTTGTGCTTGAGCACCGCGCTGAAGCCCATGCGCTGGAACAGCGCGTGCAGGGGCGCGGCATCGGGCGCGGCGAATTCGACGAATTCGAAACCATCGATGCCCATCGGGTTCTCGAAGGTGGTCGGCTGCATGCCGAGGTTCGGGGCCTGGGGGTGGGGCTGGGCGCTCATGGGGCAACTCCTGCGAAACGGCTTGCGGTCGAGGACCGGATTATATAGTTTCATGTGAAACTATTGGCAAGTCCGCCCCGCCCCGTGCCGAACATGAACAAGAAAGCCCCGCCCGACCACGCCGTGCTCGAACTCGACCGCTTCCTGCCCTACCGGCTGTCGGTGCTGTCGAACCGCATCAGCCAGGACATCGCCGCGCTGTATGGCGAACGTTTCGGGCTGAACGTCACCGAGTGGCGCATCCTGGCGGTGCTCGGTCGCTATCCGGACCTGTCGGCGAACGAAGTCGCCGAACGCACGGCGATGGACAAGGTCGCGGTCAGTCGCGCCGTCACGTCCCTGCTCGGCAGCGGCCGGCTCAAGCGGCAATTGCACGGCGAGGACCGCCGCCGCTCGGTGCTGAAACTCTCGGCCAAGGGCTACAAGGTGTACGACGAAGTCGCACCGCTGGCACTGGCCTACGAGCGTCGCCTGCTGGCCGGATTGCGCGAAGACGAGCGCGCCGCGCTCGACCGCCTGCTCACGCGCATGGAAGAAAGCGAACTGGCCACGCGCGAGCCCTGACCTTTGCGCCAAAAAAAACGGCGACCCGAAGGTCGCCGTTTTCGTCGTTTGCGGCCTGAATTACTTCACGCCGTGCATGATCTTCTGGATCAGCGGGGCGATCAGGAACAACACCACGCCGCCCGCAAGCAACACCCAGAAGCCGAAGGTGTAGCCGCTCAGGGCCGAGGCCGTGGTCATGCCGCCCTCGCCACTCACCTCGCCCGCGAAGATGCCGGACAGGTTGTTGCCGATACCCGTCGACAGGAACCAGCCGCCCATGCCGAAGCCGACCAGACGCACAGGTGCGAGCTTGGTGGTCATCGACAGACCGATCGGGGACAGACACAGCTCGCCGACCGACTGGATCACGTAGACCATGAACAGCGTCCAGAACGGGATCTTGCCGTTCGCGCCAATCAGGCTGGTCAGGGCGTACATCAGCAGCAGGAACGCGAGGCCGTTGAAGATGATGCCCAGGCCGAACTTGCGCGGGATGTTCGGATTCGCGCGACCGAGCTTGACCCAGATCCAGGCGATGATCGGCGCGAGCGCGATGATCGCGATCGAGTTCACCGACTGGAACCAGCCGTTGGGAAACACGAAGCCGCCCAGATCGCGGTTCACGATCTTGTCGGCAAGGAAAGTGAAGGAACTGCCGGCCTGCTCGAAGAACATCCAGAACAGGATGTTGAACGTAAAGATGATCAGCATCGCGATCGCGCGGTCGCGGGCGACCGGACCGTCGCGCACGCCTTCGACCAGCAACAGGCCGCACAGGGCCACGAACATCGGCGCCAGCACGTACCACTGCAAGGACTTGGCATCGATGGTCAGCAGGAAATAGATCAGCGGAATAGCCAGCAGCGCACCGATGAGCACGTACAGGACCTTCTGCTTGCCGCCCTCGCCTTCTGCGGGTCGACCGATGCCCTGCAGCTCGCGGCGGCCGAACCAGAACCAGATCAGGCTGATCAGCATGCCGACGCCAGCGGCGATGAACACGTACTTGTAAGCCGGCATTTCCGGCGTGCCCAACCACTGCTCGGCCATCCAGCCGGTCAGGATCGGCGCGATGAACGCACCGGCGTTGATGCCCATGTAGAAAATCGTGAAGCCGGAATCGCGACGTTCATCGGCCTGGCTGTAGAGCTTGCCGACCATCGTGGAGATGTTGGGCTTGAACAGGCCGTTGCCGGCGATAATCGTGGCCAGGCCGAGCTTGAAGACTTCCTGGTTCGGCATCGAGATCATGAACAGACCAGCCGCCATGATGACCGCGCCGAGCAGGATCGATCGCTGGTATCCGAGCACTTTGTCAGCGACATAGCCGCCGAAAATCGCGGCGGCATAGACCAGGGCCAGATAGGCACCATAGAGCTTGCTCGCCGATTCTTCGCCGGTCGGGCTGCCGCCATAGAACTGCGCGACGATGTAGAGCACCAACGCCCAGCGAATGCCGTAGAACGCGAAGCGCTCCCAGAATTCCGTCATGAACAACATCCACAGCGGCTTGGGATGTCCCATCAGCTGTTTGAAATCTGGAATAGGCGCGCCCGAGTCAGGCGTGGTGGCGGCACCGCTCATGCGGTCTCTCCCTGTGTTTTCTTGTGGTTTGTGGTCGTTGCAGCGAACCGGACAGCCAGGTACGGGGCCCCGGGGGCCCGGAAGGTTTAACCGCTGGGCGCATGGGAGTCAAACCTGAACGGGTTTGGCCCGCCCGGACCGTGACCGGATTCTCGGCCCCGCGCTCAGCGCGCGCCCAACTGGGTGCGGACCTCGAAAAGCTCCGGGAAGAAGGTCAGCTCGAGCGCCTGTTTGAGGAAGGCCACGCCCGAACTGCCGCCGGTGCCGCGCTTGTAACCGATGATGCGCTCGACGGTTTTCATGTGGCGGAAGCGCCACAACTGGAAATTCACCTCGATGTCGACCAGCTGTTCGCACAGGTGGTACGCATCCCAATTCGCGTCGGTGCCTTCGTAGATCGCCTCGAACACCGGCAGCAGGCCGGGGTTGCTGGTATGCGGCAAGGACCAGTCGCGCTCGATGCACTCGGCCGGAATCGCATGGCCGCGCCGGGCGAGATGGCGCAGGAATTCGTCGTACAGGCTCGGCGCATGCAGCACGCGCTCGAGTTCGGCGCGTGCGTCGGGGTCGTGCGCGAACACGCGCACCATGTCGGCGTTCTTGTTGCCGAGCAGGAATTCGATCATGCGGTACTGCGCGGACTGGAATCCCGAGGCCGGACCGAGCACGTGACGGAAGCCGAGGTAATCGCTCGGCGTCAGCGTTTCCAGCACCGACCACTGTTCGGTGAGCTGGCGCTGGATGTGTTTGACGCGCGCGAAGATCTTCAGGCAGGGATCGAGGTCGTCGCGCTGGAGATGCTCGATCGCCGCGCTCAGTTCGTGGATCACCAGCTTCATCCACAGCTCCGAGGTCTGGTGCTGGATGATGAAAAGCAGCTCGTCGTGCTGCGGCGGATTGGTCAGCGGCTTCTGCGCCGACAGCAGGGTCGGTAATTGCAGATAGCCCGCATAGCTCAGGCGATCCTTGAGGTCGGTGGTTATTCCTTGCTCAATCGGACGTTGGTTCGGTGGCTGGGACATGGGCGGCGGGACGGAAACCGGCAGGGGGAGGTGAAGGGTAACGCATCGCCCCGCCCGATCCCTCGCCCATGTCATGGAACGGACGCCGATCTGCCCGTACTATCCCGTACTTCAAACGGCCCGCCGGGGTGGGTCGTTCAACATTGCCGGGGAAAGTACATGGGTCGTAACAACCGCGTTTCGTGGTGGTCCAAGCTGTTGTCCGAAAAAGCGCTTCATCATCGCCACGTTTTCGTCGCCGACCGCTCTGCCGGCAAACTCCTGATCGCACTGCTCGCCCTCGCGGCCAGCAGCAACGGCTTCGCGCAAACCTGCGTCAGTCTCGCGGCCGGCAACTACGGCCAGAACTTCGATTCCCTCGCCGGCACCGGCACCGCCGCGAACACCACCCTGCCCGCCGGCTGGTACATGCTCGAAAGCGGCACGGCCGCCAATACGACCTACACCGCGGGCACGGGCTCGGGCACGTCTGGCGACACCTATAGCTTCGGCTCGGCGACCACGCCATCCGATCGCGCACTGGGCATGCTGCGCAGCGGCTCCCTGGCGCCGGTCGTGGGCGCCTGTTTCGTCAATGACACCGGTGCGCCGCTCAGCTCGGTCGCGCTCGAGTACATCGGCGAAGAATGGCGCCTTGGCGCCGCCAGTCGCACCGATTCGCTGGTATTCAACTACAGCACCGACGCGACCAGCCTCAGCACGGGCACCTGGAGCGCGATCGTCGGTTCGCCGCTGGATTTCGTCACTCCTGCCACCGCAGCGCCCACTGGCGCGAAAGACGGCAATGTCGCCGCGAACCGCACTCAGCTCAGTCACAACCTCGGCGTGTCCATTCCCGCCGGCGCGACGCTGTGGGTGCGCTGGACGGATGTGGATGTCTCCGGTTCCGACGACGGCCTGGCGATCGACAATTTCCTGCTGTCGATGAACGCTGGACCGGTAACGCCCAATCTCGCGATCGGCGACGTTGCTTTCGGTGAAGGCGACAGCGGTTCCAATACGATGTTGTTCACGATCACGCTGAGCAGCGCGGCCGGGCCGGGCGGCGTGCAGTTCAATATCCACACGAGCGACGGCAGTGCCACGGTCGCGGATGGCGACTATGTCGCCGCCTCCTTCGACGGCCAGACGATTCCGCAGGGATCGACCAGTGGCATCTTCACCGTCCAGATCAACGGCGATACCACGCCGGAAGCGAACGAAACCTTTCTGGTCGACATCGACACCGTCACCGGCGCGAATGTCACCGACGCCCAGGCGATCGGCACGATCCAGAACGACGACTTCGTGCTCGTGCCCGTGCATGCGATTCAGGGCAGCGGCAGTGTTTCCCCGTACGCGGTCGGCAGCATCGTCGCGACCGAGGGCATCGTGACCGCGCGCACCTCGAACGGTTTCTTCGTGCAGACGCCGGATGCCGAGGTCGACGCGGACCCCGCCACGTCCGAGGGCGTGTTCGTGTTCACCAGCACGGCGCCGCCGGCGAGTGCCGCAGTCGGCAACCGCGTGCGCATCAATGCCACGCTCGACGAATACAACCCGGGCGGCCAGCTGCCGCTGACCGAACTCAAGAACGCGACGGTCGTGCAAGTCGGCTCGGGCAATCCCTTGCCCGCGCCGATCGTGCTGACGGTCGCCGATGCCAATGCCGCGAGCCCGCTCGGCTGGCTCGAACGCTATGAAGGCATGCGCGTCAGCGTGCCGAGTCTGAAGGTGATCGCGCCGGTGGACGGCAACATTACCGAATCCTCGGCGGTGTCCTCGAGCAACGGCCTGTTTTATGGCGTGCTTCCGACGATTGCGCGTCCGATGCGCGAACCGGGCATCGACGTGCTCGACCCGATCGTGCCGCCGCCCGGCGTCACCCCGCCGGTGTTCGACCACAACCCGGAAATGCTGCGCGTGCGTAGCAACGGCCAGACCGGCGCGCCGATCATCAGCGTGGATGTCGGCGACACCGTCAACGGCCTCGTCGGCGTGCTCGACTACGGCTTCGCCTACTACACGATCACGCCCGACCCGGCGGCCGGCGCGAGCGTCGTGCTCGGTTCGCAGGCGACGGCGGTGTCGGCGCGTGCGACGGACGAAATCACCATCGGCGGTTTCAACCTGCTGCACTTCTTCGACGACGTCGCCGACGGAAACGGCGCGACCAAGCTCACCACCCTGGCCTACCAGAACCGCCTGAAGAAAACCGGCAACGCGATCTGCGCCTACACGCGCAACCCCGATGTACTCGGCGTGATCGAAGTCGAGCACATCAAGGCGCTGACCGATCTGGCCGACAGCATCAATGCCAACGGCGGCAATGCGCTGTTCCCCAACAGCTGCAGCGAGAACCCGCACTACCAGGCCTACCTGATCGAGGGCAACGACATCGGCGGCATCGACGTCGGCTTCCTGCTCAAGACCACGGAAGTCGCGGCGGGCAAACCGCGCGTGGAAGTGGTCAGCATCGAACAGATCGGCAAGGACGCCTTGTTCACCAATGCCGACAACAGCACCGAGCTGCTCAACGACCGTCCGCCGCTGGTGTTGGTCGCGCGCATCAACCAGGCCAACGGCGCCAGCCAGACGGTCACGGTGATCGCCAACCATCTGCGCTCGCTGATCGACGTCAACACCACCACTGTCGGCACCAAGGGCTGGGCTACGGTCGGCGACCGCGTGCGCGCCAAGCGTGGCGAGCAGGCACGTTTCCTCGCCGCCCTGATCCAGGCGCGGCAGACGGCGAATCCGAACGAGAAGATCGTGCTGCTCGGCGACTTCAACGCGTTCGAGTTCAATGACGGCTTCGTTGATTCGATGGGTATCGTGACCGGCCGTGAAGCCGGCCCGACCCAGGTGCTGCGCTATGTCGACAGCCCGATCACGACGCCGCTGACCAACACCGCCGAGCTCGCGCCGGCCGCCGAGCGCTATTCGTTCTCGTTCGACGGCAATGCGCAGTCGCTGGACCACATGGTCGTCAACCAGGCCGTGCTCGACAGCTTCGCCGGCGTGCGCGCTGAACATGCGCGCATCAACGCCGACTTCGGCATCGACAACTACGGCGATTTCGCCGTGCCGGTGCGCGTGTCCGATCACGACCCGGTGGTACTGTTCCTGCAAGAGGCGAGTTTCCGCACGACGGCCTTGTCGGTAACGATGCCCGGCCCGCCTTTCGACGTCGTCGCCGGCGACGACATGGACTTCGTGGTGAATGTCGGCAATGCCGGCGATGCCCCGGTCGGCAATATCAAGCTGGATCTGACCATCCATCCGTTCTTCGGATCGGCACCCGGCGCGCCCCTGCCCGCCGTGGATTTCCCCGCGCTGCTGTCGGTGGATGTGCCCTCGGGCTGGAGTTGCGGCGCGTTCGCCGAGGACACGGCCGGCTACTTCCTCGCGCATTGCACGAGCAGCACCTCGTCGATTGCGCCGAGCAACGCCTTCGTCGTGACGATGACCACGAGCCTGGCGCTGGACGACATCGTCGTCTCGCTCGGCGCGGCGGTTTCGAGTTCGGCGACCGATTCCGATCCTGCCGACAATTCCGCGACCCGCTCCCACAGCATCTATGCCACGCGCGATCTGGTGGCGCAGGTGCAAGGCCCCGCAGGCCCTCTGAAGGTCGGCGAAGAAACCAAGTTCCTGGTGACGATGGCCAACGAAGGCCAGGCAGACGAAACGCACCAACTGCTTTCGGTCCGGGTGAATGCGCCCGCCGGCGCCGTTCGGCAGATCGTGTCGCCGCAGTACGATTGCCTTGCCGGGCAGGACACGCCGACGGACAGCGTTTGGGTTTGCGAACCGCTGTCGGGCGAAGTCCTGGTCGCAGGTACCAGCAAGGCGATCGTGGTGACGGTGGCCCCGACGTTCGCACAGGGCAACGGCGCGCTGACCGTCGAAGCGACGCTGAGGACCGTGCGCGGCGAATGGGACTGGCGCGATCCGAACGCCGGCAACAATGTGGGCACCGTGTCGGTCCCCGTCGTCGGCCACGGCATTCCGCCGCAGCCGGTGCCGAGTCCGCGACTCGACTGAGTCGACGCGCGGACCGCGTTAGGTCCGCGTCAAAATCCATACGCTGCACACTGGAAGGCACCGCCATCGCGGTGCCTTTCCTTTTCCGGGGGTCACGGGTTGCCAGTGCGGGGCCGGACAGGCTCTACTAGGCCGATTGTCTGGGAGGGCAACATGCCGACCGTCGCCACATTCGAAATCGAATACCTGCAGTATCTCGGCCCCGACGGCCGACTGGTTCGCGATGACCTGCCGGAGTTCGCGCAGGATCGCAACAATCTCGTCGAACTGCTCAAGCAGATGTTGCTCGTGCGCAGTTTCGACACCAAGGCGGTCGCCCTGCAGCGCACGGGCAAGCTCGGCACCTATGCCAGCTGCCTGGGTCACGAGGCCACGCACATCGGCATCGGCAGTGCGATGCAGTACGACGACGTCTTCGCACCCTCGTATCGCGAGTACGGCGCGCAGATCGTCCGCGGCGTAAAGCCGCGCGAAATCCTGATGTACTGGGGCGGCGACGAACGCGGCAACGATTTCTCCGGCCCGCCGCACGACTATTCCTGGTGCGTGCCGATCGGTACGCAGAACCTGCATGCGGCCGGCGCGGCACTCGCGTTCAAGCTACGCGGCGAACCGCGCGTGGCGGTGGCCTGCGTCGGCGACGGCGGTTCGTCCAAGACCGACACCTATGCGGCGATCAACTCGGCCGGCGCGTACACGCTGCCGTTCATCCAGTGCATCATCAACAACCAGTGGGCGATTTCGGTGCCGCGCAGCGCGCAGACCGGCGCCAAGACGCTCGCGCAGAAAGGCATCGCCGGCGGCCTGGACTGTCTGCAGGTCGACGGCAACGACATCATCGCCGTGCGCGCGGCGATGGACCACGCGCTCAAGCGCGCGCGCAACGGCCATGGCGGCAGCGTGCTGGAATTCGTGACGTATCGTCTGTCCGATCACACCACCGCCGATGACGCGCGCCGCTATCGTGGCGACGAGGAAGTAAAAGCCGCTTGGGAACGCGAGCCGATGTCGCGCCTGCGCACCTTCCTCATCAACGAGAAGGTCTGGAGCGAAAAACAGGAGGCCGCCTGGAAGGAGGAGTGCAACGCGCTCTCCGATATCGAGGTCAATGCCTATCTGGAAACCAAGGTGCAGCCGGTGGAAGCGATGTTCGACTATCTCTACGGCGACATGCCGCACGACGTCGCCGCGCAGCGCGCCGATGCGCTCAAGTGGGAGGGTCGCTGAGATGGCGGCGATTACCCTGATCGAAGCGATCACCCAGGCGCTTGCGTGGGAGCTCAAGCATGACGACAGCGTCGTCGTGCTCGGCGAGGATGTCGGCGTGAACGGCGGCGTGTTCCGCGCGACCGCCGGCCTGCAGCAGACGTTCGGTCCGCAGCGCGTGCTCGACACGCCGCTCGACGAGACCACGATTGCCGGACTCACCGTCGGCCTCGCTACGCAGGGCATGAAGCCCGTCGCCGAAGCGCAGTTCGACGGCTTCATGTATCCGATGGTCGACCACATCGTCTGTCACGCGGCGCGATTCCGTTACCGCACGCGTGGCCGTCTGACCTGCCCGATGGTGCTGCGCGTGCCCTGGGGCGGCGGTATCCGCGCGCCCGAGCATCATTCGGAAGCGAACGAATCGATCTTCACCAATGTGCCCGGCCTGCGCGTGGTCATGCCTTCTTCGCCGCAGCGCGCCTACGGTTTGCTGCTCGCGGCGATCCGCGACCCCGACCCGGTGATCTTCTTCGAACCCAAGCGCATCTATCGCCAGTACAAGGAAGAGGTGCCCGACGACGGCGAAGCCCTGCCGCTGGACGTGTGCTTCGTGCTGCGCGACGGCACCGACGTGACCCTGGTGACCTGGGGCGCACAGGTGAAGGAAACGCTGGAGGCGGCCGACGCGCTGGCCAAGGAAGGCGTGTCCGCTGAAGTCATCGACGTGGCGACGCTCAAGCCGCTGGATTTCGACACGATCCGCGAATCCGTGGCCAAGACCGGGCGCTGCGTGATCGTGCACGAAGCAGCGAAGACCGCCGGCTTCGGCGCCGAGATCGCCGCGCGCCTGGCCGAGGAATCGATGTACGACCTGCAGGCGCCGGTCGAGCGCGTCACCGGCTACGACACCCATATCCCGCTGTTCCGCCTGGAGATGAAATATCTGCCCAGCGTGGAAAAGATCATCGCGGCCTGCAAGCGTTCGCTTGCGGCCAGCTGAGAGGACCGACATGAGCGAGAAGAAATCCTTCCACCTGCCTGACTTGGGCGAAGGCCTGCCCGACGCGGAAATCGTCGAGTGGCACGTCAAGGTCGGCGACATCATTCGTCTCGACGAACCGCTGGTATCGATGGAGACCGCGAAAGCCGTCGTCGACGTGCCCTCGCCATTCTCGGGCAAGGTTATCCGCCTCGCCGGCGCCGCTGGTGACGTGATCGTGACCGGCAGCGTGCTGGCCGAAGTCGAGCTCGATCCGAGTCTGCCGCAGCGCGCCGACGCACAGGACACCGGGCACCATCATGGCGGCGGCCATGCCGCGCCCGCCGCGACACAAGTCGTCGTCGAAGAGGAACAGAACGATCCCGCGGTCGCTACCCAGGCCGCTCCTGCGAAAGCGGCGAGCGCCGATGCCGGCACCGTGGTCGGAGCGATGCAGACTTCCGATGCCGTGCGCAGCGAACAGGCCATCGCGATCGGCGGTGTCAAGGCGATGCCCGCCGTGCGCGCGCTCGCGAAGAAACTCGGCGTCGATGTCGCGCGCGTGACACCGACGGGTGCCGAAGGCGTGGTCACACTGGCCGACGTAAAGAACGCCGCGCAGGCCGGCAGCGCGAAACTCGGTGCGGTGGCGCCGACACGAGCGCCGGAACCGAGCGCGTATCGCGCGACCGCGTCCACGCCCGCCGTATCGCGTGCGGCGGCGGACCCGGCGCCACGTGCATCCGCGAATCTCGACACCGACGAGCCCATTCGCGGCGTCCGTCGCAACATGGTGCGCACGATGAGTGCCGCGCATGCCGAAGTCGTGCCGACCACGCTGATGGACGATGCCGACTTGCATGCGTGGGCACCGGGCGAGGACATCATGGCGCGATCCATCCGTGCCTTGGTGGCCGCTGCACGAGCCGAGCCCGCGCTCAACTCCTGGCTCAATGCCAAGGAAGGCACCTTGCGCCGGCATTCGCGTGTGGACGTCGGCATCGCCGTCGATTCGCCGGAAGGTCTGTTCGTGCCCGCGTTGCGCCATTGCGAACGACTCGACCCGCAACAGGTGCGCGCCGAACTCAATCGCCTGCGCGATGGCGTCAAGACGCGCAGCCTGCCGCCGGAAGATCTGACCGGTTACACCTTGATGCTGTCGAATTTCGGCGTCTTCGCTGGCAAGTACGCGACGCCCGTCGTCGTCCCGCCTTGCGTGTGCATCGTCGGCGCGGGGCGCCTGCACCATGCCGTCGTTCCGGTCATGGGCGGACTGGAAACGCATCGCCTCATGCCCCTGTCGCTGACCTTCGACCATCGCGCCGTGACCGGCGGCGAAGCGGCGCGGTTCCTGCGCGTGATGATCGACGACCTGCAACGCGCGCGCTGAGCATGCGTCGGCTGGCCGGATTCATGATCGACTGCCAGGGCGAGGATCTCGCCATGGCACGTCGCTTCTGGAGCCAGGCACTGGGCTTGCCGATCGTCGATCCCGACGAGGGTGATGCCGGCCGTTACGCCTTGCTCGGCAAGGGGCCGGGCGGCTGGCATATCGAAACCCAGTGCGTGTCGCATCCCTCGCGCCTGCATCTGGATATCGAAGCGAGAGACATCGATGCCGAAGCCGACCGCCTGGAAGGCCTGGGGGCGACGCGCGTCGGCAATCCGGTCGGGCGCTGGTGGGTCATGCAGGCGCCGACCGGGCAACGGTTTTGCGTGGTGCGTTGGCGCGACGATGAGCCGCGGGTTCCCGCGCCGGCGCACAACGCGCGCAAACCTGCGCATCAGAGCGTGCTCATCGCCATCGTCATCGACTGCCAGGGCGATCTCGGTCCGGCCGTCGATTTCTGGAGCGCCGCGCTCGACCGCAAGATCGTCAGTCGCGATCAGGACGGCGATGGGAAATACGCAGAACTCGCCTCGGCCAAGGATGAACCGTTCGTCCTGCTGCAGCGCGTGGACCACGACCCGCGCGTGCATCTGGATATAGAAACCGATGATCTCGATGCCGAAACCGCGCGCCTGGAAAAGCTCGGTGCGACCCGCGTGGAGTTCCGCAAACGCTGGTGGGTGATGCAGGCACCGACGGGACATCGCTTCTGTGTCGTTCGCCAACAGCCGGGCAAGACCGGCATCACGCCCAATCGCTGGGCGGCGTCAGACTGAGCGGAATCTTTTCCGGCGGATGAAATACGCCACGACCAGCACCAGCAGGAAGGCGTGATATCCGGCGAGAGTGGCAATGACCTGCGGCCACATCTTGCCGACCCCGTCGAAGGGCAGGAAATACGCCAGGTACATGGCGATCGCGCTCGACACGACGGCAAGCAACAGCGCGATCACGTCCAACCTGCGTCGCGCCGGGGTCACGGCATGCGATTTCGGATACGCCCAGTACGCCCATCCGAGGATGGCGAACCAGGGAGCGAACAGGACCAGCGCGAGCAAGGGCATCAGGGCTTCTCGTCGTCGGCGCGACGTAGCGTATCGAGCGCGGCTTCTACCTGCGCCGCGGACACGCCCGGACCCAGGATCAGCGAACCGTCCTGCAACATCGCTGCCCCCGCCGCGTTGCCGGCTTTCAGCTCGCCGAGGCAGCGTCCGGCTTCCTTGGGCGAATCGAACGCACTGCTCAGCAGCAGCAAGGCTCCGTCCGCGTCGATCAGCTTGAAATGAAATTTTCCGTCGGACTCGCGGTACTGCTTGAATACCGGCAGCGCGACCTTCACCACGCCCTTGTCCGCACGTGTCGGCGCTTCGCGCAAGTCGCGCAGACCTACAGCGTGGCGCAGGCGCGTCAACAGCGGCGTCGCGATGGCTCGCGCCTTTTTAGCGCCGGCCTGCAGGATGTCTTCGATGTCGCCGGGACGCGCCATCAGATGTTCGTACTTCTCGCGCATCGGAGCGATGTCGCGATCGATGCGCTCGAACAAGGCTTGCTTGGCTTCGCCCCAAGCGATGCCACTGGCGAAAGCCTCGGCCATCGCCTGGCTTTCCTGCGGGGTCGCGAAGGCCTGATAGAGCTGGAACAGGGCCGAGCCCTCCGTCTCCTTGGGCTCGCCGGGCGCGCGCGAATCGGTCTTGATGCCGAGAATGAGTTTCTTCATTTCCGCGGGCGACGCGAACAGAGGAATCGTGTTGTCGTAGCTCTTGCTCATCTTGCGGCCATCGAGGCCGGGCAGCGTCGCGACGCTTTCATCGATCACCGCTTCGGGCAGCCGGAAATGTTCGCCGTACAGGTGATTGAAGCGCGCGCCGAAATCACGCGCCATCTCGATGTGCTGAACCTGATCGCGACCAACCGGCACCTTGTTGGCGTTGAAAACGAGAATGTCTGCAGCCATCAGCACCGGATACATGAACAGACCGGCGGTGATGCCCGCATCGGCGTCTTCCCCGTCCAGCGTGTTCTTGTCGACAGCGGCCTTGTACGCATGCGCGCGATTGAGCAGTCCTTTGCCAGCGACGCAAGTCAGCAGCCAGGTCAGTTCCGGGATCTCCGGAATATCGGATTGGCGATAGAACCACACCTTGTCGGGATCGAGCCCGCACGCCAGCCACGACGCGGCGATTTCTAGGGTGGAACGCTGGACGCGCGCCGGATCCTGGACCTTGATCAGGGCATGGTAGTCAGCGAGGAAATAGAAACTTTCCACGCCCGCCTGGTGACTGGCGGCGATCGCCGGGCGGATGGCGCCGGCGTAGTTGCCCAGGTGCGGAGTACCCGAAGTGGTGATGCCGGTGAGGACGCGCTGCTGGCTCATGGGAAGGGTTCTGGAGGTCCGTGGCTAGTTTACCGCGTCACCCGCACTAACCCCGCCCTCGGACCCGGCGCGTTTTACCGATCGCCCCACTTGGAGACCGCCATGAAACGCTCGCTCGCCCTTCTACTCTCGTTGCTCAGCCTGCTGCCCTTGAGCGCCTGCGCGCGCTCGGCCAACCTCGTCGATGTCCAGGTCGTGGATCTGGATGCCGGCAATACCTTGCCCCGCTGGCCCTATCGGGGTCGCGAATACCTCGAAGGCCAGCCCGGCCACCGCTTCTCGGTGACCTTGCAGAACCTCACCGGCGAGCGTGTTCTTGCCGTGCTCTCGGTCGATGGTGTCAACGCGATCAGCGGCCAGACCGCGAGCGCCGCGCAATCGGGCTACGTGCTCGAGCCCTGGCAGCGCGTGGAGATTCGTGGCTGGCGCAAGAATTACTCGGAAGTCGCCGAGTTCTACTTCACCGACCTGCCCGACAGCTATGCCGCCCGAACTGGGCGCGCCCAGAACGTCGGTGTCGTCGGCGTGGCGGCCTTCCGCGAACGCCGTTACGAGCCGACGCCCTACTACCCGGCACCCTCGGTCAGTGAACGCGATGCGGGTGCCCCGGCGCCGTACGCACGCGGCAATGCTTCGGCGGCTTCCGATGCCGCGGCCGAAGCGCCGTCGGCGGCCCGCAGCGAACGCCGCGCGACGGCGCAGCAGATCGGCACGGGCCATGGCGAACGCCGCTACGACCCGGTGACGCAGACGGTGTTCGAACGCGAGAGCTCGCGTCCCAACCAGGTCGTGTCGCTGTTCTACGACTCCACCGATGCCTTGGCCGATCGCGGCGTCATTCCGTCGCGCGGTTATCGCCGCGACGGCCGGCCCGATCCGTTCCCGGTGGGCTTCGTTCCCGATCCGCCGCGCTGGTAAGCGGGGCTGAAAAACAAGAAGGCCGGGCATCCTTGCCCGGCCTTTTCGTTTCTGCCGCAAACACGCGAGTCACGCGATCAGTTGCGGGCATCCTTCGCGGTTTCTTCCACTTCCTCGCCCACTTCCTTCACGTCCTTGCCCGCACCTTCGATGGTGTGGCAGGCGGCGAGAAAGGACGAGCTGACGCTGAGCAACAACAGGGTGAGTACGAAACGTTTCATATGATTCTCCATCGCCGGGGTTGGGGGCGGAGCAAATGTAGTTCGCTCCTGCCCCGATGCGAAGAGTTCGTCCGGTCGCGACGCAAGTGAGATTCAGCTTCGTGTCGAAGGTGTCAACGCAGCGACATCATTCCGTGTCGATGCGCTTCTTTTGTCGTGCAATACGCCATGCGTCGCGCAACTTGCCCGACATCGGCTCAGTCGCGCATCAGGGTCGACTTTCCGAACAGGCTCTCGACCAGATCCACTGCCAACTGCGCGGTTTTGTTGTGTTCGTCAAAGGCGGGATTAAGCTCGACGATATCGATGGAACCAACATGGCCGGCATCGGCGATCATTTCCATGACCAATTGCGCCTCGCGATAATTCGGGCCACCGGGGACGGTAGTGCCGACTCCAGGCGCGATCGCCGGATCGAGGAAATCGACGTCGAAGCTCACGTGCAGATGCGTGTTGTCGTCGACCCCTTCCAAAGCCTCTTCCATCGCCTTTTTCATGCCGATTTCGTCGATGTAGCGCATGTCGTAAATATCGAGGCCGTATTCCTTGACCAGCTTCTTTTCGCCGGCGTCCACCGAGCGAATGCCGATCTGGCGGAATGCCTCCGGGCGCACGGCGGGCGCGCTGCCGCCCAGTTCGGTCAGGGCCTTCGGGCCGAGTCCGCACAGACAGGACACCGGCATGCCGTGCACATTGCCCGACGGCGTCACTTCATGCGTATTGAAATCGGCATGGGCGTCGAGCCACAGCACGCGCAGTGTTTTGCCTTTCTCGCGGCAATAGCGCGCAACCGCCGTGATCGAGCCGATCCCCAGACAATGGTCGCCACCAAGCAGGATCGGCAATTCGCCGCGTCCCAAGCTCAGATACACCGCGTCCATCGTGACGCGATTCCAGTGCACGACCTCATCGATGTGGCGGTAACCATCCACGGGCGGCAGCCAGGGATTGACCGGACCGCTCAGATTGCCGCGGTCGATGACGGTCAGGCCGCGCTCGCGCAAGGCTTCGGCCAGTCCGGCGACACGCAGCGCCTCCGGTCCCATCGATGCCCCGCGGTGGCCGGCACCAATGTCGGTAGGGGCGCCTATCAGCGCGATGGTGCGGGTGCTCATCGGGATTCCTTGGTGGTGTCTTCGTTTTTTTCTTCCGGCAGGCCGGCGGCGTCCCACGCCAACCAGCTACCGTCGAGCTGGTGAACGCGGAAGCCCAGCTTTTCCAGCGCCGGCTCGACCAAGGCCGAACGCCGGCCGCTGCGGCAATACACGACGACGTCGCGCGGCTCGCCAAGCTCGGACATACGCGCCTCGATCTGATCGTGCGGAATCAGTACCGCACCAGGCACATGACCGGCATCGAATTCCTCCTGGGTGCGCACATCGAGAATCAGCGGCGCATTACCGGCGGCGATCTGTGCGGCGAGCTCCGTGGGTGTCACGGCCGGCTCGGTCGCGCGCGCGGGCAGACTCAGAACCAGGAAAAGCAGGACGATGCGCAACATGACTTCTCCTTGCCAGCAAAACGCGGCGAGACAAGCGCGATCGCGCTCAAGACTGGTGCCGACACCCGGATTCGAACTGGGGACCTACCGCTTACAAGGCGGTTGCTCTACCAACTGAGCTATGCCGGCATGGGCGTGATTCTAGCCGCCTCGCGCGGCAAACCGAAATCCGGTCCGCATGCCGGTCAGAAACAATCGGCGCTTGCCGATTGCAGGGCCGGATCGGTGAGTACGCGCCGCCAGTCGAAACCGGTGCTGGCTGCGACATCGATCCACCATTGTGGCGCCTGTTCGGTGCGTGCTTCGATGGTGGCGTCGTAGCCGAGCGCGGCGATCTCGTCGTGGCGTGTGCGCGCATTGGCCAGGTCGCGAAAAATACCCAGCGAAACCGTGTTCTGCTGGTCGCCCGCCGTCACGACGTAGTAATCGGTGATGCCGTGCGCGGCGAGTTCGCGCGCCGTCGCCAGGGCCTGTTCGCGATTGCCCGCCGCCGGCAGGAAGACGCGATAGCCGCGCAACGAAGTCGCCGCGACTTCGCGGTACTGGATGCGCCCGACCTGGGGTAGCAAGGTATTCATCGCGCGACGCAGGTCCGCCGGCGTCCCGAACGGGCCGATGCTCAGACACACGGGGGCAGCGCCGAGCGTTTCCGGCGCGGCCGCCAGTTCTCCGGTCGGCGTGGCGAGATTCGCGCGATTTTCCGCTTCGCTGAGCAGGGTCAGCGACGACACGCCCGGATCGGTCGCGGGCAGGCGCGCGCGTGCCGGTTCGGCATGCAGGCCCCACCAGGCGGCGACGCCGAGATTCATACACACCAGCAGAAGAAGGATGGCTCGCAACATCGGCTAATTTTCCCGGCTCGATGCGAATCGCGCCAGACCCTCGAGCACGAGCATGGGACAGGAGACGCTCGGCTCGTAGGCAAGTTCGTCGAGCGCGTCCGCGCCACCGCCGCTGAGCAGCAAGGTCGGTCGCATGCCGAAGTGCTCCTGCGCCAGGCGCAGGCTGCGTTCGACCAAGCCCAAGGCTGCTGCGCGCGCCCCCGAGGCGACGGCATCGGCAGTGTCGGCGGCAAAATCGCGTGCGCGGCCGGCGGGAAGATCCATTACCGGGAAACGCTCAGCCAGGGCTTCGCGCATGTGCAGAGGGGTCGGCGCGATCAATCCGCCCAGGTGCCGGCCATCACGGGCGAGCGCATCCACCGTCAGAGCACTGCCCACCGACACGATGACCCAGGGGCCGTCGGAGCGCGCGGTCGCCGCGAGCATGGCGAGGAACCGGTCCACTCCCAACCGCGCCGGCTCCGCGTACGCCACCTGCAAAGACCCGTGCACGGCCGTCGTGCGCACGCGATGCACGCGATAACCCGACGCGAGCGCGACGGCGACCAGCGCCTCGGTCAGCGACAGCGACGCGACCGACGCGAGCCAGACCTCATCGCCTTCATCGGCCTGCCCCAGATGCACCGCCAACTGTTGCATCGCGTCGGCGTCGGCATGCGCGAACGCGCGTACGGTGCCGGGCGTCCCGGCGTCGGTCAGGGCGGCGCATTTGAGGCGGGTATTGCCCAGGTCGATCAGCCAGTTCATGCCGAGCCAGTCCTTCCTTCGGTCCGATGCGCGGCGCGTGGACCGAGCGGACGCAAACTGACCTCGCCACCGTGGAACTGTCGCTCGCCCTGCACGAGCTGCACGCGCAGCGCACCGACGTCGCTGACGCCAAGCGCGAGGCCCTCGTGTTCGCTCGCCCCATCCAGCACGCGCACCGGTTTCCCCGCCAGCGCGTCCAGCGCCTGCCAGCGCGCGGCGAAAGGCGCGAATCCCACGCGATCGAACTGGTCGAGGGCCGGCAGCAAATGCGTCAGCACCGCCGCAGCCACCAGATTGCGGGACGGCGGCTCGCCGTCGTCTAGCTGGGCGAGATCGCACCACGACTGATCGATGTCCAAACCAGCCGAACGCGGCATCTTGATGTTCAACCCCAGGCCGATGATGGCCTCGCAAGGCCCCCGGGCATCACCGCGCAATTGCACGAGGATGCCGCCGAGCTTGCCGGCCTCGGCGACGAGGTCATTGGGCCACTTCAGGCCGACGTGGTCGTAGCCCATTGCTTGCAAGGCTTCGGCCACGGCTACGCCGACGACCAGGCTCAATCCGGACAACGCGGTGAACCCGCCCTGGAAGCGCCGCGACAGACTCATCATCAGATTCGCCGCCAGCGGCGATACCCACGCGCGCCCACGCCGTCCCTGACCGGCCGTCTGTCGCTCGGCCAACCAGATCGCGACACCCTGCGTGGGCGTCGTCGCCGCGAGCGCATCGGACTGGGTGGAGTCGGTTTCGAATCGCAGCTGCAGGGCAGCGACCTGCGCACGCAGTTCGCTCGGGAGCGCCGTCACTATGACATCGGCATCGAGCAGCTGCAGCTCGTGTGCCAGTCGGATCTCGCCGTCGCGTTCAATCAGATCGACACCCGCCAGGCGCAACTTGGCGACGTCTTCCTGCAAGTGCGCGGCTGACACTGCCAGTTCTGCCGCCAGCGCTTCGGTTCGCGCCGGGCCACGAACAAGTCGGCTCAACAAGGCTTGCAGGCTCATGCGGTTTTCCGGGAGAACAGACGCGCGAAAATTCGCGCACGCTCGAAGCGAGGCTCGGTGCCGGCACGTAAGCGGGAAAGATTGCCGCGATGCGTGTACAGCAGGAACAAGCTGGCAACCAAGGCAAATCCCAGTCGCGGTGTCCCTTCGCCGAAGCCCCATGCCGTCGCCAGCAAACTCGCGCCGGCAATCACGGTCGACAATCCGACATAGCCGGTGATGACGAGCGTCAGCACCCACGCGCCGATGACGCCGGGCAGTGCCCAAGGCCAGGCCACCAGAAGTCCGCCGACCAGTGTGGCCGCGCCCTTGCCGCCACGGAACCCATGGAATACCGGCCAGACATGACCCACGACAGCGGCCAGCACGCAAAGCAGGATGGCGCTTTCGCGGGCCGCGGGAGCCGCGAAGATCGCCGCCAACCCGGCCGCCAACGCGCCTTTTCCGACATCGACGATCACGGTACCAAGAGCGAACTTCCAACCTTGGGTTCGCAGCGCATTGGTGCCACCGGCATTGCCACTGCCCTGCGTGCGGATGTCCACGCCACGCAAGCGGCCCAGCAGAAGGCTGCCCGACAGCGAGCCCAGCACATAGGAAACGACGACCAGCACGGCGATCAGCATGGCGCGATTATTGCGCGAAAGCGCCGCGCCGATGACGCCCTCAAGCGTCGGCCGGCTGCAGACTGACCACGAGCGCGCCGGGGCCGGCATGCGCGCCGATCGCCGGTCCCGTCTCGGCCAACCAGGCGTCCTGACAATTCAGGCGACGACGCAACTCGGCCAGCAGGACTTCGCCATCGGCACGGGCGTCGCAATGGCCGACGATGAGCCGCCAGCGCCGGCTGGCATCGACACGACGCGCAACATACGCGCCGAAGCGTTCGGGAACGCGACGCTTGCCGAGCAGGCCACCGGCGATGCCCAGGCGCCCCTCGGGCTTGATCTTGGCCAGGGGCGTGAAGCCCAGACCTTGCACGATCGGTTTGGACCACGCGGGAATGCGCCCGCCGCGCACCGCGAGCGTCACGTCGCGGGTGACCGCCCAGGTCAGCGTCAGCGAGCGCAGGCGCTCTAGGCGCGCGATGATCGCCGGAGCATCTTCGCCGCGCTGCGCAGCCTCGGCGGCGGCGATGGCGAGCAAGGCCTGCCCACCGGCAGCATTGGCGGTGTCGAACACGAAACTGCGATCGGGATGGCCGCGCTGAACGGCGGTTTCTGCCGACTGGATCGTGCCGGAAACGGCGCGCGCGACGCCCAGATACACCAGCGAAGGGTGATGCGAGAGCAGGAATTCGAATTGTCGGCGGAAGTCGCCGGGTGAAGGCTGGCTGGTCCGCGGCAACACCACTTCTTCGCGCAGTTTGCGGTAGAACTCGGCCGGCGTGAGCCCGATCTTGTCGAGGTAATCCTGATCGCCGAAGTTCAGTCGAAGCGGCACGACGTGGATGTTGAGGGCTTCGGCGACGCCCTCGGGCAAATCGGCAGAACTGTCGGTGATGATCGCGACCCTTCCGCCGCCAGCGGCGGTCCGCTGTTGCGCATGCATGTCGTCGGCCTTGGTCGACTCGACGCGACCAAAGCGCGCGGCGACGTCGAACAAGGCCTGAGGATTGGCGACATGCGCATGCAGCCGGATACGCGAATGCGAGCCCGCGACGACGACGCAAGAAGCCCCCAGATCGGTCACCGCCGCGCGCAAGCCCGGACGGTCCAGCCCTTCGCCCAACAACAGGCATTCGCTGCACCAGCGATGTTCGGGATCACCCTCAAGCAACTCACCATGACCTTGGGCCGCTTCCAGATCACCACGCGCGGGATCGTCCAGCGTCACCACATCGAGCTGGCCGGTCGCGAGGAACTCGCCGATACCCTCAAGCATATCGACGAAGCCCTGGGCGCCGGCATCGACCACGCCCGCCTTCATGAGCACGGGAAGTTGATTGGGCGTATTGGCCAGGGCCCGGCGCGCCTGTTCGAGAGCGCGCGCGTACCAGCTGCGGACATCGGTGATTTCCACGCGATGCTCCAACGATTCCGCGAACGCGCTGATCACGCTGAGAATCGTGCCTTCCTTCGGTTCGGCCAGGGCGCCGCGCGCGGACGTGGCCCCGGCGCGGATCGCCTGTGCGAGGGCCAGGGGCGCGATCGCGATCTGGGCGCCGGTCGCCTCGGCCACGCCGGTGAAGAACTGGGCCAGGATCGCCCCGGAATTGCCGCGGGCGCCGTCGATGGCGTCTTCTCCGACCTTGCGCAGCAGATCGCCGGCCCCGGCGGTCCGTCGACTCAGGGCGCCGGTCAGGACGCTACCCAGGGTGAAGGCGAGATTGCTGCCCGTATCGCCGTCAGGCACCGGGAAGACATTGATCTTGTTGAGGGCCTCGCGCTGGGCGATGACCCGGCGTGCCCCGGCGATCAGGGCCCGGCGCAAGGCGGGGCCGCGGATACGCAGGCGGGATGGGTCCAACGGAACGGCATTCATTCGGATCGCAGTCTGCCCGATGCCGGCGACCGCGCCATGTTGCAGTGCAGCACGTTCAAGCAAGCCGTCTAGGTTCCCGTTACACTTATGCAACTATTTGGGGCGATCCTGCATCTGCCCTGATGTCCTGCCACCGAGTCCAGACCATGTCCCGTGTCCTGCTGACCTTGCTGCTTTGCTTGTTCGCTGCCGGCGCGATGGCCAATCCGCCTGCTTCGACCGAGGAAAATTGCCCGGCGCCGAAGGCGGGCAAGAGCGCCTCGCCCGCGCCTGGTAACGACAACGACGGCACGGTCACCGGCACCGGCGCCACCGGCACGACGGGCCATACCGACAGCGCCAGTCCGAGTGCGCGCGTACGCACGGCGACCCCGCGCGTTGTCACGCCGCGCTGGCACAGCCTGTTGCCGGGAATGTTCCGCTAAAACCGCGGCGATCGCCGGCCGCACACCGGGATCAGAAGACCGGCGGAATCCTCACCAGGAAGCGAGCACCGCTCAGTTCCGTGGAGCGCTCGACGCGCAACTCGCCGCGATACGCGCCGACGATATCCTGCACGATCGCCAGACCGATGCCATGCCCTTGCACGCGCTCATCGCCGCGTACGCCGCGCTGCAGCAGGCGCTCGACGTTTTCCGGCGCGATGCCTGGACCATCGTCCTCGACCGAGATCAGCAGACCCGGTCGGCGATTGCCGGCGACCGGCTCGACCTTCACCGTCAACAGCACTCGGCGCGCCGCCCATTTGAACGCGTTCTCGAGCAGGTTGCCGATAAGCTCCTGCAAGTCGCCCAGCTCGCCGTGGAATCGCGCGCGCGGATCGACCTCGAACTCGCAGAGCACGCCCTTGCCGGCATACACCTTCTCGAGGCTCGCAACGATTTCTTCGGCACGCGGCTCGATCTCCAGCGGCGCGGAGAACAGCGCGTGGCCGCTGCGCGCGGCGCGCGACAACTGGTAGGAGACGATCTCGTTCATTCGCTGGACTTGCGCGGAGACCTCGCTGCGCAGTTCGTCGACGCCGGCGCCGGATTCCAGCCGCGAACGCAGCACCGCCAGAGGCGTTTTCAAACTGTGTGCGAGATCAGAGAGCGTATTGCGGCTCTGGTCCAGGTGCGCGCGTTCGCTTTCGATGAGCGCATTGATCGAGCCGGTGATCGGCTCGAGCTCAGCCGGATGACGGCCGGACAGGCGCGCGGTGATGCCGCGCTGGACGCGATCGAGCTCACGCTCGAGCAAGCGCAGCGGTTGCAGACTCCAACGAAGAACCAACATCTGCACGAGTAGCAGGAGCACGGCAGCGAGTCCCAGGTAACCCCACAGCGCTCGCCGGAAAACCTGTAGCTGCCGGTCGAACTGCGCGGTGTCTTCATAGACGGAGAACGTCAGGGGCATGTCGCCGTTTTCGGTTTCCCAGATCGTGGTGTGCGACAAGCGATAGACGGTTTCGCCGCCGTCGCCGCCATTGCTGTAGGACAGAGGGCCGTCGAGACGCATTTCGTTGAGCTTGAGCGGCTCGGGCTGCGGCAGCACGCGACCAAGCGACGAGGCCGACTCCCAGCGCAGTCCACGGCTGACGAGGCCAGCATAAAGTCCGCTGCCGGGCCGTTCGAAGCGCGGGTCGGGCGCCCGATCGGGCATGAGCAAGGCCCCGTTGCGCATGAATTCCATGCCGCGGTAATAGGCCTTGACGTAGTTCTGCAGGCGATCTTGCAATGCCACCAGCGCGGTTTCCTGGAACGCCCGGTCCAAGGCGTATCCGGTCAGACCCAGGAAGGCGATCAGGCCCAGGCTGGCCGCCAGCAATTGGCGGGCATGCAGGGAAAGCGCGCGCCGCGCCATCGCGGGCGCTTATTCGCTGCGCGGAATGGCGAAGCGGTAGCCGCGACCGCGTACGGTTTCGATCGGCTTGAGTTCACCGTCGGGATCGAGCTTCTTGCGCAGACGGCCGATGAAGACTTCGAGCACATTCGAATCGCGATCGAAATCCTGCTGATAGATGTGTTCGGTCAGGTCGGCTTTCGACACCAGCTCGCCGGCATGCAGCATCAGGTATTCGAGCACTTTGTATTCGTAGCTGGTCAGGTCCACGCCGGTGCCGTTGACACTGACCGTTTGCGAGCTCAGGTCCAGACGGATCGGACCGCAGTCGAGCGTGGGCTTGCTCCAGCCGGCCGCGCGACGCAGCAGCGCATTGATGCGCGCGAGCAGTTCTTCGACGTGAAAAGGCTTGACCAGGTAGTCGTCGGCGCCGGACTTCAGACCTTCGACCTTGTCCTGCCAGCTCGATCGCGCGGTCAGGATCAGGATGGGGAATTTTTTGCCTTCGGCGCGGAGCGCCTTCACCAGGTCCATGCCCGACATCTTCGGCAGACCCAGGTCGATGACGGCGACATCGAACGGAAGCTCGCGCCCGTGATACAGGCCCTCCTCGCCGTCGGCAGCCGCGTCCACGGCGAAGCCTTCGCGTTTGAGGCGAGCGCTTAGGGTTTCGCGGAGGGGGGCTTCATCCTCAACCAACAAGATACGCATGTCGTCTCCTTCGACGGGAACCGTCCGCCGTCGGGCGGCTCAGAGTTGGGATGCGTCGTCGCCGGAGTCGTCCGACCCGGCGTCCGATTTGGGCTTGCCACCACCACGACGACCGCCTTGCGGCGGATCCTGGCGGCGCTGCTGGGGATCGTCCTGCATGACCCGAACGCGGCCGTCGGAAGTCAGCACTTTCAGGCGATAGACCTCGCGGCCATCCCGCTGCATTGGTTCGGCACGCAGGACTTCGCCGCCGGTCTGACGCTCGACCCGACGCACGCTGCCCTGCAGATCGGCGTCACGACGCTGCGGCTGTTCGTTGCGCTCGGGCTTCACCGGTGCCGGCTGCTGCTGGGCACGCGCGTCCCCGAACGCCAGCAGGGCGCCAGAGACGAGCAGGATCAGCAGGGGACGGAGAGTCGGGGTCATTGTCTGGATGGTAGCGGGGCAGCGGGCGGACGACCAGTCGATTAGGCGCGGAGTCTGGCCGTGAGGCAGTGAATCCGGTCTGAACTCATCCCCCGGCGAGGCTCAAAAAATCTCGGCCACGCAACACCTTAGCGAGCCACCGGCTTTCTCGATCTCGTCGAGTTCGACGCCCTGCAAGGCGAAGCCTGCCGCGGCCAGGATGTCGCGCTGCGCCTCGCTCAGAGCAGCAACGCCCGTCGCGCTCATCCAGCACACCTCGTCGGACAGGGCGATGCAGTTCGCCGCGAACGCCTGCTTCTGTGCGGCATCGATGACCAGGGCATGCGGCGCATACAGCGCAGCGATGGCCTCGGCAGCGGCCGGGTCGGCGAAGCCGCCGGGCGCGATGACGACCGCGCGACCGGCCAGAATGCTGAGCACAACATTGGTGTGGTACTCACCGGGCGCCAGATCGAAGAGGAAGGTCGCGCGCAGACCGAAAGCGGCATGCATCGCCGCCGCTCCGGCCTCGTCGCAACGATCGGTCAGGCCGACAAAACCCAGGCCGCGGGCGCGATCGATGATCAGCGATCCGGTCAGTTCGCAAATGCCCGGCTGTTGCCGCAGGTCGAGCTCGGCATAGCCCAGCACGTCGCGGAAGAACGCACGGATGTCGCTCCGCTCGGCCTCGCGCTGGCGCACTTCATGGCGCATGTGGCCCAGGATCAATCGGCCCGGCGCGGTGCCGAAGACATTATTGGGAAACAGCGCGTCGGGCGTGTCTTCGCGACCGGGAAAGCACACTGTCGGCAGCGTCGTCGACAACGCGCGCTGCAATGCCCGGTGCTGCGCCAGTGCGCGGTCCGCGCCCACTTCCACGCCCATATCCATGTATCGGTTGTCGCTGGCTGATTGTTCGGCCAGACGAAACGCCTCGGGTGTGACCAGGAACGCGCCCCGCGCATTTGCCGGACCGGCGTCGGTCGGCGTGGCGCGCGCAAAACGCAAAAAGGTTGCGATGTCGCGGGTGATCATGCGGCGTTCTCTCGAAGGTCGGTGGCGGCGAGCGCGCGCTCCAGCAGTTCGATGCCGGCACCGTGGCGCGGTGCCCCTTCGCTGAGTATCTGACGGAACTGGCGTCCGCCGGGCTGGGCGTGGAACAGACCGAGGATATGGCGGCTGATGTGCTTGAGCGCGACGCCGCGAGACAGCTGGGTCTCGACGTAGGCCAGATAGTGCCGCAGCAGCTCGGATCGCGAACGGGGTGCCGCACCCGTCATTGCGGCATCGAGCTGATGCAATCGATACGGCTCGTGATAGGCGACGCGGCCGAGCATGACGCCATCGACCCACTCGAGCTGAGCCAAACTGTCTTCGACCGTGGCCAGGCCGCCGTTGATCGCGACCGTCAGCCCGGGGCGTTCGCGTTTCAGGCGATGCACCCAGTCATAGCGCAGCGGTGGAATCTCGCGGTTCTCTTTCGGCGACAGTCCCTGCAACCAGGCTTTGCGCGCATGCACGACGAATATCCGGCAGCCGGCAGCCGATACCGTATCGACGAAGGCCAAAAAGCGATCGTAGTCCTCGAGCTCATCGACACCGAGGCGGCACTTGACCGTCACCGGCACAGCCACCGCCGCGGTCATCGCTGCGATCCCGTCGGCGACCAGATCGGGCTCCTTCATCAGACAGGCGCCGAATCGGCCGGCCTGGACCCGATCCGACGGACAACCGACATTGAGATTGAGCTCGTCGTAGCCGAAGTCTTCGCCGATTCGTGCGGCCTGCGCCAACAGACCGGGCTCGCTGCCGCCCAGCTGCAAGGCGACGGGATGCTCGCTGACGTCAAAACCCAGCAATCGCTCGCGGTCGCCATGCAGGACCGCCTGGGCGTGCACCATCTCGGTATAGAGCCGGGCCGACGGCGCCAGGACGCGGTGGAAGGCCCGGCAATGGCGATCCGTCCAATCCATCATCGGCGCAACCGATAGCCGTGAAAACGCTGGAACGCCGCCAGATTGCGGCTCTGAGGCCCATTCGGCGGGCTTTCCGTCGTGTTGCATTGTGTGGGGTTTCCGGGGGTTTCTGGCTATTTCCAATCGCCCAGTGCTACGGTGCGTGCTACAAAATCCTCCGCGTAGCACCGAGCCATGGGAACGATCGTACCGCGCCGCCGAAAGGACGGCTCGACAGGATACACCGCGCAAATTCGCCTCAAGCGGGACGGCCGCCCGATCCATAGCGAGTCCGAAACGTTCAACACCCGCGCCCTGGCCAAGGAATGGATGACCCGCCGAGAAGCGGCGCTTGACCTTCAGCGCGCCCGGGGCGAACCGGTCGGCAAGCGGATGACCGTCGAGGCCATGATCGAGTGGTATGAGGCCCGAGAGCAGAAGCTCGAACCGTGGGGCCGAACGAAGCGAAGCGATCTCAAGCGGCTCCGGGAAGGCGGATTCGCCAAGCGCTTTGTCCACTCACTCACCCGGCAGGACTTCATCGCGTACATCGAGTGGCGCCGGTCAGAAGGGGCTGGCCCAGCCACTGCAGGCAACGACCTGATATGGCTTCGCCAGGTGTTCAAGTCGGCCGCCGCGGTGATCGGGGCCATGGTGCCCATGCCAGCGCTGGAAGAAGCCTCAGAGTATTTGCGCCAGGCGCGCACCATCGCCAAGCCAAAGCGGCGGAGTCGACGTACGTCTGCAGACGAAGAACAAATGCTGCTCGCCTACTTTGAGGCACGGCAAGGCGATATCCCGATGGCCGAACTTATGCGTTTCGCGCTGCTGACTGCGCGGCGCCAAGACGAAATCACCCGGCTCCAACGCTCAGATCTCGACAGGACAAAGGGCGTGGCCCTGTTGAGAGATGTGAAGCACCCCCGCATCAAGAAGGGCAACCACAAGACCTTTCGGATGCTTGATGAGGCTTGGGCAATAGTGGAACGGCAGCCGGAAATCTCTGGGGTGGACAAGGTCTTCCCTTTCAACCCTAAGTCGGTGAGCGCAGCGTTCACTCGCGCCACCCGCTACCTCGGCATCGCGGATCTCCACTTCCACGATCTCCGACACGAAGCCACCAGTCGGCTATTCGAACGCGGGTATTCGATCCAGGAAGTCGCGCAGTTCACCTTGCATGAATCTTGGGAAACACTTCGGCGGTACACGCATCTCAAGCCGGAAGACGTTCCCCAGCGGTAACGAAGCCT
>NZ_ATVD01000007.1 GCF_000420545.1 Arenimonas oryziterrae DSM 21050 = YC6267
GAGGAATACATCGGAATCTACCTTGTCGTGGGGGATAACGTAGGGAAACTTACGCTAATACCGCATACGAACTACGGTTGAAAGCGGAGGACCGCAAGGCTTCGCGCGATTGGATGAGCCGATGTCGGATTAGCTAGTTGGCGGGGTAAAGGCCCACCAAGGCGACGATCCGTAGCTGGTCTGAGAGGATGATCAGCCACACTGGAACTGAGACACGGTCCAGACTCCTACGGGAGGCAGCAGTGGGGAATATTGGACAATGGGCGCAAGCCTGATCCAGCCATGCCGCGTGTGTGAAGAAGGCCTTCGGGTTGTAAAGCACTTTTGTTCGGGAAGAAAAGCTACCGGTTAATACCCGGGAGTCATGACGGTACCGAAAGAATAAGCACCGGCTAACTTCGTGCCAGCAGCCGCGGTAATACGAAGGGTGCAAGCGTTACTCGGAATTACTGGGCGTAAAGCGTGCGTAGGTGGTGCGTTAAGTCTGTCGTGAAAGCCCCGGGCTCAACCTGGGAATGGCGATGGATACTGGCGCGCTAGAGTGCGGTAGAGGAGAGTGGAATTCCCGGTGTAGCAGTGAAATGCGTAGAGATCGGGAGGAACATCAGTTGCGAAGGCGGCTCTCTGGACCAACACTGACACTGAGGCACGAAAGCGTGGGGAGCAAACAGGATTAGATACCCTGGTAGTCCACGCCCTAAACGATGCGAACTGGACGTTGGGAGCAACTAGGCTCTCAGTGTCGAAGCTAACGCGTTAAGTTCGCCGCCTGGGGAGTACGGTCGCAAGACTGAAACTCAAAGGAATTGACGGGGGCCCGCACAAGCGGTGGAGTATGTGGTTTAATTCGATGCAACGCGAAGAACCTTACCTGGCCTTGACATCCACGGAACCCTTGAGAGATCGAGGGGTGCCTTCGGGAACCGTGAGACAGGTGCTGCATGGCTGTCGTCAGCTCGTGTCGTGAGATGTTGGGTTAAGTCCCGCAACGAGCGCAACCCTTGTCCTTAGTTGCCAGCGAGTAATGTCGGGAACTCTAAGGAGACTGCCGGTGACAAACCGGAGGAAGGTGGGGATGACGTCAAGTCATCATGGCCCTTACGGCCAGGGCTACACACGTACTACAATGGTGGGGACAGAGGGTTGCGATACCGCGAGGTGGAGCCAATCCCAGAAACCCCATCCTAGTCCGGATCGGAGTCTGCAACTCGACTCCGTGAAGTCGGAATCGCTAGTAATCGCGGATCAGCATTGCCGCGGTGAATACGTTCCCGGGCCTTGTACACACCGCCCGTCACACCATGGGAGTTTGTTGCACCAGAAGCAGGTAGCTTAACCGCAAGGGGGGCGCTTGCCACGGTGTGGCCGATGACTGGGGTGAAGTCGTAACAAGGTAGCCGTATCGGAAGGTGCGGCTGGATCACCTCCTTTTGAGCAAAGACGACGCTGTTTCGCAGGCGTCCGCACAAGTTTCCTGCATTCCAACAATTGATCCGGCCTGGGTCTGTAGCTCAGGTGGTTAGAGCGCACCCCTGATAAGGGTGAGGTCGGAGGTTCGAGTCCTCCTAGACCCACCATTTTTGCGTTTGGCAAAGCCAAGCGACGAAGAAGTTATTTGGGGCCATAGCTCAGCTGGGAGAGCACCTGCTTTGCAAGCAGGGGGTCGTCGGTTCGATCCCGACTGGCTCCACCAGGTTGTATGGAATGACAGCGCACACAAAATATATCGATCCGGCTTTGAGGCCGGAATCGTGTTCTTTGAAAATAGGTGATGTAGCGAGCGTTTGAGACGAAACTGTCATCAAGACGTGTCGTAGAGGCTAAGGCGGGCCCTTGAAAGGGCCTAAAATTTGAAGTTGTTGTTGTTCATTCGCGAGCAATGATGACCCTGAGGCGACTTGGGGTTATATGGTCAAGCGAATAAGCGCACACGGTGGATGCCTTGGCGGTCAGAGGCGATGAAGGACGTGGCAGCCTGCGAAAAGCTCCGGGGAGTCGGCAACAGACATTGATCCGGAGATGTCCGAATGGGGAAACCCACTCCGCAAGGAGTATCCAACAGTGAATACATAGCTGTTGGAGGCGAACGTGGTGAACTGAAATATCTAAGTAGCCATAGGAAAAGAAATCAACCGAGATTCCCCCAGTAGTGACGAGCGAACGGGGAGCAGCCCTTAAGTCATTGTGGTTTTAGCAAAACGGTCTGGAAAGGCCGGCCATAGACGGTGATAGCCCGGTATGCGAAAGGGCCACGATGATGAAAATGAGTAAGGCGGGGCACGTGAAACCCTGTCTGAATATGGGGGGACCATCCTCCAAGGCTAAATACTCCTGACCGACCGATAGTGAACCAGTACCGTGAGGGAAAGGCGAAAAGAACCCCGGAGAGGGGAGTGAAATAGACCCTGAAACCGTGTGCGTACAAGCAGTGGGAGCCCCTTCGTGGGGTGACTGCGTACCTTTTGTATAATGGGTCAGCGACTTATTGTCTGTGGCGAGCTTAACCGTCTAGGGGAGGCGAAGGGAAACCGAGTCTGAATAGGGCGAATAGTCGCAGGCAATAGACCCGAAACCGGGTGATCTAGTCATGCCCAGGGTGAAGGTGCGGTAACACGCACTGGAGGCCCGAACCCACTCCTGTTGCAAAAGTAGGGGATGAGGTGTGATTAGGAGTGAAAAGCTAATCGAACCCGGAGATAGCTGGTTCTCCTCGAAAGCTATTTAGGTAGCGCCTTGCACGAATCTTCTTGGGGGTAGAGCACTGTTATGGCTAGGGGGGCATTGCGCCTTACCAAACCATTGCAAACTCCGAATACCAAGACAGACTATGCAGGAGACACACGGCGGGTGCTAACGTCCGTCGTGAAAAGGGAAACAACCCAGACCCGCAGCTAAGGTCCCAAAATTATCGCTAAGTGGAAAACGATGTGGAAAGGCATAGACAGCCAGGAGGTTGGCTTAGAAGCAGCCACCCTTTAAAGAAAGCGTAATAGCTCACTGGTCGAGTCGGTCTGCGCGGAAGATTTAACGGGGCTAAGCGATATACCGAAGCTCGGGGTGCATTCACGTTGTGGATGCGCGGTAGAGGAGCGTTCCGTAAGCCTGCGAAGGTGGATTGAAAAGTCTGCTGGAGGTATCGGAAGTGCGAATGCTGACATGAGTAACGATAATGGGGGTGAAAAACCCCCACGCCGAAAGCCCAAGGTTTCCTTGCGCAACGTTAATCGACGCAGGGTGAGTCGGCCCCTAAGGCGAGACCGAAAGGTGTAGTCGATGGGAAGCTGGTTAATATTCCAGCACCTCGCGTGACTGCGATGGGGGGACGGAGAAGGTTAGGTGTACCCGGCGTTGGTTGTCCGGGGGAAAGGAGGTAGGCATGAAGCGTAGGCAAATCCGCGCTTCTTTATGCCGAGCACCGAGACGAGTCCTATTGGACGAAGTCACTGATACCACGCTTCCAGGAAAAGCCTCTAAGCTTCAGGTCACGCAGACCGTACCGTAAACCGACACAGGTGGGCAGGATGAGAATTCTCAGGCGCTTGAGAGAACTTGGGTGAAGGAACTAGGCAACATGGCACCGTAACTTCGGGAGAAGGTGCGCCTTGATGAGTGGCTACGTGCGTAGCTGAGCTTGTCAGGGCCGCAGAAACCAGGCCGCTGCGACTGTTTATCAAAAACACAGCACTCTGCAAACACGAAAGTGGACGTATAGGGTGTGACGCCTGCCCGGTGCTGGAAGGTTAATTGATGGGGTTAGCCGCAAGGCGAAGCTCTTGATCGAAGCCCCAGTAAACGGCGGCCGTAACTATAACGGTCCTAAGGTAGCGAAATTCCTTGTCGGGTAAGTTCCGACCTGCACGAATGGCGTAACGACAGCGGCGCTGTCTCCACCCAAGGCTCAGTGAAATTGAAATCGCTGTGAAGATGCAGCGTTCCCGCGGCAAGACGGAAAGACCCCGTGAACCTTTACTATAGCTTTACATTGAACGTTGAGTTCGTCTGTGTAGGATAGGTGGGAGGCTTTGAAGCGCAGGCGCTAGCTTGCGTGGAGCCATCCTTGAAATACCACCCTGATGTGCTTGACGTTCTAACCTGGGCCCGTTATCCGGGCCGGGGACCATGTATGGTGGGTAGTTTGACTGGGGCGGTCTCCTCCCAAAGAGTAACGGAGGAGCACGAAGGTACGCTCAGCGCGGTCGGACATCGCGCACTGTGTGCAATGGCATAAGCGTGCTTGACTGCGAGATCGACGGATCAAGCAGGTACGAAAGTAGGTCATAGTGATCCGGTGGTTCTGTATGGAAGGGCCATCGCTCAACGGATAAAAGGTACTCCGGGGATAACAGGCTGATACCGCCCAAGAGTTCATATCGACGGCGGTGTTTGGCACCTCGATGTCGGCTCATCACATCCTGGGGCTGTAGTCGGTCCCAAGGGTATGGCTGTTCGCCATTTAAAGTGGTACGCGAGCTGGGTTCAGAACGTCGTGAGACAGTTCGGTCCCTATCTGTCGTGGGCGTTGGAGATTTGAGAGGGGCTGCTCCTAGTACGAGAGGACCGGAGTGGACGAACCTCTGGTGTTCCGGTTGTCACGCCAGTGGCATTGCCGGGTAGCTATGTTCGGAAGCGATAACCGCTGAAAGCATCTAAGCGGGAAGCGCGCCTCAAGATGAGATCTCCCGGGACACAAGTCCCCTAAAGGAACCAGGAAGACTACCTGGTGGATAGGTCGGGTGTGTAAGCACAGCAATGTGTTGAGCTAACCGATACTAATGATCCGTGCGGCTTGATCATATAACCTCAAGTTGCTTTAACCTCGACGATCACGTCGATGACTGTCAAAGCGCTCACTACATCACCCCCTTATTAGCAGCACCGTATGCGAGAGCGTGCGCGTGAGGCGGAAATCAGCATCATTCCGTCAATCGCGACCCTCCACCCTCTCCCTGGTGATCATAGCGTTGTGGAACCACCCGATCCCTTCCCGAACTCGGAAGTGAAACGCAACCGCGCCGATGGTAGTGTGGCTTAAGCCATGCAAGAGTAGGTCATCGCCAGGGTTTTTACCCCAGAAGGCCAGTCCACATGGACTGGCCTTCTTCTTTTTTGCGGCGGCAAAAAGGGATGCCAGTGTCGGTGAAATTTCGCGCCCTCAGATGGCACTCGCGCGCCAGTTTGGGCCGGCAATCTTGAGCCATATTTGCCGCGTCAGGGTGGTCAATAAATGGCCAAAAAGCGGACCGCGGCGCGTCCCTTTTGGGCCGCCCTTGCCAGGGTGCAAGCCGTCGCCGAAAGCCGATCACGCGCAAGCGCTTCAGGGTTGTGAACTCGACTGCAGTATGCCTCGGCATCCGAGCCAGCGAACCTAGTTTTTCAGTGGTTTCCGGGTTGTCCGAGACAAAGTCCGGCTGCTATACTTTTGCGTCTTGGCAGGGCGGTTTTCGCTGCCACCAACCGCTGGTCCGGGTGATACGCGTGCGCAATTCGATGGCCGCAAATCGTCGCCTGGCCTTTCGCGCGATCGCCATCCAGGCGGGCGTGGCGGCAATGGTGGCGATGGCCTTTCTCGTGCAGGACGCGCGTGCCGCCTTGGCGGCGGGAGCAGGTGGGGGCGCCGTGGTGTTGGGGAGTCTTCTCCTCGCCTGGCGATCGCTGTCCGCGCAAACACCTTCTGCCGGGCTGGCACTCGCTGGTCTGCTGGTCGGCATCGTAATGAAGTGGGTGGTTGTACTTGCAGCGCTGTATCTGGCGCTCGCCCGATTCGGGCTGCCGCCCCTGCCTTTGCTGGCAGGGTTTGCGAGTACCACCGCCGCATTCCTACTCATTGGCAAATTTCAAGCATAGGTGTCTCTGTGAGCGCTGAACCGAGCACGGGCGGGTTGACCGAATACATTCAGCACCATCTGACGCACAACACGGCGTTGCTGGGCGACAAGGGCGTGCATTGGGACTCGATCCTGGTGTCCTTCCTCCTCGGCGCCCTGTTCGCCGGCTGGTTGTTCTTCCGGGCGCGCAAGGCGACTTCCGGTGTGCCGAGCAAAGGCCAGGCGTTCGTCGAGCTGATCGTCGAATTCGTCGACGGCCAGGTCAAGGACGTGTTCCATGGCGACCGCCGTTTCATCGCGCCGCTGGCACTGACCATCTTCATGTGGGTTTTCCTCATGAATGCGATGGACCTGCTGCCGCTCGATCTGATCGGCTACGGCGTGCAGAAGCTCGCCGGTCACGAGACCGCGCATCACACCTACTGGCGCATGGTTCCTTCCGCCGACGTCAACACTACTTTCGCGATGTCGATCACCGTGTTCTTCCTGGTGATCTTCTATTCGATCAAGGCGAAGGGCGGCTGGGGTTTCACGAAGGAGCTGTTCACCGCGCCGTTCCACGCGCACGGCACCGTCGCAAAAATCGTTCTCGCGATCCCGAACTTCTTCCTGAACCTGGTCGAATACCTGTCCAAGCCGGTGTCGCTGGCCATGCGACTGTTCGGCAACATGTACGCCGGCGAGCTTGTCTTCATGCTTATCGCCGGCCTGATGTCGATGTGGTCGCTGGGTGCCGTCGCCGGCAGCTTCGGCTTCGGCATGGGCGTGCTGATCAACGCCGGCTGGTCGATCTTCCACATCCTGATCATCGGCCTGCAAGCCTTCATTTTCATGGTGCTTACCGTCGTCTACATCTCGATGGCGCACGAGCATCACTAAGCCGCTTCATTTTTCCCTTCCACCGCAACACATCATCGAAACGTTTAGGAGATTCACATGGACCTTCTCGCTGCTACCGCTCTCGTTCAGGCCTACACCTCGCTCGGCCTCGGCATCATCATCGGCCTCGGCGCGATCGGCGCCTGCGTCGGCATCGGCATCATGGGCTCGAAGTTCCTCGAGTCGGCCGCTCGTCAGCCGGAGCTGGTCCCGATGCTGCAGGGCCGCATGTTCCTGCTCGCCGGTCTGATCGACGCCGCGTTCCTGATCGGCGTGGCCATCGCGATGTTCTTCGCGTTCGCCAACCCGCTGCTCTCGAAGCTCGTCGCGGGCTAAGAAAGCGATCCATGGAGGCGCCGCGCAGCCCAGGCTGCGCGGAGTTCCGCGCTGAGGCGAAAGCCTTGGCCTGCAAATAGATTTCAGGAGACGTCATGGATATCGGCATGACTTTACTGGGTCAGATGATCTCGTTCGCGATCCTCATCTGGTTCACCGCCAAGTTCATCTGGCCGCCGCTGATGGCGGCGATCGAAGAGCGCCAGGCGAAAATCGCCGACGGCCTCGCGGCCGCTGATCGCAGCAAGAAAGATCTCGCCCAGGCCGAAGAAAAGGTCAACGAGGCCTTGCGTGAAGCCCGTACCAAGGCAGGCGAGATCATCGCCCAGGCCGAGGCCCGTGCGAACGCGATCGTCGACGCCGCGAAAGAAGAAGCGATCGTCGAAGGCAACCGCCAGAAAGCGGCCGCCCAGGCCGAAATCGTTTCCGCGACGACGCGTGCCAAGGAAGATCTGCGCAAGCAGGTGTCCTCGCTCGCCGTTGCCGGCGCCGAGAAGCTGATTCGTCGCGAAATCGACGGCAACGCCCACAAGGCGCTGCTCGACGAACTCGCCGCCGAAATCTGAGCGCCGACTTGAACCGACTCGGAAGCCCGACGACATGAGCCAAGCCCTCACCCTCGCCCGTCCCTATGCTCGCGCCGCGTTCTCGCTGGCGCGCGAACAGGGTCGCCTGCCGCAGTTCTCGCAGCAGCTCGGTTTCGCGGCCGTCGCCGTCAACCACCCGCTCGTGCAGTCCGTGCTCGGCAATCCGCGATTGGCGGCTGGCGAACTCATCGACGTGCTGCTGCCGGCTGATGCCGACGCCAGTTTCCGCCAGTTCCTCGTGGTTCTCGGCGAAAACCGCCGACTGCCGCTGCTGCCGGAGATTTCCGGTCTGTTCGATCAGCTGCGCGCGGATGCGGAGAAGGTGGTCAAGGCGACCATCACCTCCGCCAAGGCGCTCGACGCCGCCGAACTGGCCAAGCTGACGGATTCGCTGAAGAAGCGTTTCGGTCGCGAAGTCGAAGTCAGCACGGCCATCGACGACAGCCTGATCGGCGGCGCGGTGATCGACGCCGGCGACATCGTCATCGACGGTTCTCTCCGTACCAAGCTGGCGCGCCTCGGGGCGGCGCTGGCGAACTGATTCCAGATTTTCCTTTGAACCAAGCCGGCATTGCTCGGCCATCCAGGACACTCCCATGCAGACGCTCAATCCGTCCGAAATCAGCGAACTGATCAAGACCCGCATCGAAAAGGTCAAGCTGACCGCCGAAGCGCGCAATGAAGGCACCGTGACCTCCGTGTCCGACGGTATCGTGCGCATCCACGGCCTGGCCGACGTGATGCAGGGCGAAATGGTCGAGTTGCCCGATAGCACCTACGCCCTGGCGCTGAACCTCGAGCGCGACTCGGTCGGCGCCGTTGTGCTCGGCGACTACAAGAACGTCCGCGAAGGCAATGTCGCCAAGACCACCGGCCGCATCCTCGAAGTGCCGGTCGGCCCGGAACTGCTCGGCCGCGTCGTCAACGCGCTCGGCGAGCCGATCGACGGCAAGGGTCCGCTCAACGCCGCGCTCAGCGAGCCGGTCGAGAAGGTCGCCCCCGGCGTGATCTGGCGCAAGTCGGTCTCGCAGCCGGTGCAGACCGGTTACAAGTCCGTCGACGCCATGATCCCGATCGGCCGCGGTCAGCGCGAGCTGATCATCGGCGACCGTCAGACCGGCAAGACCGCGATGGCCGTCGACGCGATCATCAATCAGAAAGGCACCGGCGTTAAGTGCGTGTACGTCGCGATCGGCCAGAAGGCTTCGACGATCTCCAACGTCGTGCGCCGCCTCGCCGACAACGGCGCGCTCGCCCACACGATCGTCGTCGCCGCCTCCGCGTCCGAGTCGGCCGCGATGCAGTACATCAGCGCCTACTCCGGCTGCACGATGGGCGAGTACTTCCGCGACCGCGGCGAAGACGCGCTGATCATCTATGACGATCTGTCCAAGCAGGCCGTGGCCTACCGCCAGATCTCGCTGCTGCTGCGCCGTCCGCCGGGTCGCGAAGCGTATCCGGGCGACGTGTTCTATCTCCACTCGCGTCTGCTCGAGCGCGCCGCGCGCGTCAACGAGGAATACGTCGAGAAGTTCACCAAGGGCGCCGTCAAGGGCAAGACCGGCTCGCTCACCGCGCTGCCGATCATCGAAACGCAGGCCGGCGACGTCTCGGCGTTCGTGCCGACCAACGTGATCTCGATCACCGACGGCCAGATCTTCCTGGAAACCGACCTGTTCAACGCCGGCATCCGTCCGGCCGTGAACGCCGGCATCTCGGTGTCGCGCGTCGGTGGTGCGGCCCAGACCAGCATCATGAAGAAGCTGTCGGGCGGCATCCGTATCTCGCTCGCGCAGTACCGTGAGCTGGCGGCGTTCGCGCAGTTCGCCTCCGATCTCGACGAAGCCACCCGCAAGCAGCTCGAGCGCGGCCAGCGCGTCACCGAGCTGATGAAGCAGAAGCAGTACGCGCCGATGTCGATCGCGCAGATGGCGCTGTCGATCTACGCCGTCAACGAAGGCTATCTCGACGACGTGCCGATGGCGAAGATCCTGCCGTTCGAGGCCGGTCTGCATGCGCACATGACCAACAGCTACGGCGACCTGCAGAAGCAGATCGTCGAAACCGGCGCCTGGGACAAGGACATCGAGGCTTCGTTCAAGAAGCTGATCTCCGAGTTCAAGACCACCGGCAGCTGGTAAGCAATTCGTAGGAGCGGCGAAAGCCGCAACAAACGCGCCTCGCGGCGCTCCTACAAATAAGGAAGAGACATGGCAGGCGGCAGGGAAATCAAAACCAAGATCAAGAGCGTGCAGAACACCCGCAAGGTGACCCGCGCGCTCGAAATGGTCTCGGCCTCGAAAATCCGCAAGGCGCAGGAACGCATGAAGGCCTCGCGCCCGTATGCGCGCCTGATGACGCAGCTGATCGGGCACATCGCCAAGGCCAATTCGGAATACACGCATCCGTTCATGGCCGAACACGCGCAGATCAAGCGCGTTGGCTATGTCATCGTGTCGACCGACCGTGGTCTGTGCGGCGGCCTGAACTCGGCGATGTTCCGCAAGATTCTCGTCGACATGCGCGAGTGGCAGGGCAAGGGCGTCGACGTCGATGTCGTTTGCATCGGCCAGAAGGCGTCGACCTTCTTCCGTCGTCTGAAGGTGACGATGGCCGGCTCGGTCACGCACCTGGGCGAGAAGCCGCACATCGACCAGTTGGTTGGCGTGATCAAGGTCATGCTGGACGGCTACAGCGCCGGCAACCTCGACCGCGTCTTCCTTTGCTACAACGATTTCATCAACACTATGGCGCAGAAGCCGCGCCAGGACCAGCTGTTGCCGCTGCCGGCGTCCGAGACGCTGCAGAGCAAGCATGACTGGGACTACATCTACGAGCCGAGCGCGGAAGCCGTGCTTGACCACGTGATGACGCGCTACGTCGAGTCGCTGGTCTACCAGGCCGTCCTGGAAAACCTCGCGTCCGAACACGCCGCGCGCATGGTCGCGATGAAGTCCGCGTCCGACAACGCCACCAAGCTCATCGGCACGCTGAACCTGATCTACAACAAGGCCCGCCAGGCTGCGATTACCCAGGAAATCTCGGAAATCGTCGGCGGCGCCGCAGCGGTCTAAACCCCATTGATGCCGGAGCGGCGCGACCGCGACGCTCCGGCAAAGAAAACAAACGCTTCTCAGAGGATACGAAAATGAGCCAGGGCAAGATTGTGCAGATCATCGGCGCCGTCGTGGACGTCGAGTTCGGCCGCGACGACGTGCCGAAGATCTACGACGCGCTGAAGGTGACCGGTACCGAGATCACGCTGGAAGTGCAGCAGCAGCTCGGCGACGGCGTCGTGCGCACCATCGCGCTCGGCTCCACCGACGGCCTGAAGCGCAATCTGCTGGCGGTCAACACCGGCAAGGCGATCTCCGTGCCCGTCGGCGCCGGCACGCTCGGTCGCATCATGGACGTGCTCGGCAGCCCGATCGACGAAGCCGGTGCGGTCAAGGCGACCGATCATTGGGAAATCCATCGCGCGGCCCCGTCGTACGAAGAGCAGTCCTCGACCAACGAACTGCTGGAAACCGGCATCAAGGTCATCGACCTGATGTGCCCGTTCGCCAAGGGCGGCAAGGTCGGCCTGTTCGGCGGCGCCGGCGTCGGCAAGACCGTCAACATGATGGAGCTGATCAACAACATCGCCAAGGCGCACTCGGGTCTGTCCGTGTTCGCCGGCGTGGGCGAGCGTACCCGCGAGGGCAACGACTTCTACCACGAGATGAAGGACTCCAACGTTCTCGACAAGGTCGCGATGGTGTACGGCCAGATGAACGAGCCGCCGGGCAACCGTCTGCGCGTCGCGCTGACCGGCCTGACCATGGCCGAGTACTTCCGCGACGAGAAAGACGCGTCGGGCAAGGGCAAGGACGTGCTGCTGTTCGTCGACAACATCTACCGCTACACGCTGGCCGGCACCGAAGTGTCCGCGCTGCTCGGCCGTATGCCGTCGGCCGTGGGTTACCAGCCGACGCTCGCCGAAGAAATGGGCGTGCTGCAGGAGCGCATCACCTCGACCAAGACCGGCTCGATCACCTCGATCCAGGCCGTCTACGTGCCCGCCGACGATCTCACCGATCCGTCGCCGGCCACGACCTTCGCCCACCTCGACGCGACCGTCGTGCTGAGCCGTAACATCGCCTCGCTGGGTATCTATCCGGCCGTCGATCCGCTCGACTCGACCTCGCGCCAGCTCGACCCGAACGTGATCGGCCACGAGCACTACGACGTCGCGCGCAAGGTGCAGGCGACGCTGCAGAAGTACAAGGAACTCAAGGACATCATCGCGATCCTGGGCATGGACGAGCTGTCGGAAGAAGACAAGCAGGCCGTGTCGCGCGCGCGAAAGATCGAGCGCTTCTTCTCGCAGCCGTTCCACGTCGCGGAAGTCTTCACCGGTTCGCCGGGCAAGTACGTCACGCTCAAGGACACCATCCGCGGCTTCAAGATGATTTGCGAAGGCGAATGCGACCATCTGCCGGAGCAGGCGTTCTACATGGTCGGCGGCATCGAAGAAGCCTTCGAGAAAGCCAAGAAAATGGCGGAAAAGGCCTGATACGCCCGCGGCGAACCGTAAGGACTGAGCGAGAGCCCGCCCTGCCGTTCGCCGCAGCCCGCCCACGAATCAAAGCGAGAACACCATGAGCACCATTCGTTGCGACATTGTCAGCGCCGAGGAAGAGATCTTCCACGGCGACGTGCAGATGGTCGTCGCCACCGGCGAAATGGGCGAGCTCGGCATCGTGCCGCGCCACGCGCCGCTGATCACCCGTCTCAAGCCCGGCAAGGTCGTGTTGACGCTCGCCAACGGCGACAAGCTCGACATCGTCGTGTCCGGCGGCATCCTGGAAGTGCAGCCGCAGGTCGTCAGCGTGCTGGCCGATACCGCGATCCGCAGTCAGGACATCGACGAGGGCAAGGTCCAGGCGGCGAAGGAAGAGGCCGAGCGTGCGTTGTCCGGCAAGGACAGCAACATGAGCCTGGAAGAAGCACAGAACCAGCTGGCGATGAGCCTGGTGCAGATGCAGGCCCTCGAGCGCCTGCGCAAGAACCTCAAGCACTGATCGACGCCAAGACGCTGAAGGAAAAACGCCGGCCACGTGCCGGCGTTTTCTTTTGTATCCGACCTCTCAGCGAAACACCCACTGTCGCCAGACCACGAAGCCGATTGCGGCCATGACCGCCTCCACCGCCGGTTTCGCCAGCCAGGCGCCCTGCAGTGCGTGTCGGCTCGCGACCCACTGCAGGACCACGGTGCTGAGCGCGGTCAGCAGCAACCAGGCGAACGCGAACCGTTGCAGGTGTCGCCGCGAAAGACGCGCCTGCCCGTTCTCGGCGAAGGTGTAGCGACCATTCAACCAGAAGCCCAGCGCCGCACCGCTGAGTCGGCCCAGGACATTGCCCGGACCGACCGGCACACCCAGGCTCGTGCTCAGGATGAACACGGCGGTATCGAGCAGCAGCTGCGCGCCGCCGACGATCAGGAACAGGCTGCCTTGGCGCAGGTGCGGATGCCACGGGGGTAGACGCATGCAGCCATCCTAGCAATGCGCGCCGGGCCTGCAAACGAGGGACTTTGCCGCCGACTTCGTCGACAATGCCCGCCGGAAACCCGATCGCCCGAGCCATGACCGCCGACGTCCGCATCGCCGTACTCATTCCCTGCCACAACGAGGCATTGACCGTGGCCAAGGTCGTGGCGGATTTCCGCGCGGCCTTGCCGCAGGCGGCGATCTACGTGTTCGACAACGCCAGCACCGACGAAACTGCCGCGCTCGCGCGTGCGGCCGGTGCACGGGTGATCGCGGTGCCGGCGAAGGGCAAGGGCCATGTCGTGCGCAGCATGTTCCGCGACGTCGATGCCGATGTCCTGCTGATGGTCGACGGCGACGACACCTATCCGGCCGATCATGCCGAGCGCGTTCTCGCGCCGGTGCTGGCCGGCGAAGCCGACATGGTGGTGGGCACGCGCCTGGAAGCGCATGCCGATTCGGCATTCCGGCGTTTCCATGGGTTCGGTAATCGTCTGGTCCGCACGGTGATTTCCAGTCTGTTCCAAACGCGTATCGCCGACGTCCTGTCCGGCTATCGTGCGTTCAATCGCCGGTTCGTGCGCTCGATGCCGGTGCTCTCGCAGGGTTTCGAAATCGAAACCGAAATGACGGTATTCGCGCTCGCCCAGGGCATGGTGTTGCGGGAAGTACCGGTCCCTTACGGATCGCGGCCGGAAGGCAGCCATTCCAAGCTCAATACCTTCCGCGACGGTTTCCGCGTGCTGCGTACGATCCTGTTCCTGTACAAGGACCATCGCCCGCTGCTGTTCTTCGGACTCATCGCGATCGCCTGCACGCTCGCCGGGCTGGCGTTCGGCAGCGTGGTGATCAGCGAGTTCGCTCTGACTGGCGCCGTGACGCATCCCTCGACGGCTGTCCTGGCATCGGCCCTCGTGCTGACGGCCTTGTTGTCGCTCGCCACGGGCCTGATCCTGGACACCGTCAACCGCCGCAGCCAGGAGTTGATGCGCCTGCTTACCGACCAGATCCTGCCGTCGACGGCGGACAGGTCGCGGGCACGGGATGACGGACCAGCGGACAAAGGCTGAGCGTTTCGTAGTCGGTCGGAAGATCGCGGCAGGCGCCTGCGCGCTGCAAGCCATACGCTGCCAATTGCGACTCTTGATCGTCGACGCGGTCGCCGCCTTCGCGCAGTAGCCATAGGGGCCCCTCATGCGTCGCAAGGCGCGTCCAGACTTGTTCCTGCAAGCGCGTGCAGCGATCGGGCCACATGAAATTGTTGTGCATCGACAGCACCGGCACGCGACCCTCCAGGCGCAGCACGCCATGTGCGAGCGGATCCCAGCTGCTGATGACCACCAGCGAATTCGCCGGTAGCCGCGTCATCGTGGTCAGCGCCGGTGCGAAACGCGCGCGTCCCCAATGCGGTTGCACCGTACTCGCGACGATCACGATGACGGCGGCGAGCTGCGCCGCACCGCGCCAGCGCCGCGGAAGGCGGGCGAGCAGCAGCACCACCGCCAGTCCGGACAGCATCTCGAGCGGCAGCAGGTAACGGTAGATGCCGTACTGCACCAACCACAGTCCGAACGAGACGAAAAAAAATGCGAGCACGATGCGCAGGTCGTTCGTCATCGCCGCCAGGCGCGGACGCAGCAGCGCCAGCGCCGGCCAGGCCAGCACGCCCAGCAGCATGCGTGGATCGCGCAGGGGAGCTTCCGAGTACCGCATCGATTCCTGCAGCAGACGCAGCGGCACCCAGAACGCATCCATGACCGTCTTCGGCCGGTAGCGGCGATCCTCGATCGCCACAGGCAAGGCGTCGGGCGACTGGAACACCTGGTTGAAGTAAGGGAACACCGGATTGCCGTGCAGCACGAACAGGTGCCAAGCCCAGTAACCGTAGGTGAGTGCAAAACCGAGCAGTCCGCCGAGGGCCAGCAGCAGCAGACGTTGCGGCGCCCCGCGCATCGGTCCGCCGACAGCGGCGGCTCCCGCCAGTCCCAGGCAATACAGCGCGGCCGTGAGCTTCAGGCCCATGACCGCGCCAGCTATCACTCCCGCGATCAGCCAAGCGCGCGGCCGCACCGGTGTCGGGCCGACCACGCAGCACAACGCCGCCAGCATGCCGCCGGCGACGAAGGCGTCGTTGAAACTGCTGCCCAGTGCTGTGGTGGCGCCCGCGCCAAGCAGGGCGATGACCGTCAGCGCCAGGCTCGCGCTGCGCGGCACCGGCCCGTCCGTGAGCTGGCGCTGCAGTCGCAGCAGGCAATGGATCGCGAGCAGGGTCGGTAACGTCAGCCACAGTCCGATCCAGGCGCCGTGCCAGCGCGCCTGCGTCATCAGGTACAGCGGCACGTCCAGCAGCGGGTTGTGCCAGGACTGCAACTGCGCCGGGGCGATATCCAGACCGTCGCGCTGCTGCAGCCAGGCATGCGGGTTGTACAGGTGGTAGTTGCGCAGGTCCCAGTTGGTGTCTTGGCCGAGCAGGGCCAGCAACAGCAGCGGCAGACCCACGCTCAGCAGGACGAGCCAGGCGCGATCGGAGGGTGTCGCGACGGCGCGGATCTCGGGCATGGCGTTGATGGGCTGCCGGCAGTTGCTAAGATTGTCGCAGAACTCGCTTCCGCCCGGACGCGAGGCCGGCCCGGGGTTCCCAGCGAGGTTCGCATGTCCGCACCGTTGCATGTCGTCATTCTTGCCGCCGGCGAAGGCAAGCGGATGAAGTCGGCGCGCCCGAAAGTGCTGCAGCCGATCGCCGGCCTGCCGATGCTCGCGCACGTCGTGGCTGCGGCGCGCGAGCTCGCGCCCGCCGCGATCCACATCGTGTATGGCCACGGGGGCGACCAGGTGCGCGCCGCATTCGCCGCGCAGACCGACCTGCATTGGGCCGAGCAGGCTCAGCAGCTGGGCACCGGACATGCGGTGCAGCAGGCCATGCCGGCCATTCCCGACGATGCCCGCGTGCTCGTGCTCTATGGCGACGTGCCGCTCATCCGTGCGCAGACTTTGCGCGAACTGTTGCTCGCGCCCGACGTCCTGGTCGTTCTCGCCGCCGAACTCGACGAGCCGACCGGCTATGGCCGCCTGGTGCTCGATGCCACCGGTCACGTCGGTGCGATCGTCGAGCAGAAGGATGCCGACGACGACGTTCGCGCGATCACCCTGGTCAACACCGGCATCATCGCCGCGAACGCCAAAGACCTGCGTCGCTGGCTCGGTCAGCTGCGCAACGCCAATGCACAGGGCGAGTATTACCTCACCGATGTCTTCGCCGCCGCATCGGCGGAATTCGCGCCGGCCGATTTCGTCCGCGTCGCCGACCCCGTCGAAACCGAGGGAGCGAACGACCCCTGGCAACTCACCCAGCTCGAGCGCGCCTATCAACAGCGCGCGGCGCGGGCGCTGGCGGTACAGGGCGTGCGTTTCGCCGACCCGGGACGATTCGACCAGCGCGGCCGCGTGAGCGTGGCGCATGACGTGGAAATCGATGTCGACGTGATCCTGGAAGGCGACATCGTGCTCGGCGAAGGCGTACGCATCGGACCGTTCTGCCGCATCAAGGACGCGACGCTGGCCGCCGGCACTGTCGTACAGGCGCATTGCGACATCGATGGCGTTCGCACGCTCGGCGCCTGCAGCATCGGGCCGTTCGCGCGCCTGCGTCCGGGCACGGAGCTGGCGGATGGCGTGCATGTCGGCAACTTCGTCGAGACCAAGAAAGCGAAACTCGGCCCGGGTTCCAAGGCCAACCATCTGAGCTATCTGGGCGATGCCGACATCGGTGCCGGCGTGAATATCGGTGCGGGCACGATCACCTGCAACTACGACGGCGTGAACAAGTCGATCACGCGCATCGAGGACGGCGCGTTCATCGGCTCCAATTCCTCGCTGGTCGCGCCGGTCACCATCGGTCGCGACGCGACCATCGGTGCGGGCTCGGTCATCACCAAGCCAGCACCGGACGGCGAGCTCACGGTGTCGCGTGGTCGCCAGCAGACCGTGCCCGGCTGGAAGCGACCCACCCGCAAGCCCTGATCGTCCTCAGGCCGGCCGCTTTCAGGCCGGCAACACCAGCGCGACCATCAGTCCGCCGTCTTCGCGATTGCCCAAGGCGATGCGGCCGCCGTGCGCTTCGGCAATTTCGCGGGCGAGTGCTAGGCCCAGGCCGGTGCCGCTGCGTTTGGTCGAGTAGAACGGCACCAGCGCATTGGTGAGCACCGCATCGTTCATGCCGGTGCCGCGGTCCAGCACTTCGATGCGCAGCGTGCCCGAATGCCGGCGCACACTCAGCTGCACGTCGCCGGCCGCCGAGCCCGATTCATGCGCGTTCTTCAGCAGATTCAACAGCGCCTGTTCCATCTGCGCCAGATCGAAGCGCGCCGCTTCCTCGGGCAGGTCGCCGATGACGCCGAAGGCGATCTGCGAAGCGAGCCGCGACACGAACTCCGGCCAGGTCACCGTTTCCAGGCGCGGCGAGGGCAGTTTCGCGAAGCGCGCGTAGCCGCGGATGAAGCCTTCGAGATGGCGTGCGCGCTCCTCGATCGTGCCAAGGATTTCCGGCAAGCGCTCGATCTGACCGCGCCGCACCAGCTCCGCGCCCGAGTGCGCCAGCGAAGCCACTGGCGCCAACGAGTTGTTGAGTTCATGGCTGATCACGCGAATGACTTTTTTCCAGGTCTGCACTTCCTGCCGGCGCAGTTCGACGGTCAACTGGCGCAGCAGGAGCAATTCATGCGCGCGGCCATTGAGACGGAAGCCGCGACGCGCGAGATGGAATACTTCTTCCTCATCGTCCTCGCCCACGGAGAACAGACCGTCGCCGCCGCGCGCCATGGCTTCGCGCAGCGGTGTGGCGGCGAGCTTGAGCACCGCGTCCAGCGCATGGCCTTCGAGTTTGCGTCCCTGGTTGAGCAGGCGCCGCGCCGCGAGATTGCCGTAGACGATCGGACCGCCTTCGGCGACCAGCAGCATCGCGACCGGCGTGTTCTGCACCATGGTGTCCAGCAGCAGTTCGCGCTGTACCAGGCCCAGCCGCTGTTCGCGCAGGACATTGCCCAACTCGTTGTGGGCGTCGACCAGATCGCCGAGTTCGTCGCGGCCGGGCCAGCGCAGGCTGAAGCTGAAATCGCCGTCGCGAAAACTGGTGACGCTGCCGGTGAGCGCGCGAAACAGCGACAGCATCGGGCGTAACTGCAAACGGATCAGCCACATCGCCACCGGTAACATCAGCAGCAGGCTGAGACTGCCGACCAGCACGGGACTGTCGGCGAAAAAATAGTCGAGCACGAGCACCAGCACGACCGTGATCGCGAGCAGGGGCAGCATCAGCACCAATCGGCGCGCGGCCAGCGATCGGCGGTGCGCGCGCAGGCCCATGTCAGGGACGGGCGATGCCCAGGCGTTCCATGCGCCGGTACAAGGCCTGGCGGCTCAGGCCCAGGTCGGCGGCGGCTTGCGCGACGACGCCGGCGGCGCGGGCGAGCGCGCGTTCGATGCTGTCGCGATCGGGTTCGGCGTCGTTGACCGATGCGGTCGCGGCCGGCGCCTGCGGCAGGCCCAGATCACCGACGCCGATGATCGGCTGCGCGGCGAGCAGGCTCGCGCGCTGCATGACGTTCTTGAGCTCGCGGACATTGCCCGGCCACGCATGCGCAAGCAATGCCGCGCGTGCGGCCTCGTCGAGGGACCGACCCTCGCCGAGGAAATGCAGGGCCAAGGGCAGGATGTCGCCGGATCGCTCCGACAGCGGCGGCAGGCGCAGCTCGATGACGTTGAGGCGATAGAACAGATCTTCGCGAAAACTGCCCGCACGGATCATGCCCGGCAGGTCGGCATTGGTCGCGCTGATCACGCGGACTTTCACCTGGCGTTCCCGGTTCGATCCCAGACGCTCGAAGCGGCCGGTCTCGAGCACGCGCAGCAATTTCATCTGTCCGCTCGGCGGCAGATTGCCGATCTCGTCCAGGAACAGCGTGCCGCCGTCGGCGGCCTCGAATTTTCCTTCGCGGGCCTTGCTCGCGCCGGTGAAGGCGCCCGCATCGGCGCCGAACAGCTCCGCCTCGATCAGTTCCGAGGGCAGCGCGCCGCAATTGAGGGTGACCATCGGTCCTTCCTTGACCGAGGAATTGGCCTGGATGATTTCGGCGATGCGCTCCTTGCCCGCGCCATTGGGTCCGGTCACGAGAATCGGCACATCCGCGCGCGCCACCTGGCAGGCGAGGGTCAGCACGCGTTCGGTGGCCGGGTCGCTCCAGACGACGCCGCGCAGATCGAAGCGTTTTTCCAGTTCGTGGCGGTGCTTGCGTTCGCGCTGCACGCGCCGCTGCAGTTCGCGATTGGCCTGGCCAAGCTCGATGAGATTTTCGACCGTCGCGATCAGGCGGCGGTCGTCCCAGGGTTTGGCCAGATAGTCGGCGGCGCCGGCCTTGGCCAGTTGCACGGCGGCATCCAGATGCGTCCAGGCGGTCAGCAAGATCACCGGCAGGTCCGGGAAACGTGCGCGGATTTCGCCAAACAGGGCGACACCTTCTTCGCCCGAGGTCGTGTCCGCGCTGAAATTCATGTCCTGCACGACCAGATCCACCGGCGTGCGCGCCAGCAGTGCCAGGCCTTCGTCGGGAGACAGGGCGCGCACGGTGGCGATGTCGTGAAGGGAAAACAACACCTCGAGCGCGGTCGCGACCGAGGGGTTGTCGTCGATGATCAGTACAGTCGGCATGCGCCTAGGTTACCGTCACGCGCTGCGCGTGGCGATGGCCGGGGAGATGCTCGACGCACGCCAGGCCGGGCCGTAGACCGCCAGCACGCCGATCGCCCACAGCGTGGCCGCACCCGCTGCCAGATAGCCCAGCGGCAACTTGGTCAGCTCGAGCTGGCTGACCAGCAGCTGGTTCAGGGCCACGGCCAGTACCAGGCCGGCGGCGACGCCACCGGTGGTGATCATCAGGTTCTCGGTGATGAAGTAGCGCAGGATGTCGAAACGACGAGCGCCCAGGGCACGACGCACACCGATCTGCTTGCGGCGCTGGTTCACCCACAACGTCGCCATGCCGACGATGCCGCTGGCAGTGACCAGCAACAGCAGCACGGTCACCGTGACGAGCATCCAGGCCACGGCACGATCGTCGCGATAGCGATCGACGCGGTCTTCGTCCATCGACTTGTTCTGGATAACCATGCGGCCGGGCATGATCTTGAGCAGGGCGGCTTCGGCATCCTTCATGACGCGGTCGCGCTGTCCGGGTTCGGTGCGGACCGAGAACATCGAATAGCTCTGCACGCGCCGCGTCGCCAGGATCATCGAGATCTCCGCGCGTTCGCCGGCTTGCGTCCACGGCGTCTGCAGCTTTTCGACGACGCCGACGATGCGCAGCGGTTGTGCCCGCGGACCGTTGCCGATGAAGATCTGCTTGCCGACGGCACTTTCGGTCGGGAACAGCTTCTTGGCCAGCGCCTGCGTGACGATCGCGTTCTCGCCCATGATTTCCGATTTGTCGGGATCGTTTTCGAAGACGTCCTCTTCGGTGAAGTCGCGGCCGTCGACCAGCTTCAGGTCGTAGGTCTTCACGAACGAGCCCGGGCCGAAGTACATGGCCGTCTGCGCCGAGCTGTCGGTCTGCTCGCGCTTGAGTGACAGACCCATGTTCCAGCCCGACTGCGTCAGCGGCGCCATGTTGGTCCAGGTCACCGAGACTACGCCGGGCACGGCGCGCAGGACTTCTTCATCGCGTTTTTGCATCGCGATCTTTTCCTGCGGCGTCTCCGGATCCTTGAGCGTGGCGATGTCGATGTGGAACAGCGAGCTCTCGTCGGGAATGCCGCTGGGACGCGCGGCGAACGCCAGACGGTCGCGAATGATGTACAGCGCGTTGGCGACGATCGCCAGGCTCAGTGCCACCTGTGCGGCGATGAGCAGGGCGCCGGTTTTGTTGCGCAGCAGGGAAGAGAGGATCGGACGGATTTCCATGGTCGTTCCTTATTGCGTCTTCAGTTGCAGGGCGGGCGTCACCTGGCAGGCACGCCAGGTCGGCAGCAGACCGGCGACGATGCTAGAGGTGATCGCGAGCACGATGGTGAGGCAGAGCATCGCCCAGTCCATGTGCGTGACCGAGGCCATCTCGTCGGATTGCAGCGAGATCAGCCACAGGCCGGCGAAACTCAGCACCAGACCGATCAATCCGCCGACCAGACCGACCACGCCCGCTTCGATCAGGTATTGCTGGAAGATGTCCTTGCGCGTGGCACCGAGCGCGCGTCGCACGCCGACTTCACCGGCACGTGCCGAGAACTTGGCCAGCAGCAGGCCGACGGTGTTCACCAGGCAGACCAGCAGGAAGCCCATCGCCAGCCAGGTCGACAGCTTGCTGTCCTTGCTGACCACGCCCAGGTGTTCCATCCACTCGTTGACGTTCTCCACGCGGGTGTTGATGGGGCGCGGGTAGCGGCCGAGCTTTTTCTGGTCGGTGATGTAGGCGGCCAGGTAGTCCTTGATCTTCGCCTGGTCGGCGGCGGACGCGCCTTCGAACCAGAACTGGATCCAGTCGCATTCCGAGTCCAGCCAGCCCTGCCAGCCGGGACCGGCGCCATCGCCGCTGCAGTTGTTGTTGCCGCTGTTGTTCATCTCGTGACGCACGGCGGTCTGGAACGGGATGAAGATCTCGTCCTCGCCGGTGAAGCTGCCGCCGTTGCCATTGATCAAACGGTAGTAGCGCGGCAGCGGATTCCAGCTGTCGAGCACGCCGACGATCTGGAAGTCGGAGCCTTCCATGCGGATGCGCTTGCCGACCGGATTGGTCTGGCCGAACAGCTTCTCGCTGGTCTTGCGGTTGAGCACGATGACGTCGCGCTTGGCTTCCTCGTCGGCCTTGGACCACGGGCCGCCGTAGAGGAAGGGCGTTTCGAACATCGCGAAGAAATCCAGCGTCGGCGCCACGCCCTGCACCAGGAACGGCGGCAGATCGGCGCGGCCGCTTTCAATGCCGGAGTTGATGCCGTACACGGCCGTGCGACGCACGCCCTGGCCGCTGGCGAGCAGATTGACCGCGTCGCGATAGACCATCTGGTCGCTCGGCTCATCGGCCGGCGTGTAGCCATTAAGCTGGCTGTTGTCCAGGCGCGGCACGAACAGGCGATCGCTCTTGTGCGGGATCGGATCGCCGGACATCACGTAGAGCACGGTCAGGGTCGCCATGCTGGCGGCGACGCCGACGGCGAGGGTGACGATCATCAGCGCGGTCAGCACCGGATTGCGGCGCAGGCTGCGCAGTCCCAGCGTGAAGTAATAGCCGAACATGGCGGACTCCTCAGACGGTCGCGGCGACGACGGCGGCGAGCGAGGCGTTGGCCTCGCGCAGCAGGTCCGAGACCTGGCCATCGATGATGTGCACGTTGCGCTGGGCGCGCGCGGCGAGTTCCGGATCGTGGGTCACCATCAGGATCGTGGTGCCCTGGCTGTTGATCTCCTCGAGCAGCTCCATGACGCCGCGCGCCATCTGCGTGTCGAGGTTGCCGGTCGGTTCGTCGGCGAGCAGCAGCTTGGGCGAGCCGGCGAGGGCGCGCGCGATCGCGACGCGCTGCTGCTGGCCACCGGACAGTTCGGCCGGGAAGTGCTTGGCGCGCGAGGCCAGGCCCACGCGACCGAGCGCATCCTCGATGCGCGTCTTGCGATCGGCGGCATTGAAGCCGCGATAGCGCAAGGGCACGTCGATGTTGTCGAACAGGTTCAGATCGGGGATCAGGTTGAAGCCCTGGAAAATGAAGCCGAGCTTCTCGTTGCGCAGCTTCGAGCGCGCGTTGTCGTCCATGCCCTTGACGTTGACGCCGTCGAGCAGGAACTCGCCGCCGGAGAACTCCTCGAGCAGGCCAGCGATGTTCAGGAACGTGGTCTTGCCCGAGCCGGACGGACCGGTCACCGCGACGAACTCGCCTTCCTTGACGTGGATATCGAAGCCGCGCAAGGCGTGCGTCTCGATCATGTGGGTGCGGTAGACCTTGCTGAGATTGGTCATGCGAAGCATGGGGAGGCTCCTGGCGTGCTCGTTGGTTGAAAGGGATCAGTCGTTGACGGAAACGCGTTCGGCGTTGTCGAAGGCATCGGTGCCGGCGATCACCACGCGGTCGCCGACCTTCAAGCCCTGAAGGATTTCGACGGCGCTCACGCTGGTCGCGCCCAGTTGTACGGGGCGGCGCACGGCGATGCTGCCGTCCATGACGTAGACGAAGCGGCCGCCTTCGTTCTCGACGAACGGACCACGCGGCAGCATCAGCACGTTGGGCTTTTCCTCGATGAGGATGCGCGCGCTGACGCGCTGGTTCTGGCGCAGGCCGGCTGGCTGCGCGCCGTTGAAGCGAACGCGCGCAAGCACCTGGTTCTTGACCACTTCCGGGGAAATCGCCGAGAGCTTGCCGGTCGCGTTGATCGCGCCGATGCTCACTTCCGCCGACAGGCCCAGGCCCAGATCGTCGGCGTAGCTTTCCGGGATCTCCAGTTCCACTTCCAGGCGCGAGAGATCGACCACGGTCATCAACGGCGCATTCACCGGCACCACGGCGCGGTCGGCGACCGACAGCGTGCCGATGACGCCGTCGACCGGTGCGCGCACAGTGAGTTCGTCGACGCGGCGCTGGATGTTGGCCACCACCAGGCGCTGGCGCTGCAGCTGGCTGAGTTTGGTCTTGAGTTCGAGGCCGACGTCCTGGCTTTCCAGGCCCGAGGCCTGCGCGGCCTGCTTGCTGCGGATTTCCGCGCTCTTCATCGCGTCCTGCGCGCGCAGGAATTCCACTTCGGCGATCGCGCCGGCCTTGTAGCCCTTTTCGGTGCGCTGCAGGATGCGCTGCGCGCCGACCCGCGCCACTTCGGCTTCGTCGGCGTCGCGGCGGGCGATCAGTTCCTGCTTCTGGGCGAGGATGCGTTGGCGTGCGACTTCGGCTTCGAGCTGTTCGAGGCTGGACTGTTCGCGCGCGAGCTCATTGCTCAGTTCGGGCGAATCGAGCACCGCGAGCACATCGTTCTTGTTGACGGTGTCGCCGGCATGGATCTTGAGGGTGACCGTGCTCACGGCCGGTGCGTACAGGGTGGGACTGACGGCGGCGACGACGCGGCCGTTGACCGAGGCATCGCGCACCAGGGTGCCGCGGCTCACGTCGGCAATGCGCAGGCGCGCGCCGTCGATGGAGCGGGAGCTGCCGCTGCGCGCGGCCACGAGCGAACCGATCAGCGCCACGACGACGACGATCGCAGCGATCCATCCCAGGCGGCGCTTGCCCGACGATCCGGGGGGCGGGCTCAGAACTTGGTCTTGGGCGGAGGTGTCGCGGATCATGGGGGTTCTCGTTCGTGGACAGGAACGATTCAGCAGGAATTGTGCCAACAGGCATCGCATTGAATTTCAAGGATATTTACGGGTCGCAGAACGTGTCCGGCGTGTCCGCCCGGCGTCCGCCGGCCGGGCGGCGGACGCCGCCTTCGCGGCCGCAAAGCGTCGGCCGGAGGTGTTTTTCAAATGCGCTAAAATCACGCTTTGCCAGCGAAGGTGATCTATGTGCGGAATCGTCGGGGCGATCGCCCAGCGGGATGTGGTTCCTTTCCTGGTCGATGGTCTCAAGCGTCTGGAATATCGCGGCTACGATTCCGCCGGACTGGCGGTGCTGACCGATGAACTGCGTCGCGTGCGCCGCACCGGTCGCGTGGCCGAGATGGAAAGCGCCGCGCAAAGCGAAGGTCTCGCCGGCCTGCTCGGCATCGGCCACACGCGCTGGGCCACGCATGGCGGCGTCACCGAAGGCAATGCGCACCCGCACATCAGCGATGGCGAGCTCGCGATCGTGCACAACGGCATCATCGAGAACCACGAAGAGCAACGCGCGCGCCTGCGCGAACTCGGCTACACCTTTGAGTCGCAGACCGACACCGAAGTCATCGCCCATCTGATCCAGCACTACCTCAAGACCGAGGGCGACCTGCTGCTCGCGACCCAGCGCGCTGTGCGCGAACTGATCGGCGCGTACGCGATCGCCGTGGTCAGCAAGCGCGATCCGGACCGGTTCATCGCCGCGCGCATGGGTTGTCCGCTGCTGGTCGGCCTGGGCGAGAACGAGAATTTCGTCGCCTCCGACGTGTCCGCGGTGATTTCGGCAACGCGTCGCGTGATCTTCCTCGAAGAGGGCGACGTTGCGGAAATCCGCCGTGATGGCGTGCGCGTGTTCGATGGTGCGGGCGCCCGCATCGAGCGCGAGGTGCATGTGTCCGACGTGTCGCTCGCATCGATGGAGCTGGGCCCGTACAGCCATTTTATGCAGAAAGAGATCCACGAGCAGCCGCGCGCCCTGGCCGACACGATCGAGCCGGTGATCGCCGAAGGCTTCTCGCCGGTGCTGTTCGGACCGGAAGCCGCGACGCGCCTGCGCGACATCGACGGCGTGCAGATCCTCGCCTGCGGCACCAGCTACTACGCCGGGCTCACCGCGCGCTACTGGATCGAGGCGATCGCCGGCCTGCCCTGCAGCGTCGAGATCGCCAGCGAATACCGCTATCGCGCCGCGGTCGCCAATCCGCGCCATCTGATCGTGACGATCTCGCAGTCGGGCGAAACCCTGGACACGATGGAGGCGCTCAAATACGCCAAGTCGCTCGGGCACGAGCACACGCTGTCGATCTGCAATGTGCAGGAAAGCGCCATTCCGCGCGCCAGCCGCATGGTGTTCTACACGCGTGCCGGCGCCGAAATCGGTGTCGCGTCGACCAAGGCGTTCACCACGCAGCTGATCGCCCTGTTCGCGCTGACCGGCACGCTGGCGAAACTGCACGGTCGCCTGGACGCAGCGAAAGAGGCCGAGCTGCTCGACGCCCTGCGTCGCCTGCCCGGCAGCGTGCAGCACGCGCTCAACCTCGAGCCGCAGATCAACCTGTGGGCGGAGAAGTTCGCGCCCAAGCAGCACGCGCTGTTCCTGGGCCGCGGCCTGCACTATCCGATCGCGCTCGAGGGTGCGCTCAAGCTCAAGGAAATCTCCTATATCCACGCCGAGGCCTATCCGGCCGGCGAGCTCAAGCACGGCCCGCTGGCTCTGGTCGATGCGCAAATGCCCGTCGTGGTCATCGCACCCAACGACACGCTGCTGGAAAAAGTGAAGTCGAACATGCAGGAAGTACGTGCGCGTGGCGGCGAGTTGTTCGTGTTCGCCGATGCCGATAGCCATTTCCTGGAGTCGGAAGGTGTGCATGTCATCCGCACGCCGCGTCATGTCGGCCTGCTCAGCCCGGTGGTGCACGCCATCCCGGTGCAGTTGCTCGCCTACCACACGGCGCTCAAGCGCGGCACCGATGTCGACAAGCCACGCAATCTCGCCAAATCCGTGACGGTGGAATAAGCCGATGCGTCTGTGTGTTTACGCCGCGTCGAGTGCGCAGGTTGCGCCGGAATTCCATGCCTCCGCCTTCGCGCTCGGCCAGGCGATCGCCGCCGACGGTCATTCCCTCGTCTACGGCGGCGGTTCGCAGGGCTTGATGGGCGCGGTCGCGGACGGCGCTCTGTCCCGCCAGGGCGAAGTCATCGGCATCCTGCCGCGGTTCATGGCCGATCTCGAATGGGGTCACCCCGGCCTGACCCAGCTCGAACTGGTCGAGGACATGCGCGAGCGCAAGCACAAGCTGCTGACCGGATCGGACGCCGTCATCGCCTTGCCCGGCGGTTGCGGCACCCTCGAGGAATTGTTCGAGGCGCTGACGCTCAAGCGCCTGGGCATCTATTTCAATCCGATCGTGTTGCTCAACACGCGCAATTTCTACGCGCCGCTGCAGGGCTTCATGGAACAGGTGATCGCCGAGAAGTTCATGAACACCGAGCATGCCGCAATGTGGTCGCTGGTCGACGACGTGGCCCAGGTGCTGCCGGTGATTCGTGCCACGCCCCGCTGGCGCGAGGACGCGCGCGACTACGCGGTCGTGCGCTGAGCACGCGAACCGCTGCCAAGGCGCCCGTGCGCGACGCGCTCGCCGAGTTAGAAACCACGCTGGCGTGGCTGCGCTGGTGCGCCATCGCGGCGCAGGCGGTCACTCTGCTGTCGGCGCGCTATGTGCTGCATATGCATCTCGACTACGCGCCCTTGTGGAGCGCCGTGGCCGTGTTGGCGCTGTTCAATGCGGTGCTGTTCCGGCGCTTGCCGCAGGCTGCCGCCGGCGACGGGCGGATCATGCTCGGGCTGGCGCTCGACTTGGGGGTGCTCGCCTGGCTGTTGTACTGGACCGGCGGTGCGGCGAATCCTTTTGTGTCTCTGTTCCTGTTGCCGATCGCGCTGACGGCGACGGTGCTGCCCGCGAGCCGGGTCATTGTGCTGGCGGTGCTCGCCGCGGTCGCCTATGGCGTGCTCATGGTGCACGCCAAGCCCCTGCCTTCGCTGCCTGGCGCGAATGCGATGTCCTTGCACCTGATGGGCATGTGGGTGAACTTTCTGCTGTCGCTGGTGCTGCTTACCGCCTTCGCGCTGCGTCTGGCTGCGCGCGTGGCGGCGCAGCGGCGCACGCTGGCGGCGATGCGCGAACGCGATGCGCGCGAGCGCACCCTGCTCAGTCTCGCCGTGCAGGCGGCCGGGACCGCGCACGAGATCAACACGCCGCTCGCGACCATGGCGACCCTGGTCGACGAATTGCGCCAGGTGCGACCCGACGACCGCACGCTTGCCGAAGACCTGACCTTGCTGGCGCAACAGATCGAACATTGCCGGCGTTCGGTGCAGGCCCTGGGCGCGAGTGCCCGCGGCGAACCCGCCGAGCGCCTCGCCGTCGCGAGTTGGCTGCGACAGCTGGTTTCGCGCTGGAAGATCGTGCGGCCGCAGGCGCGGGTGCGCTTCGCGGGCATCGAGGAACTTGGCGATCTGTCGCTGCTGCCGGACATCAGCCTGTCGCAGGCGGTGCTGAACCTGCTCGACAACGCGCTGGACGCGTCCCTGCAATCCGGGCGAGAGGACATCGAGCTGCGCGTGGATTCGCGCGCCGGCGATCTCGAGCTGCGCGTTCGCGATCACGGCCCCGGATTTTCTGGCGCGCCCACGCCCGGTGCCAGCGGCAAGCCGGCCGGGTTGGGCCTGGGTCTGCTGTTGTCGAACACCAGTCTGGAATCGCTCGGCGGCAGCCTGCAGCTCTGGCCGGTGCCCGACGGCGGCACCGAGGCGGTGCTGCATGTGCCGCGCAGTGCCCTGTCGCTGCGGGACACCGCATGAACCTGCCGCGCCTGCTGCTGATCGACGACGACGAAAGTTTCCGTCGCGTGCTGGCGCGCGCCCTGTCGCGCCGAGGGTATGCCGTCGTCGAGGCTGGCGACGGTGCATCGGCGCTGGTCGCGGCGACACAGGCTTTCGACGGTGTGATCGTCGATCTGCGCCTGGGCGAGGAAAGCGGTTTGCATCTGCTCGCCGATCTGCGCGCGCGGCAGCCGCAGGCGCGCATCCTGTTGCTGACCGGGTACGCGAGCATCGCCACGGCGGTCGAAGCGATCAAGCGCGGCGCCGACGACTACCTGCCCAAGCCTGCGCAGGTCGACGAGATTCTCGCCGCGCTGTTCGCCACGGCCGCGCCGGCGCCGATTCCCGCGACGCCGGTGCATCCGCGCCGTCTGGAATGGGAACACCTGCAGCGCGTGCTGGCCGAGCATGCCGGCAACGTCTCCGCCGCCGCGCGCGCCCTGGGCCTGCATCGGCGCAGCCTGCAGCGCAAGCTCGGCAAGAAGCCGCACGGCGAGCGCTGACCGCGGGCGCGAGTCCGGGCCTGCGACACTGTGTCGCATTCCGCGCGGCCACCAGCCCCGGGACAATGACCTCCTGATCCTTCCCTTCCGCTGATCCGGCACCGCCCGGGTTTGGAGCTGTCGTGTCCCGCTGCCGCCTTTTCCTCAGTCTGGCCGCCGCGCTCGCCGCGTGTCCGGGCGCGGTGCGCGCGACGCCGATCACCGACGCCGCGAGCGCGACCACGGGCAGCGCCGCCGCCGATGCCACGCTCGGCACGGTCACCGTGCTCGGCACGCGCCCCACATCGCTGCCCACGCAGATTCCGACGACGATGGAAGGTATCCTCGGCGAGGACGTCGAGCGCAAGATCAATGCGACCGATGCCGAAGACGCGCTGAAGTATTTCCCCAGCCTGCTCGTGCGCAAGCGCTACATCGGCGACTATGACCATGCCGTGCTCGCCACGCGCGCGTCGGGTACCGGCAACAGCGCGCGTTCGCTCGTGTATGCGGACGGCATCCTGCTGTCGAACCTGCTCGGCAACGGCGCCAGTTTCACGCCGCGCTGGGGACTGGTGTCGCCCGAAGAGATCGAGCGCGTCGACGTGCTCTACGGTCCGTTCTCGGCCGCCTACGCCGGCAATTCGGTCGGTGCGGTGGTCGACTACGTGACGCGCATGCCCGACCGGTTCGAGGCGCACGCCAAAGCCGGCTATTCCGTCGAACGCTTCAAGCTCTACCGGACGAGCGACTCCTATCCGGCGAAGACGGCGAGTGTCTCGATCGGCGATCGCTGGGGCGACTTTTCTGCCTGGCTCTCCCTCCATCGCCTCGACAGCGACGGCCATCCGATCGGCTTTGCGAACGTGCTGACCAGTAGCGGCAGTGCCGGCGCAGGCACCCCGGTCGATGGCGCGGTGCCCGGCAACAATCCCCGCCAGCAACCTTGGCTCCTGCTCGGCGCGACGAGCCGCACGCAGACCGTCCAGGATTACGCCAAGCTCAAGCTCGCCTACGATTTCACCGACGACCTGCGCCTGAGCTATGTGTTCGCGCGCTGGAAGAACGAGGTGCAGCGCGATTCTCAGACCTATCTGCACGATGCTGCGGGCCTGCCCGTCTACAGCGGCAACGTGCAGATCGATGGCCGCAGTTACGCCGTGCCGGCTACGGCGATTTCGCTGCAGCGCGCCGAGCTCGAGCATCGCATCCACGGGTTGTCGCTCAAGCGCAGCACCGGCGGCCTCTGGGACTACGCGATCAGCGCCAGCCGCTACGACTACGTGACCGACCGTATCCGTTCGCCCCTGGGCGCGCGACCGCAGGCGGACGCGGGCGGTGCCGGTCGTATCGCCGACAGCGGCGGCACCGGATGGAATACCGCGGCGGTCGCCGTCACCTGGCGACCGACCCCGGCGCATGTGCTCGAGCTGGGTTTGCAGGACGACCGGTACACGCTGAAAACGACTGTCTACAACACCGGCGACTGGATCCATGGCCGGGGCGAGTCGCGCTTTTCTGCGTTTGCCGGCGAAACCGAACTGCGCAGTCTGTACGTCCAGGACACCTGGCGCGGATCGACGCGCTGGACCAGCACCCTGGGTCTGCGTTCGGAGCAGTGGACGGCCCGCAACGGTCTGTTGGCCAACGCGAACACGCTACTGGGCTTGCCCGGCCGCCGCGATCGTGCGCTGTCGCCGAAAGCCGCGCTGGCCTTCGCGCTGACGCCGGATTGGACGGTACGCGGATCCCTCGGGCGGGCGCTGCGTTTTCCGACGGTCAGCGAGCTCTACCAGGGGTCGATTGCCACGAACGTCATCGTCAACAACGACCCGAGCCTGAAGCCGGAGCGTTCGCTCACGTCCGAGCTGTCCGTGCTGCACACGACGGTGCGCGGCAACTGGCGCGCCACGGTGTTCCACGAACGCACGCGCGATGCCTTGTATTCGCAGACCAAGGTCACGCTGACACCGAACATCACCTCGATCCAGAACGTCGATGCGATTCGCACGCTCGGCGTCGAATGGGCCGGCAACTGGTTCGATGTCGGCCTCGACGGCCTCGAGATCAATGCCAGTCTGACCTTCGCCGATTCAGTGCTCCGCGAGAACGCGGGTTTTCCGGCCAGCGTCGGCAAGTGGCAGCCGCGTGTGCCGCGCTGGCGCGCGAATCTGCTGGCGACTTATCCCTGGGGCACGAAGTGGAGCCTCACGGCCGGCGCGCGCTACAGCGGCAAGCAGTTCAACACGCTCGACAATAGCGACGTCCACAGCGATGCCTATACCGGCACCAGCCCGTTCCTCGTCGTGGACCTGCGCGCGAAATACACCTACGACGCGCACTGGAGCGCGGCCTTGGGCGTGGACAACCTGGGCAATCGCACCTATTGGAATTTCCATCCGTACAACCAGCGCACCTGGTCGGCGGAGCTGCGCTGGGATTTCTGACCGGCGACGCGGCGCCGATGGGGCGAGGTCAGTCGCTGTCGTGCGAACCGCTGGGATCGTCGAAGCCGAAATTCTGTTCGGGCATCGCGCCCTCGTCGGGATCGCTCTGCATATGCGTGGTGGTGACCGCGCCGGCGGCGGGCTGAACCTTGCCGCGACCCTTGGGCAATTTGGCGATTTCCAACTCGGCGGCGGCAATGAGTGCGGTGCGGCGCTCTTCCGGAATTTCCTGCCAGTGGCAGTCGAGGATCGCGCCTTCGAGCGCGTACAGCAGATTCAGGCTGGGCTTGAAGCCGGCGCGCTTGATGCGCACGAACGCCGGCAACGAGCCGGCGGCGGTGAGATCGGCCAGGGTGCGGATGCCGGTCTGGCGCAGCCAGGCCATGCTCTTGGGGCCGATATTGCGCAGCTTCTCGGTGCTCACGTCAGCGACTCCAGGAAAATCGTGGCGAGGGTTTCCAGCCCGGTCTGGTCTTCGTCGTCGAAGCGGTCGAGTTCGGGGCTGTCGAGATCGAACACGCCGACCAATTGCTCGCCGCGGTACAGGGGCACGACCAGTTCCGACCGTGAGGCCGAGTCGCAGGGAATATGTCCGGGAAACGCTTCGACGTCGGGAACGCGCTGCGTCTGCCGGCTCGCGGCGGCGGTGCCGCAGACGCCGCGACCCAGGGCGATGCGCACGCAGGCCGGCTGGCCCTGGAACGGTCCGACGACCAGCTCGGCGCCATCCCAGAAATAGAAACCGACCCAGTTCAGCGCGGGCAGTGCGTGGTACACGAGCGCCGACAGGTTGGCGGCGTTGGCGATGCGATCGCGTTCGCCGTGCAGCAGGCCGCGCGCCTGCTCGGCGAGTTGGCGGTATTGCTCGGACTTGCTGCCGGTGAGGCTGGCGTTGGCGAACATCGGGGGCACTCGCAACGGGGATGGCAAGTGTAGCAGCGCCCGCCCTGTGGCCTGCTAAAGTCCCGCCATGACCCAGACCCCGCTGGCCGACCTGCCGACGATGAAGGATGGCTTCCGCGAACGCGGCGCCCAGGTCACGCGCCTGGAAGCCTTCGTCGACGCGGCTTTCGCGTTCGCGTTGAGCCTGCTGGTCATTTCGGCGAACGAGGTACCCAAGAACATTCCGGAACTGGTGCTGGCGATGCGCGGCATTCCGGCCTTTGCCGGCTGCTTTCTGCAGATCGCGCTGTTCTGGCATGCGCATGTGCGCTGGAGCCGGCGTTACGGACTCGACGATGGCCGCAGTACGTTGCTCAGTCTGCTGCTGGTGTTCCTGGTGTTGATCTACGTGCATCCGCTGCGCTTGTTGTTCGGCACCTTCTTCGCGTGGATGACGCGCGGATGGCTGCCGTGGCCGATCACCGGGTTCCAGAGCTTCGCCGAGCTCGGCACGATGTTCATGGTGTACGCGGTGGCGTTCGGCACGATGTCCCTGGTACTCGCCGCGCTGTATTCCTATGCCTTGCGTCAGCGCCGGGAACTGGGCCTGAGCGTGGAAGAAGCCGCGCAGACCGCCGCGGAAGTGGCGAGCTGGCGCTGGTCGGCGGCCGTGGCGACGCTGTCTTTTGTCCTGGCGATGATGATGCCGGTACACCCGGCGGCATGGTTCGCGGCCCTGCCTGGCATGATCTATTTCCTGATGAATTTCGCGTGGGTCGTGCGCAAGCGCGCCGCCGCCCGGGCACGCCTTCGTTTTGGCGACGAGGCGACGGCATGAGCGCGCGCGGCCTGTTCGTCACCGGCACCGATACCGATGCGGGCAAGACCGTGGTCAGCACGGCCCTGCTGCACGCGCTGCGTGCGCGCGGGCAGCGCGCGATCGGCATGAAGCCGGTCGCCAGCGGTTGCCGCTGGAGCGAAGCGGGCTGGCGCAACGACGATGCGCTGGCCTTGCAGGCGGCAAGCGAGCCCGGTTGCGACTACGCCTTGGTCAATCCCTATGCCTTGCCCGAGGCGACCGCACCGCAAATCGCCGCCGCGCGTGCGGGTGTGACGCTCGAACTCGCGCCGATGCTCGCCGCGTATCGCCAGCTGGCCGAGCGCGCCGATACCGTGCTGGTCGAAGGCGTCGGCGGCTGGCTGGCGCCGCTGTCGGAAAGCATCGACCAGGGGGATCTGGTGGCCGCCCTGCAATTGCAGGTGATCCTCGTGGTCGATCTGCGGCTGGGCTGCATCAACCATGCGCGCCTGAGCGAACGCGCGATCCGCAGCGACGGCCACACGCTCGTCGGCTGGATCGGCAACAGCACGCAGGCACAACTGGATTTCGCCGACGCGTATTTCGAGGCGCTGAGCGCCAATCTCTCGACGCCCTGCCTGGGCCGCCTGCCGCATGCACCGGGCACTTCGCCCAATGTGTTCGCGAAACAACTGCCGATGGCATTTTGAAGTCGGGACTTCCGGCAGGGGAAGTCGGGGGTTCGAATTAGCTAAACTGGCCGGTATAGTAATCGCCCGCTTCTTTTCGTCCCGCGTCGAGGTCTTCGCATGCGCCGGCTCCTGATTCCGCTTCTTCCCTCCCTGGTCCTGTTGCTCTCGGCGTGCGGCTCGTCTGCGCCGGAAGGGGCGGGGGGACCTCCCGGCGGCGGCATGCCGCCCACGCAGGTCGAAACGGCGAAGGTCGAAGCGCGCGCGCTGCCCAGCCAGTTCGAAACCGTCGGCAGCCTGCGCGCCGACGAATCCGCGGTAATCCGTCCGGAAATCGCCGGCAAGATCGAACGCATCGGTTTCACCGAAGGGCAGCGCGTGAGCGCGGGCTCGCTGTTGTTCAGCCTGGATGCGGCGCTGACCCAGGCCGATCTCAACGAAGCCAATGCCAACCTCGAGAACAGCCGCCGTGCGAACACGCGCGCGAACGAACTCGCTGGCAAGCAGCTCGTCGCCCGAGCCGATGTCGACCAGACACGCGCGTCGCTCGGCGTCGACCAGGCCCGTGCCGCCTCGGCGCGTACGCGACTGGAAAAGACCCAGATCCGCGCGCCGTTCGACGGCGTCGTCGGTCTGCGCGAAGTCAGTGTCGGCGACTACGTCACCGCCGGCCAGGCGCTGGTGGATCTGGTGCGCATGGACCCGATGGAAGTGGATTTCCGCGTGCCGGAAGTGCAGCTGGGCAAGATGAAAGTCGGGCAGGCGGTGAATCTCTCCGTCGATGCCTATCCGGGTGAAACCTTCGCAGGCGAAGTCGTCGCGATCGCGCCGACGATCGATGCCGCCGGCCGCAGCGCCTCGCTGCGCGCGCGCGTGGCCAATGCCGATCTTAAGCTGCGCCCGGGTCTGTTCGCGCGCGTGCAGGTCGTATTCGGCACCAATGCCAAAGCCTTGATGGTGCCCGAGCAGGCGATCTGGCCGAACGGCGAACAGAAGATGGTGTTCGTCGTCGTCGACGGCATCGCCAAGCTCGTGCCGGTCACGCTGGGCGCGCGTCAGCCGGGCTGGGTGGAAATCGTCGAAGGCCTGAAAGCCGGCGACGAAGTGATCACCTCCGGCCAGCAGAAAATCGGCGATGGCGCCAAGGTGGCGACGGCCGCCGCACCACCGGCTCCCGCCGCCGCACCTGCCGCGCACTAAGGACGGCCGCCCATGGTTCTCTCCGATCTTTCCATCCGTCGCCCGGTGCTGGCGACGGTATTGAATCTGGTGGTGCTGCTGGTCGGATTCATCTGCTACACGCGCCTGCCGGTGCGTCTGATTCCGAATGTGGACGTGCCGGTGGTGACGGTCGCGACCGGTTATCCGGGCGCGAACGCGCAGGTCATCGAATCTCAGATCACCAAGCCCATCGAGGACGCGCTCTCGGGCATCGAGGGTATCGACTACATCCAGTCGGTGAGCCGCGCCGAGTCGAGCCAGGTGACGGTGCGCTTCAATCTCAACCGCGATGCCGACGCCGCGGCGTCGGACGTGCGCGATCGCGTCGCCCAGGCACGCGGCGCCTTGCCGGACGAGGCCGACGAGCCGATCGTGCAGAAGCAGGAAGCCGATGCGCAGCCGATCATCTACCTCGCCTTCTCGTCCGACCGCCATTCGCTGATCGAGATCGCCGATTTCGCCACGCGCATCGTCAAGGATCGCGTGCAGACGATTCCCGGCGTGGCGCAGGCGCAGGTGTACGGCAACCGTTACGCGATGCGCGTGTGGCTCGATCCCGAGCGCCTGGCCGGCGCGGGCCTGACCACGACGGATGTCGAAACGGCCCTGCGGGCACAGAACATCGAGATCCCCGCCGGTCGCGTCGAAAGCGAGCAGCGCGAGTTCACCGTGCTCTCGGAAACCGATCTGAAAACGCCCGAGCAATTCGCAGCAATCGTGCTCAAGGACGCCAACGGCTATCTCGTGCGCCTGGGCGATGTCGCCAAAGTCGAGCTCGGTGCCGACTCCTCGCGCTTCCGTGCCCGCTACAACGGCATCAACGCGATTCCACTGGGCGTGGTGAAGCAGGCGGTCGCCAATCCGCTGGATATTTCCGCGGCGCTGAAAAAGATGCTGCCGGAAATCACCCGTACCCTGCCCGAGGGCATGAAGGTCGAGATTGCCTACGACACCACGATCTTCATCCAGAAATCAATCGACGAGGTCTACAAGACGGTCGGCGAGGCGGTGTTGCTGGTGGTGCTGGTGATCTTCCTGTTCCTGCGCAGCTGGCGCGCAGTGCTGATCCCGATCGTCACGATTCCCGTGTCCCTGATCGGCGCGTTCGCGTTGATGTACCTGTTCGGCTTCACGATCAACACCTTGTCGCTGCTGGCGATGGTGCTGGCGATCGGTTTGGTCGTCGACGATGCGATCGTCATGCTGGAAAACATTTATCGCCATGTCGAAGAGGGCATGACGCCGTTCAAGGCCGCGCTTAAGGGCAGCAAGGAGATCGGTTTTGCCATCGTCGCGATGACGCTGACGCTGACGGCGGTGTACATGCCGTTCGTGTTTTCGACCGGCCGCACGGGCAAGCTGTTCATCGAGTTCGCGCTGACGCTCGCGGGCGCCGTGCTGGTGTCGGGCTTCACCGCGCTGACGCTGTCGCCGATGATGGGCTCGAAGCTGCTGCGCCACGAAACGCAGCATGGCAAGTTCTTCGAGTTCGGCGAGCGCGTGCTGATCGGGCTCGACAATGGCTATCGCCGCCTGCTCAAGGGTGCGCTTTCCCTGCGCTGGTTCGTGGTGGGCTTGGCGCTGGTGTTGTTCCTGGGCATCTTCGGCCTGAAGTTGATGTTGCCGACCGAATTGGCGCCGGAAGAAGACCAGGGCCTGGTGATCGGCTTTGCCTCGGCGCCGGAAGGCTCGACGATCGATTACACCGACCGCTACGGCAAGCAGATGGAAAGCATCCTGATGAAGGTGCCGGAGAAGGACCGCGTCTTCGAGATCGTCGGTTTCAACGGCGTGACCTCGGCGATCGGTTTCGTCGGTCTGAAGGACTGGTCCGAACGCGATCGCAGTGCCAAGGATGTCGCCGGCAGCTTGTTCCCGCAGTTCATGGGCATTACCGGTCTGAATGCGTTCCCGGTCACGCCGCCGCCGCTGGGTCAGGGTGGTTTTGGTCAGCCGGTGAGTTTCATCGTGCAGACCACGGGCACCTGGGAGGACCTGGATGCGGTGGTCAAGAAGCTGCTGGCGAAGATGGCGGAGAATCCGCAGCTCACCACGCCCGATTCCGATCTCAAGCTCGACAAGCCGCAGCTGCGCGTGGAGGTCAATCGCGACAAGATCGCCGCAGTCGGCAGCAGCGTGACCACGGTAGGTCGCACGCTGGAGACGATGCTCGGTGGCCGCAGCGTGACACGCTTCAAGCGTGGATCGGAGCAGTACGACGTCATCGTGCAGGTCGCCGACGACGCGCGCCGCACGCCGCAAAGCCTGGGCAATATGTTCGTACGCGCCAGCGATGGGTCGATGGTGCAGATCGACAATCTGGCGTCGGTGACCGAAACGGTCGCGGCGAAGGAGCTCAATCACTTCAACAAGCTGCGCGCGGCGACGATCAGCGCCGGTTTGGCTCCGGGCTATTCACAGGCCGAAGCACTGAAGTGGATGGAAAAGGCGCTGCAGGAATCGGCGCCGGGCACGCTCTACGATCTCAGCGGGCAGTCGCGTGAGTTCCGCGAGTCGTCCAGCGATTTCACCATCATGCTGGTGCTGGCGCTGGCCTTCATCTATCTGGTGCTGGCGGCGCAGTTCGAAAGCTTCGTCGATCCGGCGGTGATCCTGGTGTCGGTGCCGCTGGCGGTGTTCGGCGCGTTCGCCTGTCTGGTGCTGCTGAATTTCGGTGCGGGTTTCGGGCTGTGGCATATCACCGGGTCGTGGAATATCTACACGCAGATCGGTGTGGTCACCCTGGTCGGCCTGGTGTCCAAGCACGGCATCCTGATCGTGGAGTTCTCCAATCAGCTGCAGGAGCAGGGCCGTGCCAAATTCGATGCGGTCGTCGAAGCGGCGACGCTGCGCCTGCGCCCGATCCTGATGACGACCGGTGCGATGGTGCTGGGTTCGATTCCGCTCGCGATCGCTTCGGGCGCCGGTGCGGAAGCGCGGCATCAGATCGGTTGGGTGATCGTCGGCGGCATGAGTTTCGGCACGATGATGACGCTGTTCGTGGTGCCGGTGGTGTATCTGCTCATCGCGCGCAATCACGGGGCGGTGGCACCGGCGCGGGCCTTGCCCGCGCATTGACGCCGGCGCGGCGTCTGATTCGTCTCAGGCGCCGCGGTAACGACAGCCGGACGTGCAGGTCTCGTGCACGATCACTTCGCTCAAGGCCGGCAGCGCCGGCTTGAGGCGGTCCCAGATCCAGATCGCGAGCATCTCGCTGGTCGGATTTTCCAGGCCGGGAATGTCGTTGAGGTAGTGGTGGTCGAGCTGGTCGTAGATCGGCTGGAAGATCTTCTTCACGTCGCCGAAATCCATGATCCAGCCCGAGCGCGCATCCGGCACGCCGCCGACTTGCAGTTCGATCGCGAACGAATGGCCATGCAGGCGCGCGCATTTGTGTCCGGCCGGGACATTCGGCAGGCGATGCGCCGCTTCGATGCGGAAGATCTTGAAGATATCCATGGCGGTTCCGGTCGGACGGGCGGCTTCCCACGATACCCGCCTGCCCGGCGAATGACCGGATTTCCGGGCAAGAAAAAACCCGCAGCGGGCGGGCTTTCGGGACGCGAGAGAGCGGATTTCGAATGGTGGCTATAGGTGGACTCGAACCACCGACCTCGGCATTATGAGTGCCACGCTCTAACCGGCTGAGCTACATAGCCACGCTGTTCCCGCCAAATTCTGCGGGGCCGCAAATTTTCCCTGTAAGCGCCCACCCTGTCAACGGAATTCGCCGCGCTTGTCCGCAGCCGCGCTCGTGTGGCAGGCTTGATCGCAGTGAATTTGGAGTCCGTTTCGTGATCGATCCGGACGGTTACCGCCCCAATGTGGGCATCGTGCTCATGCGCACGGATGGTCGGTTGTTCTGGGCCCGCAGGGTGAACCGGGACGGCTGGCAGTTTCCGCAAGGCGGCATGAACACCGATGAGACCCCGCTCGAGGCGATGTACCGAGAGTTGCGCGAGGAAACCGGACTGTTGCCCGGGCACGTCGAAGTGCTGGGGTCGACCCCCGGCTGGCTGCGTTATCGCCTGCCGCGACGCTGCGTGCGCCGGGGTAGCCGGCCGACCTGCATCGGCCAGAAGCAGGTCTGGTTCCTGCTGCGCCTGACCGGCGAAGAAACCGACCTGTGCCTGGATCTGACCGACAAGCCCGAGTTCGACGCCTGGCGTTGGGTCGATTTCTGGTATCCGGTCGAGAATGTCGTGCAGTTCAAGCGCGAGGTCTATATCCGCGCGCTACATCATTTGTCCGATTTTGCGCGCACGATCGCCGGAGAAGAGGCCGTTCCGACGCAGAATCTGCAAATCGGACCGGACCACTCCGAGCGCCCGCGCAACCGTCCCCTGCGTTCGGCGGGCTGAGGCGGGGCGGCCAGGCCGCCCGAGTGTTGACATTGATTCTCATTTGAGATGAAATGCGAACCGTTCTCATCCGAGGCCGGCCATGTACGTCTGCATCTGCCACGCTGTCACCGATCGCGAAATCCGCCGTGCGGCGGACGAGGGTTGCCGTGATCTGCACGAGCTGACCATGCGGACCGGCTGTGGCGCGACCTGTGGTTCCTGCCGCGAACAGGCCGCGGACATCCTCGCCGAAGCCAAACCGCTCGAGCTTGCGGTTTTTTCCGCGGCCGCCTGAGCCCGCGTCGCACACGCGGAAATACAAGCGATTGTCGTTTCGCCAGCTCCCAACGGGCTGCGCTAGAGTGCCTCCCGTCCGCAATGGAGCACGACAATGAAAGGCGACGCGAAGGTCATCGAATTCCTCAACAAGTGCCTGTACAACGAGTTGATCGCGATCAACCAGTACTTCCTGCATGCCAAGATGTACAAGAACTGGGGCCTGAAGGAACTCGCCGAGCATGAGTGGAAGGAATCGATCGACGAGATGAAGCACGCCGATCGCCTGATCGAGCGCATCCTGTTCCTCGACGGTCTGCCCAACCTGCAGAATCTCGGCAAGCTGCTCATCGGCGAATCGCCGAAAGAAGCGCTCGAATGCGATCTCAAGCTCGAATACCTCGCCGTGCCCGACCTCAAGGCGGCGATCGCGCATAGCGAGCAGGTGGCCGACTATGTGTCGCGCGATCTGTTCGCGTCGATCCTGGATTCGGAAGAAGAGCACATCGACTGGTTGGAAACGCAGCTGGGCCTGATCGCGCGTTTGGGCGAGCCGGCGTACCTGCAGACCAAGATCGGCGATTGATCGGTCGCTGATCGACGACCACATGAAAAACCCGGCTTCGTGCCGGGTTTTTCTTTGCGCATGCCGCGGCTGCTAGCCGGGCGGTTTGAACAGCGCCTGCAAGGCCGTCCGCGCGCGCTGGAATTCCGTCTCCAACATGAGCACGGCCACCGTCGCACGCGGCAAGGCACCCGTGCGCGCGCCCAACTCGATGCGCTTGGCGGCGGCCGACAGGGCCAGGGCGCCGAGGTTGGCACTCGAGGATTTCAGCGTGTGCGCGGGGGCGACGAGGCCGGCGATATCGTTGGTCGCCGCGGCAGTTTCCAGTTGCTGGATGTGATTGGGCGCGTCTTCCAGGAACAGTTTGACCAGGCCCAGGTATTCCTGGCCCATGATCGTTTTGAGCTCGTCGAGCACTTCCATCGCCAGCACGGGCGGCGGCGGTGCCGGAGCTTCGGCGGCGGGCGGCGGGGCCGCCGCGGGCATCGGGGTGGCGACGCGGGCCGGTGCCGGCGCCTGTCCTGGCGGCGTCGCCCGGGCCGGGAACGGCTGGATGGGCGGCATCGCGGTTGCGGGTTCGGGCAGGGGCGGCGAGGGCAGCGGGCGACGGACCGGTGCCGGCGGTGTCGCTTCCGGCGCGGCGGGCAGCGGCTGCGGCGCGGCCACCGGACGTGCAACCACGGGGGCGGGGGGGGCGGCGGGCGCGGGTGCGACCCGCGCGGTCGCCGGTGCCGCGGCAGCCGGCGCAGGGGTCGCTACCGGACCGGGTGCGGCAGCAACCGGCGCCACCGGTGCCGCAGATTTCGCCGGCGCCACCAGGGCGGCGGGCGACTTCAGCAGCCAGCGCGCAAGCGAGGATTCCAGCAAGCGGCGATCCACCGGTTTGGAGAGATAGTCGTCCATGCCCGAGTCCAGGCACTTCTGCCGGTCTCCGGCCATCGCATTGGCGGTCATCGCGATGATCGGCAGGCGCGGCAACTTGTGTGCGGCTTCATGCTGGCGCCACTCGCGCGCGGCGCTGTAGCCGTCCTTGACCGGCATCTGGCAATCCATGAGCACCAGATCCAGGTGCCCGGCATTCATGCGCTCGAGTGCTTTTTCGCCGTTGTCGGCGGTTTCGCAGGACAGGCCGAGCATGCCGATAAGCCGCTGTGCGACCATTTGATTGACCGGATTGTCCTCCACCAGCAAGACACGGCCGCGCAGCTTCGGCGCCGGTGCGGGGTCGCTGGGTTCGCGCGGGGCCGGTTCCGGCGGTGGCGCGGGCGCCGGTTCGGGTTCGGGGTGATGGATGACCACGGGCGCGGACAGAAAATTATTCACCGCCGTGCGGAATTCCACATTGCCGATCGCACGCGGCAGCATAAGCGCATGACCGCCGGCCGCGAGTTCCGGTGCGGCCGGCTCGCTGCCTTGCAGATAGATCACGCGCAAATCTTCGAGCTCGGGCGTGCGGCGCAGATTGCGGTGCAGGGCGATCGCCGTCGCGCGCACGCTTTGCAGATCAACGATCAGCAGATCGAACGCCCAGTTGTTGCCGCGGGTGATCGCGGTGCGCAGTTGCGTCAGGGCGTCCTGGGTCGCTTCGGATTCCGTCAGCTGCGCACCCCAGTCCGGCATCGCCTTCTGCAGGCGCTGGCGCACGGCGGCATCGTTGCTCAGTAGCAGGATGCGCGCGCCATTGAGGTCGGCGCGCTGGTTCTGGATGTCACCCGAGGCCTTGAGCAGCGGAATCTCGAACCAGAAGATCGAACCGCGCCCGGGTTCGGAGTCGACACCCATCGTGCCGCCCATCAGATCGACGATGCGCTTGCAGATCACCAGGCCCAGGCCGGTGCCGCCGTACAGGCGCGTCGTCGACGCATCGGCCTGGCTGAAGGCGCGGAACAGATTCTGCGCATTCTGGCGGGCGATGCCGATACCGGTGTCGCGCACTTCGAAGCGCAGTTCGTGCTGCGTGCGCGTTTCGCCCTTGCGGGTGATCTGCAGGCTGACCGCGCCGCGCTCGGTGAATTTCACCGCGTTGCTGATCAGGTTGGTAAGAATCTGGCGCAGACGCACCGGATCGCCGCGCACCGGAAGACGCACGGCGGCATCGATCTGCAAGCTCAGGCGCAGGCCCTTGGCTTCGGCCGGCTTCTCCATCAGGCGAATCACCGAATCGATCAGTTCGCGCAGATTGAAGCTGGTCGATTCGAGCTGGAGCTTGTTCGCTTCGAGCTTGGAATAGTCGAGGATGTCGTCGACGATGCGCAGCATCTGCCGTGCCGAGGTATAGGCCGTGCGCAGGATGTCGTGCTGGTCCGGCGGCAGACGCGAAGCCATCAGCAGGTCGAGCATCGGGATGATGCCGTTGAGCGGCGTGCGGATTTCGTGGCTCATGGTGGCGAGGAATTCGCCCTTGGCCATCATCGCCGACTCCGCCGCCTGCTTGGCCTCAGTCAGCTCGCGCTCGAGCTGGCGATGGATTTCCAGCTCCTGCTGCAGCGCGCTGACCTCGCGTTTCTGTTCGCCCTGTTCGTGGCTGTATTCATCCAGCGCACGGTTGCGCAGATGAAACGCGCGCCACAGTCCGGCGATGCCGGCCGCAGCCAGCAGGGCCGCGATGAGCGCGCAGGTCGCCCACAGAGGATTGTCCTTGAAGTGCGCGAACGCCGCGGCCGTCGCCGCTCCGCCGGCACCGGCGATCGCCAGCCAGCGCACGAGCAGGGCGTCGTTGGGCTTGAAGCGATTCATTCAAAGCACCGCCTGGTTGAAATCGAAGTCCAGGTCCTGGTTGGCCTGTTGCACGAGATTGCCCTGGATGAAATCGATGCCGCTCATCCACAGCGTCGCCGCCGATTGCGCGTCCTCGACGCCGTGCCCGATCACTTCCAGGCCCCGGCGGTGCGCGCGCGCGATCAAGGTCTTGAGTTCGTCGCGCAGTTGCGAAGTCAGGGTGCCGGAAGTGTATTTGCGTGCCAGCTTTACGAAGCCCAGCGGCAGCTGTTCAAGCAGGCCCTCGGCGTCGGTGCCGGCCTCGTACTGGCTCAGGCAGAACTGCACGCCGTCGGCGACCATCGCATCGCAGAACTGGCGCACGGTCGCGGCATGCACGGCGGCGTCTTCCAGGCGAAGTTCGATGACCAGGGACGTGCCCGGAACGTCATGCGCGGTCAGCTCGGTCTTCAGCCACGTCGCCTGTGCGGGATCGGCGAGCGTCAGCGGCGATTGCGTGACGAACAGGCGCAGCGACCGGCCTTCCGAACGCCGGTCGCGGATCAGCGCCAGCGCCTGCATGGTCACCCAGCGGTCGATGTCGACGATGAAGTCGGCGCGTTCGGCCATCGGGATCACTTCTGCCGCCGACAACAGGCGGCCCTGGCTGTCGCGCATGCGCAGCAGCACCTGGAACTGCGAGTCGTCGCTGCCGGCCACCGCAACCACCGGCTGGTAGAGCAGCTCGAGGTGGTGATGGCTGACCGCTTCGCGAATCTGCGCGAGCAATGCCGCTTCGCGCGACGCTTCCGACGACTTCGGCGGTTCGTAACGGCGCACACCGCGTTCGTGCGTACGCGCTTCGCGTGCAACCTTTTCCACCGCATTCAGCAGCGCCGTCGTCTCGGTGAAACCATGGCGCAAGGCGCAGACGCCGACCGACACGCGCAGGCGCAGCGGATGGCCCTGGGCCTGGAACGGATGTTGGACGAGCACGCCGCGCAACTGCGCGGCCAGCGTATCGAGCGCCGCATCGTCGCGTTGCGCGTCGTAGACGAGGTAACTGCCGTCACCGAAGCGCGCCACGCCGGCATCGCCGGCGGTGCCGGTAACCAGGCGACTGGCGTCGGACATCAGTTGTTCGAGCGCGGTCAGGCCCATGCGCTCGCGCAGCAGGCTCAGGCTCTCGATTTCCAGGAACAGCACGCCGCCGCTGCGTTGCGTCTCCGAGCGGGCGAGGCGTTCGGCGATCGTCTCCAGCAGTTCCGCGCGCTCGATCAGGCCCGTGCCCGGATCCTTGCCGTTGCTGCGCTTGCTGCGACGGGTTTCCAGCGCGCGATGCCGGCGTACGCGGTTCTGCACGGCGGAAATCAGGTGGCGTGGCCGGATCGGCTTGGCCAGGAAGTCGTCGCCGCCAGCATCGATCGCATCGAACTGGCGGTCTTCGTCGCTTTCGCCCGACAAGAACACGATCGGCGTGTGCATGAACGATTCCTGCTCGCGGATCAGCGCGGTCAGCTCGATGCCGTTGGCGCCGGGCATATTCAGGTCCATCAGCACGAGATCGGGTTGGAACTGTTCGAGCGTCGGCATCACGCCCAAGGCGTCGAGCACGACCTGGGTGTCCATGCCGGCATTGCGCAGGATGCCTTCCGCGAACAGCGCCTGGCTGCGGTCGTCTTCGACGATCAGCACACGATAGGGCACTTCGCGCTCGGGATCGACCAGGGCCTGCAGGCGCCGGATCACGTCGTTGACGCTGTCGGGTCCGATGATCAGCGCATCGACGCCGGCGCGCCGCGCCGACAGCCGCAGGCTGACATCGTCGGCGTCGCTGATCGCCGCCAGCAGCAATCGTTTGTTGGTGCGTTGACGCGTCTGCCGCACGATCTCGCCGATGTCCTCGAGCAGCATGTTGAACTCGGCATCGATGAGCACCACATCGGCCGGCAGCGCGCCGAGCAGTTCGCCAAGTTCCTCGATGTCCTCGAGCAACTCGACTTCCACGCCCTGCGCTTCCAAGCGCTGGTCGAGTTCGAGCGACAGCGGTCCGTGATTGGTGAGGTGATACAGGCGCAATCCCGAAGCGAGCGCCGCGCGCGCAGGTTCGGCGGCGGGTGGCGCGTTGGTCGGAATCGGTGCCGCTACCGGTGCCGGAGCCGGCGTAGGCGCGGATCGGGCCGCCGCGACTACAGGCGCAGGGGCTGCGGGGGCACGCGCCACGGCAGGCGCGGGAGCCGGCGCGGGCGTCGGGCGCGCGGGCGCCGCGAAGGCCGGCGTGATCGCGAGCGGCTGCACGGTGAAATCGCCGGAGAAGGCCTCGTCGGTCAGCACGATGCCGTCGAGACTGTCGTCGTGACCGTTCGCGCCGGGGTCGACGTGGTGCCCCGGATCGGGACTGATTTTTCCGCTGGCCGCGCTGTCGGAATAGGCGCCGGGCGCCGGTTCGGCCTCGAACTTTGGCGCAGCCGCGTCTTCGCCCCAGCGACGCCACCAGCTCAAGGGCGGCGATTCGGCGCGATCGGAATTGCCCAGCTGGCGCGGGGCGGTATCGCGCACCGGTTCGGGCGCGCGCGGCACGACGGCGACGAGATGTTCGGTGAGGTTCCACAGACGCTCGCCGACGGTCGGGTCGGGCAGGGTTTCCAGCGACAGGGTTTCGTCGAGCAGATCGGCGAGGCCAACGAGATGCTCGCCCGCTTCGGCGAAACCGTGCCGGGCACTGACATCGCCCAGGCGCCGCGCGTCGGCATGGATCAGCGCCAGGCCGTTGATGTCCCAGCCCGATTGCAGGAAACGCTGCAATCGGCGCGCGATCACCTCCACGCGTCGTGGCAGATGACGCTGGAAGGCAAGTCGCAGTTCGGCGAGTTGGGACTCGTCGTCAAGATTCATCGCGTGGCCCCCTGTGGCCAAGGATTATGCCCCCTGCGTCAAGCGGCTGTCAGGGTGCCATCGGTCCCGGTGGTTACCGGCACAACGCGGCCACGTCGATCGCAAGGACAATCAGCCGGCGCTGGTGCGCGGAGACAGCAGTCGCAGGACCTTGCGTGCGAGCCATAGCACCAGCAGGGCCGAGCTCAGCACGACACCCAGGATCAGGCTCAAGGCCAACCACGGATGTGCGAACACGATCGCCAGTCCGCCGGCTGTGACGACGTCTTCGCCGACCGACGCGGTCCAGTTCGACATCGGCTCGGGCGAGGTGTTGATGAGCGCGCGCGTGCCGGTCTTCACCGCATGCGTGAGCAAGGCGGCGCTGGCGCCGATGGCGAGGGCGCCGCCACTGAGCTGGCCGTCCGGCGACAGCGTGGCGGCCGCGAGGAAGGCCCCGACCGGGACACGCAACAGCGTCTGCACCAGGTCCCAGCCCGAATCCACGCCGGGGATCTTGTCGAAGGTGAACTCGATGACGGTCAGGGAGCCGGCGGTCGCGAGCACCCAGGGCGAGGTCGTGGCGGCCAGCGCCGGGGGCAGGTCCACCCAGCCCAGCAGGCCGGCCAGGCCGACGCCGAACACCGTCAGGTAGGCGCGCACGCCGGACAGGGCCGCCAGGGCGATCCCGAGGGCGAAAAGATGGGCTTCGGTCATCACACTCTCCCCCGCGCCTACGGCGCGAACAGGGCAAATATAGCCCGCTTCCGGCTGCACGCAGGCTGAGTCCGGGGCCTGTTTTCCTTTATCCCCCCGCCCCCGCCCGGTATCCTTCCCCGATGAGCTCCCCCGGCCCGGATCCCGCCCGTTTCGTCATCGTCCCGCACCGCCCGTATCAGCGGGGCTGGTGGTGGCTGGTGGCCGTGCTGTGGCCGCTGACCGTGGCCGGGACCTGGTACTTCGCATCGAGCCGGGCGGCCCCGTCCCTGTCGGCGGCGCGCAGCGCCCTGGGCAGCAGCAGCGACCAGCTCGAGGACGCGCATACCGAATTGCGGCAGCTGCGGCAGCAGGTCGCGACCCTGCGCCGCTCCGACCAGATCAGCCGCAACGCCAATATCGAGCTGCAGTCGACGCTGTCCGAGCGCGAGGAAGAAGTGTCCGGCCTGCGCGCCGACGTCGATTTTTACGAACGCCTGGTCGGTTCGACCGGCCAGCGCCACGGCCTGAGCGTGCACGAGGCCGTGTTCGCCCCCGAGGCCGGCGGCACCTGGCACTACACCGTCACCCTGACCCAGAACATCAACCGCGGCGCGATCAGCAAGGGCCAGATGCGCCTGTCGGTCGAAGGCGTGCGCGGCGGCAAGCTGGGCAGCGTCAAATGGGACGATCTGCTGCAGAAGCCGGCGTCGCCCGGGCAGCCGTTCTCGTTCCGCTATTTTCAGCAGCTCGAAGGCAGTGTGATGCTGCCGCCGGGTTTTACCCCCCAACGCGTCCGCGTCCAGCTGAACGCCGATGGCAACACCGTCGACCAGGCCTTTGCCTGGTCGGACAAGAAGACAGGAGAGTGAGATGTTCGGCGATAAAGGCAAGAGCGCACGCAACGGCACCAATACCGTGGAAACGCTGATCGGTCCGCGGGTGACCATCCGCGGCGACATCACCTTTTCCGGTGGCCTGTATGTCGAAGGCAAGATCATCGGCAAGGTCATCGCCGAAGACGGCAGCGCGGCCGTGCTGACGGTCGCCGAACAGGGCCAGATCGAAGGCGAGGTCCGCACGCCGATCGCGGTGATCGCCGGCCAGCTGCACGGCGAGGTGTATGCCAGCGAGCGCATCGAACTGGCGGCGAACGCCCGTGTGCACGGCAATATTCACTACAAGATCGTGGAAATGGCCGCCGGCGCGATGATCACCGGTCGCCTGATCCATGCCGATGCGCCGGTTGCGCAACTGCTCGGCCCGATCGAACCGGAAGTGGCCGCCTGACCCTGCGCTTGAAAGCGCGCCCGAGCGAAGCCATCTAGAACCCATGGACATGCATCCCAGCTATCAGACGATCGACGCCCCGCTCGACTTCACCGCGGCGGCGGCAGCCAAGGTCGCCAACCTCATCGCCGAGGAAGGTAATCCGGCGTTGAAGCTGCGCGTGTACATCAGCGGCGGCGGGTGTTCGGGCTTCCAGTACGGGTTCGAATTCGATGAGCAGCAGGGCGAGGACGATCTGGCCCTGCAACGCGACGGCGTCACCTTGCTGGTCGATCCGCTGAGCCTGCAATACCTCATGGGCGCCGAAGTCGACTATCGCGAAAGCCTGCAGGGGGCGCAGTTCGTCATCCGAAATCCGAACGCCAAGACCACCTGCGGTTGCGGCAGCAGTTTCTCGGTGTGACGCCGACACCGCGGCGCTATGCGTTCCAGCACGCCGGTCTGGACCGCGCCGAACACCTGCGCAAGGATGCCGCCGCGCTCGACGCCTGTTGGCCCGATGCGCCCGTCCTGATTCTCGACGTCGAAGGCCAGGCGCGTTTCGCCGGCAGCGACGATCAGCCCGAATTTCCGCGCGGCGGCCAATGCCTCGCGCAGCGTCCCGAGATCGCCAGCTTCCTGGGCCTGGATGAGGGCGGCCAGGCTTGGTTTGCGCTGCCTGCCGAAGTCCTGCCCGAACTGCCCGCGCAAACCCTCGACCTGCGCAGCGCCGGCACGCGCTGGGCGGCATTGCCTGCCGCTGTGTTCGCGCAGGCGCGCGCGCTGCTGCACTGGCAGCAGCGCAGCCGCTACTGCGGTGCCTGCGGCGGCGCCCTCGTGCTCGAGCGCGGCGGTTTTTGTGCGCGCTGCCCGCAATGCGGCATCGAACACTATCCGCGCACCGATCCGGCGATCATCGTCGCGGTCAGCGATGGCGAGCGCCTGTTGCTGGGCCGGCAGGCGAGCTGGCCGCCGAAACGCTGGTCGGTGCTGGCCGGATTCCTCGAGCCGGGCGAATCGCTCGAGCAGACCGTCGTGCGCGAAGTCATGGAGGAAGCCGGCGTGCGCGTCGACGCCTGCCAGTACGCGTGCTCGCAGCCTTGGCCGTTCCCTAGCGCCCTGATGCTCGGTTTCCACGCGCAGGCGCAGCCGCAGCCCGCGCAGGTCAGTGAGGAGCTGGAAGAAGCCCGCTGGTTCACCGCCGCAGAATTGCGTGACGGCGCCGTCACCGGCGAGGTGCGGCTGTCGCCGAGCCTGTCGATCTCGCGTTGGCTCATCGACGACTGGTTGGCCCAGCAGCCCTGACGCGCGGCGGTCCGCGCCCGGGTCCCGCCGACCGGCGCGGCGACGCGACGGTCAGGTCCCACGTCATGCACTACAATCCTTGCCATTGCGACCGGATGCCACTGAAACCTTCATGGCCCTGACCCTCATCGCCGTCGTGCTTGCGCTCGTCCTGGGGCATATCGCGCCGGGACTGATCGGCCTGCGTCGCTACGGCTGGTTCATCGCGTGGTTGCAGTGGCTCGGTCGCGTGCTCGGCGGCCAGCATGTCTGGCAGGGACGATTCGGTCTGCTGATCGGCGTGGGCGTGCCGGTGCTCGCGATCGGTGCCGGCCAGTGGCTGCTCGGCGATCGTTTCTACGGTCTGCCAGCCTTCGGTTTTGCGCTGCTGGCCCTGCTCTACACCTGGGGTCCGCGCGATCTCGATCTGGATGTCGATGCGGTCATCGAAGCGCCCGATCCCGAATCGCGGCGCGCGGCCGCCGCCGCCTTGTTTCCCGAGGGCGGCGATCCGGTCATCGAAGGCCCGGTGCTGGTCGAAGCGGTATTCCGCTGCGCGCTGTGGCGCTGGTTCGGCGTGCTGTTCTGGTTTCTGCTGCTCGGCGCGGCCGGGGCGATTCTCTATCGGTTGGTGTCGCTGAGCGCGCAGGGCGAAGCACAGCGCACCTTGCCACCCGCGCAGAGCCAGGCCGCGCGCTTGTTTGTCGCGATCCTGAACTGGCCGGTCGCGCATCTGATCAGTTTTGGCCTGGCCCTGGCCGCGAATTTCGACAGCGTGCTCGCGGCATGGCGCGACTGGCACGCGAGCGGCGGCCTGCGCCTGGATATCGGATTTCTTGGTGCTGCCGCGCGCGCGAGCGTGGTCTGCGAACTGATCGAGGAAGACGCCTACGCGATCGACGGTCCTGCGCAGGCGCCGGCATTGCTGGAACTGCGCGATGCGATGAGCCTGGTCTGGCGCATCCTCTTGTTGTGGCTCGCGATGATCGCGATTTTCGTCGTCGCCGGCTTCGTCAACTGAGCGCGATCGCGCGGCGACCGGTCTAACCCGGCGCGAGCCAGGAAAACGGCAGCCACGGCAGGTTGCGCAGCACACCGAACAGCGTCACCAGTCCGGCCCAGAGCCAGGGATTGGCGATCGGGCGCAGCCAGGCATCGGTCCACGCAGGCAATTTGTGCAAAGCGCGCAGGGCGAGCAGGCCGCCGATCGGCGCGCCGACGATGAGCAGGGCATTCATGCTCAAGGCGCGCAACAAATCGAAATGCACCAGGGCATGCAGCGCGCGCGTGGCGCCGCATCCGGGGCAATACAGGCCGGTCAGGCTGTGGAAAACGCAGGGCAGAAACGGATTACCCGCGACATTGGGATCGAACGTGCGCAGCGCCCAGATGCCGGCGGCCCCGAACAGGCCGACCGGCACGAGCCACAGCCAGTGCCGCGCCGGCATGTCAGTGGCGGCCGGCCTCGATCTGCCGCTTCAGATCTTCGAGGTAGTCTTCGTTGACCACGCCCAGCATCTGCAGCACGAACGAGAGCACGACGAGAATCAGGAACACGCTGCCGAGGATGGTCGTCACCCAGCACCACATCTTCGCCTTGCGCGATGCTTCCATGGCGCCGATTTCGTTTTCCGCAGCGAGCAGCGGGTTGACCTTGCTGGCGTAGACGATCGCGGCGATGCCCGAGGGCAGGCCCAGCGGCAGGCAGCAGCAAGCCATCATGCTGGCGAGCGTGGCGACGACCGTCGAGATGACGGCCCAGATCATGTGGTTCTGGACTACGGGCTGGTTCATCGAGGCATCTCCGGATTGGCCTTACACGCTAGCGGCGCGGCGAAGGTCGGTCAAGCAAAACGCGGCGGCGGCGCGTCAGGCGCGATCGCCGCGCAGGGCGCGCACCTTGGCTTCCAGGGCGGCTGCGGTCGCGGTTTCGCCCGGGACCGGCGCGCTGGCTTCGACTTCAACCTCGGCGCGGAAGCGCCGCGGCAGGCGCAGGCGGCCCAGGCGCGAATCGCGCTTGCTCCACATGCTCAGCCACATGCCCTTGAGCGCGATCGGCACGACCGGCACCGCGCGACGCGCGAGGATGCGCTCGACGCCGCCGCGGAACGGCGCGATCTGTCCGTCCTTGGTCAAATGTCCTTCCGGGAAGATGCAGACCAGCTCGCCTTCGGCGAGTGCGGCATCGACTTCCTCGAAGGCCTGATCCATGAGCGCGGCGTCTTCTTTGGCGCCGGCGATCGGAATCGCGCGCGCGGCCTTGAAGATCCAGCCCGCACCGGGCGTGCGGAAGATCTTGTAGTACATGACGAAGCGGATCGGTCGCGGAATCGCACTGCTCAGTATCAGCGCGTCCATGTAGCTGACGTGGTTGCACACCAGCAGCGCCGGGCCTTCGTCGGGCACGTTGTCCTCGACACCCGCCACGTCAACGCGATACAGCAGCTTGACGTAGACCCAGGCGAGGAAACGCATGAGGAATTCGGGCACCAGCGAGAAGATGTAGATCGCGACGATGCCGTTGAGGATCGCGATCGCCAGATAGAACTGCGGGATCGTCCAGTGCAGGAATTTCTGCGCGACGATGCCGAACACCGCGGCGGTGACGATGAAGCCGGCATTGAGGATGTTGTTGCCCGCGATCACGCGCGAGAGTTCGCCGCGCGGCGTCCGGCTCTGCACCATCGCGAACAGCGGCACCAGGAAGAAGCCGCCGAACACGCCGATCAGGGTCAGATCCATGAGGATGCGCCAGCTGCCGGCGGCCTGCACGAAGCCCATGAGATCCAGGCCAGCGGTCGGCGCCAGGCCCGAACGCGCGAAATACAGATCGATGCCGAACGCGGTGATGCCGAAGGCGCCCAGCGGCACCAGGCCGATCTCCACGGTGCGGTTGGAGAGCTTCTCGCACAGCAGCGAACCGATACCGGTGCCGATCGAAAACACGCCGAGGGCGAGCATCATCAGTGCGCTCTTGTCGGCTTCGCCGGTGCCGCCGAGATTGACCTCGACGTAGACCGGCAGCTGCGCGGTCAGCGCGGTGCCGAAGAACCAGAACCAGGAAATGCCAAGCACCGAATTGAATACCGCACGCTGCTTCATGCACAGCTTGAGGATCGGCCAGCTGCTGGTGATCGGATTCCAGTTGATCTTCAGGTCCGGCGAGGTCGGCGGCGCCGACGGCACGAAGCGTGAGGCGGCGTAGCCGATCAGGGCGATCGCGATGACCGCGATCGACGCGGGCGTCGGGCTGCCCGAGGTCATCAGGCCGATGCCCAGCATCATGCCCAGCAGGATCGACATCGCGGTACCGCTCTCGACCAGGCCGTTGCCGCCAGTGAGTTCTTCCGGGTGCAGGGCCTGCGGCAGGATCGAATACTTGATCGGTCCGAACACGGTCGAATGCAGGCCCATCAGGAACAGCACGACCAGCAGCAGGCCGGCATGGTGGCCGTAGAAGCCCCAGGCGGCGATCGCCATGACGACGATCTCGAAGATCTTGACCGCGCGGATGATGCGGGTCTTCTCGTACTTCTCCGCGAGCTGCCCGGCGATCGCCGAGAAGAAGAAAAACGGCAGGATGAACAGGGCCGGCGCCAGATTCGTGTAGGTCGACTGCTCGTCCGTGTTCAGGCCCATGTGCACGGTGATCAGGGCGAGGGTGGCGTTGCGGAACACGTTGTCGTTGAACGCGCCCAGCAACTGCGTGACGAAAAACGGAGCGAAACGACGGACGCCGAGCAGCGAAAACTGGTTGTGGGCCATGGGGCTCCCCTGTAATGCCGGAAGCCTAACAAAATTCCTTGTAGGAGCCAGCTTGCTGGCCAATCGCCGTGATCGCCAGCAAGCGGGCTCCTGCGGGCGGGGATCAGCCGCGTTCGCGTGCGATGGCGCGCCAGCCGATGTCGCGACGATGGAATTCGCCGTCCCAGCCGATCTGCGCGGCCGCCGCGTAGGCGCGGTGCTGTGCGTCGATCACGCTCTCGCCCAGCGCGCAGGCGCAGAGCACGCGACCGCCGCTGGTGAGCACTTGGCCGTCAACCAGGCGCGTGCCGGCATGGAAGACCTTGCTGCCCGCCGGCGCCTCGGCGTCAAGCCCGCGGATGACATCGCCAGTGCGCGGTGCCTCGGGATAATTCGCCGCCGCCATGACCACGCCCAGGGACGGACGATCGTCCCAGTCGGCGCGGACCTCGTGCAGCCGGCCCGCGATCGCCGCCTCGACCAGGGCGACCAGGTCCGATTGCAGGCGCAGCATGACCGGCTGTGTTTCCGGATCGCCGAAACGCACATTGAATTCGATGACCTTCGGCGCGCCCTGCGCATCGATCATCAGGCCCGCGTACAGAAATCCGGTGAACGGCATGCCGTCGGCGATCATGCCTTGCACGGTCGGATTGACGACCTCGCGCATCACGCGCGCATGCACGTCGGCAGTGACCACGGGCGCGGGCGAATACGCGCCCATACCACCGGTGTTGGGACCGGTATCGCCGTCGCCGACGCGTTTGTGGTCCTGGCTGGTCGCCATCGGCAGCGCGGTGCGGCCGTCGACCATGGAAATGAAACTCGCCTCCTCGCCATCAAGGAATTCCTCGATGACCACGCGCGCGCCCGCAGCGCCGAACGCATTGCCCGACAGCATGTCGACGACCGCGGCTTCGGCGTCGGCGAGCGTCATCGCGACGATCACGCCCTTGCCGGCCGCGAGACCGTCGGCCTTGACCACGATCGGTGCGCCTTTTTCGCGCACGTAGGCCAGCGCGGCGGCGGTGTCGGTGAACACGCCGTAGTACGCCGTCGGAATGCCGTGGCGGGCGAGAAAATCCTTGGCGAAGGCCTTGCTGCCTTCCAGCTGCGCGGCGGCGGCGGTCGGCCCGAAAATCGGTTGGCCGGCTGCGCGGAAACGGTCGACGATGCCCGCGACCAGCGGACCTTCCGGGCCGACGACGGTCAAGGCCACGCCCTCGGTTTCGGCGATATTGAGCAGGGCGTCGAGATCGCTCGCCGCGATGTCGAGATTGCGGCATTTGTGCTCGCGCGCCGTGCCGGCATTGCCCGGAGCGACGAGAACTTCGCTTACGCGGGCGGATTGCGCGAGTTTCCAGGCGAGGGCATGTTCGCGACCGCCGCTGCCGATGACCAGGATCTTCATTGCGCTTCCTCTGTGTAGGAGCCAGCTCGCTGGCGACCTAATCGCTGTTCGCCAGCAAGCTGGCTGCTACGCTGATCTCAGTGCCGGAAATGCCTGCGTCCGGTGAACACCATCGCCATGCCGTGCTCGTCGGCGGCGGCGATGACTTCGCTGTCGCGCATCGAACCGCCGGGCTGGATGACCGCCGAAATGCCGGCCGCCGCCGCCGCATCGATGCCGTCGCGGAAGGGGAAAAACGCATCGCTCGCCATCACCGAACCGGGCACGACCAAGCCCGCCTCTTCGGCCTTGAGGCCGGCGATCTTCGCGCTGACCACGCGACTCATCTGGCCAGCGCCGATGCCGATCGTCTGGGCATCGCGCGCGTAGACGATCGCATTGGACTTCACGTACATCGCGACCTTCCAGGCGAACAGCAGGTCGCTCATCTGCGCCGGCGTCGGCGCGAGCTTGCTGACGATCTTGAGATCGGCCGCTTGCAGCTGGTCTGTATCGGCATCCTGCACGAGCAGGCCGCCGGCGATGCGTTTGAATTCCAGCGCGCCATGGCCGGCGCCGAGTTCGCCGGTCGCGAGCACGCGCACGTTCGGCTTCTTGGCGAAATGCGGCAGCGCGTCTGCGGCGATCGCCGGCGCGAGCACGACTTCGACGAACTGGCGCTTGAGGATTTCCGCCGCGGTCACCGCATCGAGCGGCCGGTTGAAGGCGATGATGCCGCCGAAGGCCGAGGTCGGATCCACGGCATAGGCGCGATCGTAGGCAGTCAGCAAATCGGCCGCGACCGCGACGCCGCAGGGATTGGCGTGTTTGACGATGACGCAGGCCGGCGCATCGAAGGCCTTGACGCATTCGAGCGCGGCATCGGCATCGGCAAGGTTGTTGTACGACAGCTCCTTGCCTTGCAGGAAGCGCGCGGTCGCGACGATGCCCTGCGGCGCGATCTTCTCGATGTAGAGCGCGCCGCGCTGGTGCGGGTTCTCGCCGTAGCGCAGCGCCGACGCCAGATCGAGCGAAAGGTTGAAGGTATGCGGCCAGGCTTCCGGCGTGGTCGGATCAGCTGCCCTCGGCGACAGCCACTGCGTGATCTGGCCATCGTAGGCGCTGGTGTGCGCATAAGTCTTGGCCGCGAAACCGCGACGTTGCGCGATCGTGGTGCCGCCCGCGGCGAGGGCGTCGAGCAGCACGGCATAGTCGGCCGGATCGACGACGACGCTGACGCGCGCATGATTCTTCGCGGCGGCACGCAACATCGCCGGGCCGCCGATGTCGATGTTTTCGATGGCATCGTCGTAGCCGCAGTCGGGCTTGGCGACGGTCGCTGCGAACGGATACAGGTTCACCACCAGCAGGTCGATCGGCGCGATGCCGTGTTCGGCCATCACCGCGTCGTCGGTGCCGCTGCGGCCGAGCAGGCCGCCGTGGATTTTCGGATGCAGGGTCTTTACGCGGCCGTCCATGATTTCCGGGAAACCGGTGACGTCGCTGACATCGCGCACCGCGATGCCCGCCTCGCGCAGGGTCTTGGCCGTGCCGCCGGTCGAGAGCAGTTCGACGCCGAGTCCGGCCAGGGCGCGGGCCAGCTCGAGCACGCCGGTTTTGTCGGAAACAGAAAGCAGTGCCCGGCGCACGGGCAAACGGTCGGAAGACATGGAGGACACCCCGGGAAAGGCGCTAATTATAGCCTTCCCGGCCGGTAGAAACAGCGTCAGGCTAGGCCGTGTTCGCGCAGTTTCTTGCGCAGCGTGGCGCGGTTGATGCCCAGCGTCGCCGCGGCACGGCTCTGGTTGCCGTCGCAATGGCGCATCACTTCTTCCAGCATCGGATGTTCGATCTCGCGCAGCACGATGTCGTAGAGTTCGTGCGACTCGCACTCGCCCAGATCCAGCAGATAACGACGCACAGCTTTGGCGACGTAATCGCGCAGCGCGGGTTGCGGATGGGAAAGCGGTGCGGGGTCCGCGCGCAATGCGTGGAGAGAATTCACAGTCAGGGGGCTCCGTAGTTTTGTCCGCTTCCCTGCGGGCCGCCGGTGACGGGCGGACGCGCAGTCTACCCCGCAAATTTTCTCGGCGCCATCGTGGTCGCAAACGCTTGACGGAACAAGACAAAAGTCAGGCAGGCACGCATCTTGCCCCGCGCCGGGCCGATGATTCACCGGTCCGGGGATCAGCGGAATCCGAAATTGAAACTCACCGCGCGCTTGCCCGGATCGAGCACCTCGAGCGTGATGCTCGCCGATTGTCCGGACGCGATCTGCATCGTCGTCGGTTCGCTGCCCAGATATTCGTGCGGGCTGAAACGGCGCAGACCGAGCGCATCGCCATCGAGATTGGATAGCGACAGTTCCAGCTGCGGCCACGGCTGCGGAAACGCGGCGTCGTTGCGAAAACTCGCCGACACCAGCAGTACGCCGGGCACCGAGGGATGCGGTCGGATTTCGCGCGAGGTGACATGGAATGCGTCGGGCTCGTGCCAGGCCGGCAGCTCGCAGCGCAGGAAATCGCACAGCGCCTGGATGCGCGGACGCCAGAGCGGATCGGCGGCGAAACGTGCGCGATCGGCCACCGCGATCTGGATCAACAGGGCGAGCACCAGCCAAGGCAACGCGAACCACAACCAGAACCGATGTCCCGGGGCCTTCGGCGCCGGGGCGGACGGTTGCAGGAAATCCGGCGAGGGCGAGCTCATGCCTTCGCCCCGTCGGTCTTGCGCACGCCGGTGATGCGCATCCAGTCGTCGAGCTGCGTGGCTTCGAGCGATTCGAACCACGGTGCGAAGCGAACGAGCAGCGCGTCTTCCTGTCCGTGCAGGATGCCGGACAGGGCGATCACGCCGCCGGGCGCGACGCGCGCGGCGAGAGTTTCTGCAAGGGCATCGAGTGCGGACGCCAGGATGTTCGCGACCACGACCGGATAGGTCGCGCGCGGTTCATCCTCGGGACCGAATACGGCCAACTGCGCACCCACGCCATTGCGTTCGGCATTGTCGTGGCTGGCCGCAAGCGCCTGCGGATCGGTGTCGACGCCGACCGCACGCGCGGCGCCGAGCTTGAGTGCGGCGAGTGCGAGAATGCCCGAGCCGCAGCCGAAATCGAGCACGGTCTGGCCACGCAGATCGAGTCCGTCGAGCCATTGCAGACACAGCGCGGTGGTCGGATGCGTGCCCGAGCCGAAAGCCAGGCCCGGATCCAGACGCACGATGACCGCACCCTCGGCTTCCGGCGGCGCGTCCATGTTCCAGGGAATGATCCAGGTGCGCGTGCCGAAGTGCATCGGCGCGTACTGATCCATCCAGGCGCGTTCCCAGTCCTGGTCGGCGACGACACGGAACTGCGCCGTCGACAGGTCGAGTTTGTCGTCGTAGGCCTCGAGCGCATGCAGCAGCAGGTGTTCGTTGGTGTCTTCGGCGAACAAAGCGAGCAAGGTCACGTCGGGCCACAGCGGCGTTTCGCCGACCCCCGGTTCGAGGATCGCCTGTTCGTTTTCGGCATCGGCCGCGTCCATCAGCGACACCGACAACGCGCCGAGATCCTCGAGGGCGGTTTCGAGCCGCGCTTCATCGGCGGCGCGGCAGCGCAGGGAAAGTTCGAGCCAGGGCATGGAGTCCAGGGGGAAAGCGGCGGAGGCCCCGATTATCGCCCAAATGCCGATCGGGTCGGGCCGTGAAGGCGCGACCGTGCGCGGCGGCTCAGCGCGCCACGTCCTGGATGCCGCTGTCGGCCGGCTCGCGGTTGTCGGGGCACTGGATCTCGCCTTCCGGCGCGGACGCGGACACCGGCCAGAAGAAACGGCTCACCGCCCACTCGCCGCCGTTGACCGGCAGCAGCTCGGTGACTTCGATCGAACTTTGGTTCACGCGGCTGATGTAGGCGTGGTTCTTGCCCAGGTGGTTGTTCACGCCGGCCGCCTGGCGGCTGCCATCGGGCAACTGGAAACAGGCCAGGCGCGTGCCATCCGCGGCGGCGGTCGTGCCGATCAGCACGAGGTTGAAGTAGTCGAAGGCTTCGAGTTTTTCCTTCGGTGTTGCGGCAGGTGCTTCTGTCGCCGCCACCGCCGTGCTCGCGGTGACGGCGAGCAGGACCGGGGCGAGAACCACGGGGGCGAGGCGCAGCGGCAGGCGACGGGAAAATTTGACCATGAGCGGAAAAGAAAAAGTAGGCGGGAAGCGAACCGGAGACGCGACAAGCGATCAGCCGAGGCCGATCACCTTGTCCTTGCGTTCGGCGAGGCGCTTTTCCAGGTAGTGGATATTGGTGCCGCCCTGCTGGAAACCGATGTCGGCCATGATCCGGCTCTGCAGCGGGATATTGGTCTTGATGCCGTCGACAACCATCTCGCTGAGCGCGACCCGCATGCGCGAGATCGCCTGCGCACGCGTATTGCCGTGCACGATAAGCTTGCCGATCATCGAGTCGTAGTTCGGCGGCACCTTGTAGCCTTCGTAGATGTGCGAATCCACGCGCACGCCGGGACCGCCGGGCGCATGGAAATGCTTGATCAGGCCGGGGCAAGGCAGGAAGGTTTCCGGATCCTCGGCATTGATGCGGCATTCGATCGCATGACCGCGCAGCACGATGTCTTCCTGGCGCAGCTTGAGCTTTTCGCCCGAAGCGATCAGCAGCTGCTCGCGCACCAGATCCACGCCAGTGACCAGTTCGGTGACCGGGTGCTCGACCTGGATGCGGGTGTTCATTTCGATGAAGTAGAAACGGCCGTCCTCGAACAGGAACTCGAATGTGCCGGCGCCGCGATAACCGATGCGCACGCAAGCATCGGTGCAGATCTTGCCGATTTCGGCGCGCATTTCCGGGGTGATGCCGGGTGCGGGCGCTTCTTCGACGACTTTCTGGTGACGGCGCTGCATCGAGCAGTCGCGTTCGCCGAGATGGATCGCATTGCCCTGGCCGTCGGACAGCACCTGGATCTCCACGTGACGCGGGTTCTCCAGGAATTTCTCCATGTAGACCATGTCGTTGGAGAACGCGGCCTTCGCTTCGGCCTTGGTCGTGGCGATCGAGGACAGCAGGGCGCTTTCCTCGCGCACCACGCGCATGCCGCGACCGCCGCCGCCGCCGGCCGCCTTGATGATGACCGGATAGCCGATCTCGCGGCCCATGCGCAGGTTTTCATCGCCGTCGTCGCCGAGCGGGCCGCCGGAACCGGGCACGCAGGGCACGCCGGCCTCCTTCATCGCGCGGATCGCTTCGACCTTGTCGCCCATCATGCGGATCACGTTCGCGGTCGGGCCGATGAAGATGAAACCGGACGATTCCACGCGCTCGGCGAAATCGGCGTTTTCCGACAGGAAGCCGTAACCGGGATGGATCGCCTGGGCGTCGGTGACTTCGGCCGCGGCGATGATCGCGGGGATGTTGAGGTAGCTTTCCGAGGACGGAGCCGGGCCGATGCATACCGATTCGTCGGCCATCGCCACGTGCTTGAGGTTGCGGTCGACGGTGGAATGCACCGCGACGGTCTTGATGCCCAGGGCGTGGCACGCGCGCAGGATGCGCAGCGCGATTTCACCACGGTTGGCGATGACGACTTTAGTGAGCATGGGTCTTCCGGGAGTTTGGCTTGATCAAGAAATCACGAACATCGGTTCGTCGAACTCGATCGGTTGGCCGCTCTCGACCAGGATCGCGCGCACCGTGCCGCTGACATCGGCTTCGATGGGATTGAACATCTTCATTGCTTCGATGATGCCCAGGGTCTCGCCAGCCTTGACGGTCTGGCCGATCTTCACGAACGGCGCCGAATCCGGATTGGGCGAGGCGTAGTAGGTGCCGACCATCGGCGAGCGGATCATGTGGCCGTCGGGCACGTCCTTGCCGCCCTTGCCCTGGGCTTCGGTTGCGGTCGCGGCGAGCGCCGGCGTGGCGACGGCCGGACGCGCGTGCTCGACGTGCGCCACCGGCGCGGCGGCGACCGGCGCCGGGGCGTGCCGCGAGGTGCGCGCGAGGCGAACGGATTCTTCGCCTTCCTTGATTTCCAGCTCGGCCAGATTGGATTTTTCGAGCAGGTCGATGAGTGCTTTGATCTTGCGAAGGTCCATGCAGGCCTCGTCTTGTGTTGAAAGGAAAGGGGTGGCGGCTCAGAGGCCGGTCAGGACAGCGTCGCCCTCGTCGGCGGTGCGTGGCGCGAGCCAGCGCAACGCGCCTTCGAGCGCGTAGAAATAACTTTCGGCGCCGAACCCGCAGATCACCGCCCGCGCCAGGTCGCTGACATAGCTGTGCTGGCGGAAGGGCTCGCGGGAATGCGGGTTGGACAGGTGCACTTCGATGAAGGGGATCTGCACCGCCGCCAGGGCGTCGCGGATCGCCACGCTGGTATGCGTGAAGGCGGCCGGATTGATCAGGAGGAAGCCGGTACCGTCCTGGCGCGCGGCCTGGATGCGCTCGACCAGCACGTGCTCGGCATTGCTCTGCAGGCTGGTCAGGCTGTGTCCGGCCTCGCTGGCGCGGGTGGCCAGGCGAGCGTCGATCTGGGCCAGCGTGGTGCGGCCGTAGATGCCTGGCTCGCGTTCACCGAGCAGGTTGAGATTGGGTCCATGCAGGACGAGTAATTTGGCCACCGGTCCCTCCCGAGCGGAAGCGGAGTGTGTCCCAGGCTCGGACGGCTGTCCAGACGATTAGTGCATTTTCCCGGAAGATGCCGTCTGTTTGATTCTGGTTAACCTGTGCTCACCGGGCTTCGTCGACCCAGTCCTGCAGTTCGGCCAGGCTGCGGAAGTCGCCGAAACGGCGCCGCAGCAGGCGCCCGTCGGCGCCGATCAGCACGCTGTAGGGCAAAACGCCCAGGCCGTTGCCCAGGCGCGCGGAGCTGTCGGCGGGGCCGGCGGCCTCGACCAGGATCGGAAAGCCCACCGGCTGCTCGCGCAGGAAACCGCGGGCGTCGTCGGCCTCGTCGAGCGCGATACCCACGACCTGGACGCCGGCGGCGCCCTGGTCCCGGGCATAGCGATCAAGGATCGGCATTTCCCGGCGGCAGGGCTCGCACCAGCTCGCCCAGTAGTTGATCAGGGTGATCCGGCCGGCGACGGGCACCGAGTCCACTTCGCCCTGCAAGGCGGGCAGCGGCAGGCGCGGCATCGCCTGGCCGGGTTCGATGACGGCGACACCCGCCGGGGCTTTGGCGTCGAGCCACTGCCCGAGCAGGCGCTGGCCCCAGTCGGTGCGCAGCAGCGGGCCCGGGCCGCTGACCGCGACGCTCGCGACCAGGCCCAGCACGGCGGCGAGCAGGGCCGCCGCGAGAACGAGGATGCCGTCGCGCGCCTTCATCGTTTACTGGCGGCGTCGGTGAGGGCGTCGCGCATGATTTTTTCGCTGAGCAACTGCGGCAGCTTGCGGCCCTCGCCGCCGCCGGCGGGGAACACCACGTACAGCGGCACGCCCGGGGCTTTGTACTGATCGAGAAACGCGCTGATCTCCGCGTCCTGGTTTGTCCAGTCGCCAACCAGGTACACCGTGCCCGTGTCCGCCAGCAGCTGCTTGAACGCATCGGTGTGCAGCACTGCCTTTTCATTGACCTTGCAGGTGATGCACCAGTCGGCGGTCATGTCGACGAAGACGGGTTTGCCTTCGGCGCGCAGCGCGGCCAGGCGCGCCGCCGAATACGCTTCGCTGCCTTGCGTGGCCGCGGCCGTGCTCGCCTCGCCCGGAATCCGCAGCGCGACGACCAGAGTCGTCGCCGCGATCGCGAGCAGGACCCAGCCGAGGAGCTTCTTGCCGATGCCGGCGACGTAACGCTGTCGTTCGATCCACCACAGGCTCAAGGCGAGCACGACGGCGGCGATCAGCAGCAGGGCGAGCGCATCCATGCCGCGCTGTTTGCCGAACACCCAGGCCAGCCACACGGCGGTGAGATACATCGGATACGCGAGCCATTGCTTGAGCGTGTCCATCCACGCGCCGGGTTTAGGCAGGCGCGTCGCCAGCGCCGGCACGAAACCGATCAGCAGGAAGGGCAGCGCCAGGCCCAGGCCGAGCGCGAGGAACACCAGCAAGGCCGGCACCACCGGCGCCGTGAAGGCATAGCCGAGCGCCGAGCCCATGAATGGCGCCGTGCACGGACTGGCGACAACGACCGCGAGCACGCCGGTGAAAAAATCGCCGGCCGCGCCGGATTTTTCCGTCAGCGACTGGCCCGTGCCGGCGAGGCCGGCGCCGAACTGCCACAGGCCCGACAGGCTCAAGCCGATCGCGAACAGCAGCAGGGTCAGCACCGCGACTACCGACGGCTGCTGCAGCTGGAAGCCCCAGCCCAGAGCTTGTCCGGCACTGCGCAGTGCGAGCACGGCGCCGCCGATCGCCGCAAAACTTGCGAGGACGCCGAGCGTGTACCAGAGCGCGTGTTTTTTCGCGTGCGCGTGGCTTTCTCCGCCTTGCGCCAGACCCAGCGCCTTGAACGACAGCACCGGCAACACGCAGGGCATCAGGTTGAGGATGAGGCCGCCGAAGAAGGCGAGCGCGAGGGCGGTGAGGAAGGCGAGGTAGTTTGAATGGCCCTCGCCGTTCGCGGCCAGGTCCGCTCCTACCACGCCCGCACCGGCGGGCAGGGACAGCGAGAGCGTGCGCGACATCGGCGGATAGCAGATGCCGTCGGTGAGGCAGCCCTGGAAATCGACTTTCAGGTGCAGCGTCTGCGCGGCGGTGTTGCTGCGCGTCAGCGGCACCGGAATCTCGACCTGGTCGAAGTACACGACTACATCGCCGAAATGTTCGTCGCGATGCGGTTTGCCCGCCGGCCAGCGCGGCGTGCCGAGGGTGACGCCGTCGCCGTCGACCAAGCTCAGATGCGTCTTGTCGCGATACAGGTAATAGCCGGGCGCGGGCGTGAGTCGCACCAGCAGCTCGGCCGGCGAATTCGCGATCGCCTCGACATGAAAGGCCTGGTCTTCGGGCAGCACCTCGCCGGTGCCGACGGTCGGCGGCGTATTGCCCGTCAGCGCCGCCAACGCATCGTCCGCCGCCTCGCCACTGTCCGCGACGCTGCCGCTCATGGCCACCGTCACCATCCGCGTCTGCGGCGGATAACACACGCCGATGTCCGCGCAGCCCTGGTACTTGACCTTGAACTGCACGCGCGTCGCATCGCTGGCGGTCGCGCCGGTCTGCACGGCGGTCACCGTGTCGCGATAGGTTTCGACGTCGCCGAAAAATTCGTCGTGGTGTTTGTGACCGGCCGGCAGCTGCAGCGGATTGGCCTTGAACGCCGCATCGACCGGCTGCACCGCGAAACGGTGTTTGTAGAGGTAGTAGCCCGGCGCGATCGTCCAGGTGAATTCGACGCGCTCGCGGCTGACCGATTTGACCTGCAACTGATACGCCTGATCGACCGGCAGCAGATCCTTTTCGCTGACCGCACGCGCCGGCGCGGCCCCGAGCGTGGCGGCGGCGAACAACAGGGCCGCGGCAACGGCAAGGCGGTGGGTCATGGCGGGGTCTCGTTCGGTCCGGGCGCCAGTTTAGAGGTTGTCGCGTCGCCGGCACGTGGCGAAGGTCCCGGAACCGGTGCCGCCGGACAAAAAAACGCCGGGATGGCTCCCGGCGTTTGCTTTCGAACCCGCAGGCCTGCGCTTATTTCAGCGTGCAGGTCGCCGGCTTGGCCGAATTGAACAAGGCCGCCGTCGCCCACTCGGGGTGGTCGATGAACGGGTTGCGGTTGCCCTGGAAGCTGTAGATCACTTCGTTGCGCGCGCGCTCGGCGGCATCCGGCGGATCGGCGGCATTCCAGGCCAGCAGGGTCGAGAGCAGGCCCATGTATGCCGGCGAGCTGGAGGTGATGACGATCTTGCTGCGGTCATCGGTCAGCTCCAGATCGGGTTCGGACTGGCCGGTACCCGGATGGGCGTCGCCTTCGTAGCGGATCGCCATGTACAGCACCGCGCGCGCCATGTCGCCCTTGCGCTTGCCCCAGACCTGGAACGAGCCGGCATTGCCGTCGGGCGACTTCACCCAGTTCGAATTGCCCGGATACACGCCGCTGCCGCCGCCCTGGCCGTTGTTGGCCTCGGTCACGCGCTCGCCGCAACCGCTGGCGAGCGTGCAATCGGCATACGGCTTGTTGCCGCGGTCGGCGTTCCAGGTCGCGTCGGTCAGGTACAGCATGTGCGTGTCGGTATACGGCGCGTACGGCAGACCGAGGTTGCCCGTCGCCGTGCCGAAGCCCAGCGAGTTCGGCCAGGTGTGCTCGCGGTTGTAGCGCAGGCCGGTGCCCGAGCCGGCGCGTTCGGTGACCTTGACGTAGCTACGGTTGCGGTACGCGTCGAGGATGCGGCCGGCATTGTTCGGATCCTCGTCGGCGATCTCCAGGATCGTCCACACACTCGTGCCCGTGCTGGAGCTGTACGGATACGCGGTGTGGCCGCGGATCGTCGCGTGCAGCGAGCAACGCAGCTGTGAGGCGCTGGAGGTGTTGACGTGGCTGTAGTAGCCCGTCTGTGCCTGCGCGACATTGAACGCGACAACGCTGTTGGCCGCGAGCTTGGCGCCGCCGCTGTCGGTGACTTTCGTCGCGACCACGGTCAGCGTGCAGCTTTCGCCGCCGGTGAGAGCGGTGCCGGTGGAGATCAGGAAGCCGCTGCCGCTGGACGGATAGCTCAGGGCGACGGCGCCGGAGGTCGCGCACTGCAGCGTGAACGCACCACTCGCCAGCGTCACCGCCTCGCTGAAGTTGACTTGCAGATCGCCCGCGGCGGGGAAATCCGTCGCACCATTCACGGGCAAGGTGGAGGTGACGGTCGGCGGCGGATTCGGCGCGCTGAAGGTCTGGCCGTTGTTGCAGCCGCCGAAGGTCTGCGTCGCCGACGCGCGCCAGGTGAAGCTCGCCGAGCCGGTGCCGCTGCCACCGAGTTGCAGCGAGGTGCCGGCGGCGGTGTTGTTGGATTCTTCGACGGCCAGCGCGGTGCTGGTCAAGCCGGCGGCGGGGCCGCTCGAGGCCTTGATGCCGCCTTCGTAACTCACGAACTGCACGACGGTGCCGCTGGGATTGACCAGGGCGATGCCGTCGTTGGCGCCGTTCTGGATGCCATTGGTCGGGTAGCTCACGGTTGCGATGCGCACCGTGCCGCCGCAGGTGACCAGGCTGCCGGTCGGCACGAGGTCGTTGTCGTAGTAGGTCGCGGCGGTCGTCGAGCCGGTGCCGTTGTAAAGATAGAGGCGATAGCTGCTGAGGGTCTCGCCGGCCGTAGCGACGATCTCGATGCGCTCGCCGACGTCGCCGCTGCTGGTGGCGTCGTCGTAATGGATTTCATTGATGAACACTTCCGCCTGCGCGGTTCCGGCACACAGGCCGGCAACAAGCATCGCCGCCCCCAGGCGGCGGCTATGGGTCACTCCAGACATTCCTCTCTCCCCGGTAAGGCCCAACAACGCTGGGCAAAAAAAACGCACCCTCGGAAGGGTGCCGGGCGATTGTGTCAAAGAGACTGTGTCGTGCGTCACAGAATGGCCTCCCCCGCGGACGCTGGAGCCAAGTGATTGATTTTCCTGGGCGTGGGCGGGCCGGTTTTGTTGCGCCGCGCCATGCCAAGTGCGCGAAATCGCGTCGTCCGGCCAGTCCGCGCAGACCCGCCCAAGCGATGAATCCCGTTCCGGGGTGTTGAATCGCGGCGCCCCGGCCCCATCAAGGAGGGGCCGCAGCGCTACCTAACGGTCATCACTGCGCGCTAAAATTGGCACTCATCGGGGTCGAGTGCTAACAGCCTCCCCCGACGTCCACGCAAGTCTTTGATTCATTTAGCCATCAAGAGGAACAGCATGAACATCAAGCCGCTTTACGATCGCGTCGTCATCAAGCGTATGGAAGAAGAAAAGATGTCCGCCGGCGGTATCGTCATTCCCGATTCGGCCACCGAGAAGCCCATCAAGGGTGAAGTGCTCGCCGTCGGCGAAGGCAAGGCCCTCGACAACGGTTCCGTCCGCGCCCCGAAGGTCAAGGTCGGCGACAAGGTCCTGTTCGGCAAGTACGCCGGCACCGAGATCAAGCTCGACGGCAACGACATCCTGGTGGTCAAGGAAGACGACATCCTCGCGATCCTCTGATCCCGGCCGAGCGCGGCCCGCCCGCCGCTCGCCGTTCCCCCTATTCGAAACAGCATTGAGGTATTTCAGACATGGCAGCTAAAGACATTCGTTTCGGCGAAGACGCCCGTTCCCGCATGGTCAAGGGTGTCAACATCCTCGCCAATGCCGTGAAGGCAACCCTGGGCCCGAAGGGCCGCAACGTCGTGCTCGAGAAGAGCTTCGGCGCGCCGACGATCACCAAGGACGGCGTCTCCGTCGCCAAGGAAATCGAACTGGCCGACAAGTTCGAGAACATGGGCGCGCAGATGGTCAAGGAAGTCGCTTCCAAGACCTCCGACACCGCCGGTGACGGCACCACGACCGCGACCGTGCTCGCGCAGGCGATCATCCGCGAAGGCATGAAGGCGGTCGCCGCCGGCATGAACCCGATGGACCTCAAGCGCGGCATCGACAAGGCCGTCGTGTCGGCCGTCGAAGAGCTTAAGAAGATCTCCAAGCCGTGCTCGGACAGCAAGGAAATCGCCCAGGTCGGTTCGATCTCGGCCAACTCCGATCACAACATCGGCGAGCTGATCGCCAAGGCCATGGACAAGGTCGGCAAGGAAGGCGTGATCACCGTTGAAGAAGGCTCGGGCCTGGACAACGAACTCGACGTCGTCGAGGGCATGCAGTTCGACCGCGGCTATCTGTCGCCGTACTTCATCAACAACCAGCAGTCGATGTCGGCCGAGCTCGATGACCCGTTCATCCTGCTGCACGACAAGAAGATCTCGAACGTGCGCGAGCTGCTGCCCGTGCTCGAAGCCGTCGCCAAGGCCGGCAAGCCGCTGCTGATCGTCGCCGAGGAAGTCGAAGGCGAAGCCCTCGCCACGCTCGTCGTCAACACCATCCGCGGCATCGTCAAGGTCTGCGCCGTGAAGGCGCCGGGCTTCGGCGACCGTCGCAAGGCGATGCTCGAAGACATGGCCATCCTCACCGGCGGCACCGTGATCTCCGAAGAAGTCGGCCTCGCGCTCGACAAGGCCACGATCAAGGATCTGGGCCGCGCCAAGAAGATCCAGGTCTCCAAGGAAAACACCACGATCATCGACGGCGCTGGCGTGGCCGACGGTATCCAGGCGCGCATCAAGCAGATCAAGGCGCAGATCGAAGAGACCTCGTCGGACTACGATCGCGAGAAGCTGCAGGAACGCGTCGCCAAGCTCGCCGGCGGCGTCGCCGTGATCAAGGTCGGTGCCTCGACCGAAATCGAAATGAAGGAAAAGAAGGCCCGCGTCGAAGACGCGCTGCACGCTACGCGTGCCGCCGTGGAAGAAGGCGTGGTCCCGGGCGGCGGCGTTGCGCTGATCCGCGCGCTGTCGACGATCTCCGGCCTTAAGGGTGCGAACGAAGACCAGAACCACGGTGTCGCGATCGCCCTGCGCGCGATGGAAGCGCCGCTGCGCGAAATCGTCACCAACTGCGGCGAAGAGCCGTCGGTGGTGCTGAACAAGGTCAAGGAGGGCAAGGGTAGCTTCGGCTACAACGCCGCGACCGGCGAGTACGGCGACATGCTGGCCATGGGCATCCTGGACCCGACCAAGGTCACGCGCACCGCGCTGCAGAACGCGGCGTCCATCGCCGGCCTGATGATCACCACCGAAGCGATGGTGGCCGACATGCCGAAGAAGGATGACGCGGGCGCCGGCGGTCACGGCGGTGGCGGCATGGGCGGCATGGGCGGTATGGATTTCTGATTATTGCCCCACGCTGTGGGGCAATAATTCGCCGGATTGGACCGCCCGTTGGGCGTTCAATCCGGCGGGGAATTCCGGCTTGCATCGCTATCGAAAAAACCCCGCTTCGGCGGGGTTTTTTTGTGCGCGGCACTTCTCTCCCTCTCCCTCCGGGACGACCGAAGGGAGTGCAGAGCTGAGGGTCGGGGTGAGGGCCGCCGCATCACTTCCGCAGGCGGGTCTCTCCGCCCACCTGCTTCGCGTACTGTCGCGCCTGCGCCAGCAGCCAGTCGCGGAACAGGCGCACGCTCTGCCGTTTTTCCGAGCGCGGCGGCATCACCAGATAGTGCGAGAACTCCGCGCGCAGTCGCTGCTTGCTCAAGGCCAGCAGGCGGCCGGTCTCGATCAGCGGACGCGCCATCGTCATGCGCCCCAGCGCGATGCCCAGACCCTCGACCGCCGCCTTGTGCAGGGTCTCGGAGTCGCTGAAGTGCGCGACGAATCGCGCGGGTGGGGTGCCGCCGGCGCGCTCGAACCAGGCCGGCCAGCGGCCGCCGGGATCGCCGAGCAAGGGGCAGGCGGAGAGGTCGCGCAGGCGCTCGCGTCCCAGTCGCTTGACCAGTGCCGGGCTCGCCACCGGCGTCAGGGTTTCGTCAAACAGGTGTTCGGCGATCAGGCCGGGCCATTGCCCGCCGCCGAAACGGATCGCGGCGTCGATGGGTTCGAGCTCGAAGTTCACCAGCACCGGAGTCGACTGCAGATTGATCTGCAGTTCCGGATGCGCGGCGACGAATTCCGGCAGGCGCGGCAGCAGCCAGCTCGAAGCCATCGACGGCATCAAGCTGAGATTGAGGATGTCGTCGGAGGGAATCTCGCACTGCCGCAGTGCGCGCTCGATCGCGCCCAGCGGCGCAGCGATGCCATCGATGAGGCGCTCGCCTTCCGCGGTCAGGCTTACGCCGCGCGAGCCGCGAATGAACAGCTTGCGGCCGAGCCGTTCCTCGAGTCCGCGCATCTGATGGCTTAGCGCGCTGACGGTGAGATTGAGCTGGCCGGCGGCGCGCGACAGATTGCCCAGGCGGGCGGCAAGCAGGAAGCTTTCGAGGGCGGCGAGCGGCAATCGTCCCATGTGAATATTCCTCAAGTCTGGCTTGCCAAATCGTCGCTTTTTGCCCGGATTCGGCCCGCGTATCTTCTACCACACTCAAGACGGGGCCTCACGCACCGTCCTCAGCCAAGGGAGAAGATCATGACCATCTGGAAAGAATTGCTGTTCCTCGGCGGCTACCTGTCGACCGCCACCGTGCAGGCCGAGGCGGCCCAGGTCGCACCGCCTGCCAATGCCACGCCCAAGTCCGTGGTCTCGGGCTTCCTGCGCGTGGTGCGCAGCGGCGAAGCGCCCGGTCGCGCAAGCCAGTATTTGGCCGCGAACGTGATCGCCCATCAGCTCAATGCCGAAGCGCCGGCCGATGTCGTGCGCACGCCCGAGGACTATGCGCAGCATGTGCGCGAATTCCGCGACATCTACGGCGACTTCGATCTGGAAGTCACCGAGCTCATCGCCGAAGGCGACCGCGTGTACGCGCGCTGGCGTCAGCGCGGCTGCCATGTCGGTGCCGTCGATGGTCACGCGCCGACGCGCCGGCCGGTCGTGGAACTGGCCAGCGCGGTGTACCGCGTCGTCGACGGACGCATCGTCGAATACTGGATCCAGGTCGATCGCTACGGCACCGAAGCGCAGCTGCGTTCCAACGAAACCAGCGCCGCCCTGGCGGCCTGCGCCTAAAGGCCGGCGTTGCGCATCGCGCGCGGTGGCACGCCGGTCCAGCGCTTGAACGCGCGGCGGAATTCGCGCACGTCGCGAAAACCCACCGCCGTGCCGATCTCGGCGATGGTCAGGTCGGCCTTCTGCAACAGACCGGTCGCATGTTCGCTGCGGATGCGGTCATGCAACTGCTTGAAGCCCACGCCGGCGGCGGTCAGCTGCCGGCGCAGGGTGCGCTCGGTGAGATTGAGCGTGCTGGCGATGTCGGCCAGCATCGGGTTGTGCGCCAGCCGGCTGCGCAGCAGGCGGGCGACGGCGTCGGTGATTTCGTTCTGCGCGGGCAGGGCGGCCGATTGCGCCTCGCATAGCGCCAAGGACTGCTGCGCGGTGATCGGGTTATAGGTCGGCAGGGCGAATTCCAGCCAGCGCGTGTCGATGATCGCGCGACTTTCCAGCGCGCCGAAGCGCACCTCGCAGCCGAACAGGGCCGCATAACGATCGGCATGCGCCGGCGCCGGGTAGGCGAGCTCCATGAGCCGCGGCCGGAACGATTCGCCGACCAGGGTGCGGCAGACCATCAGCGAACTCGACAGCAGCTCTTCGCACAGAAACGGCAGCAGGTCGGCGTCCGGGTAGCGCTGGCGCACGATGATCGCGATCCGCGTCGCGTCGAGGGCCTCGAAGTCCAGATCGACCAGACTGCCGGTGATGCGGTGGTGCTCGACGCTGATCGCAAGCGCGTCGCCGAAGGTGCGCGCGGTCATCATCGCCAGACCGAGCACGCCGAAGTTGCCGATGTTCTGCCGGCTGCCCACGTCCAGGCCCAGACCGGGGTCGGTCAGCGAACGCAGCGCGCGCTTGAGCACGAGCCGTGCCTGGCGATAGGACACGCGCACGCTGGCGTCGTGGATCTGCTCGCGCGTCAGGCCCAGACCGGAGAACCAGTGACGGCAGTCGAGGCCGCGTTCTTCGGCGACTTCGGCCAGGCAGGACAGGATGTTGGTGGTGATCACCGCCTCAGTGAGACGGGCGTCGCTAATCCGCTTTTTCATGGTCACCGGCCGCCGGTTTGTCCGTTTTGCCCCCCGTACTATGCCGCTTTTGCCCTCATCGGCGTTAGCGATTCTGGCCAGACTCGGACGTCACCGGCCGGGAGGGGCCGTCGGCGCCGTGCGGGTCCGACGGCACCGATGCGCTCGCCTGGCCGTCCCCCACGCGGTACAGGAGACGGCTCGATGCGCAGGATTCTCCCAATGGCAATCGTGGCGGCGTTGCTCGCCGGCTGCGGCAAGGACAGCGCACCGGTCGCCCGGACCGCGCAGGACACCGACTTCCAGAACAAGCTCATCGAACGCCTGATCGACGCCAAGCCCGGCGACGTCATCGAGATCCCGGCCGGCACCTACCGCTTCGACCGCAGCCTGAGCCTGCGCGTGAGCGGCGTGACCATCCGCGGCGCCGGCATGGACAAGACGATTCTTTCCTTCAAGGGCCAGGTCAGCGGCGCCGAGGGCCTGTTGGTCAACGCCAGCGACTTCACCCTGGAGCACCTCGCGATCGAGGACAGCAAGGGCGACGGCCTGAAGATCAACGAAGGCGAGAACATCACCATTCGCGGCGTGCGCGTGGAATGGACGGGCGGGCCGAGCACCAGCAACGGCGCCTACGGCATCTATCCGGTGAAGACGAAGAACGTGCTCATCGAGGATTCGGTCGCGATCGGCGCGTCGGACGCCGGCATCTACGTCGGCCAGTCGCAGAACATCGTGCTGCGCCGCTCGCGCGCCGAGCGCAATGTCGCCGGCATCGAGATCGAGAACTCGGTCAATGCCGACGTTTACGAGAACGTCGCGACCGGCAATACCGGCGGCATCCTCGTGTTCAACATGCCCAACCTCTCGCAGGCCGGGCACAGCACGCGTGTGTTCAACAACAAAGTCACGGCCAACAATCTCGGCAATTTCGCTGCCAAGGGTGCCGCAGTCGCCAGCGTGCCGGCGGGTTCGGGCGTGGTGGTCAATTCCAATGACCGCGTCGAGATCTTCGACAACGACATCGCCGACAACGACACCGCGAACGTGATCATCTCGAGCTACTTCTCGACCAACTACATGAACAGTCGCGGCGTCGAAGCCGGTTTCGATCCGTATCCCGAAGACATTTACGTATACGGCAACCGCTTCAAGGGCGGCGGCGCGTCGCCCGACGGCCTGGACCTGAAGGCCCTGCGCATGGCGATGTACGGCCTCAACGGCCATCTGCCCGACATTCTCTGGGACGGTTACGTCAACAAGGATCGTCAGGTCGATGGCAAGCCGGCCGGCCCGGGCCTGTGCATCGCGAACGGCCAGGCGGGCATGCTCAACGCCGACGGTCCGAACAAGTACAAGAATCCGGTCGACGTGAGCGGCCAGTTCCATTGCGATCTGCCGAAACTGCCGCCGGTCGTGCTGGCCGCGAAGGCGTGATGCAGGCGATGCCGGTCGGTGCGACGACGTTGCAGGGAATTCGCACCGGGCTGTGCGCGCTCGCGCTGCTGGCGCTGGCGGCGTGCTCGCGCGCGCCGGCGCCGGTGCAGTTCCACGCGCAGGGCAATCCGCCCAAGCTCAGCGACTGGCATGTGCTGCAGGTCGCCGACGGGCACCTGCAGCTCAATGCCGGCGTCGTGCCGTACGACCTCAACACGCCGCTGTTCAGTGACTACGCACGCAAGCTGCGCACGCTGTGGCTGCCTGCCGGCACGGCGGCGCGCTACGAAAATGAGCGGCCGTTCGATTTTCCGGTCGGCACGATCGTCAGCAAGACCTTCTATTACCCGTTGCCTGCGCGCGGCGACGGCGACACCGTGCGCGGCACCGACGTCCGCGCCGACGCGATTGCCGCCGACGGGCTGCCGCTCGCCGGCGTGCGTTTGATCGAGACGCGCCTGCTCGTGCGCCGGCAGGAGGGCTGGATCGCGCTGCCCTATGTCTGGAACGCGGAACAGACCGACGCCGTGCTCGCGCGTGCCGGCGACGAAATACCGCTGGAGCTTCTGCGCGACGACGGCCGCCGCGAGAAGTTCACCTATGTCGTGCCGAATGCGAACCAGTGCGCCGGCTGCCACGCGACCGACAACAAGGCGCGCGCGATCGAACCGATCGGCCTGAAAGCACGGCACCTCAATCGCGACTACGCCTACGTGAATGGCGATGCGAACCAGCTCAAGCATCTTTCCGATCTGGGCTATCTCACCGGCCTGCCGGGTTTGGCGGCCTTGCCGCGCAATGCCGACTGGCAGGATGACTCGCAGCCGCTGGACCGTCGTGCGCGCGCGTATCTGGACATCAACTGCGGTCATTGCCACAACCCCAAAGGTCCGGCAAACACCTCGGGCCTCACGCTCGACAGCGCCACCACCGAAACGATGCGTCTGGGCGTGTGCAAACCGCCGGTCGCGGCGGGGCAGGGCACGGGTAATCACCTGTTCGACATCGTGCCGGGCAAGCCCGGCGAATCGATCCTGTCCTACCGGATGGGCTCGACCGATCCGGGCGCGATGATGCCCGAGCTCGGCCGCGGCACGCGGCACGACGCGGGCGTGGCCCTCATCAACGAATGGATCGGCGCGACAACCGGCAGCTGCGCGCTGGTTACGCCCGCCGACAACATCACCATGGTTCTGCACACAGGGGAGTAATGCATGTCCATCCGTACCCACAAACTTGCCGAGGGTCTGCGTCTGGCCTTGTTGGGCAGCGTGGCGATGAGTTTCTCGCCCGGTTTCGCCTTCGCGCAGCAAGCCGCGGCGCCCGCCGAGGACGCGAAGAAAGCCACTGATCTGGGCGAGATCGTTGTCACCGCGCAGAGCCGCGAACAGAGCCTGCAGGAAGTGCCGATCACGGTCACGGTCATCACCGACCGGCGCATCGAGCAACTCGCGGCGACCGACCTGTCGGACATGGACGCGTTCATTCCCGGCCTGCAGATTTCCGACAACAGTCCCACCCAGCCGCGTTATGCCATCCGTGGCATCAGCACCGGTGATTTCGGCATCGGCACCGATCCGGCCGTCGGTGTGTACATCGACGGCGTGTATGCCGCGCGCTCGGGTGGCGCCCTGCTCGCCTTCAACGACGTCGAACGCATCGAAGTGCTGAAGGGACCGCAGGGAACCCTGTTCGGGCGCAACAGCGCCGCCGGTGCGGTATCGATCATCAGCAAGAAACCCGGCGACCAGTTTGAGGGCCGCGCGCGTTTGCGCTGGGGCAACGACGGCCGCCAGTACCTCGACGGTCTGGTCAACGCGCCGATCAATGAGGACATGGCGCTGCGCGTGAGCGCGCTGAGTAATCGCAGCGACGGTTGGTTGCGCGACAGTGCGACCGGCGAGCGCTATCACGGCGATGACAGCTGGGCCGCGCGCGCGGTGCTGCGCTGGGATGCCAGCGAAAAAACCCAGGTGCTGCTTAGCTATGACCACGAGGCGATCGACCAGCTCGCGCGCCCGGCCATCGGCCTGGTCGCCTTGCCGGCCTATCCGGGACTGCCGCCGTACCCGGCCGATCCGGCCACGTATCTGGATCCGCGTTCGGCGCCCGTGTTCAACGACGTGGTCGGCAACGAGGAATCGCGTCGCTTCGATGGCGGCACGCTCAGCATCGACCATCAAACCGACTGGGGCAGTTTCGTTTCCACGACCGCCTGGCGCGGTTTCGAGACCGTCAACCGCGAGGACGAGGACGGCACCAATCGCATCAATCTGTATTTCGACACCGCCAACCGCGAGAAGAACCAGAGCTGGTACCAGGAGTTCAAGTTCTCCGGCGCGAACGAGCGCATCGACTGGGTCGCGGGCGTGAGCTACTACCGCGAACACGCGCGCCAGGTCAGCGACACCAATGCCTTCACCGACAGCATGGACACCGTGCTGCTCAACACCGCCGGCCTGCCGGCCTATTCGATCCTCCAGCAGGTGCTCATCGACAACGCGATCCCGCTGTCGGTGTTCGGGCATAGCTGGCAGGAATCGATGCACAACGACGGCCGGTTCACGTCGCAGGCGGTGTTCGGCGACGTGATCTGGCATCTCAACGACAAGCTCAACCTGACCACCGGCCTGCGCTACACGCGCGACAGCAAGCATTTCAGCTGGTTCAACGGACCGCGTTATGCGCCAGGCCTGGATGCGACCCTGGCCACGCTTGATGCGATGGGCCTGTTCGGCATGGATCCGATGCTGGCCATGCTGCGACCGGTGTTCGACATGGACATCGTGTTCGCGCTGCCGCCGGGCGTCGACGGCGCGCTGATTGAGCGCAGCGACACCTGGCAGGATTTCAGTCCGCGCGTCGTGCTCGACTATCGCGCCAGCGAACACCTGATGTGGTTCGGCTCGGTGGCCAAGGGCTACAAGGCCGGCGGTTTCAACAGCGTCGAGGTCGGCTCGCATTTCGACAACGAGGACGTCTGGAACTACGAGGCCGGCTTCAAGAGCCGCTTCCCCGGCCAACGCCTGCAGTTCAACGGCTCGGTCTATCACTACGTCTACAAGGACAAGCAGGCAATCCGCCTGGATCCGAGCAGCTCGGGCTCGGGCATTCCGCAGTACCTGGTCGACACCAGCGACGAGCAGGCCTGGGGTTTCGAGCTCGATGCGCAGTGGCAGGCGACCGACGGCCTGGGCCTGCAGGCGTCGCTGGCGTACATCGACGCGACCTACAAGGACAAGATCACCTCGACCGGCGTGGATCTGTCCGGCGAACCGACCGGCGAGCCGACGCTGTCGTTCGCGCTCGGCGGCGACTATCGCTGGATGACCGCGCACGGCGACGTCGAGCTGTCGGTGCTGCACGCCTATCGCAGCAAGGGTCGTTGCAACGGCGACTCGCAGCTGCAAGGCACGTGTTCGGCGAGCCCGAACTTCCAGTCCAATGCCGCCCAGCAACGCACCGATGTGCGTCTGGGCTGGACCTCGCCGGACGACCGCTGGGGCGTCGCGGTTTTCGGCAACAACGTTTTCGACAAGCGCTACGTGACCGGCGTGGGCAACCTCACCACGAGCGTATTCGGCACGCCGACCGCGAACATCTCGCCGCCCCGGCAATGGGGTCTGGAGTTGCGCGCATCGTTTTGAGCACCGCGCGCCTCTTTGATCCGATGACCCAAGGCAAGACCGGCATAGACCGGTCGGACCCGGCCTCTCGGCCACTCCGGACCCCGCCGTGAGGCGGGGCTTTCTTTTTTTTGGGCAAATCGCCGGTGTTGCCGCACCGGTGTCGCGGGCTTCGGCCCGAACTGGCCGCTCGATACGCTACCCTAGCGGTCTCGCCCATCGGATTGCGGAGTGCCCGTGAGCCAAGAAGCTCAAGCCCTGCTCAACAAGGTCGCCGCCCTCGACACCCAGACCGCGATCGAGCGGCTCGATGCCCGCGACCCCGCCGAAGTGGCCAAGCTGCTCGCGTCCCTGCCGCCGGCCCGCGCCAACAACATCCTGGCGGCGATGAGCGAGGACACACGCGCGCGCATCATGGAGGCTGCGCCCGCAGGCACCGACTGGAGCGACGCGCAGCGTTATCCGGAAGGCACGGTCGGCCGCCTGCTCGAGGATCCGCCGGCGGTGTTCCGCAGCGGCACCAGCGTCGCCACCGCGGTGGACGTGCTGCGCGAGACGATCCGCAATCGCATGGTCACCTACCTGTTCGTCATCGACGCGCAGAACCACCTGATCGGCGTCACCGCCTTCCGCGAACTGCTCTATGCCGAACGCACGCAGACGCTGGACGAGGTGATGCTGCGGGCGCCGTTCTTCCTGCGCCCCGAGATGACCATGGTCGAGGCGATGCGCGAAGTCGTCACGCGCCATTTCCCGGTGTATCCGGTCTGCGAGGAAGACGGCACCCTGGTCGGCCAGGTGCGCGGGCAGGTGCTGTTCGAACAGCAGGCCTTCGAAATCTCGGCGCAGGCCGGTGCGATGGTCGGTGTCGAGAAGGAAGAGCGTCTCGCGACGCCCTTGCTGCGCAGCTTCAAGTTCCGGCATCCGTGGCTGCAGATCAACCTGCTGACGGTGTTCGTGTCGGCGGCGGTCGTGGGCATCTTCAAGGACACGATCAATTCGGTCGTCGTGCTGGCGATGTTCCTGCCGGTGCTCGGCGGACAGAGCGGCAATCTCGGCTGCCAGTCGATGGCCGTGCTGCTGCGGGGCATGACCCTGGGCGAGCTGCGCGGCATGAAGGTCGCAGCGCTGATCGGCAAGGAGGCCATGCTCGGCCTGATGAACGGCTCGGTGACCGGCGCGCTCGCGGGCGTGGCGATGTACATCGTCGCCAGCCGCGAGCACGGCGCGCAGCCGCCGCTGTACCTGGCCCTGATCACCGCCATCGCCATGGCCACCAGCTGCATGATCGCCGGCGTCGCCGGCACCACGATTCCGCTGGTGCTCAAGCGCCTGGGCGCGGACCCGGCGACGGCCTCGAGCATCTTCCTGACCACCATCACCGACGTGGTCAGCATGGGCATGTTCCTTGGCATGGTGACCTGGTTCCTGCTGTAATTGCTGCACTGCAACGTGCATCGTTTCCGAGGCCCGGTGACGATGCGATCGGCTTCCGACGTGGGGGAGGGAGCGGAAAGCCCGCAGCTGCTCAGCGCTGCGGGCTTTTCTTTTTGAGCGCCATGCCAGAATCCGGGCATGACCTCCGCCCTTGATCCCGCCCTCGCCCTGTTGCGCGACCGCGCCTTGGCGCGCCTGCGCCAGGCCTGTCCCGAGGCCCTGGCGGAGCCAGGGCCAGCGGAAAAATTCGCTCGCCTGGCCCTCGCCAGCGACTTCGCCGTCGATACCCTCTGCCGGCAACCGGCCTTGTGCCTGAGTCTGGACGCGCCGATGACGGCGCCGCCGGCCTTGCTGCCCGAGCACGAGGCCGACTGGCCCGGCCTGCTGCGCCGCTGGCGTGCGCGTGAATCCACGCGACTGATCTGGCGCGATGTCACCGGCCTGGATTCGGTCGACGACACCCTCGCCGGCAGCAGCCGCATCGCCGAACAGGCGTTGGATGCGGCGCTGACGGCCCTGTCGGCGCAGTTCGCCGCGCGTCACGGTCGCGTGCGCAATGCCGACGGCGAGGTACAGGACCTGGTGGTGTTCGGCCTGGGCAAACTCGGCGGCGGCGAACTCAATTTTTCCTCCGACATCGATCTGGTCTATGCCTTCGGCGAGCACGGCCAGAGCGACGGCGCGCGCGCCCTCGATTCGGAAACCTATTTCACGCGCCTGGGCCAGCGACTCGCGCAATTGCTCGGCGAGGTCACCGCAGAAGGCTTCAGCCACCGCGTCGATCTGCGTCTGCGGCCGTTCGGCGCCTCGGGCCGTATCGCGCTGAGCTTCGCCGCGATGGAGCAGTACTACCAGCGCGAAGGCCGCGACTGGGAACGCTATGCCTGGATCAAGGCGCGGCCGGTCGCAGGCGACATCGCCGCGGGCGAACGTCTGCTGGAGACCCTGCGGCCTTTCGTCTATCGCCGCTATCTGGACTACTCGGCGCTCGACGGTTTGCGCGAAATGAAGGCGCTCATCGACGCCGAAGTACAGAAGCGCGAACTCGCCGATCATCTCAAGCTCGGTCCCGGCGGCATCCGCGAAGTCGAATTCCTTGCCCAGGCCTTGCAGCTGATCCGCGGCGGGCGGGAGCCCAGTTTGCGACAGCGTTCTTTGTTGGCGACGCTGCAGTGTCTGGCCGATGCCGGATACCTCGACCCCGCCACCACGCAGTCCCTCACCGACGCCTACCGCCACCTGCGCCGCCTGGAAAACCGCGTGCAGATGCTCGCCGACCAGCAGGTGCATGCCTTGCCCGAAGAGGGCCTGGTGCGCGAGCGCATCGCGCGCGCCCTCGACTATCCCGATACCGCCGCGATGATGACGGCGCTGGACGCGCAGCGTGCCGTGGTGTCGGCCGCGTTCGACGGGCTGCTGCAGTCGCGTCGACGCAAGGCCACGCCGAACGCGCTGGCGCAATACTGGCGCGGCCTGCCGGCCGGTGGTGAGGCGCAGGTCCTGGCCGACGCCGGATTCGCCGACGCCGACGCGCATCACGCGCGGCTGCGCGATTTCGCCCAGTCGCCGGCCGTGCGCAGCCTGTCCGAACGCGGGCGTCAGCGCCTGGACCATGTGCTGCCGGCCCTGATCGAAGCGAGCGCGGCGTCCAGCGCGCCCGATGCGGCGCTGCCGCGCGGCCTGACGCTGCTGCAGGCGATCACCCGGCGCACGAGTTACCTGGCCCTGCTAGACGAACAACCGATCGCACTCGCGCGTCTGGTCGACGTCACCGCGCGCAGTGCGCTCATGGCCGAACGACTGGCCGAGCATCCGCTGCTGCTGGACGAATTGCTCGACGCGCGCCTGGTCACCGGCGAGATCACCGACGCCGACATCCAGGCGCGCATCGCACACGACAGCCAGGCGATCGCGGTCGACGACACCGAGTCCGCCTTGTCGGTCCTCAACGAAATCCGCCAGAGCCTGTCCTTCCGCATCGCCCTGGCCGCGCTCGCGCAACGGCAGCCGGCGCCGACCAGCGCCGCGCAGCTGGCCGTGCTCGCGCAGGCGCTGTTGCAGGCCGCCTGGGCGCTGGCCGAGCGCGACATGCGTCGCACGCACGGCGACATCGCCGGCGCCGGCTTCGCCGTGATCGCCTACGGCAGCGTCGGCGGCCGCGAACTCGGTTTCGGCTCGGATCTGGATCTGGTGTTCCTGCACGACGCGCGCGGCGATGAAGTGTCCGACGGCGCGCGGCCGCTGGAGGCCTCGCGCTATTTCGCGCGGCTCGCGCAGAAACTCGTCAGCCTGCTCGGCACCGTGACGGCGGCGGGGCGTTTGTACGAGGCCGATGTGCGTCTGCGACCGGACGGTGCAAAAGGCCTGTTGGTGTCGACGCTGGAGAGTTTTTCCGATTACCAGACGCACCGGGCCTGGACCTGGGAGCAGCAGGCATTGGTGCGCGCGCGCGCGGTGGCCGGCGCGCCGAGCGTGCAGCAGGGCTTTGAACGCATCCGCCGCGAGGTGCTCACGCGCGTGCGCGATCCGCAGGTGCTGCGCGGCGAAGTGATCGCGATGCGCGCGCGCATGCGCGGCGAACTCGATCGCAGCGATGCGCGCCGTTTCGACCTCAAGCAAGGCCCGGGCGGCCTGGTCGACCTGGAATTCCTGTTGCAGGCGCGCGTGCTCGAACTCGCCGCGACCCATCCCGCGCTCGCCGACGCGACCGACAGCCCGGGCCTGCTCGCCGCGCTCGCGGCCGTCGGCGGCATCGACGACGCCGAGAAGTCAGCCTTGCTCGCTGCGCACGAGGTGCTCGTGTCCCGGTCGCTCGATTGCACGCTCGATCTGCGGCCGCGCCTGTGCGTGGAAGACGATGCGCTGACCCTGGCGCGCGCGGCGATCAGCGCCGCTTGCTACGCACACGGCCTGAGCTTCAGTCCAGGCTGAGATACTCGCGCAGTTGTGCGGCCACGCGCGGGGTTTCCCGCAGGGGCGTGACCGCGAACGGTTCCAGCACGCGCTCCTGCGCACGAAGGCGGCCGCGGGTTTCGAGCGAACGCAGGAAGTCGCGGATTCGTCCGCTCGCGCGACCGGGCTCGGCGACGTAGACCGGTTTGTCGGTCGCACAGGCTTCGGAAATCATGTTCACCGAATCGGGCGAGACGATCAGGCGATCGGCCCAGGCCAACGCGCCGGCATAGGGATTGGCGCCGTCGCGCGGCGCCATCCAGACCAGGCCCGGGGTTTCGCCGTAGCGCGCGTGCACGAGCGCGTGCAGTTCCGGCGGCGTGCGCCGCGAGCCGCAGATGATCACGCTGCCGCCATCGCGCGCGAGCGTGTATTCGAGCTTGCTCGCCAGCACTTCGAAGGCGCTGCGGCCGAAGGCAACGGCCGGCGTCGGCCCGCCGAGCAGCACGGCGGTGCGTGGTCCGGGCAAGGCGCCCAGCGCGGGAAAATCGCGGCGCGCCTGCGCGAGCCAGGGTTCGTCCACCGGCGACAGGCTGCCGGTCAGCGTGAGCACGTTGGCGCCGGCGAGACGGTCGTGTTCCGGCGCGACGACCACGTCCCAGTGCGTGGGATCGATGCGCGGGTTGAGGATCTGCACCACGCGCACGCCGCGCGCGCGCAGCAGCCGCGTCGCCAATGCGGCGAGGCGGCCGCAGCCGATCGCCAGCGTCGGCATCGGTCCCGTGCGCAGTGCAGCGGCGAAGCCGGCATCGAAGCCGCCGGCACTGCCGGGCCAGACCTGCGGCGACACCCAGCGATACGGCAGATCCAGGCGCAGTGACCATTCCCGCGTCGGCAAGGTCAGGGCGGCGGCGAGGGCAAGCGCCTGCCGGCGATTGCCGGCCGCGCCGTCGTGCAGGACCCAGCAGACATCGGGAGATTCGGACATCGGCAGAGGGTAGCAAAGCCCCGCCGTTGCTGGATTCACAACGATTCGTTTCAAAACCCCGTCTTTGTTCCGATAATAAAGACCCTACACTTCCTTCATCGCCGGCCACTTAGGGTGGCAGCCCCCGATTCGGAGAACCGCATGTCCGAGGTACTCGACGCGTCCGCGCTCGACCAGTTGTTCCGCAACGCCCGCACCTACCGCGGCTCCGCCAAGGCCTGGATCGATCGTCCCGTCACCGACGACCTGCTGCGCCGGCTCTACGAGCTGGCCCGGATGGGCCCGACCAGCGCCAACTGTTCGCCGGCGCGCATCGTGTTCGTGCGCACGCCCGAAGCCAAGGCCAAGCTGCGCCAGGCCCTGGATGCGGGCAATGTCGAGCAGACGATGGCCGCGCCGGTCACGGCGATCATCGGCAACGACCACGAGTTCTACGAGAAGCTGCCCAAGCTCTTTCCCTTCGCCGATGCGCGCAGCTGGTTCGTCGGCAACCAGCCGTCGATCGACGTGACCGCGTTCCGCAACGGCACCCTGCAAGGCGGCTACGTGATCCTGGCCGCGCGCGCGCTCGGCCTGGACTGCGGGCCGATGTCGGGTTTCGACAATGCCAAGCTCGACCAGCTGTTTTTCGCCGGCACCCAGATCCGTTCCAATTTCCTCATCAACCTCGGCTATGGCGACCCCGCGTCGCTGTCGCCGCGTTCCCCGCGCCTGGACTTCGACGAAGCCTGCCGCATCGACTGATCCACTCCAAGGAGACACCCATGAAACGCACCCTGCTCGCCGCCCTGCTGACCTTCGGCTTCGTCGCCGGCGCCCCCGCGGCCGACTACAAGATCGACGGCAGCCACACCCAGGTCCAGTTCACCTACAACCACTTCGGTCTGTCGCATATCACCGGTCGCTTCGACCAGGTCACCGGCAGCTTCGATTTCAATGCCGCCGATCCGACCCAGTCGACGATCCAGGTCGAGATTCCGATCGCCAGCCTGAGCACGGGCGTGGGCAAGCTCGACGAGCACATGAAGAGCCCGGATTTCTTCGACGCCGCGCAGTATCCGACCGCGACCTTCAAGAGCACGTCGGTGACCGCGGCCGGTGAAGGCAAGCTCAACGTCGCCGGCGACCTGACCATCCACGGCGTGACCAAACCCGTCGTGCTCGCCGTGACCGTGAATCTGGTCGGCGACCACCCGATGAAGAAGACCCCGGCCGCCGGTTTCGATGCGACGACCACCATCAAGCGCAGCGACTTCGGCATCGCCAAGTACACGCCGGCGGTGAGCGACGAGATCAAGATCGCGATCACCCTCGAAGCGGGTGTCGCCGCCCCGGCGCCGGCCAGCAAATAAGTCCGCTGGCGGTCCCCGAAGGCCCGGCCCGTCGTGGGTCGGGCCTTTTTGCGTCCGTGTCTGCCGTCTTGGGCGGGGCCGGGGTAAAATGCCGGCCTGTTTTCACCGGAAGTCCGCCCATGTCGCGCACCGAGTCTGCCCCGGCCAATACCGAGCGGCGCTATGAAGTCACCCGCGACGCGCTGCCCCTGTCCTGCCCGACGCCGGCGATGGCCGTGTGGAATTCGCATCCGCGCGTCTACCTGCCCATCGAGGCGACCGGGTCGGCCACGTGCCCGTACTGCGGCGCGCTGTTCGTCCTGAAGGACTAAGGGCGCAGCCCGGCGCATGCGCCGCCTCACCGTCGTGCAGTTGCTGCCCGCGCTCGACAGCGGCGGCGTGGAACGCAGCACGATGGAAATCGCCCGCGCCCTGGTCGCCGCCGGTCATCGTTCCGTGGTGATTTCCGCCGGCGGTCGCCTGGTGCCGGAACTCGTCGCGCAAGGCAGCGAACATATCGTTCTGGCGATCGGCCGCAAATCGCTGACGACCCTGCGCCACATCGCGAGCCTGCGGCGGCTGTTCGTGCAACTGCAGCCCGATATCGTGCATGCGCGCTCGCGCCTGCCGGCCTGGCTGGCGCGCCTGGCGCTGCGCGCGCCGCCGGCGTCGCGACCGGCCTTCGTGACCACCGTGCACGGACTGAATTCGCCGGGCCGGTATTCGGGCGTAATGACCCGCGGTGAACGCGTGATCTGCGTGTCCGAGACCGTGCGCCGGCATGTGCTGCGGCAGTGGCCGCACACCGATCCGGAAAAACTCGTGGTCATCGAACGCGGCGTCGACCCGCGGCAGTTTCCGCGCGCGCCTTGGCCCGATGCGGCGGCGATCGCGCGCGTGACGCAGCGGTGGCCGGCATTGGCCGGCGAAAAGCGCTTGCTGCTGCCGGCGCGTGGGACGCGACTCAAAGGCCATGCGACGGCGATCCGCCTGCTCGCCGCCTTGCACGCACGCGGCATCGACGCGCGGCTTTGGTTGCTGGGCGCACGCGAGCGCGGCCGCGAGGACTATCTGGCCGAGCTCGATGCGTTGGCGGCGCGTCTGGGCGTCGCCCAGGCACTGGCGATCACGGCGCCGGAGTCGGACGTCGCCGGTGCCTATGCCGCCTGCGATCTCGTCCTGCAGTTGTCCACGCGTCCGGAAGCGTTTGGTCGCACGGTGTTCGAAGCCCTCGCGAGCGGTCGCCCGGTGTTGGGCTGGGATCACGGCGGCGTCGGCGACAGCTTGCGGACGTGGTTGCCGGAAAGCGCCTTGCCCGTCGGCGACGAAGACGCGCTGGCGCAGACCGCCGCGCGCTGGCTGACCGCAGCACCGGCCTTGCCCGATACACTGCCCGACACTCTCGCCGACATGCAGGCGCGCACCTTGAAGGTCTATGAATCGCTGGTGGCCTGATCTCTCCCGTTTCCGTTGGGCGCCGTTCGCGGTGCTGGCCTTCGTGGCGCTGTGGCCGACAGTGGGGCCTGCGGAATTGGTGCTGAGCCTGGGCGCGATCTCGGGCATCGCGATCCTGGCCTGGTCGCGTTTCCGCGACGGCACCTCGCTGATCAGTCGCGAAGCCTGGGCGCTGTCGACAGCGCTGTTCTTCTGTTACTGGCTGCCCGAGCTGTTTTCCGCGTTCGATGCGGTCGATCGTGCGCATGCCTGGGCCGAGGTTCTCGTCGATCTGCGCTATCTGCCGTTCCTGTGGCTGGTTGCGATGGCGGTCGCGCAGGGGCGCGGTCGCCGACGCGTGTTCGCCGGTATCGGTGTGATTGTGCTGCTGTGGTCGCTCGATGCCTCGGTGCAAGCGGTCAGCGGCGTCAGCCTTGGCGGACCCAATACCTCCGACCGGCTCAGCGGCGTCTTCGGCGCCGGCAATCTCAAACTCGGTCTGGTGCTCGCCAGTCTGTCGCCGTTCGCGTTCGATCTGCTCGGCCGCCGTGGTGGTGACCTCGGCTGGCTGTTGTTGGCCTTCGTGCTGGGGCTGGTGATCCTGCTGGCCGGCTCGCGCGCTTCCTGGCTCAGTTACGGCATCGTGCTGGCAGTCTGCGGCTGGCAGCGCTTCGGTCGCCGTCGTCTGCTGATCTATCTCGGTGCGGGTCTGGTGGTCGCCTCGGCCCTGGCCCTGAGTTTTTCCACGCAGTTCGAGAGTCGTCTCGAACGCACCGGCGAAGTGCTCAATGGCGATGTCGACGGTCTCGATCAGGCGTTGTCGGGCCGCATCAGCATCTGGCGTGCGGCGACGGGCATGTTCCTCGATCACCCGGTCAATGGCGTCGGCGTGCGCGGTTTCCGCGAGCTGTATCCGCGTTACGCGCCGCCCGACGATCCGTGGTTGTCGCAGGGGCAGGGTGGTGCCTTGCATGCGCACCAGCTGTTGCTGGAAGTGCTGTGCGAAACCGGCGCGATCGGCCTGCTGCTGTGGCTGATGGGCGCGGCATTGGCGATCCGCGCGTGGCGCTGGGCCTTGCCGGCCTCGCGCGAACGCGCCGCCGCGCCGGCGCTCGCGCTGGCGGTAACTTTGTTCCCGCTCAATACCCATCTCGCGTTCTATTCGACGTTCTGGGGCGGCGTGACCTTGCTGCTCGCCGCGATGTACGCCGGCGCGCTGTTTGCGATCGACGACGAAGTCGCGGCGCCGGTGCCCGCCGATGCTTAGCGCCGTCGTCACCACCTTCAACAATGCCGCGACGCTGGACGCCTGCCTGGCGAGTCTGGCGTTCTGCGACGAAGTGATCGTGCTCGATTCCGATTCCACCGACGACACGCGGGCGATCGCCGAGCGTCACGGCGCGCGTGTGTTCATCGAATCGTTCAAGGGTTACGGCCCGCAGAAACAGTCGGCGATCGACAAGGCCGCGCACGAATGGGTGCTGTTGCTCGATGCCGACGAACATCTCACGCCGGCCGGACAGACGGCGATCGTGGCCGAACTGCAGGCGCCGCGCGCCGACGGCTATCGGCTGCCGCGACAGGAATGGCTGTTCTGGCGCTGGCCGCATGCCGGAACGCGACCGAACTGGCAGCTGCGCCTGTTCCGGCGCGCGCTTGCCGCGATGAACGCCGTGCCCGTGCACGCGGCGCCGGAGGTACGCGGCCGCGTGCACGATCTCGACGCGCCGTTCCGCCACTTCGGCGAAACCGGGATCGCGGTACGCGTGGACAAGGTCAACCGGTATTCCAGCGGGCTGGTCGCGTACAAGCGGGCGCGCCGGCCGCGTCTGCGCAGTCTGCGCCTACTCGTGTATCCGGCGTTCGTGTTCTGGCGTTTCTACGTGGGCAAGCGCTATTTCCTCAACGGCTGGGCGGGTTTTTTCGCCGCGCGCGTGCAGGGCTTCTACGCCTTCCTGAAACTGGCCAAGCAAGTGGAGGCCGAACGCCAGGAGCGCGACTGAGTGCGCTGCCTGGGTCTGGTGCCCCTGGTCTGGAGCGCACGCCTGATCGCGCGGCTGCCGCAGCGCGCGATCCTGGCGCTGGGTGCGGGCCTGTCCTGGGTGTTGACGCCGCTGCTGTCGTCGCGCCGGCGCACGGCACGCCGAAACATCGCCCTGTGTTTCCCCGAGCTCGCCCCGGCGCAGCAGCATGCGCTGCTGCGCGCGAATCTGCGCGCCACGGTGACCGGCGCCCTGGAATTGCTGCGCGCGTGGTATGCGCCGTCGCAGGCACTGCGCGGCCTGGTGCGCATCGAAGGTCTGGAGCGGCTTCAGTCCGTGCTTGTCGAGGGTCGTGGCGTGCTGCTGTTCACCGGGCACTTCACCCATACCGAACTTGCCGTGCGTCTGCTGTCGGAGGCGCTCGGGCGGCCGGTGCGCACCGTGATCCGCCGGCACAACCGCGCCTGCCTGGAACAGGTTTTCGAGCAGGCGCGCGCGCGTGTGTTCGGCCCGACGTTGGCCAAGAAGGACGTTCGCGGGCTGTTGCGAACCCTGCAGGCGGGTGAGCCGGTGGTGTATTCGGCGGACCAGAATTTCACCTACCAGAATGCTTTCGTCCCGTTTTTCGGTGTGCCGGCCGCGACCTTGACCACGACTCCGGAACTGGTGCGGCGCGCCCAGGCGCAGATGCTGCCGTTCTGGTTTCATCGCGCGGAGGATGGTTGTTATCACTTGCGCATTGATGCACCGTGGACCGACTGGCAGAACGCTGCGCCTGAAGACGCGGCCGCGATCTACATGCATCGCCTCGAAGCCGTCGTGCGCGAACATCCCGAGCAATACCTGTGGGTGCATCGCCGGTTCAAGACGCGTCCCGACGGTCAGGCCCCGGTCTATTGATTCAAGGCGCGGACGTCACCCCGGGCTGGCGCTTGAAGCGATCGTGCACCCACAAATACTGTTCGGGCGCGCGCCGGATCAGCTGCTCCATCAGCGCCATGATCCGTGCGGTGTCGGCGATGGCGTCGGTGCCGGGGAAATCGGCGAGCGCCGGACCGATCTCGATGCGATAGCGGCCATCGGGCAAGCGTTCGTAGTACAGCGACAGCACCGCCGCGCCCGACAGGCGCGCCAGCTGGTGCGTCGAAGTCAGGCTCCAGGCAGGCTGGCCGAAGAAGGGCACGAACACGCTTTCGCCGCGCCGGGTTTCCTGATCGGGCGCGAACCACAGCACGCCGCCGTTCTTGAGGTGACGCAGGGACGGACGCAGCTCGTCGCGCGTGTACATCGCCAGCGTGTAGCGCAGGCGGCCGCGCTTGACTGCCCACTCCAGCGCCGGCGATTCGTGCGGGCGATACATGCCGGCCAGCGCGACCGCCCGGCTGAGCAGACGCACGCTGATTTCCAGCGTGGTCAGATGCGGCGAGACCATGATCACGCCGCGGCCACCGGCTTGTGCGGCGCGCAGATGTTCCAAACCAAGAATCTCGACGCCGTCATCGAGCGGCGGCAGCGGGCCCCACCAGGCGCGCAGGAATTCGAATACGGAAATGCCCAGCGAGCGGAAGCTCGCGCGCCACAGCGCCTCGCGCGCGGCAGCGTCACGCTCGGGAAAACACAGCGCCAGATTGCGCCGCGCCACGCGCCCGCGCGCGATCATGGTCACGCGCATGAGCCAGCCCAGGGCGACGCCGGCGCGCCGCGCTAGCCACCAGGGCCAGCGCGCAAGCGTCCAGCCGAACGCGATGCCGATCCAGGCGGGCAGCGAGCGCAGCGTCAGCGGCGGGGGCGACAGGCGGTTTTCGGAGGGTGCGGGCACGGACAGAGTCTAGCGTCTCGGCTATCCTGCGCCCATGCATGAATCGATGGGACAACGGCTGCTGCGCGGCCTGTATTCCTTGGTCAGCCGGCTCGCGCTGCCGTTTTCGTTGTACTACCTGATCTGGCGCGGCCTGCGCCAGAAGGAATACTTCGATCGCTGGAGCGAGCGTTTCGCCTTCTATCGCGGCGACGGGCTGATCGAGAGCGTGTGGCTGCATGCGGTCTCGGTCGGCGAGGTCAATGCCGCCGCGCCCCTGGTCGCGGCCCTGCGCCAGCGGCATCCGCATCTGGCCTTGCTGATCACCACGACGACGCCGACCGGATCGGCACGCGCGCAGGCGCTCTGGGGTGAGGCCGTGCGGCATGTGTACCTGCCTTACGACCTGCCGGGCGCGGTGCGGCATTTCCTTGAGCACTTCCGGCCGCGCGTGGCGATCGTGATGGAGACCGAGATCTGGCCGAACCTGTTCGCGGAACTGCATCGGCGCCACATCCCGATCATCATCGCCAACGCACGCCTGTCCGAGCGTTCGCTGCGCGGTTACCGGCCGTTTCGTTCCCTGCTCAGCAGCTCGCTGTCGGCGGTCGCGCATGTTGCTGCGCAATCGCAGGCCGATGCCGAGCGCTATCGCCAGCTCGGCGCACCGGCGGCGATCGTGCAGGTGACCGGCAATCTCAAGTACGACCTGCCCCTGCCCGACGGCATCGTCGAGCAGGGACGCGCCTGGCGCGGGCATTGGGGCGAGCGTCCGGTGTGGATCGCGGCGAGCACGCATCCGGGCGAAGAAGACATCGTGCTCGACGCGCACCGGCAATTGCTCGCCGATCATCCGGGCGCCTTGCTGCTCTGGGCACCGCGGCATCCGGAACGTTTCGCGGCGGTCATCGCGGCGAGCGAACGCGCCGGCTTCGCCGTGCGCGCGCGCCGTGCCGATGGCCAGCCGGATCCGTCAACGAGCGTGTTCGTCATCGACACGCTGGGCGAATTGATGTCCTTCTACGCCGCTGCCGACATCGCTTTCGTCGGCGGCAGTCTCGACGACATCGGCGGGCACAACCTGCTTGAACCGGCCGCGCTCGGCGTGCCGGCGTTGGTGGGACCGCACACCTACAATTTTGCCGAGATCACCGCCTTGCTCGTGCAGGTCGAAGCCGTGCAGCGCATCGACGGCGCCGACACGCTGGTGCGTGCGCTGCGCACGGCGATCGGCGATCCCATCGATTGCCGACGCCGCGGCGAGGCCGGTCGTCTGCGCATCGCGGCCGAACGTGGCGCGCTCGCACGCACGCTCGAGCTGGTTGAAGCGCATTTGCCGGTCGGTTGAATCGCGCCCCGGCCACGCATAAAAAAACCCGGCCGTAGCCGGGTTTTTCGTCTTGCGATGGCGACCTCGATCAGGGCTTGTCGGCCTGGTCCAGCGAGTCATTGGCATTGGCGACCAGCGAGCGATTGGTCGCTTCCAGATCGGAGGCTTCCAGGATGCCAGCGGCCTGCTTCAGGCGCAGTTCGTTGACCAGATAGGCGTGGCGCGACCGCGCGTACTCGGTGCGCGCCGCGAACAGGGCCTGCTGCGCGATCAGCACGTCGACGATCGTGCGCGTGCCCACTTCCAGGCCCGCTTCGCCGGCTTCGTACGCGGCCTTCGCCGAGACGACCGCCAGACGGCGCGCTTCGACTTCGGCCTGGCCCGCGACCAGCGAGCGGTAGGCGCCGCGGGTCTGACGGGTGATCGCGCGCTTCTGCTGCTCGAGCTGGTCGGCGGCGGCGTCACGCTGATAGTTGGCCTGGCGCACGCGCGACTGCGTGGCGAAGCCGCTGAAAATCGGAATGCTCAGGGTCAGGCCGAAGCGCGAGCTCGTGCTCGAGCTGCCCGAGCTGATCGGCGAGGACGCGGGCAGGGTGCGACGCACGCTGTCGCCCCAGTTGGCATCGTCGCCGTAGCCGGCGCTCGCGGCCAGGGTCGGGAAATGCGCGGCGCGTGCCGTCGACACGTCCTTCTCGGCGGCGGTCAGCGCTTCCTGGTACGAACGCAGGGTCGGATTGGTCGACAGGGCGATCTGCACCCACTCCTCGGCCGACCGCGTGTCGGTCGTCGCCGGGCGGTAGTCGGTCGACAGGCCCTTGAGGTTTTCCATCGGCTGGCCGGTGATTTCCGCGAGGGCTTCGTAGGCGTCGTCGAGCGCATTGGCCGAGGAGATCGCCGTGGCGCGCGAGCTGTCGTAGCGCGCGCGGGCTTCATGCACGTCGGTGATCGGGGCCAGGCCGACTTCCAGACGCTTTTCAGCCTGGTCGAGCTGGCGCTTGACCGAGCGCTCTTCGGCGCGTGCGGACGCGAGCGTCTCGATCGCGGTCAGCACGTTGAAGTAGGCATCGGCGACGCGGACGATAAGGGCGTCGGCGGACGCATCGAACTGCGCATCGGCCTGGCGCGCACGCGCCTTGCTCGCGCCGAGGCGCGTGTAGTTGGAATGGTCGTACAGGCTCTGCTGGACGTTGACGCCCGAGCCGCGGCTGCGATTTTCCGAATACGTCGAGTTGATCGGCGTGGCCGAACCGGCGAAGACCTGGTTGCCGCTGCTGCGGCCGCGCGAGTCGTTGAAGGTGACGTCAGCGCTGATCTGCGGCAACAGGGCGGCGCGCGACTGCACGACGCCTTCGCCCTGCGCGTTCTTCTGCGCTTCGGCGGCGGCGAACTGCGGGTCGCTCTGGCGTGCCAGATCGTAGGCCTGCAGGAGGTCGGTGGCGTGAGCCTGGCCGGAGAGGCCGGCAATCAGCAGCGCGAAGGTAATCGGACGAAGACGCAAGGACATGGAGAAGTTTCCCGATTCAGAGGGTGAAGCGCGGCACCGGTTCGGCGCCATGCAGGTAGGGGACATCGGTTTCGAAAAGACTTTCGCTGTGCAGGTGTTCGCCACGGCGGGTGATGCGCACGGCTTCCTGAGCCGGCGACGCCCCGTGAATGACGAACAGACGGCCTTCGGGCTTGAGCCACTGGCAGAAGCGTTCCGGCACCTCGGCGACGGCGGCGGTCACCGCGATCGCGTCGAACAACCGGCCCGGCTCGAAGCTCAGCGCGTCGGCGCATTCCAGACGAACATTGCTGACGCCGTCCTGCGCGAAACGCGCGCGGGCGGCATCGACGAAATCGGAATGACGGTCGATGCTGACCACCTCGCGCGCCAGTCGCGCCAGACAGGCTGTGACATAGCCACTGCCGGTGCCGATTTCAAGGACCTCGTCCTCCGGCGCCAAGCCCAGGGCTTGCAGCAGGCGACCCTCGAGGACCGGTTTCATCATGATCTCGCCGTGTGCCAGGGGCAGCGGCGTATCCGTGTAGGCCAGCTGACGCTGCGCGAGCGGCACGAAATCTTCGCGACGCACGGCCGCCAGCGTTTCGAGCACGCGCGGATCCAGCACCTCCCAGGGGCGGATCTGCTGCTCGACCATCGCGGCACGGGCTTGTTCGAAGTTCAGGGACATGCGGATTCCAGGACGCGCGAAAGGGGCGCAAAGTTTACGCCCCGACTGCGCGGGATTGAACTACAGGATGCTTCGCGGGCCTGTGAGGTCGCAGTGCCAGAAGTAACCGGGACGCTTGCCACAGCGGCGTTTGCGCGTGCTGTCGCCCAGGAAACTGCGCTCGGCGAGCTCATCGCGCGCCTCCCGAACGGGCCGTCGGCGCGAAGGCCTTGAGGAAGATGTCGACCACTTCGGCGATGTGTTCCTGGCGCTCGGCGGCGGTCGGCAACGGGCTCTTGCCGACCAGCACGCTCATGTGCCGGATGCCCTTGAGCAGGCAGAAGAAGTGCGCCGCCGCATGCGCGGGATTGGCGACTTCGAGGGCGCCGGTGGCCTGCGCCTGACGCAGGAAGCTCTCCATCTCGTCGAGCGTCCGTTTGGGGCCGGCGGCATAGAAGATATCGGTCAGGCGGGGCTTCTGGCCGGCCTGGGCGACCATGATCTGATGCAGCTTGATCGCGCGCTCGTCCATGATCAGGTCGGTGAAGCTGCGGCCGATCGTGGTCAGGGCCTCGCGGACGGCCTGCCCGGTCACCGGCTCGAACACGCCATGCGGCAGCAAATCCTCGCAGCAAGTGGTCACGGCGGCCGCGAACAGCGACTCCTTGTCCTCGAAATGGCTGTAGACGGTCAGTTTGGACACCCCGGCGGCCTGGGCGATGACGTCCATGCTGACCCCGTCATAGCCCCGCTCGGGGAACAGGCGCATGGCGGCCTCCAGGATGGCGGCACGCTTTTCCGGGTCCTTGGGGCGGCCGGGGGCCGCGGGACGGTGGGGCAAAAAATTCATGTCGGAATTATTGAACTAAACGGTTCGATAAAGATAGTATACCCGCCAGTTCATTATTTAGGCCCTGCTCATGTTCGCCGTCCGCCCTGGTTTCCGGCTCGTTCCGATCCTTGCCCTGCTCTTGCTGGCCGCCTGCGGCAAGGACGAACCCGCCGTCGTCGTGCGCCCTGCCCTGGTCGTGCAGCCGGCAAACTCCGGCCTCGGCGTGGAAGCCTTCGCGGGCGAAGTGCATGCCCGTCAGGAACCGGAGCTGGCCTTCCGCGTCGCCGGCAAGATCGCCCGTCGTCTGGTCGACGCTGGCGCGCATGTGCAGACCGGCCAGCCGCTCGCCGAGCTCGATGCCTCCGATCTGCAGCTGCAGTCGCAGGCTTATGGTGCGGCCTTGAAGTCGGCGCAGTCCGAATTCGCCCTGGCCAAAGCCGAACTCGATCGCTACAAGAATCTCTTTGACCAGCAGTTGGTCAGCCGCTCGCTGTACGAAAGCAAGAAGGCAAGCTTCGACGCCGCGGCCGCGCGGGTGCAGCAGGCACGCGCGCAGGCCTCGGTGTACGGCAACCAGGCCGGTTACGCGGTATTGCGTGCGCCGCATGCCGGCATCATCGCGCAGCGTTTGGCCGAAGCCGGCCAAGTCGTCGCGGCGGGCCAGACGGTGTTCGTGCTGGCCGTGGACGGCGAGCGCGAAGTCGCGATCAGCGTGCCCGAGCAGAGCGTCGGCCAGTTCAAGGTCGGCCGCGAACTCGTGGTCGAGCTGTGGGCCACGCCGGGCAAACGCTATCAGGCGACCCTGCGCGAGATCGCGCCGGCGGCCGATGCCTTGACGCGTACCTATGCGGCGCGCGTGAGTTTCCATGCCGACGATGTCGATCTGGGCCAGAGCGCGCGCGTCTACGCGCAGGCCGATGGCAGCGCACCGCTGTCGCTGCCGCTGTCGGCGCTGACCGAAAGCCAGGGCAAGCCGGCGGTGTGGGTGGTCGATCCGGCGACGAGGAAAGTCCATCTGACCGTCATCGCCGTCGGCCCTTACGGCGAAACCGGCGTGCCGGTGCTGTCGGGTCTCAAGGCGACCGATTGGGTCATCGCCGCCGGTACGCATCTGCTGCGCGAAGGCGAGCAGGTCGCGCCGATCGATCGCGACAATCGGCCGGTATCGCTGAATCCGGGCGCGGGTCGCGCCGCCTCCGTCACCGCCGCCCGCTGAGCCGACGACCATGAGCAATTTCAATCTCTCGGCCTGGTCACTGAAGAACCGCACCCTCGTGCAGTTCGCGATGATCGTGCTCGCTCTGGTCGGCTTCTTCAGCTACCAGCGTCTGGGTCAGTCCGAAGACCCGCCGTTCACCTTCAAGATCATGGTCGTGCGCACGTTCTGGCCGGGCGCGACTGCCGAAGAAGTCGGTCATCAAGTCAGCGACCGCATCGAAAAGAAGCTCATGGAGACCGGCGAGTACGAGTTCATCCGCTCGTATTCGCGTCCGGGCGAATCGCTGGTGCAGTTCATCGCCAAGGATTCGCTGCATTCGCGCGACATTCCAGCGCTGTGGTACCAGGTGCGCAAGAAGGTCGGCGACATCCGCGGCAGTCTGCCCTCGGGCGTGGTCGGGCCGTTCTTCAACGACGAATTCGGCGACACCTTCGGCAACATCTATGCGCTGACCGGCGACGGTTTCGACTACGCGACGATGAAGGACTACGCCGAGCGCGCCGAATTGGCCCTGCATCGCGTGCCCGATGTCGCCAAGGTCGACCTCATCGGCCTGCAGGAAGAAAAAATCTGGATCGAGCTGTCCAACACCAAGCTCGCGACCCTGGGCATTCCGCTGCAGGCGGTGCAACAGGCCATCGACGCGCAGAACGCCGTGGTGCCGACCAGCTTCTTCGAAACCGGTACCGATCGCGTGCAACTGCGTGTGACCGGCGGCTTCAGCACGGTCGAGGAGATCAGCAATTTCCCGATCCGCGCCGGCGATCGCACCTTCCGTCTGGGCGACGTCGCCACGATCAAGCGTGGTTTTGCCGACCCGGCCGAGCCGCGCATGCGCTTCATGGGTGAAAACGCCATCGGCATCGCGGTGTCGATGAAACCCGGCGGCGACATCATCCACTTGGGCGAATCGCTGGAAAGCGAATTTGCGCGCCTGCAGAAATCGCTGCCGGTGGGCATGAGCCTGCGCAAGGTCTCCGACCAGCCGACGGCCGTGCGCGACTCGGTCGCCGAGTTCGTCAAATCGCTCACTGAAGCGGTGGTCATCGTGCTGCTGGTGAGCTTCTTCTCGCTGGGCAAGCGACCGGGCCTGGTCGTCGCCCTGTCGATTCCGCTCGTGCTGGCGATGACGTTCGCCGCGATGCGCTACTTCGACATCGGCCTGCACAAGATCTCGCTCGGCGCGCTGATCTTGGCGCTCGGCCTGCTCGTCGACGACGCGATCATCGCGGTGGAGATGATGGCCGTGAAGATGGAGCAGGGACTGGATCGCCTGAGCGCAGCGAGTTTCGCCTACACCAGCACCGCGTTTCCGATGCTGACCGGCACGCTGATCACGGCGGCGGGCTTCCTGCCGATCGCGACCGCGCAGTCGGGCACCGGCGAATACACCCGTTCGATCTTCCAGGTAGTGACCATCGCCTTGCTGCTGAGCTGGATCGCGGCGGTCGTATTCATTCCTTACCTGGGCGATCGCCTGCTGCCCGATGCCGAGCAGATCGCCGCCGCGCGCCGCGACCGCAAGCCGTCCTTGCTGCGCCAGCGTCTGGCCCTGCTGCTGCCTACCTGGCTCGGCGACTTGATCACGCCCGAGCCCGAACCGGCCGGTGGCCACGGCGAGCACTACGACAGCCGCTTCTATCGCCGCCTGCGTGGCTGGATCGCCTGGTGCGTGCAGCATCGCAAGCGCGTCATGGTCGTCACGGCGCTCGCATTCTTCCTCGCGGTCGGATTGTTCCGCTTCGTGCCGCAGCAGTTCTTCCCCTCGTCCACGCGCCTGGAACTGGTCGTCGACCTCGAACTCGCCGAAGGCTCGTCCCTGGTGGCGACCGAAGCCGCGACCAAGCGTTTCGAGGCGGAGCTGGCCAAGCGCAAGGATCTGGTGAACTACGTCGCCTACGTCGGCACCGGCTCGCCGCGTTTCTATCTGCCCTTCGACCAGAAACTGCCGCAGGCCAATTTCGCGCAGTTCGTGCTGCTCACGCCCGACGTGAAGACGCGCGAGGTCATCCGCCATTGGGTGATCGAAACCCTGGCCAAGGACTTCCCCGACCTGCAGGGCCGCGTGCTGCGTCTGGAAAACGGCCCGCCAGTCGGTTTCCCGATCCAGTTCCGCGTCTCGGGCGAACACATCGACGATGTGCGTCGCATCGCCTACGAAGTCGCCGACAAGGTGCGCGCGAACGGCCATGTCGACAACATCAATCTCGACTGGGACGAGCCGAGCAAGGTCGTTCGGCTGAAGATCGACCAGGAGCGTGCCCGCGCACTCGGCGTGACGTCGGCGCAGCTGGCGCTGTTCCTGCGCGGTTCGCTGTCGGGCACGACGGTCAGCACGTACCGCGAAGGCAATGAACTCATCGAGATCCTGCTGCGCGGCCCAGAGGAAGAGCGCGCGCGCCTGTCCCTGCTCGGTTCGCTCGCCGTGCCGACCGACAAGGGTCGCAGCGTGCCGCTGGCGCAGATCGCCACGCTCGAATACGGATTTGAGGACGGTATTCTCTGGCACCGCAATCGTCTGCCGACGATCACCGTGCGCGGCGACATCTACGGCGACGTCACGCCGCCGACGGTGACCTCGCAGATCCTGCCGACGCTCGAAGGCATCCGCAGCAAGCTGCCGCCCGGCTATCTGCTCGAAACCGGCGGCACGGTGGAAGATTCCGCGCGCGGTTCGGTGTCGGTGGCGGCCGGCGTGCCGCTGTTCCTGTTCGCCGTCACGGCCTTGTTGATGATCCAGCTGCGCAGTTTCCGCCGCACCGCCATGGTGCTGATGACCGCACCGCTGGGCCTGATCGGCGTGACCGCCTTCCTGCTGATCTTCCGCGTGCCGTTCGGCTTCGTCGCGATGCTCGGCACGATTGCGCTGTCGGGCATGATCATGCGCAACTCGGTCATCCTCGTCGATCAGATCGATCAGGACATCGCTGCCGGTCATACGCCTTACCAGGCGATCATCGACGCGACGGTGCGCCGTTTCCGTCCGATCGTGCTGACCGCGCTGGCGGCGGTGCTGGCCATGATTCCGCTATCGCGCAGTGTGTTCTTCGGGCCGATGGCGGTGTCGATCATGGGCGGCCTGATCGTCGCGACCGGTCTGACCGTCCTGTTCCTGCCGGCGCTGTATGCGGCGTGGTTCCGCGTCCCCGTCCCCGATCATCCCTGAATTCGCGACCGGGCTTCTGGCAAGGCTCCCTCCCCCTTGCTGCGTCAGAGGCCCGGTTCGCGTTCTTCGCCCGTTACCATGGCTGCGATGACTCCGATCCAGGTCCAGCTCGAACAGGTCGCGAACGCCCGCGTCGCGCTGGCCTTCAAGGTCATCGTGGCGATGGACCTGACCTTGTTCCTGACCGGGTACGGCTGGTTGCCGGCGGCCGTGCACGTGTCGCGGCAGACCGGACCGTGGAATGCCGCCGGTACGACCCGCAGGGTGCATTTCGCCGACGGCAACAGCGCGTTCGAGGAAGTGCTCGAAGCGCGTGAACCGTTCCGGCTGCTGTACCGGATCACCGGCTTCACCAGCTTCATGCGTCTACTCGCCCGCGAGATCGAGGGCGAGTGGCTGCTCAGCGCCGAAGGCGAGGGCACCCGGATCGTCTGGCGCTACACCTTCCAGGCGAAGTCGCGATTCACGGGCATGCTCCTGCGTCGCCTGGTGCGCGGCAGTTTTCTCGCCTACATGCGTCAGGCGCTGGCGCGGGCCGTCCACTACATCGAAGCCAACGCCCACCTGTCCGAAGAGCCCCGGCGCTGATTCACTGGCCCGCCCCGGGCCGACGTGCTGAAATAGCGCCCTGAAGCGGGGGTGCCCACGGGCTGAGAAATACCCTTCGAACCTGATCCGGCTGAACCCGGCGTAGGGAAGCTTCGAAGCGTGGTCCGCTCGCCGGACCTGCTCCGGCGCCGCCGTTTCTTTCCCGCTCGCGCGAGCGCCCCAGGAACGACACGCATGAACGCCCAGCCGACCGAACTGCTCCGCCAGACGCAGGAGCTCTCCGATTCCGTCACCACGCCGATCCTCGGCTCGAAGAAAGCCTACGTCGACGGCTCGCGGCCCGACCTGCGCGTGCCGATGCGCGAGATCGCGCTGAGCGAGACCCCGAAGATGTTCGGCAGCGCCGAACCGAACGCCCCGTTCTTCGTCTACGACACCTCGGGTCCGTACACCGATCCGACGGCGAACATCGACCTCGCGGCCGGCCTGGCGCCCCTGCGTGCGTCGTGGATCGCCGAGCGCGGCGATACCGAACGACTGACTGGCTTGAGTTCGGAATTCGGACGCAGCCGCGAGACCAATGCCAAGCTCGACGCCGTGCGCTTCGGCCACCGGCCGCTGCCGCGGCGCGCGAAGGCGGGCATGAACGTGTCGCAGATGCACTACGCGCGCCGCGGCATCGTGACCCCGGAAATGGAATACATCGCGATCCGCGAGAACCAGCGCATCGAGGGCATCCGCGAGGCGCACCTGCTGCGCCAGCACGCCGGCGAAAGTTTCGGCGCGGCGATCCAGAAGATCATCACGCCCGAATTCGTGCGCGAGGAAGTCGCGCGCGGTCGCGCGATCATCCCGGCCAACATCAACCATCCGGAAATCGAGCCGATGATCATCGGTCGCAACTTCCTGACCAAGGTCAACGCAAACATCGGCAACAGCGCGGTGTCCTCGGGCATCGCCGAGGAGGTCGAGAAGCTGGTCTGGTCGATCCGCTGGGGCGCGGATACCGTCATGGACCTGTCGACGGGCAAGAACATCCATGAAACGCGCGAGTGGATCCTGCGCAATTCGCCGGTGCCGATCGGCACGGTGCCGATCTACCAGGCGCTGGAAAAGGTCGACGGTCGCGCCGAAGAGCTGACCTGGGACATCTTCCGCGACACCTTGATCGAACAGGCCGAGCAGGGCGTCGACTACTTCACCATCCACGCCGGCGTGCTGCTGCGCTACGTGCCGCTGACCGCCAAGCGCGTCACCGGCATCGTTTCGCGCGGCGGTTCGATCCTGGCCAAATGGTGCCTGGCACATCATCGCGAGAATTTCCTCTACACGCATTTCGAGGAAATCTGCGAAATCATGAAGGCCTACGACGTCAGCTTCTCGCTCGGCGACGGCCTGCGTCCGGGCTCGATCGCCGACGCGAACGATGCCGCGCAGTTCGGCGAGCTCGAGACGCTCGGCGAGCTGACCAAGATCGCGTGGAAACACGATGTGCAGACCATGATCGAAGGCCCCGGCCACGTGCCCATGCACCTGATCAAGGAAAACATGGACAAGCAGCTCGCCGTCTGCGGCGAAGCGCCGTTCTATACCCTCGGCCCACTGACCACCGACATCGCGCCCGGTTACGACCACATCACCTCGGCGATCGGCGCGGCGATGATCGGCTGGTTCGGCACGGCGATGCTTTGCTATGTCACGCCCAAGGAACACCTCGGCCTGCCGAACAAGCACGACGTGCGTGAAGGTCTGATGGCCTACAAGATCGCCGCGCACGCGGCCGACCTGGCGAAGGGGCATCCCGGCGCCCAGGCGCGCGACAACGCGCTGAGCAAGGCGCGTTTCGAGTTCCGCTGGGAAGACCAGTTCAACCTCGGTCTCGATCCCGAGCGCGCGCGGGAGTACCACGACGAGACGATGCCCAAGGAAGCGCACAAGTCCGCGCATTTCTGCTCGATGTGCGGCCCGCACTTCTGCTCGATGAAGATCACCCAGGACGTGCGTGAATATGCCGAAACCCACGGGGTCGCCGAAACCGCGGCCCTGGAGCAGGGCATGGCAGAAAAAGCCGCGGAGTTCCGCGCGGCCGGTGCACAGGTGTATCGTCCCGAGTAGACCCGGGGGTGGGCCATGGCGGTGGAGCTGAGGATCGACGAGGCGGCGGCACTGCGTCAGTTGATGACGCTCAACCGCATCGCCCGGATCGCCGTCCAGGACCTGGCCTTGCAGCCGATGCTGCAGCGGATCGTCGATGCCCTGAAGGAAGAGTTCGGCTGGGAATTCGTCGCCTGCGCGACGATCGACCGCGAGCGCGATGAGTTCGTTTGCGAAGCCGTCGCCGGCGCACTCGAGAGCGAGGTCAAGGTCGGGTATCGACGGGCCCTGGGCACCGGCGTGGTCGGGCAATGCGCCTCGACGGGCGTCACCATGGATATCGACGATGCCCGCAACCATCCCGCTGTCATCGACACCCTGCACGGTACGGGTTCCGAGCTGTGTGTGCCGGTGGTCCACAACGGTGAAGTGCTCGCCGTGCTCAATGCCGAGAGCCGTCGGATCGGCGCCTTTCGCGGCCAGCGCGCCTTGCTCGAAACGGTCGCCGACCAGATCGCGGGCATCCTGCGCGCGGCCAATCTATTCGGACAGCTGCAGCGCGCGAATGCGCAACTGCGCGAGGCGTATGCCGTGCTGGAGGATCTGTCGCAGAACGACAGTCTGACCGGCGTGGGCAATCGCCGCAGTTTCGACGGCTGGATCGCGCAGGCGATCGACGATGCGGCGGTCACGCATACTTCGCTGGCGCTGCTGCTGATCGATATCGACCACTTCAAGGCCTTCAACGACGGCTATGGCCATCTGGCCGGCGATGCCTGCCTGCAACAGGTCGCCGGCCTGCTCGCGTACGTGCTCGAAGATGGTGATGCGTTGCTCGCGCGCTATGGCGGCGAAGAATTCGTGGTGATCCTCGCCGGTGCCGGCGTCGAAGAAGCGGCGCGCCTGGCGGAACGTCTGCGCCTGGCCGTGGAGGCCCGAGATATTGCGCATCGCCATGTTGGCGCCGGCCGGGTGACGATCAGCGTCGGCGTCGCGGGATGCGTGCCGGCGCCGGGTGCGACCGCCGATGCCCTGATCGCGCCGGCCGATGCCGCGCTGTATCAGGCCAAACATGCCGGACGCAATCGCGTGGCGATCGCGTCGGCCTGAGGTCGGCGCGGGTCGGAGCTGCGTCCGGTTGCGCCGACGTTGTATCGTGGCGGCAGGCCTCACGGAGTGCTTCTGCCCATGTCCCTGTTCTGGTTGCGTCGTCCGCACGTGCCCTTGCTGGTGCTGCTGGTATTGGCGGTCGCGATTTATCCCGTCATCGAAGCGTCGAGCATCGGTCGCTGGGGCCTGAACGTGCTGGTCATCGTCGGCATCGTGTTGTCGCTGCAACGCGTGCATGTGCCGCGACATGCCCTGCGCGCAGCGATCGTGCTCGCGCTGGTCGCCGTGGTGACGGCGGCGATGCATGCCTTCGATGTCACCTCGCGCACCGATCTGCTCGCGGCCGTGGCCCAGACCGCGTTCTACACGGCGGCGGCCCTGCAGATGTGCAGTTACATGCTGCGCGACGCGCGTGCGACGGTCGACGAACTATTCGCCGCCGCGACGGCGTTTCTGTTGTTGGCGATGGCCTGGACCGGCGTGTTCTGGTGCATCGAGTTCCTACACCCGGGCTCGTTCGCGGTGAATCTGCCGGCGGTCGCCGGGCAGATCAGCCTGTGGGAGCTGTTCTATTTCAGCATGACCACGCTGTCGACCACCGGTTACGGCGACATCGTGCCGGCCGCCAGCAGCGCACGCGGCGCGGTGATCCTGGAGCAGTTCCTGGGCGTGCTGTACGTGGCCCTGGTGATCTCGCGGCTGGCCGGATTCGCCGGGCGACGCCCGGCGGCGCCTTGAGCGAAAAAGGCCGCCTGTGAGGGCGGCCTTTCTTGATCTGCGGATCGATGCGCGAACTCAGAAGTTCGGTTTCTCCGGCGTGGCGTTGTAGCGCTCGACCGACAGCAGGATTTCCTGCTTGGCCTCGTCCGCGCCCGCCCAGCCGTCGACCTTGACCCACTTGCCCTTCTCGAGATCCTTGTAGTGCTCGAAGAAGTGCGAGATGCGTTCCTTGGTCAGGTGCGGCAGCTCGTCGATGTGCTTGACGTTGTCGTAGGCCGGAAACACCTTGCTGACCGGCACGGCGATGATCTTGGTGTCTTCGCCCGCTTCGTCGGTCATCTTCAGCATGCCGACGGTGCGGCAGCGGATCACCGAACCGGGGATCAGCGGCATCGGCATGATCACCAGCACGTCGGCCGGGTCGCCGTCGCCCGACAAGGTGTGCGGGATGTAGCCGTAGTTGCACGGGTAGCGCATCGGCGTGGTCAGCACGCGATCGACGAAGATCGCGCCGGAGGCCTTGTCGACCTCGTATTTCACCGGCTCCGAGTTCATCGGGATTTCGATGATGACGTTGAAATCGTTCGGCACATCGCGGCCGGTGGGAACTAGTTCGAGGGCCATGAGGGCGTCCGTCCGGGGGTAAATCAGGGGCGCGAATGATAGCCCAAGCCGTCCGAGCCGGTACTCGGAAGCCGGCAGCCGCGCCGACAGGGCGGCCGGCATCGCCGCGGGGCCCGAAGCGGGGTACATTGTCGCCGTCGCCCCCGGACCCTTCGCCATGACTTCTTCTGGTACCCCGATCGATCCCAAGGCCCTGGATCTGTTGAATTCGCTCGAATCCGACCGTCCCGGCCTGATCAGCGAACTCGTCCGCCTGTTCCTGGCCGACGCGCCCAAGCAGATGCAGCTCATCGACGACGGTCATGCCGCGCGCGATGTCGAGCAGGTCGGACAGGCTGCGCATTTCCTGCGCTCGGGTGCGATGGCGCTGGGCCTGACGCAGTTGACCGAAGCCAGCCTCGCCGTCGAGCGTGCCGATCTGGCCGACTACGGCCTGGCCCCGATGGGCGAACGCATCGGCGTGCTGCGCGTGGAATTGCGCAACGCGCTGCTGGCCCTGCTCAACGAGGTCAAACAGATCTGATTTTCAGCGCTGCCGGCACCGCGCAAAAAAGAAGCCCCGTATTCGCGGGGCTTCTTCGTTTCCGGTGTGGCTGAAACTCAGGTCAAGGTCAGCATCGGAATCAGCAGCAGCGCGACGATGTTGATGATCTTGATGAGCGGATTGATCGCCGGGCCGGCCGTGTCCTTGTACGGATCGCCGACGGTGTCGCCGGTGACCGCCGCCTTGTGGGCTTCCGAGCCTTTGCCGCCGTGGTGGCCTTCTTCGATGTACTTCTTGGCGTTGTCCCAGGCGCCGCCGCCGGTGCACATGGAGATCGCGACGAACAGACCGGTGACGATCGTGCCCATCAGCAGGCCGCCGAGTGCCGCCGCGCCGAGGAACTTACCGACCAGGACCGGGATGATCAGCGGCAGCAGCGAGGGCACGATCATTTCGCGGATCGCCGACTTGGTCAGCAGGTCGACGGCCTTGTCGTACTGCGGCTTGCCGGTGCCTTCCATGATGCCGGGGATCTCGCGGAACTGACGGCGGACTTCCTCGACCACCGCGCCGGCCGCACGACCGACCGCCTGCATCGCGAACGCGCCAAACAGATACGGAATCATGCCGCCGATCAGCAGGCCGATCACCACGTTCGGGTTGTCGAGCGAGAAATTCACCGGGTGATCGGCACCGAAATGCTCGACCAGCTTGTGCGAGTAATCGGCGAACAGCACCAGCGCGGCGAGGCCGGCCGAACCGATGGCGTAACCCTTGGTGACGGCCTTGGTGGTATTGCCGACCGCGTCCAGGGCGTCGGTGATCTTGCGGATCTCCGGGCCGAGGTGGCTCATTTCAGCGATGCCGCCGGCGTTGTCGGTGATCGGACCGTAAGCGTCGAGCGCGACGATCACGCCGGCCATCGACAGCATCGAGGTCGCCGCGATGGCGACGCCGTACAGGCCGGCGATGTTGTAGCAGGCGTAGATCGCGATCGCGACCGCGATCACCGGCGCCGCCGTCGACTTCATCGACACGGCCAAGCCGGCGATGACGTTGGTGCCGTGACCGGTCTCCGAGGCTTTCGCGACCTGCTGCACCGGGCCGTATTCGGTCGCGGTGTAGTACTCGGTGATCACGACCATCGCGGCCGTGAGGGCCAGACCGACCATCGCGCACCAGAACAGCGGCATGCCGAGGTCTTTCGGGAACATGTTGTTGGTGACGAACCAGAAGGCCGCCGCCGCGAGCACGCCCGAGACGATCAGGCCGCGATACAGCGCATTCATGATCTTGCCGCCGTCACGCACCTTCACGAAGAAGGTGCCGACGATCGACGCGATGATCGAAACGGCGCCCAGCACCATCGGATAGATCACGCCAGCCCAGCCGTAGGTGCCATAGGCGATCGAGGCGATCAGCATCGACGCGATCACCGTCACCGCATACGTTTCGAACAGGTCGGCGGCCATGCCGGCGCAGTCGCCGACGTTGTCACCGACGTTGTCGGCGATCACGGCCGGGTTGCGCGGGTCGTCCTCGGGAATGCCGGCTTCGACCTTGCCCACCAAGTCGGCGCCGACGTCGGCGCCCTTGGTGAAGATGCCGCCGCCCAAACGCGCGAAGATGGAAATCAGCGAGCTGCCAAAAGCCAGGCCGATCATCGGGCCAAGCGCGGCGTTCAGCGATTCGACGCTCGAGCCGCTGCTGCCGAGCAGGTACATGAAGTAACCGGCGACACCCAGCAGACCCAGACCGACGACGAGCATGCCGGTGATCGCGCCGCCCTTGAAGCTCACGTTGAGTGCGGCATTCAGGCCCTGTGTCGCCGCCTGCGCGGTGCGCACGTTCGCGCGCACCGACACGAACATGCCGATGAAGCCGGCCAGGCCCGAGAGGATCGCGCCGATCGCAAAACCGATCGCCGTCTGCCAGCTTCCGAGCGCGAAGCCGATGACCAGGAACAGGATCACGCCGACGATGCCGATGGTGCGGTACTGCCGGCGCAGGTAGGCGCCGGCGCCTTCCTGGATCGCCGCGGCGATCTGTTGCATGCGTTCGTTGCCTGCGGGCTGCGCGATGATCCAGCGCGCCGCGATGATGCCGTACACGATGGCGATTGCCGCACAAATCAAAGCCAGCTGTAGACCGTGCTGTTCAAAAAAACCGTACATGCAGACCCTCCCCAGAGTTCAGACAAAATAAGGCGGCCGAAAGGCCGCTGCGCCCGAGTATGGCAAAGGGGGGCGGGGTGCGCCAGCCGCGCCCCAATAATGCAAAAACCCGGCCAGGCCGGGCTTTGCAGAGGCTTTCGCGGCGCGGTTTCAGTGCCCGCGCAAGGCCTTGGCCGCCGCCTCGGCCGCCTTTTCCGCGAAATCGTCCAGACCCTTGGTATTGGTGCCGCCGAACGCGCCGCCCCATTTGGTATCGGCGATCTCGGTCTGGGTCAGCGTCGAGCCGTCGTCCTTGCGCTTGAGCGTGAGGCGCACGCGTACCTTCTGCGAGCCCGCGCCGAAACCGACGAGGTAGCGCAAGGCCATGTTGCCCTTGCGGAAGTCGAGAATGTCGCCCGACAGCACCGCGGCGCTGCCCGGGTTGGGGCAGCTGCTCGTTCCGCTGACATGGGCGGCGATGCCACGCGCCTCCGTGGGCAAGTGCTTGGCCAGGCGATCCTGGATGATCTCGAGGTTGCGTTCGGGAATCGTCGCCGCGCGCTCGGTCTGGCCTTCGACTTTTTCGTCGTCCGACACCTGGAATCGTTCGACCTCCACGCACGTGATGGGTTCGTGCGCTGCGGTGGTCGAGGCCGGCGCGGCCACCGTGGCGGGCGTTGCCGGTGTCGCCGTATTCGCGGGTGTCGTTGCGGTGTCCTGGGCGGCAGCCGAGGCCGAAGCCAGCAGCAGGCAGGCGAATACGGTGCGGTAAGGGGCGGTCAACAGTCGGCGCATGGCAGGTCCTTCTGGAAGTGATGAACAGCGAGGGAGTGGCGGAAACCCATCAGCCTTTGAACGGCGGCAGACGCTTGCCGATCATCGTGTGCTTGAGCAGCGCGTGCTTAGGCAGGCCGTCGGCAGCGTAGGGCATCGCGGCTTCGCCGCGCACCAGCGGTTCGAGGTAGCGACGGCAGGCGGCAGTGATGCTGTAGCCGTCCTTGCCGATGAAACCGGCGGGCATCTTCTTTTCCGCATTGGCGATGTTGCGCAGCGGTTCGGCGCGGATCTTCCAGCGGTAGGGTTTTTCCGCCGTGCGCACGATGATCGGCATCACGCCGTTCAGGCCCTTGAGCGCGAACTCGACGCCGGCCTTTCCCACGGCAAGCGCATGCGCAAGATCGGTTTTCGACGCGAGATGGCGCGCCGAACGCTGCAGATAGTCGGGCACGGTCCAGTGCACCTTCAAGCCGAGCTTGTCCTTGACGGTCGCGGCGATCAGCGGGCCCACGCCGCCGAGCTGGGAATGGCCGAAGGCATCGACGCTGCCTTCGCTTTCGGCGACGAACTTGCCATTCGCGTGCTTGAGGCCTTCCGACACGACGACCACGCAGTAGCCGACCGAGGCCACCGTCGCCTTGACCTTGGCGAGGAACGTCGCTTCGTCGTAGACCACTTCCGGAAACAGGATCACGTGCGGCGCCTGCGCGGCGTTCTTGCCGGCCAGGCCGGCGGCGGCCGCAAGCCAGCCGGCATGCCGGCCCATGACTTCGTAGACGAAGACCTTGGTCGAGGTTTCGGCCATCGCCGCGACATCGAGCGCGGCCTCGGCGACGGACACGGCGGTGTATTTCGCCGCCGAGCCGAAGCCCGGACAGCAGTCGGTGAGTACCAGGTCGTTGTCGACCGTTTTAGGCACGCCGATGCAGGTGAGCGGGTAGCCGCTGGCTTCGGCGAGCTGCGACAGCTTCAGTGCGGTATCGGCGGAATCGTTGCCGCCGTTGTAGAGGAACCAGCGCACGTCATGCGCCCGGAACACGGCGAGCAGGCGCGCGTACTTGTCGCCGTCGGCCTCCAGCGATTTGAGCTTGACCCGGCAGGAGCCAAAGGCGCCGCCCGGGGTATGTGCCAGGGCCCGGACCTGGGCCAGGCTGAGCCGGGAGGTGTCGATCAGCTCCTCGCGCAGGGCGCCGAGAATGCCGTTTTTCGCCGCCAGCACCTTGATTTTTCGGGCCCGCGCGGTCTCGATCACGGCGCTGGCCGTGGCATTGATGACGGCGGTGACGCCGCCGGACTGGGCGTAGAGGAGCGTTCCTTTGCTCATGATTTTTCTCTGTTTTTTCGGGTTTCGTTTGACTTGTCAGGCCCCGGCCGTTAGCGTTTCCCAGTCCGCACGGCCAGTCGGCGGCCCCACTATAGCCAAACGGGGTGAAGACGGTCCGTGCGATTTTTTTTCCCGCGGGAAAGAAGCTCACAGTTCGGGGGTTGGTGACGACATGCGATTGGTTCTTCTCGGCGCGCCCGGTTCGGGCAAGGGCACGCAAGCGGCAAAGTTGCGCGAGCACCTGCAGGTGCCGCACATTTCCACCGGTGAACTCTTGCGCGCCGCCGTGGCCGCCGGCACGCCGCTGGGCTTGCAGGCCAAGGTCGTCATGGCCGCCGGCAATCTGGTGTCCGACGAGATCGTGCTGGGCATGCTCGAAGACCGCTTCATGCAAGCCGACGCCGGCAACGGTTTCATTCTCGATGGTTATCCGCGCAATCTCGCCCAGGCCAATGCCCTCGATGCGTTGCTCACGCGCATCCGCCAGCCGATGGACATCGCCGTGCAGCTCGACGTCGGCACCGAATTGCTGGTCGAGCGCATCGCCGGTCGCGCCGCCGCCGAAGGCCGCGCCGACGACAGCCCGGAGGCGGTGCGCAATCGCCTGAAGATCTACAACGATCAGACCGCGCCGGTGGTCGACTTCTATCGCAACCAGGGCAAGCTCGCGCATCTCGACGGTGTGGGCTCGCTCGACGAAGTGTTCACTCGCATCATCGAGGCGATTAGTCCCTACGCGGATGTGGGCTGAAAGCTCCCTCACCCCTTGCCCTCTCCCGTGGGCGGGAGAGGGGGAGATTGTGGGATGCGGGGTCGGCTTCGGAGTGGTTGCGGGTCTTTTGAATTCGAGGTTTCTTTGAAGCTGCATATTCTTGGGATTGCGGGCACCTTCATGGGCGGCGTCGCGGCGCTCGCACGCGAGCTCGGTCATGCCGTCGACGGCTCCGATCAGAACGTCTATCCGCCGATGTCCACGCAGCTCGAGCAGCTCGGCATCCGACTGAACCAGGGCTACGAACCGGCGCATATCGCCGCCGATACCGATGTGGTCTTGGTCGGCAACGCGCTCTCGCGCGGCAACGCCGCGGTCGAATTCGTGCTCGATCGCCAGCTCGCCTACACCTCGGGCGCGGAATGGCTGCGCGAGAACGTGCTGCCCGGCCGGACCACGCTGGCCGTTGCCGGCACGCACGGCAAGACGACCACCACGTCGATGCTGGCCTTCCTGCTGGAGGCGGCCGGGCGCGATCCGGGCTTCCTGGTCGGCGGCGTACCGGAAAATTTCGGCGTGTCCGCGCGTCTGGGCGGCGGTCATGAGTTCGTGGTGGAAGCGGATGAGTACGACACGGCATTCTTCGACAAGCGCTCGAAATTCGTGCACTACCGGCCGATGGTCGCGATCCTCAACAATCTCGAATACGACCACGCCGACATCTTTCCGGACCTCGCAGCGATCCAGCGCCAGTTCCATCATCTCGTGCGCATCGTGCCCGGCAGCGGTCGCCTGATCGTCAATGGCGAAGACGCGGCGCTCGCCGAGGTGCTGGCGATGGGTTGCTGGACGCCGGTCGAGCGTTTCGGCTTCGATGCCGGCTTTGAATGGAGCGCGGACCTGCTGCAGGCCGATGGCAGCGCGTTCCACGTTCGCCACCGCGGTGCGGTCATCGGCACGGTGCGCTGGGGCATGGTCGGCCGCCACAACGTGCTCAACGGTCTGGCCGCGATCGCCGCCGCGAATGCAGTCGGCGTGGACGTCGCGACGGTGCTCGCGCGGCTGGTCGACTTCGTCAGCGTCAAGCGCCGTCTGGAAAATCTCGGCCAGGCCCGCGGCGTCACCGTGTACGACGATTTCGCCCACCATCCGACCGCGATCCGCACCACGCTCGAAGGTCTGCGTGCCCGCGTGGGTGCTGCGCGTATCCTGGTGGCAATGGAGCCGCGCAGCAATTCCATGCGCCTGGGCGCGCATGCGGCCGAGATCGCGCCTTCGCTCGACCAGGCCGATGCAGTGGTGTTTCTGCATCGGCCCGAACTGGCCTGGGACGCAGGCAAGGTCGTGTCGGCCTTGCGCGGACAGGGCGAAGCCGTCGTCAGCGTCGATGCGCTGATCGCGCGCCTGCGGGAGATCGCACAGCCGGGCGACCACCTCGTGTTCATGTCCAACGGCGGTTTCGAAGGTGCGCCGCGCCGCATGCTGGCCGAGTTGCAGATACCGCTGCCCTAAGCTGGCCCCCACGCCAGCCACGCGGCTACACTCGCGGCGTGAGTCCGAACTGTCTGCCGCTGTTCCCCCTGGGCACCGTACTTTTTCCCGGCGGCGTGCTGCCCTTGCGCATTTTCGAGCCGCGTTACCTCGACCTGATCCGCGATTGCAGCCGCCAAGGCAGCGGCTTCGGCGTCTGCCTGATCCTGGAAGGACGCGAGGTGGGCGAGCCCGCCGTGCCCGCGGCGCTAGGCTGCGAAGCGCGCATCATTGATTTCTCCACGACTGGCGACGGCCTGCTTGGCATCACCGTTGAAGGCGCACGGCGTTTCCATGTCGAACGCACCAAGGTGCGCGACAACGGCCTGATCGTCGCCGACGTGCGCTGGCTGGACGAGGCGCCGCCCACGCGTCTGGGCCCCGAGCACGAACTACTGGCGACCTTGCTGCAACGGCTGTTCGATCGCGCCGGCAGTCCGCACGACAAGATCGAAAAATCGCGATTCGCCGATGCGGACTGGATCGGCTGGCGCTTGGCCGAATGGTTGCCGCTGGCGGTGACCGAGCGTCAGCATCTGCTGCAGGTCGACAGCCCGCAGGCGCGTCTGCAGTACCTCATCGAACGCCTGCCGGATTTCCAGCCCGAATGAATCCGCTCGACGACATCGTGGCGCCGATGCGCGCCGACCCCCAAGCCGTCGCCACCAGCCCGGAGACAGACATGAGCACCTTGCGCGGAAAAACCCTGTTCATCACCGGCGCATCGCGCGGTATCGGCCTGGCGATCGGGCTGCGCGCCGCCCGCGACGGCGCCAACGTCGTGGTCGCCGCGAAATCCAATGTTCCCAATCCGAAATTGCCAGGCACGATCCACAGTGCAGCCGAGGCGATCGAGGCCGAAGGCGGACAGGCGCTGGCCGTGATGTGCGACATCCGCGAGGAGGACCAGGTGCAGGCGGCCGTAGCGCTGGCGGTGGAGCGCTTCGGTGGTATCGACATCCTGGTCAACAATGCCAGCGCGATCTGGCTGCGCGGCACGCTCGACACGCCGATGAAGCGCTACGACCTGATGAACCAGGTCAATGCGCGAGGCACCTTCCTGTGTTCGCAGGTCTGTCTGCCGCATCTGCTCAAGGCCGAGAACCCGCACATCCTGACCTTGGCGCCGCCGCCGAATCTCGATCCGCGCTGGTGGGCGCCACACACCGGCTATACGCTGGCGAAGATGGGCATGAGTTTCGTGACGCTGGGTCTGGCCGAGGAATTCCGCAGCCGCGGCGTCGCAGTCAATGCCTTGTGGCCACGCACGGTGATCGCGACCGACGCGATCAACATGATTCCCGGTGTGCAGATCAGCCACTGCCGATATCCGGAAATCCTCGCCGATGCCGCGCATGCAATTCTGACGACGCCTTCGCGCCAGCTGACCGGACAATTCATCATCGACGAGGCGTTGCTGCGCGAGCGCGGCACGCTCGATTTCAGCCAGTACGCGGTGGATCCCGACCAGCCGCTGCTGCCCGATCTGTTCCTGGACGAGGCCCTGCCATGAAATATCTGCACGCGATGGTGCGGGTGCGCGACCTCGATGCGTCGCTGGGCTTCTTTCGCGACGCCCTCGGTCTGGTCGAGACCCGTCGCAACGACTATCCGCAGGGCCGCTTCACCCTTGTCTATCTGGCGGCGCCGGAGAATCCGGAGTCGGAGATCGAGCTGACCTACAACTACGACGACGAGGACTATGGCAGCGCCCGAAACTTCGGCCATCTCGCGTTCGCGGTCGACGACATCTACGCGACCTGCAAGCATCTGCAAGCGCTGGGCGTCGTCATCAACCGACCACCGCGCGACGGCCGCATGGCCTTCGTGCGCTCGCCCGACGCGATCTCGATCGAACTGCTGCAGAAAGGCGCGGCGCTCGCGCCCGCGGAGCCCTGGGCATCGATGGCCAATACCGGCGCCTGGTAAAAGAACCCGTGCGTGCTCTAGCCGAGCGCTTGCGCGAGATCCGCGATCAGGTCCTCGACGTTTTCCAGTCCGACGGAAAAACGCAGCAGATTTTCGGGTGAGACCGGATTCTTGCCTTCGACCGACGCGCGGTGCTCGATCAGGGATTCGCAGCCGCCCAGCGAGGTCGCGTTGAGGATCAGCTGCAATTTCCCCGCGACGCGCAAGGCGGCTTCGCGACCGCCCCTCACGCGGAAGCTGAGCATGCCGCCGAAATCCGACATCTGACGCGCGGCGATCGCGTGACCCGCATGCGAGGCCAGGCCCGGATAGTGCACGACCTCGACGGCTGGATGCACGGCGAGAAAATCGGCGAGTGCGCGCGCGCTGCGGCAATGCCAGGCCATGCGCGCAGGCAGCGATCGGGCGCCGCGCAAGATCAGCCAGGCATTGAACGGCGAGATGATCGCGCCGGTGACGTGGCGGCGATGCGCCACGCGTTCGAAGAAGTCGTCGCGCCGCGCGAAGGCCAGCGCGCCGCCGAGAACGTCACTGTGGCCGCCGAAGTACTTCGTCGTCGAATGCATCACGATGTCCGCGCCCAGCCGCAACGGCTGTTGCAGTACGGGCGTGGCGAAGGTGTTGTCGCAGGCGAGCAGGGCGCCGTGGGCATGCGCGATATCGGCTAGGCCGGCGATATCGGCGATCTTCAGTTGCGGATTGGACGGCGTCTCCGCCCAGATCATCGCCGTCGCAGGCGTGATCGCGGCGCGCACGGCCGCCAGGTCGGTCATGTCGACCGACGTGGCGGTGACGCCCTTTTCCGGCAGAAATTCCGCGCAGAGCACACGCAGGCCGGTGTAGCAGTCGTCCGGGATCAGGACGTGCGCACCGCGCGGCAAACTTTCCAGTGGCGCCGCCATCGCCGCCATTCCCGAGGCGAACGCGAGTGCGGCTTGACCGTACTCGAGCGCAGCCAGCATCGTCTCCAGCCGGTCCTGGGTGGGATTACCTTCGCGCAGATATTCGTAACCGGCGCGGCGTTCGCCGGCCGGCCCGTGCTGGAACGTGGTGGCCAGATGGATCGGCGGCGACACCGCTCCGGTTTCGCGATCCGGTTCGCCGCCGGCGTGCACGGCAAGGGTTTCAAAGCGCATGGGGACGTTCCTCGGAGAGTCCGCGATCGGCAAAGGCGCCCGCCAGTGTCGTCGCATCGGTGAAATGCAGGGCGTCGATGCCCAGATCGCGGGCGCCCTGCACGTTGGCGACATTGTCGTCGATGAACACGGTGCGCGTCGCGGGGGTTTCCAGGCGCTCCAGGCAGCCGCGATAGACCGTTGCTTCCGGCTTGAGCGCACCGAACTGGGCCGAGCAGAACACACGGTCCGCGAACAGCGGAAACAGCGGCGGACACATCTGCGCGAGATGGTCGCGCAGAAAGAATCCGTTGTTGGTCAGGATGGCGATACGGGATTTTTCGGCGGCACGTTCGGCCAACTGCAGCACCGCGGCGTCGACGCTCATCGCAGCGGCGCGTGCGGCGATGCAATCGGCGAGCGACAACGGTGCGCGGAGTCGGCGGGAAAGTTCGGCAGCGTAGTCGGGCGGCAACCACTGCCCACGATCCGACTCCTGTTCCAGCCCGGAGTCGAACAAGGCTGCCGTCACGGCGGACCGATCGACACCGGCGGCAGCTGCGAGATGCGTCACCCGCGCCGCACGGTCGTATCGCACCAGCACGTCGTCCAGGTCGAACAGGACGAGCGCCGGTGCGGCCATCAGGCGCGCGCCTCGCGGAAAGCCTCGCGCGAGGCTTCGATCGTATGCGAGATCTCGATGTCGCCGTGCATCGACGACAGGAAGCCCGCTTCGTAGGCCGAGGGCGCCAGATACACGCCGCGACGGAGCATTGCGTGGAAGAAACGTCGGAATGCGCCCACGTCGCAGGCGGTCGCCTCGGCGAAGGTTTCGACGTTTCTATCGGTGAAGAACAGGCCGAACATCGCGCAGCTGCGATTGGTCGTGATCGCGACGCCGGCCTCGCGGGCGGCATCTTCCAGTCCATCGCACAGCTGATGCGTGCGACGCTCCAGCTTCTCGTAGAAACCCGGCGCTTGGATCAGCGCAAGCGTGGCGAGACCAGCGGCCATGGCGACCGGATTGCCGCTGAGCGTGCCGGCCTGATAGATCGGACCGCTGGGCGCGATCTGCTGCATCAGGTCGCGACGTCCGCCGTACGCGCCCACCGGCATGCCGCCGCCGATGATCTTGCCGAAGGTCGACAGATCCGGCGTGATGCCGTAGCGCTGTTGCGCGCCGCCCAGGGCGACGCGGAAGCCGGTCATCACTTCGTCGAAGATCAGCAGCGCGCCGTAGCGCGTGCACAGGTCGCGCAGATGCTGGAGGTAGCCGTCGCGCGGGAGAATGCAGTTGGCGTTGCCCACGATCGGCTCGACGATCACGCCGGCGATGTCGGCGCCCGCGAGCTCAAACAATTGCGTGGCGGCGTCGAAATCGTTGTAGGGCAAGGTCAGGGTCAGGTCGGCGAGTGCTTTCGGCACGCCGGGGGAGTCGGGCACGCCCAGGGTCAACATGCCCGATCCGGCCTTGACCAGGAACGAGTCGCCGTGGCCGTGATAGCAGCCTTCGAATTTCACGATCTTGTTGCGGCCGGTCGCGCCGCGCGCCAGACGGATCGCGGAGAGCGTCGCCTCGGTGCCGGAGTTGACCATGCGCACCATCTCGCAACTGGGAACCAGGCGGGTCAGGGTTTCCGCCATCGTCACTTCCAGCGCATTCGGGACGCCGAAGGACAAGCCGTCGCGCATCACCTGAGCGACCGCATCGAGAACTTGCGGATGCGCGTGACCGGCGATCATTGGGCCCCAGCTGCCGATGTAGTCGACGTAGCGGTTGCCGTCGACATCGATGAGATACGCGCCTTCTGCACGTTGGGCGAAAAACGGTTCGCCGCCCACGGATTTGAACGCGCGCACCGGCGAGTTGACGCCGCCGGGCAGCAGCGTCTGGGCGCGGACGAACAGGTCGTGGCTGAGAGTGTGATTCATGCGGAGGTTCGGAAACTGTCGTTGAGGGCGCGCACGGCGGCGGCGGGATCGGCGGCATCGAAAACAGCGCCGATGACGGCGAGAAGATCGGCGCCGGCGGCGACGAGCAAGGGTGCATTGTCCGGGCTAATGCCGCCGATCGCCACCACCGGCCGGCCCAGGGCGCGGGCCCGGGGCAGCAGCGAAAGGTCCGCGCGGCGTGCAAGCGGTTTCGTGCCGGAGGCAAAAAAAGCGCCGAAAGCCAGATAGTCGGCGCCCTGCTCGGCGGCGCGTTCGGCGCGGGCGAAATCGTTGTAGCAGGACGCGCCCAGCAGAGCGTACTCGCCGAGGGCGGCGCGGGCTTGTTGCAGTTCGCCGTCTTCCGCGCCCAGATGCGCGCCGTCGGCACCGAGGTCGGCGGCGAGCCGCCAGTCGTCGTTGATGATCACGGGCACATCGAGCGGACGGCACAGGGCCAGCAACGCAGCGGCCTGTTCCCGGCGCAGGATCGTCGAGGCCGCCTTGTTCCGGTATTGCAGCCAGGCAACGCCGGCCTCCAACGCCGGTGCCACGCGCGCGAGCAGACGGGCGGTGTCGGGCTCGTCGGGGGTAAGCAGATAGAGGCCGCGGCTTGGCCAGGCTGAGCGCTGGTTCATGTCATCGCGCGTTTGGGAATGCGACAATGATAGCGTCCTGCATTGATTGAGATGGCGATGAACGAGTCAGCGGCCTACCGCAGCTGGATGTGCGTGGTTTGCGGTTTCATTTACGACGAGGCGCTGGGTTTGCCCGAAGAGGGCATCGCTCCGGGTACGCGCTGGGAAGACATCCCCGACGATTGGGTCTGCCCCGATTGCGGCGTGACCAAGTCCGATTTCGAGATGGTGCTCGCCTAGTTCAGCCGCGAGCGCGTGCCGCTGACTTCGATCAGGACGGCACGCATGGCTTCCTCATCTTCCGCGTTCGGCAGTGCCTGGAGGTAGTGCGCGAGGTCTTCGCGTGCGCCTTTGACGTAGCCCAGTTCCCGATAGGCCAGCCCCCGGTCGCGCCAGGATTCGGGCGCGTCGGGAGCGATCTTGATCAGCCGGTCGGCGGTGCGGGCAACGCGTTCCCAGTCGTTGCGCTCCAGGTACAGGCCCTTGAGGTTGCGCAGCATGCGCGCGAGGATCACGCGATGCGTGGCTGGCGCGAGGATTTCCAGTAGTTGGGTGTCGTCGGGCGCGTGCCCGCCCAGGTGCGGGGACGCGCGTTCCTTTAGTTCTTCCGCGCTGACCGGTCGACCTTTGTTGAACGGGTCCATCACCAGAATGCCGTCGTCCACCGGCAGCCGCACCAGGAAGTGCCCGGGAAAAGAAACGCCGTCGAGCGGCAGCCCCAGTCGACGCGTCAGTTCGATCTGGACCACGGCCAGCGAAATCGGAATGCCGAGTTTGCGATCCAGTACCTCGTTGAGATAGCTGTTGCGCGGATCGTCGTACTGGGTGTTGTTGCCGGCGAAACCGAGTTCGTCGAAAAGATAGCGGTTGATCGCAGTGAGTTTCGCCGGCAAATCGATGTCACCGGCGAGTGTGGGTCGCAGGGCGTTCGCATAATCGTGCAGCGCGTCGGCGTAGGCGCGGGGATCGAGTTGCGGATACTCGTCGCGGGCGATCAGCAGGGCGGTGTCGAGCAGCGGCAGCTCGTCGTCACCATAGGCGGCAAGCGTGTTCCAATCGGGCAGAGCGTAAGCATTGCGCATGGTCGGAATGTGGGCTTGCGTCCCTGGCAAATCAAGTCCTACTTCTTGCTGACGATCTCCGGACCGAAGGTGAGTTCGTCGCCGGCCTTCACGCCGAGCGCATCGGCTTGCCCCGCATTCAACTCGAGTACGTAGAGAGCGCTGCCCTCGCTGGCATAAGGCGGGCAGCGGTCTCCGCCCGAACAGGGCGGCACGCCCTTCTGCGCGGAAACGAGTTTTCGATCGTGATCGAAATAGAGGATGTCGAGCGGAATCTTGGTGTTCTTCATCCAATACGACAGCGGCTCTTCGGTGTCGTGCACGAACAGCATGCCGTGATCGACGGCCAGTGTGTCGCGGAACATCAGGCCGCGTTCGCGTTCAGCATCGTCGTCGGCGATTTCCACCGCGAAACGCTTGCCTTTGAGTTCGACCCAGGCGCCGCCGCCGGCGCTGGCGCAGCCGACGAGCAAGGTGGCGAGCGAAAAACACAGGGCGGCGTGGCGTTTGCTGAGCATTGTTGGGGTCTTCCTGAGGATTAGCCGGACGTTCGGGGATCGCTCGCCTTCATGTCAAGTCAATTTGCCCGCCGTTCGCGCTTCCCATTCGCCGGGGCTTCCCCTAAACTGCGCGGCCCTGCAGTTCGGGGCGAAATCTGGCCTGCGAGGGCGAGGCGGGGTTCGAGAAAATGTCCGGTGACGGGTATTGACGGACTTCAAAAACGCCCTATAATGTGCG
>NZ_ATVD01000008.1 GCF_000420545.1 Arenimonas oryziterrae DSM 21050 = YC6267
CTTCCCTTTCAACCCTAAGTCGGTGAGCGCAGCGTTCACTCGCGCCACCCGCTACCTCGGCATCGCGGATCTCCACTTCCACGATCTCCGACACGAAGCCACCAGTCGGCTATTCGAACGCGGGTATTCGATCCAGGAAGTCGCGCAGTTCACCTTGCATGAATCTTGGGAAACACTTCGGCGGTACACGCATCTCAAGCCGGAAGACGTTCCCCAGCGGTAACGAAGCCTAGGGCTTCACAATTCGCGCCTGCGCTTCGGCCTGCAGAGCCCGCAGCGCCTCCTGAAAGGCCTCCTCGCTACTGATCCCATCGATGCGGCGAGACGACAGCCATCCCTCCCAGTCCTTGCCCAGGGCCGCGCTGGCGGCCCGGCACAGGGTCCGGTGCCTAGCGTTGCGCAGCTCGACCTGGTGCGCGGCCGTGAAGGCACTGACCAGGTTTGAGGGCCGGCCCAAGACCTCGTGCTCTGCCCCGCCCTTGTCATGCTTGCTGTGAAGGATCACGAAAGCGACGGCCAGCAGCAGGTGTCCCGTGTCCAGCGCCAGGTCCGCACGCTGCTGCGGGGTCCGCGGGCCTGGCTGCGGATCCATCAGCGTGCCGGCGCGCTTCTGGCAGGCGGTGTACAGATCCTCGATCGGGAGATCGCGGAAGCGGTTCGGCGGGTCGCGTTTCATGGGCGGCATTCTGCACGCGCCCCCGGCAGGGAAACAGCGCCACCCGGACCAGCTGGGCCGACCTGCTCAGGGTCGACGTCCGACGGAACTGCAGAGCGGCGCCTGGGCGCTCGGACTGGCTGCCGGGTGGCAGGGACAGAATGTGCCTGGCCAGATGCCGGCGTTATCATCCGGCCTCGACAGCGGGTGTAGGAATCTCCCTACGCGCAGTCCGGAGAGATCGCTTTGGCCACGATGTACACGATCGAGGAGCTTCGGAACCTGGTCACGGAGATTCGCGATCGCCATGCCAAGCAGGACAACCAGGCGCCCGTCGATCCCGACGCGGTCTGGCTGGAGTTTCAGCCGATCTTCGCGCGCACCGCGCCGTCGGACCTGCAGCTGGTCGACGACGCCTTCGAACACATTGAATTGATTCGAGGACTGCGCAGCGCAGGCGAAGCGCCCGCCTGGCCAGCCGCGTTTTCGAAGCGCCGGTAGGAGGCACAACATGTGCGGACGTTATTCCATGGATGCCACCTGGGCCGACGTCGTCGAGTTCTCGAAGATGCCGATCGCGTGGGAGGAAGAAATCATTCCGTCCTACAACATCTGCCCCACCCAGTTGGCGAACGTGATCGTCGCCGACGACGGCCACAGCGCGATCGCGCGGCGCATGCGCTGGGGACTGATCCCCTCCTGGTCCAAGGACAACAAGCGTGCCGCCAGCGCGATCAACGCTCGCGTCGAGACCGTGGCCAGCAAGCCGACGTTTCGGGCTGCATGGAAGGCCAGGCGGTGCCTGGTGCCGGCGTCCGGGTACTACGAATGGCGGCTCGAAAACGGCATCAAGCAGCCCTACTGGATCCACGACGCGGTGGAGTCCGTGCTGATGTTCGGCGGTCTATGGGAGAACTGGCGAGACGCGGATGGCGAAACCGTGCACAGCTTCAGCATCATCACTCAGGACGCCGTTGACGACATGCATGAGCTGCACGATCGGACGCCCCTGATGCTTCCTCGAGAGGTGCTGCTGGATTGGATCCACGGCTCGGCCGAACAGGCTGGCCAGATCGCGGCATCGGTACCGCTTCCGGATCTCGCCTGGCATCCAGTCGATAGGGCTGTTAGTAGCCCCCGAAGCCAAGGGCACCAATTGACTGAAGCTGTTGGATCCGAGTAGGCAGCGGGCGTTCCGCCACGCCTGTCGCCCCGTACTACCGATAGGAAGCAATGGATCGCTTCACGCTCACGTTTCCGTACCCCAGGCCCTCTAGCATTCTTTCCGCTTCGTCCACTTGAGTCGCGTGCTTAGGTCCCAGCACCACTTCGACGATCGGAATTCCGGGCACGTCGAACAGATCGACTGTCCGAAACGGAATTGCACGTGTGGCGGATGCTCTGTATTCACAGACAAAGTTTACGTCTGGGATCATGAGATGAAGGAGCCGCCACTCCTGCTCTTCCTCGAAAGCTTTGGGCTTGGCTGCGAACGTCGTCCACAACAGCTTGCGCAAGTGAGTGGCTGCGGCCTGCCTCAGAACCTGCTGTTGATGGAAATGCTCCTCATAGGTCGTTTCCCCGCCCAAAGAGAGCAATCCTATTTTTTTCCCCCACCCATCGGATACCACTTTCATCACGCCGTCGATGATTGCCTGGACCTGCTCCCGATGCTCGTGCAGATGGTATTTAATCTCCACAAGCTCGAACCACGTTGTGTGCCCGACGGCTTGCGAGAGCCTCCGCAAGTGGTTGGTGGAAAACCCGATAGCAACTCCGCGGCCGTCGTCTGCGTATCCGCGCCACTGGCTAAGAACATCCCCTCGCTCGGAAAGACAAAAGGCAAGCCCCTCCAGGGAGGCTTGCTCTGCGACTAGCTTCTGGAATTCCCCAACCAGGTTCGGGTCGCTGACTTGATCCATGAACATCTCGATCAACGTACCTCGAGAAACCTTTCCCTCAAGAGAATCATTCGATGCTAGAACCGAGGACAGGCGTACCTTTTTGCTCTGAAGAATGGCGAGCATCGCTTCAGTCGAGCAATAGTGGAACAGCACGCCGGGCTCGTTCAAATCAGACATCGCTTTGCACCGTGGGCATGACGTCCTCCGTGGGCCTCCAGAGGCTAGTCCTCGCACAAAGCTCCCGCAAGCCCGGGCCTAGCGCCCGGGCACACGGCACGGCTCAGCTACCCCGGGTCAGAATGGTTCCCTTCAGATGCCGCTGCACGGCCGCCGCGCTGACGCCGACCGCTTTGACGGCCGCCCTCAGTTTCTCGGGCGTGGTGTTGAAGTGGGCAGTCCAGTAGCGGAGCTCCCAATCCTCGTTGACGTTGACACGTGAGCGGTCTGCGGGACCGCGATTCTTCAGATCATCGGACATGCTGTTCTCCTAGCGCGCCAGCGACATTGCGTGGCTCGCCATGGTTGCGCGCTCTTCAGGGAAAAGCACGCACAGATCGTTCGGCTTTCCAGCTGGAGACCCCCTATAGCAGCTGGGCCTGCGCGTCGTCCCAGTTCTTGATAATCAGCTCGCCGGCCGCGTCGCCCCGCCCTTCCCTCCCGACCGTGTAGCGGATCTGCACCGGGATGGTGGTGAACCCGGCGAACACGCGACGGATCTCCGGGTGGTCGTTGATCGACAGCACGACCTTGCCCTGCACCGTGCGCATCAGCTCCGCCATGAGCTCGTACTCGGAGAACGGGAAATCGACGCCGTATCCTTCGGTCTCCCAGTACGGCGGATCCAGGTAGAAGAAGGTGCCCGGCCGATCGTAGCGTCGGATGCATTCGTGCCACGGCAGGTGCTCGATCACCACGCTGGCCAGGCGGATATGCACCGCGCTGAGCTCTTCCTCGATGCGCAGCAGGTTGAGCCGTGGCCCGTTGCCGGTCGCGACCAGGCCGAAGTTCTGGCCAGCGACCTTGCCGCCGAACGCGAGCTTCTGCAGGTAGTAGAACCGAGCAGCCCGCTGGATGTCGGTCAGCGTGTCCGGATGCTCGAGCTGCGTCCATTCGTACATCTGGCGCGAGACCAGGGACCAGCGGAACTGCCGCACGAATTCGTCGAGGTGGTGGCGCACGCAGCGGTACAGACGAACCAGGTCGCCGTTGATGTCATTGAGGACCTCGACCGGCGCCGGCATCGGCCGCAGGAGCAGCGCGGCCGCGCCGCCGGCGAAGGCCTCGACGTAGCACTCGTGCGCGGGGAAGTGGGGATACAGGTGTTTGAGCAGGCGTCGCTTTCCGCCTGGCCAGGGAATGATCGGGTTGGGCACTGCGTGTCCTTTGGTATGCTCGCCCCGCCCCTGCAGGGGTGACGGAGCCATGGCTGGGACACGTGTCTATTCACGTGATCTTGGCGGCCGCGGCGGTGTTCAAGCACCGTCGCGGTCGCTTCGTTTCTGGGTTACGGGATCAGGCGGCCTCCACCAGGTGCAGGCCGAGACGGGCCATCGCATCGAAGGGCGGCTCGGTCGAGACATCCGATTGCGCCACGAGTGCGAAGCAATCGGCTTGCGTGGCAGTCAACGGCACCTCCCGAAGATTGGCCAGGTGCGAGGCGGCCAGGTGGAGCCAGGCGCCGTCATGCAACAGCGCCGAGAATTCCGCGTTGATCTGCCCGGTCGAAATGAAATGCGTCGCCGGCTCGAGGCCGGTCGGAGATAGCTGCGTCTCGAACATGCCGACGCCGCCATCGGACAGGGCCGCCGCGACTTCGCGGGCGGTCTCGGCGACGGCCGCGGGAACGATGAGGGTCGCGAAGGTGGTGCTCATAGCACGTAGGTCCCGATTTCTTTGGCGAGGATCGATTTCAGGTGGGCACGACCATCCGCGCCGGCGTCGCCGAAGAGCACGATTCCGCCAAAGAACGGCCCCTTGAGAAACGCTGCGCCGGAAGTGCCACCCAGGCGGATCTTCGCGTTCGCGTACGAATCAGAAACGAGCCAGGTGTTTGCGATCGACACCACCGGCTTGTTGTCGATCTGGATATCGTTCGATCCCACCGTCGCGAGAGCAGTGGCGACCTGTGGCGTAATGATCGGCGAATCATTGACGCCCGAGTTCGCTTGCGCAACGCCACGGAGATTGTGTCGGAGCGATGCCCCGAAGCGGTTGGAGGAGCCCACGTTTAGGAACACGAAGCAGTCTGTGTTACCGAGCGCCGACCCGAACGCAATGATCGAGCTCTGAGCATCCTTAGAGAAGGCCAGGGCCATCGTCATCGGCAGTGCGCCCGCATGCGTGTTGGCCTCCGCATAGTTGTCGTCGACGCCGTCACCGACGATCCCGTATGGCCCCGTCCACGTGAGCACCTGCTTCACGCTCACGTTGTCGATCGTGAAATTGGCGGTGCTACTTCCCTGCAGGCGGACGGTGATGTTCCCGGTCTCAGCGCGCAGGGTGAACACCACGGTGCCGTTCGCGGCAATGGCCGTGGCCGAAGTGGCTGTGCCGCCTTGGAAGGATGGCGCGCAGGTGCCGGCGATGTAGCCCGACATCTGAATAGAGAACTGGTAGGTCTCGCCGGGCGTGACAGTGATCGGTCGCGTGGCGTTGTTGGCGGCACCCGTGGGTGTGAACGTCATCACGCCGCCTGCGATGGCGATACCGGCCGGCGTCGTCCAGGCACCCTGTGCCGACATGTCGCCGTCGGTGACGAGCTCGGACCCCAGCGTGCCCACCGTGCCCGACAACGTGCCGCGGGCGGTGGCGGTGCTTTGGTAGAGGTGGCGGCCGGGACCCCCTACGGCAACTCCGTTGTCCTGGTACGACGTCGGAGCCGAGCCCTTTTCGAATTGGAACCGGCCGAGGTACAGCCCGCTGCCGGCGACGCCCAGGTAGGAGTTCGAGGCGCCGGCCGTGGACGTCGTTCGGAGCGACACGCGAATCTGCACTGCAGGACTCGCGACGGACGTACTTCCGAACGTGCACAGGTAGACGCCGGTGGTCGCGGTCGCGGTGATGGACGCGGTGTAGCCGGACTGCACGTTCAAAACCGTCCCTGCCGCCAAGTCATAAGTCGCGGAAAGTGCGTTGGATCCGCCGTCCGATATCGAAACCATCGTGCGCTCGGCCGCGCAGGCTTCGAACGAGATCACCCAGGGCGCTGAAACGGAGAGAACACCGGGCGAACGCTGGACACCATGCAAGCTGGTCGCCGCCGTTTCGACTACCTTGTCGAGCGTCATGGCACCAGTGGAATCGGCGTGCGCGTTGGCCGTGATGGTGGCGGTGTTCTTTGTCCAGGCGGAATTGTCGAGCTGATTCGAGAACGTCAGATAGTTGACGACGCCGCGGCCGTCACTGCGCAGTTTGTCGATGATCAGCCCGACCGCTTGCCCGACCGCAGTGACGGGCGTCCCGCCCGTGCTGTCCTGATAAAGCGTTTTCCCATCGGACCAGCGATTCGGAAAGTACGCGCCACCGTCAAACAGGATTGCCAGGTCGCGCAGTGCGCGGTCATGGCGTCCACGTCCCGACCCGATCTCCGAGGCGAACATCAGCCATTCACTCCGGCCGGGAATACCGACACGGTGCCGTCGCTTCGGATCGCGAGGGCTAGGCTTTCGGTGCTGCCGAGGATGGACGAGATCACCCACGCGCCGCCCGCCGTCTTGCCCGCGGTCGCCGGGGACGCGCAGGATTTCGCTGCGCTTGCATGCTGCTGCACCAGCACGCGGATCTCTGCCACTTTGCCGGCGGCGGGCAGCGGCAAAATTGACCAGCCCCCGACATTGGCGGTCATCGCCAGGTCGAAGACTTCGTTGCCCGACGACAGGTCAATCGTGGCCACGCCAGAGATGATCGACACCGAGCCCAGGCCGCGCGTCAGGCTGCTTCCGGCCGGGCCTGTCGCACCAGTGGCGCCAGTGGGCCCGGTGGCGCCTGTCGCGCCCGTGGGCCCCGTGCTGCCCGTGGCGCCGGTAGACCCCGTCGGACCTTGCGGGCCCGTCGGACCCGCAGGTCCGGTCGCGCCTTGGGGCCCAGTTGGCCCGGTCGGACCGGCGATGCCTTGAGCACCCTGGATTCCTTGCTCGCCTTGCGGGCCGGTCTCGCCCGTGTCGCCTTTGGGTCCTGGCGGACCTTTGACCACCGGGATCATCGACAACTCGATCGGATTCGACGGACCGGAGCATTCGAGCTCGGCAGCGTTGCGCCGACTGATCGTCAGCGAATGGACAAGCGTATCGCTCATCGCGGGTCCTCCTGCGTGGCACCCTCGATGATGTCGATGTACTTGAAGCCCCGATGAGTGATCCGGGCCCCGGACGGGGGGATGAGCACGATGTCGACGACCGCTTTGCACACTGGCCAATCCATCGTCGCGAGCACCTCTTCGACGAAGGCATGGCACTGCCCTTCCTCTTCGAGCTGCTCGCATGTCAGATCGGCGATCTTCGCTGTCGCGCACCCGCGCTCCCACTTACGAATCTGGGACTTGATGGTGTAGCCATCCAACGGAACCGTTTCCTTGGCCTTGTTGCGCGCAACGACGAGCCAGTCGAATTCGCTACCCTTCTTGTATTCTTCGAATTGCATGTGCGCTATCTCCTGCGAATCGAGCGCGATTCAGACGGTGTAGTTGTTGGTGGGCAGATCCGGTGCGAGCCCGAGAACGCGGCCGTCCTGGACATAGGCTTTGCTGCCGATCGATACCGACGTGCCGATCGCTCGCAACGTGCCGCCCTCGGGCAGCGTGAGCGTGCTCGTGTCGTCGCCGTTGTGTGCATTGACCGTGCCGATCAGCTTCGTGCGTGACGGCAGTAGCCCTTCGAATTCGCGCCACAGATTAGTTTGCATCGCTGATGTGCCTCTCCAGCGCGACGACCTGATCGATCTCCATGCCGGCGTTGTTGCGGCCGGCACGGCGCGAGGTGATCGTGACGCCGACCGTCATACCCAGCCAGGGCGTCAGGTCCTGGTACTGGATCAGCTGGCGCGGCAGGAACAAGCCGGTTTGTCCGCCCGTGGTCTCGCTGTTTCGCAGCAGCGGGATCTGCACCTGCACGAGCTCCTGCTCGCCGCGATCGCTGAGCACGTTACGGCCGCGCTCGATGCCGACCAGGTCGTGCAAGATCAGCTGATCCACGACCTGCGGCGCGAACAGTTCGCCGGCGGATCCCGCTCGGGTGATTCGATTGGTGACGCCTTGCTGCTCGCCGGTGACGATGACCGCGTCGTACAGCGGCCGGCTCTGCATGCGCGTGGATTCGTTGGTGACCCAATCCGGTAGCAGCACCAGGTCCGGCGTCGCACCGACCCAATTCCAAGGGCTCACCGGATAGCGCGGCATGATCCGGAACGACTTGTCGAACTGGTGCGACATCAGCACGCTGCCCGATGCTTCGGCGATGCGCGTGAGCACGTCGACCGGCGTGAGGTTCTGGTAGTAGTAGGCGCCGGCCGGCACGGTCCAGTCGATCGCGCCGTAGTCCAGCGTAAAGCCGGTGCTGGCCAGCTCCTGCTCGGCGATCTGCACCGCAGAGAGGATCTCATCGATGACGCGCGATCGCGCTGGTGCGTACGGCGCGGCCAGGAGTGCGGTCTGGCTGCGACCCACCACGCTGACTTGGCCATTGGCGTGCTCGCGCTGGACGTCGCGACCTTCAATGATGCAAGTCCACACGTAGCCGTTCATGGTGATCTCCACCACACGCGGCCCGTCGACGGTCGGCTTCATCAGCGAGATCTGAGACGGATCCGCAAGCGACATGCGCAACGTCCAACACCAGGCATCCATCATCGAGAGCTCAACCTCGGTGACATGGATCACCTGACCACCGGGGACCAGGACGACATTGACTTCGTTGAGCACGACGTAAACCCTCAAAGCGGTTGGAATGACGACAGCATCGGGCGGGTCCACCACCCACGGCACGCCGACCAGCGGGTCGCGACCAGGCCAACGGCCGGACGGACCCCACGGAGAGGTGAGCTCGCGATCGCGCACCGGCGCCTCACCCCACACGACGCTCGCGGGCGACGGATCCGCCCGCATCACCTGGTGCGGACTCGGGTCGTTGAATTCGGTGAACGCCTGGCCGCCGACGCGCTGGCGAATCGCATTGCCAGTCGGCGCGGAATAGCCAGACGCAAGCACCTGGACGATCGCGTCGCCGGCCGGCGCGTCGTAGCCACGCGCACCGTGCAGCACAAAGTTTGTGCCGCCGGCGCCAAGCGCCTGCAGGTGGAAGTGCACTGACGTCACCGGCGGCGGATCGGCGATCACGCGCTGCAGCAGAACGGCATCGAGGGCGTCGCCGGCGGGCGGTACCGCGGCCGAAAGAATCCCGCGCAACGCCAACGCTGCAGCGCGATGGGCCGGGCCGGCGAACTCGACGCCAGTGCCATCGGCGGGCGGATCGAAGCGCACCACCGGCAGGCGTGCGCGCTCCCACGCGGCGTGCTTAGCCACGTCATGCGGGAAAGTGCCGTTCCATCGCATCGCCGCGCCTGGGCGTTCGGCAGCGAGGCTGCGGCCCCAACGTGTTCGCGCCTGCAGGTCGATATGGACCGTCGAGTCCCAGCGCAGCTGATAGGTCACCGGATACACCACGACTGCCCTGCCCCAGCCCGCCATCGCACCGACATCCTTGACCGGCACCGGATCCCAGCTCGACCCCAACCCGTGCTCGAGCACGCTCCCCTCGCCCCACCGGCTGGTGAGCGCTGCTTCTTTCGGCGGGGCGGTATTCCACGGCGCGGCGATAGCCGGCGCGGTGCGCGTAACGGCGCGGCTCCACGAAGCGCGAACACCGAGATTGAGCGGCACCGCCGGCGGCGGCGGCGAGGGCGACAGGGAAAAGTCCACTGCGTTGTACAGCGGAACGAGGTAGCCGCCGACGAGCACGAAATTGACGGCGCCAAGCGCCGGCGGCGTGTAGGCATCATCCAGACGCAGCATCGCCGACAGCAGGTCCGCTGCCGGCGACGTACCGCGGGGCAGCGTCGTGCCAATCGCACCGGAGTAAGGATGCTGGGACATGGCGCTAGGCCAACACCGCCGCGACGGGCGAAAAGCTCTTCGGCGTGTAGCCCGAGGGACCCACCAGACAGACCTCGTAGTCATCAGGTGGCACCAGCGCCTCCCACGTGCCGTCGACAGCGGGCGTGACCGTGGCCAGGTGCAGGCGATCGGACGCGCGGCGGATCAGCACCTGGCTCGCGGCGCCTCCGACCTCGAGCACGGCCGTGCCGGCGAGCTTGTGCGTAACCAGGAACGAGCGGTAGCGCGCGAGGATCTGCGACGGTGTCAGCTCGCGGGCGTAGTGCGCCTGCAGGTACATCCGCGCCGAGATCTTGTCGACCGGCGTCGACGTGTTGTCGCCATTGATGCGCCAGGTGGTTTCGTTCGCTGCAGCGGCCAGCGTTCCGCTGACCAGCAGCACGCCGTTGACATAGATCGCGGCCGCGCCGGCGCGACTGCGGGTGCACACGATGTGCAGGTCCTGGTTGAGGTAGGTGTAGGCGGCGCTGATTTCTGTCGTGCCGTCGTGCAGCCCGATCGTCTGCGTGCTGCCGTTGAACTTCAGGTACCAGGCATGGCTGGCCGCGCCCAGGTACGACACGATCGCGGTGCCCGACGGCACCGAACCCACGCGCAGGAAATACTCCGACGAGATCCCGCGCGATGCGCCGGCCGGGCAACCTTCACGACCGCCCGCCGCGGCGTACATCCCGGCGGCGGTATCGATGTACCCGAGATCCGCATAGCCGCCAGCGACGACGGTCGGCGCCGCACTCCACACGAACACGTTGTCCGTCACGCTGTCGGGCGTATTCGACGCGACCGTTTCGTCGAAGAAGATCAGCGAGCCCGGGCGGGCAGCGAGTGCGAGATTCTTGATCAGGTCTTTCATCAGTCCACCACAATCGGGCCGTGGATATCGGGCTTGTAGCCGGCCGGACCGAACGCCGCGACGAAGTAGGTGCCGGCCGGCAAGTCCGTGCTGTACGCACCGGCGCCGTCGGGGAACACAGTCTCGACGAACGAGACCAGGTTCTCGGCGAACACCAGCAGCTTGTTGACCGGATCGCCGTTAGCCAGCGTGGCGTTGCCGCTCAGCGTTGCGATACCGCCAAACGGCACCGCTCCGCTCGGCAGCGGAAACGCGAAGCCGCCCCGCGTGCGCAGCTCGCACCGCGGCGATATGGCGTTCGCGCCGAAGCCGAACCGAAAGCCGATCGCCATGCCCGGCGGAAACGGCACGGTGGCGGTGACGAACGCACCACCGTTGATGGCGAACGACGCCAGGCGGGTGTTGCTGTCGTACAGCACGCGGATCACGTCGTTGGCCACCATCGCCGGCAGCACGAGGCTCTGCGTGGAAACCGTACCGCCGCTGCCAGCGCTGCTGACGATGTCCGTCGACGCACGCCACACCACCTGTTTGGCGAACGAGGTCAGGCTTTCGCTATCGCTGTTCGCCGGCCCCGACCATTGCGCCAGGCCCGCGATCATCGTGCCCTGCGTCACCTCGATCACCATCTCGGCGTAATACAAGCCGCCGACGTCGGACAGGATGCTGTTGTTCGACCGGGTGTAGCGCGTGACGTTGCTCGGGAACTGGACGGTCTTGTCGTCGTTGGTGTAGGTGCCAGCCATGTAGCTGGGATCCCATTTCCAGGCGGACATGGTCAGCCCTCCACCGCAACGATCGGACCGTCAGCCACTGGCTGATAGCCGAACGGACCCACGGCCAGCGCGCAATACGGACCGCGCCGCAGCACGGCGACGTTCCACTCGCCGTCGCTGTCGGGAATGACCGTGGCCACGCGATCGAGCGTGTCCCAGGCGAAGATCGCGACGCGGGTGACGGCGGCGCCGCTGCCCAGCGTCGCGCGGCCGGAAAGGACGTAGGCCATCAGTCTGCGTCTCCGCGCATCTGCAGACGGAAGTAGTCATCCTCAAGCGCCGAAGCGCCGGGGATCACCGTGCGCGCTACCCAGATCGGCGCGTTCGGACCGATGGTGTTGAAACGCAGGACGTTGTTGGTCGCCCAGCCAGTGCCCCAGCCTTCCTTCTTGAGCGTGAAGTACGGCTCACCTGTCACCGGATTCACCGGTGCGCAGTCGAGCGACGTGGAGAACGAGCCGATGGCGCCAGTGGTTTCGCCCACGATCGTGCCGCCGGTGCTGCTGGTGAAGATCAGCGCCCAGCGCTCGGAGATCGTGTTCTTGTTCACGAGCTCGAGCGGGTACAGCGTGCGGTTGTATTCCGACGTCGTGCCCGACCCGATGCGATCGTTGTCCCACGCGCCAGTCCACGTCTGCTGGTCGAAGAAGATCGGGTTCTGCGCCTGCAGGTCGCCGAACAGCAGGGCCGAGGACACGACCGCGTCGTCGCTGAAATCCCGATCGAGCGGCGCGACCAGCGACACCTTGCCCGACAGATCCACGCTCGACACCAGGCGCATGTTCTCGACCACGTAGCGCGCCACCAGCGGCTGGGTGAACAGCGACAGGTCCAGCGGCGTCGCCATGGTGATCCCGGCGGTCAACAGCTCGGCGGTGTACTTGCTCAGCGGCACTACGTCGCCGTCGGCGTCGACGATCTCCAGCTGCGCGATCGGCGCATCCGGAATCGTGACCACCTGGCCCGCCGTCAGACTGCCCGGCATCGTGTACGCACGCGCCTCGCTGATCACGATGACGTTGCCTTCCCGGATGATCGGCACCTTGCCGGTCTGCGGCAGGCGCACCGGATCGATACCCAGCAGAGCGGCATCGAGCGGCAAGTTGGTCAGGACGACGCAGTTGAACGTGATCGAGTTCGGGTTGACCGGGATGGGCTTGAACACGTTCGGACCGACCACGTTGGCGGCGTCGTACCACGGCTCGGACTCGTTGCCCGCCGCCGTGACGTAGACGCCGAAGCGCACCTTCACCCAGCCCATGTCGTGATCGGCTTCGCCCTCGATGCCGGCGCCGGAGATGGTGCCGCCCGTGTCGCTCGTGGCGCTGATCAGCGCGCCGGTGTCGGCACGCAGCGCCTGGACGTACACCGATGCCGGGCGCACCGGCGAACCAGGCGTGCGGAACAGCAGGTAGCTCGTGGGCAAGGTGCCGTTGCTGGTGAGTAGGGTTTTGATCGTCACCGAGCCGCCGCTGCTCGCGCCGTAGTTGGTCAGGCGGACTTCGCCGGTGGAGTAGTCGATCGTGCCCGCTTCCGTCGCCACGCCGGTACCACGCACCAGGTCACGCAGGATCTTGCCGTTGCGGTCGAAGTACTCCTTGCCGCCCCAGCTGAACCACACCGAGCCCGGGACCGTGGAATCGATGAGCCCGCGCGTGAGATAGATCGAGATCCCAGGGAAGTCGACTTCCTCGCTCGCCACCACCGAACCGGCCGCGGCCTTGCGCGCCCAGAACTGCACGAGCGGCGTGGCGATGATGGTCGGCACCGCGGTCACTGATTCCCAGGTGTACTTCGGCGTCTGGCCGACGTTCGCAAACCCGACCTGCGTGTACACGTTGGCCGTGAACGTGCCGAACTGGATGCTGAAGGCACCCGTCGTGTAGTCGATGCTGCCGGCGACGACCGGCGCCGAGCCGTAGCCGCCCTTGCGATCGGGCGCGGTGATCAGGTTGCCCGAGCCGTCGTCCTTCGCGTACAGGTTGACTGTGCGATCGGCCCACGTCGCCGGCACACGCAGGACCAGGTTGCCCGGCGCGATGGGCAAGCCGCCGGCGGCGATGGTGCCCGTCACCAGCGGACCGGTGGCGGACGCGGTGACAGTGCCGGCGGCGCCGGTGCCCTTCGTGTACCCGATGGATAGCGCCGAGTTGCCGTCAGGCCATGCGTTCGAATTCGGCACGAACGTGACGAACCCGTCCTGGTGCACGACGGTGCCAGTGGCATCGCCCGAGATCACGCCGCCGCTGTTGGCCGTGGCGTTCTTCAGCACCGCGCCGCTGTACCAGGCGAAGGTCATCGTGCCCGGTTCGACGGGCGCATTGGCCACACTGAACTCCACGGCGGGCGTGGTCGGCGTGACGGTGCCGCTGCGCTGCACGTAGTCGGTGTTCTGGCCGCAGCTGTAGATCAGGAAACTACCGATGTCCGGCAGCCCGCCCAGCGTCACCACGACGTTGCCAGTGATGTAGTCGACGGTGCCGCCGCCTTCGGCCGCTGTCGCGCCCTCGAGCGTGCCGTCGCCCTTGCGATCGGCCAGGGCGTACCACTTGCCCAGGAAGCGATACTCGACGCGCAAGGTCTTCGGCGCCGGCAGGACGGGCATCGTCTGCACGTACACCGTGCCCTGGTTCGCCAGCTGGATCTTGACGCCGACCGTGCAGGCCGACTGGCTCACCGTCGTCGCCGGCGTGTAGGTGACGCTGGTGATCGTCGCGCCACTCAGGCGGCCGGAATCGTAGTCGACGTCGCCGCGATCGGTAGATCCCTGGATCAGATTGCCCAGGCCATCGTCGCCGGTGATCGTGGTGCTGGCCGCCACCGCGGTGATGCTGCGAGGGAACAGACCGCGCTGCAGATACACCGGGTTGCCACCGGCGAAGGTCTCGCTCAACGGCGCGGCGATCGCGACATAGTTCAGCGTCAGACCCGGACGAGCGGCGGAGATCGGCACCTCACGGCGCGTGCTCGGCACGAGCTGGCTGAAGATGGAGTCGACGGTGATTTCGAGATCGTTCTCGAACACATCGCCATTGAGTTTGGTCACGCCGAAGTACTGCGCGGCGTCGGCGACCGTCGTCGCGCGCACCTTCGTGGCCACACCGACATTGCTGAGACGACTGGCTTCGGCGCCGGCGAACGTCTGGCGCAACGCAGTGGTCAGAATCAGCGTCACGATCTTGCGCTGGTACTCGCCGCTGCCGTCGGTGAAGGTCCGCACTTCCGAGTTCACGTCCTGGATCCGGACGTACTGCTCGGCGCTGACGACGCCGGCGCCGTCTTCCACCGACAGCAGGATCACTTCGCCCACTTCCGGCAGCGACGACTCCACGCGGCCGAACAGACTGATCGCCTTCGAACCCTGCGGCTGATTGCCGTACAGGTAGTACGCGCTCAGCGGACCGCTGGTCACGTAGCTCTCGATGCGGTTCTGCGCGCCCGTGCGCACATCGGTGACGCTGCCCGTGGTGAACAGCGTCACGCTGACATTGGTCGCCGCCGGCGGCCGCGTCACGATGACGTGCCCGCCCAGATAGGTCTCGGTGCCCAGACTGCGCACGGCCATGTAGACCTTGCGCAGGTTCAGGCGACCATAGGTGCTGTCCAGGCGGCTGATGTCCTGGAAGATGTTGTTGACCTCGCCGTCGTCGACGACGGAGCCGGTCATGCGGCCGCCGCCATCGGCGGTGTCGGTCATGCGCTCGGACTCGAGCAGCTTGATGTCGGTGTTGGCGTCAATGGCCATGCGGGCTCAGACCTCGATGAAGCGAAGGGTGATGGCGTACAGGTCGTCGGGCGACGGCGGCACGATGAATTTGAAAGGGCTGGCCTCGATCGCGGCGTTGTTCGCGTGGTTCCACCGGACGGTGTAGGTCAACGGATCGCCTTCGAACTGCGGCACGGACAGCACCATGTTGTCGCCGCCGGCGATGGCCGCCTTGGCACGCAGAGCGAGCAGCGTCGTGCGCGTGACCACGGCGACATACGTGTTGCCGTTCACCGTGCTCTGCAGCGTGATCGGGCGGCCCGCCTGCAACGCCGCCTCCTGAATAATCTGCGCACCAGTGAGCGACGGCTTGACCGTCTGGCCCACCGCCCACGGCAGATGCTCGTCAGTCCAGGCGAGATCCTCGGGCAGCTCGATGTCGTCGAGATAGATGAAGTTCATGAGGATGACTTCTTGTGGAGGGCCAGGAGTTGGACCACGCGGCGGACAAGCTCCTCCATCTGGTCTCCGGAAAGGATGAATTTCTGTCCGCTCTCGGAGGCGATCGCCACGACCTCGAGGCGGAGCGTGGCTTCCGGTTTGACGGCCTCGCGAGCAGCGGCCGTTGTGGCGCGCTGATCAGCCGCGGCCTGGCGTTCGGTATCGGACAGCTGCTTTTGCGCAGACTCCTCGCGCTTTTTCCGATTCTCTTCAAGCTTGGCTTGCTCAGCAGCCAGCGCCTGCAGGGCGTCGTCCCCGACGAAACCGTACAGTTGGCGGAGCCCGGCTAGGCGTTTGCCGGTTTCGTCGAACTCGGCGTTCTGCTCGCGCAGCACCTGCAGCTGCTCGTTGATGGCGTCGGTCTGTCCCTTGAATTCGCCGACGGTGCGATTGATTGCATCGGCGAAGCGGTCCTGCGACACGGATGCGAAACGATTCGCGGCCAGGAGCGCGTCGTTGTACGCCTCGGATCCGCGGCCGAGCTCGGCGACCAGGTCGGCGGCCGATGCTCCCTGGCGATCAAAGGCGGACACGACCTTGTCGGCCGACGCGGCGAGTTCGTCGCCGCTATCCACCACGGCCTCGGCGGCGGTCGACACGCTGCCGAGCGCGTCGGCGGCATTTACGGCACCGGTCGCGATCTCGCCGGTTGCGGCGTTCCCGGTCTTGCCCAGATCGGCGAGCTTCTTGTCGACCTCGGACACCCGGGCGCTGAATTCGGAGAAGCCGATCGTGCCGGCGCTCAGCGCTTCCACCAGCGCCTGGCGCAGGGCGGCCAGCTCCTGTTTGCTCGCCGCGTTCTTGAACGCGTTGTCGAACGCCTGCGCGATCGCCTTGCTCTTCTGTTCGGCCGTCAGCCCGAGCGTGTCGACTTCCTCCACTGCGGCGCGGAATCCGTCGACGGCCGCGCGGCCTGCCTTGCTGAAGCCGGTCTTCACTTCCTCGATGTCAACGCCCAGACGCTCGAGGCTGATGCCGCGGGTAACATCCGCGAACTTTTTTGCTTCGGTGCTGCCTTCCGAAAAGGCATCCTTCGCGGCGGACTTCACCTTGGAAAGGTCCTGCTCGCTTAGCTTGAGCAGTTCAGCGCGAAGTTCATCCCGGATTGCAGCGGCAGCTTCCGAACCCTTCGCGCCGATCTGGGTCAGAATATCTGCGGCCGACTTCAGTCCCTCAGGCGTCGTCAGTCGCAGCGAGTCGAATACACCCGCCGCGGCGTCCTTCGCGGACTTGCCCTTGAGGATGAGTTCGTCGAAGGAAGCGACTGCCTTCGTGGCGAACTCGCGAACCCCCGCTTCGGCACGCGCTGCGTTTCCCAGGTCCTTGATGTGGCCGTTGACTTCATCGATGGCGGCTGTCACCGCTCGAAAGCGCGCTACTACTTCAGGACCTGCGACCTTGTTGTTCGCTGCCTCGACCCGAATCACGCCCTCGTAATAGCGCTTCGCGCTTTCCAGTGAGAGTCGATAGGCTTCGGCCTGGGTCAACGTTTGCGCTTTAACCTGCCCGCCGGACTGGACGACGACATCGGCGTAGTCCGTGTAGATGCGCTGCAGCTCTTCTCCCTGACGGATGCTATCCACGCGGAGGGAACGGACCGCGGCCTCCGCAACTTCCTGATTGCGCAGCGTCTCGATGTACTCGTTCCGCACCTCGTTCAGCCGGATCAGCTGATTGACGGCGATGTCGATACCAAGAGTCGCCACTGAAATTTTCAGGAACCGCGGCACCTGCGAGATGAATCCGCTAAGGCGCCCCACGCCGGCGCTGGCACCCGTGGCCGCGGTCCCGAGTTGCTGGGCGGCAATTGTGCTCGCCTGCATCGCAATGAAACCGCGCGTTACGTTCGCTGCAAAGTCGGCAATGCGAATGGCCGCATACGCCTTTGCCACCAGCAGGAGCGCATCGGCGTGCTTGAGCAGGGAAAGCGTGACGCTTCCGATGAATGAAGCGATGGGCGCGAGTTGCTTGGCGAGATTCTTGATCGCCTCGATGGTACCGATGATCGCGGCAGCAACCCGCTTGGCCAGCGCGTCCAGGCCACCAGTCGACGCGAGCAAGCTACCCAGCTGCTGCTTAAAATAATCAGTTACCCCGCTGTCCGCGACGGCCTGCAGGAACCTTTGCCACTGAGCGGACGCCTGGGCAAGCAGTCCAGACAGGCTGCCGAGTCCGCGCTGAGCCGCTCCCTGGTTTGCCTTGCCAATCTCCGCATACAGAGCTGCAATGACATCGCGCCCCAACTTGCCCTGTTCGCTCAGCTTCTGCAGCTCGGTGACGTTCTTGCCGGTCGCCTTCTGCAGCAGATCCCAAACGGGAACGCCGCGCTCGACCAGCTGAAGGATCTCTTCGCCCTGCAGTTTCTGCTTTGCCCATGCCTGGCCCAAGGCAAGGATCTTGCCCTCGAGGTCGACCTGGGTGCCACCGACGGCGGCGTTCTGGTCAACCAGCGCCTGCAGCGAGCCGTTGAGCGGGTCCAGACCAAACGCTTTCAGCTTCTGCGCTGACGTCAGGACATCCTGAAACGCCAGACCATTCTTCTTCGCCAGGTCCTGCAGGCTTTTGTAGGCGGCATTGCCCTGCTCTTGCGTGCCGTAGAGATTACCCAGCGATCGCCGAGCGTCCTCCGCCCGCGCAGCTACATCGCCCAACGCCTTGATGCCGGCGGCGGCGCCCTGGAATCCCAGGAACGCGAACGCGCCAGCGACGACGCCCCGCAAACGCCCGAAAATTCCACCGACACTGTTGCCGGCGTTCCCCAGCTGCGTCGTGGCTCCCGCCGCCTGCAACGCTTTGGCGCGATATTCGCCCAGACTCTTCACCGCCACGTTGGTGGTGGACGTGAGGCGGTTGAACTGCGCATCGGCTTCACGCAGACGGGCCGTGTTGGTGGCCTGGGCGCGGCTCATCTCGACGGTCTGATCGCGCAGTGCCGCGAGTCCGCGGCCCACTGCGCTCAGGCGCGTGTTGAGCGCTTGCTCCGCCGCACCCAGTTTGCCGACTGAAATATCGGCACTTGCCAACGCAGTCCGGTAGCCGCGCAGCTTGGCGATCGACGACTCGTACTGCTCGCTCAGCTGGCGAATCAGCCGCTGCGATTTCTCGTAGGCGGCCTGCTGCTTCTTGGTCGGCGCATCGCTATCGGCGATCTCGCGCGACAGTTTTTGCGCCTGCTCTTTCGAGTCCTTGAGCTTGCGCGACAATCCGAGTAGTTCGCTACCCAGTTCCCGGTAGCTGACGATGGTCTTCTGCAGGCGCTGCGCGTCGGAGAACTCATCGAGGAGGCCGGCCGCTTGGGCTTTGGCCTCTTCGCTGACGTCGCCAATTTCCGCGAGCAAGCCAGCAGCCTTGACGGCCGCGCCCTCGCCCTCGAGCTCGAACGCGATGCGTACCGCTTCGTCGAAGCGACCGTTGCCAGCCATCAGGCTTTCACTCCCAGGCGATATTGGCGCAGCAACTCTTCGCTGTAGAAAGTGAGCAGTTCCTCGGCAATGGGTCCGCTCAGACCTGGGCGGTCGCCGGGCGCGATCATTTCGAACGGGCTGGGTCCACGCAGCATGCGCAGCGGGCCGCGCGGTGCCCGCTTCCCGTTGATTACCTTGCGCACACGGATGCTGCGGCGACCCTGCACGGTTGCGATGAAAGCGTGGTCGTAGACCTTGACGCTGCCAGCGAGGATGGACGCGGTCGCCCCCGGTGAGTTGCGTCCGTCCCAACGGCCCTGGAACTCGACTAGCGGAATCTGACGCGTACTCGCCCAGAGCGAGACGACACCGGATCCGGACTGATAGCTGGACTCCACGCGCAGGCCGCCAGTGAGTTTCGAAGACCGCAGCGAGAACACCGCCAGCACCTGGCGCTTGGCCACCGGCATGACTTTGCGTTTGAGGCTGGCCACGGCACGCTGTTGCGCCACCTCGTACTCGCTTGGCAAGCGGCCGACACGTTTGCTGAGCTGTGAAATGGATTCACCACGCTTACCGCTGGTGAAAATCTTCAGCGCGGAGTTTCGCCGGCGAATGGCCATCAGGACTCCTCGACGATGACGTCGAAGTGCCGGAGCAGTTCCTTGTCTGCAGGCGTGACCAACAACGTGGAGCCCGCCGCATGCTTCACGCCCTCGTGGGTGTGGGCGCAACGAAGCGTGACCTCCACGAGATCCGGGGAGGTCGTTGGCGCCGGCGATGGGGTTGCCACCGCCGGCGCATTCTTGACTCGACGCGCCACTTAGGCGGCCTTGTTGTACGACTTGACCACGTACGGCTCGAGCTTGCCGCTCGGGGTGATCAGCGGACCTTTCAGCGTGACCGTGATCGGGTCGGCGCTGAACAAGTCGACGTCGCCATCGGTCGACAGTTTCGCCTCGTAGATTTCCAGGCTCAGGTCCTGCTTGTCGGGGCGGTTCAGCATGTCGCCGGTGATGTAGAAGGTCTCGGTCGGCTGCACGCCACCGCGGATGCTGACCAGGCTGTAGGTCTCGTGCGTGTAGCTGACCTTGAGCGCCGGATCGCCGTCCTCGATCGCACCGCCAGCCAGGGCCACCAGCGTGCCGCGGCGACAGTCGATCGTGTAGTCGGTACCGGCGACGTACGTGACCGCGGCCGCGTTGTCCTTCACCACCGGTGCCGGCGAAGCGGCGAGATAGCGGTGGGCAAGCGACAACGGTTGGCCGAGTGCAACGATCGGGACGACTTCGTTGGTGACGGCCGCGCCGGTGACAGACACGTCGGCCGCCTCGCCGTAGAACACGCGAGCCAGGATCGGACCGGGCGTTTCCAGCAGCGCCAGGGAAATCGACGACTCGCCGGGATCCTGGTCGGAGTAGATGGTCTGGTTGAACTTGCCGCGGCGCTTGCTCTTGACGGTGCGCTCGTCGCCGGCGGCGTAGCTGAAGATCGATGCGTTGGCTTCGACCGGCTGATTGCCGTCCGCGTCCGCGACATCGGGGATGACGGGCGTGAGATCGCCATTGGTGGCCTTCGTCCAGAGGCGGATGTCGCCCTCAAACTGAAGAACCTTGTTGGGTTGGGACATGCTAACTCTCCTGTGAAGACGCGGTTGCGAGTCGTTCTTCCAAGCCAATCCGCGCGACGACTTGGGCGACAGTGGAGGACGCGCCGTCCGGGCGCGGCAGGATCTGCGCGCTCGTAACAGTCAGTCCGAAAGTGGAGTTCGGAAGGTTTCGGCCGGTGTAGCCCAGCGCTTTGCGGATGTCGTAAAGACCGCGATGTGCGAGCTGCTGCGCACCCTTTTCGGTGATCGGTACGCTGAACTCGATCGTTACCTGCATGTCTTCGCGACGGAGTCTGTTCGAAGACTTGCCTTCCTTGGGCTCGAACGCGGTGGCGAGAACGGCCAGGTTCGGCTCGGTCTCCTCGCCCTGGAACGGCTCGGTTTCGGCGAGGGCGCCGATATCGGTGAAATAGCCGTTCGCGGTCCGGATCATCGCCAGCAGCGCGACGATGCCTTCGATCGCTTGCCAGGAGATGGGCTCAGCCACGGGTCACCACCCAGCGACTCAGCGATTCGTCTTCGCCCAGCTTCGAATCCAGCACGAAAGTTTCGCAGCCCAGGACGATCTGCGCCTTACTCCGCGGATCAGCAACGTCCACCAGGAAGAGCGACACCACCGTGCGGGCGCCTGACACCTCGCCAAAATTTCCGAAGGTCTGCGCGTCGCGATCGACGTAGACACGACACGGCACGGCCGTGTTGACTCGGTCGGTGTAGAGCGCGGTCTCGGCAAAGCCCGCATCGGCGAAAGCCGCATGCAGGTCCGCGTCGAGCGCTTGAAGGGTGTCGCGCTGGTTCATTGGCGCAGCGCCCCCTGGTGTTGGAGGCGGTCCATGCATTCGGTGCAGGCGCGGCGGCGCGTCTCGCAGACGCGCAGCTTTTCGCTAAGCTGATCGACGACGCCATCGGGCACTCGGTCCCAACTGGACGCATCGAGCGGGTCGCCTGTCCACCGCACGGCGGTGTCATTGCCTTTCGCAACGCAGGGCACGTAGCAGATGGCATCGCACTGAGCCAGTGGCGCTTCCGGTGCCGTCGGCCGCGTGCTGCAGGTGGCACCACACAACAACGGCGCGAGGATCAACGCGGCGATCAGGGCGCGCATCACGGCTTCACCTCGGCCTGCGGACCCAGCATCGCGTTGACCGCGTCCATGCGCGCCTGGCCCGGCGCGCAATTCGGCGCCAGGGGTGCCGCCGCGGCGGCCGTCCGATAAACGATGCGCTCGCCACGGGCGCGTTCGGCAATGGCCGCCAGGTCATTGACCAAGGCGAGGTTCTGTTCTTTCGCCACGACAGCGATCGCGCTGTTGACTGCGGCAGTCTTGGCCAAGCCCGCGTTGGTATCGCGCAATTGCGTGATCGTGGCCTCGCCTTCAGCGCGGCCCGCGGCGACACCGCTGTGCCATAGCTGCCACGTGTTGCCAGCGATCGACAGCAGCAGCGCTAGCGCGAGGCCGAGGGTGACGTAGACGGAGATCGGATTCATCGGGCGGTGTCCGTCACGCGTCGCGCCGGCGCACCGGGCGGCCGCACGCCACAGTGGCCGTGCCACGCCCACTTGAACCACGGGGCATCCCGCTGCATGGCCAGGAACAACGCCACGCCCGCCAGTAGCAGGCACACGTAAACATCGGTAGGACGAAACGCCTGGATGCCGGCGCCGGCGGTGAGCATGACCAGCGCCACCTTGCGCACAAACCAACGCTTGCCCATGTGCCGCGGCAGGTCATTGAGGGTGAATACCCCGGTAACGAAGATCACCAGGCAAGCGCAGAACTGGGCCAGGCCGAGCGCGAGGTCAAGCATCGGGGTTCCCCCACTTTGCGATGCGTGCCCTGACGGCTGCGGGCGCCGATACCGTCAGAAGCGGAATGACGATGTGCCCCAGGAAGCCGAGCAGCAGCCCGAGCAAGGCGGGAGGCACTTCGCCCAGGATGGGCGCGAGGAAGGACAGCTTCGGCAGCACCACCGCGACGGCAGCGCCGATCAGACCGAAGGTGAGAATCGTCAGCGGCAGGAAGCGGCGCTGCTTGCCCTGGAGCGGATCCATGAAGAGCAGGCTCATCAGGGCGCCGACGACGGCGGCGATCAGGACGGGCAACGGCAGACCGAACATCTCGGCGCCGAACTGCGCGTGCGTGGCCGCGTTGGTGCTGATGGCCACCAGCGTGATCTTGCTCGCTGCGACGGCCAGGTCAGAAAAACTGAAAGCGCTGCTGCTCAGGCTCATTCCAGGTCCTTGTGCATTCCGAAGATCACGCAGGCGCCGACCAGCGCGAGAAGGAAGCCCACCGCGCCGGCGACCATGGCGCTGGAGCCCATGACGATGCCGGCGGCGAGCATGGCAATGGCGAAGATGGGCAGTACCAGCAGGAAGTCCCGCTGCTCGTTCCACAGGTATTGCGCGCCGACGGCGAAGGCCGACCACAGAGCGAGGAGAAAGCTCTTCATCACGGGTAGCTCCGGCGCGTCAGCTGCCAGTGCGGCCCGTCCTTGAATTCGCGCCAGTCGCCACCCCATTCGATTTCGATCCCTTCGAGCATCGCGGCGGCCTTGATGTGCTTGGCCAGCTCGAAGTAGTGCGGCCAACGCCAGCTGATATCGAGGTCGCCATCGCCGTCGAGATCATTGAGGGGGGCCAGGTCTACCGCGTGGCCGGTGATGTGCCGGCTATTCATCGTCTTGGTGGCGCCCTGCCGCAGCAGCTGCGCTTGACGCTCGCGCGTGCGCAATCCTTCGAGAACGACAAACGGCATCGGACTGTCCTGGGCGGCGCGTTGCACGACGCGGACCAGGTCAGCATGCACGCCCTGCAGACGCTGCAGATCACGAGGGGAAAGATTCAAGACGGGCTCCAGGCGGTGGCGGGAAAAGAACGGCGCGCTTTAACGAGGACAGCGCGCCGTCGAAAGCCGACAGCAATCGCTGCCCGCTTAGGTCACCGTGGTGTTGCCCGGGGTGAGCTTGATCGTGCAGGTGGTCTCGTTATTCGCACCGGCCACCATGGCGATCGCAGCACCGGTGATGTCGCCCGTCGCAGGCGTTGCCGCCGAGTCGTCGAACGCGCCGGCGCCAGAGTTGGCCGACACGTCGAAGACCAGCTTTTCGCCGACCACGAAGACCGCCGCGCTGACCTTGGGCACGCCCGAGAACACGCCTTCGATGGCGACCGAGCCGGTCGCGCCCGCGGCGATGTTGACGGCAGCGATGCCGAGCGTGTTGCCCATTTTCACGATGCTGCCGGCGGCGATCGCCGATCCGGTGCCGTTGGTGTAATCCACCACCTTGCCCGGCTGCTGATAGTTCTTCATTGCATTGCTCCTGAATGTTTCGATGTGAGGCGCGCTTGCGGACCAGCGGAGTGGCGCCTATGTCAGCGCGCCACCTGCAGCCAGCCTTACGGGCCGTTGTTCTTCTGTGCGCCGCGGTAGCCGACCGCACCGACGCCGTAGCGATGCGCCGCCTTCCACGCGATACCGTCAGTGCGGAAGTTGGCTTCCTGCTCGATGGTCGGCGTCTGCACGCCGTCGAGGAACGCGACCTCGAGGACCGCTTCGACATTCGGGTCTGCGAACGAGTACCAGGCATTGCCCGCCAACCGCGGCGAGTCGACGACGTCGCGGTACATGTTGCGAACCTTGTTCGGAACCTGGAATTTGCTGCTCACCTCGGTGTCGTACTCGGCGCCATTGGCGACGCGAGCGGCGCCACCGATCGAGAGCGGGCCGAGCCAGATGGCCGCGGTGATGTCCAGGTAGTCGTTGCCGCCCGGATCCTTCTGACTGCCGAGGGCGATGCGCGCGGCATCGAAGGCCGAGACCGACGGGGCAGCGCCGACCGCCGCGATGTTGGCGTGGTCCGTGTGGAACAGTGCTTTGCCATCGGACAGCGTCGGACCGGCGCCGCTGTTGAGCGCCAGCAATGCGTAGACGTCCTTTTCGATCGTGCGGCCAGCCGCCTGACCGAGCGCCGTCGCGAGCGAGACCAACGCGCCGAGATCATCGTTGATGAGCAGCTCGGGCGTTACTTCGAGAATGCGACCCTTGCGCTTGCCGGTGATCGTTTCCTTCTCGCCGTCACCGAGCGTGCCGGTCTTGTACTCGCCCGCTTCGTTGACTTCCAGCAGGTCCGAGAAACTGGACAGGTGGTAGCGGTTGTGCGGTCGGTAGTCCGTGAGGATGCCGGTGCGGCAGAAGCGCGTCCAGGTGAACGGCGTGAGCTGATAGCCGTTGAGCAGGATCTTGTGCAGGGCGTTCTCGAGCAGCGTCGGGAAGTCGCTGGTGGTCTGGCCGAGAACGGCACGCGCCATCTGCTCGCGGGTCATGTCGCGGGTACGAACACCGGCGCGAATCAGGATCTGCTCCGCCATGCCGAGCAGCGTGCTGTTGGCGAAAGGATTGCCCTGGCGTGCGGCCGCAGCATCCGTGCGCGAGAGGATGCCGCCGCGAGCGAGCAGCATCTGCACACCGGCAGCGCGGACGCGCTCGGTTTCGTCTTCGCCGGCCTCGACACGGCCGGTGCCGGCGAGCGGCGTCGCACCATTGCCGACGCGGGCGAGCAGGCGAGCCTGCGCCTGCTCGATGGTCATCGCGGGGTCCGCGAGGCACTCGGATTCGAGAGCCACGACACCGGCCACATCGTGGAACCCGGCGAAGACACCGCGGATCGCCTGATTGCGAACGACCAGCGCGGCAAGCGCGGTTGCGACGGGGTCGCCCTGAGTCGGCTGAAGCGCGGCGTCGGGATTGGCCAGACTGGCCGGAGCCGCGGGCGCGGCGGGCGCAGGCGCGGCTGCCGCTGCGGCAACCGCCATGGCCAGAACCTTCTGGAATTGCTGTTTCATTTCTTCATCTCCAATGGAGGCCACGATGGCCAGCTGACGGGCTTCCGGGAGGGAAGCGAACCGTGATTCGGTGAGGGTGGTGGTGAGTCGGGAGCGCAGCTGCGCGCTGATCGGCGCAGGCGCGGAGGCGGTGAGCCGGGTGTTGGCGATGAGCGCATTGAGCATTGCGTCGACGGCGTCCGCGTCGGCCGGCTCCACCGGGTCGGTGGCGAGCGCAGAATCGGCCAGGCCGAATTCCACCGCTTGCTCCGACGTGAACCAGTGGTCCTTGCCGTCCTGCAGCAGCGCGTTGATTTCCTCGACAGACTTGCCGGTCTTCGCGACGTAGCTCTGGGCCATAGCCGCAGCGAAGGTGTCGAGCGTGTCGGCGAACTCCCGGAACGCCTGGGCATTTCCGCAACCGCAGCTCCACGGCGCATGGATCATCATCAGCGTGTTCGCTGGCATGATTACTTCGTCGCCGGCGCACGCGATCTGCGACGCGATGCTTGCGGCGATGCCGTCCACCGTCACGACGATGCGCGCCGGGTGACGCTTGAGCTGGTTGTAAATCGCAAGCCCGTCCTGGACGCTGCCGCCTTCGCTGTTGATACGCACCTGGATGGTCGGAGCCGTGATACGCGCGAGCTGTTCGGCGATCGAGCGCGCCGAGGCCGATTCGCTGAACCACTCGTCACCGATCGGACCGTAGATCAGCAACTCGGCGTCGCCATTGGCCAACGCCTGGATGCGCAGCAGCGGCTGGAGGCCACTGCTTGCCGGCGGTGCTCCACCAATGGCGGCCACGGCGGCGAAGATGGCAAGGGAGAGTCGATTGGATTTCATCAGGAGTCCTCGGAAACAGCGGCCGTGTCGGCCAGGTCGGGCAAGGTCGAGCCAGGAGCACGCGCCTGCGTGAGGCCAGCGTTGCTGACCTGCTTGGGATCGGTGTCGAGCACGATTCCCTTTTCATTCGCCCAAGCCCGCTCGAGCGAGATCTGCTCGTACACGTCGTACATGCGACCGCCACGCTCGGCGATGACGCTGCCGGCGCTGCGGAAGCCACTGCGCACCTGAGCGCGCAGCGCCATCGCTTCGTGGACCGGCTGAATCCACGGCATGGGCGGCGGCATGTACAACGCGTCGACCAGACCTTCCAGGGTGTATCCCTTCGGCACCTTTAGCTGCCCGCTCGCCCACGCGGTTGCAATCAGCCGTTCGTAGGTCGGACGGATGCTCTGGCTGATCAGCTCAAACGCAAGCACGCCGTACGCGCCGAATTTCTCGACCAGCTCTTGGCGCTGCGAGGTGTACGTGCCGTTGTAGTTGTTCGAGAAGCTGGAGAAGCTGACGCACATGCCGCCTGCGGCGGCGCGCAACTGACCGTCGCGGTAGTTCTGCAGGTTGGGATTCGGACGGTTGGTGTCGATCGTCGACACCGACTCACCGGGACGCAGGTTGTCGAACACCATGCCGGGCTGGAAGCGCATGTTGCGCTCGCCACCGGTCCGTGGATCTTGTTCCACGCTGTAAGAACCCGGGTCGCCCTTGACGATGACGGCCGCCATGGAAGCGGCAATTTTCGCGGCGATCCGCTCGGACTCTTCGTAGTCCTTGAGGTCCTCCAGGCGCGTGATGACCGAGGCGAGGATGCTCACGCCACGTACCTGGCCAATGCGGTCGACCAGCTTCACGTGGCGGATGCGGTCGGCGCTCACGCGCTTGAGCGCGGGCGTCCAGGAAGATCCCGGATCACCGGGATGCTCCTTGTACAGGTGATACGCGATCGGGCGGTTCCACGCGTTGCGCTCGACCCCCTGCAGGATGTTGCGCGAACGATCGGAGAAATCGTGCGGGAGGAGATCCGCCTCGATCAGCTCCAACGAATAGGGAACCGCGGAGCTGTGCACCAAGCCGGGCACATCGCCGATGAGTTCCTGGTACAGCATCTCGCCGTCGCGCACCCAGGTGCGCGTGATCAAGCGCTGGCTGCTCGCCCAGTCGTGCTGCCCTGTCACTTCGGGCCGCTTCGCCCAGGCGGAAATGATCAGCTGAATCTGGTCGACGAGATCTTCATTGATCTTGCCGTCGGGCCCTCGCGGTTGCGGTTGGATGCCGATGCCCTGGGCACCGACGATGTTCTGCACCAATGTGTTGATGCCGTTGCGCACGATGTCGTGATTGCGGTCGAGGTGACGCGCCTCAGTACGAGGCTGCGTGCCACCCTGGGCGAACGCCGTATTGCCACTGCCATAGTCGCGCGACTTTCGGCGCAAGCGTCCGGGCTCGGCCGCTTCGTAGGCTGCCGCCAGAACCTTCGCCTGGTGACGCGCCCGCATGCGCTTCACGCCCCAGTTGGGCGCGATGTTCACGATCATTCGCTCGAGGAAGTTCAATCGCACCCCGAGAAGTTGGCGACTGAGTAGCCGGCGTTGCCGCCGCGGGCAACGGTGACTTCGGCGTTTACCTTGGCTTCCCACTCGCGGCGACCGGCCCGGACTTCAACCAGGTCTGCACGCGTCAATTGGCGCTCGCCAAAACGCACGGACTGGCCGAGAAGAATCTTCTTCTCGGCGTCCAGGTAGAAAGCCAACATTTCGGTTGCGTTGCTCATCGTGAGCAACAGCTTGAA
>NZ_ATVD01000009.1 GCF_000420545.1 Arenimonas oryziterrae DSM 21050 = YC6267
CGCGCCGATCGCGATGGACGAAGGTCTGCGCTTCGCGATCCGCGAAGGCGGCCGTACCGTCGGCGCCGGCGTGGTGGCCAAGGTCATCAAGTAAGTCGTTTTCGGCGGGCGCCAAACCCGCCGACAACACGGAAATGGCGGGCCGGCGACGGTCCGCCATCGGCCGTTTAACAGGGCGCTCTTGCAGCGCCGGGAACGGACGGCAAGTCACACGTACGCCAGTAGCTCAATTGGCAGAGCAGCGGTCTCCAAAACCGCAGGTTGGGGGTTCGAGTCCCTCCTGGCGTGCCATTCGAATCACGATGCAGCGTTTCGGCGCGGCATCCACTCCGGCGGAAGTCGGCAAGAGTTGGAATGAATACGAAGGCAGAAAACGTCGGGCAGGGCACCAGCGCCGGCGACATCCTGAAGTACGCGGTGGCCCTGCTGGTCGCCGGCGGTGGCATTGCCGCGTTCTACCTGCTCGCGACCTGGCCGACGCCGGTCCGTGGATTGCTGGTGGCGGTGGCCTTCGCTGCGGCGCTCGGCGTGCTCGCGCTGACCGCGCTGGGTCGTCGCGGCAAGGATTTCCTGTCGGAGTCGATGTTCGAGCTGCGCAAGGTCGTTTGGCCCGAGCGCAGTGAAGCCATGCGCATCACCGCCGTCGTGCTGGTGGTGGTCGTGGCGATCAGCCTCATCTTGTTTGTGTTCGACCAGCTCATCGAGCAGGCGATCAAGTTCCTTTTGACCAACTGAGGATTCAAGACGTGGCCAAGCGTTGGTATGTGGTTCACGCCTATTCGGGCTTCGAGCACCAGGTGCAGCGGGCGCTCGGTACGCGCATTGCGCGAGCCGAAATGCAGGACAAGTTTGGCGACGTGCTGGTCCCGACAGAAGAAGTCGTGGAAATGCGCGGCGGCCAGAAGCGCAAGTCCGAGCGGAAGTTCTTCCCGGGCTATGTGCTGGTGCAGATCGAGACGAACGAAGATGGCGGCATTCCGCGCATCGACGACGAGAGCTGGCACCTGATCAAGGAAACTCCGAAGGTCATGGGCTTCATCGGCGGTACCGCCGAGCGTCCGTTGCCGATCAAGGATTCCGAGGCCGACGTGATCCTGCGCCGCGTGCAGGACGGCGTCGACAAGCCCAAGCCGAAGATTCTCTTCGAGCCGGGCGAGTTGGTGCGCGTCTGCGATGGTCCGTTCAATGACTTCAACGGCACGGTCGAGGAAGTCAACTACGAGAAGAGCCGCCTGCGCGTGGCGGTTCTGATTTTCGGGCGTTCCACGCCGGTCGAACTCGAATTCGGTCAGGTGGAAAAGGCCTAAAGGCGGGAATCGGCCTCCGGTCTCCGGTAGCCGCTCCCAGTTTCAACGTAAGGAGGAGTCCCGCAGTCGCAAGACGTGCAGACGTTTGAACTCCAGGAGTTATCACAATGGCTAAGAAAGTAGTTGGTTATATCAAGCTGCAGGTGAAGGCCGGTCAGGCCAATCCCTCGCCGCCCGTCGGTCCTGCGCTGGGTCAGCGCGGTCTGAACATCATGGAGTTCTGCAAAGCCTTCAACGCTGCGACGTCGAAGCTTGAGCCGGGCCTGCCCACGCCGGTCATCATCACGGCGTACTCCGACCGTACCTTCACCTTCATCACCAAGAGCACGCCGGCCACGGTGCTGTTGAAGAAGGCTTCCGGTGTCACCTCGGGCTCCAAGCGTCCGAACACCGAGAAGGTCGGCAAGGTCACCCGCAAGCAGCTCGAGGACATCGCCAAGGCGAAAGAACCCGATCTGACGGCGGCTTCGCTCGATGCCGCGGTGCGCACCATTGCTGGTAGCGCCCGCAGCATGGGTCTCGTGGTGGAGGGCTAAGACATGGCAAAGATTTCCAAGCGTTACAAGGCCTTGCAGGCCCTCGTGGTTCCGGGCAAAGCATATTCCCTGGACGAAGCCCTCAAGATCATCCAGTCCAATTCCAAGACCAAGTTCGTCGAGTCCGTCGACGTCGCGGTTCGTCTCGGCGTCGACGCCAAGAAGTCCGACCAGCAGGTTCGCGGTTCCACCGTGCTGCCCGCCGGTACCGGCAAATCGGTGCGCGTGGCGGTGTTCTGCCCCGCGGGTGCCAAGGCTGACGAAGCCCTCGCCGCCGGTGCGGACGTCGTCGGCATGGACGACCTGGCCGACAAGATGCTGGCCGGCGACCTGAACTACGACGTCGTCATCGCGACGCCGGATGCGATGCGCGTGGTCGGCAAGCTCGGCCAGGTGCTCGGTCCGCGCGGCCTGATGCCGAACCCCAAGGTCGGCACCGTGTCCCCGGATGCCGCCGGTGCCGTGCGCAATGCCAAGGCTGGTCAGGTGCGTTACCGCACCGACAAGGCCGGCATCATCCACTGCACGATCGGCAAGGCCAGCTTCGAGGCCGCCGCGCTCAGCAACAACCTGCACGCGCTGCTCGCCGACCTGATCAAGGCCAAGCCGTCTTCTGCCAAGGGCCAGTACCTGCAGAAGATTTCGCTGAGCTCGACCATGGGCGTCGGCGTGATCGTCGACCAGTCGTCGCTGAGCATCGCCAAGTAAGACTTAACACGGCCGGGAGTGTCGCCCCGGCCGGAAGATTTTGAAGGCACCGACGCGAGGTTTCGCGTCGGAGCCATCAAAGACCGCAGGTGCGGTCAGCGCGTGACGACGTCGGGCAGGGATGCACGACTGGCAAGGAATCGCCGTCGCCACAAGCGGGATCGTTTAATCCGTACTTCTCGCGAAGTCGGGCCTGCGCAGATGGTGTCGCCCTTCTGGAATTCTCTGGAAACGGCCACCACCGGGACGCCACTGTGGCGTCCCCGGCATCGACGGACCGATGCCGCCAAGGACCGCAAGCGGCAGGAGCCGTGAGCGGAGTTCAATTGGAGGAGTGTAATGGCTCTCAATCTGTCTCAGAAGCAAGAAGTAATCGCCGAGCTGGCAGAAGTCGCCTCGAAGGCTCACTCCTTGGTCGCAGCCGAATACGCAGGCACCACGGTCAGTCAAATGACCGCGATGCGCAAGAAGGCCCGCGAAACCGGCGTGTACTTGAAAGTTGTCAAGAACACGCTCGCGTCGCGCGCCGTCACCGGCACCGAATATGACTCCGTCAAGGATGTCCTGGTCGGTCCGCTGCTGTATGCGTTCTCGATGGAAGACCCCGGCGCTGCCGGTCGTCTGATCAAGGATTTCGCCAAGGGTAACGACAAGCTGCAGGCAAAAGTCGTCTCCATCGGTGGCAAGGCATTCCCGGGTACCCACCTGGATGTCCTCGCCTCGTTGCCGACCCGCGATCAGGCTCTGGCCATGCTGGCCCGAGTGCTGGCCGAGCCGGCCTCGATGTTCGCCCGTGCCGTCAAGGCCGTGGGCGACAAGCAAGGCGGTGGCGAAGCCACTACCGAAGCTGCCGCGGAAACCGCCTAAGTTCGACGTCCTATTGGTTCTAACGAACCCTATCCAGAAAATTTTCCAGAGGTAATCAAAATGTCCCTTTCCAACGAACAGATCGTCGACGCCATCGCTGGCAAGACCCTGATGGAAGTGATGGAGCTGGTCAAGGCCATCGAAGAGAAGTTCGGCGTCTCCGCCGCCGCCCCGGTCGCTGCTGCGGCTGGCCCGGCCGGTCCGGCCGCCCCGGTCGAAGAGCAGACCGAATTCACCGTCATCCTGAAGGCTGCCGGCGAGAAGAAGGTCGAAGTCATCAAGGCCGTCCGCGCCATCACGGGCCTGGGCCTGAAGGAAGCGAAGGACCTGGTCGAAGGTGCTCCGCAGACCGTCAAGGACGCCGTCTCCAAGGACGAGTCCGAGAAGTTCAAGAAAGAGCTCGAGGCTGCTGGCGCCACGGTCGAAGTCAAGTAAGCGACGCATTGCGTCGGCTGCTTGCCTAGCCAAAGGAGGCTGGGGGCGAAAGCCCCCGGCCTTTGGCCGTTCCTAACGGAGCGCGCCGGAAGTGCGAATTAGTTGCAACACACCCGAGTTGGCAGTTGGTAGTAGCGGGTAGGGCGTGCTGGTGCCGGCAATACCAGCGACTACCAACTGGCAATTCTTGTTTCCCCGGGCCGCGGGCACGCGTCCCCAGAAAAAACGAGGCGGAATCACACCATGACGTACTCCTTCACCGAAAAGAAGCGCATCCGCAAGGACTTCGGCAAGCGCCGCCAGGTCCTCGAAGTGCCCTACCTGCTGGCCATCCAGATGGACTCCTACCGCGAGTTCCTGCAGGAGTTCGCACCGACCGGCAAGCGCGAAGAGCGCGGCCTGCACGCCGCGCTGAAGTCGGTGTTCCCGATCACCAGCTACTCGGGCAATGCGGCCCTTGAGTACGTCAGCTACAAGCTCGGCGAGCCGCCGTTCGACGAGCGCGAGTGCCGCAACCGCGGCCTGACCTTCGGCGCGCCGCTGCGCGTGACTGTGCGCCTGGTGATCTACGATCGCGAGTCGTCGACCAAGGCGATCAAGTACGTGAAGGAGCAGGAGGTCTACATGGGCGAGCTGCCCCTGATGACCGACAACGGCACCTTCATCGTCAACGGCACCGAGCGCGTCATCGTCTCGCAGCTGCACCGTTCGCCGGGCGTATTCTTCGATCACGACCGCGGCAAGACGCACAGCTCGGGCAAGCTGCTGTACAGCGCCCGCATCATTCCTTACCGCGGTTCCTGGCTGGACTTCGAGTTCGACCCGAAGGATGCCGTGTTCACCCGTATCGACCGTCGCCGCAAGCTGCCGGTGACGATCCTGCTGCGCGCGCTCGGCTACAACAACGAGCAGATGCTCAAGCAGTTCTTCGACATCAACACCTTCCACATCGCCAACAAGGACGGCGTGGAACTCGAGCTCGTGCCCGAGCGTCTGCGCGGCGAAACGCTGAACTTCGATCTCGTGGTCGCCGGCAAGGTGATCGTCGAGGCCGGTAAGCGAATCACCGCCCGTCACGTGAAGCAGCTCGAGCAGGCCAAGATCAAGACGCTGGAAGTGCCCGACGAATACCTGGTCGGCCGCATCCTGGCGCATGACGTGGTCGACACCAAGACTGGCGAACTGCTGGCGGTCGCCAACGAGGAGCTCAACGAAGCCTCGCTGGCCAAGCTGCGCAAGGCCGGCGTCAACTCCATCGGCACCATCTGGGTCAACGATCTCGATCGCGGCCCGTACATCTCCAACACCCTGCGCATCGATCCGAGCAAGACCCAGCTCGAAGCGCTGGTGGAGATCTACCGCATGATGCGTCCGGGCGAGCCGCCGACCAAGGATGCCGCGCTCAATCTGTTCTACAACCTGTTCTTCACGTTCGAACGCTACGACCTGTCGGGCGTCGGCCGCATGAAGTTCAACCGCCGTGTCGGCCGCAAGGAAGTCACGGGCGCTCCGGTGCTGTTCGACTACCAGTACTTCAAGGACCGCAACGACGAGACCGCGAAGAACCTGGTCAAGGACTTGGGCGAAAGCTCGGACATCCTGGAAGTCATCAAGACCCTTTGCGAGATCCGCAATGGTCGCGGCACCGTGGACGACATCGATCACTTGGGCAACCGTCGCGTGCGTTCGGTCGGCGAAATGGCCGAGAACGTGTTCCGCGTCGGCCTGGTTCGCGTGGAGCGTGCGGTCAAGGAACGTCTGTCCCTCGCCGAGAGCGAAGGCCTGACGCCGCAGGAACTGATCAACGCCAAGCCGGTGGCTGCCGCGATCAAGGAGTTCTTCGGCTCCTCGCAGCTGTCGCAGTTCATGGATCAGAACAACCCGCTGTCGGAAGTCACGCACAAGCGTCGCGTCTCGGCCCTCGGCCCGGGCGGCCTGACCCGCGAACGCGCTGGCTTCGAAGTGCGCGACGTGCATCCGACCCATTACGGCCGCGTCTGCACCATCGAGACTCCTGAAGGCCCGAACATCGGCCTGATCAACTCGCTCGCCGTGTACGCCCGCTCGAACAAGTACGGCTTCCTCGAGACGCCGTACCGTAAGGTCGTCGACGGCAAGGTCACCGACCAGGTCGAATTCCTGTCGGCGATCGAAGAGCACGAGTACGCGATCGCCCAAGCGAACGCTGAGCTCAACAAGGACGGCGGTTTCCAGGCCCCGTTCGTGCCCTGCCGCTTCCAGGCGGAAACGCTGCTCAAGCCGCCGTCGGAAATCCACTACATGGACGTCTCGCCTATGCAGTCGGTGTCCGTCGCTGCCGCGCTCGTTCCGTTCATCGAGCACGACGACGCCAACCGCGCCCTGATGGGCGCGAACATGCAGCGTCAGGCCGTTCCGACCCTGCGTGCCCAGAAGCCGCTCGTTGGCACGGGCATCGAGCGCGCCGTGGCGCGCGACTCGGGCGTCACCGTGAACGCCAAGCGTGGCGGCATCGTCGACCAGGTCGACGCCGGCCGTATCGTCGTGCGTGCGCATGAAAAGGAAATTGGTGCCAACGACGCTGGCGTGGATATCTACACGCTGGTCAAGTACACCCGTTCCAACCAGAACACCTGTATCAACCAGACCCCGCTGGTTCGCGTGGGCGACAAGGTCGAGCGCGGCGATGTGCTCGCTGACGGCCCGTCCACCGACATCGGCGAACTGGCTCTGGGCCAGAACATGCTGATCGCGTTCATGCCGTGGAACGGCTACAACTTCGAAGACTCGATCCTGCTGTCGGAACGCGTCGTCGAGGAAGACCGCTACACGACGATCCACATCGAAGAACTGACCTGCGTTGCGCGCGACACGAAGCTGGGACCGGAGGAAATCACCGCCGACATCCCGAATGTGTCCGAGCAGGCGCTCGGCCGTCTCGACGAGTCGGGCGTGGTGTACATCGGTGCGGAAGTCCGCGCCGGCGACATCATGGTCGGCAAGGTCACGCCGAAGGGCGAGAGCCAGCTGACCCCGGAAGAGAAGCTGCTGCGTGCGATCTTCGGCGAAAAAGCCTCCGACGTTAAGGACAGCTCGCTGCGCGTGCCCCCGGGCATGGACGGCACCGTCATCGACGTGCAGGTCTTCACCCGCGACGGCATCGAGAAGGACAAGCGTGCGCGCCAGATCGAGGAAACCGAGATCAAGCGCGTCAAGAAGGACTTCGACGACCAGTTCCGCATCCTCGAAGGCGCGATCTATGCGCGTCTGCGCACCCAGATCACCGGCAAGGTCGCCAATGGCGGCCCGAACGGCCTGAAGAAGGGTGCGGAGATCACCGGCGAGTACCTGGACGGCCTGAAGAAGGACGACTGGTTCGCGATCCGCATGAAGGACGAAGACGCGGGCGAGTTCGTCGAGAACGCGCAGAAGCAGATCGAGGTCCACAAGGCCGAGTTCGACAAGCGCTTCACCGACAAGCGCGCCAAGATCACCGCCGGCGACGACCTCGCCCCCGGCGTGCTGAAGATGGTCAAGGTCTACCTGGCCGTGAAGCGTCGCATCCAGCCGGGCGACAAGATGGCCGGCCGCCACGGTAACAAGGGCGTCGTCTCCACGATCGTGCCGGTCGAAGACATGCCGTACATGGCGAACGGCGTCACTGCCGACATCGTGCTGAATCCGCTGGGCGTGCCGAGCCGAATGAACATCGGCCAGGTGCTGGAAGTACATCTGGGCTGGGCCGCCAAGGGCCTGGGCCAGAAGATCCAGCGCATGCTCGAAGGCCAGCAGAAGGTCGCCGAACTGCGTGCGTTCCTCGATCAGATCTACAACCACGACAAGAAGATGCACGGCGTGCGCGTTGATCTCGAGAAGTTCACCGACAAGGAGCTGCTGCGTCTTGCCGGCAACCTCACCGACGGCGTCCCGATGGCCACGCCGGTCTTCGATGGTGCCGACGAAGCCGAGATCAAGTCGATGCTGCGTCTGGCAGAACTGCCGGAAAGCGGCCAGACGATCCTGCACGACGGTCGCACCGGCGAAGCGTTCGATCGCCCGGTCACGGTCGGCTACATGCACATGCTCAAGCTCAACCACCTGGTCGACGACAAGATGCACGCCCGTTCGACCGGCCCGTACTCGCTCGTCACCCAGCAGCCGCTGGGCGGCAAGGCGCAGTTCGGTGGCCAGCGCTTCGGCGAAATGGAAGTCTGGGCGCTGGAAGCCTACGGCGCGGCCTACACCCTGCAGGAAATGCTGACGGTGAAGTCCGACGACGTGCAGGGCCGCAACCAGATGTACAAGAACATCGTCGATGGCGAACACGAAATGGTTGCCGGCATGCCGGAATCGTTCAACGTGCTGGTCAAGGAAATTCGATCGTTGGCTATCAACATCGAATTGGACGAGAAGTGATCGGCGCTGAGAACCGGAGAGAATTGAAATGAAAGATCTATTGAACCTGTTCAACCAGCAGCGCCAGACGCTGGATTTCGACGGCATCAAGATCGGCCTGGCTTCGCCGGACCTGATCCGCAGCTGGTCGTTCGGCGAAGTGAAAAAGCCGGAAACGATCAACTACCGTACCTTCAAGCCCGAGCGTGACGGCCTGTTCTGCGCCGCCATCTTCGGGCCGATCAAGGACTACGAGTGCCTGTGCGGCAAGTACAAGCGCATGAAGCATCGTGGCGTGGTCTGCGAGAAGTGCGGCACCGAAGTGACGCTGGCGAAAGTTCGCCGCGAGCGCATGGGCCACATCGAGCTGGCCAGCCCGACGGCGCATATCTGGTTCCTCAAGTCGCTGCCCTCGCGCATCGGCCTGATGCTGGACATGACCCTGCGCGACATCGAGCGCATCCTGTACTTCGAAGCCTTCGTGGTGATCGAGCCGGGTCTGACGACGCTCGAGAAAGGTCAGTTGCTGACCGAAGAGCAGTACATGACCGCGCGCCAGGAACACGGCGACGACTTCGATGCCCTCATGGGTGCCGAGGCCGTGCACCACCTGCTGCGTTCGCTCGACCTGCACGCGGAAGTTGCGCGCCTGAAGGAAGAGATCGCCTCGACTAACTCCGAAACCAAGCTCAAGCGCCTCACCAAGCGCATCAAGCTGGCGGAAGCGTTCCTCGATTCGGGCAACCGCCCCGAGTGGATGGTCATGACCGTTCTGCCGGTGCTGCCGCCGGATCTGCGTCCGCTGGTGCCGCTGGACGGTGGTCGTTTTGCGACCTCCGATCTGAACGACCTGTACCGTCGCGTCATCAACCGCAACAACCGCCTCAAGCGCCTGCTCGAGCTCAATGCGCCCGACATCATCGTGCGCAACGAGAAGCGCATGCTGCAGGAATCGGTTGACGCCCTGATGGACAACGGCCGTCGCGGCCGCGCCATCACCGGCACCAACAAGCGCCCGCTCAAGTCGCTCGCCGACATGATCAAGGGCAAGCAGGGTCGTTTCCGCCAGAACCTGCTCGGCAAGCGCGTCGACTACTCCGGCCGTTCGGTCATCGTGGTCGGCCCGACGCTGCGTCTGCACGAGTGCGGCCTGCCGAAGAAGATGGCGCTGGAGCTGTTCAAGCCCTTCATCTTCGCCAAGCTGCAGCGTCGTGGCCTCGCCACGACGATCAAGGCCGCGAAGAAGCTGGTCGAGCGCGAAGAAGCCCAGGTTTGGGACATCCTCGAGGAAGTCATCCGCGAGCATCCGGTGCTGCTCAACCGCGCTCCGACCCTGCATCGCCTCGGCATCCAGGCGTTCGAGCCGGTGCTGATCGAAGGCAAGGCCATCCAGCTGCATCCGCTGGTCTGCACCGCGTTCAACGCCGACTTCGACGGTGACCAGATGGCCGTGCACGTGCCGCTCTCGCTGGAAGCCCAGCTGGAAGCGCGCGCGCTGATGATGTCGACCAACAACATCCTCAGCCCGGCCAACGGCGAGCCGATCATCGTGCCGACCCAGGACGTCGTCCTTGGCCTGTACTACATGACCCGCGCGCTGGAAAACAAGAAAGGCGAGGGCATGGCCTTCGCCAACGTCGCCGAAGTCAAGCGCGCCTACGACAACCGCGTGGTGGAACTGCACGCGAAGGTCAAAGTGCGTCTGCACCTGACGGAAATGAACGAGGACGGCGTCAGCATCGATCGCAAGTACATCGTCGACACGACGGTGGGCCGCGCGCTGCTTGCTGAAATCCTGCCGGAAGGCCTGCCGTTCTCCTTCGTCAACACCGAGCTGACCAAGAAGAACATCAGTCGCCTGATCAACACCAGCTACCGCATGCTGGGCCTGAAGCATACCGTCGTGTTCGCCGACAAGCTGATGTACACCGGCTTTGCGTACGCGACGCGTGCCGGCGTGTCGATCGGCATCGACGACATGCTGATCCCGGACGAGAAGAAGGGCATCCTGGCCGAGGCCGAAAAGGAAGTCCTGGAAATCCAGGAGCAGTACCAGAGCGGTCTGGTCACCGCCGGCGAGCGCTACAACAAGGTCGTTGACATCTGGTCGCGCACGAACGAGCGCGTTGCCAAGGCGATGATGGACACGATTGGTACCGAAAACGTGACCAACGCCAAGGGCGAGCAGGTCGCGCAGAAGTCCATGAACTCGATCTACATCATGGCCGACTCCGGCGCCCGTGGTTCGCAGGCCCAGATCCGCCAGCTGGCGGGTATGCGCGGCCTGATGGCGCGACCGGACGGCTCGATCATCGAGACGCCGATCACTGCGAACTTCCGCGAAGGCCTGAACGTTCTGCAGTACTTCATCTCGACCCACGGTGCCCGTAAGGGTCTCGCGGATACGGCGCTGAAGACGGCGAACTCCGGCTACCTGACCCGTCGACTCGTCGACGTGGCGCAGGACGTTGTCGTGACCGAGAACGATTGCGGTACTACCGCCGGTCTCACCATGGCGCCGATCGTGGAAGGCGGCGACGTCGTCGAGCCCTTGCGTGATCGTGTGCTCGGCCGCATGGTCGCCGAGGACGTGTACCTGCCGGGCAACGACGCCGATCCGATCGTCACGCGCAACACGCTGCTCGACGAAAAGTGGGTGGACAAGCTGGAAGCCGCCGGCGTTCAGTCGATCCTCGTGCGCTCGTCGATCACCTGCGAAAGCACCTTCGGCATCTGCGCGCATTGCTACGGTCGCGACCTGGGTCGCGGTCATCTGGTCAACCACGGTGAAGCCGTGGGCGTGGTCGCCGCGCAGTCCATCGGCGAGCCCGGTACCCAGCTGACGATGCGTACGTTCCACATCGGCGGCGCGGCATCGCGTGCAGCCGCCATCGACAACATCACGGTCAAGACGACCGGTACGGTGAAGTTCAACAACCTCAAGCACGTGCAGCATGCCAACGGCCACTTGGTCGCGGTGTCGCGCTCGGGCGAACTGTCGGTGCTCGACCTGACCGGCCGTGAGCGCGAGCGTTACAAGCTGCCGTACGGCGCGGTGATCAACGTCAAGGATGGCGCGGACATCAAGTCCGGCCAGACCGTGGCCAACTGGGATCCGCATAACCACCCGATCGTCTCGGAAGTGGCAGGTTTCGTGCGCTTCATCGACTTCGTCGACGGCGTCACCGTCATCGAGAAGACGGACGAACTGACCGGCCTGGCCTCGCGCGAAATTACCGATCCGAAGCGTCGTGGTTCGATGGGCAAGGATCTGCGCCCGATCGTCCGCATCGTCGACGGCAAGGGCAATGACCTCGCCATTCCGGGTACCGATCTGCCGGCGCAGTACCTGCTGCCGCCGCGCTCGATCGTCAACCTGCAAGACGGCGCTCCCGTCGGCGTCGGCGACGTTGTCACGAAAGTGCCGCAGGAAGCGTCCAAGACCCGCGACATTACCGGTGGTCTGCCGCGCGTGGCGGACTTGTTCGAAGCGCGCAAGCCCAAGGATCCGGCCATCCTGGCCGAGGTCTCCGGCATCGTCAGCTTCGGCAAGGACACCAAGGGCAAGCAGCGCCTGATCATCAAGGAAGCCGACGGCAGCGAGCACGAAGAGCTGATCCCGAAGTACCGCCAGATCATCGTGTTCGAAGGCGAGCACGTCGAGAAGGGCGAGACGGTCGTGGACGGCGAGCCGAACCCGCAGGACATCCTGCGTCTGCTCGGCGTCGAGCCGCTGGCGGCCTACCTGGTCAAGGAAATCCAGGACGTGTACCGCCTGCAGGGCGTCAAGATCAACGACAAGCACATCGAGACGATCACCCGTCAGATGCTGCGCAAGGTCGAGATCACCGATGCCGGCGACACCAAGTACATGTCGGGCGAGCAGGTGGATCGTTTCCGCCTGATCGAGGAAAACGCCAAGGTCGTTGCCAAGAATGGCATCCCGGCCAAGCACGATCCGGTCCTGCTGGGCATCACCAAGGCCTCGCTGGCGACCGAGTCGTTCATCTCGGCGGCGTCCTTCCAGGAAACCACCCGCGTACTGACCGAGGCGGCCGTCCGCGGCACCCGCGACACGCTGCGCGGCCTCAAGGAAAACGTCATCGTCGGCCGCCTGATCCCGGCCGGTACCGGTCTGGCGTACCACAACAAGCGTCGCCAGGCCGAGTCCGGCCTGAGCGACTCCGATCTGGAAGCTTTGCGTGCGGTCTCGGCTCCGGCTGAGACGGCCGCGGAAGAGGCCGGCGCGGAAGACTGATACGCCGTCCAAGCGACGGTAAACATACGAAATGAGGCGCACGGATGCGCCTCGTGTTCGGCTCCACGGAGGGGCGGCAAAGGAACTCTGTCGGGTTGACAGGGTGTCTTAACGCCCTTTATACTTTTCTGTCTAAGTAGGCTGGGTTCCCGGCCTGCATTTTTTTCTCGCAAGGTTCTCTCAGAATGGCGACGATCAATCAGCTGGTCCGCAAACCGCGGCAGCCCAATACCTACAAGAGCGCTTCTCCGGCTCTGGCCAACTGCCCGCAGCGTCGTGGCGTGTGCACCCGCGTGTACACCACCACGCCGAAGAAGCCGAACTCCGCGCTCCGCAAGGTCGCCAAGGTTCGTCTGACCAACGGTTTCGAGGTCATCTCGTACATCGGCGGCGAAGGCCACAACCTTCAGGAACACTCCGTGGTCCTGATCCGCGGCGGTCGCGTCAAGGATCTCCCGGGCGTGCGCTATCACACCGTGCGCGGTTCGCTGGACGCCTCGGGCGTGGCCAAGCGCCGCCAGAGCCGTTCCAAGTACGGCGCCAAGAAGCCGAAGTCGTAAGCGTTTTTCGCTCGCGGCTCCGCAATACCCGAACACCCGATCTTTTCAAATTAGGCACGCATCATGTCCCGTAAAGGTTCGCCCGGTACCCGTTCCGTTCTTCCGGATCCCAAGCACGGAAGCGAAGTAGTTGCTCGCTTCATCAACATGGTGATGAAGAGCGGCAAGAAGTCGATCGCCGAGAAAATCGTCTACGGCGCAATGGACGTCATCGGCGAGAAAAACGCCGACGCCCTGTCGCTCGTCGAAAAGGCGCTCAGCAACGTCGCCCCGGCGGTCGAGGTCAAGTCCCGTCGTGTCGGTGGCGCCACCTATCAGGTGCCGGTCGAAGTCCGTTCTTCCCGTCGTACCGCCCTGGCCATGCGCTGGGTGATCGAGTTCGCGCGCAAGCGCGGCGAGAACACCATGCCGCGCAAGCTGGCTGCCGAGCTTCTGGAGGCTTCCGAGAATCGCGGCGGCGCCGTGAAGAAGCGCGAAGAAACGCACCGTATGGCAGAGGCCAACAAGGCCTTCTCGCACTACCGCTGGTAATTCACGAGAAGGATCTCCGCCGTGGCACGTACCACCCCGATTACCCAGTACCGCAATTTCGGCATCATGGCCCACATCGATGCCGGCAAAACCACGACCACTGAACGCATCCTGTTCTACACCGGCGTCAATCACAAGATTGGCGAAGTGCACGACGGCGCTGCGACCATGGACTGGATGGAGCAGGAACAAGAGCGCGGCATCACGATCACGTCGGCCGCGACGACCTGCTTCTGGTCCGGTATGGACAAGTCGTTCCCGCAGCATCGCTTCAACATCATCGACACCCCCGGGCACGTCGACTTCACCATCGAAGTCGAGCGTTCGCTGCGCGTGCTCGACGGCGCCGTGTTCGTGCTTTGCGCGGTCGGTGGCGTCCAGCCGCAGTCGGAAACTGTCTGGCGTCAGGCCAACAAGTATGGCGTGCCGCGTCTTGCGTTCGTCAACAAGATGGACCGCACCGGCGCCAACTTCGGCAAGGTCGTCGAGCAGCTGCGTTCGCGTCTCGGCGCCTACGCCGTGCCGATGCAGTTGCCGATCGGCGCCGAAGAGAACTTCGAAGGCGTCGTCGACCTGGTGAAGATGAAGGCGATCGTCTGGGACATGAGCAACCAGGGCACGTCGTTCACCTACGCCGACATTCCCGCGCATCTCGCCGATGAGGCGACGAAGGCGCGCGAGTTCATGGTGGAGTCGGCGGCTGAGTCCTCGGAAGAGCTGATGAACAAGTATCTCGAATCGGGCGAGTTGTCCGAGGAAGAGATCATCGAAGGCATCCGCGTGCGGACGCTTTCGTGCGACATCGTCCCGATGTTCTGCGGCACGGCCTTCAAGAACAAGGGCGTGCAGGCGATGCTCGACGCCGTCATTCGTTACCTGCCGGCGCCGTCGGATCGTCCGCCGGTCAAGGGCGTGGACGAAGACGAGAAGGAAGCGACCCGTACGCCTGGCGACAAGGAGCCGTTCTCGGCGCTTGCGTTCAAGATCATGACCGACCCGTTCGTGGGTTCGTTGACCTTCTTCCGCGTCTACTCGGGCACCCTCAATGCAGGCGACCAGGTGTACAACCCGGTCAAGAGCAAGAAGGAGCGCATCGGCCGCATCCTGCAGATGCACGCCAACCAGCGCGAAGAAATCAAGGAAGTGCTGGCAGGCGACATCGCCGCCGCCGTGGGTCTGAAGGACGTCACGACGGGCGATACGCTGTGCTCGCTCGACAACACCATCACGCTCGAGCGCATGGTCTTCCCGGAGCCCGTCATTTCCATGGCGGTGGAGCCGAAGACCAAGGTCGACCAGGAAAAGATGGGTATCGCTCTGGGCCGTCTGGCGCAGGAAGATCCCTCGTTCCGCGTGCGCACCGACGAAGAATCCGGCCAGACGATCATCTCCGGCATGGGCGAGCTGCACCTGGAAATCCTCGTTGACCGCATGAAGCGCGAGTTCAACGTCGAAGCCAACGTCGGCAAGCCGCAGGTGGCCTATCGCGAAGCGATTCGTCAGAAGGTCAAGCAGGAAGGCAAGTTCGTGCGCCAGTCCGGTGGTCGTGGCCAGTACGGTCACATCGTCATCGAGATGGAGCCGCAGGAGCGTGGCGCCGGTTTCGTGTTCGAAAACGCGATTGTCGGCGGCGTGGTTCCGAAGGAATACGTCACCGCCGCGGGCAAGGGCATCGAAGAGGCCATGAAGAACGGCGTGCTCGCCGGCTTCCCGGTCGTCGACGTCAAGGTCAAGGCCGTGGACGGCTCGTACCACGACGTCGACTCCAACGAAATGGCGTTCAAAATCGCCGGCTCGATGGCTTTCAAGGAAGCGTTCAAGAAGGCCAATCCGGCCCTGCTTGAGCCGATCATGAAGGTCGAGGTCGTGACGCCGGAAGACTACATGGGTGACGTGATGGGCGATCTTTCGCGCCGTCGCGGCATTCTGCAGGGTTCCGACGAAACGCCGTCCGGCAAGGTCATCAACGCGATGCTGCCGCTGGGTGAAATGTTCGGTTACGCCACTGCGATGCGCTCGATGTCGCAGGGTCGCGCTACCTTCACCATGGAATTCGATCACTACGCCGAAGCGCCGAACAACATCGCCGAAGCCGTGATCAAGAAGGCCTGAGTCCCAACAATTTTCAGAATTCATTGAGGTAAGAGTCATGTCCAAGGGCAAATTCGAACGCACCAAGCCGCACGTGAACGTCGGCACGATTGGCCACGTTGACCACGGCAAGACGACGCTGACGGCGGCGCT
>NZ_ATVD01000010.1 GCF_000420545.1 Arenimonas oryziterrae DSM 21050 = YC6267
ACGTAGCGTCGACCCACCGTCTGCATCAACCGTCCGATCGCTCCGGCGGCACCGGGCGTGACCAGCAGATGGACGTGATTGGTCATCAGCACATAAGCATGAACGCGACAGTCGAGCTTGAGCGCCGCCTCGCGCAACTCCTGCAGGTAGCGCAGGTAATCGAGCTCGCGAAAGAAACAGGCCTGGCGATCATTGCCGCGTTGCACGACATGCTGCGCGCCCCGGTGATATCGAGTCGTGGCGTTCGCGGCATGGGCTTACCTCCAGAATTTCTCCAGAGGCCAGCCTCCCGCACCCGCCCTCAGCACCGCATCCACACCCCAGGAAAATCCGGGTCAGCCACCATCGATCAAACGCCTCGGAAAATGTACTCTGACCCCTGTTTTTGGGAGATGGTGGTACTCAGATTGGTGACATGGCCATCCAGTTCGCAGAAAGCAAAGACCGCCAATGAAGGCGGTCTTTGAGGGAACTATTTCTAGTTGGACCGAAAGGGGCTGGCGGGTTCAGTGGCGAATTCAGGAAATACCACTCTGACCCCTGTTTTCGCCTGTTTTCGCCTGTTTTTGTTTTCGCATCAGCGCACAACAATTTCGCCGAAATCAACTGCTCTATTCTGGCCGCCACCCTCATCAAGCGGAAACTGGAATTTCGCTGTTTTGCCCGCGAGCCCAGAGGCGCAAGCCACCCCAATGTAATATTCGCGCGGCCTAGGCGACACCACAAAATCCTCGCGCCATTTACCTGATACCGCTCTGGAAACTAGCTGGCGATTCGCCGCAACCAGATACAAGGAAACTGAACACCCTTCTACGGCCTGACCCCGCTCATCGACAATTCGCCCGGAAACGAACATCGTGGAATCACCCATGCAAGAAACCAAGAAAAAAACCAATACGGCGAGGCTAGCGATTCTGTTCATAGATTAGGATCCATTTGTACCCTTCGGTACGCTGATATTTGTATCGCGCAATGTTTCCTGGATCGTTAGCATAAGCCTTCGCAGCTGCTTCATATTTGTTGTCGAAGTAGTAATCATTTCCAGACAAATACTGCTTGGCAGATTCTACTGCATAGCGCGGCACCGTTAGCGTCCCTGGTCGCCACTGAACAAGAACATGGAAGTACTCCTCCAGAACCGAACTCGGCGACGCTAAGAAATCCTGCAACGACCCTATTAGAAATATGGCATTGCCCACAGTCACAGCATTGGCGTTGTCGCAGTCTTTGGCAAGCTGCGAGTATTCGTACACCTCAATTCCGCTAACATCCTGCCCGAAAACCACCTTTAATGCATATGCTTCATTTTCAGGCAAATTGACTCTATTTATGCGTCGCGACCCATTTTGACTCATAGGGTCTGTGTTTCTCACTCGATCACGCTGGGCCTTTTCTCTCGCGCGTCGTTCGCCGTCCGTTTCCTCGCGCGGCTGCTCTTCATCGCTAGATTTGGATTTTCGGCCATCAGGATCTGTAAATCTAAATGGATTGTTGTTCGCGTAGCTGAAGCGATTGAAAAACACGCCTGTCTCAGAATTGACTCCAATTGGATCAACACTCATAAATCGTCCTATCTCTGGATCATAGTACCGCTGCTGCATATACGTCAGCCCAGTCGCCTGATCCATCACATGCCCCGTATACCCCGTGCCATCAATGACCGAGTTGTAGGCCTCGCCATACGGCGAATAGCTATTCCGTCGAACAACCGCCCTCGCCGAATCCGTCTCCGCCACCGGACTCCCCAAACTATCGGTGTGCTGATACCGAATCGTCTCCGTACCGGAACCCCAAGCAACCGCCCGCGTCGCCACCTGCGTATTGCCCAGATAGATGTAGTAGATGTTCTGACTACGCCGCGCCTCTGATGAATACAGCACCTGCCCGGCCTGGCTGTAGATCCAGTACGTCGTTTGATCCGGCACGACATCCCGCGCCTGAACCCGACGCCCCAGACCGTCGTAGCGGTACTCCTGCACACCCGTGACTTGGCTCAGGCGATTCGCACTGTCAAAGACATACGCCTGAGCGCCCTTGCTCGTCGTATTGCCTTGCGCGTCATAGGTGAACGTGAACTGCGTCGCGCCCGCCGGGTTCTTGATGTCGTTCAGGCGGTTGGCGGCGTCGTAGTTGTAGCGGTACTGACGCGGCCCTTGGTCCGCACTGCGGATATTGTCCAGTGGATCGTAGGCATAGGTGGCGCTACCCCACTGCAGCGCGGAGTCGGCGACGATCAGGCGATCGAGATCGTCGTAGCCCATCGCACGCGAAGTCAAACCGGCCTGCGCACCGTCCGTAATGTAGGTCACATTGCCGTTTTCGTCGAAGACGTAGCTGTCATCGAGGATCGTCTTGCCTGTCACCGGATCCAAATCGACGTCCAGACTGCGACTGGGCATCTGTCGCGTGTTCTGGGTCATCGTGTGCTTGACGCCGTTGCCATAAAAGAAACCGCTGATGGCGCCGTTCGGGAAATAGGTGA
>NZ_ATVD01000011.1 GCF_000420545.1 Arenimonas oryziterrae DSM 21050 = YC6267
ATGGCGCCTAACAATTCATTCCAGCGGACGGCCGACCGCTTACTCGGCTCAACCAACTGCCGCGGCGCGGCCGCCGCTGAATTCAGGCGTTAGGCGCCCTTCAATCTACTTCCATGCATAAGTACCCGCATATTAGCTCCGCACTAAAGACCATCTTTAACTGTGAGGATGGTCTATCCGTAGATGTGGCAACAGCCCTCTACCGGAGAAATGCCGAGAACTCTGGCTATATTTCTGAGTTAAAGGCAGAGTTGGAGGCGGCATTTAGCGACTACAGCACCTCGTGGAAAGGCGCCTTACTAAACGATGCTTACGAGGTATTCGACGCCGAAAGCGAAGAAGAAGCGCGTGACTATGCAAAGCAGATACTGTGGGATCCCATATTTGGGCCGTGAGTCTCCGTAGCTGCACTTGGCTGGCGCCTAACAATTCATTCAAGCCGACCGCCGGGGTCGATGCGATTTCATAGCTACTGCCCCCGGCCGGCGGCGGCTTAATTCAGGCGTTAGGCCAAAGAATGTCTGTTCTTCGCGACTTTCAAGCGTGGTACTTGGCCCAGTGCAATGGCAACTGGGAGCACTCCTACGGCGCCACCATCTCGACTCTGGATAACCCCGGCTGGAGTGTCGTGATAAACCTCGCCGACACTGCACTCGCTGATAAGGAATTCTCTGAAACGAGCTACGGTCTGGCAACCCCACCGCAACTCAAGGTCGACGCAAGTGGTCGGGTGCTTCTCGATGACACCAGCTTCAGCTCCTTTGTCGAGCGCAACGAGGATCCAAATTGGCTTGTATGTTCGGTCAAGGATCGCCGCTTCGAGGGTTATGGAGGCCCACAGAAACTTGAGGACATTCTGACTATCTTCCTGGATTGGGCGGCCGGCACGAGAACTGGCACTGGCAGTTGCGACGCGCCTAACTAATCGTTCAAGGGGACCGCCCACCGCGGGGCGCGGTCAAAGCGGCATTGCATTATGCTTTGCCCACGCCCCGCGGTGGGCAGCCCCTTAACTCAAGCGTTAGCGCCCATGTTCACACTCGACGTACTCTTAAAGAAGTGGATTCCGTACAGACTCGAAGCTGTCGAAACACTGCGTTGGGCTTGGGCATTGACGGAACAAAACTCCGGCGCAGATCTCGAAGTGAAAGTAAATGGTCGCCCTGTTCTCACAGGAAATGTCGCTGCGCTAGCCAATCCAATGATAGAGGCAGGCTTTATTCATGCGCGTGCGCTTCTTGAGTTCTTAGGCCTAACGGCAACTAAGGATGGCAAGCTTTCTGTTGTGGTCAGCCGCCGGCCCGGCGACGTTGCAGTGGAGAACTTTTCAACGTCAGCCGTGACCCTTCAAAAGGCAACGCCAGACACAGTTGCGGCCGCTTATCCTGGCCCAAGGGAAGAAGCTGAAGATTCTCTAGTAGCGATATTTCAAACTTCCAACCGCTGGCTCGCACACGTGACTGATGGAACGACTTCTAAAGAATGGACAGATCATCATATTGATGTCGCACTTCGCGGCATTCCTGTGTTAATCAAGAACCATCTATATCTGCCGTTAGGTCTCGATATTCCGAAAACACAAAATGCAAATGGGCCCTAACAATTCATTCCAGCGGACGGCCGGGTGCGAGCTTGGCCGATCCAACCGTTCGCGGCCGGCCGCCGCTGAATTCAGGCGTTAGGCTCTATATGGAAACCGTGTGGATATTCAACGGAGATCAGGCGAGCCTCCCCGCCGCTGTATTTTCATCTCGCGCGAAGGCGGAAGACTGGATAAATTCCAATCGTCTCAGCGGAATTCTTACTGAGTATCCTTTAGATACGTCCGCGCTAGATTGGGCAATTCAGAACGGTTACTTCACGCCGAAAGGCGACAGGCACAAACAGTCCCGGTTTATTCAATCTTTTACTTCTGGATCGCAAGCGCATTTCCACTATAGTTTCGACGACATTTAGAGCTTTCGTGACAACATGCTGTCTCAGGCCGCGGCGAGCCTAACAATTCATTCCAGCGGACGGCCGACCGCTTATCGGTTTCAAACAACTGCTGCGGCGCGGCCGCCGCTAAATTCAGGCGTTAGGCGTGGCTTTTTTCTTGGGGTTGGTTTCGGGCAAGAGTTAAGTCCGCGTCCAGATAGGTCCGGGCAGGCACATCACCGCACCGTCGCACAGCGTTTCCGGCAATCGTCTTCCGCTTCGAACTGCTGATTCGCCTGGAATCTTCGGGCCAGATCACACTCCCTGCGACCCGCTGCCGTGCTCCGTGCAACCAGGCATTACCGGGTGCTACGCTGCGCCTAACAATTCATTCCAGCGGAACAACACGGCTTGCAGCCGCGTTGTCCGCTAAATTCAGGCGTTAGGCGCCAAAAGCTTTTTCCATGCGAATCAAGATTCTTCTCGCGGCAACACTTCTACTGGCAATTGGCCTGCTCTACTTCCCTGTCCGGTTTGCGCTCACGTTTGAGATCTTCGGAAACGCAGTGCGGTCTCCCACTGCCGGCTGGCT
>NZ_ATVD01000012.1 GCF_000420545.1 Arenimonas oryziterrae DSM 21050 = YC6267
TAGCGGTACTGACGTGCGCCTTGGTCCGCAACGCGCAAGTTATCGAGCGGATCGTAGGCATACGTCGCCACGCCCCACTGCGCCGTCGAGGTCGCCACCGACAGACGATCCAGCCCGTCGTAGGCCATGTCGCGCGTGGTCAAGCCGGCCTGCGCGCCATCGACGATGCTGAGCACATTGCCGTTGGCATCGAAGGTGTAGGTGTCGTCGAGCACTGTCAGGCCCGTGCGCTTGTCTTCGCTCCGGCTGGGCAGTTGGCGCGCGTTCTTGGTCATCACGTGCGTGATGCCGTTGCCGGCCGCTCACGGGCTTCCTGCCCTCCGCGGCACTCGCGCATCCTGCGCAGCGTAGGTGAAGCTCTTGATGACCCCATTGACGAAGAACGCGATTGCCCATCCAGCCCACAGAACGCAAAGACCGCCAATGAAGGCGGTCTTTGAGGAAACTATTTCTGGTTGGATCGAACAAGGCCCGCGGGTTCAGCGCAGCATTCGGAAAATACTACTCTGACCCCTGTTTTCGCCCGAGAGTGTCGTTGAGCGCGCGGACGTAGCGCCGACCCACCGTCTGCATCAACCGCCCGATCGCGCCTGCCGTGCCGGGCGTCACCAGCAGATGGACGTGGTTGGTCATCAGCACATAGGCATGGACACGGCAGTCGAGCTTGAGCGCTGCCTCGCGCAACTCCTGCAGGTAGCGCAGGTAATCGAGCTCGCGAAAGAAACAGGCCTGGCGATCATTGCCGCGTTGCACGACATGCTGCGCCGCCCCGGTGATATCGAGTCGTGGCGTTCGCGGCATGGGCTTACCTCCAGAATTTCTCCAGAGGCCAGCCTCCCGCACCTGCCCTCAGCACCGCATCCACACACCAGGAAAATCCGGGTCAGCCACCGCCGATCAAACCCCTCGGAAAATGTACTCTGACCCCTGTTTTCCCTAAGCGTCGCGGCAAGATCAATCTGCGCTCAAAGTCATTGCGACTTTGGCGGCCTGGCGGGAACTCCACATCTTTCAGCCACCCAGTTCCTGACAGAAATTACCTCGCGAGTAGCCTCGTCGCGTTCTTGATCGCTGCCTGAGAAGAATGCCTTCTCAAGATCAGCAATTCTGTCCCGAAACGCTTCGATCTCAGGACTCGCGTTCTCCCACGAGATGAAATCATCCCACTCAAGCGGATAGTCCAACTTATCGTCAAGAAATCTGTCCAATAGAGCGAGGAGTTGCGGCAATTCAGCCACTCGGTTTTCGCGAATGTGGACTCGCTCCGAACTGCGCAGCCACTGGCGAATTCGCTTAAACATTTTGTCCCCTATGGCCACAAGTCGATATGTCCAGACTGCTTGATCTTTTCGACGACCTTACCGGCGATGCGGAATACGTGAGTGCCGGTTTGCGCCGCCCCCTTCCAGCCCCAGCCAATTCTAAGCGTGTTATTTGCATTGATGTTAAACAAACTGCTTCCGCCGAGCCTAGATCGTCCAAACACAGTGCCTGCGGGACCAAACGTCGGGCTCGTTACCATCTTTCCAAGAACTTGGCGACCACCTGCTGCGCCGGCCTTGGCGAAAGCGCCACCACCAGCTCCGGTTCCGAGCACGGTGCCGCTATCCCTGAGTGCCAGGTACTCCGGCGTTTCAGCCTTGTCGAAAAAGTACTCGCCATCGGCGAAGCCGAAGCTTGCACCGTTGATGATTCCCGTCCCGAGACCGTTGCTGGCGTCGACTAGACCTTGTGGCAACGGATGACTTGCAGCGAAGTCCGCCGCAGATGGGACCCCGTCTGAATGTAGCACTCGGTCGCGCTGAGCCTTCTCCCGAGCCCGACGTTCGCCGTCGCTCTCTGGCTTTGGCTGATCGCCTTCCTTAGCTTGACGACCATCCGGATCGAGGAATCGATAGGGATTGTTTAATGCATATGTGTAGCGATCGAATGACGCCCCAGTATTTGCATCTGGATCCATGGGATCTTCGGATAAGAATCTTCCGATCTGAGGATCGTAATAGCGCTGCTGCATATAAGTCAGCCCCGTCCCCTGATCCATCACGTGCCCGGCATACCCGGTCCCATCGATGATCGAGTTATAGGCCTCGCCATACGGCGCGTAGCTTTTCCGCTCAGTGACGCTCCGGCTTGGATCCGTCTCCGCCACCGGACTCCCCAAGCTATCGGTGTGCTGATACCGAATGGTCTCCGTACCCGAACCCCAAGCAACAGCTCGCGTCGCCACCTGCGTATTGCCCAGATAGATGTAGTAGATGTTCTGACTACGACGCGCCTCCGCCGAGTACAACACCTGCCCCGCCTGGCTGTAGATCCAGTACGTCGTTTGATCCGGCACGACATCCCGCGCCTGAACCCGACGCCCCAGACCGTCGTAGCGGTATTCCTGCACACCCGTGACCTGGCTCAGGCGATTCGCACTGTCAAAGACATATGCCTGCGCACCCTTGCTCGTCGTATTGCCCTGCG
>NZ_ATVD01000013.1 GCF_000420545.1 Arenimonas oryziterrae DSM 21050 = YC6267
CCGCTGGCGTCGTAGCCGAACGAGTGAATCAACGCCCCGGCCGGGCTCTTGATGTCGGTCAGGCGATTGAGCGCATCGTAGTTGTAGCGGTACTGGCGCGGGCCCTGGTCGGCGACACGCAGATTGTCGAGCGGATCGTAGGCATACGTCGCCACACCCCACTGCCCCATCGAGGTCGCGACCGACAGACGATCCAGCCCGTCGTAGGTCATGTCGCGCGTCGTCAGGCCAGCCTGCGCGCCATCGACGATGCTGAGCACGTTGCCGTTGGCATCGAAGGTATAGGTGTCGTCGAGCACCGTCAGACCCGTCCGCTTGTCTTCGCTGCGGCTGGGGAGTTGGCGTGCGTTCTTGGTCATCACGTGCGTGATGAGCAGTTAGCCCTCCAAGCATCAGAAAGCTAAGACCGCCGATGAAGGCGGCCTTTGAAGAAACTAATTCGGCTGGATCGAACAGGGCCAACTAGTTTGATGCCGAATTAGGAAAATACCACTCTGCCCCTGTTTTCCCCAATTCTTTTGCCAATTTTCCTCCATCTCTCGCTCTACTTTCACTTAAGGCCAACTATCCAGCACGGCACTAGAGTCAAGAAATGATTTAGCATTTTCAAATTCTCTACGAGCATTTTCGATCGAAAAAACACCAGCTGTATTGGCACACAGAAGATCAATTCGAACCGAATTGTCCTCCCAGTCTTGCGGCTCCCCGTAGAACTGAAACTGCCAAATTCCACGAGAGATCTCTCTCGCATTGACGGCTTGATAAATCAGTGCCTCCATCGGAACTCCATGACGCTCTAGCAGTTCTTGGGAAACAATGGTTGTCCAATAGAATCCAGGGATGTACGACCGCCAATCTCGCCCCACCCATGCCTCATGCACCCCGTAGGAAGCATCCTTCACAAGCCGATTTCTATGATCCCGCTCCGCACTGTCGGCCGCAAAAGCGAATATCGGTCCTTCGGCAGAGAGATGCTGAAGCAAAAACACAGCCTGTTCACTTTCTATCTGCGTAACTTCAATCACCAACTCAACTGGAATACTAATCCGAACGTTGTAGACGACTTCCTTCCCAAACAAGAAGAACCCGCTAGGAGAATTTCTTAAAAATTTGTCAAACCCAGCCTTGTCAAAAAAAACGCCGGAGCTCTTGGCTGCGTCTTCATCGCTACCAAATCGCAACGGCACGATAGATTCCGGCAAAGACCTAAGTGACGCCATAACCAGATCAAATTTGTCGCATGTGAAGTAGAAATCAGCTTCTATCATTTCTGTGGCCCAAGATCTGGTCGTCGAATAATCTGGTCAAACGCTTTAGTAGCATTTCTACTGACTTTTGTCAGGTCGCCGGTCACCAATATCGCCTTTCTTCCTGCGGCCCGAGCGGCTGCAGACTGAATCCGGACCTGTCTTGTCAAACTAACTTTGATCGTGTCCTTGATCTCCACAGACACAGTACGAGTCAGCGCGTCTGGGATGGCCTTGCCTTCTGCCGTCATCACAGCTTCTGTATTCTTCGCAAGGCCCATTTCTCTAAGAACCCGAGCTTCAGAGGCTGCTCCTCTCGCCGCGTTTCTAGAAATCTGAGCCTCGCTCGCAAGTCCACGCATAATCCTGATCGCAGGCACAGCCGCGATATGCTCAAGCTGTCCCGCAGGAATGCCTTGCGCGTTTGCATCGAGCGTTTCTAAAAGGTCCGCGCCGTCCCGCAAGTTATTCGCCAAGTTTTCGCCACTTACTCCGCAAGTCGGATTGTTGTTGGAGAAACAAGGAGACTCTCTTCCGTCAGGATCAGTGAACAAGTACGGATTGCTTCTAGCGTATGAATATCTATTGAAATTGTCGCCTCTCTCACGAGCCGAAACTGGATCAATACTTGTAAATCGACCAATCTCCGGGTCGTAATACCGCTGCTGCATATATGTCAGCCCCGTATCCCGATCCATCACATGCCCGGTATACCCGGTGCCATCAATCACCGTCGCCCCAAACGCCTCGCCATAAGGCGCATACGCATTGCGCTTGACCAGATTGCCGCTGGCATCCGTCTCCGCGACCGGACTACCGAGCGAGTCGGTGTGCTGATAGCGCACCGTGATCGTGCCCGTGCCCCATGCCACCGCCCGCGTCGCCACCTGCGTATTGCCCAGGTAGATGTAGCTCAGGTTCTGACTGCGACGCGCCTCGGAGGTGTACATCACCTGCTTGGACTGGCTGTAGATCCAGAACGTGGTCTTGGTGTCGGCATCGGTCGTCTGCACGCGACGGCCCTGCCCGTCATAGCGATAGGTCTGGACACCCGTGACCTGATTCATGCG
>NZ_ATVD01000014.1 GCF_000420545.1 Arenimonas oryziterrae DSM 21050 = YC6267
GCTTTCGGCTACAGTGGCGCCTAACAAGTCATTCCAGCGGACGGCCGACGTCTTGCTGATTTCAATCCACTGCTGCGGCGCGGCCGCCGCTAAATTCAGGCGTTAGGCGCAGATGAGTAACCGGACATTCGCGTGCTTGACCTGCAGGAAGCTCCAGCGCAAGACTCAAACGCTGGATTCCTTCGCTTGCCCTATCTGCAAGTCTGACTGCGTACGAGTTCACTGGAAGCTGCATGTCCCGTCCCCGCGCAAGCACAAAAAGTGGGACAAGTTCTGGACTGAGTACCTGGCAGAGCTGCGCCAGATCGCGGAGTTTCGCTCCGGCAGCGGGCCGGCCGAGATATATTTGCCATTGCTCAACCAAAGGTTAGCTCGTGCAGGCGCCTAACAATTCATTCCAGCGGACGGCCGACCGCTTGCTGGTTTCAAACAATTGCCGTGGCGCGGCCGCCGCTGAATTCAGGCGTTAGGCCTCCCATGAACTCAACCGCGCCGACCCCCAAGCTCGCAGTCGCGCTTGAACTGCTAGAGCGCGCTATCGAGCTCTATCTTCGCGGGGACTCTTACTACTCGTCCCTCCACCTAGGCGGCGCGGCCGAAGAAGTTCTTGCTATATACATCCGCGACTTGTCAGACGAGCTTCCCGCCACAGCCAAGCCTGCCTCAGATCATCTAAAAGATGCGTTCCTTGCCTTTAAGGCTCCTAGTTCACCGCGAGAGCGCGTGGCAGCAGAGAAGTGGATCCACGATCGTATGTTCGAGGCAAAGAATACCGTCAAGCACAAGCGCGGCAAGAGAGATTTGACCGTGTCATTCGATGCAAAGGAAGAGGCGTTCGACGTAGTTGATCTTGCAGTATCGAATTACTTCGTGCTCTTCTCACACATGCAGCTTCCTTGGATGCCGTGCGTAGAGCAATTTGACCAGGCCCGAAGGCGTGAATACCGCGCCGATGAGGCCTAACTAATCATTCAAGCCGACGCCTTCGGCGCGGCTTAACTTAGGCGTTAGGCCTTGGAAAAGCAAGAGCATGAAACTTGATGAGCCCGCGGGCGCAGGTCGCGAAATCGATGCTCTTTGGGATTTGAACGACGAAATCATGTCCTGCCTTCATTCTCAGCAATTGAAGGGTGACGCGATTCCCACTTCTGTCGTTGTCGCCTGGCTGAGAGGGTTCTACGATACGACACGGGTTGGTTTAGGCCATCCCCCTCATTTCAGCGGCCGGGGCGAGGCCTAACAATTCATTCCAGCGGAACAAAACGGCGAGCCGTTTTGTCCGCTAAATTCAGGCGTTAGGCGCGTATGGATACGTCTCAGATTGACGAACTAATTGCCCGATGCTCCTCGGACATCCCTACCACTGAAATATTCTCGTCCATTTTTGACACCTTGCATCATGAAGAATTCTGTGACGCTTTCTCACGCCGCGTGGCTCATGAGTATTTGGCTGGTCGCTTGACCTATGCGTCTGCGGACCAAGCGATGAATTGCCTAGACACCTTCTGCCATCACTCTACTGAGCGCGGAATGCCCGAGTACTCTTGGGACGTGTACTTGGCATTTGACGAGGGCGAATATCTACATCCCGGCGACCCGGATGAGGTCGACCCAGTGGCCAAGTACACTCGACCAGCAGTTCAAGAGATCGTGGCACGTGACAACGCTGAGTAGCGCGCCTAACATTTTATTCAAGCCGACGCCCCAATCGCTGCGCGATTGGTCCGCGGCTTAATTCAGGCGTTAGGCCTCATGAATAGACATTACGAGCAGTCGAGGTCATTGGCGGACAGTCTGCTCATTGCCGGTCGCTACTTGTTTGCCATTCTGGCGGCATTGCTGTTTCTGATGGCATCCTGGTTGCTGGTAAAATTGGTGGGTGAGCCTCGCCATAGCGTCCTGTTCGTACTTTTCGTGTTTGTTCTCCCGCTCGTCCTGCTTGGCTTGGTGTGCTTCGCCGCACAGAGTTTGGCGAAGCGTAGGTCATCTTGGTTCTACTGGATTGCTGCGGGAGCGGTCGCGCTCGCGACCATCTTTGGGCTCGTAGTCATCTCGTTATTCAAGGGTTTCACGCCCGGCTGAGGCCTAACAATTCATTCCAGCGGACGGCCGACCGCTTATCGGTTTCAAACAACTGCTGCGGCGCGGCCGCCGCTAAATTCAGGCGTTAGGCCTTATGCCCAGTACCGCAACGG
>NZ_ATVD01000015.1 GCF_000420545.1 Arenimonas oryziterrae DSM 21050 = YC6267
ACGCTGCGTAGCGGCGGCGTGATCACCTACACCGTTGCCGCCACTGTCTCTGGCACGGCGACAGGTACGATCGCGAACACCGTGACGGTCGCGGTACCGGCGGGTACGACGGATCCGACCCCGGCTAACAACAGCGCGACGGACACGAACACCGTCACGCCGGTCGCCGACATTGCGATCAGCAAGACCCTGGTGACCGCCGGTCCCTATCTGATCGGCCAGTCGATCAGTTACAGCCTGGTCGTGACCAACAACGGTCCGTCGACTGCTACGGCAATCAACGTCACCGACACGCCGACGAATCTCACCATCACCAGCGTCACCGGTGCCTGCACGGCCTTCCCGTGCACGATCCCAAGCCTGACCAGCGGCAGCACCGCGACGATCACCGTCAACGCGACGATCATCGCGGCCGGTGCGTTCGACAACAGCGCGACCGCGACCGGTGCCGAGAACGATCCGGTGCCGGCCAACAACACCGACAACACCGGCAACGGCGGCACGGCGAATCCGTCGGCCGATGTTTCGGTCAACAAGACGCTCGTCACGGCCGGTCCGTACCTCGCGGGCCAGTCGATCAGTTACAGCCTGGTCGTGACCAACAACGGTCCGTCGACGGCGACCGCGATCAACGTCAGCGACACGCCGACGAATCTTTCGATCACCAGCGTCACCGGTGCCTGCACGGCCTTCCCGTGCACGATTCCGAGTCTGACCAGCGGCAGCACCGCGACGATCACCGTCAACGCGACCATCATCGCGGCCGGTGCGTTCGACAACAGCGCGACCGCGACCGGTGCCGAGAACGATCCGGTCCCGGCCAACAACACCGACAACACCGGCAACGGCGGCAACGCCAGTCCGTCGGCCGACGTCGCCATCAACAAGACCCTGCTCACGGCCGGTCCCTTCACCCTGGGTCAGGTCATCAACTACACCCTCGTGGTGAGCAACAACGGCCCGTCGACGGCGACCGCGATCAACGTCACCGACACGCCGACGAACCTGGCGATCACCAGCGTCACCGGTGCCTGCGCGGCACTGCCGTGCACCATCGCGAGCCTGACCAGCGGCAGCAGCGCCACCCTCAACGTGGCGGCGACGATCACTGCCGTCGGCGCTTTCAACAACAGCGCAACCGCCACCGGCGCCGAAAGCGATCCGGTGCCGGCCAACAACACCGACAACACCGGCAATGGTGGCTTCGTCGGTCCGTCGCCGTCGCTGACCCTCGCGAAGTCCGCGTCCACGCCGACCTACAACACCGTTGGCCAGGTGGTGAACTACAGCTACGTGGTCACCAACACCGGCAACGTCCTGATCAGCGGCATCGCGATCACCGACGACAAGATCCCGACCGTGACCTGCCCAGTGACGACGCTCGCGCCGAACGCGGGCACGACCTGCACCGGCAGCTACACGATCACGCTCGCTGATCTCAATGCCGGTTCGGTCACCAACAACGCTTCGGTCAATGGCACGCCGACGGCCGGCTCGCTGTCGCCCGCGACGGATTCGGAAACGGTCACCGCGGTGCAGTCGCCGTCGATGACCGTGGACAAGTCGAATCCGACCAACGCCGATAACGACGCGTCCGGCACGGTTTCGATCAACGACGTACTGACCTACGTGGTCACCGCGACCAACAGCGGCAACATCACGCTGACCAATGTGGTCGTTAGCGATCCGCAGCTGACGCCGACGTCCAACACCTGCGCGAGCGTCGTTCCCGGCGCGACCTGCGTGCTGACCGGCACGCATCTGGTCACGCTCGCTGACGTGACCGCCGGTTCCATCGTCAATACGGCGACCGGCGACTCCGACCAGACCGCCCCGGTCACCGATACGGTCACCACGCCGACGGCCGCATTGGCGATCGTCGCGAACGACGACACCGGTGCGCCGACCAATGGTGCAAC
>NZ_ATVD01000016.1 GCF_000420545.1 Arenimonas oryziterrae DSM 21050 = YC6267
CGCGTTGGCGTCGTAGTAGTAAAAGATGGAATGCTGCACGCCGTCGTTGTCCGACAGTTCGTCGGTGGGTAGGCGGCGTTTGTTGTAGCCGTAAGCTGCGGGAGATGGTGGTACTCAGATTGGTGACATGGCCATCCAGATAGCAGAAAGCAAAGACCGCCAATGTAGGCGGTCTTTGAAGGAGCCATTTCTGGCTGGACCGAATGGGGCTCGCGGGTTCAGTGGCGAATTCAGGGAATACCACTCTGACCCCTATTTTCGAACGTCGGGGCTTTTTCTTAGGTCCACCGCCCAAGAAAGCCGGGTCGGTCCACTCTGACCCCCTATTTTTGACGCCCTATTTTTTGGGTCCCTCGCATTTCAGAATTCCTGCATCTTTGGTCACGCGACCGGACCTGTAGTCTCTCCACCACTCCCGAATCGCGTCTTTCTCTTCGGTAGAAACGGGTGAAGACCTTGCACGCGAGGGATACTCCCCCTCCCGAAACCCGTAAATCATGAAAGCTGCTTCGTCGCCTTCGGTCGAACCTCGGAGTATCCGAGAAGCGATCGCAAGTCTTACCGATCTGCTCTTTTCTGTGGAATCCAGAAGCCTGATCAGTTGCTCCACGTCCTTTTGACGAACCCAACAAGAATATGGGGCATCGAAAGAGTACCAATCCACTACACCATTGGGCGTTTTTAGGTACTGCAAGAATTCTATGGCATTGCCATTTTCAAAGTCGAAATCCGGCCTCATCTTCTGGGCAGCACACGCGTACAATGCAAGAGAGACAAAAAATAGAATAGAAACCCGGGAGATATTCATTCTCGATACCACTCCTTAAATTTGCCGTAACTGGGATGTTGATCAGAAGGATGATGGTCTACAATTTCTTTGTCACCTTCTTTACTCGTGACGACCTCAGTGTTTCCCTCGGCATCCACCACGGACACAGTTGCTGTATGAATATCGGCTGCATCTAATTCCGAATCATCAAGCTGACCATTTCCGTTAGAATCAGTGCCATATACAACTCTATCCCCCGGCCTGTTGGGCTCATCGGGAGCGAGTTTCTTGCCCTCGGCGCGGGCTTTCATTACGTCATTGACAATACTATTGTCCATTCTAGGAAACACATCATCGTTGGCCGGATCACCAGGGTCACCCTGGGAATCGTGCCAAGTAAACGAAATGCAGTTATACGCGTCGCGATTTGGCTGATCGATACCATTGCTGTCTTTTGAATAAGCTAGCGTCGCTGAACCCAACCGGACATGGCGACTAATTCCCAGCGGCCCATTGAGTGGCTTTTCTCTTCTCCCATCTGGATCTGAGAAGACATAAGGGCTGTCGTTAGAGTATTTGTAGCGACCGAAATTGTCTCCGGAGTACATTTCCGTCGAAACCGGGTCAACCGAAACGAATCTCCCGATCTGCGGATCGTAGTACCGCTGCTGCATATACGTCAGTCCGGTTCCCTGATCCATCACATGCCCGGTATACCCGGTGCCATCGATGATCGAATTGTAGGCTTCACCATACGGCGCATAACTATTCCGCTCGGTGACGACCCGCCCCGGATCCGTCTCCGCCACCGGACTCCCCAAACTATCGGTGTGCTGATACCGAATCGTCTCCACACCCGACCCCCACGCCACCGCCCGCGTCGCCACCTGCGTATTGCCGAGATAGATGTAGTAGATATTCTGGCTACGACGCGCCTCCGCCGAGTACAGCACCTGCCCCGCCTGGCTGTAAATCCAGTACGTCGTTTGATTTGGCACAACATCTCGCGCCTGAACCCGACGCCCCAGACCGTCATAGCGGTATTCCTGCACACCCGTGACCTGGCTCAGGCGATTCGCACTGTCAAAGACATA
>NZ_ATVD01000017.1 GCF_000420545.1 Arenimonas oryziterrae DSM 21050 = YC6267
ACGTAGCGTCGACCCACCGTCTGCATCAACCGTCCGATCGCTCCGGCGGCACCGGGCGTGACCAGCAGATGGACGTGATTGGTCATCAGCACATAGGCATGAATCCGGCAGTCGAGCTTGAGCGCCGCCTCGCGCAACTCCTGCAAGTAGCGCAGGTAATCGAGCTCGCGAAAGAAACAGGGCTGGCGATCATTGCCGCGTTGCACGACATGCTGCGCCACTCCGGCGATGTCGAGTCGTGGCGTCCGCGGCATGGGTTTACCTCCAGAATTTCTCCAGAGGCCAGCCTCCCGCACCCGCCCTCAGCACCGCATCCACACCCCAGGAAAACCCGAGTCAGCCATCACCGATCAACCCCCTCGGAAAATGTACTCTGACCCCCCTGTTTCCCGCTTGTCTTCGCTGCGGCTGGGTAGCTGGCGATCGTTCTTGGTCATCACGTGGGTGATGAGCACTTGGCCATCCAGGCATCAGAAAGCAAAGACCGCCAGTGAAGGCGGTCTTTGAGGAAGCCATTTCTGGTTGGACCGAAAGGGGCTCACGGGTTCAGTGCCGAATTCGGGAAATACTACTCTGACCCCTGTTTCCGCGTTGGCGGCGCTCAGGCCGGTCAAATGGCCATCCAGTTCGCAGAAAGCAAAGACCGCCAATGAAGGCGGTTTTTGAGGAAACTATTTCTGGTTGGACCGAAAGGGGCTGGCGGGTTCAGAACAGAATTCAGGAAATACTACTCTGACCCCTGTTTTCGACCTCACAAACCCCATCAGATTGTCAGGGTTGGAGGCGGCCCGAGAGGGATCGCCTTTCAACTGCCCAAATGCATTTCAGCCGCGTTCTCATTCTTCCCAAAGAAGGCCTTTCTCATCAACCAACACGAAGAACCGCGGCACATCATCATCGACATTTTCCGGGAAGAAAATAGCAACAACCCCAAGGCTAGTGCTGTACAGATACTGCATACTCTTTCCGTCGGAGTATGTTCCCTGGATCGTAAAAATGGGAATGCTTTTTCCTAGAACGCAGAAGGCTCCTTCCGACAAAACTCGATACTTAATTCTTGTCTCGACATCGATCCATTCAAGAGACCTGGTCACTTCCTTCTTTGAGGAAACCTCTGTCCATTCGTCTCCAACAGCCAGCCGATCCCGCGGCACCGACAAGACAAGCCCGCCAATCTTCACGCACTTGTGAACGGCCTTCTCATCGCAATAGTTCGTTTTCTCCATTGAGAAGCCCATTCCGCTCAAGTCACCGTCTGACTTTGTGACACGAATCGTCGAATGGCCATCACTGCCACGATCATCGGCCGAAGGCGCGTAGTTGACATAGGTCACATAGCCGGGCCCTTTAGCGAGAGCAGCAGACGAGGTCACTAACAACAAGCTGGCATAGAAAAAAAATGGATTCACAATCCACTCCTTAGGTTGACATTCCGATGCTGATTTAGTCAGCCTTACTCGCTTCTTCAAAATTGTCTCTTACGAAGCCATTGACTGCTTTCTCACCCTTCGCGAAGCCTCCCATATTAAAACAGGGGTCAGAGTACCTTTTCTAAGAAACGCTTTCATCGCTTGGAGGAAAGGGCTTGCCAGTTGACGGTCGACCCGGCTTTCCCAGTCCCG
>NZ_ATVD01000018.1 GCF_000420545.1 Arenimonas oryziterrae DSM 21050 = YC6267
AGCAAAGACCGCCAATGAAGGCGGTCTTTGAGGAAACCATTTCAGGCTGGACCGAAAGGTGCTCGCGGGTTCAGTGTCGAATTCGGGAAATACTACTCTGACCCCTGTTCTGACCCCTGTTTTTGACCCCTGTTTTCCGGTGTGCCTTAGGCTCACTGTCCGAGAAAGCCGGCGCGATTCACTCTGACCCCTATTTTCGGTCCTGCTTTCCGCGCGATTTAGTTGAACGACCAAAAACGGCAACGATGGCTTCTTGGAAGATCCAGAACACGCCACCCGCAGCGGAAGTAAGCAGCACAGAGTCTCTGGTCACACCACAATACTGCCCGCTGACACAACTGACTACACGGGCCAAAACATGACCAAACATTGCTGTGCTGAGAACTGCAATAAGAACCATGCACAGTTTGACCAGCACCCCAACCGAGCCTGACCGATTCGGATCAAAAATCATGCCGCGAAGTGTAAGCCACGCCCGTAGCGGCGCCAGAAGAATTCCTGCAATGCCAAGGACACCGAAGAAAAGCACAGCAAAATCGAATAGAACACGAGAACTCATCGGATCTCTCCTATTACTTGCATTTTCGGCTCCTTTGCCAGCTGGTCCTGTGCATTCTTAGCTTCAACTATCTGTGATTCCAGATTTGATGGAAGAAGAGTTTCTCTGTTCACATTGGCAAGCGGGCCTATTCCGCTTAGCACATTGGATACATGCGTCGAACAAGAAAAGAACCCAGCCTCGCCTTCACCATTGCTTCCATCGGCCGGTTGTATTCTATTTAGGATTGCAGCTTCCTGCTCTGGAGTCGTGTTGAACGTGTATGTTCGTACATCTGGACCATCTGTTTTCTGATAATTCACGTAGTCCTCAGCGCTGGCATCCTCAAACATTCCACTACTTGATCGATCTTGATTTTTCGGCCGATAGCTTCCATTTGGATCGTAAACAGATGTTTCTCCATCTCGAGAAATGACTAGGCCGGCGTGCCTCCCTCCCCAAGTCGCTGGATCTGCACCAATGTTTCCATTTATCACTATGGTCGTCGCTCGACCATCGGGGTCCGAAAATTTGTACGGGTTGTTGTTTGCGTACCAATACCTACCAAAATTCACCCCAGAATTGGCATCCGTAGCAATTGGATCAACGTTCAGGAATCGACCCACCTGCGGATCGTAATACCGCTGCTGCATATAAGTCAGCCCCGTATCCCGATCCATCACATGGCCCGTATACCCGGTGCCATCAATCACCGTCGCCCCAAACGCCTCGCCATACGGCGCATACGCATTGCGCTTGACCAGATTGCCGCTGGCATCCGTCTCCGCCACCGGACTACCGAGCGAGTCGGTGTGCTGATAACGCACCGTGGTCGTGCCCGTGCCCCACGCCACCGCCCGCGTCGCCACCTGCGTATTGCCTAGGTAGATGTAGCTCAGGTTCTGGCTGCGACGCGCCTCAGAGGTGTACATGACCTGCTTGGACTGGCTGTAGATCCAGAACGTGGTCTTGGTATCGGCATCGGTGGTCTGCACGCGACGGCCCTGCCCGTCATAGCGATAGGTCTGGACACCCGTGACCTGATTCATGCGGTTGGCGCTGTCGAACACATACGCCTGCGC
>NZ_ATVD01000019.1 GCF_000420545.1 Arenimonas oryziterrae DSM 21050 = YC6267
GAACTTGGCATTTCCGGGTGCTACGCTGCGCCTAACAAATCATTCCAGCGGAACAAAACGGCAAGCCGTTTTGTCCGCTAAATTCAGGCGTTAGGCTGCTAAGTGAATCTTTACTCGCTCGTAGTCGAGTGTCAGGGCAAGACGGTCTCCACTCAGGTCGAAGCCAAAAGCGCCGAGTCCGCGGTGTCGACTCTACTTGCCGGCCCCTACTTGCATATGCGGGAGGCGGCCTTCGGCGCAATTGCGCCGGATCTGGATGCCGCGGATATCATCTATGTCAGGCCGATGATGGATTTGGTCAACATCTGGGCCGCCTCCGCCGGGCGCAACGGCAAGTACATTTCCATTGTCTGCGTTCGCACGGTTGTGGGCGGCGCAGCCTAACTAATCATTCAAGCCGACGCCTTCGGCGCGGCTTAACTCAGGCGTTAGGCCGGTGGAACCGAGCACAACGAAGATCTTGGCTATTTCAGTGATTGTCGCGATTGGAAACTTCGCGATATCTCAAGCATTGGGGCCTAGTCTAAAGTTCATTTGCGCTACTGGCGGTGGGTGTGTGGCTGCGGCAACTCCACAGCTGTTTGTTTCTGCGCTTCTAGGCCTGCCCCTTTCTTCCGCTGGCGGCTCCTTCGCCTCGCTCTACAACTCTTTTGCACTGCAATCTGCGGCAAATGCAATCATTTGGGGCGTCGCGACTTTTGGCATACTGTTGCTATTCCGAAGGCTCCATCCAAGAGCCTAACAATTCATTCCAGCGGAACAACACGGCTTGCAGCCGCGTTGTCCGCTAAATTCAGGCGTTAGGTACTCATGTTCAAGTACTTCCTGTCCGCCCTTCTCTTGCTTTCCTGGGCGGCGGTTGGTTACGCCGCGCTTCACTATGCTTCCGCCTGTCTAATTCCAACCGAGTGCTTGGACATGGGAGAGGCCTTCGACTACGTTGCTTGGGAGTGCTCCCAAGCTGAGGTCCCACCTTCCTCTGGCCTGCATTTCATCCGGAACCCGGTCTTTTTTCCCCTCATCGCGGTCACTTTCGCTGCCAGCGTTGTCACGGTTCTTTGGCGCCGCTATCGTCGTACCTAACAAGTCATTGCAGCGGACGGCCGACGTCTTGCTGATTTCAATCCACTGCTGCGGCGCGGCCGCCGCTAAATTCAGGCGTTAGGCGTCACATGAAGACTTCCGATTATTCTGAAATACCTCCCGAAGTATTGGCTCGCGTCAAACGCCGATTGTTCTTCCTTGGGCTATTTGTGATTGTTCTTAGCGTTGCTAACGTGGTTGGCGGAGCCGCCATGTCTCCCTATGGGATACAGACTGGTGACATCATTGCTGGGCTCGTCGTTGGGGTAATAGTTGGTAGTTGCATTTTCGCTGGCTGGCGCATTGGTCTGAAGCGCCTTGCGCAAATCTATCGGGAAAAGAAAGATCGCCCTAGCGGTGATAGTGGCGCCTAACAAATCATTCCAGCGGACGGCCGACGTCTGGCCGATTTCAATCCACTGCTGCGGCGCGGCCGCCGCTAAATTCAGGCGTTAGGCGCTTATGTTCGGAATCACTTGGATTGTTGCAATTTCCGTGGCTCACGCAGGCCTCGCGCTTTGGGCGATCATT
>NZ_ATVD01000020.1 GCF_000420545.1 Arenimonas oryziterrae DSM 21050 = YC6267
ACGACCGAGATCGTGACATTCGCCGTCGTCGCCGGACCGCCATTGAGCGTGTCATCGACCAGGACATTCGCCACTGCCGTGCCGCCCGTCGCGCCATTGACCGGCGTCGCCGAGGCGTCGTTGTCGTTGGCCACGATCGGATTGATGGTGACGGTGATCGTGACGGTCGCGGTCGCGGTGTCGCCTGCAGCGTCGGTGATCGTGTAGGTGTAGGTATCCACGCCGCTGAAACCGGGGTTGGCGGTGTAGGTGACCGTGTTGTCGGGGTTGACGACGACGCTGCCGTTCGCCGGCTGCTGCGCCGGGCTGACGCTGACCGTCAGCGGGCCCGCTTCCGGATCGCTGTCATTGGTGAGGACCGTCGTGGTCACCGGCGTGACACCGACCGTGCTGTCGGCATCGTCCACCGCCACCGGCGGCTGATTGGTCGGAATCGCGTTGCACAAGGCCGTCGCGGGCGGATAGTTGACCACCACCGAGACCGTCGGATTGACAGTGAACTCAACCGTCGAGGTCGGACGCGTGCTTTCGAAACCGTCAGGCGCCTGGACCCACAGTCCGTTGACCAGCACCCAGCCCGGCCAGTCGGACGGCACGCCGCCCGAGACGACCATGCCCGGCCACAGGATGCGGCCGCTCAGCGGTTGACCGGACAGCAGCTGCACCTGCGTCGAGGTGCCATCGAGCCAGCGGATGGTGACCGGATTCGCGCCCGGCGCGAAGTTCGTCGCCGTGACGACATAGTCGAGATAAGCAGCATCGGCGTCGCACACCGGCGTTGCCGTCACGGTGATCACACGCGGCTGCACGGTGATGTTGACGGTCGCGGTATCGCAGCTGCCGTTCGGATCGCAGATTTCGTAGTCGAAGCTATCCGGACCGGTGTACCCAGTCAGCGGCGTGTAGGTGCAGCCGGTGGCCGTGCAGCTGTAGCTGCCGCCGTTCGCGGTCGTGCCACTGGCGGGGGTGATCGTCAGCGGATCGTTTTCCGGATCGCTGTCGTTCGCGAGCACATTGATCGCGTTGCCGACACTCGACTCGACCACCGTTACCGTGTCGTCGACGGCCAGCGGCGCGCTGTTCAGAACGCCGACATTGACCGTCGCCTGGTCGCAGTTGGTCGGGTTCAGCTGTTCGCAGATCTGGTAGACGATCGTGTAGGTGCCGGACGGTGTGCCCGGCGCCACGGTGACCGCACCGGTCGCGGTGTTCAGCACCACGCCCGGGTTGGTGGCGGGCGTGATCACGCTGATCGTGACGTTGCCGGTTGTGGCCGCGGCACCGTTCAAGGTGTCGTTGGCCAGGACGTTCGCCACCGCCGTACCACCGACCGCGCCGTTGGCGACTGAACCCGTGTCGTCATTCGCGACGATCGCCGCCGCAGTCACGAGGACCGTGGCATTGGCGGTGTCGCAGTTGGTCGGGTTGAGCTGCTCACAGATCGTGTACGGGTAGAC
>NZ_ATVD01000021.1 GCF_000420545.1 Arenimonas oryziterrae DSM 21050 = YC6267
CGCATGAATCAGGTCACGGGTGTCCAGACCTATCGCTATGACGGGCAGGGCCGTCGCGTGCAGACGACCGATGCCGATACCAAGACCACGTTCTGGATCTACAGCCAGTCCAAGCAGGTGATGTACACCTCCGAGGCGCGTCGCAGCCAGAACCTGAGCTATATCTACCTGGGCAATACGCAGGTGGCGACGCGGGCGGTGGCGTGGGGTACGGGCACGATCGCGGTGCGTTATCAGCACACGGACTCGCTTGGTAGTCCGGTGGCCGAGACGGATGCGGCGGGCATGCTCGTAAGTCGTCATTCTTACGCACCGTACGGCGAAGTTCTCGGCTCCACGCCGATCGATGGCACGGGTTACACGGGCCATGTGATGGATCGGGATACGGGGCTGACTTATATGCAGCAGCGGTATTACGATCCCATTGTTGGAAGATTCCTCTCTGTTGACCCGGTGCGTACGAACGAGAATAGCGGCGAAAACTTCAGCCGATATACATATGTCAATAGCAATCCATATACACTCGTTGATCCAGATGGTCGAGAATTCGAGTACCCCAAAGGAACTCCCGCTGACTTCATTAACAATGTGGCATCTGCTTTTAACGGCCTAAACAAGATCGGTCGGGCAGATGGTGTAGGCTACCTACACTTGTCTAGTGCTAGAGTGAAAATCGTGCCTACGGCAGATCGAGCTGATGCTACACAAAATCGATTCAACCCTAAAACAAAAACCATCTACTGGGCCGACCAAGCAGCATTTGAGGTAAAGGATGTGGAATCCGGAAAGGTTGGAGTAATCTCGCCGAAAACGACGCTCGGGCATGAAATTGAACACGCGATCAACTATATTGACTCGCCGAAGGGTTTCAGCGCGGATGCAAAAACTCCGGATCCCGACTTTGGCAATATGGAAGAAAGAACTGTGATCCAGGGTTGGGAGCACGAAACATCGAGAGCGGCTGGCGAGCCGCTTCGAGGCGATCATAAATCTGGCAAGTCTGTTCCCTTCAAGTGCGTTGGAGATGGATGCAAATGAGGTCAATTGCTTGGTCAATGACAAGCGTCGTGGGTCTGGTTTGTGTCTTGTTTCTGCTTGCGTGCGCGCCCAAAGAGGCTGGTCAATCGCCGCTCAATTCGCACAAGGTTGACGTAATCGAAGTGTATTTTCGGGATTTCGAAGTTGTTACTTTTACCTCATATTCATCTGCAGACTTGATTCGAAATGCTGACCTAAAGATTAAGCTAACTTCCCCTGAAAAGATGGAGGAGTTTGTGAAGAGCCTTCCGACTCGTTGCGATAGAGAGACCCGGCAAGTAGAGCGACCAGAGGATTTGCATGCATTGATCGTGTTTAAATCTTCTGGGCGCATTGTTGAGGAGTGGCGATACTCGCGTTTTGACTACGCCAAGGAGCCTGGCCCACTCAACTGCCGTATGGATGATTTTCAACGCGACCAAGTTAGGTCAGCGGTTGGGAATGTGGACAGGTAGAGACATGGACCGACCCTGCGAAAACAGGGGTCAGAGTGGTATTTTC
>NZ_ATVD01000022.1 GCF_000420545.1 Arenimonas oryziterrae DSM 21050 = YC6267
AACGCCGGCGGCGCGACGAGCTACACGATTGTTGTCACGAACAATGGTCCGTCCGATGTCACGGCCGCCACGGTGGTTGATACCGCCCCGGCCGGTCTGACGATTGGCGCTTGGACGTGCGCGGTCACGACGGCGGGCACGGGCTCGGTCACCACCGCGTGCGGTGCGGCGTCCGGTTCGGGCAACATCAATACGACGGCAACGCTGCGTAGCGGCGGCGTGATCACCTACACCGTCGCGGCCACGGTCGCGGGTACGGCCACGGGCACGATTGCCAACACCGTGACCGTCGCGGTTCCGGCGGGCACCACCGATCCGACGCCTGGGAACAACAGCGCGACGGACACGAACACCGTCACGCCGGTCGCCAACCTCGCCATCACCAAGACCGATGGCGCGGCCTCGATCAATGCCGGCGGTAGCACCAGCTACACGATTGTTATTACGAACAACGGCCCCTCCGACGTCACCGCGGCAACGATCGTGGATACGGCACCCGCCGGTCTGACCATTGGCGCGTGGACCTGTTCGGTCACCACGGCGGGTGTCGGTTCGGTCACGACGGCCTGCGGCGCGGCCTCGGGCAGTGGCAATATCAATACGACCGCAACCCTGCGCAATGGCGGCGTGGTCACGTACACCGTCGCGGCCACGGTCGCGGGTACGGCGTCGGGCACGATTGCGAATACTGCGACGGTGACGGCTCCGGCCGGCACCACGGATCCGACGCCGGCCAACAATTCGGCGACCGATACCGACACCATCACGCCGGTCGCGAACCTTGCGATCACCAAGACTGACGGCGCGGCCTCGGTCAACGCGGGCGGCGCGACGAGCTACACGATCGTCGTCACCAACAACGGTCCGTCCGATGTGACGGCTGCGACCGTCGTTGATACGGCCCCGGCCGGTCTGACGATCGGCGCGTGGACCTGCGCGGTCACCACGGCGGGTACCGGTTCCGTCACCACCGCGTGTGGTGCGGCGTCCGGTTCGGGCAACATCAACACGACCGCGACGCTGCGTAGCGGCGGCGTGATCACCTACACCGTTGCTGCTACGATTGCCGGTACGGCGACGGGCACGATCGCGAATACGGTGACCGTGGCGGTTCCGGCGGGCACGACGGATCCGACGCCGGGCAACAACTCGGCGACCGACACCAACAACGTCACGCCTGTTGCGGACCTCTCGGTCACGAAGACGGACGGCGCAGCCTCCGTCAACGCCGGCGGCGCGACGAGCTACACGATTGTTGTCACGAACAATGGTCCGTCCGATGTCACGGCCGCCACGGTGGTTGATACCGCCCCGGC
>NZ_ATVD01000023.1 GCF_000420545.1 Arenimonas oryziterrae DSM 21050 = YC6267
CGGACGCGGACTCAGTTCTTGCCCGAAACCCAACCCAAGAAAAAAGCCACGCCTAACGCCTGAATTTAGCGGACAACGCGGCTGCAAGCCGTGTTGTTCCGCTGGAATGAATTGTTAGGCGCATTGGATTAGTCCTTTGACTGCCGAACGACGAGAGTCTTTTCAGGGTCGTCCATTGGACCCCCGCGAGGAAGTCTCTTCTCCGGTGGCGCGATGGAGACCGCAATGCCAACCAAGGCTATGCCAAGAACGGCTGATGTTGCCAGAAGCCACAATGGTGCCAAGGCCGAAACAACAAATGAAGTGGTAGCCGTGCCAAACAAAATTGAACCGAGCGATCCTAGGGCTATCGCGATGTTGGTTCTCGCCTTGAACGATCGCATAGTGGCCTAACGCCTGAATTTAGCGGACAAAACGGCTCGCCGTTTTGTTCCGCTGGAATGAATTGTTAGGCGCAGCGTAGCACCCGTTAATGCCTGGTTGCACGGAGCAGGGCAGTGGGTCGAAGGGAGTGTGATCTGGCCCGAAGATTCCAAGCGAATCAGCAGTTCGAAGCGGAAGACGATTGCGGGAAATGCCGTGCGGCGGCGCCGTGATGTGCCTGCCCGGACCTGTCTGGACGCGGACTTAACTCTTGCCCGAAACCAAACCCAAGAAAAAAGCCACGCCTAACGCCTGAATTCAGCGGCGGCCGCGCCGCAGCAGTTGTTTGAAACCGATAAGCGGTCGGCCGTCCGCTGGAATGAATTGTTAGGCCTTAACCTGCCACAGCTTAATTTGGCAAACAATTCCTCACACATCTTGCTGAGGAGCAACGAGTGAACCGCCGTTATAGATTAGATCTGCAGGAACCTGGCCGCCTACTGTGTTCTTTAGTTTCGTTCCGTCAATGGCCACCCGCACCTCTGTTCCGCCCGATTTGGCGAATAGGAGGAAATAGCAGTCACCCTCTCGAAGAACTTCGCGGATCTCTATGCGATGGACTCCGTCGCGTTCAACGACTACCAGTGCTTCGGGAAGAATCTCTCTTAACTGTGCCATGTAGAGCCTAACGCCTGAATTTAGCGGCGGCCGCGCCGCAGCAGTGGATTGAAATCGGGCAGACGTCGGCCGTCCGCTGGAATGACTTGTTAGGCGCCACTGTAGCCGAAAGCACGAAGCCACAACTGACAGCCATAGCGATGCTCTGAAAACAC
>NZ_ATVD01000024.1 GCF_000420545.1 Arenimonas oryziterrae DSM 21050 = YC6267
GAGAAGCTTTTCGAGTTCAACATTATGAGAGACTGTGTTCATGCGTTGAGTTACTCATTGGAAGTATCTATTCTAGTCCGGGCTCGAAATCCTCCTCTGACTCGCTAGGACCCTCGAGTGCACGAGGAGGTAAGGGCGAGCCTGAGCGGACTACAACACCGGAGGATTGAACATCCTGTCGGTGTCCGGCGCCAGAGCTGTTCGACTCTGCACTCAAGTAAGCGGAGAAGTCCATGGGAAGCGGCGAATTGGCCAGCGTGAGGCATTGGCCCAGGTTGAGATCCAACTGGTGCCCTTCCCCATCCCAGCAGCGGCAGGACTTGGTGAGGATCGCGCAGCCGCGGACGGCTGGGAGGGTTCCCGCGGTCGTCCACTCGTTGCCGGGGTTGGGCGACACCGGCCGCGCTTGGCCGCGCTGGCGCGCGTCTGGCGCTGCGGCCGGTGCCGCCTGAGCACCGATGCCTTGCTTGATAGCCGCGAAGCTCTCGGAGCGGAAGAAGGTCGAGTAGATGAAAACGCCGCCGAGCAGACCGCCTAGGGCGAGGAATACAGTCGGCCAGAACGGGAGGCTGAATTTGTGGGTGTGCTTGGTCGCGGACTGGTAGCGATCGAACTTCTTTTTTGGGAAGAACCAGTTATTGATGTCGGCGCGCTTTTGCTCCGTGCGCGAGTTCGGCGACGTGACGCAAAAATCCCAGGTGTACACGGTAGCGCGCTTGAGGCCGGCAGAGCGGTGGAGATGGATATGGCGACCGACCAGCTTGCGAACGTTCAAATGGATGAGCGCCGGGTCTTGGGTGACCAGCACGATGTCGTGCCCTGTATGCCGATGCATTTCCAGGGCGCGGATGCGCGGGTCTTCCGAAACGCCCACCTTGGCCGTCGAGGGGAAGATTTTTTGCGCTTCGTCATAGACGACAAACGAGCCTTCCGGGGTGTCGCGCCAGTCGTCCGGCGAGATGCCGCAGCGCTCGTCGATGAAGCCGTCGATATTCGAGAAACACGCCCTGCCCGCGTCTAGCTCCTTGTCGAGCAGTTCGACCGTCTTGAGGGTCTTACCGCCACCGGGAACACCCGTAATGATCGTAATCATGTGCTGCTGGTCTTGGTGAAGCCGAGGCTGCTGGATTGAA
>NZ_ATVD01000025.1 GCF_000420545.1 Arenimonas oryziterrae DSM 21050 = YC6267
GAACTTGGCATTTCCGGGTGCTACGCTGCGCCTAACAAATCATTCCAGCGGAACAAAACGGCAAGCCGTTTTGTCCGCTAAATTCAGGCGTTAGGGAACAATGGAAACAGCTTCAGCCGCTGACACTATCAGGAAGCGCCTCGCTGGGACGTTTTTGTGTCGACCCCTCAGTGGAGAGCTAGATTCGCTGTCCATCCGATCGCAGTTGACGTACGGGGACCCGACGGCGAACAGCGCACTTCGAATCGACCTGGACGGCACTTGCGCGCTCGGCCGGCTCACATGGTGGAGTGACGGAAGTATTGTTCTCGAGGCAATTCGCATTCGGGACGGCTCAACATGCTTCAGCCGAAGCGGCTTTGCCCTAGACTCAAGTCAAGCATTGGTTGCAGCGCGGGAACTGGCAGGGGTAGTGGCAAGTGTTGCTCCCTAACTAATCATTCAAGCCGACGCCTTCGGCGCGGCTTAACTCAGGCGTTAGGCCCTTATGCAAATCTTTCTTGCACTAGCCTTGGCTTCGGTTCCACAAGCCTCAGTCAACGTTACAGCCGAGGCGATCATTCAAGAATGCTGGAAGGGGAACTCGCACCCCGAGATGAGCATCTGCGTTCGAAATCGAACCAATGACGCCACTTCTGAGCTGTCCAAGGTTGAGGGTGAAATTCGCCGATCTATCGATCAGAGTGGCTCGAAGGAGTTGGCTCGCCAATTCCAAGCCAGCTCTGAGGCGTTCCAGTCCTACCTGCACAGCCAGTGCCTTTACCAAGAGACGTTGGCCTCCCCTGGCAATGGCGCATCGGATATCCGACGAGCTTGCGAAGCCGCATTGGTATCCAACAGAACCCAGCAACTTGTGGCTAGTCGCTCCTGGTTGAACAAATAGTGCGCGGGCCTAACAATTCATTTCAGCGGACGGCCGGGTGCAAGCTTGGCCGATCCAACCGTTCGCGGCCGGCCGCCGCTGAATTCAGGCGTTAGGCGCCAAAAGCCTTTTCCATGCGAATCAAGATTCTTCTCGCGGCAACACTGCTACTGGCAATTGGCCTGCTCTACTTCCCTGTCCGGTTTGCGCTCACGTTTGAGATCTTCGGAAACGCAGTGCGGTCTCCCACTGCCGGCTGGCT